>NZ_VTWH01000001.1 GCF_008369445.1 Aureimonas fodinaquatilis
GACCAGCGCTTCGGACACCACCAGCACCACCTTCACCACGCTGGGTCTGCGCGCGTCGCATGAGTTGACCCTGAATGATCGTCCGATCACCTTTACCGGCATGATCGGCTGGCGGCATGCCTTTGGCGATGTTGATCCCAATGCCAATGTCAGCTTCACCAATGGCGGCGACTTTGCGGTTCTGGCGACGCCGATTGCAGAAGATGCGGCGGTTGTTGAACTGGGCTTTGACATGGACATCAGCGACAAGGCGACATTGGGCATCAGCTACAATGGCCAGTTTGGTGATGGTGCCCAGGATCACGGCGTCAACGCTGCCCTGCGCTTCCAGTTCTAAAGCATTTCCGGTTGAAACGATATCGTTTCAACCAAAGGACAATGCGGCAAACAAACCAGAGCATTTCCGGTTGAAACGATATCGTTTCAACCAAAGGACAATGCGGCAAACAAACCAGAGCATTTCCGGTTGAAACGATATCGTTTCAACCGAAGGACAATGCGGCAAACTAACCAGAGCATTTCCGGTTGAAGCAGTATCGTTTCAACCAAGGGCAATGCGGCAAAGCAAAAAGGGTGGGGCGATATTCGCCCCACCCTTTTATTGCTTCTTCCCCCTGGAGCCTTCAGGCAATTTTTTCCTGAATTCCCATGTCAGGGCGCGACAGCGTCATTTTAAGCTGTGGTACTGAAAAGGGCTTTGCCAAAATCGGCAGAATTCGCGCTTCCCAGATTGCCCTGTCCTGAAGGGACAAGCGGCTCTGGCCTTTGGCCGCAACAATTCCAGCAATGCGGGAATCTTCGCTGTTCGGGCCCAAAAGGCCGGCTGCAAGGGCTTCCTCGATCAGGTTCTTCAATTCCGGATCGACTGCTTGAGTATGGCTCAATGACATTTTTTTTGTTTCCCCACCTGTGGTGAGGAGAACATAAGGTGTTATCGTGAGATGTCTATGACAGTCGCGATCATTTCCCACAAGTTGTAATCATTTTGACGTAAGCAGTTGGTTTACCAGCGTTACCCAGTACGAAGAGCCATAGATAATGGCATCATCTGAGAAGTTGTAAGTGGAATTGTGCAGGCCGGCGGTGTCGCCGTTGCCAATGAAAATGAATGCTCCGGGCTTTTTTTGCAGCATAAAGGAAAAATCCTCCCCGGCCATTAACGGCGCAGCCTTTACACTGACGGCACTTGCGCCGGAAACCGCCATTGCCGCCTGCGCAGCCAGGTCGGTTTGTTCCGGATCATTCTGGGTTACCGGGTAGTTGTGATGGTATGTGAGGTCGACCTGCACACCATGGGTCAGGCCTATGCCCTGCGCAATGCTGTTCATTCGCTCTTCAACATACAGGCGGGTCTGCGGTTTCAAAGACCGCACGGTGCCGGAAATTGTTGCCTTGTCCGGAATGACATTGTGCACGAAGCCCGAATGAAATTCGGTGGCTGAAACGACAAGTGCGTCCAACGGATCGGTGTTGCGTGCGACAATTTGCTGCAAAGCCAGAACCAGTGCTGCGCCGGCCAGAACGGGATCTGCCGCCCTGTGGGGTATGGCTGCATGGCCGCTTCGTCCGGTGATTTCAAAAGCAAACTCGTCTGTGGCCGCCATGATGGGGCCAGGGCACATGGCAAAGTTGCCAATGGGCAGCCCTGGCAGATTGTGCATGCCAAAAACCCGCTCAATGTTGAAACGGTCAAACAGCCCGTCATCAATCATCGCCTTTGCGCCCGCGCCGCCTTCTTCAGCCGGCTGAAATATGAACGCGACACTGCCATTGAATTCACGGTTGCGGGCAAGATGCCGTGCGGCTCCCAGCAACATTGCCATATGACCATCATGGCCGCAGGCATGCATTTTGCCCGGGTTCAATGATGCGTAGGGAAGGCCGGTTGCCTCGGCAATTGGCAAGGCGTCCATGTCACTGCGCAGTCCAAGCATCGGCCCGCTGTTGCCCACTCGCCCATGCACAACCCCGACGACCCCGAGGGTGCCTATGCCGGTCACAACCTCATCGCAGCCAAATTCGCGCAGTTTTTCTGCAACAAATGCAGCCGTTTCAACCGTATCGTAGAGCAATTCCGGACAGCGGTGCAAAAAACGACGCCATTCGATAATTTCCGCCTGTTCCGCGGCGATGCTTTCGGTGACCGGCATGAATGGCCTGACTCTCTCAATGTGATGTTGCAACGCAAAGACTACAATTTCTAACTGCATCGTGCCATGGACATGACACAGATTTCGGCTTTAGAGCATTTTCGCATATCTTCGAATCGCAAAATTGCTCAAATTCTCTGGTCTGTCGCAATTCTGGACACAAACGCGCTTCGCATTTTCGCCGGAATTGCTTTAATCCACAGACCGGTCAAATGATTTGAAAGGAAGCAAATTGCGTGCACTGGTTGCAAAGCTGGCGGTCATGGCAGGGTTTGTGCTTGCTGCATTGACCGGCCTTGCGGCGGCAGGACCATCCATTGCCATTGATGTGGCCACAGGCAAGGTGCTGTCGCAGGACAATGCTAGCCAGCGTTGGTATCCGGCATCCACCACCAAGCTTATGACTGCCTATCTTGTGCTGAGCGATATTTCAGAAGGCCGCGCTTCGCTGGATACGCCGGTTGTCATGTCACGTCTGGCAGCGGGGCAGGCTCCCGGAAAAATGGGTTATCCGGCCGGTTCCGTCATGCGGCTGGACAAGGCCTTGCAGATGCTGCTGGTCAAATCTGCCAATGATGTGGCTGTGGCAATTGGCGAAACACTTGCAGAGTCTCATGAGGCGTTCGTTGCCCGCATGAACCGTGAAGCGGCACGGCTTGGCATGGCAGACACCCAATTCGTCAATCCCAATGGCCTGCCGGGCGCCGGGCAATATACCACTGCGCGTGACCTTGCCATTCTGGGCCGGGCGATACGGCAGGAATTTCCATCCTTCAACAGCTATTTCGGCATTGAGGCAATCCGCGCCGGTGACGTGCAGATGGTCAATGGCAATGGATTGTTGGGGCGCTATCGCGGCGCGGATGGCATGAAGACAGGCTATATCTGCGCCTCGGGTTTCAATCTGGTTTCATCGGCCACGCGCGACGGCCGCACTGTGCTGGTTGTGGTGCTGGGCGCCGATGGGCCGATATCGCGCGAGCGGGATTCCGCCCGACTGCTGGAGCAGGGATTTTCTGCCAACCCGGCAGACATTTCCTTGTTGGTAGAGCAATTGCCAACGTCCAACGGTCCGCCAACGGATGTTTCGGCGCAAATCTGCTCGGACGCAGCGCGCACGGCGCGAGCTAACGAACGGCAGGTGGAAGAGGGTCGCGCGCAAACCTATGGCTCACCCTATATGACCGATCGGGACAGAGAGCCGGTGACGCTGACGGTGGCCCTTGGTGGGGCGGCAGCGTCAGGCGACATTGCGGCAGGCATTACCCAGATTGCGGCTTATGGAATTCCAGTGCCAACTGCGCGCCCAACCTTGCCGGGGGATGCAGTTTCCATGGCGGATGATCGGGCGGCGTCTGTGACGCAGCAATAATTGCAATCAGGATATGACCAAATGCAACTGCCCATCCGCGTGACCGTGCTGACTGGCTTTCTGGGGGCAGGGAAAACCACAATGCTCAACGCGCTGCTGCGTGACCCGGCCTTGTCGCGCACTGCGGTCATCGTCAATGAGTTTGGCGAAGCAGGCCTCGATCATCTTCTAGTCGAAGGTGCGAGTGAGGGAATTATCGAACTTTCCAATGGCTGCGTGTGCTGCACGGTGCGCGGTGAACTGGTGGACAGAATGGCTGATCTGGCGGATCGGATGCAGACAGGACGAATGCCGGCCGTGGAGCGGGTGGTTATCGAAACCACCGGTCTTGCCGATCCTGCGCCTGTTCTGGCCGCATTGATGGCTCACCCGGCCCTGAGCCAGATTTACGCGCTGGACGGCGTGGTGACTCTGGTGGACGCACATGCCGGGCTGAAAGGACTTGAAGGACGGTTGGAGGCTGAACGTCAGGTTGCCGTGGCCGACAGGCTGGTGCTGACCAAGACCGACCTTTCTCCCGCTGATCCTGATCTTTTGAGCTGGATTCGACATTTGAACCCTCGTGCGCGGATTCTCGATGCCGCATCCGGCGAGGCTGGCGCGCAGAGCCTGCTGAATGCCGGGCTTTATGATCCTGAAACGCGAACTTCACGCCTGGCAGAATGGCTGAATGGCCAGAATTGCGATTGTGATGATCCGCATCATCATCACGACCATCATGATCATTCGCACCATCACCACACGGGAACAGTGCGTGCGCTGTCGCTTGTGCACAAATCACCGGTCAGTCTGTCCGCAGTGCAGGAGTTTATCGATCTTCTGCAATCAATGTTTGCCGACAAAATACTGCGCATGAAGGCGATGGTTCACACACTTGAGCATCCGGACCGACCGCTGGTTCTTCATGGTGTACGCCGTTACATGCACCCGCCCGTTCTGATGCAAAACTGGCCTCAGGCAGTCAGTCCGCACACACGCCTCGTGGTCATTGGGGAGGGGCTGGATCCGCGCGTTGTGGAAGATCTGTTTGCGGCCTTTACCGGCCAGCCGAGAATAGATGCGCCTGACCGCGCAGCTTTGACGCAAAATCCGCTGGCCATTCCGGGCATGTAAGGTCACTTCACAATGACAAAGCGCCAGCCCTGTTGCGCATCGCCGGATTTTTCCGTGAGCTGGTGGCCGGATGTGTTGCACCAGTGCTGAAGATCCAGCGGCGCCAGCGGATCATCGGCCAGCACAGTCAACGCTTCGCCTTTGTCCACGCGCTCCAGCCGCTTCTGCGTCTTCAGCACAGGAAGCGGGCATTTCAGCCCACGACAATCCAGAAACTCCATATTCGTCGCTCTAACTTCGTGTTTCGTGGTATTGTCCTGCACTTGAAACGAGACCGTTTCAACGAGAATTGCTCTGGCGCAATTTCAGCTAATGTAATCCATTCACCAACGCACTATCTGACATGACAGAGCGAATGCAAGTGGCAGGAGATGGCGTGCAATGAGCGAGACAATTCTGGATCCGCAGATCATTGTCGATTTCTGGCGTGAGGCCGGGCCTGAAAAATGGTTCAACAAGGACGAGGCTTTCGATGAAACAATTCGCCGGCGGTTTGGCGATGTTTATGAGCGCGCGGCCCTTGGCGATCTGGATGGCTGGGCGACTGAGCCGAACGGCGCTCTGGCGTTGGTGATCCTTCTGGATCAGTTTCCACGAAATATGTTCCGCAATACGCCAAAAATGTATGCGACGGATGCAAAGGCGTTGCAGATTGCTCATATGGCTCTCGCACGGGGAGACGCAGAGCATGCTGATCCGGAAGTGAACCAGTTTTTCGTCATGCCGCTGATGCATTCAGAGAGCCTGAGCGACCATAATGAATGCGTTCGCTGGATGGAGCGGATTGGCGATGCGGATAATGTGAAATTTGCTGGTCACCACCGCGATATTGTCGAGCAATTTGGCAGGTTCCCGCATCGCAACGAAATCCTGCAGCGAAAATCCACGCCCAAAGAGCTGGATTTCATCGCTGATGGTGGATTTGGCGGGTAGTTGCTGGTGCGTTTGAAAACATAGGCATTGGTGAACAAAGCGGGTAGCGTCAACCGCGAATGATGAAACGCTAAAGCTCACGCGCATCCGGCAAAGCGGGCGTCCCATTCAGGGTGATAAGAATGCAGAATGGAAATGACACCGAGCTTCAGCTCACGGGACCAATCTGGCGCTTTGCAATTGAGTTCTACGGCAAGCCAGGTGTGTCACAGGCTTGTTTGAAACTGCAGGACGAAGCCGGTGTGGACGTTGTCGCGCTGATCGGCATTCTCTATTCCCACACTGTCCTTGGCATAACTTTTGACGCAGCTGCAGTGTCGCAACTGCGAGACGTCATTAGCCCTTGGCGAAATAGTACTGTCTTGCCGATACGCGACCTGCGCCGCGCCCTAAAGCGGCCACCTGAAGGATTTCCAGTGGCCGAAACAGAGCAGCTGCGTGACCTGATAAAGAGTGCAGAACTGAAAGCAGAGCAGATACAGCTTGCCTTGATTGAACGCTGGGCCACGTCGCTTCCGGTGCATACCGGGCTGCGGTTGGAGGATGCGCTTGGGCAATTGATGGCAACCGCGCCTGACCATCAGGCCGGGTCGTTCGATGTCCTGATATCGGCCGCCCGCGAAGTGAACTTGCAGACGGCCTGATCTCTGTGACGTCGCGTCTGGGTCAGGCCGATTTTGAGGCGGTGATTTCGATTTCCACCTTCGCGCCAGGCGCGGGAATCTGACAGATCAGGAAAGTACTGGTCGGCCGGATATCTGCAAACACCTCACCCAGAACCGGCGTCACTGCAGCGGCTGCCTCGCGGTCGACAACATAGACGCGGCTGACCACGGCGTCGGCCAGGCTGGAACCGGCTTCACGCAGGGCTGCGTCTATCGAGGCCAGTGCGTTGCGCGCCTGTTCGGCGGCGTCTTCGGGAAACGTGTTGGAAACCGGGTCGCGCCCTGTTGTGCCTGAGACATGCACGGTGCGGCCATCAATAACTGCCTTGGCATAACCGGCAGAGGTTTCAGACGGCGCACCAGTGAAAATTCGGTTCTTCATTCTATCTCTCCGTTGTCGGGTCAAGGGCGTGTTGGCTTGGAATGGTCAAGTGGTGCTCCGCTTGAGCGGCCCGTCCTTGAAACGCATGGGCGAGAGACCCGAAATATCAACTGGCGAGACGCGGCCCGCGGCCAGTTCGGCCAGGACCTTGCCCGCCATGGGGCCGGGGCCAAAGCCGTGTCCACTAAACCCGGTGGCGGCCAGCAATCCCTGCACTGGCTCAACGGGGCCGATGGCCGGGATAACGTCGGGCAGGGTGTCTATAATCCCGGCCCATGCCGTATCTATTCCAAGATCCTGCGCGGCGGGAAAAATCTGGCGAAAATCGGCAAGCGCCTGTTCGACCCTGTATGCCTCGATTGCAACATGGTCGCGTGTCGGCGGGATATCGGCCAATGGTGGCGCAGAAGCGCCCTTTGCCCGGGGGAGCATGGCTAGATAGTTGACCCGCGCTGCATCAGGATTGTCTTTGCGGGTTTGTGCATACCAGCGCATGTTGCGCCATGAATCCAGCCTCACATCATATTCGCCGCCGGCGACGGAAATGACGAACGCGCCATTCACATCCTGTCGAATTCCAGTCTGGAAGCCCGATACACATGGGCCAAGCCGCAGATCGGGCCGTGGCATTGTTCGCGCCACAGTGGCGCGGATGCGCTCTTGCGGCAGATCCAGGCCAATATGGCGCAGCAGCGCTGCGCTGTGTGCTCCGGCAGAGCAGACCACCCTGTCTGCGTGGTACAGGTGGTTGCCAACCCATACCCCGGTGACACGACCGCCACCGGTGTCGATCCGCGCGACGGGCTGGCCAAGTGAAACGGCAACACCCGACTCCATCGCCGCCTCAAAAAAGGCACGTGTTGCGCGTGTTGGTTCTGCTCGGCCATCGGACGCCGTGAACATTGAACCCAGAATGCCGATGCCCGGCGCAAGTTCAGGAACGAGCGCTCGGGTTTCGGCAGATGCGAGCATGCGGGTATCGAGGCCGAATTCTCCCGCGCCACGCTGCTGCCACGTCTGAAGCGAAGCAAGTTCAGCCTCGCTGAATGCAAGCGAAAGATTGCCGCCCTGATGCCAGCCGACAGATCGGCCGAGATCAGCCTCGACGCCTTCCCAAATACGCATGGCTCCAACCATCAGTGCCAGTTCGCGGAAATCGCGAGCCTGCTGACGCACGAAGCCGAGGTTGCGTCCTGACTGGGCCGAGCCGGGCGTGTCACGTTCGATCAGCAGGCAGCTCATTCCCTGGCGCGCAGCATAAAGCGCTGTCGAGCATCCAACGATGCCGCCGCCAATAACGATTAGATCGTAGCGTCTGGTCGCAGGCTGCATGGCTGACAGCCCTTTCATTTATCCGCCCGCTCGCGCTGCACAAGACCCTGGGTCAGCCGGTCAAGAATAATGGACAGGATGACAACCGCCAGCCCGGCGCGCAGGGCCAGACCCAGCATCATGCGCGACAGACCGCGCGTCACCTCTCCACCCAGACCGCCAGCGCCGATCAACCCGGCCAGCACCACCATACCCAGTGACAGGAGGATAGTCTGGTTCACCCCAACCATGATGGAGGGAAGGGCTGATGGCAGGCGAATTTTCGTAAGAATGTGCAACGGGCTTCCACCATAGGCCTGACCCAGCTCGATCCGTTCCTGTGGCACCTGTTTCAACCCCAGAACTGTGAGGCGAAGAGCCGGCGGAATGCCGAAGATCATGGTGGCCATAACGGCCGGAGCACGCCCGACGCCGAGCAGAACCACAGCAGGAATTAGGTAGACCCAGGGCGGCATGGTCTGCATGAGGTCGAGAAGCGGTTTCAACAGCTTTTCAACCACGGCATTCGAGGCTGCGAGTATGCCCAGCGGTATGGCAATCATCAGCGAGAGCGAAACCGACACGAAGACCAGCGCGGTTGTCAGCATCGTAGCGGCCCACAGGTTGCCGAACCAGCAGAAGGCCAGCCCGACTGCGCAGAACGCGGCCAGCCCCTTGCCCGAAACGCGCAAGGCCATGAGTGCAACAACCGCGACGATCACCACAGGGGGTACGGAAATCAGCGCTGCTTCCAGGCCTTTAACAGACGCATCGACAGCCCCGCTGATTGCGCGGAGCGTGTCACTCCAGTTTCGATTCATCCAGTCAACGGCAACGGCAAAATATTGCCCGAGGGAAAATTGAAGATCAGCCACGGGTCGTTCCTCCGGTCTTGAGGAAGCGTTCGGCGATGCCCGCTGACAGCCGGTCGAGCAAGATGGACAGCACGACGATGGCCAGCCCGGCATCGACCGCGCGGCCGATTTCGAGATAGCGGACGGCGCGGTAAACCTCGCTGCCAAGACCTCCTGCACCGATGATGCCGGCGATCACCGCCATGCCAAGAGCCATCATCAGACTTTGGTTCACCCCAGCCAGTATGGAGGGCATTGCCGAAGGCAGTTCCACACGTACAAGCTGCGCTGTCGATGTGGCACCGAGGGATCTGGCAAGTTCAATGCGTTCGGTGGGTATATGGCGTATACCAAGCATTGTCAGTCGAACCGTTGGCGGAACCGCAAGGATCATGGTTGCCACCACAGCCGAGGCACCGCCAAAACCGATGAGTGCAATCGCTGGCAGCAGATAGACATAAGGCGGGAGCGTCTGCAGCGTGTCCATCGCCGGCTCCAGGACTTTCCCGAAGCGCCTCCACCGCGCGCCGAGAATGCCGAGCGGTATGCCGATGGCAAGCGCGATGAGTGTCGCCAGAATAACGAGAGCGAGAGTCTCGATCAGCATTTCCCACAGGCCGGCTGCCTGGCACATAGCTAGGGCAATGGCTGCAAAAAGTGCAAGGCCCAGGCCGGAAAGCCGCCAGCTTGCTGCAACGGTGAGAGTGACAAACAGCCACCAGGGCATTGAAAGCGCCCAGTTCAGTGCAAAGAGCGCGCTGTCGAGCGCGGCGCGGATTGCGTCGAACAGAAAGGCCAGATTGTCATTCAGCCAGTCGATGCCGTCGTCTACCGTGCGATCGAACGCGCCGTCAAACCGGAAGGAAGTGAGAAAATCCATCTCAAGCCTCCGACGCTTTGATCGTCTTCGGCCCCTGTATACCCCGCAGCAGATCTTCCTGCGTGACGCAACCAATCAGATGGCCCGTCTCGTCCTCGACAGCCAGCCTGCCGCACTCTTTTGTCAGAAAGAGGTCGATCAGTTGGTCTATGTCGGCATTGGCGGCCACACGGGGCAGGCTGGAAAGCTCCTCCGGTTCGGCCGTAGCCGCCATCAGAGACCGGGCGCTGACCAGGTGGTTTTTTGCAATCCCTGCGGTGAAACGAGCGACATAATCGTCGGCCGGTGCCATGACAATGTCTTCAGGCGCTCCAACCTGAACCATGACGCCATCACGCATGATTCCGATGCGGTTGCCCACGCGGATCGCTTCTTCAAGGTCATGGGTAATGAAGATGGTGGTTTTGTTGAATTTTCGAGACAGTTCCACGAACTGGTCCTGCAACTCGCGCCTGATCAGAGGATCGAGCGCCGAGAAAGGTTCGTCCATGAGAAGGATGGGGCTGTCGCTGGCCAGCGCTCGAGCAAGGCCGACACGCTGCAACATGCCGCCCGAGAGATCGGAAGGGTAACGGTTGGCCCAATCGCCAAGCTGTACCGCCTGAAGCGCGCGCTGCGAGGCCTCAAGTCGTTCTGCCTTTGGCATTTTGCGAAATTCAAGGCCGAGCGCTGTGTTCTCCAGAACCGTGCGGTACGGCAGCAGCGCCACGCTTTGAAACACCATGGCAATCATCTGGGCACGCAGCATACGCAACTCGGCCGCGCCCAGGCTGTTGATCTCGCGCCCTTCGATCAGAATGCGCCCGTCACTTGGTTCTATCAAGCGGTTGATGTGGCGCAGCAGTGTCGATTTGCCGGAGCCCGACAGGCCCATGATGCAGAAAATCTCGCCACGCTGAACATCGAACGACACGTCTGCAACACCGACCACGCATTCGAACCGCCGCAGCACCTCGGCCTTGCCAACACCCTCGTTGCGAATTGCCTTGAGCGCTTCGGGCGCGCGTTGGCCGAAGATTTTCCAGACATTGCGGCATGAGATGACGGGCTGACTGTCGTTCAAGGCGAAGACTCCACGATGGGCGGTCTGGGGCGTAGTGCCCGGGCGATGTGGTCGTTTTGCTGTTTGCCTGGCCAGTGAGCCAGATGGATTGTTCTGCAGAAGGATGATGCGGCCTTCAGAATTTCACTCTGCGGCCGCACCGAAATCACATCAATTGTTGCCGATAACAGCCTGACGTTCCAGACGGTTGGCGTTGGCTTCCTTCCAGCGGGTCACTGCTTCTTCAATGGAAGCCCCGTCCTTTACCCAGCCAGTCATCTGGGTCAGTGCCGGCTCGGGAACAAAGACCGAAGCGATCGATTCACGCGCCTTTGGATGTTCCGCTGAGAAACCCTGACGGGCCAGCCACACATAGGTTTCGGTTGGTTCCTGCACGCTCTTGGGATCCTTCAGGAACTTGATGTCGAATTCCTGGAAGACCCATGAAGGGGTCCAGTACATGGAAACGATCCATTCCTTGCGGTCGATGGCTGATTTCAACGCCGCTACGGCCACAGGGCCTGACCCCTCGACGATCTCGTAATCAAGACCGTATTCGCGCACGACGTTTTCAGATTGGCGCATCATGCCGGAACCCGGTTCCACGCCAATAATCCTGCCGCCAAACTGTTCTTTATGGTCGTTCAACTCGTCAATTGAGTCGATTGTGACGTAGGAGGGGACGATCAGGCCGGCATTGTAGCCGTAAGAAACCACATTAAGCTTCTCCAGCCTGCGGGCGTTGCGCTCCCAGTAATCCGCTGCCGCATAGTCGGGGTGCGACACCATGATGTCGATGTCACCCTTTCCAAGGGCGGCGAATGCCACGCCCCATTCCTGAAACTCGACGGTTTCAACTTCAAAGCCGTGGCGCTCAAGCATGTCTTCGGTGATCGATGATGTCATGACCATGGTTTCCCACTGCATGACACCCATCTTGATCGTCTTTTCCTCTTCGGCTACCGCCGGTGCGGCGGCAAGTCCGATCGCCAATCCCAGCGCGGCTACAGATTTCTTCAGCAGATTCATGGCATTTCTCCTGTTGACGAAAAAGGTGATGTCGTCTTCCTGTCGTTGAGGATCGGCCGTAGGTTTTTGAAAGGCCGTTCCCATGTCACTGACTGTGGGTCACCCGATTACAAAGGGATTTGCGATCTCTTCGGCAGTGGAAAGCCAAACGGCCTTGGTCTGCAGAAATTCCCGGATGCCCTCAATGCCATTCTCGCGTCCGATGCCGCTTTTCTTGTAACCACCAAACGGCGTCGTGTAGGAAACATCGCGATAGGTGTTCACCCATACACTGCCTGCCTCCAGCCGCTCGGACATCAGGAGCGCGCGGCGCATATCGCCAGTCCAAACCCCCGCTGCAAGCCCGAATTCGCTGTCATTGGCAATCTCGATTGCCTCTTCAACCTCATCGAATGGAATGGCTGCGAGAACCGGGCCGAAGACTTCTTCCTGAGCGATACGCATGTTGTTGCGCACGCCAGCGAAAATTGTCGGTTCGACAAAATAGCCTGCCTGACACTCCGCAATGTCTGGCCGCTTGCCGCCCAGGATCAGATCGGCGCCTTCCTGCCTGGCGATGTCGATGTAGCCGAGCACCTTTTCAAACTGCATCGCATTGGCGATCGGCCCGATGCGTGTGTCCTTGTGCCTCGGATCTCCGATGGGAGCCGTTTTTGTGAAGGCCGCAAGCTTCTCAAGGAACTGATCATGCACCTTGCGGTGAATGAGCAGGCGCGATCCCGCAATGCAGGTCTGACCAACTGCGCCAAAAATTCCGCCGACGACGCCGCGCACGGCATTGTCGAGATTGGCGTCATCAAAGACGATGTTTGGCGATTTTCCGCCAAGCTCCAGGCTAACGCGCTTTATGTCCCTGGCCGCCAGCGAATACAGATGCGCGCCCGTTTTGGTTGAGCCGGTGAAGCCGACATGCCGGGTCAGCGGATGCGTGACCAGTGGCTCGCCAACTTCGGGGCCATAGCCGGTAACCACATTGACAACGCCATTGGGGAAGCCTGCCTGTTCGACGAGCTCCATCAGCTTCAGCGCAGTGGCAGATGTGTATTCCGCTGGCTTCATCACCAGAGTGCAGCCTGCTGCCAATGCCGGAGCTGCCTTCAGCGAAAATAGAAAGAGCGGCGCGTTCCAGGGCACGATTCCGACGCAAACGCCCAGTGGTTCGTGGCGCGAATAGCTCAATGCGGGTTTGTCGCACGGATGAACCGCACCTTCGATCTTGTCGGAAAGGCCGCCGTAATAGTGGAACCAGCGTGCAACATAGCGGATCTGGTGGCGCATTTCGGCCAGCAGCCGGCCATTGTCGCGCACCTCGATTTCAGCAAGCTCATCGGCATTGGCTTCAATCAGGTCAGCGAATTTCTGAAGGACGCGTCCACGCAGGCTGGGGTGCATTTTGCCCCATGGGCCTGATTTGAACGCTCGATGCGCCGCCTGGATCGCGCGATCCGCATCCTCGGCATTGCCGCGCGGAACCAAAGCCCATGGCTTGGCAGTGAACGGGTCCACCGTTTCCAGATATTGCCCGGAGGCTGGGGCGACCCATTGGCCGTCAATAAACATGGACAGTTTTGGCAGGCTATCGGTGGGCATTGTCTCTCCAATCACCTCGGGTGAACGTCGCCATGGTCTCGAATCTTGAATAGTGATATCAGAATGAAAAGATATTTGTATTGTTGTCAAGAACAGAATTGTGGCCGCGCCAAAATTGCCAGATTGGGGTAATTATGCCCCAAAAGCTGCAAATATGGGCGAATTGCCGCTTTTATCACCAAATGAGATTTTTGATCTTCGAATTTTTGCTTGCAATATGAAACGCCAGAGAGTGATAATGTTACGGATAATGATATCACTTTGGATGGCACAGTGACTGACCAGCCTCTTTACGAACAGATCAAGTCGGCGATCGATCGCCGCATAGAAACCGAGGAATGGCCTGCCAATTATCAGGTGCCGTCCGAGGAGGATCTCGCCAGCGAATTTGGCGCTTCACCTCTGACAGTGCGGCGCGCGCTGCGCGAATTGCAGACCGATGGCGTGCTTTTGCGCATTCAGGGCAGGGGCACCTTTGTTATCGGACCCCGCATGCAGTGCGCGGTCTTCAACTTGCCCGACATTGAAGAAGAGGTTGCGCTGTCAGGCGGCGCTCATTCGTGCCGCGTTCTGCAGCATTCGATACTTGGTCGCGACAGCCCCGGTCGCAACATGCTTCAGCTGCCGCCCGAGGAAACCGTTTTCCATTCCCGCCTCCTGCATCTTGAAGATGGTACGCCAATTCAGCTCGAGGACCGCTATGTGAACGCGTCGGAAGCGCCGGCTTATCTGGAACAGGATTTTTCTCGCATTACGCCGCACAACTGGCTTCTGCGCGAAACGACTGTCACCACGGTTGATAACACCATTCGCGCAATCCGGGTTGACGAAGACATCCGCAATCACTTGCAGATCAGCGAGAACCAGCCTTGCTTGTTGCTCGATCGTTCGACCTGGCGTGAAGGTATTCCGGTAACAAGAAGCCGTTTCATTTATCCCGGCGATCGCTATCGCCTGCGCTCCTCGCACGAGGCGCGCTCAAACCGGATTGTTCCGACACCCAGCCCCGGCAAAGGCCGCTGATCCAGCGCCACGAGGAGATCAAGCATGAGAGAATTTGTCCGCAAGCTGGAGGCTCGTGGTGACCTTCTGGTCGTCGACCGGGAGGTTGATCCAGCGCATGAACTGGCCGCCGTTACTGCTCTTGCGCAAAAAAAGTGGCAGAAGCCGGTGATGTTCACCAATGTGAAGGGCACCAGATTTCCGGTCGTCACCAATATTTACAGCACGCGCGAGCGGTTGGGTGAGGTGATTGGCATTGATACGGCAGATTTCTGCCGTCAATGGAGCAGGCTTTCGACGCTGGGTGCGGCCGATATGAAGGAGCCTCTCGTGATGGCAGGTCCGTCCGACCTTCCGGAATATGAAGAGGTGAAGCTGTCGGATCTGCCGCTGATCACTTATTCCGACCGCGACGGCGGCGCCTATTTCACTTCGGCCATGTTCATCGCCAAAGACCCCGAGACGGGTGTGGGCAATCTTTCCTATCACCGCTCAATGTACATCAATGATGGCGAACTGCGCTGCCGCCTGGCACCGCGCCATCATCTGACAATCTACCATGAGAAAGCCGAGAAGATGGGCAAGCCCCTTGAGGCGGCCATGCTGATCGGAACGCCCGCACATGCCTTCCTGACCGCCGCTGCGCCACTGCCATACGATGTGGACGAGTTGGAAGTTGCCGCCCGGCTGCGTGGCAGGCCAATTGCCATGCGCAAATGCAACCACATTGCTCTTGAGGTGCCGGCCGAGACGGAAGTGGTTATCGAAGGCCGGTTTCTTCCCAATGTCCGCCTGCCCGAAGGTCCATTTGGCGAATTCATGGGCTATTACGTGCCCGTCGGGCCGAACGCTGTTTTCGAGGTGCTGGGCGTCACCGTACGCAAGGACGCGATGTTCCATTCGATCCTGTGCGGCTCGCCAGAAGAGGTGCTGACGCTGGAGTCGTCGGTTTCGGCCAATATTTTCCAGCGGTTGTCGGCGGCTCTGCCCGGAATTGTCAACGTCACCTGTCAGCCATTTGTCAACCATGCGATTGTGCAGATTGAACCGCAGTTTGAAGGCCATGCTCGACAGGTCATGCTGGCCACGATCGGTGCAGAGCCAATCTGGGCCAAGCAGATTACGGTCGTGGATACCGACGTGAACATTTACGAGATGGACGACGTTCAATGGGCAATCCTGACGCGCTGTCGTCCGGACAAGGACATGATGATCATTCCCGAAACGCCGTCTTTCTACCGCGATGAGCAGAAGGATCATTGGGGTCGTTTGCTTGTAGACGCCACCAAACCATGGGGGCGCGAGGCAGAATTCGAGCGCAAGCGATTGCGGTTGGGCGACAAGGTTCGCGCTGATGACTGGTTCCCGGGTCGCTGATATGGACTTGCGTCGTATCATCATCGGCATTTCGGGTGCGTCGGGTGCGGCATATGGAATTGCCGCGCTGAAGCTTGCGCGGGCAGCCGGAGTGGAAACACATCTGGTGGTCTCGCGCTCGGCACTGCTGACGCTCAAACAGGAACTCGGCCTTCAGAAAGCCGACCTGGAGGGGCAGGCGGATGTCATCCATCCTGTCGCCGATATTGGTGCCAGTATCGCGTCCGGCTCGTTCCGCACGAGCGGCATGCTGGTGGCGCCCTGTTCGGTCAAGACAATGTCTGAAATTGCAACCGGCGTTACCTCCTCGCTGATGAGCAGGGCCGCAGATGTGGTTTTGAAAGAGCGGCGACGCCTGGTCCTGATGGTGCGCGAAACGCCCCTGCATCTGGGCCATCTGGAAACGATGAGCCGGCTGACGCAGATGGGAGCGATTATCATGCCGCCGGTGCCAGCGTTTTACGCCAAGCCGCAGAGCCTTGAGGAAGTGGTTACCCATTCCGCAGCCCGGGCGCTTGACCTCTTCGACATCGACACTGGAATGGTGAAACGATGGACTGGTTTGAGCGATGCGATGGGTGGCAACACTGGCTGAAGCCGGGATACTGCCGTCACATTTTAACAGAAATGTCCAACGCCTTTTGCTCAACACAGGATCATTCAGGTACTGTGCTCAAGTGATCATGTACCATTGCTTCACAGCGCTTTCAGGCACCGTGCCACGCCGTCCTGCCAGCGCGGCAAGGCGTGACCAAAGGCCAGACGGAATTTTGCCGTTTCCAGCCGGGAATTGGCGGGCCGCACGGCCGGGGTAGGGTAGTCTGCGGTGGTGATTGGCTCAACATCGGCATAAGAGCCGCCTGTCTCGCGGGAGCGGGCGAAAATCTCAGAGGCAAAGCCGGCCCAGTTGGTTTCGCCTTCTGCCACCATGTGAAACACACCAACCTGCGCACCCGGCGCATACAGCATCTGCCGGGCAACTGCCAGAATGCCCAGCGCGATATCCGGCGCATAGGTCGGCGTGCCGCGCTGGTCTGCCACCACACGCAGTACATCGCGGGTTTCAGCCAATCGCAACATGGTTTTCAGAAAATTATTGCCGTAAGGGCCGTAAACCCACGCTGTGCGAAGAATGACATGCTGCGGGTTGGCGTCTGCCACCGCTTCTTCACCCGCCAGTTTGGATCGGCCATAAGCACCCTGAGGCCCGGTGGCATCGGCCTCGACATAGGGCGTGGCCTTGTCACCGGCAAAAACGTAATCGGTCGAAATGTGAATGACCGGCAGGTCAGCGGCCGCGCTGGCTGCGGCCACATTGCCGGCTCCCGTGGCGTTGACGGCAAAGGCTTCCGCTTCTTCGCTTTCTGCCTTGTCCACCGCCGTGTAGGCAGCGGCATTGACCACGATGTCCGGTCGCACATCCGCAATGGCGCGGTCGATTGAGGAGCGGTCTGTTATATCCAGTACGGGGCGTCCTTGCACCACAACTTCAACATCAGGCCCAGCCAGATCCGCCATCGCCTGGGCCACTTGTCCTGCACTGCCCGTTACCAGAATACGCACCATATTCATCCTTTCGCCGCGCCAAGCCGTTCGCCGGAATAGCGTTTGTCGCGAATGGGCTGCCACCACCCGGAATTGTCCAGATACCAGCGAATGGTTTTCTCCAACCCGGTTTCAAAGGTTTCCTGCGCTTTCCAGCCCAGTTCGCTCTCTATGCGGCTTGCATCGATGGCATAGCGCAGATCATGTCCCGGACGGTCGGTCACGAAATTGATAAGGCTGCGGCGCGCCTGACCCGATGGCAGCGGTGTCAGCCGATCCAGCGTATCGCAAATTGTCTCCACCACAGTCAGGTTCGACCGTTCATTGCGCCCGCCAATATTGTAGGAGCGACCTGGCTCTCCGCGTGTTGCAACCAGTTCCAGCGCGCGGGCATGGTCTTCCACATACAGCCAGTCGCGCACATTTTCACCCTTGCCGTAAACCGGCAAAGCTTTGCCTTCCAGTCCGTTGAGAATGATCAGCGGAATCAGCTTTTCCGGAAAATGGTAGGGGCCGTAATTGTTGGAGCAATTGGAAAGCACAACCGGCAGGTGGTAGGTGTGGTGCCAGGCCATGACGAGGTGATCAGAGGCAGCTTTGGATGCCGAATAGGGCGAGGATGGCGCATAAGGCGTTTCCTCGGTGAACAGGCCGCCCTCCAGTGGCAGATCGCCATAAACCTCGTCGGTTGAAATATGATGGAAACGGAAACCGTCCTTACGGCTTGCGGGCAGGGTTGCCCAATAGCCGCGTGCCGCTTCCAGAAGCTGGTACGTACCGACAATATTCGTGTCGATAAAATCGCCCGGCCCGTCAATTGACCGGTCAACATGGCTTTCGGCAGCAAGATGCATGATGGCGTCGGGCTGGATTTCTTCCAGAAGCGAGGCAATGAAATTGCGGTCGAGAATATCGCCTCTGACAAAGCGGTAGCGATTGTTGCCGTCCAGCATATCCACTGAGCCAAGCGTTGCCGCATAGGTCAGCTTGTCCAGATTGACGACTTCATGATCTGTGTTCTGAATCAGATGGCGGCATACAGCCGAGCCAATAAAGCCCGCACCACCCGTAACAATGATTTTCATTATGCCAGGCTTTCAAAGTTGAACGGCGAGGTGATTTCAGCCAATCGTGGCGCATTGGTGTCTTTGGCAGACAGAACGGGTGTTCTGCCATTCAACGGCCAGTCCACGCCGATATCCGCATCGTCAAACCGGATCGAGCGGTCATGTTCTCCGCTGTAAGGAGCCGAAACCTTGTACAAAACCTCGGTGTCAGGTTCCAGCGTTACAAAACCGTGCGCAAAACCAATCGGCACCAGAATCTGGTTGAAGTCCGCAGCGGACAATTCAAGCGAAACCCACTGTCCGAAAGTCGGTGAGCCATTGCGAATATCCACGGCAACATCCAGAATTCTGCCTCGCAGCACACGGACAAGCTTGTCTTGCGCAAAAGGCGGGTCCTGATAATGAAGGCCACGCAGCGTGCCAACTTCTGCTGAATATGACTGGTTGTCCTGCATCCAGTCGATAGTGATACCCTGTTGGATAAAGCGGTCCCGCTGGAAGGTTTCAGAGAAAAATCCTCTGTCATCGCCAAAGCGCCTTGTCCGGATTTCCAGTACATCAGCAATGGCTAACTTTTTAACCTCTAGCATGAACTCTCCTTACCGCCGTGTTGAAGCAAGTCTTATCAGCAGGGATATCGCCAGCCATGCAAAAAAACCAGCCCGAACCCGTGCCCTCTTTACGATGGGTCATAGTCGTGCTTTGAACCCGAGGTGAGATGTAACTCATTCAACAGGTGTAAGGATTGGGCATGAAGGGCATTATTCTGGCTGGCGGCAGTGGCACGCGTCTGCACCCGATCACCCTGACATCATCGAAGCAGTTGCTGCCGGTGTATGACAAGCCGATGATCTATTATCCGCTCTCCACCCTTATGGTGGCGGGCATCAAGGATGTTCTGATCATTTCGACTCCGCACGATCTGCCGCGCTTTCAGGCGCTGCTGGGCAATGGTGAAAAATGGGGTATGAAAATTTCCTACGCCGAACAGCCCAGCCCGGATGGTCTTGCGCAAGCCTATCTGATCGGCGAGGAGTTCGTGAACGGCGAACCTTCCGCGCTTATTCTGGGCGACAATCTGTTCTACGGCCACGGGCTGCCGAAAATCATTGCCGCGGCCGCAACGCGTCCGCAGGGCGCATCTGTTTTCGCCTATCACGTCAACGACCCCAAACGTTACGGCGTGGTGGATTTTGATGCCAGCGGCAAGGCGCAATCCATCGAAGAAAAGCCGGTTGAGCCGAAATCCAACTGGGCGGTCACCGGCCTGTATATTTACGATGGTCGAGCTTCGGAAATTGCCCGGACATTGAAGCCGTCACCACGCGGCGAGCTGGAAATCACCGATCTGAACAATGTGTACCTTTCGGAAGGTCTGCTGCATGTCGAGGTGATGGGCCGGGGCTTTGCCTGGCTGGACACCGGCACGCCGGACAGCCTGCTTGAGGCAGCGGAATTTGTGCGCACGCTGGAACACCGGCAAGGTGTCAAAATCGCCTGCCCGGAAGAAATTGCCTTCAGCATGGGCTTTATCGACGCAGACCAGCTCCGGCAGCTTGGGCTGGAGCTGGGCAAAAGCCTGTATGGCCAGTATCTGCAGCAGTTGGCGCGGCACGGCAGCAGGCCGTAATTTTTGTCAGGCAGTTTTCTGCCAGACCACGCGGTTGATGTAGTCGATGTAGCTCAGCACAATTCCAACGACTTTGCGTGAAACCGGCCCGCCTTCATAATCCCCGACCGGGCGGGCCGGGGGCACTTCAACTGCCATGACAAAGCGCACAGCATCCAGAACCCTGTCGCGCTTCAAACCGCACATGACAAGCGTGCCTTCATCCATGCCTTCCGGCCGCTCATGCGCCTGACGAATGGTCACTGCGCGCATGCCGAGCAAAGAGGCTTCTTCAGTGATTGTGCCGCTGTCGGACACCACGCACATCGCGCTTTGCTGAAGCTTGATATAGTCCAGAAAGCCGAATGGCTGCATGAACTTTATCAGCGGGTTCATATCGGCCAGATTCAATGCATCCAGCCGCTTGCGGGTGCGCGGATGGGTGGAAACCACAATGGGCACACCATAGGCTTCGGCCAGTCCATTCAACGAATCGAGCAAATCCGCCAGCCGCTCCGGTGAATCGACATTCTCTTCACGATGAGCGGAGACGATGAAGTATTTGCCGGTCTGCAGACCAAGCTGCTCAGGGGCGTTCGAGGCCGCAATGTCAGAGGCGAAATGCTCCAGCACCTCTTCCATGTGCGAGCCGACTTTGATGACGCGCTCTGGTGGCAGCCCTTCGGCCAGAAGATAGCGCCGGGCATGCTCGGTCAGCACCATATTGATATCGGACAGGTGGTCGATGACCTTGCGGTTCAATTCTTCCGGAACGCGCTGGTCGAAGCAGCGATTGCCCGCTTCCATATGAAACACCGGAATTTTCTGTCGCTTGGCTGCAATCACTGCCAGACCGGAATTTGTGTCGCCATATATCAGCACTGCTTCCGGCTTTTCCTGTGTCAGCAGCGCTTCAATTTTGACCAGAATGTCGGCCACGGTTTGCATGGCCGTTTCGCCAGCCGCGCCCAGATAATGGTCTGGCTCGCGAATTTGCAGATCGCGAAAAAACACCGCATTCAATTGCGGGTCGTAGTTCTGGCCCGTGTGCACAAGGCAGTGTTCAGTCTGGCTGTCCAGAAGCGAAATAACGCGGCACATTTTGATCAATTCCGGCCGTGTGCCGACAATCGACATGACGCGGCGTCGCGCGGATGTGGAAGATGCTGTGGTCATGGGTGCCATTCCGAATTAGAGCATTGTCTTGCCGTTGGAGCGGGTTGGCTTCTACGGCAAGACAATGCGACAAAACAAGAAGTCAGGCCGTTGCTGGCAATCGTGAGATCGCCGGAAGCGCACTAATGCAAGCCGAGTTCCGCGCGAACATAGGGTAGTGTCAAAAGCAGTGATTTGACGCCCTCCACATCCAGTTGCTCGGTGTTGTCTGACGTATAGTCGCTCACGCTAGCCATTTCCGGCTGCCCTTCACTGAAATACTGGGCGTAGTTCAGGTCGCGGTTGTCGGCAGGCACGCGGTAATAGGCGCCCAGATCATTTGCGCGCACAATTTCCTCGCGGGAGACGAGTGATTCATACCGCTTTTCACCGTGCCGCGTGCCAATGATGTGGATTGGTGATTTGCTTTCAAACAATTCACAAACCGCGCGCGCGAGATCACCAATGGTCGAGGCAGGCGCCTTCTGCACGAAAAGATCCCCCTGCCGTCCGTTTTTATAGGCAAACAGCACCAGATCAACGGAATCTTCCAACGACATCAGAAAGCGCGTCATCTTCGGATCGGTGATGGTGATGGGCAAACCGGCTTTGACCTGTGAAACGAACAGCGGAATGACTGAGCCGCGAGAGGCCATGACGTTGCCATATCGCGTTGCGCACATGACGGTTCCGCCGTCGGGCACGGTGCGGGACTTGGCCACCGTCAGCTTTTCCATAATGGCCTTGCTCATGCCCATTGTGTTCACGGGGTATACGGCTTTGTCGGTGGAAAGCACGATAACGCGGCCAACTCCGGCCTGGACTGCGGTGTTAAGAACATTTTCTGCGCCCAGAATGTTCGTCCGCACCGCTTCCATCGGGTAAAACTCGCAGGATGGAACCTGCTTCAGTGCGGCGGCGTGAAACACCAGATCAGCGCCAACCATGGCCGCAGAAAGCGACGAAGCCTCACGCACATCACCGATATAGAATTTCAGCCGGTCGTCCCGCAGTTCGATCCGCATGTCTTCCTGCTTTTTCTCATCACGGCTGAAGACCCGCAATTCGCGAAAATCATGCTTGAGAAACCGGCGCAGGACGGCATTGCCAAAAGAGCCTGTGCCGCCGGTTATCAAAGCCACTTTTCCGGAAAGCTCAGCCGGATCAAAAGGCAAAACAGTCTCTGGCTGATTCATTGCAAACCTGTACTAGCTGAGTTGAGTGTTGTGAAAACGGTGCATGTCGGCAACCAGCTCCGGCCAGCTTGCCGGTGCGTAGCCAGTTTGTGAATTGAAGCGGGAAGCATCCAGAGAGCGGTCGATGCGCACGCTGTCATCTGCCCTCAAGGTGACGTTCTTGCCGTAGGTTGCAGCAACAAGCTGCAACAGGCTGAATTTATCAATCGGTGCCGAGGCGACATGCCAAAGACCCCGCATATCCGGCCGCGGAGCCACGATATCGCGCACAATACGGGCAAGCTCATTGGTTGGCAGCCCGGAATATATGGCTTTGGTATAACCGTTCACGACTGGACCGGCTTGCCCCAGAAACCAGTCTATCAACGAAACCGATTTGCCAACTTCATGCCCGATGATGGAGGTGCGCAGTGTGATGGCGTTGGGATAATCCACCTCGCCCATGAATTTGGACAATCCGTACACATCGCGGGCGGTTGCCGTATCCGTTTCCTTGTACAGGGAACCGGTGCCATCAAACACGCAGTCGGTGGAAACCTGCACAAGCCGCGCTCCTGCCAGCGCACACAAATGCGCCAACCTGTGCGGAAACAGCGAGTTGATTTCGAGGCAGGTGGTCGGGTCGTTGCCCAGTTCCAACTGTTTGATGACGCCGACGCAGTTCAGCACAAGATCGGGGCGCTCTTTCGCCAGAAGGCGCACGAGAAAATCGGTGTCGCCAACGTGAAACCCTTCCACCACCCGCAAACCGGGCAGGTGCCCGGCGGGGTTGCCTTTGCGGGCGACTCCCACCGTTTCCCAACCCGGAGATGCTGCAAACAAGCGACATGCCGAATTGCCCAGCATGCCGAAAGCGCCAAGGATCAGAATTTTGCGCACAGGTTCCCCAGTCCTGATTTGGACAGTCAAAGACGCATAAGCTTTAGGTTGTCATTTGTCGATTGTCTGTTGGTCATACGGCATGAATGGCCGAGATGACCAGTTTTGCGGGCACAATTGCTATATGGCAGCCTTGGTCAACGCCTGTGTCAGATCCGCCAGAATGTCATCTGGATGTTCAAGGCCTATGGAAAGGCGCACATAGCCCTCTGATACGCCAGTGGCGATCTGCTCGTCCGCGGAAAGCTGTGAATGCGTTGTTGATGCGGGGTGAATGGCCAGGCTGCGCGCATCGCCAATATTGGCAACGTGGTAAAACAGCTCGAGTGAATCAATGAAGCGTCGCCCGGCCTCTCTGCCGCCCTTCAGTTCAAATCCGACCAGCCCACCATAACCGCCTGTCATATAGCGGTTGGCGCGCTCTGCATCTACACCGCTTTGCAATGAGGGATAGATGGTGGATGTAACCTGTGAGTGATTTTTCAGAAACTGCGCAACTGTCTGCGCATTGCTGCAATGACGAGCAATGCGCAGAGACAATGTTTCCAGCCCCTGCAAAATCTGGAAGGCGTTGAACGGCGAAATGGCAGCCCCCAGATCACGCAGCAGCACGGTGCGCGCCCGCAGGATATAGGCCACAGGTCCCAGCGGCTTGGCTGCCTCGCTCCAGACTGCGCCGTGATAGCTTGGATCTGGCGTGTTCAGCAGCGGTTGACGGGCGGCATGCCCGCCCCAGTCAAAATTGCCGCCATCAACAATTGCGCCACCAATCGACGTGCCATGCCCGCCAATATACTTGGTTGTGGAATAGACCACGATGGCCGCGCCATGTTCCAGCGGCCGCACCAGCATAGGTGCTGCTGTGTTGTCCATAATCAGCGGAATGCCAAGCGGCCGACCCAGTGCAGCAACCTCGGCTATTGGAAACACCACCAGCCGCGGGTTCGGCAAGGTTTCGCCATACCAGGCGCGGGTGCGTTCATCGCTGGCGCGCACAAAGGCTTGCGGATCGGCGGGGTCGACAAACCGCACCTCTATTCCCTGATCACGCAATGTGTTGGCAAACAGGTTCCACGTGCCGCCATACAGATTGGTAGAAGACACGATGTTGTCGCCGGCTCTGGCCAGATTCTGAACCGAATAAGCGGACGCTGCCTGCCCTGATGCCACGGCCAGTGCCGCAACACCCCCTTCGATGGCGGCGAGGCGCTGTTCCAGAATATCCATGGTTGGATTGCCGATGCGGGTGTAAATATTGCCCAGTTCTTTCAGTGCAAAAAGATTGGCCGCATGCTCGGAGTTCTGAAACTGGTAGGAGGTGGTCTGGTAAATGGGCGGCGCAACCGCACCAGTCGCCGGGTCTGCCCGCCAGCCCGCATGGAGTGCCAAAGTTTCCGGATGCAGTTTGCGACTGGTCATTTTGAGCCTTCTCCCATTTGATTATTACCAAGGGTTGTGGCCTCTTGCCTTGATTCTTACAACCTGAAATTACTCGTGCGCCAGATGCGCGCCATGGGGCAGCAAGGATACCACTTGCTCCAGCCAGCTATCCTTCAAACCCATGCGAGTGATTTCGTGATAAACGGAAACAACATAGTCAACATTGGGGCCGGACTGGCCATGCGAACGGGCCACCAGCGAGGCAGCCTCGTCCGGCGCAAGCCGGCCGGCATATTGGCTGTGCCCCCGGTCGGCTATGTAGGTCAGTGCATGCACTGTGCGGCCGTCATGCAGACGAACAGCCTGAACGGTTTCCCGATAAACATTGGTGACCAGTTCACGCCCGCGCAGATAGGCAATCGTTGCTTCACTGTTCTCAGGCTGTACCCGAAAAGCCATTCCGACGCACGAGCCGCCTTTATCCAGCCCAAAGACCAGGCCGGGTTTCTCCGGCGTGCCGCGATGCACACAACTGCGAATGCACAAGGATCGATGATAACCGGAAAGTCGTGCCTGAAATTGCTCCTGGAATTCAAATCCGGGGTGCCAAATCAGTGAGCCATAGCCAAAAACCCATAAATCGGTCATTTCCGCACGCGAAGTTTGCCGTTAAACACTGCCGGAATGAACACCGACTGCTGGAACCTTTATCGTTCTCCAGACCGTTTCAGGCGATCTTATGTTCGCCCTACGCGGTCTGACCCCTTATTCTGTCGACCTGTTTTGCCGTTGAAAGGCAACCGTTTCAACGGAAATGCCTGAAAAAACGACAAACCGCTCTGATTTTTTGTTCTGCCGCAATTTTGGACGCAAAAGGAAGAAATTCATGAACGCCTCTAGCACCAGAAGGCTGACCCCTGCAATGAAGGCGATGATCGGCGTGGTCATTGTTGCCCTGTTGCTGGCCGCAGGATTGACCGCGGGCTGGTTTTATCTCGCCGGGGAAATTGACCGGCGGGTAGCCGGGGCTATCGATCGGGCTGCCGGTGGCGGCGCAACAATCGAGTGTGAAGGCCGTCAGGTGTTTGGCTATCCGTTTCGTATCGGGCTGGGCTGTGATGCCGTCATGGTTGCTTCTCCCGCCAGCGGCATACGGGTTTCTGCCGGAGCATTTCGCACGGCTGCGCAGATTTACGACACCAATCTGGTTATTTCAGAACTGACCGGTCCGGTGCAGGTTGACGCGCCCAACGTACCGCCTCTGGAGTTGAGCTATTCGCTGGCCCAATCCTCCACGCATTTTTCCGGTAGCCGGCTTCAGCGCTTTTCGTTGGCAATCGACAATCCGTCCCTGGCGCTTCGCCAGCCCGCGGGGGAGCCTTCGGCGCCCCTGGCCCAATCTGCCCGGTTGGAAGTGCATGCGCGCCAGAATGGCCAGGACCTTGATCTGGCGGTGTCCGACAAGGCCGTCACCATGTCTGCGCCGGGGCTTCCTGCTTTGCCGCCATTTGATCTGGCAACGGATGCCAGCATTACCGGCGGCGCAGAATGGATTACCGGCGTGCTGCCGGGCGGGCGGCTGGAAACTGCCTTGCGCGGGCGGTCCGGTGTCTTGCGCCAGTTGCAACTGACATTGCAGGGTGGCGGCGCAGCAGAAATCAGCGGGCCATTCCAGTTTTCGCCCGAGGGGCTGTTAACCGGCCGTTTCAGCATTGCGGTTGAAAACCCGCAGGCCATTGCAGACCTTGTGACCAGCATTGCCCCCGCAGCCGCTGGCGTCGCCAATGCGGTTGCCGGCGGAATCGGCTTTGCCGGCCGGCAGGTGGATGGCCGTTCGGTCATTGACATTGACGTGCAGAATGGCCGCGCCCGGTTGGGCTTCATACCGCTGGGCGATATTCCACCCTTGTAAGCTACTGCTGGCCCGGCAAGTCCTTGTGCTGGCGCAAGCGGCCAAAATTGGCATCCGCCGTGTCTTGTCCTGCCGCGACAATTGACCGGCGGATCGCCCGGGTGCGGGTAAACAGGTCAAACAGCGCATCGCCATCGCCCCAGCGGATAGCCCGCTGCAAAGATGCCAGATCTTCGGAAAAGCGTGTCAGCATTTCCAGAACCGCTTCGCGGTTGGTTAGAAAAATGTCGCGCCACATGGTTGGGTCTGATGCCGCAATTCGCGTGAAATCGCGGAAACCGGAGGCGGAAAACTTGATCACTTCCGACTGTGTCACGGTTTCCAGATCGGCTGCCGTTCCCACGATATTATAGGCGATCAGATGCGGGACATGGCTGACAATGGCCAGCACCAGATCATGATGGTCTGGTGACATGACCTCCACCATGGCTCCCATGGCTTCCCACAGGTTCTGAAGCCGGGCCACCGCTGCCTTGTCGCAATTCTCCAGCGGGGTCAAAATGGTCCAGCGGTTTTCAAACAGCTCGAGAAAGCCTGCCTCTGGCCCGGATTGTTCTGTACCCGCGATTGGATGGCCGGGAACGAAATGCACATTGGCGGGAAGGTGCGGCAGCATGGCCGAAACAACGGCCCCTTTAACCGAGCCCACATCGGTGATGATTGCGCCGGGCGCCAGAGCCGGGGCAATCAGCGCGGTCAACGCAGCACAGGCACCCACCGGCACACACAGAACAACCAGGTCGGCGCCTGCCACCGCTTCGGCAAAATCCTCATGGTAGCTGTCGCCCAGATCCAGGCTTTGCGCCCGATCCAGCGTGTCCTTGCGCCGGGTGGCAATGGCAATATGACCAGCCAGCTTGCGCTCACGAAGATTGATGGCGATGGACGAGCCGATGAGCCCGATACCGATAAGCGCCACGCGTTGAAAAAGCACAGATGTCATTGGCTCATAAACTCTTGCAATGCCGCTATGACACCCTCATTGGCTTCTTGTGAGCCAATGGTCATACGCATGGCATTTGGAAAACCATAGGCGGTAACCCGCCGCAGAATAAAACCGCGCGCGCTCAGATAGGCATCGGCCTTTTCGGCTGTTTTGCTGCCGGTTTCCGGAAAGTGGATCAGCACAAAATTGGTCACGCTGGGGCTGACCTTCAGCCCCATCTGCGTGAAAGCCGTTGTCAGCCGCGCCAGCCACGCAGAATTGTGCTCGATCGATTTTTCAACATGGCTTGAATCGGCCATAGCGGCTGCGGCTGCGGCAATGGCCAGCGTGTTCAGGTTGAACGGGCTGCGGATCCGCTCCACTGCGTCAACAATATTGGCGGGCGCATACATCCAGCCAACGCGCAGTGAGGCCAGGCCGTGAATCTTCGAAAAGGTACGCGTCATCACCACATTGCTGGTGGTCGCCACTAGCTCCAGCCCGGCTTCATAGTCATTGCGTCGCACATATTCGGCATAGGCCGCATCGAGAACCAGAATGACATTGCCCGGCAACCCGGCATGCAACCGGCGTATGG
This sequence comes from Aureimonas fodinaquatilis, assembly GCF_008369445.1. Taxonomy (GTDB): domain Bacteria; phylum Pseudomonadota; class Alphaproteobacteria; order Rhizobiales; family Rhizobiaceae; genus Aureimonas; species Aureimonas fodinaquatilis. The sequence continues at coordinate 27,967 of NZ_VTWH01000001.1, forward strand.
CGTCAAACGGAATATAGGTGCCGGTCGGATTGCCAGGATTTGTAACATAGACAATACGCGTGCGCTCGGTCACCCGATCCAGAATGGCGTCCACATCGACATGCGCGTCCAGTTCCGGCGCCATGACCGCCTTTGCGCCAGTTGCCTGAATGGCAGTCTTGTGCAGCAGGAAACCGTGCTCGGTGAAAATGCCTTCGGTGCCCTCGTGCAGATAGGTCTGGGCAAGCAGCGTCAACAGCTCGTCAGAGCCGTTGCCGCAGACAATATTGGCCCTGTTCAACCCGAAGCGGTCGGCAATGGCGGTTTTCAGCGCGGTTGCCTGCCCATCAGGATAGATTTCCAGATGTTGAGCTGCGGCCGCAATTGCCTGATGCACATGGGGGGATGGCCCAAGCGAGGTTTCGTTTGAGGAAAGCTTATGCAGCTTCACCCCGGCAGGGGCGTTGCTTTTACCCGGAACATAAGCTGCAATATCCAGAATTCCCGGCTTGGGGGCCGGCTGCCGGGTAGGGGTGGCCATCTCGTTATTCCTCAAGCGTTTCAAACTGCCTGTCTATCTGTCCAGACGCAAAGGTGCGGCATACCCGCCGATGGCGCGAATGTCGAGACTTTCACCAAGGCTGGTATAGGCAGGATTGCCGCCGCGCGGCCCGGCGATCAGGCGGCTGTACTGACCGTCTGTTACATCCTGCGCCAGAACTTCGAAACCATCACCCGGTACGAAGTCCGGCCCACCGCCATTCACCACATAGCATTCCACCTCAAACGGCACCGGATCCGCCAATGGTGAGGAAAGGACCAGTGCCGGCTCATTCGCCGGCCTGCCATCCACGGCAATAAAGGGCAGGCGTGCCACGATGGTGGCGCGACCAAGCTGTTTCCACCATGCGCCGGATTTCTCATTCAGAAGCACAATGCCCATCAGCGCATCGCTTTGACCCACGAGGTCAACCACAGAGTCTGCGTCAGGCAACAGTTGCATCGGAACGGAAAAGCCGCAGGTGAAGCGGGCTGTTTCCACCGCAGCAGCAACATCGTGTTTGGCGGAAACCGCAACGCTGAACGGCGCCTGAAGGGCCGTGAAAGTGGAAATGATTTCACGCCACAAATGTTCAACTGCGGTTATCGGCAGGTGGCCGGTGTGGCGCGTTGCCAGACGTCGCATCATGTCTGCCTCGCGACCGGGACGAAAAGCAGCACCGCTGCGCGCAATGCCTTTGGTCTGTATCAACTCGTCAATCACCATGGCGCGCTGCATCAGCAACCTGTGGATAGATTCGTCAATCGCGTCGATCTTTGCCCGCAATTCTGAAAGCCGTGTCGTATCCTGTTGATCCGCCGATGCCATTCTGCCCTCTCTCGCTCTCGATTCCGGCCATGTTTTAACGTTTGTCACGGGTGGTTGCAAAGAAGCGTTGATCTATGGCCCGCCGGGCAGTACCAGATAATTTGAACCAACCGGCAGAACCACATGAATGCTCCCTCCTTGACCGAGGCGGCAAGCCTTCCTCTCCGCGAGGCGCGCCAGCCTTCCAGCAAAGTTGCACATTTCGGGCCAGAAGAACCGTTGTGGCTGGATGCCGGGCGAATGCTTTCGCCGTTTCAGATTGCCTATGAAACCTGGGGCGAACTGAATGCCGACAAATCCAACGCGATCTATGTCTGCCATGCGCTGACGGGCGACCAGTATGCGGCCAGCACAAACCCGGTAACCGGGCGTCCCGGCTGGTGGTCATCCATCATCGGTCCAGGCAAACCGGTGGACACAAACCGCTACTTCATCATCTGCGCCAATGTGATCGGCTCCTGCATGGGCTCGACCGGCCCGGCCAGCACAGACCCGGCAACCGGACTGCCTTATGCGCTGAACCTGCCGGTTCTGACCATCGGCGATATGGTGCGAGCGCAGGCGATGCTGATGGATCGGCTGGGCATAGACCAGCTTTTTGCGGTGATTGGCGGCTCCATGGGTGGCATGCAATGCCTGCAATGGACAGTGGCCTATCCCGAGCGCGTGTTCTGCGCATTGCCAATTGCAGCCGGTGCGCGGCATTCATCCCAGAACATTGCGTTTCACGAGGTTGGACGGCAAGCCGTCATGGCGGACCCAGAATGGCAGGGCGGGCGGTATATCGAGGGCGGTGTGCGCCCGCACAAGGGCCTGGCTGTCGCCCGCATGGCGGCACATGTCACCTATCTGTCCAAGGCGGCACTGCAACGCAAATTCGGCCGCAATCTTCAGGATCGTGAAGCACTCGGCTTTGGCTTTGAGGCCGATTTCCAGATTGAAAGCTATTTGCGGCATCAGGGCAGCAGTTTTGTTGATCGCTTCGACGCCAATGCCTATCTCTACCTGACGCGGGCCATGGACTATTTCGACATTGCCGCTGACTACGGTGGCAGACTGGCAGATGCTTTTTCCCGCACCAAAACGCGGTTCTGCCTCGTGTCTTTTTCATCCGACTGGCTGTTCCCAACTGAGGAAAGCCGTGCGGTCGTGCATGCACTCAATGCGGCGGCAGCCTCGGTTTCGTTTGTCGAGATTGAAACGGATCGCGGACATGACTCCTTCCTGCTGGATGAGCCTGAATTTTATGCAGCAATGATGGGCTTTTTAACATCTGCGGCCAAAGCGCGGGGGCTGAAATGAGCGACCCGACCAGTCTGCCGCCGCAGCCCACCAGCGAAATAGCTGCTGCTGATACCTCCATGCGCGTGGACCTGCAACTGATTGCCGATCTGGTGCCCAATGGCGGCCGGGTGCTGGATGTCGGTTGCGGCGATGGTGCCTTGCTGGCGCTTCTTGAGCGCCACAACAATGTTGACGCGCGCGGAATGGAACTGAGCCAGCAGGGCGTGAACGAGGCTGTTGCGCGAGGCCTTTCGGTTATTCAGGGCGATGCCGACCGCGATCTGCAGCACTATCCAGACAGCGCTTTTGACTATGTGGTCTTGTCGCAGACCATACAGGCAACGCAAAATCCCAAACATGTGCTGCTGGAGCTGCTGCGCATCGGCCAGCACGCCATTGTTTCATTTCCCAACTTCGGCCACTGGTCCGTGCGGTTTTCGTTGTTGAAGGGGCGCATGCCGGTTACGCGAAACCTGACGTATAGCTGGTACGATACGCCAAATATTCATTTTTGCACCATCCGCGATTTTGTCGACCTGTTGCACGAGGTGGACGCAGAAATTGTAACTGCAGTTGCATTGGACAAGGATGGCAAGAAAATCGGCATGCGACTGCCATGGGCGTTCTGGAATCTGTTTGGCCAGCAAGCGGTGTTTGTCTTGCGGCGAAAAAGCTGACTGGCTCCAGTTAACGCCTTCCGGGTGATCATCCGCTCACCTGGAAGGCTTCAACTCTCTGTAGCGCTGCATTGAATTGAATTTGTTTCAACGCGGCATATTCAAACTGCGTCAGTGCGAATCACAAATTGACAGACTTCATGCCTGCCTCGGCGTAGCGATTTCCTGCGGCGGCATCCGGCGGGAAAATATTGTCCAGTTCCTCAATTTCCTCACGGGTCAGAATGAGGTCGGTTGCCGCAATATTCTCTTCCAGATTGTGCACCTGCCTTGTGCCGGGAATTGGCACAACATCTTCGCCTTGTGCCAGAATCCATGCCAGCGCCAATTGAGACGGGTTGACGCCGCGAAGCCGGGCAATGCTGCTGACAGCATCCACCAGTTTGAGATTGCGGGCAAAATTCTCGCCGCTGAAACGCGGATGGCCTTTGCGAAAATCATCTTCCGGCAGATCAGCCTCGCTACGGAAACGCCCGGTCAGGAAGCCGCGCCCCAGCGGGGAATATGGCACAAAGCCGATGCCCAATTCCCGTAGAAGCGGCAGTATTTCGGGTTCGGGGTCCCGGCTCCAGAGGGAATATTCTGTCTGCAAGGCGGTGATCGGGTGTTCCTTGTGCGCCCGTTCGATAGTTTGCGGCGATGCTTCCGAAAGACCCAGAAAACGCACCTTGCCCTGTTCCACCAGACGGCTCATTGCCCCCACCGTTTCCTCAATCGGTACGCTGGGGTCCACGCGGTGCTGATAGTAAAGGTCAATAACCTCAACACCCAGTCGCTTCAGGCTGGCATCGCATGCAGTGCGCACATATTCGGGCCGGCCGTTTATGCCAAGTCGTTCGCCCTTGGGGCCACGCACATTGCCGAATTTGGTGGCCAGAACCACCTCGTTGCGGCGACCGGCTATTGCCCGGCCGACCAGTTCCTCATTGCGGCCAACGCCATACATATCGGCAGTGTCCAGAAATGTCAGACCCAGATCAAGCGCTCTGTGAATGACACGGATGGACTGCGTATCATCGCCAGTTCCATAAAATTCCGACATGCCCATGCAGCCCAAGCCAAGGCGCGATACGGTCAGGTCCGGACCCAGTTTGCGATAATCCATGATTGTCCCCTTCAGACGTGAGTCTTGATGCCCATGTGGGGGAGCCAAGGCCTGGGTAAAAGATTCAGGCGGCAAATTTTTCACATGCCTATGAAAAAACTAGCTATTTTCAGGCCGGTGCAGGACCGGCGCACCCTGTGGCACAAGAACTGGCGCGCCCAGCCTGACTTTGGCTCGCTCATTGCGTGTCACAGGAAGGCCGCGATAAACCAGCTTGGTCGCTTCGATGGCAATAACCCCGGCAAAATAGGGCCATGCAGTTCTGCCCGCTCGCTCCAGCGGCATGGCAAGATTAACGAAGCCCTGCCTGCGGAATGGCGGAAAAAACAGCGCTTCCGATATCCCCGACGGGCTGAACATTGAATTGCGCAACAGCCGGTGCAGTTGCCCGCGTGACCACGGACGACCTGACCCGAAAGGCGTGCGGTCAAGGCGGGTCCATAGGCCGGAACGGTTGGGAACCACCAGAACAAGCCTGCCGCCAGGCGCCAGTATGCGCCACATTTCCGACAGCGTTTCAGCGGGGTTCTCGGCAAACTCCAGCGCATGAACCATCAGGATCCGGTCGACTGAAGCATCGCCCAGAGGCAGGCATGCATCATCAATCAACGCGCACAGCGAGCCTGCATTGCCGCCTGGCCAGCGGACAGCGCCCTGCGCGGCAGGCATGAAAGCCAGCACCCGGTCTGCGTCCACGCCCAGCGCATCAAGATAGGGCAGCGGATAGCCGAGCCCCACCAGCCTTTCCTGAGCTATCGGGTGCCAAAGCGGATTCAGCGCCATGGAAATGGCTTTCGCGGCAGCAAGTCCAAGCCGCGTGGCATAAAAATCCCGCAGATCGACAATATCTGCATTCATTGGCTGGGTTGAGCTGATGGGTTCCTCCCACTGGTTTCATACCGGGCAAAGGATATATCAATCACCAAGGCCCGCGACACTGCTACCTTATGTCTGGATTTTCCAGGCCAATGACAAGTGAGGATTCATTTTGAGCACGGTTGAAATTCGGCAATTCATCTGCCGCACCGACAATTTCGGGGTTTTGCTGCGCGATGTCGACAACCAGTTGACGATCGCCATTGATGCGCCGGAGGAGCAGCCGATACTGGATGCACTGGCAGCAGAAGGCTGGAAGCTGACTCATATTCTGACCACCCACCACCACAATGACCACGTGGCGGCCAATGACGCGTTGAAGCGGCGTTTCAATGTGCAGATCATTGGTCCGGATGCTGAAGCCGACCGTATTCCCGGAATCGACCGCGGCGTCAGGGGTGGCGATCGATTCGCAATTGGAGTGCTGGACATCGAGGTCATTGATACGCCGGGACATACCCTGGGCAGTGTTTCCTATTACATGCCCGGCCTGGCGGCGGTTTTTGCTGGCGATGCGCTGTTTTCGCTTGGCTGTGGCCGTCTGCTTGAAGGCACTCCGGCCATGTTGTGGCAATCTTTGCAAAAGCTGCGCGCGCTGCCTGATGAAACGATGCTGTATTGCGGCCATGAATATACGGCAAGCAATGCAAGGTTTGCCGCGTCGATCAACCCTCATAATCTGGCCCTGCATGAGCGTGTCACAGAGGTGGAGCGGTTGCGCGTTGCGGGTGAGCCAACCTTGCCGGTGCCATTGGGGCTGGAAAAGCGCACAAACCCGTTTCTGAGGGCGGATGACGCCGACCTTGCGGAAGCACTTGGGCAGGGCGGCCAAAGCGCCGAGGCGGTGTTTGCAGACATGCGCAGCCGGAAAGACCGGTTTTAGCTCGGCATCACCGCGTGGCGGGCCGCTTGCCCATCAGGCGTAAAAACAGGGGCAGAGCGGCCAGAACCGCCCCGAAGGTAATGAGCAGGGCGGCGAGCAGAACCGAGGTCGATGCTGCTGCCTTGCCCGCCAGAATCAGAACCCCGGTGGAAAGAAGCGGTGCTGCGTAGCTGGCAGCGCCCAGGAGCTGGATGTCGCCGCGTTTGACGCCATAATCCCATGTGTAAAAGGCCGCCCCCACGGGCAACAGACCAAGGCCCAGAATGGCCAGCCACTGGCCTGATGTATCGGGCCAGACGGTGGTTTCAAACAGCAGATGCGCAACCAGCGACAAAAGAGCGGTGGCGGCGCAAAAACCGGTAACAATGTCAGTTGGAACCGTGCCGAATCGGCGGGATATCAGCGAATAGCTGGCCCATGTCAGGGCGCATAAAAATGCCAGGATATAGCCAGTGGTGTGCCCGGCGGAAAAACTCATGGATCCGCGCCCGGCAATGATCAGCGCTGCTCCGCCAAGACCGGCAAATGCTCCTGCCAGATGATACCAGCGCAGCTTTTCGCCGGGCAGCATGGCGGACCCAAGCACGATGAAAAGCGGCCACAGATAGGCGATCAGGCTGGCTTCTGCAGCGGGCGCATTGCGCAATGCGGCAAAATACAAGGCGTGATAGCCGAAAAGGCCCAGCACGCCCGCCAGCCAGACCAGCAAAGGCTGGCGAAAAACCCGCAGCGAGCCGCCGCGAATCAGCAGCATGGCCACACCTACCAGTGTGCCGATGGAAAAACAGATAGCGCTGAGCTGGAATGGCGGAACCGTACCGCTGGCCGTGGTGAACAGCGCCAGCAAGGCCCACATGAGAATCGCACTGAACCCGATTAACGTGGCCATGCCTGCCTGCCTTGCACTTGTTCTGACGCAACAGGCAGGCTTTTACAGGCCGTCAATTTCCCGCGCCAGATGCCTTTTGCGCAAAGATTGAGGCACTGAGGGTCAGCGGTCCGATTTTTGTTGGAATGCGCACATAGACCGGCGCGTGCAGATTGTCCTGACCCACAGGTGCCAGCCAGATTTGAATGGTCTGGCTTTGCAGATATTTCAGCCCTGATGATGAGCGTCTGAAACCGCCAATTGCCTCAACCCGCGCATTGCATTTGACCACCTGACCATCAAAGCCATTGGTGCGGAAATTGCCGGTTCCTGCTGGTGAAAGCTTCAGGTTCAGCCGGGACCAGCCATCATAAACCGGCAAGGTGCGGTTACACAGTCGCTCACCCGAACCCTTCAGCATAAGGCCGCTGAGCGGATCGACGACGCTGCGCAATTGCGAATTGGACACAGAGACAAAATCGGTTGGCATTTTGTCCCGCAGGGGTGGGGAAACCGTGCTTTGCACGGCACGGCCATTGCGAAACCGCACATCGCTGGCCCAGCTTTTGCCATCGCTTGTATAAGACAGGCGGTAGCGCGTGGCCTGCAGGCCATTGCCCTGCACCTGCCCTTCAACCGAGCTGTTGCCGTGCGTGCTGGAAATAAGCGCGCCGAGTCCGGCCGACCGCAATTGACCGCTGACCGAATAGCGGTTGTTGTCCAGTCTGGTGGTAAAATCTGCCCGGCCCATCGGCAGGCCAAGAATCGAAATGCTGTATCGGGTTTGCAGAGCCTCTGCCGCAGCGCTGCCCGATACCAGCAGCAACACAAACAAAGTGGCGATATGGACGATTCTTTCGGCGGACATCGAGTGTGAACCTTTAACGGGCGGGCAGCGGCTGCATCTTATAACCCATGCTGGCAGACAACCACTTGTGCAAAAATGCAAAAATCCAAAAATATTCAACGCATGCATCAGGAAAGTCAGGTGTTCTTGACGTTGAGGCGGGAGGCGACTATAGGAGGCGCTTATTCCCGATCATGCCCGTCTGGCTGATGATCGCGTCGCTCTACAGCGGCGGCGCGTCTCGCCGGGGCTTATGGTAGTTGAAAGGTGCTCTAATGTCTCGCGCTTGCGAATTGACCGGCAAAGCCGTCCTGTCCGGCAACAATGTTAGCCACGCGAACAACAAGACGCGTCGCCGCTTTCTGCCGAATCTGTGCAATGTCACACTCATCTCCGATGCGCTGGGCCAGCGTTTCCGTTTGCGCGTCAGCGCCAACGCTCTGCGCACGGTTGAGCATCGCGGTGGCCTTGATGCCTTTTTGGCCAAGGCTCCGGAAAACGATCTTTCGCAGCGCGCTCGTTTGTTGAAGCGTCAGATCGCCAAGAAGGTTGCCGGCGCAGCCGAGTAATCTTTGGCATTGCTCTGTTTGCTCAGGGCAAATCCTCCATTTTCGAATCCGGCCTCGCTTTCAGCGGGGCCGTTTTCATGCAATTTTCCGTATAATCGCGGACCAACCTGACCGCTGGTGCCATACCCCAGCATAAAAAAATGGAACGATAGATGACGATGACTCAACGCTACGCGCTGCCTGTTGCCGCAATGACGCTGATTGTTCTGGCGTCCAACATTGCCGTGCAGTTTCCAGTTCAGGGCCAGGTGGGCAACCTGTCATTGGGCGATTTGCTGACCTGGGGTGCATTCGTCTACCCCTTCGCGTTCATCATTACCGATATCAACAACCGGCTGTTTGGTCCGCATATGGCGCGCCGGGTTGTTTACATCGGCTTTGCCATGGCCATTCTTAGCTCCATTGTGCTGCCACCCTTGTTGTTTGGCTGGGGGCTGGTGCCTTTTGGGCTGGAACCAGGGCGGCTGGTGCGAATCGCGCTGGCCAGCGGCAGTGCGTTTTTGCTGGCGCAATTGATGGACATCTACGTATTCAACCGTTTGCGCCGCCAAAGCTGGTGGAAAGCGCCTATGGCCTCCGGCGTGGTTGGCACCATTCTGGACACGCTGGTGTTTTTCTCACTGGCTTTTGCGCCGCTGTTTCTCATTCTTGGCCCTAATGACGGCTTTGCCCTGGAAGCCGCACCGCTTCTTGGCGTCATGTCTATAGAGGCTCCACGCTGGATTTCGTGGGCGATTGGCGACTTTTCAGTGAAAATGGCGGTGGCGGTGTTCGGTCTGGTTCCGTATCGCGTGGCGATCAACCTGCTTCTGCCTTACCGCGAGGCGCAAGGCACTTCTCGTTGAAACGGCTGCGTTTCCACGTCAGAACAATGGGCTATGCAGGGCAGGCGGGTGTATCCTCTGCCAGCCGGAACTCCAGATAAAGATTGCGCTGAAAAAACGATGCGTTGTCATCAGAGGCGATGGCAATGACGATCTGTCCGGTCGCATCGACAGCCACATCCAGCGCTTCCATATTATCGATGGCATAGCTGCCATCGACCTCCATCAGAACTGCGCCGGAGACCAGCCTGCCAGGTTTCAGTGCTGTGCCGGAAATGCACCTCAGCCGCATGCCAAGCTGACCAAACCCCTCATAGCGCCGTTCCAGCAGCAACAGATCGCCTGTTGGCAGAAAGGCCGCGTCAGTAACGTGCCAGGGCGGTTGCCGCAACACCGTGAAAATGCCGCTGTGGTCGGGATTGGCTTCAACATAGCCTTTGGCCGCGGCCACCGGGCGGCCGAGAATTGCGGCAAACAGATTGCCGTGTGAATCTATCGATTGCTCGGAAATCGCAATTGCAGCGCCCCGCAAAGCGCCGCCCGGCGGAGCAAAGGCAACTGCCTCTATGCCCTGATTGCTGCGCAGCTCATTGTGCGGAATGATCAGCGGAACGCCGGCGAGCGGGCGGCTGAGCAGCGGGTCGGCGCGGTCGAACACTTCGATGCGGTGGTCTCGTTCAAAAGCAACCAGCACCATGCCATCATGAATTGCCAGACCTTCTGCGTCTGATGAAGTTTTGCGGGCCGAACTCATGCCATCCCGGTCAAGTATCGGAGCCAGCTGTGCAGCATCAATGCCAATCGGCGTCCCGTCATCGGCGCGGCGAATCCGACCGGTGAACCAATAGCCTAAGTCAGAAACGCTGAGGAATGCCTGACGCGCGTTATCGAGAAAGCGCAGGCCTGAAATGCCATGCACATTGGGTGCGCGAAAACTGAAGCCACCAATATAGTCAAACGCACCGAACCGGGTCTGATCGTGACCGGGACGGAACTGTTCAATTGGCGTGGCTGCAACCGTTACCGCCTTGCCAGCGGCCTGTACCGGCTGATGCAGCACCAGGGCTGCGCTCAGACAGAACAGGGTAAGTCTCATCCTCACCGGCGCTTGCCAGTGGCTTTCGTATTTTCCTGCACTTCGAAAAGCGCAGCCAGTTGCTCGGTCATTGCCCCGGCCAGCTCTTCGGCATCAACCAGAGTAACCGCGCGTCGGTAATACCGTGTCACATCATGGCCAATGCCGATTGCCAGCAGTTCAACCGGGGAGCGAGTTTCAATTTCTTCAATCACCGCGCGCAAATGGCGCTCAAGGTAATTGCCCGGATTGGCGGAAGATGTCGAATCATCCACCGGTGCACCGTCGGAAATCACCATCAGGATGCGCCGCTGCTCGGAGCGGGCAAGCAAGCGGTTGTGCGCCCAGATCAGCGCCTCACCGTCGATATTTTCCTTCAGCAACCCTTCACGCATCATCAGGCCAAGATTGCGCCGTGCGCGCCGCCATGGCGCTTCAGCCGACTTGTAGATGATGTGGCGAATGTCATTCAGGCGGCCAGGGCGCTGCGGCTTGCCCTCTTTGCGCCAAAGCTCCTGCGACTGGCCACCCTTCCACGCGCGGGTGGTGAAGCCAAGCACTTCAACCTTGACGTTGCAGCGTTCCAGCGTTCTGGCCAGAATGTCGGCACAGGTTGCCGCAACGGTGATTGGCCTGCCACGCATGGAACCGGAATTGTCGATCAGCAGCGTGACAATGGTGTCGCGAAACTGCGCATCACGCTCCATCTTGAACGACAGGGGCTGCATCGGATCTGTCACAAGCCGCGTCAGGCGCGCAGTGTCGAGATAGCCTTCTTCCAGATCAAAGTCCCAGGAGCGGTTCTGCTGCGCCATAAGGCGCCGTTGCAGACGGTTGGCCAGTCGGCCGACAACGCCTTGCAAAGACGCAAGCTGCTTGTCCAGGAACGCCCGCAAACGCTCCAGCTCTTCGTCGTCGCACAGGTCCTCCGCGCCAACAATTTCGTCGAACTGTGTGGTGAATGCGCGGTAGTCGCTGTCGCCGGACTGATTGGTCAACGGCTGGTGCGGTCGTCGCGTGTCTCCCGGCGCTTCGGTATCAGGATTGTCGTCGTCCGAAGGGTCTTCCGCAGTGGCGTCCGAAGCGTCGGATTCAGCGGCATCCTCCGACTCGCCTTCCATCTCGGTTTCCTGCGGTTGGGCGTCCTGCTGCCCCGCTTCCTTGTCGCCATCCGCATCGTCCGGGTCGCGGGTCTGGTTATCACCGCTTTCCTCGTTGTCGCCGTCTTCTTCAGGCTCTTCATTTGCCAGTTCTTCCGCCATCTCCATGGCGGCAAGAACATCGCGCATGGCACGGGCAAAGGCGCGCTGGTCTTCGATCAACTCAGACAGATTGTCGAACCGTGAGCCGGCCTTTTCCATAATCCAGTCACGCCAGACATCCACCAGTGCCTGTGCGCTGGCTGGCACGGGTCGGCCGGTCAGTTTCTCACGCACCATCATTGCCACCGCATCTTCCAGCGGCGCTTCCGCCTTGTCGGTCACGGCAGACAGGTTGGAACGGGAATATTTGTCTTCCAGCATGGCGGTCAGATTTTCGCCGACGCCGCTCAGTGCATTGGCGCCAATGGCCTCAACGCGCGCCTGCTCAACCGCGTCATACACGGCCTTCGCCTCGCGCCCCTGGGGGGCCAGTGTCGTGTGGATGCGCATGTCATGGCGGGCGCGGCGCAGCGCCATGGCATCTGCCAGGCCCCGGGTTACGGCAACATCATTTGCAGTGGCACGGCGTGGCAGCTCCGGCAGCCGCGCCTTGCTGCCCGAAATGCCGGGGCGCTCGTTGCCAAAGGCAATTTCAAGCTCAGCCTCGCCGGCAATGGCCCGAAGACAACCGGAAACCGCCCGCCGAAATGGCTCGCGATCGACGGTTGTCAGTTTCCCGGGCCGTGTATTGTCGCCGTGACGCGTCATTGGGATCAATCAAGCACAATGTTGGCAGAGGATTCCGGCAGTTCTTCGCCAAAGGCGCGCTGATAGAACTCTGCAACCAGCGCACGTTCCAGCTCATCGCATTTGTTCAGGAAGGTGAGGCGGAATGCAAATCCGATATCGCCGAAGATCTGCGCATTTTCCGCCCAGGTGATCACGGTGCGCGGGCTCATGACGGTGGAAAGGTCGCCATTGGTAAAGGCAGAGCGCGTCAAATCCGCAACGCGAACCATTTTGGAAACCTGCGTGCGGCCTTCCTTGGTGTCGAAATGGCGTGCCTTGGCCAGCACGATGCCCACTTCATTATCGTGCGGCAGATAGTTCAGCGTGGTCACGATTGACCAGCGATCCATCTGCGCCTGATTGATCTGCTGGGTGCCATGGTAGAGGCCGGTCGTGTCACCCAGGCCAACCGTATTGGCGGTGGCAAACAGCCGGAAAGCCGGATGCGGACGAATAACGCGGCTCTGATCCAGCAATGTCAGCCTGCCGGATGCTTCCAGCACGCGCTGAATGACAAACATCACGTCGGGACGTCCGGCATCATATTCGTCAAACACCAGCGCAACATTGTTCTGGTAGGCCCAAGGCAGAATGCCATCACGAAATTCGGTGATCTGCATGCCTTCGCGCACGACAATCGCGTCCTTGCCGACAAGGTCGATGCGGCTGACGTGGCTGTCCAGATTGACGCGCACGCAAGGCCAGTTCAGGCGCGCGGCCACCTGTTCGATGTGGGTTGATTTGCCGGTGCCGTGAAAGCCGGAAACCATGACGCGGCGGTTATGCGCAAAGCCAGCCAGAATTGCCAGCGTGGTTTGCTTGTCGAACAAATAGTCCGGGTCCATTTCCGGGACATGCGGGTCAGCCACAGAAAAAGCGGGTACTACCAAATCGCTGTCGAAACCGAAGGTTTCGCGGACGGAGACGCTGGCATCGGGCAATCCGGCCACTTCCAGTTCCGCTGCACTCATCATACCTCCAAGGACCAAAGTGCGCTGCGGCAGCGATGGTCATCTGTCCAGAGCAATTCCAGTCAAGGTAAGACGCAGTCTTGCGTTTGGAATTGCATAAAAACAAAGCGATAGAGCATTTTGCGATTCGGGGAAAAGCCAAAATGCGCCACTCGCACGCGGCGCAAAAAGCGCCACCGCCCGCGTTCTAAAGCATTTTAACGCCGGGTGGAAACACTCGTTGCGCATAAATGGAGTAAAATTGGCCGGAAATGGATGCGGATTGCAGCCTTGGCCTAGCAGAAGCCTGCCTGTTTCAGCAGCTTGTAGGCCTGGATCACTTCGCGCAGCCGGTCTTCAGTCGTGCGGTCGCCGCCATTGGCATCCGGGTGATATTGTTTCACCAGCGCTTTGTAGCGCAGGCGAAGCACTTCCGGCCCGGTGTTGTGGGGCACGCCCAGAGTGTCCATTGCCTTCATTTCCAAGGTGCGGGGCTTGCGGCTGGGCCCGGTGACCGTTCCCTGCGGGCGGTTGGCATGGGTGTGCTTGTTCCAGCGCGGACGAGCCTTCGCGCTGGAGGATGCGGATGAGGCTCCGGTTTCGCCACTGCCATTCGAGCCCATGCCCCAGGTGGGCAGGTGTCCGGTCAGCGAGCTTTTGATAAAAGCCTGTATGCTTTCATCATCCAGCCCGGAAAAGTAGTTGTAGCTTTTGTTATATAGCCGCACATGCTCGAAGCAGAACTGGTAGTACTGGCCTTCCTGATTGCGGCCACGCGGTGCCCGGTGCGTGCCGGGCTCGCAGCAATCATGCCATGCGCATTCGGGCGCGCGCACCTCTTCCTTGGCTGTGCCGCGCACCCGGATACGGTCAAAAATTTTAGAATCAAGCTTCATCGCACTCAATTATGGGTTCGTATTGCGTGTTGAACAAGAATTGACAGACAGAAAAAGCCGCGCAACACGAGAGCTTCGGCCTAATTTGCGTTTATCCTGTAATCTGCCCGGGTGATATATGAGCATTAAAACCTCTATCGAACAGAAGCTTAAAGCTGCATTTACGCCTGAGAGCCTTGAAGTTCTCAATGAGAGTCATTTGCACGCCGGGCATCATCATGATTCGAGCCACCCTGCGCCGTTTGATGGCACAGGTGAAACACACTTTCGAGTGCGCATTGTGGCAAGTGCTTTTTCCGGCCAGAACCGCATTGCACGACACAGGGCAATCAATGCTGCCTTGAGCGATGAATTGGCTGGCGGTGTGCATGCGCTGGCCATCGAGGCCAAAGCTCCGGAAGATATTGCACAGCAATGACCCGACATCGTCGCAGGCACCGTCGGCTGAAGCGGCAGCGCGTGGGTGCAGGGCTTCTGCTGACCAGCGCCCTGGCCATGCTGGCCGGCATGACCGACGTGATCGGGCTGATGATGATTGGCCACTACATTTCCTTCATGAGCGGCAACACAACAGAGCTGGCGGCGGCGCTGGTTGGGGGCGATTTCGCCAGTGCTGCGCTGATGATGGCCATCCTGCTGGTTTTTGTGCTGGGCAATACGGCAGGCGAGGTTTTCATTCGCCTGGTAAAGCGAAACCATGTGCCGCTTCTGTTTCTGATTTCTGCTCTGATCGCCATGCCAATGCTTGCGCCCGGCTCGATGTGGGCGGTTCTGTTGACCGTTCTGGCAATGGGCATGCTGAATTCCGGCATTGAGCAGATTGAAGGTCAGGCATTTGGCATCACCTTCATAACCGGCGCATTGTCGCGTTTCGGGCGCGGACTCGGCCGGTATCTCATGGGTGAGCGTCAAGGCGCGTGGACCTTTCAGATCGTGCCATGGGCAGGCATGTTTGCCGGCGCACTGGTGGGCGCGCTGGCCTATCAGAGCCTGCAGGAGAATGCGCTTCTGGTTCCAACCGTGTTCAACCTGTTTCTGGGTGTGGTGATTCTGCTGATACCGCGCCATTGGCGGCACAGCTATGTTTCACCACCACGCGTCAGGCTGGCGCGTCCAGCTGCCCGGCCAGAAACTCGCTGACCTTTTCCGCAGAAATGTCTCTGGCTACGAAGGATTGGCCGAGTCCGCGGGTCAGGATGAATGTCAGCTTGCCTTTGCTGACCTTTTTGTCCTGCGCAATTTTGTCCATCAACAGATCCACGGTAAAGCGCGGCCCTGGAATCTGCGAAATCTCGGTGGGCAAGCCAACAGTTTGCAAATGCCGTACGGCCCGCGTGGCGTCCTGCCCGCTGATAAGCCCCAGTTGCGCAGAAAATCGGTGCGCCAGCGCCATGCCGATTGCCACGCCTTCACCATGGACCAGCCGCGCGGAATCATAATTGGCTGCGGCTTCCAGCGCATGACCAAAAGTGTGGCCAAGGTTCAACAATGCCCGGTTGCCATGCTCTTGTTCATCACCCGCAACAACTGCGGCTTTGGCAGCACAGCAGCGTGCAACTGCTTCGACACGCTCCGGTCCCCCGGCAAAAACCGCCGCGTGATGCTGCTCCAGCCATTCGAAAAACTCCGGCTGGTCAATCAGCCCGTATTTCACCACCTCGGCGTAACCGGCGCGAAATTCCCTCGGGGACAATGTTGACAGCACCTCAGTGTCGGCCAGCACCAGTTGCGGCTGGTAAAAGACACCGATCAGATTTTTGCCACGCGGAGAGTTGATGCCGGTTTTGCCACCCACGGAAGAGTCCACCTGTGCCAGCAATGTTGTGGGAATCTGAATGAACCGCATGCCACGCCGCACAATACCGGCGGCAAAACCTGCCAGATCGCCGATGACGCCACCGCCAAGCGCAATCACAGTATCACCACGTTCCAGCCTGTCGGCCAGCACGCTATCCACAACCTCACCCAGACAGGACAGGCTTTTGGTCGCTTCTCCCGCAGGCATCACAATGGCGCTGGATGCAATGCCCGCCTGCCTCAGCACATCCTGCATCCTGGCCAGATAAAGCGGCGCCACGGTTTCATCCGTTACAATGGCGGCGCGAATTCCGGGCGCGCGACGGGCAATTTCTTCCCCGGCACGGGCCAGAATTCCCGGCCCGATCAAAATGTCGTAGGAGCGCGCTCCCAATTCCACCCGCACCGTTTTACTGGCGCCAGAGGCTTGGATATCGGTCATTCTGAATCCTTCTGCGCACAGTATTTTTCAAGTGCGGCAACAATTTCCATGGCAATCGTTTCGCGCTTCGCATTGCGGCTTTGAACCACGAGGTCGGCTTGCGCATAAACCGGATAGCGCTTGTCAATGAGGTCCTGCATAACCTGTCGAGGATCGGGTGCCTGCAAAAGCGGGCGGGTCGGGCGTTTGGAAACCCGGTCCATCAACAGATCCAGGTCGGCTTTCAGCCAGATTGTCACCGCGTGCTCACGAAGAACCTGCCGCGTGGCTGCGTTCATGTAAGCACCGCCGCCGGTGCCAATCACCTTCGGCCCATCTTCGGCAATTCGAGCCACCACGCGGGCTTCCAGCGCCCGAAATTCCGGTTCACCATAGGCGGCAAACAGGTCAGAAATCGTCATGCGGGAAATGCGTTCAATTTCGGCATCTGAATCGACGAAAGGCAGTTGCAGAACCTGCGCCAGCTTGCGCCCGATTGTGGTTTTGCCGGCACCCATCAGACCAACCAGCGCAACTGAGCGGCCTTGCAGATCCGGCCTTGATGGACCAACCTTTTGTTTTCCGGCCGAAACAGACATCACATACCTTGTACAGGAAGGAAGAAAAAACGCTCGTTTCGAAAACAGGAAACCGGCCTTCACGTCAAGCGTGCTTGCAATTTGCGCCATGAGTCAGAAGTTTTAACTCTTGGCGCACAGAATGCTGATCTTACCTCATGACGAGTTTGTTTGATTATGCCAACCCTTGTTCGCCTGCTGACAGCTCTTGTCGTGATTGCCGCCATTGTTGCGGCAACCATGGCATTGCTGGTGCTTTATGTGGAGCCGAAGCCGACACAGTTTCGCGAAACAGTGCCGCTGCGTGAGCTGGGGCAGGGCCAGCCGACTCCCGCCCCGCAACGGCAGGTTCCATGAGCCGTGAGGTCGCGAATTTTCTGGAAATGATGGCGGTGGAGCGCGGAGCGGCAGCGCATACTCTGGAAGCCTATGAGCGCGACCTGACCGACCTTGCCGGATTTCTGGCGGCAAAAGGCGCAGAAATTGCCACCGCATCAGCCGAGAATCTGCGCGCCTATATGGACTCTCTGGCCGATTGTGGCTTTGCCTCTTCAACACGTCGCAGGCACTTGTCGTCCATTCGCCAGCTGTTCCGGTTTTTGTATGTGGAGGGGGAGCGCAAGGACAATCCGGCAAGTTCCCTGGATGCGCCGCGCAAGTCATTGTCGCTGCCAAAAGTGCTGAGCGAGTTCGAGGTGACGCGGTTGCTGGACACCGCAGAGGCCGAATCACTTGATACCCGGCTGTCCGACGCGGCGCGCCTGAGGGCGCTGCGGCTCTACGCTTTGACAGAAAGCCTCTATGCAACCGGATTGCGCATATCCGAACTTGTGTCATTGCCCAGGACAGTGCTGCGTGCCAGCGGCGGCGCGATCATGGTGCTTGGCAAGGGCAACAAGGAAAGAATGGTGCCGCTGGGCAGCCGGGCTGCGCAGGCGCTGGCCGAGTTTTCTGCCCTGCAGCAAACGCTGGCCCCTCAATCGAACAGTGGCTGGCTGTTTCCAGCGCTATCACAGTCCGGTCATCTGACGCGGCAGGCCGCTGCCCGCGACATCAAGGCACTGGCACACCGGGCCGGCCTATCCGAATCAACCGTTTCGCCGCATGTTCTTCGCCATGCCTTTGCCAGCCACCTGCTGCAAAATGGTGCTGATCTGCGTTCGGTTCAGGAACTTCTGGGTCATTCCGACATTTCGACAACCGAGATTTACACCCATGTTCTGGAAAGTCGCTTGTTGGATCTTGTCAGCGAGCATCACCCTTTATCAACGCTTGGCGACGGATAAGATTGACAAGGCGCGGCCATATCGTCAGTTTGCGCCAAAATCGACGGCGCTTATGCCCCTGTGCGCAAATGCACAAAGGGTCCGCCCGGCAGAAGGACGGCAACGACCGCTGACGAATGCACAATTACCTCGACTTTGAAAAACCAGTCGCTGATCTCGACAGTCAGATCCTTGAACTGAAGCGCATGAGCAATGATGAAGGCAGCCTTGATGTCGGCGACGACATTGCGCGGCTTGAAAAGCGTTCGCACGATGCGCTGGTGGATCTGTACCGCAAGTTAACGCCCTGGCAGAAGACGCAGGTGGCCCGGCATCCGGACAGGCCGCACTGCCTGGATTATCTTGAGCATCTGATCACCGATTTCACCCCTTTGGCGGGGGACCGCTATTTTGCGGAAGATCATGCGATCATTTCCGGTTTCGGGCGGTTTGACGGCCAGCCGGTCGCGGTGATCGGTCAGGAAAAAGGTTCTGATACTCAGTCACGGCTGAAACACAATTTCGGCATGGCGCGTCCGGAAGGGTACCGCAAGGCCGTACGGTTGATGGAAATGGCCGAGCGGTTCCACGTTCCGGTGCTGACGCTGGTGGACACAGCAGGCGCCTATCCGGGTATCGGTGCGGAAGAGCGTGGTCAGGCGGAGGCCATTGCCCGGTCGACGGAAACATGTCTGAACCTGAAGGTTCCATTGGTTTCAGTCGTCATCGGCGAGGGCGGGTCCGGCGGCGCGATTGCCATTGCTGCGGCCAACCGGGTGCTGATGCTTGAGCATGCCATCTACAGCGTTATTTCGCCGGAAGCCGGTGCCTCCATTCTGTGGAGAGATTCGTCCAGGGCCAAGGATGTTGCGCAGGCCATGAAGATCACCGCGCAGGATCTCAAGAATTTCGGCATCATCGATCAGATCATCGAAGAGCCGATTGGCGGTGCTCATCGCGACAGAATGGCGGCAATCAACTCTACCGGTGCTGCTATCCGTCAGGCATTTCAAAGTCTTTCACAGACCGACGGCGAAACGCTGAAGCGTGAAAGACGACAAAAATTTCTGAGCATGGGCCGCGACCTCAAGGTTTGACCTGCGCGGCCTTTTGCCTGATTGACATGAAGATGCGAAAAAGCTTCTGAAAACTGTAAAAATGAACTTATGCCGTTAACCGCCGCGCAAGGTTGACGGAGTCATAATTAGGGTGAAAATTACTGTTTGTCGGGCAGGGGGACGCTACTGGCGCTGCTGCTCATTAGGGGATCAGAGAATGTTCGCCAGACGTCTTGCAACGGCCGCCTGCCTAGCCACCGGTCTGCTTGTAATTGCCGGTTGCAAACCCGGCTCGATTGACGATCTGATGGGGCCGACGGCTCCTCTTTCTTCAGCTCTGCTCAAGCAGATGCAGGAACTCGACATGGGTAAGGGTTCACCCATGATGGTCCGCCTGTTCAAGGAAGAGTCTGAACTGGAGGTCTGGAAGCAGACAACCAGTGGCAGCTACGCACTTCTGAAGACCTATACAATCTGCGCATGGTCCGGCAAACTGGGGCCAAAGCGCAAGGAGGGTGACCGGCAGGCGCCTGAAGGTTTCTACAATATCACGCAAGGCTCATTGAACCCGCGGTCGCAGCATCATCTGGCCTTCGATATCGGTTATCCAAACCGCTATGACTCCGCAAACGGATTTACGGGTCAGCATCTCATGGTGCATGGCTCGTGCAACTCTTCCGGCTGCTACGCCATGGACAACAATCAGATCGAGGAAATCTACTCGCTCGCACGCGAGTCATTTTCTGCAGGTCAGCGTAACTTTCAGTTCCAGGCCTATCCATTCCGCATGACGCCGAAAAATATGGCACGGCATAGCCAGTCGGAATATGCGCCATTCTGGGCCATGCTCAAACAGGGCTATGATGCGTTCGAGGTGACAAAGCGGCCGGTCAAAGTCGACGTCTGCGAAAAGCGCTATCTGTTCAATGCTTCGTTGCCAGAAGGCACGACCCTGAATCCAGCCGGCGCTTGCCCGACAGTGAATGAATCTCCGGCAATGGCCGCGCGGCGCATTGCAGACGAGGCCGAAACCTCTGCCTTGCTTGCGCGCATGACACCTGCGGACTTTGCCTTGCAATCGACCTTCACCTACAGAACGGGCGACCCGATCACCGCTGAAGCCTATGCGCGTGAGCAGAACCGCCGTGAGGGATATGATCGTTTGGGCAACCGGACAACGCCGGCCCGCACCTCAATGTTCAGATCATTGCTTGCCAACTGATTGGAACTGAGCGGGAGCCATGCTCCCGCCATCGAACAGACTGGCGGCGCTGGATCACAGCGCCATTGCCTCGCGGATGCGTTGGGTTCTTTCGCAATCGGGATAATTTTCAAAATCGAACTGCAGCATGACGAAGGGCTTGTGGTCAGCAGATGCGCCAATGCTCAGCGCGATTGACCGAACGCTGAATTTCAGGCGCGACCCGGCATCGGCATTCCAGAACGTGTAAACCACGCGTTCCCGGGTAGCGACTGCTTCAACCCAGCTTCCGGCGTTCACCGAATTGTCGCCTGGCTTTGCAAAGTTGTAAGCTTTCGACCGACCGTACATCTCATTCAAACGCCGCTCCAGTCCAACGAAATAGTCGCGGACGGCAATGCCCAGCGGGTCGTTCTCGAATGGTTTTGTACTGCCCGCCACCGAGCACAGACCATGGCTGGCATCGAACCTGGCAAAATAGTGCGAAAGACCGGGGAAGGCGCGTGGCACTGTTGAGAGCACGACCGTACCATCGCGGTTGTCACGCAGAATGGTGAAGTCTGGTGGTCGCGCACCCATTTTGAGGCCGAAAGGCGCGGCGTGGCCCGAGGTGGAAAAACCAATGACAAGCACTGCCAGTGCGGCGAAAACCGTTCGCATTTCTCCTGCCTTTCAAGCCAGTTCATGAAAGACAGTTTATTTATAAAATATACTTTATTGCAATGTAGCAGCGGTTGAGAATGTGCGACAATCCGCCGCACATTTTAGGGTTTGGTCAAGGCATTGTTCGGGGTGGCCCTGAACGATGCCTGACTGCGGTGTCAGGCAAGAACGCCGTGGCAGTGCTTGAACTTTTTGCCAGAGCCACATGGGCAGAGAGCGTTGCGCGACACAGTCCCCCAGCTTGAGGGGGTTCCTGAATTTGGCACCGCTCCAGCAAATTCATCTTCGCCGGTTTGCGGATCCATGTGGTGTGCCTGCATTGGTGGCAGTGCTGGCTCTTCTTCCACCGGTCGCTGCTGCAACTCAACGCGTGAAAGCTGCTGGGTCACTCTCTCACGCAGGTTGTCGAGCATAGTGCCGAAAAGCTCAAAGCCTTCGGACTTATACTCGTTCAGCGGGTCGCGTTGAGCGTAACCGCGGAAACCGACAACCGAGCGCAGATGGTCCAGATTGACCAGATGCTCACGCCACAATGCATCAATGGTCTGCAGCACAATTGATCGCTGCACATAAGTGGTGATTTCCGGACCGAAACGCTCCGCCTTGCTCTGCGCTGCAGCATCAGCAGCCTCGGTAATGCGCGTGCGTATATCGCTGTCGTCAATGCCTTCCTCGTCTGCCCATTCAACAATCGGCAGATCCAGATTCAGGGACTCGCGAATATCGTCCTGCAAGGCGGCGCTTTCCCACTGCTCGGGATAGGCGCGTTCCGGAATGCGGCGCGAAACCAGATTGCTGATGGTTTCGTGGCGCATGTCGTCCACTGTCTCTGTCAGACCAGCAGCATCCATAAGCTCCAGACGCTGGTCGAAAATAACCCGGCGCTGATCGTTCATCACGTCATCATATTTCAGAAGGTTCTTGCGAATGTCGAAGTTGCGCGCTTCAACCTTCTTCTGCGCTTTTTCAAGGGCCTTGTTGATCCAGGGGTGAACAATGGCCTCACCATCCTTCAGGCCCAGGCGCGTCAGCATCGTGTCCATACGTTCGGACCCGAAGATCCGCATCAGGTCATCCTGAAGCGACAGGTAAAATTTCGATCGGCCCGGATCACCCTGACGGCCGGACCGGCCGCGCAACTGGTTGTCGATGCGGCGGCTTTCATGGCGTTCCGTGGCGAGAACATAGAGGCCGCCCAGGGAAAGCGCCTCTTCCTTCAACCGCTTGATATCGTCGCGGATCGCTTGCTCACGCGCGTCGCGCTCCGGCCCTTCCGGCAGGTCCTTCAACTCATGGTCAATGCGCATGTCCGCATTGCCGCCCAACTGAATGTCGGTGCCGCGGCCCGCCATGTTGGTTGCTATGGTCACTGCGCCAGGCACACCGGCCTGCGCCACAATATAGGCTTCCTGCTCATGGTACCGCGCGTTCAGGACCTGAAAATCTTTCAGGCCGCTTTTGCGAAGCATTTCCGCCAGGAACTCCGATTTTTCAATTGAAGTTGTGCCGACGAGAATGGGCTGCCGCCGCGCTGCTGCTGCCTTGATCTCATCTGCAATGGCTACAAATTTTTCTTCAGCCGTACGGTAGACTTCGTCGTCTTCGTCGATGCGTTGCACGGGCAGGTTGGTGGGAATTTCCACAACTTCCAAGCCGTAAATGTCGGCAAATTCGGAAGCCTCGGTTGATGCTGTACCGGTCATTCCGGCCAGGCGCGAATACATGCGGAAATAGTTCTGGAACGTGATGGAAGCTAGCGTCTGGTTTTCCGGCTGGATTTTTACGGCTTCCTTGGCTTCCAGTGCCTGGTGCAGACCTTCCGAAAAGCGGCGCCCCGGCATCATGCGGCCGGTGAATTCGTCGATGATGACGACTTCATCATTGCGCACGATATAATCCTTGTCGCGCTGGAAAAGCTTATGCGCTTTCAACGCGTTGTTCACATGATGAACAATCGCGACATTTTCCACATCATACAGCGACTCACCCTGCAGATGCCCGGCAGCCGTCAGCAGGCCTTCCAGCTTCTCGGTGCCTTCCTCGGTGAAGGAAACCTGACGCTGTTTTTCATCAACCTCATAATCGCCTTCTGAAAGCTGAGGGATGAAGGCATCAATTGTCTTGTACAGGTCGGAGCGGTCGTCGAGCGGGCCGGAAATGATCAGCGGCGTGCGCGCCTCGTCGATCAGGATGGAGTCCACCTCATCGATAATGGCGAAGTGGTGCCCCCGCTGCACCATCTGCCCACGATCATATTTCATATTGTCGCGCAGATAGTCGAAACCAAGTTCGTTGTTGGTTGCGTAAGTGATGTCGCACGCATAGGCATCGCGACGCTCTTCATCGGAAATGCCGTGCGTGATGACGCCAACTGTCAGGCCGAGATATTTGTACAAACGGCCCATCCAGGCCGAATCGCGTGTGGCAAGATAGTCGTTGACTGTAACAACGTGAACGCCCTTGCCTTCCAGCGCGGCCAGGTAGACCGGCAGGGTGCCGACCAGCGTCTTGCCTTCACCAGTGCGCATTTCAGCGATTGCGCCACTTGCCAGAACCATGCCGCCAATCAGCTGCACGTCAAAAGGGCGCATTCCAAGTGAGCGTTTGGCTGCTTCACGAACGGTCGCAAAGACCGGTACCAGAAGATCGTTGATGGATTTCCCGCCAGCAATCTCTTCTCGAAAATGGGTTGTCCTGGCGGCAAGCGCCTCATCGGACAGCGCCGCCAACTCTGGCTCAAGTGCATTGATTGCACGAACCGTAGGTTCAAAACGCTTAACCCGGCGACTATTGGCCGAACCGAGCAACAAGCGGGCTAGGCCACCGAAACTGACCATAAAGGGTCCTTCCAAGAGAATTCACGGCGCGAAAGACCGGTCTGGCCTTTGCTCCCACAGCCGGCGGTTGCCGCTTGACTTGACCAAACCCGGCTGGACATTAAGAACGAGCGAGAAATAAGAGCGCCCCCCGGCGATGTCAACGTTTCTGGTTCTGTTGGACCAGCGTCCGGAAAAAAGCCATAAGGTTGCGAAAAGGCGCTACTACCAGAACGGGAAGGATTTTTCTGACAATGAGCTCGAAACTGACAGCACGGCTTTTAGCCTCGACGCTGGTCCTTGGCTGCTTGCTGGCGCCCGCAATGGCGCAGGAAGCTACGCCAGAAGTTGCAACGGAAGCTGCACAGCCAGCACCTGTTTCACCGGACACGGTGGTTGCAACGGTGGCAGGGGCGAAGATCACCGAGGGTGACATTACAGCAGCTTCAGAAGACATGGCTTCGCAATTTGCCCAGGTTCCGCCGGCCCAGCGCCGCGCTGCCATCATCTCGGCGCTGATTGATGTGAAGGCTTTGTCACAGCTGGCCGATAAGGAA
The DNA here is from genome assembly GCF_008369445.1 of Aureimonas fodinaquatilis. Classification (GTDB taxonomy): domain Bacteria; phylum Pseudomonadota; class Alphaproteobacteria; order Rhizobiales; family Rhizobiaceae; genus Aureimonas; species Aureimonas fodinaquatilis. The sequence continues at coordinate 52,456 of NZ_VTWH01000001.1, forward strand.
AAATTGCAGGACGACCCGGCGCTGGCTCGCAAAATCGAATTTGCGCGCGAACGGGCTCTGCACAACGCCTATTTTGAAAAATACGGCGTCGAGGCAATGACTGAAGAGGCATTGCAGGCGCGGTATGAAGAGGAAAGAGAACGCTATCAACCTCAGGAGGAGCTGAGCGCCCGGCACATTCTGGTGGATACGCGTGAGGTTGCTGAAAAAATTATCGAACGGTTGGAAGCCGGGGAAAAGTTCGAGGATCTGGCGCGGGAGCTGTCGAAAGACACTTCATCGCAAAATGGCGGCGATCTGGGCTTTTTCGGCAGAGGCCAAATGGTGCCGCCGTTTGAAGAGGCGGTTTTTGCTCTGGAGCCGGGTGAGTACACCAAAGAGCCGGTGGAAACGCAATTTGGCTGGCACGTGATCGAATCAGTTGAAAAGCGGCAGACAGAATTTCCGGCATTTGAGCAGGTTCGCGATCAGGTCCGGCAAATCGTACTGCGTGAAAGCTATGTCGATATGCTTGAAAAAGCGCGGGAGGACGTTGCGGTAGAATTTACCGATCCTGCTCTGGAGAAGCAGATTCAGGATATGGAAGCGCAGGTCAGCGGCCAACAGGCGCCAGCTCCAGCGCCGGCACCAGCGCAGTGACACGGCCTTAAATTCAGGTCTTCCACCTGCCATGTCCGGTTTCATCATGGCAGGTGGCCTTGCGCGATGCGCGACCATGAGGCAAACCGGGCCGATTCAAGTGCTTCTCTGCAAATTCGATCCGGGGTTGTTCATGTCTGATGCCGTCTCACCGCTTGCACCAACCTCCTATCCGGAAATGCCGGACATTGCCGGTGTCCGATTGGCCACCGCAGCTGCCGGAATCAAGTATCGCAACCGCACCGATGTGTTGTTGATGGTGCTGGATGCCGGAACATCGGTTGCCGGAGTATTCACCACATCCAGATGCCCTTCGGCACCAGTGGATTTTTGCCGGGAAAGCCTGAAAAGCGGCTCTGCACGTGCCGTGGTTGTCAATTCCGGCAATGCCAACGCCTTTACCGGAAAGCGCGGCCGCGAAACCACGGAGTTAACGGCCAGAAGCGCCGCACAAGCCGTTGGCTGCCGCATGGATGAAGTGTTTCTTGCATCCACCGGAGTGATTGGTGAACCGTTGGATGCCGGAAAATTTGCCGGTGTTCTGGGTGATATGGCAGCGACGGCAACGGCCGATGGCTGGGAGGGCGCTGCAAGCGCCATCATGACCACCGATACCTATCCAAAATTTGCCAGTGTCCAGGTCAAGATCGGCGAGGTGACGGCAACCATCAACGGAATTGCCAAAGGTTCCGGCATGATTGCGCCGGATATGGCCACCATGCTGTCTTTTATTGCAACCGATGCCGCTATTGCCTCACCGGCGCTTCAAAGCCTGCTGGCTGAAGCGGTCCAGCCAAGCTTCAACTCAATTACGGTGGATGGCGATACCTCGACGTCTGATACATTGCTGATGTTTGCTACCGGCAAAGTGGACATGGCCCCGGTAACTCATGCGGATGATGAGCGGCTTGGTGAGTTTCGCGCTGGCCTGCACAGGCTGCTGGTCGATCTTGCAAGGCAGGTCGCCCGTGATGGCGAGGGTGCCAGCAAGGAAATCTGCGTCACCATCAGCGGAGCTGAAAGCGATGCCTCTGCCAAGCGCATTGCGTTGGCGGTCGCCAACTCGCCGCTTGTCAAAACCGCAGTCGCCGGAGAGGATGCCAATTGGGGCCGCGTTGTAATGGCGGTTGGCAAGGCTGGTGAGCCAGCGGACCGCGACAGGCTTGCTATCTGGTTTGGCGATGTGCGGGTGGCAGTGGATGGTGAGCGTGACCCCGCTTATAGTGAAGCAGAAACCTCGCAAGTCATGAAGCGCGACGAGATTGAAATTCGGGTCGAGCTGGGTTTGGGCACTGGCAGCTGGACGGTGTATGGCTGTGATTTGACAAAGGCATATGTGACAATCAATGGCGACTACAGAAGCTGACCGCCTGCGACAGTTTGCAATAACCCGCCGTCTCGAAGCGGCGGGTTTTCGAGCATGGCCTGCAACATCCACACATTATGACGGCACCTGGGCTGTGCGGCTGACCACCAGCTTTCCGGCCAAACGGCTGAATTCGGTCAATCCGCTGGATCCGTCGGATAACCGCGATATTGCCGGGCGTATAGAGCGCGCCAAAACCCACTTTGCACGTGCGGGCAGGCCGTTGCTGTTCCGGCAGTCGCCGCTCGCGCCGCCGGATCTGGTCAGCCATCTGGATGCGGAAGGGTGGCGACGGTTCGGCGAATCGATAGTTTTCACCGCCGAACTGGACCGGCTCGATCTTTCGCAGGCGCTGGATCGAATTCCCATACGGGATATGGAGCGCTATCTTGACGCCAGCCTGGTTGTGCACCAGCGGCCCGCGGAATTGCGGGCGGGGTTGTTTGAGGTGTTGAGTGTCATTCGTCCACCGGCAGCTTATTTTGTCCGGGAAAATGCCGGTGGTGACCCGATGGCCACGGCACTGGCAATCACGGATAATGATCTTGCCGGAATATTGGACGTGGCCGTGCTGCCATCCGAGCGGCGACAGGGCATTGGACGGGATTTGATCGGCACCGCACTGCGGCACACCCAGCATAAGGGCGCGCGCACTGGTTGGTTGCAGGTTGAAGCCGACAATGTGGCCGGCGTGGCCCTTTATCACAGCCTCGGCTTCAAGGAAGCCTACCGGTATGTCTACCGCCAGAAGGGCGAGAATTGATCCCATGAAATTGCTGCTTGTCGTTGCCTGTGCGCTGGTGGATGCAGATCGGCGGGTTCTTCTTGCAGAGCGTCCGGCTGGCAAGCAGCTTGCCGGATTGTGGGAGTTTCCGGGCGGCAAGCTGGAAGCGGGCGAGCGGCCGGAAGCTTGCCTTATCCGCGAGCTGCACGAGGAACTGGGCATCACAACCTGGGAAAGTTGCCTTGCACCGCTGACCTTTGCCAGCCACGCCTATGAAGATTTTCATCTGCTGATGCCGCTTTATGTCTGCCGCAAATATGATGGCATACCGCGGGGCCAGGAAGGTCAGCGGCTGAAATGGGTAAGGCCGAAGGACATGCGCGATTACCCGATGCCGCCGGCCGATCTGCCGCTCATCGCGCCGCTGATTGACCTTTTATGATCGTCGGCATTAACCATGCGCGCGCATGTCGCAGCAAAATTAACAGCCTCTTAACCCCGTTCAGGCGACATACGGCTTCACACGGGTGAAATGCATGTTCACCCGGGACAATGCGGGTCAGGCTATGAGCAAGCAATCTTACCATCGCGAGACTATTCGCACGCGCGATACTGCGCTGGCTCTTGTTCGGGCAACGTTGTTTTTCGGCACAATGGCGGTTGTCATGGTGCTTGTGGTCCAGCCCGGGCGTTTTCACGGCGACAAAACGCTGGCTTCCGCGCCTGTTGGCCTGGACATGATGGAAACCGGTTCCATCAACGATGGGCGGGCAACCCCCGTGCGGATTGAAAACCGGCGCAGCCCGGCACCCTGCCTTGAATATCCTGATGGCACACAGCGTGGTGCCTGCTGACGCAGACTGTCAGCTTTTGTCAGAACGATCTTTCAAGGCCTCTGCCAGACTTGCCTTTGCGCTGCCGGGGCGCAACGGCTTCTGCTGGCTCTCATGCGCTCGCCATCCGGACAGATAAATGATATCAAAGGTCGCACGTATGCGGCCATCCGGGTCAGAAAACCGCTCTGCATAAATTTCCGCGGCGCGCACAAACAGCCCGCGAGTTGTCGGCTTGCGGCTTCGGGCGTTCAGGCTGTTGGCCATGCCCATGGCGCGGATTTCTGCCATCAGGTGAAACATGGTGTCGTAGCGCACGACCAGCCGTTCCTGATCAATGACCGGCAAGGCGAACCGGGCGCGCTGAAGCAAGGCACCTGCATCGCGAATTTCCATAAATGGCTGTACGCGAGGCGACGCACCGCCACTCAACTCCGCTTCTGCCGTCAACAGACTCGTGCGCAGCTCTGTCAGGGTTTCTCCGCCAGCCAGCGCAGCCAGGAAAAGCCCGTCGGGCTTCAGAGCACGGTGAATCTGGATAAAACTGCCGGGGGTGTCATTGGTCAGGTGCAACGAAAGTGGCGCAATCACCAGATTCAGACTGGCATCGGCAAAGGGCAGCAACTCATCATCGGCCACAACGGCTTCGTTTGCTGACTGCAGCCAATCAATGCCGCGTTCCACACGCACCAGACGCTGCACCTGCCCTGATGTCATGACCTGTCGAAACAGTGTGCCGTCCAGCCCGGAAATTTCCGCGCCGATGGCGAACTGGCGCTGCACCAGTGACAGGCGTTCGGCCAGTTCGTCTGTAACTCTGTCAAAAAGAAAGCGCGCATTCTGCATGCCGCGCTGCCGCCAGCGATTGCGAAATGCAGACTGCAGATCACGGTCGAAGGGCGCTGTGGTGTGGTCGGTCATATCTCCGCCTTGCATCTGATTGCGACAATATGTCACGCTGATGGTCAATTGTTGCCGCCGCAGGAGGCTCTGTGAATAGATTGGTTCTTGCCCGCTGGCGAGAGGCAGCGTGCGCTTACTGTCGCCGAATATTGGCGTTGCCCCTGAATCTGGTCTTTCCACCCGTGTGCACTGGCTGCAACGCTGCAACAACGTTGCATGCCACTCTTTGCGCAAGCTGTTGGTCGGGAATGCATTTCATTGAACGGCCTCTGTGCGATATTCTGGGCATCCCCCTGGAATTTGATGAGGGCGACACAATTGTTTCTCCCTTCGCGTTGGCAGAACCGCCGCCATTTGCCAGAGCGCGATCGGCTGTGTTGCACAACGGGCTTGGGCGCAGTCTTGTATCAAGGTTGAAATATGGTGATCAAACCCAGCTGGCTATCCCCATGGCGCGCTGGATGGTGCGCGCAGGCGCAGACCTGCTGCCGGGTGCTGACATGGTGGTGCCAGTGCCATTGCACCGCCGCCGCCTGTTTGTACGCCGCTACAATCAGGCGGCGGAACTGGCGCGCCATCTGGCTGGCCTGACGAGCATCGCTTACCGGCCTATGGCGCTGGAGCGGTGGCGGTACACCCGGACACAAGTGCGGTTGGACCGTGCGAAGCGAGAGGAAAACGTGGCCGGGGCGTTTCGGGTGCCGGACTCGCAGCGCCGGCATGTGGCTGGCCGCACCGTGCTTCTTGTCGACGATGTCTACACGACCGGCGCAACAGCGCGTGCAGCAACAAGGGCGCTTTTGCGAGCAGGGGCGCAAGAGGTCAGGCTTTTAACGTTTTCAAGGGTTGCGGCGGGCGTTTCGCCGACGCATATGATGCCTGTACAAAATCCTGGAATCGAGTAATGGCCAAAAACATTATAATTTATACGCGGGACGGCTGCGGTTTTTGCTCAAGGGCCAAGGCCTTGCTCAACAGCAAGGATGTTGCCTATGACGAAAAAAACGCCTCCGAGCAGCCTGAATTTCGCGCGGAAATGCTGAGCCGAGCCAATGGCCGCTCGACCTTTCCGCAAATTTTCATAGGCGCAACGCATGTTGGCGGTTGTGATGATCTTTATGCGTTGGAACATGCTGGCAAGCTGGATGCCTTGCTGGCTGCACAGGAAGCCTGACTGATGAGTGAGTTCACTGCCGCCATTATACAAATGCGTTCCACCACGCGCCCGGACGATAATGTTCTGACGCTGGAGAAACTTGTTGGTGAGGCGGTGGCCAAAGGCGCTCACTATGTGCAGACACCGGAAATGACCGGAGCGCTGTGCCGGGACAAGGCGCAATTGGCACAAAATCTCCGTCCGGAAAGTGACGACCTGATCGTACAGGCGGCATCTGCGCTGGCGCGCAAGCATTCGATTTTTCTGCATATCGGGTCCACCGCCGTTGCGGCATCGGGCGGCAAGGCGGCGAACCGTGCCTATATTTTCGCGCGAGACGGCTCGTTGGTCGAAACCTACGACAAAATCCACATGTTTGATGTGGATCTGGATAATGGCGAAAGCTGGCGCGAGTCCAATACCTATGTTCCGGGGGAGCGCGCTGCGCTGGCCCATATGGACATCAACGGTGCCGCTGTGCGCATGGGATTTGCCGTGTGCTACGACATGCGCTTCCCTGAACTGTTTCGCGCACAGGCATTGGCCGGCGCCAATGTGTTGACTGCACCGGCTGCTTTTACTCGCCAGACGGGCGAAGCGCACTGGCATGTGCTGCTGCGGGCCAGGGCTATTGAAAACAACGCTTTCATGATTGCTGCCGCGCAGGGCGGTGTGCATGAAGATGGCAGGGAAACCTATGGCCATTCAATCGTGATTGATCCATGGGGTCGGGTTCTGGCCGAAGTGAATGGCAATGAGCCGGGCGTGGCCGTAGCGCAGATCGAACCGGCACTTGTCGATGCGGTGCGCGGCAAAATTCCAAATCTGAAAAACCGCCGGCAGTTCAGTGATGATTTTGCGGTTCGCACGTCATGATTCACTTTCAACTTCGTTGTGAACCAGCCGGGCATGAGTTTGACGGCTGGTTTGGCTCGTCCGCTGAATTTGACCGGCAGAATGGCCTGGCTTTGGTTGAATGCCCGCATTGTGGCAGCACGGCGGTGACCAAGGCGATAATGGCACCAGCAGTTTCGCGCCGTGGCGATAGTGGCCAGGCAGGCGAAGCCGCGGCGCCGATGGCTATGGGTGAGGGGCAATCGGCGGAAATGCTGCGCAAATTGCAGGAACTGGCGCGCGAGGTGCGAGCACAATCCGACTATGTCGGACCGAAATTTGCCGAAGAGGCACGGCGCATTCATTTTGGCGAAGCCGAAGCTCGCGGCATTTATGGTGAAGCCTCGGCTCAAGAGGTGAAATCGTTGCTCGACGATGGTGTGCCGGCTTTGCCATTGCCGCCACTGCCTGAAGACCTGAATTGATCTGCACTCATGGCAAATCTTTGGCGCAAGGCACCGTCGCCCTGTATTGGTGTGTGCAAGTTTCGGGACGAAGGGCACTGCATCGGCTGCAGGATGACCCGCACGGAAAAGAAGCGCTTCAAAAAGCTTGAAGGCAAAAAAAGCCGTAAGGCATTTTTTCGCATGCTGAGCGAACGGCTGGCGGATGCCGGACGTTATGCATACTGGTCGCGAATGTACCGGCGGCGTTGCGAAAAGAAGGAACGCCCATGCCCGCTGGACAAATTGGAGAGCAAAAGCTGAGCGAGATCTGGGCCAATGCACCATCGCCATGTGTGGACGTGTGCAAGTACAAGCGGCAGGGGCGTTGCGTCGGCTGCACCATGACCAAGGCAGAGAAGGATTCATTTCCTGCCTCGGGCAATGCGGCTATGAAAAAGGCGTTTTTTGAAACGGTGATTGCAAGGGTCTCGCAAGAGCGCAATCCGGCCTTCTGGGCAATTGCCTATCGGCGCAAGTGTGAGCGCGCTGGCGTTGCTTGTCCGCTGGATGACCTCGATTAAGACCGGCTCGGACCCGTTTCAGGCGATTCCATAATGACCTGTAACGGTCCGCCTCTTCGAATGATCGAAATGTCTTGTGCTGAAACCTGGAGTTTCAGCACAAAACGCTTCAAGGCCACTTCACCACGGGCGGCATGGAAGACAGTATGGAACTGACATTGCCGCCGGTCTTCAGGCCGAACAATGTTCCCCTGTCGTATAACAGATTGTATTCGACATAGCGGCCGCGCTGGATCAACTGCTCTTCGCGGTCGTCCTCGGTAAATGGCTTGTGCATATTCTGACGGACAATATGCGGGTAAACCACCAGAAACGCTTTGCCCACATCCCGCGTGAAGGCAAAATCCGCGTCCCAGCCGCCGCGCTCTTCCGACGAATGCAGCCAGTCATAGAAAATTCCTCCCACACCGCGCGCTTCATTGCGATGGGGCAGGAAAAAATACTCGTCGCACCATTCCTTGTAGCGCTCGTAGTTTGCCACCTCGCCATGGCGGTCACAGACGAACTTCATCGCCTTGTGAAAGGCCTGCGTATCCATATCTTCCTGCGTGCGGCGCCGAGCCAGCGTAGGCGTCAGATCTGCGCCGCCGCCAAACCATTGACCGGTGGTTACGACCATGCGGGTGTTCATGTGCACGGCGGGCACGTTGGGGTTGCGCATATGGGCAATCAGCGAAATTCCCGACGCCCAGAAATTCGGATCATCGCTTGCGCCCGGTATCTGCTTGGCAAAGTCGGCAGAAAACCGGCCATGCACTGTGGAAACATGCACGCCAACCTTTTCAAAAACCCGGCCATTCATCATCGACATGACGCCGCCGCCGCCGTTGGACTCGCGTTCCCAGGGCGTGCGTGTGAAGCGGCCCGGCTCCTGGTCATCAGCATCGCCCAGCTCATCTTCCAGGTCTTCGAAAGCCTGACAGATCCGGTCCCGCAGACTTTCAAACCAGTTGCGCGCCACTTCCTTTTTTTCTTCCAGCTGGTCGGGAAGACCAAGCGGCAGATCGGGTTTTTCCATCACAGCCTCCAGCGACTGGAGCGTTTCCTGTGATCTTTCGATCATCTGTTACGCTCTAACTCTTTAATGTGCCGCATTGTCCTGCAGTTGAAACAGTATCGTTTCGACTGGCAATGCTTCAGACGTGCCGCCTTTTTGTCAGCCGGCAATGTTCGGCGACAAGCACGCATACCGGTTGCATGGAAGGTAGCGCAACCCCGGCAAAGCTTCCATTGCTACAACGCTGGGAAATGGAATATTTTAGATGTGCTGAAAGAGTTGGACAGTAATCTGGTCGCCCGTAAAATTAAGCAGCCTGAGCTATCGCTGCCGTCTTGATCTGATATTGCGCCCACGCCCAGCTTATTGCCTGCCCCACACGCTCACCTTCAAAATAAGTTGCCAGAAATACCTCTGGCCGCGCTGCTGCTGTGACAGGAACCAGGTAAACATGGGTGAATGCGGCCTGCTTTTCTTTGTGCACCACACAAAAAACTGCGCAATGCCGTTTCCGCCCCCCGACCATTGCAGATACAGTGGCTACGAAGGTGCAGGTGTCGTCGCCGCGCAACTGCAGGCGGGATGCGGGATCAATCGGAGATTTGTTCAAAATGACGGCGCCTTTCGTACCTGCAGGCGCGAAATATGTGGCGAGAGTCCGTTTGTTTGCCGGTCAAAGCCACATCCCTTCTGAAGAAGGCACCACCTTGCCCGGACGGCAGGTTGGCGTTGGGTCGCGCCCAACTCTTGATGTTGTTGTTGAAATGCCATGTTTTTCCGCTTAGCACAAGCGTCCTCTGGTAGCAGTGTCAATTTGGCCTGCCAAAGCCAGAGCACCGTCTGCAAACGGGCGGTAAAGCGGGTAAGGGGCAGGCAGCCATGGCAAAAGCGCGGCAGGATGATGAACAGCGTCTGGACGACGCTGCACGAGCGGGCTGGCTTTACTATGTTGCGGGCAAGACCCAGGATGAAATTGCCAGAATTCTGGGAATATCGCGCCAGAGCGCTCAGAGACTGGTGTCGCTTTCGGTCAGCGCCGGTCTGGTCAAGGTCAGAATAGACCACCCTATTGCTGCCTGCCTTGATCTGGCGGCCTCGCTTCAGCGCAAATTCTCGCTGTCCTTTGCGCAGGTTGTGCCATCAGATCCTTCATCCAACTCCACCACATTGGGCATTGCGCTGGCGGGCGCAGCCGAGCTTGAGCGCCGGTTGAAAATTGCCGAGCCGCAAATCATTGCTATGGGAACCGGACGTTCGCTGAAGGCGGCTGTGGAGCATTTGCCGCAGATGCACTGCCCGCAGCACCGGATTGTTTCTCTGACCGGCAACATCACCCTGGATGGATCGGCATCGGTTTACAATGTCATCTTTTCGATGGCCGATGCGGTGGAAGCACCACTGTTTCCCATGCCGTTGCCGGTGGTGGTGTCATCTTCGCAGGAGCGCGCGTTGCTGCACGAGCAGAAGGTGGTTCAGCGCACCTTATCGCTGGCGGCTGAAGCCAATGTGACCTTCGTCGGCATAGGCGAGATCAGTTCGGATGCCCCTCTGGTCAAGGACAGGTTCGTTTCGCCGGAAGAATGCGTGGAATTGTTGCGATTGGGAGCGGTGGGGGAAATCGTCGGCTGGGCTTTTGATCAGTCAGGCAGGATTCTGGACTGTCCGTTCAATGATCGGGTGGCCAGTGCGCCGCTTCCCAACACAAAGCAGTCAGAGGTGATTGCCATGGCGATGGGAGACACCAAGCTGGCAGCGATTCGCGCCGCACTGGAGGGTCGCTTGATCAGCGGGCTTGTGACCGATGAGCGCACGGCCAGCCATTTGCTGCAAGGCGCGTAACGGAAATCTACCACAGATGGCAGTGCAGTTGCTGCACTGCGCCATGCAATTGATTTGACAATTTTAAATTGCAATGGGAATTTGCCCATGATTTGAATAATTGCCCAAATATAAAGGGTGGCACGAAAAAAAGGTTGGGAGGCCTTCGATTCATGTTCAGATATGCGCTCGCGGCAGGGGCTGCGGCGGTTTTCTCTTTGTCCGGTTACGCCGGAGCGCAGGAAACCTTGACAATCGCCACAGTGAACAATGGCGACATGATCCGGATGCAGGGTCTGACGCAGGATTTTACGGAAAAACATCCTGACATTGCGTTGAACTGGGTGACGTTGGAGGAAAACGTTCTTCGCCAGCGCGTCACGACGGACATCGCCACCAAAGGCGGGCAGTTTGACGTTATGACCATTGGCACATACGAGGTGCCAATCTGGGCCAAAAATCAGTGGTTGCTGCCTCTGGAAAATCTTGGGGCGGATTATGATGTCGACGACATTCTGCCGCCGATCCGCGAGGCTCTTTCTGCGGATGGCAAGCTGTTTGCGGCGCCATTCTATGCCGAAAGCGCCATGACGCTTTACCGCAAAGACCTGTTCGAGGCGGCGGGGCTGACCATGCCGGAAGCGCCGGACTGGGCGTTTATCGCGGAAGCAGCGCAAAAAATCTCTGAATCCAACAGCGATGTTTTCGGCATCTGCCTGCGCGGCAAACCGGGCTGGGGTGAAAACATGGCGTTTCTGGGCTCCATGGCCCGCTCGTATGGCGCCAACTATTTCGATGCCAGCTGGCAGCCGCAGTTCGAGAGCGAAGGCTGGAAAAATGCGGTCAATCTCTATGTTGAGATCATGACGAAATACGGCCCTCCGGGTGCCGCTTCAAACGGCTTCAACGAAAATCTGTCGCTGTTCAATCAAGGGCGTTGCGCCATGTGGATGGACGCCACTGTTGCGGCTTCATTCGTCACCAACCCCACTGAAAGTCAGGTTGCAGACAAGGTGGGCTTTGCGCCATTTCCCTGTGGCATAGAGAATTGCCCGAACAAAGGGGCCAACTGGCTGTGGGCGTGGTCTCTGGCCATTCCGGCCGGTTCGCAGAAAGCAGAAGCGGCTGAAAGCTTTATCAGCTGGGCAACCTCTCGGGCCTATGCGGAACTTGTGGCGGAAAAGGAAGGCTGGGCCAATGTGCCGCCAGGCACACGCACCTCGCTTTATGAAAACCCGCAATACACAGAGGCCGCGCCGTTTGCAGCCGCCACATTGGCCGCAATCAACAATGCCGATCCGTCCATCCAGCCGGACAAGCCCTATGTCGGGCTGCAATTTGCCGCCATCCCTGAATTTCAGGGGCTTGGCACTGCGGTAGGACAACAGATGGCCGCCGCAGTCTCCGGCAGCATGCCGGTGGACCAGGCGCTTGCGGCAGCTCAACAAACGGCCGTGCGGGAAATGACACGCGGCGGATATCTCAAATAATGCCCCCAGGCGCGGATGCTGGCTGTCAGCATCCGCGACATTTTTCTGATCAAGCCCGAGCAATTCCTGTCGTTGAAGCAAAATCGCTCCAACGACAGGGCGATGCGACAAAACAAAGAGCTAGAGCACATCAGGTGATCGAAGGATCATTCTAAAAGCTCTACCCGCGGGGGTAATCCATGGCCACGGCAAAAACCCGTACAGCAGCACAGCTTATGCTTGCACCGTCGGTCATCGCGCTTCTGATCTGGATGATCGTGCCGCTGTCACTGACGCTGTATTTTTCGACCCTGAACTACAATCTGTTCAATCCGGGTGAGACACCGTTTATCGGGCTGACAAATTACACTTACTTTTTGTCTGATCCGGCTTTTTTTACGGCTTTGCGCAACACATTGACGCTGGTCATGGGAGTGCTGATCATCACCGTGGGCGGCGGCATTTTGCTGGCGTTGCTGCTGGATCAGGTTTTCTACGGCGTCAACATTGTTCGGTTGCTGGTGATAGCACCGTTTTTTGTCATGCCCACGGTGGCAGCTCTGGTCTGGAAAAACATGATGATGAACCCGGTGGCGGGCGTCATCGGCCAGTTTCTCAATTTTACCGGTATCGGGGCCATCGACTGGTTTTCCAATGCGCCGCTGACGGCAATTATCATCATCGTGGCGTGGCAGTGGCTGCCATTCTCAACACTCATTCTGCTGACGGCTCTGCAATCGCTGTCTGAAGATCAGCGAGAGGCGGCAGAAATGGACGGTGCCGGGTTCCTGTCGATTTTCTGGTACATCACGCTGCCGCACATGGCGCGTGCCATAACCGTCGTAATCCTGATCCAGACCATTTTCCTTCTGTCCATTTTTGCCGAAATCTACGTCACCACCAGTGGTGGCCCCGGCTTGCAGACAACCAATCTGCCCTACCTCGTCTACAATATGGCGCTGTTGCAGTTTGATGTCGGCGGCGCTTCGGCGGGCGGCATTGTTGCCGTGGTTCTGGCCAATATTGTTGCGTTTTTCCTTGTGCGCCTGATCGGCAAGAATCTGGAGGCATGAGACCATGGCACGTGCTGTTTCCACCCGTCGCAAACTGATTTTCACCGTTATTGCCTGGTTTTTCGGGCTGCTGATCTTCTTTCCGGTGCTCTGGACCGTTCTGACCTCGTTCAAAAGCGAGCTCGACGCCATCGCCATCCCGCCGAAATATCTGTTCTTTGAATGGACAACGCAGAATTACACCGACGTTTTCGAGCGGTCGAACTACTTCCGCTTCATGATGAATTCTGTTTACCTCTCGCTTGGGTCAACTGCAGTGTGCCTGCTGTTTGCCATCCCTGCGGCATGGGCAATGGCGTTTTCGCCTGGCAAGCGCACCAAGGATATCCTGCTGTGGATGCTGTCGACAAAAATGCTGCCGGCAGTGGGTGTGCTGGTGCCGATTTATCTTCTGTTCCGCGACTTTAACCTCCTGGATACCCGCACCGGGCTGATCGGGGTGCTGTTCCTCATCAACCTGCCCATCATGGTCTGGATGCTCTATACCTATTTCCGCGAAATTCCCGGTGAAATACTGGAAGCGGCGCGCATGGATGGTGCATCCCTGCGCTATGAAATCACCCATGTTCTGGCTCCGATGGCGGTGCCGGGCATCGCGTCCACGGTGCTGCTCTCGGTTATTCTGGCGTGGAACGAGGCATTCTGGACGCTCAATCTCACCACCACCAATGCGGCACCGCTTTCAGCATTCATTGCATCATTTTCCAGCCCGCAGGGCAATTTTTACGCCAAGCTTTCGGCAGCTTCCACCCTGGCCATTGCGCCCATCCTGATCATCGGCTGGTTCTCGCAACGCCAGCTTGTGCGCGGGCTGACGTTTGGCGCGGTGAAATAGGATGAAACCATGAGCGCGATTTCACTGTTCAACGTTCAGAAACGCTTCGGCGAAGTTGTCATCATTCCGGATCTGGATCTGGAAATTCTTGATGGAGAATTTGTTGTTTTCGTCGGCCCGTCCGGTTGTGGAAAATCCACGCTGCTGCGGCTGATTGCCGGTCTGGAAGATGTGTCTGGCGGCACCATCAAGATTGACGGCAAGGATGTCACCGACGTTTCACCGGCGGCGCGCGGCCTGGCAATGGTTTTTCAGTCCTATGCGCTCTATCCGCACATGAGTGTGCGAGCAAATATCGGATTTCCGCTGAAAATGGCAGGTCAGACAAAGCAGGAAATTGCCCGCAAGGTTGAGGCTGCCGCCGCCACGCTGAACCTGACGGACTATCTGGAGCGCCGCCCGCGCGAACTGTCTGGCGGACAGAGGCAGCGTGTTGCCATCGGCCGCGCCATTGTGCGTGCGCCGAAGGGGTTTTTGTTCGACGAACCCCTGTCCAATCTGGATGCCGCACTGCGGGTCAACATGCGGCTGGAACTTTCAGAACTGCACCAGCAGCTCAAAACCACGATGATCTATGTGACGCATGATCAGGTGGAGGCCATGACCATGGCCGACAAGATTGTTGTTTTGAACCGCGGCCGGGTGGAGCAGGTGGGCTCGCCGCTGGATCTGTATCGAAAGCCGGACAATCTGTTTGTGGCAGGCTTCATTGGCTCACCCAAAATGAACTTTCTTGGCGGCGCCTATGCTGCCGGGTTGAGCGCGGTCACTGCCGGTATTCGGCCCGAGCATCTGGGTATTTCAAAAGACAGTGGCGTGCTGCGCGGCATTGCGGGCGTGACGGAACATCTGGGCTCGGACACGTTTGTGCATGTGCGGCTGGACAGTGATGAGCAAGTGACAGTGCGCACCCCTGGCGAATATCGGGTGCAACACGGGGAAGCCGTGTGGTTGACCCCGGAAACCGCGCATCTGCACCGCTTTGACAAACAGGGTCTGGCGATTTCTTCAAACTGATCTGCCAACTGCCTGCTGCAAGAAAAGGTTGAATTCGATGTATCTGGAAAAATTGAAGCTTGATGGAAAAGTCGCGGTTGTAACCGGTGCCGGGCAGGGCATAGGTGCAGCCTGTGCCACGGCGCTGGCAGAAGCAGGCGCGAGGGTGATTGTTGCCGATCTTGACCCGACGCGGGTGGCTGCGATGGTTGAGAAGCTGGGGGCAGAGGGCCGGCAAGTCTCCGGAGCGGAACTCAATGTGACACGTTCGGCTGATGTTGCCGCGCTTGCAGACAGCGTGATGGCGCAATTCGGGCAGGTGGACATTCTGGTAAACAATGCCGGGGTGGCAATATCGGATGTGCCGGCAGAAGAAACCAGCGACGACCATTGGCGCTTTCACATGGATGTCAACCTGGACGGCTTGTTCTGGTGCTGCCGGGAGTTTGGCCGCAAAATGCTGGAACGTCAGTCCGGGGCTATCGTCAATATTGGCTCAATGTCGGGGTTCATTGTCAATAAGCCGCAGCCCCAGGCATTTTACAATGCATCCAAGGCGGCAGTTCACCATCTGACAAAGTCGCTGGCGGCTGAATGGGGTAGCCGGGGAGTGCGGGTGAATGCGGTGGCGCCTACCTATATTGAAACGCCTCTGACGCGGTTCGGCATGGACGAAAACCCCGATATGTATAAGGTCTGGCTGGATATGACGCCTATGGGCAGGGTTGGCCAGCCGGATGAAATTGCCTCAGTGGTGCATTTTCTGGCGTCAGATGCTTCCAGCCTTCTGACAGGCTCCATCGTCGTAGCAGATGGTGGCTACACCTGCTGGTAATTTGACCGGGCCGTTTGCAAGACGGCTTCGCAACCTCCAATCCTTCTGCTAGAGCATTTCCCGTTGAAGCGGAATCGCTTCAACGGCGGGACAATGCGCCGAAACCTAGAGCATTTCCCGTTGAGCGGAATCGCTTCAACGGCGGGACAATGCGCCGAAACAAAGAGTTAGTGCGCCTCAAGTGATCGAATGATCAGATGAGACGCTCTGGATCGGTGCGGGACCGGCGTTCAGGACACGCGCAAACTGCCGAAAAGCATGAGGGAGCGGGCATGAGTGAGGCATTCATCGGCGTTGATGTGGGTACAGGCAGCGCACGCGCGGGGGTTTTTGACCGCAGCGGAACTTTGCTCGGCTCGGCAAAACGCGACATCACCCTCTGGCGCGGCGAGCATGGTATTGTTGAGCAGTCCTCTGCCAATATCTGGCAGGCCGTTGTTCAATCAGTGCGTGAGGCCGTTGATAAATCAGGTGTTGCTGCCGAAGCCGTCAAAGGCATTGGCTTTGACGCGACCTGTTCGCTGGTTGTTATCGGCCCGGACGGGGAAGGCCTGCCCGTTGGCCCCAGCGAAGACAGCCAGCGCGATATCATCGTGTGGATGGACCACCGTGCACTCGACCAGACCCGCCGCATCAACCAGACCGGCCATCCGGTGCTGCGATATGTGGGCGGGGTTATTTCTCCGGAAATGGAAACGCCCAAACTGCTGTGGCTGAAGGAAAATCGCCCACATATATTCGCGGCAGCCGAGCACTTTTTCGACCTTGCCGACTACTTGTCCTGGCGGGCAACCGGAAGCCTGGCGCGGTCGGTCTGCACCGTCACCTGCAAATGGACCTATCTGGCGCATGAGCGCCGCTGGGATGCCGATTACTTCCGCACAATCGGTCTTGAAGAGCTGGCGGATGAAAATTTTGCCCGCATTGGCGCCGACGTGGTTGGCATCGGCGAGCCATTGGCCAACGGCCTGACCGAACAGGCGGCGGCCGATCTGGGTCTTGTTCCAGGCACCGCAGTTGGAGCGCCGGCAATTGATGCGCATGCCGGTGGCATTGGCACATTGGGTGCCGATGGACGCGACCCATCCGCTGAACTGGCTTTCATTATGGGAACATCATCCTGCGCCATGGCAGTGACCCGGCAGCCGGCCTTTGTTGATGGTGTCTGGGGACCCTATTACGACTCTCTGCTGCCGGATTACTGGCTGCTGGAAGGCGGGCAATCGGCCTATGGCGCGGGTTTGGACTATCTTGTCTCGCTGCATCCCGCCAGCGCCGCCATGGCGCAGGAAGCGGCATCGCAGGGACTTTCGCTTCTGGGGCTGCTGGAGCGCCGGGCAATTGAAATGGCTGGCTCGGTTGAAAATGCCGCAACGCTGGCGCGTGATATTCACATCGTGCCCGAATTTCTGGGCAACCGTTCGCCAGAGGCCGACCCGGCAGCCACCGCGGTCATTTCAGGTTTGACATTGGACAACAGTGAGGCGGGGCTGGTGCGGCTCTTTGTCGCCGGCCTTTGCGGCTTGTCGTATGGCACGGGCGAAATTGTACGCGCCATGCGTGAAAAGGGCGTGGAACTGGGCGCAATTGTGGTTTCCGGAGGTGCGGCACGCTCACAATTGTTGCGGCGTATCTTGTCCGATGCCACAAACATGCGGGTGGTTCTGCCGGTTACACCTGAGCCGGTTTTGCTGGGCAGTGCCATCATTGGCGCCGTGGGCGCGCGCAGTTTTGCCGACATTGCCGCTGCTGCATCTGCCATGTGTGCAGTGGGTGAAGAAACCCTGCCGCAAGCCGACATTCTGGAATTTCACACCAGGAAAAAACGGGCCTATGACATTCTGCGCAATGCCGAACGTCAGGTGCGCAAGCTCACCTGACGTGGCAGTTGAGTGACAATCGCGGTCCTTTTTCGGTAACCTGCAATATAAAAGTTAGTGACACCTGACAGTAATCATTTTTGCGTAGTAGTTGTCCGCGATGCCGCCGTGTCGTCATAACTCGTTGTAAGGGGTGAATTCAGTGTCCGCAGCCACTTCGCTCGAAACGGATGGTCATGTGCCGCCCAGGGTTACGGTGGTGACGCCAACTTTCAACCGCGCCGACCTGATCCGCGAAACGATCGCCAGTGTGCTCGGCCAGACGTTTGAGGACTTCGAGTATCTCATCATCGATGATGGCTCGATGGATAATACGTACAGCGTCGTGCATTCCTACAGGGACAAGCGGGTGCGCTATTTCCGCCATGAAAACCGTGGCGAGGCAGGGTCTACCAATCGCGGCTGGGCGATGGCGCGCGGGGAGTATTTTGCAGTTCTGTCTTCCGACGATCCGGTCAGGCCGAAATGGCTGGAAAAATGCGTGAAGTTTATGGATGCCAACCCCGAAGTTCTGGTGGTTTATCCTGACTGGACAATGATAGACGCAGCGTCCCAGCCACTTCGCGACATTGCGACCCTTGAATATGATCTGTCATCGATGGTGGCGTGGTTCAGCCCGTTTCCGGGGCCAGGGGCCATCATTCGCCGATCTGCCGTGCGCGATATTCTGGAGCTGCGCAATCCGGACTATCGTTATGCGCCGGATCTGGATTGCTGGCTTCGGCTGGCACTGCGCGGGCCATTCTCTCGCCTGCCGGAAAATCTGGCCTGCTGGCGCGAGCATCAAGGCTCCATCACCGTGGCGGACCGTTCCCGCGCGCGTGCAAAAGAAATTGTTCAGATTGCAGAAAAATTTTTCGACCGGCCCGATGTGCCTGACGAGCTGCAGCGGTTGAAGCCATATGCATTATCGCGGGCGCATTCCACTGCGGCTTATGTGTACAGCGATGTCAGCCCGTTGCGTGCAGCGTTCAGCATTCGGCAGGCTTACAAAGCCTCGCCGGTTGAGCCGGAAGATATGCCAACCTATTTCCGGCGCTATCCCAGGCCGGACAGGCAGGCGCTCATGCGCCTTGCAAAAGCCAGCGCCAAATTTCACCTGAAACCTTATGTGCGCAAGGGATGGCGGTTGCTGCCACAGCAGGTGCGAACCACCATTTTTTCGTCGATGCGTCAGGCAGGGCTTTGGCCCGTGGCCATACCGGTGCCTGAGCCGGAACACGCGCACCCACATGCGCAGGCGGGCCATACTGTTGATGTGCCGATGGCAGCGCTTCCTGTGGCCTTACTGCCGGGGCAGAACCCGGTCGCATCACCGGAAGATGCGGCAAGATTGCGGGCTCTGGTGCCGATTTTGCGCAAGGATCTGTTGCAGTTGCAACAGACTGTCAGCCCGCTATCGCCAACCGACAATATGCTGGCGCGGCTGAACCGAAAGCTGACAACGCCCGCCATTTCCGGACTTGGAAGCACCATTCTGAAGGCGCTGGATCGGCTTCCATCAACCGTTGATCATATGGTGATTGTGCCCAGAATGAGTACAATTGGAGGCTCTGAGACGGTCACGAGCCGATTGTTGGCTGTGCTCGCCGAACAGTTCGATGTTGATCGGTTGTGCATTATCTCGCCCGATCTGAACGAGAACGGCGATGTTCGCTCCCATATGGGCATAAAAGCCTTGTCCTTCACCGGCCTGGACAAGGATTTGCTGCAGGCTGACCGCGAGGATATTCTCGACCGGCTGCTCATCCAGTTGCGGCCGCGGCGCCTGCATTGCATCAATTCCTATGTCGGGTGGAGAAATCTGCGCGAGCGCGCTGGCCAATACGCGGTGGATAGCGCGATCTACACCAATATCTACAGCGATATCAGGCTGAAGGATGGGTCTCCTGCTGCAGGGTTTTATTACGATTTCCTGCCGCATTGCATGGAGCATATGACCGCTATCATGGCGGACAACCAGGTGATTGCGGACAAGCTCTGCAAAAATTTCGGCCTGTCGGAAAGCCAGCGTGAAAAGCTGCACATCATCCGAACTCCGGTGATTGGCTTTGCCGATAAAGACCCGAAAGCCGAGTTGCGGCGTTTTCGCCACCAATCCAGCGAGCGCTCCTTGTGGCTCAGCCGGATTGCGCCGGAAAAGCGGCTTGATGTGTTGGCCACCATTGCGCACGATTGTCCGGATCGTCAGTTCAAGGTCTATGGCGCAACCAACAACCAGAATGTTGACATGTCCCGCCTTCAGGCGGAGCGCAACATCGATGTTTGCGGAGAGTTCCAGGATCTCGATGCAATTCCATATGACGAATTTGACTCTTACATCTTCACAACCTCCGGCGAAGGCATGCCGATTTCACTTCTGGAAATGGTTGCCAAAGGTCTGCCGATCGTTGCCCCGGATGTTGGCGGTATCAGCGAGCTGATTGGGCCTGACACCGGCTGGTTGATGAGCGACCAGGAGGCAGATGAAGAATATGTTGACGCGTTGAAGACCATTCACCGCAACCCCAAAGAGGCTGAACGCAGGGTCAAGGCTGCCCAGACCTATCTTCTGGCGAACCACAGTCGCAAAGCTTTCCACAAAGCGCTGGAGGCTGTGCCGCACTACCTGGGAGACGGCCAGTGAGCGCTCCAGACATTTCGGTTGTTGTTTTTGCCGGTACATCCCAACCAGAGCTTCATGCCAGCCTGCTGGCCGCTGAACGTGCAATTGCGGCGCTGCGCGAAAAAAACGGCTCGGCGGAATTGCTGGTCGTTCTGAACAATGCATCACCGGCAGTTCTGGAACTTGCGCAGGAAAAGGGGCGATCCGGCGTTGGCCTGCTTTATGCAGGCGAAAGGGATTTGGGTGCAGCCAGACAGCTTGCCGTTGCAGCCGTGAACGGACGCTACGTTTCCATGCAGGAAGCAGGCGATATGTTTTCGGCCAACTGGCTGACTGAAGCGTGGCTGGTTGCGCGTAAGGAAGGGCAAAAAACTTCAGTCTGGCGCCCCGAGGTGATTGTCGGCTGCGGTCAGGACTTTTTCCTGGATGAAGGCCTGTATGCCCGGTTGCAAACTCCGGCGATCTGCAATGAGACCTCCGCCCGGTTGTTGCTGGAGGACCTCTACGCCCCGGCATTTCTGGCGCGCCGTGAGCTTTTGTTGAAAACGCCATTTCCAATTGCTGACACACGTCGGGGTTGGGGGGATGTTGACGCCTGGTGGACAGCGAATGCTGTGGGAAATGGCCATCCACAATCTATCGTCAACGAGACATTTCTTTATCGGTGGAACAGGGGTGAGCCGGGCCTTCGCCAAACGCGGATCGGGCCTGGCGGCTTGTCGCTCGATACGCTGGCAACCCATGAGAGGAGAGGCTGATGCGCGCTCTGATAACAGGGGCAACCGGCTTTCTTGGCGGGGCGCTTGCCCGGCATCTGGCAGGCAGCGGCTGGTCGGTGGTGGCGCTGGGTCGCCGTCCTGCACAGGTGGAAACTCTGATCACCGAAGCCTGTGATGACACTGCCCGGCTTTATGAAGCGTTGGATCAGGTTCGGCCTGATGTCGTGTTCCACCTTGCGGGGGCGGCAACCGGTTCACCGGACGAGATGGAGCGGGTGAATGTCGGGTTTGCCGCAGCTCTGTTGAATGCAGCGAGGCAGATGCGGCATGTGCCGAAAATTGTGCTGGCCGGCACGGCTGCCGAATATGGTGAAGTGTCGCCGCTGGTGATGCCTGTTGAAGAGCATCACATCTGCGCGCCGGTAAACGCATACGGACGCACAAAACTGCGCCAGACAGAGCTTGGTCTGGAAGCATTTGCCGCAGGTATTCCGGTGTTCCTGCCAAGGTTGTTCAACATTGTCGGGCCGGACATGGGCGCCCATTTGAGCCTTGGCCGCTTTGCGCGCAGCATTGTGGATCTGGGCCCGCGCGGCGGCAGGCTGGTCACCGGGCCGCTTCAGGCGGAGCGCGATTTTGTGGCCGTGGGTGATGTTGTGGAAACGCTGGTCACCCTGACGAACCAACCGGATAGTGCCGGACAGATCGTCAATTTCTGTTCGGGGAATAGCGTGAGCATTGGCTACATGCTTGATCTTTTGATTGATGCGTCCGGTGCACCGGTTTCCACGATGATAGACCCGGCCATTGGCGGGGTGAACGCAGTGAATGTGATGATCGGATGCAACAAGCGCGCAGCGGCAATGGGCGTGGCTTTGCCCGTGCCCGATTATACGGCTGAAATGGCACGGCTGATGGAAAGCGCCTTGCAGGTGACAGAGCAGCCCGCGGTTTTGAAGACAGGAACCCGATGAAATTGGCCAAAGGCGAACCGGAAATTCAGTCGGTGCTACTTGATGTCCGTGAAGGCGGGGGCATGCGTGGTTTTCATCTTCTGGGCTGTGCGGCAGAGATGCTGCGCATGGGCGCCCAAGTTGAGTTCTGGGCGCTGAAAGATGACAATCCCGATGTCGGACTTGCACTGGCTCTGATGCGCGCAGACACCGGCCAGCTTGTGCCGCGTTGGGATGTCAATGTGGCATCAAAACGCTTTTCAGTGTTTCTCAGCATGGCCGATATCATGCCCGCTGACAAAAAATTCAAGGCGGCTTGCCGCTTGTCACGGCATGCGCTGGTAGGTCTGATGTTTCCTTTCCACACGCACAATTCCACGTCCAGACTGACGGTCATGAGCGGGCACGATATTTCGGCTTTTGCTCAAAAGTCATACGACTGTCTGGCGCAAAAACGACGCGGGTTCTGGCCGCTGTAAGGCGAAAAATGGGCGTCCGGAAGATTCGGTTTTAAGGCAGGTTTATGAAACGTTTGCTCATCGTTGGCATGACCAACAGCCCGCATCTGCACCGCTGGTTGCGAATGATCGAGTCCCCGGATTTGTCGATCGTCGTCTTCCCGTCCATTGCCGATCTGGCCGTATCCAGCTCTGATTTTCAGAAGATCGGGCTTGATCGCGTTCGCAAAACCCTGCCCGCGGGCATTTTTGAGGTGCGCGGGCGCGATGGGCGCGACGAAAACAGCGTCGATGAAGATACCAAATGGCGCTATGTGCCCGTCAGCCACCATTTCATGGCATTGGACAGCCTGTCGAGCCCGCACCGCCTGATGCAATGTATCGAACAGTTTCAACCAGATATCATTCACAGCATGGAAACCCAGATGGCGGGCTATCTGGTGTTGGAAGCCTTGCGGCGAAAGCCGTATAAGGCGCCGTGGGTTCACTCCACCTGGGGGAGCGACATTTTTCTGTATGGGCGCATCAGGGAACACAAGCGCAGACTGCGTGAAACCTTCTCACAAATTGACATTCATCTGGCAGATTGCGCACGCGACAAGGAACTGGCGGCGGCTTACGGCTACACCGGGCCGGAAATGCCAATCATTCCCTCATCCGGCGGCATAGATGTGGATAAGGTTGCGGCGCTGGCAACCGTCCGGCCCTCACAGAGGCGGCGCATCCTGATCAAAGGCTATCACAACTGGGCCGGGCGCAATCTGCTGGCTCTATCGGCAGTTGTTCTGGCACAAGCAGAGTTGCGGGATTATGAAATTCTGGTTCTTGCTGCAGAGCCCGACATGCAGGAATGGGCCGGGATTATGGCCAATCGCACCAATCTGAACATCCGGGCGCTGGATCGACATATTCACCAGGAAACGGTGTTGCATGATCTGGCATCTTCGCGCGCCGTTATTTCGCTGGGAATTTCGGACGGACTGGCAACCACGGTTCTGGAAGCCATGGCCGTCGGGGCATTTCCAATCCAGAGCCGCGCCGGTTGTGCTGCGGACTGGTTTGGCGACGGCGAAGGTGGGCTGACGGTTGATGTCAACAACACACGCAATGTTGCCGATGCAATCATAAAAATGGCTAAGGACGATGCTCTGGTGGACCGAGCGGCGGAGAGAAACCTGAAAATCATCCGCGAAGGCTGGAATCGCATTCACAACGGTGATCTGGTCAGGCAAATATACGAAAAAACCATGGAAACAGCAGCGGCCAAATGAAAAAACCCAGTCCTGAACTGCCCGCACCACCAAGTGAGAATTGGGTTTACGACGATGCTATTGCTTATGAAAACGCAATGCTCGCGCATGCCGGACAGTATGGGAAAACGGCTGAGATATTGTCCAGTCTCAGCATGTCTGCGGCGAGGCGATGTGCGTATCGCACAAGTCTGGACTGGTTGAGTGAGGGGCTAGAGCTCTGGCCTGAAATTGACCATCCGGTAATGGGCGTTTCAGCTCGTGTCAGTTTGATTCAGACAGCGGTGCATTGCGGTGTGCACGAAAAGGCCAATGCGGTTCTCAAGGAACTGGCCGATCATCCGCACATCATTCAACCCGCCAGCGCAGATTCCTTTGCTTACTCATTTCGCGGAACTGGCCTGCAACCCGGCGCGAGGGAAATGTTAGCGCGGTGCCTGGAGGTGTTTGAGCCAAACTCTCCGTGGATTGAGGCGTTCAGGATACTGCATCAGGAATATGACAGCAGTTGTGAACTGGCCTCGGCGGTCAAGCTGATCTCGATTGGCAATGGTTGCTATGGCTGGTTGCAGGCAAACCGCTACATGCTCCGCTTTGCCGAACCGGATGACTGTCTGGTGCCGTTCAACATGTCGGTGTTTCCGCTGGCAGGTATGATTGCAGCCCTTTCCGATGGTCTGGCCGGCTTTGACGATGCTAGCCAGTATTCCACTGCTTCGGTTTACCGATCTGTTCCCATGGTTCGTCACAAGCGCTACACGGCTTTGTTCAATCATGAATGCGACACCTTCTTTCTTGAAGATGATGCCGCGCCCCTTCGCGCGTTCTATTCGCAGCGAGCCGCCAGTTTTCTGAAAAAGCAGTGCATTGGGCCTCGGGTTTATGTCTGCATTCAGTCCGATTTCGCCAATCTTGAAGACGTTGAGCAAGCGCTTGCCGGCCTGATGCAGGATGATGAATATTTGCTGCTTTTCATCAGCTATCAGTTTGGGGCGTGCCCGGATATGCCGGCCAAAAGACTTCCGACAACCCGTCTTGTTCATATTCCGCTTCCGGAAACGGGCTTTAACTGGAGTGTCAGCGACAGGACAGCAGCAGGTGTGCGTTATGACCTCGCCATGCGTGCGGCCATGCGTCATGCGATGTTGGAAGTGGCGGAACTGTGAGCCAGAACCGTTTCCTCCAGCGGCTGAATGACCGGTTCGAACATGAGCCGGAACGGCTGTTCGCCAGGTTCTGGCAGGGAGACGAGCGCCACGATCTGACCTATGGCGAACTTTCCCGGCGGGTTGGAGCTCACGCAAGGGCGTGGTCAGCGGCCGGAGTACAGGCAGGGGATATTGTCTTTATTATCCTGCCCCATGGGCCGGATCAAATGTCTGCCTTTCTTGCAGCCATGTGGATTGGCGCGGTGCCCAGCTTTCTGCCGGGACCGAATGTCCGGCAGGATGCGGATTTGTATTGGCGGGCGCATGAACGTGTTTTTGCCCGCACACAGGCATCAGCCTTGCTCACAGAGCCGGCGCTGGCTCATGAGATCGCGGCAAAAATCAGCGGCGGTTCTGGTCTGAGTGTTCTGACGCCTGTGCATGCGGATCTTTGGACAAAAGCGGCTGCACCGGTTGAAATTGCAGAAGACGCCCCTGCATTGTTGCAGCATTCATCCGGCACAACCGGCCTGAAAAAGGGCGTTGTGCTGACCTATCATGCAATTGTCGAACAACTCGAAGCTTACGGCCCCGCTGTCGGGCTTGATGAAAATTCACGCATCGCAAGCTGGTTGCCGCTTTACCATGATATGGGCCTGGTTGCCTGCTTTCTGCTTCCGCTTTACAGCGGAGCGCAGTTGGAATCCCTGGATGCCTTCGCCTGGGTTTCCCGACCTGTGCTTCTGCTGGAAGCAATTGAAACAGCGGGCGCAACGCATTGCTGGCTGCCCAATTTCGCCTTTGCTCACCTGGCGCGAGCGGTTTCGCCTGCGGCAAAACATGATCTTTCCAGCATGCGTTGCTGGATAGGCTGTTCGGAGCCGAACCGGCCAGAGACATTCGAAGCATTTATCGAACGTTTCGATGTGCCGCCAAACACTTTGAGCGCCAGTTACGCCATGGCGGAAACGGTTTTCGCGGTGAGCCAGTCGGGTGGGCAGGCAGCTCCGCTTCATTTGCAGATTGCAGTTGAGAACGGGCGGGCACTGCCTGCCACAGGGGTTGGCAGCATTCGGCTGATCAGCAATGGCCGGCTTTTGCCTGGTGTTGAAATTGCCATTCTGCAGAATGGGTTGCTGCATCGGGAGGAAGGTGTTGTTGGCGAGATTTGCGTCAGAACCCCTTTCGATTTCCACGGATATTTCGCAGCGGAAACACCAGTTGCGAAGGTCGATGGTCTCTTCCGCACGGGGGATTCGGGTTTCATTCAAAATGGCGAAGTCTTTGTTCTCGGTCGGCTCAAAGACCTGATTATTGTGAACGGGCGCAACTTCCATGCGACCGATATTGAAACCGCAATGCACGATGTTTCCGGGGTGAAGCCGGGGCGATGCGTGGCGCTGGGCGTGGACAATGCGCTAACAGGGTCTCAGCAGATTGTCATTGTTGCGGAATCTGAAGGTGCAGCAGGACCAGACGTGTCGTCCATCAACCGTGCACTTCTGGCCGCATTTGGCGTTCCTGCCGCAGCCGTTAAAATTGTGCCTCCCGGGTGGATATGCAAATCCACGGCGGGAAAGATCGCGCGGTCAGATAATCTTTCAAAATATCTGGCTGAGTTCGTCTGAAAAGATTGTACAGATCGCCTCAGGTGATCCAGCGGTCACCTGAAATGATCCCACTTTTTGTTTTGTCGCATTGTCCTGGCTTTGAACCGTTCCGTTTCAAAGGGGAATGCTCCAGCGGGTGATGATATGGACGACGAACAGTTTGAAAAACTGGTGAAAGTTATTCGCCGAACCTTTGCCCAGCCGCAATTGGAAATCAGCCGGCACACCACTGCGGCAGATGTTCCCGGCTGGGATTCGCTGAGCAATCTTTTTCTGATTATGGAAATTGAAGCCAGTTTTGGTGTTTCGCTCAGCGCGGATGAGTTGGCCCAATTGCCGGATATGGGCGCGCTCGGCGATTTTATAGGCAGCCGCGAGCCGCAATAAGCCCGCAACATCACAGTCAGTTTCAAAGATCAATCTTGATGAGCAGGTCATCAGGACGGCGCTTCGCGTGTGGCCAGAACACGCCTCGGATTGAATCTCAATTCTGCTCGATAATGATTTCGTAATGCAAAAACATAGAGTGGGATTTTACGGTCAAAACTTCAGCTAATATACTGAAAAATATCCCGAAAAATGACAATGATTTGGCGTTGACCGTGAAGGCACTGTCATTTCCGTGTTAAAATGATTTGGAAATCATTGACTGTCACGTCAGTCTTCAACTATAGGTTTGGCCTCAACCATGGATTTGGTATGTCAAAATCAGCGAACAGCGCCTCCGGCGGCCGGATAACAATGGACGAACTGGCTGCTCTGGCGGGGGTATCTCCCGCTACGGTTTCGCGTGTCTATTCGGCTCCAGATCGGGTGTCCGAGGCAACGCGATCCGCCGTGCTTTCCGTGGCGGAACGCCACGGTTTTCACCCCAATCGCCTGGCGGGCAGTTTGCGCAATTCCAAAACGCGAATTGTCGGCATCATTGTTCCATCGCTAACGACCAGCTTCTTTGCGCAGACCCTGCAGTCGCTTTCGCGCGCGCTGGAGGCAATGGACTACCGGCTGATGGTCTGTAGCCACGACTATGATCTGGACAGGGAAGAGCAGCTTCTGCAAACGCTGCTTGAATGGTCGCCTTCTGCCATTGTCACCACTGGAACGGCACACACACGTCGATCCTTGCGACTGATGCTGGATGCGCCATGTCCGATTGTCGAAATGTGGGATCTGGCGGATAATCCTGTCGATACAATCGTCGGTTTTTCCAACCGCGAGGTTGGGGTTGCCGTTGCACATCATCTGTGGCGCAGCGGTCGGCGCAATCTGGCGTTTGTCGGGCGTTCACTTGAGCGCGACCAGCGGGGTGCGGCTCGCTGCTCGGCTTTTGTCGATACAATCGAGCAACTGGGTGGCCAGCGCCCGCAGGTTATTGCCCTGCCTGATCAGTCCACATCAAGTGGAGGAGCAGAGGCGTTCGCCCGGCTGGCCATTCGTGGCGATATTGATGCAGTGGCGTTCTCCAACGACATTCTGGCCTTGGGTGGCCTTGCTGAAGCTCAGCGATTGGGAATCTCCGTGCCGCAGGACATTGCCGTCGTCGGCTATGGCGATCTTGAATTCGCCCCAAGCCTCAACCCTGCATTGACCACCGTTCGCTTGCCGCAAAAGCAGATCGGAGAGCAGGTTGCGGCGATTTTGGCGCAGCGTTTCGCCAACGGCTCTTCGGAAAACAATAAAATAGATCTGGGCTTTGAGCTTGTCATTCGCGCAAGCGGCTAAGCAGTGCTGGAGTTTTCGGTTGATGCATACAACACGAACAGGTGCAAAATACATTGCGGACTACTTCAAGCAACGCGAAGTTACGCATGTTTTTTTCATGGACGCCATCCTGCGCCGCGCCTTGATTGAAATGGAAGACGTTGGCATTACCCGTGTGCTTGCTCACAGCGAAGCTGCCGCTGCTTACATGGCAGATGGGTATGCACGTGTGTCCGGGCGTCCGGGCATCTGCATGGCTCAATCCGTTGGGGCGGCAAATCTTGCGGCGGGTTTGCAGGATGCGTATCTGCATCGAAGCCCGGTTCTGGCGATCACAGGGCGCAAGCCGCCCGGTTATCGCAATCGCCATGCCTATCAGGAAATCGACCACGCCCCGCTCTATCAGCCCGTTACCAAGTTTCATGCAGATGTTGAGGATCCGGCAGAACTTCGTCTGATGCTGGATCAGGCATTTCGCGCAATGACTTCCGGAGCACCTCGTCCGGCGCATCTGGACCTGACGGGCCTGCAAGGTGAACTGGTGGAGACGGCGGACATAAACGATACGCTTGATATCGATCCGCGCTACAACAAGGTCCCGGCCTTCCGCCCGCCTGCCAGCGCCGATGATATCCACCATATGGCTGAAATGTTTGCTGCAAGTTGCCGCCCCATGCTGGTGGCTGGTGCGGGAGCGATGCATTCGAAGGCGGCCCGTGCCATAGCAGAATTTGCCGAGCGCTATTCGATACCGGTCGCAACCTCTACAGGGGGGCACGGATGCCTGCCGACTGACCATCCACTGCATGTGGGCATTGTCGGCAACTATTCTTCGCCGCCGGCTAATTATCTGCTGGATCGCGCCGACCTTGTCATTTTCGTCGGCAGTGAAGTCAGTGACCAGACGACGATGGATTGGACAATTCCAGGTCTGGAAGTGCCCAAGATTCAGATCGACATTGATCCGGCCGAAGCCGGACGAAACTATCCAGCAATCTACGCAGTCGCTGCCGATCCTCGTGACACAATTGAAGCCTTGCAAAAGGCAATGGCCGATCAGCAGCGCTATACAAGCTGGGCAGACGAGGTGCGTTCTGCTGTCAGCCAGTGGCAGAAGGCGGCGGATGAACTGGCTGACTCGCAGGCGGTGCCAATTGGCGCGCAGGCACTGTGCAAGGCCGTAGGCGATGCATTGCCGGACAATGCGATATTGGTTGGTGACACCGGTTTTTCGGCAATCTGGAGTGGAAACGCCATTGCGCTGCGCGGTGCCGGGCAAACCTATCTTCGTGCAGCCGGCTCTCTGGGATGGGCTTTTCCCGCAGCCCTGGGTGCACAATGTGCCGCACCGGAACGTCCGGTGATCTGCTTCACGGGAGATGGAGCCTTATACTACCACATCGCCGAACTGGAGACGGCGAGGCGGCGCAATCTACCCGTTGTCGTTGTGGTCAACAACAATTCCGCTTTTGGTCAGGCTCTTGGCAATGTTCGCCGGTTGCTGGGTGAGCGGGATGGCAACATTGACGAGATGATCCGCTTCGGACCAACCAATTTTGCTGATGTTGCGCAAGCCTTCGGTGTTGATGCCATTCGCGTGGAGCGCCCGGGTGATCTTGCGAATGCGATAGGCAAGGCCATTGCCATGCGGCGTCCCGTGCTGGTCGACGCCGTGACGGACATGGAAAGCAAGGTTCCGGAACCTTGGCGGCGAACACGCTGAACACTTCATAAAAAAAAGGGAGAGAAAAAATGAGCACAAGACGCAATTTGTTGGCGACATTGGCCGCAGTGCTGATGGCGACAGGCTTGAGCGGCACAGCCACCGCGCAGGACTATCCCAGTCGGCCCATCACCCTTATCGTGCCTTACGGCGCGGGCGGCGGCACCGATTTGACCGCGCGTGTTCTGGCTGCGGCACTTGAGGGAGAAATGGGACGCCCGGTTGTTGTTGAAAACCGCGCTGGTGGAGGCGGAGCTGTCGGCCTTGGCCAGTTGTACAATGCCCGCCCGGATGGATACACTTTGGGGATTGGCACCGGCTCCAACACCACAATTGCGCCAAATGCCGTGGAAGTTGCCTATGATCCGGCGAAGTTCAGTTATATCGGCAATTACTTCAGCATTCCTTTCATGGTTATCGTCAATCCCGAACTGCCGGTGAACAATCTGGAGGAACTTGAAGCATACGGCAAAGCCAACCCTGGAGGTCTGATCATGTCGACCTCAGGCGGCTTTGGTATTCACGATGTGGGTATGGCCATGCTTGCGGAGAACGCCGGGCAGTTGGAATACCGCACACTGCCCAATGAAAGCGCCGCACAGACGACAACCCGAATGATTTCAGGTGATGCCAATATCACGTTCAGTTCCCCTGCAACCAACATGGAGCATGTGAAAGCAGGCACCTTGCGCGCGATTGCCATTATCTCGGACGTGTCCGTGCCTGAAATGGATTCGCTTGGGCTTGAGCGTGTTGACGACAAATACGGATTTGCGCTGGTGAACCGCACTGTGCTTCTGGCCCCGCCCGGCCTGCCAGAGGACATCCGCTCACAACTCGAGGCAGCCATGGCCAAGGTTATGGACGATCCGGCTCTGGTTCAGCGTGTGGCAGATCTGGGCTATGTGGCGCAGTTCAAGGATGGTGCAACCACGCAGGCAGAGACCGTTGAGACGCTTGCCTCCTATGGCGACATCATCAAGCGACTGCAAGCAAACCAGTAAGGCAGGCACGGGGTGCCGGACCTGCGGCGCTCCCATTCCTTTGACCGGAGGAAAAGAGGATGACCGACAAGCCGCGCCTGCGTGTTCCCCATCTGTATGCCTGCGTGCTTGTGGCCCTGCTGCTGGTCGGCGCGGTGCTCATTCAACAAGGGCTGAAGCTGCAATACTACAGTCGCCTGGGGCCCGGAGCCGGGTTTTTCCCAATCTGGATCGGTGGGCTGCTCGTGGTGCTTTGTGTCATTGGTCTCATCGTAAATTTCCGCGATCTGAGGGAAGGGCCGCCAGTCTATGCCTCTGACGCATCGCCATGGCGCATGGTGGCCATGCTGGCATCGCTGGGGCTGCTCTGGTGGTGCATTGAGCTTTTCGGCTTCCGGCTCTCTGTCTTTGCATACATGCTGATCGCGCCGCTGCTCATCACGCGGGTCTCTTTCCTTGCGATCATTCCCACAGCCGTGCTGGCCAGTTTCGGTGCGGCCTATGTTTTTGAAACGTGGCTTTATGTCAGGCTGCCGCCCGCCCAGATACCCGCGCTTGCTGCATTGGGCCTCTGACGTGCTGCCGCACCGCTGCTTTCATACGTCGGGGAGCAGAACCGTTTCACAGTTTTTCTGGAATTAGGCCGGAGCCGCTCTCATGATGGACCAAGTCGCTCAGTTTGGCATGGGGTTGCTGGCAGCCTTGCAGCCCGCCAACTTGCTCTACGCATTGCTTGGCTGCGTTATCGGCACTCTGGTGGGCGTTCTGCCCGGCGTTGGCCCCGTCGCAGGCATTGCAATTCTGCTGCCAATAACGTTCGGAATGGACCCCGGTGGCGCCCTCATCATGCTGGCAGCCATCTATTACGGCACGATGTATGGCGGCACCATCACCAGCGTGTTGATGAATGTGCCGGGTGAATCCGCCTCTGTCGTCACGGCGATTGATGGCTACCAGATGGCGCGCAAAGGCAAAGCGGGGCAGGCGCTGTCCATAGCGGCTCTGGCCTCATTCTTCGGCGGCTGCGTGGCCACTCTGGGCATTGTTTTTCTGGCCGGTCCTCTCAGCAAACTCGGTCTGTTGTTTGGCCCGCCAGAATTTTTTGCGCTCATTCTCGTCGGCTTCTCGCTGCTTGTCGGGCTGGCCGGAAATTCCGTGCTCAAGGCATTGTTAAGCGCGGTTTTTGGTCTGGCCCTGACCCTGCCGGGTCTTGACCCTATGGTCGGCATGCCCCGGCTGACGTTTGGACAGCTCAGCCTGATGGACGGTCTGGGATTTGTGCCCGTCCTGATGGGGCTTTTTGGAATTTCAGAAATTCTGTTGAACGTTGAGGCATCTCGCAAGACGTTGGTTCTTACGCCGATGACGTCGATGTGGCTCAGCAAGGAAGAGCTGCGCCGCTCCACCGCGCCGGTACTGCGCGGCACAGCATTGGGATTTTTGATCGGCCTGATTCCGGGCCTGGGTTCCGCAACATCGTCCTTTGCCGCCTATGCGCTGGAGCGCCGGGTTACGAAGCGACCTGAACTGTTTGGCAAAGGCGCGATTGAGGGCGTCGCTTCTCCGGAAGCGGCCAATAATGCCACTGCAAACGCGTCGCTGCTTCCTTTGCTGGCGCTGGGTATCCCGGGGTCTGCAAGCGTCGCCTTGCTGATGGGAGCATTTTTGATGAATGGCATCACGCCGGGACCATTCCTTCTGCGCGACCACGCAGAACTGGTCTGGACATTGGTCGCCAGCATGATTGTGGGCAATGTCATTCTGCTTGTTCTCAATCTCCCTCTTGTCGGGCTCTGGATCAAGGTTCTCGACATACCCTACGCGATCTTGTTCGGGCTGATCATCGTGTTTGCCACCATTGGCAGCTATGCCATCAACAACTCCATGGTTGATGTGGCGGTCATGTATCTTTTCGGAGCAATTGGCTATGCGTTGCGCAAAGTTGATATCCCATTGGCACCAATCGCACTGACCCTGGTGCTGGGACCGCAATTCGAGCAATCGCTTCGTCAGTCTCTGGTCCTGTCCAACGGAGATATCGCCATCTTTTTCCGCGGGCCGATTTCAATCACGCTGGTTGTGCTTGCCGTTGTCTCAATCGTCCTGTCCGCCATTCCGACCGGGCGCTCTGTCAAGACAATCAAGGAACAGGATTCGGAGGTTTAGCCATGCGCATTTCAAGCCACGAAATCGCTATATCGTTCAAGACCAGACTGCGCCGGCGTGAGCTGCTGCATGGTTTTTTCATCGGCCAGAACCTGCCAGCCGTGGTTGAGATGGTTGGCTACGCAGGGTTTGATTTCGTTATCATTGATCAGGAGCATGGCCCCGCCGACAAATCGTCTCTGGAATCCTTGCTTCGTGCTGCCGATGCTGCCGAAATTGCCGCGGTTGTCCGCGTGCCTTCGGCTGAGGTGCGTGACATTCTGCCTGCCCTGGATCTTGGCGCCTCATGCATTCTGGTGCCGCACATAACGAGTGCCGAACAAGCTCGGAACATTGTTAAGGCCGCGCACTATCCGCCTGTTGGTCAGCGCGGTGTCAGTTCGTTCACCAGAGCCGGGCGTTATGGCCTTATGCCGGCCGGCGGCCATGTTGCATCGGCGGCAGAACGCACATCGGTTATAGCGATGATTGAAGATGCCGAGGCCGTTGAACTGGCACAGGACATTGCATCGACTGACGGACTTGATGGAGTTTTCATCGGCCCGACCGACCTCGGCGCATCATTGGGCGTTGTCGGGCAGCGCGAACATCCCCTGCTTCTGGAAGCCATTGCCCACATCGTGTCTGCAACACCGGCCGGCGTTGGCCTTGCAACAACGGCTCAGACGGCGGCTGAAACACCAGGTCTGCGAGAGCGTGGTTTCAACATGATCTGCCATTCCATAACCACCGAGATGGCACGATCTCTGAAAGCCATAAAAGCCGAGACGCTGCTGCAGGAAGGGCGCAATCCTTAGGAGAGCAATTTCAGTAAATATGTCTCTCGACGGGTATGGTGTTTCTCAAACAAGTGTTTTATAGCGGCTTCATACCGGTCGCACATTGTGTATGCGCGGCGGTCATCACGCGGGTGTGGTGGAACTGGTAGACGCGCCGGACTCAAAATCCGGTTCCGCAAGGAGTGTCGGTTCGAGTCCGACCACCCGCACCACTTTTCCAAAATCATACATGAAGTGGCAGTCCCCCAGAGGGGAAATTGGGTTCGGGCCGTCATAAAAAACCCGGTTTGCGCGGTGTGAAATACGGCAAAGCGGTACCTGCGGGTATCATGGCAATGGCGTTAAAGAGCTTATTCACGCGACGGTCTGAAAAAAACAATGCGCGCTGACCCATCGCGGTGGAAGAAGAGCTTGGGCGGACATGCGGTTCGCACGCAAAGGCTTAAGAGCGCATCAGGTGGTCTTTCAATCTGATGCGCTCTAACGAGTTGTCATGCGTTGAAACGTAACCGCTTCAGCGGCAATTCCTCATGGCTGCGCAACATGCCAGGTGCCGTTATTGACTTCGTCTCCTGTAATGTCGCCCGGTTTGGTGTCTTTGACCCAGGTGTAGAGCGGTTGGCCCTTATAAGCCCACTGATGCGAGCCATCGTCCCGGGTCACAACAGTGTACGCGCCTGAAGCCTTGGCATTGGCAGCCGCCGCGAGGGGAGGCCAGTTGGCGGCACACTGGCCGTTGCAGGCCGATTTGCCGTCGCTGTCCTTGTCGAATGTATAAAGCGTCATTCCTTGCGCGTTTGTCAGGGTTGGACCTTTGGAGGTTTCGCCCATGCGCGCCGGTTCGGCTGCGAGAGCGACACCGGAAATGGAAAGCGCAAGCGTTGTTGCGATGAGTGCTCTGGTTATCATGATGTTTCTCCCTGTGAGGCAGTAATAACCAGAAAATAGGGTTCAGAAATGATTGTTCCCGCCCCGCGCCAAGAAATTTCAATCCCGGATACGCCAGCGCCCACTGCCGAGCGGAAAACCTCACCCGATTGGGTGATGAAGCCCAAACAGCGGCGTGATTGACTTGTCCGAAAATGGTGCGGGCATGGCAGGAATGAGTGTGGTTCGATTGTTTGGAGTGGCGTTGGCAGTTACGCTTTTGTCGGGCTGCGGCTTGTCCGGCGATGTGATCGCCGGTGGCATGGCGCAAGCCAGTGCCAACCTCGCACAGGCCAATCACAACCTTATGATGCAATATGGTTCGTGCCGGGAAGGCCTGATGATGACCGAGCGCGGCTGCGAAGTGCCGAGTTTGCGGTACAACAGCCGGGGCAGGGCCTATGTGGCAGATGGTTACGGCGGCTGGATTAGAGAGCCGGCTTATGACTAGACTGATGCTGACACATTGGCATTCGCGCTCATTGCCCACAAACCCCCGGATTACAAAGCCCATGCATTTTGTTCGCCTGTTTGGTCTGGTCATGATGTTGGTTGGAAGTTTGATTGCCCAGCCCGCGTTGGGCAATTCTGCCTATGCGGATATTTACCCGTTCGATCTTCTGCAACGCAGTCTTAAAACGCAGAGTCCTTCAGAACGGGCAATCTTGCGCGGTTATTTGGCAAACGAGCATGCCGACACCGCTGAGGGTCTGTTTTCCGCAGCCTGGCTGGCTGGGCACAATGGCGATATCGACACCAAGATAAGGCTTTATCAACAGGCTATTGAGGCGGACCCGGAGCTGACGGTCGCCTATATTAATCTGGCTTTGGAGCATGAGACTGCTGGGCGTTTTGATGTGGCACGCCAGCTTTATGATGAAGCACTTGCCAGCGCACCACTGGATGGCGATGTCATTCGCAACAGCTATTTCCTGCGCAAGAACAAGGACGATAATCCTGAAGATGCACACCGTTTCCTGAAGCAGTGGGAACAGGAAATCGGCACGCAGGAATATGTTTTTGATTTTGTTCGCGCGTTGGATGCCGAAGAGGATGGCCGGTTGCAGGAAGCTGGGGAGTTATACCGGCTTACCATAGAAAAAGACCCGCCTTTTGAAGTCTATCAACGCCTGATCAGGCTGCAATTGCGTCTGATGGCGGAAAACGAGCTTGAGCCAGGCATTCGTTATGCCGTCATCGACGATATTCTTTCGCCGTTGCAGGAAGCGGGCGATCCGGCTGCCTTTCAGTTTTCCGGTGAGATTCTGCGCGACGAATTTCATTCGCCGAAACTTGCTTTGAAGCAGTTTCAAAAAGCTTTCGAAAAGTATCCAACGGCGGAACTGGCAGAAACCATATTCGAGCAACTGGCAATGCGAAGCCCGGAAGAAAGCCAGGCTTTTTTAACGGAGGCTGCTGCGGAACTGCCGGGCAACTATGCCAATGAGCTGACACTTGCATGGTTGAACTATCATTTCCTGGCCAATCCTGATGTGTCGCGGAAGCATTCGCTAAAAGCGCTGGAGCTGGCGCCGCATGATTCAGGCCGGGTCAGCGCAATAACCGGCTACGGACTTTCGCTGGAAAAATACGGGCGGTTTGACGAGGCTTTGGCTTTTTATATCGAGCAGCAGCAAAGGCCGTATGCGGAAAGGTTTCAGCGCCAGCTTGGGCGCAGCGCAGTGGAAAACCGCATAGAGGCGCAGAAATTCGCAGAGGCGGCAGAACTGCTGAACAGACTGTCTGAAACCGGCGAAAGCGGGTCCGACTGGTTCAAATACACCCATGGTCTGGTTGAGCAGGCGCGGCAACTGGAAATGCAGCCGCAGCCTGGTAGTTCGGATGCGCTACAGCTCCCCGACACGGATGAGGCAATAGTGCGTTTTGCGTTTGGTTCGGCGCAGGTTCCGGCGCGCTCGCGGGCATTGCTGTCCAACGTGGCAAAGGTATTGGAAGCGAACGAGGATGCCGTTCTTTCAATCGAAGGTCACACGGACATGTCCGGCAACGGGCGGTTTAACTTCGAGCTTTCGCTGGACCGTGCCAAGGCTGTGCAGACCTATCTCAATACACATCACCAACTGCCATTGGATCGCTTGCAGATTTCCGGCCATGGCCCTGCCTTTCCCGAAGCTTCTAACCGCAATCGCGGCGGGCGAGCCGAAAACCGCCGGGTGGAGCTTCGGGTGATGCCAGCCAGTTCGCAAGCTGAACAACTGGCGGATATGGACGATGGGGCTTTTGCCAGTGATGGTCGTCGCGCGGTACTGGGGCAGAGCCCGCCGCAATTGTGGGACTTGCGAGCCAATACGAAACTGCATGATTTCTATCGGGGCCGTACGCATCGCTTTTCACCGGACAATGCCCTCGTCAGCTCAATTTCTGAATATGTTGAAGAGGGCGGGCAGACGACCAATGCGCTGTATATTTACGATACCGAAAGCGGCGTATCCGTTGGGCAGATTCACGAGCCGGTGGTCATTGATGCAATTGCATGGCGGCCAGACAGTCAGGCTATAGCCTATGTCACGGAAGACGGGTTCCTGAAGCTGTATGACGTGCAGCAGAAACAGTTTCTGGCTGTCACACGCATGGGCGCGGTGCGCATTGGCGGCCCGTTAAACTGGCTGCCGGATGGCAGCGCCATTATTGGCGGTCAGCACCGCATGACCAGCCTGAAGGTTTTTGATGGGGTAACCCTGGCAGAGTTGAGAGAGTTGGAAGGTGTGAATTGGCCGCACGCAATCGGTATCAGCCCGGATGGCCGGTACGTTCTGGCGTTCGATAATAAAATGCAGATGAGCGTTTGGGATGTTCGCAACTGGCAGGGCCCGCGTCAGGTTGAAACCCCGATGATACCTCAGCAACTCGCGTTCCACCCCACAAGGCCATGGGTTGTTCTCAACGCCAGATTTGAAGCCAGCGACACGACGCTGGCGGTGATGGACTATGCGGCGATGGTGCCGATAAGTCAGTGGCAGGACGAAGGCACATTTCAGATTGGCCTGATGCCGGGGAACGAAACCTTGTTGGCCGGAAAAGGTGACAGGCTTCTTGCCTTCAGAGCGCCGTCGCTTCGCCTGTCGGGTGAGGTTTTGCCTACAACACGACCCTGAATTGTGAAAGAGGTGAGCACAATGGGACAGACAGCCCACAAACTGAACCGTCGCGCTGCCCTGTTTGGCGGATTCTCAGTGTTTGCATTTCAGCCGGTGACGGCCAAAGCGGCGGCAGAATGCAAGGCCATCACCGAAAGAGGTGACTGGTCGGTTACCAACCAGATTCATGGCATTGCCGGCGAAGTTCCATTGAACCCCGACGACAAGCTCGATCTGATACAGCATATTTTTTACGAGGATTCGCAAGCTGCTGCCGAAACGGTCACCTTAAAGCCCTATCTCAGCTTCACATTGTCTATCGGCTTGGACAAAGACGCCAAGGTTACCAGGTCGACCATAGAGGTGGGCGGCAGCGGCTATGCGCAGCCGATCAACAGTTTCAATGTTTTGGGCGGCAATAATCCAGACAATCCGCAATACTGGCCCAACTGGCAGCAACGGGGCGGCCCTATCATTGCTTCAACCCCAATGAATGAAGGCGACCGCGTTTATATTGGCTTTGCCGGCGCGAGTGGCGAGCCCATTGTATTGGGTGGCATACTGAAGATTGAGAAGCGCAACACGATGGGATCTCCTGTCGCCTTCTACAATACCACCACCGAGTTTACGCCAATCGAAGCTGACACGGCCTCGAGATTAATGCGGCTTTTGCGTGGTAGCAGCACAGTACAAGTGGAAACCGGCGTGGTCAGAGCATCTGGTTCGGCCATCCCACTTTACCAGCGAGCGCTTGATACAAGCGACTTTGATACGCTCTACTCCCAAGGCATTCAGGACCTGCGTGCTATGGAGGCGCGCACTGACCCCAATGACTGCCTGTCAGAAGGATGTTTTCTGACAACTGCGTGCTGCGCGGTCATGGGGCGCCCGGATGATTGTTTCGAACTGGCCACGCTTCGCAAATTCCGCGATGGCTGGCTGAGCGCACAAAGCGGCGGTCCCGCGGCCATTGCGCAATATTACCGGATTGCACCGCAGATCAGTCAGGCTCTTGCCGACAGCTTCGAAGGGCGGGCGCGATTGCGCGTCCTATACTTCGCAACCATTTTGCCATGTGTGGCCGCAGCGCGCCTGGGGCTGAATCGGCTTGCCTATAAGCTCTATCAGCGCATGCTGCGCCGCCTGATTACGTAGACGCTTCCCGCGCAAGCAGTTCGCGCTTGCGCTCCACCCCCCAGCGATAGCCTGACAAACTGCCATCACTGCGCACAACGCGGTGGCAGGGAATTGCCACGGCAATGGCATTGGCGGCGCAGGCGCCTGCCACTGCCCGGGTGGATTTGGGCAGGCCCATGCGCGCTGCAATTTGTGCGTAGCTGGCGGTTTCCCCGGCTGGGATTGCTTGCAGAGCTTGCCAGACCCGCTGTTGGAACGCGGTTCCGCGAATATCCAACGGTAAATCCAGCCCGATCCCTGGTGCTTCAACAAAGCCAATGACCTGTGCAACCAGCTTCTCAAAATCCTCATCGCCGCCGGTCAGACGCGCATTTGGAAACCGCCTCTCCAGGTCATGCACCAGCTGCTCTGGATCATCGCCAAGCGTTATGGTGCAAATGCCTACACTGCTGCGGCCGACAAGAATGGATCCAAGCGAACACTGGCCCACAGCAAAATGGATGTCAGTGTTTTCTCCGCCGTTTTTGAAAGCCTTGGGCTGCATGCCGAGCATCTTGTCTGCCTTTTCGTAGAACCGACTGCTGGAATTGTATCCGGCAGCATAAATTGCAGTGGTGACGCTGCTATCTCCATCGGCCAGCTCTGCGCGGATACGCCTGGCACGGCAAGCCGTGACATAGGTTTTGGGTGTCATGCCGGTTGCGGCTTTGAAAAGGCGGTGAAAATAAGCCGGGCTGAAACCGGAAGCTTGTGCCAGCGCTGCAAGATCGGATGCCTCCAGTTCAGTCTCGATCTGGCGGCAGGCCCGTTCAATGATGGCGCTTCTTTCGCTCCTGGCTGAAACAGCGTCTGGCGCACAACGCTGGCATGGCCTGAAGCCCGCTTTTCTTGCCTGCGCACCGTCTGCAAAAAACACCAGATTGCTGCGGTTGGCTGTGCGTGAGGGGCAGGAAGGGCGGCAGTAAATACCAGTGGTTCTGACCGCATAAATGAATTGGCCATCCGCTGAACTGTCGCGTTTCTCAACAGCGAGAAAACGCCGCTCCTGCTCCTGATCTATGCTGCTTTGAATGGTCATCGGCCTTTTCCTGTCCCGTACAGCCTTTTCATAACGCTGGGAAAGGAGCAACTCATCCCGTTTCGTGCACTCATTTTCAAAAATAACAGGCGGTGGAACACTCTCCCCTCTTCTGTCATTTCAATGCTTTAAGGCAAGAGGAGAGCGCCATGCCACGCGGCGACAAAAGCGCTTATACTGACAAGCAGCAGCGCAAGGCCGACCATATAGCAGAGGCATATGAAGAAAAGGGCATTTCGGAGAAAGAGGCAGAACGCCGCGCCTGGGCCACGGTCAACAAGGATTCGGGAGGCGGCAACAAGTCCGGTTCAGGCCGGGGAAAGCCTGATACGCATAAGGCGGCCGGCAAGTAGCTATGGGCGAAAGCCGACAGTCTCAACCTTCTGCCGGCTTGATTTCATAACGCAGTCCCCCGGCCTCGTATGTGACCTGAGCGGAACCACCAAATGCCGACGCAACGTGGCGCTGGATCAGTCTGGAGCCGAAACCGGCCTTGATTGGCTGGGTCACCAGCGGCCCGCCTGTTTCCTGCCAGTGCAGGTAAAAGCCGTTATCTCCCGGAATTTCCTTGTTCCAGCGAATGCTGATGGTTCCGGTGTCGTTGGAAAGCGAGCCGTATTTGATGGCATTGGTGATCAACTCGTTCAATGCCAGGGACAGGGCAAGAGCCTGCGGCTCCAGAAGATGCAGGTTTGGCCCTTCGGTGTTGATGCGACCTTCGGCGATTGCATGCGGGGCGACAGCACTGGCTATGATGCTGTGCACATCGGCTTCTGTGGCGTGGCCGGTTTTCAGCATATCCTGAACGCTGGCCAAGGCCTGCAGCCTCTGGCTGAACGCCGTTTCCAGTTCCTGCGGAGTGCCGCCCGAACGCAATGTCTGCGAGGCGATGGAGCCGACAAGGGTCAGCATGTTTCTCATGCGGTGGGTCAATTCGCGGTTCAGGATTTCTGCACGTTGCTGTGCCTGAACCGCCAGAGTGGTTTCCACCACCGTGTCCATCATGCCCAGAATCTCGCCTTCAGCGCTGATAACCGGGCTATAGGAAAAGGTGAAGTAAGCCTGCTCGGATGACCCGTTTCGATTAATGGTCAGCGGGAAATTTTCAATGAATGTCGACTGACCATTCATTGCTTTCACGGCTATTGGCTCAATCGTTTCCCAAGCCTCCGACCACACCTCGCTGAACGGTCGACCAATGGCCAAAGGCTTGTCACCCAGAATAACGCGGAATGCGTCATTGTGAAATGTCAGCAGATCCTTTCCCCAAACCAAGGCTTTGGGAAAGGATGAGCACAGCATCAGCGCCAGCGTGGTTTTCAGAACTTCGGGCCAGTCTTTGATGTCGCCAACTCTGGTGGAGGCCCAGTCCATCTGACTTATGATTTTTGCGGAATCGCCGCCGCATGCAAGAAAAGGGTGATGAGTTGTCATCGTAAGCGGCCGAATGCCTCCAAAAGAATCTTCAGCGCCATTTCCAAACAATGATCCGGCTGCTTTGTCATCACTCTAGAGCATCTGTCAGGCAGTAGCTATTGCTGAGTGGCGCGCGCTGCAACTATAAATAACTGCGCGTCATTGCGCATCTGCCTTTGGTTCCGGGAGTTATCATGAAACATGTGCATCTTGTCGTTCTTGGCGGAACAATCACCATGGCGCCGGGAGCGCAAGGTGGAATTGTACCGACCCTGACAGGCGACGATATATTGCGGCAGGTGCCTGAACTGGCTGATATTGCGCAAATTTCGGTCGAAACTCCCTTCCTTAAACCCGGCGCAGCCCTGACTTTTCAGGATATTGCCACCGTGGTCGACAGGATTCGCGAAGCGGAAAAAAATGGCGCGCATGGTGTGATCGTGGTTCAGGGAACCGACACCATAGATGAAACCAGCTTTCTGCTGGACCTTTTATATGACGGTGCAGCCACTGTTGTGGTTGCGGGGGCAATGCGCGGTGCCAAGGCTTGTGGCGCAGATGGACCGGCCAATCTTCTGGCATCGGTTATTGTGGCTGCCGATGAAGCGGCTTCGGGACTGGGTACATTGGTTGTGTTGAATGATGAGGTTCATTCGGCGCGGCTGGTGGAAAAAGGCCATACCGCTCTCACATCAGCATTTGTTTCTGTCAATTCCGGGCCTGTGGGACTGGTGGTGGAAAACCGTTTCCGGTTGATAGCACGGCCCGTGCGTTCGCAAATTCGCAATTTCGACAATGCCGCGACCGCGCCAGTGCTCATCGTCAAGCTTGGCCTGGACAGCGAGGATTTCGTTATCCGGGCGGCTGATTCACTTGGTTACAAAGGGGCTGTGATTGAAGGCTCCGGCGCCGGGCATGTGCCAACCCAGATTGCAGAAGCGGTGAAGAATCTTGCAAAAACCATGCCGGTGGTGCTGGCAACGCGTGTGCCAGGTGGGCCGGTTTTCCGCAACACATATGCATTTGTCGGGTCGGAAATTGACCTTTTGGCCAATGGGGTGATCTGCGCCGAATGGTTGTCTCCTCACAAAGCGCGTCTGGTCTTGGCGCTTTGCCTTGGGGCGGGACTCGAAGCGGCGCAGATTGATGCGGTCTTTCGCCAGTTTGGACCGGCAGGCTAGGCTGCCTTGCGGGCTTTTGCTCGTTGATTGGCAGATGTGTCTGCCAATTTGGTCAAGCTAGCATCCGTCTTGGTCTCTTCGGCAAGCGTTGCATCAAACAGGGCGGCTGCTTCCGCCATGCCTAGCTCTTCCGCCCAACGCTTCAATGTACCGTAGCGGGTCATTTCATAATGTTCCACTGCCTGCGCTGATGAGATGAGGCCTGCATCCAGCGCGACTGAATCCTTGAATTCCTCCATGATGTCCTCACCCTCG
Organism: Aureimonas fodinaquatilis; assembly: GCF_008369445.1. Lineage (GTDB taxonomy): Bacteria > Pseudomonadota > Alphaproteobacteria > Rhizobiales > Rhizobiaceae > Aureimonas > Aureimonas fodinaquatilis. The sequence goes on from NZ_VTWH01000001.1 coordinate 95,028, forward strand.
GAGAGAATCCCTTCAATCGCGTCACAGGTTTTGCCACGCGCGGGTTTGCTCATCAGTTCAAACACCTGTTGCAGTCTTTCAATATGGCCTTCTGTTTCGTCCTTATGCTTGCCAAATGCCTGCTTCAGCTCATCGGAATGCGCTGCTCTTTGCATTTTTGGCAGAGCTTTGAGAATTTTGCGTTCAGCGTAATAGATGTCCTTCAGTGTGTCGTGAAAAAGGTCTTCGAGATGCTTTTCCTTAGCCATCTTGTGTCTCCTGTCGAGAACTGGCACTCGGCCATGGGGGATAGACACCTGAAATGACCCTTGCTGTATTTCGTTCCGTCATGAATTTTTGTCGAAAGCACCGGTAGAGCGAGATTTCGCCATGTTTCAGAGTGAATTGATCGCAGACAATTTGATTCGATATTTCCGGAGGTTGCATGGTTGAGGCGGTTACAGCGCGTCCGTCAGGACGAAGGCCAGCTGGTTGGCTGATGGCTGTTTCACTGGGCATGGGTGCGACGATAGGCAGCGCCCTGCTGTTTCAGCATGTGGGCGGATACATGCCGTGTGCCCTGTGTCTGGAACAGCGGACTGCTTATTATATCGGCCTGCCTGTGGGTCTGATTGCAATTGGCGCTGTGCTGGCGGGCGCGCCTGCATGGCTTGGTCGCATTGCGCTGTTGATCATTGGCCTGCTGATGCTGTGGACCATGGCTATCGGCGTGTATCACGCGGGAGTGGAATGGAACTTCTGGGCCGGCCCTGCCGACTGCGCTGCGGGTGCAACGGCCAATTTTTCAGGTGATTTGCTGTCGGCCCTGGACGCAGTTGTGCCGCCGTCTTGCACCGAGGCGGCGTTGCGGGTTGGCGGCATTTCCATGGCCGGGTGGAACGTGATTGCTGCAGCCATTCTTGCGGCACTGGCGTTATACGGGGCTTACCCTGCTTCCAGTTCTGTGTCCCAGTACAGATAGTCCAGCCAGCTCTCATGCAGGTGGTTGGGTGGGAAAAGCCGGCCATTGTTGTGCAGATCGTAAACAGTGGGTTGAAACGGCGCCTGCGCCGGAAACATGCCCGCTGCGGCCGGCATCAATCCGCCTTTGCGCAAATTGCAGGGCGAACAGGCCGCAACAACGTTTTCCCATGTTGTCAGGCCTCCGCGGGAGCGCGGAATGACATGGTCGAATGTCAGGTCATGAGGCGATCCACAATACTGGCACTGGAAGCGATCGCGCAGAAACACATTAAACCGGGTGAAGGCGGGGTGCCTTGCCGGTTTGATATAGGTTTTCAGACAGACGACGGATGGAAGGCGCATTGAAAAAGACGGTGAGTGCACCGCCACGTCATATTCTGCCAGAATTGTTACACGGTCGAGAAACACTGCCTTGATCGTGTCCTGCCACGACCAGAGTGACAATGGATAATAACTAAGCGGCCTGAAATCTGCGTTCAACACGAGCGCAGGAGTTAGGCTGGAATGCACCGCGATCGTCAAGGATCGTCTCCTTTACCGAAGTCGCATCTCGCAAAATCGATCTTCATTCTGCGATGATGGTATGCTCATGCCGAAGAATTCGCTTGCTACTATCGTGACTTAACATGTCGTCTTTGTGAAGCCACGCCTTGTGGGGGATTGCGATCTTTGTGGCCGTTATCAACCGCAGATTTATTCTGCTGTGTGTCCGGGCGTTGCATCGACCGTTGGGGCAGCGTCTCTTTTGGTAATCGCGGCGTAATAGGCCCAGAACAGACGTGCGGCGACAGAACGGTGCGGCGCCCACAATTGCGCAGTCTGCCGCAAAACTTTGTCGACCGGACGCTGCGGCAGTTCGAGCGCATGTGCCACTGCGACCTGCAAAGCCAAATCACCGGCTGGAAAAATGTCGTCATGCCCCAGTGAAAACAGGCAGTAGCATTCCGCTGTCCACACGCCGATGCCGTGAACAGACGTCAACTCGGCAATGGCTTCCGCAGCCTGCGCCGTTGCAACACGCTGGAAATCCAACGCGCCGGAATCCACCGCGCTTGCAATGGCAAGCATGGTGCGCTGCTTGCCCCGCGACAAGCCAGCCATGCGGAACACCTCATCCGGGGTGCCTAGAATAGCCTGGGCATTGTTCAGATCCACAGCCTGTGAAAAGCGCCCAAAGATTGCATCTGCGCTGGCTTTGGACACCTGCTGCGCAATGATGGTGGATGCCAGACCCGGCAGGCCGCCATCGTTTCTGCGCAGTGGAAGTGGCCCGGCCATGTGAATGACAGCCCGCAGGCGCGGGTCGGCATCTGCAAGCGAGTTCAATCCTGTTTCAATGTCGCTCAGACTGGAAATCATTGGGGGTTGCTTTGTTTGCCTGTTTCGAAGTTACAGATATAGGCAGCTTTGCATTCAACAAGGACGTTGAACTTTTGCCGATTTTTCGTTTTGCGCCTAGCCCCAATGGCGAGTTGCATCTGGGCCATGCCTTCAGCGCCTTGCTCAATCAGGCATTGGCATCGGTTGCCGGTGGCACTCTGCTTGTTCGCCTTGAAGATATCGATCTGGCGCGCTGTTCACCGGTTCTGGAAGCGCGGCTGCTGGACGACCTTGCCTGGCTGGGCATTGTGTCGGCACATCCGCCGCGTCGCCAGTCAGAGCATTTTGCCGATTATGCCGCCGCGCTGGAGGCCTTGCAGTCGGAGGGGCTGGTCTATCCGGCCTTCATGACCCGTGGCGATGTGCGCGAGCATGCGCAAAACTGCGAACATGCCAGCGGCATTGCATATCCGCGTGATCCAGACGGCGCCTATCTCTACCCGGGGGAGGAAAAGCGCCTTTCGCGAAGCGAGCAGCAGGCCATGGTGGACGACGGTCAGCCCTTTGCGTGGCGGCTGGACATGCAGGCCGCCTTATCGCGAACCGGACCTGTGCAATTTTGCGAGTTGAGCGGTGATGAGGGCACGGTTGAGGTTCAGGCTGAGCCGCATCTGTGGGGCGATGTTATTCTTGCCCGGCGCGACGTGCCAACCAGCTACCATCTTTCGGTTGTGGTGGATGATGCGTTGCAATCCATCAGCCACGTGGTGCGTGGTGCCGATCTGATGCCATCGACATCCGTGCATCGGGTGCTGCAATCTCTGCTCGGCCTGCCGGAGCCGCTTTACCATCACCATCGGCTTATTCTGGACGCGGACGGAGGAAAGCTTTCCAAAAGCCGGGGTTCGACCAGTCTGGCGGCTTTGCGTGCAGCAGGGCTGACTCCGCTGGACATTGCCCGCATGGTCGGCCTGCAGGATATCCAGCTCTCTGCTTCAGCCGAGATAGAGCACCCAGAACGATAGGGTGAGCGCTGACAGAGTGGTCGTCATGACGATGGCTGTGGCCGCGATAGCCTGGCCGGATTTGAAGTATGTGGCAAAGAGATAGGCATTCGCCCCGGACGGGCACGCCGCCAGCAACACGGCAATTGTCCGCCACAAAGGCGGCAAGGTGAAATAGCCGATAGCGTAAACAATGGCGGGTTGAACCATCAGTGCCAGTACACACATCATCGCGGTAATCGTGATATCGCCGCGAATGCTGAACCGGGTCAGTGTCAGGCCAAGAGAAAAAAGTGTGACCGGCCCGGCCGCCGTGGCCATCAAGGTGACCATTTCAGCCAGCGGGCCGCTGAAGGACAGGGAAGATAGTCTGAAAGCCATGCCAGCCAGAATGCCAAGGATCAACGGGCTGCGCAGAAGATTGACACAGACACTGGAAACGACCTGCATAACCGCCACCGGCGGCACGTCCTCGCCCAGGTCATGCAGGTCCAGAACTTTTGCCCGCTCGATCAGCAGAGTGGAAAAAATCATCATCACCGGCAAATGAATGGCCAGCAACGGGGCCAGCAGGTTCATGCCCTCCTGGCCGTATGTCAGATTGATGGTGGGTATGCCAACCATGACCATGTTGGAAAAGCTGGCCGCAACACCCGCAATCACACATGTGCGCCTGTCAGCGCGGGAAAAACGGCGGGCAGCCAGCATGCCGAGCGCAAAAACAATGACAATCCCGGCGAAATAGGTCAGCCAGAGCTTGACCGGGTTTTCATCGCTGAACTGAATGGTTGCCATGGTGCGAAACAGCACGGAGGGCACGGCAATGGTAAAAACAAATGCCGCCAGTCCTTCAGCAGTTCCTGCCGGCAGCAAACGAAACTTTCCGGACAGGTAACCAATCGCAATCAGGCCGAATATGGGAAGAATGGTGGAAATAATGACATTCATGAACTGACTTTACAGGCTGGCGCGGAACGGCGGACACTTTAAACCGCACGCAGACGCTGATAGGCCAGCAATGGGCGCCCGCCTGTGGTAACAGCGAATCACGTGTGGTTCGTAAGGATAGTGTAGTTTCCGATGAAACGGCTCGTTATGTTCTTCCCTGCACTATTTGTAATAGTGTGGTCCACCGGTTTTATTGGCTCAGTCTATGCCATGCCATATGCCGAACCGTTTGTTTTCCTTGTACTACGGTTCAGTCTCGCTATCGTTCTTCTGCTGCTGCTGGTTGTAACCGCCAACGCACCTTGGCCGAAGCCGAAAATCGCTGCTCATTCCATGATTGTGGGCGCCCTGATTCACGGCGTGTATCTGGGCGGTATATTCTTTGCGGTGCGATACGGCCTGCCCGCCGGAATTGCAGCGCTGATTGCCGGTATGCAACCCATTCTCACAGCGTTGATGGCCGCTGCCTTTCTGGGCGAAGCCATCAACCGGCGGCAATGGATTGGGCTGGTGCTTGGTCTGGTGGGCGTTGCCCTGGTGATTGTGCCCAAGCTTGGCGGCAATGATGTTTACAGTGCTCTCACCCTGATTCCGGCGGCTATGGCAGCTATGGGCATTGCTGTTGGCACGATATGGCAGAAAAAATTTGGCGGCAGCACCGACCTGCGAACCGGCTCCATTCTGCAATATTGCGGTGCTTTGATTCTGGTGGCGCCCTTGGCCATCGGGTTGGAAAGCTGGCAAATTGAGTGGACTGGCGAATTGATCTTTGCGCTGATCTGGCTGAGCGTGGTGCTGTCCATCGGCGCAATCTTCATGCTGATGTTCATGATCCGTGAAGGGGCCGTGTCGAAAGTCGCGTCGCTGATGTATCTGACGCCCGGCGTTACTGCGGTTATGGCCTTCATTCTGTTTGGTGAAACACTCAGCCTTGTGCAACTGTGCGGTCTGGTGCTTGCCGGCATAGGCGTGGCCGCAGCCGTGCGCAGCAAGAGGGTTTGAAGGTTAAATGAATGCAGCGTCACCCACTATGCGGCGGCGCAAACTCGTTATATGAGAACCAGCATGTCCAGTTTTCTGACCTATCTCGCTTTTGCCGTCATGATTGCCGTTGCCGTGGTGCTTCTGGCAGGTTTGCGCAACATGATGATGGGTGGCCCAGGCAATCGCTCGCAAAAGCTGATGAGGCTGCGGGTCATGTTGCAGGCCATCGCCGTCATCATCATTGTTGGTGCCCTATATTTCGCCAGATAGGCTTGAGGAACATTGCTCCATGGTGCGTTTGAACAAGATTTACACCCGCACAGGCGACAAGGGCACCACCGGCCTGGGCAATGGCGAGCGACGTGCGAAATACGATCTGCGGGTTGAAGCTTACGGTACTGTGGATGAGCTGAACTCTGTTCTGGGTGTGGTGCGGCTGCATTGTACCGCGCAAATGGACCCGATGCTTTCCACCATTCAGAACGACCTGTTCGATCTTGGGGCAGACTTGTCCACTCCACAAACCGCCAAGCCGCTGCCTTACGAGCGACTGGCAATCATCGGCTCGCAGGTTGACCGGCTCGAGCACGAAATTGACCAGATGAACGGTGACCTGGAACCGTTGAAATCATTTGTTCTGCCCGCAGGCACCCCGGCTTCCGCACATTTGCACCATGCGCGCACGGTGGCGCGGCGGGCAGAGCGGCTTATGGTGCAACTGGCGGGTGCACCGGATGAAATCGTGTCGGAAGATGCGCTGAAATATATCAACCGCCTGTCGGACTGGCTGTTTGTCGCAGCACGTTTTGCCAACAATATCGGCAAGGATGACGTGCTGTGGGTGCCTGGCGGCAGTCGATGAACTTTGACGTTAACGTAAAATGCTAATATGTCCTCTGCAGGCCCGATGCTCCGGGAAGATCCATCAAGGGAGAGCGATTGTTTCATGAAAATACTTGTCTGCGTGAAGCGCGTCGTGGATTACAACGTCAAAATTCGTGTCAAAGCGGATGGAAGCGGCGTTGACCTCGCCAATGTCAAAATGAGCATGAACCCTTTTGACGAGATTGCCGTGGAAGAGGCAATTCGGCTGAAGGAAAAAGGCGGAGTTTCCGAAATCGTTGTGGCATCCATTGGCCCGGCGCAGGCACAGGAAACCATTCGCACGGCTCTGGCCATGGGTGCCGATCGCGGTATTCTGGTCAAGGCAGAGGGCCGGGTTGAACCGCTGGCGGTAGCGAAAATACTGAAACAACTGGTCGAGACCGAAGCTCCTGATCTGGTGATTCTGGGCAAGCAGGCCATCGATGATGATTCAAATCAGACTGGCCAGATGCTGGCGGCTCTGCTGGGCTGGGCACAGGGGACATTTGCTTCGAAACTGGAACTGGGTGACGGCCAGGCGCTTGTAACGCGTGAGGTGGACGGCGGCTTGCAGACGCTGAACCTGAAATTGCCCGCCATTGTCACCACGGATCTGCGGCTGAACGAGCCGCGCTACGCTTCGCTGCCAAACATCATGAAGGCCAAGAAAAAACCGCTGGATGAAAAGGCGGTTGAAGACTTTGGTGTTGATGTGACGCCGCGTCTTGAGGTTCTGACCACGTCTGAACCCGCCAAGCGGCAGGCAGGTGTAATCGTTGGCTCGGTGGACGAGTTGATCGGCAAGCTGAAAAACGAAGCTGGACTGCTTTAAGCTGAGGAACTGACATGACGACGCTTTTGATTGCTGAACATGACAACAAGTCTCTTTCGGGTGAAACAGGCAAGGCGCTGACAGCGGCAAGCCAGCTTGGCGCGCCGGTGCATATTCTGGTGGCGGGGCAGGGGGTTGCCTCGGTGGCTGCGGCCGCTGGTGCTTTGGCCAATGTTGAAAAAGTGCTGCTGGTCGACGATGCGGCTTATGCGCATGGACTGGCCGAACCTTTGGCCGACCTGATTGTCAAACTGGCTGGCGCCTATGATGCGATTGTTGCACCAGCCACGACAACCGGGAAAAATGTGGCGCCGCGTATTGCCGCCCTTCTGGACGTGATGCAGGTCTCTGATGTCATTGCGGTTGATTCCGCCGATACGTTTCAGCGGCCGATTTATGCTGGCAACGCCATTGAAAAAGTGCGCTCCAAAGATGCGCGCAAAGTGCTGACTGTGCGCACAGCCGCTTTTGCTGAAACGCAGGGTGGCGGCGCTGCTCCGGTGGAAACACTGGAAGGTGCCGGCAACAATGGCATTTCCAGCTTTGTCAGCGAAGATGTTGCGGCATCCGAACGCCCGGAACTTTCTGCGGCAAAGGTTATCGTGTCCGGCGGCAGGGCGCTGGGCAGCCGCGAAAAATTTGAAGAGGTTGTGCTGCCGCTGGCCGATAAGCTTGGTGCTGCGGTGGGCGCTTCACGTGCTGCGGTGGATGCCGGTTACGCGCCCAATGACTGGCAGGTCGGCCAGACTGGCAAGGTGGTGGCACCGGATCTGTATGTTGCGCTGGGCATTTCCGGCGCTATCCAGCATCTGGCTGGCATGAAGGACTCCAAGGTCATCGTCGCCATCAACAAGGATGCAGATGCGCCGATTTTTCAGGTCGCCGATTATGGACTGGTGGGCGATCTGTTCCAGATCGTGCCGGAACTGCAATCAAAACTATAAAAACATAACATCAATCCATGCAGCGCAGGCTGTGCGCTGCATGTGAGGGGAGGGTTCACTATGGTGGATATCCGCACGGTCGCGGTTGTGGGAGCTGGGCAGATGGGCGGCGGTATTGCGCATGTGAGCGCGATGGCCGGCTATGACGTCATCCTGCAGGATGTCAGTCTTGAGCGTGCACAACAGGGCGTTGAGCGGATTGCTGCCAATATGGCGCGTCAGGTCGCATCCGGCAAACTCAGCGAGGCGGACAAGGCAGCTTCCATTGCACGCATCAGCGCCGCTGATGGTGTGAAAGCTCTGGCCAAAGCGGACCTGGTGATTGAGGCGGCCACGGAGGAAGAGGCGGTCAAACGCCGGATCTTCCAGCAAATCTGTCCGGAATTGAAGCCGGAGGCCATTCTGGCAACAAACACCTCGTCGATTTCCATCACGCGACTGGCCTCATCCACCGACCGGCCGGAACAGTTTGTCGGCATTCACTTCATGAATCCGGTGCCGGTTATGAAGCTGGTGGAACTGGTGCGTGGAATTGCGACATCGGATGAAACATTCCAGGCGGCGCGCGGGTTTTCGTCCAATCTGGATAAAGTGACGACAATTTCGGAAGATTTCCCGGGCTTTATTGTCAACCGCATCCTTATGCCAATGATCAACGAGGCAATTTACACCCTGTATGAGGGCGTTGGCTCCGTGGAAAGCATCGACAATTCCTTGCGTCTTGGCGCCAATCATCCGATGGGGCCGCTGCAACTGGCAGATTTCATAGGTCTGGACACGTGCCTTTCCATCATGCAGGTGCTGCATGATGGTCTGGCGGATTCCAAATACCGTCCCTGCCCATTGCTGGTCAAATATGTCGAGGCGGGGTGGCTTGGCCGGAAGACCAAGCGCGGATTCTATGACTATCGCGGAGAAACGCCCGTTCCTACCCGCTGAAAGCCTTGCAGACATTGTATCAGATCACTGCGCTTCCTGTTTTCAACGGTGCAGTGACTCTGACGCGCGACTATCCAGACGGGTTCAGGCGTGATCTGCTTCAAATGTGGTCTGGGTGATGCGGTCGCGGCCATTGCTTTTGCTGATATAAAGCTGGCTGTCGGCGTGATGCGTCCACATGTCTGCAGTCATGCCTTGCAGGCACCGCGCTGTTGCAATTCCCATGCTCACGGTCACATAGGGGCCAATATCGGATTTCTGATGCGGAATGTTCAGGGCGCGCACCTGTTGTTGAATCTCCCGAGCCACTGAATACGCCATATCGGCATCGGCACCCGGCAAAACGCAGGCAAACTCTTCCCCGCCATATCTTGCCGGAAGATCAGAGGTCCGTTTGACAGCGCGGTTCATGGCAGAAGCAACCATGGTGATGCATCTGTCTCCGGCGGGGTGGCCGTAGGTGTCGTTGAACTGTTTGAAAAAGTCGATATCCACCATGATAACCGAAAGATACTCCTCGTTTCGCGACAGGCGGGAGGTTTCGGTTTTCAGGGTTTGCTCAAGCCGGCGTCGGTTGCTCAAACCCGTCAAGGCATCGGTCACTGCAATTTCGGCCAATTGGTCGCGCAGTCGCTTCAATTCCACATGGTTGCCCACACGGGCCTTCAGGATGATGGGCTGAATGGGCTTGGTAACATAGTCGATTGCGCCGAGCATCAGGCCGCGCACTTCATCTTCCGTGTCGCCCAGCCCGGTGGTGAAAATCACCGGAACATCGGCCATCAACTCATCTGTCTTAAGCTGTCGGCACACCTCAAATCCATCAATTCCCGGCAGCAGAATGTCGAGAAGAATGAGATCGGGAAATATAGTGCGTGCAATCTCCAGCGCCTGCTCGCCACTTGTGGCAAAGCAAATCTCGTAATCATCTTCCAGAATGGCGTTCATAATTTCGATATTCGAAATTTCGTCATCCACGATCAGAATTGTAGACTTGTGCGTCATGTGCTCTCACAATCCACTTCAGGCATTCAGAGCGGTTTCACGGTCAAGAAGGATCAGGGCCTGATCATAATCCAGCCGATCCAGTGCAAGCCGGATCGGATGTTGCTTTGCGTCCTGCCCATTAAGGCCTACGGCTGCGGCATATGCATCAAAACCGCCTCTGGCCTGCAGGCTGCGGCGCTTGATCTGATCACGAAGCTGGTCACGCTCCGCGCTTGAATCCTGCCGATCCAGCGCGATTCCCGCGGGCGCTTGCGGCGCCACAACCGCGGGCGAGAGTCGTCGTGCGGCTGCGATTGCCGGTTCCACCAGAAGCTTCAGCTCTGCAATATTGTCGCCAATTCCATCCAGTTCGTCAGACGCCAGCCTACGCTCAATCGCGGCAGACTTTTCCTGAACCTCCAGAAGTTCCAGAGAGCCAGCCACACCTTTCAGCGTATGCGCCAGCCGCCTTGCGTCGGCGATGTCGCCGGCCTGGATCAGTTTCAGCAGATCACCGCCCACATCATCATATCGTTCGCCAAAACTGATGATCAGCTTGCGCAAGAGCGGCACTTTGCCGTTCATTCTGTTCAAAGCAGCCTTGATTCCAAATGGGGGCAGATCATCGGGCAGGCCGGTTTCGACCGCCTTCACCTCAACCATCGCAGGCGGAGCCTCTGCCTTTGCGGTGACCTGCCGCAGCTTCAGCCAGCGGTTCAGGGTTTTCACCATGGCATCGGGGTCAACCGGCTTGGCTATGTGATCATTCATTCCCGCGGCAAAGCATCTTTGCCGCTCTTCCTCGTAAGCATGGGCCGTCATTGCAATGATCGGCAGCTTTTCGGCATCCCATGTCCGTCGGATAACCCCGGTCGCTTCAAGGCCGTCCATCTCCGGCATTTGAACATCCATCAGAACTGCCGAGTATCTTAAACCCTCTGCCTCAACGCGTTCGCAGGCAATAAGGCCGTTCTCAGCCGTATCAACCACCAAACCGGCATCTGTCAGCAGTTCGATGGCAATTTCGCGGTTGATCTCATTGTCTTCCACCAGCAATACGCGCAACCCGGAAAACTCCGGCTGCACCATCGGCAAACCAGGCGCAGCAGGCGCGGAGGCTCCGTCTCGCTCGGTCGTGGCGGTGATCAGATTGGTGATTGTGTCAAACAAGCCCTTTGGTTCAACAGGTTTGGAAATGAAAGCTGCAATGTCGGCTTTCTCTGCTTCGTTGATGAACTCATCATTTCCATAAGCCGTAATCATGACGATGATTGGCTTTTTCTTGATGGCCGTGTTTGACCGCATTGCCTGGACAGTTTCCATGCCGTCCATGCCGGGCATTTTCCAGTCCAGCAGAACAACGTCGAAAGGCTTGTTTGCCGAGGCCGCAATTTCCATGGCGCCAATGACTTCCGGGCCGGAAGCAACCAGATCGACATTGAGGCCCCATTCCAGGAATATTTCCTGAATGATCTGGCGGGCAGCCGGGTTGTCATCGGCCACAAGAATGCGCAATTGCAAAAATGCGTCTGATGGTACGCAGGCTTCATCAGCGCTTCTGTTGTCGAGAGCCAGTTCAAGCGAAAATGTAAAAGTGCTGCCAACGCCCAGTTCGCTGGCAACCCCGATCTGGCCGCCCATCTGCTCGACGATCTGTTTGCAGATGGCAAGTCCCAGTCCGGTGCCGCCAAAACGGCGCGTCGTGGAATTGTCTGCCTGATTGAAGGACTGGAACAGCGAGGCCTGCTGCTGGGCGGTCATGCCGATGCCCGCATCGCGAACCGATACCTCGATTGTGGCCGTGTTTTCCGCCAGCGAACGCAGCCGCGCGGCAATTGTGACATCGCCTTTCTGGGTGAATTTCACAGCATTGGTCAAAAGATTGAGGATCACCTGCTTGAAGCGCAGCTCATCGCCCAGCAGCGATTTGGGAATGGCGTCATCAATCTGCGCAACAATCGTCACGCCCTTGGCGTCGGCTTCCGTAGCCATCAGAGCGCGCAGGCTTTCAACAGACGCACGCAGTTCGAACGGATGCGTTTCCATCGTCAGCTTGCCAGCTTCATTTTTTGAGAAATCCAGAATGTCGTTGATGAGCCGCAAAAGCGATCCGGCAGCATTGCTGATCTTTGTAACGTAGTCTCGCTGTTTTGGGTCCAGGTCTGTGCGCTGCGCCAGATGGCAGAATCCGAGAATGGCGTTCATCGGTGTGCGGATTTCGTGGCTGATATTCGCCAGGAACAGGCTCTTGGCTTCGTTTGCGTCTTCAGCCTCTTTGGTGCGCTGTTCCAACGCATCATTCTTGGCCACAATTTCCTCGCTCATCCGGCTGATGCGGGCAAAACTGTTGGCGACCATAACACTTAGCCAGACCAGCACGGCGGTTTGGAATGCAACAATGGCGGCGTGCAGAAGAACGCGCGACAGGTTGCCGTCACTGGGGAAAACCGCATAGGGGAGCAGATACAACAAAAGCAAATGGTGGAGGGCAATGGCGACAGCGGCTATAAGCACCGCGCGCTTGTCAAACCAGGCAATGGTCAGCGCCAGCATGGCAAAAAAGTACATGTGCATATCCATTTGCCATGGCTGGCCGCGCAGCAAATAGAGCAACAATGCAGGTTCCAGAACAAGCGCGACGGAAGACACATAGCGTGTCACCGGCGCGGTGCCGTTGCGCAACCAAGTTATGTGGTAAACACCTGCAAGAAACGCTGCGGCCAGAGCACCGGACACAGCCGACTGGCCGGTGATCATGCCAACGATGAACAGAACCGGGACGTGCGCCCAAAGCAGATAGACCAGGAAACGCCCGAAATACTGGCGCAAACCATTCAATTCCGTGTTCATTTCTCAGCCTCGCCACTTAACGCAAAACACCCTGCGAGGCGGGGAAGCGGCAGAACAAGCCAAGCTCCTTCTGCCTGCATGCTCGACACAAAATCCGGATCAGACGACGCCGCAAGGACGATGTTCGAAAAGCCCCCGAACTCCAGAAAGCCACCGCCGGTGGATGAAATCTGCCGGATTGTCTGGACAGTATCGGCCCAGGGCGCAGTTACAATGACATACTGTCCGCGGTCTTCCGAGCTCGCCGCAAAAGCAATCAACAGGGCAATCAGCCCCGCAGCCAAAAGCGCGAAAGCCGGGATAAAATCACTGAATTGACTGCGTTCCCCGTTTGCGAGGCACTCCGCCTCTGCAATCTGAGTGCTTGGTGCCAATTCGCCGCCCACCCTTTATAGCTCCACTACCGACTAATTTGGTATAATGTCTACATAGGATAATTATGACGATGATTTCTACCAGAAATATATAGCAATTTGGGGCATTCTCACTTTTTCACGAAAAAGCGAAAATACCCCAAAACAGCAGGAGGAACTGAAGTCTGGTTTAAGCGACGTCTTCCTTGACGGTGTCTGCGCCCTCGGCAATCACCGCATGGCGTTCCTGTGTTTTAAGTTCATCCAGCGCCGGCATGGACATGATGTTGTAGCCGGCATCGACATAGTGAACTTCGCCGGTTACGCCATTTGCCAGATCAGACAGAAGATAAAGCGTGGCTCCGCCGACCTCATCAATGGTGACATTCCGGCGCATCGGCGAATTGCGTCGCTGATAGTTCAGCATCAATCTTGCATCGGAAACTCCGGCGCCTGCCAGTGTGCGCACCGGGCCTGCGGAAACGCCGTTGACCCGGATATTGCGCGGACCAAAATCTGCAGCCAGATAGCGCACGGAGGCTTCAAGAGCCGCTTTGGCTACACCCATCACATTATAGTTCGGCATGACGCGCTGCGAACCATCATAGGTCAGGGTTGCCAATGAGCCGCCATTGTTCATGATCCGCGCTGCGCGGCGGGCAATCTCGGTGAAGGAGAAGCAGGAGATCACCATTGTCCGGACAAAGTTTTCACGGGTGGTATCTGCGTAAAGGCCCTTCAATTCGTTCTTGTCGGAAAAGGCCAGGGCGTGGACAACAAAGTCAATCTTGCCCCATTCCCGTTCAAGAGTAGCAAAAACCTCATCAACGGTGGAAATGTCTTCCACGTCGCAATTCATCAGAAGATTGCAGCCCACTTCTTCCGCCAGTGGACGCACCCGCTTGCCGAATGCGTCTCCCTGATAGGTCAAAGCCAGTTCCGCACCTTGCCCGGCAAGCGCTTTTGTAACGCCCCAGGCAATGGAGTTGTGGTTGGCGACGCCCATTACAAGGCCGCGCTTTCCCTTCATCAGGTCGCCCATGGCCATCCCCTGTTTCTGTTCCTGTCCGGTATTTACAGGCTCGATCCCATAAACGCCCGAAACCCTTTATTTTTTACCGCAATTCGAAGTTCAGACCACTTTTCGCGAATGGTTAGATGCGGCGGAAGACCAGCGTGGCATTTGTTCCACCAAATCCGAAGGAGTTGGATAGAACCGTGTCAATTTTGGCATTGTCGATGCGTTCCCGCACGACGGGGATGTCGGAAAATTCCGGATCCAGCTCATCAACATGGGCGCTTTTGGCAATGAACTTGTCGCGCATCATCAACAGGGAATAAATTGCCTCCTGCACGCCCGTTGCGCCCAGTGAATGGCCGGTCAGTGATTTTGTTGCCGAAATTGGCGGAATATTGTTGCCAAAGACTTCCCGAATTGCCTGAACTTCCATGCGGTCGCCGACCGGTGTCGAGGTGGCATGCGGGTTGATGTAATCAACGGCAGTGTCCACGCTGGCCAGAGCCTGCTGCATGCAACGCACGGCACCTTCGCCGGAAGGTGCCACCATGTCATAGCCGTCGGATGTGGCGCCATAGCCAACCACTTCCGCATAGATGTGCGCACCACGCGCCACCGCATGTTCGTACTCTTCCAGAACCAGCACACCAGCACCGCCGGCAATGACAAATCCGTCGCGGTCTTTGTCATAAGCTCTGGAGGCAACGGATGCATTGTCGTTGAAGTTTGACGACATAGCGCCCATCGCGTCAAACAGCGACGAGAGGGTCCAGTTCAATTCTTCGCAGCCGCCAGCGAATATGATGTCCTGCTTGCCAACCTGAATCGTCTCATACGCATTGCCAATGCAGTGATTGGACGTGGCGCAGGCCGAAGAAATGGAATAGTTGACGCCTTTGATCTTGAACCATGTGGCCAGCGTTGCAGAGGCGGTGGAGCCCATGGCCTTTGGCACGCTGGTCGGCCCGATGCGCTTTGGCCCGCCCTTGTTGAGCGTAATGTCCGCCGCCTGCACAATCGTGTGGGTCGATGCGCCACCCGAACCCATGATGATGCCGGTGCGCGGGTTGGAAATCATGTCTTCGGTCAGCTTGGCATCGGCAATTGCCTGATCCATGGCAACATGGTTCCATGCAGTGCCACCTCCATGAAAGCGCAGTGCGCGCCGGTCAAGCAGGGTTGTTGGGTCCAGCGTCGGCTTGCCATAAACCCGGCAGCGGAAGTTCAGTTCGGCATATTCTTCCGAAAAGGTAATGCCGGAACGCGATTCCTTGAGGGATTGAGCAACCTCTTCAACATTGTTGCCAATGGAGGAGACAATACCCATTCCGGTGACGACGACACGCTTCATATGGTTCGTTCCTTTACCGATGCTGCCAGCGGCTTATGCCGCATCCTGGTCTTGAAAAAGGCCAACGCGCAAATTGCTTGCGCGGTAGATGATTTCGCCATCGGCTTTCATCCAGCCTTCTGCAATGCCAAGCTTGAGTTTTGAGCGCATGACGCGGCGAAACTCCACACCGTATTCAACCAGTTTGACGTCCGGTGTAACCTGACCGGTAAATTTAACCTCGCCCACACCCAGGGCCCGGCCACGGCCTGGCTCTCCGAGCCAGCCAAGAAAAAAGCCGGTCATCTGCCACAAGGCATCCAGCCCCAGACAGCCGGGCATGACCGGATCGCCCTGAAAATGGCAATCGAAAAACCAGAGATCCGGATTGACGTCGAACTCCGCGCGGATGATGCCCTTGCCAAACTCACCGCCGGTTTCACTGACCTCTGTGATCCGGTCAAACATCAGCATTGGCGGCAGGGGCAGCTGCGCATTGCCAGGGCCGAACAACTCTCCCCGGCCGCAGGAGAGAATTTCGTCCTTGCTGAACTGCGTCTGTCTGGTTTCCATGGTACTGCCTGCCACTCTTCCGCTTACCTGAGGCATGAGGAACAGCGGATGAAAGCTGGCCCATTGCCTTTGATTTTTCAAACGCCCATAGCACGGCTAGGACACGGGGCAAATCCCGTAACAAACCTATGCTGCCAGTTGGGCACCGTAAATTCATAAAATTACATGTACCATGTATGAATTCGTTTCCTCAGATACCCATATCATCGGGATAAGATTTGTTTTTCCACCTTAGAAAGACTATCTCTTGCATGTGTGAACGATTATTCGTAAAAGTGGACAAACGCAGTCAAGTTATAAATGGTGAATGCAATGGGTGATCAGACATTGGGTAAGTCCGCAGCGGTTGTGCAGCATGCCTCTTTCTGCGTGTTTGAGCGCCTGCGTGCCGCCGGGCTGCGTCCTACACGCCAGCGTGTTGCATTGTGCAATCTGATCTTCGGAATTGGCGACCGTCACCTTTCTGCTGAAGAACTGCACGAGGAAGCGCACAAGGCAGGCGAACCCGTTTCACTGGCCACGGTGTACAACACTCTGCATCAGTTCACCGATGTTGGCCTGGTACGCCCGCTCTCGGGAGAGGGCCAGCGCACTTATTTTGACACGAACACCTCTGACCATCACCATTTCTTCCTGGAAGAAGAAAATATGATGCTGGACATTCCCGATGGCACCTTGTCCATCGACAATCTTCCGGAGCCACCTGAAGGCATGGAAATTGTTAATGTTGACGTGGTGGTCCGGCTTCGTCGCAAGCGCGTTTAAAGCGCGATTTTCTCGCCATATTCCGGCGGGCCCGGTTCTAGAACACCTCGTCCGGGTAAACGCCCCACAACTGGTTTTGCGCAACAAAGCCCTTGCGGTCCGCCACATCCACACGGCACCATGTTCCGGTGCAGTTCTCAACCTTCATCACCACGCCGGGCTCCAGCCTGGCCACCACTGCGGCCTCCTCGACATTGTTGCGCCGGACGTCAATATGCACGTCCTGGCCAGACAGCCACGGGGCGGCTATCGCTGACCGTTCGCCAGACAGCAACGAATAATAAATCCAGCCCTCAGAGCCCTCACTGTCGCGCACACGCCGCCATTGCTCGAATTCCTGAATGATTTCCATGGGCAGGCCGCGTTTGGTGAACAGCCACGATATCGGAAAGTCGCGCCCGGGGCCGACCCGCAGATTGGCGCGTTCAGCTTTCAGGGAAACAAAGCGGGGAAGGGGCAATCTGCTGGAAGAGGCTGCGGCGGTGTCGTTTGCAGTGGCATCTTGGGATTGCGCCACGCTGATTGGGGCAGCATACAGGATGAAAGCCGCGAGAACCGCGATTGATCGGTTGATGAATTGACGTCCCACAGCGGCTCTTTCTTCATTGCGAGTTTGATGGCTCCGGGAGGTTTGGTACATATGCGGATGTTCGAACCCGGAGCCGCAATCGGATTATCGAATATTTTGGGTTAACAACCCATTCTTTCCACACGCTGTTCGCATCGTTTTGTATTGATCCTGTGCTATTCAGGGCGCAAGTGTACGCGTAGAGGAGGCCGTGCCCGCGGATGACTGAAAACAGTACATTGGTTGTTGCCCTGACGCGCAAACTGCCGGAAGGCATTGAAAAGCGTATGGCAGAATTGTTTGACCTGATTGCGCACCGGCATGATCGGGCAATGACCCGTCGGGAATTGCAGACTGCTGTGGAAACCGCGGATGTGCTGGTGCCCACGCTTTCAGACTCAATTGACGCAGAGCTTTTGAGCCATGCCAGCCCCCGGTTGAAACTGATTGCCCAGTACGGTGCCGGCACAGACAATATCGATATAGACGCCGCACACCGCGCTGGCATTACCGTGACCAATACGTCCAATGTTCTGAACGAAGACACGGCGGATATGACTATGGCCCTGATTCTGGCGGGTCAACGCCGCCTGGTTGAAGGCAGCCGGCAACTTCTGTCCGACGGGGCCTGGCCGGGCTGGTCGCCAGATTTCATGCTGGGCAAACGCCTGTCGGGCAAAAAGCTCGGAATCCTGGGAATGGGGCGTATTGGCACTGCGGTGGCCCGGCGCGCCAGGGCTTTCGGTCTGGAGATTCACTATCACAACCGTTCACCCGTCAGCAGCAAAACGGAAACTGAACTGGCGGCAACCTATTGGGACAGCCTGGACCAGATGTTGCCGAAGGTGGACATTCTGTCGGTCAATTGCCCTTACACGCCTGCCACTTATCATTTGCTGTCACGCAGACGTTTGAGCCTCATGCAGCCGGAAGCCTTCCTGATCAACACGGCGCGAGGGGAAATTATCGACGAACCTGCGCTGATTGATCTTCTGGAGCAGGGAAAGATTGGTGGCGCCGGGCTGGATGTGTTTGAGGCGCAGCCAACACTGGATCCGCGTCTGGTGCGGCTTGCTCAGGAAAACCGCGTTATTCTGCTGCCACACATGGCGTCGGCCACACGTGAGGCGCGGATTGATATGGGTGAGAAAGTGATCATCAACATCCGCACCTTCATGGATGGGCACCGCCCGCCGGACCGAATTTTGCCGAACCGGGCCTAGATCAATTCCCGCTGGAACGGGGATCGATTGACCGGCAGCACAATGCAACAGACACAGACCTGGATCATTCCGCAGCGGGATTTTGCCGCCCATAGGAAATTTCTTCAAACCGCATTCGCAGGGCGTCAACCAGCAGGAGGCGACCCAGAAGCGGGTCTCCCAGATTGCATGCCAGCTTGATTGCTTCCGTTGCTGCCATAGTGCCGAGAATTCCGGCTATGACCCCCAGAATGCCTGCCTCTGCACAGCTTGGCACAGAACCCGGTGGTGGCGCATGCGGAAACAGATCGCGCAGCGTAGGGTAAGGCTCTCCCGCAGCGTTGCGCAAATGAGGAGCAAAAACCGTCAACGAACCGGAAAAGCGCTCGATTGCCGCCTGCACCAGCGGTTTTTTGGCATCTTCGCACAGGTCTGCCACCAGGTAGCGCGTCGCAAAATTATCGGAGCCGTCCAGCACGATGTCGTAGGCCGCGACTATTTCACTGCCATTGGCTTCACTTAGCCGAACGGCATGGCCTTCAACTTTTACATGCGGATTGAGCGCTGCAAGCTTGTGCTGCGCACTGTCCAGCTTGGAACGGCCAATATCATCGGTTGCGTGCAGGATCTGGCGTTGCAGGTTGGACAGTGACACCGTGTCATCATCAACAATTCCAAGGGTGCCCACGCCTGCTGCTGCCAAGTATAGCGCCGCCGGTGAACCGATGCCCCCGGCGCCAATCAGCAGTATTCGGGCGCGTTTAAGAGCCTGCTGACCCGGTCCGCCAAATTCACGCAGCATAATATGCCGGGCGTAACGCTCCAGTTCCGGTGGAGAGAATGGGGTGGACAAGCTCACGTCAAAGACCCGTTGGCTATGGACAGAATCTGCGCCCGTCCTTCCAGAGTTGAAAACAGCGCGTAGTCCGTTCCGGTCATGAAACTCTGTACCCCGAGATGGTCGAGAATGTCGAAAAGCGCCGCGCGCCTGCCTGCATCCAGATGCGCAGCGACTTCGTCCAGCAGCAGGATAGGGGGAATGCCGCTGGTTGCAAGAACAAGCTCTGCATGTGCAAGAATCAGCCCGATAAGCAGCGCTTTCTGCTCACCAGTGGAAGCCAGTGCTGCCGGCATGGATTTTGCCAGATAGGTTACAAGCAGGTCCGAGCGATGTGGCCCTTCCAATGTTCGCCCTGCCGCACGGTCCAGGGGCCGGTTGCTGCGCAACCGGCCGGCAACCTCGTCTTCCACATCCACTGCCGCGCGTGAAAGGTCCACCGGGCCATAACCGCTGGCCAGTTCCAGCCCGGCAATGGGAAAACCGGCACCGGCGCCAAAGCCTTCGCATACCGCAGCCTTCAAACGGTGCACGGTTTCTGCCCGTGCAAGCGCAATGGCCAGCCCGGTTTCAGCCATTTGCGATTCGATAGCGGAAAGCCAGCTTTCATCACGCCGGTCTTCCGCCAGCAGCCGGTTGCGGCTGCGCATTGCCCGCTCGTAATCTGTGGCATGGCGCCCGTGCTCAGGATGCAAGGTCAGGACAAGGCGATCAAGAAAGCGGCGTCTATCGCCCGCCGGGCCGGTGAAAAGCCCGTCCATTGCAGGTGTCAGCCACAACAGCCGAACAAGCGCCAGAAGCTCGTCGGCGCTGCGGGCATTTGTGCCGTCGATTCGCACCTGCCGTTGCGGGCCGGATGCTGTATCGGGACGCATCATTGTCAGCACATCAACACTGTCAGCCTGCTCATCCAGCACACCGGCGCGCACAGAAAAACCACCGCTGCCGGTCAAATTCGCCATTTCCGGATAGGTGGCGCGTCGCAATCCACGCCCGGGTGTCAGCAGAGAGACTGCCTCCAGCAGATTGGTTTTGCCGCTGCCATTGTCGCCCGCAAGAACGATAAAGCGCGATTCCACGTCCAGGGTCAGGCTGGAATAGTTGCGAAAATCAACCAGACGCAGTTGCGTGATGCGGTTTCCGTCCCGCGCCATTTGCGCGACCCGGCCCTGAATCTCAGACCCGCATCGGCATCAGGACGTAAAGCGTTCCAGAATCGCCGCCGTCCCGGATCAGCGTCGGTGAGCCGGGATCAGCCAGCATGAACACTGATTCCTCACCCGAAAGCTGACTGGTTATGTCCAGCAGGTAACGAGCGTTGAAGCCGATTTCTATCTCATCCGCATCGTAGCCAACGGGCAGTTCTTCGGTCGCCGTGCCAGAATCGGGTGAGTTGACGGTCAGAACCAACTGACCCTGCGAAACGGCCAGCTTAACAGCGCGGCCGCGTTCGGATGAAATGGTCGACACCCGGTCAACCGCCTGTGCAAAGCTTTGACGGTCCAGGACCAGTGCCTTGTCGTTGCCGGTTGGAATGACCCGCTGATAGTCAGGAAATGTGCCATCAATCAGTTTGGAAGTGATAACCACGTCGCCGATGGTGAACCGGATCTTCGACTCGGAAAGCTCAACATCCACAGCGCTTTCGTCATCAGCATCGCCAATCAGCTTCTGCAACTCGCTCACAGTTTTGCGTGGCACAATGATGCCGGGCATCCCTTCGGATCCAGAAGGCGCATCTGCCTCGGCGCGTGCCAGGCGATGGCCATCAGTCGCAACGGCCCGCAGCTTCAGGCTGCCCTCGGATTCGATCGTGTGGAAGAAAATGCCGTTCAGATAATAGCGCGTTTCTTCCGTTGAAATGGCAAATTGCGTGCGCTCTATCAGCCGCGCAAGGGCAGCAGCAGGCAGTTTGAAACTGTGGCTGAAAACACCGGTCGTGATGTCCGGAAAATCGATTTCCGGCAGGCACTGCAAGCGAAACCGCGAGCGACCGGAGCTGACAACGAGCTGGCTGCCCTCTTCATTGGTGGTCAGGTTGACCTCAGAGCCATCCGGCAATTTGCGCACAATGTCATAGAGCAGATAGGCGGGCACAGTGGTTGCGCCTGGCTGCTCGTCAATTGCCACCACGCGCTCGGTGACCTCAATATCAAGATCTGTTGCCTTGAGCCGCAGCGCACCTTCTTCGCTTTTCAAGAGAACATTGGACAGAATTGGAATCGTGTTGCGCCGCTCGACAACGCGATGCACATGGCCGAGTGCCTTGAGGAGATTGGAACGCTCGATAATGATACGCATGGCTTTACGACAGACCGTTTCAATTCTGGGGCGGACCAGGAGGCCCGAAAGCACCCCGCCCCAAAGGATAAAACCCTATGCGGCAGGATGCGGTTCAAAAAGCTGGGAACGGATTGCGCCGCTTTGCAGCCGCAGCCGACCCTTTAATGACAATCTTTTAGAGCATTGGCTGCGAATTGAAAGACTTTAAGCATTTCTGCCGGCTTCCCTGTCGCAACTTTGCCAATCACTCTTCGATCATGCGGCGAATAATGTCGAGTTCCTCTGAAAGCTTAAGGTCATTGGACCGTTCAGACTCGATTTTGCGAACGGCGTGCAACACGGTTGTATGGTCGCGCCCGCCAAACCTGCGGCCAATCTCCGGCAGAGAGCGCGGGGTCATGGTCTTGGCAAGATACATGGCAATCTGACGTGGCCGAACAATGGTGCGCGTGCGCCGGGCTGAAAGAATATCGGTGCGAGAGACATTGTAATGGCGTGAGACGAATTTCAGAATGTCTTCAATCCGAACCCGCTTTTCCGCATTGCTGCGTGTCAACTGATTGAGCAGATCATCAAGATGTTCGGAGGATAGTGGCTGGCCGACGGAATGGCGGAAGGCAATCTGGTTGAAAGCTCCTTCCAGGTCGCGGCCCGAGCCATCAACCCGGCGAGCTATTGTTGCGATGACTTCCTCGGGCAGTTGAAATGTCGGATCGTCATTGCGCATGGCGCTGACGCGGGTCATGAGAATATCGCGACGCATATCATAGTCAGGCGACGCCATCTCGATGGAAACGCCTCCGGTCAACCGTGATCGAACCCGCTGGTCCAGCGATTCCAGCTCGAAAGCAGGCCTGTCTGCGGCCACCACAACCTGCCGGGCGCTGTCAATCAAGGCATTGAGCAGATGGCAGAATTCCTGCTGAATTGAGCGTCCCTGCAGAAACTGCATGTCGTCAATGATCAGAATGTCGATGCCGCGGAGGTTTTCCTTGAAGTTCAGTGCCTGATTGTCACGAATCGCAGTGGCAAACCGCCACATGAAATATTCGGCAGTCAGATAGACCACACGCGGATTGTCGGCCCGCTCAATCGCGGCATTGGCTATTGCCTGCAACAAGTGGGTTTTACCCAACCCGACAGAGGCATGAACGAAGAGCGGGTTGAACCGAACCGAATGCGGGCCGTTCTCGGCGATAGAGCGGGCTGCAGCCAGAGCCACGCGGTTGCTTGCACCCTCAACAAAGCTTTCAAACACGTACCGCCCGTCCAGTGGCGAGCCGAAATCTGCACCGGTGCGCGGCACAATCCGCTCCGACACCACCGGCGGCATCACATCGCCGTCGTTGGCTGGCGCAGGAACCGGCATCGCTGCAACTGGCGCTACGGCTGGCGCCGTGCGGATGGCACTGCGCACATGAATGTCCACCCGGATGGTCCCGGGAATCTCTTCGGCAAAAATCTGCTGCAGAAAGTCTTTATAGTGGCCGTTGATCCAGGTTTTCAGAAATGCTGTCGGCACCGAAAGCTGAACCGAACCGCGAGAAACAGTATCCAGTTTCATGCGCTGAAACCATGAAGCGTAGATGTCCTGTCCCAGCTGGGCTTTCAACCGCGCACGAACACGTTCCATCACCTCATCATCATTGCGCACCGGCACTGTCCGCATCTGATTGTCCACTCCGTTTTGAAGGCTCATTTCTGGCATGGCTGAAGCATGTGTCTTTCCGCTCAGGCGGGCAGGGAACTGACCGCTCATTTCTGTACCCATGGCAATCCGGCCGCCTTCCAGCCGGCGATGTTGCCTCTGTGTCCATCTGTGTCCGCCGGACCCTCAAAGCCGTCCAGCACGTTATAAGAATGCTCGAACCCGGCTTGAGTTGCCGCTATTGCCCCCGCAATAGAGCGAACCCCGGATCGGCACAGGAAATAAAGTTTCGACTGTTTGCTGCCCCCGCGGCGCAGCACCTCTGCCGAAACCTGTTCGGCAAAAGCGGCATTGACCGTCATGGTTGGAAAGGTCAGCCATTCGATGAACAGCGGGCTGGCTGCGCCAGACACAAGCGGAAAGCCCACATAGTTCCATTCTGCGCCAGTGCGCACGTCAATCAGGAAGGCATCTTCACTGCCGCTCAGCGCGTCCCAGCATTGACGCACCGTCACGTCGTCTTCGTAGCCATGGCTCACGACAATACTCTCCCGTTGCCCGTCGCATAGACGAAGGGCAGTAAAAAAAATTGTTCACTAAAGCAGCACTCATCCGCTCTACGCGGCGATGCACAAAAGGGAATAGCGTCAATTTATGCGAAACTTCAGCGTATCAATAAGAATTCCAGCTAATTTAAAATTATTCTGGAAAACACGCGTTGTCCCCACACTTTGTCTTCGCAAGCTCTTGTCGCTGAGAGGAAGCTACGCATTAGGGCAGGTTGGGGCAAGCTTCGAATCACCAAAAATGTCAGCGAGACATGTCTAGTGTGGCACGGATGACAAAGCCCCGTTGGAGGCAAATTCTTTAATGGGCTGATTCACTTACGGTTTCGTTTGGTCGGCGTAGCGTCAAAAATGGCTACAAGAATATTTGAGTTTATTTTTGCATCAGTCGCTTGACTCTCACTGAGGGGGGAGTGCCGCGAATATGTCGGAAAAGAGTCGTGATGACCTGCGGTAAACTGCTGAAATTGCGAAATAAAAACTGTCTAGTAATGATTCCATGCCGAATCGTGCAATTGATTCATGTCAAGCCTGTGACAATGTGCGCCACAGTATGCGGGAATCAAAAAGGCCCGCCGAAGCGAGCCTTGAATACTACTTTTGGGTGAGGCTAAACCTCAGGCAGCGCCAACTGCCTTAACGCGGCTGGAAAGACGCGAAATCTTCCGTGAAACAGTGTTCCGGTGCATAACGCCGCGCGATACTGCGCGGGCCAGCTCTGGCTCAGCGGCGCGGAAAGCTGTCTTCGCAGCCTCTGCATCGCCGGATAGGATCGCTTCTTCAACCTTGCGGAGGAATGTGCGAACGCGCGAACGACGCGCCTTGTTGATAGCCGTACGGCGCGCGATCTTACGCGTAGCCTTCTTGGCCGAAGGGGTATTGGCCATCCTAGGGTCTCTTTCGTCTGTCGCGCTCCATACCACCTGAAACAGGCAGATCGGCAGCGCACGTCAAAATCTGTGTTCCCTGAGCAGTTCGATTGAAATGCACAGAAGTTAAAAGCCGCCTCACTTGAAGCGGCTGAACATGCCGCGCTTTATAGGGAAAGGCCGCCGCATCGTCAACACCTTTCCAGCCCCCTGTTGATGCGCGTCAGCTTTGGCAAACGGCGCAGAAAAATGTGGATCGCCCAGATTGCACGATCCGGTCTATATGCCCCTTGCAACCGGGGCGCGGACACGGATGTTTCTCACGGCCATAGACCGCAAAACTGTGCTGGAAATAGCCCAGACTGCCATCTGCCTGCCGATAATCCTTCAAGGAAGAGCCGCCAGCCTCGATGGCATCGGCAATGGTCTGCCGAATATGGCCCGTCAGTTCAACAAGCTGTGGGGTTGGCGTTCCGTCGGCATGCACGAGTGTTGCGGCCTTTCTCAGCGGAGACAGGCGTGCCCGCCAAAGTGCCTCACACACATATATATTGCCAAGTCCGGCAATAATGGCCTGGTCCAGCAGAACCGCCTTCAGCGGCGCCGTCTTGCCAGAGAATCGCTCAGCCAGCACTTCCGGAGAAAGAGCATTGCCCGTGGGCTCCACCCCAAGCCTGCTGAAATGGGCATGGCTGGGCAAATCGGCATTTGCCACCAGACTCATGTAACCAAAACGGCGCGGGTCATTGAATATGACGCACAGAGTTTTACCGTCACGCGTTACAAGGTGAAAAATCACATGGTCATGCTTGCTGATCTGTGACCGTTCATAATGAAACACACCGGGTGTGGTGTCCGTCCTGTCCGGCCGCACAATTCGAAACGAGCCAGACATGCCAAGATGCATGGCAAGAACTTCTGCGCCATCCAGTTCGGCCATGAGATATTTTGCCCGCCTGCCAAGCGAGATGATGCGCCGCCCGGCCATTCGGCTGGCAAAATCCACAGGCAGAGGAAAGCGCAGATCCGGGCGAAACAGCTCGACCCGCTCGACCAGCGCTCCTTCCATGACAGGCTCAAGCCCACGGCGGACAGTCTCAACTTCAGGCAATTCGGGCATAGTCATCCGGTAATTTGAACATGACAGAGTGCTTTTACGCGTTTCCACCGCGCCGTGATATGGCGCAGTTCGCTTTATATAATCTGCCTGTCATCTGACTCGCCTCGGCACTGACTTTGTCCGCATTGTCCTGACGTTGAAGCAGTACCGCTTCAACGGGAAATGCTGCCTTTCGCTTCACGTGATCTGTCGATCACCTGAACCGCTTCGGCACTTTCCTTTGTCGCATTGTCCTGACGTTGAAGCGGTACCGCTTAAACGGGAAATGCTACCGTTCGCCTCATGTGATCTGTCGATCACCTGAACCGCCCAGGCACTTTTCTGGTCGCATTGTCCTGTCGTTGAAGCGGTACCGCTTCAACGGGAAATGCTACCGTTCGCTTCATGTGATCTGTCGATCACCTGAACCGCACCGGCACTTTTCTGGTCGCATTGTCCTGTCGTTGAAGCGGTACCGCTTCAACGGGAAATGCTCTATGGAGATCGATCAGTGACTCTTTTCGAATCGAGAGGTCTGGCTATCATGTCGCAGAGCCGCATCAACAACCCCGACGGTATGGAAACCTCCTACGGTTTTGAAACCGTATCCGGACGGGAAGAAAAGCAGGCTCGGGTCGATGAGGTGTTTCATCGTGTCGCCAGCCGCTATGATTTGATGAACGACCTCATGTCAGCCGGCATGCATCGGTTGTGGAAGGATGCCCTCGTCAACTGGCTCGCACCTTCGCGCCGCCCCGGCTGGAAATTCATTGATGTGGCCGGTGGCACCGGCGACGTGGCCTTTCGTATTGTCGAAGCATCCCACCGGGCGGCACAGGGCACAGTGCTGGACATCAACGCATCCATGCTGGGTGTGGGCGCAGAGCGCGCAGGCAAGCGCAAGCTGGATGGCAATCTGACCTTCGTGGAAGGCAATGCAGAAGAGCTGAAGCTGCCCGATGGCGAGTTTGATGCCTACACAATTGCTTTTGGTATTCGCAATGTCCCGCGCATCGATAAGGCACTGGCCGAAGCCTATCGTGTGCTGAAACCGGGAGGCCGCTTTCTGTGCCTGGAATTCTCGGAAGTCGATATGCCATTGGTTGACCGGTTCTATGATCTCTGGTCATTCAAGGCCATTCCGGCCATTGGCGATCTGGTGACCAAAGACCGCGCGTCATACGAATATCTGGTGGAATCCATCCGCCGTTTTCCCGATCAGGAACATTTTGCCGCCGCCATCCGCGAGGCAGGTTTTGAACGCGTGACCTATCGCAACTTGTCAGGCGGTATTGCAGCCATGCATTCCGGCTGGAAGCTGTAGGGAGCAATGGGTTTGGCAGGTCCGATCTACGGCATCATTGCGATGATTCGCGCGGCCTATGTCCTTGCGCGGGAAGGGGTGATTTCTGCCCTTCCGTCTGAAGGCATGCCGCCTGGTCCGCTCCTGGCGCATCGACTTGCGGGGTTGATTGCGCGGCGCTCATCTCGTCGTCGTGCGCGGTCGGAGAGCCTGTCGCAGGCCTTGCACCGGCTGGGGCCATCCTATGTCAAGCTGGGCCAGTTTCTTGCCACGAGGCCCGACATTGTCGGCTCATCCATCGCACTTGAGCTTGGCTTTCTGCAGGACAATGTGCCGCCTTTTCCCAAAGCTCAGGCTATCGCCACTATCGAGGCCTCGCTCGGCCGGACCATAGACGATCTTTTTGTGGAATTCGGCGATGCTGTGGGTGCGGCGTCCATTGCACAGGTGCATGCGGCAAGGGTGCGCCTTGCGGACGGCACAGAACAGAAGGTGGCGGTCAAAGTCATTCGCCCCGGCGTGCGGCAGAAATTTCGTCGCGAGCTTGATTCCTTTGCCTTCATAGCCAGCTCCATGGAGCGGTTTGTGCCGTCTTCGCGCCGGTTGCGGCCCGTGGCCGTGGTGGAAACGCTGGCGCAAAGCACACGGATTGAAATGGACCTGCGGATGGAGGCTGCCGCTTCTTCGGAGATGGCAGCCAATATCGCGGATGATCCGGGTTTTCGTGTGCCAACTGTGGATTGGGAGCGCACCGGACGTGATGTCCTGACCATGGAATGGATAGACGGCATCAAAATGAGCGATGTCGCAGGTGTCGCAGCTGCAGGGCATGACCTGAAAGGTCTTGGTGTGCGGCTTGTGCAAAGCTTTTTGCGCCATTCCATGCGGGACGGATTTTTCCATGCAGACATGCATCAGGGCAATTTGTTCGTTGCGGCTGATGGTGCAATTGTCGCGGTGGATCTTGGAATTGTTGGCAGGCTGTCTGCCGACAGCCGCAGGTTTCTTGCCGAAATTCTCTATGGTTTTATCCAGCGCGACTACCAGCGCGTGGCGGAGGTGCATTTTGAGGCGGGCTATGTGCCACGGCATCAGGATGTTTTGTCCTTTGCTCAGGCTTTGCGCGCAATTGGTGAGCCCATCCATGGCCAGCCGGCAGAAACCATTTCCATGGGGCATCTGCTGACGCTTCTGTTTGAAGTGACAGAGCTTTTTGACATGCGAACCCGCCCTGAACTGGTGCTCTTGCAAAAGACCATGGTCGTGGTGGAGGGCGTGGCCCGCACATATGACCCGAAATTCAATATGTGGGTGGCGGCGGAGCCGGTGGTCACAGACTATATTCGTGCCGAGCTTGGGCCCGCCGCCAAGCTTGAGGAAGCGGGCGATATCCTGCAATCGCTGGTGCGCATGGCGCGTCGCTTGCCAGACTATGCCGACGGGCTGGAGGTGCTGGGCAAGCATTTGCCGGATCTGGTCGAGAATGGCATTCGCTTGAACGACAGTTCCGTCCGCGAGCTGTCGAAAGAATCACGCATCGGCATTGTTTCCGGGCGCGTTGCACACTGGATTATTGCATTGAGTCTGGGTGTCATTGCACTCAAGCTGGTGTTCGGAGGTGGCTGATGGTTCTGTCCGGCAAGCGTGTGCTCCTGATCATAGGCGGGGGCATTGCAGCGTATAAATCGCTGGACCTGATCCGGCGACTGCGCGAGCGTGGCGCCAGAGTAACGCCGATTTTGACGCAAGCCGGTGCGCAGTTCATCACACCATTGGCGGTCGGTGCCCTGTCTGCAACACCAGTCTACACCGAGCTTTTCTCCCGCGAGGATGAGCAGGATGTCGGCCATATCCGACTGGCGCGTGAGGCTGATCTTGTGCTGGTTGCGCCAGCAACCGCTGACCGCATGGCACAAATGGCGGCAGGTCTGGCAGGTGATCTGGCGGGGGCTGTGCTGCTTGCAACGCGAAGCCCGATACTGTTGGCCCCGGCGATGAACCCGGCCATGTGGGCCCATGCTGCAACCCGGCGCAATGTCGCCAGCCTGCAGGCGGATGGCGCGCACTTCATTGGCCCGGCGGTGGGTGAGATGGCTGAAGCCGGAGAGAGCGGACAAGGGCGCATGTCCGAACCGCTGGAAATCGTGGCCGCGGTTGAAGCTTTGCTGGAGCCGGAAGACAAGCCGCTTGCGGGCCGGCGCGCAGTCGTGACATCCGGCCCGACCCATGAGCCGGTGGACCCGGTGCGCTATATTGCCAATCGCTCGTCCGGGCAGCAGGGGCACGCATTGGCGGCTGCATTGGCGCGCCTTGGGGCGCAGGTGACTCTTGTTTCCGGTCCGGTGGCACTTGCCGATCCGCGCGGTGTGGATGTTGTTCGGGTGGAAACAGCCAGAGACATGCTGGCAGCGGTGCAGAATGCGCTTCCTGCCGATATTGGCGTGTTCGTTGCAGCGGTGGCCGACTGGCGTACGGCGGAAAACGCGGCTCACAAAATCAAAAAGCAGGGCGATGAGCCGCCGGTCCTGCAACTTGTCGAAAATCCCGATATTCTGGCCACGGTTGGCCACGCAGCAAACCGACCTGCGCTGGTGGTTGGCTTTGCAGCAGAAACTCGAAATCTTCTTGAAAATGCTAGGATCAAACTGGACAAAAAAGGTGCCGATCTGATTGTGGCCAATGATGTGTCGGGTACCATCATGGGCGGGACCAGAAATCAGGTGCAGCTCGTATCCCGCAACGGCGTGGAGGCATGGCCCGATCTTTCAAAGGATGAGGTGGCGTTGCGCCTTGCCCGCCACTTCGCGAAAATGCTGGAGACTATCTGAATGACCACTGTTCTGCGTGTTTTGCGTCTGCCTCATGCGGAAGGTTTGCCGCTGCCTCACTACCAGACCATGCAGGCCGCCGGAGCGGATATTGTTGCAGCTCTGGAAGAACCGCTGACAATTCCTCCGCTGGGCCGGGCCATGGTGCCGACCGGTCTGTGCTTTCAGATTGCCCCGGGCTTTGAAATGCAACTGCGACCACGCTCCGGGCTGGCCGCCAAATATGGCGTCACCTTGCTGAACACACCAGGAACGGTTGATTCGGATTATCGTGGAGAGGTTAAGGTCATTCTGATCAATCTCGGAGCTGAACCATTTGTTGTCACGCGGGGCGAAAGAATAGCTCAGGCGGTGATTGCGCCGGTTTTGCAGGCGGATTATCTGGAGGTTGAATCGCTGGACGAAACCGCGCGTGGCGCTGGGGGGTTCGGCTCGACCGGTCGCTAATTCAGGATATGGTGATGGCCAAGGCGCACGAAACCAATGTTGAGAGCCAGTTTGGCCCGCAGGCTCAAGCCTATGTGGCCAGCAGCGTACACTCCAGCGGTGAAGATCTGGAAGCTTTGCGACACATGGCGGCTCAGGTTCGCCCGTCAAGGGCAATCGACCTTGGTACTGGAGGTGGGCATGTTGCTTATCTTCTGGCCGATCATGCTGCCAATGTCACCGCGGTTGACCTGTCTGCCGAAATGCTGGCTGCCGTGGCACAAACTGCCGCAAAACGCGGACTGGGCAATATTGAAACTGTGCAGGCCGCTGCCGAGGCACTGCCTTTTGCGCCGGGCCATTTTGATATGCTGGCCTGCCGCTATTCCGCCCATCACTGGGCAGATTTTGCGGGCGGTTTGCGGCAGGCAAGGCGCGTACTGGCCACCGATGCCCCAGCGGTGTTTATTGATGTTGTTGCCCCCGGGGCGGCGTTGCTGGACACGCATTTGCAGGCAGTTGAGCTGTTGCGCGACACGTCCCACGTTCGTGATTACACTTTGGCCCAGTGGCTGTCGGCTTTGGGGCAGGCAGGCTTTGCAGCACAGTCCAGCAGAATTTTTCGTGTCAGAATGGATTTCCCGGTCTGGATTGAGAGAATGCGCACACCACCCGGCCTGGTGGATGCGATACGCGCATTGCAGAATGCTGCGCCAAAGCCGGTGCGGGAGCATTTCGCGATTGAGCCGGATGGCTCTTTTCTGCTGGATGTCGCATTGATTGAAGCCCGTGCACTGTGACCGGCAATTGTGTATAACTATAAATAATATCGTATAGTACAAAGGTGCCTGTGCTGTGACCATTGCTGCTTTTCTTGCCTACTGCCTTGCTCTGGGAATCGCTGCTGCCATTCCAGGCCCGGGAATCATCGCGTTGGTCGGCCGGGCGCTGGGGTCGGACTTTCGCTCGTCGCTCACCTTTCTTGTGGGTCTGGCGTTGGGCGATGTCTTTTATCTCATGGCCGCATGTTTCGGTCTGTCGCTTCTGGCCGAAGTTCTGGGCGATGTGTTCACCGTTATTCGCTATGGTGCGGCTGCCTATCTTTTGTATCTGGCCATACGGCTGTGGCGGGCATCAGGTGACAAGCTGGTTGTTGCGGAATCGGTCAGGGAAAAGCCCTTGGCCAGCATGCTGTCCGGCTTTGCCGTCACATTGGCCAACCCCAAAACCATTTTCTTCTATCTGGCTCTGTTGCCAACGTTGATTGATCTGCGAGCGATTGATGGCATGGATATTTCCGTGCTGGCGGTTGTCAGCTTTGCAATTGTATATATTGCATTGCTGCCCTATGCGGCGCTTGCCGCGCGTGCGCGGTACTTTCTACGCACGCCAAGGGCTTTGAAACGCATGAACCGTGGCGCAGCCGCTATTCTGGCTGGCGCGGCACTCTGGACAGCAAGCCGCGGGACGTAAAGTTCTTCCACCGGAAAAATTTTGCGTCATCCCGTAAGGGATTGGATGGTTGATCCTCGGCAAGGCGCGGGTCATACCCTAGATTAAGCCGCAGAAAAAACCGGAGAGGACGCTTTATGAGCGACGCCATCAACAACCAACAGGCCCGCACGCATGGTCGCGGACGTGTTTACAACTCCATTCTGGACACGATTGGCGATACACCGCTGGTCAGGATTGATCGTTTTGCCGCTGACAAGGGTGTGAAGGCGGTTCTTCTGGCCAAGCTTGAATTCTTTAATCCCATCGCCTCGGTCAAGGATCGGATTGGCGTTGCCATGCTGGAAAAGCTTGAAGCAGATGGAATTGCCATTCCAGGCAAAACGGTGCTGATTGAGCCAACATCCGGCAATACCGGAATTGCGCTGGCATTTGCCGCAGCAGCAAAGGGCTATCGGCTGATTTTGACCATGCCGGAAACCATGTCGGTGGAGCGGCGCAAGATGCTGCGGCTTCTGGGCGCAGACCTTGTGCTGACGGAAGGTGCCAAAGGCATGAAAGGCGCGATTGCCAAGGCCGAAGAGTTGAAGGCCGAATTGCCGGATGCCGTCATTCCGCAGCAGTTTGAAAATCCTGCCAATCCACAGATTCATCGGGTCACAACGGCGGAAGAAATCTGGAACGACACGGGCGGCAATGTTGATATTCTGATTTCGGGCATTGGCACCGGCGGTACCATCACCGGCGTCGGGCAGGTGCTTAAGGCACGCAAGCCGGATGTGCGCGTGGTTGCTGTCGAACCCGAAGCGTCACCCATCCTGTCGGGTGGAAATCCTGGCCCGCATAAGATTCAGGGCATTGGCGCGGGGTTTGTGCCAGGGGTTCTGGATACAGGAATTTTTGACGAGGTCGTCAAAGTCTCCAACGATTCCGCCTTTGAAAATGCGCGTCTGCTGGCACGGCTTGAAGGCATACCTGTTGGCATTTCTTCGGGTGCAGCGCTGACGGCAGCCGTTGAGGTTGGCAGCAGGCCGGAAAATGCCGGCAAAAACATTGTCATCATTATCCCGTCTTTCGCCGAAAGATATCTTTCAACGGCATTGTTTGACGGGCTGGGTGACGACCCCGCACCACCATCACCGGCACCGTCCATCTGACCTGAAGCACCTGTCGTTGAAACGGTCACGTTTCAGCGCGGAAGACAAAGCGCCAAACCAATCCGGCTTGCGCTGACCTTCAGGTAAATTTCAGCTTGCCACTTCAAACCTGCCTTTCAGGTCCAGAAGTGGCAGGCAGAGTCATGATTGCAGTTTTTCAACAGCGCAAAAGAATTCAATTTCTTTGGCTGATATCGCCTCTGGCGGTTTTTCTCGCGCTCTATTCACGCAGCGCATGGCCCGCGGGCAGTGTTACGGCGGACCTTCTCCGGTTCAGCGGATTGGTCCTCATACTTCTCTGCATTGCCGGGCGCTGCTGGGCGTCTCTCTATGTCGGCGGGCGGAAAAACCGGCATCTGGTAACCTCTGGTCCATATGCCCACTCACGAAACCCGCTCTATCTTTTTTCAGCCTTTGGTCTGGCTGGCGTCGGGCTTCTATATGGGTCTCTGTTGCTGTCTTTCCTGCTGTTTGCACTGGCATACGCAGTTTTCAGATTTGTGATCGCCAGGGAAGAGGTGGCACTGCAGGCCATTTTCGGTACGGAATATCTGTATTACCAAACTGCGGTGCCGCGTTTCTTCCCGCGAATACTTCCCGAGGCACAAAGAACCACGCAAGTTGATCTGGTCGAATTCAGTCCGCCCGCTCTGCGCCGAACCGCAATTGACGCGTCATATTTTCTGATGGCGCTGCCAGCAATAAATGTCATACAGCGGCTGCAAAGCGCGCAGATCATTCAGCCGCTGTTTGCCTTTTATTGATCCGCTGCACTGGATCGCACCTTTGAAAATTCTGCTTATCGAAGATGATGCCCTGATTGGCGATGCGGTGAAAACCATGTTGATGCGCGAGCGTCATGCGGTGAACTGGCTGCGCAATGGCGTGGATGCGGCCGACGCTTTGCTCACCGACGCGTTTGACCTGGTTGTGCTGGATCTGGGGCTGCCGGGCATGGATGGACTTGAAGTGCTGGCGCGCGCTCGCGCGGCGGGCAATCGCGTGCCGCTGCTTGCGCTGACAGCACGAGATTCTGTTGAAGACAGAATTACCGGATTGAACAGTGGGGCGGACGATTATCTTGTCAAACCATTTGACATGCAGGAGCTGCTCGCGCGCTGCAATGCGCTGGCGAGACGTCAGTTCGGCCTGCCGGAGATCCGGCTGGCAATCGGTGGAATTTCCTTGAGCGTTGATACGCACAGCCTTGAGGTGGATGGTGTCGGCACGGCCATATCGCCACATGAATTCACCGTGCTCCAGTTCATGATGGAGCGTGCAGGGCGTGTGGTGACCAAAGGCCAATTGACCGATCTGTTATATGGCTGGGATGAGGGAGCGGAAAGCAATACCATCGAGGTTTATATTTCGCAGCTTCGCAAGAAAATCGGGGTCAGCAGAATCCGGACATTGCGGGGTGTGGGGTACATGCTTTTATGAAAATGCTCCCGGCTTACTCGCTGCGCCGCAGGCTGTTTGTATGGCTGTTCGGCATATTGTCGGCGGTCTGGCTCGCCGCTTCAGGGCTGGTTCTCTGGGCCGCTCTGGGCGCGGTTGACGAGGCGGACCGGGGGCAAACTGCCCATTTTGCCACTGCGCTGGCCACCAGCTTCTCAAGCGAAACGGCACCTGCCGCAGAGGTGGTGGGCGATGACGAATATATGCGGGATGGCGTTGATAATTACTTTGTGGTTGTGCGCCGAGGGGCTCAGGAAATCTACAGGTCCAGCAACACCCCGGATGGACCGATCCCATCGGATAGCACCGCGCGCATTATCGACAGTGCAGGTTTGGACTGGCGAACTTCGACAAGAGCCAGCCCCAACGGCGATGTGCTGGTCACTGTGGGCTTGTCTGCCGGGGAAGCGAAATTTGATGCTTTGGGCACAATGCTGGGTGTTGCGCTGCCAATGCTGCTTGGATTTGCCGCGCTTTTAACTGCGACAGTGCTGGCAGTGACATGGGGGCTGCGCCCGCTGACTTTGTTGAGCGAGGAGATCACCGGGCGTTCTGCGCGCCAGTTGCAGCCGCTGAGCGCGGCGGAAGCACCCGCAGAACTGCAGCCGATCATGAACAGTCTCAACGATCTTTTTGCCCGGCTGGCAACAGCGATGGATAAAGAGCGCCGGTTCATTGCCGACGCATCGCACGAGCTGCGCACGCCGCTGGCGGCCATTAAAGCGCAGTTGCAGGTGGTTGACCGTTCGCAGGCCGACGGTGAAATGCTGGCAACACTGGACAAGGTGCACAGTGGCCTGGACAGGGCCACCCGGCTTGTGGAGCAATTGCTGTCCTTGGCCCGGATTGAGGCGCTGCAGGGCGCGCATGCAGCAGAACTTGTCGATCTGGATCATGTTGCGGGGCTGGAAGTTGCAGAGAGCTTTCCGAATGCCGTCGCGTTGGATGTGGAACTGGAATATTCCGGCATGCCGGCACGGATCATGGCAAGGGAAACGGAAATATCGGTTCTGGTGCGCAATCTCATTGACAATGCGATACGCCATTCAGGACCGGGAGCGCAGGTGGTCGTTTCCACTGGCGCTGATGAGCAGTTTTCCTGGGTACAGGTTGAGGATTCCGGCGACGGGATGGATGCGGCAGAGCTGAGCACTGCGTTTGACAGGTTCTGGCGCGGCACATCCGCCAGAGGCAGCGGCTCGGGTCTGGGTCTTTCAATTGTGAGCTCAATCGCTGGCCGCTACGGCGGGCAGGTCAGCCTTGCCCGATCGGTGTTGCTGGGCGGGCTTCATGTTCGGGCAGTCTTCCCTGCGTCTTCCGCAGACTGACCCGCATAGGCAGACCCCCACGCGGCTGAACAGTGATTTTCTGCACTGGATAAGGTGCTGTCGCGCCCACATAATCGAAACGCAAATGTTGCATCAGACACGCGAGGGCAATGACCCCTTCGTGCATTGCAAAGCTTGAGCCAATGCAGACACGCGGGCCGACGCCAAAGGGCAGATATTGGTAGCGGTCAATCTGGCTTCGTGCCTCTGGCAGGAAGCGCTGGGGCATGAAGTGGCCAGGCCTGTCCCACAGCAGTTCATGGCGGTGCACCAGCCACGGCATGACCAGCAGCGAAGCCCCAGCCGGAATATCCATGTCGCCGACACGATCCTGTTGAAGGGCGGTGCGGTTCAGCGAAGGCGCCGGTGGATACAGGCGCATGGCCTCCTCCAGCGCGGCGCGGGTGCGTGGCAGTCTGTCCAGCCAGCTTGCCGGATCACCCGGGCTGGCAAGCTGCGCGTCGATTTCCTGTTCCACGAGCTGGCGTTCCGCCGGGGACTGGCTCAAAAGATACAGCGTCCAGCCCAGCGCACGGGCCGTCGTTTCATGGCCCGCACCAATGAAGGTAATGATGTTGTCTTCAATCTCGGACCGGGACAAACCATCGGCCTGCAGCAACAGTGTCAAAAAGTCCTGCGGCGCACGGTCGGGGTGCTGGCGCAGCAACTCGGCACGCTTTTCCATTGTTCCGGCAATCAGGCGGCGGAAATAATTGGTCGAGCGGCGGCCAATCAAGCGGTTGATGCGCGGCAGAAAGGCAGGTGCATCCAGTATATCCAGCGGGTCAACACGGCCCATGCGCGCCAGAAATTTGTCCATGGAATGCGCAAATTCTTCTGGCTCTCCGGTAATGTCGTCGGAAAACAGCGTTGCCTGCAAAATGCCGTAGGTCAGAAGCGTCATCTGAAACGCCACGTCTATTGTTTCGCCGGAGCGCGCGGCCAGCTCCTGCGCAAATGACTGGCTCTTCTGCTGCATGGCGGGGGTCAGAGCTGCAATATTGCGCGGGGTGAACACCGGCGCAAGCGAGCGCCTCGTGCGTTTCCACAACTCGCCTTCCGCTGTCAGCAGCCCATCGCGAAGCATGGGGCGCAAGACCCTCTGGCGCAGAGGCTGCATGACATAGTTGGCAGCGTTTTCCACCAGACAATGGCGAATGCCTTCCGGATCATTGACAATGATGGTGGGAACACGCAGCCAGTTGGCCCGCAGATATGGCTCCTTGAAGGCACGGCTGCCCCAGATCTCTATTGGATTGCGCGACGCGGTCCAGACAAAGCCAAGCATGCCAAGGGGGCGGGTGTGCGGCACCGGTGCGGGTGCCAGGAACGGCTGGGTCATACTGTCCATGCGGTTGATATGGGGTGCCGGCCGGCACAGGTCCAGATGGACGGGTAAAGCTTTTAATTCCAGAGCAAAACGACTATATAAAGCCTCGTGAAAACGACAGCGCGGAGGCAGGGTCATGGTGATTCGCCACGGTGTTTCATTAAGCTATGCGCATGTCGTGCGAATGAAGGAATCCCATGTCAGAAGCTGAGCAGACGAACGCTGGTGCCGCAGCCGAATATGGAGCTGACTCCATCAAAGTGCTGAAGGGGCTGGACGCGGTTCGCAAGCGGCCCGGAATGTATATTGGTGACACCGATGACGGGTCGGGCCTGCACCATATGGTCTATGAGGTGGTGGACAACGCCATTGATGAGGCGCTTGCCGGGCATGCCACCCTTGTTACCGTGACGCTGAATGCCGATGGCTCATGCACGGTGACCGACAATGGGCGCGGTATTCCAACAGACATTCACACTGGCGAGGGAGTTTCAGCGGCAGAGGTCATCATGACCCAACTGCACGCGGGCGGAAAATTCGACCAGAATTCCTACAAGGTTTCCGGCGGCCTGCATGGCGTTGGCGTTTCTGTGGTGAACGCGCTTTCGGTCTGGCTGCGCATGAAGATCCGCCGCAATGGCGAGATCCATGAAATGTCGTTCACCCATGGCGTTCCGGATTCGCCATTGGCGATCACCGGAGAAGCCGGTCAGGAAACCGGCACGGCGATATCGTTCCTGCCGTCAACAGACACATTCACCAAAACCGAGTTTGATTTTGGAACGCTGGAGCATCGGCTTCGGGAGCTGGCATTTCTGAATTCCGGCGTCCGCATTGTGCTGACGGACAGGCGCCCGGTGGATGAAAAGCGGGTTGAGCTTTTCTATGAAGGCGGGCTTCATGCATTTGTTCGCTACCTTGACCGGGCACGCAAGCCGCTGATTGGCGAGCCGATTGTTCTGCACGGTGAAAAGGATGGCATGACCGTTGAAGTGGCGATGTGGTGGAATGATTCCTATCAGGAAAACGTTCTGGCCTTCACCAACAACATTCCGCAGCGTGATGGCGGCACGCATATGGCCGGTTTCCGTGGCGCGCTGACGCGTCAGATCACCGGTTACGCAGAAAGCTCCGGCACGCTGAAAAAGGAAAAGGTGACACTGACTGGCGATGATTGCCGGGAAGGGTTGACCTGCGTGCTGTCGGTTAAAGTTCCAGACCCGAAATTTTCGTCGCAGACCAAGGACAAGCTGGTTTCTTCGGAAGTTCGCCCGGTTGTTGAAGGGCTGGTCAATGAGGCACTTTCAACCTGGCTTGAGGAACACCCGCAGGAAGCGCGCGTTTTGATGAGCAAGGTGGTTGAAGCCGCATCTGCCCGTGAGGCTGCGCGCAAGGCGCGTGAGTTGACGCGGCGCAAAGGCGCTCTCGACATCACCTCCTTGCCTGGGAAACTGGCCGATTGCCAGGAGCGTGACCCGGCCAAGTCCGAAATCTTCCTGGTGGAGGGTGACTCGGCAGGTGGTTCAGCGAAGGGTGCGCGCTCGCGCAAGAACCAGGCGATTTTGCCTCTGCGTGGCAAAATTCTGAATGTGGAGCGGGCAAGGTTTGACCGAATGCTGGCATCAGACCAGATCGGCACGCTGATCACCGCGCTTGGCACATCAATCGGCAAAGACGAATTCAACCCCGA
Organism: Aureimonas fodinaquatilis; assembly: GCF_008369445.1. Lineage (GTDB taxonomy): Bacteria > Pseudomonadota > Alphaproteobacteria > Rhizobiales > Rhizobiaceae > Aureimonas > Aureimonas fodinaquatilis. The sequence continues at coordinate 133,747 of NZ_VTWH01000001.1, forward strand.
TAAGCTGCGCTACCACAAAATCATCATCATGACGGACGCCGACGTGGACGGCGCGCATATTCGAACCCTGCTTCTGACTTTCTTCTTCCGGCAGATGCCGGAGTTGATTGAGCGCGGCTATGTCTATATTGCGCAGCCGCCGCTGTTCAAGGTGACAAAAGGCAAGCAGAGCCAGTATCTCAAAAATGAAAGGGCGCTGGAGGACTATCTGGTCATCGGCGGTCTGGAAGATGCTGTTCTGAAGCTTGGCAATGGCGAAAGCCGCACGGGGATGGACCTGCGCAGCGTTGTCGATGATGCGCTGACACTGCGCCAGATCCTGAGCGGTTTGCACACGCGCTACAACCGCATGGTGGTGGAACAGGCGGCAATTGCCGGTGCGCTTTCGCCAGAGGTGGCAGAGAGCGGCGCGGATGCACCCTATATGGCAGAGCGGATTGCGCGTGCATTGGACCTGCTTTCGGAAGAAACGGAGCGGGGCTGGACGGGTGAGGCTACCGTAGAAGGTGGCTATCGCTTCACCCGCATGGTGCGCGGCGTGAACGAAGTGCAGAGCATCGATGCTGCGCTGATTCACTCTGCCGACGCGATTGCATTGCATCGTCTGTCACCGCGGCTGGCTGAGGTTTATCCGCATTCTCCGGTTCTGCACCGCAAGGAAACGCACAAGGCAATTTTCGGCCCGCTGGAATTGTTGACGACGGTGTTTGAGGTCGGGCGCAAGGGTCTTTCGCTCCAGCGCTATAAAGGCCTTGGCGAAATGGATGCCGAACAGCTTTGGGAAACCACGCTGGATCCGGAAGTGCGCACTTTGTTGCAGGTGAAAATCAACGATGCAACGGATGCCGACCAGTTGTTCTCACGCCTGATGGGTGATGAGGTCGAACCACGACGCGAGTTCATTCAGGAAAATGCGTTGCAGGTTGCCAATCTTGACGTCTGATCACCCGGCCAGAGGCTGACACTCCATAAACCCCGGAAGTTGGACATCAACTTTCGGGGTTTTATTCTGGGGCCTTGTCGTGTCGTTGAAACCAATACGCTTCGACGACCATTGAACCAGGAGCTTCAATCAGGTCGCAATCTTCCGGCGGTCTGAAAAACGCAGCACGGCATAGCCGCACAGTCCGGCAACCAGCGAACCAGCAAGGATACCGAACTTCACACGGTCTTGCAGGCCCGGATCATCAAAGGCCAGAAGGCCGATGAACAGGCTCATGGTGAAGCCAATTCCGCATAAAAGCGAAACGCCGAAAACCTGGCTCCAACTGGCGGCAGCGGGCAATTCGGCAAAGCCAGTCTTGACCAGCAGCCACACCGAGCCAAAAACGCCGATCATCTTGCCGAAAAACAGCCCGGCTGCGACGCCCAGTGTCAATGGCTCTACCAGGACAGCGGGTGTAATTCCGGCAAAGGAAACTCCGGCATTGGCAAAGCCGAACAGCGGGACAATAAAAAACGCCACCGGCTTGTGAAGGCCCAGTTCCAGCCGGTGCAATGGCGAAACATCAGGCGATGCCTCGGGCTTTGCCGGAGTGCGCTTCAGCGGAATTGTCAGTGCCAGAAGCACACCGGCAATTGTGGCGTGCACGCCCGAACGGTAGACAAACAACCACAACACAGCGCCCAGCAGCAGATAAGGCAACAGCGAACCGACATTGCGGCGGTTGAGGCCGATCAGCACAGCGAACACCAGCGCTGCCCCGGCCAGATCCAGCCAGGAAATTCCACCGCTGTAAAAAAGCGCAATGATGACCACCGCACCAAGATCATCGATAATGGCCAGTGCCGCGAGAAATATTTTCAGCGATGTGGGCACACGCGGGCCGAGCAATGACAGCACGCCAAGCGCAAAAGCGATGTCGGTGGCAGAAGGAATGGCCCAGCCATGCACCGCCTGCGGGTCGGAATAGTTGAAGCTGATAAAAATCAGGGCGGGTACCAGCATGCCGCCCAGTGCGGCAAATCCGGGCAGAGTGCGTCTGGCCCAGCTTGAAAGCTGGCCATCCAGCACCTCGCGCTTGATTTCCAGGCCAACCATCAGAAAAAACAGTGCCATCAGCACGTCATTGACCCAGTGCTGTACGCTGAGTGGGCCGATATAGCTTTGAAGTGAGCTGAAGTAAGAGGAGGCCAGACCGGAATTGGCAACCAGAATTGCCAACAGCGACGTCAGCATCAGCAAAATTCCGCCCGAGGATTCAGCGTCCAGAAAGCGACGCAGTGTCCAGTTGGTTCGGCCTGTGGGGAAACTCATACTATCCTGCCGTGTCTGCTGCTACCGGCCGGTGATCTGAATTGACGGCCACCATGACGAACTGGCCGCCACCACACCGGCGCGCGACACCTGTGTGCAAGTTTTCTGCACGCAGTTCAACCGCAATTGTCATGGCGCTGCGACCCACGGTCTCAACAAATGCGGTAATCTCCATAACCTCGCCAGGTTGGATATGGTCTTCAAAATCAATCCGCCGGGTAGAGGCAAGGACAACCGCCTTGCGGCAATGCCGCGTGGCGCAGACGAAGGCTGCCTTTGCCATGGATGCAAGCGCTTCTCCTCCATAAAGGCTGCCATAATGGCTGGTGCTGCCGGGAAACACGAAGTCAACCACACGCAGCATTCCGGGCAAATCGCCATGCTCAGTTATTTTGGCGGGGGGATCGAATGTGCCAACCGCAACCATGTTGAAAATACCGGTTGCGCAGGAGCGCCGCTCCCCGGAAAGAGGGTCTTCCGCTACCAATTCAACTTCCACACCCAGAGACCGGCGGCCGGTACGGTGTATACGCCCCTCCAGCTCGACAATATCGCCAAGCCGGCAGGGCGCGCGAAAGTCTATCCGTTCACAGGACGCCGTTACAAAGTCACAATGGGCGTAGCGGCCTGCGGTGATGAAAGCGAGCTTGTCCATATGGGCAAGGCCGACGCCGCCAAACAATGTTCCGTGGTGGTTGGTGTCGCCCGGAAACACAATATCGATCAGGCAGGTTTTCGGGGCTGTCATCACGCGGAAAGACCTTCAAATTTTTGCATGGCAGGGCTGCAGCCTGATCAGTCCCAGCTCAGGCTGCCGCCATTCTGATATTCGATAACACGGGTTTCGAAAAAGTTTTTTTCCTTTTTCAGATCCATGGTTTCCGACATCCACGGGAAGGGATTTTCCGTTGCGGCAAACACCGGCTCCAGCCCAAGCTGAGCGCAACGCCGGTTGGCTATGAAGTGCATGTAGCGCTCACAGCTTTCGGCATTCAGCCCCAGAAAACCTCTTGGCATCGTGTCCCGGCCATAGGCAGCCTCCAGCTCTGCCGCCTGCCGCAGCATGGCGCGGATTTCTTCCTGGAAAGCGCTGGTCCACAGATGCGGATTTTCCGCTTTGATCTGGTTGATCACGTCTATGCCGAAGTTCAGATGGAGCGATTCATCACGCAGAATATATTGATACTGCTCTGCAATGCCGGCCATTTTGCCCCGTCTGCCCAGCGAAAGAATCTGCGCAAAACCGGTGTAGAACCACATGCCTTCGAACACGACGTAAAACGCCACCAGATCCTTCAGGAAAATCTGGTCGGCAGCATCTGTGCCGGTGCTGAATGCCGGGTCATCCAGGCTCTGGGTGTGGCCCAGCGCCCATGCAGCCTTGTCCGTGATGGATGGCACCTCGCGGTACATGTTGAAAAGCTCGCCCTCATCCAGCCCAAGGCTTTCAACGATGTACTGGAATGTATGGGTGTGGACCGCTTCCTCGAAAGATTGCCGCAGCAGATATTGCCGGCATTCCGGGTTGGTCAGGTGGCGGTAAATTGCCAGAACGATGTTGTTGGCAACCAGCGATTCCGAGGCGGCAAAAAAGCCCAGATTGCGCTTGACCATGCGCCGTTCATCCTCAGTCAGGCCATCAGCCGACTTCCACAGGGCAATATCGGCCTGCATGGAAATTTCGGTTGGCATCCAGTGGTTGTTGCAGGCGGCGAGATATTTCTCCCAGGCCCAACCATATTTCATGGGCAAAAGCTGGTTCACATCGGCCCGGGCATTGATCATGCGCTTTTCGTCAACGCTGACGCGCGCGCCACCTCGGTCTATGCTGCCAAGGCCAGTGGCGTCGGCGATGGTTGCGTTGGACACAGCAGTTTCGTTCCAGTTCAACATTGTTCTGATCTCCGGCAATTACTGGCAGGCTTCGCAGGTCGGGTCATCAATCGAGCAGGCCATCGGCACGGTTGCCGAAACGGCATTCAGCTTGCCATCCGTACCGCTGAGGGTGGATTTTTCCACATGGCTGGCAGATCGGGTGCGCAGGTAGTAGGTGGTTTTCAGCCCCCGGTTCCACGCCAGCCGGTACAAGCTGTCCAGCGCCTTGCCGCTGGGATTGGCCAGATAGAGGTTGAGTGACTGGCCCTGATCAATCCACTTCTGGCGGCGCGATGCAGCTTCGATCAACCACGAACTGTCGATCTCAAAGGCCGTGGCATACAGTGCCTTGAGCTCTTCCGGCACACGGGCTATCGGCCCCAGCGAGCCATCATAATATTTCAGGTCGGAGATCATCACCTCATCCCACAGGTCGCGGGCCTTCAGATCCCGCACAAGAGCGGCATTGACCACAGTGAAATCGCCGGACATGTTGGATTTGACAAACAGGTTCTGATAGGCCGGCTCAATCGATTGGGAAACGCCGCAAATATTTGAAATTGTTGCGGTTGGCGCAATGGCCATCATGTTGGAATTGCGCAGCCCGACCCGCATCACCCGTTCACGCAGGGTCTGCCAGTCCAGTCGGGTCTGCCGGTCCATCTCCAGTCCCCCGCGCGCTTCCGCCAGAAGTTCAATGGAATCGATTGGCAAAATACCGCGTGACCAAAGAGACCCGGCAAAGGATGGATAGCGGCCTCGCTCCTCTGCCAGATCGGCGGAGGCGGAGATGGCGTGATAGCTGATGAGTTCCATGCTTTCATCGGCAAAAGTCACCGCCGCTTCGCTGGCATAGGGCAGCGAAAGCACATGCAACGCATCCTGGAAACCCATCAGGCCCAGTCCAACCGGCCGGTGCAGAAGGTTGGAACGGCGAGCTTCCGGAATGGTGTAGAAATTGATGTCCACCACATTGTCGAGCATGCGCATGGCAGTGCGCATTGTGGCGGCCAGCTTGCCCTGATCCAGTCCGTTCGGGCCGATATGCTGTGCCAGATTGACCGACCCGAGGTTGCAGACGGCAACTTCACTGTCCGATGTGTTCAGCGTGATTTCGGTGCAAAGATTGGACGAGTGGACAACACCGACATGGCTTTGCGGCGAGCGCAGATTGCACGGATCTTTGAAAGTGATCCACGGATGGCCGGTTTCAAACAGCATGGTCAGCATTTTGCGCCATAGATCACTGGCCTTGATGCGGCGAAACACCTTTAATTCACCCCGATCCGCCCGCGCCTCATGCGCTTCATAAGCCGTTTTAAACGCTGTCCCGGTCAGGTCGTGCAGTCCCTGCACTTCATCCGGCGAAAACAGCGTCCAATCGCCATTGGTCTCAACCCGCTGCATGAACAGGTCCGGCACCCAGTTGGCGGTGTTCATGTCGTGCGTGCGGCGGCGCTCGTCACCGGTGTTTTTGCGAAGGTCCAGAAACTCTTCAATATCGATATGCCAGCTTTCCAGATAGGCGCACACCGCACCCTTGCGTTTGCCGCCCTGATTCACCGCAATCGCTGTGTCATTGGCCACTTTCAGGAAGGGTACAATGCCCTGGCTCTGGCCGTTGGTGCCCTTGATGTGCGCGCCAAGGCCGCGAACCGGTGTCCAGTCATTGCCCAGCCCGCCGGAATATTTTGCCAGCAGGGCATTGTCCTTCACCGCTTTGAAAATGGCTCCCAAATCATCACCGATTGTGGTGAGGAAGCAGGATGAAAGCTGCGGCCGCTGCGTGCCGGAATTGAACAATGTTGGCGTGGACGCCATGAAGCGGAAAGAGGACAGCAGTTCATAGAACTCGATGGCCCGGCTTTCCCTGTCCACCTCACGTAGCGCAAGACCCATGGCCACACGCATGAAAAATGCCTGCGGCATTTCAAAACGCACGCCACCGGTTTGCAGCAGATATCGGTCATACAGGGTTTGCAGGCCCAGAAACTGAAAATTTCTGTCACGCTCAGGTTGAATGGCAGCGCCCAGCCGGGCAACGTCAAATCGCGCCAATTCTGCGTCAATCAGCCCGGCCTCAACGCCACAGGTCAGATAGTCGGCAAAGTAATCAGCATAACGCGCAGCCATTTCGGCTTCTGTCGCACTCTGCGAAACTCCGCTGACATGCGAAAGAGCTTCTGTGCGCAATTTGTCCAGAAGCAGCCTTGCGCTGGCAAAGGCATAATTGGGCTCAGTCTCAATCAACACACGTGAGGCCAGAATGGGTGCCTCTGCAAGCTCTGCCTCACTGACGCCATCGTAAAGATTCTGGCGTGTGCCTGCCAGAATGGCGTCCACATCGGTGCCTTGCAGATCTTCGCAAGCTTCCTGAACAATGGCCTTGAGCCGCGCCTCATCCAGCACCACGCGGCTGCCGTCTGCCCGGCGCACGTGAATGGCCGGACTTGCCTCAACAGCCGCTTCCTTCGCTCCACGCTGCCGGTTATGCTCCTCACGGTACAGAACATAAGCGCGTGCCACTTTGTGGTGTTCGGAGCGCATGAGCGCCAGTTCCACCTGATCCTGAATATCTTCAATATGGATGACCCGGCCCTGACCGGGGCGGCGTTCCAGCGCCGAGACAACCTCTCGCGTCAACTGCGCCACAATGTCATGCACGCGGGTTGATGCTGCGGCGGGGCGGCCTTCCACTGCCAGAAAGGCCTTGGTCATGGCAATGGAAATCTTGGTCGCGTCGAATTGCGATACCGAGCCGTTGCGACGAAGAACCCGGATAGCAAAGTCATTTGCCGGGGCATCTGCCATAGCGGTAACGGGCGCGCCAACAGGCTTTGGTTGAGATGGGGAAGACAAGGACATCGTGTGCTCCGGCAAAACTGGCAGAGGCCGGGCGAAAACGTGCCTGGAGCGCGCATGCCAGCGGGCATGCAGACAGCCGCAACAACACGATCCGCTTCGGACACCCCGCCGAGGGAAAGTTAGTTTGTCGCGGCAGGTCTCCTGACTTGCGGATCATGGCCTTTTGCCCGGTCTTCCCAAGGCGAAAGCCTCAGTGACATGGTTGGGCAAAAGGCTGGCCGCCTACAGTTGCGGGGGCAGTTCCGGATTTGCCTTACAGCTCACCGAATTCCCTCTTAGCTTGCATATATAGACATATGAAAGACCGTGACTACTATATCTTGTGTTGATAGCGACTTGGAGTCAACTGTTCCAGACGCCATCCACAGCTTAAAATGTCAGCTTCAGCCCGGCCACTGCTGTGCGGCCAGTGCCACCATAGGTGTAAACGTCCTCATAGTGAGCATCGAACACATTTTCCACCCGGCCAAACAGCGATGCCGTTTCGTTCAGTTGCCACGAACCTGCAATGTTGACCAGAATATAGGATTCCAGCTCCACCGTGGACTGGTCGTAAAACTCGTCAAAGGCAATGTCTGTGCGACCGCCGGTGTATATGACGCCGAGATCCAGCTGCGCACGATCGTCGAAAAAGCTGTAGCCTATATCCAGGCTGGCGCTGTCGGCAGGACGGCGAACCAGCTGAATGCCATCAGCATCCTCGCCCTTCAGCCAGGTGTAGGCGGCGCGTATCGCCAGATTCTCCATCGGGGTCAGACTGACACCCAGTTCAATTCCGTGAACTGGCGATGTCCCTGCCAGATTGACGGATGTTTCGCCTGATCCCTGTATCAGATTGCTGATTCTCTGGTCGAAATAAGTCGCCTCGATCATCACGACGTCGCGCAGAAGCCATTGGTCAACGCCCACATCCCAGCCTTTGGCCTTTTCCGGCTCCAGCAACGGGTTGCCTCGATAAGTGTCAGTGTAGCCATAAAGTTCAAACAGCGACGGATTTTTGATGCCCGTGCCATAGGATCCGCGCAGCTTGGTGCCGCTGGTTTCGATGTTGTAAGCGCTGGTTAGCCTCCACGTCGTGTAGTCGCCGAACAGGTCATTCATGTCATGCCGAATGCTGCCGGTAATGAACAGATCATCCCACAGGCCGAGCTGGTATTGGCCCACCAAACCCGTCTGGCCGATCGAGCGGTCGAAATCGAAATACTCGCTGCCGACAGTGGCGGAGTCATCTTCATGTTCAGCCACAAATGTCAGTATGTGCGTGGCAGGTACCAGTTCGGCCGAATTCAGTGTCAGATTCGTCTGATAGTCGAGGCGGGTTTTCTCCCCGGCATAGGTGGAATCGGTGATCCGGGCGGTCTGGTAATCCATATCGCTGTGCGTGCGCGATATTCCGGCAATGTGCTGCCACCGCCCTTCCAGCAGATCCAGCTTTGCCTGCGCCCGGCCAAACATCTGCTGACCACGCGTTCCGGTGTCAGCATCCACTGCGCCGGCACCACCGATAAAGTCATCGCTTTCAAGCCGGTAATCGACAAGCCGGCCGACAAGGTCCAGCCGCAGCGCATCTGTCGGATTGACCCCAAGTTTGGCGAAGGCCGTGGTGTTGCGATAACCGTCGCGTTCAGCATTGCCGCGCCATTGCGCGGCAGAGGAAAAGCCGTCCGTGCGGTAGCCGCCAAGACTGATGAAAAAATCTGCCCTGTCGTCTGCTCCACTTGCCGACACTGAACCTGCAGCCGTGCCGCGTGTGCCACCTTCCACCTGTATCGACATGCCGGGCACACCTTCGCCCCTGCGGGTTATGATGTTAACCACGCCGCCTATGGCATCAGAGCCGTAAAGCGCACTTTGTGGACCACGCAACACCTCAATACGCTCCACATCCTGGGTCAGCAGGTGGGCGAAATCAAAAGCATTGCCGGACGCTGGATCGTTCACCTCCACACCATCTATCAGCACCAGAGTCTGATTGTCTTCCGCGCCACGAATGCGCACTTGCGTTTGCGAACCAACTGAGCCGCTGCGCCCGACGGTCACACCCGGTACCTGGCGCAGTGCATCCGACACCAGCCGTATCTGCCGCCTTTCCAGATCTTCGCCAGTGATGATGCTGACTGCGCTGCCAACCTGCCGTTCCGGCGTTGGCATGCGATTGGGGGCAATGACCACAGGGTCCAGCAGAATGGAGTCCCGGTCCTGGGCTTCCTGGGCAATCGCAGCCAGGGGCGTGATTGCAAGCAGCCCGGCGGCAAGGGTGGAAAATCGAAAAAACATTGCAACAAACCTTCGTCGGGTACACGTCACCACGAATGAAGGCGAATTTGTCAGCCTGAGCTGCCAAATCTCGTCAACCACCGGCTCACCCCGTCCGATGTGATCGCGTGTGACCACTTTTGACGGCAGGTCTCCTGGCTTGCGGGTCTTTCCGTTCAGCCGCCTTCCCGAAGCTTGTGGCCTCAGTGGCATTGTGGCTGTTCAGTCGCCGCTCACAGTTGCGGGGGCAGCTGCGGCATCTGGCCGTTGGCCCCTACCGCATTCCCTTTGGATCCCTTGCGGGAACCGTCGCCCCTGGTCTTAGAGGCAGCACTGGTCAGCCGCAAGCACGCGCTGCGTGCAGTTGGCGGAGCAGGTTGCTTTTGCACTGCCTGTGGTATCAGGGCCGCAGCCGGTAGCCTGTGCGGAATATGAAGGTTATTGCCACCATGCACAGCGTCAGGAACACCAGGGTCATGCCAAGGCTGACGCCGACATGCACATCAGACTGGCTGAAAAAGCTCCAGCGAAAACCACTGATAAGATACATCACGGGATTGAGCAGCGACACATCCTGCCAGAATGGCGGCAGAATGCGGATCGAGTAAAAGCTGCCACCCAGAAATGCCAATGGCGTCACGATCAGCAAGGGCACAAGTTGCAGCTTTTCAAACCCGTCTGCCCAAATGCCGATGATGAAGCCGAACAGGCTGAAGGTGATGGCGGTCAGCACCAGAAACAGGAACATGAAAACCGGGTGGTCTATGTGCAGGGGCACGAAAAGCCAGGCAGTTGCCAGAATAATCAACCCCAGCAGAACCGATTTTGAGGCCGCCGCGCCAACATAGCCAAGCACGATTTCCAGTGTGGAAATGGGGGCGGACATGATCTCGTAAATTGTACCGGTGAATTTGGGAAAATAGATGCCGAACGCAGCATTGGACAGGCTTTGCGTCAATAGCGACAGCATGATCAGGCCCGGTACAATGAACGACCCGTATTCCACGCCGTCAATCTGGCCGATATTTTTGCCGATTGCCGCGCCGAACACCACAAAATAAAGCGATGTGGAAATGACCGGGGAAAGGATGCTCTGAAACAGCGTGCGCCACATGCGCGCCATTTCAAAGCGATAGATAGCCATGATTGCGCGCCAGTTCATGCCTGCGTCCTCACCAGATCAATGAATATGTCTTCCAGTGTGCTTTGCCGTGTCTCCAGGTCACGCAGCCGCAATCCTGCATCATCCAGCGCGCGCAACAATGCGGTGATGCCGGTTCGCTCATGGCCGGTTTTGTAGGTGTAGGTCAGGCTGGCACCGTCATCTGCCAGCAGCAATCCGAACTCTGCCAGTTGCGGCGGAACTGCATCGATGGCCGTTTGCAGGTGCACGGTCAGTTCCTTGCGGCCCAGCTTTTCCATCAAGGCGGCTTTTTCTTCCACCAGGATCAGCTCACCTTTGCGGATAACGCCAACCCGGTCGGCCATTTCCTGTGCTTCTTCGATATAGTGGGTCGTCAGAAAAATTGTGACACCCGAATTGCGCAGATCCTGAACAACTCGCCACATGTCGCGTCGCAGTTCCACGTCCACGCCGGCGGTCGGCTCATCCAGAAACAACAGGTCTGGCTCATGTGCCAGCGCTTTTGCGATCAACACCCGCCGCTTCATGCCGCCCGAAAGAGTCATGATTTTCGAATCACGCTTGTCCCAGAGTGTCAGGTCTTTCAGAACCTTCTCCACATAGGCGTCATTGCGCTTCTTGCCGAAAAGGCCGCGGGTGAAGCTGACAGTTGCCCACACCGTTTCAAACGCGTCGGCCGTCAGCTCCTGCGGCACAAGTCCAATGATCGAGCGTGCCTGCCGATAGGCCGTTTCAATATCATGGCCGGCCACATGCACGCTGCCGCTGCTTGCGCTGGTCAGCCCGCATATAATGCTGATCAGGGTGGTTTTGCCCGCGCCATTCGGGCCGAGCAGAGCGAAGATTTCACCCTTGCGAATTGCAAGACTGACCGGCTTCAACGCTGTGAAACCGTTGGAATAAGTCTTGCCGACATTGTCGATAGTGAGGATCGGCTGCATGGAAGCTCCGGCGTTCATTCAAGAACTCCTACTTGATCTTTCGCGGCCGGGATAGTTTTAACTATCTTCCTGACGGGGGACGAATCCACATATGACCAAAGTACTGTCCGTTCTGCTGATCATTGCCATGATCGTGCAACTTGTGCGGCCAATCGGCCTGCCGGGTCTGCGGCGGAGAAGTGACTTCTGGAAGATTGCGGTGTTCGCGCTGGTGGTCTTTGGCCTTGCGGCTCTGATCCGCCCGCAATAGGCGCTGTCCAGGCTGGCGCTGCTATACCTTGTTGACAGTGCAACTGTGATTTTCCATGATTGCGGCGGAACTGGTTTCACCGTCAGGTGAATGAAAAGGGAATGCGGTGCGGCCATCTGGCCAATGCCGCAACTGCCCCCGCAACTGTAGCCGTTGAGCGGTCTTCATTTATGCCACTGGCCAAAAGCCGGGAAGGTGGAAGAAACGCGATGAAACGGAAGTCAGGAGACCTGCCAATTCCAGTCACCTTTGCTGGATTACGGGGTGTGATCTGGCGCGGCCGTCCGTAGCGGTGACATGTTCATCGTCTGCGGAGGCAATCTTCCCGGACATTTTGCCCTGAACAGGGCGATTGAATGCGAGGGAACTTGCGTGAGAAAATCTTTGACGGCCGTGCTTGCCACGGCCTTTCTGACATTGGGCGCCGCATCTGCGGATCCGGTTGCACTGACAGACCAGCGCGGCAGGCAGTTTGAGCTGGCCGAGCCCGCCAGCCGCATTGTGGTGATTCCGCTGCCCATGGCATCCGTGGTTATGGCGCTGGATGGCAGTTCAGACCGGCTGGTGGCCATTCACCCTTCCGCTCGCAAATCTGTTGAGGAAGGCTTCCTTGGCAAAGTCTTTCCGGGCGCTCTGGAGCTTTCGACGGACGTGACAAGGGGCGGGCAGTTCACCCCCAATCTGGAAAGCATTCTTGCGCTGGAGCCGGATGCCGTGATCCAATGGCGTGAGCCGGATAATCTGCTGGAGCCGCTGGATTCCGCCGGGCTGAATGCCATTGGCCTGATCAACAGTCCGCCAAATGAAGAGATCAACCAGCAGAACCTTGCCATTGTTGCAAAGCTGATTGGCAGGCAGGACCGGCTGGAGCAGGTGCTGGCCTGGCATGATGCGGCTTTGGCAAGCGTTCAAGGCGTAACGGATGGGATGGAGCCGGGTTTGCGGCCCAAGGCCATGTATCTCCACGCCGCTGAAGAACGCTTTCGCCCGGCGGGAGCCAATGTATATCAGGATTTCTGGCTTACGCTTGCGGGTGGCACCAATGTTGCAGCGGCTGAGCTGCGAGGCATGAGCGCAGAGGTGAATGCCGAGCAGATTCTGGCATGGAACCCCGACGTTATTATTCTGGGCGCGTTTGATGCCGCAACACCCGCCGATATTGCTGCCAATCCTTTGCTGGCCGAGACTTCAGCAGTGAAAAACAAGCGCGTCTACAAAATGCCGCATGGCGGTTATCGCTGGGATCCGGGCAGCCATGAATCACATCTGACAATGCAATGGGCTGCCATGGTGATGCACCCGGAAGAGTTTGACTTCGACCTGCGGCAAGCCATGCGTGACAGCTACCGGTTCTTCTACAACCACGCACTGACCGAAGATGAGATCGATCAGATTCTGGCATTGAATGAAAATGCCGGAATGGCCGGGTATGACCGTTTCACGCGCTAGAGCAGTGTTTGGCAGCGGCTTCAGATACGGACCAGGTGCCGGGGCGGAATGGGCGCTGTTTGCGCTTGTTCCGCTAGCCATGATCGTTTGTCTTGGTCTCGGGCGGATTGCCCTGTCACCAGCGGAGGTGATGTCGGCATTGTTCACCGCATCTGGTTTGACGGAAGGAGCGCCCAGCCTGCACCAGACAGTGATTATGAATGCGCGGCTGCCACGTATGCTGGCTGCCGCCTGCACTGGCGCCGGGCTTGGCTGCGCTGGCGCGGTCCTGCAGGGCATTTTTCGCAACCCGCTGGTGGGTCCGCAAACAATTGGTGTGTTGAGCGGTGCCGGGCTGGGCGGTTCGCTGATGATCTTTCTGGGTGCCGGGCCACTGTTGATGCTGGCATCGGCCTTCGGCTTTGGTTTTGTAGCCGTGCTGCTGGCCATGCTTCTGGCGCGTATGGGCGGAACAATCAGCATTCTGATGCTGGTTCTGGCGGGAATTGTCATTTCTGCCTTTTGCGCGGCGCTGACAACCATGCTGCAATTTTTCGCAGATCCCGAGCGACAATTGCCGCATCTTGTTTTCTGGCTGATGGGCAGCTTTGCGCAGGTGCGGGCCTTCGATGTGTGGTGGGTGTTTCTTGTCATTCTGCCCACAATCATCCTTCTGATCGGTCATGCCGGGTTGATCGACATTCTGGCCAGTGGTGATGATGAGGCTGAAGCGATGGGCGTGCCGGTTGCCCGGCTGCGCAGGCGACTTTTGCTGCTGGTTGCCGCCATTTGCGCCGCGGTGGTTTCCATTGCGGGCATTATCGGCTGGGTGGGGTTGATCGTGCCGCATCTTGCACGATTCATCGTTGGCACCGGGCACCGCGCCGTTCTGCCTGCCTCGGCGGCGCTGGGTGCGGCATTTCTGGTGTGCATCGACACATTCTGTCGAACAGCAACCGCAGCCGAATTTCCGATTGGCGCGGTAACGGCTCTCATTGGCGCACCGCTGTTCATGGCACTGCTCTGGCGCAGCAAAAGCCGGGAGTGGAGCCATGATTGAGGCCGCTGGCATCGGGTTCAACATTGCAGATCGCTGGCTCTGGCGAAATCTTTCACTGTCGCTGCAACCCGGTGAATGCCTTGCGGTTCTGGGTCCGAACGGTGCTGGGAAATCAACCTTGTTTCGCGCGCTTCTGGGGCTTTGCCCCGTGGCAGAGGGCGTGGTGCTGCGCAGCGGCGCAGTTGGCTATGTGCCGCAAAAAAGCGCCATCAGTATGGATTTCACTGTGGCGGAAGTTGTGGCCATGGCGCGTTCGGCCAAAAAGGGATTGTTTTCCAGCCTTGGCTCTGCCGACTGGCTGGCAGTTGAGCAAGCGCTTGCCACAACCGGCATGGCCGATTTTGCCAAACGCCCGTTTCAAAAGCTCAGCGGTGGTGAGCGGCAGATGGTGTTGATAGCCCGGGCGCTGGCCACAGATGCACGAGTGCTGATTCTGGATGAACCATGTTCCAGCCTGGATCTGGACCGGCAGGCGCTTGTGCTTGGCTTGCTCAGGCGACTGACTGGCCGGAGCCAGTTGAGCATACTGTTTTCCACCCACAATCCCGATCATGCCTTTGCCATAGCTGACCGGTCCTTGCTGCTGGACCGTCATGCCGGATTTACACTTGGTCCCACGCATGACGTGCTGACCGAGGCGGCTTTATCGCATCTCTATTCAGTGAAGGTCTGCCTGTCGGACTGGCAAAACGGCACGCAAATTCACCGCAACATGCTGATTTCTTACGAAAGATGAGCCCTATGAAATTGAACGTCGCACAGGCAGGCATGTGTTTCGGCATAGAGCGGGCCTATAAAATGACCGACAGGCTGGCGGCAAAAACACCGCGCCTGCATGCGGGCCACAAATGCTCGGGCGAGCATAAAAATGCCGATTGGGACACGTTCAACCGTATTGAGCGGGGCGACAAGGTTTTGCTTGAGCGCTACCCCAATCTCAAAAAGCTGACCATTGTTCACGATGATTCAGAATTGAGCGACGGCGATGAACTGGCCATTGGCTATCACGGTTTTACCCCCGAGCGGATGGCCGATTTGCGCCAGCGTGGCGTTAAACTGCACGACTATATGTGCCCTTTCATCTCGCGAATGCATGACACTGCAGAAAAACTGGCCGGTGAGGGGTTTGATATCATTGCCTTTGGCAAGCTGCTGAACCACCACACAACCTTTTGCCAGCGTGCTGCCGAGCGATTGGGCCGGGTTGGCCTGATTGCCGAAGACATTGATGAAATTGATGCGCTGCTGGACGACCCGGCGCGAAACTGGGCCTGCGTCGGGCAGGTGACCGGCAATGTCGAGAAATGGACCCGGTTTGCGCAAGCGTTGAAGCTGCGCGGTATACCCATTCATCTGGTGGACACGGTGTGCACCGACTCGCACGACCGCCAAGGCGAAGCCAGACGGCTGGCGGCTGCGTCTGACATCGTGGTTCTGGTGGACGATGGCGGCGGCGCATCCATAAGCGTGCTGGAAGCGGTGCAGAGCGCCAATGAGCGGGTGTACAGAACCGGTACGAACATGCCGTTGCAACGCCAGTGGTTTGAAGGTGTTACCTCTGTTGCTGTTGTTGGCGGGATTATGGTTCCGTCGTGGGTGCTATCTGAGGTTGCGGAGTCCATTCAAGACATGATGCTCGACACCGCATCTTGACGGAATTTTCAGAGCTTCCGATTTAAATGCTCTTCCTCTGCGTCAGGTTTTGGGCAGCAGACTGTCACGCTGGAATTTGACTATGCGGTGCAATCCGGCATACGGCATTAAAAAACCTCTCGTGCAGGGGTTGAGTTTGGCACTATGATGATGACTGGAAGCTGATGGATCGCATACGCATTCGTGGCGGCAACGCCCTTGTCGGGACGATCCCGATTTCCGGCGCCAAGAACGCGGCTTTGCCGCTGATGATCGCTGCCTTGTTGACCGATGATACGCTGACTTTGGAAAACGTGCCGCATCTGGCCGATGTGGAGCAACTGATTCGCATTCTTGGCAATCATGGCGTTGATTACACGGTGTCCGGCAAACGGCTGGTGCAGAACCCCGCGCAGGGACGCACCATTCACTTTACCGCCCGCACCATTGTCGACACCACGGCACCTTATGAGCTCGTTTCCAAAATGCGAGCCAGTTTCTGGGTCATCGGCCCGCTTCTGGCGCGCATGCACAAGGCGCGGGTTTCACTGCCGGGTGGCTGCGCCATTGGCACACGGCCGGTCAACCTGTTCATCGACGGGCTGCGCGCGCTGGGCGCCACAATTGATATTGATGGCGGCTATGTCGTTGCAGAAGCCAAAGGCGGGCTCGTTGGCGGGCGGTACAGCTTTCCGAAAGTTTCGGTTGGTGCAACGCATGTCATGTTGATGGCTGCATCGCTGGCGCGGGGCGAAACCGTTATTGAAAATGCCGCATGTGAGCCGGAAGTGGTGGATCTGGCGGATTGCCTGAACGCCATGGGCGCTCGTATTTCGGGGGCAGGCACCCCGACCATCACCATTCAGGGGGTTACTGCCCTTTCCGGCGCGCGCCACCGCGTTCTGCCAGACCGGATAGAAACCGGAACTTACGCGATTGCGGCAGCCATGGCTGGTGGAGACGTGACGATAGCCGGCACACGAGCCGGGCTTCTGCCGGTTGCGCTGGACGTTTTGCGCCAGGCAGGCGCTGAAGTGACAGAGCTGGAAGACAGCATACGTATCCGGCGCAATGGCGGCGATATTCTGCCGGTTGATGTGGTGACAGATCCGTTTCCCGGTTTTCCCACTGATCTGCAGGCGCAGTTCATGGCGCTGATGACTCGCTCCAGCGGCGTGTCGTCCATTACGGAAACGATTTTTGAAAATCGTTTCATGCATGTGCAGGAACTGGCGCGGCTAGGTGCCCGCATATCACTGTCCGGCCAGGTGGCAAAGGTTGAGGGCGTGAAACGCCTTGCCGGAGCGCCGGTTATGGCCACGGATTTGCGTGCTTCGGTTTCACTGGTTATTGCTGGTCTGGTGGCGGAGGGTGAAACCACCGTCAATCGCGTGTACCATCTCGATCGCGGGTTTGAGCGGCTTGAAGAAAAGCTGGTTGCCTGCGGCGCGGAGGTGGAAAGAATCTCGGGCTGAGAGTGGTTTGCATTCTTTCGCCTTGCATTTTTTCTCGATCCGCACGATTTAGTGCGCACATTCAGTCATTCCCGCTGACTGCCGCTTGCCGGAAGTTGGCTTATTTTTGATCCGGCGCGCTCAGACGCGCCGGCCCTCGTTCCAAGGTCAGGACCACGCATGGCGAAGGAAGAAGTTCTTGAGTTTCCCGGAGTCGTTATCGAGCTTTTGCCGAACGCGACTTTCCGCATCAAGCTCGAGAACGATCATGAAATTATTGCTCACACGGCAGGGCGCATGCGCAAGAATCGCATTCGCGTTTTGACAGGCGATAAGGTGCTTGTCGAAATGACACCGTATGATCTGAGCAAAGGGCGCATCACCTACCGCTTCAAGTAGGGTTTGCGACGCGCTCATGGACAAACAACTGCATCTGGTTCTTGCCTCTGCCTCTCCGCGCCGTCTGGCTCTTCTGCAGCAGGTGGGCGTAGAGCCTGAGCGTCTGTTGCCGGCAGAGCTGGACGAAACGCCCGAGCGCGCCGAACACCCGCGCTCTCTGGCAAAGCGACTTAGCCGCGGCAAGGCGGAAACCGCTGGACGTATGCTGCAGACGCTGGGCGATACTGCCGGGCGCTATGTTCTGGCGGCGGATACGGTGGTTGCAGTTGGCCGGCGCATTATTCCAAAAGCAGAGTTGATAGAAGAAGCGCATGACAATCTGCGCATTCTTTCCGGCCGAACGCACCGGGTTTATACCGGCATTTGCCTGCTGACACCTTCGGGCAAGCTGCGTCAGCGGCTGGTGGAAACGCGGGTGCGTTTCAAGCGGCTGACACGCGATGATATTGACCGTTATCTGGCCAGTGGCGAGTGGCGGGGCAAAGCTGGCGGCTATGCCATCCAGGGGCGCGCGGGCGGCTTTGTTGTCCGGATGATTGGCTCTTACAGCAATGTTGTTGGGTTGCCGCTGTATGAAACGCTTACGCTTCTGGAAGGCGAAGGCTTTGTTGCTGCACCGGGGCCGGTGGAATGACCGGGGAGGTGACGCCGTTGCGCGTCAAGCGCAATTGCCCCGAATGTTCCCGCCCGTCTGTACGGGCGACTTATCCGTTCTGTTCTCCACGTTGCAAGGCGGTTGACCTCAACCGCTGGCTATCGGGCTCCTATGTCATACCCGGCAGCGAGGAAGAGCCGTCCACTCCGGAAGACAATGACTAAAGCATTTTTCGTTGAAACGGCCACGTTTCAACGGCAAGACAATGCGCCAAAGCAGAGAGTAAAGCCGTTTCGGGCGATCATAAGTTCGCCTGAAATGGCCTAAAGAAGATTTTTCACTGCCTCTTCCATGCGGGCAAGATCTTCATCCCGCGACAGGCGGTGGTCGCCATCCTTCACCAGGGTCAGCACCACACCATCACCGGGCAGATGCTCCGTCAGTTCCAGCGCGTGGGTGTAGGGCACATCGGGGTCAGCCATTCCCTGTATGATGTGCACGGGGCAGCCGGTGTCGATTGGCCCGGTCATCAGGCTCTGGGTCAATCCGTCCTGCATCAGCTTTTGTGTATAGATGGTCGGCTCAGGTGAATATTCCGATGCGCGCGCAACATAGCCCTGACCAACCAGATCTTCGCGTTCACGCTGGGTTAGGGAGGGCTCAACCAGCTTTGTTGTAAAGTCTGGCGCGGGGGCCAGCAGCAGCATGGCATTGACGCGGCCGGCAAGCTGGCGGGCCAGAAGCAGGCTGATCCAGCCGCCCATGGATGAGCCGACAAGAATCAGGGGGCCACTGGTGCGTGCCTCAATCATGGCGCGGGCGTCCGCGGTCCATTGCGATATCGTGCCATCGACAAAGCGCCCATCTGATTCGCCGTGGCCGGAATAGTCAAAGCGCAGATAGGAACGGCCATTGCTCTGACAGAATTCGGCCAGCCTCTCTGCTTTGGAGCCGCGCATGTCGGACCTGAAGCCGCCCAGCCAGACGATGGTTGGCCCATCACCGACCACTTGCAGAAATGCCAGACGGTGGGAGCCATTGTCGCTTTTTACAGTCAAAAAGTCGGCGGGAGGTACGTGAGACATGGCTGCTGCTTTCAGTTCGATGCAAGATATATTGCCAATTTCTGTGACGGGCTGGTGAAACTGGATCAATGACGTGTTATATCTACACTGTAATTTGGCTCCAGTCGCTGCCAGAGGCATGAAATGCCATGGCGGCTACAGGGGTTTTGCGTATTCGCAAATTCGTCGTCAACATCAGGAGTAAACGACCATTCGCAGACCATTTCGTGCGCCGCCCAGCCAAAAGGAGGGACCTCGTTCCAACAGGGATATTCGGGTTCCACAAATTCAGCTGATTGATGCTGATGGCGTGAATCGTGGCGAGATCTCGACAGCCGAGGCTTTGGCGCTTGCTGAAGAAGCTGGCCTGGACCTCGTGGAAATTGTGCCGACCGCCAACCCGCCGGTGTGCAAGATCCTCGACCTTGGCAAGCTGAAATACGAAAGCCAGAAGAAAGCGGCGGAAGCGCGCCGACGTCAGAAAATCATCGAAGTCAAAGAAATCAAGATGCGTCCGAATATCGACGATCATGACTATGAGACAAAGATGAAGGCGGTTCGCCGATTCTTTGATGATGGTGACAAGGTGAAGGTGACTTTGCGGTTTCGTGGCCGTGAAATGGCGCACCAGGAACTTGGCATGCAGCTTCTGAACCGGGTTCGTGAAGAAACCGCCGAATATTCCAAGGTGGAAGCCGAGCCCAAGCTTGAAGGTCGCCAGATGATGATGGTTCTGGCGCCTCGCGGCTGATCTGCTGTCTGGCGAATCGCGAGGCTTTTTCACACTTCGCGGGCCTTCGGCATTTGAACAGGAACAAGCGGCTGCCTTTGCGGCCGCTTTTTTCATGGTTGTCAGAGACGTTTTTGCATAGCCAAAACTGTAAAAGGCTAGTTTTAACAGCCAGTGCCCCATTGCATAGAAGGTGGCCATCGTCTACAAACCGCCCGTTCAATTGAGCCGTCCGGCAGGGCATGCCGTGGCGGTTCTGAATGCTGTTGCACTTCATTCCTTGTTCTGAATGAAGAGGGTTTCACCCCGGCCTTTGGCTTGCAACGTCCAGACAGGAGAGCAAAATGCCCAAGATGAAGACCAAATCGAGCGCCAAGAAGCGCTTCCGCATGACCGCGACCGGCAAGGTCAAGGCGCAGCCGGCTGGCAAGCGTCACGGCATGATCAAACGCTCCAACGACTTTCTTCGCGACTCGCGCGGGACAATGATTTTGTCCAAGCCTGACGAGCGGATCGTCAAAATTTACATGCCTTACGACCGTTGATCGGTATTCGGCTTAATTTTCAAGGAGATCGATCATGGCACGTGTAAAACGGGGCGTTACGTCCCACGCCAAGCATAAAAAGGTTCTGAAGGCCGCCAAAGGCTTTTACGGCCGTCGTAAAAACACCATCCGCGCAGCCAAGGCCGCAGTGGATCGCGCCAAGCAATATGCCACGCGCGACCGTCGCGTTAAGAAGCGGAATTTCCGCTCGCTCTGGATCCAGCGTATCAACGCTGGTGTGCGTGAGCATGGCATGACCTATGCCCGCTTTATGGATGGCCTCAACAAGGCTGGCATTGAAGTGGATCGCAAGGTTCTTTCCGACATCGCCATTCATGAGCCGGCAGCTTTTGCCGCGCTGGTAGAACAGTCCAAAGCGGCTCTGGCTTACCTGAAAGATGGCAATGACAACGCTTACGAGCGTGCAGTCGGTGAAAAGCGCGCTGCCTGAATGAGTCGTGTTTTGCCGTTTTAGGCGGCGAAATCGAACATTTTGCAGCAGGATCGATCAGGGCCCGCCGCGAAATTCGCGAGCGGGCCTTGTCGCGTTTAATCAACCTGTGCTTGAAGCAGCTATATCTGCGTAAATGAAAGATCTGGAACCAATGACGTTGAGCGATCTTGCCGCGCTCGAGGCGCACTATCTGACAGACATTCAATCCGCAACGGACGAAGCGGCGTTGGAAAATGTGCGACTGGCTGCATTGGGTAAAAAGGGCGAAATTTCCGAACGGCTGAAAAGCCTCGGAAGAATGAGTGATGAGGAGCGGCGCGAGGCTGGCCCTGTGCTCAATGGTTTGCGTGACAGGTTGCAAACGGCGCTGGGCGAACGTCGCGAAGCGTTGGCCGATGCAGCAATCGAGGCACGGCTTCGCAAGGAGACGGTGGATATCTCTCTGCCGGTGCGCACATCGCCGGTAACGCGCGGGCGCCTGCATCCGATCAGCCAGGTGATTGAAGAAATCACCGCAATTTTTGCCGATATGGGATTTGCCATTGCTGAAGGCCCGGATGTCGAAACCGATTATTACAATTTCACCGCGTTGAATTTTCCGGAAGGCCATCCGGCGCGTGAAATGCACGACACTTTCTTTTTCAAGCCGGGTGCCGATGGCAACCGCAAGCTTCTGCGCACGCATACTTCACCCGTGCAGGTGCGCACCATGGAAGCGCAGAAGCCGCCAATTCGCATTGTTATTCCGGGCAAAACCTATCGGCAGGATTCCGACGCCACGCATTCGCCGATGTTCCATCAGGTCGAAGGGCTGGTGATTGATCGTACCGCCAACATCGCCAACATGATGTGGGTGCTGGAAGAATTCTGCAAAAGCTTCTTCGAAGTGCCGTCCCTGACGATGCGCTTCCGGCCAAGCTTTTTTCCATTCACTGAGCCATCCATGGAAGTGGATATTCAATGCGACCGCTCACGCCCCGGCGAGGTGCGGTTCGGTGAAGGCACGGACTGGATGGAAATTCTGGGCTGCGGCATGGTGCATCCCAATGTTCTGCGAGCTGGCGGGCTGGATCCGGACGAATATCAGGGCTTTGCGTGGGGCATGGGGATCGACCGTATCGCCATGTTGAAATACGGTATGCCGGATCTTCGGGCATTTTTTGATGCCGACACGAGGTGGATCGAGCATTATGGTTTTCGCCCGCTGGATATGCCGACATTGTTCGGCGGCTTGAGCGGATGATGTTCACGGCGGGGGACGTGCAATGAAGATGACGTTTCTGGAGTGCATTGCGGTGCTGGCGGGTGCCATCGTCGCGACGTTTGTGACAGGGCTGGTTGCCTGGCTGTTTGCCGGGGTACCACTGTTGACGGCGATTGGTTCGCCAGGGGTCTATTTCCTCGGGCTGGTCACCGTGGCCATTTTCGCATTCCTGTACCATCAGCTGGACAGGCTGGCGGCGGCCATGGCCAGCCTTGCGGTTGGCGTGGTGCTGCCAACGCTGGTCGACCGGTTCATTCTGGGTGATCCGCTGAGCTGGAAGGCAATTTTTCTGCTGAACATTGTTTTTGCGGTTCTGGCTTTGGCCATTTACCGCTTTGTCCATGCCAATGCGGTGGTGCGGCAGGGCCATCGTTAAGTCTGCCCTGCCTTCCCTCTGCCCTGCCATTTTCTTCTTACAAAGACTGCGACAAAACCCATGAAATTCACCTTGTCCTGGTTGAAGGATCATCTGGAAACCCAGGCTGGTCTTGCCGAGATTACCGAACGGCTGACCGCAATTGGTCTGGAAGTCGAAAATGTTGATGACAGGGCGGTGTTCGCGCCCTTCACCATCGCGCGGGTTTTAACGGCAGTGCAGCACCCGGATGCAGACAAGCTTCGGGTGCTGACGGTGGATGCGGGGCCTTCTGTGAATGGCGGCAAGCCTTTGCAGATCGTGTGTGGTGCGCCCAATGCGGCGGAAGGTCTGATCGGCGTTCTGGCGCAGCCTGGAACTTACGTGCCGGGCATCGATACAACATTGGGCGTTGGCAAAATTCGTGGTGTGGAAAGCTTCGGCATGATGTGTTCGGAGCGGGAGCTTGAGCTTTCGGACGAACACAATGGCATCATAAGCCTGCCCGCAGATGCGCCGGTTGGCACTTCCTTTGCCGACTATGCAGGTCTTGCGGATCCGGTCATTGAAATCAACCTGACGCCAAACCGGCCAGATGCCACCAGCATTTTTGGCATTGCGCGCGACCTTGCGGCATCGGGGCTTGGCACTTTGAAGACCAGGCCGGTGCCTGTTGTTGCGGGTGAGGGCGAATGCCCGGTCACGGTGCGGCTGGAATCGTCAACATGCCAGGGCTTTGGCCTGCGGCTCATTCGCGGCGTGAAAAACGGCCCTTCGCCGGAATGGCTGCAGAAACGGCTGAGGGCAATTGGTTTGCGGCCGATCAACAAGCTGGTGGATGTCACCAACTATCTGACATTTGATCAGGGCAGGCCATTGCATGTGTTTGACGCTGCCAAAGTGTCCGGCGCACTGGTGGTGCGGCAGGGGCGTGAGGGCGAGGAAATTCTGGCACTGGATGGCCGGACTTATGCGCTGAGCAATTCTGTCTGTGTGATTGCCGATGATCATGGACCGGAATCGATCGGTGGCATTATGGGCGGCGAGCATTCCGGCTGCGACGAGGCCACAGTGGATGTGCTGGTGGAATCGGCGTTGTGGCAGCCGCTGGACATTGCGCGCACGGGTCGGGCGCTGGGCATCCACTCCGATGCGCGTTATCGCTTTGAGCGCGGCGTTGATCCGGACATGATGGTTCCCGGTCTGGACCTGGCGACGCAGATGATTGTCGAGCTATGCGGTGGCCAGCCTACCGAAATGTCGCTTACCCCGTATAGCGGGGCGGCTGCAGCGTCTGTTCGTCTGCCTTTTGGCGAGGTCAAGCGCCTGACCAGCCTGGATGTGGCGCCACAACGGCAGACAGAGTTGCTGGAGCGGCTGGGCTTCCGGGTCGTCCACCACGAAGATTACGCAGATGTGACGCCGCCAAGCTGGCGCCCGGATGTTGAGGGCAAGGCGGACCTGGTTGAAGAGGTGATGCGGCTGACAGGTGTGGACGCTATTGCGCCGCAACCATTGCCGCGCAGCGCCACGGTGGGTGGCCGCATTCTGACCGTTGCGCAGATCCGTGATCGTTCGGTGCGGCGGGCACTTGCTGCGCGTGGCATGCTGGAAACGGTAACCTATTCCTTCATTCCGCATGAAGAAGCAGAGGCCTTTGGCGGAGGTGATGAAGCCCTGCAACTGGAAAACCCGATTGCTGCGGATCTGACTGATATGCGACCATCGCTGCTGCCAAGTCTGTTGGCCGCCGCAGGGCGCAATGCCGCTCGTGGCTATGGCGACACGGCAATGTTCGAGGTCAGCCATGTTTATCGATCTGATTTGCCGGAAGGGCAGATACGGGTTGCCGGCGGGCTGCGGCGCGGCACTGCCGTGCTGGCCGGTGCTGGCCGGGACTGGGCAGGAAACAGCGCCGATGTTGGCGTTTATGATGCCAAGGCTGATGCCATCGCGGCGCTGGAAGCAGCGGGCGTTGCCGTAGAAAAATTGCAGGTTGAGGCAGGAGCCAGCCCATGGTTCCACCCCGGTCGTTCCGGGCGCATCAAGCTTGGACCGAAAGTGGTTCTGGCAGAATTTGGCGAGTTTCACCCCAAAGTGCTGAAAAAGCTGAAGGCAAGTGGCGCGTTGGCAGGGTTCGAGGTCTATCTGGATGCCGTGCCGGAACAGAAACGCAAGCCCACCAAAACACGGCCTGTGCTGACCCTTTCGGCGTTTCAGCCGGTGAAGCGCGACTTTGCCTTTGTGGTGAACAGCGATGTTGAGGCGCTCAAGCTTGTGCGTGCAGCAGAGGGAGCAGACCGCAAACTTGTGGGCGATGTGCGGGTGTTCGACGTCTTCGCCGGTGCAGCTCTTGGCGAGGGGCGCAAATCTGTTGCCATTGAGGTAACGTTGAAGCCGCTGGAGCGCACATTGACCGATGATGATCTGGAAGCCGTGTCGGCAAAGATTGTTGCGGCTGTGGCGAAGGCAACCGGCGGTGAATTGCGCGGCAAATGATGTTGAGTGCAATTTGCTGATCCCGGAGTTCAACATGCCTGCGGGTGAGCACTGGTGAGGATTCGAGCGGAAAAACCGGATGATTCTGCGGCGATTTCTGCGCTGATCTGTGCTGCCTTTGAGCATGCGCCGCATCGTTCAGGTACGGAGGCGGCCATTGTTGCCGCCTTGCGTCACGCGCAGGCCCTGACTGTTTCACTCGTAGCGGAGCTCAATCACGAGCTGGTAGGGCACGTGGCTTTTTCTCCTGTCACCATTTCGGATGCAAAAGCTGGCTGGTTCGGACTTGGCCCGCTGGCGGTGCACCCTGACTGCCAGCGGCAGGGAATTGCCGCCCGCTTGGTGAAGGCCGGGTTGCAAGAGCTTGTGGCCATCGAGGCAGGCGGCTGCGTTGTTCTGGGCGATCCGGATTATTACAGCCGTTTTGGTTTTGTGGCAGATGCGGGACTGCGCTATGGCGATGTTCCGGTTCAATATTTTCAGAGACTGGTTCTCGCCGGCAAGGCACCGTCCGGCTCGGTAGCCTACCACTCGTCATTTGATGTGGCTGCCACGAGTTAAACCACAAATTAAGCTTTGCGCAGTGTTAGCATGCCATGATGCAACCTCCTCCCGCAAAAGGTGGAGCGCGAATGATGAAGCTTGTCTGGAAGCTGGCCCTTGTCTTGATGGCCATGGGTGCCTGCACGGCGGCGAGGGCCGAGCCGCCCGCGCGGAATCTTTTTGGCGCTCAATCATCACCAGCCGCCCTTGCCAGCCAGAGCATTGGCTTCTACTCGCGCGGCTGCGTGGCGGGTGCCGTTGCCATGCCTAAAGATGGCCCGGCCTGGCAGATGATGCGCCTGTCTCGCAATCGGGCGTGGGGCCACCCGGCAATGGTTGAGTTTCTGCAGAAGTTCGCCGCTGATGCTGCCAGTCAGGATGGATGGCGCGGCCTGCTTCTGGGCGATATTTCGCAACCGCGCGGCGGGCCCATGCTGTCCGGCCATGCGTCACATCAGATCGGGCTGGATGCCGACATTTACTTCACGGAAATGCCTTCGCGGCGGCTCAGCGATGCAGAGCGCGAGACACTGCAGCCACAAAGCCTGATTGATACAAGGACGCTGCGAGTTGACGAGCGTTACTGGCGACCGGAACACCTGAAATTGCTGCGGCGTGCGGCGTCTTCGCCCATGGTGCAGCGGATTTTTGTGCATCCGGGAATCAAGCAGAAACTCTGCTCCTCTGTGCGGGGCGATAGAGGCTGGCTGAACAAGGTGCGGCCAACCTATGGCCATGATTATCATTTTCACATTCGCTTGTTCTGCCAACCGGGGTCCGGCCAGTGTGAAAAGCAGGAAGCCACGGGCACCGGGGACGGCTGCGACAACCTGGACTGGTGGTTCAACGTTGCCTTGCAACCGCCGCCGCCAGACGCGAAGCCCTACAAACCCAAACCGCCACTACAAATGGCAGACCTGCCAAATGCCTGCCGCACGGTGCTGGCTGCTGGTGGCGGGGCAGGTATAGCTGCGGCAGCCCCGGTGGCTCAAAGCTATTTTCCAGTACCAGAACGTCTGCCAATGCCAACAATGCGCCCGGTTAATTAACCACAGGTGCTTTAAACCGAGCGCGATGCGCGTTACACAAGCAGAAATTTTAATCGATTTAGCGTGATGGTTATGACACCGATCCTCGACAGTTCCGAATTACTGCGGTTTCCAATTCTGATTGCCGATATTGGTGGTACCAACGCGCGATTTGCATTGCTTCTGGATGCCTATGCGGATCCGAAGACCTTTCCAGTCGTGCAAACAGCAGATTTTGCCAATATTGACGACGCCATTCAGGCTGCAGTTCTCGACAAAACGTCCATACAGCCAAAATCTGCCGTCCTGGCAATTGCCGGACCGGTGGATGGTGACGAGATTGATCTGACCAACAGCCCCTGGGTTGTTCGCCCGCGAGTGCTGATTGAAAAGCTCGGCTTTGAGCAGGTCGTGGTGATGAATGACTTCGAGGCACAGGCGCTGGCAATCTCATCCTTGCCGGCCAGCGGCCAGAAGCAGATCGGTTCCGGCACTGCGCGGGAAGGCGCAAGCCGCATTGTGCTTGGCCCCGGTACCGGCCTTGGCGTTGCGGGGCTGGTGCGTGCACGGCGCATGTGGATTCCCGTTGCGGGCGAGGGCGGACATGTTGACCTTGGGCCCAGAACTCCGCGCGATCTGGCGATCTGGCCCAATCTGGTACCGATTGAAGGCCGCATTTCAGCCGAGCAGATCCTGTGTGGGCGCGGGCTGGTGAATCTCTATCGCGCAATCTGCATCACCGATGAGCGCACGCCCGTGCAGGATACGCCCGCAAAGATAACCGAGGCTGCTGCTGACGGCAGCGATCCGGCGGCATATGAAGCCATCCAACTGTTTGCAACCTATCTCGGCAGGCTGGCGGGCGACCTGGCTTTGGTGTTCATGGCACGTGGCGGCGTGTATCTGGGTGGCGGCATCATCCAGAAAATCATTCCATTGCTGAAGGCGGACGACCTGCGAGCAGGGTTTGAGGACAAGGCGCCGCATTCTGCGCTTTTGCGTGAAACGCCCTTGTTCATCATCACCGAACCACTTGCGGCGCTGACCGGCCTGGCTGCCTATGCCCGCAATCCGCGCTTCTTCGGGCTGGAAACCAATGGGCGTCGTTGGGGCGCATAAGCGGGTT
The DNA here is from genome assembly GCF_008369445.1 of Aureimonas fodinaquatilis. Taxonomy (GTDB): domain Bacteria; phylum Pseudomonadota; class Alphaproteobacteria; order Rhizobiales; family Rhizobiaceae; genus Aureimonas; species Aureimonas fodinaquatilis. Next base: position 161,511 of record NZ_VTWH01000001.1, read on the forward strand.
TTCAAAGGCATTTCTTGTTGAATCGGAGCCGTTTAACGGCAGGAAAATTCAATAAAACAAAGGGTTAGGTCGTTTCAACCGATCGTGGGTCGGGTTGAAACGCTCTAGGCAGATGGCTTTGCAGCCTTTATAGACCGATCGCAAAAGCAAGTGAAAGTACTGACAGTGGGCAATGAAAAGGGCCTGTCGCTGGCCGATGGGCAGGAACGGGGCCATGCATTTCGCCTGTTGAAGCGGGTCCTGGCAGAAAACGGACGTGACCACATCAAGGGTTATGCGGTTGCGATCGTGTGTCTTGTCATGGTGGCGCTGACCACGGCCTTTCTGGCCTGGATCATGCGAGATGTGATTGACGACATTTTCGTAGACAGAAATCCCGCCATGCTGCTGTCTCTGCCGCTTGCCGTGTTTGTCACTTTTCTGATCCGCGGCATAGCCACCTACTTCCAGGGCGTCATACTGGCCCGAATCGGCAATGATGTTGTGGCGCGCTACCAGCAGCGGCTTTTTCGTCACCTGACGGAGCTGTCGGTTGATTTCTTTGGCGAAAATCGCTCGGCCCAGCTTGCGGCACGCATCAACCAGAATGTCACCGGTGTCCGGGACACCTTGAACCTGACTGTCACCTCGCTGGCGCGAGATTTGCTGACGCTGCTGTTCCTGATTGGCGTGATGATCTGGCAGGACCCGGTTCTGTCGTCCATCGCGCTGCTGGGTGGGCCGCCAATTGCCATCATGATTGCTGGTCTGTCCCGTAAATTGCGCAAGGCTACCCGGCAATCCATTGACCTCAACTCGCGCGTTGTCGGCTCCATGCAGGAAACGGCCCAGGGCATTCAGGTGGTCAAGGCCTTCACGCTGGAAGAGCCGTTGCGCGCGCGCACCTCGCTTCTGGTCGAGGCAGCAGAAGAAAGGGCCAACCGCATTGCGGTGATCACCGAGCGGTCCGGCCCGATTGTCGAAATCATCGCCGGTATTGCCATTGCGGCGGTTATTGCCTGGTCGGGCTATCGCGCCATAGAATACGGCCATTCACCCGGCGCGATGTTTGCCTTCATCACAGCGCTTCTTCTGGCGTATGACCCGGCGCGCCGCCTGGCGCGTTTGCAGGTGCAGATGGAGCGGGCACTGGTCAATGCGCAGATGATTTATGAGATTCTGGATCTGAAGCCTCGCCAGCCGGATGCGCCGGATGCGCCGGCCTTGCATGTGTCTGGCGGCGAGATCCGGTTTGAAAATGTCAGCTTTGGCTATCATCCGGGTGAAGCCGTTCTGAAAAATATCAGCTTTACTGCCAATGCCGGGCGCACAACGGCCATCATCGGCGCGTCGGGCGGTGGAAAATCCACGCTGATAGCGCTGATAGAGCGGTTTTATGAACCTGATTTAGGCAACATTCTGATCGACGGTCAGAATATTGCCGGGGTTACAAAAGCCTCCCTGCGCCAGCAGGTGGCCTATGTGCCGCAACAGCCGACCCTTTTTGAAGGCACAATCCGTGAAAATCTTCGCTATGGGCGAATGGATGCCACAGATGCCGAAATTGAGGCGGCAGCGCGGCTGGCTCAGGCGGAAGAGTTTATTCTGGCGCAGCCGCTCGGCTATGACACTCCGGTCGGTGAAAATGGCATGACGCTTTCCGGCGGGCAAAGGCAGCGTCTTTCCATTGCCCGCGCGCTGGTGCGTGGCGCGCCGGTTCTGCTGCTGGATGAAGCGACCTCGGCGCTGGACACCCGCTCTGAAACGCTGGTTCAAAAAGCCCTGACCGAAATCATGAAGGAAAAGACCGTGCTGGTCGTGGCGCACAGACTGTCGACCATTGTCGGTGCCGATCAGATATTGGTGGTGGAGAACGGCACAATTGCCGAAAGTGGCTCACATGCCGATCTTGTTGGTCGCGCCGGTGGGTTGTATGCGAGGTTTCACAATCTGCAAGCGTCGGGGCAGCAGGTTCCTGAAATTGATCTGGCGGGGTGATGCCCGCTTGGCATGTGAGCATTTCCCGTTGAACTGAAATGGTTTCAACGGCAGGACAATGCGATGAAACATAGAGTAAGAGCCTGTCAGGTCGTCGAAAGACAAGCTGACAGGCTCTCGTGTTGGGAGACGGCGGATGAAACTCATTGTTCTGGGCGCAGCGGGGCGTATGGGCCAAAATCTGGTTCGGGTGATCGAACAGACGCCCGGCGCAACGCTTTGCGCAGCGATTGAGCGGGCTGGTTCACCCATTCTCGGGCGGGATGCCGGTGAGGTTGCCGGTGTTGGCACAATCGGCGTTGACGTGACCGATGATCTGACACCGTTTCTGGTGGATGCAGATGGCATTCTGGACTTTACCGCACCGGCAAACAGCGTTGCCGTGGCTGAACATGCGCGGGAACATGGTCTGGTGCATATCGTCGGTACCACAGGTTTTTCTGCGCAAGAGGAAGCCGAAATTGCCCGGTGTGGAGAAGCGGGCGCCAGAATTGTCAAATCCGGCAATATGAGCCTGGGTGTCAATTTGCTGGCTCTGCTGGTTGAACGCGCGGCAAAGGCGCTGTCAGCGGAAAACTTCGATATTGAGGTGGTGGAAATGCACCACCGCCACAAGGTGGACGCGCCATCCGGCACGGCACTGCTTCTGGGCGAGGCGGCGGCTGCCGGGCGTGAGGTTGACCTGCCCTCAGCCAGCGTGCGCGTGCGCGATGGGCACACAGGCCCGCGCAGCACCGGCACCATCGGCTTTGCCACCCTGCGCGGCGGCTCGGTAATTGGCGATCACACCGTGGTTTATGCCGGCGAGGGCGAGCGGGTTGAACTGACGCATCGTGCAGATGACCGCAGCATCTATGCCCGTGGCGCAGTGAAAGCTGCCTTGTGGGCCAAGGATCAGTCCGCCGGCTATTATTCCATGCGCGATGTTTTGGGACTGTGAGGAGAAGGGAAGACATATGAGCAGAACTCTTGTTCTGGTTCGGCATGGCCAGAGTGACTGGAATTTGAAAAACCTGTTTACCGGCTGGCGCGATCCGGACCTGACAGACAAGGGTGTGGAGGAAGCTGGTGCAGCGGGGGAGCGTTTGAAGGCTGCCGGGCTGCATTTCGACATTGCCTTCACCAGCAATCTTTCCCGCGCGCAGCGCACGCTTCAGCTTCTGCTGGAGACGCAGGGCCAGAGCGGGTTGGAAACCATTCGCAATGAAGCGCTGAACGAGCGCGACTATGGCGAGCTTTCCGGTTTGAACAAGGATGATGCACGCGAAAAATGGGGTGAAGACCAGGTGCACATCTGGCGTAGGTCCTATGACGTGCCGCCGCCAGGTGGTGAAAGTCTGAAAGACACCGGCGCACGTGTCTGGCCTTATTACATTCATACCATTCAGCCCAAAGTGCTGGCGGGCGGCACGGTTATCGTGGCGGCGCATGGCAACTCGCTACGCGCGCTGGTCATGGCGCTCGAAGGGCTTTCGCCGGAAGAGATAGTGGCTGCGGAAATTGCTACCGGCGTACCGATTGTCTACCGCCTGAATGCCGATTCCACCGTGGCATCCAAAGACGTTCTGGAGGCCTGAACGCACTTGCACCGTTGCAATTGATCTTTGGATTTCCTGTAACGGTGTAAGTCTGTTCGTTGCCGTCGAACCAGTTCTGGCCAAATGGCACTTGCTTCAACCGAGTTTGGTTGTGGCAAGGGCCCGGCCAAATTCGGTAGCAAAGGTTTCCCGGTCTTCCGGGTTTAGAAAAGCGCCAATTTCGGTGGTGTTGCCACTGCCGGAGACTGCCATATGCGTAACGCCATATTCATGGTGGCGGCGCACGTCGAACCGTGTCCAGAACGGGTTGTAAGTGATTTCCTGCACCTTGCCGCGTGGAGAGGTTTTGCGAATCAACAGCAGCGTGCGTGAAATGCTGACCTCTTCGCTCGCCAGCGCTGCGCGGTTGTTGTAACGAAAGGCCAGCCAGAGCAGAAGGACGTCCAGCCCGAAATAGCCGAAAACCGGCCACGCCCCGTGTGAGAGAAACACAAGCCCTGTTACAAGGCTGACAAAACCGAAGGTCAGCATCATAAGGGTAAAGCCGAGTTTGCCGAGCGAGCGATAGGGCGTCAGCAAAGCACGAAACAGGAGTTGCTCGTTGATGTTTGGCTCTTCCTCAGGGTGCATGGCGCGACTCTTTCGGGCAGTGGCAGCAGACAGGATATAAGATGGCGGCAATGCGTCAAAAATCCAAGCCCGTCAGCACAACGGCAAAATCCGGGAAAGCTGTTCGAATTCCATACACGACGGCTGAGGTAACGGAGATATTCCGGCGCTTTGCCGTGCAGAGGCCTGAGCCGCAGCCGGAACTGGAACATTCCGATGCATTCACTCTGCTGGTCGCGGTGGTGCTTTCCGCACAGGCAACGGATATGGGCGTTAACCGCGCCACACGCGGCCTGTTTGCCAAGGCCAGCACTGCCAGCGCAATGGTGGCTTTGGGCGAAGACGCCATTCGCGAAGAAATTCGCACCATTGGACTGTTTCGCAACAAGGCGAAAAACGTCGCTTTGCTGGCAGAAAGGCTGGTCGAGCACTATGGGGGCGTTGTGCCAGACAGTCGTGAAGCGCTTGAAGCGCTACCCGGCGTCGGGCGGAAAACCGCCAATGTCGTTTTGAACACCGCTTTTGGAAAAGAAACGCTGGCGGTGGACACGCATATATTTCGCATTGGCAATCGACTGAAAATTGCCCCCGGCAAAACGCCGGAAGAGGTCGAGCGTAATTTTCTGCGCATCATTCCCGATGGCTATCTGCGGCATGCCCATCACTGGCTGATTCTGCATGGGCGCTATGTGTGCAAGGCGCGCAAGCCGGATTGCGCGGCCTGCATTATTGCCGACCTGTGCAAGGCGGATGAGAAAACCACAAATGTTCCCGCCCCACTGGTGCCGCTGGAAGTGCGCGGCGCGGGTGAGCAGGCGCGCCCGCCGGTTACCGCATTTGGCGGGGCAGTGCTCTGACACATTTCTCGTTGCGCTGTCCCTGGTGAAGGAAGGATGAGAATTTAACGGGAAGTGCTGTCTGGCCTCACAATGGCGAGGCCACCTTCCTTGATGGATATTTTCTGATGCAGATGCACCATCATGGCGGCGGCAAACAGCGGCGTTAAAAGATTGAGGACCGGAATTGCCAGAAACGCCGCGATCAGCAACCCGGACATGAAAATGCGCGCGCCATGCCGGTCGCGAAGTGCGGCGGCTTCGTCAATGGTGCGAAAGCGCAGCGAAGCAAACTGAAAATACTCCCGCCCAAGAAGATAGCCGTTGACGATGAAAAACGCGACGATATTGACAAGGGGCAGCCAGAGCAGGGCAAAGGCGATCAGATTGCCCAGAACAACGATGCCGAAGAATTTAATCGAAAGGACCGTGCTTTGCCAGAAAGGCAGAGCACGCCCGGGTGCGTGTTGGGGATAGTCCTTGACCTCGACCGTTTCTGCCACATCATCGAGAAACAGCCCGGCGATGATGGCGCTGACTGGCGCGATCAGAAATGCCAGTAAAAACGCCAGGGCAATGCTGGCGGCAAAGCCGGCAAACGTGCCTGCATTGTCGACCCAAGACGGCATGTCCGGCGCAAAACCGGCAAAAAATGGAATAACCAGAATTTCAAACAGCCAGCGCACAGCAAACCAGAGCGCCACGAGGCATATCGCGGTCAGGCCCAGAACCTTCCACAGTGCAGAGCGAAATGGCGGCGAGAAAATATCGCGAAGCGCCAGACTGGCAGATGAGAAAATCATGATCCAAGCCCCGGATAACTGCGGTCAACCGGATTTAAGACAGGCCGGGTTCTTCTGCAACCACTCGCGTTTACGGCATGGCCGGATCAAGGCGTTTCCGCCGATCTTTCGATCACCTGCAGCGTTCCAACTCGATGCTTTGCCGCCGCATTGTGCTGCGGTTGAAACGATTCCGTTTCAACAGGAAATGCTCTAAGGAACAGCCTGACATGAATCTGCGCTGAGGCCCCTATGCCGAAATTCGACGTTCTGACCATTGGCAATGCTATTGTCGATATTATTGCCCGAACCGATGATGCCACCTTGAAGGCGCTGAATGTGCAGAAAGGCGCAATGACGCTTGTTGACGCAGAGCGGGCCCTGCAGCTTTACGCCAATATGGGGCCAGCTATTGAAACGTCTGGCGGCAGCGCGGCCAACACGGTTGCCGGTCTGGTGGCGCTTGGCGGCAAAGGCGCATTCATCGGCAAGGTTTCGGGCGATACGCTGGGTGAAATCTTCATCCATGACATTCGCTCGCTTGGAGTGTTTTTTGCCACGTCGCAGCTTATCGGTGATCCGCCGACCGCACGATGCATGATATTCGTGACGCCTGATGGTGAGCGTTCGATGTCCACCTACCTGGGAGCCTGCGTGGAACTGCGCCCGGAAGATATTGAGCCGGAGCTGGTTGCCGGCGCGCAGGTTTCATATTTCGAGGGATATTTGTGGGATCCGCCACTGGCCAAGGAGGCCATCGTCAAATCTGCCGACATTGCCCACGCCCATGGGCGCGAAATGGCGATGACGCTTTCAGATGCCTTTTGCGTCAACCGCTATCGCAACGAGTTTCTGGGTCTGATGCAGTCTGGAACGGTGGACATTGTTTTTGCCAATGAAGCAGAGGCACTGGCACTTTATGAGACCGAGGATTTCTCGCAGGCACTGCTGCGGCTTCAGCAGGATGTTGCCAAACTGGCCGTGGTAACGCGTGGTGCGCAGGGCTGCGTGGTGGTGGAAAAAGCTGGCCAGACCGCTTATGCGGCTGAGCCTGTGGCACGGGTGGTGGATACAACAGGCGCTGGCGACCTGTTTGCCGCCGGCTTTTTGCGCGGCTACACCAGCGGACGCGACCATGCCACCAGCGCAGCGCTGGGTGCTTCTGCTGCGGCCCACATCATCCAGCAGATAGGCCCGCGCCCGGCTACGTTGCTGACAGAACTGCCAGCCGTGAAGGCGCTGCTTTAGCTGGCACGTTCCGGGCTGGCGCGATAGGAAATGGCTTCTGCCAGATGGATGCGGCCCACCAGGTCGTCTCCAGCCAGATCGGCAAGAGTGCGAGCAACCTTCAGAATGCGATGATAAGCTCTGGCGGAAAAGCGCAGTTTTTCCGCTGCTTCCTGCAAGAGGCGGCTTCCGGCCTGATCAGGGGCCGCCACCTTTTCAATCAATGATGCCGCGCAATGAGCGTTCAAATATCCCGCAGGCATACCCAGCGCATTGTAGCGCTGGGCCTGTAGCTGACGGGCCTGCAGCACGCGAGCGGCAACTGTGGATGAAGGTTCTGCAGCTTCATGGCGGATAAGGTCGCTGGCCGATACTGCGGGGACATCCATTCGAATATCTATACGGTCCAGCAATGGTCCGGAGATTCTTGCCTGATAATCCGTCTGGCAGCGTGGGCCACGCGCACAGCTGTGCCCCGGCTCTCCCGCCATGCCGCAGCGACAAGGGTTCATGGCGGCTATCAACTGAAATTTTGCCGGATAGCTGACGCGATGATTGACCCTGGCAATCACCGCTTCACCATTTTCCAGTGGCTGGCGCAGGGAATCCAGCACTGCGGGCGAAAACTCGGGGAATTCGTCGAGAAACAGAACGCCGTGATGGGCCAGTGACACCTCGCCCGGGCGGGCGCGCTGGCCGCCGCCGATCATGGCTGCCATGGATGCAGAGTGATGCGGCGCGCGAAACGGCCTGCGGTCAGAAAGACAACCATCTGCCAGTTCCCCGGCAATGGAGGAAACCATGGAAACTTCCAGCAGTTCTTTCGGCTCAAGCGGCGGCATGATGGAGGGGAGGCGCTGCGCCAGCATGGATTTCCCCGAACCCGGTGGCCCGCAGAACAGAAGATTGTGCCCGCCGGACGCGGCAATTTCCAATGCTCGCTTGGCGCTGCTTTGCCCCTTGATATCGGCAAGGTCAGGCAAAGTCTCAATCTGCTTGCGCATGGCAGGTTCCGGCCGTGCCAGAATTTGCGTACCTCGAAAATGATTGGCCAGTTGAATCAGGTTTTTCGCCGCAACAATTGGCATATCGATGCTGGCCCAGGCTGCTTCCGCGCCGCAGGCATGCGGGCAGACAAGGCCTTCGGAATTGGCATTGGCAGCCATCGCAGCAGACAGAACCCCGCTGACCGGCATGACGCTGCCGTCCAGCGACAATTCACCCAGCACGACATTGCCCACCAATGCCTCTTTGGGAATTGCCCCGAGCGCTGCCATCAAACCAAGTGCGATGGGCAGATCATAGTGGCTGCCTTCTTTGGGCAAATCCGCTGGCGCCAGATTGATGGTGACCCGTTTGGGCGGCATCGCCAGCCCGGATGCATGCAGAGCAGCCTGCACCCGCTCACGACTTTCGGTAACCGCTTTGTCGGCAAGCCCGACAATCTGCACCCCGACCCTGCCGGGCGCGATCATGACTTCAACATCAACTGCAATGGCCTCAACACCCTGAAAGGCCACTGTCCGAACCCGAGTGATCATACAAACTCATTTCTGCAAAATTCATTTGAATGACTAAAGGAATTGTTCGCGCGGTCAAGCACTCTGCCTAATTCAACCTTTAGAGTGCTGGATTTGCTGGCATTCAATACACTGGCCGGAGTTCAAAAACCTGGAACTACACAACTATAAATTGTGATCATGGCGTCTGTTTGCCGTCTGATGAATTTTATTTTGTATATTTTTGATCAGAAAAATTCAGAATTCTGCATTGAAAACAATGATTTATGCCAATAAATAAACTCCTGAAAATTATACTTGGAAAAACAGGTATTGTATTTTTGAAAGTCCGAAACGTGAAATATCTACCGGATATATTCTCATTCAAAGCATCTGTGTTGAAATTGAAACCTATACTGAATTTATATTTCTTGAGAACATCAGTATCTATGGAATTTTGCAAAAAATCACTTGGGTCTTATTGAGTATAAACCCTTGCGGATTGTTCGCCAGTCAATCACATTGACGATGAAAATGGCACACGGGCTGATTCGGGTCGGTGTTGCAGAGGGTGGCAGAGCGGTCAAAAAACTACTTACAGTAGTTATGACGGTGTTCTTGGCGGATGAAGCACATGGCTGGCGAGCGGAATGATAGTGAAATTGACAGTGAAATGACCAGCCTGGCTGGTCAGGCCAGCAGACACTGTGAAATGGTCAAACGCACTCTTGGCGAGTGGAACGGGTCAATGGCCGAGCTGGGGGAGTTTTTTGATACGGCGGGCAGTTTCTATTTGAAACTGGCCGAAGAAGCTTCGCGCATAACGCTTGCCCGCCGCAAGATCAATTAGGTCAAAGTCATTCGATATATCAGAGCCCATGACATCCTGGGCGCTCAGTCAGGCAGAGCGTTTGGCTTCAACTGCATCCCAGAAAAGCGCGGCAATATCAGCCCCGCCAAACCGCTTGACCTCCCGGATGCCGGTCGGTGATGTGACGTTGATTTCAGTCAGATAATTGCCGATCACATCAATGCCGACAAAAATCTGTCCGCGTTCTTTCAGGGCGGGGCCAATGCGAGCGCAGATTTCCAGATCACGATCTGTCAACTCGCTTGGGTCTGCTCTGCCGCCGACATGCATGTTGGAGCGAGCATCCGTTTCAGAAGGAACACGGTTGATCGCGCCAACGGGTTCACCATCAATCAGAATGATGCGCTTGTCGCCCTTGCGAACCTCCGGCAGATATTTCTGAACGATAAAGGGCTCGCGAAACAACAGAGCAAATGTTTCCATGAAGGATGAGAGATTGCGGTCATCCCGTGTCAGGTGAAACACGCCTGCACCGCCATTGCCGTAAAGCGGCTTCATGACAATCTCGCCGAATTCGGCGCGAAACGCCGCCACTTCCTGTGGATCCTTGGTAATCAGGGTTTCCGGCATCAGATCAATGAATTCGGTTACGAAGATTTTTTCCGGCATATTTCGAACCCAGGCCGGATCATTGGCCACCAGCGTATTGGGGTGCAGACGCTCCAGAATATGGGTTGAGGTTATGTAATTCATGTCAAAAGGCGGATCCTGCCGCAGCAGTACAACATCCATCTCGGCCAGATTGGTGCGCACGGGTTCGCCAAGCTCGAAATGCCGGCCCACCTCGTCCGCCAGCTTCATGGTTTCCAAGCGAGCAGTGACCAGCCCGTCGCGCATCGACAAACGGTCCGGTGTATAGTGGAAAAGCGTGTGGCCGCGTTGCTGCGCCTCCATACACAGGGCAAAGGTTGAATCGCCCTTAATGGTGATGGATGAAACATGGTCCATCTGGACCGCAACTTTCAACGTCATGACGCTTACCTTGCTCTGGATCGTTTGACACTTTTGCGGGATTTGCTGCACAAGCGCAATTCAAACCGGCTGCCACGCACCGGAAATATGAACAGGCCACCGCCGCGGACAAACTGCAACAATATCAAAACGCAGCGATACCTGTGCTGCATCGCGGCAGCCCATCAGCCAAAGGTCGGCAGAATTGGAAATGCGACGCCATGCAGCGGGCGTCACGGCATCCACTGCCTGTTGCAGGGTAGGGCGGGCTTTCACCTCGACAATCGCAATCAGCTTGCCACGCCGCGCAATCAAATCGACCTCGCCAAGCCTGGTGCGATAGCGCCGATGCAATATTCTATAGCCTTTAAGACGCAGGACCAGAGCGGCCAGCTTTTCTGCCCGGTGCCCGTTCTGCTGCGCCAGCCGCCGAAGCTGCTGTTGACGGATGGTCAAGCTGTGCCGCCTTTCAGGGCCATGGCGCGTTGATAAAGCTCGCGGCGGGAAAGACCGGTCAGTTTCACCGCTTCCTGTGCTGCCTTTGCGGGCTTCATCTCCCGCATCAGGCCAAGCAGAATGGTATCGGCATCTTCAGATGTGGCGGCTTCTTCCGCCTGCGGCGGGGCGACGCATACCACAATTTCGCCGCGCACCCGCTCCATTGCCGCAAATTCTGCTTTCAACTCCGGCAGAGTGCCTCGGTATATCGTTTCGTAAAGCTTGGTCAGTTCCCGACAGACAGCCGCGGGACGCGGGCCAAACACCAGCGCCATATCGTCAAGGCTTTCGGCAATGCGGTGTGGCGCTTCGAAAAACATCAGCGTGCCGGGAACACGCGCCAGCTCTTCAAAACGAGCGCGGCGCGCCTGCTGCTTCTGCGGTGGAAAGCCGGCAAAGAAAAACGAATCTGACGGCAAGCCGCTGGCAAGAAGCGCAGCGATGGGGGCGGATGCGCCGGGTATCGGATAGACTGGAATGCCGCGGGCAATGGCCTCCCGGCTGAGGGAAAAGCCGGGATCTGAAACCAGCGGCGTGCCGGCATCGGACACAATGGCAACAGATTGCCCTGCTTCCAGTTCTGTCAACAAGGCCGCGCCGGAATCTTCGGCATTGTGTTCATGATAAGCGAGCATTGGCCGGCTGATGCCATAGCGGGAAAGCAGCCGGACGGTCACCCGGGTGTCTTCACAAGCCAGCCGATCTGCACCGGCAATAATTTCCAGCGCGCGCAAGCTGATGTCGGAGAGATTGCCGATCGGCGTAGCAACCAGATACAGACCGGGTTCGGGCTTGGGCGCAGCAAACACGCTGTCGCGAATTGTGTAGGTACGGTCCGACATGGTTCTGCTTCTTTGTTCAGAGCATTGTCCTGCCGTTGAAACTCTACCGTTTCAACGGAAAGTGCTTTGGCCGCAACTTATACCGCAAAAGGACCGTCAAGCCAGATGGGCAAGCACGGTATCCAGCACAAGCATGCCCGCGGGTGTGGCGCGCAGCCGCCGATTGCCGACGCGCTCGATCATGCCAAGGCCAGCCAGCATACTCTCCGTCTCGGGTTCGAAATCTCGTCCGGAAAGCTCGGACCAGCGTTGGACATCAATGCCTTCCTTTAAACGGAGGCCCATAAGCAGCATTTCCTCTGCCTGATCATGGTCGCTCAACGGCTCGTCCACCACACAGCCACTGCCGGCATTTTCCACCATGGCCAGCCAGCTTTCCGGATGGCGTTCATTGGCCGTGGCATGGCGTCGACCACCGGCACCGGGCAACCGCCCGTGCGCCCCTGGCCCAACCCCGGCATACAGCCCGTAGCGCCAATAGGTCAGGTTGTGACGCGATTCCGCCCCTGGCACCGAATGGTTGGAAATTTCATAGGCCGGAAGCCCACGCTCTGCCGTAATATTTCCTGTTAACTCATACAGTTCGGCCGAGGTTTCGCCGTCCGGCACAATCAGTTTTCCCGCGCGGTGCAGGGAATAAAACGGCGTGCCTTCCTCTATGGTCAACTGATAAAGCGACAAATGGTCGGCTGCCAGATCGATGGCGCGGTTCAATTCAAGTGCCCAGTCGTCCGGCCTCTGGTCCGGGCGCGCGTAAATCAGGTCAAAGGACAATCGCGGAAAAATATCTCGCGCCAGTTCAATGGCCTGCAGAGCTTGCGCCACATCATGCATACGGCCCAGCCGCTTCAGATCGGGGTTGTTCAGTGCCTGCACACCCAGCGAAACCCGGTTGACGCCCGCCGCCCGGTACCCGCGAAACCTCTCTGCCTCGACACTGGTAGGATTGGCCTCCAGCGTGATTTCCGCGCCGTCCTCGATAGTCCAAAATTGGGAAATGGCAGAAAGAATGGCTTCGACCGTGGCCGGCTCCATCAAGGATGGTGTGCCGCCGCCCAGAAAAACCGATGTTACCCGACTGCTGGAAGAGCGTTGCGCCATATGCGCAAGCTCTGCCTTGAACGCGGCCGCGTATCGCTGCTGGTCAATCGCCACATGCCGAACATGGCTGTTGAAATCGCAATAGGGGCATTTTGCAGCGCAAAAAGGCCAGTGCACATAAATACCGAAGCCGGGATCATCCGGCCCCGGCGTAAAAATGCGCCCGCCTGCTGGCGCGGGTGGGCGCACCGCCATCAATCTGTACCCAAAATCTCGCGGGCGAAAAGCTGAAAAGCCCGGGCGCGGTGCGACAATGCATCCTTCTGCCCCGGATGCCAGCCATGCTTTTCAGTCGAAGGCATTTCGCCGAAGGTTCGCTCATGCCCGTCAGGCAGAAAAAACGGATCATAGCCAAAGCCCACATCGCCGCGCGGAGGCCAGACAATCTCACCCTCCACCTCGCCGCGAAATTCCCGCGTTTCACCGTCCGGCCATGCCAGGCACAATACCGCAACAAAGCGCCCGCGCCTTTGCTCTGGCGTGGTGGCATCCAATTCCCGCAAGCGGTCTTCCACCTTCTGCATGGCCATGGCAAAATCGCCGCCAGGTCCGCCCCAGCGTGCAGAATAGATGCCGGGCTGGCCATCCAGCGCATCAACCGCAATTCCGCTGTCGTCAGACAAAGCAACAAGGCCCGTTGCCCTTGCTGCTGCCAGCGCCTTCAGCCGGGCATTTTCCTCAAAGGTCAGGCCGGTTTCTTCCGGTTCCGGCAGCGCTTTGTCCGCAGCCGAGACAATGTTGAAACCGAATGGCTCCAGCAATTCGATGATCTCGCGGATCTTGCCTTTGTTGTGGCTGGCCACAACAAGCGGGCCATCCTGCGGGGAAAGGGTTCTTGTGCTCATGGGCTCAGCCGGCCAAAGCCGCCTTCTGTTTTTCTACCAACTCGCCAATGCCTGCCTTGGCCAGCGTCATCAGGCTCTGCAAGTCAGCTTCGCTGAAAGGTTCACCCTCGGCAGTGCCCTGAATTTCAACGATTCCGCCGCGCCCTGTCATCACAAAATTGGCGTCGGTATCAGCTGACGAATCTTCCGGATAGTCCAGGTCCAGAACCGGCACACCATTGTAAATGCCGCAGGAAATGGCGGCGACATGGTCTTTCAGCACATCATTGCGCTTGACCATTCCGCGCTCTTCCATCCAGCTCAGGCAGTCCGACAAGGCAACAAAAGCGCCGGTAATGGCGGCGGTGCGTGTGCCGCCATCGGCCTGAATCACATCACAATCCACGGTGATCTGGCGTTCGCCCAGCGCGGTCAGGTTTACAATAGCGCGCAGAGAGCGGCCGATCAGGCGCTGAATTTCCTGCGTGCGGCCCGACTGCTTGCCGGCAGCGGCCTCGCGGCGCATCCGGTCGCCTGTGGCGCGCGGCAGCATGCCATATTCTGCGGTGACCCAGCCTTTGCCAGTGTTTTTCAGCCAGCCGGGCACGCGCTCTTCCAGGCTGGCGGTGCAGAGAACGTGGGTTTCACCAAACCGCACAAGGCAGGAGCCTTCAGCATGGCGTGAAAAACCGCGTTCAAGGGAAACGGCGCGCATTTGGTTGGCAGCGCGTTTGGAAGGCCGCATGAGAATATCCTGACTAGATGCAAATTGCTCACCCGCCGAATGGCAGGGATGAGCTGGTTCACGGTTGCCATAGCAAGTGAGACGGGTTTTTTCAAAATTATTTGCCAAATGCCGTGCTTTCGTTTGGCATGCGTCTACACCACGCTTATATTGTGAAGCGTTGGAACCATGAAATACAAACCGTCAGACACAAGACCAGATTCGCTGCTAACGGACTTGCCCGTGCCGCTGGACCAGCGCGCGCGCGATATTTTCCGTCTTATTGTCGATAATTATCTCGACATAGGCGAGCCGGTGGGCTCGCGTCATCTTTCCCGCCTTCTGGCGCAAAGCCTGTCACCGGCCTCTGTGCGCAATGTCATGAGCGATCTGGAAACGCTGGGCCTGATTTATGCCCCGCATGTCAGTGCCGGTCGGGTGCCAACGGAGCTTGGCCTGCGATTTTTTGTCGATGCGTTTCTGGAAGTTGGCGATATGCCGGAAACCGAGCGCGGCGAAATTGAGGATCGGGTGCGCGCAATTGGCGAAACCCGCTCGGTGGAAACCCTTCTGACAGAGGCCAGCCAGCTTTTATCCGGCCTTTCGCGAGGGGCGGGGCTGGTGCTGACAGCCAAGCACGATCTTCGGTTGAAGCATGTTGACTTTGTACGGCTGGACCCGCAGCGGGCGCTGGCTGTTCTGGTGGGTGAAAATGGCGACGTTGAAAACCGGGTCATTGCCCTGCCGCCGGGCGTTACATCCTCGCAGCTGGTAGAGGCGGCCAATTTCCTCAACGCCAATATTGTCGGCCGGACACTGGGCGAAGCGCGCATGCGGGTGGACACCCTGCGCACGGAAACGGCCAGCGAGCTGGACCGGCTTTCCCAGGAACTGGTAGAGGCGGGGCTGGCTGTCTGGTCCGGTGCCAGCGCTGACCAGCCATCGCGCCTGATTGTGCGAGGGCGCGCCAATCTGATTGAAAATATCTCCGCTTCTGGTGACCTGGAAAGATTGCGACATTTGTTCAACGATCTGGAAGCCAAAAGCTCGATCATTGAATTGCTGGATCTGGCGGAAACCGGCGATGGCGTGCGCATTTTCATCGGCTCTGAGAACAAGCTGTTTTCCCTTTCCGGGTCTTCACTGGTGATTGCACCTTACAAGGATGGGGAAGAGCGGGTTATTGGCGCCGTCGGTGTCATCGGCCCGACAAGGCTGAATTATCGGCGTATTGTGCCTATGGTGGATTATACGGCACGGCTTGTTTCCCGGCTGTTGAGTCCGGGTGGCGGCGCACGCCGCCCTTGATTTTGTTTGCCGGGCATTCGATATGCGGCAACGGATAAATTGATAAGGCCCCGCCAGCCGGGGAGTGACGCAAAGGAGAGGCTGACGAGATGACAAACAGCGAAGCCGGCCAACGCCCCGATGAGAGCGCCGAACAAAACCCCGACAACACGACGGGTGGCGGAGAGCATGCCTCATCGACGTGGAATGAGACTGCTGCGGCAGCCGATGCACAGCGCATCGCCGAGCTTGAAGTCGAGAATGCCGATGTCAAAGACCGATTGTTACGGCTTGCCGCGGATATGGAAAATCTGCGTCGTCGCACAGAGCGCGAGGTGAAGGATGCAAGGCAGTTTGCCGTAGCGTCATTTGCGCGCGACATGCTGGCCGTGGCAGACAATCTTGCCCGCGCACTGCAGGCCATTCCGGCGGATGCGCAGGACGAGGCCAATCCGGGTTTGAAATCCCTTGTCGAAGGGGTGGATATGACCAGCCGAAGCATGCTTTCCACACTGGAGCGGCACGGAGTGCGCAAACTGGAGCCAAAGGGCACCCGGTTTGACCCGAATTTTCATCAGGCCATGTTCGAAATGGAAAACACCGAAGTTCCCAATGGGACGGTGATGGAAGTTGTGCAGGATGGCTACGCCATTGGTGAGCGGGTTTTGCGCCCGGCAATGGTGGGTGTTGCACGCGGCGGCCCCAAGGCTCCGTTTGACCCATCGCAAGGCACCGCAGACGATAGCAGCAAGGACGCCTGAGTGCGTTGAATTGAATCGGGGGTCGCCGGCATGTCTCAGCTTCAGGGCAATGTTGCAATTATCACGGGTGCGGGATCTGGCATTGGCCGCAGAATTGCCCTGAGCTTTGCTGCTGAAGGCGCGCAGGTGGCCATCGCCGATATCAACCTTGCGGCGGCAGAAGACGCTGTGCGGGAGATTGAGGCCGCCGGCGGCGCGGCTTTGGCGCTGGCCATGGATGTGACCAGCGAGGATGCGGTGAATGCCGGGGTGGAAAAAATCGTTGAACGGTTTGGGCGACTGGACACAATGGTGGCCAATGCCGGCATCCAGATTGTGCATCCGGTAGAGGATTTCCCCTATGAAGAATTCCGCAAGGTGGTGGATATTCACCTGGGTGGCAGCTTTCTGCTGACCAAAGCATGTGTGAAGCACATGTATCCGCAGAAATCCGGCTCCTTGATTTACATGGGCTCCGTGCACAGCCATGAACCTTCGCCTTTGAAAAGTGCCTATGTGGCAGCCAAGCACGGCATTCTCGGTCTGTGCCGCGTGATGGCGCGTGAAGGCGGGCCGCATGGGGTTCGGTCCAACATCATATGCCCCGGTTTTGTGCGCACAGCATTGGTGGAAAAGCAGATCCCCGAACAAGCCCGCACTTTGAACATTTCAGAGTGGGAAGTGGTGGAAAATGTCATGCTGGGACGCACAGTGGACAAGGAATTCACCACGGTTGAGGATGTGGCCGACATTGCGGTGTTCCTGGCCGGCTTCCGCTCCAATGCATTGACTGGCCAGTCAATGATACCCAGCCATGGCTGGTATATGGGCTGATGTGAACCCTTCGAGCAGTTCGTGCTTCTTCGATCTCCTGAACTGCTCTAAATCTTTGTTTTGTCGAATTACCCTTCTGTTCAAGCATCATCATTTCCACAGGACGTGCATTAAGCTGCCGCTGGATGACAGGCTGCGGATAGTCTGCTAGACAACCAGGCAAGAGACAGGGGCGTCCGCTGATGCGGGCTGAGAAGCACCCTTTGAACCTGAACCAGATCATGCTGGCGGAGGGAGTCGCTTGGGATCTGGCAAGCATCGCTCTTATCCCATGCATTCCCCGCTGGAAGCGGGGCTTGAATGGCACAAACTACGGCAATGCGGGGTCAATATCCGCTCAGCCTTGTTTCCAGACTATGGCCGCTGGTTCGCGCGCTTGCCGTCTTGCTGGTGCTCTGGCAATTGGCAATATGGCTGTTTCAGCCGCCGCATTATATTTTGCCATCGCCTAGCCAGGTGCTGTCGGCATTGGTTCGCCAGCCGGGTTTTTTTCTTTCTCATAGTCTGATCACCGTAAGTGAAATTGTGCTGGGCTTCGTGTTGGGCGCGGGGCTTGGCGCGCTGGCTGCCATTGCAATGGCAGCCATCCCTCGGCTTGGACAGTATGTCTGGCCAGTTCTGCTGCTGTTTCAGGCACTGCCGGTTTTTGTCATCGCGCCGTTGCTGGTGGTGTGGTTTGGCTTTGGCATGGCGTCCAAGGTCATCATGGCGATGCTGATCATTTTCTTCCCCGTTACCTCATCGTTTGCCGATGGCTTGCGGCGCACCGACCCGGAATTGCTGGATGCCACTGCGCTGACGCAGGCCACGCACTGGCAGACCCTGTTCCATGTGCGGTTGCCTCTGGCCATGCCGAGCCTCTTGTCAGGCTTGCGCGTTGCCGCACCACTGGCACCGTTGGGCGCGGTGGTGGGCGAGTGGGTGGGCTCTGCCGCCGGGTTGGGTTTTGTCATGGTTCAGGCCAATGCCCGAATGCAAACCGATGTGGTGTTTGCCGCCATGACTATTCTGGCGATTCTGAGCGTCGCGCTTTTCCATCTGATCAACGGTTTGGGGCCGCGAATGGTGCCCTGGGCCACCAATCAATGACGGCTTTTTCCAGATATCACCGAGGGGACTTTAGATGTTGAAACTGATTTTGCGTGCTGCGGTGCTTTCTGCCGCACTGACCGCAGGAAGCGCTGCGCAAGCGGCGGACAAGCTGACTGTTCTGCTGGAATGGTTCGTCAATCCCGACCATGCCCCGCTGGTGGTGGCGGAACAACTGGGCATGTTTGCGGAAGCGGGCCTTGAGGTCACGCTGATCCCGCCGGCTGACCCGTCCGTTGTACCCCGTCTGGTAGCCGCAGGGCAGGCGGAAATTGGCATTCACTACCAGCCCAACCTCTATCTGGACTTTGAGGCAGGCGTGCCGGTCACACGGTTTGCAACTTTGGTTGAAACCCCGTTGAACAGTGTGATTGTCAAGGCAGATGGGCCAATCAAGGGTCTTGAGGATTTGAAAGGCCGCTCAGTCGGTTACTCCGTTTCCGGCATGGAAAGTGCAATTCTGGGACAGATGCTGGCAACCGCCGGTCTGAAGCTGGAAGATGTCGATCTGGTCAATGTCAACTTCGCATTATCACCCGCGCTGTTGAGCGACCGGGTGGATGCGACCATTGGCGGCTTTCGCAACTTCGAAATGACCCAGTTGCGGCTGGAAGGGCAGGAGGTCACCGCCTTTTATCCGGAAGAACACGGCGTTCCCGCTTATGACGAGCTGATCTTCATCACCCGACCCGAGCTGGTGGAGGATATCCGGCTGTCTCGGTTTATGGATGTGGTGGAGCAGGCAACCTTGTATCTGACAAATCACCCGGAGGAGAGCTGGAAACTGTTCATTGCCGCCCATCCCGATCTGGACAACGCGCTGAACAGACAAGCCTGGATTGACACTCTGCCGCGTTTTGCCAAGCGGCCACGGGCGCTGGACACGCATCGCTATCAACGATTTGGATCCTTTCTGGCGGCAAGCGGGTTGATTAGCAAGGCGCCGCCTGTTTCAACTATTGCGGTGGAGATTCAGTAACCAGATCGGGGTGAGGTCTTTGCAGCAGAAAACGCGCATTGTCATATTGGGTGGCGGGGCTGGTGGATTGGAACTGGCCGCACTGCTGGCCGGCCGCAAGGATCTGCATGTCACTCTGGTGGATATGGTGAGTTCGCACCTCTGGAAGCCCCGTCTGCATGAATTCGCGGCGGGCACCGTATCGTCATCGCTGTCCGAAATTTCCTTTTACATTCTGGGTCAGTTGCGAGGCTTCCACTTTGAACAGGGTGAGGTCATCGGTATTGATACGCAAGACCGTCTTGTGCGGCTGGATGCAATTCGCGGACCATCGAAAAACAATGAGCAGGGCGAGGTTCTGGCGGGTGAGCGCACCTTGCCCTATGACTATTGCGTGGTAGCGCTTGGTGGCGTGACCCCGGATTTCAATACGCCGGGTGTTGCTGAAAATGCCATCCGGCTGGATGGCCAGCCGGATGCAGAATATTTCCGCCAGCATTTCATTGCCGAGATGATCCGAGCCCGGGCGACTGGCGTTCCGGCGGATGTGGTGATCATTGGTTCGGGCGCCACCGGCACGGAACTGGCGGCGCATCTGCGCCATTCCGAGCGGGCGTTTGCGCATGATGACAAACCTGAGCAAAAGCTGCTGAACATCACCGTGCTGGAAGCTGCACCGGAGATCATGCCGGGAGCAGAGGAAAGCCTGCGGCGGGAGCTGGTGCAGAGGCTGGCCCTGCTGGACATCAAAGTGGTTACGGATGCCCGTATATCTGAAATGCAGTCGGACGAGATTAAAACTGCCACTGGCGAAAAATGGCCGTTCGACATCGCGGTATGGGCGGCAGGGCTGGTGGGCAATCCGGTGCTGAAAACGCTGGGTGATTTTGAGTGTGATGGCAGCGGCCGCATTAAGGTGGATGCCTTTCTGCGCTCGACCATTTCCGACAGAGTTTTTGTTATTGGCGATTCCGCAAGCTTTGTTCCGGCGGGTGCTGAAAAGCCTTTGCCACCGACTGCCCAGGCGGCCAGCCAGCAGGCGCACTATCTGGCAGATAGTCTGATCAGACACTTGAATGGCAAGCTGGTGGAACCCTTCCGTTACAAGCATAAGGGGCGGCTGGTTTCATTGGCGCAGGCCGGGGTGGTTGGCACGATCGGGCGGGCACGCAAGCGCGATCTGTTGATTCAGGGGCAATTTGCCATCGCGGCTTACGACGCGCTGCAACGGCAGCACCAATGGCGGGTGCTTGGCCCGGTGCGTGGCTCTGTGGCTATTGCCGCAGATCTGATGTCGCCCACGCATGGACCGCCGCTGAAATTGCATGGTGGCTAGTGCGGTGCTACGACTGGCACGAAATGAGCCAGCGTCGATCTTCCGCGAAATCACCAGATGCACGTCTGAAATCTCCCATTGCAGCTTTTGACCTGCAATCGGTGGAATATGCCTATGCTGAAAGGCGGCTGATTGGCCCGATTGATATGCAGGTTTTTGCGGGTCGGGTCACGGGTTTGATCGGGCACAATGGGTCAGGCAAGTCCACCCTGCTGAAGCTGCTGGCCCGGCAATTGCTTCCAACAAGCGGCGACATTCGCTTTGCCGATGCACCGTTGACGGCGTGTGGTCCACGGGCATTTGCCCGCAAGGTTGCCTATCTTCCGCAAATCACGCCACCGGCACATGGCATGCTTGTGCAGGAACTTGTGGCGCTGGGTCGATACCCCTGGCACGGAGCGCTTGGGCGGTTTGGCACAACTGACCATGCCAAGGTTGCTGAAGCGCTGGAACTGACCGGTACAGCGCAATTATCAGGGCGCCTTGTGGATACATTGTCCGGGGGTGAGCGCCAGCGGGTGTGGCTCGCCATGCTTGTGGCGCAGGATGCATCGTGCCTGTTGCTGGATGAGCCGATATCGGCACTGGATGTTGCCCACCAGATCGAGGTCATGACGTTGATCCGCCATTTGTGTGATCAGCGGGGGCTGGCAGTGGTGGTGGTTTTGCACGATATCAATATGGCGTCGCGCTTTTGCGATGAGATTATCGCCCTGCACACAGGTGGCATCATCGCATCGGGGCCGCCATCTGCCATTATGACGCCGGAGCAATTGCAAAGCATATATGGGATCAGCATGGCGGTTCTGCCGGGAAATGGTCAGCGGCCGCTGGCATTCCCGCTGTGACGGGCAGCCATTCGCTCTTGTGGACAGTTTGTGGATAAACTGTTGAAACTGAATCCAGTCATGACTGTGAACTGCAATTTTGATGAGGTAACCCATGCATCACCCTGCTATTGCCCCGCTGCACAATGCTGTCATCATGGGTGGCGCATCCGGCATCGGTCTTGCCGCTGCAAGGAAGTTGCTTCGCCTTGGATTGAACGTTGCAATTGTCGACCGTGACATCGGTTCGCTGGAGCAGGCGCTCAAGGAACTGGAAGGGGTGGCAGACGACGGCCAGAAGCTGATTGCCGCTGCGTGTGATGTGACCGACAGGGTAGGGCTGGAAAAGACGGCTCGCCACATTGCCACACAACTTGGCCATGTGCATGTGCTCATGAACAATGCCGGGATCCAGCCGGGTTCGTCGATCTTTGGTGAAGAGGTTGAGTGGGATGCAGTTCTATCCATCAATCTTGGCGGCATTATCAACGGCACGCGCATTTTTGGCCCTGCCATGCTGGCGCACGGCCAGCCGGGGCTCATCATCAACACCGGTTCAAAACAGGGTATAACGACGCCTCCCGGTGACCCGGCCTACAATGTTTCCAAAGCAGGAGTGAAGGCATTCACCGAAGCGCTGGAATATGAACTGCGCGAAAGGGAGGGTGGTCAGGTGCGAGCGGCACTGCTGATTCCCGGTTTTGTGTTCACCGGGCTGACAGCTCGTGGCCGAACCGAATTGCCCGCTGGAGCCTGGACCGCAGATCAGACTGTGGACTATATGTTGACAAGGCTGACTGCCGGAGATTTTTACATTCTCTGCCCCGATGGCGAGGTGACCCGGGAAATGGATGAAAAGCGCATCCTGTGGGCGGCGCAGGATGTGATTGAGAATCGCCCACCACTGTCGCGCTGGCATAAGGACTGGGCTGAAAAATTCCACGCCTTCATGCGTGGCAGCAAGCATCAATAAAGATGCAGGACGGGAGTGAGAATTCCAGTTGTCTGAAAATATTCAATAGCTTCAAACGCCGGGATAGCCGCAAGGAACATCAGGCCGTCTTTCAATGTCAGATAAAGGCGGTCCGGGCGAATGGCCACGGTTTCCGGTGTCTGAAACAAGCCGATGGACGGGAAGAACCTGGGAACTCTGCGGCAGTACTCTTCATAAGCCGCATTGAATTGGCCGCGCAGAAACGTTTCCTCCCGCAGAATGACGAAATGGAAGGCCAGCATGCAGCCAATGCCAAACACCAGCGCCAGCAGAATGCTGCCCGTTTGCGCGCCCACTCCGGCAGCGGCAATGGAAGAAAAGAAGTAGAGCGGATTACGGGTCATGGCATATGGCCCGGTTTCGACAATTTCCGCGGCCTTGCGCCCGCCAATATACGCCGTGCACCACAAGCGCCCGATAATGCCCGCGCCGATGAGGATCAGGCCAGCAACTTCAACGCCTTCATGCATTTCACTGCTGCCGGCGGAAGCAACGAACAGCAGGGTCAGAAAGGCAAGGGAAATGATCAGCGCCAGAACGAGACGCCGCATTTTCTGAAAACCACTGAGTGACATGCAATTCGAGCTCCGCCGCATTCCGATAAATTATGCAAGAATGCTTTATAACGGCAATTTCATGGCAGGTTTTATCGAGCAGACATTCGGCTCAGAATATCCTCTTTCCACACCACCCGGTGCAAGACCGACATCATGATGTGGCCGACGATCAGCACTAGCAACAGCCAGCCAAGCAGGCCATGGGCCGCATTTGCAGGTGCCATGAGAGCGGGGATCCGCTCACCTGTTGCTGCAAAAATTTCGATGCCGAACGGGGTGAAGCCTCGCCCGCTGCCATAGGCACGCACAATGGCCATGGTGGGAATCATTGCCATCAATGCATAGAGAACAAGGTGGCCGAGCACCGCCAGCCTGCCAAAGTGTATGCCGGCATAGGACGGGCGATGGCCTGAGGCATAGTTGTAAAGCCCCCAGATACCGCGCAGCCAGACCAGCACGAAAATTGAAAAACCAACGCTGAAATGTGTTGACCAGAAAAACCCTGCAACTGCAGTGTCTTTTGCCACCACGCGCAGGATTGCACTGGTGAATTGCCAAAGCAACAAAGCCGCCATAGCCCAGTGGAAAAATCGGCTGACCCGGCCATATTTTGCCGGGGAGTCCAGCCAACCCGCTGATCCAGAAGCCATGCGCACAGTCTCCGTGGTTGCCTGCGCGGTAAGTTAGAGCAATTCCAGAAGTTGAAAAGGCAAATTCGCGTTACGAAACATGTCTGTCACGCGTCAACTCGTCAGCAGACGAATGGCCATGGCAATGCAAACAGTGACAAGAAGAGGACGAATAAGGCTGGAGCCGAAGCGCATGGCAGAGGCGGCACCCAAACGCGCTCCCAGAAACTGCGCCACGCCCATGGCCAGACCAAGCTGCCAGTGAATGGAGCCTGAAGCGGCAAAAATCAGGAAGCCGCCGCAATTGGAAGCGAAATTCAACAGCTTTGTATGCGCCGTTGCTTTCAACACGCCATATCCGGCCAGAGCCACAAAGGCGATCATGAAAAACGAGCCGGTTCCCGGTCCAAACAGCCCGTCATAAGCGCCGATCAACGGTGCAACGAACAGAGTGAAGGTCAGTGGAGATATGCGTCTTTCACGGTCTGCATCGGAAAGTCGCGGCTGCAATGCGAAATAAATGGCAATGCCAATGAGCAGGAAGGGCAGAACCATTCCCAGAAGATGCGGCGGCAGAACCGTGGCCAGCAATGCGCCAAGGCAGGCACCTGCAAAAGACAGCGCAACGGCTGGCAGCAAACTGCGCACATCAATCAGGCCCTTGCGGGCATAGGATAATGTTGCTGACCCCGAGCCGAACAATGCCTGCAGTTTATTGGTTCCGAGCGCCGTCAGCGGATCAATTCCGCCGAGCAGCAGCGCCGGAATGACAATCAGTCCGCCACCCCCTGCGATGGCGTCAATAAAGCCGGCAACAAAGGCAACCAGAATAATCAGAACAATAATGAGTTCAGGGGACATGACGGAACCGATCCAAGAGAAGCCTTCTGCGTCTAAAACATTTCCAATGGAAACGGAATTGTTTCAACGGCAAGACAAATCGGCAAAACAATGAGTTGGCGCGTATTTTCCCATGTGAAGCCGCAATGGCGTTTGAAGCATGGCATTGCACACCGGTCGTTGATTTCTTACACAGGGCCCAATCCAGCCTGCGATCGGAAAATGATAGATGTCTGCCACCGGCCTGCCTTTTGATGATATTCGCGCACTGATTGGCCAGATGCCCGGCCCGGATATGCGCGCCCGCCATGATGCGCGCCATCGGCAGGAACAATTGACCAAACCTTCCGGGGCGCTGGGCCGGCTGGAGGAAATCGCCGAGTGGATGGCTGCATGGCAGGGGCGTGCACCGACGGTCAATCGCCCGGTTGTGGCAATTTTTGCGGCCAATCACGGGGTCGCCGCCAAGGGCGTTTCACCATACCCATCTGCCGTTACCCAGCAGATGGTGGAAAATTTTGCTGCCGGTGGCGCTGCCATCAACCAGATCTGCGCGACCTTCGATCTTGGGTTGAAGGTGTTTGACCTGGCATTGGATTTCCCCACTGCCGATATTTCCGAGGAAGCGGCCCTCTCCGAGCGGGACTGTGCGGCCACTATGGCCTTTGGCATGGAGTGTCTGGCTGGAGAGCCGGACCTGTTGTGCCTGGGGGAAATGGGCATCGGCAACACCACTGTGGCTGCTGCCTTGTTTGCTGCCCTGTTCGGCGGCGATGTGCGTGAATGGGTTGGCCCTGGCAGTGGGCAGCGCAGCGACAGGCTGGAGCACAAGATTGACGTGGTCCGTCAGGCACTTGCACTGCATGCTGGCAATCTGAACGATCCGCTGGAAGTTCTCCGCCGTCTGGGTGGACGGGAAATCGCAGCCATGGCCGGTGCCATCATGGCCGCCCGCTTGCAGCGGGTACCGGTGATCATCGATGGTTATGTGGCCACTGCCGCTGCCGCGGTTTTGTTCAAGCTGGCGCCGGAAACGCTGGACCATTGCCTGTTTGGCCATGTATCCGCCGAGCCGGGGCACCAGAAAGCATTGCAGATGATGGGCAAGGTGCCATTGCTGGCACTGGGAATGCGCCTTGGTGAAGGCACGGGCGCTGCACTTGCCGCCAGCATCGTCAAGGCTGCCGTCGCCTGCCACAATGACATGGCCACATTCTCGCAGGCCGGTGTTTCAGACCGGGATGCGCCAGGCGGCAAGCCGAACGGAGCTCACTCCGGCGCCTTGTAATTGATGAACAGAGTGAAGATGCCGTAGGCGGTGATAGCCAGCATAATTGCCGCCCAGAGCATCTGATCATTCCACCACTCGAAACCGGCCCACGCAACGCAGAAAGCAATGACAGCAACTCGCCGCCAGAGGGGCCGGAAAAACGGATGGTTGGAATCACGCACCATGAACTTCAGGTTCCTCAGATAATTTCAATTCAGGGCGCATTCCCCCGTTGCAGCGAAATCGCTTCAACGAGGGACAGTGCTTTATAACACCTTTGGCAAAGGCTGTGCAGCATCCGCCGCTTCGGCTTTGGCCGGCTTGGTGGATGCCACGCGGCGCGGTGCTGGCTTGGAAACCTGCCCCCACCAGTCCAGGTACCGGGCCAGACCAAACTGTATGGAAAGTCCGGCTGCAACCAGAATCGTATCGTAGGCTATGGTCGTGTCATGCCCGAAGCGCAAAGCCTGCGCCCACAGCGACAGAAATGTGCCAACGGCGAACACTGGAAGTGAATGGCGCCCCAGCATCGTCAACGGATTGTCTCTGCCGACCCTGGAAATTGCCGTGAACGAGGGCGCATACGCCAGGACATAGACCAGTGCCGCAAGGTGCAGCAGACGTGGCACCGAAGCAAAGGTTTTATCGAAGCCAACAAACAGCGATGGCAAGGGTATCATCCGCTCCAGATACCACCAGCGGAAAGCGATGAACGCCCAGGAAAACAACAACCAGGCAACGGCTACCGCATAGAGCTTGGGCGAATAGGCAACAGCAGCGCGCCCGCGCAGTTTCTCAAAGCCGCAATACAACCCCATGGCAAAAATCAACTGCCATGAGAACGGGTTGAAAAACCAGCCACCGGCATTTGGATAGTTTGGAATGTTCAATCGCAACATTCCGGCCGCAAGCCAAACAGCCACGGAAGCTGCCAGAAACCCCTTCAGCCCGATCAGCCGGATGCAGAACAGCATGACGGGAAGCAGGAGCAGCAACGCACTGTAGAGCGGCAAAATGTTCAGGTAACCAAGCTGATTGCCCAGTGTGGCCACGCCATACAAAGCATCAAGAGGTTGGGTCAACAAGGTGCCAAGCCCGATCTGCCGAAGGATTTCGCCATTGCCGCGCGCCATCGCAAACCAGATGAACAGCGAAATGACCGACATCGTCAGGGCGATGTGCACCAGATACAAAACGCCGGAACGCCGTGCGGCCTTCAGTGAGGCAACCAGTGGCGAACCTTCCAGATACAGCCGGCCATAGGCAAAGGCGCTGGCCAGGCCGGCCAGAAACACAAACCCTTCGGCTGAGTCGGAAAAGCCAAAATTGCGGCTGGTGAAATGCTCCCACATAATGCCGGGAATGTGGTTTACGAAGATCATGACCAGAGCTATGCCCCGGAAAAAATCAACGCGGTAATCCCTCTCCGGCCGGAGAAATGCTTTTTCAGAAATGCTCATTGTCTCCAGCCCTTTAACCTTGGGCTACCGTGAGTGTTGGTCCCGGCTGCGAGTCCCTTCGCAGTGAAGATAGGGTGCTGGCCGAACGGGCAAGCCTGTCGCGCCATGCATAGGACGCCAGGATCACGGGTTCGGGAGCAATTTCAAACGGTGTCGCAAAGATCGACAGACGTTGGGCAATTCGACCCAGAGCCGGATTGCCGGTCAGCGAAATGAAAAAGGGCGATACCACAAGCGGAAGCCCGATTGGCAGCATCCACAGAAACAGGTTGGTGGCGTAAATGAAGGTGGTGGACAGGAGAACCGCCCCGGCAATGACCATCCACCAGCTTGCCGCAAATGCGGTGCTGAGAGGCAATCCCTCGTCATCACGATCGGTGGAAGGCCAGCCACTATCACGCGCCATCAAAATTTCGGCAACGGCTTTTGATTGAAACAGCATCATAATCGGCGCAAGGGCGCTGGTCAGGATCAGTTCGCAGGTTGCACCCATCAGCACTGCAATGCCACCGCCAAAGCGTTTTGCCCGGTGCGACAGGGCTGTGCGAAACGCTATCAGTGTTTTGGGAAGAAGCAGCAATGTGAAAATGCCAAGCAGCAACAGCAGCGCCTTGCCGGTTTCCGGACGTGGAAACACCGGGAACAGGCTGTCTGTCGGGAAGTAGTTGGGGGCAGTGGCCAGAATTGGATCCAGCATGGAAACAATCAGAAACATGAGCCAGATGGGCGAGGCGGCATAAGCCATAATGCCGCAAATCATGGCAACCCGGCTCCAGAACGACAGCCGGGGCGCGCCAATCAGCAAACCGTGCTGCAGATTGCCCTGACACCAGCGCCGGTCGCGCTTGGCATATTCGATCAGATTGGACGGGGCTTCTTCAAACGAGCCCTCAAGATCGGGCTCCACACGCACTTTCCAGCCTTCACGCGCCAGCAAAGCTGCTTCAACGAAATCGTGGCTTAAAATATGCCCGCCGAAGGGCGGTACACCCGGCAAATGCGGCAGCCCGCAGCTCTGGGCAAAAGCCCTGATGCGGATGATCGCGTTGTGACCCCAGAACGGTCCCTCGCGCCCCTGTAAAGCGGCGATCCCGCGCGAGAAAAACGGCGAATACAACGCAGCGGAGAATTGCAGCGCTCGTCCAAAAATCGTGCTTCGGTTGATGATCAACGGCTGGGTCTGCAGCAAGGCCAGCTCCTGGTCGTCATCCATCCGCGCAACCATTTCCACCATGGTTTCAGGCCGCATCAGGCTGTCTGCATCCAGCACCAGCATATATTCGTAGGCACCACCTTGCTGCGTCACAAACTCTGCAACATTGCCTGCTTTGCGGTTGGTGTTCTTTTCCCGGTGGCGGTAATAGAGGTGGGTGCCAGTTTCCAAGGCCCCCGCAACTTCAAAAACCGTACGACGTTCTTCATCCACGCAGTCGGCGCGGGTGGAATCGGACAGGACAAAGAAGTCAAATCCAGCCAGTCTGCGTATGCGGCGCAACCCTTCAAGCATGGCGGCAACACGCGCCATGACCGCACCAGCATCTTCATTATAGACCGGCATTAAAATTGCAGTGCGGTTGCGCGAAACCGCAGGCAAAACACCGGCGCGGCGGCGCTTATGCGCTCTGGAAAAGAAAATACCGGCTACTGCAGTATTGAAACCCCAGGCCAGCCAGACGCAGCAGACGATCAACAAGCCAATCTGAACGAAATGCAGCCACGTGGCACCATTGGCCGTAATGACCGTGGCAAACAGCACACCGGCCAATACAGCAAGCACAAACGCGGCAAGCGCGAAGACAAATCTTCCAATGACGACCAATGTTTTAAGTCCAGTCAGTTTGCCGGAGTTTCGTGCAGATGCGAATGCGAGACGGCGCTGTAGTGTGAACGCATGATTGGCCTCTCGGGCATTTCCAGCGTGGCAACGCGTGGCGGCAGAACCAGCTTGCGCAGGAATGCCAGCGCTTTGCGTTTGCCTATCCGGGCCGCCAGAAGCACGACGGCAGGCTCTGGCCCATGGCGGCCTTCAAAAGCCAGCCGTTCCGCAATGGCCTGCAGAACCTGCTGTTCCGTAAGGTCAGGTCGCCCCACAAGCTCGCCTGCCGGCAAAGCGGCGGCTGTCAGTTGATCCATGCGAATATCCATGAGTGCGGTCATTGGCCGATCCATTGATAAAGCCATGTTTCGCTGACAACGCGCCCGGCAACCGAAAGTTTCGCTCGCAATTCAACTGGCGCGGAGTCAAGCTTTTCCAACTCGATAGAAAGCCGCCAGCCCCCGGATGGTAGCCGGCTTACCCCGATATGCTCAACTCTGGCATTCTGCGCCACATCCACCAGCGGTTCAACCACCGTTCCACCCGGCATGTTGGCAGCCGTGCCGCCTTCGAAATTGATTTCGAAACGTCGTGTGTTGACATCCCCGGTCTGTGCGGCGTTGCCACCCAGTCCGGCGAAGCTGCCCGTGATCACTGCCAGATCGCTGCGTTTCTCGTCAAGTGTACCCCAGCGCATCCGATAGCGAAATTCGTATTCGCTGCCGGCTTCAGGTCGTTCTTCCGGTACCCAGAAGGCCACAATATTATCATTGATTTCGGATTCGGTTGGAATTTCGACCAGTTGCACGACCCCGCGTCCCCAGTCACCCAACGGCTCAACGATCAGAGACGGGCGCACCTCGTAACGGGCTTCCACATCCTGATAGTGGTCAAAATCGCGGTCCCGCTGCAATAGCCCGAAGCTTTTGGGTGAGGATTCGCCAAAATAACTCAAGGCCAGCTCTGTCGGGTTCTTCAGCGGTCGCCAAAGCTTCTCACCGTTCACCCGCTCAATGAACAGGCCGTCACTGTCATGCACCTCGGGTCGGAAATCCTCCCGCTCCGGATGATCATTCTCGCCGAAGAAATACATCGACGTGAGAGGTGCAACGCCCAGGCGCTCTACCGGCTGGCGGAAATACAACCGCTTCGTCACGTCGATCACGGTTTCTGCGCCGGGGCGGATATCAAATGCGTAGGCACCCGTCAGGCTGGGGCTGTCCAGTTCGGCATAAATGCGAATTGATTCTTCGCCCGGTTTGGGCTGCACGATATAAAAAGCCGAAAACCGCGGGAATTCTTCTGCCACGCTGGTGGCCGTGTTCAGCGCAAGACCGCGGGCGGAAAGGCCATAGCGGTTGCCCATGCCCAAAGCGCGGAAATAGCTGGCGCCCAGAAAGGACACCAGCTCGTCGAACCTGTCTGGAAGATCCAGCGGATAATTCAATCTGAAGCCTGCCACGCCGGGCAAAGGCAATTCGTTGAACTGGTTGGCATCCAGCGGTGCGAGAAACTCAAAATCAGCACCTGAAAACGGGTAGAGTGAGAAGCGGGTGCCATCACCAATATGAACGCGAGTCGTAGCCTTGTACAAAAAGCCAGGGAAATAGGCCTGCATGTGAAAATTGAACGGATCGTTCAGCCAGACTGTTCTGTCCCGCCGGTACAGAATGCGCCGATAGGAATCATAATCCAGTCCCTGAATGGGGGGCGGCAGGTCACTTGGCGGCGGCGAATAGGGCTGGGCAGCCCGATTCCGCATTGCAGCAGAAAGTGCATCGAAGCTGAAATTGTTCAGATCCACCACGGTTGCAGCCTCTCGCGCAACGGCCTCTGCCGCAGGCACTTCAGCCGGCGCAGCGGGCACCGGCGCGGGCTCTGCGTCCTGTGCGAAAGCACTGCGGGACAGCAGCGTGGAAAGAACGCCAGCAAGGGCATATTTCAAGGCGCTTCGCCTTGTGGGAGCGTGGAAAAAGTTCACCGGTTCGGAAATCTTCTTTTCAGGGCCTGTGCGCTTTGTGAGCATACGCAAAAAAACCAAATTTACCAGCGCCGCATTGGGCGATGATGTCTGTTTACAGCATTATCGATGAACGACTTCTGAACCATTTGCGCAGAAGCGTCTTCAATATGGTTGTTGCGTTAGATGCGTATCAAGGCAAAGCTTGGGCCGCTTTGCGCTCTTGTTGAGCTAGAGCGGTTAGATCAGAAAAAAAGAGGCAGGCAATGGCTGATGTCAGGGTTATTTGCGCCATAGGGCAGAGCGGGCAACTAGGGCTGGATGGTCAATTGCCCTGGGAAGGTGCCCGCGAGCGTGCATTTGTGGAGGATGTAGAGCGCTTTTTTGAGATCACTCAGGGCCATGTGTTGATTGCCGGTCCGAAAACCACCGCATCATTCCCGGATTTTGTGCGCCGCACCAGAACCATTGTCGAGATTCGCAGATCTGACGACCCGCAAAACATTCTGGCGCGATTTGCCGACAGGGTGGTCTATGTTGGAGGCGGACCCGCTGTCTGGGATGTTTATGCACCCTTTGTAAGACACTGGGACATCAACAGGATGCCCTATGACGGACCAGCAGACCGTTGGTTCAAGCCGGAATGGCTGGTTGCCGTAGGTGCACAGCGCTGACAACCGATAGAAAATTTTCGATGATCCGCAAGCCATCCGGAGTCAGCACCGATTCCGGATGAAATTGAATTCCATATGTCGGGTGCTGCCGATGGCTCAGCGCCATGATCTCGCCCTCCGCAGATCTGGCGTCGATTCGCAACTGGCTCAACATGGCCGGCGTTTCACGCACGATCAGCGAATGGTATCGCCCGCCCGTTGCCGGGTGCGGTAAACCGGCAAACAAGCCTTCCCCCGTATGTTCCAGCACGGAAGCCTGGCCATGCAACGGGCGGTGAGCACGGGTAACCTCGCCG
Source organism: Aureimonas fodinaquatilis (assembly GCF_008369445.1). GTDB lineage: Bacteria > Pseudomonadota > Alphaproteobacteria > Rhizobiales > Rhizobiaceae > Aureimonas > Aureimonas fodinaquatilis. The sequence goes on from NZ_VTWH01000001.1 coordinate 193,357, forward strand.
CCGAAGGCGGCACCGATGACCTGATGTCCGAGACAAACACCCAGTATCGGCAGCTTGCCGGAAAGTGCCTGAACAATCGGCAGTGACGCGCCAGCCTCAAGCGGGCTGCATGGGCCGGGAGAGACAACCAGCGCCTCTGGCATGTCGGCCATCAGTGATTCTGCCGACACATCATCATTGCGCACAACCTGCACCGTCTGGCCAAGCCGTTCAAAGTATCGCGCGATATTGAAAACGAAGCTGTCATAATTATCGATGATGAGAATCATGTGTCTGCTCCCGCAAAGGCTTGCAGCAGACGCGCTGCCTTGGCGAAGCTTTCATCATATTCCCCGGCGGCATCAGATAGAATGGTGATTCCGCCGCCGGCCGAAAAACTGGCCCGGTTCTGCGCAATGCTGACAGTGCGTATCGCAATATTCAGATCCATCGCCCCATCGAAGCCGATATAGCCGATTGCCCCGCAATAGACCCCGCGCAGGCGGTTCTCGATTTCAGTGATGATGTCCATGGCGCGAATTTTCGGTGCGCCGGTGATCGATCCGCCGGGAAAGGTTGCCGCCACCAGATCAAGCGCATCATATCCTGTCCGCAATTCTCCCGTTACGGCCGAAACGAGGTGGTGCACCGATGCGTAGGTTTCCAGCCCGCACAATACTGAAACATTGACCGATTCCGGGGTGCAGACGCGTGAAAGGTCATTGCGCAGAAGATCGACAATCATGATGTTCTCGGCCCGGTCCTTGACCGATGCCTGCAACGCCGCGGCAGTTTGTGCATCGCGCACCGGGTCTTTTTCCCGCCGTGCCGTGCCTTTGATCGGACGGGTTTCCACGTTTCGGCCCTGAAGTCTGATGAACCGCTCAGGCGAGGATGACGCAATGATTTGGCCGGGTGTTTCCAGATAGGCGGCAAATGGCGCGGGGTTGGTTTGCCGCAACCGCGCATAGAATGCCATGGCGTCGAAATCCGAAGGCAAATCTGCCTCAAAGCACTGGGCGATGTTGGCCTGATAAATATCGCCGGCACGAATGTAGTTCTGCACCCGTTCAATAGAGGCGGCATAGGTCTGAGGCGTAAAATCTGATTTGAAACTGGTGACAAGCGGATTTTCAGCCAAAGCCCGCGGTGCACGGGCCAATGCTGTTTCAAACAGTTCCAGCCGTTTTTCTGCTTGTGCCTTGCGGTCACGCAGCGGCGAGGAATTGTCCAGCGTTTCCGAAAATCCGGTACTGATCAGGAAACATTTGTTACTGTGCAGGTTGATGGCGAGCACGGTGTCGTAGAGCGCCAGATAAGCGAGGCGTGCAGCATTGTGCCAGTCTTGCGGCCGGTCCAGCCGCTCAAGAGTCTGGCCGAAATCATAGGCAAAATACCCGATCGCACCGCCGATAAAGGGTGGCATATCCGGCTCAGGAGCAATTCTGTACCGTGCGAGCAAAGCCCGTAGGGCATTCAGATCTCCTTCGCCCGGTCGTGCCTCGAATTCAGCGAAAGGCGCCGCCGCTACGAAGCTGTAGAGTGACTGTTTTGAATCGCCAAGGGCACTGTCCAGAAATGCAACTCCGCCAAGGGGTTGCAGTCTGCGTGCGGCCTCAAACGGGTCGGCAAATTCAAGCGAGCGTATCCACATCTAACTTCACTGGCACATGCATGGCTGTAACGTCAAAACGTCTTGGCCCAATGATACAATCAGGCAATGGAAACCGTCAAAAGTCACCGGTCATGATGAAATTTTATACTGCGATTAAATGACGAGCAGAAATTGCTGCCCACCATCTTTAATTGTTTTTTATGCGTTTAAGGGTTGCAAATCGTTTGAATCCGACCAATCTTCCAGCCAGTTCGCCGTGACAGTTTCGCCGTGACGATCAGTCATTAGTTGCCTGTAAGTGATGGGCAAGAGGTATCTGCATAAGACGCGATTGCGTCTGGCAGGTTGCAACGGAGAGGATAAGGTCTTGAAGACTCGTCTTGTCAGTAAACCCCAGATTGAAATCAACCAAGGTGATCATGATACCGTGGACAGCCCTGCCAGCGCAGCACGGGAGGCCGCCTATCCGGCATTTTTCCACGGAGTGGGATTTGCTTTCAGCGCAATTGAAAGCACGCGCAAAAACTGAAGCGTTGCGCCAGATCTATCGATCATCCGCAATGCTCTAACTCTGCTGTTCACTGGCCACCAGGGCCGGGCGGACAAGACCACCCGGGCGGTTCGACAGAAACCTGCCCGTGTGGTGCCAGATCCGCATACCGGTCAGCCTCCCTGTCAGGCACGCCCCGGTGTCAAGATTGACCCTGTTCGCTTCATAGATTGGCTGTTCCACCGGAGTGTGCCCATGCACAACGAGCCGGTCGAGCAGGTGCGATTGCGAGTAAAATTCCGAGCGGATTGTTGTCAGAAGCGTGTCGCCCTGTTTTTCAAGCGGAATGTTTGGCATAAGTCCGGCATGCACGAACAAATATCCCGGGGCTTCAATAAACACTGCCAATGATTTCAGAAATTGCAGATGCGCGAGTGGGATATTCTTGCGCACAAGCACGTTCAGCGCTTCCTGCCCGGCCGCGGTCTGATCGTACTGGCTCACGTCCACTCCGTAGGATGCCAGAGTTTGCGCTCCGCCATAGCCCAGCCACTCGGCCAGCCTGACCCGCCCTTCCAGATAATCCAGCATCATCAGTTCATGGTTGCCAGCAAGGCAGAACCTGACAAAGCCCTGTGGCGGTGGCTGCATCAAATGATCAATGACACCGGAAGACGCAGGGCCTCTGTCAACGTAATCACCCAGCATGATGATCAGCTTGTCGCCGGGAAAATTGGCTGCGTCGATGATGATCTGTTGCTCCAGTGCGCGCAGTTCATCAAAACAACCATGAACATCACCGATAGCGTAGGTAACGCAGTCCAGGTGTTCCAGTCCGATGCGCTTCAACGCATTGCGAGGTGCCTCTTCAGACTGCGGAGAACTTCGCGACAGGTTTTTCATTCAACAGGTCCACCCGTTCTGTGCAATTCCTGACTGTTTAACGGTTTGGCACAGAAATTCACGGCTTCCAACCGCAAGTTGTTGGTTGCGCGCACCAAGTTTATTAGTCCCGGAAGCTTGACGTTACTCCTTCGAAGGCAATTTCACATTTGTAGATTGATCTGATGGAGGTTTGCATGGACGGCGTGGGTTGGATTGCAGCAATTATTATCGGTGGGTTGGCAGGCTGGCTCGCCACAATGTTCATGAAAAGCGACACTGGCGTTTTCATGAACATCATTCTGGGCATCATTGGCGCGGCAGTGGCCAGCTTCCTGTTTGGCATTCTTGGCATTTCGTTTGGTGGCTGGCTTGGCTACCTCGTTGCCGGATTCGTTGGAGCTTGCATATTGATTGCGCTGGCGCGAGCCATTCGTGGAAATAGTGCTCGTGTTTGACGTCATTTTGTGACAACGCAAATACTCGCCTGCCCATCGGGGCGGGCGAGTATTTAGCAGGAGGGGGCGGTGGCAACAGGTCTGATTGCGCTGCTGGACGACGTTGCGGCCATAGCCAAGGTCGCAGCCGCATCACTGGATGATGTGGTGGCACAATCTTCGCGAGCCGGGTTGAAGGCCGCCGGCATCGTTATTGACGACACGGCGGTTACACCAAGATATGTCGTCGGTTTTGCTGCAGATCGGGAATTGCCGATCGTAGGGCGCATCGCCCTTGGCTCTTTGCGCAACAAACTTCTGTTTCTGCTTCCAGCGGCATTGGCGCTCAGCGCCTTCGCTGCGTGGTCCATTACGCCACTTCTCATGCTGGGTGGATTGTACCTCTGCTATGAGGGAGCGGAAAAGGTTCTGGAGGTCGTCTGGCCTCATGACGCTTCACATGGCACCGACCATGCCGCCCAGCCTCAGAATGCCGCCGCGCTGGAAGAGGAAAAAGTGCAAAGCGCCATCCGCACAGATTTTATTCTGTCTGCGGAAATTATGGCCTTAACCCTGGCAACCATCACCGTTGGTGGCTTTGCCATGCAGGCCACGGTTCTGGCCGTGGTGGGTATTCTTGTAACCGCAGGCGTTTATGGGGCCGTGGCGTTGATCGTCAAGGCGGATGATGCCGGTATGGCCATGGCAGCCAGCCAGCTCCGCACGCCGGTTGTGGGTGCGGCTATCCGGGCGATGGGCAGGGGCCTTGTCCTCGGTATGCCCTATCTTCTCAAAGTTCTGGCATTTGTTGGCACCGCTGCCATGCTGTGGGTTGGTGGTGGAATTCTGTTGCACGGGCTGGAAGCCTACGGGATTTCCGGTCCCGCACACTGGATTGAAGGTGTGTCCGAAACTGTCGGCCATGCCGTGCCGGTTGGCAGTTCGGTGCTTGGCTGGTTAAGCGGAGCCGCAATAGCCGGAGTTATCGGCCTTGTTGCAGGCGTGGCCACAATACCGGTGGTCCAGTATCTGCTGGCACCGGTTTTCACTGCAGTCCGGCAGAGCGGTATTTTCAAACGGGCGGCGTAGAACTTACCGGTCTATTGAGCAGTCCCTGCCAGCGGCGCGGGAGGAATCGGCGGTGCCTTGTTCTGCCGAGAAGCAGTGGCAACCGGGGCAGGCGGTTTCACAGCCTTCGCCAATGTCTCGTCACGCAGATATTGAGCTTTCACCCAACCGGTGAAAATTCCGGCGTCCACCCTCTGCCACTCGCCCTTATTGTCCACCACCCGCACTTTCTGCCCGGCATCCAATGTCGTGCGTATCGACGCTGTGGTGGATGGCTCTGCGCGCAGTTGCACGCGCGTTGTCGTCAGCGCGGGCTTGGGTTGCAGGCGTGATGCGGGGGCGGAGGCGGGTGCAGCGGCTTGCTGTTTTACAGGTTTGGCGGGCGCAGTTTGCGGCCGGGGCGTGGTCAGTGAAGCTTGTCTCTGAGTCTGCGTGTTTGGCGTGGCTGTGACCGGTTGACGAGCTGCAACTCGTGGCGCTGACGGAGCTGCGGGTTTGGCTTGCTGCTGCGCAAAGTTAAGTTGGCGCATTGCACTGTCCAGCAAAGTGGGGTTGCTGGAATGCACGATCCAGCCAATCGCAACGACACCCGCTATCCACCAGCCCATGCCAATGCTGGATTTGGCGGGGCTCTTGCGCGTGGTTTTCCGGCGCGGCTTTTTCATGACTCAAACCTTCTCAGCTGCGTGGATTGCTGTCGTCGTGAAAATAGCGGGCAAGCCGAACCAATTGGTTAATGTCACCACGGTTTGGCGGGCGATTCGTTTCGGGATTGTCACACGAGGGACCCGCAGGTTCGTCAAAACAACAGCCGGGCGAGCGTGAAATATTTTATTTTCGACGCTGCCGATTTTCGGTCTGCTTTCGACGAATCATGGCTGTGCGGATTCGGTGCAAGCCACAGCGAACATAAACCTCTGGCCACACCTCGCCACTTTCATTACCCTTGCCAATGCCAGTAGAAGGACTTTGCATGGTAAAATATTATTTGATGTATGTAATTTTATGCACTAATTTAGTTAAATAGTAGTTTTTTCGCTTAAATCAGCTTGGTTTTGTATGCTTTCGGTTGGTCGTTGCAGGTCAAAACAAGACGCGCAATTTGCTCGCACGCGTTTAAGAAACGCCCCTCGCTCAGTCACGCAACCTCCTCGAAAATCGATTCTACGACGTCCCAAAAGAGCGCCGGGCTGTTGCTTGGCGTAAACTTTTTCGGCCATTGCGGGGGTGTTCTCACACGATATCAAATGTAGATATTTCTTCGTGTTTTGACATTACGGCTGTTATATTACGTCAGGCTGTATGTCGACATTAGTTGACATCATGTCGTTAATAAAATACAAATTTGCTAGATCGGCGCTGGTATGCAAACATTTCGTATTGCACGACATACAGATTTCAAAAAAACGGAGACATTATAGTGGGTAAAGATATTAATGGCTTGGGCGGTGATGACTTTAAGGCGGCAGACAAAGCCGAAGACCTTCTAGGTCGTCAGCGCGCAAAGCGGATTTTCAGCGAACGGCTTAAGGAGCTAATGAGAGAGAAAAATTGGTCGCAGTCTGAATTGGCCCGACGTTCAAATTTGAGCCGGGATAGAATTTCAGTTTACCTGCGCGCGGCAGCGCTCCCTTCTGCGTCGGCCTTAAAAATGTTGGCTTCTGCTCTGGATGTTACGGTGGAAGCGCTCATGTCTACAGCTACCTCCGCACACGGCATTGACAATGAGCTTAAAGGACAGACGCCGTTTCAATTAAAGGTCATCCCTGGTAGCGGGCACCTCGCGCTCATCAAAGTGTACCAAACTGTGTCACTTAAAACCGCGTTGAAAATTGCAGAGTTGTTGGCGAACGACGAACCTAACCCATAAGCGGCGCAGAAAGAGCTTCTGATTCTGCGCACCTGCCTGAACTGGCACACAGACACCAAATGCGGCCGGGCCAAGCTACTCGCGCCTGCTGACATTCCGACGTCAGCTTGCCAGTAGCTCCAGGGCCGCGCATGCGTTGGCTGGGCCTGACAGGCTTCGGGGCTTGCCCGGGGTGCATGTCACCGGGCTCGATGTACATCGGCTTTGGAGAGCCCGGCGTTTGGGGCGCGGGCGGGAATGGCGCGAACTCTCCAAACTGGCTTCGCAAAGCTTTTGACAATCGCTCTGCTAGCTCGCTTGCCGGGGCTGCGCCGTCGGTCACGGGCGGCAAGGCAGCGGCAGGCCTAGACCCGGCCACAGCCGGACCTCGGTTCGCTGCCTTTGCTATTTGCGCAACAGCAAGACAGGCAACGTCATAGGCATGCTGAAGGAAAAGCGGCAGCCGATGCTCGCCGCACCGCGCTGGGATGAAACGAATTGGATACGGGTGTATAAAGGCACAACAGCCTCTGCCTGACACCGCAGAAAAATAAATTTTAGCAAAATGCCGGAAAGAATCACTCCGGCTTTTGCGTTTCTTGTGGGCGGAGGCCGAATTGAGCATTCAACACAGGGGAGGTTGATTCTAAATAGCTCTCGAATGTGCGCAAAAAGGTGCGCAAATTCCGTATGTCGGCCCGTTATATGCCATCTATCGGAGTGAGAAGCGCAAGCAAAAGCAGCGCTCTAGCTGGTGCTGCGAGAGAGGATTGAACTCTCGACCTCTCCATTACCAATGGAGTGCTCTACCACTGAGCTACCGCAGCGTTTTTGCCAACGGCGGCTCTATTACATAGCCAGACCGTAAGCGCAAGCCGTGCGGGCAAACCATATTCTCACCAGATGCAAAAGAAGGGCTGGACACGGAAAAAACGCTTGCCTATAAGGCGACCACTCCTGCCGCATGCCGGTTCGCGAATTTGACCGCAACATGCAAGGCAGCGGGCCTAGGTAGCTCAGTTGGTAGAGCATGCGACTGAAAATCGCAGTGTCGGCGGTTCGATCCCGTCCCTAGGCACCACTTCATTTTCCAGGATGCTGAACTCGTCTGCTCAATTGCACTCCGTGGGCTTCATCACCCCTCGCACCATATCTGCGTGCTTTGTGCAAAGCTGCCCTATCATTTAATGGGAGCGTTATGTGCGGGAGATCTGCGCGTCGTGTTTCTCAATTTCGTCCGAGATGTTGGCAGCGGTCCGCACAACGCCCTGGATGAGCGATGGCAGCCTGCTTTCCAGATCGACCTGCTTTGCGTCTGTCACCAGACTGATGCTTGCGACGACAACCGACATGCGCATGATTGGGGCGGCAATGCCGACGCGCCCGGAGCCCACCTCCGATGAGGTGACAGAATAGCCCTGCCGGCGAACCACCTTCAACGTCTCGCGCATTTCCGCATAAGATGCAGCACCGGTTCGGCGAAGCTCTTCCTCGTTGCGAAGGTAAAGCGCCTTCAATGCGCGTTCGGGGAGAAAGGCCAGTATGGCCTTGGCGGGCGCTCCAACGAAGAGCGACATTGCCGCTCCTCGCTCATAGCTGACAGGCAGGTGGGGCGCGTCGCCATCCCGCTTGTGAACGCTCATGATCCGATCTCGAAACCGGCGGCACATGATCACGCTGGCGGCTTGTGATGCCAGTTGCAGCAATTCGGCCATCGGGCCGTCCGCAATGTGGATCAGCGGATCGCTCTGGCGGATGAGCCGATCGAAATGAATGAAGGCTGGTCCGAGCGCGTAGCCGGCACCTGTTACCGGATCGAGAAACTCGGCCTGACTGAGTTCGCGCACGTTGCGATAGGCGGTGCGTACAGACATGCCAAGCGCTGCAGCAATGTCCTCCACCGTCAGTACCACACCATCGCCATCGAACAGCTGAAGGATGTTCAGGAGGTTGTTTTGACTGGCCATTTTGTATCCGGATCGGGCTTTCGGCCTGCCAATATAGTCATATGAGAAATTTTGCAAATATACAAAATTGACAAAATACGACAATTGAGATTGATTGTTCAAATAGGGCAATTATAGTCAGCCACAAGCAAAATTCGCGACAACGCAACGGACAGATCAGGAGCAAATATGAGACCTTTCAAATTCATCACTGCATGTTTCGCTGCGGCCACGATAGCGTTCGCCTCACCCGCAGCCATAGCCCAGGAAAAGCATCAGGTGCGGGTCGCCATGCTTGGCCCCAGCTCGCTTCTCTGGCTTCATGCCATCGCCAAGGATCAGGGCTTTTATGACGCCCATAACATCGAGGTGCAGGAACTCATTGCATCGACCAGCCCTGCGCTTCTTCAGGCAGTATCGAGTGGCAGCGTTGAAGCGGGTGTGTCCGTTGCGGACCTTGCCATGCGTGCGATTGATCAAAATGCGCCGATCATCATTTCCGGTGCCGTTCTGGGTAAGTCCATTCTGCGCTTCGTTGGTGGTAAGGGCGTGGAAACGGTTGCCGACATCGATGGCCGGCCGGTTACGGCGGGTGGCGTGCAGGGTGGAACCGCAAATCTTCTGCGATACCTGATGAATGAGAATGGCGCGGACGGTACTGGCGCCCAGCTGGTTGCCATGGCGAACTCCCGCGACCGCATCGTGGCAATGCAGAACGGGCAGGTTGCAGCATCCCTTCTGATCGCTCCGTTTGATTCCATGGCCCAGCGGGACGGTATGAAAGTGCTCGGCGACTATACTGAGGACTATCTTCAGACACCGCTCATCTTGAACACTGCCTGGGCGAAGGATAACCGCGAGGCCGCAATCGGCATTACGCAGGCAACGCGTGATGCGGCCAACTGGATTTATGATCCGGCCAACAAGGAAAAGGCGATCGATATTCTGGCCGCTTACACCAATGTTGATCGCGCACTCTGCGAAGAATCCTATGCTTTCATCGTGGAGCAGCAGAAGGCCATTGGAGCAGGGTTGGAAGTCACAGCCGCTAGCCTCGAAAATCTGATGAAAATCAGCGACGCCGTGGGCGCATCGCGTGAGAGTGACCAGACCTTCGATCTCTCGCGCTACTACGATCCGAGCTATCTCGCCGGAAACTGAAACGCTGAACCGGAACCGCGCATCCAACCTTGATGCGCGGTGGCCGGTGGCATTTTCCAAGTGGATATCATGCGTATTCCCGTGACCCTGCTGACCGGCTTTCTGGGCAGCGGCAAGACAACTTTGCTCAACGCCTGGCTTCGCGATCCCTCGCTTGCGGATGCCGCGGTCATCGTCAACGAATTCGGCGAGATCGGCATCGACCATGCTCTGATTGCGGCCAGCAATGACAACACCATCGAACTGAGCACCGGCTGCCTCTGCTGCATGGTGTCGGGCGATCTGGTCAACACGTTGCGCGAACTGAACGAAAAACTCGCCCGTGGTGACGTTCGACCGTTCAACCGGGTCTTTATCGAGACCACGGGCGTTGCCGATCCTGTTCCGGTTATCCAGTCTCTCATGACGTTTCCGGTGGCCGGTCGCTATGTTCTCAACCGCGTGGTGACCGTTGTCGATGCTGTCCAGGGCGAACGCACGCTGAATGATTTCCAGGAAGCATCGCGCCAGGTCGCGGTGGCGGACGACATTATCCTGTCCAAGGTCGATCTGGCTGCGGAGCACGCATCGGTCGTGGCAAAAATCCGCTCCCTCAATGCGTCAGCACGACTTATGGAATCCAGTGTGGCCGAACCGGTGCTGCCTTCCGATCTTCTGGCGCCCGGTGCGTTCAATCCGGTTGGCAGCGTGGTGGACGTCGAAAAGTGGATGGCGGATGCGGGCTTCTCGCCTGGTCAGGCTGCACATGGCGGACATGGCCATCACCACCACCATCATCACGACAGCGTTTTCACCACCTTTACGCTCGAATTCGACGAGCCGCTTGAATGGTCGCATGTCGCCCATTGGCTCGATGCGCTGGTTATCGCCCATGGCAGCGATCTGCTGCGCGTGAAAGGCATATTCGACATCGCCGGCAAATCAAAGCCGATCGTGCTTCAAGCGGTTCAGACGCTGTTTCATCCGCCCTTTGAACTGCCGCACTGGCCGCAGGGCGAACGCCGATCACGCGTGGTTTTCATAACGCGCAATCTCTCAAGGGAATTTGTTGTCGAGGTTCTCGATACGCTGCGCGGACGCGCGCCAGAGGCCAAACAGGCCTGATCCCTTTTCCAGTCGAACATGAAGGAATGCAAGATGGACACGCTTATCAAAAACGGAACCATTGTCGTGCCGGAAGGTCGGTATGAGGGCGATATCGCCATTGCCGACGGCAAGATTGCCGCCATCTATGAGCCCGGCAAAGCGCCGGAAAATGAAGCAGCTGAAATCATTGATGCAGCAGGTCTGGCGGTGTTTCCAGGAGTCATCGACATGCATTCGCATCATCGGCAGGGCTCAAAGCCCGGCTTTGAATACAAGGACACAATCTACACCTCGACGCAGCAATGCGCGGCTGGCGGCGTGACGACTTCGGTTGCGATGCCGAATGTGACGCCGCCGCCAAACACAATGCAACTTCTGCAAGACCAGTTCGCCGTCTACAAAACTGATGCGATTGTGGACTGGAACTTCAATCCCGCTCCGACCATCATCGACGAAGTGCCAGCTATGGCAACAGCGGACATTGCAGCATTCAAGTTTTTCATGGTGGTGGATACTGGCCGCGATTATCCGCACATGCCAGGCATCGGTGTGCATGATCACGGCAAGATCCTCGAGATCATGCTGGCATGCGCCAAGGAAGGCGTTCCGTTGATGGTGCATCCGCATGATCAGGCGCTGATGGATATCATCGAGCAGGAATTCTGGGCGCGTGGCGAACGCGATGCTCTTGCCTATGCAAAAGCCTATGCGGCCTATGACGGCGTCATCTGGGAAACGGCAATCGCTACACTGCTGCGTCTTCAAAAAGCGGCCGGATGTCACCTTCATATATTGCACACACAGACAGCCGGCAGTGTCGATCTGATCCGCAAGGCAAAGGCCAATGGCCAGAAGGTCACCTGCGAGATCAATCCATGGGCATTGTTCCTCGGCTGCGACTGGTCTTCGATCCAGCGGCTCGGTTCTTACGCGTTGTCATACTGGGTGCCGGAAAAGAATGTGCCGGGACTTTGGGAAGGTCTCATTGACGGGACCATCGACATTGTGGCGACCGATCATGCGCCTCATATGCGAGAGGAAAAGGAAATCGGCTGGACCGATGGCTGGAAGGCTCACACCGGCACGCCATCAGCCCAGTTCTACCTCAGCATGTTCGTAACAGCCGCGCTTGAAGGCAAGATTCCCCTCGAGCGCGTTTCGGAAGCCACCTCGGCGTCTCCGGCCCGGCTGTTCGGCCTTACAAGCAAAGGCCGCATTGCGGAAGGATATGATGCCGATCTTGTTCTCGTCGATCTCGAAAACGAGTATGAAATCCGCGACGAGGATGTGCTTAGCCTTTCGGGCTGGAGCCCCTATGCCGGGCGCAAGCTCAAGGGCAAGCCAGTGCGCACTGTCCTGCGCGGCCACACCATCTTTCTGGATGGCAAGGTCGTGGGAGAAAAGGGATATGGTCGGCAGGCCAAGGCGGTTCACGGAGCCCGGGCCTGATGAGCCTTTTGCATTGCCCCGACAATGACGGCAAAACGATAGCGGCAACTCTGGCTGGCTGGCTGGTGAGGCTGGATGCGTCCACAATTCCCGGGGAGGCGGTGACCGCCGCTCGCCGGGCGTTGATCGACGTTGCCGGGGTGATGCATGCAGGACTTGATATGCCCCTTGCCCGCCTTGTTCGCGAGGAAGCCATTCAGGAAAGCGCTTCGGGGCCGGCAAGCGTGCCGGGCACCGGGCTGCGGTTTGCGCCCGTGGTCGCGGCCCGTGTGAACTCGACAGCCGCCCATGTCCTGGACTTTGACGCAAATTTCAACCGCGGAATGGTCTTTGGCCCGGCGGTGCTGTTTCCGGCGCTGCTTGCGCTTGGCGAGGCGGAAAACACTGACGGCAGCACGGTGCTGAACGCGTTCGCGATCGGCACGGAGGTTTGCCGGACTCTGGCCGAGAGCTTGTCCCCGCGGCCTTACACGAAGTCGCGGGACAGCCTGTTCTATCTTGGTTGGTTCAACACCGGAGTGCTAGGGCCGATTGGCGTGGCCGCCGCCTGCGGCTGGATGATGAAGCTGCCTGCTGAGCAGATGCGCAACGCCATCGCCATTGCGGCGGTGCAGGCTTGCGGTCTCAGAATCGGGGTCGGTTCCGATATGAAGCCGTTGATGGCGGCACGGGCTTCAGAAACAGGACTGCGCGCTGCATTGCTGGCACGCAGGGGAGTGTTGGCGCCTGCCGATGCAATGGAAGGGCACCGGGGGTTCATTCAGGTTGTTAATGGCGGGAAATGGACGCCGGACGCGTTCGACGCCCTTGGCAGCTTCCAGGATGCAGGCCCCTCGTTCAAACTGTACCCCGCCTGTTCTTCGGTTCAGGCTGCAGCCGAGGCGCTGGATGCCATTCTCCAGCAAAGCGGCATTGCGGGCGAACAGGTCGAAACCGTCACATGCGAAGTAACAAACCATATCGCCAGCAACCTGGCCTTTGATGATCCACAGAACGTTACACAGGCGCAATTCTCCATCTCTTATGCGCTTGGCTGCATTCTTGCAGATGGCGAGTTTTCATATCGACATCTGACTGCCGAAAAGCTCGCATCGCCTGCCATACGAAGTGCGATGACGAAAATCAGCATGCAAGCTACTCTGGACTTCGATGACGAGGTGCTGGAACGCGCATCGCCGGAGGCCACGCGCGTGATTGTTCGCACCAGTCAGGGTGCCGTGCACGACATGCGCCTGAATGCATCCACGGGAAAACCGGTAAACCCGATGAGCGACGAGATGCTGGAAAGAAAGTTTCTGTCGAACACCCGCGACAGGCTCGGCATGCCCGCTGCCAAGGCGTTGCTGGCAAGGCTGAATGGCATTGATCAGATAGGCAACCTGCAAGATCTGTTTTCCAGAGCGGGAGAACCGGCATGAAGTTGGCGATTCTCGGCGCGGGCGCAATGGGGCTGACCGCGGCGGCTGTCGCAACGTCTCGTGGCCACGAAGCCGTTCTATGGTCGCCGTCTGGCAAATCGACGACTGGCCTTGCCGAAAAAGGGTTCGTCACCTCCACCGGTGCGATCGAGGGCAACTGGCCCGTGAAGTTCGGCAACAGCATCGACGAAACGCTGGCCAATGCAGACGCAGTTCTTCTGGCCGTTGATGCCAATGGGCACCGGGGGGTGATGGAAGCGGCTGCGCCTCATATGAAGTCCGGCGTACCGTTCATCGTCAGCGCCGCGCATTCGCTGAGTGGCCTTTATCTGGCGCAACTTTTGGCCATGCGCGGAACCGATGCCCCCGTTGTTTCATGGAACACCAGCGCAGGAACGGCCCACCGCACCGCAAACGGCGCTGTTGATATACGCGTGGTGCGTTCCCGCATTGAGGCGTCAGTTACGCCGGCAAGTGCATCCGCCGATGCAATGGCCATGTGTCGGGCACTGTTCCCGGCGCATTTCGAAGAACGGGCCAGCGCGCTTGAGATCGGGCTTCTTGCCAATTGCAATCCGGTGTTTCATGTGCCGGTCTGCCTGGCGAACATTGCGCGTATTGAGAACGGGGAGCATTGGGCGCCCTATGAACAGACCACACCCGCCGCAGGGCGTCTGATGGAAGCGCTGGACGGCGAACGGATTGCCATAGCGAACGCGTATGGTTTCGATATTCATTCGGTGAATGAGCATTTCCACCGCTCTTTCAAAACGCCTCTGGCCAGCATGGATGTCATGAATGCGACGCTTCATGCCGTTGGTCGAGGGCCGAAAGGCCCGATGAGCGTTCAGCATCGCTATCTGATGCAGGACATACCTTACGGTCTTGTCTTTGCCGCCGCTGTCGGGCGCATCGCTGCAGTGCCGACGCCAGTCCACGATGCCACTATTCTTCTGGCGAGTACGATGCTCGATTTCGATTTCGCCGGGGCCAACACCATCCTCGAAGCGCTGGATCTGGGCGAAATGTCTCGAAACGAGCTTACCGCATTTGCAAACAGCGGGCACAGACCAACCATGGATCTCCGTACGGGAACAAGCCAATGACTTTTTGGGATCGCACCTACCTTTTTCTGCAGGGAGACAGCCGGACCAGCGCGCTTGTTCGCGTCGGGTTTTCGGTCGCCCTGGTCCTGCTTGTCTGGGAGATACTGACGGCGACGGTGGTAACCAATCGGCTTTTGCTGGTGCCGCCGCTTGAAGTGTTCGAGGCGCTCAGCCGCGAATTTGCGAACGGCAATGTGTGGAAAAACGGTGCTGCCACCGGGCTGGCCCTTCTGATCTCGTTTCCGGTTGCTGTGTTTATAGGTGTCGCAGGCGGATTGATCCTGGCATCAAACCGGCTTTTCTCGCTGACTGCCGGCCCGATGCTGATGGCCCTGTACTCGGTGCCCGTTGTCGCGCTGGCGCCCCTGTTCATTGCCTGGCTGGGTCTGGGCTTTGCATCGAAGTTCGTCATTGTATCGCTGGTGGCGGTGTTCCCGGTGCTGGTCACAACCGAAGTGGGCCTTCGCGCCACTGATAAAGGGCTGGTGGACGCGGCACGTTCGTTCAACGCGAATGGCTGGCAGATTTTCACGACGGTCACACTGCCCTATGCACTTCCATACGTTGTCAGCGGCGTGCGTGTGGCCTGGGCGCGCGCGCTGGTTGGAATTGTCGTCGCGGAATTCTTCGGATCCTTCGCCGGTTTCGGCTTTGCCATTCTTGCAGCAGGCCAGACTTTCGATACGGCAACGCTGCTTGCCTACGTCATTTTGCTGGGTGCAATGGGCGTGATCGGCAGCCTGTTCTTCGAGAGCGCGGAGCGCCGTCTTGCGCCCTGGCGGCATGAGTAGACCGGGTGACCATGCCGAACAAAATTTCTTCACTGTGGAGACAGTCATGACCGTCGCGCTTGAAATCAGCAAAATCTTCAAAAGGTTTGAACGCCCGGGTCGTCCGACGATCGAGGCGTTGAAAGACATCAATCTTACTGTCAGGCAGGGTGAATTCGTCTCCATCGTCGGGGCGAGCGGCAGCGGAAAATCGACCCTCCTGCGGATCATCGATGGGCTGACGCCAGCCAGCTCCGGCACAATCTCGGTCAACGGCACGCCGGTGACACGTCCGGGTAAGGACAGGGCAGTGGTTTTTCAGCAGGATTCGCTTCTGCCATGGAAGACCGTGATCGAAAATGTTGCCTATGGCCTTGCTATCAACGGCGTGAAGCGGAAGGAACGCGAAAAGACTGCGCGCCATTTCATCGACGTATCCGGATTGCAAGGCTTTGAACATCACTATCCGCACCAACTGTCCGGAGGTATGCGCCAACGGGTGAACGTCGCGCGCGCACTGGCAGTGAGCCCGGATATTCTTCTTCTGGACGAGCCGTTCGCGGCGCTGGATGCGCAGACCCGGGAGGTGATGCAGACCGAGTTGCTCCGCATCTGGGAGGAAGAGAAAAAAACGGTTGTTCTGATCACTCACCAGATTGACGAAGCCGTTTTCCTTTCCGATCGCGTCGTCGTTTTCAGTGCGCGTCCCGGTCAGATCCGGGAAGAAATCGAAATCGACCTGCCACGCCCGCGAGATCTTGAAGTTAAACGAAGCGCTCCATTCGTCGCTTATGTCGATCACATCTGGAAACTGATCGAGCAGGAAGTGCGCCTTGGAATGAAAAGCTGACAGCGATCTTTCCCTGACGCAACCGATGCACAATCCGGCAGGTCCCGCTTGCCGGATCAATTGTGTAGACGCAAAGCCAGCTTACAGCCACAGGATCCACAGCCCCGCCAGAATAAGGCAGAGGATAGAGGTGGGCACACCCGCGCGGCTGAATTCGCTGAAGCTGATCGTAACTCCGTGTGTTCGCCCCTGCTCAACGACAATGATTCCAGCCAGGCTGCCAAAAATCAGCATGTTGGATGAAAAACCCGTGCCCAGTGCAATTGCAGCGCCAAGAGCCTCGGGCCGCGCGACGTCGGTGAGGAACGGCGACACAAGCATGACCGCCGGGTTGTTGCCCACAACATTGCTGAGCACAGACATGACAACCAGCATTGAGAACGGGTCATGCAAATCCAGGCCAATGGCCTGAAGGCTGGTCAGCAATTCCTGCGGAAGGCCGGTTGCAGCCAGCGCCGCGTTCACGATGAAAAGTCCGATCAGCAGCAACAGGAGATCGCCATCGACCTTGCCCAGCATGTCTGTTGATGCGATGCGCCGGCTGACCAGCAGTACGGCTGCGCCCGCCATGGCGACCAGCATGTGCGGCCAGTCGGTCAAGACAAGCCCGGCAACCACGGCAATGGTGATGACCGTGGCCTTGATGGTCGCATTCCGGTTGAAGGTTATGACCGGGCTGGCCACACCGCTTTCACTCGCGGCGGGCAACGTCCATTTGCCGCGGTAAAACAGCACGATCACTGCCCAGACAATCAGCAAGCCAAGCATTGAGGGAACAAATGCAACCTTCATGAAGCCGATGAAGCTCAGGTGAAGTGCCTCGGCGGCGATCATGTTCTGCGGCCCGCCAATGATTGTTGCGGAAGAGCCGACATTTGCGGCGAAGCAAAAGGCAAGCAGAAACGGTATCGGGTTCAATCGCCGGGCCAGGGCGATCGAGATCAGCACAGGCGTCATGGCCACAACCACCACGTCATTTGTCAGCAGCGCGGATAACCCAGCCGAAACTGCGATCAGAATGGCAAGCAGCAGCGGATAGCTGACCTTCAGCCCGCCAATCACCTGTGCCACCTTGTCGTAGAAGCCTGCGACGACGAAAGCGGCAGAGATGACCATCAAGCCGAACAGGAATCCGATGGTGCGATAGTCAATCGCCGCCCAGGCTTCGGCGGGTGTGATAAGGCCAAGTGCAATCAGCAACATCGCCCCTACGACGGCCGCTCCGGTCCGGTCCACCTTGAAACCCGGCAGGTGTCCGAAGCCCATTGCAACGTAAACCAGCAGGAAAATGGCAATCGTCAGATCCATGGGAAGCTCTTGTCCTTGTTCCGTGCCTTTGGTCTATCAGTGCCGGGACGGCAGAATCCGGGTCGAGCACAAAGATTGAGCTGACGATAGAGGTGATCCTGAATTTATAAAGACCGGCAACCATATTTTCACCGTAACGTTTCCCGATCGTGCTTCCAGGCTGGCTTCGGTCAAGGTTGCGCATGCTTTGCTTCAGCAGTCAGGAACCCTCAAATGCGGAAAGTGCCCATGCTGAACCGACGCGTTTTTTCAATCGGTCTCGCATCGTCCATCGCTGTTCCACTGGCTGTCCCGGCGCTGGCGCAGCAACGCAGCGATGTACGGTCGGCAATTGACGGCCTTTCACAGCTCCATGCAATCATCGTTCAGCATGGTGACGATATCGTCATTGAACATGCGGCGCGCGGCCCGGGTGTCGACCGGGTAGCCAATATCAAATCCTGTTCAAAGAGCATCGTCGGACTGCTACTGGGCAATGCTGTTGACAGCGGGGCGATCACAGGCGTCAACGCCACCCTTGGTGACGTGGCACCATCGCTTATCCCTGCAGACGCGTCGGCCGAGGTCGGATCCTTGACCCTGGAGGATCTGGTGACAATGCGCGCTGGACTGGAAGGGACATCCGGTGGCAATTACGGAAACTGGATCAGCTCTTCCAATTGGGTGGCATATGCGTTGCGCAGGCCAATGGTTGCTACACCCGGCGAACGGATGATCTATTCAACCGGTACAACGCATGTTCTGGGCGCTGCGTTGACGGTTGCAACTGGCGAAACCTTGCTCAGGCAAGCGCGGATGGTGCTTGGTGAACCGCTGGGCATTGAAATCCCGGCGTGGACACGAGATCCGCAGGGCAATTATCTTGGTGGCAACGAAATGGCGCTGACACCCCGCGCCATGTTGCGCATTGCCGTCATGATGCGGGATGAGGGACTTTTCGAGGGAAAGCCCGTCATCTCCACCGACTGGTTCCGCAGCTCGACGCAAAGGCTCGCGCGGTCCCCTTATTCCGGCCTCGACTACGGCTATGGATGGTTTCTGAGCGAAAGTGGCTACATCATAGCCCGTGGTTATGGCGGCCAGATTATTGCGGCTCACCCTGAGCGAAAACTGGCCATCGCAATTACGTCGGACCCGAACATGCCCGCTCGCTCGGACGGGCATTTCGGTCGGTTGATGGAGCTGCTTGAGGGACCTGTGCTGGCGCTGGCCTGAAATCGCTCAAGCCTGAATCCTGAGCCAAAGTGTCTGATGCGTGATGTCGGAGCGTCTTGAGGGCGGCTGCTTCCGGCACTACGCACGGCGGCAAAACGCCCGGCCTTCCGATCAACAATCTCCAGGAAACGATCCGCGTCTCTGCTTCGCGCCACTATTCGATCTGTTGGCACCGCATATGCGATGTTCCGAAGCACTGTTTTCCCTTTAAAGCCGTCTTTTTGGCAAAAGTTGTCTCTTGCAGTGCAGTAGCCGCTTGACAGCTTTATGACAGGATGCAACGCTCACTACAACAGATGCCGTCTAATATATTGGATTTGTGGGCGCTCCATGTCGGGATTCATCACAGGTGTTGCAGCGTCACTGTCGTGCCTTCGGGCAAGATCGTAGCGCAATGTCTGACGTCTGGCGATGAGGTGTCTCTGCCTGCAGCAATCTGGATATGGGCAGGTCTCACAGGAGCACGAACTTCCACTTTGAAGCGCCTTGCCAGTCCCGGCAGCACGGGTTGCTGGCCGAGTGCAAGAGGCAGTCACTGAAGCTAAGTCGGAGCGCTTGCTCCGTCGTTGAAAGTTGGAACCGCGAGAGAACAGTTTTTCGGGCGTGGGGCCGCAACACGAAGCGAAAGGAAATGCACATGCCGATAAAGAAGACAGTCTTTCTGGCCATGGCTTTTGCTGCCTTGGCACCGCTCATCTCCGGAGGCGTTGCCAATGCCCAGGACAAGGTGATCAAGATTGGTCAGCTCGGGGTTATGAGCGGGCCGGCAGCCTCCTGGGGGCTGGTTAATCGCTACGCCGCCGAGGCGCATGCCGCAATGATCAACGCGGGAGGCGGCTGGGACGTCGATGGCGAGAAATATCGCATCGAGATCGTCAGCATCGATGACCGCAACGATCCGCGCACGGCCATCGCCGGCGCCGAACGCCTGATTTATCAGGAAGGCGTGAAGTACATTATCGGCACCAATGTCGACGATACCACCCAGGCGATCCTGCCGACGCTGGCCACCGGGGGCGCATTTGCCGTGTCCTACGGCCATACCCGCTCGCTGTTCGAGACGCCGAACGACAATACAGGTCTGGGCAATATCGCCGGCTACCAGATGTCGCCGATCATCTACAAATTCCTTGTGGAGGATCGCGGCATCAAATCCGTCAGCTTCATAGCCCGCAACGACCTTAATGGCTTGGGCAATCGCGATGCCGGTGTCGAGGCGGCCAAAGCGCTCAATCTTGAAATAATGTCTTCAAACGCGACTTATGAGGCCGGCACAACAGACTTTTTCCCCGTCCTCTCGCCGCTTGTTCGTGCCAATCCTGACATGATTGTGCTGTCCGGGGTTGCGCCTTCAGACGCGGGCCTGCTGATCCGCGCTGCGCGGGAACTGGGCTATGGCGGAATCATCAGCACCGAAACGGCCCATGACGCGGCTGTGCTCAGCGAAATCGCAGGCGAGGCTGCCAATGGCTTCATTTCGCAGGGCGGTGCCAGCACGCCCGAAATCCGCACACCCTATGTGGAAGAGTTCATGGAGAACTATACCAAAGTGGCCGGTGAGTGGAATGACGAAGCGGGCACCAAGATCTATGCGCTTGAAATGATCCTTCAGACCATCAGCGCCGCCGGAGCCGAGGCTTTGACCGATGTCGAGGCTTTCAAGGCCGCCATCCCGGAAGTCGACCTTGAAAACCCGTTTGTCATCGGTGGCGAGCCGCGCCTGCGCTGGGTGGGCGCCGATTGGTTCGGTCATCCGCGCCAGGTCAGCGTTCCAGTCGTGGTCAATGCCTTTCAGGACGGAGCCTTCGAAACTCTCGTCGTCACCAGCGTCGAGTGATTGATTGCCGGGGGCGGCGCGTTGTCGCCCCCGTTTCGCCTGAGCGGACACTTTCCACCCTGGAGCTTCGATGGAACAAGCGCTGGTAAATGGCCTCGTCCTGAGCATGAACTACGGTCTCATTGCGCTGGGCCTGACCATGATCTTCTCGCTCATGAATGTGCTCAATTTCGCGCACGGGCAAATGTATGTGTTGGGCGGGTTCGTCACCTATTTCGCTCTCAACAGTCTGGGTGTGCCCTATTTTGCGGCCGTTTTGCTGGCAGTTTTCGCGCTCGCCGCCGTCGGTCTGCTGTTTGAATATGCCCTGTTTCGGCCAGTGCGCAAACGCAGCACGCGTGAGGAAAGCAGCATGCTTCTGGCCGCCGGCACGGCGCTGCTGCTGGAAAGCCTGATCCTGCTGTTCTTTGGCGAGAAGCAGCGCGGCGTTCCCGCCGTCGTTTCTGGCGTGTTCGAGGTGGGGGGTGCCTTCATCCCGGCCAGCCGTGTTCTGGTCTTCTGCGTCTCGCTCATCGCCATCATCGCCTTCATGCTGTTCATGCGGTACACGCGACCCGGCCGGGCGCTGCGTGCCATCGCACAGGATCGGGAGGTGACGGCGTTGCAGGGTGTCAACATCCAGCGCTATTCCGCCCTGGGATTCATGATCGGGGCGGGCCTTGCCGGCCTGGCGGGAGCGCTTCTCATCACCGTGCTTTCGGTCAATTCGGGCATGGGCACCTCTATTTCCATCAAGGCTTTCATAATGGTGATGCTGGGCGGGGCAGGGGTCATTCCGGGCGCCATTATCGGAGCCTTCGTGCTCGGGTTTGCCGAAGCTTTTGGTTACGCCTTCATGCCAAGCTCCATGACGTACCTGCTGATTTTCATCGGTCTCATCCTGTTCCTCATCATCCGACCACAGGGGGTCATGGGCAAACCATGGGGCTGAACATCAGGCGACCGTTTTCTTCACCGACCGGCAGGGGGGCTGCAGCATGACACAGATACAGCGCAACAGGCTGGCCTTCGTCGCCTTCGCCCTTGTCTATCTTTGCATTATCCCCGTGCTTCTTTCCGGGGCGCCCTATATGCTGGGCATTCTCTCCATGTCGGCGGCGCTCAGCGTTATTGCCATGGGAGTGTGGGTGACGTTCACCATTGGCCGCATCAACCTGGGTCAAGCCGCCTTCGCGCTGGTCGGCGGATTTACCGCCGCCATTCTGACCACACGGTTCGGATTGTCCTTCTGGATTGCCTTACCTGCCGCCGGGCTCGTCTCGGCGCTGGTTGGTGTTGTGCTGGGACTGGGCATTCTGCGGCTCCGTGGGGTTTATTTCGCCATGATCACGCTCAGCCTTTCGGAGACGATGCGTCTTGCCCTGCTGAATGGCGGTGAACTGACCGGAGGCGCCACGGGCATCACCTCCATCCCGGTGCCGGGAGAACTCAGTTTTTTCGGGCTGGTGATCATTCCCGATTTTGCCAGTGTCAATTCGCATCTCGCCTACTATTTCCTTTCGGCCACACTGCTGCTGCTCAGCATCGCGCTGGTCTGGCGCCTCATGAACAGCCGGCTGGGTCGCGTTTTCGCCTCGCTCCAGCAAGGGCAGGAACTGTCCCAAAGCCTTGGGATCAACATTACCAAGTACAGGCTGATCGCCTTCGCTGTCAGTTGCTTTCTCGGCGGTATTGGCGGAGCATTCTTCGCCGCAAGCCAGCAAAGCATTTATCCCGGCAGCTTCGTGGTGTCAGACTCAATCTCATTCACGCTCTATTGCTTCCTGGGCGGTCTGGCCTTCGTCGCCGGGCCCGTGGTCGGTGCGTTTTTGCTGACGCTGAGTTTTCAGTTCCTGCACGGACTTCAGCAGTATCAGCAGCTTGCCTATGCGCTCATTATGATTGGCATCATGATGTGGCTGCCCAATGGCTTGCTGAGCCTGCGGCTGCCCGGCTTCCGGCGCAGGTCGGCCAATCCTGTCAGTGGGGAGACCGGCAATGTCAGATAGCAACGCCACCTCGCCGATTTTGAAAGTCAGCGGCCTGACCAAGCGGTTCGGCGGGCTCACAGCCGTCAATGAAGTGAGCTTCAGTGTCAATAATGGCCAGATCTTCACAGTTATTGGACCCAACGGTGCGGGAAAGAGCACGCTGTTCAAGCTGATTGGCGGTTTCATACGGCCCAGCGAAGGCGATATCCGCTTCGAGGACCGCAGCCTTGTGGGCATGCAGCCCCATGACATTGCCCGGCTGGGAGTGGTGCGCACATTTCAGGAAACCACTATTTTCCGGGAAATGACCACGCGCGAGACCGTGGAAACCGCCTTCCACCTGCAGTGCAAGGCCAGCAGCTTCGGAGCCTTTTTCAACTCACGCCAGGCGCGCGCCGACGATGCAGAGGCCAGGCGTTGCACCGACGCCATTCTGAAACTCTTACGGCTGGATCATGTCCAGCATGAGCAAGCCAAAAACCTGCCGCATGGCTATCTGAGGTCACTCGGCATCGCCATGGCTATGGCCGCGCGACCGCGCATTCTGCTGCTGGACGAGCCTTTCGCCGGGATGAACCCGGAAGAAACGGATGCGGCAGTCGAGATGGTCCGCCGGATCCGCGACCAGGGAATCACCATTATGCTGGTCGAGCACGATATGCGGGCAGTGATGCGCATCAGCGATCGTATCGCCGTCATCAACTTTGGCCGCAAGATCGCGGAAGGCTCCCCGCACGACATTCAGAACGATCCGGCGGTTATCGACGCCTATCTTGGACAGGAAGATGAGGAGTTGGGTATATGAAGGCCTTGCTCGCTTTGGAGGGTATCGACGCGCGTTACGATAAGGTGCGGGCCCTGAACGATGTGTCCATCCACCTCAACGAGGGGGAAATCGTGGCGCTTATCGGCGCCAATGGCGCAGGCAAGTCAACCACGCTTCGTGCCATAACCGGGCTTGTGCGCCCGCATGCCGGGCAGATCCACTGGGATGGTCAGCGCATCGAAATGTTGCGTCCGGACCAGATTGTGGCACGCGGAATATCCATGGTCCCCGAGGGCCGGCATGTTTATCCGTTCATGAGCATTCACGACAACCTGTTGATGGGAGCATTCCTGCGCCGGGACAAGGTGGGCATTGCGAACGATCTTGAACGGCTGTTCGTGCGCTTTCCCCGCCTCAAGGAACGCTATCGCCAGCAGGCAGGCACCCTTTCAGGTGGTGAGCAGCAGATGGTGGCCATCGGGCGGGCGCTGATGGCACGTCCGCGCCTGCTGTTGCTGGACGAGCCATCACTGGGCCTGGCGCCGCAGGTGATCCGTGAAATCGCGCGCGTCATCAAGTCAGTTAACCAGGACGACAAGGTCAGCATCCTGTTGGTCGAACAGAATTCCCGTATGGCGCTGAAGGTGTCTCACCGGGCCTATGCGCTGGCTACGGGCCGCGTGGCGCTGCAGGGCAATTCGGAAGATCTGCTGGGCAACGAAGATATCCGCAAGCTCTATCTGGGGGTCGCTTGACCCGCGATCATCACAACCAATGAAATGCCGGAGATGCAAATGATTGATTTTGATGTCGTGATCCGCAACGGCACAGTGGCAACGGCCAGCGACGTGTTCGCTGCCGATGTGGGAATTGCTGGCGGCAAAGTGGTGGCGCTGGGAACCGGCCTTGCTCTTGGCCGAAAAGAGATTGATGCCACCGGCCGGCTGGTGCTGCCAGGCGGCGTGGACAGCCATTGCCATATTGAGGAACCGGCGGTTGGCCAGGTGCACAATGCCGATACCTTCGCCTCCGGCACGGCCTCCGCGGCAGCAGGAGGAACCACCACGGTGATTTCCTTTTCGCAGCAGGTCAAGGGCGAGGGCATTACGCAGCAACTGGCCGATTACCATATCAAAGCAGAACAGGCGCTGATCGACTATTCGTTTCATATCGTCATTTCCGACCCGTCGCCCGAAGTCATGGCGGCGTTGCCCGCGCTGATTGAGCAGGGTCACCGTTCGATCAAGATTTTCCTGACCTATGACAGTGTGGTTCTGGACGACGAGCAAACCCTCAACGTGCTGGCACTTGCCCGGCAGGAGGGCGCGCTGGTAACCGTGCATGCCGAGAACCACTCGGCCATCAAGTTTCTGACTAATGCCTTGGAAAAGGCCGGGTTGACGCTTCCCAAACACCATGCGTGGGCCAAGCCGATGGTCGTCGAGCGGGAAGCCTGCCACCGCGTTATCGCCCTGGCCGAACTGCTGGATGTGCCAATCCAGATCTTCCACGTGTCCGGGGCAGAAGCGGCAGAGGAAATCCGCCGTGCGCAAAATCGCGGCCTCAAAATCTTTGGCGAGACCTGTCCGCAATATCTGATGCTGACCGCCGAAGATCTGAACCGCCCCAATTTCGAGGGCGCCAAGTTTCTGTGCAGTCCGGCGCCACGGACAAGAGCGGACCAGGAGGCGCTGTGGGATTATATCCGCACAGGTGTGCTCGGTATCGTCTCCTCCGACCATGCACCAAACCGGTTTGACGATGTTCATGGCAAAAAGGTGCGCGGCACCGATGCTCCGTTCAGCGCCATACCCAACGGAGTTCCCGGGCTTGCCACACGCCTGCCGATCCTTTTTTCCGAAGGCGTGGGCAAAGGCCGCATCGACCTGCAGACATTCGTGGCGATCACCTCCACCAATCCGGCCAAGCTTTTCGGTATCCATCCGCAGAAAGGCACCATCGCTATCGGTGCCGACGCCGATATTGCCATCTGGGATCCAAACAAAACGGTCACAATCCGCAATGAACTGCTGCATCACCAGGTCGATTACACAGTCTATGAAGGGGTTGAGGTGACGGGGTGGCCGGAAATCACGCTCTCACGCGGCAAGGTTGTGGTCGAGAACGGTGAAATTCGCGGCAAGCCGGGGGACGGCCGCTTTCTGGCCCGCGGCCCATATGATGCGATCAAGCCGCTTGGCCGCCATGTCACGCCCTTTGACCCGGTCTCGGGAACCCTGATCGACAATTGAGACAGCCATTGGAGGCGAAGATGAAGATCAAAGTGATCAATCCGAATACAACGCAGTCGATGACCGACAAGATTGGGGCGGCGGCAATGGATGTGGCAAACGCCCAAACGCAGGTGGTGGCGGTGAGCCCGCGTATGGGGCCCGTTTCGATCGAAGGCCATTATGATGAAGCGATCAGCGCCATTGGCGTGATCGACGAGGTGCTGCGCGGCGAAGCTGAGGGCTTTGACGGTTATCTCATCGCCTGTTTTGACGATCCAGGCCTCGGAGCGGCCCGCGAGATTGCGCGAGGGCCGGTGCTGGGAATCGCCGAAGCCGCCATGCACACCGCCAGCTATATCAGCGGTGGCTTTACGGTGGTGTCGACCTTGCATCGCAGCCGCATCATCCTTGAGCACCTCGTCAGGGCTTATGGAATGGAGCACAAGTGCCGCAAGGTCCGCACCACAGAGCTGGCCGTGCTGGACCTTGAGGTCGAAGGATCGGACGCGCAATCCATCCTCGTCGAGGAATGCCGCCGGGCTATCGCCGAGGACGGATCGGATTGCATTGTGCTGGGCTGCGCGGGCATGGCTGACCTGGCAGCAACAATCTCGCGGGAATGCGGTGTACCGGTGGTCGACGGCGTTGCAAGTGGCGTCAAGGCTCTGGAAGGCCTGATCGGGCTGGGCTTGAGCACCAGCCGGGCTGGTGGTTACGCCCGGCCTCTTCGCAAAACCTATGTCGGCAGCATGGCACAATATGAACCCAGGTAAGCCGCATCGGGCCCAAGACTATTTCTGTGACCGCGCTGCTGGCTTTGAACACGTCATTCAATGTCGTCGGCGCCGTTAAGACGTTCTGTTGAACAGGCAGCATCTGGAGGAAAAATTGACCAAACGACTCCTTATTGAAGGTGCGACCAAGCGCCTCGGAGCCTATGCGCATGCGGTGACGGCCAACGGGATGGTTTACGTTTCGGGGCAGGGACCTGCCCACCCCGACACAGGGGCCGTACCTGAGGCGTTTGAAGCGCAAGTCCATCAGGTCTTTGCCAATGTGAAGCAAATTCTGGAAGGGGCTCAAAGTGACATTTCAGAAGTTGTCAAACTGAACGTCTATCTCTCCGACCTCAGTTTGTTCGATGCCTACAACCGCATCTATGAAGAGTATTTCGGGCATGTTCTGCCCGCAAGGACCACAATAGGCTGTGAATTGCCGAACATTATGGTCGAAGTCGATTGTGTAGCGGTGATCCGACTGGATCCATGACGTATGGCCGAATGGGCAAAGGGCCTGCCGTTCTGTCATCGACAGCAGCAGATTAAGTCTGGCCCAGTTCCCTGGCGCTTGCTGCCAGGCCCCATTGCAACAGATCTTCTGCGCGTTCTGCACTTTCCGCCTCTACATAGCAGCGGAATTCCGGAGCATTGCCAGATGGCCGGAAGTGAACTGTCGCGCCATCCTGCAATGTCACTTTCAAACCATCCAATGCATTCAGCGAGGCAATCGACCCTGCCGGTCTGAAAAAGTTTTCTGCGTAGGGCGCGTCCGATTCAAGCCTCTGAACGAACTGCCGGCTGGTCGCAGAGGGAATGTTCTGCAACCGGTTGGCAAGCGCGATCCCCGCTCTCAACTGCGCCGGAACTTCGTGCAGTGGCGAAGTGCGCGCATGGATCAGCGCCGCAATGATCGGCAGAACAGCATCACGCGTTGGCAACGCCTTAAGCTGCTTGTTGTTACGGACAATCGAACTGCCAAGCAGCACCCCGCCATTGGCCTCAAAACCCAGCACACTCTCATGTCCGGAGGCCGTTGCCTGAACCATTGCCTCAATGACATAGGGTGAGCCAACCCTGGTGCGATAGACCGATGTGGCCACGCCGGAGCGTTCAACAGCCGAACTGGAAGTCACCGGTGTGGCCAGCGTCGTCAATCCAAGACTGGACGCTGTCAGCAGCCCAAGCAGATCGCCGCGCAATATCTGGCCGTGCTGGTCGGCAACCAGTGGCCGGTCTGCATCGCCGTCGGCGGAGATGATTGCATCAAATCGGTTGCTGGCCGCCCATTCGCGAATGAGCGTCACGTCTTCCGGTCTGTGCGCTTCAGTATCCACGGGCACGAACTGGTCAGAGCGGCCCAGCACAACAACTTTAGCCCCCAACATGCTCAGGATTTCCACCAGCAAATCTCGTGCCACGGTGCTCTGCTGATAAATACCAACTGTCAGCCCTGCCAGCGCATCGGCGTCGAAAAAGCGGGTGTAACGCGTTTTATAAGCCTGCAACGCCTCATGCGAGCGGTCTTCGACTGGCAAGGAAGATCGCGCGGCAACCGGTGTCGAGGCCGTAAACCGGGCAAGAATTCCTGCCTCGTCAGATTTGGTGATCTCCCCGTCGGATCGATAGAATTTCAGGCCATTGCGGTCATCCGGTATATGGCTGCCAGTCACCATTACGCCCGCAGCGCCTGCATCAAACACTGCCATGGCCAATGCCGGCGTTGGCAATTCGCCGCAGTCTATCGCGGTCCAGCCACATGCCTGTGCTGCGGCAACGCAATTGCTGGCAATTTGCGGGCTGCTGGAACGCAGATCACGACCAACCATCAAGGTTTTTTGTGTCGCAGGGTCTTCACGTTCCAGATGGTGCAGAAACGCCTGTGTCCATACAATTGCTGCTTCGCCGACAAGATCGGTGACAAGACCTCGCAGGCCGCTGGTTCCGAATTTCAGGCTCGACATTTCAGCGCTCAACTTCTTGCATAGACATCTTCGAGGCGAATAATATCGTCTTCTCCGGTATAGCTGCCGACCTGGACCTCGATGATCTTCAGGGCAATTTTTCCCGGATTGTGCATGCGATGCACGCAACCGATCGGCAGATAAGCCGCTTCATTTTCATGATAGAGGCGGGTTGTGCCATCAATCGTAACTTCAGCCGTGCCGTGAACGACAACCCAATGTTCGGCCCGATGGTAGTGGCGTTGCAACGAAAGCGTTCCGCCCGGATTGACGCAGATATGCTTGACCTGCCACCGATCACCCAGATCAATTCGCTGATACCAGCCCCACGGACGGTGAACACGCAGATGGTGGGTTGCCTCGCCATAGCCTTGGTCGCGCAACTGGCTGACCAGTTCCTTGACCTTGCCGGTTTGCGCACGATCCGCAATCAGCACCGCGTCGGGTGTAGTGACCACGACGACATTTGCCAGCCCGATAACCGTTGTCAAAGTGCCTTCGGAGCGGATGAGGCTGTTTTGCGTGTCGAGAACCGAAACCGGACCTTCCAGCACGTTGCCTTGCTCATCCGCGTTTTTGACCGTGTAGACGGAATCCCACGTGCCAACATCCGACCAGCCGAACGAGGCTGGAATGACACCGGCGCGACGCGTCTTTTCCATGACCGCATAGTCGATCGAAATGCGTGGGGCCTTGGCAAAAGCGTCCGCATCCAGCCGCAAAAAGTCCAGATCCCGCTTTCCAAGGTGAACAGCCGTGCGCGCCGCCTCCAGCACCTGCGGTGCATGGGCGGCCAGCTCTTCCAGCATGCTGGGTGCATGAAAAACAAAATTGCCGCTGTTCCATACCAGACCATCCGCCACATAGCGCTGTGCCGTTTCCGTGTCCGGCTTTTCAACGAATTGCTGAATGGTGAAAGCGCCGTCATGCGGCAGGGCCTCGCCAGTGGCAATGTAGCCATAGGCCGTGGAGGGGCCGTCCGGAACGATGCCCAGCGTCATGATCAGGCCGGATTCCGCTGCACGCGCCGCTTTTACACAATCGGCAACAAAGGCCGCTTCATTGTCTATGACATGGTCTGCGGCCAGCATCAGGCAGATGGCATCCGGTTCAGCCTGCGCGGCAATCAGGGCGCCAACGGCCACTGCTGCTGCCGAATCGCGCCTTTCCGGTTCCAGTACTATTTCGCCAGTGATGCCCAGTTGCAGCATTTGTTCGGCAACGACAAACCGGAAATCATTGCTGGTCACAACGATCGGCGCGGCAAAACCTTTGCCACTGACCCGGCGCAACGTGGCCTGAAATGTGGAAATCCCGTCATCCATAATCGCGATAAACTGCTTGGGCATTGTCTCGCGGGAAATTGGCCAGAGGCGCGTGCCCGCACCACCAGCCATGATGACAGGAGTAATGAGGGCGGTGGTTGCGTCAGCGGGCATTCCGGTTGGATCCTTCCAAATGGGTTGCGTGGCGGGTTTGGCGAAGTGCCTCACCCAGCACCATAGATGCGCTGATGGCCAGGTTTAGCGAACGCGCACCGGTTTGCATGGGTATCGTCAGCCGCGCATCGGCAGTGAGGTGCACGCTTTCCGGTACACCCGCACTTTCGCGCCCGAACAGAAGAATATCATCCTCTTGATAATTGAAATCCAGATAGGTGCAATCTGCCCGGGTGGACAGCAGAACGAGGCGGCGTCCTGATTCCTGCCGCGCGGCCTCGAAGGCGGCAAAATCCAGATGCCTCACAAGCGCTGCCTGATCCAGATAATCCATTCCTGCGCGCTTGAGGTTGCGGTCGGAAAGGTCAAACCCCGCTGGCTCGATAATTTCGATGCTGACGCCCATACAGGCCCCAAGGCGCAACAATGTGCCGGTGTTTCCTGCTATGTCCGGCTGATAAAGTGCGATGGAAACTGTCATTGCGCCCTGATAAACCCATGTAGCTCCGTGGTGGAAGCCACGATCCATATGCTGAAATTGCTCTCAATTCCGGAAAAAGTAATGTTTGCGAAATTCGAACGGCTTGTCGAGCCGTTTCCCCAGTCCGAAGTCCACAAGCCGCCGAACTCGTTGTGGCGGTTTATCTGGCACTATGTTCGGCCCATTCGCCCTTATTTTCTTGCGGTTGCAGTTCTGACCGGTGCCGTCGCCATACTGGAGGTGATGCTGTTTTCCTTCGTGGGCAGCATCGTCGACTGGCTTTCTTCAACACCGCGTGATGTGTTTCTGGCAGAGCAGGGATGGACGCTGGCTGCAATGGCATTTGTGGTTCTGGTGCTTCTGCCCGCACTGGTTTTCATTGAGTCGCTTTTCACCTTCCAGGCGATTTTTGCCAATTTTCCGATGCGATTCCGCTGGACTGTCCACAACTGGTTGCTGGACCAGTCGCTGGGCTTTTTCCATGACGAGTTTGCCGGGCGCGTGGCAACAAAACTGATGCAGACAGCTTTGGCTGTGCGCGAAACGGTGATGAAGTTCGTTGAGGTGCTGCTTTACGTCGCCGTGTATTTTACCGGTGTGGTGGTGTTGATTGCCGCTGCGGACTGGCGGTTGACGCTGCCCTTTGTTGGCTGGCTGCTTCTCTATGTCGCAATGCTGCGATATTTCATTCCGCGTCTCATGACGGTTGCAGAGCGGCAGGCCGACGCGCGGGCTGAAATGACGGGGCGGATTGTCGATGCCTATTCCAACATCGGCACCGTAAAGCTGTTTGCTCATACGCGGCGCGAGGCAGAGCATGCCCGCCGCAGCATGAGCGGCTTTCTGACCACGGTTTACGGGCAGGGCAGGCTGATCACCGCTTTTTACGGCTGCCTCTATCTGTTGAACTCACTTCTGCTGTTTGCCGTAGGGGCAATGGGCATCAGCCTTTGGCTGGATGAGTTGATAACCGTTGGCGCCATTGCGGTTGCCGCCGGCCTGGTGCTGCGGCTGAACGGCATGTCGCAATGGATCATGTGGGAAGTCTCGGCACTGTTTGAAAATATCGGCACGATCCGCGATGGAATCGGCACTTTCACCACACCCGTTGCACTGCAGGATCGGCCGGATGCAACCGAGTTGAAGGTGACGCAAGCGGAGGTGCGGTTTGAAAATGTCTCATTTGCCTATTCAGAGGACAAACCCCACCGCGATGCTGGCGCCGTGGTCAGCGATTTCTGCCTGACAATTCGGCCGGGGGAAAAGATCGGGCTGGTCGGCCGTTCCGGCGCAGGCAAGTCCACCCTGCTGAACCTGTTGCTGCGATTTTATGATGTCTCCTCCGGGCGGATAGTGATTGACGGGCAGGACATTGCGCATGTGACGCAATCTTCTCTGCGCCGGCAGATCGGCATGGTGACGCAGGACACATCCCTGCTGCACCGCACCGTGCGGGAAAACATCCTGTATGGCCGTCCGGATGCCACCGAAGAGGATCTGGACCGGGCGATCATGCGCGCGGAGGCCAAGGGTTTCATCTCTGAACTGAGCGACAGGCATGGCGGAACCGGTCTGGACGCCGAGGTTGGTGAACGCGGTGTCAAACTCTCCGGCGGGCAGCGGCAGCGCATAGCCATTGCGCGGGTCATGCTGAAAGACGCGCCGGTTCTTCTGCTGGATGAAGCCACCTCGGCGCTGGATTCGGAAGTGGAGGCGGTGATTGCCGAAAACCTGTACAGGTTGATGGAGGGGAAGACCGTGATCGCTGTGGCGCACCGCTTATCCACAATTGCGGCGCTGGACCGGTTGATTGTGCTGGATAAGGGCCAGATCGTCGAACAGGGCACCCACAACGAGCTTTTGGCCGCAGGTGGCCTGTATTCACGGCTGTGGCAGCGCCAGGCAGGCGGGTTTCTTGCATGTGAAGCCGGCGAAGAAACAAACACTTATGCATGATGCAGCAGGATATTGTGCGCTAAGTGCAGCCTTAGTCTGGACAAGTTCCAAGTGGCAGCCTAAGAAAACGCGCCGGTCGGATGGACCTTGGGCCACGTCGTGCCATGCGCGCGGGTGAGTCGCTGCCCCGCCGAAATTTATGCGCCGGAGTTTCCGGCAACCCTGAAGGAGCGTGTTAGCCCGTGAGCGTCCACGACACATCAGAACCGACCCGCCGGGACTTTCTCTATATCGCGACAGGCGCTGCGGCCGCTGTCGGTGCGGCAGCAGTGGTTTGGCCATTCATTGACCAGATGAACCCAGATGCAGCCACTCTGGCCCTCGCCCAGATCGATGTGGATATAAGCCAGATTGCGGCAGGTCAGTCGATTACTGCCAAATGGCGCGGAAGGCCGGTGTTCATCCGCCAGCGCACGCCCGCCGAGATGGAAGAAGCAAAGGCGGTTCCGCTTTCCGCGCTGAAAGACCCGCTTGCGCGCAACAGCAACCTTGCATCAGACGCCCCTGCCACCGACGAAAACCGCTCGGTACCTGGCAAGGAAGAGTGGCTGGTGATGATCGGCGTCTGCACGCATCTTGGCTGCATCCCGCTTGGACAGGCAGGAGACTATGATGGCTGGTACTGCCCGTGCCACGGTTCGCACTACGACACGGCCGGGCGCATTCGCGTCGGTCCAGCTCCGGAAAATATGCATATTCCGGCTTATGAATTTACCAATGACACAACAATTCGTGTTGGCTGACGAGGGGGAAGAGCTGCAATCATGAGTGGTCACTCGTCCTATGTACCATCCACCGGCGTTATGCGGTGGATCGATTCGCGGCTTCCACTGCCGCGCCTTGTTTACGACAGCTTCGTTGCCTATCCGGTGCCGCGCAATCTGGGTTATGCCTACACGTTCGGCGGCATTCTGGCGCTGTTTCTCGTGGTGCAGATCCTGTCCGGCGTTGTGCTGGCCATGCATTACGCCGCATCCACAGAGCTCGCCTTTGATTCGGTTGAGCGCATCATGCGTGATGTGAACTGGGGCTGGATGATCCGCTATATGCACGCAAATGGCGCATCGTTCTTCTTCATCGCGGTTTACCTGCATATTTTCCGTGGTCTGTACTACGGTTCATATAAGGCCCCGCGTGAAATTCTCTGGATTCTCGGTGTCATTATCTTCCTTCTGATGATGGCAACCGCGTTCATGGGCTATGTGCTGCCCTGGGGGCAGATGTCGTTCTGGGGTGCCACGGTTATCACCGGCTTCTTCACCGCCTTCCCGATAATTGGTGAGCCAATCCAGACCCTGTTGCTGGGCGGCTTTGCGGTGGACAATGCAACACTGAACCGCTTCTTCTCCCTGCACTATCTCCTGCCATTCATGATTGTCGGCGTTGTGATTCTGCATGTGTGGGCGCTTCATGTGACCGGTCAGACCAACCCGACCGGCGTTGAGGTCAAGACACCCAAGGACACAGTGCCATTCACGCCGCATGCCACGGTGAAGGATGCCTTCGCCATGGTGGTCTTCCTGATTTTGTTTGCCTACTTCCTGTTCTACATCCCGAACTATCTCGGGCATCCGGACAACTACATCCGGGCAAACTCGCTGGTGACCCCGGCCCACATTGTTCCTGAATGGTACTTCCTGCCTTTCTACGCCATGTTGCGCGCCATCACCTTCAACATCGGGCCAATCGACTCCAAGCTGGGTGGCGTTCTGGTGATGTTCGGTTCGATCATCATCCTGTTCTTCCTGCCATGGCTTGATACATCCAAGGTCAAGTCCACCGCCTATCGCCCGGTCTACAAGATTTTCTTCTGGGTCTTTGCGATCAATGCGGTGTTCCTGGGTTGGCTCGGTTCGCGTCCGGCAGAGGGCATCTACCCGTTGCTGTCGCTCATCGGCACGATCTATTACTTCGGTCATTTTCTGATCGTGCTTCCGGTGCTCGGCCTGATCGAGAAGCCGAAGAAACTGCCAAATTCGATCTCCGAAGCGGTTCTGGCCAAGCATGGTGCCACAAGCACACCTGCTGGCGCCGCAGCGTCTCCGGAAATCAAAGGCTGATGAAGAGCAAGAAGGAATTTGCAATGAAACGGCTTCTCTCAGCTCTTCTTGCTGCCGGCGTTCTTTTTGCCCCGGCCTATGCAACAGCCCAAAGCGCCGAACCTTCGGCGGTGGAAGGCACTGCGCAAGAGGCGGCTCCGGCCGCCTCGGGCGAAACCACCGCAACAGATGAACATGCCGCTGAGGCGCATACGCCGCATTATCCGCTGGAAAAGCCGGAGATGCTCTCATGGAGCTTTGCCGGTCCTTTCGGAAAATGGGATATTGGCCAGCTTCAGCGCGGGTTGAAAGTCTATCGCGAAGTCTGCGCATCCTGCCATGCCATGGACCTTGTTGCGTTCCGCAATCTTGAGGCTCTTGGCTACAGCGACGCGCAGGTGCGGGCGATTGCTGCTGAATACACCATTACCGATGGTCCGGATTCTTCGGGCGATATGTTTGAACGGCCTGGCATTCCAACAGACCGCTTCCCCTCGCCATATCCAAATGATCAGGCGGCTGCGGCTTCAAATGGTGGCGCTGTGCCGCCAGACTTCTCCTTGATTGCCAAGGCTCGTGCGGTTGAACGCGGCTTTCCGAACTTTGTGTTCGACATCTTCACGCAATATGCTGCTTCCGGGCCGGATTACATCCATGGTCTGTTGACAGGATACGGGCGCGAAGTGCCGGAGCACATCGAAATCCAGCCGGGAACTCACTACAACCCGTTCTTCATCGCTGGTCCGGCATTGGCCATGGCTCAGCCTATTTCCGAGGGGCAGGTCACTTATGATGACGGTGCGCCGGAAACGGTTGAGCAATATTCGCGCGACATTTCGGCGTTTCTGATGTGGGCGGCTGAACCGCATCTGGTCAAGCGCAAGGCGACCGGTTTTGTGGTGATGATCTTCCTCGTGCTGTTTGCTGGCTTGATGTATGCGGTCAAGCGTCGCGTCTGGGCATCGACACCGCACTAAAGCATTTCCCGTTGAAACGGCAGCGTTTCAACGACAGGACAATGCGACAAGAGTAAAGCATTTCCCGTTGAAACGGCAACGTTTCAACGACAGGACAATGCAGATAATAAAAAAGGGCCGCGAGGCCCTTTTTCTTTGACAAGAGAGCCTTCATCCCGGTCAGGCGCCAGTACGGACAAACACCGTGGTTGTCATGCTGAGAACCGGCTGGCCCGCCTGATTTTCAGCCTCGACCAGGCTTTCAATCAAGCCCCAACCGGGGCGGGACTGCGAATGGCGCTTGGAGACCACGGTGGTGCGGTACTGGATTGTCTCGCCAGCAAACACCGGTCGCAGCCAGCGCATGTTCTGAATGCCGGGGGAGGGGCCGAATTCGGCGCTATCCAGACCTTCGCTGGCTCGCTCACGCATCAGCGTTGCCATTGTGGCCACGTTCCGTTTCATGAACACGGCTGCTGTATGCCAGCCCGATGCGCACAAACCGCCGAACAGAGTGGTCTTCGCCTGCTCTTCACTCAAATGAAACGGCTGAGGGTCAAACTTCTCGGCGAAGCGAATAATTTCGTCGGCTGTGAAGGTGTGAGCGCCAAGATCCAGCACCATACCTTCCCGAATATCGTCATAGAAACTCATTGTGTAGTCACCTCGAAGACTGCAATTCCAGCAAAAGCATGGTTACGACCG
This sequence comes from Aureimonas fodinaquatilis, assembly GCF_008369445.1. Taxonomy (GTDB): domain Bacteria; phylum Pseudomonadota; class Alphaproteobacteria; order Rhizobiales; family Rhizobiaceae; genus Aureimonas; species Aureimonas fodinaquatilis. The sequence continues at coordinate 229,109 of NZ_VTWH01000001.1, forward strand.
GGTGAGCATCATCACCGTATACTCCGACACCAAAACCGGCTCCTGCCGCTGGTTGGCCAGAGTTGTGCGCATTTTCAGAATGCCAATGGTCGGGCGCGACTGAGAACGCCGGGCGTCCAGAACCCGTGTTTCGCCCGTCAACTCGTCGCCGGGCCTGACCGGCTGCTGCCATCGAACCGTATCGACCCCGGGTGAACCTTGAGAGGTGGAACTGTTGAGAAACGAGTCGCACATCATCCGCATCATTATTGAGCAGACATGCCAGCCAGAGGCGGACAAGCCGCCTAGCATGGTTTTTTCTGCTGCGGCTGCGTCCAGATGCATCGGCTGCGGGTCATACTCCTGCGCGAAGGAAATGATCTCCTCGCGGGTAACAACCCGTGTTGCCATCGGCAGAACGGTGCCCGTGGGAAATTCTTCAAAAGGTCTTCTTGTTGCTTCTGCCATCTGTTCCTCCCAAACCCTGCGAAGCTTCGGTGTCACCCAGGCCAACTCCCCGGTCCGGGTAACGAAAAGGCAGCCTCGCCCTCAAAAGACAAAGCTGCCTCACAATTTCTTACCCGGGAAAACGACACAACGCTCCGGTTCGTCGTATGATTCCGCCGCTGGAACGATCTGTCTTCAATGAATTCTCTTTAGACGTTGAACTTGAACAGCATGACATCGCCATCCTGAACGACATATTCCTTGCCTTCGTCACGGGCCTTGCCCGCCTCCTTGGCAGCAACTTCGCCACCCAGCCGCACAAAATCATCATAGGCGATGGTCTGGGCACGAATAAAGCCCTTCTCAAAGTCTGTGTGAATGACGCCTGCTGCTTGCGGCGCACGTGAACCGCGCAGAACTGTCCATGCCCGTGTTTCCTTCGGGCCAACGGTGAAATAGGTGATCAGATCCAGCAGGGCGTAACCTGCACGGATCAACCTGTCGAGACCCGGCTCTGTCAGCCCCATAGCTTCCAGATAATCGCCAACTTCCTCTTCCGGCAATTGTGCAATTTCCGCTTCAATAGCCGCGGAAATCACCACACTGCCCGCGCCCTGACGCTCCGCCATTGCCGCCACTGCCTGTGAATGCGCATTGCCGGATGCTGCATCCGCCTCGGCAACGTTGCAGACGTAAAGCACCGGCTTGGAGGTCAGAAGATTGAGATTGCGCAATTGATTGCGCTCATCTGCGTCCAGGCTGGCAAGCAGTGTGCGGGCCGGTTCACCTTTTTGCAGCTTCACCAGCACAGCTTCCATGATCGGAAGCTGAGCGATTGCTTCCTTGTCTTTGCCACCGGCCTTTTTACGGGTTGCAACAATCCGCCGCTCAATGCTTTCCAGGTCCGACAACATCAGTTCTGTCTCAACCGTGTCAGCGTCCGCCACGGGGTCAATGCGACCCTCCACATGGGTGATGTCGTCGTCTTCGAAACAGCGCAAAACGTGGACAATAGCGTCCACCTCACGAATGTTGGCAAGAAACTGATTGCCCAGACCTTCGCCCTTGGAAGCGCCGCGAACCAATCCGGCAATATCGACAAAAGTTATCCGCGTCGGGATGATCTGGGCTGATTTGCCGATCTGAGCAATCGCCTTCATACGAGAGTCCGGAACGCCAACATCCCCGGTGTTCGGTTCGATCGTGCAGAAGGGGTAGTTTGCCGCCTGCGCTGCCGCAGTTTTGGTCAGAGCGTTGAAAAGGGTGGACTTGCCCACATTTGGCAGACCAACAATACCGCAGCGAAAACCCATGGGATACACTCTTCATTCAATATGCAGCCCATGCCATCAAGGCTGGTGGGCTGAAGCGGGCCAAACCTAAGAGCGCAATGCTCCAACGACTTTGCGGGCAATGATGGTGCGCCACTGCCCTGACACATTACTTTGTCGCATTGTCCTGCGGTTGAAACATATCCGTTTCAACGGCAGGACAATGCTTTATTCAATCCTTGCCGAATAATCTTTTCAGCATATCCGCCATAGGGCCGGAGACTGGCGGCTTTGGGCTGTTCTGCGCAACTCTCGCCTGGCGGATATGGCTCTGGCCCTTGCCAGGTTCGCGGCCCTTGGCCGATGCCGGCTCGTCAGACCCGCCAGCCATGGCAATGCGGTTCATGAACCGGGCATCGTCGCGTGCCACCAGAAGGTCGCTGTTGCGCGCCACGGCCTCCAGCAAAGGCTCCAGCCAGCTCTGATCTGCCTTGGCAAAATTCCCCAACACATAAGGGCTGACAAGCTCTTTATTGCCGGGGTGGCCAATGCCAAGCCGCACCCGTTTGTAGTTGGGCCCAAGATGCGCGTCGATGCTGCGCAACCCGTTATGGCCGCCATTGCCTCCGCCGGTCTTGATGCGGACTTTTCCCGGTGGAATGTCCAGTTCATCATGCAGAACGACAATATCTTCCGGGGCAATCTTGAAGAAGCTGGCAGCCGCCGCGACGCTTTCACCGGACAGATTCATGAATGTCTGTGGTTTGAGCAGAAAAACCTTGTCGTTTCCGAGCCGGCCCTCTGAAAACAGGCCCTTGAACTTCTGGCTCCACGGGGAAAACGATGGGTCGCGGTGAATTTCATCCACTGCCATGAAACCGATATTGTGCCGGTTTCCGGCATAGGTGGGGCCGGGATTTCCCAAACCTGCAATGAGCAGCATGAGCGCCCGGCCTCCATTTTTCGTGTTTGCCCGCAAATGCCGGCAAATGAGGGATTACTCGCCCTCTGGCTCTTCGGTTGTTTCGATGTCTTCTTCGTCAACCTGTGGCGGAACGATCGAGGCGATCGTGAACTCGCTCTCGTCAACCAGCGTTACGCCCTTTGGCAGCTTGAGAGCTGAGGCGTGAATGCTGTCGCCAATGTCCAGACCAGCAAGATCAAGCTCGAATGCATCCGGAATCTGTTCCGCAGGTGCGTTCACTTCGATATCGTGCTGAACGATGTTCAGAACGCCATCCTTGTTCTTGATGCCGGGTGATGCATCTTCGTTGAGGAAGTGCACAGGAACCCGAACCTGAACGACAGTCTTGGACGAAACGCGCAGGTAATCGATGTGCTGCAGCGTGTCCTTGACGACGTCAAGCTGGTAGTCCTTTGGCAGGACGCGAATCTTTTTGCCACCCACCTCAATGGTGATAACCGTTGTCAGAAAGCCGCCTGCGTGCAGACGCAGGAAAGTTTCCTTGTAAGGAACAACGATAGGCAGGGGTTCTTGCTTGTCGCCATAAATGACGGCTGGTACCAATCCGTTGCGGCGAAGATGTCTGGCGGCCCCCTTGCCGACCTTCTCGCGCGCTTCGGCCTTGACCGTGTAGCTCTCGCTCATGGTAAAAGTCCTTTGCTTCGTATCGGAGAAGTCGCATCGGCGCACATGCACCGAACGACGAAAAGCGACCTGTGATGCAACAGTCCGGAAGTGCGTGTGCACCCGGACAGATTTGCCATCTGGTCGCTTCACTCCGCGCTGCCTCCAAGGGTGTCTGCGCGGATGCTGTGCCTATACCGAAGGAGGGCCGTTTTTTCAAGAGCCGGCCCTGCAACGGCATTGATATTCGACTGTCTCATTCCGAAAGGACATGGCTAATGGCCGAGTTGACGTTTTACACCAACCCGATGTCGCGCGGGCGGATGGTGCGCTGGTTGCTGGAAGAATTGGGAGTGCCATATGAAACGCGGGTGATTGCGTATGGCCCCGAGATGAAGTCGGCTGAGTATCTGGCAATCAACCCGATGGGCAAGGTGCCGGCGATTCAGCACAAAGGACAGGTCGTGACCGAGGTCGCGGCGATCTGCGCCTATCTGGCCGATGCGTTTCCTCAGGCAGGGCTTGCTCCTGCCGTCGATAGTCCAGCGCGAGCTTCCTATTATCGCTGGCTGTTTTTCGGCGCAGGGCCGATGGAATATGCGATCAGCAATCAGGCTTGCGGTTTTGTGCCGGACGAAAAGCAGCGTCGCTTTGTTGGCTATGGCAGCATGGCAGAGGTGCTGAACGCGCTGGAACAGGTGCTGTCGGCCAATGACTATCTGGCGGGCACCCAGTTTACAGCGGCTGACGTCTATGTCGGCTCGCAGATTGGCTGGGGCATGCAGTTCAAGACGATTGAGCCGCGCCCGGTGTTTGAAGCCTATTGGCAGCGGCTTGTTGCCCGCCCGGCAGCACAACGCGCCGCCGAAATTGACAATGCCTTGCTGGAAGCAAAAGGCTGACGTCCTGGCCACGGATGCAGACAGCTATGGACTGTTTGCATCCGACTTGGCTCAACATCAGTCAAACAGGCTGGAAACCGACTGTTCGGAAGCGGTGCGGGCAATGGCCTCACCCAGAAGATTGGCCGTTGTCAGCACGCGAATGTTGCCCGCTTCCTTGACGGCGGTGGTGGGCTGAATCGAATCCGTGATCACCAGCTCTTCCAGATTGGATTTGACGATGCGGGGCACCGCCCCGCCCGACAGAACTCCGTGGGTGATGTAGGCACGAACGCTCTTCGCACCATCAGCCATCAGCGCGTCGGCAGCGTTGCACAATGTGCCGCCGGAATCGATGATATCGTCAATCAGAATGCAGTGGCGGCCTTTGACGTCGCCAATGATGTTCATCACCTCGGACTCACCCGGCTTTTCGCGCCGTTTGTCCACAATGGCCAGAAGGGCGTCCAGCCGCTTGGCCAGAGAGCGGGCGCGCACAACACCGCCCACATCCGGCGAAACAACCATGACATTCTCAAGATCCAGATGGTGCTTGATGTCGCGTGCCATAAGCGGCACCGCAAACAGGTTGTCTGTCGGTATGTCAAAGAAGCCTTGAATTTGGCCTGCATGCAGGTCCAGCGTCATGACGCGGTCGGCACCTGCCTCGGTGATCAGATTGGCCACCAGTTTAGCAGAGATTGGCGTGCGCCCGCCCGCCTTGCGGTCCTGCCGCGCATAGCCGAAATAGGGCAGCACGGCCGTGATGCGGCGGGCAGAGGCCCGACGCAGCGCATCGATCATGATGAGCAGTTCCATCAGATGATCATTGGCCGGGTACGATGTGGACTGGATGACGAAAACGTCTTCGCCTCGCACATTTTCCTGAATTTCGACGAAGATTTCTTCATCGGCGAACCGCCGCACGGTCGCTTGCCCCAAGGGCAACTCCAGATATCTGGCGATGGCCTGTGCAAGAACAGGGGTGGAATTGCCGACGAAAAGTTTCATGCCGATCCTGCTCACAGAGCTTTGAATGGGCTGGCCAATGACCAGCGAAAAAAGTCTATCAGACGCAAGGCTTTTGTTGCGATGCCGTGGCTCTATGCAACATTGTCATCAGTTTCAAGGAATTCCCGGTTACGCTTGTTATTTTTTCCCTCAATTCCCGGTAACAATCAGTTCCAGCGGCAGTTTCGACAAGGATTCCGGCGCTTCGAGCGTCGTCAGATAGGTTCTGCCAAGGCACATGGCCACGCCTGATTCTGAATCCATGATGATCATATGCGCAAACAACGTCATGTCGGGGTGGATAAGCTCGGGATTGCCGGTATAGAACATTTGCGGCTCCATCCACGATGGCGCATAGCGCGCGCCAAGAGAATAGCCGCAGGCCGTCAGGCGATGCCGCACCAGTTCATGGTCTTCCATGACCCGGGCATGGGCATCAAACACATCGCCAAATGTGTAGCCGGGGCGCATGACCTCTTCCACTGCCAGCAGAGCTTCGTGCGCAGCGCTGAACAGCTCCTCATGCCGCATCAGCGGGGCGCCGATCGTCACTGTGCGCATCAGCGCGGCGTGATATTGCGCCTTGACCCCGGCCCATTCCAGAGTGAGCTGGTCCTGCGCTTCCAGTTTGCGCCTGCCCGCCTTGTAACGGCACAACAGCGCATCCGGGCCGGAGCCTATGATGAAAGGATTGGCAGGATAATCGCCGCCCTGCCGCAGAACCTCGCCCTGCAAAACATAAAGCAACTCGGCCTCATCGGCTCCCGGCTTGACCAATGGCAGCATGGTTTCAAACGCGTGGTCGCCAAGACGGGCCGCCTCACGCACATAGGCAATTTCCGCCGGGCTTTTGATCAGGCGCAGCCCGGGCACCAGACCGGAGGCATCACGGAGTGCGGCAAAGGAGCCAAGCCGTTCTTCCACCATCCGACCATTGGCGGCTGTCAGGCCATGCGTCGCCCATTCCACCCCGATGCGCGCGCCCAGAAGGCCCATATCATCGCACAGATCCCGCAGATCAATGGCCGGATCGGCACCGGCGCGGTCGCGCCAGAGCACAATATCCTGCAAAGTGGATGTGGCCTGTGCCTGCCGTAAATCTGCGGAGCGTGTGAGAAGCCGCATCTGGCCATCGGCTTTGACAATAAGGCATTGAAAAAAGCAGAAGCCGAACGTGTCATAACCCGTAAGCCAATACATTGAATCCTGGGCGAACAGCAGCATGGCGTCGAGCTTCTGCTCTGCCATTTCCACCATCAGGCGGCTCAAACGGTTGGCATATTCGTCGGGCGAAAAATGCAGCATAAAATTCTATCCTGTTAACGACGATCAGAGCATTTCTCGATGAACCGGTGGCGTTTCAACGGCAAAACAATGTGACAAACAAAGCGCTAGCGCTCCAGAACAATGGCGGAAAGCTGCCGCCCGTAGTCTGCTTCACCGCGATGCGTGGTTCGACGATAGGAAAAGAACCAGTCGGGTTCCTGATATGTGCATTGCTCAACAAAATCTGCCTGCACGCCGCAGTTTTCCAGAGTTGCGACGATAAACGCGGGCAGGTCAAACTGGAATTTGTCCGCACTGACCCCCGGAGTGAAAAAACGCTCGAATTTCTGGTCTTTTGTCACCAGTTGGGCCCGCATCTCCGCACCCACTTCATAATTTCGCCGGGTAATCGTCGGGCCAAGAATTGCAAGTGTTGTCTGTCGTGCCGCGCCCAGATTTTCCATTGTTGCGATGGTTGCCTGCAACACACCGCCAATGGCTCCACGCCAACCGGCGTGGGCTGCGCCAATGACGCCCGCATCACGATCGGCGAACAAAATTGGCCCGCAATCTGCCGTGACAACGCCGATGGCAACACCGGGTGTGTTGCTGACAACAGCATCGGCCCGGGGTCTCGGGCTTGCGAAAGGCGCATCGGCAATGACCACATCTGCCGAGTGAAACTGCCACGGCGTGGCAATATCTGCATCCGGTACACCCAGATAGGTCGCTGCCAGGTGCCGGTTCTGCCGAACCGATTCGGCGTTATCATCCGAGCCGGCACCAGCATTCAACCCGTGATAAATGCCTTCAGACACACCACCGCGCCGGGTGAAAAACGCGTGGCGGATACCGTCCAGCGCTGCAAGCTGAGGAGAAAGGATAATGTCTTCGTCGCGCAAGGGCGGTGTGCTTTCGGTCGAACAATTCAACATGGTGCAGATCGTGGTTGAGCGCGGCTGTGAAGTCAATCGAACGGCGGCAGTGGCAATCTTTGCGAGGCGACCGCCAGCACCTTGAAAAGTTCGCCCATTTCGCCAACGCCATTGCCGGCCAGCCTCTGCGCATCGGCCTGCCGGTTCAAAACATCTGCGCGCTGCGCCAAACCGAGCGACAGCAAAAACTGACCCTGCGGCACAATGGATGAAACCTTTGCGCCGGACGCAGCCAATGCAATAGCGAGCCGCTCGAAATCCACATGCGAGGTGATGTCCTGATAACCGGGCTGTGCCAGCGGATTGGCTGGTTGATGCCGGTGCAATGCTTGCAACGTGTCGCCAAAGCCGCTGCGCTCATGTCCGTAATCAATCATCAGGGCTGCGCCACCATGCGCCTGAATTCGTGCGCCGATGGCGCGTGCCAGGGCCTCACGCGGGGCGGAGGCTTCGAAAATGTCATCGAGCCGCGGCGCTGGCATATGCGGTGCCAGCGGCAGTCCGGAAACCGGCGGCCCCAGTTGCCATTCAAAGCCACTTTCGCCAGTGGTCACAAGCTGCTCGCACCAATTGGCGCCATCATGCCTGAACTGGCGAATGGCGATGGCGTCAAACAGTTCATTGGCAACCAGCAGCATCGGAATTTCCGGTACTTCAGCAAGGTTGCGGTGCCGCACAATTGGCAGGTCATAGGCTTCCAGCCGGGCAAGTTGCGCGCTAGCAAGCGCATCACTGACTTCAATCAGCCTTATGGAAGCGGCCTTCAGGAAAGCGATGTCGAGCTGGCGCACAGTGCGCAGAATATCGGCCATCAAGGTGCCGCGCCCAGGGCCGATTTCCACGAGGGCAAACGAAGCCGGGCGGCCAATATGCCGCCAGGCTGCGACCAGCCATGCGCCTATCAATTCACCAAACATCTGGCTGATTTCCGGCGAGGTGGTGAAATCTCCCTGAGCACCGAAAGGCTGGCCGGTTGTGTAGTATCCGGCCTGCGGGTCAAACAGGGCAATGTTCCAGAACTGCTCCAGCGTCAGCGGCCCATTTTCTGCAATGGCCCGGCTGATGCGATCGGTCAGGTCACTCACGCAGTCATTGCCGCAGGTTTGGCGGTGAGTATAGCCCAAAGGCCAATCAGCACCATTGGCACAGACAGCACCATGCCCATCGTCAGCCAGTCTGTTCCGAGGAGATAGCCAAGCTGAATGTCCGGCATGCGGAAGAACTCGACAAAAATCCGCGCGCAGCCATAGAGCAGGATGAATGTGCCGCTGACCAGCCGCGGGCGACCCAGCGCATGGAAGCTGTGGGTCATGATCCGCAGAATGATGAAGATCAGAATTCCTTCCAGTGCAGCTTCGTAAAGCTGGCTTGGATGGCGTGGCAATGGCCCGCCATTGGGAAAAACCATTGCCCAGGGCACATTGCTGGGCGCGCCCCACAATTCGCTGTTGATGAAATTGGCGATCCGGCCAAAAAACAGCCCAAACGGAACCGACGCGGCAACAACGTCCACCAGGCTGAAGATTGGCAGTTTGCGGGAGCGGGCAAACAGCAGCATGGCAATGGTGACGCCGATCAGGCCACCGTGGAAGGACATGCCGCCTTCCCAAACCCGCAAGGCAGAGAATGGATCTGCAACAATGCGTGCAAAGTCGTAAAACAGGATGTGGCCAATTCGCCCGCCTGCCACAATGCCGATGGTGATCCAGAAAATGAAATCATCAATGTCGGATTTGGTGATGGGCGAGACGCCGCCTGGCCATAATTTGCCATTGCCCACCAGCGAACGACCGTAGAGCCAGCCACACAAAATGCCGGCGACATAGGCCAGCCCGTACCAGCGCAATGCCACAGGCCCGATTTGCAGAAACACCGGGTCAATCTGCGGGTACGTCATCAGGCTCAGAAAGGTCATGCTCTGCATCAGTTCATCCACATTGCTTCGGGACATGGTGTGTCGTGGCGCGGCGGCGCGGTCAAGTGGCATCAGGAACATGGCCAGATTTTGCGCGAACCATTGCTAAATGCCCAGGCATCACCTACCTCGATGGTCTATTCCTTTTTGCGGAGAGCGCCATGAACAATCGAGGTCCGAACCGCGTACTCGACGAGTTCGCCAAACTATTCACCGATACGGCTGGTGCGGCGCAGGGTGTACGCCGGGAAATTGAAACCGTTGCCCGCACGCAGGTCGAACGGCTGTTGAACCAGCTTGATATTGTGCAGCGCGAGGAATTTGATGCCGTGCGCGAAATGGCCGTGCGGGCGCGCACCGAGAATGAAGAGCTGAAACGTCGCATCGCGGCGCTGGAAGCCAAACTGGGCGGCGCGGGGCCAGAGCAGCCTTCGCCAATACCAAGCCCGATTCCGCCCACACTGTAGTAACACCGCAATAAAATCGCCGCCCGGTGCTGCACTTGGGCGGCGGTTTTCTGAAACGCCGCGTCTGAACACCTGCTGTTTGAATACATACACAGCTTATCCACAGGCTGCCCGCAAGTTTTCACCAACTTTTCCCCGGCGGTGGATAAGTCATAAAAGCGTTATGCGCGAATCGTTTAATGACTCCGTATATGCTTCAGCCGAACTCTGCGACCTGTCACTATGGTTAAAAATTCGTTTTGCCTCTGGTGTCCGGAATCACTCTCTCTACACTGATTTTAAAGCGTGATTCGGTTTTGCACCGCCAGTGCAGGGCCACAGGGGAATTTTCTGGAAAATGCATTTTCGCGAACTGGATTTCGTGCGTCTTTCGCACCCGGTAGACATTATTGAATCGGTGGCATCCACACGCGACTGGACGTTTGAGCGCTTTTGCGACGATGAAATTGCCTTGTCGGTTGCAGGGCGCTGGGCTGCCTACTCAGTTTCATTCTCATGGGTGGAAGATTGCGAGGCGCTGCATCTGGGCTGCGCCTTCGATTTGAAGGTGCCGACGTTTCGCGTCACGGAAATGCAGCGTCTGCTTGCCTTGATCAATGAAAAACTGCTGGTCGGGCATTTTGATCTGTTGCCCTGCGAGGGAACGGTGATGTTTCGACATGCGCAATTGCTGTCCGGCGGTGCGGATCCGACGAGCCAGCAGGTCGAGCGGATTCTGACGATGGCGCTGGATGCGTGCGACCGCTATTTTCAGGCATTTCAGTTTGTCGTCTGGGCCAACAAGCCTGCAGACGAGGCGCTGATGGATGTATTGTTTGAAACGGTAGGAACGGCATAGCATGAACGGGGCAAAAATTTCGGCACGCGTGCTGCTGCTTGGCGGTGGCAATATGGGCGCGGCCATGGCGCGCGGCTGGTTGGATATTCTGGCGGAGCCGGGCAATATTCTGGTGATTGACCCGCAAGCTGGCGTGCCTTTGCAGCCTTTGCTTGCAAAAGGCGTGCGCCATGCGGCCACGGTTCCGGACGAGGTTTTTGACATCGTTGTTCTGGCCGTAAAGCCGCAGATCATGGCGGCAGCGCTGCCGGCGCTGAAACCGGCACTGCGCCCGGATACTCTGGTGATTTCGGTCGCGGCCGGAAAGACCATCGACTTCATCACCGAGCGGCTGGGTTCTCTGCCGATTGTGCGCACCATGCCCAACACTCCGGCGCTGATTGGCCGGGGCATCACCGGCGCGTTTGCCAATTCGCTGGTGGATGCGCGTTTGCGTGACACTGCTTCCGCCTTGCTGGCCGCCAGCGGCGCGGTTGAGTGGCTGGACAGTGAAGATGAGATTGACGCCGTGGTTGGTGTTTCCGGTTCCGGGCCTGCCTACGTGTTTCTGATGGCTGAAGTCATGGCGGCCGCCGGTGAGAAACTTGGCCTTAAGCCTGAACTGGCGATGCGACTGGCACAGCATACCATTGCCGGGGCAGGCGAGTTGATGTTGCAGGCGAGCGATGAACCGGCGCAGCTTCGCCGCAACGTCACATCGCCAAAAGGCACCACTCAGGCCGCGCTGGAGGTTTTGATGGCGGACAATGGACTTGCCCCTCTGCTGGAGAAAGCCATTGCTGCTGCTGTGCAGCGCTCCCGAGAGCTTTCGCAGGATTGAAAATCATGAAGCATGAAGATGTGGCGGAAGAAATCGGCTTTGACGATTTTCTCAAGGTGGATATCCGCGTTGGTACGATTGTCGAGGCAGAACCATTTCCGGAGGCGCGCAAACCGGCTTTCCGCCTGACAATTGATTTCGGGCCCGAAATTGGTCTTAAAAAATCATCGGCCCAGATCACCATTCGCCATTCGCTGGAAGAGCTTGTGGGCAAACAGGTGATGGCAGTGGTGAATTTTCCTCCGCGTCAGATCGGGCCGATGCGTTCGCAGGTTCTGACTCTCGGATTTCCGGATGAAGAGGGCAATGTGGTTCTGGCGGCGATCAGCCATGGCGTACCAAACGGCGGGCGGCTGTTTTAAAGCCATTCTCGTGGAATGGCTTTGATGGTTGATCAGGCGGGGATACGGATCATTGCCCGCAAACCGCCCAGCGCAGAGTCTGCCAGCAGAATGTCGCCGCCGTGACTGCGGGCAATGTCTCGGGCAATGGCAAGGCCAAGTCCGGTGCCGCCGTCATCCATATTGCGGGCCGTGTCCAGCCGCACAAAGGGGCGAAATGCCTCTTCCCGGTCGTTAGCGGCAATTCCCGGCCCGTCATCTTCCACATTGATTGTCAGCCAGCGGTCATCATGCCGGGCGGTAACCTCCACCCTGTTGCCATAGCGCAGTGCGTTTGAAACCAGATTGCCAATTGCCCGGGTGAAGCCATCGGGCCGAACCACAATGGTGCTTTCGCCATAGATCACGCTGGAGAAATCACGCCCTTTCAGCTTTGCCTCGCTTTCCAGCCGGGCAAACACAGCTTCAAGGTCGAGGGAGCCAACATCCTCGCCCGCTTCACCTTTGGCAAATGCCAGATAACCTTCCAGCATTCGCTGCATGTCATCCACATCCTGCTCCAGTTCCCGCCGATCTTCGCTGTCGGCAAAAAACGCAAGTTGCAGGCGGAAGCGGGTCAGAACTGTTCGCAGATCATGACTGACGCCGTTCAGCATCTGCGTGCGCTGCTCCATCTGGCGCTCAATTCTGTCGCGCATCTGAATGAAGGCCAGAGCGGCTTTGCGCACCTCTGAAGCGCCGCGCAGACGGAAATCCGCGGGCAGGGGCTGGCCGCGGCCAAAGCCTTCCGCTGCAGCAGCAAGTTGCTGAATCGGGCGGATCTGATTGCGCAGAAACAGAACCGCGATCAAAATCAGCACCAGCGAGGTGCCAACCATCCAGACAATGAAGATATGGGTATTGGACGCATAGGCCGAATTGCGATTGGCGAAAATCCGCAGCATGTGATTTTCCAGCTGAATGCGAATTTCCACCAGCCGCGAGTCTCCCACCGTATCAATCCAGAAAGGCCGGGCAATCTGCCGGGTGATTTCCTCCGACAGAACGCTGTCCAGAATGTTGAAAAACGGGCTGGGCGCCGGTGCGGGCAGCGGTTCAGGCGGCAGAACAAGAATGTTCAGATCCAGCTTGTCGCGGGCAATGCGGGTTATCTGCGAATAGTCGCCATCTTCCGGAAATGTTTCAATAACATCGATCACCGCCGCAATATCCTGAACCACTGCGGTGGAAAGCCTTTGCGTGACGGTGGCCCAATGGCGTTCCATGAAAACGGAAGCCACCACGGCCTGCAGCAGCACCATAGGTGCAATGATGATGATCAGAGACCTTGTGAACAGGCCCTTCGGCGTGCGCTGTGAAAGCCAGCGCCATAAAGGCGGGCGCAATGAATGGCGCAACCACCTTGCGGCGCGGCTTAATGAACGGCCCGCTCTCAGACGGCGCAGGCCAAGGCGGTCAGCAAGGCTCAATCGACGTTCAGCCGGTAACCAATGCCACGAACCGTTTGCAGCCACAGCGGATTGGCGGGGTCACTTTCGACTTTGCGGCGCAGGCGGTTGATCTGCACGTCAACCGTGCGCTCGCCCACTTCACCTTCGCTGCCGAGCAGGTCCTGGCGTTGCACAGTCTCGCCGGCTTTTCCGGCAAATTGCATCATGATCTCCTGTTCGCGATCGGTCAGGCGAATCACCTCTGCTCCGCGCTTCAACTCGCGGCGGGAAAGTGAAAAAGTGAAAGGTCCAAAACGAACATTCTCGACTTTTTGTATGGATGGTGGCGCTCCGCGACGCAGAATATTGGTGATTCGCAGCAAAAGCTCACGTGGCTCGAACGGTTTTGGCATGTAATCATCGGCACCAGCCTCCAGTCCCGAGATGCGCTCTTCGGTTTCCGAGCGCGCGGTGAGCATCAGAATCGGCGTGTCCCGCTCCGATGAAAAGCTGCGAACGAGGTCCAGCCCGCTCTCTCCCGGCATCATGACATCTACAACCAGAAGGTCAAAATCCAACCCGCCCAGAATCTTCCGTGCCTCAGCGGCATCGGCGGCGGTGGAGACCCGAAAATCATGCTCCATCAAAAAGCGGGACAGAAGACTGCGAATGCGCCGGTCATCGTCAATGACAAGAATATGTGGCGCATCGTCATCGGGACGCTGCGTGCTGGTCGATACCGCCTGGCTCATGTCCTCTCCTTCTGCGCAATGTCCTTGCGGGCATACCAATCCCGCGTGGCCGCGCGGTCCTTGCCCATTTCCAGCAGGAAAAGGCGGATGGAGTCCGAATGCTCCGGCCCGGTTGCTGCCATTGCCGCATCAATGCGCCTGGCCTGAATGCGCGACAGTTCCAGTGTCAGCTCCCGTCCCTTGGGCGTCGGATACAGCAACCGTTGCCGCCGGTCATCGTCGCCCGGCATCAGCACTATGAAGCCATCTTCTATCAACTGCCGCAAGACGCGTGACAAGGATTGCTTGGTGATTTGCAGAAGCTCCAGCAATTCGGCAATCGTCATGCCGGGATTGCGGTTCACGAAATGCAGAATCCGGTGATGCGCCCGCCCGAAGCCATAGCGCGAAAGCAGTTCATCCGCGTCTGCGGTGAACTCCCGATAAGCGAAAAAGAACAGCTCGATCAGCCGAAAATCAACATCACCTGTGGTTGGTAATGGAACCTGCTCCACCGTTCGGTTCTGAGGAGGCGTGTCTGTCACTTCTAGCAAATCGGCACCCGTGAAAAATAGGTCAGCATTGTTGACGTATCTACATTCCATTGTTACACGTTATGCAGCGGTGTTGAAATACTCGCATCGTGGCGCGAACACAGGTAAAGTGCGCCGGGAAGAGTTTTCCCGGAACAAGTGCCGCACTCGCGCAAATCAGGCAGCGCATTGCCGGGCGGCAAACCGGACACCCTCTTTGCCAGACAATGCAATAAGTAAGAAAGGTCGCCCAAGAGGGCGAGGGGAGAGCAATGAGCGTTCCGTTCGATCAAATGGACGGGCTGATCTGGTTCAACGGCGAATTCGTTGACTGGAAAGATGCCAAAGTTCACGTTCTGACACATGGCCTGCACTATGGCAGCTCGGTATTTGAAGGTGAGCGCGCCTATGGCGGTGAAATTTTCAAGATGCAGGAGCACAATGAACGGCTGATCGAATCCGGCCGCATCCTTGGCTTCACCATTCCGTATAGCGTGGAAGAGCTGAACTCGGCCTGCAACGAATTGCTGGCCCGTCTGGGCTACAAGGACGCCTATGTCCGGCCAATCGCCTGGCGCGGCTCTGAATCGATGGGCATTGCAGCCCAGAAGAACAAGATCAATGTTGCCATCGCCATCTGGCAATGGCCAAGCTATTTCGATCCGGAACAGCGCATGAAGGGAATTCGGCTGGATATTGCCGAATATTGCCGCCCGGATCCGCGCACTGCGCCTTCCAAATCCAAGGCCGCCGGCCTGTACATGATCTGCACCATCTCCAAGCATGCGGCGGAAGCCAAGGGCTATGCTGATGCGCTGATGCTGGACTGGCGCGGCCAGATCGCGGAAGCAACGGGTGCCAACGTGTTCTTCGTCAAGGATGGCGTGATTCATTCGCCAACACCGGACTGTTTCCTGGATGGCATTACCCGCCGCACCATCATCGAACTGGCCAAGCGCCGGGGTTATGAGGTTCAGGTTCGGGCCATTCGTCCGGAAGAGATGGAAGGCTTCAGCGAAGCATTCCTGTGTGGAACCGCTGCAGAAGTGACGCCAATTGCCGAGGTTGGCCCTTACAAGTTCACTCCAGGCGAAATCACCCGCCAGTTGATTGACGATTACTCCGCTGAAGTGCAGCCCAAGCGACTGGCTGCCGAGTAACCTGAAGCACCTCTCGTTGAAACGGATGCGTTTCAACGAGAGGACAATGCGCCCATACAAAGCGTGCGGAGCGTTTTCGTTGATCGGATGAGATCACCAGACGCTCCGGACGCTTTGCGCTTTCGGGCAAAAGGTTTTACAGCAGAACCCACGTTCAGGGCGGCGTCAGCCGCCCTTTCTGTTTGGCGAAACAAAAGTTTCTCCGCATTGACAAGAGGGTGCCTGCTTTATGCTCCAGGCAAGAATTATTCCCGTGACGCCTTTTTCCCAGAATTGCTGCCTGCTGTTTGACGGCGAGCAGAAACTTGGCGTGGTTGTGGATCCGGGCGGTGATGTGCCGGACATACTGGCTGCTATTGAGCAACAAGGCGTCAAAGTGGAAGCGATCTGGCTGACGCATGGCCATATCGACCATGCCGGTGGAGCGATGGCGCTAAAAGACGCATTGGGCGTGGAGATTATCGGGCCTGAGCGATCCGATGAGCCATTGATGCAGAGAATTGAAGATCAGGCCCGGATGTTCGGGGTCGGTGGCGACTATCAGAACGCCACGCCGGATCGCTGGCTGGTGGATGGCGACAGGCTGTCTATTGCCGGGCATGAGTTCGAGGTCATTCACGCGCCAGGCCATTCACCGGGCCATGTGGTGTTTTACAACCGCGCCGCAGGGTTTCTGCATGCTGGGGACGTGTTGTTTGCCGGCTCTATCGGCCGCACAGATTTGCCAGGCGGCAGCCATGAAACCCTGTTGGCAACCATCCGCAATAAAATTTTGCCGTTGGGAGACGAGATTGGTTTTATCTGCGGGCACGGCCCTGGCAGCAGACTGGGCGATGAACGGCGCACCAATCCATTTCTGGTCTAAGCGCCTGTCAGTCGATGACGCGTCGCAGTAGCCCCGGCCGAAATTCGACTTCGCCCGGTTCCTGGTTGGCTGCCTGAAAGGCAGTTGAAACTGCAACCAATGCCCGGCCTTTCCTGAAAATTCAGGACAGCATTGGGTTAAAGATTGCCGCGCCGGCTGACATCCAGCCGGTGCTGGCCCACTGGAAGCCGATTAGTCCTGCGCTTGCAGATTAACAGCCTTGGGACCTTTGCCCCGCTTGTCAGGCTCGGTTTCGTAGGAGACCTTCTGGTTCTCAACGAGGTCAGAAAGTCCGGAAGCCTGAACCGCAGAGATGTGTACAAAAATATCTGCACCACCATTGTCAGGCTTGATAAATCCGAAGCCTTTTTCGGTGTTGAAGAATTTGACCGTGCCGGTCTGTGCCATGTTGGAACCCTTTTCCCTTGGCTATTCATATCGCCCTTGCGGGCGGTGGCAGGCAAGTCTTGATGCGAGGAAAAGGAACCGATACATCGCAGCTCACTTTCGTGAGCCACTCGGGGAATGCGCCCCCGATACGCAATTCGTCCATCACCCGTGTTCGCGAAATTGCCCGAACCCCTTGTTTGTGCAAGCGGACGAAAGACTTTGCAAGCAAAAGTTTTGTGCAATGCTGATTTGTTTATGTGCAGACAGGCGCATGAAGTCGCAGCATTCGCTGTGTCCTACGTCTTTTGGTGCAGCTTATTTCGCTGCCTGTTCCAAATGACAGACAAATTAAATCATTGTTTTTAAAGTAATTTTATCGGAATTCATACGCATTGCTGTCCGGTTGTTTACCGCGACAATTTTGCCGTTCACAAACGCGGAAATTTTCAACAGCCAACCACATAATATACAATTCCAAAATGCTGATAAGAATAAATCACGCGCAAAAGTTGATTTTGCAGTGCAGTATAGTAAGTCTCAGTTAACGAAATTCACGTGGTAGATGTTCGCGGTATTGGCTGCCGATTTCTGCTCTACTTTCCGGGCCGACCCGTCTTGCCAGTCCGGCGTTTGCGACGC
The DNA here is from genome assembly GCF_008369445.1 of Aureimonas fodinaquatilis. Classification (GTDB taxonomy): domain Bacteria; phylum Pseudomonadota; class Alphaproteobacteria; order Rhizobiales; family Rhizobiaceae; genus Aureimonas; species Aureimonas fodinaquatilis. The sequence continues at coordinate 246,616 of NZ_VTWH01000001.1, forward strand.
TTTTCATCCCCTGCCTCTTCGTAGGAGCCGATGCCAATTCGCTCCCGGCGAACCGGCCGTGCATCATCGGCCTTTGGCACAGGGCCACCCAAGGGCTTTTCCGTACGCCCGACCGTCATTTCGTCCAGAGTGTTCTTGCGAAAGAGCGAAGGTGCACTCTCTCCTCGCGGCGCAAGAGGCTCTCCCCTTGGGCCGAACCGGGGATTGGCGGGCGCCTTGTTCTTGCCGCGCCCGCGTGGGCGCTCACCAGCCTCGCCAATATCCAGCACTCGCGCCATCGGGTCATCCGATATGGCCAGTTCTGTCGCCTGCAATCGCTTGATTTCATCGCGCAGCCGCGCTGCACGCTCGAAATCCAGGTCAGCGGCGGAATCCCGCATCTCTTTTTCCAGATGCTCAAGGTGGCTTTTCAGGTTGGAGCCAACCATGGCCCCTTCCGCTGCCGACGCGCCCGTTTCAACCCGGACATGGTCTTTCTCGTAATAGCTGTCGAGAATATCGGCAATCTTGGCTTTCACGCTTGCAGGTGTGATGCCGTTTTCGAGGTTGAAAGTCTCCTGCTTTTCCCGCCGCCGGTTGGTTTCGGCAATTGCGCGTTCCATGGACCCTGTCATACGGTCGGCATAGAGAATAACCCGCCCGTCAATATTGCGCGCGGCGCGGCCAATGGTCTGGATCAGCGAAGTTTCGGAGCGCAGAAACCCTTCCTTGTCGGCATCCAGAATGCAGACAAGGCCGCATTCCGGAATATCCAGACCCTCACGCAGAAGGTTGATACCAACCAGAACGTCAAAAGTGCCCAGACGCAGGTCGCGGATAATCTCAATCCGCTCCAGCGTGTCGATGTCAGAGTGCATGTAACGCACACGCACCCCTTGCTCATGCAGATATTCGGTCAGATCTTCGGCCATGCGCTTGGTCAGAACCGTGCAAAGCACACGATAACCCTGGGCAACCGTGGAGCGGATCTCGCCCAAGAGATCATCCACCTGAGTGCGTGCAGGCCGGATTTCCACCTGCGGATCAATCAACCCGGTGGGACGAATGACCTGCTCGGCAAAGACGCCACCCGATTGTTCCATCTCCCACGAGCCGGGTGTTGCCGAAACAGCAACCGTCTGCGGGCGCATGGCATTCCACTCTTCAAACCGCAGTGGCCGATTGTCCATGCAGGAAGGCAGGCGGAAGCCATATTCCGCCAGCGTGGCTTTGCGGCGAAAGTCGCCGCGATACATGGCCCCGATCTGCGGAACGGTGACATGGCTTTCGTCGATGAACACCAGGGCGTTGTCCGGCAGATATTCAAACAGTGTCGGCGGCGGGTGGCCAGGCTGACGCCCGGTCAGATAGCGAGAGTAATTTTCAATGCCATTGCACGAGCCGGTGGCCTCAATCATCTCCACATCGTAATTCACACGCTGTTCAAGACGCTGGGCCTCCAGCAGACGTCCGGCTCGGTTCAACTCCACAAGCCGGAGCCGCAGCTCTTCCTTAATGGACTTCACCGCCTGTTGCAGCGTTGGGCGTGGCGTCACATAGTGCGAATTGGCATAGATCTTGACGCTTTTCAGCTCGTCCGTCTTCTGGCCGGTCAGTGGATCGAACTCAACAATCCGCTCGATTTCATCACCAAACAGCGAAATTCTCCATGCCCGGTCCTCAAGGTGGGCGGGGAAAATTTCAATCGTATCACCGCGCACCCGAAACGAGCCGCGAATGAAATCCATATCGCGCCGCTTGTATTGCTGGGCCACCAGGTCGGCCAGCAACTGGCGCTGGTCCAGCCTGTCGCCGAGACTCATCTGGAATGTCATGGCGGTGTAGGTTTCCACCGAGCCAATGCCGTAAATGCAGGATACGGAGGCAACGATGATCACGTCGTCGCGCTCGATCAGCGCCCGTGTCGCGGCGTGGCGCATGCGGTCGATCTGCTCGTTGATCGAGCTTTCCTTTTCAATGAATGTGTCAGACCGCGGCACATAGGCTTCGGGCTGGTAGTAATCGTAATAGGAAACAAAATATTCCACCGCATTGTCGGGGAAGAAATTTTTGAACTCGCCGTAAAGCTGGGCGGCAAGAGTTTTGTTCGGAGCAAGTATCAGCGCTGGCCGCTGAGTCTTTTCAATAACATTGGCAACCGTAAACGTCTTGCCGGAGCCGGTAACGCCCAGCAGAACCTGCGTCTGATCGTGATCGGAAATTCCCGCAACCAGATCTTCGATTGCCTGCGGCTGATCGCCTTTCGGGCTGTAGTCGGAAGCAATGCGAAACGCGACGCCGCCTTCAGACTTGTCAGGCCGCGCCGGGCGGTGAGGCACCCAGACCTCACCATTCTTGATCAGCGGGTCACCTTCGGAAATCAGCTTGGTCAGCGCTTCTACAGTGGCCGTAACGCCACCTGACGGCAGCGCGGATGCGTCCTCCAGAGAAATATCCATGCCCGCAACCGGACTAAGGCCTGCTCGCGACCGGCTCTCCGGGTCGGTCGTGCCGCCCATGGATGTGCCGCGCGCGGTTTTGCTGGCTGTACCGGTCTTTTTGGCCGCCGTTTTGCGTTTTACGGCTGGCTTCTTTTCGTCATCAACCTGTCCGGCAATCGCCTCTGCCCAGCCGGCAACAGGCCCGTCATAGGGCACACCCTCAAAAGGCGCCTGAGGTGATTCGCTGAAGCCGCCTTGCGGCGTTGCCGGCTCGGATGCATCGGAATAATCCAGCAGCGGAGAGCGGCGTTTCGGCGGGTTTTTTCGATTTTCAGCCATGGTGACTATATGGGCTTTCAACACGAACAGGAAAAGGGCTCGGTTTTGTTCACCTTTCGCTTACCAAAGGTGGCTTATGGTAACACTTGTCCGCTTGAGTTTGCGGTCTATATCGCCGCCCCGATTTGTATTGCGTACCGGGCGGTGGCTGACTGGGCTCGTCGTCGCGAGTTTTTGCGGCGACGGGCACGGCTGGCCTGAAAGCTTGCTTCTGGAACAGTCCTGGTCGAAACAAAATCGTTTCGACACTGCGACTGATCAAAGAGCTGGATCGTCTCCGGTGCTCGAAGACAACTTCTGACGAACTGACTAGGCGGGCACCGGTGTTGGCAGACCATTCTGGTCCAATGCCACCATGGTGAAGACCCCCTCTGTCACCTTGACATTATCACTTGTCAAATGCCGTTGCGCCCATGATTCCACCAGTATGCGGATGGATGAACGGCCAACATGTTCCACTGTGGTGTAAACGGACAATGTGTCGCCAATTTTGACCGGGCGTTTGAAAACCAGCCTGTCCACCGCAATCGTGGCAACCCGGCCTTGCGCTCGCTCTGCACCTTTGATGCCAGCGGCAAGGTCCATCTGCGCCATCACCCATCCGCCGAAAATATCGCCCGCAGCATTGGCGTCGGCCGGCATGGCAGGAACCCGCACGGTCAGATCTCCCAGCGGCGCCGCTTGTGTATCTTCAACCATTATCCACCTTACAATTCTGCCGCAGCCAGTCTCTGCCTTTGCCATACCGGCCACAATTCCACCAGCAGCATGGCGGTAAAAATCATCGCGCAGCCGATCAGGCCGTCCACGCCCAGTCTTTCGCCAAGCAGCAATGCGCCAAACAGGCCGGCAAACAGAGTTTCTGACGACAGCATGACCGCAGCCTGTGGCGCTGTGGTGTAGCGCTGGCCAATGACCTGAAGTGTAAAGCCCAAAGCCACGGAGAACAGGCCCGCATAGGCGATTTCAACCCATGCTCTCGCAAATTGGGCCAGGGTCGGCGCTTCCAGCACTGTTGCTCCGGCCAGGGACAATGCGGCAGCGACAAAAAACTGCACGCAGGACAGAGTGAAGGGCCGGCCCGTTCCGGGCGCCAGACGCCCGATGGTGATGAGTTGCAGCGCCCAGAAAAAGGCACCCGCTATGACCAGCAGATCACCATTGGCCAGCGGCCCCAAATGCCCGCCACCAGTCAGCACAATGCCAGCGAAGGCAAGCGGTGCGGCCACCCACACCACCCGGCTGACACGGCTGCGGAAAAGGACCAGCGTCAGTATGGGTGTTATGATGACATAAAGCCCGGTCAGGAATCCGGCATTTGTAACGCTGGTGGTCACCATGCCGATCTGCTGGAGAATTGAGCCGCCAAAGAGAAAAATGCCGATCAGCCCAAAGCCAAGCCATTGGTTCTGCCCCAAAGGTTCACCACTGCGTTTCCCTTCACGCCGGGCCAGCGGCACCAGCACCATTCCGCCAATCAGAAACTTGATGCCGGTGTAAGCCCATGGCCCAAGGCTTTCCATTGCCGTGGACTGGGCAATGAAGCCCATTCCCCAGATTGCGCCGGCCAGCAAAAGCAGCAAATTGGCGGTTGCTCGGTTCATGCAGATGCTTCCCGTTCAGGCTGGGGTCCAGGTCTTGGGCTGATAACCTGGCAGGGCCTCAATGCGCGAGAGCCATTTGCCAATCGCCGGAAACTCCGTCAGGTCAAAGCCGCCTTCCGGTGCATCCTTTGTATAGGGATACAGCGCCAGATCTGCCAGGCTGGGCCGCTGACCGCCGAAGAACGGCATCTCTTCAAGGGCCTTCTGCATGATGGCCAATGCGCGGTTGCCATTGTCCAGAGTCAGGGCAAGGCGCTCCGGGGTGGCTACGCCCTTACGCTCTTCATACACTTTGAGCGAGCGTCGCACCGCCACTGACCCCTCATGGTGGTTTTGTTCAAAGAACATCCATTGCAGCATTCTGGCACGCTCAAATCTGTCGGTGGGCACAAAGTCCGTGCCTTCACCCAGATAGTTCAGAATCGCACCCGATTCTGCCAGAAAGCGGCCGTCATCCAGTTCCAGCAATGGACACTGGCCTAGCGGATTTCGCGTCAGAAAGGCCTGTGTGCGCGTGGTGCCATCCCGTGTGGAGGTTTCCACGTGCCGGAAAGTCTGTCCGGTCAAAGCCATCAGCAGGCGTGGCTTGTAACAGTTGCCGCTATCCAGCATTCCATAAATTGTCAGCATTGCGCATTTCTCCGGCCATCAGGACGGTCGTTTTTACAAAATGCCGCTCATTGCTTCCAATTCAAATACCGTTTTCCAGCTATCACTTTAATTGATGGCTGATTGTGCTCAAACAGCCTTGCTTCCTCAGCCTTGCAGACCTAATCTTCGGCCGTTTTTGCGGGATGCGCCCGCAGAGAGTGCAACTCAATACTATCGCCGGAGCCTGCCAAATGGCCTTTCTTGCCGCTGCGCTTGATCGCGTGAAGCCATCCGCCACCATTGCCGTTTCACAAAAGGCGCGGGAGCTGAAAGCTCAGGGCCGCGACGTGATTGGACTGGGGGCCGGAGAGCCCGATTTCGATACGCCCGATAACATCAAGCAGGCGGCTATCGACGCTATCAACCGTGGCGAAACCAAATACACGCCGATTTCCGGAATTCCGCAGTTGCGCGAGGCAATTTCGGCCAAGTTCAAACGCGAAAACGGGTTGGACTATACGGCAGCGCAGACCATCGTCGCTACCGGCGGCAAGCAGGTTCTGTTCAACGCATTCATGGCAACCATGAATCCGGGCGATGAAGTGCTGATTCCAACTCCATACTGGGTCAGCTATCCGGAAATGGTGCTGTTGTGCGGCGGCACGCCCGTATTCATCGAAACCACGATTGAAGATGGTTTCAAGCTGACCGCCGAAGCGCTGGAAAAGGCGATTACGCCCCGCACCAAATGGTTTCTGTTCAACTCTCCATCCAATCCTTCGGGCGGCGCCTACACGCATGAAGAGGTCAAGGCGCTGACGGATGTGCTGCTGCGTCACCCGCATGTCTGGGTCATGACCGACGATATGTATGAGCATCTGGTTTATGGCGACTTCACCTTTGCCACACCGGCGCAGGTGGAGCCGGCGCTTTATGACCGGACTTTGACAATCAACGGCGTTTCCAAGGCCTATGCGATGACCGGCTGGCGCATTGGCTATGCCGCAGGTCCGTTGTCGCTGATGAAGGCGATGGACATGATCCAGGGGCAGCAGACATCCGGTGCCTGCTCAATTGCCCAGTGGGCAGCAGTGGAAGCTCTGAATGGACCGCAGGATTTTATCGCCAGCAACCGCACGATTTTCCAGGGGCGGCGCGATCTGGTGGTTTCGATGCTCAATCAGGCGACCGGCATTGAATGCCCGACACCCGAAGGCGCATTTTACGTTTACCCATCCTGCGCCAGCCTGATCGGCAAAACCACAGAGGCCGGGCAGCGCCTGGAAACGGATGCCGATTTTGTTTCGGCGCTGCTGGAACAGGAAGGTGTGGCTGTCGTGCAGGGTTCGGCTTTCGGCCTTGGACCCAACTTCCGCATTTCCTACGCCACGTCCGACGCATTGCTGGAAGAGGCCTGCAAACGTATTCAGCGTTTCTGCGCCAGCCTTCGATAGAATGACACAACAATCCGGCAGTGCGCTCATATAAGCGCTTTGCCGGAACAAGCCGCCAGGCAGTACGTCGCAGGAAAAACAGATCGCCTGTAACGCTTCGGAAATTTGGGCAAAAAAAAGCCGGGCTCTACGAACCCGGCTAAAAAGTAAGGGCCTACAAAGGCAAACCCTTGGGAGGAAACAGTCAGGCGGGGGAATGGGAGGAGGTATTCCCCGGCACCAACTGATTATGAAAATAGTGATTTATTCCCAAACGACCAGCGCGCATTGGTCATGTCAGCTATGCAAAAATGCATATCTTATCCATTTTGCAATTTCTGATGTCGAAAATGCCAAAGGATGTTTCGCGCTACGACGTTGATATATCTGCTAAAATGCCCAGGTGCGGGCTTTGGCAATCAGGAAATCTCGAAACACTTTGAGCTTTGCAGATTCTCGCAATTGTTCCGGATAGCAGAGATAAGTGTCGAAAGCCGGCATCTCCATTTCCGGCAGAACCTGAACCAGCTTTGAATCCTTGTCGATCATATAGTCTGGCAGAAGCGCCAGTCCAATACCGCGTTCAATTGCCGCTTTGATGGCCAGGAGGTTGTTGATCTGCAGAATGGCCGAACGCGAGGCGCCATCCGGCAGGCCCACTGTTTCCAGCGTGTTGAGATTGCGCAGGTAAGGGGGGGCCGGCTCACCGAATGTGATGATACGGTGCCGGTCCAGGTCGGCAATGGTTTCCGGTCTGCCATAACGCTGCAAATAGCTGGGTGCAGCGTAGACATGCAGATGCACCGTAAAGAGACGGCGCTGGATCAGATCCGGCTGTTGAGGCTGGCGCAGGCGAATGGCGCAGTCGGCCTTGCGCATGGTGAGGTCAATTTCCTCATTATCGAAAACCAGTTGCAGCTCCAGATCCGGATACAGCTCCAGAAATTCCTGCGCGCGCTGGGTCAGCCAGCCGGAGCCGAGCCCGACGGTGGTGGTCACACGCAGTTTTCCGGTTGGCTTTTCGCGCGTTTCCGTCAACTGCATGCGCACGGTTTCAAGCTGCTTCAGCACGTCTGTTGCTGTGCGAAACAGCAATTCGCCTTGCTCCGAAAGCACCAGGCCGCGGGCATGGCGATGGAACAGCGGCGCGCCGATCTCATGCTCCAGCGCGGCAACCTGACGGCTGATGGCAGATTGACTCAGGTTCAGCGCATCCGCCGCATGGGTGAATGAGCCAGCCTCCGCTGCGGCGTGAAATATACGCAGCTTGTCCCAATCAAGCGCCATCGTTCTCCTCCGCGTTACAGCCTGCTGTGATGACTATGGCCGATGTTACTCCGCCGCCTGTTGTGCGGTGCCGACAGTGACATTCGCGGCCAGAAAACGTTCGGCTTCCAGTGCGGCCATGCAGCCCAGCCCCGCCGCTGTTACAGCCTGCCGATAAACATCATCTGCCACGTCGCCAGCGGCATAGACACCCTCAATAGAGGTCTTGGTTGTGCCGGGTTCAACCCAGAGGTAGCCGCCGGGCTTCATTTCAAGCTGGCCGCCAAACAGTTCGGTCGCCGGTGCGTGACCAATGGCAACGAAAACACCATCGGTTGCGTGTTGCGAAAGTGCGCCGGTGTGCCGGTCGCGAAGCGTGATGCCGGTCACAGAGCGCAAAGGATGGGTAACGCCGGTGATTTCCGCCACCTCGGCGTTCCAGACGACTGAGACATTTTCGCGCGCCAGCAAGCGGTCCTGCATGATTTTCTCGGCGCGAAACGAATCCCGCCGATGAACCACCGTTACCTTGCTGGCGATGTGTGAAAGATACAGCGCTTCTTCCACCGCGGTGTTGCCGCCGCCGATCACAAACACATGCTTGTTGCGATAGAAAAAGCCGTCGCAGGTGGCGCAGGCTGAAACGCCAAAGCCCTGAAACGCCGATTCCGAATCCAGCCCAAGCCAGCGGGCCTGCGCGCCGGTGGCAATAATCACCGCGTCAGCGGTGTATACAGTGCCGCCATCACCGCGCAGGCGAAATGGTCGGGTGGAAAGGTCAGCTTCAACAATCAGGTCAGCCACCATCTCCGTGCCGACATTCAGCGCCTGCTGCTTCATCTGCTCCATCAGCCAGGGTCCCTGGACCGGGTCCGCAAAGCCGGGATAATTTTCCACGTCAGAGGTGATGGTCAGCTGACCACCTTCCTGCAAGCCGGCGACCAGCAATGGCTTCATCATGGCGCGTGCCGCATAAACGGCCGCCGTATATCCGGCAGGGCCGGAGCCTATGATCAGAATTTCAGCGTGGCGCTCGGTCATCTCAGTCACTCATCATCTGGATTGTGCCATGCAGATGGCAGCTATTGCACCCTCATTCAATAGAGGAGGGGGCGGGCAGAGACAACAAGCGGTTGCTCGAAAGCCACAGCTCAATGCCCGGTTTCACTTATGCTTGACCGGATCAAAACTCTGTTGCTAGATTGGAGGCTGATTTTGCAGCATTGTCCTGGCGCTGAAGCGGGATATGCTCACTCTCATCTTTTTCTCGAAGCCAAAAGGGGGCGACTGGATGCACATTCCGAACTTTGTTCGTCCCTCGACGATCCAAGCCACGCCCGGCTTCCCGACCACGCGTTAACAGCGCCAATATTCGGGCCTGGCTTCACGCCGCTTCGTCCCCGGCACCTCACCGCTTCGTGACTCTACAAGCAGATTTATGATCTTTTCTGGGGGCAGTCCATTTTGGGCTGCGCATTTCAATGTCTCTGTTTTCCAGTGGGCGAGCCGGTGCTGTTGCGCGGGTTCTAGGCTTTACTATCAACAATTGGCGCACACAGAAGCGGCTGGTTGCCACTATTCTGGGGTGCATTACGCTGGCGACGGCTGCCGATATTTTCATGCCGGTCTATGCCGGCCGGCTGGTGGATGCTGTCAGCATGGACCGCGATGCCGGGCTGGCGCATGCCCTGCCTGCTCTGGGCATGATGGCGGTGCTTGGGCTGGCGTTTGTGGTGCTGCGTCACATTGCATGGTCGGCTGTTGTGCCGATGTCGCTGGCAATCATGTCCCAGGTTTCGCAAACCGGCTTTGCGCAGGTTCAGCGTTTTTCGGCTGACTGGCATGCCAATAATTTTTCCGGCTCAACTGTACGGCAGGTGACACGTGGCATGTGGGCGCTGGATACGCTGCATGATGTACTGCTGCTGACATTGTGGCCCTCTCTGGTGGTGCTTGTGGGCAGCGTCCTTCTGCTTGGCTGGCACTGGCCGGTCATGGGCGTTGTCATGGGGCTGGGCGCAATTGGCTATATCTGGCTGACACTTGCCCTTTCCATTCGCTGGCTGGTGCCAGCGGCCAAGGTTTCCAACCGGCTGGATACGCGGGTGGGCGGCGTTCTGGCCGATGCGCTGGCATGCAACGGCGTGGTCAAGGCCTTTGGCGCGGAAGCGCGGGAAGAGCAGCGCCTTGGCACTGCGCTGGCAGACTGGCAGGCAAAAACCCGCATCACATGGATGCGTCACACATGGGCGGGAACCCTGCAATCCTGGTTGTTGTGGCTGATTCGTATCGGGCTGGCTTCGCTGGCGCTGTACATGTGGTGGCTGGGGCGGGCAACGCCGGGCGATGTCACCTATGTTCTGACGACCTACTTTGTTCTGCAGGGATATCTGCGCGACATTGGCATGCACATTCACAATCTGCAGCGGTCCATCAACGAAATGGAAGAACTGGTCGGCCTGCATGACGCCGCCCCGCAGATCCGTGATGTTGACCATGCGCCGCAGCTGAAAGTTCCGCATGGCGAGATTGTCTATGACAGGGTCGACTTCCATTATGCAGGCCATCGCACTCCGCTCTATCAGGACTTGAGTGTGACCATTCCAGCAGGGCAACGCGTCGGGCTTGTCGGGCATTCCGGCTCTGGCAAAACCACCTTCGTCAAGCTGATCCAGCGTCTGCATGAAGTCACGGGCGGCAGCATCTGCATTGACGGGCAGAATGTAGCTGAAGTGACCCAGCAATCGCTGCGGCGCAATGTGGCCATTGTTCCGCAGGAATCCGTGTTGTTTCACCGGTCACTGGCAGAGAACATTTCTTATGCGCGGCCCGGTGCAACGCAGGCGGAGATCGAGCAGGCGGCGCGTCTTGCTTCTGCCCATGATTTCATAAGCCGTATGCCGCATGGCTATGACACCATGGTGGGTGAGCGGGGCGTCAAGCTTTCCGGTGGCGAACGGCAGCGCGTGGCACTGGCGCGCGCTTTTCTGGCAGACGCGCCATTGCTGATTCTGGATGAAGCAACATCGGCCCTGGATTCAGAATCCGAATTGCTGATTCAGCAGGCGATGGAACGGCTGATGGCAGGCCGAACGTCACTGGTCATTGCGCACCGGCTGTCCACTGTGCGTGCACTGGACCGCATTCTGGTGTTTGATCAGGGGCGCATTGTGGAAGACGGCAATCATGCCGAGTTGATCCGCCGGACGGGCGGCCTGTATCGCCGGTTGGCGGAGAGGCAGGCTGCTTGATACGCTGCTCTTCGAGAGGGGCCGTTTCATGTGCTGATGACATCATGTGAAACGGCCTGGCGGCGGATAGGTTTTCACAATGAGACGGGTTAAAAGAAACTGACAGGGGCGATTGCGCACAGGCAGGTTGCAGATTTTCAGGACCGTATCTCACGTTTCATCAATCTTCGGCCTGGCGCTTTCCGCCGCCATGCTGCTGCCTGCGCTGGTGGACTTTGCCTATAACAATGATGACTACCTCGTGTTCATCGGCTCAGCGGCGCTCTGCGCCGTTGTGTGCAGCCTGGTGGCGGTGGCCACGCAGGGCGTTCGCATTTCGCCATCGCCGCGGCTCGGCTTTGTGCTTGTCACGGGTGTCTGGCTGGTCAGTTGCATCGTTGCGGCGGTGCCGCTGTATCTGGCCTCGATCAATCTGACATTTGCCGATGCGTTTTTTGAATCGGTTTCCGGCCTGACGACCACGGGCGCAACCGTCATTTCGCACCTGGATGATCTTCCGCGAGGCATCCTGCTCTGGCGCTCTTTGCTCAACTGGCTGGGCGGTATCGGTATCGTCGGCATGGTGCTGTTGATTCTGCCGTCATTGCGGGTGGGTGGCCTGTCGCTTTTCCAGCTGGAAAGTTCAGACAAGTCGGACAAAATCCTGCCACGGGTGCAACAACTGGCCAGCGGCATCGTGGCGGTTTATCTGGTGCTGACCATCGCCTGTGCCGTGGCCTATGCCATGCTGGGCATGAGCAATTTTGACGCCGTCAACCATGCCATGTCCACTGTGGCGACAGGCGGGTTTTCAACGCATGATGCCAGCCTTGGCTATTTCAATAGCGACGGCATTTTGCTGGTTGCCATTGTTTTCATGATTCTGGGTGCGCTGCCCTTCGTGCTGTACATCCGCTTTTTCATGCCACGTCAGTTTCAACGGTGGGCAGATCCGCAGATCAAAATCTTTCTGGGGCTTTGTGTCGTTTTCTCGCTGATGCTGACTGCCATGCGCATGGTGCACAATGAGGTGGATTTTGGTGAGGCGCTGATCTCATCCACGTTCAACCTCGTGTCGATCATCACCACGACGGGGTTTATTTCCGAAGATTTTACCCGCTGGTCGCATGCCTCTGCCGGAGTGTTTTTCATCGCCATGTTCATTGGCGGTTGTGCAGGGTCCACTTCGGGCGGCATCAAGGTCAACCGCATCATCATCCTTTTCACCATGGTGCAGACGGTTTTCGGGCGGCTGCTGAAGCCGCATTCCGTGCAATCCTTGAAATATGGCCACCGCGATATCTCCATCGAGGCAGCGCAAAGCGTGGCAATTTTCTTCTTTCTGTTCATGGCGCTTCTGCTTTTTGGCACTGGTGTTCTTGCCATGCTTGGGCTGGACTTTCTGACGGCATTTTCCGGCGCGCTGACGGCTGTTGCCAATAACGGCCCGGGCTTCGGCGAAATCATCGGGCCGGCTGGCAACTTCGCTGCCGTTGACGACTATGCCTTGTGGGTGCTTTCCTTTCTGATGGTGGTTGGCCGTTTGGAAATTGTTACGGTATTGATCCTTCTTTCGCCGGTTTTCTGGAGAACCCGATGATCCGTTCCGTCTTCATCAATCTGGATTCTGCCGTGGAACGGCGCGCCTATATGGAAGAGCAGGGGCGCAAAATCGGCCTGCCGCTGGAGCGGCTGCCCGCCGTGAAGGCTGACACCATTGCCCCCTCTCTCATGCAGGGACTTGGCCAGAGCTGGGAACGTCCACTCACTCCATCTGAGCTGGCATGCTTTCTGTCACATCGGGCGGCATGGTGGCAGGTTCTGGCGGAAAACCGCCCCATGCTGGTGTTGGAAGATGATGCAGTGCTTTCGTCGGAACTTCCCGCGGCCATTGCCGCTGCGGAAAATCTGAGCGGAATTGATTTTTTGAATTTTGAGGATTTTGACCGGCGGCGCTTTGTGCGCAGGGGCGGGGCAATGCCGCTGATGCCGGGCGTTAGTCTGGTCAGTTCTGCGCGGGATAAGGCGGGTTCCGCGGCTTACATGCTGTGGCCCAGCGGTGCGCGAAAGCTTCTGGCATTGTCAGAGCGCAGAGCCGCTCCGGCGGATGCGTTTCTGCATGCGGAGGCGCGGCTGGCATCCAGAATCAGTGAGCCGGCGCTGGCTGCGCAAATGCATGTTCTGGCCGCAAGAGGGCAGGATTTCGGTGCGCATGCTGCATCATCCATTCAAGCGGTGCGGCACAAACTGCCATTCAGTCGCAAAAACCTGCATTTTTTCCGGCGGCGATTGATGACGCAACTTCGGCTTGCGCCCTATCATCTCGGGCGGCTTGGGCCTTTAAGTTATCGGAAAATATTGTTCCAACCCTCTGCGGCTCCAGCCAAGACGTCATAAATATTTTCTCTGGAACGTTTCTCATGACACGCTCTAATACAGGCTGACAGACTTTGTGACCTTTGCGTGAGTGAGCAACTGTCTACTGCGACACAAAAATAGCTTATTCTCAGGCGGGCGCGGTTTCGTGCAGAACGTAGAGTTGGAGCCCTTGGATGATCAGGAGATCATTTGGACGGTTCTGGTGCTGGAATGGGTCTATGACGCGATATGCATGGGTTGTGATTGGCGGCTGTATGGCAGGTTTGCTTGCCGCATGCTCGACTCCGCAAACGGTGCAGCCGTTTTCCGACTCGGCGCACTCATTGCAAAGCTACGATTTTTCCCGGCTGACACCTTTTCCAAGGCAAACGCCCCGCGCGGAATATGGCGCTCCCTATGAATTGCGGGTTGATGAAATGGAAAGCGTGCTGGTTGGTGTCTCGCCACAGCTTTCCGATCCGGCATCCGCACGGTTGGTTCGGCTTCAGGCACGTCAGCGCGTGCAGGGGGCCGTGGAGATGTGCGGTCTTGCGCAATCGGCCAACCAGACTGGCGGTGACGCCCGCATGATGCTGTTTGCCGGGTACCTGACGCATGGCGCAGATGGCACAGCGCATTTTTCTCCGCTGACAGATGCGGACATGATCGGCAAGATGGAATTCTGCCGATCACGTGGACTGACCTAGAGCGGTCAGCCGAAGCTGCATAGTTTCCTGTCTGTTCGCATCGTCCAGCCATTGAAACCCCATGGCTTAAACGAATAATGCCTCCATCATCGGTCTTTGCGGGGTTCATCATCAATCAGGATGCGCACGGCCGCACCGTCGAGATCGTCATACTGGCGGCTTTTGAGCGTCCATAAAAACGTGAACAGCCCGGCAATGCCAAAGACCAGGGCGACCGGAATCAGAAACATCAGAACATTCATCTGCTTTGCTCCTTGAACCTGCGTTTTGCGGCGCGTCTGGCGCTGAGGTTCAACGTCAACGCATTCCCCACAACAATAATCGATGAGGCGGACATGCTGACAGCGGCTATCAGCGGCGTTGCAAAGCCCAGTACGGCGATTGGAACCGCAATGACATTGTAGCCGATGGACAGTACAAAGTTCTGGTAAATCTTCCGCCTTGCCGCTTTCGCAGTCACGATGGCCTGCACCACAGGTTCTAGCTGCTCGCCGGTAAACACCAGATCGGCTGCTGCCTGCGTTATATCGGCACCGCTGGCTGGCGACATGGAAACATGCGCGGCGGCCAGAGCCGGGGCATCATTCAGCCCATCGCCAATCATCAGCACCTTATGGCCGTCCCGGGCCAGACGCTGCAGGGTCGCGACCTTATCGCCCGGAAGACATTCGGCAACAAAATGGTCAATGCCGGCCTCTGCGGCCACATGTTCTGCAACGCTCTGCGCATCTCCGGAAAGCAGCATGACCGGCATGCCCATCTTCTGCAATTGAGCCACCACCCTGGCAGCATCGGCGCGCAAAGCGTCGCTGAAGCCGAAGCTGGCGTTGAATTGCCCGTCAACCGAAAGCCAGACTTCGGTTCCACTGATTTGCAAAGGCTGATCCTCGTCCACAACCCAGCCGGGGCGGCCCAACCGGATCAGCCTGCCTTCATAGCGCGCTTCCACGCCATGGCCGGGAATTTCGACAAGGTCGTCCACTTGTGGCGCTGTGATTGCAAGGTTTATTGCCTGTTGCGAAAGGCACTGCGACAAAGGATGTCGGCTGCCGGTGGCCAGTGCTGCTGCCAACAACCAGCTTTCCGAATTTTGCGGCGGCGCCGAAACCACGACAGGACGCCCAGCGGTCAGGGTGCCGGTTTTGTCCAGAACCACAAAATCCACCTCAGACAGTTTTTCCAGGCCAGCACCGTCTTTCAGAATAATGCCCGCACCCAAAAGCCGCCCGGCGGCAACAACCTGCACGGCAGGCACCGCCAGACCCAGGGCGCAGGGGCAGGTGATGATCAACACGGCAATTGCCGCTGTGAGGGAAGGATGAAAGGCATTGCCGAGCAGCAGCCAGCCGCACAGTGTGGCCAGTGCTGCGGCATGCACCACCGGCGTGTAGAGGCGTGAGGCGCGGTCGGCCATGCGCACAAACTTGCCATCCGGCCGCTCGACCTTCTCCATCAGGCGCACAATATCTGCCAGCAGCGTCTGGCTGCTCCGGGCGGTTGCACGGATGTCCAGCATGCCGGTCAGGTTCATCACACCGGCATGCACATTGCAGCCCGGTTGCACCGCCTCCGGCACGGATTCTCCCGTCAGAATGGCGCGGTCCACATCGCTGCTGCCATGCACCACTTCGCCATCAATGGCGATGCGCTCGCCCGGCAAAGCGCGAATAACGTCGCCCGGTTGAATGGCGGTGATGCTGATATGGCGCAGGATGCCGCCCGGTTGCACCAATGTGGCAATGGATGGGGTAAGAGACAGCAGTCTGGCCGCGGAAGCATGGGCCATGGCGCGCATGCGATGGTCCAGAAGCCGCCCGACGAGCAGAAAGAACAACAGCATGACGCTGCCATCAAACCAGGCGTGACGCCCGCTGGTCGCAGTTTCATACAGGCTCAGCGCCGTAGCCCCCAGAACACCAATTGCAATTGGCACATCCATATTGGTGCGGCCATGGCGCAGTGCCCGCCAGGCAGAGCTGAAGAAGGGCCGTCCGGAATAGGCAATTGTCGGCAAGGCAATCAGTGCCGATAACCAATGGAACATATCCCGCGTGGCGCCTTCCGCCCCGGACCACACCGAAACAGACAGAAGCATAATGTTGGCCGAGGCAAAGCCGGCAACGGCCATGGCGCTGACCAGTTGCCGGGTTTCCCGGTCCACCGGGTTATCGCGCAGGATTGCCGGATCAAATGGCCGGGCTTCGCGCCCGGCATCCAGCAATGCCGACAAAACCCGCTCTGGTGGAAAGCCGGGGCTGAGCGTCACGGAAAGCCGCCTTGTCGTCAGATTGGCACGTGCCGCCACAACGCCGTCAATTGATCGGGTGGTCCTTTCAACCTTGGCTATGCAGCCAGCGCAGTGCATATCCGAAACGAGGAATTCGGCCAGCGTCTGCCCCTGTTCATTCTGCCGCAGCAGGGAAGGGTCAATGCCCTCATGCACAAATGCGATGCTCTGGCTCATCATCTTCAATCCACAACAATGGAGCGGGTGGAGCGCCACAACAATTCGTCATTGTCATGGGCCTCAATGCTGACCAGCCAACGGCCACGCGGCAGGGCTTCCATCGCCGAAAATCCTTTCGCGGTCGCGGCAAAATCCAGGAGTTTGTCCTGCGAAGCACCCGCCGGGCGACCGACAAGGGCCGAAACCTCAAAACCGGACAGAAGCGCGCCGCTCCTCTCGCGCAGTTCCAGCAGCAACACGCCATCGGGCGCGGTCAGTCTGGCCTGCCAGCCCTGCGCCTCCTGCGCAGCCGCATCATCCAGCAGGCGGTTGTAGTTCTGGCTGGCCACATAGCTGTTTTTTGCATTCAGGCCCGGAAATGTGCTGATGGCGGAATAGGCCATGAACACATTGACCGAAATGATCGTGCCGAAAAAGGCAACGACCACCGCCAGCATGTGCCAGCCCGTAAAGCGGAAACCGGTTGCTTGATATTGCGCGTTCATTGGCTTGCCTTTGCTTCAAAATGCGCTGCCACGCGGGTGGTTTCGCCGCTCTTCAGGTCCTGCACCGCAAAGCTGAAATCGGCCGGAAGAGCGTGCTGTTCCGGGCGGAGCAGAAACACACGGACATTGCTGACAGAATCCGCCTGCACACGCACTGTCAGTTCCCGTGCGGGTTCGCTGCGATTGTCGGCCAGCCACATGCCGGCATCGTCGATACCATCCAGTGAAATGCGGAACTCACGGCTTTCCAGCGCCTTGTTCAGCAGCTTCAACGTAAAGCCATTGCGCACACTGCCATCAGACAGGGTGACGTAGAGCGGTGCGCGATCCGGCAACACACTCATGTCTATCGATTGCCGGGTCAGCAGCGCATACAGCATGCCAAGGCCAATCACACCCAGAAGAGCGCTGTAAAGAACAGTGCGAGGCCTGAACAGAGTGGCCAGGGATTGCCGCTTGTGCATCCGGGTGGCGTTCGCGCGCCCGGTTTCTGCTGCGAGCACGGTGCTGTCTTCATAATCGCGCAGGTTGGAATAGGCTATCAGCCCCAGCGGCTTGCCAATTTTGCCCATGACATTGTCACAGGCATCAATGCACAACGCGCAGGTGATGCATTCAAGTTGCTGCCCGTCGCGAATGTCAATTCCAACCGGACACACGGCAACACAAGCATTGCAATCCACGCAATCGCCAACATCCGCCCCGCTGGCGGCGGCCTTTTTTGCATGGCGCGAACGCGGTTCTCCACGCCAGTCGTGATAGGTGACAATCAACGAGCGATCATCCAGCATTGCGCCCTGAATGCGCGGCCATGGGCACATGTAAGTGCAGACCTGCTCACGCATGAAACCGGCCAGCCAGAATGTTGTGCCGGTCAGAAATGCCACGGTGAAATAGGCAACCGGCGCAGCCTGCAGTGTGAACAGGTCAACCAACAACGTGGGAGCGTCGGCAAAGTAAAACACCCATGCGCCGCCGGTGGACGCTGCAATCAGCAGCCACAAGGTCCAAACCGTCAGCCGTTTGCGCAGCTTTGTCGCGCTCCACGGCGCCGCATCCAGTTTGATGCGCGCATTGCGGTCGCCCTCAACGTAACGCTCCACCGCCATGAACAGGTCGGTCCATACGGTTTGCGGGCAGGCATAGCCACACCATGCGCGCCCTGCGATGGACGTGACGAGAAACAGGCCAAGACCGGCCATGATCAGCAATCCGGCCACATAGTAAAATTCCTGTGGCCAGATTTCGATGGCGAACATGTAAAACCGGCGATGAGCCAGATCCAGCAGGATGGCCTGATCCGGCGCATTGGGTCCGCGATCCCAGCGTATCCACGGCGCAATCCAGTAGAAGCCGAGGCAGAGAAACAGGAGAATCCATTTCAGGCGGCGATAATAGCCCTGAACCGCTGACGGGTAGATTTTCTTGCGCGCAATATACAGTGCGTCATTGTCTGTTTCGATGTCTCCGGCCATTGGTTTCAATCACCCATCTCGCCGCCGCCAAGGCCGTGCACGTAAACGGCCAGTTCCTTAACCACCGTGTCGCTGAGCCGGCCGCCCCAGGCGGGCATGACACCATGTTTCGGATTGCGGATCTGCGCCTTGACCATCTGTGCCGTGCCGCCATACAGCCACACAGCGTCGTTCAGGCGCGGCGCGCCCATGGAGCGTTCACCCTCGCCGCTGCCGCCGTGGCAGGCAGCGCAATTGTTGGCATAGAGCTCTGCACCCTGTGGGCTGACCGCATCGGCATCGCCGCGGTGCATGGCCAGAACATATTGCGCCACCGCGTCAATTTCGGTGCTGTTCAATATGCCGCCAAAAGCCGGCATTTCAGAAATGTGGGTGTCATCATCTCCGTCAAACCGGATGCCATGGCGTATGGATGTGTAAATTTCATCTAATGTGCCGCCCCACAGCCAGTCATCATCATTCAGGTTGGCATAGCCTGTGCTGCCGGCTGCATCTGCGCCGTGGCACTGCACGCAATTGACCTTGAAAGCCGACGCGCCGCCGCGAAACGCGGCATTGCGCAACGTGTCGTCTGCCACAATTTCCTGCAAAGGCAGAGAGGCAATTTTCTGCAATGTGTCAGCGCGCGCCGCGGTTGCAGTGTCTATTTCCCGCGCAACCTCTGCACGGGAGTTCCAGTTCAAAAGGCCGGTTGGTGCACCGCCTGGCAAGGGCAGGGATGGGTAAAGAACGATGTAGGCCAGAGCCCAAACCTGCGTGGCATAGAAAATCCAAAGCCACCACCGCGGCAACGGCCGATTCAGTTCCTTGATGCCATCCCACTCGTGGCCGGTGGTTGTATAGCCCGTCGCCTTGTCCACTTCATTATGGGCGTCGGCATTGGGGACGTCGTTATTGACGGGTTTGTGCATCGTCGCCACCCTTGTCGTCATATTTGAACGGGATATCCGCCTGGCTTCGATAAATCTGTCGCGCGTTCGGACGGCTGACCCAGACAAGCACGGCCAAGAAATTAAGCACCAGCGCCAGAAGACCCCAGCTATCGGCAAAGTGTCGGAGCGTGTCGTAAAAGCTCATCACTCACCTCAGATTTTCGTGGGACAGCGGCTCGTAATCGGTGAAATCCACCAATGTGCCCAGCATTTGCAGATAGGCGACCAGCGCATCCATTTCGGTGATCACATCCGGGCGGCCATCAAAATCGCGCGCCTGTGCCTTCGGGTAACGCTCCTGCAGGCCGCGCGCATCCGCCATGCCGGAAGCCTGCGTCAGCAGGTCGGCATAGGCATTGTCGATCATGTCCTGCGTGTAAGGCACGCCAATGCGCTCATTGGCCTTCAGATGCGCGGCAATATCGGTGGCCTTCAGCTCGTTACGGGCCAGATGGCCGTATTTCGGCATGATGGATTCCGGCACAACCGACTGGGGGTCAATCAGGTGCTGCACATGCCATGCATCGGAATAACGTGCGCCAACGCGGGCAAGGTCGGGGCCGGTGCGTTTGGAACCCCACTGAAACGGGTGGTCATACATGGACTCCGCCGCCAGCGAATAATGGCCATAACGCTCCACCTCGTCGCGCATCGGGCGGATCTGCTGTGAATGGCAGACATAGCACCCTTCGGCGATGTAGATGTTGCGCCCCGCCAGTTCCAGCGGAGTGTAGGGGCGCATACCCTCGACCTTTTCAATGGTGTTGCTGATGTAGAAAAGCGGCACAATCTCAACAATGCCGCCCACGGCAACAACCAGCAGCGAAAGCACCATCAGAACGGTGACGTTGCGCTCCACCTTGTCGTGGTTGCGGAAGATGAATTTGCTTAATGGATCCAGCATGTCGGCTGTTCCCTGATATCTGGGTTATTCGGCGGGCTGGAGAGGTGTGGCACTGGTGGCCCGGCTGGCTGCCGGACCGCGTATGGTGCGCCACACATTGTAGGCCATCAGCAATCCACCAGCGAGGTAGAGCAGCCCACCCCCTGCACGGATGATGTAGAAGGGGTTCAGCGGTGCGACCGTCTCGACAAAGGAGTAGACCAGATAGCCTTCGCTATCATATTCGCGCCACATCAGGCCCTGCATGATGCCGGACACCCACATGGATGCGGCGTAGAGCACTATGCCGATGGTGGCGAGCCAGAAATGCCAGTTCACCAGACGCAGCGAGTAGAGAGAGTCGCGGTTCCACAGGCGCGGCACCAGAAAGTAGATTGCGCCAAACGTGATCATGCCATTCCAGCCCAGTGCACCGGAATGCACGTGGCCAATTGTCCAGTCGGTGTAATGCGACAGCGAATTGACCGCCTTGATGGACATGACCGGTCCTTCAAAGGTGGACATGCCGTAAAATGCGATGGCAATCACCATCATCCGCAGCACCGGGTCGGTGCGCAACTTGTCCCATGCGCCCGACAGCGTCATCAGACCGTTGATCATGCCGCCCCAGGAAGGCATCCACAGCATGATGGAAAACACCATGCCCAGTGTTTGTGCCCAGTCGGGCAAAGCGGTGTAGTGCAGATGGTGCGGGCCGGCCCAGATATACATGAAGATCAGCGACCAGAAGTGCACGATCGACAGGCGGTAGGAATAGATCGGGCGCTCGACCTGTTTGGGCAGGAAGTAATACATCATGCCCAGGAAACCGGCAGTCAGGAAAAAGCCGACTGCGTTGTGGCCATACCACCATTGCACCAGCGCATCCTGGACACCGGAGAAAAGCGAATAGCTTTTGGAGCCAAGGAAAGACACGGGCATCGCCAGATTGTTGACAATGTGCAGCATGGCAATGGTGATGATGAAGGCAAGGTAGAACCAGTTGGCCACGTAAATATGCGGCTCCTTGCGCCGCAATATCGTGCCAAGAAACACGATCAGATAAGCCACCCAGACAATGGTCAGCCAGATGTCGATATACCATTCCGGTTCGGCATATTCCTTGCTTTGCGTCTGCCCCATCAAATAGCCGGTAGCCGCCAGCAGAATGAACAGCTGATAGCCCAGCATGACGAACCATGGCAGCTTTTCGCCGAACAACCGTGCACCGGTTGTACGCTGCACCACATAGAAGGATGTTGAAATCAGCGCAGTGCCGCCAAAGGCAAAAATAACGGCCGAGGTGTGCAGCGGGCGCAGCCGGCTGAATGTCAGCATCGGCTCGAAGTTCAGCTGCGGAAAGGCCAGCTGCAATGCGATGACCAGACCGACCAGAAAGCCCACAATGCCCCAGACAACCGTAGCCGCTACGCCGAATCGGATAACATCATCTGCGTAACCGGATTGCGGTGTCGGCGCGGTTGCCGTGCGCACCTGTGAATAGTCGGTGTTGCGTATTCTCCAGAATGCGAATGCCACAGCCAGAACGGCAATCATGCCGGCATGAAAGGCAAATTGGGCATCTTTTGCGAAAGCAGCGGCGCTTACCGATGCAAGCGCGATGCAAAACAGAATCGCTGGCTGTAGAAGCTCCATGACGTCAGTCCCCGTGGTACTGCTTCGATGCTGTAGGCCGGTTTTCGGCAGCACGCTTTGATATGGATCAATTGGACGTGAGATTTTGTGATCGGTTTGGTGAGTTGCATCGCCCCGCCGCAAGGCTGCCGCAAAACCGCATCATTTTCCGATTGTTTTCAGGTGCTTGCTGCCATGTGCAGGCGCTTGGCATCCAGCACCACAAGCCGCCGCGCATTGGTGATTTCCAATATGCCTTCGCGTTTGAAGGCACTGAACTGTCGGCTCACTGTTTCAAGCGTCAGACCCAGAAAATCGGCGATTTCAGAGCGGCTCAGAGGCAGTTCAAGCTCTCCGCTGTGCAGCGGATATGCCTTTGCCAGCCCGGCAATGTGCAGAATGAAGGTGGCAACGCGCTCCCGGGAGGATTTGCGCCCGAGCGCCAGCAGCAAATCGCGCGCTTCATTGATTTCTTCCAGCGCACGGCAATAGAGAAACCGTTCCAGCGCACGATTTTCTTCAATCAGATTTTCCATGACCATTCGCGGTACAAGGCATATTTCCACATCGGTAACGGCGCGAAATGACAGTTCCGCTTCATAGAAATAGGGCTGGCCAATCATGTCGGGATTGCTGCGCAATGCGACAATCTGCTGCCGCCCATCGCGCAGCAGTTTTGAAAGACGCACAATTCCGGAGTGGATCAAGGCAAAATGCTCACCCGCATTGACCGACGTCAACTCGCAGCCGCTTTCCATACGCCGGCGCACGGCGGTTTCTGTCATGTGGCGCAACTGGCTGCGGTTCAAGGTCCGGCACAATCCGGTGCGGGTGGTGCAGAAGCGGCAGCTTCTTGGCAAACCGTCATCCACAACCCTGTCGTCTGTTACGGCACTGTCGCCGCGGTTCTGCATGTTATTCCTGAATATGCTTGTCCGGGTACCGGTATCGCCGGCTTGCCTGGATTTCATATAGAAGGGGTGGGCGATCAAGATTTGGTCTCCAGCAACAAAAACTGGACCACTGATTGGTGCCAAAATGGCGAAAAACGACGATCCTGAGTTTAGGTTAGCGAAGGTTCCAAACCTTCGCTTTGATCAAAATCAATCGTTCGCTGATCAATAGTTCAACGCAATCAAAGCGCGGCACGCAATGCGTTGATCAAATCCTGAGAGGCATAGGGTTTGCGTATGGTCGGGGCTGAGCGCGCTTCCACGGGCAGGTCCGCATCTTCACCATATCCCGAGGCGAAGACGAACGGGATCCTGCGCTGGGTCAAAGATGGAACCAGGGCGAACGAGGTTTCAGCGCCAAGATTGATATCCAGAAGCGCAATATCAATGGCTGTGTTTTCGATGATCTGAATGGCCTGAGCAACATTGGCAGCAGTAAAAACTGCGGCCATACCGCTTTCCAGCATCAACTGCTCTGTATCGAGCAGGATTGCCAGATTGTCCTCGACAACCAGCCCGCGCAATCCGGTGAATTCCTGCCCCTCCGGCAAAGTCTCCACGGTGATGCCCCCTCAGTGCCATAACCCATTTACAAAGTGTTACGATGCAGCCGAAAATTCAACCTTAAATGCGATCGCGCAGGGCAAACCAGGTCATCGCCAGAAACAGAAGGGGAGTGCGCAACCATTGGCCGCCTGGAAACGCCGGTATGTCCAGATCCTGCAAGACCTGCAACCGGTTTGGGCCGCCGGTGACCGTTTCAGCATAGAGCCGACCAAAAAAATTGGACAGCATGACCCCATGGCCGGAAAAGCCGCCAATATAAGTGATGCCGGAGCGTGTGGCAGAAACATAGGGCATGCGTGTCATGGTTATGCCCACCGAACCACCCCAGGCATGGGTGAAGCCGACATCTTTCAGGTGCGGATAGATGTCGCGAATCTGCTTGAGAATGGTTGCGCCAATGTTACCCGTTTCCGGCATATAGGCTTCGCGCCCGCCAAACAGCAGGCAATTGTCGGGAGATTTGCGAAAATAGCGCACCACGAAGCGAGAATCGTCTACCGATTCATTGCCGGGAATAATGCGGTGCGGCTCTGCAAGAGGCTCCGTTGCAACGATGAACGAACGGATGGGCATGACATGCGAGGCTGCTATGGCATCAATATCGCCGCCATGGGCATTGGTTGCCACCAGCACCCGCGCGGCCGTGACAGTACCATAGGGCGTCTGTGCAACGATCCTGCCGCCTTGCTCTGTGAGCGCAGTTACGGGCGTCTGTTCAAACAATCGAGCGCCCGCACTGCCTGCGACAGCGGCTGTTCCGGTCAAAAGCTTCAGCGGATTCAAATGGTAGGTGCCACTGTCTCTCAAACCGCCATAATAGCAGTCAGACCCCAGCAGATCCGCCATGCCCGCGCGGTCATGAAATGACACTTTGTCATAATTGAATCGCGTGGCCAGTATTTCGGCATGCTCCTGATAGGGTTTCAAAAAACGCCGCTTGTGCGCGACAGAAAGCTGCCCGGCCTGCAAATCTGCTTCTATGCCGTGGCGATTGGTAAAGTCGACAAGATGCTGCTTGGCGTCTTCCGCAATATCAAACAGCGCCTTTGCCCGTTCATAACCAAAACTGGCCTCCAGCTCTTCCGGCCAGAGGCGTTGGCCCGTTCCCATTTGTCCGCCATTGCGCCCGGACGCGCCATCGCCCAGCCGTGCACCTTCCAGCAGCACAGCATCCACACCGGCCATAGCCAGATGCGCTGCCGCCGAAACACCGGTGAAACCGCCGCCGACCACCAGAACGTCGCAGGAAATGCTGCCCGAAAGCTGCGGCCATCGGGGACGTATCAGGCTGTCTTCATACCAGGAGCGCCCTGGTGATATGGGCGATTGGTAAAGCGCATCAGACATTGAGCAACAAAAACTCACGTTCCCACGGGCTGATAACCTGCATGAAGGTTTCAAATTCCCCGCGCTTGATACCGGCATAGGTGGCGACAAACTCGCTGCCGAGAACGTCCTGAAACGCTTCCTCCGCCTCAAAGGCGGCTACCGCTTCCAGAAGTCCGCGTGGCAGCGAAATAATTCCATCCTCGTTCACTGTCCTGTCGGTTGGCTGGTCCGGCTCGGTTTTGCGTGTCATGCCAAGCCAGCCACAGGCCAGTGAGGCAGCCAGCGCAAGATAAGGGTTGGCGTCTGATGAAGGCAGCCTGTTTTCAACCCTTCGCGCGGCTGCGTCTGATGCCGGAACGCGAAATGCCGTGGTGCGGTTGTCATAGCCCCAGGCATTGTTGGTCGGAGCACTCATGCCATAGGTCAGGCGGCGATAGGAGTTCACATAGGGCGCCATCATCACCAGTGCGGCAGGCACATAACGCTGCATGCCGCCGATGAAGTGGTAAAACAGCTGCGATGGCGTGCCATCGGCCTTTGAAAAGACGTTGCGGCCGGTTTTCTTGTCGATCACCGACTGGTGGATATGCATGGCCGAACCCGGCTGACCCTGAATTGGCTTGGCCATGAAGGTGGCATAGATATCGTGCTTGAGCGCAGCTTCGCGGATGGTGCGCTTGAACATGAAAACCTGATCGGCCAACTCGATCGGATTGCCATGGCGCAGGTTGATTTCCAGTTGGGCTGCACCGTCTTCATGAATCAGCGTGTCAATCTCCAGCCCCTGCTGGTCGGAGAAGTGATAAATATCGTCAATCAGCTCATCGAATTCGTTGATGCCGCCAATGGAGTAGCTTTGACCGGCCTGAATTTGCCTGCCGGATCGACCGACGGGCGGCGTCAGCGGATAATCCGGATCGACATTCTTGGACACCAGATAGAATTCAATTTCCGGTGCAACGATCGGCTGCCAGCCTTTCTGGTCATAAAGTTCCAGCACACGCTTGAGCACATTGCGCGGCGTATATCCGACGGCATTGCCCGACGTATCCACCAGATCGCAAATCACTGCGGCTGTCGGGTCTGATTCCCAGGGCACTTCTGCCAGAGTTGAAAAATCCGGCACCAGTTTCAAATCGCCATCATTGGGCGAGTAACGAAAATTGCCGGTTTCTTCCGGGTAGTCGCCGGAGATCGTGTGCATGAAAAGCGCGGATGGCAGAGCCAGCGAAGTGTTTCCGGTGAATTTCTTTGCCGGCATCATTTTGCCGCGCGCCACTCCGGCCAGATCGGGTGTGATGCATTCAATGTCATCAATGTGCCGGGCCGCCAGCCACTCGCGTGCCTCGTCCATGGAAGAAACGCCGCGGCGAGAGGCCAGAAATGGCGCAGGATCCGGAGGGGGAGGCGTAGCACCTGCATCCTTGCGCGGCGCTCTTACCCGCTTTGGTTTTGGCATTGGCGCAAGCGCCTTCGATTTCGCAGTCTTCGGACGTTTGGCCATACAATCCTTCGCCGGCATCTGTGATGCCGGCGATCTTATCCTTTCCCTGTGCTTCGGGAAAGCGCTGTTGTGCCAGGTGCCGCTTACCGCTCGGTTTTGACAATCACCGGCACGAGCAGGTCTCCCCAGCAGCCATTGCCCGAATGGTGGCGGGAAGATCGGACCAACTCTACCGATAAGCCCTCTTCAACCGCCTTCATTACCGACTGATTCAGACGATGCAGGTCGTTGGCCAAAGACCGGATGACGGCCTGCTGGTCACTGTCCATGCTGGCTGCCTGTTCTTCTGCTCTTTCGCGTACACGTGTGCGCGGACGTTTTTCTTCCAATGTGAGGGTCATGATTCCTGCCTCCTGTTGGCCGGATTTACTCGGCTGCCTCGTGAATGGGTTTGAACTGATCGCTTTCGGTGGAATCTCCCATCGCTGTGGTCGAAGATTCGCCGCCGGTGATTGCCATGCTCACCGCGTCAAAATATCCGGTGCCGACCTCGCGCTGATGCTTGGTCGCGGTGTAACCCGTTGCCTCGGCGGCGAATTCGGCTTCCTGCAGTTCGGAATAGGCTGCCATTTGCCGCTCTTTGTAACCGCGTGCCAATTCGAACATGCCGAAGTTGAGCTGGTGGAAACCTGCCAGCGTGATGAACTGGAATTTGTAACCCATTGCCCCCAGTTCACGCTGGAATCTGGCAATCGTTGCCTCGTCCAGGTTTTTGCGCCAGTTGAAGGAGGGCGAACAGTTATAGGCCAGCATCTGGTGCGGATATTCGCGCTTGACCGCCTCTGCGAAACGACGGGCCTGATCCAGATCGGGCTTTGAGGTTTCGCACCAGATCAGGTCGGCATAAGGCGCATAGGCCAGTGCGCGGGAGATGCAGGGCTCCAGCCCGCTCCGCACCCGGTAGAAGCCTTCTGCCGTGCGGCCCGCTTCATAATCCACATACGGCTTGTCGCGGTCATCAATATCTGACGTCACCAGCTTTGCCGCTTCTGCATCAGTGCGGGCGATAACAAGCGAAGGCACACCCATGACATCGGCTGCCAGACGCGCCGCGGTCAGGTTGCGGATATGCGCCGCCGTTGGAATGAGAACTTTACCACCCAGATGGCCGCATTTCTTTTCCGAGGCCAGCTGGTCCTCGTAATGCACGCCGGCCGCGCCTGCTTCGATGAATGCTTTCATGATTTCAAAAGCGTTCAGCGGCCCGCCAAACCCGGCTTCGGCGTCGGCAACTATTGGCGCAAACCAGTCTGCCACCGTGTGCTTGCCTTCGGACTGCTCAATCTGGTCGGCCCGCTGCAAAGTGCGGTTGATACGGCGGCACAGTTCCGGCGCTGCGTTGGCAGGGTACAGCGACTGGTCTGGATACATGGCCGATGCGGTGTTGGCATCCGCGGCAACCTGCCAGCCGGAAAGGTAGATCGCCTGCAAGCCAGCGCGCACCATCTGCATGGCTTGATTGCCGGTCATGGCGCCCAGGGCATTAACGTAATCTTCCGAATGCAGGCTCTGCCACAACCGGTTGGCCCCATGCTCTGCCAAAGTATAGCGGATCTGCAACGAGCCACGCAGACGTTTCACATCCTCGGCCGTATAGGTGCGCTTCACGTGATCGAAACGACCTTTCGGTGCGCTGGGGACGAGGTTGTCAAAATCTGTCATTGTCTTTTTCTCCAGAACGCGGGTTTCGCCAATCCGCTGGTTTGCTCCGGAGTGAAATTGACAATGCGCTGCAACATTCACCAGAAAAAACTATCATTTCCCGTGGTTCTTCGCGTCGAGATGTGCGTGAATTGACAAAAATCCCCGGTCATGATGTAAATTTTGTAACAGTTCTGGTTCTGTAAAGATCGGTCACATCTTGGCGGACAATAAGATTTTTGCCGGTCCTCGTGTCCGGCGCCTGCGCTCTGAACTCAAGCTGACGCAAAGCGCCATGGCGGCGGAGCTTGGCATTTCGCCCTCTTACCTTAATCTTGTAGAGCGAAGCCAAAGGCCGCTGACAGTGCAACTTCTGTTGAAGCTGGCACAAACCTATCAAGTCGATCTGGCGGCATTTCAGGTGGGTGGTCGTGAGGCCATGCTTGGCGATTTGAAGGCGGTGTTTTCCGATCCGTTGCTGGTTGGCGAGGTGCCCGGTCCGCAGGAGGTGCTGGAGGTTGTGGAAGCCGCTCCCAATGCCGCAACGGGGGTTATCAAGCTTTACCGCGCATATAAAGAACTGGAAACGCGCCTTTCCGACCTGTCGGGGCTGTTGGCCGAGCGGGGAAAAATAACGGAGTCGGTTGGCTCGCGCCGGCCCATTGATGAAGTGCGGGAGGTGTTCGAAGGCCGGGGCAACCACTATCCTGCGCTGGACAGTGCGGCAGAAGCGCTGCACGCGCAATTGCCGGCCGGGGACGATTTGCGCGGCGCGCTGCGGCTGTGGCTGCGCCAGACACATGAAGTTGCCGTGCGCATTCTGCCGGTGGACACAATGCCAAACTGGCGCCGGCGCTTTGACAGGCACTCTCGCCGTCTGTTTCTATCCGAGCGGCTGTTGCCGGCAGATGCCTTGCGTGAAATTGCCATGGAGGTTGTGGGCCTGCATATGGCCGACGCGTTGGAGGCGGAGGTGCAAAGCTTTGGCTTCTCCAGCGCGGAGGCGCGGCGGCTGGCACGCTTTGAGCTGACACGCTATTGCGCGCATGCCTTGATGATGCCCTATGCGGCGTTTCAATCTGCGGCAGAGAAAAATGCTTACGATATCGATGTTCTGGCGGCGCGGTTCCAGGTGTCGTTTGAGCAGGCGGCCAACCGGCTGACGACATTGCAGCGGCAGTCTGCCCCAGGCGTTCCTTTTTTCATGATGGAGGTTGATCAGGCGGGCAACCGTTTTCGCCGCGCCGGTGCGCAAGGGTTTCCGGCGCGGCGTTTTGGAGGAGGCTGCACAAAGCTTTCAGTGCACGCGGCCTTTCTGGAGTCTGGCAGAGTGCTGGTGGAAACGGTTGAGCTGCCCGATGGCGGGCAATTTCTGACGATCGCACGCACGCTGGAAGGGCTGCGCGCCGGTTTTGCGGAACGTCCGCGGCGCACGGCAGTGCTTTTGGCGTGTGATGTCAGCTACAAGGACAGGCTGGTTTATGGCGCATTGGCTGCTGCACCCCCGGTTTTGATCGGCCCGGCGTGCAAGGTGTGTGAACGGCAGGCGTGTCTGGCACGGGCAGAGCCGCCGCTGACCCGGCCACTGGGGTTGGATAGCTGGGTGAGTGGCCTTTCGGCCTTTGATTTCTGAGCATTTCCCGTTGAAGCGTTGTCGCTTCAACGACAGGACAATGCGACAGACAGAAAGTTGCATTTCCCGTTGAAGCGTTGTCGCTTCAACGACAGGACAATGCGACAAGATAAAGAGTTTTCGCATTTCCCGTTGAAGCGGCAACGATTCAACGACAAGATTATGGATTGGAGTGGACGCTTATGGCACCGGAAGCAAAGCAGAAAATTCGCACAGAGGGCTTGGAAGATACAATGAGCCGCGGCGGGCTGATTGCCCGCACGGTGCAAAAGCTGGTCGATGGTGCAGAAGCACTGAACCTTCGTTATTCCGCTGCCGGAAACCCGGCAGTTTACGACAATGCAGATTTCCCGTGGGCAGGCGAAGTGGAGGCGGAATGGCAGACCATCCGCGCCGAGCTGGACAAGGTGCTGGTTCGCAAGGGTGATTTGCCCGCATTTCACGAAATTTCGTCCGAGGTTCGTTCGATCTCGTCTGACCGCAACTGGAAAACCTTTTTCCTCTGCGGTTATGGCATCAAATCTGATGCGGCTATCGCGCAGTGCCCGGAAACCTGGCGGATCCTGCAGAAAATTCCGGGATTGAAGTCAGCCATGTTTTCAATTTTCGAACCGGGCAAGCATCTGCCGCCGCATCGCGGTCCTTATAATGGTGTTCTGCGCTTTCACCTTGGGCTTATCGTGCCGGATCAACCGGACAAGATCGGCATTCGTGTCGATGATCAGACCTGCCATTGGCAGGAGGGCAGGGCGCTGATTTTCGACGATGCTTATGAGCATGAGGCATGGAATCACTCAGACTCCGTCAGGGTTGTGCTGTTTGTTGATTTTGAGAAGCCGTTGAAATTTCCAGCCAGCCTGACCAATCGCGCGGTGCTGAACATGGCCGTATTTACGCCCTTTGTTCAGGAAGGTTACAAGGCGCACAAGGCATGGGAAAAGATGTTTTACGGTGCCGGGCAGAAACACAGGTAATTCAATGACAGCTTCTTTGTGGCGGCAGATGACCGGGGCAGATGTGCCCGGCGTTCTGGATCTTGCGGCGCGTGTACACCCCGGTTTGCCCGAGAGGGCAGAGGTGTTTTTGAATCGCATTGCGCTGTACGGGCAAGGCTGTCTGGTGCTTGCGCCAGATGCGCAGGTGCAAGGTTACGCGGTAGCGCATCCCATCATGCAGATGCAGCCGCCGCCGCTGGATATTGTGTTGAGCCACCTGCCGGAAAAGCCAGACGCCTTTTACATCCATGATGTTGTCGTCTCTCCCGATGTGCGGGGAACAGGGGCTGCGCGGGTTGTGATTGACCACCTGTTGCGCAAGGCCGACGCATATCCTGTCACATGCCTGATATCTGTTTATGGAACGGGTCCTTTCTGGTCGCGTTTCGGCTTTGCACCAATGTCGGGGAAAACTATAGAGGACAAGCTTGCACCATATGGTCCCGATGCAGTTTATATGTTGCGACAAAATGGAAACGCGGCTTTTTGAATCTGGGCCTACACAAAAGGCCGACACTGTAGAATAGTCGCGATCTTCGTCCGTACCACCCGGGAGTCATCTATCTTGATCCAACGCAGTTTCGCAGGATTTGCCGCCCTTCTCCTTCTTTCCACAAGTGCTCTCGCGCAGGAAAAACAGCTCAATATCTACAATTGGTCCGACTATATCGAGCCTTCGATACTGGACGACTTCACCCGCGAAACCGGCATCAAGGTGGTCTATGACACCTATGATTCGAACGAGATACTGGAAACTCGCCTGCTGGCGGGTGGTAGCGGTTACGACGTCGTTGTGCCTTCAGCAGAATACATGGCTCGGCAGATTGAAGCCGGGGTTTACCAGAAGCTGGATCAATCGAAGCTGCCAAATCTTGGCAATATGTGGCCGTTGATCCAGGAACGTGTTGAGGCGTTTGACCCGGGCAACGAATACTCGGTCAATTACATGTGGGGAACCACAGCAATTGGCTATAACAAAAACAAGGTGGCCGAACTGCTGCCGGATGCACCGCTGGACAGCTGGGCTCTGGTTTTTGATCCGCAATATGCAGAGGTTCTCAGCAAATGCGGCATCGACATGCTGGATTCTCCGGGCGAAATCATTCCAGCCGCGCTGAACTATCTGGGCGTAAACCCTGATGCCGCATCACCGGAAGATATTCAGAAAGCAACCGACCTGTTGCTGGCGGTGAGGCCATATATCCGCAAATTCCATTCGTCGGAATATATCAACGCTTTGGCCAATGGCGATATCTGCGTGGCAGTGGGCTTTTCCGGCGATATTTTTCAGGCGCGTGACCGGGCGGAAGAAGCTGGCGGTGGCGTTGAGATTGGCTACACCATTCCCAAGGAAGGGGCGATGATGTGGTTTGATCAGTTCGCCATTCCGGCGGATGCCAGACATGTGGAAGAGGCTCATATCTTCATCAACTACATGATGCGGCCTGAAGTCATCGCCAAGGCAACGGATTATGTCGTTTATGCCAATGGCAATCTGGCATCGAAAGAGCTGATTGACGAGGATATCTTCAACGATCCTGCGGTTTATCCGACCGATGAAACGTTGGAGAAGCTGTATATCAAACTGCCTTATGATGCGCGGGCCCAGCGTCTGGTCACACGCGCTTTCACCACCGTTCGCACAGGCCAGTAATCGGGCGCTGCAAAGGGTTGACCAAGGGGCCGGGTTTTGACATCCGGTCCTTCACATATGCGGTCTTCCGGGCACCTGAAACGCTCTGACTCTCTGGTTTGTCGCATTGTCCTGTCGTTGAAACTTAACTGCTTAAACGAGAATTGCTCTAGAGGTGGCGATGGCAACGGCTTTGAAATCACTCGGCAATATCCGCCGCAATTTCGATCCATGGAATGATCCTTCGGCTCAGCCGTTGATCGAGTTTGATCATGTCATCAAAACGTTTGGTGACTTCAATGCTGTCGACGATCTGTCACTGAACATTTTCACGCGTGAGTTTTTTACGCTGCTCGGCCCATCTGGCTGCGGCAAATCTACACTTCTGCGGATGCTCGGCGGTTTCGAACAGCCGACATCGGGCGATATTCGGCTGGGTGGCAAAAGCCTGAAAGGCGTGCCGCCTTACCGCCGCCCGCTCAACATGATGTTCCAGTCCTATGCGCTGTTTCCGCATATGAGTGTCGAAAAGAACATCGCCTTCGGCCTGAAACAGGATGGCATGGCGCGCAGCGAAATTTCCGACCGGGTGGCGGAAATGCTGAAACTGGTGAAGCTGACGCAATACGCCAAGCGAAAGCCGCAACAACTTTCAGGCGGGCAGCAGCAGCGTGTTGCGCTGGCGCGTTCGCTGGCAAAAAAGCCAAAGGTTCTGTTGCTGGATGAACCTTTGGGTGCGCTTGATAAAAAGCTGCGGGAAGAAACACAGTTCGAGCTGATGGACCTGCAACAGGAGCTTGGCCTGACATTTGTTATCGTGACACATGATCAGGAAGAAGCGATGACAATGTCGGACCGGATTGCCGTCATGCAATCGGGTAAGATCAAGCAGGTGGCCACACCTGCAATCATGTATGAAGCGCCCGCCACTCGCTATGTGGCAGACTTTATCGGCAATATATCCATTCTCGAAGGCGAGGTCGAAACCTCTTCCGGTGAAAGATTGCGCCTTTCCAGTGAGGGCGCAATTCTGGAAGTTGCACATGCCCCTGCAATGGCGCCCGGTGACAAGGCAGCTTTTGCCGTCCGTCCGGAGAAGGTCCGGCTTTCCCGGCACAAACCATTGGATGCATCGGTCAACGCGCTGCAGGGTGTGGTTTGGGACATTGCCTATCTGGGCGATGTGACGCTGTTCAACGTCAAGCTGAAAAGCGGCACGATTGTGCGCGCCACTGTCATCAATTCAGCGCGGGTTGCGCCTGAGCAGATCGGTTGGGAAGAAGAGGTCTGGCTCAGCTTTCCCGCCGATGCCGGCGTTATCCTCAAGGATTGATGGCGGAAGGGGCGAACATGGCCGGCAACAACACTTCAGAAAGCCATTGGTTCAGACGTTCGGTCATAGGCATTCCCTATGTCTGGCTGCTGGCACTTTTTCTGGTGCCATTTCTGATCGTCTTCAAAATATCGCTGTCAGAAACGGCCATTGCACAGCCGCCTTACCTGCCAACCTTCGATCTGTCAGATCTGCAGAGCATCTGGCAGGGTGTTCGCGACTTCTCGACGGACAATTACCTCTGGCTGGCGGGTGATCCCCTCTACATCAGGGCCTATCTTTCCAGTCTGCGCATTGCACTCATTTCCACTTTTCTGGCTTTGTTGATTGGTTACCCTCTGGCCTATGCCATGGCCAAATCGTCGACGGCGCTGCGGCCCGTGCTGCTAATGCTCATCATCCTGCCTTTCTGGACGAGTTTTCTGATCCGGGTTTACGCCTGGATCGGCATTTTACGGGGTGAGGGCTATCTCAACCAGTTTCTGCTCTGGACCGGCGTCATTTCGCAGCCGCTGACCATTCTGAACACCGAGTTGGCGGTCTATATCGGCATTGTCTATTCATATCTGCCGTTCATGGTGCTGCCGATTTACGCAGGGCTGGAGCGCATGGACCACCGGCTGGTGGAAGCTGCCAATGATCTGGGTTGTCCACCTTTCATGGCCTTCTGGAAAATTACATTTCCACTGTCATTGCCGGGCGTTCTGGCTGGCAGTTTCCTCGTTTTCATTCCGGCAGTGGGCGAGTTTGTCATTCCGGACCTTCTGGGCGGCTCTCAAACGCTGATGATCGGCAAGGTCTTGTGGGACGAATTCTTCATCAATCGTGACTGGCCCGTGGCCTCTGCGGTAGCGGTTCTCTTGTTGCTGGTGCTGGTTGTGCCGATTGTCATTTTCCAACGCTTGCAGGCGAGATCAGCATCATGAATTCGCGTCTCTCGCCGTTCAACATCGTCTCGCTTGTACTGGGTTTCTCGTTTCTGTATCTGCCCATTGTGCTGCTGGTTGTTTATTCGTTCAACGCTTCGCAGCTCGTCACCGTGTGGGGCGGTTTTTCAACCAAATGGTACACGGCGCTGGCGGGGAACCGGCTGTTTCTGGATGCCGCCTTCATCACGCTTCGCGTCGGGCTTTTGTCGGCAACCCTCGCCACGGTTCTGGGCACTCTGGCAGCGCTTGCGCTTGTGCGTTACGGCAATTTTCGTGGGCGGCTGCTGTTTTCCGGAATGGTGTTTGCGCCACTGGTCATGCCAGAGGTGATCACCGGCCTGTCGTTGCTGCTGCTGTTTGTTGCCATTGGTTTCGATCGTGGCTTCTGGACCGTGTCTCTGGCTCATACCACCTTTGCCATGTGCTTTGTCGCAGTTGTCGTGCAGTCCCGACTGGTAAGTTTTGACCGTTCACTGGAAGAAGCCGCACAGGATCTTGGCTGCACCCCGCTCAAGGCATTTCTGAGTGTAACCCTGCCCGTGATCTGGCCGGCGGTGGCGGCTGGCTGGATGCTGGCCTTCACCCTGTCTCTGGATGATCTGGTCATTGCCAGCTTCACCTCCGGTCCCGGCGCAACAACGCTGCCAATGCGGATTTACAGCCAGGTGCGCTTGGGCGTCACCCCAGAAATCAACGCCATCTCCACGATATTGATTGGCGTTGTGACCACCGGCGTGTTGATTTCGTCCATCATTTTCAAGCGGCAGGAAGTTCGCCGCCTGCGCGATGAAAGATTGGCGGCCGAGGCTGAAAAGGCCGAAGCAGCCTTGACGCGTTAGAGCATCTTTCACTGAAAAGAATCATCCAAGGTGATTGGATGATCACCTTGAACGCTCTGACGCCTCGGCCTGCCGGGTCGCACAATCGCATGCCTTTGCATAGGCCTGTTCAATGGCGTCGAATGTTTCTGCAAAAGCCGTGCCCAGCGGGTCCGGCTTGACATCTCTGGCCACCATCAGCGTGTCCAGCATTTCCAGGTCCGCAAGTGCGGCCAGCAGCGCCGGACGCGCCCGGGCATCACGAACCTGACCTGCGCCGTTCTGCAAGAGCGGCGCCACTGTGGCGATGTAGTCGACAGCCCCTTGCAGGCCGAAGGTGCCGGCCGGGTCGGCCTGCACGCTGGTCATGTTGGCACGACGCGCTGTGTTGACCAGACGCCGGGCCAGATGGTCCAGATCGTGCCGGTCATGCATAACGATCCGATAGGGTTTGCGACGTGGTGCCAGATCTTCATTGGCCTTGGCATCGTTGACAATGCCTGCTCCCCTGCTGCTGTTGGCAACACGCGTCAGCAGCGTCGCTTCCGGTTCGTCTGCCACATCCAGGGCTGTGACCATCTCATGCGCGGCAAAACGCCCATCCGGCCGGTCTGCAGGGGCATGGCGGGGCAGTGGTGGTGGGCGCATGGCATCCAGCGCAGCAGTGGTCTGCGCCTTCAACGCCGTCTGCAACGTGGCTATCGCCAGATCAATCTGCGCGGTGGAAATCGCAACCTGTGCGGCGTGATTGCGCAGCAGGGTCAGATAGGCTGGCACCCCGCTGCACATGAAAGGGGTGTATTCCTGCCCAAGATAATCGCCCAGTTCCATCTGCAGACGTTCGGCAACCCATCGCGAAGATGCGTTGGCCGGTAGGGCGGTGTTGCCACCTTGCGCGGCAATTTTGCGTGCCAGCTGGCGCGCCTGCTGCAGCTCTTTGGAAGCCGAACCTTTTGGCGCTGCAATGCTGAGCTTGCCGGGATGTGAGATGTGGGCCACAGGTTGCGACGGCAGTTTGCCAGACCGCACCTCGCGCAAAGTCTGGTAGGGGCCGTCTTTCACCGTTGACAGGCTGGAATGAAATGCCTGCGCACACTCTGCGGGATTGGCCTGTGCTGACTGCACGGCAACAATACAGGCGCCCAAAGACAAGGAAATGGCAAGAAACCGGAAAAATCTGCGGCCAGGAGCACGTTTCATCAGCAGATACCCAAGGAGTGAAAGGGCAAACCCTTTCCAGTCGCGGTTACATCGGCGTCGACCGGGGGGCGATTTTCAGCTCCGGCGTGGGCCACTTGCCCTGTATGTTAAACTCGATGGGTTTCGATGAAGTGAACGCGGCGGATGTATCGCTCACCTGATTTGGCTCGGGCCAAAAGGCTCCGTCGAGCAGAATGCTCTCATCGCCCATGGTTGCCACGCCATTCATGTCAAATCGGCCAGTGGCGGTTTCAACGCGCAGTGCGTCTATCCACGTGGCTGTTCCGGCATTTGTCAGCCGTGCTTCCAGCTTTTCGAACGAAACGGGAGAGCTGTTCTGCTGCAAGGCAATTTCTTGCGAATTGTTTTCCACCGGAACGATGGCAGGCAAGCCGCCCGCTGCTCCCGCAACGATTGTCATGTCGATGGTGGCGCTGTTACCCTGAACAATGCTTTGCCAGTCTGTCACCGGAATTTCCACATCGGCCACAAGTCCGGTAATACCGGAAAGCCGCATTGCGCCATTGCTCAAAGTGTTGGACAGAACGGATGCGTCCACCCCCTGAAAATTCACCTTGCCTTTCAGCACTGGCGGAAAGCTTTCTGTCGGCAGAGTGAAGCGCGCTTGCGCCCGACCACCCGCCAGAACGGCATCACCAAGGTCCAGAATAGCCGTTCCATTGGCAAATTTGACTGTGGCTGCCAGATCCTGCAATTGCAGCTCGGCAATGCTGA
Source organism: Aureimonas fodinaquatilis (assembly GCF_008369445.1). Taxonomy (GTDB): domain Bacteria; phylum Pseudomonadota; class Alphaproteobacteria; order Rhizobiales; family Rhizobiaceae; genus Aureimonas; species Aureimonas fodinaquatilis. Next base: position 283,711 of record NZ_VTWH01000001.1, read on the forward strand.
CCGTGCGGGCAGAAAGGCGCAAATCCATATTCAGAGCCTGCACAAAGCTCCAGTTGATGCGCCGTTGCAGGTTCAGAATATTGGTTGGCAGAGGGGCAATTGCGTTGCCCACGGCGGCCAGATCCAATTCTTCAAAAGCGATTGTGCCAGTCAACTCGGTCTTTGCATCTTCATGAAAGCGCAACTCGATTGCGCCGCGGCCGGGGGTCTGGCCCAGATTGACTTTCGCTTCTTCAAGCTTTGCACGGTTTTCGGCAAAGTTGAGGTTGGTTTCAAACTGCAGTGCGCCTAGTTCGGGCATCGGGCCGGAAGTCAGGTCCAGCCAGCGCGCCGCGCGAGTGGGTGAGGGGGTGGAAACCCGCAAACGACCTTCCAGGGTGGCCGAATTGCCGTAAGCACCATTGCCGTTGAAGCCTATATCCAGCAGGGGGCTGCTCATAGTCATTCGCAGGGGGCTGGTCTGCCCTTCCAGAAACTTTGCCGGATCGCTGACTTGCAGGTTCAGCTCGGCTGACTGGCCATTCCAGACAAATGAACCCGCAAGTTCAGCCGTGCGGTCTTTTCCTGGCCAGTCCAGGTCGATGTTCACACTGGAAAGAGTATGACCGCCAGTTTGAAAACGAAACAGGCCATCGCGCAGCTCAACCCTGCGAATGCCATCAAAGCGTTCAAAGAAAGAGCGCAGATAGCTGGTCAGCATGTCGCTGGTTTCGTTGACCTGGGCCTGTTCAGGCAGTGTATCCTGTCCTCCAGGCCCTTCGGAAGGTGCGGCGACCGGGGTTTGCCTGGTGTCCAGCTCTGGCCGTATCAATGTCAGGCGGGAAACCTCACTGCGCCCGACAAGTGCGTCCAGCAGATTGAACTGCGCCACAACCTGAGTGACAGTCATGGCGCGCTTGTCGTCCGCGCTGCCGATGCGCACGTCACTCAATCGAACGACAGGCCGGGGCAATAGCTCAAAGCTGGTTTCCCCGGCGACAGACACAGCCTGCCCGGTCAATTGCTGCAACTGCAATTCAAGGTTGGATCTGGCTTTGTCGACATTCAAGGACAGACTGGAATTGGCCAGAACAAGCAAAGCAGCCAGGCCTGCCAGCAAACACAGCCCCACACCCAGCGCAAACAGACGCCTTTTACGCCATGGGCGTTGTGTCTGCGAAGAAGAGGGGAAGTCAGGCAGCAAGTGCTTTCCGTTCTATTCTATCGTTTCCCAGCAGAATGGCGTGGGGTTTCTGGGCCGGGAATTGCTGTAAACCTTGCGATTATGGCAGAAACATAGTGAACAAACACTGAATAACAGTGTTCGCTTCCTGTGAATTCGCCACGCTTTGGTGCTTCAGCTCATGGTCTGCCGCATTGCCCTGCCGTTGAAACGATTCCGCTTCGGCAAGAAACGCTCTAGCGCGTTAATACACGCTGTGGTGGAAATGTCACCTCTACGAGAGTGCCTTCGCCTGGAACTGAATGAATGGTAAAACTGGCAGAATTGGCCTCCACCAGCGCCTTGGTCAGTGAAAGGCCCAGGCCTGTACCATCACCTCGCTCGCGCGATGTGGTATTGACCTGTTGAAACGGCGTCATCGCCTGCACAATCTCATCGCTGTTCATGCCAATTCCGGTATCGCGGAACCGCAACGAAATCTCGCCCGAATTCCCCTGGCTGACAGACACCAGAACCTGGCCGCCCGATGGCGTGAAACGAATGGCATTCGACAGGACATTGAGTGCAATCTGTTTGATTGAGCGCTGATCGGCGACCACCTCTGGCAGAGATGCCGGAAGATTGGTGCGCAATATGACCTTTGCACGTCCTGCCTGTGTCTGCATCAGCGCCACAGCGTCGGAAATTACGCTGGCAATTGATACAGGCTGAAAGTCCAGATGGGCCTTGCCTGCTTCAATTTTGGAAATGTCGAGAAGGTCATTCACCAGATCCAGAAGGTGATGACCGGATTTCTTGATGTCGTGCAGATATTGCACATAGCGCGGATTGCCAATCGGCCCGAAGCTTTCTGAAGCCATGACATCGGCAAAACCGATAATAGCGTTCAAGGGAGTGCGCAGTTCATGACTCATATTGGTCAGGAAGCGGCTTTTCAAAAGGCTGGCATCTTCCGCCTTGCCCCGCTCTGCTATCAATTCTTCTTCAATGCGTTTCCAGTGACCAATATCGCGGATGACAACGCACCAGCCGCGTCCGGCACCCAGCCGGCCAATGGTGATGAACAAAGATAACAGGCCCCCTTGGGCAACCTGTCCCATGACTTCCCGCCCATCATTCATCAAGCCGGGAAAGCCGCCATCGCGCAACAAGGACAGGTAGTCATTCACAGTCTGCCGGCTTTCCTGCGCCATCAGATCGGTCAGCGGCTTGCCCAGACATTGCCCGGCTGCCACATCAAAAAGCGCTTCTGCAGAGCCATTCATGCTGCGAACCAGGCCGTCTTCGGAAAGCAGCAGAATGCCATCCGCGGCGGTGTCCAGCACCGCGCGCAACTCTCCGGCATCTTCTGCATCCGCTTCAATCTGAACCGGTTTCTGAAACAGAAACGCAAGGTAGGACTGGCCGTCCAGTTGCAGCCTCTGCATCTGGCAGGATGCCCGGGCAAGGCTGCCATCGGCCCGCTGTATCCTGATGTGCTGCAAATCATCGGGAATCTGATCAGGCTCGGCCATCAGATATTCCAGCCCGCCGCTTTCGGTCAGGTGTTCTACACTGTCGAATGCTGCAAGCTTCAGAAAACTGTGATTGGCAAAGACGAGCTGGTCCCGCAATTGCAGAAGAACTGCCACTGGCATGGCTTCCAGCAATAGACGGATTTCATCAGGCAGCGCCGGTTGCGGCGGCGCCTCGATCCGCAGATGCGCGCCAATGCTGGCAAAGGCTTCAGCTTCAGCGTCGCTGAGCGCCTTTTCCTCAAATGCCGGGCTGTGCGGGTCTTCAACAATTTCAGACCGAATGGTGCCGAAGCCGCGAACGCCCTCAAACTCAGCGCCCTTGCCGAACACCGGTAAAGCGGCCAATTCCACAACGGCTTTGCGGTCTGTTCCTCCAATGGGCCAATGAACAATTCGTCCCGACCATGTGGTTCGCGCTGCGAGAAGTTGCGCAATCTCGGCTTTCGGGTCGAGGTTCAGCTGATCAGCTACCTCGCTGAATGGCCGCCCTTCCAACCCTTCGGCTGAAGCGCCAACAACCTGCGCCAGTTCGGAGCCAACCGATTCAAAGCGATAATCAGCATCAATTTTCCACGCAAAGCGCACAGGCCCATCTGCCAGCTTGTGCGTTGAAGCCGGGGGCAAGGGGATTTCGGAGGCTGGTTGTCGGGGCGGTTGCGATGACGGGACGGCCCTGGCTGAGCGAACAAGCTTTTCGCGCGATTCAGCGGCCATCTCACGCAGAATATCTGCCCGCTCAGACAAGCGTTCATGCCATCTCTGCACCAGATGCCCCATCGGCGTCACATGTGCATCGGGGTCAGGCGCTGAAGCCTGTTTGGCTAGCGGCGGCTGTTCTGCCGGCAAGGGCGGTTGCGACGCCTCACGGTAGCAAACCAGAGCGTGGCTGCTGCTCAGGCGGGCAAAGGCCAGAAGCTGATCCTGATCGGCAATTTCCAGATAAGCGTCATGTCCGGCCAGAAACTCCTGACCTGCCGCGGCCAGTTCTTCAGCGCGGTCTGCGGGCAGACTTTCGGTTTGCACCACAGTGCCGTTTGCATCGGCTATCAGCGCGGGCTTACCGGCAATGCCCGCCTCGCGCAGAAGCCTGCGGGCCAGAAATGGCCCTTGATCGGGTGCTTTAACAGGGTGCAGACTGGACAACAAAGCAAACAACTGGCCCGACTGGGTCACTGCCAAAGCCAGCCGCACCGTGACGTGGGCAGTGCCGTTGCGCAAATCGCCGGGAAGGCGCAGCTTTACTTCGCCATCACGAGACAGGGCCGGCGCAAATTCGCGCAGCAGTGCCAATGGGTCATGCCCGCGTTCCGGTTCCGTCAGCAAGGGGGCAGCCGCTTCGTTCAGCCAGGAAATACGGTCCAGTTCCGGAGTCAGCACGGCAACGGCACAGCCGGTTTCACCAGCCAGCCGCACTTCTTCCCAGGCCATGATCTCCAGTGGATTCACAATGGTGCCAGATCCCTTGTTATCAGTGACGATTGATCCAGATGGTTGATATTCTGTTAATAATCTTTTGTACCGGGCAAATCCATTGCCCGCAGCATCAATCGCATCGCAAGGTTAATGTCGGTAACGAGGGAAGCGAAAATGGCAGACAAGCAAAAACCCACAGCAGCCGATGCCTCATCCAGGGCTTTTGGCGATATGGAAGACACGTTCAAAGAGGTGCTGGAGCCTGAAAGCATCGCCAGGGCACAGGCAGCAATGGGGCTGGATCCCGAAAAGTTTCAGGAAATGGTGAGCAACCTTGCCGAGCGCGCGGTTGCGCAGTCAAGGCAGGCCTATCAGGTGCTCAAGGCAAATTCCGATGAAGCCACCCGTGCGGTGGAATCAACGTTGGAGAATGTTCATAGCGGCTCACTTTCGCTGTCCAAACAGGCAATTGAGGCTTTGCGCACCAATGCCGATCTGGGCTTTGCCCATCTGGAAAAACTGGGCCGGGTCAAATCCGTTGCGGAACTGGTGGAGCTGCAAACCAGCTATTTCCGGCAGCAGACGGAATTGCTGAACGGTCAGTTGCAAAATCTGCAGAGTTTGTCGCGCACGGTTGCTCAGGAAGTTGTGCGCCCGGGAAAAGAGGCGGTGGAGCGGGCTGGAAAGCCAAAATAGGCTTGTCAGAACAGCAATTGCCGGTGCAAAAATCGCGCCCATTCGGGCGCGATGGCGGTGCTTTACCAGAATTTGCGCGTTGAATGGCTTGCGTCCTGCGACGAATGAATTTATGTGGACGTCATGGCATTGCCATGGTGTGCGGTTGTAGCTCAGTTGGTTAGAGCGTTGGATTGTGGCTCCAGAGGTCGGTGGTTCGAACCCACTCAACCGTACCATTAAAATTATCATTAAAATCAAAAGCTTGAATTTTTCGCTGACGATGTGGCCCAGCGCGACCGTTGTTGATAGAGCAGCGCGGGCCGTAAGGCATGAGGCAGGCCGACCCTCTTTCGCCGTGTGGCGATCAACATTGAGCCTGTGAGTGTTACAGAGCTATCGTATCCGACTCCCGGATGTCATGCTTCCTCGGGCTTTACGAGGACTCTGCGCCGAGCTTTTCTGTCAATTTCATCTGAATCACTCCCGCTGGTGGCCAGCGCTTTCTCTTCGCTGATACGCCGATATGTCGCGCGGGAGCTGAACAGATGTGCTGCCATGGCAGCTTCGGCCCAATCCCCGTCATCTGCAGCGAAGGCTGACACCAGATCATCATGCTGACGATTGCTGCGGATCAGCTCTTCCCGTGTCCAACTGTTGAAGGTTGGGCTGACCACAGGGTTGCGTGCGACCAGATTGACCAGATTGGCGAAGATGGTATTGCCGCCCTGTTTCCATATCCGTCGGTGAAACTGTGCATTCAAGTCTCGGTAACTGCGGCGGTCCGGGTCTGGCAGGTGGATGGCGTGATCCATCCGGCTATGAAAGTCGCGCAGGCTGTCGACAAATTCCGCATCCGATTTCGCCACGGCCATGCCGGTGGCAACCGGTTCCAATGCGGCGCGGGCGGTGAAGATATGGATGACCTCGTTCGGGTCTATCTCCACCACGACCGCGCGGCGATAGGCTTCGCGCTGGATAACGCCCTCGGCCTGAAGTCGCCGCATGGCCTCGCGGATAGGCGTGCGGCTGACGCCCAGCCGGGCGGCAAGCTCGCTTTCCGGGATCGTGTCGCCGCCGATATAGACCCCCTCGGCAATGAGGGCACGGATCTTTGAATAAATGTCGTCTGCCATATTGCGTCTCTGTTGCGCTTGCCTCTTATCCGAAATTTCGGGATGCCAGCCAATCACAAATCAGCTTGACCGCAGCCGCCAGATTGGCAGGCTGGTTGACGAAGTAATGATTGGCCTCGGGTACAACCTGCATGTCCTTGTCGCGAGAGGCGACGGCGGCAAATATCCGGGCGGTATGAGGTTGCGGCACCGCATCATCGGCGCCGCATTCCACCGCCAGAAAAGGCACGCTCACATCCCGCGCCGTCACCAGCGAATCCGCCCGCGTGTGTTGGTGCGACCATTGTGACAGCCAACTGCGCAGCGTAGACACCCGCCCCAGCCCGACCGGGCCGCTGTTCACGGTTTCCGGCGCTCCCAGATAAGTCCAGCCGGGTTTGCGGCCATTGGGATCAATGGTGGGGTCGAGAAAGCGCGGATCGGCCATGGTGCGGTGGGTGACAAAGACCCGCTCCATCTCCTTGCCGCCCCGGCGTTTCAGATCTTCCAGCGTTTGCAGAACGCGAGCGTCGATGCCTGCCATCCGCGCTTTTTGTGCAAGGCGATAGGTGGCCAGAAAATCCGCAGAATAGGGTTCGCTGCGCTGCTCATATCCCGGATGATAGAGGTCAAGTGCCTCGTTGCGCCAGTCGGGGTTCAGCTCGTCTGTGACCGAAGGGTCCAGCCATTCGCTGAGCAAAAGCGCGCGAGAGGAATGGGCAGCAAGGCTCAGAACCGCATCGGCGGCGGGCAGCGCTGCACCGGCGATATCCACCGGATCGCCAGCCGGCGTCGTGGTGATCGTCGGACGCTCCGCCTGTGATTGATAGAGCATGGTCAGCGAGCCGCCTCCGCTCCAGCCACAGAGCACCACTTTGTCGTAACCCCAGTCGCTGCGGGCGGCATGGACCCATGCGCCCAGATCCAGCAGCACATTTTCCATGATCAGGCTTGTGTCGTTGCGTTGATAGCGGCTGCCTGCGCACAGCACATGATATCCTGCCCGCGCCATCGCCTGAGGCAATGGCAGCAGTTGCAACGTCGATGCCGGGTGCATGAAGATCAGCAGCGTCCGCGATGGGCGTTCCGATGGGCAGATCAACAGGCCTTCGACATTGGTCAGCCCCTGCGAGCCATTGAAGCCATAGGTTTCGGTAAAGGCCTGCCCAGAAGCAAAGGAAAGATGTTTCCAGTGAAAATTCAGTTCGGTCATCCGGCGTGATCCAACGTTTCGGCAAGAATGCCGGCATCTGCGGTTTCGGTTACATGGCCCGCGCGCGGTGGCGTCAGGTCGGGATGAGCGCGCGCGGCGCTGTCGTCATGGATATGGCAGCGCACCCGCTGACCGCCCGGCTGCTCTGAAAGGCCCGGTTCCACCGCCTCGCATAGTGCGGTGGTATAGGGGCAGCGTGACGAAAACCGGCAGCCCGGCGGCACTGCCATCGGCGAGGGCACATCGCCGCGCAGTTCCACCCGTTCCGGGGTTTCGCCCGGTTCCATCCGCGGGATCGAGGCCATCAGGCGCTGAGTATACGGGTGCAGCGGGCTGGCCAATATATCCTCGGCCCGGCCTTCTTCGACAATGCGGCCCAGATACATCACGGCGACATGATTGCAGATATAACCCACCGTCGCGATATCATGCGAGATGTACAGGACGGCGAGGCCCAGATCGCGCGACAATTCATCCAGCAGTTCCAGCACGCTGGCCTGAATCGACACATCCAGCATCGACACCGGCTCATCCGCCACGATGAACTTCGGCTCCAGAACCAATGCGCGGGCGATGGCGATGCGCTGCCGTTGCCCGCCCGAAAGATCGGATGGGTAGCGGTCCATATTGTCGGCGGCGGGGATGCGCACCAGCTCCATCGCCTTGATCACCTTCTGGCGTCGCTCGGCAGCGTTGCCGATGCCGTGGATGATCAGCGGCTCCTCAATCACCTGCCCGATGGTCAGGCGCGGGTTCAACGAGGAATAGGGGTCCTGAAAAATGATCTGAGCTTGACGGCGATAGTCTTTCAGCCGCCGTCCTTCGGCTTTGGTTATGTCGTCACCGCGATAGAGGATCTGGCCGTCGGTCGGATGATACATCCGCACCAGCGACATACCGAGGGTGGATTTGCCGCAACCGCTTTCGCCGACAAGGCCGACGATTTCGCGCTCACGAATGCGAAGATCCACACCGTCCAGCGCGCGGGCAGTGGCAGGCTTCACCCCGGCGAGTGCGCTGAAAATGCCGGTTCGGCCTTGGAAATGGGTCTTCAGATCGCGCGCCTCGATCACGGCAGGTGCATCGGCGGCGATGCTCGGGCGGTCGGTCATGCAGCACCCCTCATGTTATGCGCCATATTCCGCCATGTTTCGGGACGGGCAGCGACCTCACGAAACTCTGCCGCGCAGTGGGTAAAATGGCAGGCGGCGGATTGCGCACCATGGCGGACCACCGGCGGTGCAGCGGTGCGGCACAGATCGGTGGCAAAGGGGCAGCGGCTGGCAAAGCGGCAGCCCGGCGGTGGCAGCAAGAGGTTTGGCACCACCCCGGGGATAGAGATCAGCGGCTGGCGCGGTGCGCCCGGCACCGGCAGGCGCGGAAAGGCATTCTGCAACCCCATGGTGTAGGGGTGCAGCGGGTGTTTCAGCACGTCGGCCGTCGGTCCGCTTTCGGCCATTTTGCCGGCATACATCACCACGGTGTTCTCGCAGGTCTCGGCGACCACGGCGATGTCATGGGTCACAAGTATCATCGAGCGGCGCATATGGGCATGGATGCCCCGGATGCGGGTCATGATCTGCGATTGCATGATCGGGTCCAGCGCGGTTGTAGGCTCATCCGCCAGCAGCATCCCGGCATTGAGCGCCAGCGCCATTGCGATGACGGCACGCTGCCGCATCCCGCCGGAAAACTGATGCGGAAATTCGTAAAGCCGCCCGGCGGGCAAACCGACAAGCGCGAACATCTCCTCCGCGCGAGCCCAAGCAACCGCCTTGCTGACGCGCTCATGCGCACGGATCGCTTCACAGATCTGGTCGCCGATAGTGTAGACGGGGTCAAGCGAGTTCATCGCGCTTTGGGTGATCAGGGAAATGCGTTTCCAGCGGATATCGCGCAGCGCATCGTCATTTAGGCCGAGAATATTCTGCCCGTCGAGCAGCGCCTGGCCCGCAATATAAGTGCCGGCGGGTTGCAGGCCCATCAGCGCCTTGACCACGGTGCTTTTGCCGCAGCCGCTTTCGCCGACAAGGCCCAGATTGGTGCCTGCGGGCACTTCAAAGCTGATATCTTCAACCGCGTGAAACCTGCCGCGCAGCGTGGAATAGCCGATCGACAGCCCTTCCACCTGAAGCCGGGCGGCAGGCTTGGTGGCAAGCCGCCGGTTCAACTGCTCCAGCTCGGCCAGTGTGGCGGCAGTGGCGGGCCGGGTGCCGGCGCGCGGGGTAGCAACGGTTGCCATCAGCGCCTCCTCAGGCGGGGGTTGGTCTGTTCCTCATAGGCGCGGCCGATCAGGTAGAGAGCCGAAACCAGCATCACGAGAGCAAGGGAAGGCGGGACCACCCACCACCATGCGGTGCGCAGATTGCCGCTGGTGAAGGCCGTGTTCAGCATCTGGCCCCAGCTGATCACGGTGGGGTCTCCAAGGCCAAGGAAGGCAAGGCTCGCCTCGGTGAGGATGGCGAAGGCCACCGACATCGTCACCCAGAGAAAGATCACCCGCACGATATTGGGCAGAATATGCCGCATGATGATGTGAAAATGCGACGCCCCGGCGGCGCGTGCCCATTTGACATAGATCCGCTCGCGCTCGGTCAGCACGGCGGAGCGGATAATCCGCGCGCCGTTGCGCCAGAACAGTATGGTGATCACGAGAATGATATTCTCGACACTCGGCCCCAGCAGAGCCACAGCGACGATTGCGAAGGGCAGAGTGGGGATCGACAGCGCGACGTCGGTAATCCGCATCAGCACATCATCGACCCAGCCGCCAAAATAACCCGACAGCACACCGAACACGGTTGAGATGAAACCGACGGCGATGGCTGCGACAAGGCCCACCAGCAGCGCCACGCGAAAGCCGTACAGGAACTGGCTCAGCACATCATTGCCGAAGGCGGTGGTGCCCATCAGATACTCGGCCGAGGGCGGGCGCAGGCGGGCCAGACGACCGGTTTCCGTCATCATTGCCTTGAAAGGATCGAACGGGGCCAGCAGCGGTGCCGTCAGCGCGATGATGATGAACAATATCAGGATCGCGACGCCGACAACGGCAAAACTGTCCTGCATCACCAGGCGAAGCGAGTTCCAGGCGGCACGCCACGGGCTGCGGCCCTGAATAGCGGCGGGTGTGACGGAGGTTTGAATGTTGTTCATTTATAGACCACCCGCGGATCGAGTTTGCCATACACAAGGTCAGCAGCAAGGTTTGCCAGCACGATCATCACCGCCAGCAGGAAAAAGGCCGCCTGCGCCACCGGATAATCCTGCCGCGTCACCGCCAGCACCAGTTCGCGCCCGACGCCGGGCCAGGAGAAGACGATCTCGATCACCACAATGCCTGCGATGGTTTCAGCGAGTGCCGGAAACAGCCAGGTGATCAATGGCAGCATGGAATTGCGTGCGGCATGCCAGGCGACGCGGTGTTGCGGTACGCCTTTGGCGCGGACCAGCTCGATATAGTCCTCGGTTCGGTTCTCAACCACGCCGGAGCGCATGAGCAGCAGGTTTTCCGGCATGAAATAGATGATGACGGCAATGAGCGGCAGCGCCAGGTGGTGCAGGAAATCCAGCGTCATGTAGCGGGCAAAGCCGGTCGTCTGGCCGGGATCGCCCATTCCAAAGCCGGGAAACCAGCCCAGCGTGCTGGAGAACACGGTCAGCAGCGCGATGCCGATCACGAAATTGGGCACGCCTCGAATGACGGTTGCCATGAAGATGCCGGAGCGCTCCAGCTTGCCGCCGCGTTTGGCCCAGCCGACAGCGGTGCCGATGGCCGCGCCCAGAGCCGCGCCAAGCAGCAAGCCCGGAACTGCAATCCACAGCGTATTCACGATCAGCGGTGTCAGCACCTCCCACACCGGCTTGCGGTAGAGGAAGGACGATCCGAAATTGCCAGTCAGGATATTGCCCAGATAGGCAACATACTGGTCCCAGAGGGTGCCAGTCAGTCCCCATTGCTCCAGCAGGGCCTGACGGGCCTCTTCGGTCAGGCCGCGTTCAAGGAGAAGGGCCGTCGGATCGGCAGGCATCACGCGGAACATGAAAAACATGATCGTGGTGACTGCCCAGACGACAAGCACACTCTGTGCCAGGCGGCGGAGGATATAGGCGCGCATGAGGTTCTCTGGCTGGCTCGAAATTGCTGGCTGTGGCCTGCCCTCAGACAGGCCCGGCGACGCGGCGTTCCGGCTCCGTACAACGGAGCCGGAACTCAGGGTTCAGCAGTTACTTCTTGGGGTAGTGCAGGCGACCCTGCGCATCCCAGCCAAAGCCGGCTTCCGTCAATGCAGCGCGGGCGGCTTCGATGTCGAACGCAATTTCCGGCAGGTCCTTGTTGTACCACATCGTCAGTTGCTTCGGCACCGGGCCTTCGCCAGCAGGAACGGCAAAGCCCAGCCAGCCCTCAATCGCGGCGCGGTCCTTGGCGGTTGCCATGCGCAGCGCCTTGCGGAAGGCCTCATTGGTGAACGGCTCTTTTGAATTGTTGAGCCAGACGAGCATGGTGCCATGCGACGGAATCTCGAGGAAATCGAGCTGCTCGTTCTGCTCTGCCAGATCGCTCATCGCGGCGACAGGCAGCACCATGGTTGCAATATCGCCAGTGCCCGACAGCATGGCCGAACGGATAGCATCGGCCTGACCCAGAGCCAGACGGCGCACGCCATCATAGCCAGGGGCATGGAAGTGGTCGGGGTTCGCATCCAGTTCGTGGACCTCGTTTACACGCCATGTCTTGAACTTGAATGGGCCGCTGCCGATAGCCACGCCATCCGCCACCACATCACGCGCCACCATATCGCCGCTATAGTCCGCCCACAAATGTTCCGGCAGGATGAATGCATAGGGCAGAACTGTCGCTATGAACGATGCATCCGGGGTCTTCAGCTTCACGTTGAAGGTCAGGTCATCGACCTTTTCCGCCGAGGCGATATTGGCAATGCGCGACGACATTGCAGGGGGTTGCAGCTCCACCACCTTGTTAAGGGTGAACACTGCGTCGTCTGCCGTCACCGCTTCGCCGTCGTGGAACTTCATCCCCTCGCGCAGAGTGATTTTCAACGTTGTCGGGTCGGTGAATTCCCATGCGCTTGCGGCCCACGGAATTGTCTCCCCTTCGGCATTGTTCTTGGCGAATGTGTCATAGACAAAGCGCAGCCAGCCCACAGCGCCCTCTTCGGCAAGAGGGTTATAGGTCGTGACATCTTCGTAATGCGCCCAGTCGAGCCAGCGGTCATCGGTCAACGGCTTTGCCGAAAGCCACGGGTCAATCAGCCCCTCATGTGCAGCAACGGGCGCGGGAGAGGTGATGTTTTCCCATTTCTGGCTGTTCCAAAGAATGCCATAGACAGTATTGGTCGCGGGCCACCATGGCATCGTGTCATAGAAATGTTGCTGTGCCGCGTGGGTGGCGGCAATGCGCTCATCCTGATTGATCAGCTCGCGCTGGTCCTTGACCATCTCGGTATAGGCTTCATCGCACCATTTTGCGCCATTGCGCCGCGCGCCGCAGGCACCCAGATCATGCAGCCAATAGGTCGGGTCTACCCGGTCCGGGTCAGCGCCGACGGTGAACACGGCCATATCTTCCAGTCCGCCGCCCACCATGATGTTCGAGATGAAGGTGCTGAACTGTACCGGTTGCATCTGGAACGTCAGGCCAAGCTTGGCCCATTCTTCCGAAAGCACACGGGCCGATTGTTCATACATCGGCCCCATATCGGCGGCGTAATAGGCAATTTTCAGTTCCGGTACCGGCTCGCCCAGATCCTGGGCGAAAGCGGGCGCAGCTAAAGTGACAAGTCCTGTGGCAAGCCAAAGCGGCAGCCTCCTGACGGTGGCAGTCATCGTTTTCTCCTCCCAAAGCACCGAGCCTGTCCACGGGCTGCACGGCACTCCTCTGCCGCCTCGCCAATTCTCTTTTTGGTCGGTACGAGGTAAAAGTGTATACGATTTTCAACGTAGTCAATCATTTTTTGCTTGATTTCAGGATTAAATTGTAAAAATTGAATGCAGTTTGGCTGTGCAGGCGAAAACGTCGCTCGCCGATAGGTCATGTGGAAATCGAGTCCGCGGGGCCAGACAAAAGCTCGGGAGGGTTTGCGTGAAACATTCATGGATCGACGGGGCACAGGCTCCGGAGTGCGATTTTCCACTGGCGAATCTGCCCTATGGCGTTTTCTCGACGGCGGGGCATGGCCCGCGCTGCGGTGTGGCCATTGGCGATCACGTGCTGGATCTGGCCGCACTGGCAGCGGGCGGGTTGTTGCCGGCTGGCGATCACGGTTTTGACCAGCCTTCGCTGAACCGGTTCATGGCCTCGGGGCCAGAGGCATGGGCCGCGCTGCGCGCAAGGCTGACGGATCTGCTGGCTGAAGGGGGCAGCCCTGATCTGCGGGAAAATGCTGCCTTGCGCGCCCGCGCTGTGCTGCCGCTGGCGGCAGTGCAGATGCATCTGCCGGTGGAGGTGAAGGGATATACGGATTTTTATGCCGGGCGGCAGCACGCCTTCAATTCGGGCTCGATCCTGCGCGGGCCGGAAAATGCGCTGACGCCGAACTGGTCACATATGCCCATCGGCTATAATGGCCGGGTATCGACCGTGGTGGTCTCCGGCACGCCGGTGCGCCGTCCTCTCGGGCAGGTCATGGGCGAGGGTGCGCCAACATTCGGCCCGTCGAAGCGGCTGGATATCGAGGTGGAATTCGGAGCAATCGTCGCCCTGCCGACCGAGCTTGGCCAGACCCTGACGGTGGCCGAGGCGTGGGAGCATCTGTTTGGATTCGTGCTGCTGAATGACTGGTCGGCGCGCGACATCCAGCGGTGGGAGGGGCAGCCTCTTGGCCCGTTCCAGTCCAAGGCCTTCGCCACCACGATCAGTCCCTGGGTGGTGACCCGCGCTGCGTTGGAACAATGCCGCCGCTCCGGCCCTGCCCGCGATACTGCACTGCTGCCCTATTTGCAGGAGGAGGCAGATTACTTTTTTGATGTGAAGCTGGAGGCGCATCTGGCGCCCCAAGGGGCCGCGCAGGCGAGCCGTATAGTGCAAACCAATACCGCGCATCTCTATTATTCCGCGCCGCAGCTTTTGGCGCACCACGCAGTCTGTGGCTGCCGGATGCAGACCGGCGACCTGCTCGGCTCCGGAACCATTTCCGGGCCGGAGCGCGGCAATTTTGGCTGCCTCATGGAGCAAAGCTGGGGTGGGCGCGATGAGATTGCGCTGGAGCATGGCGGCAGCCGGATCTTCCTTGAAGATGGCGACAGCGTGACCCTGACCGGTTGGGGGGAAGTGAATGGCCAGCGGATCGGCTTTGGCCGCTGCGAAGGGCAGATTCTGCCCGCGGCAACCGCTGTTGGAAAGGCATTCTGATGCGTCTGTGCAGATTTGATGACAATCGTTTGGGTGTGGTCCGTGGTGCGCCAGATGCACTGGTGGTTCACGATGTGACCGGCATTCTGGAGGCGCTGCCTGCGTTTCGCTACCCGCTGCCCGACCATGACCCGTTGATCGCGGCACTGCCCGACCTGCGTAGCAGGATCGAAGCGATGGCCGATGCGGCCACCGCGATACCACTGGCAGGCCTGCGCTTGCTGCCGCCCGTCGCCTCGCCGCGCAAGATTGTGGCTGCCCCGGTGAATTATCGTCTGCACCATGAGGAGGCGCTGGCCGATGACACGATTCACCATAGCACCAATATTCTGCCGATCGACAAGGCAGGGCTGTTTCTCAAGGCCACAAGCTCGCTGATCGGCGCGTCGGATCCGGTGGTGATCCGCTTCCCCGAGGCGCGCAATGACCACGAGATTGAACTGGTCGCGGTGATCGGTGCCCGCGCAAACCGGGTGTCGCGGCATGAGGCACTGTCTTACGTAGCGGGCTATGCCATCGGACTTGATATGACCGTACGCGGCACACAGGAGCGCAGCATGCGCAAATCCTGCGACAGCTACACCGTGCTTGGCCCCTGGCTGGTGACTGCGGATGAAATCCCCAACCCCTCGGCTCTGGATCTGCATCTTTTGGTCAATGGCGAAACCCGTCAACAGACATCGACTGCCAATTTGCTTCGCGATGTGGCGGAGCTGATCGAAAAGGCCTCGGCCTTCTACACGCTGATGCCGGGCGATCTGCTGTTTACCGGCACCCCCGAAGGCGTCGCACCGGTGAAACCCGGCGATGTGATGACCGCGCGGATCACGGGCATCGGACAAATGGAAATCGCGGTTCGCTGACCGCAGGGAGAACTATAATGGATTACATTTTCGCACCGCTTCCGGTTCAGAGTCTTCCCGTCGTTGGTGTAGACAGTCTTTTTGCGCTGCGCCGCATTTTCTGCGTTGGCCGCAACTATGCAGACCATATCCGCGAAATGGGTTTTCAGCCGGAGCGGGAGGCGCCGTTCTTCTTCACCAAGCCGATTGATGCGCTGGTGCACGATGGCGAAACAGTCGCCTATCCGCCATTGACCGAGAACTTCCACCACGAGGCGGAGCTGGTGATTGCCATCGGCAAGGCGGGGGCGGATATCGCGGTCGAAAACGCGCTTGACCATGTTTACGGCTACGCCGTCGGCAATGACCTGACCCGGCGTGATATGCAATTTGCGTTGCGCGACAGGGGGCGGCCATGGGACTGGAGCAAGGCCTTCGACCGCTCTGCCGTGGTGGGGCCGATCACTCCGATGCCGGGGCAGGCGCTGTCGGGATCAACGCGGATCTCCCTGACGGTCAATGACGAAACACGTCAGGATGCCACGCTTGATACAATGATCTGGAACGTGCCGGAGATCATCGCGGCATTGTCCTCCTCGGTCACGATACAGCCCGGGGATCTGGTCTTCACCGGCACCCCGGCAGGTGTGGGGCCGATGCATCCGGGCGACCGCTGCACGGTTGCCATCGAGGGGCTGACGCCGGTTACTACGCAGATCGGCCCGAGAGCATGAGTGAAATCCGCCTGCACAGCTACTTCCGTTCTTCCACCTCTGTGCGGGTGCGGGTGGCGCTGGCGATGAAGGGCCTCGACTACGATTATGTCGCCTGGAACCTGCGGGCGGCAGAGCAGCGCTCTTCCGACTTTCTGGCGATCAATCCGCAGGGCCTTGTGCCGGCACTCGAAGTTGACGGCCTGATCCTTCGCCAATCGCTACCAATCATCGAATATCTGGACGAACGCTTTCCACAGCCTGCACTTTTGCCCTCCGATAGTGCGGGGCGGGCGCGGGTGCGGGCACTTGCCGCCATGATTGCGTGCGAGGTCCATCCGTTGAACAACCTGCGGGTTCTGCGCTATCTGCAAAGCACGTTTGCCGCGGATACAGAAGCACAGGCCGCATGGTTCTGCCATTGGACTCGTGCGACCCTCGACCCACTGGAGTCGATCGTCGCATCTGCACCGGAAACCGGCGTGTTCTGTCATGGCGACCAGCCCGGCCTGGCGGATATCTGCGTGTTTGCGCAGTTTCTCAACAACCGCCGGTTCGGATTGGCGGACAGCGAATGGCCGGTGCTGGCTCGCATCCACGCAGCATGCATGGAAATCGCGGCGTTTCGCGCTGCCGAACCTGACATGCAGCCCGACGCCAAATAGCCGAATGCTGAAACCAGGCCCGCAGACCTTGCGGGCGGATGCGGTTTGAAGCTCGTGGTCAGCGAGGGAAGGTGACATGACGATAAGGATAGAGACGGATCGCCTTGTCCTGACCGCTCCTGTCATTGACGATTTTGACTGCAGCGTTGTTATGCACCATGGCGAGACCATGGCTCGTTACACTGGCGGAAAGCTTTTAAACCGCGAAGATGTGTGGAGGAAACTGCTGCAGCGAATGGGCCATTGGACGGCTTTTGGATATGGCGTCTTCACAGTGCGCCGAAGTGCGGACAACATCTTCATTGGCGAAGTGGGTCTGGCACATTTTTGTCGCGGCTTTGGCGAGGCGTTCGATGGTTTTCCGGAAGCGGCCTGGATGATCACTGCGCACGCGCACGGCAAAGGCTACGCACAAGAGGCTGTTCAGGAGGCGCACCGTTGGATGACATCCCGGCATGCGATGAGACGTTCAGTGTGCATCATTCATCCTGAAAATGTCGCCTCGCTCCATGTCGCGCGGAACGTGGGATATGAGCAGACCGGTGAGGTTCATTACCGTGATGCCACGCCCTTGATGTTTGAGCGCTTCGCATCGTGAGGTAAAGAGCCGAGCTGACTTGTGTCTCGGAGCTTTTCCGCAAATCAGGCCCGGGCATCCAGTTCGTCGCAGTTTGGGAACCTGAATGCTGAATGGCACTTTACCTTGTTCAGCGAAACAAGGAGGCCAGCATGTCCAAAACGAGCAATGTGGGTGACAATCCGAACGATAAACTGCCTGACGGCAAGCCGTTGAAGCGGGATGAGGTGGTGTCGGATGATGATGCCAGCTCAGCCGGGATGGAGCGGGAGGTCGAGGAAGACCTTGACGAGATGGATGAACGCGGCGACGCTGAGGACATCGACGAGAGCAGCGCCGGCGGCTTGAAATATCCGCACGAGGATGACGGTCTGGGTCCGGTCGACGAGGATGAGGACCAGCCGGGCCTGCCGCGTTAACGACTGCCGAGGATTGAAGAGAGGCTCGCTTTTGGCGGGCCTGTTTTCATTCACGACCTTGCGATCACGTCGTTTTTTGCTTGCTGCATCTTCAGCGACCAAGGTCTTGTGCATCCGGTCCGTCTCATCCTTAGAACAAGGAGAAAACCATGCTGAAACCTGTCGTTGTCATCCTGGCTCTGGCCACGCTGCCGTTTGGTGCGACCGCCGCCGTCGCACAGGATGTTTTTGTTCCATCCGTTACAACAGCCAGTCCTGGATATCTGTTTCCCAATGATCAGTACCAGCGCAACCGTCAGGGTTCGGGCAGCGCGAAATCTCGGAAAAGTGCGCCGGCCGCCCAGGTACAGCTTGATGCCGCCGCACAGGCAAGGGTGCGGGCAGCGGTTCAGGCGCTGGTGCCGGAATACAACGCGCGTGCAAAGCGCAATGGTGAGAACAGCGCCAATCAATGGATACGTCAGAAAGCTTTCGAGCTGGGGCAGCAGGAAGCTGAACTGATGAAGCGTCGGCAGGGCCGGAATTAGCGGTTATGCAAACTCTGCTGTCGGCAGTGTTGGGTTTCCTGAGCTGGAATTTCTACGTCACAACCCTGATAGTGGTTGCAGTGTCATATCTGGTTGGCCGGCTGGCCTGTTCAGGAAATGACAAAGGCAGGACAAGCCGGGTTCTGGTTGGCGGCTTCGCTCTGGGCGTTGTCGCTGCCATTGCCATGCCTCATCTCAATGCCGCTTTTCTGAAAGCCGTCGGAATTCAACGATCTGCCATCATTCATGAGATCACGCCCTATCATGTGTTCAACATTGGCAGGGCTACGCAACTTGGCGAAAATGTCAGATTTGATCTGATGGTCGAGGCGGAAGATGGCAGCCATCGGCCTGCTTATGTTCTTCGCAAGACCGGGCTGTTGGGTCCGACCCAGCTTGTCGGCGGCAGGGAAGCAAGCGGCGACGCGGTCACGGTGGCTTTTGTCGAAGCTATGCCGTCCAATCTCACAATCGTGACGGAAAAATCCGATGCTGTCTGGCAGTCCAGGGCGCGCAGTCTTGACGCTGCGTGGGAAATCACTCCCCCGGATCAGAACTGGGTAAGCCATAAAATGCATCGTGATCGGATAGAAGACTTCCTTGCCAATTACGGCCATGTGGCAGATGGCGGCACTGTTGCGCGGCTGGAAGGCCGGCTTGAACAGTTGACCGAAATGCCGCCCGCCGAATTTTCCACTGAAGCGGGGCCACGGCAATGAGGCGGTTTCAAACGCAGGGGCAGCACCGGCAAAAACCTGAAGCTGACACAGTGCGGCACTTTCTGCCGTTGCAGCGGCGGCTGACCGCCTTTGTCTTTCCGGTGCTTATCATCGTGCCGGCCGCATTGACCACGCCGACATTCATAGAAGCGGGCCTGGCGTGGTGGCCCTTGTTTATATTCGGTCTGCCAATGGTGCTGGCCATTCTTATCTGCGTGGAATACTGGAACGCTTCCATCCAGATTGACGGCAATATGCTGCGCTATCAAAGCGTTGGTTATCAACTTGACGCGACATGGCGCCAGGTTTCGGTAACAAACAAGAACGGCAAGGTCACGCTCCGAGTCAGCGAGGCCGAACCGCGACTCCATTTGTGGCTGGCCCCTATGCAGCGCATTCTGATGCTCTTCATACCGAGGCGTGCGCTATTTGCGCAAGGTTTGATGGCGAGCATTCCGCTCTGGTATTTCTCCACTGCGTCAGACGATGCTGTGATGGCGGAGTTTTATCACCATTCGAACAACGGTGTGGACGCGGGGTCAATTTCAAGCGACTGACAGCATCGGCTTGCGGCGCAGAAGTGTCGCGTTGCGCCCGCATTTACAAGCTTGAACAATGAGGGTGTCATGCACGGCAGCAACGGTTCCGGAATGGGAAAACGGGCAATATCTGGAGTGATCGTGTTATGGCTGATTTCACTGGCAGCGCCCTCGTTTGCCATGCAAAACAACCACGACCAATGCATGGAAGCAGCAGGCGGGGTTACAGTCGATATGCTCGATTGCACCAGCACGGCGCTTCAACAGGCCGAGGAAGATCTCAGCGCTCAATACGAACGCACGATCCAGGAAATTGAGCCTGAAACAGGCACGAGGCTTGGCATTTCCCGGCAGCATTGGATGGCATATCGGGAGAGCACATGCGACGCGGAGGCTGCTGCTGCCAGCGGTGGCAGCTTTTCAAGCGTCGCTCGTCTCGACTGTCTTCTACGGCTGACGCGCGACAGGTTGCAGTGGCTGAAAATCGCGTTCACCAACCCTGATATTCAGCGGGATCAACGCTGATTGCCAAGTGTATGCCTCGGCAGCAATCGGTGATCAGATACTTCATGGTGCATCTTGGCAGCGATTGATGCGGACCGAAAATTTTTCTGTCTCCGCATCAAGCGTATCAACGAAGGTCTTTGCCGTAGCGGAAAATTCGCTGGCAATGTCATCAGGAACGACAATATCCTGTCCCTGGACCGACGTGGCGAAAGGCAACAAACCAGCCAATATGAGAATGATGCCTGCCATGGCTTGCTTGCGCATTTGCTATCTTCCTCACTGTCGCATTATCAAGGTGAATTGGCGGTATTCAGTCGTCAGCCGCGCGGTTGATACGCATCTTCCAGCCGGTCCACAGCTGCATTCAGCGCTTCAAAAATCGCTGCCGTCGATTGTTCGTTATAGGCTTGCATTTCAGAAGTCCGGAGCACATCCACCAACTCCGCCAGCTTTGCAGTTGGCAGAGGGCCATAGATGAAAACACTGGTCAGGAAATAATCCTCGACATAAACCGGGGTCAGCTCAGCCGCACTTGCCTTCCACTGTTCAGCCAGTTTTGCCCCGAACACCGGCTTGGCGGCGATAACCATAGCGCGAAAATAAACCTCCATGACTCCCTTGGCGCGCTGCGGCCCATCTTGCGCCTCAAACAGGGCGACAAGGCTGGAGTTCTGCTCGGTTGAGGCTTCTTGCACCAGACGTCGTGCATCGTCCAGATAGCCTTCCACTTTGAGGGGCTGCGATTGCTCGACGAGCTCATACATCTCCTTGCCAAGCGGCGATGTGTCGAAGGTCAGCGCCGCCTCGCGGGCATCATCGGTCAACGTCCCGTCGAAAGCTTCAAAAAAATCGACCTCCAGCAGCGTTGGGGCAAAGGCCGTGTCTATGGCGGTATGCCAGTGGTCGGCGTCGGCTTTCGTGAATCCATCCTGCGGGGTCACAATCGTCTTCATCTGTTCACCCAGGGAAACAAGGCCCTTCACCGCTCGAAGATTTTCTGCAAGGAGCCGGGTCGTGTCATCGCTGGCATGGGCTGGCATCGTGACCAGCAGCGCTGCGGCAATTGTGGCTGATTTGATTGCTTTGAAGCCGGCGCTGATTTTCATAACTGATCTCTATGAAGCCTGTTGAACTCTGAAGATGAGACGGTTCGTGCCAGCCAATCCTTGGCCCAAAAACATATGCGGTCTGCCTAAGGTTACCGCTGCCGGGAACGTCGTATTTGAAAGACGTGAAGGAGAGAGTTTGATGAATGTGCGGTGGTTGACCGGAATCATCTCCATGGTTTTGCTCGGTGCGAGCATTCTTGGAGGGTATTTTTTCTGGTTTTATGAGGAGCCCCGCGCAATAGGTCCGCTTGCGCAGGAAATGATAGAGCAATTCGAGCCTTCAACCAGAGATCAGGAATTCAACGCTGTCGTTGATGCTTACATCACCCCTGAGATGCGGATTGCCGAACGGCAGAAAATTTTCAATGCCAATGGATTTGATTGCTTCATCCGCCCGGCCGGCGTGGTTGGCAGCGAGGTTCTGGCCTGCCGCAGACCGATTGAAGGTCGTCGTCACTGTGATCGACTGATCTATTATGCCTATCAGACGTCTTCTGGCGAAGTCATCGAAAGTCTGGCAGTCGGCTCAAGCGTTAAAGCTCGCGACCGGGCTTTCGGGCGATGCCCATACAATCCATTCCCGGACAATGAGGAAATGGTGCGGTTTCCTCATAATGGATAGAGCTTTCAGCCGAAGTCATTTGTCGTCACACCGAACGAACAGGTCAAAGCCGGTGCGGGTCGTGATCAGAAGCACATTCTCGTCAGGCCGGATCACTGTCACCCGTCCGCTGTTCCGCTCATTGGTTGCAATCACATCCTCGCTGGGCGGTTTTTCCTTGCTGTAGCCCAAGGCCGCATAGAAAACGTCCGGGTCCACACTTTGCGTATAGGCGCCAGACCTGTCACGCCGGTACTGCCAATGCAGCCCAGGTGGTGAACTGATAAGTCTGATGTTGAAGCCATCGTCAACCGCCTCAATTGCCATGACGGGCGAACGGTCCTCCGGGCAGAACTGCGCCATTTTCCCCTTCAGTGCGTCGCCGTCGGGTGCCTTGAGATCAATCACCGCTACCATGTTGGCCCAGATCCAGCGCCCGGCGATGCCATCAATGTCGCCAAATGTGCTTAATGTCTGGACAGCATCATCAACGGCACTTTGTGCCAGCGCCGGGGATGCAGAGGTGGCCAGTAAGGCTGCGAAAAGGACACGGCTGAGGGTCATCACGATCTCCAGTGGAAGGCCAGGGGAATGTCAGAGCGAGCAGGGGTGTTGGCAAGCCGTCGAACGCTTGCCAACACCACCAGCTTCCATGCAGTTCAACACATCAATTCGGACAACGACCGAAGATTTCGACACGCTGCGGCGTGGCCATGGCCAGCAAGTCTGGCGACACTCGGTACAAGTCGACCAGACTGGTGCTGGCTTCAAGAGCGCGAGCCCGCATCTCAACGCCTTTTTCGCCCTCGATGGTGTCAAACTTGCGCACACGGAACAATGTCTCGGGATCGAAGCTGCGATGAAACTGAGCTCCGCCAAGCCAGTCGAAACGATAGACCAGTTCTCCGCCGGTATTTGGCGCGGCCATCGTAAAGCTTGCCTGATCTATTCCCTCAATCACGGCACCACGAACGGTGTCGTTGCCACAAATCCGTTCGAGATAGCTGGCGACCAGACCCGGATCCGGATCGGCGCCATTCAGATTTGACAGGGTGCTGAGCGGAAGCCATTCGCCTTCGATATCATCAACAACACTGGCTGCGGATATCTGGCCGAATATCCGGTTGGCCTTGGCGAAATCTTCGTCAATCTGGGCGGAGGCCGGGCCGACGATTGCAAGGGCCAAGGCGAGAGAGAATGTAAAGCGCATATCTGTCCTCTTGAATGTTTGCAGATAAGACGCCTGTGACCCGCGATACCTTGGCCAGTAATTTCGCCTTGCAATCGTCTGTCAGGACGCAAGGCACAATTGTGCTACCAGTCGCTCAGTCGCGACCCGTTCAAGAGGCCCGCTGCTGCAACAACAGGATAACCCGCAGACGCAATATGCGAATTGATGCGGTGCAGGTCACGGATCAGATCCACGAACAGAGCACTGCCGCGAGCAGTTCGCTTTCTACCCAGAGTTTCGACCAGATGCTGCTGGACGATCGCTTGTTCTATTTCGCGAAACTTGTCTTTTTGCGCGGCCAGACGCGCGGAAGCTTTTACATCACTGGTTGAAAGCGCGGCAGGAAGCAGGCGCAACGAGGCATAAACAACGGCGCTGAGGTCCTGAAGCTGCTCAAGCTCATCATCGGAGAATTCTATGCCGCTTTTGATCCGGCTTTTCATCCGCGCTGCCAGATTGAGTTTGATGACGTCTCCGGCATGTTCGAGATTGCTGGCGCAAAGGGTGATCGCAAATACGCGCTGCGCTTCGGACTGGGCAAGATCGCCATCGTAAATTCGACCGATATATTTGTGCACCGATTTCATATATGCGCCAAGGGTGGCATCCAGTTGCGGAATTTCCTTCAGCGGTTCCAGTTTTTTCGATTCCAGCGCGGCGAGAACTGTGGAAAGCATCCGCTCCAGAATTTCGCCCATGCGCAGGGTTTCAACCGCGGCATTTGCCAGAGCTGCGTCGGGGGAACTCAATGCGTCGCGATCCAGATAACGCGGGGCGCCGAACCTGCTGGATTCATTTGTGACATCAGGAACCAGTGTTTCGACAAACCGGATGACAAGGGGAGCAAACGGCAGGAATATGGCCGCCGCCAGAAGATTGAACCCGACATGCAATGATATTGCGGCATAGGCTGGCGGCACTGCCACCATTGCCACCAGCCACCCGATTGGTTTTAGGGCCACAAAACAAACCAGTGCCAGCGAACCACGGCAAAACAGGTTGGCAAGAGGCAGCCGCCGCGCCACAGCGGGCTGATCGAAGGTTGCTGCAACAGCCGGCAGGCCACCGCCAAGGTTAAGGCCGAGAATGAAGGGCAAAACATAGGCAGGCTCAAGGCTTCCGCTGACCAGAAACGACGTGATCAGCAGCACAACGGCGAGCGTGGAATGAAACATCCATGCCAGAATTGCGCCAATGAGCAATGCCAGAAATGGCTCGCTCGCAACCGCTTCAAGGCTTTGATGAAACAGAGTGGCGTCTCGCAGCGGGCTGGTTGCTCCGATCACCATGCGCAGGGCCAGAAACATCAGACCCAGACCCAGAATGACCCGTCCCAGGTTGCGCGGTCGAAACTCCCGCGAAAGGGAAAAGACAAGGTAGCCTGAGGCGATCAGCACGGGCGCAAGTTCAGACGCAAGTGAAGAGCCCGCCGCAAATACGCCGGCAACCAGCGCCGAGCCGACATCTGCACCCAGCAGCAGGGTTAACCCGGTCAGGGCGTTGAGCGCGCCACTTGAGGCGAGGCCTGCAACTATAAGGGCCATGGCAGTCGAACTGCCAAGTATGGCAGTGGCGACCAGGCCGCCGGAAAAGGCTTTGAACCGGCCATCCAGACGCTGTTCGAGAAAGCTGTTCAACCTTTCGCCGAATGCCCGGATAATGCCGGTGCGAACCATGCGCACGCCCCACAGAAGGAGCGCTATTCCACCAAGCAGCTCAAGCAGTACAAATGTACCAGAGGGGGCCATAAGCCATTTCCTGTCTAAAATGTAAAAAAGGCAACCTCAATCGGAAACAGTTTCATCTGGAGCAACGGCACCAATGTTGTAGCCCTCCAGTTTTGCCTCCAGACCTGCGCGGTTCTCAAAATTCAAAACTGCGGCCGCGCCGGGCGTGGTGGGTATGATCCTGGCAGGCGGAATGCCGAGAAACTCGGAAAAAGCCGCGCGGATAACGCCACTGTGCACCACGGCCAGAACGTCTCCCTCGGCCTGCGACAGCCAATGGCGCACACCCTGCGCCACGCGGCTGCAGAATCCGGCCCATGCTTCGCCATTGCGGGGGGTATACTGGCCCGCCCGCCATGCATTGTAGTCGTCGGTATGGTTGGCAATAAGCTCCGGTTTGCTGCGACCGGTCCATTCGCCCATATTCAGTTCTCGAAAGCGCTTGTCGCAGACCACGTCTTCGTAACCGAGCAAACGTGCCGTTTCCTTTGTACGCCCCAGATCGGAAGCAACGACAAGTGCCGGCTGAAAAGCCGAAGCATATTTTGCAAAACGCAGAGCTTGCTCGCGACCCCGATCCGACAGCTCCGAGTTTTCGTGCCCCTGCAGCCGCTGCTCGATATTCCACAGCGTCTCGCCATGCCTCAACAGAATAAATCTCACAGAACGATCCTCTGGCCAGCCTCATTGAAGATGCCGTCAGGCTCGCGCAGCAAGGACATTGTGATGTCCGAGCCTGGAACGGCTGTAAAGTATCCGTCTGTCATGCCTGTAACACGCATGTCTCCGACGATTGCTGTCACCATGGACTGACCTGCAATAGG
This sequence comes from Aureimonas fodinaquatilis, assembly GCF_008369445.1. GTDB lineage: Bacteria > Pseudomonadota > Alphaproteobacteria > Rhizobiales > Rhizobiaceae > Aureimonas > Aureimonas fodinaquatilis. The sequence goes on from NZ_VTWH01000001.1 coordinate 309,178, forward strand.
CGCCGCCTCGGCAAATTTTCCGAAGATTTGCGGCCGGCCTTCAATAGCCCCGACCCCGATATCCTGAGCGCGATAAAGCAGTTTCACCGACTTTTCGGAAAAATTGACTGGAATGCGGGCTATGGGCTGGCCCTCGTAAACGAAAGCGCCGCTCTGCTGAGTAGCCGGGATCAGGTTTGCCGCGGGCGTCCCCAGAAATGTGGCAACAAAGGTCGTCTGCGGGTTTTGCAGCAACTCTACCGGCGGCCCAAACTGCTCCACCCGTCCTTTGTTCAGCACTGCCACATGCGACGCCATTGTCATGGCCTCTACCTGGTCATGTGTTACGTAAACAGAAGTGGCCCCTGTCGCCCTGTGAATTCGCATGAGCTCGCTGCGCATTTCAACGCGCAACTTGGCATCGAGATTTGAAAGCGGTTCGTCGAGCAGCAGAATAGACGGGCGCGGCCCGATGGTGCGTGCGATGGCAACGCGTTGCTGCTGTCCACCTGAAATCTCTGCCGGGTAGCGGTCGCGCAGTTCGGATATGTTGAGAAGGCCCAACACCTCGTCCACACGTGCAGCACGTTCGGCCTTGGACCATTTGGCCACTTTGAGCGGCCATTCCACATTTGCAGCTACAGTCATATGCGGCCACAAAGCATAGCTCTGGAACACCAGCCCGGCATTGCGCGATGCGCTGTCACGCAACGTGCCGTCCGTGCCGCTTGAGACAACTTTCCCATCGAAAACAATTTCGCCTTCGGTCGGGCTTTCCAACCCGGCAAGCATTCGCAGCAAGGTCGACTTGCCACATCCGGATGGGCCAACGAGAACCAGAAACGATCCCGATGGCACGCTGATGCTGATATTGTTGACGGCTTTGAATGCGCCGAACTGTTTGACCAGCTGGTGTATGACGAGCGCGTCGTTGCGCTCTGATCCAAAAGATTGAGGGTTCAATTGCTTTTCCACTTCTGGACATGGTTTTGCAGAATGTGCACCGCAAGTGATGCCATGAGGCAGATCACAAGGATGACCAGCGTGATTGCATTTGCGAACTGCGGAAAGCCGAGGCCCGTATAGGTGTAGGCCATCATGCTGAGGACCGGTGTGGTGGCCGTGAACAGCAGTACAACCAGAGAAAGGTCACGTACGATCTTGATGAAGACGAGAATGCCGCCTGCCAGCAATCCTCTGATGGCCAATGGAAAGATGATGTAGACCATTCGCGTCAGCGTGCTGGCACCCGTGAGCCTGGCGCTCTCTTCGATATCTGCCGAAACCTGACTGAGCACCGAGCGCCCGGATTGCACTGCGTAGGGCATCAGGTTGGCGGTGGCCGCCAGAACCAGCAGCAGAAATGTTCCATAAAGCGCAGGGAAGGGGCCGATTGGGGCACCATAGAGTGCGATATACGCAGCGGCCAGGGCAATGCTGGGTATGAACAAAGGCACATAGGCTAGCTGGCTGAGAATATTGGCCAGCACCGAACCTTTGTATTTGACGATGGTGTGAGCAAGCCCCAGCCCAAGCACCATTGTGGTAAGCGCAACGGTAAAGCCAAGTTTGAGAGTTGTGCTCAGTGCCTCAAGAAACATGGGGTTGCGCAATATACCGGCCTGCCCCTGTGCCAGCGCCGTGCCGGCTTCCCCGATCCAGTAATGCAGGGTCCAGTTGGAAAACAGAGCACTGCTTTGCGGGGCAAAACTTGAGGCAAACAGCACCAGCACAGGCACAATTGTCGTTACCACGCCGATCAGCGTTGCAAAGACAAACAATGGCCAGCGCCAGACACCAAGGGAAAATCGCTTGGTTCGAGAACCCTTGCCCGTAACTGTGGTGAAAGCCCGGCGACCGGACACCATCCGATCGGAGGCCCATAGCAGAGCCGCTGAAACGAGAATGAGCATCAGCGCGATCACAAATCCACGCTCGTTCTCACCCGTTTGAATCATGCCATAGAGCCGGGTCGAAAGTGTTTGCATGCGCACGGGAATGCCAAGCAGCGCAGGTGCTGCAAAATTGGAAACACCACCAGCGAAAGTCAGCATCGCACCGGAGACCAGAGCGGGGGTGACGACCGGCAGAATGATCCCGAAGAAAATCCTGGGACGTTTTGCTCCAGTCATCTGTGCGGATTCAATCAGATCCGCGCCAACTGAACTGAGCCCAGCGGCAATGATCGTGTAGGCAAGCGAGTAATAATGCGCGATCAGCACAATCAGGGTGGGGATAAGACCCCAGGCAAGCCAGTCGGGAACACTGACGCCCAGCCCTTCGAGAAAACCGACCTGACCGCCCAGACGATTGTTGCGAAACAGAGTGCTCCACGCCAGCGCGGCTGCGAAGCTGGGGATCATGAATGGCAGTATGGACATGATGCCGAGAAAGCGGCGAAAGGGCACGTCTGTCAGTATGACCAGCCACGCCAGAAAACCACCGATCAAAAGGCAACCTGTTGCGACACCCGCGCCCAGCAGCATGGTGTTGATAAGCGGTCGCCACCACAAGTTCCAGGACAATGGACTGTTCAGGACGGTTTTCCAGGCTGCCAATCCCTCGGGTGTCAGCGTAGCAAACACCACGCGCAAAAGGGGAGCGAGCACAAGAATGGCGGCTATGAGGATGAGAATGAGCGGCAGCCCATTTTCAGCGCGCAGCAAGCGTCTGCTTACACGCGGAAGCATTCCTAGCGTTGTCATGGCGATCTTGTCCAATTGGCGGCGCGCCATTTTTGACGCGCCCGCGAATTATGGATGGTCTACTGGAGCATGATGACCAGATCGAGAATTTCAGCGCGCGCCGCGGCTGTCTTTTCCGGATCAATCTGCCAGAGGTTGAGCTCCTCCAACGGCAATGCGTCAGGAGAATCCTTGATGGTTCGGCGGGCAGCATAGTCGCCCGCCACGCCAAAGGGTTCAAAGCCCGGGCCACCCGTGTCGGAATCGTCTCCATACAGGAAATCGATCAAGAGCCTCGCTGCGGCGGGATTGGGCGCATTATTTGCAATGGCCAGAACCGCCGGAAACAGAATGCCGGAGCCAGGGTTGACGTCATTTGCAATCTGCAGCGCCCAACCCTCCTGTTCGTTGTCGCGCATGCTGGAATAGGTCATGAAGCCAACGGCAGGCTCTTTGGCATTCTTGTCGCCGACCGAAGCCCTGACGGTGCTGCTGCTGGCAATCAGAATAAGGTCGTTGTCGAAGAGATCCTGGATGAACTGCTGACCTGCGCCATCGAGGTGATCGGCAACTTCAATCGGCTTACCAAACAGCTCTTCATATGCTGCCGCCATTTCGTCGGATCGCAGAGAAATTTCTGTCAGAAGGTCCAGGACCTCACCGCGCTGGGTTGGATCTTCCATAAGGACCTTGCTGCGCCATTCCGGGGTTGTCAGTTGCCACAGATTGGTAATGGGCGAACCATCGGGATACGCCGCCTCATTGTACATCAATGCCCGGGTGGAAAGGCGGTGCGTTGCAAGCGGCGTCGTCAGTTCGTCCGCGATCTGTCCTTCGATCCGCGGCGGCAGATAGTGTGTCAGGCGGCCCTGTGGGACCAGTTGCCCGAATACTGTCGGCGCTTCTGAAAGATACAGAACGTCCACGGCATTGATGCCTGCATTCTGTTCCGCGACGAGCCGGGCAATCTGGTTGGTTGAGTTGATGTCCAGGCCAATCAGATCAATTCCTGGATAGCGCGCTTCAAACGCAACCTCGATCTGAGCGATGCGACTGGATAGCGACCACACCGTGACCTGACCCTCCTCCCGGGCCAGTTCGTAAAGCTCGTCAACCCCAAGTGTATTGAGGTCCTGAGCGCCGGCTGCGGCACAAGCAAAAGAAATGCCGGAACACATCAGTCCCGATATTAAAAGCCTTTTCATTTAGTCCTCCTCCCTCACAGTCAGTCGAATTGTTTGAACAACTCCGATAATTTCTCCAGCGACCCGATAGTCTGTTGTTCGTGGCGGCCCGCAATTGTCAGCAGGATGCTGTTGACCATTGCCAAAGGCACTGTCGGTGTCTGGAACTCGCTCCCGGAGCGGCCACGCGGGGCGGCCAGAATCATGTCCGGTCGGGGCTGCATGGAAGAGCCCGATAAATCTGAAACCAGAATGGTTTTTGCGCTGACTGCGCGGGCATGTTCCATCAGCGGCCTGTAGCCCTCCGGCTGGTTGCGAAACGCCATGGCAATCACAAGATCGTCCGGGCCAAGCGATACGACCCGCTCTGCGATGTCGCGGGACCTGCCGGACAAGGCAATGGTTGTCATGCCGAAGCGATCGAGCCGACGCTGCAGAAATGAAAGGATTGACCAGGCGTGTCCCTGCCCGAACAGCAGAATCCTGCGCGCCTGCGAAATCATGTCCGCCGCACGATCAATCTCTTCCTGCGAGATCGTTTGGAGCAGGGTTTCAAGCGCCAATATTTCAGAAGCGATCAGATCCTCCAGATAGCCTTTTGCTCCGGCCATCTTGACCGAGCGCCGCATGCGCATTGCAGCATCCTGACCGCTCATCAATTCCTTCTGGAGAGACGCGCGGAGCTGGGGATACCCCCTGTACCCCAGTTTTTGAGCCAGCCGTGTGGCTGCGGCTTCATGAACGTTCAACCGCTCGGCAAGCTGGGGCCCGGATAGAAAAACCGTTTCATGGCGTTCTTCCACCAAGGCATCAACAATCTTGCGCTCGGTCTCGGTGAGCCGGACTGATGGTGCTGCAATACGATCAAGAAAGTCGGTCATCAACAATTTTCCTTGCTAAGGCATGAGTATCTGCAAAAATAATTGCAGTCAACGCTGTCTCTTGCAATTTTTTGCAATTTTCCAGCCGTAAGGGGGGCGGCCTTTTCACAGGCGTCATTTCAGTGCGCGTATGAGTTCATGAATTTGCTTTGATTGCCGAGCCTCGCGAAAGGTGCAAGACTTTGCACCCAAGCAATTCGGGTTTAATGCAGCCAGGGCTTCGGACATTGAGAAAGCAGTATCATTTCCGGAAAATTGGCAATGATCTTCATGCCTGGGATGTTCACAGACTGATACGTCTCTCCCGGTCTCACACTTCCAGACCTGTGCGTCTGGATTCCATTTCCGAGCTTGATACCAACTGGTGGTTTGATAGCGAGCAGACTATGCCAACGCCGAGAGCGCTTGCCGACCATATGGCTCTGGTTCAGCAGGTCAGTTTGTCTTATCCCATTTTGCTATGTTCGGAGGGGCGACTGATGGATGGGATGCATCGCCTCGTCAAAGCGCTGCTGGAAAAGCGCACCTATGTGGATGCTGTCCGGTTTCCGGTTACACCCATGCCTGACCATATCAACGTGCCTGCTGAGGAACTGCCTTATCCCGATGAGGACGTTTGATCCACGCTCACTTGGAATTCGAGCGTCTTTCAGCCTGTCTCCCGACAGGTTCAGGCTCAATGTGGTGATCGACAGCGCCCTTTCAGGCCGATTGACGCAGATGCTTCGAAGGCAGGCGACAAGACATGCAACTGTCTATGCGAAATGGCGCTTGGCAGATCGGCTGGAACGATAGGCTATGAACGCGATGATGATGACAATAAGTCCCCCCGTTATTGTATCCGTCAGGCGCTCCCAGGCATAAATATTGATCCCGACATCTGGTTGAATCAGATCGACGATAATCAGGATCAAAGGCGTCATGATCACGGCCTTGGCCGCATAGGATACGTCCCTGGCCCAAGGGAGCAGCAATGCCAGGGTGGCAATACCGGCGATCATCTGCGTGCCATCGCTCAGGGTTCGCACTGCCAGAATTCCGATGATGACCCCGATCACTGTTCCGCAGATGCGTCCGATGGAGCGCGAATAGACAGAACCGAGGCGAGGCGTCATTACCAAGGCAACTGTCAGCGGAATCCAGAACCAGTGACTGTCGTCAGTCCAGTATCTGGCGGAATAGGAGATGCCGACACACAGCGCAATTGCCAGCGGCTCCCTTGCCCACGAGACAAAGGGCGTGTTTGTGGATTCCATGCCAGCCGAGGCCGTGGCAAAACCCGATGAGATGCCAGGGTTGAAGGGTTCTGTGTCTTGAAGCTGCGTTTGTGACCTTTTGAGAGCGGCTTCGATAAAAAGGGCTGCCGCGTAGAGTATGATGCCCGAAAGATAGAGCAGGGATATCTGCCAGTAGGGGCTTGTGATGACATCTGACAATCCAATCCCGAGCGCGGCAGTCAGCAGGAATTGCATGGTTGCCGCTGGAAAAGAAGCACCCAGACTGTTGACCACTCCAGCCCCGAAGCCAACGACGGTCATTGCGGCAATCAATGCCGGGTAGGGTAACAGTGTAAGGTAGCCCGTCAGATAGCCGGCGGCTGCAATCGGCGCCGCCTTTGCCAGACTGCGCAGGCGGATCCCATAGCTGTCACTGCCCGATTCGCCTGCAGCAGCCACCAGCGTTCCCATGACGATCCATATAGCCGTGATATAAGAACCTGTTGCCCAGCCCACACCTAACGGACCCGCAATGCAGATCGCAGAGCGAATGGATCGCCCCAATGGAAACTGTGGAATGACCATAAGACCGAACCCTGGATATTAGATCAGATATGATCATTAAGACTGGCTATTCTTAAGATTTTGATCCGATACCACAGCAATTAAGCCAGTTTCGAGCAGATCTTTGCCGGCATATTGCCTGACCAATTCAAGGTGTCGTCACTTCGGGTTCAGCGCGTCGTTCAGGCCGTCTCCCACCAGGTTCAGGCTCAATGTGGTGATGAACAGCGCCATGCCCGGAAACGCGGCCATCCACCATGCTCGACTGAAATAGTCCTGTGCATTATGCAGCATCGTGCCCCAGCTCATGGCGTTTGGATCACCAAGCCCCAGAAAGCTCAGGCTGGTTTGAAGCAGGATTGCGCTGGAAATCTGTAAGGTGCAGTTGACAATAATCGGCGGCAGGGCGTTCGGCATGATCTCGCGGAAGATGATGTCTGTTTGCGACATGCCGAGGCTGCGCGCCGCATCGACAAACTCACGTCTGCGCAATGTCAGAAATTCCGCCCGTAGCAGGCGCGCTGTCACAGGCCATGTCAGTGCACCAATGACCAGAACAACGTTCCAGATGCTGGAGCCAAACAGCGCAACAATGACAATCGCCAGAAAGAATTGCGGAAGAATCTGAAACATTTCCGTTACGCGCATCAGTACCGTATCCACCGTTCCGCCGAAATAACCGGCAAGAGCACCAACGAGCACGCCGATGGTGGTGGATGTCAGAACAGCACAGAACCCAACTATGAGGGACGTGCGAGCTCCAAGAATGATGTTGGAGAAGATGTCCGATCCAAGCGCATCCGTTCCCATGAGATGCGACCATGATGGCGGCAGGAAAGAACGCCCCATCTGCATGGGATCGTAAATCGGCAGATAGGGGGCGCTCAGTGCGGCAAGCACAATTATCGTGGTGAATGCCAGCCCGATCATCGCAGCCCGATTGGTGCGAAAACGGGCCCAGGCGCGGGACGTCGGGGGTGCGGCCATTGTTGCAGCGGACATTGGCGAACCTCCTACTGGTAGCGAATACGAGGATCGAGAACTGCGTAAAGCAGATCGACGATCAGATTGATGATGATGACGAAGACGCTGATGAACAGGAACATTCCCATCAGCAGAGGGTAGTCGCGGGAATTGATGGCATCGAGTGTCAGCCTTCCCAGCCCTGGCCATCCAAAGACGGTTTCGACGATGACCGCGCCGGCGATGAGCCCCGGCAGGGAATCGCCAATGACTGTAATAACGGGCAGCAAACTGTTGCGAAGCGCGTGACGCAGCAGAACCGCCCGTTCGCTCAGACCCTTGGCTCGGGCAACTTTGACATAGTCCTGGCTCAGGACCTGAATCATGCTGCTGCGCGTCAGCCGTGTGATCAGGCCAAGATTGGACAGCGCAAGCGTCAATGCTGGCAATGTCATATGATAGGCGACATCCAGGGTATAATCGATGCCAGTGTAACCCCGGCGCAGATTGGTCATGCCCTGAATGGGGAACCAGTTCATGTGATAGGCAAGGATCAGGATCATCATCTGACCCAGCCAGAAAACGGGAATGGCGAAACTGGCCAGCGAGATGAAGGTGATAACGTTGTCGGTGCGCGATTGCGGGTTGCGGGCGGCCAGAACGCCAAGACCGATGCCGACAATAGCGGCAATGGTGTATTGCGTGGCCATCAGCAGAAGGGTCGCCGGAAAACGGTCGAGGATGAGGCTCAGCACCGGTGCTCCCGAAACCACCGAATACCCCAGATTGCCGCCAAGGACCTGCATCGCGTAGTTCCAGAGGCGAATATAGACAGGTTGATCCAGCCCCATCTGCGCCCGGAGCCGGTCAATCATCTCCTGGCTGGCGCCCGCTTCTCCAATCAGATAGTCGACCGGGTCGCCCGGCGCGGCATGGATCAGGAAGAAAATCGTCGTGATCGCACATGCCAGCAGCGGAAGAGTATAGAAAAGCCGCTTGAACAGATAAATGTGGAGTGCCACCGCTTCACCTTCCTTGGAGCATTTCTCGTTGAAAACGCAATTGTTTCAACTGCTGGACAACGCGATAGTTAAAGTGTGGATGGGGCAGTCTTGCACTGCCCCGACCCGATCTGGTCAGAGGCCGCGGATTTCGACATCACGAAGAAGCGCTATTCTACCCATCGCACGCCATCCATTGTGCCATAGCCCGTAATGTCTTCTGTTATTCCCTCAAGGTTGGCGCGGAACGCGATCGGATAGTAACGGTCCCAAAACCACCAGTGCGGAACATCTTCCGTTACCTGCGCGGCAGCCTCGTGGTAGATCTCGATACGGCGATCTTCGTTCAGCTCCTGGCTTCCCTGGGAAAACAGTGCGTCAACTTCCTCGTTGCAATAGGCGGAAGCATTGTGACCGGAGATGCGCTGAATGCGGTCACATGTGTAAAACGCCGCGGCGCCGATTGCAGGATCAGGACCGCTGGCATAGGAGCCCATGGTGATATCAAAATCCCATTGGACAAATGAGCGGTCGCGCCAGGCGGATGTTTCCATTCCCTGATCCACAAGGTCAACGCCAACCGCCGCGAAATTGGAACGCAGAAGCTGCGCAACGTTCTGCATTGGTCCTTCGGAAAGCGCGTAGGAAATGCGAAGCGTAAAGCGCTTGCCATCTGCTCCGCGCTCAAAGCCCGCCTCATCAAGCATTTTGTTGGCCAGTTCCGGATCATACGGGTATTGCTTGACGTCATCGGTGTAGAAAATTGGCAACTCGGAAGACAGTGGCCCGCCTTTCGAGACGGTGCCGTGGCCAAAACCAGCTTTTTCCAGAAGCTCGTCGCGGTTCATGGCATGGTACAGTGCCTGCCGCACTGCTTTTTCCGCCAGCGGACCTTCTCGAGTGTTCAGGAAAGCCTGATATTGCCCGGCGATGGAGCGCTTCTGAAACGCCACGGTTATATCGCGCGCATTTTGCAGACGGTCCACTTCACCCAGCGGCATGACGTGATACGGAATGTAGTCGATCTCCCCGGTTTCAAGCGCAAGTCCGCGCGCCGCTTCGTTCGGGATGATCTGATAGATCAGGCGTTCCACGTGCGGCCCGTCCAGATGGTAATCCTCATTGCGCTGAAGCGTGATGTGGCTGCCAGGGCGGAACTCGCTGAACACAAAGGGGCCCGTGCCAATCGGTTTCAGATTGGCAGGGTTTTCACGTGGATCCTGACCATTGTCGAAAATATGCCGGGGCAGGATCGTTGAGCTGTTGAAGTATGCCAGCCCGCGCAGGAGTGGAGGATAGGGAGTTGAGAGTTTGAAAACGGCTGTCCGATCGTCCGGAGTCTCAATCGTCTCAACCGCCTTCAGCAAACCACCGGCCGGGCCGTTGAACTCCCGGTTGATGTTCAACAGGCTCCAGGCCACATCCTGCGAGGTGAAGGGCGTGCCATCATGCCACTTGATGCCATCAAAGAACTTGAAAGTGTAGGTCAGTCCGTCATCGGACACTTCCCAGGATTCAGCCAGTGATGGGATGGGGTTGCCTTCGGAATCCAGCCGCACAATGGTGCTGTAGATCTGTGCGCCCACCACGCTTGAGCTGATCTCTGTTGTAATGCCGGAATTGATGATCGTGGGATCGCCCGAAAGCCCTACGACGATTGAGTCGTTCTGGGCATGTGCAAATCCCATTGCACCGGAAATGAAAAGCGGTATCGAAAATGCCAGTACCGCATGTCGTGTCAGATAGTTCATCTGCCTGTTCCTTACATGGGTTGGTGAATACCAGTTGTGTCAGTTTTTCCAGCGCACGGTTTCAAAAGCTCCATAGCCGGTCAGGTCATCAAGAATTCCATCAAGATTGGCATTGAAGGCGATGGGGTAGTAACGGTCCCACAGCCACCAGTGCGGTGCATCTTCGGCCAGTGTTGCCTGCACCTGGTGGTAAAGGCGGATCCGTTCGGACTCATCCAGTTCGCGACCAGCCACGGCGAAAACCTCGTCCAGTTCAGGATTGCAATAGGCTGATGCGTTGCGGGCCATCAGCGGCTCGATGTTGCGGCATACGTAAAGCCGCTCTACACCCACTGCCGGGTCAGGGCCGGTTGAGAACGAGCCCATGGTGATGTCAAAGTCCCAGCGGGTGAATGCGGATTCCCGCCATGCGCCAGAATCCATGCCCTGAATATCAAGATCGACACCGATGGCATTGAACTGGGCGCGCATCAGCATCGCCGTGTTGTTCATCGGGCCTTCCTTGAGGTCGTAGCTGACCCGCAATTTGAAGCGCTTTCCGTCAGCGCCGCGCGGAAAGCCCGCTTCATCCAGCATTTCCTCGGCTTTTGCCGGGTTGTAGTCATAGGAAACGACGTCATCGGTGTAGAATATCTGCTGTTCCGAAGAAATCGGCCCGGCGGCAACCTTACCGAAGCCGAAACCGGCCTTTTCCAGCATGTCCGGCCGGTTCAACGCATGGTAAAGCGCCTGGCGCACCTGTTTGTTGTCAAGCGGCGCATGGCGGGTGTTCAGAAACGCCATGTAGATGCCCGCAATCATCCGTTTGGCAAATTCCACCTCGACGCGAGGATCGGCACGCAGCGATTCAACTTCGCCGAGCGGCATGGCGTAATAAGGAATGAAGTCGATATCGCCGGTCTGAAGCGCCAGCGCTCTGGCGGAGTCGTTCGGGATGATCTGAAAGACGAGCCGGTCCATGTATGGCAGTTCTGCCAGATGGTAGTCAGGGTTGCGCTCAAAGACGATATGGCTGCCGCGCACATATTCCTTGAAAACAAAAGGACCTGTACCGATTGGAGCAAGATTTGCCGGGTTTTCCTGCGGGCTTTGCCCATTGTCGAAAATATGGCGCGGCAGGATGGTTGAGCTGTTGAAATAGGCCAGACCGCGCAGGAGCGGTGGATAAGGATATTCCAGATTGAAGGTAACGGTCAGATCATCCGTTGCGTCGATGGATTTGACCGCCTCAAGCAGGCCGGAGGCTGGGCCGTTGAACTCCCGGTTGATGTTCCAGAGACTCCAGGCAACGTCATCGGCAGTGAACTCTTCGCCATCATGCCATTTGACGTCATCAAACAGACGGAACGTGTAAGTCAGGCCGTCATCGGCAATTTCCCAGGATTCAGCCAGCCCCGGTATGACCTCGCCAGCAGGATCAAGGCGGACAAGGGTGTTGTAAACCTGGCCGGACAGATTGCTGGAGGAAATGTCGGTGGTGATACCCGCATTGATGACGGGTGGATCGCCGGGAATGCCGACAACCATGACGCCGTCGCCTTGCGCATGGGCAAGGCTGGCCGCAAGAATACAAGGAACAAGCCCGCCGATAAACGCCAGCCATCTGCCAGCGCGCCAGCGGCCAGATATGGTCGGTACCATCATTTCGCTTCTCCTACATATTGAGGGACAGAATCGAGGCCGCGCTGGTCTTCCAGGAGCGGATAGTGGCAGGATACCCACCGGCCGGGCATGACCTGGCGCAGTTCGGGCTCTTCGCTCGAACAACGCTCGCCACGAAACGGGCAGCGTGGGTGAAATGAGCAACCGGTAGGGGGCCGGATCGGTGACGGCAACTCGCCCTGCAGGATCAGTCGATCGTTGTTTTTGCGGCGGCCGGTCTTGGGCACGGCAGACAGCAAAGACTTGGTGTATGGGTGAAGCGGGCCGTCGAAGAGAGCTTTCGTCGCGGAAGTTTCCACAATCCGACCGAAATACATGACGCCCACGCGATCACTGATGTGGCGCACAACGCGCAAGTCGTGGGAAATGAAGAGATAGGCCAGCCTGTGGCTGCGCTGCAGCGACATCATCAGATTCAAAACCTGCGACTGCACGGACACGTCCAAAGCTGAAACGGGTTCATCTGCCACAATCAGCCTGGGGCGGAGCGTCAGCGCGCGCGCAATGGAAATGCGCTGGCGCTGGCCGCCTGAAAACTCATGCGGAAAACGGTCAATATGCGAAGGCAGAAGACCCACCGTTTCGAGAAGCTCGACCACCCGGTCACGCCACTGCGCACGTGGATGCAATTTGTGGATGCGAAAGGCTTCCGACAGGATTGAACCAACGGTCTTGCGCGGATTCAAGGATCCGTAGGGATCCTGAAAGATAACCTGAATTTCGCGCCGCATGGCACGCAGATCGTTGCCTTTCAGACCGATCAGTTCTCTGCCATTGAATTTGACACTTCCGGCGGTGGGCTCCTGGAGTTGCGAAATGCAGCGCCCCAATGTGCTTTTTCCGCAGCCGGATTCTCCTACAAGGCCAAGGGTTTCGCCTTCTCCGACCTTCAGCGAAACATCGTTCACAGCTCGCAGAATGGGTGTCTTCCGCCCGAACAGACCGGTTACGCCACCAAAATGCTTGGTCAATCCGTCTACTTCCAGAAGCGGTTGATCAGACATGAAGCCAGCACCTTACCTGATGATCATCGCCAACACTCAGAAGCTTCGGCTCTTCTTCGCGGCAGCGGGAGTGGACTTTCGGGCAGCGTGACTGGAACGCACATCCTGTCGGCAGGTCGGCAAGGTCAGGAACGGTTCCCGGAATGGTCTGAAGGGATTTCTCGTCGATATCCTGATCAATCCGCGGCACACAGTTCATCAACCCGATTGAATAGGGGTGCAGCGGAGCCTCAAAGATTTTTTCCACCGGAGAGGTTTCAACGATCTGGCCCGCATACATGACGGCAACACGATCTGCGGTTTCAGAAACGACGCCAAGATCGTGCGTTATCAGCAGCAGCGCGGCTCCGGTGTCCGTTACCAGTCCTTTCAGAATGTCGAGAACCTGGGCCTGGATGGTAACGTCAAGCGCGGTGGTCGGCTCGTCGGCAATGATAAGGGCAGGGTCACAGGCCAGCGCCATTGCAATCATGATACGCTGGCGCATACCACCGCTCATTTCATGCGGGTAAGCGTGAACCCGCGCCTGTGCGTCGGATATGCCCACCATTTTGAACAGTTCAACAACCCTGTCCATCGCCTGTGTCCGGTTCATCCGGGTGTGCAGGCGCAACACCTCGGCAACCTGCCGCCCGACGCGTAAGACCGGGTTGAGCGATGTCATAGGCTCCTGAAAGATCATGGAAATCCGATTGCCGCGGATGGATCTCACAACCCGCTCGTCAGCGCGGGCAAGATCAAGCCCGTCAAAGATGATCTCGCCTTCTGCAATTTCGCTGATGGAGGGTAGCAGCCGCATCACGGAATGCGCGGTGACACTTTTGCCGGAGCCGGACTCGCCAACGAGGCCGACCGTTTCACCCGGCTTGATGGCCAGGTCCACCCCGCGGACAGATTTTACCAGTCCACGGGGCGTGTGGAAGTAAGTGTGCAGGCCCTTAATGTCGATAACGTTGGACATGCCTGGCTCCGCTCACTTTTCGTTTGTGTCTGGCTTAGTCTGCTACGACCTGTGGCGTTCCGCGCTTTTCATCACTGAGCTGGAGCCGCCAACCATCGGGATCACGGAAAAGCGCATTTTTGCGACCTGTGGACGGCGAGGCGTGGACATCCTTGTAAAATCCGATGCCTTTGCTCACGAGGTCCTTGTGGGTTTCCTCAATGTCACGCACCTTGAAGGACATGTGGTTAATGCCGGGGTTTTCCTCAGCCAACAGCTCATGGATTTCGATAATCGGCTGGTTTTCGCCCGGCAATTGCAGCTCGGCCGAGCCGCCATGATGTTCTGTCCAGGTCAGGAGCTTGAAGCCCATCTTCTGGTAAAACTCGACATGCGCTTTCACATCGCGGACGATGATTTCGATATGGTCAATCCCAACTATCATTGATTATCTCCATTTATGATCAATTCACCGATTGGTTCAGGAAACCTTGACTTCAAGGTCTCCCACACCCTCGACATAAGCAGACATGACGTCGCCCCGCTCGATAGCGCCGACGCCCGATGGCGTGCCGGAATAAATCAGATCGCCGGGAGCAAGTGTGAAAAGGCCGGAAAGATAAGCGATGATTTCCGGTGTCTTCCAGATCATCTGGTTGAGATCGCCGGTCTGGCGGCGTTTGCCGTTCACGTCGAGCCGGATTTCACCGTCTGCCGGATGGCCGATAACACTGGCAGGCACAATGTCGCTGCACGGTGCAGAAGCCTCAAACGCTTTGCCGATTTCCCACGGGCGGCGAAGGTCCTTTGCTTCGCCTTGCAGGTCCCGGCGCGTCATGTCCAGTCCCACGCCATAGCCGAATATATGATCCAGCGCGGCATCCTGAGCGATATTCGTGCCGCCTTTGCCCAGCGCAATCACCAGCTCGATTTCAAAATGCACATCACTCGACATGGTCGGATACGGAAAATCAGAGCCGGCCAGCAGAATGTTGTCAGGATTCTTCTGAAAGAAGAATGGTGGCTCGCGGTCGGGATCATGACCCATTTCGACAGCATGAGCAGCATAGTTGCGTCCCACACAATACACCCGGCGAACCGGAAACAGCTCGGACGAACCGCGGATGGGGATCGCTACGACCGGCGGAAGTGCGATGGCATATCCGGCCTGTTTTTGCGCTGCCGCTGTCTGGTTTGTCATTGTTCACTTCCCTGAATTGGTCTACCCAAACCAATCTTGATCAATTAATTGATAAGTTCAAGTGGTTTTTTGCAATTGGTAAAAAAAGGTGCAAATTGGTTTGCGGGCGACTCCATTGGTCGCCGGTTCTGTGGTATCGAATGGAGCATTTTCTCGTTGAAAAGGGTGCGTTTCAACGGCAAAGACGGTGCAACATGACAATGAATTGACTTACCCAATGGCGCGATCTTGTGTGCAAGGATCAATGGAGGCTGGCATTGGCAGATTTGAAAGACGTGGCCGTGCTGCAGGAATACCTGATTCCAGATGAAGGTCAGGCGGCTTTTACGCAGCTTCAAGCCTTTCTGGCGCAGCATGAGCTGAACGAGCAGGGGCGTCTGCCACCTGAAAGAGAGCTGTGCGACATTCTGGGTGTGTCTCGTGGTGCCCTTCGTAAAGCGCTGGCAATTGCCGAGTCGGAAGGGCGGATCTGGCGTCATGTCGGCAAGGGAACCTTTCTCGGCTCTAAACCAAATGAAACCATTTCACCAAGTTTGACGGTTGCCAACCTGGCAAGCCCAATTGAGGTTATCCGCGCCAGGCTGACAATCGAACCGGCATTGGCGCGAGAAGCCGCGGTTAACGCGTCAACGGCAGATCTGGAAGAGTTGCGCCTTTGCGCGGAACGAGGCCGGGAAGCGAGCAATTGGCGGCAATATGAAAACTGGGACAACCGCTTTCATCGCGCCGTAGCCAAGGCAACCCAGAACAAGCTGCTGGTTCTGATGTTCGACAATCTCAACTCCATCCGCCGTACGGTGGTCTGGGGTCGCCGCCGCGAGGATATTGGCGGACCGCCCGCGGATCACCATTCGTTTCTGGAACATGAGGCAATTGTAGAAGCGGTGACCGACAGGAACCCGCTGGAAAGTGAGCGTGCGATGCGAATTCACATTGACACTGTCTCGCGGAAGCTTCTGAACTCGAATTGAAGCGCTGCCGACCTAATCTTGAATTGACCTAATTGACCGCGCCCTGTCAGCCGGCATCAGCGTCAGCCGGACTGTGAAATTTTACTGAGTGTTTGCATAGAACCATCGGCGCTTTCAAAAGTTATAGCTCTGAAGCGTTGGATCTTCCAACGACAGTTAGGAGACAGGCTGATGGACAAAGACCGGATTGAGGGCGCCGCAAAAGAATTCGGCGGCAAAGTGCAGGGTGCAGTAGGTGACGCAGTGGGATCGCCGGGAAATTCGGCTGAAGGCAGGGTGCGAGAAGCCGAAGGCACAGCGCAGAACCTGTATGGACAGGGAAAAGACGCTGTACGAGATGCTGCAGGCGAGGCGTCGCGCTATGCATCCGACGTCTATGAAAACGCGGGTGCTTACGCGCATGAGGGCAGCAGGGCGGTTCGCCAATCCGTTCAGGAACGGCCAATTTCAGCATTGCTTATAGCCGGGATTATCGGATTTGCCCTTGGCCTCAGCCTGCGCAACCGTGATTAGAACTAGTTAATAACGTGGCGGAACATTCCGCCACCTCATCCGGTTAGTGTGTACACACTCAACTGGGAGTTACAGATGGCATTCGTTGAAGCTAAAGATGGCGTGATGCTTCACGTCAAGGACATGGGCCAAGGTCAGCCGGTTGTCCTGATTCATGGGTGGCCGCTGACCGGCGATATGTTCGAGTATCAGACGCTTGCCCTGCTTGAAGCAGGTTTCCGCGTTATCACCTATGATCGCCGTGGATTTGGCCAGTCCGGTCATCCGGCGACCGGCTATAATTACGATATGTTCGCAGATGATCTGGCGGCAATTCTCGAAGATCTTGATTTGCAGTCTGTTTCGCTTGTCGGTTTTTCGATGGGCGGCGGCGAGATCGCCCGCTATCTTGCGCGGCACGGCGCATCACGCGTCTCAAAGGCAGTTCTGGTGGCGTCGGTTGCCGGCTATCTTCTTCAGGACGAAACCAACCCGGATGGCGTAGAGCCATCGGTGTTTGAAGATATGAAAGCGCAAATCCGGAAGGACCGTTTTGCCTTTCTGCAGAGCTTTGCAAAGCAGTTCTATGGCGTTGGCCTGGTAACCAGCCCTGTCAGCCAGGGAATTCTGGACTGGTCGTTTGTTCATGGCATCATGGCAAGTCCAAAAGCGACAATCGATTGTGTTGATGCTTTTGGTACCACTGATTTCAGGCCTGACTTTGCGGCGTTCACTATTCCGACACTGGTCATTCACGGCACGGGTGATGATATTGTACCCATAGCCCTGACCGGGCATGCGGCGGCCAAAGGCATCTCCGGTGCACAATTGATTGAATATGATGGTGAACCGCACGGTCTGTTCGCCACAGTGCCGGACAGGCTCAATCATGATCTGATTGAATTTCTTCGTTAGCCGGTCTGACACGTTGGCAACTGGTAAAACGACTTCGCTTCAACACAAGATGCGCACTAGAAAGGCCCCGCGATTGCGGGGCTTTTTTTATTAAATAACCTCGGCTGATGTGAATGAAACAATCTTATCCGCTCCGGCGCGGGTGCATTGACGGCGTGTTTAAGTAAGCCAGCGCATGGAAACGTCTCCTCAGGCTGGCCAGAGGGAAATCCGCCTACTATCGTCGGAAAGGATTGCAAGGCGCACTACCCAATACCTCGCCGTCAGTTGCGAAGGCGTTTGATTGCCTATAGCAATGGTTGTGGGAACGGGCTCCGCTGGCGCTTTGCCGATGAGGTTTCAATGACGGCAGTTAGCCCGTGGGGTGGGCGAATTTTTCTGCGCGCAATCGCTGTTGCTGTTGCCAGCGCGGCTGGCTCTGTTTTGATTGCTTTGATAGCGGTGCCCGCCATTGGCGGAAGCTTCGACGGCAATGGATTGTTGATGTGCGTTGTTTGTTCGGTTCTGATCAGCGGACCCGCCAGCGCCTTTCATTTCCGGCAGCATGACCGGCTTCTGGCTGCGCATCGGGCGGTTAAAGACCTGAACGCCAGCCTGGCGGCTGCAAATGCCGAACTGGCCGAACGCGCAACGCGCGACGGGCTTTCCGGCATGTTGAACCGATCTGAATTTTACCGTCAGCTTGCCGCAGTTCCGAAGAATGGCTGCGGAGCTTTTTACGCCATCGACATGGATGATTTTAAGCTGGTGAATGACTGGAATGGCCACCTCGTGGGCGATGAAGCCATTCGCAGGGTCGCATCGGTTTTTACACTGGTGTTTGACGCAGAAGCGCTGATTGGCCGAACCGGCGGTGATGAATTCTGCATTTTCGCTCCGGTCGCCTCTCGGGCAGAGGCTGAGCAGGAAGGGCAAGCGGCGATAGTCGCCATTGCAGAACTGGATCTTGTCAATCCGCACACCGGTCGGCCGGTGCAGATATCCGTCAGCATCGGCTATGCTTTTTTCGAGCGAATTCCGCCAGAGGTGAAAACCGGCGTCAATATGGCAGATCAGGCGCTTTACGAGGCCAAGCGAAGCGGGCGCGGCAGATTGATTGGTTATACCGCGCGGCAATTGGAAGCCGTGCAAGCAAGTGTTTAAGGGACGTTTGTCATATGAATTTGTTCAGTCTTGAGGGCCGGGTGGCTATCGTGACCGGTGGTGCATCTGGAATTGGCCTTGCAGCGGCCCGGGAACTGGCGAAGGCCGGTGCAACCGTGACCATTCTGGACCGAGCCTTTCCTGAAGAGGCATCAGAATTTGCTACCAAGGTGCTGGATGTGACCAGTGAGGATGCCGTGGCGGTGGCTTTTGACGCTATCGCCACGGAAGCCGGGCGGCTGGATATTCTGGTCAACAGCGCCGGTATTGCCATCCGCCGCCCTGCGCTGGACCTGTCCGTGGAAGATTGGAACCGGGTTGTTGATGTGAATATGACGGGCAGTTTTCTGTGCGCAAGGGAAGCCGCACGGCATATGATTGCCTTTGGCAACGGTGGCGCCATTGTCAATGTGGCATCGATCATGGGGCTTTCCGGCGGGGGGCTATATCCCAACATTTCCTACCAGACCACCAAAGGCGCGATTATCAATATGACCCGGGCGCTGGCAGTCGAGTGGGCCGCCAGCAATATTCGCGTCAACGCTGTTGCCCCGACCTATGTCCGCACACCCTTTATTTCCGCCCTGCTGGAACAGCCGGAGTTGATGAAGAAAATTGCCGATATGACCCCCCTCGGCAGGTTGGCCGAACCTGAAGAAGTGGCGGCCGCAATTGTGTTTCTGGCCGCGCCCGCGTCAGGCATGGTGACTGGTCACACTCTGCCGGTGGATGGTGGATTTCTGGCCCAATAGCCCGAAATACCAAGAACGCGCTATTTATTATATATCTTATAGAGTTTAGTGGACGGATCGTTTTAAGCGCAGTATTTTTGGCCGGAACTGGAAAACTCAATTTCGCCGGAAGCAGTTTCGTAAATGCGCTATCTTTTCATTCATCAGAATTTTCCCGGGCAGTACAAACATTTGGCACCCGCATTGGCGGCGCAACCGGGTCATGAAGTGCGCGCAATGCATATGCGCGATCAGATGCCGAAGAACTGGCACAATATCGGCCTGATGCATTACACCGCCAGCCGTGGTTCCACGCGCGGGGTGCATCCGTGGATTGTCGACCTGGAAACCAAGGCCATTCGCGGCGAGGCGGCATTCAACGCCGCATTGAACCTTAAACGGCAAGGCTATGTTCCGGATGTGATCATCGGTCATCCGGGCTGGGGAGAAATGCTGTTTTTGAAAGATGTGTGGCCCGATGCCCGCATGGGTGCCTATTGCGAATTCTATTATCAGCCATTTGGCGCGGATTCGAATTTTGACCCGGAATTCGCCAAGTCTGACGCCAGCGATGTCTGCCGCCTTCGGTTCAAAAACGTCAATATGGAATTGACCTTCGCGCAGGCTGATGCAGGCATAGCCCCCACACAATGGCAGGCGAGCACGTTTCCTGAAAGCATGCGTAACCGTATTTCGGTGGTGCATGATGGTATCGATACCGATGCCTTGCGGCCAAACGACAAAGCATTCTTCAAACTGCCAAATGGGCGAACGCTGACGCGTGATGACGAAGTTCTCACCTATGTCAGCCGCAATCTGGAACCCTATCGCGGATTTCAGACCATGATGCGGGCTTTGCCGACGCTGCTGAAGGAGCGGCCACAACCTCAGATCGTGTTGGTTGGCGATACGAAAACCGGCTATGGCGGCATGCCGCAACATGGCACGTGGAAAGAGCTGTTTGTCAAAGAGGTGAAGCCGAAAATTCGCCCGGAAGATTGGGAGCGGGTGCATTTCACCGGTCCGCTGGATTATCCGCGCTTCATTTCCTTGCTGCAACTTTCCACAGTTCACATTTATCTGACTTATCCGTTTGTTCTGTCATGGTCGCTGGTGGAAGCCATGAGCATTGGCTGCGCCATTGTTGCCAGCGACACATCTCCTGTCAGGGAGGCGATCCGCGACGATGATACGGGTGTGCTGGTGGATTTTTTCAACCCGGATGAGTTGGCGGCACAGATTGTTGCGCTGCTGGACGATCCGGAGAAACGGGCGCGGCTGGGTGCGGCCGCGCGGGTGCACGCCCAGCGCCATTATGACCTGAAGTCGAATTGCCTGCCAGGAATGCTGGACTGGGTCAGAACCCTTGGTGGCTAGAACATGCCTCGCGGCAACGGTCTAGAACAGATCGCCCTGGTTGGCAGGCGGCCTCTTTGTGCGTGAAGCAGGCTGCTTTGCCGGCTCGCCGCTGGTTGCAACGGCATGGCGCAGTTCTCCGCCGGCAAATTCCACACTGAAGGCCATGCCGGATTGCAATCCGGCAGCCTGCGTAATGGGTTGCCCCTCACTGTCACGAACGATGGTGTAGCCGCGTTCAAGAACCCGGCGCGGATCCAGACTGCCAGCAACGCGCCAGATACCGGACAGCAGATTTCGACGGTCTTCCAAAAGGCGCGAACAGGCCGTGTCAAAGCTGCGCGACGTCTGCGCCAGACGCTGCCGGGCTTCGTCGCGCATGCGGGCAACTGTGTGCGGGCGAATGGCAGCGGCAATTCGCTCAAATGCTTGCCGTTTGCGAAAAATGCCCTGCGCAAGGCCATTGTCCAGACCATTCGCCAGCCGCTCCAGGCCGTTGCGCCTGTCCAGCAGCATGACGGCAAGCCGGTTCGGCTGGAGCGCGCCTGCGGCCACTGTAAAGCGCTGTCGCTCTCCTGCGATGGCGCTGCGCAGACAGCGATCCAGATTGACGGATAGCTCGTCCAGGTGCCGCCGGGGCATGGCCAAAAGCATGTCGGCGGAAGGCAGCGCGCGGGCCAGTGTTTGCAATTGCCGCTTTTCCTGCTGAACCAGGCGGGAAACAGCTGCCCCGTTGCGTGCGTGCAGCGCAGCAAGTGTTGCGGCAATTTCGGCCCGCACCGGCACGGCCATTTCCGCCGCACCGGTTGGAGTTGGAGCGCGCATATCGGCTACATGGTCCAGCAGCGTCCAGTCGGTTTCATGCCCAACAGCAGAAATCAGCGGAATTGTGCTGAGGCTGGCGGCGCGCACAACTGCCTCGTCATTGAAGCCCCACAGATCTTCCAGGCTGCCACCGCCACGCGCCACAATCAGCAGATCCGGGCGGGGCAGGGTTCCTCCCGCCGGCAAGGCGTTAAAACCCTCGATTGCTTCGGCGACCTCTGCCCCGCTTGTTTCGCCCTGTACGCGAACAGGCCAGACAATGAGATGAACTGGAAAACGATCGGCAATGCGGTGGCAAATGTCGCGAATAACTGCGCCGGTTGGCGAAGTGATGATGCCGATGACGCGGGGCAGATAGGGAAGGGGCTGCTTTCGGGCTTTGTCAAAAAGGCCTTCAGCTTCAAATTTAAGACGGCGCTCGTTCAAAAGAGCCATCAGCGCGCCAGCGCCTGCTGGCTTCATATCCTCGATAACAATCTGGTATTTCGACGATCCGGGGTAAGTGGTCAATCGGCCCGTGGCCACCACCTCCAGCCCTTCTTCCGGTTTGAACGCCAGCTTGCTGAAAGATGTTTTCCAGATAACTGCTTCCAGCCGCGCCTTTTCATCCTTCAACGAAAAATATGCATGACCCGATGAATGCGGACCCCGATAGCCCGAAATTTCTCCACGAACCCGGACATGGCCAAATGTCTGCTCGACAGTGCGTTTCAACGCACCGGAAATTTCCGAGACGGAATATTCCGCAGCGTTGGAAAGGTTGCTCTGCGAAGCGTCAGGATCGTCAAAAAAGCTCATAGCGGTTTATGCGAAGCAAGCAGCCATTCGGTCAAGGCCTGTCATTCAACAATTGGCGGCAACAATGCCCGTGCGGGAAAGCGATGGACGCACGATTCTCGGCTCGGCTGCAGGGCGTTGGACTGTCGCTTCATCGGTCTGCGGTACAAGATTTTGCAGACTTTCCCGAATATGGTCGATCAGGGCTGAAATCACCGGCGTGTCAGTGTTTTTGCCACGCATGACGGCAATTTGCGCATCTTTCAGCTTGGGAAAGCCATCTGCCTCTGTCAGCACGCGCATGCCCGGGCGCAGCGCGCATTCGGGCAAGACGCTGACGGCCAGCCCGGCCAGAACCGCTGAGGTGACGATAGTGGCAGACCAGCTGGTGAACAAAATTCGATAATCGCGCTGCATCCGGGAAAGCGCCTCGACACCCTGTTTGCGCCAGTTGCAATCCGGCCGCCCGATTGCCAGCGGCAAAACCTCTTCCAGATGCACCGAATGGCAGGCAGACGTCACGAAATGCAGCGGTTCCCGCCGCACAATTTCCGACCATGCATGGGTTTTGGAGGGGCAGACCAGGGCCACGTCCAGATGGCCTTTTTCCACATGTTCAACCAGACTGGACGTTGTTTCACAGGCAATCTGAAGTTCCACACGCGGGTTGGAGCGCACAAAGCGCGCCATGATCTCGGGCAAGAAACGTTCGGCGTAATCATCCGGCAGGCCGATGCGCACATGGCCGGAAATATGCGCCTCGTCAAAGGCTGTCAGTGTTTCCTGGCTGAGGGACAGCATCCGGCGTGCATAGCCAAGCAGGCGCGCACCATCATCCGTCAACCGGACACTGCGCCCTGTGCGCTCGAACAGCTCTTTGCCAAGCCGCTCTTCCAACCGCCGAATCTGCATGGAAACGGCTGATTGGGTTTTGAACACATCTTCGGCAGCACGTGTGAAACTGCCTGTATCCACCACAGCCAGAAAGCTGCGCAACTGGTCCAGATCAAGTGGGATAGCCATGGCGTTATCCATCAGCATTGATGATGGAACACATTACAAACATTCGTTGGTCTAATCAATACTGATGGCTTATCTCAAGGATCATGCAGCGGCAAGCGCCCTGTTCCTCTAGCACTCAGGAGAGCATTGTGACGATTGTTGTCAAAGGGCCGGGCAGGTCAACGATGCCCGAATTCGCCTCGAATATCCGTTTGGGACTGGCTGCAGTGCCAGCCGTTTTTCGCGCATTCAAAAACCGTCGGCAGGCGCATTATGTCGCGGATTTGCCCGATTATCTTCTGGCTGATCTGGGCATCAAGCGTGATGATGTGCATGACGCACTGAACACCGACTGGCGGCAGGACCCGACCTATCAACTGGCCGTGCGAGCCGCAAAACGCAGGCGCGCCAGATGAATGTTGCATGCCGACAATCCGATGGACTTCAGTAACCCGCCGCAGCGCTGACGCTGCGGCGTTTTTTTATTCCGCTGTTTCGCTTTCGGCATTCCGGGTGCCAATAAAGGTGGCAAGCACCTTGTCAATGCGGCGACCATCAAGATCCACCACCTCAAAGCGCCAATCCGAATAGTCCATGGTTTCGCCGACATCGGGAATATGGCCAAAGCAATCCAGAATGAAACCGGCAAAGGTTTCGTAATCCCGCTCCCTGGGGAAAACCAGACCGGGAATCAGCCGTTCGACATTGTCTGCCGTCATGCCGGCATCGACCAGATAGGAGCCATCGGCCCGCTGTGTCACGCCATGTTCCTCATCCGTGCCTTCAGGCAGCGCGCCAGCAATAGACGCAAGGATGTCGGTTGGCGTTACCACCCCTTCAAACGTGCCATATTCATCCAGAACAATGGCCATATGGGTTGAGGCATTCTGAAACCGGTCCAGCAGTTTCAGAACTGGCATGGTTTCGTTGACATAAAGCGGTTCTCGCAAAGCGGTCTTGATGTCGATCGCGCCCGTCAGCCGAATTTGCTCCAGAAGATCCTTGGCCTGAACCACGCCGATAATATCGTCCACCTCTTCACCGCTGACCGGGAAGCGAGAGTGACCACTTGCGTGAATTTCATCCAGAATGCTGGTCTGCTCGTCGTCTATCGAAATCCAGTAGACGTCGGGTCGGGGCACCATGACCGAACGCGCGGTCCTGTCGGCAATGCGTAGCACACCCTCGATCAGTTCGCGTTCCTTGGGCTCGAAGACGCCGCTTTGCGTGCCTTCGGCTATCATTGCCTTGACTTCTTCTTCCGTGACCGAATTTTCTGACGAGGTGGAAATGCCGACCAGGCGGGAAACCGTTTCCGTGGAAATTCGAAGAAACCAGACGACGGGTGCGCCGATGCGGGCCAGAAGCAGCATGAAGGGTGCGACAAAACTGGCGATACCCTCGGAGTGATTGAGAGCAAACCGCTTGGGCACCAGTTCACCTAAAATCAGCGAGAGATAGGTGATGACCACAACAACAATCGCAAAAGCTGCGCCTTGTGAGTAGGGGCCGATAACCGGCATTGTCACCAGCACGTCGGCCAGCGGACCTGAAAATGCCGAGGCGCCGAATGCGCCTGCGAAAATGCCCACCAGCGTGATGCCAACCTGCACCGTTGAAAGAAAGCTGGTTGGATCATCCACCAGTTTCAAAGCGCGCGCAGCGCCCTGGCTGCCATTATTGGCCATTTGTTGCAGCTTGCCACGACGTGACGAAACAACAGCCAGTTCAGACATGGCAAAAAAGCCATTGAGAAGGATAAGGAAGACGACAATCAGAAAGTTGACGAGAAGCATAAAGTTCGTAAAAACCTGTTCATCGGGCTAAGACAGCAGCCGATCCGGATGGAGAGCATAAGAGAAAAACACCGCATTTCAAAGTTTTTGCGGGCAGTCACACATGGTCACACCGGCTTCATCCCTCTATCAGTCCTTTTTCGTCTCATCGTGCCGCTCGAAAAGTGACATCATTTCTCGCATATAGCTATCCTGAAATGAACGCCCTGCTTCCAAAAAGTCAAAGGCGGTATCAAACGGGCTTGCTGCGGGCGGCGGCTCTTTCGGCGCGCTGTCTGATGTGCGCGGCACAAAAGGAAACCCTTTCAGGGCCTCGGCAAACATGCGGCCGATTTCTTCCGTGCTGTGCGGGGTGGGGTGATTCTGCCGGGAATGGCTGGGCCGGCTGAACGCGTCCATCGCATTGGCCGAGCGTCGCATCATTTCCGCCAGCAGGACGCCTGCACTGTCTCCCGGTAAGGCGCCTTTGCGTCCGGTTGAGGCGTTCAGCGTGTGCATGATCGAATCGACCGTGAGCGAGGAAAAGATCGGGATCATTTGTGCCAGCGTGTCGGGTGCCAGCCCGCTGATCAAGGATGCCTGCCGCGCGACGGCATCGGCCAGGTCGCGGCTGCCAAACAGGCCAAGCATGGCCTTCTGGCCAAATGCATCAGAACCGGCAGCAGGAAAGGCGGCGAATTGTCGTGACATTTCAGCAAATTGCGCCTGATTTGCCATCATCCGCTTCATGCCCAGCATCAGCGCCGGGGCCAGCGCCTCCGTGGCCTCGCGAATTTCCTTTTCGCTCAGTCGGAATTGCGCCTGCAACTGTTCGGATGCGTTCTGCATCCCGGCGCTTGCCGCCAGCCAATCCGCAAATGTTGTCATTTTTCGCTCCCACGCCCACCCCAGGCCATGCGCGCGATCTCCCAATCGCCTGACAAGGCCTGACGCTTTGTTTTGTCGCATTGTCCTGGCGTTAAAACAATTCCGTTTCAACGAGGAATGCTCTGGTGGAAGATTAAGCCAAATTGTGCCGCTGCCAAGTGGGCTTAATAGGTCAGATGTTCAAATAGCCTTCGCATGGATTGGTCCCATTGCGTACTATACAGACGCACAAGTTCTTCAGCAGACGTGGTTCCGCGCGCAACAATTTCTTCCAGAGGCGCAAGGAAAAAGCTTTCATCATTGCCTTCTTCGTTCAGCCTCGCCCTTGCCACAAGACCTTGGCGGGATATGCGCAGAACAGCGCGCGCCACTTCAAGCACATCTGCGTCACGAAAGCGTGTGGCAAGGCCGGAGGTCGGTACGGCATTTCGCAACGCCTGCACCTCTTCAAATGTCCAGTCGGCAACCAGCGTTTCCACTGCTTCCAGTGCGCCGCCGTCATACAGCAGCCCGGTCCAGAACGCGGGCAGCGCGCATATGCCGCGCCATGGGCCACCGTCAGCACCCCGCATTTCAATGAAGCGCTTGAGGCGTACATCAGGGAACAGCGTGGAAAGATGGTTTGTCCAGTCGCCCATATTGGGCGTGGCATCAGCAACACGCCCTTTGAATGCGCCATCCAGAAACTGCCGAAATGTTACATCAGTGGCGTCGTGGTAAACACCATCGCGGGTGATGAAATACATCGGCACATCCAGTGCCCATTCAACGTAATCATCATAGCCGAAATCCGGTTTGAAGACGAAAGGCAGAAGGCCGGAACGCGCATTGTCCACATTGTGCCAAACCGCAGAGCGCCAGGAAACCAGCCCGTTCTTCTTTCCCTCGGTGAAGGGGGAGTTTGCAAACAGTGCAGATGCCACAGGCTGCAATTTCATGCCGATCTGCATTTTGCGGCGCATGTCGGCTTCGTCGGAAAAATCCAGATTGACCTGAATTGTGCTGGTTCTGAACATCATGTCCAGACCGCGCGTGCCGACCTTCGGCATGTAGGCCTTCATGATTTCATAACGCGATTTCGGCATGACCGGCGTTTCAGCCAGTGTCCAGAGCGGGCTGGCGCCTATTCCCAGAAACTCGATCCCCAGTTGTTTTGCGGCTTTGCGGACATCGCTCAGATGAGCGTTGGATTCGCGGCAGGTCTCGTGCAGCGTCAGCAACGGCGCGCCGGAAAGCTCAAACTGGCCGCCCGGTTCCAGCGAAATTGCGCCCTGACCGTTTGGCCCTGCAAGGCCGATAATCCGGCCGCCGTCTACAATGGCTTCCCAGCCGGACATGGCCTGCATGGCCTCCAGCAGTTTGTGGATGCCGCGCTCTCCCTCATAGGGAACGGGAGATAGATCTTCGGGGTAGTAGCCGAATTTTTCGTGCTCTGTGCCAATACGAAATTCGGTGGCCGGCTTCTCACCGCCTCGCAGGTAATCTGCCAGATCGCCCTGGGAGGTGATCGGCGTCAGGTCGGTCGTGTCACGCGCCATAGTGTCTCATCCGCTTCCCGCCCCAAGCGGGTGAATCAATTAACGTTGTCATTTCTTGTTTCGCTATTCAGTGCAAGAACATTCCTTCAGCGCGGCCAGTCACCGGCAACAGCCTGCACAAGCGCAAGTGCGGCAACAGCGGCCGTATCGGCCCGCAATATGCGCGGCCCGAGCGATATTGCGGTGACAAACCCGCACCCCGTCAACAGGGTGCGCTCGGTTTGGGAAAAGCCACCTTCGGGCCCTATCAGAACGGCCAGTGGCCGGCCGGCAAAGGGTGCCAGCAGCTGCTGGGGGCTATGGTCAGCGGCGCGTTCGTCGCAAAATATCAATTGTCGGGACGCATCCCATGATTCGAGCAGTTGCGGCAGCCGAGCCATTTCCACACAGTCGGGCACGGCCAGAATGCCGCATTGTTCCGCCGCCTCCTGAGCATTGGCCTGCATGCGCGCAATGTTGATGCGCGGTGCCTGGCAGTGCTGGGTCATAACGGGTTGCAATCTGCCGGCGCCCATTTCCACTGCCTTCTGCACCATATAATCCAGCCGCGCATGTTTGAGCGGAGCAAACAGATAGTGCAGGTCAGGCAAAGGCGGCTGCGGGCGCAATTGCACATCCACCCGCAACTCGACCCGCTTTTTCGCCGGTCGGTGAAAGCTGGCGCGCCATTCTCCATCCTGCCCGTTGAACAGAAGCACGCTCGCGCCTTCTTCAAGCCGCATGACATTGGCCAGATAATTTGCCTGCTCGGGCGAGGCCTCCAGCACGGCAGCGGCAAACAGTTTTGCGGGGGTGAACAACCGGGGGGAGCGGAAATCATGATCGGGCATTGCGCATTCGCCAAGCTTGTCTTTCTGGATCGCCTGAGGCGATGGAATTCTTTGATTTGTGGCATTGTCTTGCCGCTGAACCGCAGAGGTTACAACGGAAAAATGCAGCAAGCGGAATCTCACCCGCCTGCCGGGTCGGGTTTATACGATCTTGCGGATATTGAAATCCCGTTCCACAGGCCGGAAGTGGGCGAACGTGTTGATAAGGCAATGGACTTCCAACGCCCTAAAGTTTAATTCAATTCTAATTCGCACTGAGGGAGACATGTTGCGTATGACAATTTCCATGCCTCTGCCGAACAAGGAAGTTTTGGCGCGTCGCGCTGGAATTGTTGCCGCCATGCGCGAGATAGTGCCGGGCGAAGGCGTGGTGGATGCCACCAATGAAATGCGGGTTTTTGAAACCGATGCGCTGACAGCCTATCGACAACTGCCACTGGTGGTGGTTCTGCCAGACACCGTGGACCAGGTTGCCGCAGTTCTGAAATATTGCCACGCCAACGACATTCCCGTTGTGCCACGCGGGTCCGGCACATCCTTGTCTGGCGGTGCTCTGCCGTTGGAAGACGGCGTGCTGCTGGTGCTGTCGCGCTTCAATCGTGTGCTGGATGTGGATTTTGAAAACCGCTGCGCCGTTGTGCAACCGGGTGTTACCAATCTTGGCATCACGCGGGCGGTGGAGCATGCGGGCTTTTACTATGCGCCGGATCCATCATCGCAGATTGCCTGTTCGATAGGCGGCAACATTGCCGAGAATTCCGGTGGTGTGCACTGTTTGAAATATGGCCTGACCACCAACAATGTGCTGGGCCTTGAATTTGTAACGGTTGAGGGCGAGGTCGTTCGGCTGGGCGGCAAGCATCTCGATAGCGAAGGCTATGACCTGCTTGGCCTGATGACTGGCTCAGAGGGGCTTCTGGGCGTGGTGACTGAAGTCACCGTGCGCATTTTGCAGGCACCGGAAACGGCGCGCGCGGTGTTGATCGGCTTTCCAACCAGCGAACAGGCTGGCGCTGCCGTGGCCGCTATTATTGCCCAGGGCATTATTCCCGGCGGAATGGAAATGATGGATCGGCCAGCCATTCGGGCCGCTGAAGATTTTGTGCATGCCGGTTATCCGCTGGATGTTGAAGCGTTGCTGATTGTCGAGCTGGATGGCCCGAAGGCTGAGGTCGATTATCTGCTTGGCGCGGTTGAGGATATTGCCCGTGCCAATGGCGCAACGACCGCGCGAGTTTCCACTTCTGACGAGGAGCGGGCGCGCTTCTGGGCTGGACGCAAGGCGGCGTTTCCAGCGGTCGGAAGAATCTCGCCCGACTATCTGTGTATGGATGGCACCATTCCGCGCAAGGAACTGCCTCGCGTTCTGGCGGGAATGAAGCAATTGTCGGAACACTACCGGCTGGCCGTGGCCAACGTGTTTCATGCCGGAGACGGCAATCTGCACCCATTGATTTTGTACGATGCTTCCAGAGATGACGAGTTGCAGCGCGCCGAGGATTTCGGCGCCGATATTTTGCGGCTTTGCGTGGAAGTTGGCGGTGTCCTGACCGGTGAGCACGGGGTGGGCATTGAAAAGCGCGATCTGATGCCGGAAATGTTTTCCGAAGATGATCTGCGCCACCAGCAGCGCATCAAATGCGCCTTTGACGACAAGCATCTTTTGAACCCGGGCAAGGTGTTTCCTGTGCTGCACCGCTGTGCAGAGCTGGGCCGCATGCATGTGCATCGCGGCCAGGTGCCATTTCCAGATCTTCCGAGATTTTAAATGCAAAGCTTACAACACCAACCGCAGACCGCTGAAGACGTGCGCGACATTGTGCTGGATGCCGTAGCGCAGGCAACACCGCTTGCCATCGAAGGCACGGGCACAAAGCACTTTCTGGGCAAGCCGGTGCAGGCCGCGGCAACGCTTTCCACCGCTGGCTTGAGCGGCGTTACCCTGTATGAGCCGGAGGAACTTGTGCTTTCGGCGCGTGCGGGCACGCCCATGGCAGAGATTGAAGCTGTACTGAAAGCACGGGGCCAACGGCTGGAGTTTGAGCCGCTGGATTACGGGCCACTGCTGGGCCAGCCTGCCGGGCAGGGAACACTGGGCGGTGTTATGTCCTGCAACCTTTCCGGCCCGCGGCGTATCAAGCAGGGCGCGGCCCGCGACCATATTCTGGGTGTCGGCGCAGTGTCCGGGCGCGGCGAAATCTACAAGGCTGGCGGCCGGGTGGTGAAAAACGTCACGGGTTTTGACCTTTCCAAGGGCCTCACTGGCGCTTATGGCACATTGTCGGTCCTGACCGATATCACCATCAAGGTTATGCCCGACAGCCAGTCTGAAACCACGCTGTTGTTGCGTGACATGCAGGATGATGAGGCGATGGGCGCGCTGTCTGCCGCGATGGGCTCCCCCGGGGAAGTTTCAGCCGCGGCGCATCTGCCCTATGGCGTTGCAGGGCGGGTTCTGGACGGGGCGCTGGGCAAAAATGCCGCCACGCTGATGCGGCTGGAAGGGTTTGGACCGTCGGTCAAGGCGCGCGCCGCCCATCTGGGCGCTGCATTGGAAAAAGTGGGACGAGTGGAACGTCTGGAAGACGATGAGTCGCGGGCACTTTGGCGCGACGTGCGCGATGTTACGCCCTTTGCGGGGCCAGACCATCGTGTCGTGTGGCGGCTTTCTGTCACGCCCACAAGGGCAGCCGATGTTGTGATGGCGCTGCGCATGCACATTGCGGCTGATGCGCTGTATGACTGGCAGGGCGGCCTGGTGTTTCTGCGGCTGGAACACGGGGTGGAGGCAGAGCGCATTCGAGCGGTGATTGCAGCGCATGGCGGGGGCCATGCCACATTGCTGCGCGCCAGCATGGATGAACGTCTGACCAATCCTGTTTTTCAACCGCAACCGGCGGCACTGGCCGCTTTGTCTCAGCGGTTGAAGCAACAATTTGACCCAGTGGGTATTCTAAATCCGGGACGGATGGGCTGACGACATGCAGACACATTTTTCGCTTGCCCAGCTCGCCGATCCGGATGTCGCACATTCCGAAACCATTTTGCGCAAATGCGTGCATTGCGGCTTTTGCACCGCGACCTGCCCCACCTATGTCACTCTGGGCAATGAACTGGACAGTCCACGCGGGCGCATTTACCTGATCAAGGACATGCTGGAAAATGACCGGCCAGCGGATGACAAGCTTGTCACCCATATAGACCGGTGCCTGTCATGCTTGTCTTGCATGACAACCTGCCCGTCGGGCGTCAATTACATGCACCTTGTTGACCATGCGCGCGCGCATATTGAGGAAACCTACACAAGGCCTCTGCCTGACAGGCTTACCCGGTTGATGCTGGCAAAAATTCTGCCCTATCCAGGCAGGTTCCGCGCGGCGCTTCGGCTGGCCAATCTGGCTCGCCCCTTTGCAGGCATGCTGGAAAGCATTGCCGCGCTGAAGCCTGTGGGGGCCATGCTGCGTCTTGCGCCTCGCACCGTGCCCGCCGCTTCTGCGATAAACCAGCCTGGCACTCACGCGGCATCCGGCCAGCGGCAGAAACGCGTTGCACTGTTGCGGGGTTGCGCACAATCCGTGCTGGACCCGGCTATCAACGAAGCGACGGTGCGTTTGCTGACAAGGCTTGGCGTTGAGGTGGTGGTGCCGAAAGGTGAGGGGTGCTGTGGCTCGCTGACCCACCATATGGGACGCGAGGATGAGGCGCTTGCTTCTGCCCGTCGAAATGTTGATGTCTGGATGCGTGAGGTCGATAATGGCGGTCTGGATGCCGTGATCATCACGACATCGGGCTGCGGCACGACGATCAAGGACTATGGTCATATGCTGCGGTTGGATCCGGCCTATGCAGAAAAGGCCGCGCAGGTTTCAAATCTTGCCAGGGACATAACGGAGTTTCTGGCCGGGCTTGCATTGCCGGAGCCGCAAAACCGGGTACAGGCCGTTGTGGCATATCATTCGGCATGCTCCATGCAGCATGGTCAGAAGATCACCAAAGCGCCGAAGGACCTTCTGGCAAAGGCCGGGTTTACGGTCCGGGATGTGCCGGAAGGGCATT
The DNA here is from genome assembly GCF_008369445.1 of Aureimonas fodinaquatilis. Taxonomy (GTDB): domain Bacteria; phylum Pseudomonadota; class Alphaproteobacteria; order Rhizobiales; family Rhizobiaceae; genus Aureimonas; species Aureimonas fodinaquatilis. Next base: position 341,508 of record NZ_VTWH01000001.1, read on the forward strand.
TGTGCTGCGGTTCAGCCGGAACGTACAACATGCTGCAGTCTGAAATTTCCGCCCGTCTGAGGGATCGGAAGGTGCGCAATATAGAGAGCGTGCAGCCAGACATGATTGCGACGGGCAATATTGGGTGCATGACACAGATTGGCACGGGAACCGGCATTCCAGTTGTGCACACGGTGCAACTGCTGGATTGGGCGTTTGGCGGGGAGCGCCCGAACAGTTTGGTTGGTCAAAGCATTTCCCGTTGAACCGAAACGGTTCAACGACAGGACAATGCGAAAAGCAGGAAGCCTTCATTTCCCGTTGAACCGAAACGGTTCGACGACAGGACAATGCGAAGAGCGGGAACGCTTCAACGGGAAATGCGAAAGCACAGAGCGTTTACCCGCCGAAGATCTGGCCCAGGCCACCTGCGGTGCGGCTGCGCCCGGTTTCGGTGTAAACGGCATCGCGGCCGGCTCCGCCGGGACCAATCACCACGACCTTGGTGCCGGGTGTCACGCTGCCATAAAGGTGTATGACGTCCTCATTCAGCATGCGGATGCAGCCGGAAGACATGTTCTGACCGATGGTCCACGGCTGGTTGGTGCCGTGAATGCGGAAGAGTGAATCCTTGCCGCCGCGATACAGGTAAAGTGCCCTTGCACCCAGCGGATTGTCGGGACCGCCTTTCATATAGGCTGGGAGAATGCGGCCCTTGGCGCGCTCCCTTTCACGCATGCGGGCAGGAGGTGTCCAGCCTGGCCATTCGGCCTTGCGCCCGACCTGCATTGCGCCACCCCAGGAGAACCCTTCTTTTCCAACACCCACACCATAGCGTGTGGCGCTGTTGTTCCCGTGCACGTGGTAAAGAAATTTTCGATCAGTATCGATGATGATCGTGCCGGGCTTTTCCCGCGTGGTTAGCGAAACCGACGTGCGGGCAAAGCGGGCATCCGGCTTTGGCATTGTGCGGGTGGCGCGGCTCGTCCGGTCGCTGCTTTCCCAGCGCTGATCGGCATGATTGAAATGGCGTGTCGCCTGCGCCTGGGCTGGCAAGGCGGTGGCAATTCCTGCCAGGCCGCAGAAGAGAACGGCGGTCAAATACAGTCTGTTCATCGAAAATACCCACTCTCTAACGGGGATTATGTTCCAGATGCCAGGCAGTTAAGCATGCACAACTTACAATTGTATTTATTTCAGCCGCGCCGGCACACACCTGCTTTGCCGGTATAACTATGGCTTGAAGCCTGGAGGTCCAGAGACGAATGATCTCGTGCCACTGAAAGAGCCGGTGGGCTGTAATTGGTCTTTGTCCTTCGGCTTGACTGCCACCGGTACTTTGCCGGTGAAAATGACTGCTTCAGGCTGGTATGGCTTCACAAGGGCGGGTCGGTGATAGCCGGGATTGACGCCACTTCCAGGTGAAAGCTGAAGCACTCTTTGCTCCGACACATGCTTTGGCAGGTTCAGACGCTTGCGTTCACCTGCAGCCGCAGGCGCAGCCAGCCATCCAGCCAGCAAAGCTGCCATCAGCAAATATGCCGTGCCGGAAATTCCCGCTGCTGCCACTTTTGCACCCCTTGCAATTTGTCATTGCGGAAGCACAGTAACACACAATATTTATGATAGTATAAATGCAATCAGCGGTTGCGAGCGTCGCGGGCTATAGCTGGAAGCAGTGGGCGCGCCTTTTCCAGAGACATGCCCGGTTTCAAACGAGTGTCATACAGCATGATCATCAACCGCCGATCATAATCCGTCAATTCACTGTGGCGGCTGTTGTCATTGAAAACGCTTTGCGGCGCGTCCGGATTCTCGTTCAGTGGCCCCAGCCCCTGCAGGATTTCTTCTATCAGGCAGCGTTCAAACAACCTTTCGCCGCGATCTGACACGATCACCGCTTCTGACCGCTCAATACCGCTGCGGGAAAAATGCGCCCGCACCACGCAATTGCCCGGTACTGTCATGAAGGGTGCGCGGTAAACCTTGCGGCCCACGCGCTGGTAATCCTTTTCATCCACAACATGGACAATGAAATTGGCTCGCTCGCCCGGTCTGGCGATGACGGCCTGCAGGTTTGGAATTTCCCTGTTGATGCGCGCAATGAATGCAGCGACCGCACTGCTTCGATCAATTGCCGAAGACTGCTCAATGCGGAACCGCACGGGTTTGACATATTTTTTGATGTAGGCGGCATTGCTGAAACGGCCTGTCATTTCCGCGCCAAATGCCACCCGCTCAAACCCGGTAATGATCTGGCTGTCCGGTGAGTTGGCCGAAGCGGAAGGTGCTAAAGGCACCAGAAATGCAAAGGCGAGGGCGGGAAGAAGGGAGAGACGCATCAACAAACAGGCTTTCATGGAAGCAGTTTCAGCAAAAGTGCCAAGCGGTTTGCGTTCGAAATTGCGTCAAAAGATGGCATGCGGGCAATTGATTTGTGCCGCGGGTCATTTTCGCAAATGTTTGCGCAAAACAGTGATGACTTTTTGCCCCGCTGCCGCCGGCCCCTCATCCGCTATCAGTCGCCACAGCATTCCGGCCTGCCAGCGACGGCGTTTTGCTTTGGCAATGATGCGGTTCTGCCGAATCGCCTGATCCAGAAATTCAGCCACGGTTGCAACATCAACTGCCTTGGCGGGCCGGGCATAAATGGCTTGGAGCTGATGGGCGACGGCGGTCGCATCATGAGTTTTCATAAAATAGGCGCGTGCATCATGCGAAAGCTGCTGCCGCTTTTCCACCGATTGCAGAAGATCGCCAAGAACCCTCGCAATGGTCATCGGGTTGGCATTGGCAACAGGCAGGTCGGCACCATGTGCCTGCCACAAGTCATCCCGGATATAGGCAATCACCGGCTTGCCAAGCGCCATAGCCTCCACAGCCAGGACACCGTGCCAGCCAATGCGCAACTGATCGATAATGATGTCGGCCTGTTCATACACTTTGCGCGCTTGCGCATGGGTCATGTTTTCCACCAGCGTGAAATCAAATTGCAGACCTTGCGTTCGCAGGGTTTCAACCGCCGCCAGCACATAGTCGCTGCCTTTGATGCCGCGCCGCGATGGCGCATGAACCACCAGCGGCCTGGCAGGCTGGCCAATGCCGCGAAATGGCCATTGCGCAGCATCCAGCACGCGCGGCACAACAATCGAGCCTGGAACATAGGATTGAATTTCCGGATCGACTGCAAAAACTCCGTCGCAAACAGCGTTGACCCATTGCCGCAAATGAAGCTTGCTGGAAGTCGGCAGTTTTTTGAAGATATGGCCGGCCGGCTCATCGACATAGTGAAATGGATTGGCGGCGGCAAAGGGCTCCGGCAGTCGAATTTCCTGCCCGCGAAAATGGAAAAACACTTTTTTTCCAGCCTGTTTCAGAATGAGCAGGTCCAGAAGCGATGGATAGTGCAAATCCGGCCAGGCCATCGCGAAACTTCGTGCGTGAAAGTGAAAGACATCGAATTTTTCGATGAGCGGTAAAAGCCGCTGCGTCAGGTCGCCCAGAGTGTCAGGATCGGCAAAATTGAATTTCAGATCCGCCGGATAGTTGAATTTATGCCGGTGAACAATGCAGCTTCGCGCTTCTACTCCAATGCCCCGAAGCCCTCTTGCCAAGGCATCCGGTTGCCCTGCCTGTCCGGTAACACCCTGCAATACCCGCATTTTTCGCCCTTTTCTGGCTTAGGCCAAAGATGGTTGATCCGGTGAAATGGCAAAAACCGCTTCGTGATGCTGTAGAACGGACGGCGCAAAGGCTGCGCTGCTGATGAAGCTTGAAAACATGCGGCTGACCAACCCGAGATAAAGTTGCATCAGCATGAAAGCGACGAAGGCTTCGCCCGGGCTGAGCTGAATTTTCAGAAAATGCAAAATGGCTATGGCCAGCGTGAAAAGCAGCGCGAACAGCCATGCGGCATGGCTGAACACCGATGCCAGAAATATGCGATTGGAATAGGCGCGGAAGTAGATTTGCAGCGCATCAGGCTCACCAGCCCCGGCGTCCAGTTTCCAGCGGGCAACCTCCCGCGAATGGGTTAGCAGATCACTGGCAGAGGACTGCATTCTGGCAGCCAGACGTATGAATGCCAGATAGAGGGCAATGGCTGACAGGGTGAAAATCACTGCAATAATGAGCGCCCATTGCCACGTGATCAGCATAGGCAGCAAAAGGAAGTTCAACAGCAGGATGGTGGCCGAGCCGAAAGCCTTCATGCTCGCCAGCGACAACCTTCCATAATAGTTGGAAGCGCGGGTAACGGTGCGGTCTTCACTGGCGGAGGGCATATTGATGCGACGGATTGAGCGGGCAAGGGCAAGCTCGCTGGCTGAAATCAGCCGGGATTCCAGAAGGCTGATGGCAAGGCGTGAACCAAAAGCAGTGCATGCCAGGGCCATGGCAGCCAACAGCATCAACTCTTGGTTGGAGATGAAACGAGCCAGCAGCGGGTGGGCCTGCAAGCCAAAGACGCCAAAGCCGAAATGCATGGCGATGACCAGAGAGAATGCGGTGGACGCCCAGAGAAAAATCGCTTCAAGGCAGCAGTAAACACCCACCGTTCGCCGGTTGTTGATCGCCGAATGCAGGAAAATGCGCCAGGACTGTTTGTTCATTTGCGAAGCTTTCCGGTTGGCGTCATTGGCATATGATCCGGCAGATTTCCCTGGCGGCATGCCCGTCGCCATAAGGGGCCGCGTCAACCCCTCGCGTTCCGATTGCCGCCAGCATTGCCTGACACAGGCCAGGTTGATCGGGCGGGGCCAGCCTGTTCCAGCCCAGATCAACAAGTTCCACCCACTCAGTTTCTGTTCGATAGGTGACGCATGGCACGCGGTGGAAAAACGCTTCCTTTTGCACGCCGCCTGAATCGGTGGCGATCAGCGCGGCATTGGCCACAAGTGCCGCCATGTCGAGATAGCCGAGCGGCTCAACAGCCATGACACGCTGAAACTTAAGCCCGGTTTTGCGCATGCAGGCTGCAGTGCGTGGATGCAACGGCAGAACAACGGGCATTGTGTCCGCAACCTCCTCCAAAGCGGAAACAATTGCACTCAGCCATGTTGTGTTTGCCGTATTTTCGGCGCGATGCAGGGTGGCAAGAATGTAGTTGCCGGATTGCACCCCCGTTGTTTGCAAAACCGTGCTGCGCGCCGTGCGCTCCACAGCCAGCAAGCCGGCGTCATACATGACATCGCCCACTTGAAAAATCCGACTTGCAGCAAAGCCCTCACGTTGCAGGTTGCCGGTGGCAGTCCGGGTCGGTGTGAACAGAAGATCGCTCAAATGATCCGTCATCACACGATTGATTTCTTCCGGCATGGCGCGGTTGAAAGAGCGAAGACCGGCTTCGACATGGGCAACCGCTATTCCCAGCTTTGCCGCCACCAGCGCCCCGGCCAGCGTGGAATTCGTGTCACCATAGACCAGCACGCGGTCCGGGCGGAGAAACTCCAGCACCGGCTCCAGCTTCTGCATCATCAGCCCGGTCATTGCGCCGTGATTGCCACCATGCACGTCCAGATGAATATCCGGCTGCCTGATTCCCAATTCCTGAAAGAAGATATCCGACATATTCGCATCAAAATGCTGGCCGGTGTGAATGAGGATTTCTTCAACGCCGGATAAAGCAAGTTCCCGGCTGACCGGTGCAACTTTAACGAACTGTGGGCGTGCACCTACGATTGTGACGAGCCTGTTCACCTTAATGTTATGTCCCATGAAAAGCGGTATGGCGACCTGGCCAATGTACCAAGTATTGCAAAATACATTTACATTTATATCAGGATTAGATAAAGGAATTTATCCTAAATATAAACTGATAAAACGTATGATTTATATCTTTGAATAAGGTGATTTTTAGGCGATGAGTTCCAGGGAGGATAAAGTCGGGGTTGCCGTTGTGGGGTGTGGCCATTGGGGTCAGAATCTGGTGCGCAATTTTTCCCAGTTGGGCGCCCTGTCTGCGGTGGTCGACGCCGACATGCAGCAGGCGGCCAGGCTCGCCGCCGAATATGGCGTTTCAGCCTTGACGCTTGACGCTGCCCTGGCAGATGACCGCATCCACGCAATTGCCACTGCCGTTCCCGCTGCTCTCCATCACGATGTTGCCTTGCGTGCCATTCACGCTGGCAAACACGTTTTTGTCGAAAAACCCATCGCTCTTTCGCTTGAGGATGGCGAGGACATCCAGGCGCAGGCCATTTTGCACGACCGTGTGCTGATGGTCGGTCATCTGCTGCAATATCATCCGGCATATCTGAAAATGCAGGAACTGATTGCGGCCGATCACATCGGCGAATTGCGCCATGTTTACTCCAACCGCCTGAGCATGGGCCGGCTTCGGCAGGAGGAAGATGTGGTGTGGAGCTTTGCGCCGCACGATATCTCGATGATCCTTGGTCTGGCGGCTGGCAATGCGCCATCCGAGGTTTTGGCGCACGGGTGCTCGCTGGTGTCGGATGAAGGCCGTGCTGACGCCGCGCATGTGCACATGCGCTTTTGCTCCGGTCTGCGCGCGCATGTTTTTGTTTCCTGGCTGCATCCGTTCAAGGAGCAGAAGCTGGTGGCAATCGGGGAGAGGGGTTGTCTGGTCTTTGACGACACGAAGCCCTGGGACGAAAAGCTGGTTTGCACCGATTACTCAAGCCCCGGGGGCGTTTCTCTGCAAAAGGGCGGCGTGACCAGTATTTCCCTGCAACCTGCCGAACCCCTGCAGGAGGAGTGCAGGCATTTTCTGCAATCTGTGGCGTTGAAGAGTGTGCCGCGCACCGACGGGTTTGAGGCGCTGGCAGTCTTGCGCGTGCTGAAGCGGGCTGAGCTGGCTTTGAGAGAAGGGGTTGCCGCATGAACGCTGCAACAGTTCCGGCAAATTCTGAAACAGACATTTCGGTCTTCGTGCATCCGACCGCCGTGGTGGATGATGGCGTGCAGATCGGAGCGGGAAGTCGAATCTGGCATTTCTCTCATATTCTCGGCCAGACCATACTGGGGCAGAACGTGATTGTCGGTCAGAACGTGGTGATTGGCCCGCAGGTTTCGGTGGGTGATGGCTGCAAGATTCAGAACAATGTCAGCCTTTACAAGGGCGTGACACTGGAAGCAGACGTTTTCTGTGGCCCCTCCTGTGTTTTCACCAATGTCCTGAATCCACGTGCCTTTGTTGAGCGCAAGGATGAGTTCCGCCCGACACTGGTGCGGCAGGGAGCAACGATAGGCGCCAATGCCACAATTGTTTGCGGCAACGTGCTTGGCCGTTTCTGCATGATCGCCGCCGGTGCGGTGGTGACGCATGACGTGCCGGATTTTGCATTGATGGTTGGGGTGCCCGCCCGGCGGCGGGGCTGGGTTTCGCGGGAGGGAGAGATTCTGGGCGCAGATCTCGTCTGCCCGCGAACAGGCGAGCGTTACAGAGAAATTGCTCCCGACCAGTTGATGGAAGTGGACTGAAATAATGTCGGGTGCGGATGCAAGCAAAAGCAAAAATAATCTGCGCTTGTTCAGTGATATTTTGAGGAATTTATAATGACCAATCCAATTTCTTTTATTGATTTGGCTGCGCAGAGAGATCTGATACGAACTGATCTGGACGCGGCTATCAAGCGTGTTGTGGACCATGGGGCATTTATTCTTGGCCCCGAAGTTAATGAATTTGAAGTTGAGCTCGGCAAGTTTGCTGAAGTTGATCACGTGGTGGGGTGTTCCAACGGAACCGATGCATTGGCAATGCCTCTGCGTGTGTGGGGCATTGGCCCGGGCGATGCAGTGTTCGTACCGTCATTCACATTTGCCGCAACAGCAGAAATCGTCACCTGGTTTGGCGCAACGCCCGTTTTTGTGGATGTGGATGCGGCAACCTGCAACATGTCGCTTGCTAGTCTGCAGGCGGCAATCCAGGATGTGCTGCAGCAGGGAAATTTAAAGCCGCGGGTGGTGATCGCTGTCGATCTGTTTGGTCGGCTGGCAGACTATCCTCGCCTTCGTGAGCTTTGCAATCAACACGGCCTTTATCTTGTGTCGGATGCGGCACAGGGGCTTGGCGCCACATCCAACGGCTTGCAGGCAGGGCATTGGGCTGATGTGGTTACCACCAGCTTTTTCCCGGCCAAGCCCCTTGGCTGCTACGGTGACGGCGGGGCGGTTCTGACCAACAATGCCGAACTGGCAGAGGGGCTTTTGTCGGTGCGCGTGCATGGCAAGGGCAAGGACAAATACGACAATGTGCGCATCGGCATGAATGCGCGTTTGGACACGTTGCAGGCGGCGGTGCTTCTTCAGAAACTGGCTGTATTTCCGCAGGAAATTATCGCCAGAAATCGTATTGCAGCACAGTACAATGCCCTGCTGGGAGATATTGTTCAGGTGCCGGAACTCTCGCCGCAAGAGGTTTCCACCTGGGCGCAATACACAATCGTGGTGCACTCAATGGACAGGGACGAGCTTGCCGAACGGATGCGGCAGAGTGGCGTACCAACTGCGGTTTACTATCCGCGTTCCCTGCACCAGCAAACGGCCTATCGTGAATTTCCCTGTGCACCGGGCGGCTTGCCGGTTTCCGAAGCTTTGTCAGCCACGGTGCTCAGCCTTCCCATGCACCCATACCTGTCGCAGAGCGATCAGGCGCGGGTGGTTTCGGTTTTGCGTCAATCGGTTCTGCGCAAAGCAGCTTGAATTGCGGCCTCGCGGCAGCGGTTCGGCTGCCTGTCTCTCCTTGAAAAGCGGCTTCAAACCCAAGTCGGGCGGGACATTACAGAATAGAAGGAACAGATGTTCATGAATCAGGTACCGGTAATGGCAGTCCTGCAAGAACAGGCCACCGTCAGTCTGAATGAGCATGCGCGCAGCTTTATCGCAAAGGTGGAAAACCGAACGGCACGCATCGGGGTCATCGGTCTGGGCTATGTTGGCTTGCCACTGGCGCTGGCCTTTTTCAAATCCGGGTTTCCGGTGGTCGGCGTGGATGTGGACGCAAGCAAGGTGCAGCATCTTCTGGAGGCAAAGACCTACATTCGACACATCTCGTGTGAGCGGCTTGCCGAAATGCGGGACTCAGGCAAATTCACGCCTACGACGGATTTTGCAAGTCTGCAGACTGTCGATGCGATTATCATTTGCGTGCCGACGCCGCTGACGGTGCACCGCGAGCCGGATATGAGCTATGTGACGGGAACAGCCGAAAAAATTGCCCGCAATCTGCGCCCCGGACAGTTGGTTGCGCTGGAATCCACCACCTATCCTTTCACCAGCGAAGACCTGTTGAGCGGCATTCTGGAGAGGGGCTCGGGGTTGCTGGCAAATGTGGACTTTGCAATTGCCTATTCCCCGGAGCGGGAAGACCCGGGAAACCCGCATTTTGACACCCACACGATTCCCAAAGTTGTCGGCGCGTGCGCGCCGGATGCGGGTGATATGGCAGAAGCGCTTTACAGCGCCATTATTGGCAAGGTTGTGCGGGTTAACTCCATGCGAGTGGCCGAGGCGGTGAAGCTGACGGAGAATATCTTTCGGTCGGTCAACATCGCGCTCGTCAATGAGCTGAAAATCATTTTCGATAAAATGGACATTGATGTCTGGGAGGTCATTCAGGCTGCATCCACCAAACCCTTTGGCTACATGCCGTTTTACCCCGGTCCGGGAATTGGTGGCCACTGCATTCCGATAGATCCGTTTTACCTGACATGGAAGGCCCGGGAATACGGCGTTTCAACCCGGTTTATCGAGTTGGCTGGCCAGATCAACAGCCATATGCCGGATTATGTCGTGCAGCGCACGGCTGATGCCATGAATGACAGGCTGGCACGCTCTGTCCGCAACTCACGCATTCTTGTTGTGGGCATTGCCTATAAAAAGAATGTTGATGACATGCGGGAGAGCCCGGCGCTGCCGCTCATCGAGCGTTTTCAGGAGAAGGGCGCTCTGGTCAGCTATTATGACCCCTATGTGGCGCAGGTCATGCCGATGCGGGAACATGCGGCTCTGGCCGATATGAAGTCCATTGAATGGAATGAGGATGTGCTGGCCTCGTTCGATGTTGCGGTCATCGCAACCGATCATTCCGATGTCGATTATCTGCCACTGCTGAAGACTGTCGATCTGGTGGTGGATACGCGCAATGCGCTGTCTGGCGAACAGCGCGCGGCCTTTGCCGACCGCATTGTCCGCGCCTGATTTGCACGCTGTCATGGCGGAGATTCAAGTGGCATGAGACATGTCTGGATCTTGAACCATTACGTGCAGGTGCCGGGTGGGCCGGGAGGAACCCGGCATATTTCACTGGGGCGCCATTTGCCGGAGCATGGCTGGCAGGCAACTTTGATCGCCGCCAGCACAGACCACAGTTCGGGCGCGCAGCGGCTGGCAGAGGGTGAGGCGCATCGCCTCGATTTCCATGATGGCGTTCCGGTTCTATGGCTGCGGACGCGCAATTATCGCGGCAATGGGCGGGACCGCATTGCCAATATGCTGGATTACACGCGAGCTGTCTTGCGTCGCGGCAGTCTTGCGGAACTGGCACCGCCAGATCTGATTGTCGGCTCCAGCGTTCACCCATTGGCAGCCTGGGCCGGCATGCGGCTTGCAAGGCGGCATGGCGTGCCATTTGTCTTTGAGGTGCGCGATCTGTGGCCGCAGACATTGATCGACATGGGCCGCATCTCAACATGGCATCCGGCAGCGATCGCGCTGCGTCTCTTGGAGCGCTCTCTCTACAATGCCGCCAGCCGGATCATAGTGCTTCTGCCGAATGCAAAATCCTACATCGTGCCGCTCGGTATTGATTGTGAAAAGATTGTCTGGATTCCAAATGGCGTGGATGTCGAAAGGTTTCCGACGCTGCCACGACGGAAAGCCGATGATCGCTTTGTCTTCATGTATCTTGGAGCGCATGGCACGGCGAATGGTCTGGAAACTCTGGTGCAGGCCATGCGGCTTTTGCAGGCTAATCCTGCTGCTCGCCATATTTCGCTTCGGTTGATTGGAGCTGGACCGCAAAAGGAAGCGTTACGAAAGCTGGCGGCAGGCCTGAACAACCTCATCTTTGAAGATCCGGTTGCTAAGGCTGCCGTGCCACAGGTTGCGGCGGAGGCGGATGCCTTTGTCTTTTGCCTGAAAGACACACCGGTCTTCCGCTACGGCATCAGTTCAAACAAATTGTTCGACTATATGGCTGCGGCACGGCCGATCGTGTCTTGCTGCAACGCTGCCAACAATGTGGTTTCAGAGGCCGGTGCCGGGCTATCGACCCCTGCCGGTCAGCCCGGCCTTCTGGCTGATCGTCTGCTGGAAATGGCGTCGCTGCCTTTCGCACATCAGGAGGCCATGGGCCAAGCAGGCCGCACGCACCTGCTGCAACATTACAGCATGGAACATTTGAGCCATCGCTTCGCCATGGCGCTTGACGCGTGTCAGCGCATTTGAGTCGCGCGCCTGTGAGTGAGTAAGTCGCGCGCCTGTGAGTGAGAAAAATTTGGATATTAGCCTTTGCCGCCAGTGATTGATGTTCGTCGTAGAAGCCGTAAGATTCTCGCACCGACACGTGTGGCGTGAAGCTTACCGCGGAGAGTTTTGAGTTGCTTTCGGGCTCCTTTAAATCTCCTTGCGAAAGCTGTCTGAGCCTTTGCTCTGGCCGATTTTTTTCCATCAGTATTCTTGGATATCAACGCCACGTCATTTCTTATTGCCTTCAAACGCCCGGTGACATCCGAAAGATTGACCGTCTGAGTGTTCAGCTTTTCTTGCATTCCCGTTTGCAAAAGTTGCCTGCTGTCGAGGCTCAAATAAGCTTTTTCCACCATGTGGAAGCGGGACAAATTAGGATCGGCCACTCTTGGCAACGGATGATTGAGTTGCTCAAGTTTCACGCCAGCGTCCGATAGCGCAGCGTGATCCAGACCCACTGGCCATTCCGAGGGGCCATAAGTGATGATTGTGTGATATTTGCTTGCGATCAAAGATAATAGACCGGATTTGTCGCCTGGCACTGTCGGGTCGGCGTAGAAGTCACAACTCCAGTCGGGCGATGCCGGACCTACCCATCCAGTGTCTATCTCCGCAATTTCAATGCCGGCTATGTGCATGACGGCCGATACATCAACTGCGCCGGGATAGAGTAGCAGGGCACGTTTCGACTGTGCTTGATCCAACAAATTACGATATATTTTGGCTAATTTTCTTGACTGCGCCTGCCATGAATATTCTGATTTCAAATCACCTGTAATATTGTCGGCATAAAATTTTCGATCATTGATGACCGATTGAATTGCATTCGCGCATGAAGCGGCATTTTCAGCCTCGAATACGCAGCCCGTACTATGAGCATTAACAAATTTCTTCATTTCCGCCACGTCGCTCACGACGACGGGGATTCCTGCCTGCATATACTCGAAGAGCTTGTTGGGCATTGCCACTTCGCCATTGGGATAGTGGATCAGGCCATGCAGGCCAACAGTGGCCGTTCGTATATACGAAACGACTTGATCACTCGCCACATAAGGCCGGATATGCAGCCGCTCTTTCAAGCCCAGTTTCTTGGCCAGCAGTGCCAATTCATCGACATAGTTGCCTTGGCTCAGAAAACACAGATGAACATTCGGCCGTGTGGCTATGGCTCTGAGAAGCGTTTCACAGCCACGCTCTTTTTTTGCGCCGCCGATATATATGGCCAGATGTGTTGAGGGTGCCAAGCCAAGATCGGACCTTATGTCCGGCGCATTTTCCGTCTCGGAATTCTCCCAAGGTGCGTTGAAAACCACCGTGGGGAGTTGCTTTAGCTTATGGATTTCCGAAACTTTGAGCGCTAACGCGTCGCTCACAGTGATCAGATGATCGGCCTGCGTTAGGTATCGCCGCTCATACTCTTCGCAGAGAGCTCGGAAATCCTCGGCTATATGCGTCAACCCGCACACATACTCATGCAGGTCATGGACCCACGGCACAACTTTTCCATTGGCGGCCAAACGACGAATGCAGCCGGCTCCGACTCTCAGGCCGAACATGTCATGCGAGTGAACAAGATCGGGCTTTAATTTCTCGATTTGCTCGTAGTACAGCGTTAGAGCACTTTCGGCATAAGCCCACGCTCGACTGTGCACTTTGTGTGATGTCCAGTTTTTCTCCGCCTTTAATATCTGAATCAGGTTCGGCACCAGAACCACATTCACCCCTTCTATCTTGGTGGATACCGTATCTTTGCTCGTCCCTGTACCCACTAGTGTTGCGCGGTATCCTGCGGCTTCAGCAGCTTTCGCTGTTTTTAAAACGCGACTATCCCCAACAACCCCGTTCATAACCAGAGACACAATATGCGGGCGAACTAGGTCTGACATAACAAACGCACCATCTATAATATATTTATTTATATGTTTAGGGACTGTTCGCCGTCTGTTCAAGTGACTTGTGGAGACGGGCCGGAGCAAAAACCTCTTACCAAATCCCTAGGTTTTGATTTACTGGTGTAAGCCATCGAGCCTGATGGCTAGGTTTTGCGGCTTGTTCGCATCATGGAGCAGTAAATGACGGATGCGGTTTCGGCCCATGATGGTTTGACAATTGGCGATGACGGGCTGCTGCGTTGTTTCTGGCAGGGCGGTTCGCCGGACTATGTGCGCTACCATGATGAAGAATGGGGCATGCCGGTTGGTGATGATCGGGCGCTTTATGAAAAGCTCTGCCTGGAAGGTTTCCAGGCCGGCTTGTCGTGGATCACCGTTTTGCGCAAACGCGCAGCGTTTCGTGAAGTCTTTGAAGGCTTTGACATAGAGAGAGTGGCAAAATTCACCGATGCCGATATCGACCGCATTGTGACTGACGCCAGAATTATCCGCCATCGCGGCAAGGTGGCTGCCACTGTCAATAACGCCAGGGCGGTGATTGCGCTGCGCGAAAAGCAATCATGCTCATTTGCACATTTTCTCTGGCAATATGAACCAGATGCCGCATCCCGCCCGGAAAAGGTGACACTGACATGGCTGCGCGCCAACCCCGTATCGCCCGCATCCGCGCAGCTTTCAAAGGCATTGCGCAAAAATGGCTTCAATTTTGTCGGGCCAACGACCTGTTATGCCTTCATGCAGTCGATGGGATTTGTGAATGATCATATCGATGGATGCAGTTGCGCAAACACTTGCGAAACTGCGCGGTTGAGTTTCACAAGGCCTTAGAGCGTTTCCGGTGCTTTCAAAACTTGCCGGAAGCGGTTCAATCCAGTAGACCGCGCGTAAGTCTTTACTAGAATTCTTGTCCGAAAGTCTGGATCCATGTCCGCCAAGCAGAACAAGGTGAAGGCGCGTCAGCCGCGCGGCTTCGTCGATCGCAATGCCGCAGATCTGCGTGCACAGGAATCCATGCTCCGGATTATCCGGCAGGTGTATGAAAGCTACGGCTTTGAACCGGTGGAAACGCCGTTTTTCGAATATACCGATGCGCTCGGCAAATTTCTTCCAGACAGCGACCGGCCGAATGAAGGCGTTTTCTCGCTGCAGGATGATGACGAGGAATGGCTGTCGCTGCGCTATGACCTGACCGCCCCGCTGGCGCGCTTTGTGGCGCAGAATTTTGAAGATCTGCCGAAACCGTACCGCAGCTATCGCGCCGGTTATGTGTTCCGAAACGAAAAGCCCGGCCCGGGTCGTTTCCGGCAGTTCATGCAATTCGATGCAGATATTGTCGGTGCGCCATCCGTTTCCGCTGATGCGGAAATGGCCATGATGATGTCCGACACTATGGAAGCTTTGGGCATTGCCAAGGGCCAGTATGTTGTTCGCGTCAACAACCGCAAGGTTCTGGATGGAATTCTGGACGCGGTTGGCCTGGAAGGCGAGGCGGCCCGACGTTTGACGGTTTTGCGCGCCCTGGACAAGTTTGACCGGTTCGGCGTTGACGGCGTTCGTCTGCTGCTTGGCAAGGGCAGGTTGGATGAAAGCGGCGGCAAGGGTGATTTTACCAAGGGCGCCGAGCTTTCCGAAGATGCGATTGATCGCATATTGGCGATTTTCGCTTTTGCCGATGCGGGTAGCCTCGCCCGGATAGCAGGCGTGGAAAAGTCGTTTGGCGGCCATGCTCGTGTAGATGAAGGGCTGGCGGAACTGCGGTCGATTCGGCAATATGCGGCAGAAGCTGGCTATGATGACAGCCGTGTGCTGATTGATCCTTCGGTTGTGCGCGGGCTGGAATATTACACCGGGCCGGTCTTCGAGGCTGAACTCTTGTTCGATGTGTTGAACGAAAAGGGCCAGAAGGTTCAGTTTGGCTCGGTTGGCGGTGGTGGCCGCTATGACGGACTGGTGGCACGTTTCATGAGCCAGCCTGTTCCCGCTACCGGCTTTTCCATTGGCGTTTCACGGCTGATGACAGCGCTGAAAAATCTTGGTCGGCTGGCTGTGGATGAAACGCCAGGTCCGGTGGTTGTGACCGTGATGGACCGGGACAGGATGGCCGACTATCAGCGGTTGGCGGCAGAGTTGCGCAAAGGCCTGAATGCGCCGGGCCAGCCTCTGGTGCCGGTTGAGGTTTTTCAGGGCAATCCGAAGCAGTTTGGCAAGCAGTTGCAATATGCCGATCGCCGCGGTTCACCTGTGGTGATCATTCAGGGTGGTGACGAGAAGGCCGCCGGCGAGGTGCAGATCAAGGACCTCATCGAGGGTAAGAGGCTTTCCAGCGAAATTGAAGACAATGCAACATGGCGGGCCGCGCGCCCAGCGCAGGTCAGCGTTGCCGAGTCGGACATGGTTGCGCGGGTGCGTGAAATACTGGCGGCACAGCAGGCTGACAAGGATGCTGAAAATGTCTGAGCGTAGCAGCGCCGCTTTGCCATTTGCCGCGGCGTTGGCTGATCTCTTTGCGCGCAGCGACACACGCTCCGTCAATGTGCCTATCCTGCAACCCGCCGACCCTTACCTGGATACTGCAGGGGAAGCGCTGCGCCGGCGCATTTTCCTGACGCGGGGAGAAGATGGTCGGGGCCTGTGCCTGCGTCCGGATTTTACAATTCCGGTGGCGCTGTCGCACATTCAGGCCGGTGCCGGACTGCCGCGCCGATATTCCTATGATGGTATGGTCTTTCGCCAGAGTGGCGAAGGTGCCACGGAATTGCGTCAGGCCGGCATCGAGGATCTGGGCGAAACCGACACTGCAATGGCCGATGCGCGCGCTCTGGACGATGCGCTGCGGTGCATTTCGGTGTGCGGCGTCAGCACGGAACAGACTGAAGCGGTGTTGGGCGATCAGGCCTTGTTTGAGCATTTTCTCAAAAGCCTTGGATTGCCAGCGGGCTGGCAGAGACGGTTGATCCGGACATTCGGCCATGACGATCTTCTGCGTCAGGCAATGGAGGCGCTGGCCTCCGGCGCAGGCAAGGTTTCTGTTGAAAATCTGGCGCCGGATCTGCACAGACTAGCCAGTGCAGGTGAGTTTGAGGAGCTGGCCGAAAATATTCGCGACCGGATGATTGAAGGCGGCTTGCCCTTTCAACGCAGCCGGACACCAGAGGAAATCGCCAGCCGATTGATTGAAAAAGTGGCCATGGCGCACACGCAGCTTGACCGTGTGGTGCTGGAGCGGCTGCGGGCATTTCTGTCTATCGATTGCGCTTTGGACAAAGGCGAAGAGGCATTGTTGCTTCTGGCTCGCGAAAGCGGTGCAGACATGGGAGCTTCTATTGCAGCATTTGCGGCACGCAATGCAGCGCTGGAACAGGCCGGTGTGAATTTGCACGCCATCCGCTATCGCGCGGCATTTGGCCGACAGCTGGACTATTACACAGGCATGGTTTTTGAAATTACCGCTGCAGGCGGACAAGAGGTTCTGGCGGGCGGTGGTCGTTATGACCGGCTTGTTTCTTACCTTGGGGCCAGAGAAGCTATACCTGCTGTTGGCTTTGCCTTATGGCCATCGCGCATCGCCGCTGTTACCGGAGCTGCTTGAATGACTGTCACATTGGCAATTCCATCCAAGGGGCGGTTGAAAGAACAGTCAGTGGCAGCGCTGGCAGAACGCGGCATCTTTGTTCATCCGGACGAGGATTCGCGCTCTTATCGCACACGGGTAGAAGGGTGCGACGGGCTGGAGGTTCTTCTGCTGTCCGCCTCTGAGATCGCGCGGGAATTGCGCCATGGTGGCATCCATCTGGGCGTAACGGGTGAAGACCTGCTGCGTGAAACATTGCCGGATTTCGGTGATAAGCTGTCAATCGTTTCCCGGCTTGGTTTCGGCCATGCCGATGTTGTCGTCGCCGTTCCAGACAGTTGGGTGGATGTTTCTACCATGGAAGATCTGAATGATGTGGCGGGTGGCTTTCGGGCGGCGCATGGTCACCGCCTTCGCATCGCAACCAAATATTGGCGGCTGACGCAAAGCTTTTTCACCCGCAATCACGGCATTCAAACCTACCGTATTGTGGAAAGTCTTGGCGCAACAGAGGGTGCACCGGCCGCGGGCTCGGCAGATATTATTGTCGATATCACATCGACCGGCTCCACCTTGAGCGCCAACCGATTGCGGGTTCTCTCCGACGGGTTGATCCTTGCCTCGCAGGCATGTCTGGCCCGTTCCTACACCGCCCCGCATGATGCTGCGGGCGAGGCGGTGCTGAGCGATGTCGTCAGCCGGTTCTGAACGGCGACTTCTAGCGTTTCAGATGCTCGCAATCGTCATCTGAAACGCATTGTCTCTCAGATTACTGGCATTGCTCTGCCGTCAAAACGATTGGGCTTTCGGCCGAATGCATCAGTAGTTATCGAGGTTGCTGCGCTTGTCGATGGATGGCGAAAACGCACCGAACTGGGCAAGATAGAGGAAACCACCCGCCAGGGCGAAGTTTTTCAACAGAGCGGACACCTCGTTCAAATGGCCGATAAACGCCGTTGCTATGCAGAATGCTGCCAGTGCATAGGCGGTTATGCGGGTCTGGAAGCCAACAACTATGAAAAGACCAGCCAGCAATTCAAACAATCCGACAAGATAGGCAACGGCCAATGGCGCCGGAAAGCCAAGGCTTCCCAGGAAACCGGCAAAGCCTGCAGCACCTGTCAATTTCGCAAATCCGGCTGGTATGAACATCAGGCCAAGCAAAATACGGCCGATCAGCAGAACAGTTGTATTCACGACGCTTCCCCCTCGTATCTGCACTTTGTGTTTGCGTTCAGGCTTCCTGATGGTTCACCTGCAAACTGTGCAGCTGGAATGTGCCGCAGGTTAAGCGTTTCGTAAAGGCATGAGGCGGAACGGTTGTTTAGATATAAATTATAGCGTAATAAGAAATTGTACTGCTTGTCGGATGGGTGGGCACTGCCCACTGTGCCGATTGCAATTGTCAGCAATTTCAGCGCGGTTTAAAACCTTGACCAAGAAAACGACGACCCAGCCACAAACTCAGGACCAGACCCAGCCTGCTAACGAGAACCCGCTGTTCTATCGTTCGCCGCTGCTCTTGCGCTTTGAGGAACACGCCAAATTCGGCCTGCGCCGCACACCAAATTACAGCTTTGCCAGCACAGCCAACGTGATTCCGCTGACCGGAAGCGAATTTGGCATTGCCGGCCGGCAATATCCGATCGTCTTCTCTAATGATCCTTCCGCAATGACTTTGGCGGTCATGGGCCTGACGCGCCACAAGAACCAGTTCGTCGACGATGCCGGCAACTGGCAGGCCGGCGCCTATGTGCCTGCTTATGTGCGGCGCTACCCGTTCATTTCCATCAACACCGAGGTTGGTGGCAATGAAATGCTTGGCATTGACGCGGCCAGTGACCGCATCAGCCTGGATGTGGACGTTGAGAGCGAAGACGTTGATGCGATCTTCAACGCAGACGGTGAGCCGACAGAGGCTGCACGCTCTGCGATTTCGCTTTGCGATATGTTCTCCTTCCACCACAAGCGCACGCGTGACTTCACCGCCGCAATGCTGGAGCATAACCTCTTGGTAGAGCGCTCGGCCGAGATCAAAAATCAGGACGGAACGCAGGGCGTGGTCAACGGTTTCCGCGTGATTGACGAAGAGGCTTTCCGGGCACTTCCCGATGCAGTTCTCGTCGATTTCCACGCCAAGGGCTGGACAGACATGATCGTTCTGCACATTGCGTCGCAGCTGAGCTGGCAGACACTGCTGGACGCGCAGGCACCCGCTGTTCAGGAAGCTGCCTGAACTTTTCCAATCTGCAGTTTCGGCAATTTGAAATGATGAAAGGGCGGCTGAGAGGCCGCCCTTTTGAACATTTTCCAAACCGTTTCCGGCAATCTCATGATCGCCGGGAATGGTCTCCCTCTTAGTTTGTCACGCAGCCTTCCTGTTGAAACGATTTCCTTTCAACAGGAGAAATTCGGGTCAGCGAACCTTACTCACCCGGCCGGGTCATGGCCGCCGGATCAACAATCCGGTCGTATTCCTCTGCGGAAACCAATCCCGAACCAACAGCCTCATCACGCAGAGTCGTGCCCTTTTTGTGCGCTGTCTTGGCAATTGTAGCGGCATTGTCATAGCCAATTTTGGGTGCCAGCGCCGTCACCAGCATCAGGCTCTGCTCCATCAACTCGCGGATGCGGGTTTCATTGGCCTTCACGCCGTCTATGCAATGCTCGCGGAAAGAATCCATGCCGTCTGCCAGAAGTCGGATGGAGGAAAGAACCGCATTGGCAATCACCGGCTTGAACACGTTCAGCTCAAAATGGCCTTGGCTGGCAGCCACTGTGACGGTGGTTTCGTGACCAAAGACTTCTGTTGCCACCATTGTCAGGGCTTCAGCCTGAGTGGGGTTCACCTTGCCCGGCATGATGGAAGAGCCTGGTTCATTTTCCGGTAATGACAGTTCGCCAAGGCCCGAGCGCGGCCCGGAACCCAGAAAGCGAATATCATTGGCAATCTTGAAAAGGTCTGTGGCCAGCGCATTCAGCGCGCCGTGGAAGAATGCCAGTGCCCCGTGAGAAGCCAGTGCCTCGAACTTGTTGGCTGCAGTCTGGAAGGGCAGGCCGGTCAGCTTGCCGATTTCCTCTGCAATCTTGACGTCAAAGCCAACGGGCGAGTTCAGGCCGGTGCCAACTGCCGTGCCGCCCTGTGCCAAAGCATAAACGCCTTTCAGCGCTTCAATGATGCGGTGCTTGCCAAGGTCCAGTGCAGCAACATAGCCGGAAAATTCCTGGCCCAGAGTAATCGGCGTCGCATCCTGCGTGTGGGTGCGGCCAATTTTGATGATGTGGTCAAATTCCTTGGCCTTTGCATCCAGGGATGCGCGCAGGCCGTCAATTGCCGGCAAAATGCGGGCTGTGGTTTCCTGCGCAACGGCAACATGCATGGCGGTTGGAAACACGTCATTGGACGACTGGCCCATATTGACGTGATCGTTAGGATGCACTGGCTTTTTTGAACCGAGTTCGCCGCCGGCCATTTCAATGGCACGGTTTGAAATCACCTCGTTGACATTCATATTGGTCTGGGTGCCCGAACCGGTCTGATACACCACCAGCGGAAAGTGGTCGTCCAGCTTGCCTGAAATCACCTCGTCAGCCGCGCGTTCAATCAACTCGCCCAAGGAGCCATCCAGCTTGCCCATGGCAGTGTTGACCCGCGCAGCGGCTTTTTTCACGGTTGCAAGAGCGTGAATCAACGGCAGAGGCTGTTTGTCCGTGCCGATTTTAAAGTTGTTCAGCGAACGCTCGGTCTGCGCTCCCCAGTAACGGTCAGTGGCCACCTCAATTGCGCCAATTGAGTCCGTTTCGCGTCGCGTCTTCGTCATACCCTGCTCCCGAAGATTGGATTTGGATGAGGGTATGCGTCATTGCACTGCGGTAGTCGAGCCGCCTGCGGCCTTAAAATCGTTTAGATTTCGGCCGGCGGCTCAGTCTGCGGCGCTTTTAGCCCGGTTCTGCCGGCAGGTCAGACGACCTGCCATCCCCTTGACCCTGACGTAACGTCATAGTGCATCTCTTTCTGGGAAGCCAATCAGTGGACGGCTTAAAGCAGTTCATTTTCATGCAGAAAGGTCCTGAGATGTCCCCGTCAGAACTCATATCTGTCGAAACGCTTTTCGGTGCGCCGCATTTCTCCAGGGCGCAAATTGCACCCGATGGCTCCAGCATTGCCTATCTGTCACCGTGGCGTGGCCGTTTGAACATCTTCCTGCGCGCAGTGGACGGGGCGCAAAGCGGAGGAGACCTGCGCGTGACAGCCGATGAACATCGAAATATCGAAGGATTTTGCTGGGCTCCGGACTCCAAAGCAATTCTCTATGTGCAGGACACGGGTGGCGATGAGAATTGGCACCTTCATCGTGTGTCGCTGGATGAGGAACTTTTACAGCCTGTCGATCTGACGCCTTTCCCGGACGTGCGGGTCATGGATTTCAACTTTTCAACGCAGGATCCGAAAGTCATTTATCTGCAGATGAACGCTCGCGATGCGACGCTGGTTGACCTGCACCGTCTGAACATCGACACGGGAGAACTGGAAACTATTGCCGAGAATCCGGGGCGCTATGTTCACTGGTTGGTCATACCCGGCGCCTCGCCGCACGCGCTCATTGTCAATTCCGACAATGATTACGAACTTTCCCGCTACGAAAACGGGCAGTTTGTTTCAATTGCCACTTTTGACGGTGATGACAACCCGCTGGGTCCACTTCCCTGTGTGCCAACACCTGACGGCAAGGGCTTGTGGGTTGGGTCAAACCGGGGAACGGATCGGATGCGGCTTGCTCGCATTGATCTGGCGAGTGGAGCGGAAAGCGAGATCGACAGTCACCCGGTTTTTGATCTTGATACCCCGCGACCGGAAGCCGATCCACGATTTCCGCCAAGCCTTGTTCTCAACCCGGTGACCGGTGAATTGCTGGGTGCGCGGTATCTCGGGGAGTATCAGGTCATCCACCCACTCAGCCCAGATTTCGCAGCGGTGCTTGCGAAACTTTCCACGCTGTCTGATGCTGAGCCGGGACAGATTTCCTGTGATAAGAATGGCCGGTATTGGGTTGTCGAATTCACCCGTGATTGTGATCCGGGCACGACATGGCTCTATGACAATGTGACAGGCAGGGCGCAGATCATCGGCCGCCGTCAGCCGGACCTTGATGAAGCCATGCTGGCATCGGTCCGACCCGTCACAATCACCTCTCGCGACGGTCTCAAGCTTCCCTGTCATGTGACACTTCCGAAGGATGTACGGCATCGTAAGCTTCCGACAGTCCTGCTGGTTCATGGCGGGCCATGGTATCGTGATTGCGCCTGCTATGACCCCGAGGTGCAGTTGCTCGCTAATAGGGGCTACGGAGTTTTGCAGGTCAATTTTCGCGGCTCGACCGGTTACGGCAAAGGTTTCATGCAGGCGGGGAAAGGCGAATTTGCTGGCCGCATGCATGATGATCTGATGGATGCAGTGGATTGGGCCATCGCGGAGGGCATAACTGATCCGAAGCGCGTGGCGATTTACGGTTGTTCGTATGGTGGGTATGCCGCGCTGGTGGGTGCCAGCTTCACGCCGGAACGCTTTGCGGCGGCAATCAGCTATTCCGGGATGTCTGACCTGCGCGCATTGGTCGAGGGTGCGCTGCCTTTCATCCGCAAAACGCTTGCCAATACCTATCTTGCTTACATGGGTGATCCTGATATCCCGGAAGAAAACGCCAGAATGCTGGCCAAGTCGCCTGTCAGTCGGCTGGACCGGATTAAATGCCCACTGATGGTTGTTCATGGCGCACAGGATGTGCGTGTCGCGCTGAGCCATGCCGAGCTTGTGGTCAAAACGCTGAAGGCGCGCGGCAATGACGTCGAGTTTTTGCTGAATGAAAAAGAGGGCCACTGGTTTATAAATCAGGACAGCAATTATGAACTCTACAGGGCCATTGAAGACTTCCTGGCACGACACTTGGGCGCGCAAGCGTCTGTCGATGCAGCAACAGCGGGGCGGAAAATTCCGCACCAGGCTTAGGGGCGGCAATGCAAAGCAAGGATATCGCGGCACGCGCGGGTGTCACCGTCCGCACCCTTCGCCACTACCATCAGATCGGGCTGATGGTGGAGCCGCCGCGTGACAGCAATGGCTACCGCAATTATTCCATTCAACATCTGGTGCGCCTGCTTCGCATCAGGCGGCTGACCGCCATCGGGCTGCCTCTCAGTGCGTTGCCGCCATTGCTTGGCGAAAATGGCGAGCTGACTTCGGAAATGATTGAGGCGCTGGACGTTTCGCTAGTGCATCAGATTGAAAAATTACAGGAGCAGCGAAGGGTTGTGGCAGCCGTGCGCACGACGGAAGGGCCACTGAACGTTGAACCCGACATGGCTGCAGCGCTTATGCCGCTGGAAGTCGGCCGGGCAGAGCGTTCCAATCATCTGGGGCGCGAGCAGTCCGCGCTGATTGAACACTTCATCGAAGAGGGCGGGCGGCCGGAACTGGTTGAGCTTTATCAACGTCTGGCATCACCTGACCTTGCGTCCATTGTGCTGGATCTGGGCCAACGTTTCGATCGACTTGGTCCCGACAGCGCCGATACGGAAATCACCGGCCTCGTTGATGATTATATGCGCCACCTTGCCCCGTGGATGGAACAATTCAATTCGGCAGTCCGGCAACACTCTGTCGGAGAGGAGGCAAATCTTGTGCTCTGGACGCATGCAATGGAAACCGTGACACCTCAGCAGCGTCGCATGCTGATGCAACTCGCGCGTCGGTTTGCTGAAGCTGAAACATTAGTTGGCGTGAAGCGATAAAATTTGACCACACGATAAAGATTGAAACCAGGATGCGGCTGCCCGAATTTCACTAAGCGCTGGTCAATTCTCGCAATCTGTCAGCCGCCTAGTGTACCACGAGGCGGGAACTGCAGGCGCGAAGCACGTATTATTTATCGATGGATTATTTATTTTTTCCAGCGCACAGCTGACACCAAGTTTAGGAATTGTCGTTTTAAGCTATTGAAATATAATGAAATTGCCAGTCGTTTCCTGCCTTCCTGACAGCCGCAGACACACCTGCGGATAAGTTTGGAAGCGCGTACCATGTGGATTTCTCGTTGACACAAAAAATAGCTGGTAATAGCCTCTGAGATATCAGGTAGCGCCGGTTTCGCGGATTGAGGATATTGCGAAGAACTTGTGTTTGCCTGGTCAAGAAAGACGAAAACGTCTTGGGGGGATCAGTGAGTGTCATGAGCAACGCGCAGGCTTTTGCGAAATCGCGAATGCGATTTGCCGGTTTCCACGTGATGTCGGCTGAAACCGGCCGCGGGTGACGACGCAGCTATCGGCAACACCACGCCATTGCTGCTTTTGTGCATGCCGTGCCGGTAGACATTCAATCCAAGCCCAATCCGCGGCATCAGACCCTCAATGCAATGCCTGACATAGATAAATGCATTCCGTTGAATTCATTGATTTTCCAATACCTGCGCCAGGCCAGGCGGTTCGCTGTCACGTGCATCTGTTCAAACGCCACATTGCAACTTCATGCCGGGAGTCCCTCATATGAGTGAAGCAATTTCCGCCAATCTCCATTCCCATGCATCCCCGCCGGTGCGCGGTCTGTACATTGATGGCAGGGAACAGCCCGTCGGAGATCGGGAAACATTTGCAATTTATGCGCCCGGCACCGGAGATATCATTGCCCATACAGTCCACGCCACAGACGACGATGTGGACATGGCAATCCAAAGCGCCAGGCGTGCCTTTGAAAATCCGGACTGGCGGGACATGTCGCTCCGCAGCAGGGCCAATCTTGTGCACAAGATCGGCGATCTTCTGGAAAAATATCTGGATGAGCTTGCCACGCTGGAATCGCTGAACAATGGCCGACCCACGCGGGAAACCCGCGCCCAGCTTGCCAAGCTGCCGGACCTGTTTCGTTACAATGCCGGGCTTGCGCTGTCGCGCCGCGATGCCGTTATTCCGGTTGATGGCAATTACCTGTCCTATACACTGCGCCAACCCGTTGGAGTGGTGGCGAACGTAACGCCATTCAACCACCCGCTGTTTATTGTATCGCGCAATCTCGCACCCACTTTCGCGTCGGGTTGCACAACCGTGGTCAAGCCTTCGGAGTACACGCCGCTGACGACGCTGCGCATTGCTGAAATATGCACGGAAGCCGGTTTGCCCGATGGCGTGTTCAATGTCGTAACCGGCTTTGGCGCAACAACGGGCAAGGCTCTGTCAGGCCATCCGGACATCAACAAACTGGTGCTGACGGGTGGCACGGAATCCGGCCGTCTGGCCGGTGCTGCCGCGGCGCGCAACTTTGCGCATCAGACATTGGAACTGGGGGGCAAGGCCCCGGTGCTGGTCTTTGATGATTTTGATGTCAATCAGGCGGTGGACTACGCCGCCTTTGGCGCTTTCATCGGTGCGGGGCAGACCTGTGTCTGCGCTTCGCGGCATCTTGTCCAGCGCACTGTCTACGATGAATTTGTTGAAAAACTTGCCGCCAAGGCAAAGTCGCTGCGCGTTGGCGACCCGTTTGACCGCAACACCCATATGGGGCCGGTCATTTCTGAAAGACAGCGCACCCGGGTGTTGGATTTTGTGAAAATCGGCCTGGACGAGGGCGCCAGACTGGTGGCTGGCGGCGGCATTCCGCAGAGCATGCACAATTCAGCCGGCTTTTACGTGGAGCCGACGGTTTTTGCCGACGTCAAGCCTGAAATGCGCATTGCCCGAGAAGAAGTTTTCGGGCCGTTCACCGTTGTGCTGCCTTTCGACACGGAAGAGGAAGCTTTGCGCATTGCCAATGATTCCGAATATGGTTTGGCGGCCGCTGTCCGCACTCAGAATATTGCACGGGCGCACCGCCTGGCCTCGCAGCTTGAGGCCGGCATTATCTGGATAAACGACCACCATCGAGTGGACATCGCCGCACCATGGGGCGGGGTCAAGGCGTCGGGAACCGGGCGTGAATTCGGGCAGGAGTCTTTCGACCACTATTTCCACACCAAGGCCGTCACAGTGAACATGAGCAACGAGCCGTTTGACTGGTTCGAAGCCGAAATGCGCGATCTGAGACTGAACTAGATCCACACGTCCGAAGATTTCCAGCAGCACCACGGCGCATCCAGACGCCTGATTCAAGGGTTGAACATTCAATGACTGATATTTGGAATTCTTACGGCGAGACCGCCGGTCGTCGCCATGTCAAAACTGCCCGGCCAAAAGGGCAGACCATCGACATTCACTCGCATGTGGCCATTCCCGCCGCAAACAAGATTGTTGAAGGGCATCTGGATCTGGCCACCATACCACTGGCGCATTTCAGTTCCGAGGTAACGACTGCTGTCAACCAGATGCAGGAGCGGGACCGCGGACCAAATATGACGCAGTATGAAGCACGCCTTGCAGACATGGATGCTGCGGGTGTTGACATGCAGCTTATCATGCCGCCGCCCGGCCAATGCTTCACCACCGTACGGGCCGACATTGCCAGTAAAGCGGCCCGCGTGGTCAATGAGGGCCTTGCGGAATATGTCAGCCGGTATCCGGACCGGTTTACAGCACTGGGCACTGTGACTTTGCAGGATGGCGATCTGGCTGCCGAAGAGCTGGAATATGTCATGAAGCTAGGCCACAAGGGTGTGCAGATTCTGACGAATGTCGCCGGAAACGAGATCTCCGACCCGGCCTATGCACCATTCTGGGCCAAGGCTGAGGAGCTTGGAGCGGTGGTTCTGCTGCATCCAAACGGCTTTACAGAGGGGCGACGGCTGGCCCGGCACTATTTCAACAATGTTATCGGCAATCCGCTGGAAACCACGCTGGCAATCAGTGACCTGATTTTTGATGGTGTGATGGAGCGCTACCCCAAACTGAAGGTCATTGTGGTGCATGGCGGCGGCTATCTTGGCGGTTATTCCGCCCGCATGGACCATGCCTGGAATGCAAGGTCCGATGTCAAGGTCGTGCCGCAAGCGCCGACCACCTACCTCAAGCGCATGTATTTTGACACCGTGGTGTTTTCCAACGAACAGTTGGAAGCACTGGTGCGAACCATTGGTGCGGACCACGTGTTGATGGGAACCGACTATCCATTTGACATGGCTGAAAGTGACCCCGTTGGGCATGTCATGGGTGCGGCGCTGGACGATGACGTTAAAGAGGCTATTTGCGGAGGTAATGCCCGGCGGTTGCTTGGCCTGTAGACAGGGGAAACACCATGACGCGTCGCATGTATGGTTTTTGGCGGTCCATTGCCTCTTTCCGGGTGCGTGCGGCGCTCAATCTGAAGAACCTGGGCTATGAGGAAGTTTCGGTCGATATTCTGCAGGGTGAACAGTTCGACAGCAGTTTTGAGCAGTTGAATACCGCCCATGCCGTGCCCGCATTGGTGGAGGAGGATGGTTTCACCCTCACGCAATCTCTTGCCATAATGGAATATCTGGACGAAGTTTATCCGGAACCGCCTTTGATGCCAGACACAGCCAGAGAGCGGGCCTATGCCCGCACCCTTGCGCTGGTGACGGTGGCCGATACCCATCCCCTGATGGTGCCGCGCGTTCGCAAACATCTGGCGCAAGAGTTTGGCGCCGATGAAGAAACCGTGACCCGATGGGTTCGGCATTGGATTGGCGAGGGAATGGGCGATTATGAGCGGATGTTGAAGCAGAGGCCACCGCAACCCTTTGCTCTGGGCAACAGCCCAGGCATCGCAGATATCTGCATCGCGGGTCATGCCATGAGCGCGGAGCTGTTTTCACTGGATTTAAGCCCCTATCCTTCATTCAAAGCTCTGTCAGAGCATTGTTTTTCCATACCCGCATTTCGAAACGCGCACGCGCGCAATCTGGCCTGACGCACCGTCCGGACCTGTCAGCACCTGATTTTTTCAGTGCGCGAACGGCTTCATCTTTTCACTTCGGGTCAGATTTATCTGCAAAACCGCTATCTGCTTCTGCGCAAAATGCTTTAAACAGCACTGCAAGCGGTTTCATCAAACATGTTTCGATGTTGATATGCTCCTGCTTTAAAGGTGGTCTCTATCGGGAGGTATGGCCGAAAGGTCAGAACATGAACAGCAAGGCACTTCCCAGGCGATCGAAATTGAGTGACGTGGCCAAAGCTGCGGGCGTATCACCGGCAACAGTCTCCCGAGTTCTCAACCATCCGGATATTGTGCGCCCTGACCTGCAGGCAAAGGTCCGGCGTGCCATAGCCGAACTTGGCTATGCACCGGATGCCATGGCCCGCGCGCTGAGCCTGGGACGCAGCAACACGATTGGCGCCATCATACCAACCTTGGGTATGACAATCTTTGCCAATGGTACCGTTGCCCTGCAGAAGCGATTGCGCGAATACAATTACACGCTGCTGATCGCCAATGCCGAATACGACCCGGAGCGGGAACTGGAAGAGATAAAGGTTCTTCTGGAACGCGGGGTTGACGGTCTGGTGCTGGTGGGTGACCGAATGAGCGCTGAAGCGCTGGCGCTGGCCCGGCAATACCAGGTGCCATTGGTGACAACCTATGTCAGTGAGTCGCAATTTTCAGTTCCGGCCATTGGCATTGATAATGCGGAAGCAATGCACCAGGTGCTTCAGATGCTGCTGGATCTCGGGCACCGGGAATTTGGCGTGATCACCGTCTATCCGGCGCATAATGACCGTCAGCAAGCGCGCCGGCAGGGCGTTTTTGCAGCTTTCGAAGCGGCAGATATTCCCCTTGCTGCGCACAGAATTGCAGAAGTGCCGTATTCGGTGGCCCATGGCCGTACAGCGTTCAAGCGGTTGATTACAGCGGATCCGGCAATCACCGCGGTGATTTGCAGTTCAGATGCCTTTGCCATCGGAGCGCTGGCCGAATGCAAGTATCTGGGATTGTCCGTGCCTCGTGATATCTCCATCACTGGTTATGATGACGTCGATATCTCGATGCACACCGATCCGCCGCTGACAACGGTCAACGTTCCGGCTGCGGTGATAGGCCGTCTGGCCGCCGACCATCTCGTGGCAACACTGAACGGGCGGCCGCCGCCTTTGACAACCAAGCTGCCCGCTCAAATCATTGTTCGTGGCTCTACCGCGGCTCCACGTTCAGCCCGCAAGAGCTGAAGTGCCCCATGCATTGTGGAATTTTCCGGGAGCTTTCAGGCGCATAAGGGCCTCAGCGAAATAATAGTCGCCGAAGAGAACGGCGCTATCGGGGCCGATATTGTGCGGCTTGGAATAGCAGCCGTGTTTCAGTATCCCGCGATGCTGTGGCTCAGTGGCCAGATAGCCGGCGCAAAGCGCGGCCAGCATTTTTTCGGCCTCGCCTTTCCAATAGGCGGCTTTTTCTCTGTCGGGATGCATGTCGGCCATGTTCAGAAATGCCGCTGCAACAATGGCCGCAGTTGCAGAATCCCGCGGTGCATGGGGAATGGCGGGGTCGTCAAAATCCCAGAACGGCACCGGATCATTGCCGAGACGGTTGAGATAATAGGCAGCCAACTGCTCGGCCAGTTCAAGATACTCTATCTTTCCCGTTGCCGCAGCCGTTTCTGCATAGCCGTAAATTGCCCAGCCCTGTCCGCGAGTCCAG
The DNA here is from genome assembly GCF_008369445.1 of Aureimonas fodinaquatilis. Classification (GTDB taxonomy): domain Bacteria; phylum Pseudomonadota; class Alphaproteobacteria; order Rhizobiales; family Rhizobiaceae; genus Aureimonas; species Aureimonas fodinaquatilis. The sequence goes on from NZ_VTWH01000001.1 coordinate 370,957, forward strand.
GCAGACTCGTCGCTATAGCCTTGAAATGTATAGCCACGAGAGCGCTTGCCAGACGGCAGATCGTATTCAACCGCATGATAGGTCGAGTTGTCCGGCCGGATGAATGAGGTGCGGGTCATTCGGGCATGGGCTTCTGCGGCCAGTCGAAAGCTGGCATCGCCAGCATAATTCGCTGCCCAATACAGAAGCGAGAGATTGGCCATTGTGTCGATTGCGGAGCTGCAACGGCCGCGCGGGTCGGTCAGTGGCCCCCATGATGAAATATAGGCGCCGTTATGCGTGGTTACGAGCCGGGCTCGCAGATGGTTCGCTGCCTGCACTGCCACGTCTGCAAAACGGCTTTCTCCCGTTGCGTTATAAAGCGGAACGGCGCTGCTCCAGAATAAAAAGCCGATGTCGTGCGTGTTGCCATCAGTTGCTCTGGGCGCAACCATCTGAAAGCGCTCTCTGGCAAGGTTTATAAGGGATTTATCACCTTTATGGACAGATCCGGCAACCAGAAGTCCTATCCAGAAGCCTGAAAACCAGTTTCCATGGCTCCATCCGTCCTTTGAGTAGCCCGCCGAAAGGCTGGCCGGCATCAGAGTCCATTCGCCCGAAGGAGCGGTGACATAAGGGAATGACGAGCCTATCGAAAATTCGTCTTCCAGCGTCTTTTCTGAAATTAAATCAAGTGCTTGGGTGATATATCCGCTGTTCATCTATCTCTTCCGTTCGAGTTGCCGAAACTGCGCTTGACAGGGCGTACACAAGCATATCAGTATAGCCTGAAACCGATTTCAGGCAAGGCGAATGATCTTCCTGATTTTGGCAGGGAATTTGGCAGGGGAATAAAATTTTGATTCTGGAAGGCATGCGCGTTCTCAATTTCTGCCACTACCTGCAGGGCCCGGCGGCGATGCAGTATCTGGCCGATATGGGGGCAGAGGTCATAAAGATTGAACCGCCCAAGGGTGCCTTTGAGCGGCATTGGGCCGGTGCAGGAACTGCGCGTGTCGGCGGTGTCAGCGCACTATACCTTGCCGGTAACCGCAATGTTCTCAGTATCGCGGTGGATCTCAAGCACCCTGAAGCGACCGATGTTGTGCATCGCCTGATTGGCCGGACACATGTGCTGGCGGAAAATTACCGGCCGGGAACATTGGACAGGCTGGGGCTTGGTTACGAGCAGGTCAAAGCCCGCAAACCTGACATCATCTACGCCTCTGCCTCGGGGTTCGGCAGTACCGGCCCGCTGGTCCGCCGCCCGGGGCAGGACCTGTTGGTTCAGGCAATGTCCGGGCTTGCCCGTGCAACCGGGGATGGTCGGGTGCCTGTGCCTGTCGGCCTTGCCGCAGTGGATCAGCACGGAGCCGCGCTCATGGCGCTTTCCATCACGGGGGCCTATGCAAAATGGCAGGCAACCGGCCTTGGAACGCGTGTTGAATCCAGCCTGTTTTCCGCGGCGATCGATCTGCAGAATGAATCCATTGTGACTTACCATGCCGCCGGGCTCGGTTCCCGAAGCATGCCCCGGGATCCACATCTGGCAACATGGTATCATGAAGCGCCCTATGGCGTTTACGCGGTGAAGGATGCCTTCGTTGCACTGTCGATGACCAAGGTTGAAGCCCTTGCAGACGCGTTGAACAGCGACCGGCTGAAAGCGCTTGTCGATCTGGATCCGTTTGTCGAGCGCGATATCATCGCGTCTGAAACCGCCGACGTTTTGAGAGAGTGGTCTTTTGATGCGCTGTCTGAAGCTCTGGACAGCGGCGGCATCTGGTTTGCCCGGGTTGAAGACTACGAGGATCTGGCCGCAAACCCGCAGGCTGCGCACAATGGCGCGTTTCAGACGATGCCGGTGAATGATGCTCAGGCGACCCTGGTCAGCCATCCTGTCAGCTACAATGGTGAAGTACCGGGCATCAGGACTATGGCGCTGTCGGCGGGGGCCGACACACGAAGCGTGCTGGAGAATGCAGGTTTCGACGGCAGCGAAGTCGCCGACCTTATTCGAAACAATGTTGTTTTCACGCCGGATGACGCGGCATGAGTGAGGCCAGGTCCTTTTACGTTTCCGTCGGTGACGCGGTGTCGTTTTCAAAAACCGTGGGTGAATCTGACGTGTATCTGTTTGCCGGGATCACCGGTGATCTGTCTTCCAACCATGTCAATGAACAGGTCATGGCCAAATCCCGATTTGGCAGGCGCGTTGTTCACGGCGCTTTGCTTGTGGGCTTCATGTCCACCTGCTCGACCCGCATGATTGAAACATTTGGCGCGGGTGCAAGAGGCTCGGTTACAGCCGTTGCCCTGGGCTATGAGCGCATTCGCTTTGTGGCGCCTGTCTTCATCGGAGATACGGTGACAGTTCAATATCGCATCAGCCGCGTGGAGCCGGAACGGGCGCGAAGCTACGGAGAAATTACCGTTACAAACCAAGAGGATACGGTTGTTGCGGTTGCTGAGGGCATTCTGAAATGGGTGCCGGATCATGGCAGTTAATCTCAAAATGGAGGTCGTTATGCGCAATCACATTCGTAAACTTCGCACTTTGCTGGTCACAGGCGTGGCAATGGCAACCTGCCTGGCTGTCTTGCCTGCGCAGGCGCAGGAAGAAAAAACCTTTGCCGTCGTGGTCAAGGTGGCAGGCGATCCATGGTGGAGCCGTCTGGAAGAAGGGCTCGTTGAATTCGCCGCCGAAAATCCAGGTATCCGCGTCTTCATGCAGGGCGTTTCGCAAGCCGATGCAGCGCTTCAGGCACAGTTGATCGAAGATCTGGTGGCGCAGAATGTTGATGCGCTGGGCATTGTTCCGATTTCGCCGCAGACGCTTGAGCCTGTCATCGCCAAAGCCCGCGAAAAGGGCATTGTCGTCGTAACCCATGAAGGCGAGACCCAGCCGACAAAGGATTACGACATTGAAGCATTCGACAACGCGGCCTACGGCGTTCATCTGATGGATCAGCTGGCGGCAGGCATGGGCGAAGAGGGCGAGTATGCCGTCTTTGTCGGTCGGTTGACCAATGTTTCGCAGAATATCTGGGTTGATGCTGCCATTGCGCATCAAAAAGAAAAATACCCCAACATGACATTGGTGGGAGATCGCAACGAAACGGGTGAGGACGCAGCCACCGCCTATCGCAAGACACTTGAGTTGCTGGCCGCCTATCCGAACATCAAGGGTTTTCAGGGTTCGTCGTCAAATGACCCGATCGGAATCGGCCAAGCAGTTGAGGAAGCGGGCCTTGAAGAACGCACCACTGTTGTGAGCACCAGTCTGGTGTCGCTGACGCGTGATCTTCTGGAAACCGGCGCTGTCGATGTCATCAGTTTCTGGGATCCCAAGCTTGCGGGACAGGCAATGATGGTTGCCGCGCTTCGCAAGATCAACAACGAACCGATTGAGACAGGCGATGATCTGGGTATCGTCGGCTACGAAAGCGTGACCGTGGTGGATGACGTGGTTTACGGCGCTGCGTGGGTCGATGTCACCGCCGAAAACATGGATGAGTACGATTTCTGATCGCATTCCGACACCACACCGATGCCGGGCATGGCTGCCCGGTGTCGTCTGTATGAGACCGAACTTCGCGCGTGGCGGATCCTATGATCGAAGCAGATAGACATTCCGGGCATGCCGGCAGAGCGCCTCTGTTGCGCGTTGTGGACATCGTCAAAAATTATGGTGGAATTCGCGCACTTTCCGGCGTCAGTCTGGACGTGGCTGCCGGAGAGGTGATCTCACTCGCAGGTGAAAACGGTTCGGGAAAATCAACTCTCATCCGCGCGATCGCCGGCATCGAGCGTCCCGATTCCGGCGGCATCTTTATTGATGGCGTGGACTGGACACAGCGCCCGCCCTCCGATCGCATTGATGCAGGTGTGCAGATTATTTACCAGGATTTTGCGCCGCTGCCCAATCTGACCGCAGGTGAGAATATCTGGCTGCCACGGCAGATCAGCCAGGGCAGGCGTATTGTTGCGCGCCGGGAGGGTATGGCTCTTGCCCGCGAAGTGCTTGCCGATATGAAGGTGGACATCGATCTGGATCGCGATCTGGAAGAGCTGTCGGTTGCGCATAAGCAGGTGGTAGCCATCGCCCGTGCGCTGGCACACAAAGCGCGTCTGTTGATCATGGATGAGCCGACAACCGCCCTGACGCACCGGGAGGTGGAGCAGCTTTTTACGTTGATCCGCCGTCTGGCTGCGAATGGGATGGGCTTTATTTTTGTCAGCCATAAGCTTCAGGAAGTGTCGGAAATTGCCGAGCGCGCCGTGGTCCTGCGCAATGGGAAGGTGCATCTGTCGGCGCCGCTTTCTCAGTTGAACGAGGCTGACATACAGCGCGCCATGACTGGCAGAGAGATTTCCGCAAAGCGTTACGAGCGGGGGCCGGTTGCCGCGGTATCCACGCCGCGGCTGGAAGTTTCCGGCCTCTCTCGCGCCGGCCAATATGAGCATATCGGATTTTCTCTGCAGCCCGGCGAGATTCTGGGGCTGGCAGGCCTTATGGGAGCCGGACGAACCGCGCTGGCCAAATCCATCTTCGGCATTGCACCAGCGCAGGCAGGTTCGCTGAAAGTCGATGGACAAGCTACAGCAATAGGGTCTGTTGCAGATGCGCTTGCGGCCCGGATAGCCTATGTGCCAGAGGATCGGCTGAGTGAGGGGCTTTTCCTCAATTTCTCAATTCGCGACAATATTGTGGTTCGCGCCGTTGAAAGATTGACCGATCGGTTCGGCTGGCTGACAGGTGCGCGCAAATCGAAAGAAGCCTATCACTGGATTGACAGGCTGACGATCAAGGCCGCATCGGACAAGGCGCCGGTCAGCAGCCTGTCTGGTGGAAACCAGCAACGCGTCGTTCTGGCCAAATGGCTTGCGAGCAATCCTTCCATTCTGATTTTGAACCGTCCGTCTGTCGGCGTTGATGTCGGCTCCAAGAGCGATCTGCACGAGGTCGTTGTCGAGCTTGCAAATGATGGGCTCGGCGTCATCGTCATTTCCGATGATCTGCCGGAGCTGATGCAATTGTGCGACCGCATTCTGGTGCTGCGCAACGGCCGCATTGTTGCCGAGCGCCAGATTCCGGAAACCCCGGAACTGGAAATCCTGGACATTATAAACGAGACGCACTCATGACCTTGCCCCGCCTCCTCATGCGCCATGAGACAATTCTGCTGCTGGTCGTGGTTGGTATGATTGCGCTCATCAACCTGATCAATCCCGGTTTCCTCACGCTGTTCAATCTGTTTTCCATGTTGAAAAGCAGCACGGTCGTCGGGCTGTTTGCGATTGGCTTTTTCGTCATACTCGTTATCGGCGGGCTGGATGTTTCCTTTGCCGCAATTGCAATCGTTGCCATGTACGGCACGGTTGTCATAGCCAATGCGTTTTTCCCCGATCTGTCGATCTGGCTGCTGTTTGGCATGGCAGGGCTGATCGGCATGCTGCTGGGCACGATCAATGGTGTTCTGGTGGCCTGGCTCAAGGCCCCGTCGTTGATCATCACACTGGGGACGACAAGCCTGTTCCGCGGCTTTCTGCTTTATTTCGTTGGCACCGATACAATCCGAAGAGTGCCATCGGGAATGGTGGATTTTTCCCGCACCAATGTTCTGACGCTGACTGCCGAAAACGGCGCCCGCGTGGGCCTGCATGTGTCGGTCATCATTCTTCTGGTCATTGCTTTGCTGGTGCATTTCATCATGCGCCACACCACGGTGGGGCGCAGTCTCTATGCCATAGGTGGCAATCGCAGCGCGGCGCAGCGAATGGGCATCAGTGTTCTGAAAATTGAAACGCTGGCTTACACGGCCGCCGGCACACTTGCCGGAATTGCCGGGTTGATTGCGGGGGGCATCATCCGCCTTGCCAACCCGCAAACTCTTGTGGGCGGCGAGCTGGATGTTATTGCTGCCGTTGTTATTGGCGGCGCTGCAATCACCGGCGGCAGAGGAAGTGTAGTCGGAGTCCTTCTGGGCGTTTTCCTGATTGTCACAACCAACAGCAGCCTGATCGCGCTGGGCGTTTCCACGGTGTGGCAAAAAGTTGCAATCGGCACGCTGCTGCTGATCGCTATTGGTTTGCCAATGCTGGTGCGGCGCATGCAGGGAGCACAATCATGACAACAACGGATCGTTCCCGGCGCGCCAGTGTGCTTCCAGACTTCATCGACACGCATGTGATCGTGCTGTTCTTTGCTGCAGTTGCCGTGTTCGCGGCTTTGGGTTTCGCCCGACCGGACATATTTCTGAGCGCGCAGAACCTGCAGTCGATGCTGCTTCAGATCAGTGTTATCGGTCTGCTTTCACTGGCCGTGGCGCTGACTTTGCTGACAGGTGGTATTGATCTCTCCATCAACGCTGTTGCAAATCTGGCCTCGATTGTCGCCGCCAGTTTCCTCAGCGCCTCTGTCGGCAGCAACCTCGGTTTGCCGCCGGAACTTCTTGCCGTGTTTGCCCTGGTTGTCGGGCTGGTGGTGGGGCTGTTGTGCGGGCTCTTCAACGGATTTCTGATCGCGGTCCTTGGCTATTCGCCCATTCTTGCCACGCTGGGCACGATGACGCTGTTCATCGGCTTTGGCACCGTCATCACCGGTGGCAGCACGCTTTTCGGAATTGCCTCACTGGCCAACATCGGGCGTGGTGCTTTTCTGGGCATTCCATTTCCTGCCATCGTGTTTGTGCTGATAGCGTTGGGCCTTGCCGCAATGCTGCACGGCCGCCGCCTGGGGTTCAACCTCTATCTTTATGGCGCAAATCCAACGGCCGCCCGCTATTCCGGCATCAACACACGCAAGCTGCTTCTGATTGTTTATGCGATCAGCGGTGCGCTGTCGGGGCTGGCCGGCATTGTCAATCTGAGCGTTACGAATTCGGCCAATGTCGATTTCGGATCTTCCTATGTTCTGCTGGCCATCCTTGTTTCTGTGCTCGGTGGCATTTCACCTCTGGGTGGCGTCGGCAAAATTCTGGGGGTCATCTTCTCGGTGATCATTCTGCAGCTGCTTTCCACGGGCCTGAACCTCATCCTTCAGGCCAGCGGCAGCAACTTCCTCAGGGACTTCGCCTGGGGCCTGACACTCATTCTGGTGCTTGCCATCGGCCGGGTCCAGTTCGGCAGCCTGCAGAAGCTGTTTTCGCGCCACTCGGGCACTGTCGAAAAGGGGGAAGCCAATGGCAAAGGATGATGTGTCTGCGAGCGCGCTTCTCACCGCGTGCGACGCGATGCTGCGTGAGGTGGGTGGCTTTCCTCTTGCCGCTGACCGACTGCAGGAAGCGGAGCCTGTGATTGCCGGCATAGTTCGCGCAATCCGGACGATGGACGAAGTTGACGTGAGCGATCTGGAACCTGCTTTCATATTCCGGGTGGAGGCGTGATCATGCGTGCCGCACTGAGTATCCGTGAGGCGCAAACACGATTGCGCCAGGGCAGTTTGAAGGCGCGGGACCTCATGGAGGCCGCGATTGTTGCTGCGGATCGGCACGCTTGTGAACTGAATGTTTTTGCCGCACGGGCTGACAGCGACGGCCTGCTGACGGCGGCCGATAAGATTGACCGGCGCCTTGCAACGGGTGAAGCGGTTGGACCGCTGGCGGGCATTCCGATCGCCATAAAGGATGTGTTCGGCACAAAAGACCTGCCAACCACTGCAAGCTCCAAGGTGCTTGCCGACCACCACACCGGAGTTGATGCAGAGGCCGTAGCCCGGCTGCGCTCATCCGGTGCGCTGGTTGTCGGAAAATCTCAGACACATGAGTTTGCCTTCGGCCCCACAACCAACAACGAATATGCCGGGCCGTCGCGAAATCCATGGAACCCGGATCACGTGCCGGGCGGTTCCAGTGGCGGTTCTGCGATAGCACTTGCTGCGGGAATGTGCATGGGCGCGACGGGAAGCGACACTGGTGGCTCTATCCGCACGCCGAGCGCATTGTGCGGCGTTTCGGGATTGAAGCCCACTTATGGCCTGGTCAGCCGCCGCGGCGTGTTATCGCTTGCCTGGTCGCTTGATCATGCGGGACCAATGGCGCGCAGTGTCGATGATCTGGCATTCCTGCTTGAGGCGATGGCAGGGTTTGATGCGCGGGACAGCGGTTCAGTCGACAGGCCGGTGCAACAATACAGCGCCCTGATGAACCAGCCTGCCGGGCCCTTGAGAATTGGCGTACCGCAGGATTACTTTCTCGATCTGGTCGATGTGGAAGTCCATGCTGCCTTTGATGCGTCTCTGGAGTGCCTGCAGTCGATTGGCTGCAAGGTTCATCCGGTTTCCCTGCCCAGCATGAAATATGCCTTGGGCGCAGAACTGGCTATTCTGGGTTCGGAGGCTTCGGCCTACCATCGGGATCGTCTGAAGCGACAGGCTGAGGATTACTCGCCAAATGTGCGGCGTGAACTTCTGGCCGGGCTGACCATCTTGGCCAGCGATTATCTGTTGGGGCAGCGAGTCCGTGGCCTCATCTGCAAGGATTTTGCCACTGCTTTTCAGAACGTGGATGTGATTGCCACTCCGACGGTGCCCATTGTCGCGCCTTTGATAGGCGCCACGCAGGTGGTGGTGAACGGTGAGGCCACCCCGGCGCTGGATGCCATCTGGCGCAATGTGTTTCCAACCAATCTGACCGGCTCGCCCACGCTCAGCCTCCCGAATGGATTTTCAAAGTCAGGACTGCCGATCGGTTTGCAACTGATCGGCCGATATTTTGATGAAACCACGCTGTTGCGACTGGGGCGCGATCTTCAGGCTGTGACAGAGTTTCACCGCCAGGCCCCGCCCATGATCGACAGCGCCTGAAGTTTTAACATGCAATTTCCCACAGAGGTCTCCATGAACCGTTATAATCCGCGTGATCTGGCGGCACTTGCCGCTGCGCTTCTGGAGTGTTCCGGAATGCCGGAAGATCGTGCCATTGAAGTCGCCGACATATTGCTCGAAGCGGATATGATGGGACATGACACCCACGGGCTTCAATTGCTGCCAGCCTATCTTGATGAGCTGGCCGCCGGACGCATGCGCGCCACCGGCAATTATGAGATAGTGAGTGACAGGGGCGCCGTTGCCGTATGGGATGGCCTGTGGCTGAGTGGCGTTTGGCTGACTTTGCGTGGGCTGGAATTTGCCGCGCAGAGGGCAGAACAGTTTGGCCTGGGCGCAGTAGCAATCCGCCGCAGCCACCATATCGCCTGTCTTCAGGCATATCTGCCCCGCATGACAGATCGTGGACTGGTGCCCATGATCACATCATCAGATCCGTCTCTGGCATCGGTGGCGCCGTTTGGCGGGCTTGATCCGGTTTTCACTCCAGATCCGATAGCCCTGGGCATCCCGACAAAAGCAGACCCGATCCTCATCGACATGTCGACGTCAATTACCACAAACGCCATGACCGGGCGTCTGGCAAAGGCGGGCCAACGCATGCGGGGACAATGGTTGCAGGACCATGAGGGCAACCTGACGGACGACCCCGGCGTGCTGACGCGTGAACCAAAGGGAACGCTGCTGCCCAGTGGCGGGCAGGATCATGGTCACAAGGGTTACAACATGGCCCTGATGGTCGAGTGCCTGTCACAAGGGCTTGCAGGCTATGGGCGCGGCATTGCGGAAACGCAGTGGGGAGCCACAACCTATATTCAGGTTTTCTCGCCGGAATTCTTTGCTGGGGCTGACGCGTTCACGGACCGCTCGTCGGCAATTGCGGCCCAATGCCTGGCGTCAAGAGCCCACCCCGATGCCGGAGCGGTTCGTCTGCCGGGCCAGAAAGGCCTTGAGCGCCGCCGCGATGCAGAAGATCAAGGGTTGTTACTGCCTTCGATGTTTGTGCAGGGCCTGGTGCAACGGGCCTCTGATCTGGGTGCAAGGGTGCCGCAGGGCCTTGGCGGCCGCAACCCTGGCTAGCTTCAACGCCGGGCTCATGGAGATGCTCGGCTGTCGCGCCTTGGCTCAACGGCCATTCCGGGTTTTTTCGGCGTAACGCGCAAAGCTGTCGAGAATGGCCTGCCAGCCCTGCTGTTGCTGCTCAATCGAGTATTCACCATCAGGATCAAAGGACACTGTGACCTGAACTGCATCACCCACAGGCACAAACTCCACCCGCGCAGCGCGGTCACCGAACGTGTACTCAATCAGTGCATGTTGTTTGATTGCCGTGTAGGTCCCGGCAAAGTCAAATCCCATGCTGCCATCCTTGGCTTCCATGCGGGATGAGAATGTTCCGCCAACGCGCAGATCTACATCTGCGGCCGTGGTGTGCCAGTCCTCCGAGGCCGCATTCCACTGCCTGATATCCTCAGGTGAGGTATAAACCTTCCACACATGTTCAATCGGCGCGGCAACCATGGTCTGGACGGTGATGGGGTGGGTCATGATGCTTTTCCTGTCAATGCGCGCTTGTCAGTCCTTGATATCCGGCTCAACCAGTTTGGCAAGCTTGCGAAGCGACTCCTGCCAGCCAAGATAGCATGCCTCAACCGGAATCAGGTCTGGTATGCTCGCCTGCTCAATGTGAAGCTCGGTCCCGACAGACACAGTTTTCAGGGTCACAGTTACCGTCATTTCACCCGGCAGTGACGGGTCGTCAAAACGGTCTGTGTAAACGAGCTTTTCATTTGGCACGAGCTGAAGATATGTGCCGCCAAAAGCATGGCTTTTGCCCGAAGTGAAATTGCGAAAGGACATTCGGTGATTGCCACCCTCCCGGGCGTCCAACTCGTGAACGCTGCAGAGAAAGCCATAGGGTGGCAGCCAACTGGCAATGGCGTCCGGTTCCAGAAATGCGCGGTAGATTTTTTCCGGTCGGGCAGCAATGACCCGATGAAGTGTGACAGTGCCTGGCATGACAGTTCTCCCGTTTCCGGCGCGATCTTCGGCGACGTTTTCCGGATTTACGCAGCAAATTATGCTGGATTTTTGTCCAATTGGTTTGCCGGCCTAATTCCTTGATGTTCAAGCATATTTATGTAAAAATTGCCTGCATTCCGGTGCTGCCAAGCTGTTTTTACCCGCAGGTATTTGAATTAAATTTTACGGAAATATAACAATAGTGCAAAATTTGAAATTTGGTTTGGTTTTAAAGTGACTGCAGGAATACGTAATATAAAACTCAATTAAAGTTTATGTGTTATTGACATCCATCCAGCAACTAGTGATTGTACCGACAACTGAGTTGCGTGAAGTGGATCAAGTATAATGCAATCTGCCCCCGTTGCTGTCCATCCGGAAATTACCCGATACCCACTTATGGAAAAGCCGCTGACAGGCTTTCTGTTAGCCGTTATGGCGGGCTCGATGAACGCATGGACACTGGCCCATGCCCAGACCTTTGCGACTGTTCAATCCGGCAACGTGGTCCAGAGTGGATACAGGCTTGTGCAGGGCGACTGGGAGGCATTCACGTTCTCCAGCCTCTCCGTTCTGGCATTCGGCATTGGTTCGGCTCTGTGCGGCGCATTGATGACCAGCATGTTGCACAAGGGAAAAGTCTACACGCCGGTGGTTCTGTTTGGCATGTTTGCTGCACTTGTGGCGCTTGCTTTCAGCGCCCGCGCCGGTTCACTGGAGCCGCAATATATCGCATATGGCATCAGCTTTATTGCCGGAGCGCAGGGCAATGCCTTCCATAAAGATCGGGGCATGTTGTTTGGCGCAGTTGCAGTAACGTTTGTTGTGCAGATGGCGTTTAACTTCCTGGTTCAGTCCCTGTATTCGCGCACAGGCATCAACGGCAAATCCAATCTCAGCTGGGCAGGCATCTTTTTCCTGACGTTGCTTGGCTTTGCCGGCGGTGGCGCCGTTGGTTTCCTTATCGATCAGCGCATTGCAGGCGCTGCTATCTTCCTGCCTGCCGCAATCGCCCTTGTTCTTGGTGCAATGGCGCTCGCCAACCCAGAAAAAGCAGATCCAACGCCTGGCGGCCTGATCGGCTGAATCTGTTTATAGTCCGTGGAGAAAATTATGACTGATTTGAAGCAACCGATCCGTGGTACCAAGGGTGCCGACATTGTCGGGCCGCGTAACCCTGCGGTTGAAGCGCAAAATCCCGACATTCTGCTGCCGCCTGCGACGGATAATGGTGGTATTCCCAACCTGAAGTTTCCGTTTGCCATGGCGCACAACCGCCTGGAAGATGGCGGTTGGGCACGTGAGGTCACCCAGCGTGAAATGGGTTCGCTGAAAGAGCTGGCCATTGTCAACATGCGTCTGCCAGCAGGTGTGGTGCGCGAAATGCACTGGCACAAGGAAGCAGAATGGGCCTATGTCCTGAAGGGGAGGGTGCGTTTTTACCTGATTGACGATCAGCGCCAGACGCTGGTGGAAGATCTGGGCCCAGGTGATCTGTGGCTTGCGCCTGCCGGCTTCCCCCACGCGATTCAAGGGCTGGAAGAAGGCACCGAGTTTGTGCTGGTGTTCAATGACGGCAATTTCTCGGAAAACCAGACTTTGCTGGTCACCGAACTGTTTGCGCATACACCGCTTGAAGTGCTGGCCAAAAACTTCGGCGTTCCGGTTGAGGCGTTTGATGGAATTCCAGCTTCAGAGAAGTATATTTTCCGTCAGCCGGTTCCGCCGTCATTGGAAGAGGTGCGCCGCGATCTGGGTGCAGTGTCGTTCACCGACAAATATGTTTTCCGTGGCGCGTCAATCGCACCGACACCCTATCCGGGTGGTGCTACCACCGTGGTCGATGCCCGCAATTTCGAAGTCACCAATCTCGCCGCTCTGTTCATTGATCTGGAGCCGGGCGGCATGCGCGAAATTCACTGGCACCCGGATGCCGATGAAATTCAGTTCTACATCAGCGGAAAAGCCCGCATGACCGTGTTTGATGCGGTCAATAACGCACGGACATTCGACTTTGTGGCGGGTGATGTTGGCTATGTGCCCAAGACGCTGGCTCACTATATCGAAAACACAGGCGATGAGCCGATGCGCATCCTGAATGTGTTTCACACGAGCCATTACCGCGATGTGTCGCTGAACAACTGGCTGGCACTGACACCGCGCCACCTGGTTGAAGGGCATCTTGATGTGGGTGATCCGCTGATGTCGGCGCTGCGTGCAACCCGTCAGCCGGTGGTCAAATAACACTTCGCTGATTTTGTCAGCTTGAATAAAGCGCCGCTCAGAAGGTCTCTGAGCGGCGTTTTTTTGCCTCGCCTCAGCTGGCTGGCAACAGCACTTTGTCGATGACGTGGATAACACCATTCGACTGCTTCACATCGGCAATCGTTACCGTGGCAACGCCACCGGTCTCATCTGTCAGCGTTATCTTGTCGCCGTCCATCTTCGCCTGCAGCTTGCAGCCGCCAACCGTATCCACGGTATGGGTGCCGCCATCATCCGCAATCATCTTTGCAATAGCGGCTGACATCGCCTCAGCGCCGACCACGTGACAGGTCAGCACTTTGGTCAGCTGATCCTTGTTCTCTGGCATCAGCAGCGTGTCAACGGTGCCCGCTGGCAGCGCATCAAATGCTGCGTTAACGGGAGCAAAGACTGTAAACGGACCGGGGCCCGACAGCGTTTCCACCAGGCCGGCCGCCTTGACTGCCGCAACAAGTGTCGTGTGATCTGCAGAATTAACCGCATTTTCGACGATGTTCTTATCGGCGAACATTGCTGCTCCGCCGACTTTAGGGTTGTCCTGCGCTACTGCGACGCCGGTAAAAGCTGATGCCGCAAAAATGCCGGCTGCTAGCATGGAAGTTAACCTGCGCATTGCTGTACTCCTCCTGAATTCTGATCCGCCTTGTGGGGAACTTCAGAAGCTACGGAAGCGCTGGTGGGAAAGTTTCAGCCGGGTCAAAAAAAATATTGAAATGCAGTTCGACCGGAGCGCGAGAATATCTTTCGGCGCGGTATCGGTCAGATTGTCCGCAGGTCGCCCGCAGCAACAACGGGGCCTGTAGGCTCGCCTGACGGTGAACCGCCTTCCGGCTCAAGGCTGATTGCAAACAGTGCTCCGGCTCCAATCAGATCACGGTGACCTGACGCCACCGGTACGTTAACACTGGCGCCGACCGGGATAACGCCCAACGACACTGGGGCACTGTCACCCTCGATCACCCAGAGCTCGAAATCATGATCGGCAGCGCGATCGCCCGAGACATGTGACAACGACACCTCGCCCAATCCGGAATCGTAGACAACCAGATAGCTGACATCGCTTCCCGGATCTGCAAGAGAAGCCACCAGGCGCTCGGAAGGCGCTTTGTCCAAAGTGGGGCTGAGATATGGCATCGCGACAAGCGCGATCAGGCCGATCATCGCCGCGATGGACAAGCCGCGCCAGAAACTCAGCCGTTCAAGCAGGCCGCCCCGTTGCGCGGAAGAGCTTTCGCCCAAGCCAAATAACCGTTGATCCAGAGCAGCCTTGGCAGAAGCCGGCGGGGTTACGTCCTCAAACGCTCCGTTCATGGGTGCGAAGCGGCTTTCCCAGTTTCGAACCAGATTCGCAAAAACCGCGTCATCGCTGATGCGTTTCTCAATGGCCTGGCGCTCGTCCCATGGCAAAACGCCAAGAACGTATTCGGCGGCGATCATATCGTCACCTTCGCGCTCGGGGTCTTTCATGCCGTCGGACGTCATCGCTCCAGACATTCCTTCAATTTCAGCAAACTGCGCCGGAGCCAGGTTCGCATTGTGTTCAACGGTACCTTGTGCCGTTCGGCAAGCTCTGCATAGCTCTCGCCATTCAGATACGCGCCTTGTATGGCAGCAGAACGGCCTTCCTCAAGCTCGTCCAGACAGACGTAAATTCGCTGGGTTTCACCGCTGGCAATCGCAAGCGCTTCCGGTCCAGGACTATCATCCGCAATTTCCATTGCCTCGTCGATTGGCGCAGCACCCCTGCCGCGCGCGCGCGCGCGGTCAATGGAGTGGTTGCGCGCTACGGCCACCAACCACGTTATAGGGCTTAGGTCAGAAACAGCGTACCGGTCGGCCTTGGTCCAGACCTTCACAAAAACTTCCTGCAACGCTTCTTCGGCTTCAGCCCTATCTGACAAGACACGCAGACAGACACCAAAAAGTTTCGCGCTGGTTCGTTGATAAAGCGTGTCAAAGGCCCCGCGGTCCTTCATCGCAACCCGGGTAATCAATCTCGAGATATCTTGCGATGCGGAGGGCAATGTTGACATGACACGCTGGAAATAGGGCATGTCGGACGCGCGTCAATCACTTGTCAAACATGCAGCACTTTGCAGCCCGGAAAGGCGCAAGCCATCGTTTGCTTTGAAAAAAGCTAACAGGAAATGAGAACGAGACGAAGCATTTCTGTTGGATACAAAAATGCTCCGTCTCGGTACAAGGTTGTAAGACGTTAGAAGCTCTGGCGGAAAAGAGCATTCAGATCGGCGATAACCGCATCCGCGGCCTCGCCAGCGCGCAGGCCGCTGCTGATGCGTTCCGATGCCTTGACCTGAAATGCCATGTAGCCGTCATGCCGTGGCCGCAGGAATGAGCCTTCAAGCGTCTCACGCGTGTTGCGATAAAAGTCCCAGGCCGGAGTGTTCACCGCATCAGCCTCCCAGGCCTCTGCATTGCCCGGCTGGCCGCCTGCCGCAGCATAAGGCCCGCTTTGCGCCTCTGCCGCGGCAATCCAGTAGGCAAAGTCAGTCGCCGCCTGCGGATGCTTGGTATAGGCCGACACCGCAATGCCGGTTCCGCCAAGAGCACCGCCAACCGGGCCGTTTTCGCCCACCGCGGGGATATTGGCAAAACCTATGCGCTTTGGCCGGAAACCTTCCCACGCATAGCTGACATAGCCGTAAGTATAAGGAATACAGGCGCTCTGGCTTTCGGCATTTGCCATTTCCTCACTGGCATCAATCGGGTCCATCGCAAAGCATGCCGGGTCCAGATGTGCAACCAGGTCCTGCAGCAGATTGTAAACTTTCGCACCCGCATCCGGTGCAATCAGATCGCCCTGTTCGGTAGAGCAGGGCGTGCCGATATTGGCCGCCAGAGTATAAAATGTCATGAGCGCATGGGGCTCACGCAGTGGCAAAAGCACTTTGCCTTCGCGGGCCAGCTCCATGACTTCCTGCCAGCGGGTCGGTGCCTGTGCCAGCAAGTCCGGCCGATAGGCCTGAACCTGCGTGGCGGCATCGATGGGAAATGCCCACTGACGCCCCTGCCACAAATAGCTGTCATAGGACTGCCCGACCGTCGCCTTGCTCAGCGCGGCCCGTTCGCCTTCGCGTCCGGCCACATCAAGCGGCAGCAGGCAGTTTTCCTGCGTTACCTGCCCGACATGCGGATGGTCAATCACGATCAGGTCGTATGCCTTTGCCAGTTCATCAACCGGAAAGCTTTCAAAATCCTGAAGCGAGCGCTTTTCCCAGACCACCTCAATGCCGGTCTTGTCTTTAAAGATCTGCGAGCAGCGCACCATCGGGTCGTAGCCACGCGGGTGGCTCCAGGTCATGCCCTTCAATGTCACGGTCATGGTCGTAACTCTTGTCTCTTGCTGAATTTCGGGTGGCATCAACGCCGGGTGAACACCGGCGCGCGCTTTTCCTTGAAGGCGGCGCGACCTTCAAGTGCATCGGCCGTTGCAAAGCAGATTGTTTGCAGGTCGCGCTCGTACTCGATGGCCTTTTCCTGCGGCATTGCGAATGCGGCGCGCAGGTTGAGCTTGGCAGTTTCCGCGGCAATGGGCGCACGGGACGCAATGGTCTGCGCTATAGAGTGCGCCCGTGTCATAAGATCAGCCTGTGGCACAACATCGCTGATCAACCCCCAGGCCAGTGCCTTGTCCGCAGGAATGGGGTCTCCGGTCATCAGCATCAACGCGGCATTGGACGCGCCAATGGAGTGGCCCAGAAATGTTGCCATGCCGCCGCCACCGATCCAGCCCAGCTTGATTTCCGGAGCAGCGAACTGGGCGTTATCGGACGCAATGCGAATATCGCAGCTCATTGCGGTTTCCAGCCCGCCGCCAAAGGCATAACCGTTCACTGCGGCAATGCTTGGCTTCAAAAGCTTGCGCATGGCATCGCAATAATCCGGCCGGTTGCGGAACTGCCATGGCGTTTCATACGTGTCCAGTTCCTTGATGTCGGAACCCGCGCAGAAAGCGCGCTCGCCTGCACCCGTCACGATAACGCAGCGGATTGTGTCGCTGTCATTGACCGTTTCAACCGCCGCAATAATCGCGTCAGACATTTCCGGCGTAACTGAATTCAGCTTTTGCGGGCGGTTCAGCGTAATGGTGGCGATATGCCCATCAACGGTGAAGAGAACATCGTTGGTCATGACCTAGAGTTCTCCCTGCGAAACAACGCCGCTTGCCAGAAGCTTTTCAATCCGGTCTTCCGAAAAGCCGGCTTCGGCCAGAACTTCACGCGTGTGCTCACCGGTGATCGGCGCGCCACGTTCAATGCGTGATGGTGTTTTGGAAAAGCGGATAGGGAAGCCCGGTGTCTTGATGTGACCTTCCGTCGGATGGTCGTATTCAACAAAAGTCTTGTTGTGGAGGATTTGCTCATCCTTGAGCAGCTCGTCATAGCCATAGACTGGTCCGCACCAGATGTCGGCAGCGCGAAAGAGTGCCAGCCATTCAGCAGACGTTTTTGTTACCAGCCGCTCACGCGTGCGGGCAAAAATATGGTCGCGCTGTGCCCAGCTGTCTGTTTCATCGTCCATTGTCAGGAAGGACGGTTCACCGATAATTTCGCCAAACGGCTTCAGCGGCGGAAACGCCACGATGATATAGCCATCGCTCGTTGCAAACGCGCCGTATGGTGCGCGAATGTAAACATGCGCGTGAGGTTCAGCCGACCGTGCCTGTGGCTTGCCCGCCACGGTGAACACCGACAGCTCCTGCATCTGGATATTGGTGATGGCATCCAGCATGTTCACCTGAACAAGCTGGCCTTCGCCCGTGCGCTCACGGTGAAGCAATGCCGCCAATGCGCCTTCAAACGCGGTGTAGGCGGCAACAGCATCAACCAGATACTGGCCTGCTGCAGTTGGCGCTTCACCTTCACGGCCTGCCGACAACATGGCGCCGGACATGCCCTGCAAAATAAGGTCCTGACCCGGATGGTTCAGATATGGACCGCTTTCGCCATAGCCGGACATGGAAACATAAACGAGGCGCGGATTGAGCTTGGCCAATGTTTCGTAGTCCACACCCAGCCGTGCAGCAACGCCCGGGCGATAGTTCTGCAGAAAGACGTCTGCGTCCTTGACCAGATCCATCAGGGTCGCTTTGCCCTCTGGCGACTTGAGGTCAATCGCCAGGGAGCGTTTGTTACGGTTGAGCGACAGAAACGACACATTGATGCGGTTGCCCTTTGCACCACCTGCCGAAACATGGCGCTGCCACTCGCCGGTGACTGGCTCGATTTTCACGACGTCAGCACCGAGATCACCCAGACGCTGTGCAGCAAAGGGGCCGGCCATGGCAATGGAGCAGTCTAGTACACGGTAGCCGGAAAGAATGCCGGTGCTTTTGGTCATTTTGGTAGTTCCTTGAATAGAGCTTAGCCTGGCGATGCTTAGTAGAAGTAGTTCGGCAGCCACATCACGATCGGGGACCAATAGGTGATGATGAGAAGCATGATGCCGAGCGGAATGTAGAAGGGCAGGATCGCCCTGATCATCTCGGAAAAGCGGATTTCCGCGATGTGCTGGCAGATGAACAGGATGACGCCCATGGGCGGTGTAATCGCACCAATCAGAAGATTGACGATCATGATGACACCAAGGTGGATCGGGTCGATGCCGAAGACAGCGGCCAGTGGCAGCAGTGCCGGCGTGGCGATCAGCAACACGGCGGTGGTTTCGATGAACAGGCCGAAGACCAGAAGCGCAATATTGACGATGAGCAGGAAGACAACCCAGTTGGCACCGATGGCTTCAAAGAAACCAAGCAGGCCGGACGCATAGTTACCGACTGAGATGATCCAGCCGAATGGCACGGCCGCTGCGATGATGAGCGTGAGAATGCCCGAGGTTACCGCGCTTTGACGAATATGTGCGAACAGCGAAGAAACCGTGAGATCCTTGGTGATGAAGCCGAGCACCACGGCGTAGAGAACGGTGAGGGCACCCAGCTCGGTTGGCGTTGCAAAGCCCATCAACATGCCGGATGTCAGGAAGATTGGCGCAACAAGTGCCGGAAGTGCTTTCCAGAACGTGATGGCAATTACCGGAATGTTGGCGCGCGGCTCTGTTGGCGCAACAACGCGACCCGTGGCAGCAAGCACGTAAACCAGGATCATCAGCGCCACGCCCATTGTCAGGCCGGGAATGATGCCTGCGAGAAACAGCTTGGTTAGCGAAACCTGCGCCGTAACCGCGTAAACCACCATGATAACGCTTGGCGGGATGACCGGGCCGATAATGGCCGAGGCAGCGGTACAGGCAGCCGCGAAGGGCGCACTGTAGCCGTGTTGCTTCATATGCTTGATTTCGATGGTGCCAAGACCCGCGGCATCAGCCTGCGCCACGCCGGACATACCGGCAAAGACCATGCTGCCAAAAATGTTGACCTGCGCCAGACCGCCCCGGATGTGGCCGACAAGGGCCACCGCAAAGGCGTAGATGCGCGCTGCGATGCCTGCGCCGTTCAGAATGTTGCCGGCCAGCACAAACAGTGGAATGGCAATCAGGGGAAAGCTGTCCAGGCCGGATGCCATGCGCTGCACGACGATTGACAGCGGCATCGGCGTGAAGATGTCAATATAGGCCAGGGACGACAGGAACAGCGCGATTGCTACGGGAACTTCGGCTGCAAGCAGAACCAGAAAGCCTGCGAAAAGAACAAATATCGGCACGGGATCAGCTCGCGGTTAGAGGAATGTCTTGCTCTTCAACAGGGAACGGCTCCACGAGCGGTGTCCTGTCCTTGAGCACGATCAACCTGAAGAGGCGTGCCAGGCTTACAAAAGCTGTCACGAAGGCGAAGTAGAAAAGCGGGACTGAGTAGAACCAGGAGCGCGGCACATCGATTGGCAGCGCAATTGTGGAACTGCGGCTCTCAATGGCAATGACGCTTGGCGTGATCCATGCCAGATAGGAGCATCCCAGAAAGATGATGATGTGGCTGAGGATGGCGATCTTGCGCAGCCCCGCCTCATGAAAGTTCGCGCTGAAAAGCTCGACCTTGATGAGCTTGCCCTGCTTCGCGCCATAAGCGGCGCCCACAAATGTAATCCAGATAAAGGCGTAAGTGGCGCCTTCCTCGACCCAGGTTATAGGACGGCCAAACGCATAGCGCGTGAACGTCTGGAGAGCGATGGACAGCACGATGAAAACCATCATGACCACCAGCGCCGAAATCTCTATGCGGGCGATGAAGCGGATCAACCCCGCAAGAAACCCGTCAATTCGTTTAGCAAGCATTGGTTCTAACCTTTTCGCGGAATGCGCCCATTTGGCATGCCAAAGGTGGCCGACCCGAACATCTTCGCCATTCAGGGAATTGCGAAGATGTTCCAGGTCGTTGTTTGCAGTAAATTTATAACGCGAACTGCTTTAACCGCCGGCCACCGGCATCAAGTCAGACCGTGTCGGTCTGACTCCTTGTTCGTCGCATTGTCTTTTAGTTGAAACATATCTGTTTCAACAAGAAATGCTTTATTGCAACGCCTGAATGCTTGCCCACAGACCCTTTGGCCAGAACCCTTCGGCTTCCAGCTTTTCAACCGCAACCTCGGAGCGCTCGCGAAGCGGTGCCACGTCAATTTCAGTCACGGTCGCGCCGTCGGCTGCCATCTTCTCAAGCGTTTCCGCCTGCTCGGCAGTGACAGTGTCTGTCTGCCACTTGACCGCGTCTTGAGCGGCAGTGGTCAGCAGTTCCTGAATTTCAGGGGTTTGTGCTTCAAACCATGCATCATTGACTGCAATCTGCGCGATGATGCGCACATGGTCTGTGCGGGTCACATGCTTGGCTGCTTCGTGGAACTTTGCACCATAAAGCGAGGAGATGCCGCCTTCAGCGCCTTCAACAACACCAGTTGAAAGGCCAAGGAACGTTTCACCCCATGCAACGCGTGCCGGCGATGTGCCCAGTGTTTCCCACAGCGCAAGATAAGTGCGGATTTCCGGAACGCGCATCTTCAGACCAGCAAGATCATCAATGCTGCCGATCGGGCGGTTGGAAACCATGACGCGAATCTGGCCCGGGCCGGCAGCCAGAATACGGATGCCCTGCTCAACACGCAGTTTCTCAACGGCTTCCTTATAGGCGTCGCTGTTGATGAAGGCCTCAACATGCGCATTGTCACGGAACAGGAAGCCCCAGCTGACAATGTTCAGCTCCGGAACCCAGTTGGCATAAAAGCTGAAATCGTCGCCGTAGAACTGTACCGCGCCGCTCATCACCTGCTCGATGACCTGAACGTCGTTGCCAAGCTGCTCGCCACGAATGAACTCAAGCTTGATTTCGCCTTCGCCGCGCTCGTTCACCAGATCAACGAATTTCTGGTTCTGGCGGTCGTACACACCCTCCAGTGGATCAGCGCCGCCGAAAACGGCGGAAACCTGCGCCGAGGCAGTGCCAACCATGGCCAGCATCGCCAGAGCGCTGATCATTCCTCTTCCAAACAATTTCATGCTCTTCCCTCCCTTAAATCCAAGCGGCTGATGCCACTTGTCGTCTCAAGCCTGCCGGAGCGTCTCCGGGGCTTTTTCCACCATCCGTATGTGATCGCTAACAAGAACGGTTTCACCGCGCTGGTTCACAACCTCGCACCGCTCTGTCACACGGCCATATTGCGGTTTGCGCGGGTCATCCATCTTTTCGATAACCGTAATCCGGGTCTGGATTGTATCGCCGATGAACACCGGGCGCACGAAGCGCAATTTGTCATGCCCGTAACTGAATGAAGCGGGATTTACCTCGGAGGCCGCAAGGCCAATGCCGATGGAGAAAACCATGGTTCCATGCGCAATGCGCTGACCGAACGGGGTTTTCGCCGCAAACTCGGCATCAACATGATGAGGGAAAAAGTCGCCAGTGTGCCCTGCGTGAACCACAATATCCGTTTCGGTTATCGTGCGTGTTGGCGAAGAGCGTGATGCGCCTATGGCAAATTGTTCAAAATAGACAGCAACCGACATGGCAATCCCTCCCTGATGCGCTGACATTCGCAAGTTCGGCACAGGGTCACTTTGGTCCCATGCCGGATGACCAAAGATTGGTCATTACGAATGGCGGAATCGTGAGCCTCCACTCAGAATTCCATAAATTCGTGTTAGCGCTATCAAAAAAAGATGTCAATTGCTTTCGAAATGGCATTCCGGTTTAATCTGTCAGGCACTCGCGCGTCGCAGAAGTTGCAACGGCACCACCGTCTGCGACAGCGCTTTTGCCGGCTCGTCCAGGCGGGCCAGAATTGCCTTTGCGGCAAGTGCGCCGATCTCTTCAAATGGCACGGCCACGGTGGTCAGAGAGGGCACAACGGCGTCAGCAAAATCGTAATTGCCAAAGCCGCATATTGCCAGTTGTTCCGGCACGCGCAGCCCGCGCCGGTTGCATTCCAGCAAGGCGGAGATAGCCAGAGTGTCAGCGCTGAAAAAAATTGCCTGGGTCAGAGGATCAATCTCAAGAACACGGTCCAGCCCGCGCACTCCATCGCCGATAGGCATGGGCAGCGTCAGCTCGATGCGGGCCACCGGGGCCAGCCCATCTTCCGCCAGTCTGGAACACAGCCCCTCATAGCGCTTGTTGGAGCGGTGGTCCTGATCCGACCGCCCGCCGACATAGGCGATTCGGGTTAGCCCGCGACTGCGGAAAAGCTCGGCGACCATGCGTCCGGCATCGAAATTGCTGAAACCAACCGACATGTCCATGGCTTTGTTGTCGCCATCAAAGGTCTCAACCACCGGCACTCCGCTGCTCTTCAGAAGCTGGCGTGTCAGGTCTGTATGCTGGGTGCCCGTCAGAATGAAGCCATCCGGCCGCCGCTCCATGAAAGACTGCACAAGCCGCTGCTCGCGAAGCTCGGAATAGTCGCTGTGTCCTATGACGACCGAGAAGGAATGCTCTTCAAGAACCCGAACAATATGGTGCACTTCCTGCGCGTAGACGCTGGCAGACAGGCTGGGAATGATGACTGCAACAATATGGCTGACACTGGAAGCCAGAAGCCGTGCGGCGCTGTTGGGAATATAATTCAGATCGCGAACCGCCTGCTCCACGAGCTTGCGTGTTTCTTCCGCAACAAGTTCCGGGCGGCTGAGCACACGCGATACGGTCTGAGTGGAGGTTCCAGCCAGCTTGGCAACGTCTTCCATTTTAACACCGCCGCTGGAAAGGCGGCGGCTTCGCTTGCGCTTGGCTGGCGTGTCAGACATGGGCTCTCCCTGATCGCGATTCGCCAGAGAAGTAGCTTATATTTCACGCTATGCAAACGCTAACACTGACTTTGCAATCGGCGCTTGCGTTTGCAACTGCAATTGCCATCTGCCGGCGTTAAATTCGCCGACGGAGTTTGGCTCAGCTGTCGGAATCGAAATCCAGCAACCGGCCGTCGGCCGCAAATTCGGCTTCAAATTCTCGCCCGTCAGCCAGGCGGCCTTCGATTTCTACACGCCCATCGCTTTCAAACTCGATTTTCTCAAGCTGTGCATCAGCAGGCCATGATGCACTTTCAACAACAGCGGCAGGCACAAGGCTGCGAATATCGGCAATGGGGAAAAGGTCATTGCCTCGCGCTTCAATATCCTCAATCACACCCTTGCCATCAATATCGACCTCAACGCGTGCACCGCCGGGAAGCGTGCCGTGAATGCGCTGTCCATATTCGGCTCTGGATTTTTCGCGGATCTGGATATCGCTCAATCCCAAGGCTGATGCCGCCTGTGGAATGTCCTGGGCCAGAACACTGCCCGGACTGGCAAGCAAGGCTGCCATAAGAATGATTGAGAAACTGCGCTTCATGGAAATCCTCCGTTTGTCCGCCTGCTTCAGGCGGCGTCGAATTTCATACCTAGGCAGTCATAATTTCCATTCAACTTGTGCTTGCGGCTGCAGCTTCCAATTTCAGCAATGAAAGACCATCAGTTTTTCGTGAGTGCATACCTGCGAGCGGTGAGCACTCGAGAAAGAATGCGTTGAAATGACAAGGCATAATCGGGACTGACTGATCGAAAAAGTGTAGTCTGGCTTCGCAGTTCACTTTTTCGAAAATCGCCAGAGTTCAATCAGATCTTTCACACACAGGAAGGGGACACGATCATGACGTTTGTGAAGACGCAGGACGGCGTGCATATCTTCTACAAGGATTGGGGGCCCAGAGACGCCCAACCTATTGTGTTTCATCATGGCTGGCCGCTCAGCGCCGACGACTGGGACACGCAGATGCTGTTCTTTCTTGCCAACGGCTTTCGCGTTGTTGCGCTTGACCGGCGTGGACATGGCCGATCGAGCCAGGTCAGCGAAGGGCATGATATGGACCATTATGCAGCCGACGCATCTGCCGTGGTTGAGAACCTGGACTTGAAAAATGCCATACATGTTGGTCATTCGACCGGTGGCGGGCAGGTTGCGCGCTATGTTGCAAGGCATGGCCAACCGCAGGGACGCGTTGCCAAGGCTGTTCTCATCAGCGCCGTACCACCGTTGATGGTTAAAACCGAAAACAATCCGGGTGGTTTGCCAATAGAGATATTCGATGGCTTCCGGGCGCAACTGGCTGCCAATCGCGCGCAGTTTTACCTCGATGTGGCATCCGGCCCTTTCTACGGCTACAACCGCCCCGGCGCTGACGCATCGCAAGGCATTGTTCAAAACTGGTGGCGGCAGGGCATGATGGGCAGTGCGAAAGCCCATTATGAAGGGATCAAGGCATTCTCGGAAACGGATCAGACTGAAGATCTGAAAACAATCACTGTTCCGGTACTGATCATGCAGGGCGATGACGACCAGATTGTGCCCTATAAAAACGCCTCACTGCTTCAGGAGCAGCTTCTTCAAAACAGCACTCTGAAAATCTATGCGGGCTTTCCACATGGCATGCAGACCACAAACGCCGAAACAATCAACGCCGATCTTCTGGCCTTCATCACCAGTTGAGCATTGACCTGAATTGCCAGCGGGGGAGCATCATAGGGTTGGGCCCCCGCTAACCCGCAACTGAAGTTAACCTGAAAGATCGTTGTCCATGACGCAAAAAGTGCTTCTTGCTGGCAGTACCGGGCTGGTGGGAGGGCTTGTCAGCGCCCGCCTTTCAGCACGCGCGGAGTTTGAACTGATCAAACTGGTACGAAGCGGCTCATTGGCATCCGGCAGTGCCGTTGATTTTGAACAATTGTGCAGGTCGCCGGACGAATTGCTGATGCCTGTCGCACCACACGGTGTTGATGTTGCAATTTCGTGTCTGGGCACAACCATTCGCACCGCCGGATCGCAGCCAGCAATGTTTCGGGTTGATCATGATTATGTTTTGGCTGTTGCCAAAGGTGCAAAGGCTCTGGGCGCGAAGCACTTTATTCTTGTGACATCCGTGGGGGCCGGTGGGCCGGGCTTCTATCTTCAGACCAAGGGCCGGATTGAACAGGCCGTCACTGCGCTTGGCTTTGAACGGCTGGACATTATCCGCCCCGGCATACTGCTTGGCAGCCGTAACGAAAGGCGTGTGGGTGAGGCGATAGGCCAACGCGTGGTTTCGGCTCTTCAGCCGATCATGGTTGGACCACTCGCGCCCTATGCTGCAATTTCGGCGGAAACGGTGGCCGATGCGGTGGTGGAGCTTGCTGCCGCATCCGCTCCCGGCAGCCGGATCCATGAAAACAGTGATCTTCGTCGCGTCGCCGGAACACAGCGTTGACGACAATTATTCAATCGCCTGCAAATCAAGGCCGATCTGCTCAATCTGCTCGCCGTAGGTTCGGCGTGTGTTCGGATCAATCACCGCCAGCGGTGCACTGATGGTGGCGCCTGCAACGCCACCAACCGCCTTGCCAAGGCCAATTGTCAGGCCGCTGATACGCTCGCCCAGACTTGCCTCGGAATCCGTCATCAACTGCCCGGCAATCAGGCGGTTTCCAATCAACTGAATGATTTCCGGATTGTCGGCGAACTTGCCGTGGTGAAGTCGATCGGCACCGGACATGCCGCTGAGGTCAAGAACAACAATTCCGGATTCCTCAAGCGCTGCACGGTAGCGCTCTGCGGCCGGATCAATTTCACCCAACCGCGTGACATTGCCCGATATACGGCGGGAAATTCCCAGGGCGCGATCGCGCTGTGACGTGAACAGAAAAACCTCCGGGCGCGGGTTGGGAATTCTGCGCCATTGCGTGGCAAAAACGTCGCTGTCGATGTCCGGTGACGCCAGAATGACGTTTCGAAGTTTGGGGTCGATGCGGCCATCCTTGATTGCCATCTGCCGCAAAACCTCCATGACCGGCCAGGCGCCCATTGAATGCGCAAGCACGGTAATTTCGCCCACATCACGATCCGCGATGACAGTTCGCAAAAGCGTTTCAAGACCATCACGGGAGAAATTGGTGCTTTCCCGGTCGTAAAGATAATCAAAAACCCGCGCCCGCGATGGCCAGGTGAACAGGATGGGCGCGACATCGGCCCCGGAATCATGAACAATCTGGGCAAAGCGATAAACCGCATCGTCGAAGCGATTGTTAAAACCGTGTACGAAAATCAGGACGCGGCGGTTTGCGGGAAGATGCTCGCTCAGCCATTGCCGCGCTTCGGTTTGGCCGGCCAGCGGAGTGACATTCAGCGTCGCAAATTCCCGGGCCGGATTGGCAGGCAGCCGGCTAGGCCATTGCACCTGCCCAACCTCTCGCGCGTTTTCCGGCGGTATGGAAACGCCAATGTTCAGGAGCGAGAGGGCAGAACCGCGTTCGCCGGAAAATATGACGCCTGGCTCGCTTGTCGGGGCACGGGTGGTTGCCACCAGCAGATCCACTCTGCTGGCATCCGGCACAGTGCTGTTGCTCGGCACCAGCACACCGGTGGGGCGGCTGGCACAGCCGGAAAGCACCAACGCGAAAACCATTGCCACGATGACCACTGCAAGGCTGCCGACGCGCCACCGGCGCAGCGTGGCGTCGCAACTGGCGGCAATGCCGCTGAACCACTGACCTGCTGTGCCGCCCCGCTGCGCAATCAACAAAATATCGCCCGGTGGCACTGTTGGCAGCTTTGCGCCCGCACGGCGCATGGCAAATGTCAGCAAAAGGCCCAGCGCAATTGGCCAGGCAGCGGCCCAGAGCATTTTCGGGTTCATCAGATCGTCCAGTAGAATGTCGGGAGCTGCTATTCGCGGATAAATTGACCACAATATCCCAAGCGATGCCAGCGCCATGACAGCAAAAGCGGACACTGCGCCCTTGAACCCCAGTGATGCATCTGGCGAAGAGGAGGGTGCAGGAAGCAATGTGAGAAAATGCGCCATGAGCAGCGCGCTGCCCACGGCGGCCATGGTGGCAATTGTTGCCGCCAGCCCGAAGCCAAGCAGCGGGTAAACCGCCATTTTTGCGACATAACCGCCGCTGAGTGGCAGTCCGGCAAAGCTGAACGCGAGAATGGCGATGATGACGGTCAAGACGCGGCGGCCCTGTGCGCCGGTGAGAGTGAGAACGCCGAGCCCCAGAAACAGCGCTCCTTTTACGATTATGTGGAAACCGGCATAAAGCGCTGCTGGCAGCAGGTCGCCATCTCCCAACATCAGGCCAAGCCCGAGAATTGCGGTCAAAAAACCCATCTGGCTGACGGTGGAGTAGGCCAGGACCGATTTTGGATATGTTTGTGTCAATCCAAAAGCAACGCCGTAAAAGGCCGACAGGCAGCCAATGATTGCCAATACGTAACCCCATTCCGGAAGCCCGGTTTCAAACGGCATGAAGCGGATAAGGCCTATGATCCCGGCCTTGACGCCGACCCCGCTGAGCACGGCGCTGGCGGCTGTGGGCGCGTTGACATGGGCGGGCGGCAGCCAGAAATGCAGCGGTACCAGGCCGATTTTTATGGCAAATGCGGTCACCAGCATCGCATAGGCAAGATTTGCGTTGGCAGACAGAGGCAGCGCCGCAACTGCCTGGGGTATGGAGTGCGAGGCACCACCGGCCGCCAGCGCCAGCAACACCAACCCCAACAGCAAAGCCGCCTCGCTGATAAGGGTGAAAATCATATACACCCGCCCGGCCCGCAGGGCGTTGTGCGAGCCCTCATGCGTTATGAGCCCATATGCTGCCAGGCTGCCAAGCGAAAACATGAAGTAGAAGCTGATAAGGCCACCAGCCAGAAACACTCCGAGGCTGCCGGTCATTGACATCAACCACCAGATTGCAAAACGCGTCCGGCGCGGATCGTTGGCCATGGTCAAAGAGGCGTACAGGCTGGCCGCCATCCACAATAGGGCAGCAATGCCAAGCAGAAGCCGCCCGGGCGAATCGATTGTCAGAGTCAGGCCCGACAGTGGCAGCGTGACCGTGCCATCCGGCGTGACGAACGCTGCAGCAAACGCGGGAAGCGGGGCCAGTGCCATGAACCTGATGACATGGGCGCGAATTGGCGAAACCAGACAGCCAGACAGCAGCAAAATCGGGGTCAGAATGGCGAGTGTAACGAACAGTTGGTCGGTCATTGCACAGCACCATCGTTGAAAGACTGGCCGATCATCGAGATATCCAGCACTGCCTGCGGCAGGAAGCCCAGTGCAATGGCAACCAGAGCAAGGCCAAGAACGACAATCTGCGGTCCGCGTCGCGGCGTCTGCAGCAGGCGTGGTGCTGCGTCAGGGCCGCCGAATGCCAGGCCAACAACGCGGAAGATGTACCCCCCGGCGAGAATGCCGCCGACAAGGATGGTTATGGCCAACCACCATTGCTCCTGCGCCGCGGCGGCTGTCAGCAGCAGCCATTTGGCCGAAAAGCCGCCACTGGGTGGCAGCCCGACCAGCGAAAGACCGGCCAACGCAAAGGCAAGGAATGGAATGGGAAGCGATCGGGCACAACCGCCCATTGCCGCTATGCGGTCGTGCCCGAAAGCTTGTGCCACAAGACCGGCAGCCATGAACATCGCGGCCTTGGCAAAAGCGTGAGATACGAGTTGCAGGGTCATTCCTGTCCACGCCACGCTGGCCCACGCGCCACCTTGCAGCAGCGGAAACACCAGAAACAGATATCCGAGCTGGGCAAGCGTGGAATATGCCACCATAAGCTTCAGTCGAGGCTGCCGCATGGCGATGAGGCTTGCAAACAGAATGGCGGCAGCGCCGAGCGCGCCAAGCATCGGGGCGGCGGCGCTTGCCATCTCCTCTGGCGCGACATCCACCCACAACCGCAGCACAATGACGAATGAGGCTTTGACCACCAGTGCCGAAAGCACTGCGCTGGCCGCTGCAGGTGCGCCTGAATGCGCGGCTGGCAGCCAGAGGTAAAGTGGAAACAGCGCAGATTTGGCCAAAAGGCCGGCGGTCATGATGGCCAGGGCGCACCAGGCAACGGGTTCATCTGAAACAAGGGTGGAAAGAAGCTGAATATCAAGAACGCCATAGGCGCCATACAGAAGTGCAATGCCCAGCAGATAAAGCGCAGAGCCGAACAGGGCAAACATGAGATAGCGAAGCGCAGCAGCCAAAGCCCGCGGTTTGCCATCCAGACAAACCAGCGGAACAGCGCTGAAGGTCAGGAGTTCAAGAGCCACAAACAGGTTGAAAAAATCGCTGCTGACAAACACGATGTTCAGCGCGCACCAAAGTGCCAGAAGCAAAATCCAGAACATCAGCGGTCGGCGGGCTTCGGTTGCTGTGCTGGCCATATCCGCCTGCGCAAACAATGCCGTTGCCGGCACCAGCAGTGCCGACAGCAGGATGAGAACTGCCGACAGGCCATCTGCCCGCAAAGCCAGCCCCAATGGCGGCTGCCATCCGCCCAGTAGGGCAACAAGCGGAACCTGCATGCCATGAATCTGCAAGGTTATAAGACAGGCGACAACCAAAGTGGCAGCACCGGTTGCCAGCACTATGCGGAAGCTGTGCCGGTGGTTGGCCAGCAGCACAAGCATCGCTCCGGCGATTGGCAGGATGATGATGAGAACCAGCAGCAGGCTGCCCGCATCGACCGGGTCTGCGATGGGGATCACGATGCCTCGTCCTCCGCTTCGGTATCATCGATCCCGGAACTGCCCTGCGCATCGACAAGCCGCATCAGCAAGGTTACGGCAAGTGCAGTGGCGGCAAATGCAACGACAATGCCGGTGATGACCATGGCCTGAGGCACAGGGTCGCCAGCAAAGCCAGCCGCCGCGCCCCGCCGGGCGATAACGCCGAACAGAATGAAAATGCCGCCGCCCATGAGGTTGAAGGCCAGAATTTTGCGCAATGGCCTGGGGTCTGAAATCAGGCCATAAAGACCAAGTCCCACAAGGGCGGCAGCACACAGGCCAAAAAGTGTGGCAGTGCTCATCGCGCTTCCCCGTGCAGAGGTGGTCCGGCAACCAGCATGGCAAGTGTTACGGCAATGGACAGGGTCAACATGGCTTCAACCGCCACGATGACCGGCTTGGCCCAACCGGCGGGATAGGCCAGAAAGCCGCCCCACAATGCTGCGCCAACAAAGCCCACAGCAATGAAGAAAACCGGCCCGGCCACCAGGGCCGCCCGTAAAGCCCGAGACGAAATACGGGGCGCTGGGCGCAATCCTGCAAGAATGACCAGTGTCCAGCCAGCCGCGATGACGGTGCCGCCCTGAAACGCGCCGCCCGGCGCATCCGCGCCTATCCAGACCAGCGCAATGCCGATCAGTACAGTGAATGGCGGCAGCAATTGTGCCAGAAAGGGCAATGGCCCGCCGGATTGCGCAAATTGCGGACCTGCCCGGCCGCCCCAGGCGTCATCCGTTGCCAGCGACCAGACTCCGATCAGGGCCAGCAGCAGCACAATCATTTCCAGCAGCGTGTCGAGGCTGCGATAGGCCAGAAGCACAGCGGTGACCGGGTTGCCCACGCCCGTTCGCGCCAGTTCGGCCGCGGCCGCCGGGGCCAGCGTTGCCGCCTCATCCGGCAAATTCAGAACCAGAGCACCCAGAGCAAGGGTCACGCTGCCGCAACAAAGGGCGGTGATAGCACGGATGAGGCCGCTGGCCGGCCGCATGGTTTCATGCTGCGGGGCCTGTGTTTGAAAGCGCAGCCGCGTTGCCGCCCGCAGCAGCAAAGCTCCAGTCAATCCGCCGCCGATGGCCGCCTCGGTCAATGCAATATCGATAGAGCCCAGCCGAACCCAGACAAGCCCGAGCAACAGCCCATAAGCTATGAATCCGGCCGTTGCGGCCAGGCTGTCTCTGACGCGAATTGTCCAGGCAGCAAGGCACAGAACCATAAGGCCGATGACCACATCAAGCGCGGTTTCAAGCATCATGCGCGTTCTGCCGCGCCAACCGGGCCAGCAATTGTGCCACGGTTGCGCCTGCCAGTTGCGCCAAAACCCAGACACAGATGATTTTCAGCGCGCCAAATGGCCAGCTTGCTTGCGGCAGCACGCCCAGGGCAATCAGCCCCAGCCCCAGATTGTCCACCTTGGTCAAGGCGTGGAGGCGGCTGAGCGTATCCGGAAAGCGCAAAAGGCCGATTGTGCCGGCCATGAAGAAAAATGCGCCACAGGTCACCGCCACAATGCTGAAAACCATCAGAGCGGTGCTCATTGGCTGTCCTCGCCCTGGCTGGTGGAACGGGTCACCCAGACATAAAACGTTGCAGCCGCAAAGGCGGCCAGAAGTGCCAGCATCAGCGCAACATCAACAATCGCTTCATTGCCGCTCACAGTGGCCAGCAGAAGAAGCACCGCTGCTCCGCCGGTTCCCAGCAATTGCACCACCATGATCCGGTCCACAATGCCCGGGCCGATGAGAAGGCGAACAAGGCCAAGCCCGGTCATGACCGGAATGAAGATTGCCGCTGCCAGAAAAATGTCGTTCATGGCGGGGTACCCACTCCGCCTGCACGCCTGAGCAACGCTTCATCCCTTGCCATTCCGGATGCAGAGGGTCGGTTGACATCCAGGCAATGCAGGACCAGGGTGCCGTCCCGCCGTTCCTCTACCGGCATTGAGCCGGGAAACAGACATTCGATTGTGGTGAACATGTTGCGCGCAGGACCGGCGGGCAGGTTGGTGTGATACGTTATGAAACCTGGCGCAATGTTGAGATCCATCGCCCGGCGCGCCGTGTAAATTCCGGCGAGAAATGACTGCCCGGCAAATCTGAACAGAAGCCGCATGCTAGCCAATGGCGAAAAACGTGCCGGGCTCTGCGGGATCAGCAGGAAACTGGTCCAGCTTGCGGCAAAAGCGGCAAACAGGCCAATGATCAGGTCTGCAATGCCTGCACCAGCCAGCCCGAGCCACAATACGTAAAATATGACGGTGCGGCGCATGAGGCCAAGCGCGCCCACCCGCGCTGCGCGCCTGGGTGTGGCTGTTGCTTCATTTTTCTGCGGCGATATCATCGGCTCTGGCCTTACTGATAGGGCTCGAATGCCTGACGAACGGCGTCATGCGTGCCGCCGTCGCTCAACGCCAGCGCCATCAGCAACCGTGCCTTCAGGCCGGACAACAGGCCGGAAGGCAAAATGCCGCGCGCCACCAGATCCATCTGTGAGCCGGGATAGCCATAGGTTTGAGTGAAAACCGGACCAGTTGCCGCCCGCGTTGCGTAGGCAATCGGCAATGATGCCGCAAGGTCACCCAGAAGCGGTGCGACGTCTGCGGGTACATTGCCCGAGCCCATGCCCTCAATAACCAGGCCCTGAAAGCCAAGTGAGGGCAGATTGCGCAGCAGTCTGCCATCATCCCCCATTGACCATTTCAGCAAGGCAATCGGGGCGGGAGCCTGGTCAGGTATCGCCAGATTGGGCTTGCGAGAAACACGGGTGAAAAACCGCGCCCGCCCTTCGGCCACAATACCGAGTGGCCCGCAAATGGGCGACAGAAAAGCCGAAGGCAGCGCTGTGTGGGCTTTTTGCACAAAGCGTGCAGCATGAATTTCGTCGTTCAGAACTGCCAGCGTGCCAAGACCGGCTGCCTCGGGCGAGGTCGCAACCTGAGCGGCAGCCAGCAGATTGGCTCCGCCTTCTGCCCCCGGTGCACTTGCGCCACGCATGGCGCCGGTGACAACCACGGGCTTGTCACTATCCACCAGGAGGTCGAGCAGAAAAGCCGATTCCTCAATCGTATCGGTGCCCTGAACGACCATGGCGGCATCGAAACCTTCGGCAAATGCGACACGGATCTGACGTGCAACTTCCACCAGGTCATTGGGACCCAGCGATGGGCTGGGCAGTCGAAATGGCGATTGCGCAACAATCTCTGCCACGTCCGCCAGAGCGGGCACCGAGGAGACAAGCTCCTCTGCGCCCAATTTGGGGACTATGCCGCCCTCGCTGCCGGGCACCATGGTAATGGTGCCACCCAGCGACAGGACCAGAAGGCGAGGCCGCGCCATCAGGCCA
The DNA here is from genome assembly GCF_008369445.1 of Aureimonas fodinaquatilis. Taxonomy (GTDB): domain Bacteria; phylum Pseudomonadota; class Alphaproteobacteria; order Rhizobiales; family Rhizobiaceae; genus Aureimonas; species Aureimonas fodinaquatilis. The sequence goes on from NZ_VTWH01000001.1 coordinate 404,370, forward strand.
GTTCCTCCTCCGGCACGGGGACCGGACGAATGGGCGGATTGGCCGGAATTTCACCCGGCCGGTAGGCGGGCAGGCGGCTGGCCGGGAAAATTGCCAGAAGCGCGATGCAGGCCATGATCAACAAGCCGATCTTCAAAGCCTGAAGCCGCGATTCCATGTTCACCCGGACCGCTTCGGCCACCTGCTCGGGGCTGGCGGATGTTTGCTGCATGACGCTCAGCAGGCGCTCATTGTTGATGAAATTGATGCTGTCCAGATCAACTTCCGCCTGCAATTCCACCGGCAGAGTGGGATTGTCTGCAATGCGGCTCATGATGCTGGCGCTGAGCAGGCCGACAAGCAGAGCGCCTGCCAGCGCGGTTCCGACACCTGCTGCAAGGTTGTTGGCCGTTCCGCGCAGCGAGCCGACATCACCGGCCAGTTCCTTGGGTACCGCAGTTACCAGCACGTTGAAGACCAGTGTTACCAATGCACCCTGGCCGATGCCGAAGACGATCAGCCCGATCATGACAATGGGCGCGCTCCAGTCATTGCGAACCACAAAAGCAAGCCAGAAAAGCGCTATGGCGCAAAGGACAAAACCCGTCATGCCAATGACGCGCGGCGTATAGACCTTATAAAGCCGCACAACCAGCATAGCGGTGAAAAACACCGTCAGGTTGAATGGCAGCATGGCAACAGCAGTTTCCAGAGGCGATCTGCCCTGCACGATCTGGATGTAGAGCGGCACGGAAAAGTTCAGCATCGCTTCCAGTGTCACAACGGCCATCATGGCAATAACGGCGGCACGCTCCTGACCGGAGGCGATGACGCGCAGATCCAGAAGCGGGGTGCGGCCGGAATTCTGTTGGCGGCGTGTCCAGAACACAAAGAAGTTCATCAACACAATGCCGGTAACAATCATCAGCGGTGCGGGCGACAGGCCGAACACGTCAAATGGCGCGGCATCCCGCGCAATGCCAAGGCCCCAGCGGTTCAGGTTGTTGAACCCGAATGTCAGAATGATGATGGCGGACGCGGCGAGAATGGCACCAATCGGGTCGATCTTGACCTCGGGCCTGGCCTCTTCCGGCTTGAGCTTGAAGCTGAGGAAAAACACAATTGCCGAGGTGACAATCAGGATGCCGAAGACGGGACGCCAACCGATGAAGGTGCCAAGGACACCACCGATCAGAAAGGCCGCAACACCTGCACCGGCGCGCGCCGAACCCAGTGCGCCCACTGCAGTCGCCTGCTGCTGGCCGTGGTAATGGTTGGCTATCAGCGCCACCAGAGCGGGCACGATCACGGCCGCCGCCAGGCCGCACAAAAGCTGCGCGACCATCATGAAAGTTGCCGTTGGGCTGAAGGTCATCAGAACCTGCGCAACGCCGAACAGCGCAACAACAATGCGGAAGACCTGCGTTGAACCGAACCGCTGGACAAGCTTTGCGCCCAGCATGACGAAGCCTGCAACAGCCAGCGAGTACATGACAATGCCGGTTGCAATGGTGGTCGGAGGAACGCCGAAGCTTTCCACCATGCCGCTGAGCGCGACAGGAAGCGATGCGACGTTGAACGACATGATTGCCTGCCCAAGGGCAATGGCGATCATCGGAACCCAGGATTCCTTAGTTTCGAATGCCGCGCTGGCGTGGGTGGTTTGCCCGGACATGATATCTCCGTTTCAACGGGAATGCTTCAGGTGGCCCGCGCTTAGCGCTCGGGCTGCGACGCAAAAAGGTTCAGGCCAAGGCGATCAGACAGATAGCGGGTGGCCAGTTGCCCGCGCACGCTGTTGCCCGCCTCGTCAAGCGGCGGGGCAAAGGTGCCGCAACCACCCTTGCCGGGCGATATCGTGACCAGACCACCGCTCACGCCGCTTTTGCCCGGCAGTCCAACTTCGTAAAGCCAGTCACCGGATTGTTCGTAAAGGCCCGCCGTTGCCAGCACGGCCAAAGCGCGCTTGCAGCGGTCCGCATCAACCACGCGCTCGCCGGTGACCGGGTTGACGCCGCCATCCGCCAGCGTGGCGCCCATGATTGCCAGATCTCTGGCATTGATGTTCAGGGCGCACTGCCGGGTGTAAATGTCGGTGGCTTCCTCGGGGTCGCTGTACATGCGGCCATAACCATAAAGCAGCCTGGCTATGCCCTGATTGCGCTGGTTGGTCGCCGCCTCCGACTGGTAGACTTCCTCGTCCACATCCAGCTGGCGTCCGGCAAAACGCGAAAGGCCATCACGCACAAAACGCCACTTCTCGTCCGCGTTTGCACCAGGGGCAAGGCTGGTGGTTGCAATGGCTCCGGCGTTGACCATCGGGTTCATTGTCCGGTCTTCGTTCAGCTCAATCGCCATGACAGAATTGAAGGGCAGGCCGGTGCTGTTCACCCCAATCTTGCGGCGGGCTTCGCCGCCGCCCAGTGCCTGGCAAACCAGTGCGAAAACAAAGGGCTTGGAAATGCTCTGGATCGAGAAAAGCTGTTTCGTGTCGCCAACCTCGTAAACGCCGCCATTGACGCCGGCAACGCAGATGCCGAACTGATGGCGCGGTGACTTTGCCAAGGCCGGTATGTAGTCCGCAACCTTGCCATCATCATTGCCGCGATACCGCTCATACGCCTCATTGACGATGGCGGTCACACGCTCCGGGTCGGGCAATTGCCCGGTGGAAACAACCGGGGTTTCAACGGCTTCATCGACATGAAGTTGGGAATACATGAACAAGACCTCCGCAATTGCCTGTTTGCGCAAATCCCGCAGGCCGGGTCGATAAGCACATGTTGCTGTCGAAGCATAATACGCGGCCAGCGGGCAGCAATCGCACGTTATCCCATTCTTGTGCATGCCGTCCCAGATTGGACGAGCGACTTGTTTGAAATCCATACGAATTTCAATCTATGATAATTAATTTGACTGATGCGACAAACTGTAGCTCTCATAGGTGCAATCTATTGCTGAGGGGGCCAGTATGGATTTTCAACCCGCGGTTAAAAGCAGAGCCAGCCCAAAGTCGCGGGTTCCCATGACCCGTTTCGCAACCTGTGGCATGCCGGCAGCAGATCAGTTTCAAGCCTGGTCAGATTTTCTGCAACCTGTTGTGAATCTGGGGCTGACTGAGCGCTCGCCGGGTGGATTTGACGCCGAGTTCACCGCCTGGGACCTGGGCAGCATGGTCTTTTGTGACATTGCGACGCCTTGCGAAGCCCCATCGCGCAACTGGCAACACGCTGCCAATCCCAGTGGTGACCATTGGTACCTGATTCTTCACAACTCCGGGCCATCGACAAATGTCAAAGGCCGACAAGAGACACGCTCGCTGAATTTTCGCTCGCTGGCACGCAGGAGCGCTGGTGTCACCGACAGTACGAACACCGTTGCACTGTTGATTCCGCGTGATCTGTATACCGCGACGTCTGCCTTGCTGGACAGCGTTTGCGAAACCATTCCTGACGTTGGGCCGGGCGCGATGCTGGCGGACTATCTGCTGATGGTCCGGCGTCATCTGAACGAGCTTGACCAGATCGACGTTCCAGCACTTGCCGCCGCAACCAAGGCTATGGTTTCCTTTTGCCTCGCGCCCAGTATGGACCGGGCTGCCATTGCGCAAGGCGCAATTTCCATCACCTGTTTCGAACGCGCGCGGCAGATCATCCGGCGCGACCTGTTGCTGCCGGAACTGGACGCAGACCACCTTTGCCGCGCCATGGGAATTTCGCGATCCCGGCTGTATCGCCTGTTCGATGCTGTTGGCGGGGTCAGCAACTATATTCGCCGCCAGCGCCTGCTGGCAGCGCGCGACGCTCTGTCTGATCTGGCAGATTTGCGGCCCATTGGCGTTATTGCCTTCAGTGTCGGATTTGCCGATGCATCCGGCTTCAGCCGCGCTTATCATCGAGAGTTTGGATGCAGCCCCAGCGACACGCGCATGGAACGGCTGGCCGGACGCGCTATCGCTCTTCCCGTCCGGCCTTTGCCACGAACCGACGGTTCATCGCAGTTTGAGGATCTGCTTCGCCAGCTTCGTGCCTGACAAGGCTTGGAGCTGCGTGATTTGGGATTTTTGGCCTAGGCAAGAGATTCCATGCTCATCCCAACCCTTTGTGAACCGGATATCACTGATGCCAGTTCAGACAGTATGGAATAGGCTGATGAAGCAAAGTTCAACGACAGCGGCCGTACGGAACTGTTGCTCCCGGAATTTCCCCAAATCCTTAAGTGTCTTGCTTCTGCCGCTGGTGCTGGGGCTTGCAGGTTGCGGCAAAGATGCCGAACAGGTGGAAGCGCCACCACGGCCGGTGCGCACCGTTACTGTGGAATTAAGCGATACGGCCAATCCCGTAAGCCTGACTGGCCGCATCGAGGCGCGGAACGAGGCTGGACTTGGCTTTCGCATTGCGGGCCGCCTGATTGAGCGCAGTGTCAATGTGGGCGATGTGGTGGAGCCGGGCGAAATCATCGCAAAGCTTGATCCGCAAAATGAGTTGAACGCCTTGAGTTCGGCTCAGGCGGCGCTGAACGCCGCAAACGGCCAGTTGAACAAATCGCGAAACGCCTTTGAGCGCCAGGAACAGTTGCTGGCAAACGGCTTCACCACACGCGCCGTTTTCGATCAGGCGCAGCAGGCCCTGCTGGCGGCCACTTCGCAGGTTGATGATGCCTCGGCCCGGCTGAAGCTGGCGCGCGATCAGGTTGCCTTTACCGAATTGAAGGCTGACACGGCAGGAGTCGTGACAGCGCGCGGTGCGGAACCGGGCGAGGTTGTGCAGGCCGGGCAGATGATTGTGCAGATTGCCCGGGAAAACGGGCGTGATGCGGTTTTCGACGTGCCAGCGCAGTTGCTGCGCAATCTGCCGCCAGACCCGTTGGTGACCGTGCGCCTGAATGACAATGCGGCGGTGACTGCGCAGGGCAGGGTGCGCGAGGTCGCCCCGCAGGCAGACCCGGCAACGCGGACATTTCCTGTCAGGGTGGGCCTTATAGACCCGCCCGCGGCCATACGCCTTGGTGCCGGCATCACCGGCAGCGTTGTGCCGCAGGCGGGTTCCGCCATCAACCTGCCCGCCTCTGCCCTGACACGCATCGAGGGCGCGCCGGCCGTGTGGGTTGTGGACCCGGCAACGGAATCCGTTTCTCTGCGCAATATCGAGGTTGCGGCATTTGACCCTGCCATGGTGGTTGTGTCGCAGGGGCTCGAGGTCGGCGAGATCGTCGTAACGGCGGGTGTTCAGGCGCTGCATCCAGGGCAAGTGGTTCGGCTTCTCGGGGTTCAGCCATGAGCAGCTTCAATCTTTCGGACTGGGCGCTCCGGCACCGGTCCATCGTGCTTTACCTGATGCTGGCGGCCATCCTCATCGGCGTGTTTTCCTATCAGAGGCTGGGCCGCAACGAAGACCCGACCTTCATTATCAAAACCATGGTTGTGCAGGCTGCATGGCCGGGAGCCAGCGTTGAGGAAACGCTGAAGCAGGTTACGGAAAGACTGGAGAGAAAACTTCAGGAAACTCCCAAACTGGATTTCCTGCGCAGCTATACCAGCGCCGGGCTGACCACCATTTTTGTCAATCTTGATGGCAGCACAACCGGGCAGGAGGTGCCGGATATCTGGTATCACGTGCGCAAAAGCATTGGCGATATACGACACACATTGCCCGCGGGCATTGTCGGACCCGGTTTTGATGACGAGTTCGGCGACACATTCGGCATCATCTATGGTTTCACCGCTGATGGGTTTTCCTCGCGGGAACTGCGTGATTATGTCGAGGGTGTAAGATCTGATCTTCTGCTGGTGCCGGACGTGTCAAAGATCGACATTATCGGCGCGCAGGACGAGCAGATCTTCATCGAGTTTTCGATGGATCAGCTTGCGGCGCTGGGCATTGACCGCACGGCGTTGATCGGGGCCCTGCAAGCCCAGAACGTGGTGCGGCCATCAGGCACTATCCGCACAGGCGATGAAAATCTGGCGCTGACTGTTTCCGGCTCGTTTGATACCGAGGAAGACATACGCGATGTGAATTTCTTCGTTAATGGCCGACTGCTGCGCCTCAGCGATATTGCAGAAGTGCGCCGGGGCGAAAGCGATCCACCGCAGCCATTGTTCCGGGTGAACGGGCAGCAGGCGATTGGTCTTGCCATTGCCATGCGGGACGGCGGGGATATTCTGGCACTTGGCGCCAACATTGCCTCGGCAATGGACGACATTGCCGCCGACCTGCCACTGGGCGTTAATGTGCAGCTTGTGGCAGATCAGGCCGTAACGGTTGAAAGCGCCATCGGCGATTTCATGACATCGCTGGTCCAGTCCATTGCCATCATCCTTGCCGTCAGTTTTGTGGCATTGGGCATTCGCCCCGGTCTTGTTGTTGCGCTGTCCATACCGCTGACTCTGGCAATCGTTTTTTCGCTCATGGGCATTGCCAGCATTGACATGCAACGCGTTTCCCTCGGTGCGCTGATCATTGCACTTGCGCTGCTGGTGGACGATGCGATGACCACAACGGACGCGATGATCAACCGGCTTGCGGCCGGTGACGACAAGCACAATGCGGCAACCTTTGCCTTTCGCACCTATGCCTTTGCCATGCTGGCCGGAACGCTGGTAACAATTGCAGGCTTTGTGCCAATTGGCTTTGCCGCCAGCTCCGCCGGCGAATACACTTTTTCGCTGTTCGCGGTCGTCAGCATAGCGCTTGTCGTATCATGGTTTGTCGCGGTCATTTTCGCACCGCTGCTGGGCGTGTTCATCCTGAAGGCGCCAAAAAATTTCGGCTCGGCAAAGCCCGGCAAGGTTATAACCTATTATCGCGGTTTTCTGGGCAAGGCGATTGCGTATAAAGGCGTTACCATCGCTGTTACGCTGGCGTTGTTTGTCATATCGCTGCTGGCAATGCCGCTTGTGCCACGGCAATTCTTCCCTTCATCTGACCGGCCGGAGCTTTTGGTCGATCTTCGGTTGCCTCAAAGCGCGTCGATTCACGCCAGCCAGAGTGTGGCGGAAAAATTTGACGCAGCTTTGAAGGACGATCCCGATGTTGATCGGTGGAGCACCTATGTCGGGCGCGGTGCCATCCGCTTTTACCTGCCGCTCAACGCGCAGCTTCCCAACGACTTTTTTGCCCAGGCCGTGGTCGTTGCCAAGGATGTGCCGGCGCGTGAACGCCTGCATGCAAAGCTGGAAGCCCTTCTGGCAGAAGACTTTCCAAGCCTGATTGCGCGCGTTTATCCGCTGGAACTTGGTCCGCCTGTCGGCTGGCCGGTTCAGTATCGGGTCAGTGGTCCCGATATAGAGGAAGTGCGCAACATCTCGTTCCAGGTGGCGCAGATCATCGCCGCCAATGACGACACGAAAATGGTCAATTTTGACTGGATTGAGCCAACGCGGGAAGTGCGTATCAATGTCGACCAGAACGAGGCCCGGCAATTGGGGTTGAGTTCACAGGCCATAGCGTCTGTGTTGAACACCGTTGTTTCCGGTACGCCGCTGACGCAGGTTCGTGACGACATATACCTTGTTGATGTCATTGCCCGCTCCACCGAAGAGCAACGAGTTTCTCTGGCATCATTGCCCACTTTGCCGCTGCCTTTGCCCAACGGACGCACCGTGCCGCTGGGGCAGGTGGCAACGTTCTCCTATGAACAATCCTACCCATTGGTCTGGCGGCGCGACCGTGTGCCAACGCTGACAATTCAGGCCGATGTGACGCCTGGCATTCTGCCGGACACCGTGGTGTCGGCGCTGGAGCCGCAGGTTGAAGCGCTGCGCCAGAGCTTGCCGCGTTCCTACAATATCGTGCTGGGCGGAACGGTGGAGGAGAGCGTGAAGTCACAGGCCTCCGTCATCGCCGTTGTTCCCGTGATGTTGCTGATCATGTTCACCGTGCTGATTTTCCAGCTTAAAAGCTTCCAGCGGCTGTTCATTGTGCTCAGTGTCGCACCACTCGGCCTTATCGGCGTTGTGGCCGCGCTGATGCTTTCGGGCAAACCGCTGGGTTTCGTGGCTATTCTGGGCATTCTGGCGCTGCTGGGCATGATTATCAAAAATGCCGTTATTCTGATTGGTCAGATCGATGCCGAGCGTCTTGCCGGCAAAAGCGTGGCCGATGCGGTGATTGACGCCAGCAGTTCGCGGTTTAGACCCATCATGCTGACCACGGTTTCGACCGTGCTGGGCATGATCCCGATTGCGCCCACGGTGTTCTGGGGGCCAATGGCATTTGCCATTATGGGCGGGTTGCTTGTTGCCACGCTGCTGACGCTGGTTTTCCTGCCAACTCTCTATGCATTGTGGTTCGGCTGGCGCGAGAAAGTGGCTGAAAACAAAAGCAAGGCGCATCGCTCGCAACATGCATAGTTTCATCGAAAATCGCGCTGCCCGGTTGGTCGGCATTGCCGCCGGACTGGTGATTATAGCCGCCGGGCTGAAACTCGCCGCACCGATTCTGGCACCGGTGACATTTGCCCTGTTTGCAATTGCCATTGTGTGGCCACTGCAAAAGACACTGCAACGTGTGCTGCCCGGTGTTGCAGCGCTGGGCATAACGTTGGTTGCCACTTCCCTGGTGCTGGGCGCGTTCGGCATAATGGTGTCGTGGGGGCTGGCGCAGGTGGTGCAATGGCTGATCGCCAACACTGGCCGGTTTCAACTTTTATACAGTCGCGGCACCCAACTGCTCGAATATTACGGGGTGTTTATTGACGGGGTGATTGCCAACCGGTTCGATGTCTCGTGGATCGTCGGCATGCTGCGGGTTCTCAGCGTGCAACTGAACGGCATGGTGGGCTTCTCGCTTCTTGTTTTCATTTTTCTGGTGCTCGGGCTTCTGGAAGTGCGGGTGTTTGCACAGCGTCTGGAAGCCAATGGTGCAAACACTGCGGCCACAATCGGGCGCATCGCCGCCAAGTTCCGGCGCTATCTTTTGATACGCACAATTGCCAGCGTGCTGACCGGCGCATCAATCTGGGTATTCACGCTCTATATGGGGCTTGAACTGGCGGTTGCCTGGGGGGTGATCGGCTTTGCGCTCAACTTCATTCCCTTCATCGGGCCAGCCATCGCAATGGTGCTGCCAATGTGCCTGGCAATTGTCCAGTTTGAATCAGTCGCGGTGATTGTTGGCATATTTGCCGGGCTGTCTGTCATCCAGTTCATCATCGGCAGCTATCTGGAGCCGCGCCTTGCTGGTGCCGCCCTGTCGATCTCGCCCTTTCTGGTGCTGTTTTCGGTGTTCTTCTGGTCGTTTCTGTGGGGAATTTCCGGGGCCTTCATCGGCGTGCCCATTGTCATCGCGCTCTTGACCTTTGCCGAGGCAAACCCTTCTCTGCGCTGGATAGCAGAGCTTCTGTCCGGTACGGAACAGTCCGGGATTTCCAGTGATGCCACTTGAGACAATGGCCGTGACGCCGTAGAAGCTTCGCAAAGGCGATTGGCAGGCAGATGAGCGACAAACCCCGTTTCTTTGACTTGAGCGACGAACGCGGTGTGCTCAGGACATCCATCGCGGTGACGCTTGTCATATCCTCGCTCGGCATTGGCTTTGGTCTGATTTCGGGTTCATTTTCCATCACTTTCGACGGTGTCTACTCGCTGGTGGATGCGAGCATGAGCCTGTTGTCGTTGATCGTCGTCAATCTCATCACCTCCTACGCCGTTTCCAAAGGACTATCGCGCAAGCTGCGCGAACGGTTTTCCGTCGGGTTCTGGCATCTGGAGCCGATGGTGCTTGGGCTCAATGCAACGCTGCTGATTGGCGTTTCTGCCTATGCTCTGGTCAACGCGATCAGCAGTCTTCTGGAGGGCGGGCGTGATCTGGAGTTTGGCTGGGCCATTGTCTATGCGGTTATAACGCTGATCGCCTGCTGCTCCGTCGCCTTTATCGAAGCGCGGGCCAACCGCAGGATCAGGTCGGAATTTGTGCGCCTTGATGTCAAAGGCTGGATCATGTCGGCGGGCATAACGGCGGCGCTGCTGATTGCATTCTGCATCGGCTATGCAGTGCAGGGCACGCAGTGGCAGTGGCTCTCACCCTATATCGACCCGGCGGTGCTGGCTCTGGTCTGTCTGCTGATCATCCCTCTGCCAATACCGGTTATCCGGCAAGCGCTGGCAGATATATTTCTGGTAACGCCTGTTGATCTTAAAATGCACATCGATCAGGTGGCGCAGGCCTTCGTTGAGAAGCATGGCCTGATTGCCTATCGCGCCTATGTAGCGCGCGTTGGCCGCGCCAAGGAAATTGAGCTTTACTTCATCATCCCGGAACAGGCTCCTGCACGAACCATTGCGGAATGGGACGCCCTGCGCGACGAAATCGGCGACGCCGTGGGCGGCAAGGGGCCGGATCGCTGGCTGACCGTTGTTTTCACCGGCAACCTTGAATGGGCTGAGTAGACCCGTCGCAAGCCTGTTCATTACCGATCATCAGATTTTCGCTGTCACAAAAGTGAAGCGCGACAGCTCTACTGTGTGCGCCAGTGCCGCTTGTTGAGAATTTTTGAGCGGCAGACAAACAGCAGGATTTCGATCGCTATGGTCACGATCGCCCTTAACGGGGTTACGAAAGATTTCGCGAAAAAGCGCGTGCTCGACGATGTGTCGCTTCGTGTGGAAAATGGCGAGTTCATAGCCGTGCTCGGGCCGTCCGGCTGCGGTAAAACCACGATGCTGCGGCTGATTGCCGGTTTTGAGCAGATGAAAGCCGGTACGATACGGTTTGACAACGACATCATTGCTTCCCCTGAGCGCAGTCTGCCGCCGGAAAAGCGCAATGTCGGCATCGTGTTTCAAAACTACGCCTTGTGGCCGCATATGACGGTTGAGCAAAATGTCGGCTATGCGCTGAAAATAGCCGGTGTTTCTTCTGATGAGCGGCGCAGGCGCAGCCTTGAAGCCCTGGCCACAGTTGCCATGGAGAATTTTGCTGATCGGCTGCCGGCGGATCTTTCCGGTGGCCAGCGCCAGCGCGTGGCACTGGCCCGCTGCCTTGCAGCCAATCCTACGGTGATGCTGCTGGACGAACCTCTCGCCAATCTTGACGTGCATCTGCGTGCGTCCATGGAAAGCGAGTTCGCCGATTTTCATCGTCGCACCCGGGCAACGATGATTTACATTACCCACGACCAGTCAGAAGCGATGGCGCTGGCAGACCGGATTGCGGTGATGGACGGCGGGCGAGTGATGCAGGTTGGCCGCCCGCATGAGTTGTACAGCCAGCCGCAGAATGAAATGGTGGCGCGCTTTATCGGCAACGGCTTTGTGCTTCCTGTGACCAACATCCAGCGTGGCGCCAGAGATGGCACGGTTGATGTGGATGTGTTTGGCCACCGCAGTGTTGTGCGCGCCCGCAAAGATCAATCAATGGTGGCCCGTGCCAGCCTTGGCCTGCACCCCGGTGACTTGAAACTGGCGGGCACCGCCAATGACGGATTTGCTGCGCAGGTTGAACGCACAACCTATCGCGGCGGCCATATGCAGGTGCATTTCCGCCCTCAGCAGGCTCCGCACCTTACCCTGAGCCTGCATGCATCTCACGATCGGCCGGTCGCAGCCGGTGACACGATTTCAGTTTGCGTCGGGGATGGCTGGGTCATTCCCGAAGCAGCTTGATTTTCCTCTCCCACTCCCCCTTTTCAAGGAACACTTCATGCGCCTTTTAACAACCCTTGCGCTCACCCTCATGGTGGGCACCGCCAACGCTCAAACGCTGACGCTTTATACTTCGCAGTCGCCGGAAATAGCCCAGCAGACAGTTGATGCCTTTCAGGCCAAATATCCGGACATCAAGGTTGAATGGACCCGCAATGGCACCAGCCAGCTGATGAATGTCATCCGCGCTGAAATTGCCGCCGGTGACCTGAAACCGGACGTGCTGCTGGTTGCCGACACCATCAATCTGGGTCAGCTCAAATCCGAAGGCCGCCTGCTGGCTTATCCTGAAGCCAAGGTGGACGGCTATGACGCCGGCACCTTTGACAAGGACAAAACGTTCTTCGGCACCAAGATCATCTCTACCGGCATTGCCTACAACACGCAGACCGCGCAGCCTGTTGAAACCTGGAACGAGTTGCTGGTCGAAGACAACAAGGGCCAGATCGCAGTGCCAAGCCCGCTCTATTCGGGTGCGGCGCTGAACCATCTGCACAGCGTGATTGACGTGGATGGAATTGGCTGGGATTTCTACAAAAAACTGGCTGAACTGGATATCGCGCCCGATGGCGGCAATGGCCCGGCACTGAAGGCAGTGGCCAGTGGCCTTGCCAAATACGGCATTATTGCCGATGCCGACGTTATTCGCGCCAAGGCCAGCGGTTCACCGGTTGACCTGATCTTCCCGAAGGATGGTGTGTCCTTCATCACCGAGCCGGTCGCGATTTTGTCCACTGCCAAGGAGCCGGAAGCGGCCAAGCGTTTTGTGGACTTCCTGTTGTCCCGGGAAGGACAGGAACTTGTTGCTCAGCAGGGCAATCTGCCAATTGATGCTTCGGTAACGCCGCCAGAAGGCTTCCCGACACTTTCCGACATCAAGCTTCTGCCGATGGATGCCGATAAGGCTGTAGAGAGCGATCAGGAAGTGCGCGAGCAATTCACAGAAGTGTTCGGCGGCTGATTGATGGCTGATATTGCGGCAGCAATGCCGGGGGAACGCAGGCCGGTGCCTGCGTTCCGTCTTGGCCCTGAAACCTTGGTGCTTGGCATTCTCGCGCTGTTTGTGGCGACAATTTCCCTTGCGCCATTGGGGCGTCTGGCGTTGACCGCAATTGCGCCGGAAGGCGTTCTGGACCTTGAAAGAGCGTGGAGCGTGCTGGCAAGGCCGCGCGTTTTCACCGCAGCTATGAACTCGCTTTATGTTGCGCTTGCATCAACACTTTTTGCCGTGGTGCTTGGCAGCATTGCCGCGCTTCTGACCGTGCACAGCAACATGCGGTTCAAGGCGGCGTGGGTGTTTGGCTTTGTCCTGCCGCTGTTGATACCACCACAGGTTACCGCGCTTGCCTGGGTGCAGGCCTTTTCGCCATCCAGTCCGGTGCTGGGTTTTTTCGGCCTTGCGCTGACGCCTGGTACGCGGCATCCGCTTTATTCAGCCGGTGGCATTATCTTTCTTCTCGGCATTTACAACGCGCCGCTGGTGTTTCTTACCATGCGTGCGGCACTTCGGCGTCTGCCTGCCAATCTTTCCGAAGCGGCCCGGGCATCGGGCGCAGGCAACTTTCAGCTCATCTTCACCATTTTGCTGCCGCTGGCCCGGTCCGGTCTGTACGCCGGGGCGGCGATCGCCTTTGTTTCGGCTATCGGCAATTTCGGCATTCAGGCTATGTTGGGCATTCCAGCCCGATTTCCGACACTGATCACCCTGATTTATCAGCAACTCAACAGCTATGGTCCGGCAAGCCTTTCCGACATGGCTTCCTTGTCGCTGCTGCTTTCGCTCATGACCGTTCTTGCGCTTGGCCTCAGTGGGTGGCTTGGCGGGCGTGGCGATGTGCGGGTGGAAGAAGGTGGAAGGGCGGTTGAAATCAATCTTGGTCGCGGGCGCCCTTTGGTTGAGGCTGGTGCCTGGCTCTATCTGGCTGCCACGCTGCTTTTGCCGGTTTCCGCCTTGGTTGCAACGTCATTGGTCAGAGGTTTCGGACAGGAGCTTGGCTGGGAAACGCTGACGCTGACCAACTATGCCAACGCGCTGTTGTATCATGCCTCTGTTCGCGACGCCTTCACCACCAGTCTGGTTCTGACAGTTTCGGCGGTGGTGCTGCTGAGCGCAATTTCACTGGTTCTTGCTTATTTCATCAGTTGGAGAAAAAGCCTGTTCGTCCGGCTGATCCAGCTTGCCGCTGAGCTTTCCTATGTGCTGCCGGGACTTATTCTCGGCGTTGCCATGATTTTGTTTTTCCTGCGCCCGCTGCCGCTTTTGGGGTTCAGCATCTACGGCACGGTGTGGATTATTCTGGCTGCCTACCTTGCCAATTTTCTGGCATTGGCGCTGCGCCCGATGCTGGGCGGCTTTGCGCAGATTGACCGGTCGATGGAGGATGCCGCGCGCGTGGCCGGGGCGGGCTTTTTCCAGCGCATGCGCGATATCATTCTGCCAATGCTGGCGCCTGCGGTCATTGCCGGTGGCATAATCGTCTTCATGTCGGCGCTGAATGAAATTCAGGTATCAATCCTGCTTGTCTCTTCCAGCGCGCGAACCATTGGTCCGATGATCATCTTTCTTGAAGAGGGGGGATCATCCACTCTGGCAGCAGCCGTTGGCTGCCTGATGATCCTGATTGTTCTGGTGCTGATGTGCACTGCATCGCTGTTTGCCGGCCGTTTGCCGAAGGGGGCACTGCCATGGCGCGATTGACGGCGATCAGTGGGCTGGGTGGCAAGCTTCCGGCGGCATTTCTGCTTGAAGCCCATGGCAAGCGGCTGCTTCTGGATCTCGGCGAGGGGCCGGAGCCAGGCATCTTTCCCGATCTGAGCCAGATCGGGACTGTGGATGCAATCTGCCTGTCTCACTCGCATCTGGACCATACCGGTGCCTTGCACCTCGCGTCTGAGATCGGCAATCCACCGATCTATGCCACGGCCATGACATTTCTGGGAATTGGCCTTGATGTGGCGACAGAGCGGCGCTGCCGCGTCATTCCGGACTTCGGGCATGCCGAGATAGAGGGCGTGCCGGTTATTCTTGGCCGGTGCGGCCATGCGCCGGGCGGCGTCTGGTTTCACTTTCCGGTTGATGGCGGCATCCTCTACACCGGAGACTGGAGTGTGGAATCGCTGCTTTTGCCGTTTGATACACCGCCGCGAGCAGCCCTGATGGTCACTGATGCCTCTTATGGCGACCGCGATATCAGCCTGTCTGATCAGATCAGTGTCATCATCAGGGCAGCGAGAACCGGTTGTGTGTTACCGGTTCCATCTGGTGGACGCGGGCCGGAAATGGCGCTTGCGCTGTTTGCTGCGGGGCTTGAAACCCGGGTTTGCCCGCAGGTGAGGCGTGAGATTGAGACTTTGATTGCCAGGCCTGGCTTGATTGCGGATGCCAGCAAGGAAAGGCTGGCCGCTTATCTGCGCAGCCAGAGCGATGGCGTGCAGGCCTGGCATCCATCCGACATTATCATTGCGGCAGAAGCAAATGGCGAGGCAGGAGTTTCTGCGCAGCTCGTTGGCAGGATTGACGATGGATTTCGCTTCATCTTCTCCAGCCATGTGCCGCACGGAACCCCGGCCGCGAGGCTGATTGCGCAAAAGCGTGCAGAATGGCTGCCATGGAATGTGCATCCGCGCCGCCATGATGTGCTTCATCTGGCAGATGTCACGAACGCACGGGATGTTATACCGGTGTTTGTCAAACCGGATGACATGCCATTTCTGGCGGAAAAACTGGGAAACAGGCTGCGGCTGGAAAAAACCACCGAGTTGTTGCCTGCAGAGGCATGAATGAATGGACATCAGAACATGACGGCACAGCACCAACACCAAGAGCTGACGGAAGAACAGGAGGACCGTCTTGCGGTTCTGCTTCCCGTGATTGATGGAACCGGACCACACAATGCCCGGCTGTTCATCGGCAACAAGGTGGCAGCCGAAAATGCCGCTCTGCTTTTGCAACACGACATCACGTCAACAATGAATCTGGCAGTCAATATCGAGATTGCTCCATTGACCCTGACCGATGGAACACATGTCCGGCGAACCCATATCGGCCTGATCGACGGTTCGGGAAATACACCACACCATCTTCTGTCTGCCGTTATGGCAATATTTGGCATCGTCGCACAGGACAGCCCAGGCAAAGCGCATTATCCACCACATCGCCGCGGCAATATTCTGGTGCATTGTCGTGGCGGGCGCAGCCGGTCAGCAACCGTGATTGCGCTTTATCTGCACTTGGCCCACCCTTCGCGTTTTGCAACATTCGACAGTGCCATTGCCCATATACGCAATGTGCGGGGACTTGATGCAACGCAGCCGCAACCGGCCATGCTGGCTTTGGTGGAAGAAGCGTTGGCGTTCATTCAAATCAATCGCCTGCGTTGCTCGCAATCCAGCTAACTCGCACAGCAATATCCAGACTGCTCTGAAGTCGAGCGCCAAATTGATTTGACAAGATCATCATTGCGCCCACAGGTTGTAAAGATCGGGATCAAGTAAAGGATAGCGTGTTGCGATCACGTAATGGTCTTTTTGTCCTATGTGCTGTTTTTCTAGCGTATCCGTCTGAAAAAGCTTATGCGGCATGCGTCGTTGTTCCCGCAGGTATTTTACCCCTTCAGCTTGTCTGCGATCCCGGCGCTGGGGAAACTGTCAGTATCACGCCGGGAAATGGGGTGTTTATCCGGTCAGGAGATGTCACCTCCATCAGTCAGGGCAGTAACCCCGCTTATTTCGAAATGACGGGCGGAACGCTTCAAAACCTGAATCAGGGCGGCGGTCTCGACATTTTCAGAATGATTGATGGTCACCTCACAGGAACTGCAACCGCGGGCGATTTCGGTATTCAGACAGGAGGCAGAATTGGCGCGGTCAATTTGCAGGCTGCGGATAACGGTTATCATATGCTGGGCGGCACAATAGACCGGTTTTTATATGCCCAGACCGGGGATGACTATTTTCAGCTTGAAGGCGGCAGTATCGGCTTTGATCCGGCAGGTGGCACTGCCGGTGCGGGCAACAGCATCAATTCCGGCGCCGGTAACGACAAGATTGTTCTGAACGGAACGCTTGTCGAGGGCAACATTGTCATGTTCAACCCCAACAATCCGGGTGCCGAAACTGACTTTCTTGATCTCAGGTCAGGGGCCATTCAGGGCCGCGTCCTTCTGGGCGATGGCAGCGATTTTGTTTTGGTCGGACCCGATTTCGCGCCGCAGTTTTCCAGTGGTGTTCAGGGCGGAATTGACGCGGGCGATGGCCTTTCGAGCACTGACGGCTGGATTGATGTTTTCGCTACAAATGGGTGGTCCGGTCAGCTCACAGGGTCGTTGATCACCAATTTTGAGACTATGGTTATTTCTGCCGGCGCGGTCAGTTTCAGCGACAATGCTCTGGCAGTGGGTGGCGATGCCGGCACCGGTGTCTTTGTTGTGGATGGGGCCGAACTTGATTTCGGGCCTGCTTTCACTCTGGATGGAAACCTGAATCTGGGTGGAAGTCCGATTGTCAATTTCGATGCCGCAACCTACGGCTTTACTGCCAATCCAAACCGGTTCTATACAATCGACACATCGCTCTATGATCTGCGCGGTCCTGCAGATTTTGCCTTCTCCAGCGCGGGCGGCACATTGCTTGCCGGTGGCCTCGGGGCCTACCGCATTAATGGAGATGTTTTAAATGCCGGAACAATTGATCTTCAGGGAGGCGGTCCTGGCACCCGACTGGTTGTTGCAGGTGATTACACCGGCGCCAATGGCACTCTGCTGATCAATACAGTTTTGGGGGACGACAGATCTGTAACCGATCAACTCGTTGTTGAGGGCGAGACGGCTGGGAACACGCTTTTATACGTCAACAATATCGGCGGCACCGGAGCGCAAACCACGCAAGGCATCAAAGTGGTTGATGTTCTGGGGCCAAACTCGGCGGGCAGTTTCTCGCTGATGGGTGACAGGTCTCTCAATGGCCAGCAAGTTCTGATTGCGGGTGCTTATTACTACAGTTTGAACCAAGGGAGCATTTCCGAACCGGGCGACGGTGACTGGTATCTGCAATCGCTGACAAGGGCGGTCAGTCCAACAGATCCTGCATCACCCACGAACCCCGTGGTTCCATTCTATCAGGCGGCGGTGCCGCTGGCAGAAGCCTATCCGAGTGTGCTGTTGCGTTTGCAGGGACTTCCAACACTGCAACAGCGTATGGGAAACCGGTTCTGGAGCGGTGCTGGCAACGGCATTGCTGCGCAGGGTTCGGACCTGGTCGATGAAGCCGTTTCACCAGATCAAATGCCAATATCAGAAGGGCGGGGCATCTGGGCGCAGGTAGAGGGAACCCATATCCGCATTGCGCCAGAAAATTCCGCTTCGCTCGGCAACTACACCAATGACGTGTTTCAATTCAAGGCAGGCATTGATCTGCCCGTTCATGAAACCTCGACAGGATTGCTGGTAGGCGGCATCAATGCTCAACTTGACCGGGCATCCACGGATGTGACGTCCGATTACGGCAATGGCTCAATCTCGACGAACGGGCTGGGTTTCGGCGGTACGTTGACCTGGTATGGGGCAGGCGGACAATATGTTGATGGTCAGGCCAGAGTTGCCTGGTATGAGAGTGACCTGGAATCCGACGAACTCGGGCTCATTGCTTCGGGCAATCATGGTCTGGGCTATGCGTTTTCGCTGGAAGCTGGCAGGCGGCTTGAGATGCGCTCCGGTCTGGCGCTGACCCCACAGGTGCAACTGACCTATTCAGCCATTGAGTTCGACAGTTTCAACCAGATCGTTAACGGTCGATCGGCTGCCAGCATATCCTTGCGGGATGGAGAAAGCCTCACTGGCAGGATAGGGCTTGCGCTCGACAGTGAAGCGTCATGGCAGTCAGACAACGGCACCATGTCCCGCAGGCACATCTATGGCATCGCAAATCTGTACTACGAGTTTCTCGATGGAACTCTGGTGGATGTTTCCGGTGAAAATTTTGCGACGGAAAATGAACGGCTTTGGGGTGGAGTGGGCCTTGGCGGATCGTACAACTGGAACGATGACCGTTACTCACTTTACGGCGAAGGCCTGGTCAGCACTGCATTGGACAACTTCGGCGACAGTTACGCGCTGAAGGGCACCGTTGGCTTTCGTGCAAACTGGTAATCCAGGGCAGGCAAGCTTTTCATCACAAGGCAGGCGTCTGCCGCCATTGCCTGACATGCTCCACCAGCGCCCGCATTTTGGGCGCCATGTTGCGGCGCTGGGGGAAGTAAAGAAAAAAGCCGGGGAATGGTGGCAGATATTCAGCCAGTAACGGCACCAGTTCGCCGGATTCCAAAAAGGGGCGAAACGTCTCTTCCGGCGCAAAGGTGATGCCGCCACCAGCAAGCGCGGTGCGCAGCATCAGGCGCAGGTCATTGGTGGTGATCTGAGGCTCCACCGCGACGTCAAATGGCGTTCCATTCTCTTCGAACTCCCAGCGGTGGGGCGCAACATTGGGTGCCGGTCGCCAGCCGATGCACCTATGGTTGACCAGATCACGCGGATGCACAGGAGCGCCGTGCCGGGCAAGATAGGCTGGAGTCGCAACCACCATCTCACATTGGTCGCCCGTCAGCGGAATGGCGATCATGTCCTGCTCTATCACCTCGCCCAGGCGCACACCGGCATCAAATCCAGCGGCAACAATGTCAAACTCTGCGTCCGTAACGGTTATATCTATGGTGACGTCCGGGTAAGCCATTGCGAAAGCTGCAAGCAAGGGGCCCGACAGGAAGCCTTCCGCAATGGAGGTTGCGGCTATCTTCAACAGGCCGCGCGGTGCCTTGTCTGCTGCAACACCTTCCAGCGCCAAGTCGATTTCGGACAAGGGCCGCGACACCGTTTCCAGAAAATCCTCTCCTGCTTGCGTCAAGCGGACCGAACGGGTTGTGCGCAAAAACAATGCGGTGCCGATGCCGTCCTCCAGCCGTCTGATGCCCTGACTGACGGCCGAGCGTGTGACCCCAAGGCGATCGGCCGCGGCGCGGAAATTGTGCTCCTGCGCCACCGCCAGGAAAATCGGCAACAGGTTCAGATCCGGTTTCATTGTCCAGCCTTGTTAACCAACCAGTCAAGCAAAAGGTGAGTAGCATTGCCAATCCTCTGCGTCCATCTTGTCTGCAACACAAGGAGATGATGATGGACATGGTCGTTCTGATTACCGGTGCGTCGAGCGGAATTGGCGAAGGAATTGCGCGTGAACTGGGCGGCGCAGGTGCAAAGGTGCTTTTGGGCGCACGCCGCCTGGAGCGCATAGAGGCTGTTGCAGAAGACATCCGCAAGGCCGGAGGCATTGCCGAAGTCAAATCGCTGGATGTGACCAATCGTCAATCCATGGCGGCCTTTGCGCAAGCCGCAATGGCAAATTGGGGGCGCATTGACGTGCTGGTCAACAATGCCGGTGTGATGCCGCTTTCGCCGCTTGCCGCTGGCAAGCAGGATGAGTGGAACCACATGGTGGATGTCAATATCAAGGGCGTGCTCTGGGGTATTGGTGCAGTTCTGCCAATTATGGAAGCGCAGAACAGCGGCCAGATCATCAATATCGGCTCCATCGGGGCTTTATCTGTCGTGCCGACGGCTGCGGTCTATTGCGCCACCAAATTTGCCGTCCGGGCAATTTCAGATGGTCTGCGGCAGGAAAGCCCGAATATCCGCGTCACCTGCGTCAATCCCGGTGTCGTGGAAAGTGAGTTGGCCTCAACCATCACCCATGAAGAAACCATGGCGGTGATGGACAGCTATCGGGCAATCGCGCTGCAGCCTGCCGACATTGCCCGCGCGGTTCGTCAGGTGATTGAGGCACCTGCCAGTGTGGATACCAGCGAAATCACCATTCGTCCCACAGCATCAGCCAATTGATGCTGATCGCCTCAGTGCACGAGCAATTCAAAAAACGGAGTTTTCTCATGTCCTATACCCAAAAGATGACCCACATCCGGCCAGTGGCACACAAACTGCTGATGGTCTTTGCCCTGGCGCTTGCTGTTGCGCCCGCACATGCCAGCACCAGCACGACAACGGAAGCCGACACTGCGGCCCGCAATGAGACGATTGTGCGCGAAGCGTTCGAGGGCTGGGCGGACCAGAGTGGAAATGTCTTCGACCTGTTGTCACCTGATGTGCGCTGGACGATCCAGGGTTCCGGCCCTGTTGCGGGCGTCTATACCGGCATTGAGGATTTCGTACAGCGCGGGTCGGTGCCTCTTGTCAGCCGCCTCGCCACTGCGCTGACCCCGGACGTGCATGGCATCTGGGCGGTTGAAGACCGGGTTATTATCCGTTTCGACGCATCGGCCACCACGACCTCCGGCGCGCCATACAACAACCAGTTTGTGTGGATTTTCCGCATGGAAGACGGTTCGGTGGTTGAGGCAGAAGCGTTTCTGGACCTTGCCGCCTATCACGAGGTTGTCGAGAACAACGAGCCTCGCCAGCAATAAAGATTTTAATGGAGCCAGCACGGTCGCTTGTGCGACCGTGCTGCTATCAGGAGCTCAATCATGCAAAGTGTCTTCACTGCCCTGATCGTTTCAGCGCTGGCTGTGCTGCCCGTGCAAGCAGAGGAAAGCGAAGTGCAAGCCTCCCATCCCTATGCAGGCCTTTGGGTAACGGAAGATGGCCGAATTCGGCATGAGCTTTTGCCGAATGGCCGCTATGTCGAGGCTCGTGGCACGCGAGAGCGCGCCTATGAAGGGCGATATGAGGTGACTGGAACCCATATCGAATACTGGGACGATACCGGCTTTACGGCAGACGGCGATTTCATCGACGAGGTGCTGCATCACGCCGGTATGATCCTTTACCGGAAGTGACGAGGCCTTCGAGCTCAGCCTGCAGAAGGCGAACCAGCGCGGCAGCAGGCATTGCACGGACAAGCGGCGCACCCTGGCCAGCCCATTGGGCCCCAAAACCATGCTCACCCTGCGATTTTGCTGCTGCGTTCAGTGCCTTCCCGGCATCATATGCAATCGGGTAATCGGGCGGGGAAAATTCAGCCAACTGATGGCTTAATGCTGTAAACCGGTTGGGAAGCGCACGCGCCGGGCGTCCGGATATCAGCGAGGTCATGGTCGTGTGGCGGCAGCCCGGACCAGCCAGAGCGGCACGATAGGCAGTGTCGGCAGCAGATTCCGGGCAGGCGACAAACGCAGTGCCCAGTTGCGCCGCCACGGCACCCAGATCAAGCACAGCCGCAATGCCTGCTCCATCCATAAGTCCGCCCGCGCCGATAACCGGCAACATGTCCTGCCGAACCAGAAGCCGGGTTAGCGCTAAAGTGCCAAGTTCATCATCCGGGGCGGTCGGGTCAAACATGCCTCGATGACCACCTGCCTCAATTCCCTGCGCTACGATTGCATCAATCCCCGCGGCCCCAATTGCATCGGCTTCCTCAATGCTGGTGGCGGTGGCCATCAGGTAAATGCCACGCGCGCGCAGAGCAGACAAAGCATCTGCTGGTGGCAGCCCGAAGTGAAAACTTACGACCGGCGGAGCCAATGCAAGCAGCATCGACAGCATTTCGGGATCGTCAGCAAAGCTCTTGTAGATTGGCTTGATTGTTTTTGGAGGCTCTGCCCCGAATTCGGCGAACAATGGCGCAAGCTGGTCCAGCCAGATATCCTCCCGCTTCGGATCGGACAATGGCGCGCCGTGAACGAAGAGGTTGACATTAAAAGCCCGGCCAGTGCGACCTCGCAATTCTTCGATCATGGATCGTGCGCCAGCCGCATCGGTCGCGCCAACGGCGATCGAGCCCAGACCTCCGGCTTCACTGACTGAAGCTGCGAGAAGCGGGGTTGATACACCAGCCATCGGGGCCTGCACCAGCGGGACCGAGAGTTTCAGGCGCTCGATAAATGACATTTGGCTGAGACGATCGCGCAGTTGACGTTGAACCTGCTTATAAATGGCCAGTCGCAGGATTGAAATTGGCATGAGTCTGCCAAGGGTGACCCGTCACCGGGCACAGGTCCCAATTCGCCCGACCTTCGTGAGTTCCAGCCATTTCGGGCCAAGAATTTCTCTGGCCGGAATTGCCTGTGCAGCTTCCCTCTCATTTTCGTGGAACATTCTGATTGAAATGCTCATTTCATGCCGCCCTGAAACGATTGGTATTCCTGGCTCATATGTTGTTACGGCGTTATAGGTGTTGCCTCTTGCCGTCGCGGTTGTGTGATATGATCCTGCCGTGGATCTGACGCTGACGTTGTTTGTGCTGCTGGCGTCGATAATTTTGTAACGGTCAAACCCGGCTTTGATGGTTTCGATAGCAGCTTGTTTTTGAGCAACCGCTGCAGTCCTGACGCTGCCACACACTGGCGCTCCACGGGTCTGGACCAGCGCAGTGTTTGATGAAGTCAATATCGTGCTCGACGAAGTGCACGATACCAAAGCGACCAACAACAGCAGAAAAAGCAGTATGAAAAGTGCACGCAAAACAATGTGTCGCATGTGGGTGTTTTCTACCCGGATTTTTTGATTTTTCACGCAGTAACTCCAGAATCATCAGATGCTGGCACTATGACAGAATATCCGAATTTGGGGTATTCTAAAATCGGGTTCAAACAAAGTGCTGGTCTCTCATGCTGGCGCTGAAATTGTCATCTCTTAATCCTGAAATTTACCGTCAGATGATTGACTTGCTCATCACGGCTCGCAAAAAGGCCGGCATGACTCAGGTTGAACTGGGCAGGCGCATAAGCCAGCGGCAGACATTCGTTTCCAAATTTGAAACTGGTGAACGGCGGCTTGATTTTGCAGAGTTCATTCTGATTTGTGAGGCGATTGGCGTTGATCCGGTCACGCTTATCCCGGCCAAAGGCCAACTTCATAAAGACGACTGAATTTGCAGGGCCGCTTTGTTGCGCCTATCCAGTCATGCCGTAAAAGAAATAGATCGCCGCGCAGGTGGCAAGACCCACCACCACATTCATCGGTATTCCCACTTTTACGAAATCGGTGAAACGATAATTGGCCGCGCCGTAAACCAGCGTGTTTGTTTGATAGCCGATAGGGGTGGCAAAACTGGCGCTTGCGGCAAACATCACCGCCACCACCAATGGCCTGGGGTCAACGCCCAGCTCGACACTGAGCGCAATGACAATGGGCGTCATGACAACCGCAACCGCATTATTGGTGATAAGCTCGGTCAGAGCCGAAGTCATCATGTAGATGGTGACCAACAGCAGAAGCGGTGAAAGCCCTGTCAGATGCGGAGCAATCGCGCTGACGATCAAATCCACTGATCCGGCATTCTGCAGCCCAAGCCCAACAATGAGCATCGCGAAGATCAGCACCAGGATGCCACCGTCGATTGCACCCCATGCCTCTTCGCTGTCAATGCAACGCAGCGCCAGAATGGCAACGACAGCCAGCATGGCCAAAATTCCAATATCCATGACGCCGAATGCCGCCAGTGCAACCACTCCCGCCAGAGCGGCCAGCGTAATTGGCGCTTTGGATTGCCGATAAGCCCGGCCACTCGTGCGCGTTACCGAAACCAGCACTCCACGCTGGCTCAGTGCATCAACTCCTGCGGCCGGTCCCTCGATCAACAGCCGGTCAGCAGCCCGCAATTTGGCGCTGCGCAGATCCTGCCCGGCAATGTGGTTGTGCCGGTTGACGCCTAGCACCCGCACGCCAAACTGACTGCTGATCGCCAACTGGTCGATCCGCCGGCCTTGAATGGACTGGTTCGGGCCGACCACTGCCTCAACCATTGCCAGTTCGGTCTTTTCCCGGGGCTGAATGGCTCCCGTGCCAATTCGAATCCCCTCAATGTCATGCAGCGTTAACAGTTCGGACGCCGTTGCCGAAATCGCCAGCCTGTCGCCGCGCTTCAACTCAATGGACCTGATATCCTTGCGGGTGATGGTACCGCTCTGGTTGACCGCGCGGACTTTAAGATTGGGCAGTTTCAGTGCGGCGATCTCACCGATTTTGGTCTGCGTAAAGTCGCCTTCCTCAATAATGGTGATTTCGGAAAGAAACTGCGCGTTTTCTCCGTCAAGGTCTCCGCCTTCTTCCTTGCGGTCTGGCAACAGAAATCTCCCGAACAGGCCAAGCAGCAACAGACCGGAAATCGCCGTTACCATGCCCACCGGCGTTATTTCGAAAATCGAAAACGGCTCCATCCCGTGTTCCCGCGCCACGCCGTCAACAAGCAGATTTGTCGAAGTGCCGATCAGCGTCAGAGTGCCGGCAAGAATGGTAAAATAGGAAATCGGTATCAGAAGCCGTGTTGGGGCAAAGCCGAATTTATGTGCGATGCGCACCCCGATCGGAATGAGGATCAGGACCAGAGGCGTGTTGTTGATGAAACCGCCCAGCAGCATGATGCCTGCCACCAGACAAATCACCGCACGAGCCGCATTGTCACCTGCAAAATCGAGAATGATGCCAACCACCCGCTCCAGCACGCCGGTGCGCACCATTGCGCCGGTCAGCACGAACATTGCAGCAATGGTCAACGGTGCAGGATTGGAAAAGACGCTGAAAGTCTGCGCGGGACTGACATAGCCGAACAGCACAAAAGCTGCCGCGCCGATGGCTGCCGTAACTTCCGGAGGCAATTTTTCAAAGAGAAAACCGATGAAGGTCAATGCCATGAGGCCAAGCGCAATGTAGGCCTGGTAGTTTACGAGAAAATCCTGCAACACGCGGCCTTGCATCCCCTGCGATCATTGGCCTGGCACCATAGTGCAGGCAGTCCCCCGGCGTAACTGGTAGCGTCAATCGCCACTTCAAGAGATTGACTTGTACAGTCTCCATTCTCCACCATGGCGCCGATCGTCAAGGTTGCGGAGCCGACGTAACTTCATCCGGGGCAAGCTGGTCGAGTGTTATGCCGCTGAATCGCTCAATAAACAGTTTTTCGGCTTGCGCCATCGTATCAGACAGCGCGGCATTCACATGTTTCTGCACCTGACAATCCGTGCGGTCATCCCTGTTGCCAATTGCAAACAGCGTCGGTCGGTTCAGGGCCTCGTATACCGCAAGCAAGGTTATCTGGCTCAGTGGTCGTGCCAATTGCCAGCCGCCGCCATGGCCTTTGCCGGACTTGACATAACCCGCCTCACGCAGACCTGCCATGGTTCGCCGAAACACCGCCGGGTTGGTGCCCATGCTCCGGGCAAGCACCTGTGAGGTCGCAGGCTTATTGTCCTGTGCCATGTGCAAGAGAACATGCAGCACATCCGATAGCCTTGTATCCTTGTTCATTCCACAACCCGTGTTTGAAACCCTGCGATCAGCCGACAAACTTATGCATCATCTGTTGATACGTGAACAGCAATTGCTTATGTATCTTCAACTGTTACAAAATAAGGTGCGGCATGAATCTCAAACTCTCCCCATTCAGAAATCCGGCGGCGGTTGCATCCTATGTCCACGATACACCGCAAAAGGTGCCGGGCCTCGCCGACCTGCATCGAATGGCGGCAATTCTACTTGGTGAAGGCGCGCCGGGTTCCGCCCATATTTTCGTCGTCGGGGCGGGCGGTGGGCTTGAGCTGAAGGCTCTGGCAGAGTTGCGGTCGGATTGGCGTTTCACAGGTGTCGATCCTTCGCCCGCCATGCTGGACATCGCCCGCCAGACATCTGCGCCCTACGCTGATCGGATCACACTTCTGGAAGGCACGGTCGATCAAGCCCCGATGCTGGCTTTTGACGGTGCAACATGCCTGCTGACGCTGCACTTTCTCGACACTGCACTTCGGCTGCATACGCTGTCCCAAATTCGCCGCCGGCTTCGGCCGGGCAGCAGGTTTGTTGTTGCTCATCACACTGCGCCCGACGCCAACCCGCAAAGCTGGCTGGCGCGCTCGGCGGCTTTCGCCAAACGCGCCGGTTCCAGCAGGGCAAATGAGATAAGCTCCGCTAAATCAATGGCAGATCAACTTCCGTTGCTTCCTCCCATTGCGGAGGAGGAACTCTTGCTGTCAGCGGGTTTTACAGAGCCATCCCTGTTTTATGCAGCATTTTCATTTCGTGGCTGGGTTGCCACCGCTGGCTAGTTGCCGGGCAATGCGCTTGTCAAACAGCGCGCGCGATCCTGTCATGTCCCCGAGGGACTCGCCTTTGGCAAGGCGCAGCCGCCATTCAACTTCCCGCTCCTCGTCTGCCAGAGCCTTTTGCACCAGCGCGTCAAGCTGCGGATGCTGTGGTGACAGGGTGAGCAGGCCATTGTTGTCGCCCATGAGAATATCACCGGTTCTGACTGTGATTCCGCCAATGACAACAGGGCCGAACAATTCGGCGCCATCAATATCCAGTGTGCGCGTGGTCACCACATTGAGACCTTTTGCAAAAACGGGAATGCCGATCTCGCGCAGTTCGTCAATATCGGTGACGACCCCGTCGACCACAAAGCCTGCAAGTCCAATAGCCAGGCCCGCCCTGACCGTCATTTCACCAAGACAGGCAATGTGGTTATCACCGCAGCGATCAATGACGAGAATATCGCCAGCTTTAAGGTATTCGAACACCACATGAACCGCGATGGCATCGGGAAATGGCTGCCGCACGGTAACAGCGCGGCCAACCATGCGCTTGTCTGCAACGAGGGGGCGCACGGAATTGCCGATGATGCCATTGGTCAGATAGTGCCCCAGAGACGCAGGCTGCAGTTTTGTCAGACCTTGCCAGGTTTGCGGCGCAATGGCGGTGTGGTTGGGTAGGGGATGCAAGATCATGATTTTAACGGTCCTGATGGCGAATGATGCCGTGGCCCAGCCGGGGCATTTCGACACGCACGCTGATGTCTGCGGTCGAGCCGCATGATTGGTTGATCCGCACGTCGCCAATGGCGCTGATCAGCATATAGGCGTCGGTCGGGTTGAGGCCGAGACGAGTGCCGAGAAGGTCGATCATCTGATCCACGCCGATCCGACCCGCCTCCTCATAGGTTGGCGCAGAGGCGATCGAGATGATGTCCGTCTCTGTTTCGAGCCATGGCCATTGCCGGGCGTTGCCTTTCATCAGCTCGACTTCGACGGTTACGCTGCCACCGATTTCAATGCCAGTGCCGGTGACTTCGCCGTCTCCCATAGAGGCGTGAATGTCGCCGACATAAAGCATTGCGCCTGCAACCTGCACCGGCAGATACAGCGTTGCGCCAACCGCAACGCGCTTGCAATCCATATTGCCACCATAGCGGCCAACGAGCGCCGGTGATATTGGACCGCCAGCAGGAGCGACCGCGATGACCCCGACCATCGGAGAGACAGGAAAGCGCAGATCATCAAACAGAACTTCGCCAGCCACGACCCGGCAGATCTTTGCAATCGGCTTTTCAACCTTGCCATGGGTGATGCCCATATCGGGCTTGACCAGAATGAAGCCCTGGTCGTCGAGGCCGATTTCGATAATTCTGACGGCAACAGTGTCTCCGGGCTCGGCCCCGTCGATGAAAACGGGGCCGGTTACCGGATTGACCTTCGGAAAGCGCTCCGAAAAGTCGGGCGTGGTCTGGTGCACCTGCCATGCCTCACGCAGTTTTCCACCACGCGCATCGTGGGTTTCAAACACGAGCTGGGCTTTGCTGCCCACACGGGCTGCCGGAACCGCTGCCGCATCAATGCAATATTGCGGGTTCTCGCGGGAAATATGTGTGACGTTGGACATGGTGCTCAATTCACTCAGTTGGTCAAACCCTGCGCTGCCAGAATGGCAGCCACCTTTTCAGCATCGGCCTCCATCTGCCCGGCAAGTTCATCGCCGGCAACATAATCAAGGGTAATGCCGTTTTCCGCTGCAAATGTCTGGAAACGCTCATCATCGAACATGTCTTTGAGAGCGGCGCTCAGCACCTGGAAACGCTCTTCCGGAATATCCTTGGGTGCTGCCATCGCTGCCCAGGAGCCGAACACAATGTCATAGCCAGCTTCCTTGAAGGTCGGAACATCAGGCAGGGCCGGGTGGCGCTCTTCCGTGGCAGTGGCCAGAACCTTCAGCTTTCCGGTGGTCACATGGTCGATGACCTCCTGAACGGAAATCGTGGTTGCATCCACCTGACCGCCCAGAAGCGCTATGGCTGACTGAGCGCCGCCATCAAACGGCACAACATTGATTTCAGTGTTGGTTTCGCTGGTGATCAGGCCTGCTGCAACGTTCCACACTGCGCCGGGAGGGGAGGCGGCAATGCGCAACTCGTTGGGACGCTTGCGCGCATCCTCGATGAATTCCTCAAGTGTGTTCCACGGTGCATCCGCCTGCACGGTCAGCGTGGCGGGTGAAGACTGAACTTTCATGATGAAACGCACATCGTCAGGACCAACCGGCGCGCGCTCCAGTGGCCGGAATGTCAGCAGCTCGAAATTCACGGTGCCAATGGTGTAACCGTCGGGCCGGGCATTGGCGAGAGCCAGCATGCCCACGGCACCAGCGCCACCGGTACGGTTTTCAACGGCGATTTCCTGACCAATATATTCATTGGCAAAGCGGACCAGTGAGCGGGCAGCCACGTCAGTGCTGCCGCCAGCCCCGAACGCCACGATGGATGTGATGGCGCGGTCAGGAAAATCCTGTGCATGGGCAGCGCTGACGCCTGCCAGCAAAGCGGCGGCTACACAGGCAGTGCGGATTACAGAAAACAGACTCACCTTTGCATTCTCCTCTTTTGGTTGTGTTGTTATGCGAAAATGGCGCGGCGACTGCGGACGCTGAACCAGACCGTGATGGCAGCCAGCGCAAATATCGCCAGAGAAATCGGACTGGACAGGAAGGCGAGCACATCGCCGGAATGCATCACCAGGCCGCGTCGAAGATTGGTTTCGACCATGGGCCCGAGGATAATGGCCAGAACGATGGGCGAGAGCGGATAATCATTCTCTTCCAGAAAATATCCGACAGCCCCGAAGGCCAGCATGATGAACACGTCAAACATGCTGAATTGCATGGAATAGGCACCGACCACGGAAAGCACGATGACGCCGCCAATGATGAAACTGCTTGGAAGGCGGACAATCTGGCTGATCGGCCCGGAAAATATATAGCCGCACACCAGCATCAGAAGATTGATGGCAATAAGCCCCATGAAGAGCGGGTAGATCAGGCTGTAGAGATGGGTTTCGAACAGAAGCGGTCCGGGCCTTATGCCTTGAATGGTGAAAGCCCCGATCAGCACCGCCGTCACAGCATCGCCCGGCACGCCAAGAGTCAGCAACGGAACCATAGCGCCGCCAGTGATGCCGTTATTGGCGGACTCTGCTGCAACAAGGCCGCGCGGATCGCCCTTGCCGAACCCGGATTTGTCCTTGGCAGAGCGGCGCGCCTCATTATAGGCAATGAATGCAGCCACATCTGCGCCCGCACCGGGAAGCACCCCGACGGCGCTGCCGATCAGGCCGGATTTTGCAGCCTCCGGTGTCAGTTGCACCACTTCCCGGATGTTGGTGTGGGAATTATCAAATTGCGGCGTTTCTTCCTTACTGGTCGCAAACTTGGCGGCCCGGCGAAAAGCCTCCGGCAGAGCAAACAGGCCAATCAGCGCGGCCAGAAAAGGCACTCCGCCCAAAAGGTCGGTTGAACCGAAGGTGAAGCGCGGATATCCGGCCACCGGGTCCAGGCCAATCAGCGTGAGTGTGAGGCCGAGAGCTGCCGCGATGATGGCCTTGAGCAGTGAACGCCCGGCAACACCGACAATGGCGGTGAGCCCGAATATGCCAATGGCGAAATATTCCGACGGGCCGAACATCAGGGCCACATTGGAGATCAGCGGCGAAAGAAAAATCATGACCAGAACGCTGACCAGACCGCCAATGCCCGAAGCATAAAGGGCCAATTCGACTGCGCGCCGACCTTGCCCCTTCTGGGCCATCGGGTAGCCGTCAAGCACTGTTGCGGCGGCGGCAGGCGTTCCGGGCGTTCTGAGCAGAATGGCGGTGATGGCGCCACCGTAATTGGCGCCCGCGTGAATGCCGCAAAGCATCAGAAGAGCGGCAAGCGGCGCCATGGTGAAAGTGAATGGCACAAGCAGGGCAATGACCATGGTTGCGGTCAGCCCCGGAAGCGCGCCGCCGACGATGCCGAGCATGACGCCGGACAGCATGGCAATTAAATTGGTGAGCGTCGCGACAGTCGCGAGAGATTCCAGGATCATTTGGCGGACTACTCGAAAAAGCCAAGCGGAAGTGGCACGCGCAGCGCCATGATGAAGATGGCATAGAGCGCGGCGGCAAAGCCGATCGCATAGAGAGCAATAAGCCAGTATCGGCGCTCCCCGAGCGCAAGGGAGAAGGCCGTGAGCGCCGCTGCCGTGGCCAGCGGAAAGCCGATGATCGGCATGGCCAGTGGGTAAGCGATGGTGATGCAGAGAATGATGGCCGCCCGCATGTGGCCCCGGAGAGGAATGGGAGCGTTTTCAGGCGGGGGCAGCTTGTTGGCAGCGGTTTGCCAGACGAGCAGGGCTGCCAGACCGATCAGCAGCACAATCAGGACGCTGGGAAACACCAGCGGCATTGAAACGCCGGTGCGGGACCGCCCCGAAAAGAACGTGCCATGCGCAATAATGGCGGATACTCCGACCATGATGGCGGCAACGACATAATTGAACACACGCGAACGGCCCGGTGCTGCCGCGTCTGTCGTGGTCGGGTTCAGTGCCAACTCAGTCTCCCCATCCGATTTTTGCCCCGCAGAACTTTCGAAAAATCCGAAAGGCACTTTCCAAACTGCATTTCCCTCAATATATGAAATATCAGATTTTAAATTTCGTCAAGCGAACTCGTCGGACAGAAAGTGATGATGCGGAAAATTCTTGTGCTCAACGGCCCCAACCTGAACCTTCTGGGTACGCGTGAGCCTGCGATTTACGGCGCCATGACGTTGATGGATGTGGAAAGGCGAACGCGCAGCCACGCTGGTGGTCGGGCGGAAATCATGTTCGAACAAAGCAATAGTGAGGGTGAGATTGTTTCCCGCATTCACGATGCCGGGCAAGCCGGCTGGGGCGTCATCCTCAATGCTGGCGCACTGACACACACATCGATTGCCCTGCGAGACGCGATTGCAGGCGCGGGGGTTGATGCCATCGAAGTTCACATAACGAATGTCCATGCGCGCGAAGACTTTCGCCACAAATCCGCAATTGCCTCTGTCTGCCGTGGCGTGATCTGTGGTTTCGGGTATCGCTCATACACTCTGGCGGTGGACGCATTGCTGGAGACACACTGACCGTGAGCGGAATGGATTGAGGAGAGGGACATGAGCGAGCAACCACGACTGGGCCAGATTGATGCCGGGCACTTCAAGAATTTGCGCGACCATGTTCGGGAGGTTCTGCGCAAGGCGATTCTGAGCGGGCAGTTTGAAGTCGGGCAGCGCCTGAATGAGCGGGCGCTGGCCGAAGAGCTGGGTGTCAGCACCACGCCGCTCAAGGAAGCGATTCGCAGTCTGGAAGTGGAAGGGCTGCTCAAGGCCGAGGCACGCAAGGGCGTTTTTGTCTCATTCGGTCCCGATGATGCCGAGGAGATGTCTCTGGCGCGGGCCGCAATCGAAAGCATGATTGCCCGGCAGGCTGCAAAGCATGCCACGAAAGCCGAGATCAGCGAGTTTGCTACAATCATCGCCAATATGGGCGAAGCGACGCGGGGCGCTGACACACCGGCGTTGATTGCGCTGAACACCAGATTCCATGATGCAATCCGCAAGGCATCGCGATGCAACTACCTGCTGCGGTTGCAGACCCAGCAACTGGTCTTTGACGATGCCAGCCGTGCACGATTGCTGGACAATGCCGATGAGCGCCGCCTGGCCCTGCAGGAACACACCGACATCATGAATGCCATCAGCGCGCACGATATGGACCGTGCCGAGCAATCCATGCGCGTCCACATTGTGAGGTCGGGCAAGACATACGCCGAAAGCCTGTTTGGAAAGGCAGCGCAAAGAAAGGAAACTGAATGACGAACCTAACTGCGAGTCTGGCCGGAATTTCGGGCGTGCACGTGACAGCTTATGGTGTGGATGGCGAAATTGACCTGGCCATGACCGCCAGCATTGTATCGAAAATTGCGCAGGCAGGCATTCACAACATCGTTTCTGCGGGCAATACGGGCGAATTCTTCAGCCTTACCGACGATGAGGTGGCCAGGGTTCACGAGGCTGCAATTGAAGGTGCCGCTGGCCATGCCGTTGTGACCGCGTCCGTCGGGCGCTCTCTGCGTGAGGCAATCCACACAGCAAAGCGCGCCAGAACCGCCGGTGCTGATGCAATCATGGTCCACCATCCGCGGGATCCTTTTGCCGCTCCGCAGTCGCAGGCCGACTACTTCATTGAACTGGCGGAAGCGTCTGAACTGCCCGTCGTGGCTTATGTCCGTTCCGACACGATGGGTATCGCCGATCTGCGCCGTGTGGCGGAACATCCCAATATTCCGGGGATCAAATATGCCGGCCACAACGTCAACCGGCTTTCTGCCTGCATCCGGGAAACGACAGATCTCGATACAATCTGGATTTGCGGGCTGGCTGAAGGGTGGGCTGCGCCATTCTACGCGGTGGGCGCGCGCGGCTTTACCTCGGGTCTTGTCAATGTTGCGCCGGCTTTGTCACTGGCAACCTGGAATGCGCTTGAAGCTGGCGACTACGCAAAAGCTCGCGAGATTGTCGATCAGATTGGCACTTTCGAGGAATTGCGCACCCGGTACGAGAACGGCACCAACGTGACCGTGGTCAAGGAAGCGATGATGATCATGGGTGCGGATGTTGGACCGGTTCGCCTGCCGGGCCTGCCTCGCCTTGAGGAAAAGGACCGTTTGACGCTGGAAACTCTCATTGCATCCTGGCCGGGCGATATGCTGGTTCATTATCGGTGAGCCTGAGGCTGAGCGGTCCGATCGGGCCGCTCAGTTCGTCTGAAGCAGCCCCTCTACATGGGCAATCGCTTTTGTTACGCCGCTTTCACTTCCCATCTGCGCGCCCACCGCATGGGCGCGTTGGGTGTAGGACGGGTTCTGCAACAATGTTTCCAACGCGTGCTGCGCCTTGCGAGAGGTTAACGAACGCGCCGTCAGCTTAACCCCCAAGCCGTGGTGAACAATGCGCGCTGCCATGCCCGGCTGGTCAAATGCAATCGGGATGGCCAGCAGCGGCTTGCCCGCCTCCAACGCATCCAGCACCGTGTTCTGGCCGCAATGGGTCACGCAGATGTCGGCGCGAGCAAGCGCCTCGCGCTGCGGCACGAAGTCTGTGATCCAGGTGGCGCCAACACTCGCCGCCTGGGTGCTGTTCAACCCGCCGCAATGGGCAACCAGCAATTGTGCATCAAGACTTTGGCAGGCTTTGGCTACAGCGCGGAAGATAGAATAACGGTGGCCCTGCAGCGTGCCGAGCGACATGAACACGAACGGGCGGCCCGGATCGATTTCGATCGGCAATTCCTCCCGGGCGCGCTGCTCGCGCAAGGGGCCCACATGCAGGAGAGGCCGCCCCCATCCGGTGCGCGGATAGTCCAACGTCTTCGGCAATTGCGCTATCGTGCCCGCCGGTGAGAGGCAGTCTTCCAGCGTTTCCAGATTGCTCAGGCCAAAGCGTTCCGCCCACCGTTTGATCGTCCGCCTCTGGGCGCTCAAAAGCAATCTTGAAACCATTTCGCCGCCCCGGTTTCGCTTGATGCCGGCATCATCGTCTGCGTATGGCCAGTCGAGGTAGGGAGGTGGAATGCGTTCATCCCGTTCCAGTGGCAGCGCACAGGCAAGCGAAAGATAAGGCAGCCCGAGATGGCGGGCGACCAGCCCACCGGCAGGTTCCATCTGATCGGCAATGATTGCGTCCACCGCAAGCCTGTTCAGGACCTTCGGCAAATGGCTGCACAAATTGTCTGTCGCGGCAGCCGAGTTGGCAACTGTTCGCAATACACCGAGCAGGCCGCTTGCGCCTGCTGCCTGCCGTATAACCTGCTCGGTGGAGCTGCCAGCGGGTGGCGGAATCAATTCGTATGAGGCATCACCGGATAGAAATGCCTGCGCGCCTTCCTGCAGGATGAGAATTGCCTCGTGTCCACGGCCTACAAGGGCTGAAGCCAGGACTTCAAAAACCTGGACATGACTGGGAAATGGCGGACAGATGAGTGCGAGGCGCAAGTCAATCTCCGGCGGGGCTTCATCTTCCGATGAACTTGTTCTGGAGTGAATAGTTCAATGCACATGATTTCTTCAACTGTCCACTCATGCGCTTACACAAAGACCGCAGTTGTGGTTCTCGTGATCATCCTTTTCAAGATTCTGATCCTGCATCTGATGGGTCGGCCGCTCACCTGTGCCTGCGGTGATGTGAGGCTCTGGCAGGGTGCACTTGATCCAACCCACAATTCTCAACATTTTTCAGATCACTATTCCTGGCTTCACGCTGTCTTTGGCGTGGGCCTGTTTCACCTGCTGGTCTGGATGCGACCAGACTGGAGCATGAGGGATGTGATCGTTGCGGTGGCGGCAAGCAGCGCAATCTGGGAAGTCATGGAGAACACCACGCTCATCATTGACCGATTTGCCATGTTCGGCAGCGACCTTGATTACCGTGGAGACAGCATCCTCAACTCGGCGGGAGACACCTTGTTCATGCTGGCAGGCGCAATCGCCGCAATGAAACTGAGCCGGACCTCGGCTGCGCTGTTTGCAATCAGCGTCGAGGCTTCGGTGTTCCTGCTGATCGGCGACGGCATACTTCTGGGCACGCTTCGACTCGTTACCGGATCGCCGATGGCATGAAAATGTCTCTTGCGCTGCGAAGCCGGGCCTCTTTCAGCGTTTGCAGGTCTTTCGAGCCAGTGCAAAAGCACGTGACTTTCAGTTGCGCAATGATCGCGTTAAAGTGATCCATGACGGCGTCGGCCGAAACTGTTGCAGCGCCCAGCGTGCCTGCGGCCTGGCCTGCAAGATCCGCTCCCAGGCGAATTGCCTTGGCAACATCAACCCCGTCCCGCACGCCGCCAGAGCCAATGACAAGCGCGTCCGGACAGGCCTCTCGCACCTCATGAATTGCGTCTGCGGTCGGTTGCCCCCACCCGGTGAACGCGCGTGCCACCTCAGCCTGTACAGGCGAGTGTGCACGGCCTGCCTCAACCGCTGCCCAGCTTGTGCCACCAGCCCCCGCAACGTCGATGATGGACACACCGGCATTGAACAGACGCCGCGCCAACGGTGCCGAAATGCCGGAGCCGACCTCTTTGACCGCCAAGGGCACGGACAGGTTGCCTGCCAGATGTTCGATTGCCTGGAACAGGCCGCGCCAGTTGCGGTCGCCCTCGGGCTGAACCGCCTCCTGCAGCGGGTTGAGGTGGATGATAAGGGCGTCCGCACCGATCATGTCCACAGCTCGCATTGCCTGCTCGCGCCCATAACCGAGGTTCAACTGGGCCGCGCCGAAATTCGCCATCAGTGGTATTGAGGGCGCAAGGTCGCGCAGCCGTCGGCCCAGACCGGCATTCTCATCCGTTTCCAGTGCCACGCGCTGAGAGCCCACTGCAAATGCGATGCCAAGCTCCTCGCAGGCGGTTGCAAGATTGGCATTGATCAATTCTGCGCGTTCAGGGCCGCCGGTCATGGAACTGACGAGAAGCGGTGCACTTATCCGTTTTCCCAGGAACTCTGTGCCGAGTTCGATCTCATCCATGTTGATTTCAGGAAGCGCAACGTGCTCGAAGACAAACCGCTCAAAGCCAGAACTGACCGAAGAGGCGGCGTGCCCGCCGAGAACAATATCGAGATGATCGTTTTTACGGCTGATCGACAATGAGTGGTCCTTTTCGAAAGCAGCCGTACCGGCAACTGCCAACTTGTATCTTTCCTATCGTCGGCGACTTTCAACTACTGGACGCCTGGAGTATTTGGAAGCACCCTATCAGGGACGGGTCAGGAGGTGGAGTGTGACGTCGATGGATATCTTCAGGGACGAGACACGCGATCCGGAAGCCCTGGCTTATGTTCTCGGCATTCGCGACGCAGTGGAAGCCCGTCTTCTGCAAGTGCTGGAAGGAGCCGGCGATATCCCTGACAATCTGACCGCTGCCATGGAGCACGCCTTGATTGCTCCCAGCAAGCGTGTCCGTCCTGTTCTGCTCTATCTGATCGCAGAGCCGGACGCGAAAGCGGAAGATGCGGTTCTGAACCTGTGCAGCGCGGTCGAGATGGTTCACACCGCCTCGCTCATCCTTGATGACCTGCCGTGCATGGATGATGCCCAGATGCGTCGCGAACGGCCGACAACTCACGTCGCGTTCGGCCAGGCGACAGCTATCCTGAGTGCCATAGCCCTTCTGACGCGCGCATTCGGCATTATTGCCGAGCTTGATGTGCCGCCCCTGGTCCGGACCCGGCTGGCGGCAATCCTTTCAAAAGCGGTTGGTCACAAGGGACTGGCTGCCGGTCAGGAAGTCGATCTCAATGGCCGGAACGGCCTGACGGATGAAACCGAGATTGAACGTCTGAACTGGCTGAAGACAGGCGTTCTTTTTGTGGCATGTGCTGAAATGGGCGCGGTGTTTCGCGATATGAACAGCAATGAGACCGGTTATGTTCGCGATTTTGCAAGGCATCTGGGACTGGCGTTTCAGACAGCGGATGATCTTCTCGACAAGTCTGTCGATCCCAATGAAATTGGCAAGGATGTGAACAAGGACAGCGGCAAGGCAACCATTGTTTCGCTCTACGGCGAACATCGGGCGCGCATGACCTGCCTTGAACATATCGATGCGGCGAAACTGGCGCTGCGCGCTTCGGGTGTTCGCCGTGCGCCGATAGAGGCTTTGATGGACCGTTACCTGAAAAGCAAGATCAAATTCGATGAGGAATGATGCGCGTCCGCTCAGCATTGAAGGGCTGACGGTGAACTATGGCTCGCGCCGGGTTTTGGACAGCCTTGAGCTTCAGATCGGACAGGGAGAGATATTCGGGCTGCTCGGACCGAACGGGGCAGGCAAAACCACGCTCATACGAACAATCTGCGGCCGGCTGAAGCCGAACGGCGGAACAGTTGAGGTTGCAGGAACACAGGGGGCGAACCGGCTGCGGCACATCGGCTTGGCACCACAGGAACTGGCCCTCTATTCCCACCTGACAGTTCGGGAAAATCTTGAAGTGTTTGGCCGTCTGTCAGGAATTTCCCGTCATGACCTTGCGGACAGGGTTGCCTGGGCAAGCGATGCATCACAGGTCTTTGAGCGGCTGGGAGAACGTGTCGACAAGCTGTCAGGCGGCTGGAAGCGGCGGGTTAACATCGCTGCAGCAATACTCCATCTTCCGGCGCTGCTGATCCTGGACGAGCCGACGGCCGGTGTCGACGTCGAAGCGCGAAATCGGCTTCACGAGGTCGTCGTCCACCTGAGCCGCAGCGGCATGGGTGTGCTGCTCGCAACCCATGATCTTGATCAGGCCGAGACGCTCTGTTCCAGCGTGGGCCTGTTGCAAACCGGCAAACTGGTGCTGCAGGGCAACCCGCGGCAACTGATTGAGGCTGCTTTTGAAGAGCAGAAAGAGGTGATTGTCGAGTTGAGGCAGGTTCCCGGCGAAGCCCATGTGGACTGGCTGCAGCAAGCCGGCTTTTCAAGGCAGGATGGCGCCACCGGCTGGGTCAAGCTGGGCGGAGGGGCGCATCTGCACCTTGATGATCTGGCAAAATCCTTGAGCCAGGCCGGTTTGGAGTTGAAAGAAATCCGGCTGCGTGAGCCAGGGCTGCATAGCCTCTTTCTTCGTCTTGTTCGAGACAAGGAGCCGCTGCAATGATCGGGGCGATGTTCCGCGTTATGGCCCTTAGTGTTATCCGGGACCGGGGCGCGCTCGCGCTGGCATTCCTTCTGCCACCGGTGATTTTCCTGATTTTTGCGGCAATATTTTCAAGTGCCAGCGGTGGCGATATCCGATTGCAGGTCGCTTTCGGTGCCTCCGGCCAAAGCGCATTTGCAGACCGGCTTGAAACGGCCCTGCGCGCCGAAAATGCCTTGCAGGTGTTGCCGGGCGTTTCAAGCAGCCGCGCAGCGGTTACCCAGTCTATTGAGAGCGGCCATGCAGATGCCGGGCTTTTCATTCAGGGTGGCCCGGACGCACAGGACACGGCTCCGCTGATCGTTCTGGTTGATCCCGGCAAGGTGCTGGCTGGCGCTATCCTGTCGGGCCGGCTGCAGCGCCTGATTGCAAGCGAGCTTCCAGACATCGCTCTGGCGCGCACGGCGGTAACCGTTGAGGCTCTGGCCGGAGGCTTCACCACCGAACAGAAAGCGCGCCTCGATGCGGCTCTGAGGGCTGTGGCAGACGAAGGCGGATCGATGGAAGGCGTGGCACCTCTCGTTTCAATCGAGGAGGTTGAGCCAGCGGGGCGGGCTTCCGCCACTATCAGCTATTACGCTGGCGCGGTTTCAATCCTGTTCCTGTTGTTTTCCTCGTTGCAGGGGGCGGCAACATTGATCGAGGAGCGCCATGCCGGCATTCTGGACCGCATTGCTGTTGGCCCTGCGGGCACCGATGTCGTTGTCATTGGCAAGTTTCTTTTTCTCACGGTTCAGGGGATCATCCAGGTCGCACTGATTTTTTCAGCCGCCGCCCTGATTCATGACCTCGACGTCACATCAAGATTCGGCGCCTGGTTCATCGTAACCCTTGCAGCCTCTGCCGCAGCCGCCGGTTTGGGCCTGGTCGTGGCGTCCGCTTGCACAAGCAAGCAACAGGCGCAGACAATCTCGACATTCGTGGTGCTTGTCAGTTCAGCACTTGGTGGTTCCATGGTGCCGCGTTTCATGATGTCGCCTTGGTTGCAGGATATCGGTTGGTTCACGCCGAACGCATGGGCCATCGAGTCGTATTACGGTATTCTGTGGCGCGGCGATTCGTTGAAGGAACTTCTGCCCGAGCTGTCTCTTTTGGCAGTTATGGCGGCAGCAACACTCTGCACGAGCGTCGTTGTATCGCGAAAGCGGCTGAGCCTTTAGAAGGCCGTGGAGGTCACATGGAAACAGTGCTGTCTTATCTGGTGCCGATCCTGCTGATCGTCGGTTCGGTCGTGTTCATGGAATGGTTTGCCACCTGGTCGCACAAGCACATCATGCACGGCTGGGGGTGGGGCTGGCACAAGTCGCACCATGAGCCGCATGATGATGCGCTTGAAAAGAACGATTTATACGCCCTCGTGTTCGCAGGTGTCGCCATACTTCTGTTTCTCGCCGGAGAGTGGTGGAGGCCCCTGACATGGATAGGCCTTGGCGTAACAATCTACGGCTTCCTGTACTTCGTGCTGCATGACGGGCTGGTTCATCAGCGCTGGCCGTTCAAATACATTCCGCGAAAAGGCTATCTCAAGCGTGTCTACCAGGCGCACCGCATGCACCATGCGGTCAAGGGCAAGGAAGGCTGCGTGTCTTTCGGCTTTGTCTATGCACAGCCTGTCGACAAACTGGTCAAGCAGTTGCAGACAAACCGAAAGACCATCGACGAAACCGTTCTCGACAACGAAGACGAGCGCCCTGTTCTGCATTAAGGCAACTCGCATTGAAACCCAGCCATTTCAACGGCAGAAAAAAGCGTTGATGCGTCAGACTGGTCGCTGCCAAAGACCTTCGCGCGGGGGCGGGTTTCGATAAAATCGCGTGGCCGCTATATCGCCCAGCCCTGCGGCCAGCAGCAGAATCTTGTCGTTTCTCGTTGTCGAAACACGCTGCTCCCATGCTTCAGGACCGCCCTTGCGCAGCTTTTCACCTATGGCGCGGTAAACCCGCCGCGCTGCGGCAATTGCCCAGGCAGAACGTGGCGGCAGTGCCGATATTCCCGCATAGGCGGACGTATAGTAGCCTTCCGCAAGATCGAGCAGATCCAGCGCAGCCGCATGCAGGCTGGGCCATTGTCCCCGATCATCAGGCGTTATTTTTGTGATGCCGTGACGCAGGAGCACGTCTTCCGGAACATAGACGCGGCCTGCGCGCGCATCGTCAATCACATCGCGGGCGATATTGGTAAGCTGGAAGGCAAGGCCCAGGTCACACGCGCGGTCGAGCACGGCTCTGTCGCGAACGCCCATGATCATCGCCATCATCACCCCGACAACGCCGGCGACGTGATAGCAATATTCCAGCGTCTCATCGATTGTGCGGTACTGCCGGTCTTCGACATCCATCGCAAAACCGGTCAGAAGCTCCTGCGGGTGGCGGTGCGGAATATCATGCCGCGTCACAACCCGTTGCAAAGCCTCAAAAATATAGTCACCTGAGGCTTGGCCGGAAAGAGCGGCGTCCGTTTGCTCCCGCAATTCGTCAAGGCGCCTTTTCTGTCCTTCACGAAAATCCTCCGCCTGGCCATGACCGGCAATCTGCCCGTCAATGACGTCATCGCAGTGGCGGCACCAGGCATACAGCATCACGGCATCTTGCCGCGTTTCGCGCTGGAAAAGCCGGGCAGCGGCAGCAAAACTTTGCGAGCCCTTTGCAATTGCGTGTTCGCTGCGTTCAACGACCGTGTCACTCATTGGTGCGCATCCGCAATCATCAACCCGGCCGTTGCCTTTGCAGAGCCGACAACGCCAGGAATGCCAGCGCCGGGATGAGTGCCGGCCCCGACGATGTAGAGGTTGGGGTAGACGTCGTCTCGATTGTGCGGCCGGAACCAGGCGCTTTGTGTCAGGATTGGCTCAATTGAAAACGCCGAACCCAGATGCGCGTTGAGTTCATCGCGAAAGTTAAACGGGGTAAAATGCCGAACCGTCACGAGATCGTCGAGCAACCCCGGAATATAGCGGTCGTTGAGGTATTTGAGAATCCGGTCGCGGTAAAGTGGGCCCTCCACATCCCAGTCAATGTCCACATTGCCGAGATGCGGCACCGGAGACAAAACGTAGTAGGCGCTGTGTCCGGGTGGCGCCAGGCTGTCGTCGGTCACCGACGGCGCGTGAAGATAGAGCGAGAAATCATCTGCAAGGCTATGACCCTTGAAAATCTGATCGATCAATTCGCGGTAGCGCGCGCCAAAAAGCACCATGTGATGCTTGAGTTCAGGGTGCTGCCTGCGAAGGCCGAAATAGATCACGAAAAGCGACATCGAGTGGCGTTTCGCGCCCAGCTTTCGGCCGTTTGCATCACCTCTGGCTGTGCCCCGGAGCAAGTGCCGGTAAGTGTGCACAACATCGGCGTTCGACGCAATCTGGTCGAATCTCATGATCTGCCCATCGCCCAGCGCAAGGCCCGTTACACGTCCCTCACTTTCCATCATGCGGTCGATTTCGGCATTCAGATGCAGCCTGCCTCCCAGTTCCTCGAAAAGCCGAACCATTGCGGCGATCAGCGCGCCGGTGCCGCCTTTGGCAAACCAGACACCTCCCTTGCGCTCAAGCGCATGGATCAGCGCATAGATGGAAGATGTGTCGAAAGGATTGCCACCAACGAGCAGGGAATGGAAGCTGAAGGCCTGGCGCAACTGCTCGTCGCGGATGAACTGGCTGACCTTGGCATAAACACTGCGATAGCTTTCCAGCCGCATAAGTTGCGGTGCGGCTTTGAGCATCGATCCGACGTTGAGAAAAGGCACGGTTCCGAGCTTTTCGTAGCCTTCGCGGTAAACATCCGTCGAATAAGCAAGGAAACGCCGGTAGCCTTCCACATCATCGGGAGACTTTGCGCCGATCTGGCGATCCAGCGCATCCTGATCGTCTGCATAGTCGAAGCGAAACCCGTCTTCCCAGCAAAGCTGATAGAAGGGGGTTACAGGCAACAGCGTTGTGTAGTCGCAAAGGCGTCTGCCCGAAAGTGCCCATAATTGCTCAAGGCAATCCGGATCCGTTATCACCGTGGGGCCGGCATCAAAGGTGAAGCCTTCGTCCTGATAGACATAAGCGCGGCCGCCCGGCTTGTCTCTTTTTTCAAACACGGTTGTCTGAATGCCTGCGCTCTGCAGGCGTATGGCCAAAGCAAGCCCGCCAAAGCCAGCTCCGATAACCGCTGCGGTCCTTGTCTTGCTCACGCTTTCTCCGGGTTCAGTAAGGGTGCCTCGCGCAGACAGGCGATGGCTTTGTGCAGTGGAACGGGTGGCTTGCCGGTCAGAATACGGGCCATGTCAGCCGCCGTGCTTTCTCCCGCATAAAATCGCTCGATCAGGTTCTGGCTGAGCCGGTAGAACCTTTGCAGAACGAGGTGGCGGCGGTCGGGCTGTGCCGCGCGGAACAGCATCCGGTTGAGCAGCCGATAGAAACGCTGGCGGCGATGCCTCTGCAAAGCGTGAATCCTGATTTTCGATGCCAGAACAGCGCTGTCGACAGGCCAGCTTTCTGCCACCAGATTGGCAAGCCTCACCGCATCGGGAAGGCTGTAGCCGGTTGTTGGATGAAACAGAGCGGCCCGCATGCCTGCCTGGGGCACATCGCGCGGTGCCTCGGACCAGAACCTCTCTGCATCATGGGCCAGCGCAATGGGAAGGACACCGCTCTCGCGCCGGACCACCGTCTTGATGACCCATCCTCTCCTCGCGGCATATGCATGGATTTGGCTTATGATCTCCTGCTCATCAAGAGCTCCCCCATCCGCATAGCGCGTATCTTCGATCAGAATGCGGGTGGGTGAAAAGGGAAGGAGATAAACAAACCGGTAGCCGTCAATCTGGTCTACCGAAGCGTCCATGACGACAGGATTTTCAACACCGTGCGGGGAGAGTGTTTCGACCTCAAGGCCGACGAACTTTTGATAGCCGAGCGCAATCGCGCTGCTTTTGCGCATGCCGCGCGCATCAATGACGCAGTCCGCCGTGAAACTTTCGCCGGTTTCAAGAACCACGCCCTTGGCGTTGATCGTTGCAACCGGAGAGTTGAGCCTGATGCTGACGTTTGACAGACGTTCCATTGCGGCAAGCATCGAGGCGCTTGTCAGCGAGGCATAACCGGATGAAAGATGCCGCTCGAAGTCACGAAAACGCACAGTCTGACCCGCCCATCGATGTGCAATCAGCGGCCCGATCAACTCACTGTCTGCCGGGGTAATGTCAGCCTGGTGAAATGACCATGTATGCTCGCCGAATGGAGCGCTGGCCGCCTCGAAAATGATAATGTCAATGTCGGGAAAACCAGCCAGCCGCTGGGCAATAAGACCGGCAGCAAGCCCCGCGCCGGCGATGAGCAGTTGCTGACGACGCTCTCCTGAAATCAGCAAGCCAACCACCCCTTGAAGTGTGAGTCTCATGCGGCAATTGACCGCCCTCGGAAATGAACGCTCACTCCGGGAATTTGTTGCGCTGACCAGTGAAGACGAGGACTGGCCCGGCAACTCCCGGGCACTGACGATTTTGCGCTGCTATACCAGAACAAGCGGGCAGACG
Organism: Aureimonas fodinaquatilis; assembly: GCF_008369445.1. Lineage (GTDB taxonomy): Bacteria > Pseudomonadota > Alphaproteobacteria > Rhizobiales > Rhizobiaceae > Aureimonas > Aureimonas fodinaquatilis. The sequence continues at coordinate 448,292 of NZ_VTWH01000001.1, forward strand.
AAACCGGCTGCCTTAACACGTCCTGTTGAGCGGAGCAGACAGACAAAGTCCCTCGCACCAAGGTTTGCCGTTTTCGTGGCGTCTTATGGGAAAGACAACGAAATCTGGAGACACTGATGCGCTTGCCACTTGTTTTTGCTTTTGCTCTGGCCGCAACACCGGCTTTGGCTGATGACGACCTTGCTGCACAGATAGACATGGTTGCTCCGCACCTGGCCAGCGGTCAACTTGCGGAACTGGGCGGTCCGGAGGCCGCGGAAGCCATTGTGGCGGGCATGGACGGCCGCTGGTTCACGCTGAAAACCACCGTGCGCAACTGGGAGGGAGACGGACCCGCAGATCGTGACAGCCTGACCAGAACCATTGAACGGACCTGTTCTGACACCTGGGAAAACATAGTGACGCATCAGGTCACCGGACCCGGTACATTCATCGTGTCGCAGCAAAGCCCTGAGGGTAAGGACCACGGCACCTTCGAAGTGGTCCCCGTGGCCAATGAAGCGCGCACCTTCAAGCCTTCCATAACGGATGAGGCAATTCTGGCCATGCTGGAACTGGAAGACGCGACGAAGGTGGATCAGGACAAAGCCTTGTCCGAGGTGCGCCAAACGCTGGATCAAACCGTGCAGATCTGGCGTCCAACTCCTGATCTCATGGTCAACTCCAGCGCAAAGGGTATCGAAGTCTGGGGGCGCTGCCCATGACGTCATCAGTTTAACATGTCCATGGGCAGGCCTGCCGACCATCAGAACTGGAAACCCCCTTGGCTGCCCAAACGTTACTGATTTGAATAAAGGACTTGATCACAACATTAACTCAACGATAGGTTGCGTCTGGATTGTCGCGTAACTCTTGGGTTTCATGAACATAGCGAACCGTTCCGCTGAAACGCCCGGTGCGCCGGCCGCAACGCCTGATAGAAACACAGGCCCCACGGCGGAGCTGGTGCGTCTTGCACAGGCAGGCGATGTCGCTGCGTTCGAGCGTCTGGTCGCACTTCAGTACAGTTTCATTTTCAAGACAGCTTATCGGTGGCTTGGGCATCGCAGCGATGCGGAAGATGTGACACAGACGGTTTGCATGCGGCTTGCCAACGGGTTGAAAAGTTTCGACTGGCGGGCAAGCTTCACGAGTTGGCTCTACCGGATCACGCTTAACGCCGTGCATGACGTTCAGCGATCGAACCAGCGGCGACAGCGACTGGAATCGGAAATGTCGTTTGAGATCAACGATGCAAGCCCACCAACGCAGGAGGACCAGCTTGCTCTGAATGCGCTGTGGCAGGTGGTCAGGGAGTTGCCCGACAAACAACGTGATGCTGTGCTTCTGGTCTATGGCGAACATATGAGCCATGCCGAAGCCGCAAAAATTATGGGTTGCAAGGACGTGACGGTTGCATGGCACATCCACAATGCGCGAAAGGCGCTTAAGGATAGATTATGACCGGCGAAGACAAAGATCACTTTGAGCGCTTGTCGCAGCTTGCGCCGCCGGAGCCTGACCCTGAAAAGATCAAGGCCACCGTGGCCATGAGCGGTCGTGCATTTGCACAAGGAACAGGAAAGAAGGCCAAGCCGGCGAAAAAGGGCTGGCTGGAGACTTTGCTGCCTGGACGGGGCTGGCTGATACCGGCTTCGGGACTGGCCGGAGTTTTGCTGGTTGCTGCCGTGACCGTGCCGATGATGCTGGACCAGACGGGCCAAAGTTTCGAGGCTGCCCGTGACATGCCCATGCCCGCGCCATCGGTAGCTGAAGGCCCGCGCAGCAGTGCGGGCCCGGGTGCCGGAACGCGCATGGGGTCCATGCCGCAACGACAACGGCAGGGCCTGCCCCTGGATATGCGCAGCGACGCTGAAGTGCAGACGTATGATTTCGACGGGCTTGAGATTCTGTCACGCAGCGTGCCCGAGGAGTTTGGTCTCTACCTCGTTAACAACGGTGTCGAGCGGGAGTTTGACCGTCGCGCCAAAGAGGCATCGGAGCAGATTGTGCTGACAGATGCCTTCATGCGCGAGGGCGCGACTGGTGAATACAGCAGGGCGCTGTTTGTCCGGTCGGGCTATGATGATGGTCCGCAGCAATGGGATGCGTTCATCGACAACGGATCAGGGTTTGCGATTTCGGGCCGGCTTTCTGTGGCCGTGCACGACGCAAATGATCGCGCCGATGTTCTTGCCAGGCTGGCAGAGGCGGGCGGGAGCTGAAACTGGTTTTCAGCCCACGCTGACAATCACCTGACCCTTGCCAGATATGCCGTGCAGAACGCCGCTATTGCGCGCTTTCTCCAATTTGCAAAACATTGAACTGGCGTTTCATGAATGCGTTGAACATGGCTTTTGCATGCGGGTTGGAATCCGGTTCGGCGTTCTGCGCTTCGACACTGACCGCAGCCGCACACAATCCGTCAACGCCTTCGCGCGTTCCAGTTCGGATAGCGGCTGCACCACTGTCGGCCATGGTGCCCTGCCAGCGCGCTTCAATCAGATGTGTGGCGGTCTCGGCTGTTTCGCAGTCAGAATAGATCAGCGTCATAACCAGTTCCGGGCGTTCGTTCTGCACATCGGCTATGATGCCGCCGAAATAAGGCGGTATGCCCTGACCGGCCTCTTTCAGACTGGCTTCCAACTGGCTGCGAAGTTCGCTCATGTCGGTGCTGCCGGACAAGGCAATGGAACCGAAATCGCCCCCTTGCAGGCCAAAGGTTGGCGAAATCAGCATGGCTTGCACGACTAAGCCTGCATTGGTGATGGCATCCAGTGAGCCAAGCGCCGTGGCCACAACCGGATGGTCGCTGGCATTCTCACCGTCTTTCAGGAAAAATTCCACGGCTTGAGGAATGCCCGACTGCACAAGCCCATTGCCCGTTTGTCCGACGAAGGTTGCCCGCCCCAACTCATCGCGCCATGGATTGCCGATCTGGCGAGCCCGAAGATTGGCCGCCATGGGTTCGCCATTGCCGATGACGCCCGCGGACCCCACTGGCTCGAAATCAGCGTCGGACAACGCTTCCAGAAGACCGGTGACGGTTGCCTCATCATTCAGGCCCCACACGCTGATCATCTGTGGCGGCACGCCCATGCCGGCAAAATAGCGAACCTTTGCAAGCTCGATGCCGGAATTGCCTTCCCAGGTTTCAACGCTGGCCATTGTCAGCGGCTTCACGGCACCGATTGCGCCAAAGGCCATTCGCTGATGTGCAAAGCCATGCTCCGAGCCGATATGCTGCCCGATGGCCTGCAATGCTTCCATGTTGACAAAATAGGCCTGCACGGGCTCGGGGTTGGTGACGATCACCTGCGGAAATTTGCTGAAAGCATCACTGAGTGCATCAGCGCCTGCTGCAAGAGCGACCGGGCTGGACGCAAGAACGAGAGCCGAAGCCAGACAGAGGGAGCGCATGAAATATCCTTTGTGCATGTCGTTTGAGGGTGTGAGTCAGCCGGTGGCATTTCTACAGCGAACCGGCCTTTTTCTCAGAGCGCCTTGATGAATGTCGCAAATTCCTGCCGCAGCTCCAGCAACTTCGCTTCTGCCTTCTGCCGGCGCTCGCCCAACTCGGCAATGCTGTTCTCTTCATCCTCCAGCATCGCAACGTAGCGCTGGCCAAGCGCGCTGTCGCCGGGCACGGCGGCAAGGTTTTCCCGAATTCGCATCTGATTGCGCGATGCAAGGTCCAGATCCTGTCCGATCAATTCAACCTGCTGCTCTGCTCGAGCGATCTCGCCACGTCGCTCGGCAAGATCAGAAAGCGTCTTTATGGTTTGCGCGTCGTCTATCTGCCCCGACCAGTAGAGCAGCGTTTCGGTGTCGGCATCAATCAGTTCAATGCTGTCGGTTTCCGTGCGTTCGTTCGCGGCCGTAATCTGTGCTGTCGCACCCTCTTCCAGTTCAACGCGCAGCCGGTGGTGGGTCGGCGTGGATTCGACAAGAGAGGCGGACGTAAAGGCCCAGCCTGATCGGCGCGGATGTTCGATAATGACCGTGCGTGGCGCATCCTGCGCCCCGACAATGGTATAGGTTATTTCCGAACGGGTGATGCGCGTTGCCCGCAATACGCCTTCTGAAAGCGTTGCGCGGAACACAGCTTCATCACGGCCTGCGTCTGTCGTAACCTGAACCTTGCGGTCTGTTGCAAAACTGATCATGCGGCTTTCGCCGGTGGGTAAGCCGCGCAGCTCGGCATCTCCCGCATAACCTTCATCATTGGCCGCATACACGGTGACAATGCCAGGCGGCAGGGTTGTGCCGGTGCCGTTTTCAAGCCGCAAGGCGGAAATGGGATGGACGCTGCCGCTTTCCGGTTGAAAAAGAGAAATACGCTCCGCCTCCAGTTCGGCATCAATGAATGGAACCGACAGGGTGCGACCGGCGGCAAGGTCTATAGGGTCCGGCAGGCGATATATGGCTGCCGCTTCACCCTCCGCAGCCGCGGCCTGCGAGACGGGCGCGGACGGTTCTGCGGCGATGGATGGGGCAGGTGCCATCTGCGGTGCGTCCGCTCGCTGGCGGTTGGCCCGTTCTGCCATGTCTTGCGAAGATTCTGCCGCGATGCCTTTGAAGCTGTCAGGCCGCGGCGGTGCAGCGGTTTGCGCCATGATTGGCAGTTGCGGGCGCTCATGCCAATAGCGCTGATGCAGCCGCTGGGCCAAGGTCACGGGTGCACCCGAGGATAGTGTCAGGGAGACATCACGCCAGTCTTCGCCAGTGGCGTTTTCGACCACCGCCCAGGCCTGAAGTCGAGCGGTCTTTTCCGGACCAAGCAGCAGCCGATAGGCCGTCTTCCACACCGGTGCGGGCACCACATAGTCAAGGCGCACATCCCGCTGGCTTTCGCCGTCCAGCGAAACCGCCACAGTGCGCAGATCGTCCGTTCGACCGCGTCCGCTGACCGAAGCCGCCTCGCGGAGTTTATCGCGCACGGCTTCGTCCAGAATCCGCAGCTCGGTGTCAGCGCGAAGTCTCAGCACAGCAATCTGCCCGTCTTCTGTCATCACCGACAGGGCAGGGTCGCGTTCCGTGGTGCCGTCTCCACTCTGCTGTGCCGGCTCGACGCCCAGCACCGTGCCCTCAACGGTGCGACCGCCTGATGCCGCGCGAATGCTGATCCCCTGAAGCGTGGCCAGAAGACGCGGCAATGAGTGCATATCGTCCGGCGTGAAGGGCAGCCGGCGAAAGGTTTCATCGACAGGTGAAAGCCCGTCCAGAGACATTGAGGCGACGCCACCGGCAGGATCCCGCACGATCAGGCTTTTGAGAATATCATCGACCTGGTCCAGTGGAACATCGAATTCAAACCCCGCCGTGCCATCAACACGCACGCTCCGGTGAATTTCGGCAAGCCCGCCCAATGACATTGTCACAGCCTCGATCCTGTCCTGCGTATCGGTCTGGGCGAAGGCCAGCCCGCCCGGTAATGCGATCAGCAGGCAGGCGCTCATTATCGCCCGGTTCAGCGCTGGCAGAGTTTTTGCCTTATGGGTGCTCATTCAATTTCTCCAGGTTTGACGTTCCGCCAGCCGCATGCGTCTTCGAAACTCAGCCGATGAAGGCCAGATATTCCGCTTCCAGCCGATCAAAGAGGTCCATTTTCCGGTTGAGCTCGTCCACAGACTTGCCCATGAGCTGGTTTGACCGGGCAGTGGAGCATTCCGACGGGGCCGACTGAGCAGCTGTCGAAGCCCTCTGTTCGATTTCCGCAAGTTCGCCAGCATCGAAATAGTCCGGCATTTGCGCTGCCCGCTCGAGGTCGGTCCGGTACCGTCCGCCATGGCAAAGGTCGGCGTAAGCCTGATGCTGCCTTGCTCGTCCAAGAACGTCGCCTTTTTCCCGGGTCAGAACCTCACGATAGAATTCCGGGTTCTTTGCTGTCAGGTAGATGGCGTCGTTGTCGGCCAGTCCGGAATATTGAAGCTCCGGCAAATGACGGTCCGGCATGACCCAATCGAGGGGCTCGACGCGAATGGCGTCTACGGAATTTGCAACCTGAACAAGGCACAGGATGCCGGCCACAGCCGCCAGGCCCTTGCGTGCCGCGTCCTTTGGCGCAGAAGGGCGCAGTACACCAAATACGATGACCAGCCCGACGATTGCCATGATCAGGCCGCCGAGGTTGAACCGGTTGTCCGAGACAACTTCGCCGTTGACTGTGACCAGATTGGTTGTACCCAGAAACAGAAAGAATGGGACGATAGCCAAGGCCAGGGCGAGGGCAGGTTTGGAAAATCGGGACATGCAGCACTCTTGTGTTGGGTGAAAATGAAAAATGTGCACCGACCGTGTCGGCATCGACCATTAGAGTTGAGGGGCACTGATAAGCCTGAGGCGCATCGGCCTTTCTTCTGGGGCTTGCTTGTAGATGAGACGACGGGGGCGGGCTTGATCTTGGTCCGGACCAATAAAATGTTCAGCGCGAGCAGTGGCGGGAATGATCGTGGAAAACGTCACAAATCCCGGCCGGGGGATGTGTGCGGATTACTGACTTCTGCAACGGCCGTCTTTGACCATTTGAGCGATGGCGGTTTCCGACTGCTTGTTGATCCAGGGCATGGCAGCTTGCTCGCCCAATTCATTGACCTTCGCCCGAGCTCTTTGCTGAAGTCGCCTTTGCTCCGATCGCGGAAGCATGCTGAACCGGCAAGGTTCGAGCCGCTTCGCCTGACTGGATTTGCCGCTCCGTTCATGGAGGCGGTTGAAATTCTGGGTGTTTGACCAGCCGGGTGTGTAATTGAAGTCTTGAGCCAGCACTGGCGCCGGCAGCAGGAACACAAATGGCAGTGCAAGTAGTATTGAACGCATGACTGTATCCCGAAAATTTATGAACTGGATCTTGGAAACTAGACGCTGCAGGTCGATACAACATTGGTAACAACGCAAAATTAGCCAGGATTCTGCCCGAAATTCTCACTGGCGGGCGCGGGGAGGGGAAAGCTGTCGCTTCACAACACTCATTGTGATCAACAGTCAGGCGGGGCCAAAGGGCCGCGCGCACTAATCTCCAACCAGTTGCGCTGCTGCCTCGCCAGCAGTGTCCATATAGGTTGGGTCCCGGTGCAGGAGCACAACGGCGAATGCGCCGTCGAGAAGAAGAAGGATCTGGCGCGCAAGGCGCCGTGCTTCGTCGTCAGGGCGCTCGTCCACAAACACCGAGTAAAGCCAGTCTTCGACCCTGTTCTTGTGGGCACGACCCACGATGATTGCAGGATGTCCAGGCATATGGATCAGCTCAACCGATGTTCGCAGGAAGCCGCATCCCTTCCAGTCGGGATGCCGTGCCAGAATTGCCAGATTGCGGAAGATGCCCTGAACCTTATCAGCCGTGGTGCCCTCGGTCTGCGTAAACCACTTCTGAAATTGCGCCAGATTTGGCGGATCGCGTGTTTCCAGGCAGGCAGCGATCAGATCATCCTTACTGCGGAAATGATAATAGAACGTCTTTTTGGTCAGCCCGGCCTTCTCAGCGACGGCATCGACGCTGACAGCGCGAACTCCCTGCGCGTTAAACAGCTTTCCTGCGGCTTTGATGATGCGGTCCCGCGTCGGCGCAATTGTTCTGGTCATGCATCAAAGTATACCCACCAGTGAATATACACAATTGACCTGAAAACCTATCATGCGTGATATGACCAGCTTTTCATCACTGCCCACGGCTATCGACGGAATGCCAGGATCCTTTGCATGCGCTGACGGGGTAAAATTATCCGGTCATTTCTGGCGCGCGCTTACGGCGAAGCCGCTCGGCACCGTCATCGTCAATCCTGCCACCGGCGTTGCGGCGCGCTATTACCATCGCTATGCCCGCTTTCTGGCCGGTAACGGGTTTGACGTGCTGACCTATGACTACCGTGGCATTGGCCTTTCGCGCCCTGAGCGGATGAGAGGCAGTGGCTACCGCTGGCGCGACTGGGGTGAACAGGATTTCGAAGCGGCGATCAGATATGTCGAGCAGCATGGTAGAGGTGACAAGCTGCTGGTCGTCGGCCACAGCATCGGCGGTTTCCTGCCGGGTCTGGCACCAAGCGCACCCCGAATTGATCGGATGCTGACGGTTGGTGGGGAGACTATGCCGCGCAGAAAAGATTGCGCCTGTTTGTCAAATGGCATGTGGCAATGCCCGCCCTGACCTTTGCCTGCGGGTATTTCCCAGGCCGGCGGTTGGGATGGCTGGAGGATCTGCCCGCCGGGGTCGCGAACGAATGGAGTTTTCGCGGCCCCCGCTTTGAACGAAGCCATCCGCGTGGCGAGCGGCTCAGCGTGGTGGCGCGGATCGCGGCCTTCAACGCACCAATTCTGGCCGTGGCCCTGTCCGATGACGAGCTTGGAACACCGGCTGCTATCGACCGCACACTTCGGTATTATACCGGCGCGGAGCGCACGACGGTTCACCTGAGCCCGGCGAATTTCGCCCGCGACGCTATCGGCCATTTCGGCCTGTTTCACGACAGTCATGCTGCCGGATTCTGGCTTGATAGCCTTGTCTGGCTGCGCGACGGCCGCAACCCATGGCCAAGCCACGTTAACAGGACCTGCCATCCATCTTGCTTATATGCGTCCTGAAAGGATGTCGCGTGCGGGTCACTATGTACGAGCGGTGTGGAGAAGAAGACCCAGTATGCCCCTTTGTCCTATGGCAACCAGAGAGAACTGCTGGGTGATTGTGGTTGCGGCTGTTCGCAGCAGGCTTGAATAGTGCTCGATCTGACCTTCCAGATCAACGAGAGGCACAACCAGACTGATCGCCGCAATGCACTGCCCCTCAGCATTAGTTATCGGGCACGCGATACAGGCAAGATGAGGATCGACCTGACCGGCCAGCATGAAAATATCTTTGCCTCGGCTCGCTTCAATCGACGCCAGAAATTCGCTTTCGGGGAGTGTCGAGCCATCCCTCAGCACATAGTCCTCTTCCTTGACGCCGCCCAGAATTTCTTCACGCGGTATATCTCTGAGAAGAAAACGACTTGATGCAGTGCGTGGCAGAGGATGACGGCTGCCCTCCGTTGACAGCATGTAAGAGGGTCTTTGCGCGGCAGCGGCGATCAGAACAAGCTGCTTCCAGTTGTCCAGGGCCACAAACTCGGACAGTTGCTGCGAGTCAAGTGCGAGTTTCTGAACTGCGCCGCGGATGAAATTGGGAAAATCCAGATGCTTTGTCGCTGCCTTGCCAAGCAATGCCACTTTTTGACCGAGGTGATATCTCCCCTCACTTGCACGGTCTATATATCCACGCTCTTCCAGTTGCTCGACAAGCAGATAGGTCGTTGATCGAGGGCAAGCGGTGCCAATTGAAATTTCCGGAATGGTGCTGGGATCGGCTTTGGAAGCCAGAAACTCCAGGATGTCAAATACCCTGTCAGTTCCCTTTCCACGCAGTGATTGAGAACTGTTACTGGACGCCATGGGTTTTTCCTCCGGATCTGCCTGATAACCCGCCATGTGCTTTTCTCTTGGCGCAAATGCAACGGTGAAGATCAGTTGACAGGTGAGACACTCCGTGTCACGTTTGCTATATGAGATTTAGTCCATTATATTGGACTTTGCAACTCTTTTGGTCATTTTCAAACATGCTTGGGAGGTGAGGCAGTGTCACGCATAGTAACCGTTGGGGCCGCTCAGCTGGGGCCGATTGCCCGATCAGATACCAGAACGCAGGTTGTGGAGCGGCTGATTGCCCTTCTGAAGCAGGGCAGCGAGCATGGTTGTGATGTGGTTGTTTTTCCGGAGCTGGCACTGACAACGTTTTTTCCGCGCTGGTACATGGAAGATCAGGCTGAGGTAGATCAGTTCTTTGAAAAATCCATGCCAGGCACCGACACCCAGCCATTGTTCGATGCAGCGCGCGAATATGGTGTCGGCTTCTATATCGGCTATGCGGAATTGACCGAACAGGATGGGCAAGTCCGGCACTTCAATACCTCAATTCTGGTTGACAAAAGTGGCGAGATTGTTGGGAAATATCGCAAGATCCACCTTCCCGGTCATGCTGAACACGAAGAATACCGCGCGTTCCAACATCTGGAAAAGCGGTATTTTGAAACCGGCGACATGGGTTGGCCAGTTTATCGCGCCTTTGGTGGCATTATAGGCATGTGCATCTGCAATGACCGGCGATGGCCCGAAACTTATCGCATGATGGGGTTGCAGGGCGTGGAAATGGTCATGGTCGGCTACAATACGCCGCGCCACAACCCTCCTTCACCTGAACATGACAGGCTCAGTGACTTCCACAATCATCTGGTCATGCAATCCGCTGCCTATCAGAACGGCACATGGGTGATCGGGGTCGCAAAGGCGGGCGTGGAAGAAGGATGCGAGTTGATCGGCGGCAGCGTCATCATCGCGCCCAGTGGTGAAATTGTTGCCCGTTGCACCGGAATGGGCGATGAACTGGCCGTTGCCATCTGTGACTTCGAAATGGGCCATTCCTACAAGAACACGATCTTCAACTTTGAAGCCCACAGAGAGCCTCAGCATTACGGCCTGATTGTTGAACGCAAGGGCGCCAAGGTAACCGTTTAGATTTTGTGCAACACACGGCGATGAAGCCCGGCGCCCAGCGGCGGGCCTCAGGCGGTATCGAGTGAACCGGCCGGGCGAGCAGTCGCGCGCAGGCGTCCATGCGCATCCGATGGGTGAAGCCTCCGCGGGTCGCATATTCATCCATCAAGTGGGGCGGAGCGGATGGCAGGAATTCGGCCATATCGGCCAAATATCAAGATCAGTCTTCAAGCTTTTTCTGTCATGGCCATTTCAGGTGAGAAATCCATCAATGACACATCAGTTTCCAATCAACGACGCCCGGCCGCTGCCTGTTCTCACAGACATCACCATTGATGGTCGAAGCAAGGGTTTTCCGGGAAAACTGCCGGTGACGCCGCTTGCCGACATTGGAGCAAAAGGCTGGAATGTGCTCCGGCAGGACCTGCCGTTTCCAGTTGCAGTGCTCGACATCGACGCGCTGAACCACAACAGCGAGTGGATCAAGGCGGTCGTGTCGCATTATGGCGTGTCGCTTTGCCCGCATGGCAAGACAACCATGGCGCCGCAACTGTTTCATCGGCAGTTGGCGGATGGTTGTTGGGGTATCACCTTGTCAACTCAACACCAGGTGCAAACGGCAAGACATTATGGCATTGAGCGGGTGTTTCTGGCCAACCAGATCATGGACCCTGTTTTTCTGGCTTACATAGCCGACGAGCAGATTTCAGACCCGGATTTTGATTTTTACTTTCTGGTCGATTCCGACGAGGGAATAGACCTTTTGCAGCGCGTTGCTCTGGGCAAATCCGGTTTCAGGCCTTTTCAGGTGTTGATCGAAATGGGCAGCACGGATGGCCGTACGGGCTGTCGGACGATGGAAAAGGCCCTGCATCTTGCCAGGCGCATTGCCGCAATCCCCGAGGTGGCGGTTCTTTCAGGTATTGAAGGGTTCGAGGGAGCCATTCGTGGCAAGGACGTCCATGAGATCGAAGACCGTATTGTCAGATTTCTGGGTCTGATGGTTGACGTTGCCACTGCTGCTGAAAAGGAAGGCCTGTTTGGTGGACGTGAAGTGCTTCTAACCGCCGGAGGCTCCAGTTATTTCGATCTTGTGGCGCGGGTTCTGACCAAAGCCCGGCTTGCTTCGCCCACACGGGTGGTGCTGCGCAGCGGGTGCTACATTGCCCATGATGCGCTGATGTACGAAGAGCAGGTCGCAAGAGCGCTGGAGCGTTCGCCTGAACTGGCCGCACTTGCCATAAAGCCTCGACAGGCTCTGACAGTGTGGGCTGTTGTGCTTTCCCGCCCGGCCGACGATGTGCTGTTTCTGAATATCGGGCGTCGCGATGTGTCGTTTGACTCGCATCTCCCGCGGCTTCTGGCCTATGTCGACACATCGTCATCGCCCGAAGTTCGGCCGTTGACCGGAAGCCATCAAACCATGCTTCTTTATGATCAACACGCCAATATAAGCTGCTCATCCGACAGTCCTCTAAGACCAGGTATGCTGGTCCAACTGGGCATATCACACCCTTGCACAACCTTCGACAAATGGGACGTGCTGAGCCTGGTGGATGACGACCACAATGTGGTGGGCGCGGTTAAGACGTTTTTCTGATGACAGGGTGGGCGGTAAAGAGCGGCTTCGAATGACCTTGCACGAACTGGTTCAGAAGCCCTTTTGCAGCCTGTTCCACGACTCTTCGATATGTGAGCGCATCGCATGTTCCGCCTCGTCCGGATTCCGGGCAACGATAGCGGCAACGATTGCCTCATGTTCAGCAATGGCGCTTTCCGTGACCCAGGCATGAAAATACAGTCTGAAAATGTGCATGTGAGCATGCAGCCGTGACAAGGCGTCGACGATCAGCTCATTGCCACTTGCACGCGCTATGCGATCATGAAATTCGCTGTCATGCAGCGCAAAATGTCCGTAGTTGACCCGCTTTTCGTCCGAAACTGCCTGTTCCATATCACTGACAAACCGTTCAAGCGAACCGGCATCCTGGCTGCTGATTTTAGCGGCAGCCAATCGGGCAGCAGCCGGTTCCAGCAACAGGCGAATTTCATAAAGCTGCTGAAATTGCTCACGCGTCCATTGTGGAGTTACCCGGTACCCGATCAGATGCGTCTTCGTTACCAGACCGTCGGATTTGAGCCTCCCGAGAGCCTCCCGGATGGGGGTTTGCGAAATGCCAAACTGCCGCGCCAGTTCATCAACGGTGATACGTGCACCTGGAGGCAGCTTCAGCGTAATCAACTGATCAAGTATCAGATCGTAGGCTTCATCAGCGAGTTTTGGACCGCGAACAGGAAGTGCAGTTACGCGCCGTTGCCTCATAATAGACTCCAAATTGAAACTTCCGGCCCAGCTTAGCATGTCGATGCGTATCTTTCGGCACCAGGCAATTGAAATGTAGCAAATCTGTGCTCGAAATCACCATAGGCAATGTCGGCCAGAACAGAGTTTTGGCAAGCTTTCGACCTGTCTTCTCAACTGAAATTCACACATTTACTCGCATGAAGATGCACGTTCCGTCCTGGTGCAGCCCAGCGTCTTTGACCCATTGATCAGCCAAGATCATCACACGATAGACGGAGATGACCCGATATCCGAACCACATACATTAAATATGTGCTCAACTGGATCGTGTGAGGCTGCTCGCAAGCTGATGCTGGGAATTCGAACCCTGTTGCTCGCGTGGATGGAAGTGACCAAAGAACCGACTGACAGAATGGCCGAAATAAAATACGATATGATACACGATTTTCAGTTGATCGGGTTCATATCAACGTTAGAGTGTGTGGGAGCAAGTCTACGAAACGGGTGGGAGAGGCAATTTGTCCAGAAAACTGAACTTAGCGGTTGCGCAACTTGGACCAATCCACCGTTCCGAAAGTCGCTCGGCCATTCTGGGCCGCTTGATGGAAATGATGCGGGAAGCCAAAGGCCGAGGGGCAGAACTGGTCGTATTTCCTGAAGCCGCTTTGACATCGTTTTTTCCTCGGTGGTTTATCGAAGATGAAGCCGAACTCGATAGCTATTATGAAACGGCGATGCCCAATCCATCGGTGCAACCCCTGTTCGATCTTGCAGTTCAACTGGGTATCGGCTTTCATCTTGGCTATGCTGAACTTGCCTGGGAAAACGGCCGCAAACGCCGGTTCAACACGGCTGTTCTGGTTGACCGGAATGGAAGAGTGGTTGGCAAATATCGAAAAATTCATCTTCCCGGTCACGCTGATTATGAAGCTGACCGCCCATTCCAGAACCTTGAAAAGCGATATTTCGAGGTCGGCGATCTGGGTTTTCCGGTCTATTCCTATGAGGAATGGCAGGTTGGAATGTGCATATGCAATGATCGGCGTTGGCCTGAAGCCTGGAGAATGCTGGGGTTGAACGGCGCAGAGCTGGTTTGTCTTGGTTACAATACCCCGGTTACGGACCCGCGCACGCCGCAGCATTCACATCTGACATCGTTTCACCATCTGCTCAGCGTCCAGGCTGGCGCATATCAAAATGGTGTCTGGGCGGCAGCGGCTGGCAAGGCTGGTGTGGAAGAGGGGTGGCCTCTCGTCGGACACAGTTGCATTGTTGCACCCAGCGGGGAAGTTGTGGCGCTGACCAGCAGTGTTGAGGATGAGGTTATTTCGGCAGTCTGCAATTTTGAACGCAACCGCGAAATCCGGGAGCATATCTTCAATTTTGAAAAGCACCGCCAGCCACATACCTACCGGAAGATTGCTGAATAAGAGGCCGTTTGTTTCCGGGCCGATAGACTGGGGAGAACCGCATGCATATTCCGGCCGCGAAAGCGCAGGAGTTGGTGAGCCGTATTCTTGTTGCAGCCGGCATGCCGGAAGAAAATGCACAAGTGCAGTCCGAAGTGCTTATGGAAGCTGAGCTGCGAGGCTTGGCATCGCACGGAATTTTGCGTTTGCCTCGACTGGTCGAGCGTCTGCGCAACGGTGTTGCAGACCCGCAGACGAAAGGTGTGCAGACCTGGCGGGCAGAGGCTTTTCTGGATGTGGATGGCAAAAACGGATTTGGCCCGGTGGTGGCAAATGCTGCACTGGATCCGATAGTGCAGCGGGCACGGCGGACAGGGATAGCGGTCGCCGCAATCCGTAACAGCGGTCATCTCGGTGCAATCGGGTGGTATGCCGAACGCATCACAAAGTCAGGAATGGTCGGTATTGTTCTGTCCACAAGCGAGGCACTTGTTCATCCGTGGGGAGGGCGAAAGGCCATGATCGGCACCAATCCGATTGCGATTGGTGTGCCCGCTACCCCGCAGCCATTCATTATGGATATGGCAACGGGTGAAATTTCCATGGGTAAGGTGCAGGATCACGCCAATCGTGGCGAACCTCTCCAGGAAGGCTGGGCACTCAATGTCGATGGAGAACCTACGGTTGATGCAGAGGCGGCACTTTCGGGAGCGATTGCACCATTTGGCCAGGCCAAGGGCTATGCTCTCGGGCTGGCATTTGAGCTGCTGGTTGCAAGCCTGACAGCCAGTGCAATGGGCACGGATGTCAAAGGCACCCTGGATTCGCATCACCCTGCCAACAAGGGCGATGTTCTGATTGCCATCGAGCCCAATGGCGGCAGTGCTGCGGCTTTGGAAACCTATCTGAATGCAATTCGAAACTGCCCGCCACTGGACGGATTTGACAGTGTCAGCGTGCCGGGGGATCGCGCCCGCCAGCGGCGGGCCGACAATCTGGAAGCGGGAATTGTTGTGCCCGATTTGTTGTGGACCCGGCTGCAGACCATCGCGGCCGGTTATTCTCTGGAGATTTGAATGTTTGGAACGTTCCGCAGCCCACGGGCAGTGTACTTCGGTGTTGGCCAGCGTGTTCTTGCAGGCCCTGTGGCAAGTCAGCGTGGACATCGTGTGCTGATTTGCACTGACGAGCGCCTTTCGGGTGATGTGGTCATGGAGGAACTGGTCAACAACCTGCGCGCAAGTGGTTTGCAGACAGAGGTGTTTGATCGTACTCAGCCCGATGTTCCGCTGGATTGCGTTGCCAGCGCGGCAGAGCGTGCGCGGAGTTTTGGGCCGGATTGCATCATTGCTATCGGCGGAGGAAGCTGCCTGGACCTTGGCAAGGTTACCGCACTTTTGCACAGCCATGGTGGCCGCCCGCAGGACTATTATGGAGAGTTCAAGGTTCCGGGCCCGACAATACCTTTGATTGCGATGCCGACGACGGCCGGTACGGGATCAGAAGTCACACCAGTGGCGGTGCTTTCAGACCCTGACAAGACGTTGAAAGTGGGTGTCTCTGACCCGTATATCATTCCGGCCGTGGCAATCTGCGACCCGGAGCTGACGCTCACATGCCCCGTCGGACTTACGGCAGTAACGGCCGCCGATGCCCTCACTCATGGCATTGAGTCCTTCACCGCAATTCAGCATCCCGACACCGGCCGACTGGCGCTGGACAGAGTTTTTGTTGGCAAGAACACCATGAGTGATCTGACAGCCTTGAAGGCAATTGGTCTGATTTACCACGCATTGCCGGGCGCAGTTCGGGACGGATCCGACTTGCAACTGCGCTCGCAACTGATGTACGGCGCAATGCTGGCGGGACAGGCTTTTGCCAATGCGGGAAATGCGGCGGCCCACGCGCTGCAATATCCGATTGGCAGCCTGACCGGTACCGCGCACGGTGTCGGAGTTGCCGTATTGATGCCATATGTCATGCACTACAATTTGCCGAGCCGTATAAAGGAATATGGTGAGATTGCAGATGCAATTGGAGTGGGAACACCGGACCAGACCCCTCGGGAAAAAGCTTTGGCCGCCGTTGATGGAGTTGCAAGCCTGTTCAGGTCAATCAACATTCCACTGACGCTTGCCGAGCTTGGTTTTGAGGAAAACCAGATAGAATGGGCCGCTGAACAGGCTATGACGGCTGCGCGATTGGTGGTGAACAATCCGGTGGCACTTACCCAGGCGGACATGGCTCTTATTCTTCGTGCTGCGTGGGAAGGAAATACCCGTTTATTGGCGAACTGACGGGCATTCAGATGATGTTCTGACTTTCCGCGTTGTGAAGCCACGTTAGGTCGCAGGTTGCGGCGCACCTCTTGTTCGCGCGGGTTTACGTATGGGCTCAACTCTGGCGGCGTTGAGCCGCGAAAGCTGATTGACCCTTGCTCGGCCATAACAGCTCTGATGGGTTTTTTGATGCCAACATTTCCATGATGCATCACTGGTTGCTCTCGGCTTGACCATGCACAACCATCAATATATGAAAACCAAATATCATATACGAAAATGGCTGCTGAGTTTTCGCGGCTGAGGGAGAGACAGATGAGAAAGATGCTTGCCGCTTCTGCGGTCGCGATGATGGCCGCCTCGATGGCAGTTCCGGCACAGGCTGCGACGGTCGTGCGTTTCGCGCACATGAACTCGCCTGAGCACTTTGTCCATGTGGCCGCGCAATCAATGGCAGACTCCGTGGCCGAGCGCAGCAATGGCGAAATCAAGGTGGAGCTGTTCCCCAGCGGTCAGCTTGGTGAAAACGGCGCGGTGACCGAGCAGATGTCGTTTGGCGCCGAAGTTATGGGCCAGGTCGGTATTGGCATGCTGGCGGATTACGCACCCGATTATTCCATCGTGCTCTACCCCTTCCTGTATCCGGATTTTGACGGGGCCAAGCGCCTTCTGGCCAGCGACCTGATCAAGGAGCTTGAAGCCAAGGTTGCCGAAAACAACATCAAGGTGCTGTGCTACGCCCACTTCGGCGTTCGCGATCTTTACACGCGTGACAAGGAAGTGCGCTCGCCCGGCGATTCCAACGGCCTGAGCATTCGCGTCCAGCCGGTGACCATCTATACTGAAATGGTTCGCCTGGTGTTTGGTGGCGCAGCCACCCCAATGCCGTGGCCTGACGTGTACAGTGCGCTGGCACAGGGAGTCATCGACGCCGCAGAGGCTCCGCCATCGGCGATGATCGACCAGAAGCACTTCGAGAACACGAAGTTCTTCATCCAGACCAACCACATGACCGATATCGTTCCAGTCACGGTCAGTGCCTCCTGGTTCAACAACCTGTCGGCAGAAAATCAGGCGATCTTTCAGGAAGAGGCTACGATTGCTTGCGACAGCATGACCGACGCTTCGATTGCCAGCTACGAAGCCGGCATCCAGACCCTGGCCGACTCCGGCATGACCATCATCTCCGATGTTGATCGTGAAGCCTTTGCCGAACGTGCTGGTGGCATTGCCTCCGCTTTTCCCGAATGGACTGACGGTCTTTATGACCGCGCCAAGGCCATCGTAGACGGCCAGTAAGGCTTATTCAGCCCGGGCACTGCGCCCGGGCCAATTCATGTTTTGGGAGGAGGGGGATGTTGCAGGCAGTCTCCAGGAAATTTGATGCCGCCCTGGGTGGCCTCGATCGGGTGCTGGCCGTATTGACCGTCGCTACCCTGGTCGTGCTGATCGTGGTGGTGTTTGGCGCAGTTGTCATGCGTTATCTGTTCAATGCGCCGCTGATCTTCTCCTTCGATCTTTCAACGCTGCTCTTTGCCTGGGTGGTGTTCATCGGCCTCACTATTGCCGACCACGACGATGCCCATATGGGGCTCGATATGGTGGGCAGAATTGGCAATGCAGCGATCCGCCAGGCATTGGTGGCACTGCGCCTTGTTCTGGTGTTGGCGCTCAGTGTCTATCTCGCTTATGTCGGCTGGCAGCTGTACCAGCGCACCGGCGCTCAAATCTCTTCGCTGCGCATCTCTGCGCGCTGGCTATATCTTTCAATGCCGGTCGGGTTCGGGCTGCTCGCCCTGTCTTACGTCGGCCGGATCATACGGCTTGCAGCCGGTGGAGCGCGCTGATGCTCTGGGTTATTCTCGTCCTGTTTCTTCTTCTACTGCCGCTTGGTGTTCCGGTCGGCCTGATCCTGCTGATGCTTTCGGTGGCCTATGTGGTCATGGAGCCGGCGCTGATGGATGTGGTGCTGGCCCAGCGCCTCGTGCAGGGTACGCAGAGCTTTCCGCTGCTTGCGGTGCCATTGTTCATCCTTGTTGGCGAACTTATGAACATTTCCGGCATAAGCCGGCGCGTCATGGATTTCGCCGCGGTGCTGACCCGCAGCATGTGGGGTGGGCTGGCGCAAACCAACGTGCTGCTGTCCACCCTGCTGGCGGGCATGTCAGGCTCGGCCAATGGCGACGCTGCCATGCAGGCCAAGATCCTCGTGCCGGAAATGACCAAGCGCGGCTATCCACTGCCTTATTCAACGGCACTGACGGCTGTGTCCTCGCTGATCGCGCCGATGATCCCGCCGGGCATCGGGCTGATCCTGTTCGGTTTCGTTACCAACACGTCCATTGGCCAGCTGTTTGCTGCGGCCATCGTGCCGGGCGTGCTGCTTGCCGTGATGATGCTGGCTCAGGCCAACATCACCACCCGCATCAACAAATGGGACCCGCCGCGCGGTGTGCAGCCGAGTGATCCGCCGCTGGGTCGCGCCTTTATCGGCGCACTGCCGGCCATCATGCTGCCGGTGATGATCATTCTGGGTATTCGCGGCGGTGTGTTTACCCCGGCAGAGGCCGCCGGCGTTGCTGTGGTCTATACGGCGATCTGCGTGGTCGCCTACCGCGAAGCGAACTGGGGTCAGGTGTGGAAAGCGCTGCGCTCGACCGTTTCGACAACCGCTGCGATTCTGCTGATCCTTGCTGCATCCACCGCCTTCAGCTGGGTGCTGACGTTCGAGCAGGTGCCGCAGACTGTGGCGGGCGGGCTGTTGTCCTTCACGGACAACCCGACCCTGATGCTGGCGGTTATCGCTGTCGTAATCCTGATCGCAGGCGCGGTGATTGAGGGAACGGCGCTGATCCTGATCCTTGGCCCCATCTTCCTGCCGGTCACCAATGCGCTTGGCATTGATCCAGTGCATTACGGCGTGGTCTTCGTATTGATGGCGCATCTGGGTGGCGTGACACCGCCAGTGGGCACAATCATGTTCACCACCTGCACCATCACCAAGACACCGCTGATTGAATTTACCAAGGCAGCCTTTCCGATGATCCTGACCTATCTGGCCTTTGCCCTGGTCTTGATCCTCGTCCCCGTGTTCAGCACCGGTCTGGCTCATCTCTAGAAGGTAACCACGATGGGCAAAGACGAGATCGATCTGGTCGAAACGGACGCCGCGCCAAGTTACGCTGCGCCCGCCGTGGACAAGGCCTTCGACATCATTGACCTTGTGGCCGGTGAAATCGACGGGCTGACGGTGACAGACATAGCCCTGCGGCTTGGGCGGTCCACAAGCCAGATCTACCGCATCGTTGTTTCCCTGCACCGGCTTGGGTTTTTGCGGCGCAATGAGCAGACAGATCGCTATGAGCTGGCGCTCAAGCTTTATGAGCTGGCCACCCGCCACCCTCCATTGCAGAGGCTGATCCACCACGCCAACCCGGTTCTTGCAGCATTGTCGGATGACACGGACCAATCCTGTCATCTGGCCAGCATCACCGGCACGTCTTTGGTCATCCTGGCCCAGGCCGACAGTCCGATGCCAATGCATTACACTGTGAAACTGGGCTCCCGATTTCCGGCGATGGAGACGAGCTCTGGCGTGGTGATCGGCGCCTTTTCCTCCCCGAACCGCCAACAGATATTGCTCGCCGACTTTTCCGCCGAAGAGCAGAAGCAGTTTCGAGCGCGCTTCGATGCGATAGCCCGCGATGGCTATGAACGCCGCGACAGTGAAGTGACGGCCGGTGTCATCAACCTTTCCAAACCCGTGTTTGACGCCGCAGGACAGCCGGTTGCTGCCGTCACGGTTCTGTTCCTGCCCCAGCGTCGCATGCGGTTTGAGCTGGATGCGGTGCTCGAAAAGGTTTTGGCCGCAGCCGACGAACTGACGAGAATCATGCAGAACGCCTGACGTCTGCACTTTCACCTTGAGGAGATTACCTTGACGACGCTCAAAGGCATGACTTGGCGCCATCCACGCGGTTTTGACCCTATGGTTGCCACCTCTCGCAAGTGGCACGAACTGACCGGCATTGCCATCGAATGGGAGCAGCGCAGCCTTCAGGACTTCGAAAGCTATCCGGTGGAAGATCTGGCTCGCAATTACGACCTGATTGTCATCGATCATCCCCATGTTGGCCAGATTGCCGCTGAAAACTGCCTGGCTCCGCTGGATACACCGGAGCGTCGGGCAGACCTGGCAACACTGGCAAGCCAGTCCGTTGGCCAGTCTTTCCCCAGCTACAACTGGCAGGGGCGGCAATGGGCACTTCCAATTGATGCGGCCTCGCAGGTGCAGGCTTATCGTGTTGATGCACTGACCGGGCCAGCCGTGCAATGGAGCGATGTGATTGAATTGGCCCGGCAGGGCAAAGTAACTCTTCCCATGCGTGCGCCGCATGCGCTGATGACGTTCTACACGCTTGCAGCCAATCTCGGTACGCCATGTTCCTCGGAGCAGGGACCCGAGTTGATCGGGCGTGAAGCCGGCATCAACGTGCTGAGTCTGATGATTGAACTGCTTGGACTGATGCAACCCGATTGTTGGGACATGGACCCGATCGCCGCGCTTGAACTTATTGCGGCGGGAGAGCGCAGTGAAGTGCTGCTGCCGTTGACCTATGGCTATCTGAGCTACGCAACTGAGGGATTCCGTGCACATCCCGTCTCATTTGCCGACATCGCGGCAGCGGGCGGAAACGGGCCGTTGGGTGCTGCCCTGGGCGGCACGGGCATAGCGGTTTCTGCCTATTCCAGGAATGTGAATGCGGCTATCGATTACGCTTTCTGGGTGGCCGGAGCTGAAATTCAAAAGACACTTTATGCCGAAGCGGGCGGACAGCCGGGCAATCTCGATGCGTGGGAAGACAAAGCGGTCAACGAACCGGTGAATGGCTTTTATCGCGACACTCTGGAGACTTTGCGCAGGTCCTGGATGCGCCCGCGCTTTGACGGCTATATGAAGTTTCAGGACGAAGGCTCGCAAATCCTGCAACACGGATTGCAAGAAGGCACTTCGCCCGAAACGATTGTGGACCGCTTGAATGCAGCTTACGAGAAGGTAAGTCAGTCTGCGAGTCAGGCCTGAGCTGCTACGCTGACCATGACAATTCGACCTGCCTTTCGGAAGGCGACGTCCTCAAGGCTCTCGGTTTTGGCCTTGAGGACAACACCGCCGTCTTCAGCGCGCAAAATTTGCATCGGTCGCAAAAGGCCACTTCACCGGGTTTGACGAAAAGAGAAGGCCGCCAGTCTACTGCCCAGTGCTTCGATTCATGTAAATCATCGCATAGCCTTCGCGGATCGCCAGTGTGATCTGCTCCAGACGGCCATCAATATGTGCCTGCAAAAGGGATCTGGCCTTTTCAACATCATGGTTGGCGATCGCGTCCAGTATCGCCTCGTGCTCGCACTGAGTCTGGCGCCGCCGGCCATTTTCCATGTTGACCCAACGGATAAAGCGGATGCGGGCATTTATGGTGCGCAATGTGTGCAGCATTTCCAGATTGCCTGAAAGCGAGGCCATCCGCTCATGGAACTCTTCATCAAGGCTGACGAGGTCGTTGACAGTTCGGTTGGGGTCTTCTGTCATGCTGACAACGAGAAAATCTCTGATTTCCTGGATTTTTTCAGGCGTTGCCCGTTGCACGGCCATTTCTGCAAGTGCCATTTCCAGCGCCTGCCTCATCTCATACAGATCGAAGATCTCCTTGACGTCGAGAGAACGCCGGAAAAAGCCTTTCCCGGGAACAAAGATCAGGAAGCCTTCGGAGACGAGCCTGTTCAGCGCCTCGCGCAGGGGGGTGCGGCTGACACCCAATTGCCGCGCCAGTTCAACCTCGTTGACACGATCGCCCGGCAACAGCTTGAAACGGATCGCAAGGTCCTTGAGCTGCTCGTAAACACGCTCAACGATGCTGACCTGATGATTGATCGAGGTAGACTGTTTAGATAGCACTGCTTTATCCATCCGAGTTCCGTCAAAGCATTCCTGTCATAAAGTCCCGTGGCAGTGTCGTCAGCTTTTCATACCCCGTCTGCGTGATTACGAAGCACTCCTCCACCTGAAAGCCGCCAATACCTTTTACATATAGCGGCGTCTCCAGAGCAATGACCATTCCCGGCTCAAGAAGCCTGTTCTCAACTGGCGAAAGATAGGGTGCCTGCTCGGCCATTCCGAGCCCCATGGTGTGGCCGATATGACCGCGCGTGTACCATGGAAGACCCGCTGCTCTTACCGCATTCTGCCCGGCATGAAAAATCTCGGACATGGCCACACCAGGGCGCATGAGCTCTATTCCTGCATCCATCCCGGCGCAGACGGCATCCATGATGCGCCGCTCTTCATCAGCGGGCGGGCGAAACAGGAATGTGCGGCCCGTATCGGAGCCGTAGCCATGGATTGAAACGCCGCAGTCGAAGAACACCGCGTCACCCGACTCAATTCTCTTTCCGCCGGCAATGGTTGGAGAAATGTCCGCCCCGATGGAGGCTGTCACGCGGGTGCCCAGAAACCCTGCATCGGGCAGGCGTGCCGCGCGGTCGGCGCAGGCGGCATCGTAGATTGTTTTCAGCCCGTTTGTGTCAAGGCCGCCCAGTGGGCTGGCCAGAACAGCCAGAAGCCCTTCTTCCGCAAAGCGCGTGGCTTCGCGGATGCAATCGATCTCGAACTCTGTCTTGATCGAACGCAGATCGGTGAAGAGCGAGGAACATTCGACGAAGCGGACGTTGGGCAGCTTGGCCTGAAGCAGCGCCAATGCATGTGCCGAAACAAGGTTCATTTCAATGCCAATACGGCCTTGGGCAAGACCCCGGGCAGTCACCGCATCGGCAAGAATGGCCATGTTGCGGGCAAGGTCGAAACGAGGGCTTGGCTTTGGCTGACTCCTGGCTGTCCCTGCGCGGATATCCTTGATATCGGCAATTTCGATCCACAGAGGGTAGGAATGAAGATCCGGTATTGTACTGGAGGCACGCGCGGCCTCCTCAACCCAGCTTGCCACCAACGCCATGGCTGGCTTGCCCGGATCCGCTGGTACCAAAGCCAGCGATCCACCGGGATTGTCGAAATAGTTCTGAAAGCCGGTCATGTAGTGGAAGTTCGCCCCGCCCCAGGCGATGACGGCGTCGAGATTTGCTGCCTCCATCAATACGGCGAAGCGATTGCTGTCATAGTGGTGGCCGGTCTTCATCATACAGTCTCTTTTGTCAGTTCGATAATCATGCGGTCAATTGTTGACCGATCGCAGGCGTTTCCGCCGTTCAGTTCAGACTGAATGCGCCTTTCCAGTGGAACCCGTAACGTGTCGCGAATGGCAGACGGTTGGCCAAGCAGTGCCATGATCAGATCATGCTGGACGGCTTCGGGCCATTTCTTCTCAAACTCGCCGCGAAAGGCGCCCATGTCGGTGCCGCTGCGTGGCGCTTGCCTGGAGCGCAGCAAAGCCGTTGCTTCAGCGTCGACGGTGCTGTTGCGGATGGTGACGCCATAGCCGTCCTGAGCCTCCGCCTCGCTGATATAGCCGTCCAGCACGTCATCCAGAACGGCTTGCGGATCACGGGTAAAAGGATCGCCGTAGCCGCCGCCCGTTGGCGACACAAACTCCACGACATCACCGCCGGCAAGTTCCAGCAGATCAATTTGTCCTATGGTTTTTGCATCTCCGGCCGGGTTGAGTGTCACATGCGTATTGGAGCCGGGCGCGCCGCCCAGGGCTCCCCACGCATTGAAGCGAAAGCGCTCAAGACCGCGCGCTGTCAGAACCGTGCCGGGCTGCAAATTGCGCATTCTGAAGCGTATGCCCGCGCCGCCGCGCCGTTTGCCCGGTGCCGCGCTGTCGGTCGCATAGCCATACTCTTCAACCAGCACTGGCATTTCCGCCTCCAACACCTCGTTGGGTACATTGCGAAGCCAGCCGCCTGTGAAGCTTGTGCCGTCGATGCCGTCCTGCTTGGGGCGGCCGCCGGACCCACCCGACAGTGGCTGTGCGACCGTGATGCGGCGCTTGCCTGTTTCCGGATCAATGTTCGAGACAAGCACAATTGCTATGGCTCCCGCGCTGTTGGCAGGCGTCACGGAAGGCAAGGCCTTTCCCAGACAAGCCATGATGCAATCCATCACGCGAATGAATGTTGCAGCGCGCACCCCATATGCTCGACCCGGATCAGGATTCACGATGGTTCCCTGTGGCAAGACCATTGAAAGCGGGCGTGTCAGGCCGGAATTGTAGGGAATTTCCGGATCGAGTGTGCGGAAGTAGTTCAAGAGCGCCAGGCTCAGCATGTAATGGCCGGGCTGGCCATAAGTTGGCAGATTAAAAGCAGCCTTCACCTGAACATCGGACCCCGTGAAATCGAGTTCGATCTCTTCGCCCCGCACGGTCAGCGCAAGCGCGATGCGGATCGGGCGGTCGCTACCGTCACCGGTGTCAATCTCCATGTAGTCGGAAGCTTCGTAGCGTCCGTCCGGTATGCTGGTGATGATCTTGCGGGCGCGTTGCTCTGCGCTGGTCAAAAGATCGGTGCAGCCATTGCGCACTGCCTCGCGGCCATAACGCGTCGCCAGTTCACGAACCCGTCGGTCGGCGGTGGCAAGCGATGCGATCTCGGCCTTGATGTCACCCCAGTTCTGATCGGGGATGCGGCAGTTGGTCAGGATCAGCTTGACGATGTCGTCATTGATGACACCAGCGCGGAGCAATTTGAGGGGCGGAATGCGAAGACCTTCCTGCCAGACATCGGAGGCAACAGGCGTAATCGAGCCTGGAACGCGACCACCCACATCGGAAGAATGGATGAAGTTGAATGCGAAGGCGATGATCTCCCCCTCAACGAAGATCGGCCGCCATAGCCAGATATCGGGAAGATGGGTGGAAAGGCCGCGGGTTGTATCCGGATCGTTGGCGATGCAGACATCACCCTCTTCATAGGACTCAAACGCGTTGATTGCTTCCCATCCCGGCAGTCCAACCATCAGGCTGACTGACGTTTCGGTGGGTGCAGCCAGCACTTCGCCCGACGGCGCCACAAGACAGGCACCGAAATCCGATGTTTCCTTGACGAACACGGTGAAGCCCGTTCGCAGGGTCACCGAAGCCATTTCTTCGACAATTGCCTGAAACCTGTTGCGGAAGATTTCCAGTTGAACGGGGTTCGTCTTCATGCCTGCTCTCCCTTTGCGCGAAGCCGGCCTATCAAATTGCCATGGTCATCAATTTCAGCCGTGAAACCGCCGGGCATGTAAATTGTGGTGTCCGGCGCTTCGATGACAGCAGGCCCTTCGATCTGATGCCCGCTATGAAGCAGGGCGCGCTCGTAGAATCCGGCATGAACCTCAACTCCGTTGTCCGTGATCGACAGATATTCACGGGGTGTCGCCAGTGTTCCAGGTGCCACTTTCTCCGTCAGCATGATCTGCGGTGTCTTCGCCGTGGTGCCAAGCACGGCAACTCGGACATTGGTGATTTCGATAGCGCCATTCTGGTCGGAAAAGCCGTAGATGCGTTCATAGGCAGTGTGGAAAGCGTTGATCAGTGCCGGTAGGCGGGCTGCCTCGAACTGATCGCCTTCCACTGGAATGGTCAGGTCAAACGACTGACCATGATAGCGCATGTCGGCTGAGAGTCGTATGTGCCGCTCGACAATATCGACCGGTTGCGTGTCCATCCATTGCTGGGCTTCCTGCGTAATTTCGGCAAAGCCCGATATCAGTGCGTCAGCATCCGGATGCCCGCCCGGCATGGTGCGAATGAAATCCTGTCTGAAGTCTGCGGCAAGACTGCCCTGCGCGCAGAGCGTGCCCGGCGAGGCGGGAACCATGACCGCTTCCACGCCCACTTCCTGCGCCAGAAGAAAGGCATGCTGGGGCCCCGCTCCACCATAGGCAAGCAGGCGAAAATCTCGGGGATCCAGCCCCTTGCGCGCCATCAGTGGCATGAACTGCGCATACATGTTGGCTGTGGTGACATCGAGGATGCTTTGCGCCACGGCTGCCGTGGACATGCCAAGCGGCTTGGCAAGCGTTTCAAGGGCGGCTTCGGCGCGGGCCTTGTCCAGCCTGAGCCCCCCGCCCAGCCGGCGTTCCGGAGAATAAAGGCCGATCTTGACATAGGCATCCGTGACAGTCGGTTTGTCGCCGCCATGCCCGTAGGAGGCCGGACCCGGCATTGCGCCTGCGCTCTGCGGACCGACCTTGAGAATTCCGGCTGCGTCCAGCCAGGCGATGGAACCGCCGCCTGCGCCAATGGATGAAATATCAACCGCAGGCATGATCAACGGAAAATCGCCCAGCCTGCTTTCAGTGGAATAAAGCATGTCGCCGTCGATAATCGCAATGTCTACGGATGTTCCGCCCATGTCGAAGCCGATCAGCTTGCGGTTGCCGCTGGTCGTGCCGGTCATCAATGCGCCCATTGCGCCGGAGGCGGGGCCGGACAACAAGGTTTCAACTGGCGAGGTGGCCGCGGATGCCGCTGCCATTACACCGCCGTTCGACTTGGTGGTCAGCACGGTTGCACGCATGCCCACCTTGCTCATGTCATCTTCCAGCCGCTCGAAATAGGTTCTCATGCGGTGGCCGATAAACGCGTTGATTGTGGTCAGCAGGCCGCGTTCATATTCCCGCTGCTGCGGCCAGACCTCATGCGAGGCGCAGACATAAAGCTCTGGCAACTCGCGACGCAGATGATCAGCCAGCAGCTTTTCATGCTCGGGATTGCGGTAGGAGTGCATCAGCAGAATGGCGATTGAGGTAACGCCCTGCGCCATCAGATCGCGTGCTGCCTGGGTTGCGGCATCCAGATTGATGGGCTCCAGCACGGAACCGTCGACACGCAGGCGTTCATCAATTTCACGGACATGGCGGCGAGCGACCAGCGGTTTGATGCGTTCAACATAGTAATTGGTCGGGTCAGGCAGGCGCAGGCGGCCGATTTCCAGAACATCGCGGAAGCCACGTGTTACCAACAGGCCGGTCGTTGCTCCACTACGCTGCAACAGGGTGTTAAGGCCCAGTGTGGTGCCATGGACGAAATAGCGGATCTGCTCAGGTGCGATGCCATACTCGTCGCGAAGCTGGACAATGCCGTTGAATACCGCACGCGCCGGGTCCGAAGGAACGGAAGGTGTTTTAAAGGTGAGCGTCTTGCCCGTCGCTTCCTCAACAACGGCAAGATCAGTGAATGTGCCTCCAATATCAATGCCGAGGCGGTAGTGGAGTGTATTGGTCATTTTCTTCCCGATGCGAACATGCGGAACAGGTCGCCGCCCTTGACGAAGAACGGGATCACGAGAACCACAAGGAATGTGAAAGCGATGAGCAGCACAGACAGGGCTGCTATGGACGGGTCCTGATACTGTTCAAGGTAATTGTACATTTCGACCGGAAGTGTGTTGATCGCCGGACGGACCACGAACAGCGTGGTTTCCACCTCGTCGAAGGAGGTGATGAAAGCAAAGATGCTTGATACCAGAAGCGCGCCCTTGACCTGAGGCAGCACCGCAAGACGGAAAGCCTGCAAAGGCGTCGCGCCGAGATCCCGAGCGGCTTCCTCGACGATGGGGTCAACCTCGCCGAAACTTGCTGCGAGGATAGCCACGACGAATGGCAGCATCAGCACGGAATGTGCAAGAACCACCCCCCAGAAAGTGCCGTAGGGCCGGATTCCAGTCAGCATTCCGAATGTAACGAACAGTACGAAAAGCGCGAAGCCGATAGCCACGCGTGGCACGACCAGAGGCGCGAACAGCACTGATTTCAGCGCAGCCAGGCCCGGGATGTTCAAGCGCGCCAAACCGTAGGCGAGGGGCGTACCAAGCACCAGTACAATGGCCGTCGAGACGGTGCCGATCAGCAGTGAATTGATCGTGCCTCTCTGGAATGCGGGGTTGGCTAAAACCTTGCGATACCAGTCCAGCGTGAAACCCTGTGGAGGCCATGCGTTGAATGCGCTGCTGTTGAACGAGTTCACGAACACAATCAGGATCGGAGCCAGCATGAAGGCGAGCACCAATGCCAGCAGGATATTCAGTGACCAGCGTTTGAGAATGGATTCCTGCATCGTTCTAGTCCCGCCTTGCCGCATGTGTGGACCGGTTGACACGTTCGAGCACGAACAGCACCGCCAGCGCAGTTGCCAGGAGCACAATTGCCTGCACCGCAGCCATGCCCCACTCAATCAACCCGATATTGTCGTAGAGCATCCGCGACAGTGTGAGCACACGCCCCCCACCAAGCAGGCTCGGCGTAACAAAGGCGCTGATTGCCAAGGCAAACGTGATTTCTGCCGCAACGATGACGCCGGGCAGGGTAAGAGGTAACGTAACCTTTCGGAAAACAGTCCAGCCAGATGCGCCCAGGTCGAGCGCGGCCTCGCGGTAGATTGGCGGAACCTGGGTCATGATGTTGAGAATGGGCAGTACCGCATAGGGCAAAAGCACATGCACAATGGCGATAACCACGCCGGTCTCATTGAAAACGAGCCGGTATGGGCCAAGTCCTGCAAGGCTTAGAAGCTGGTTGACGAAGCCTGTATCAGAAAGCAGCAGCAGCCAGCCATAAGAGCGGGAAATCACGCTGACGAGCAAAGGCGAGAACAGCGCAATATAGGCAAAGATCAGGTAATACCGGTTGCGCACGCGCAAAAGCATCGCAGCGACCGGATAAGCCAGCAGGACTGTGATAGCCGTAGACACACCGGCAATTCGCATACTGGTCCACACGACCTGCCAGTTGAAGGAATCCGTCAGAAAGGTTGTCCATACGGAGAAGCCGACCCCGGCACCGGTTGTGTCGCGCAAATTGAGCGAGTAGCCGGCCAGCACAAGCATCGCCACCACGAATGGCAGAACGATAATGATCAGCCCCGGGCCAAGCAATATCGACAGTCGCCAGCGTTTGGAAAGGGTGTGGCCAGCAGGTGGGCTGGCTGTGGCAGCGCTCATTCCACATCCTCCGCAATGGAGGTGCTGCGAATGAAAATGGCGACGTCTCTGTTCCAGCCGAGTTGGACGGATGCACCCTCGGCATAGGGGTTGGAGTCGGCGAGTGCCTGCACAAAAAGCAGACGTCCGTCGGCAATCCTCATGCGGTACAGAATGGTCGAGCCAAGAAATTCCACTTCGGCGACCGTTGCATCTATGGCATTGTCCATCTTCTGTGCAGGATTGATGGCGATGCGTTCCGGACGCAGGGAGAGCAATGTGCGCTCGCCATTCTGAAACCGCTCCACCTCATCCAGCACAGCAATTATCGGGCCGTCGGTCATGCGAGCCGTGTCTGCTTCCACCTCCACCACGCCCTCAATGAGGTTCGTCCTGCCGATGAAACTTGCGACGAAACTTGTCGCTGATTTGAGATAGATTTCGGCCGGCGTGCCCACCTGTTCCACGCGCCCGTCATTCATCACCGCCAGCCTGTCGGACATGGTCAGCGCTTCTGACTGATTGTGCGTGACATAGATGAAGGTGATGCCCGTGGAGCGCTGAATGCGCCTCAATTCGCGCTGCAAACGCAATTGCAATTTAAGATCGAGCGCGCCGAGCGGCTCGTCGAGCAGCAAAACGGCCGGTTCGTTGACGAGGGCGCGCGCAATGGCCACGCGCTGCTGCTGCCCGCCCGACAGTTCGTTCACGCTGCGCTTTTCAAACCCCGACAGGCTGACAACCTCAAGCATTTCGCCGACCTTGCGTTCGATCACCGCGCGCTTCATGGATTTCAGTTTCAGGCCGAAGGCAACGTTTTCAAACACATTGAGATGGGGGAAGAGTGCGTGTTTCTGAAAAATGAGATTGGTGGGCCGGCGGTTGATAGGGACCGTGTTCATACGCACGCCACGGATCATGATATCGCCCGAAGTTGGTGTCTCCAGGCCAGCAATCATGCGCAGTGTCGTGGTCTTGCCGCAACCGGAAGGCCCCAGCAAAGAGAAAAACTCCCCCTGGTTCACTGAGAGATTGATGGATTTCACGACCTTCGCAGAGCCAAAGCTCTTTTCCACCGCGTTGAGCGAGACAGCAGTCATTGGCGTTCCTGATTGATGAGAAACCAAATTCACGAGAAACCAATCTTGCCGCTGTTGCCAACGACAAGATTGAATGATCGGGATTACATGTTCGCCTTGACGCGTCTGTTCCAGGCATCACCCCAGGCAGCGCTGTTCTTTCCGATCTTTGCGTAATCCAGTTGAATTGCCGCTGCGATTGCCTCTGGCTGAATGGCCGGATCAGACGCGATGTCGTCAGGAATTTTTACGTTGTCCATCAGCGGAATAACGTGTGCGGTGAGGCAGTAGTCGAGCACGTTTTCGGGCTGCAGCGAAATGTTCAGCAATTCGCGGCAAACCGCAATCTGGGCTTCCGATGAACCGTTGACGAGCTGGAAGCCTTCCGGAAAGGCAACCTGACCCTCCTTGGGAATGACATAGCGAACTGGCGCGCCGTCGAGAATCCACGGCTGAACCACACCGCGGAAGTGAGGCGCAAGCACCACTTCGCCAGAGACCAGAAGCTGCTGCAACTGAGCATTTGAAGTGACGAGAGAATGGAACTGGCCGTCGCGCGCCGCTTTTTCAAACAGCTCCAATGCGGGTTCGACATCATCTTCGCTTCCGCCGTTAAGCTTGGCCGTCGCTACAAAACCATTTCCTGACCAGAAGCTGTCGAACAATGCCACTTTGCCCTTCAATGCAGGATCAAAAATGGCCTGCCAACTGTCGGGGAGGGAATCCTTGAAATAGTCGGTGTTGCAGACCAGCCCGCCTGCATCCATGCAGAAAATCGCTCCGAGATTGTCTGGATCACGGAACTGAGGAAGGATGTGTGCGACGTTAGGGACTGTCGCCTCATCAATCGGCAACCACATGTCCACAAGCTTGCCACGTTCAGCGGAATCGAGATTGAAAAAGCCGACATTGAGCAAAGGCGACTGTGGATCTATGTCTCTGGAAGCCGCGAGTTTGGGATAGGTCGCACCATTGGTCCCGGCGATAATCTCGATGGCAACGCCTGGATTGGCGGCCATGTATTCCTGAGCAATGCGACGGGGAACCGGCTCCTGCCCACCTGTCCAGATGAATTGCGTGACAGTCGTCGAACCTTGAGCAAAGAGGCTACCGGGCATCATTGCCACAAGGCTGGATGCGGCAGCGCCTTTCAAGACAGTCCGACGGCTTACTCCGGCGGACAGACTCGATTTTATGAAGTTCCCCATTTCTCTTTTCCTTGTTTTCGCTGGATCACCCCTCTTCGGGATGTCGTCATTGGCCTAAATTCAGGGCTGCATAATGGATATTAGACAGCAAAAAATACCGGTCAAACGACCTTCATCTGATTTTGGGACGTCACCGGAAAAACGCCTCTCAAAAGCACAGGACCTGTGAGCATGATATTTCTGGTAGCATTCAACATACTGTTCCTACGTTTTCTTTTCAGGAATTCACCATACTGTTCTTGCTATTAGAAATGCTCCGGAAGCAGCCGAAGTGCCCAATATGAAGGACCGCGCCCATCCGCCGTCCACGAGCAGGCGGCCCCAGTGGGAAAACAGAAAACCGGCAAAGGCGAACGGACACATCACAATGCCAAGAATGAGATCATCGAACGTGAAGTGGCCGCTCACCACGAGTGCAACAATCGAGAAAAACGCCCCGGCTACAAAGAAGCTGTTCAGGGTTGAGCGCATGACCGAACCATGGACGTTCTGATACGCCATAGCCATTGGCGGTGCGCCAATTGAGGTCAGCGTCCCCATAAAGCCCGACAAACTGCCCGCAAAAAACAAGGTGCGCGGTGTGGGCTGTATCCGTATTCCGCTCAAGCTCATTGCGACGGCAAGGAGCACCATGGCGCCGAACAGCCGCGAGAACATGGTTGCGTCAAGCAAGCCGAGGCATAGAACCGCAATGATCGACGCTGCCAGTCTTCCGATCAGCGCAGTTGAAAGCCCGCTGAAGTCGACCTGACCCCATTCGCGTATCATTCCGCTGACGCTGACCATCAGAGAAATCAGAAGCATGGGACCTGGTATGAACGCCGGAGTTATGATTGCAAGAACGGGTGCTGCCAGCGAATTGAACCCAAAGCCTGTCGACCCCTGAACCGCGCCGGCTACGACCAGCACGAGCACAGCGACTGCAAACTGCCATGTCTCAAAATCCAGACCTGCCATCCAAGTGTCCATTTTTTCCAGACAAGTGCAAACGAGAAAAACGCTAAGGCCGAAACGGAATGCGGCCGCTGACTTTGGCGTTGTTGCTGAAAATCATTGCAATGCGTTGATTTTCAACAATTTACGAAGTTCAGGCGCAGGGAGTCTCTCCTGCTTATGTTAGCTGAAGTAAGGCAGGTTCCTTTCCTTCGCGACACGAACCCAGGCCGGCACGAAAGGTATGATCTTGTCCTGCGTTGGCACCATGATTTCGATGAAATTTGGCCCTTTGTGGGAGATCGCGTCCTGCAGAGTGCTTTCGATCTGATCTTCCGAAGTGATCCGGGCGGTTTTGAAGCCGAAGCCTTCCGCAACCTTCAGATAATCAACCGCGCCGAAATCTGTTGCCCATGGCACATCCACATTGTCGAGCAGAATGGCTTCACCCCTGATCCAACCATAGGTGTCGTTGCGGGTCAGGATGATCGTCACGTTTTTCCTGCTGCGGCAGATGGTTTCGAAATCACCCATCACGAACGCCAGAGAGCCATCGCCGGTCAGGGAAATGACGGGTCCATCATTTGCAAAAGATGCGCCAAGGGCCGCAGGCACGGAGTAGCCCAGTGAGCCCATGGAATAGTTCGTGATGAAACTGCGACCTGCTCTGCGCAATGACAGCAGCGCCGAGGGGAAAATTGCACTGACGCCCGGTTCTGCTGTGACAATGGCGTTTTCTGGCAAGATCTTGTCGAGTGCCATGATCAGCTTGACCGGAGACATGACCCCGGCAGGCATCGGGATGTTCGATTTGAAAACCTTCTCCAGCGCAGTACGCTTCATCGGGTTGAGGTCGAGCGGCTCCCGCTTGAGGTCCGGGTTCCCGGCTTTGATGAGTTCGACCATATATTCCAGGCTTGCGCGCGCATCGCCAACCAGCCCCACCTTGACGGGGAAGTTGTTGCCGACATGGGCCTCGGCAATGTCGAGATGCAGGAATGTCTTGCTTGCCGGATTACCGTAAAGTTTCCAGTGATCCGTGCTGCTGGAATCTGTGTTCGTGCCAACAAACAGAACGGTATCTGTGTTGAAAACGTAGTCGTTGGAATATTCCATGCCACCGCGCGCTCCGATAACGCGAAGCGCAAGCGGATGCGTTTCAGGAATGACGCCTTTTCCGGGTGTGGTGGTGCCCACGGGGATCTGGAGCAGTTCGGCCAGTTCCTGCACAATGGCCGAAGCCTTCGATATCAGCGCACCTTGTCCGCAAATGATGACCGGCTTTTTCGCGGCCAGCAGAATTTCGATGGCTTTGCGAATTTTGCTGTGATCCGCCACGGGACGGTGCGCCGGGTAGACCTGATAATCTTCCTCCGCATAAAGATCCCGGATCTCGGCCGTTTCATGGAAGATATTGATCGGCACGCGAATATGAACCGGCCCTGGTTTGCCAGACGTCGCCACGCGGAATGCTCTGCGCAGCAGGAAGGGGATATCCTTCACATTGGTCAGATAGAAGGATTCCTTGGATATGCTTGCATAAAGGGCTGTCTGGTCGATACCGGTAAGGCCGTGCCGCTTGTCCTGATTGATCGGGATATCCGAGCTGAAATAGATGACTGGCACTGAACTCAGATAGGCTTCGGTCATGCCAGGCGTACAGTGAGTAACGCCCGGGCTGGGCGCTTCCAGAACAGCCGGACGCCCTGTAATCTTGGCATAGGCTTCAGCAGCGAAAGAGGCCGTGCGCTCATCGCGGGTCAGGACATATTCAATGGAGGAATGGCTTTGCCACTCCTTGTACCACCCGATGGTGGTTTCGCCCGGCAGGCCAAACACGTGCTTCACACCGTGAAGTTCCAGCATTCTGAGGATCACCTGAGCGCCATTCATCGTGACAGGACAATCTTTGGTTTCGACCACTGGAATTTCCTATGATTTTGAACGGTATTTCATGCTGAATACAGCTCTACATGCAATTTTGTAGTGTTTCAACCATTCCGCTCAACCGAGCCCACAATTGCCGCGATAATGGGCAAGGACGATATCGATTCGGTTGAAACGGACGCTGCAGCTGCAGGCAGACAAGCGGGCAATCTCGATGCGCGGAAAAACAAATCGGTCAATGAACCGATGAATGGCTTTTATCGAGACACTCTGAAAACTTTGAACCAGTCCTGAATGCGCCAGCGCTTTGACGGCCACATGAAGTTTCAGGACGAAGGCTTACAAATCCTGCAGCGCGACTTACAAGATGACACGTCAACCGAAACGAATGTCGACCGCTTGAATGCAGCTTATTAAAGGTAAACCAGTCTGCGGGCGCTGCCTGACAGTTGGCTCGGGTGGTGCACCAGTAACTAACCCAATAGAAACAGGAAGCTGCACGGCGCATCGAGATTGCGGCACCGTGCCGGGCGACATCGTTTATCTTTGGAATTTTGGCTTGCCTATACCCAGGCTCGCGGCGGCGACTGTCAAATCCATAATGACACCGGCAGGCACTCCGATGGTGAGGATCTATTCCTGCTTGTGCAAATTCCGGCGCGAGATCTTGGTCTTTCCAGTAGAAACGCGCCGGACGGGTTAAGGAAATGGGGGCAGTTTGGCAGTCGGAGGCGGCAAGCTGGGCGCTCACATCTCTATTAGTCGACCAACGCCGGATACTTACAGCCGGAGCCCATTCTCCGATGCTTCGAAATAATGATGTGTGCCAGCGAGCGGCATTAATTGTAATTTTTCTCCAGGTTTCAAATGTCGCCTGTCGCGAAGCATGACGCTGCACCGATTTCCGCTGACATCCAGATTGACGATCGTATCTGCCCCGGTGATCTCGGTGAAATTGACCGTCCCAATCAAGGAGCCAGATCGAGAACCATCAACAATTTCAATATTTTCGGGCCGCACGCCTAGTATGATTTCATCTTCGCCGGGATCGATCAGCGGAGGCGCCGGGATGGAGGTCGCCGAGCCATCTGCCATCATGAAAGTGTTACTTTTTCGATCAATCTTCCCTTTGATGAAGTTCATCGAGGGCGAACCGATGAAGCTCGCAACAAAACGATTTGCGGGTCTGTCGTAAAGATCGATGGGACTGCCAATCTGCTCGACCTTTCCGCCGCGCATGACCACAATCTTGTCAGCCATAGTCATCGCCTCAACCTGATCGTGGGTTACATAGATTGTCGTTGCCTCAAGGCGCTGATGCAGCTCTCTGATCTCGCTGCGCATTTGCAGGCGAAGCTGCGCGTCCAGATTGGAAAGTGGCTCATCAAACAGAAATACCTGTGGGCTGCGCACAATTGCACGCCCCATGGCTACGCGCTGGCGTTGTCCGCCTGAAAGCTGTTTGGGGCGTCTGTCCAAAAGGGCTTCAAGCCCCAGAATGGAAGCTGCCCTGTCCACGGCTTTGTCGATCTCATGTTTGGGGATTTTTGCAAGTTTCAGCGAGAACCCCATGTTTTTTCGAACTGTCATATGCGGATAAAGCGCGTAGCTCTGAAATACCATGGCGATATCGCGCTCCTTGGGGCGCACATCGTTCACGATGCGTCCGGCAATCGAAATTGTACCCGAAGTAATTTCCTCAAGACCCGCGATCATTCTGAGCAGCGTTGACTTTCCGCATCCAGACGGGCCTACGAGCACGACGAATTCGCCGTCTTCAACCGTCACTTCAATACCATGAATGACGTTGAACGCTCCAAAAGCCTTCGTAACATTCTCTATAGCGACCTGTACCAAACCATCCTCCCAATTGGTCGAGGCCGGCGACCAATCTGGTCGCCGGCCAATCTGCCTAACTTCCAGCTTTGGCATAGTTGCCTGTATTGAGATCGATGAGCTCGATCCGATATCCGTCGGGATCGTCAATGAAGGCAATGTGGACAGTTCCGAACTTGAGCGGTCCAGGCTCGCGCGCAATTGCTACGCCGTTCGCGCGTAGGGCCTCGCACATGGCGTATATGTCGTTCACCCCGACCGCGAGGTGCCCGAACCCGTCACCCCGGTTGTAGGTTTCAACCCCATAATTGTAAGTCAGCTCCACTACGGGGTGGCTGGTTTCGGGGCCATAGCCGACAAATACGTTGGTGTAGCTGGCTTCGGGCACATCGACACGCTTCAGTTCTTTCATGCCCAAAAGGTCGCAGTAGAATTTGACCGATCGATCAAGATCGCCGACACGGATCATCGTATGCATGAAACGCGCCTGCGGGCCGCTTGTTGTAACAGACATTGTCATTATCCTTTGGTTCTCAGGGTTAGCCCTTCGTTGCCCCGGACATCAGCCCACTCACGAAGAGGCGCTGAAGCACCAGGAAGATCAGGGCGATTGGAAGGGTCATGATGAAAGAGGCCGCCATGACCGCCCCCCAGTCCACATCGAACTCGGTCGAGAACTCTGCGAGGCCGATGGGAAGGGTTTTCATAGTCCGGTCTGTCGCAAACGAGAGTGCGAAAACGAATTCATTCCAGGTTGCGACGAAAGAATAGAGGACGACCGAGACTATACCCGGCACGATCAGAGGCAGGGAAATTCGAAACAGCACTCCGAGCCGGGTTGCTCCGTCGATGATGGCCGCCTCCTCAAGTTCCGTCGGAATGGCGCGGAAAAATCCTGTCAGCATCCAGACGCTGAGCGGCAGTGTGAGGATCAGATAAACGAGGATCAGTCCGAGATAGGTGTTGATGAGATTGAAGTGGTTCAGGACCAGATAGAGCGGAACGATGACCGTCGCCGTCGGTAGCAACTGACCAACCAGCACGAATGTAATGGCGAAGCTTTTGCCGAAGAAACGAAATCGCGCGAACCCATAAGCTGCAAAAATCGCAAATATCAGCGCTAACCCCGTGGATCCCAAGGAAACGATGGTACTGTTTAGGAAGTAACGCGGGATATTTGAGTTAAAGAGTACTTCTTGAAAATTCCGAAGGGTTGGCGGGTTGGGAATCCATTGTGGCGGTATCGAATAGAGTTGTGCGAGCGGTTTGAACGAGGAAAGGGCCATCCACAGGAACGGAAAGACAGCAATTACCAAGAGAATGAGAAGCGGTAAAAAGAGCCAGACGGAACGGTGTTTCATCTTCAATTCCTTTCGTCCCGCCAGAACAGCCGCATGTAGATGGCGATCACAATCGAGATAAACCCGAAGTAGAGAACCGAGAGAGCCGCCGCACGGTTGAACTCGAAATACTCGAAAGCCTGGACGTAGATATGGATAGGGAAAATCATTGAGCGATTGGCTGGTCCGCCACCGGTCATCGAATAAATGATCGTAATGCCGTCGAGTGCCCAGATCACCAAAAGCAGCGTAATGGAAAACAAAACCGGGCGCAGTTGTGGCAGCATGACGTGCCAGACTTCGTGTCGGAATTCCGCCCCATCAATTCGCGATGCTTCGTAGAGCTCGTCTGGAACCGATTGTAACCCGGCGAGCACCATAACGGCGACAAATGGAAACATTTTCCAGGCATTGACTGCAATCAGCGCAGGCATAACGGTATTGGGATTGGTCAGCCAACCGACGGGTTGGGATATGATGCCCAACTGTGTCAGCAGATAATTGATGATGCCGTAATCGGTGTGGAACATCCACGCCCAGGTCATGGCGGCCACTATGCCGGGAATAATCCACGGTACCAACATGAGCGATCGCAAGATCGATCGTCCGACGAAGCTTTGGTTCAAAAGAATTCCCGCGGCAATTCCCAGCACAAGCTGGAGAAAGACTGACCCAAAAACATAGACGAGAGTGTTGGAGATAATCAGCAGAGTCGAAGGGGAGTTGATGACAATGTTGAAGTTTCGTAAGCCGACGAAAGCGCCGCTTGCGTTGGTTACGCTAAGTTCGATGGTCGACAGCATTGGATAGGCGATCAAGCCGATGAGAACCAGCATTGTCGGCAGGATGAACCACAAGCCCGGGCTTATTTTGCGCGTGGACATAGATGCTCCTTGGGTGGCTGGTGCCCTCTCGGGAGGGCACCAGAAGTCATCAGTTTGACAATAGAGCAGTGATTTCAGCCGCTGCCGCATCCATCGATTGCTGTGCACTCATGGATCCAAGAAGAGCTTCCTGGAGGTGGGTGTAATAGATCCGAGTGATTTGGCTCCATTCAGGAATAGTCGGTTGCGGCCGGGCAAAGCCCAGCATCTCCTTGTGAGCGGCAAACAACGGATCGTCGAAACGTGGTAGGTCGAGGCCCGACTGCGCTGCCGGGAACGTCGTGGTGTAGATCGCCTGCCTTTCGGGCGAAGCCATGAAGGCAGCCAGTTTGACCGCAAGCTCTTTGTTCCGGGCTGCTTCAGGTATTACGAAGTTCCAACCTCCCAGAATTGCTGCTGGCTCGCCGCCCTCGGGGTGCGGGAGAAGCCCGACGCCTATCTCGAAATCAGGGTCTGCTTCGAGCACAC
This sequence comes from Aureimonas fodinaquatilis, assembly GCF_008369445.1. Classification (GTDB taxonomy): domain Bacteria; phylum Pseudomonadota; class Alphaproteobacteria; order Rhizobiales; family Rhizobiaceae; genus Aureimonas; species Aureimonas fodinaquatilis. The sequence goes on from NZ_VTWH01000001.1 coordinate 487,329, forward strand.
GCTGGACATCGGAAGTAGCACCGGGGATCTGGGCAACATTGCCGACACTGAACAGCCGCCGCAGAGCATTGGAGTCGTTTTCCAAAGTGGACGGCGGCGCATAACCGTATTCGGTGAAGAGGTCCACATAGAGCTTCAGACCCTCGACTGATGCCGGACTGTTCACGATCACTTCGTTGTCCGGGCCGAGTATGCCGCCACCATTCATCCAAAGGAACGGCAGCGACCTGAACAGCGAATTGCCCGGTTGGTCCGGTCCGCCGCCCGAGACACCGTAGCCATACCGGGGTGAGCCGTTGGACCAGCTGCCCGTCAGTGCCTCAGAAAATTCCAGGAATTCTTTCCAGGTGGTCGGCGGTGTCTCGGGGTCCAGGCCGGCATCGCGATAGGCTGCCTTGTTATATAGAAAGGCATGGGCCTCAACCTGGAACGGCATGCCATAAACCTGGCCGTTATACGTCGCGGTCTCGACTGCGGCAGGGAGGAAGTCTTCAAAATCGACCCCCTCACTGGCCAGCGCGTCGCCAATGGCGGCAAGCCCCCCTGTTTCGGCAAGAGGTATATTCACGCCATTCTGGATATCGATCAGATCCGGGGTATTGCCCGATTGAATGGCGATCAGAACCCGGCTCTGCAATCCACCTGCGACATTGGGCTCGATGCGAACTGTGACACCTGGGTTTTCCGCAATGAACTCGTCAGCAAAAGCTCTGGCGTTCGCCTCGTTCCAGCTCATGGTCCACCAGACAAGTTCCTGGGCGGAACCCATTGATGGCCACATAACAAGAGCAGCAAGGCTTGTGATACGTAACAGTGTTTTTCTCATCGCGTTTCCTCCCTAGATAGCGACTTCAGTTTGACCGAGAGTATCTCCGCAAACGCTTGCCCTCCCTGTCGGATAGATGGGAGTTGCCAACGAGCGAGCGCATGTAGCCGACCGTGTAGGCCATCCCTGCATGCCATGGTGCGGCACATTGAATGTCGGGCACGTGATCCGGCACCATGACGCCGGAAAAACCTTCGTCCCGAAGAATTTTCACGATTTCGGCCATATCGATATCGCCGTTGTCTACGAACGTCTCCTCGTAGCGTGGCACCTTGCCTTTGACGTTGCGGAAGTGGACATAGGCGATCTTTCCACTGCGCGCATGCATCCGCGTCAGCTCATAAATATCGCTGCCGGGCATCTCCTGAAGCGAGCCGATGCAATATTCGAGAGCGTTGGACTCACTGTCCACCAAGGCAAGCAGCCGATCATATTTTTCGGGCTTGTTGACGAGGCGTGGCGTTCCCCGCAGTCGATCGACTGGCGGGTCATCAGGATGGGCTGCCAGTTTGACACCTGCCTCCTCGGCCACCGGTACCAATTCTTCCAGGAACCATGCCAGCCTTTCCCAAAGTTCATCTTCGGTCGGTTGGACGAGCTTGGCACCGGGTTGGGAGGGGCGATACCGCATGTTCCAGACCATGCCATCAGGAATAGGCTCCTGGGCATCGAAACCATCACTGTCGAACACAGAGGTTATCGCTCCTCCTCGCCCAATTGGCAGGCGCCGCCATCCCCAGACTCCGGCAATCGAGAAATTGTAGCCGATGATCGGTATCCCGGCCTTTCCTGCGTCGCGGACCAGGTGTTTAAGCGCCTCCATCTGCTGGCGCCGGTCTGGGCCTCCTAATAAAATATCGGACCAGAAATTTGGGGCAAAGTTCTCGAGCGCAGCGATGCGCAGGCCATTTTCCGCCAGCATTCGGACGATCTCGGTCATATAGTCGAAATCCCAGAGCGCTTCTGTGCTGCAGTCCCCCAGAATAGGGCCGACTGAACGGCCATCGAGATAGGGCGTTCGATCCTGAACTTGCCGATAGCGCCCCAAATTGACGACCACATCCGTCACGCCGAGTTGTGCCGCAAACCGAGCATTGTCCCGCGTTAACCGCTCGCCTGCCAAAGTCATTCCAACTCGCATGCACCGATCCAATTTGTTCACATTTGAACTGTATCAATTCTATTTAGAATGAACAACGAAGCCTTGGCTGTCAAGCGCGTAGTCGGGAAACGAATTTGTCTGCCTGAGATCAGGGAAATTGGACTAGTCGAAAAAGCCCTGGTCTTCCGCTGCCAGATATTGCAGTGCGCGATCGGGCACGAGATCAACCCCCATGCCCGGGCGCTCTGGAATGGCGACAAAACCGTCTTTGACAATTGGTTCGGGTAGTCCCTCGACGATGTCGTACCACCAGTTTGGCTCGCCCAATGGATATTCGAAGGCAATAAAATTCTGGGGAAGTGTCGCAGAGACTTGCACAAGCGCCGCCAGCCCGAGAAGGCCGTTGGCGGTGCCATGTGGTGCGAAGGACAGCCCATGAACTTCAGCATATTCAGCAACACGCTTGAGTTCGGCGATACCACCAACATCACAAGGGTCCGGACCAAGAATGTTAACGGCCCGCGTCTCAATCAACTCGCGAAAGTTTTGCCGAAGGTATATTTGCTCGCCGGTATGGATCGGTGTCGATGTGCTTATTGTCAGATCGCGATAAGCGCCCGCATTGACGTAAGGAATCTGATCTCCGGTAAGCAGATCCTCAAGCCACATCAGATTGAGTGGCTCCACCGCTTTTGCGAACTTTTTGGCGTCCGCCAGCGTCCATCCCGGTCCGCAATCAAGAGCTAGTCCCACCTTGTTTCCGGTGACTTCAACCATCGCCTCGACACAAGCAACAGCATGATCAAAACCTTTGGGCGTCAGGGCACCTGTGTCACGCAGACCTGAGATCGGCTGTGTAGTGACTTCACCGTAATGAAACCCTGCAACCTCGCGCGCCATGGGACTGTGAAACGCAAGTGTCTGTTTAATGATGGAGAAATTTTCTGGTGCCGCCATCATTCGTGCAACATCGGCGGCATAGTCCTCTGGCTGATATCCTTCAAACGGAAATCTCAGGCCGCCATTGTACACTCTGACCTTGTCCCGCACTTTTCCGCCCAAAAGCTTGTGAACAGGTAAGCCGGCAGCTTTGCCCGCAACATCCCACAGTGCCATCTCGATCGCACTGACAGCACTGCCCCATGGTTTGAATGCGCCCTTGTTCCGGATGCGCAGCATGACGCGTTCCACATGTGTGGGGTCCATGCCTATGACGAACTCTCGCAAAGCGAGCACGGCTTGTTTTGCTTGCGGCTTCCAGAACTCGATTTGTCCATAGCCGGAAATATTGTCGTCGGTGACCACGCGCACGACCGGGTGGCTGCCAAGCAAGGCGCATTTGATGTCGGTGATGATCACGAGCTATAATTTCCTTATGCGTTGAGACAAGTCGCGGGCAGCGGTGATAACGGCAGCCTTGAGTGTTGAGATTCTTTCGGGGGTCTGCCCTGCCAGGAATGGAATGCTCAGGGCCGCGGCAAATCTTCCCGTGGGATCCCAGACCGGGGCCGCCATTGCACAAACACTACCCACGTGTTCACCCATGTCTTGAGCCCAGCCTTGCTCTCGGATGAGTTCAAGCTCGGCGCGCAATTGCGCGGGGTCAATACGAGTGGCAGAGGTGAACTGAGTGAGAGGCTGGCTCAGCAACCTGTCAAGCATGACAGCGTCGAGATGCGCCATGATCATCTTGCTTGCAGCCCCCGCATGCAGCGGAAAGCTCTGTCCGACAGCCGGGTGTAATCCATATTCGCCAGTGCCGGTCGCTGCCGCTACAACAAGCGCGGTCTCGCGCGCGAACACAGAAAGCTTGTTACCTTCCCCGGTCTCCTGTGCCAGCTGCTGCATAACGGGTTGCGCAGCTCCTACGAGATCGTAGGACATCTGAACCTTGACCTTGGCTGCCAGGGTCAGCAGTCGCGGTCCCAAAACATAGGTTCCCTCGACATTGCGCAGAACTATCTGATGCGCCTGCAATGTGTTGAGGATTCTATAGACCGTACTGCGAGGAACACCGAGATATTTTGTGAGGTCTCGTATCGACAACCCGTCGGGTGTTCGTTCCAGAAAGCTCAGAACCTCGAGCGTCCGCTCCAGCACAGGGACGCCATTTTTATCTGGGTGTTCCGTCATCGATGCTGTCCTTCTATTCCCGTTAATGAATAGAGATCATTCTCATTTGAAGCAAAATTGCGCAAGGGATTGACAGATTGCAAGTGTGAAGGCCATTCTTAATTGAATTAATTCAGTTCAAATATGAACATAATTCTGAATCGCATCTGGGAGATTGTGAATGCAATACGCTCGACTTGGCCGTTCCGGATTGGAAGTTTCGAGGATTTGCCTTGGCTGCATGACTTTTGGAGTGCCTGAGCGGGGTGGCCCAACCTGGACCCTCGATGAGTCAGCGAGCCGACCTCTCATTAAGAAGGCAATCGAGCTGGGAATCAATTTCTTCGACACAGCCAACATCTATTCAGATGGAACGAGCGAAGAGTTCCTTGGGCGGGCGTTGAAAGACTATGCAGTTCGCGACGAAGTTGTCATCGCCACCAAACTCAACACACCCATGCGCTCTGGCCCAAACGCCAAGGGCCTGTCACGCAAGGCGATCATTCAGGAAGTCGAGCACAGTTTGAACCGGCTCCAAACTGATTATATCGACCTCTATCAAATCCACAGATGGGATCCCGAAACCCCAATTGATGAGACGCTTGAAGCTCTGACTGATCTCGTCCGGCAAGGCAAAGTCCGCTATATCGGCGCGTCATCAATGCATGCCTGGAAATTTGCGAAAGCCCTCTATCGGTCCGATCAGAAGGGCTACGCTCGTTTCATTTCCATGCAGGACCACTACAACTTGCTCAACCGGGAGGAAGAGCGAGAGATGGTGCCTCTTTGCGAGGAGGAGGGCGTCGGGCAGATACCATGGAGTCCTCTCGCACGTGGTCTGCTGGCGCGGCCCGATGGGCAGGACACAAATCGCAAAAAGGCTGACTGGCTAAGCTCCAAGCTGTATGGCGACACGGAGCGTGCCGATGCAGAGGTTATCAGAGCGGTTGCCACGATCGCGGAACGCCACGAAACCTCCCGCGCCAGCATCGCACTTGCCTGGCTGTTGTCCCGTCCAGCCGTAGTTGCACCCATCGTTGGCATAAGCCGTGAACAGCAGTTTGACGACGCCATAGGTGCGCTCGCGGTTTCGCTCAGTCCAGAAGACATTGCTGAAATGGAATCCCCTTACGTGCCTCATCCCGTGGCGGGCTTCGCTTAATCAATTCAACTTTTTCATCAAGGCCAGATCATGATCCAAACCAACGACATCACTCGCCCTCCTCGCGAAATCTGCGAACGATTTCAGGCCGTGGGTGCAGCAAAAACCTCAAGCATCCTCAGTCGACTGGGAATCCGTTCGGCCTTTATTGCGGGCCCTACGTGCTGGTCGCCAGGCAAAGCTGTTGCCGGACCTGCCCTCACGCTGCGTTTCATGCCCAAACGCGAGGACCTTTACGAAGACGACGAATATGCTGAACCCGAGACACAGCTGCACCGTCATGTTCTCTATCACACGCAGCCCGGCGATATCGTCGTTGTCGACGCTCGTGGAGATATGACCAGCGGTATTTTCGGCGAAATGATGCTGACCTATTTCAAAGGTAAAGGCGGGGCCGGGATCGTGGTCGATGGCTGCATCCGCGACTACCCCAAAGCCAAGGATCTGGATCTGGGATTGTGGATCAAGGGACTGACGCCAAATTTTCATACCCAGACCAATATTTTTCCATTCGAGGTCAATGGTGCGATCTCGTGCGGCGGAGTGCTTGTAATACCCGGCGATATCATCGTTGCGGACGATGATGGAGCGGTCGCCGTACCAGCGCAAATGGCCGAGGACGTGCTTGCTCGTGCCGAAAAACACCACCAATGGGAGGGATTCTCGAAGGAGCGCCTGTTGGAGGGAGGGGAACTCAAACGCTATTACCCGCTGCACGCAGATGCACAAGCCGAATATGAGGACTGGCTCAAATCCCGTCGATGATGCTGGTAATGGGAGGTTAAAAATGGACGTCGCACGCGATATACGCATCATAAAGGAGCAAGAGAGCCGTTTGGCCTTTGCGACTTTCAACGAGAAAGAGGCTTTCAAGCTAGGCTCGCTTATACGCGAGAAAGCCATATCGGAAGGGCTCGGCATCGTTATCGATATCAGAACCTGGGATCGCCCGCTTTTTTATAGCGCAACAGCCGGATCAACGGGCTCTAATCCTGAATGGGCCCGCCGCAAATCAAACCTGGTTCGGCGATTTCATAAGTCATCCTACCGTGTTGTTCTCGAGTTGGCGCGTGAGGATAAGACATTTCCCCAAAACTGGGCGCTTGATCAGGCTGAATACGCCCTTGCCGGCGGGGGATTCCCCCTGACTATCGGGGACGTCGGTGTCATCGGATCCATAGCAGTTTCAGGATTGCCCGAGAGAGAGGACCATCAACTCATTACACGGTCACTCGCAGAGCATCTGATGGTCCCGGTTGATTGCCTATCAAAAAAATAGCAGGCCCGTCCGCGATTGAGCGGTTCTGGCTATCCGAGATCAAAAAACTTCGTTCGAGCTTTATCACCTCTGCAAATTCCTGAGCGAAATGATGAACAATGTGTCCGATGCCGGGCAGCATTCACGGGCTAACAAGCAGAAGCTGCGCCAGACAGGTGCATTGCGTGAGCGGCGAGGCCCGGCGCTTGATCTTCTGCCCCAACGACGGTTTAAGCTTGGAGGGAATAGCTGTCTTAAAGATTCTGCAGGTCGTTCGACGAGGGGATCGTCAACATCTGGTCTAACGAGTTTGTTTTCTGCTTGGTGGCCTGACGACATTAATCCGTGGAGTTGAAGTGCGGTCGTGCTTCCTAAAACAGCAAATTCTCACGGTGGGGATGGCTGAATGAAATTGAATTTTATGGCTCGGCTCTTCGGTTTTCTGCTTGTCGGCGGATTTTTGTCAATCATCATACTCAACCTTGTGCCGCCGCGCACGCAGGTTCAGGAACCGATCCCGCATTTCGCTGCGGTTTCGGATCCCGCCTTTCTGCGCACTATGCATTCCGTCTTCGAAGGAGACGTTCAGCCCGGCCACTCCATCCGAACGCTCGTCAATGGCGACGAAATATTTCCGCCAATGCTCTCTGCGATCCGGGAGGCGCAAGTGAGCGTCAACTTCGTCACTTACATTTACTGGTCAAGCGAGATCGCGCGGGAGTTTGCTACTGCGCTTGCGGAGAAAGCACGAGATGGTGTGCCCGTGCGCGTGCTGGTTGATTTCGTCGGCGCAATCCCGTTTGACGAAGACACAATCAAGATCATGACTGATGCCAATGTTAATTTCGAGCGTTTCCGGCCTATCCACTGGTACACGCTTGATCGGATCAACTATCGCACGCATCGCAAGCTATTGATTGTGGACGGGAAGATCGGCTTTACCGGAGGCGTCGGAATTGGCGACCAATGGCTCGGCGACGCCCGCAATCCCGAGGAGTGGCGTGACAATCACTATCGCGTCGAAGGACCGGTGGTCGCCGACATGCAAGCCGCCTTCGCCGAAAACTGGATCGAGGCGACAGGAGAGGTGCTTCAGGGTGATCAGTTTTATCCCGAGGCGGAAGAGGCAGGAGACCTGCGCGTCCAGCATGTGAAGTCGTCGCCCAATGGCGGAGCGAAATCCATGCACCAGATGTTGATGATGGCAATGGCCGGCGCAACCGAAAACATCCGTATCGCAATGGCCTATTTCGTTCCGGACGATGTCGCCATCGCACAATTGCTGCAGGCGAGGGAGCGCGGCGTCGAGATCGACATTATCGTGCCGGGCAAACAGACCGACATGCCAATCGTGCGCCATGGCTCGCGTCATTTTTGGGGGGAGCTGCTGGAGGCGGGGATACGCCTGCACGAATACCAGCCAACCATGTACCATCCAAAGGTGCTGATCGTTGACGAATGGTGGACGACGATAGGTTCCACCAATTTCGACGAACGCTCGTTTCGGCTGAACGATGAATCCAATCTCAACGTCTATGACGGAGTTTTCGCAAAAACGCAGATCGATCTGTTCGAAGCCGATCTTTCTCTTTCACGGCAAGTTACGCTGGAGGAATGGCAGAACCGCCCGGTCTGGGAGAAGACGAAAGACTGGGTGTGGAGCTGGCTCAGAACGCAGCTTTAAGCTTCACCTTAAAAATTTGATCCTTCCCGTCCTACGAACAAAAGTGAGCGCATTGACTGTGTCCGCTCGCCTGGTCCCGTTGACAGCAAAAGGTCGCTCGCTTTCATTTCGCGCGGGTGTCCTTTGCTCCGCTGTAGTAGGACAGACCGGCTCCTATCAATATCAAAACCGCGCTGACGAGCAGGCTCAACGTAAGCGTTTCGTCCAGGACGATCGCACTGAGAACCATGCCGAACACCGGAGAGAGCAGAAGAACCTGACTGGCAGTGGTGACCGACATGCGACTGAGCGCGCGCGCCCAGAACCAGAAGCCGAGCACGCTCGGCACGATGGCATTGTAGAGCAGTATTGCCGTATAGGTTGGAGTGAAATTCGTACCTCTATCCTCTAGAACCAGAGCGGCTGCCGAGGAGCAAACAGCGCCGGCGAGAAGCTGGCCGAATACCTGCCGCCAGAAATCTGATCGCCACTGCCGCTTACGGTAAAGAACCGAGCCCAACGCCCATGCTATGGTTGAAAAAAGTGCGATTCCCGACCCCATCAGGGTGGAGCGGCTGGACCAGTCCATCGACCACGGAGCGCCAAGAATTGCGATACCTCCGATTCCAAGCGTGAGGCCGAGGAGCATCTGCCACGTCGTTCGCTCGCCTAGAATGAACAGGCTGAGCAGCATAGCCCACAACGGCATTGAATAGGCTATCAACACCGTTCTGCTCGCGTCTATGAACTGAAGTGCAAAGGCGGTGCCACCGGTCATCACGGCAATCTGGAGGAACCCGACCACATAAGTGGCAAGCCGCTCTCCCGCAATCGGCAGCAGGCCGCCTGGACCGCGCCGTATCAGTAGAAAAAAGCCAAGCAGAAGCACCGCGAACACATAGCGCAAAGCGTTGAATGTCCAGGCACCTCCATCCTCGACGGCGAGTTTGACCCACGTGTAGTTGCCGCCCCAGGCGAATATGACGAACAGCAAAAAAAATAAGGGTGCCGACGTATTTGCAGGGTGTGACCCAATGCGTCTGAACAAGATTATCCGCTCCCATTTTGAATTTTTCGATTATTCGATATGGCCCTATTGAAATTTTTATTTAAATATTTCACTCTCACGTTAATCAGCATCATCGTTCAGAGCAAGAGTAGGACGGAAGAGGTAATGCGGATAGGAGTTGAAGTCGGAGGAACGTTTACGGATTTGGTCGCTATCGACCATACGGGCGTTCGAGTTCTCAAAGTGCCGAGCACGCCCCGCAACCCGGATGAGGGCGCGTTTAACGCACTGCTCGCCAGCGATGTCGATATAGGAGAAATTTCGGATCTCGCTCACGGTTCAACGGTTGCCACCAATGCGGTGCTGGAGCGAAAGGGGTTTCCGATCTCCTTCATCACCACACATGGCTTCCGGGACATCCTCACCCTTCAGCGCCATGGACGTTCGCGCATCTACGACCTGGAGTATGCAAGGCCCGAGCCGGTCGTTGACCGATCTTCGACTTTTGAAGTTATTGAGCGAATTCTGGCGGACGGCTCGATTGCGACACCGCTTGACGAGGTTGCGGTCGAACGAGATCTGATCCCGCGCATCAAGGCTGGCGGTTATGAGGCCGTAGCCGTATGTCTGTTGAATGCTTACACGAATCCTGCGCACGAGCGAGCGTTGAAAGCCATTATCCAGAAGCACATTCCCGGGTTTCTGGTCACACTCTCGAGCGAGGTAACGCGCGAGTTCCGCGAGTTTGAACGCGCCTCCACGACCACTCTTTCCGCTTATGTGCAGCCGGTGATGGACCGCTATATCTCGCGCTTCGAAAGCCGGCTTGACCAAAGCGGTTTCAAAGGCCGATTTTCGGTTATGCAGTCGAATGGTGGCCGGCTTCCCGGGGAGGCAATGCGCGAAAGCGCAGTCACGGCGCTGCTGTCTGGGCCAGCTGCGGGTGTCATGGGGGCTGCGCGTCAGGCTGCGCGCTCCAATTTCAAGAACCTCATTACTCTCGACATTGGCGGTACCTCGACCGATGTGTGCGTGGTCACGGCTGGAAAGCCGCAGCTAACGCAGGAGTTTACGATAGATGGGCTGCCTGTTCGCCTGCCTGTTCTCGATATCAACACGGTGGGCGCCGGTGGTGGAAGCATCATCTGGATAGATGATGGCGGTATGCTGCGTGTTGGCCCACATTCGGCGGGCGCCGAACCAGGCCCGGCCTGTTACGGGCGCGGGGGAAAACAGCCGACTTTGACCGACGCGCATGTCGTCCGCCAGACCATTCGTCCGGAGGCCTTTCTGGGTGGGCGCATGGAAATCGACGTCGAGGCTGCACGTGCGGCTCTTGAGCCCATAGCCAGGCACTTCAAAATGAGTCTGGAAGAGGCGGCCGACAGCGCTATTCAACTGGCCAACGCCAACATTGTCCGTGCAATTCAGCTTATCTCGACGGAGCGAGGTCACGATCCACGTGACTATGTGCTCGTGCCGTATGGAGGTGCGGGACCGCTGCACGCGGCGGCCGTCGCGGAAGATCTTGGCATCACAAGCATTGTTGTTGCGCCGAATTCTGGCGTGCTTTCGGCTTATGGCCTTCTGGCAAGTGACTTTGTGCTGTTCGACAGCATGACCCGCAGGGCACCGGTCGACGAAAATGCACCCGATGTAGTGCGGGAAGTGTTTGCCGAAATGAAGAAGCGTGCTCTCGATCGGGCCCGGATGATGAAGCTCGGCGACAGGCTCGACCTCACCTTTGTAGCCGATATGCGCTTTGTCGGGCAGGCTTTCGAGGTTCCTGTGGAGTTGCCCATTGATGGCCTTGAGGCGCTTGAGTCAGACAGCCTGACCACGCTTTTTGGTGAGGCTCACGAACGCGTTTACTTCTTCGGCGCAGAACCAGGCAAGCCGGTGGAGATGGTTTCGTTTCGCCTCGGCATGACGGCTCCCCTGGATTCCATGCCCATCCTGGCGGAGTCTTCTGAATATTCCGTTGAAAGACGAGAGATCGATCTGTTCCTGAGCAGAAAATGGCGAAAAGGCCTGCTTGCAAGCCGGGGCACTCTTGATCAAGACGTTCCAATGTCAGGCCCAGCGCTGTTGGAAGATCCCACATCGACCCTGCTCGTGCCCCTTGGATGGAGCGCCCGACGCGACCGCAACGACAATATGATCCTGACAAGGGAGAACAATGACGATGCTTGACAAAAGCGCCGCTCGAAGTGAAACGGCAGGTTCTCTCGACCCGGTAGACTACGCTGTCATCAGCCAGGGTCTGCTTGCCGCAGCGCGAGAGATGGGCGTCAAGCTCATCCGCTCCTCCTATTCCACGATCATCCGCGAAGCGGCCGACGCCTCTGCCGGGCTTTTCGATCGCGAGGGCAATGCCGTTGCCCAGGCAGAACTTATCCCAATGCAGCTTGGCACCATGTCCGAGATTTTCAGGTGTTGCATTGAGGCCTATCCGGTCGAGACGATGGGCAAGGACGATTTCTACATTACCAACGATCCCTATTCAGGCGGTCAGCACCTTCAGGACGTCTTTATCTATTCGCCCATCTTTGTCGGCGACGAGCTTGTCGGCTTTGCCGGCACGGTCGCGCATCATCTGGATCTCGGCGGCGGCAATCCCGGTTTGACGACTGAAGCTGTCGACATCCATGCCGAAGGATTGGTTCTTCCGCCCGCCCGCTACAACTTCAAGCGCGATTGGCAGGACGGTGCCCAGCACGGGCTTCTTCAGCGCTTGATCGCCTCAAACATCCGCGTTCCCGACCAGACGATTGGCGACTTCAATGCCCAGTTTGCAGCCAATTCCGTTGCTGCCGAACGCGTGCGCCAGCTCTGCGAACGTTATGGCAGCGGGACTGTGACCCAGGCGATGACCGATCTGATTTCCTATTCCGAGCGCCGCTTCAGGACTGCGCTGGCAGAGATTCCTGACGGCGTTTACTACGGCGAAGACGCCGTTGACGATGACGGCATCACCGACACTCCCATTCGCGTACGCGCCAAGGTGACTGTTGCGGGTGATACTATTGAAGTGGATTTCGAAGGCACCGACGCGCAGGTTGCCCGAAATTTGAACTGCCCTTTCGCTTCAACGAAATCCGCGACTCTCACGGCCATAAAGGCGGCGCTGACCAGCTCGGACATTCCATTTAATGAGGGCGCAAAGCGGCCGGTTACCATCAAGGCACCGAAAGGCACCCTGGTAAATCCCGAGTATCCCGCGCCAGTGAGGGCGCGTATGGAGGCCGCCTATCGGTGCTTTAACTCCGTGCTCAAGGCGTTGTCTACGGTGGTGCCGGATAAGGTCATTTCAGGCGGTAATGACACAACGCTGGTGACCTCCATCTCGCATCTGAACAATGGAAGATATTGCGTCTATCTCGAGGTTTATGGCGGCGGGTTCGGTGCTTCAACCAGAAAAGACGGCTGCGACGGCATTGACTCCCCTTTGTCTAATTGCACCAACACCCCGATTGAAACGACGGACATGGATTTCGAGCACTTCCGGCTTATCGGCTACGGCCTTATTCCGGATTCCTGTGGGCACGGTCGTCAAAGGGGTGGCCTCGGCCTGTTCCGGCGTTTCGAGATACTGAAAGATGGTGTGAACTTCGCGATCTATGCGGACCGCTTCCGCCTTGCACCCTATGGCTTGTTTGGCGGCTCGGACGGCCAGCGGGCCCGCTGCGAGGTAGAGCGTGCCGGAAAGATCATCGCCGTACGGAGTAAGGACACATTGATATTGCGGAAGGGCGACGTTCTTACCCTCTATACGGCAGGCGGCGGCGGCTACGGCTTGCCATCCGAGCGCAGCAGAAAAGATATTGAATACGACCTCAAGCAGGGCTTCATCACAGCGCCGGTAGCCAAGGCTGCCTACGGCTTCGAAATCTAGGTCTAGGGTTCAAAAGGTGGTCACGAACTTGACACCCGGCGACTGTGTCGCCGTCGCCACCGACGGCGTGGGCGGGTGCAGCCCGCCGCAGAAGCACGCCTTCGCCAGGGTCGAATCCGGTAAAGCTAACGGTAAGGTCGACGTCGGCACGGCGATCGCCCATGCGCAAAGGTGATGGAGACATGGTGAGATGATCGAACGGCCTATCCGATTTCTGGCCAACGCCCTGACATTCATCGCCGGTATCGGCTTGATGTTGATGATGCTCCAGACCATGGCCGATGTTGTCATGGCCAATTTCTTCGGCAGGCCGATCCGGGGAAATCTTGAGATCGTGTCGGTCTACCATATGGTTCTGGTGGTCTTTCTGCCGCTTGCCTTTGTCGAATTGCGGCACGAGCACATCGTCGTCGATCTGATGGCGCAATTGCTGCCCAAGCCCGTTCTTCGGGTCTGCCTGGTGTTTGGGTATCTTGTCTGCGCCGTCTTCTTCGGCATCCTGGCCTATCAAACATGGCTGGACGCGCTAAACGCATGGCGTGTCAATGAAATCATGATGGGTGCGGTCTACGTAACCATCTGGCCGGCCAAGTTTGCACTGCCCGTCGGCTTCGCGGCGATCTTCCTGGCAGTCTTGCTGCATGCCTGGAAGGCGCTTGTGGACCCGGACTTCGATCCCCGGCCGGGTTCGCCGGAAGATATCAAGCCGATCGCCTAGGAGGGCAAAAGGTTGGACAACCTTACAATAGGCTTCATAGGCATCGGTGCCGGCCTCTTTCTGTTGCTGCTGCGCATTCAGATAGGTGTTGCACTTGGCATAGTGTCATTCTTCGGCATCGCCGCAATTCTGAATATGCGCGCTGCCTGGGGTATCGTGACTGCGGTGCCATTCAATTTCGTCGGCGACTGGAATTTGACGGCGATTCCCATGTTCCTGCTGATGGGGTATGTTGCCTCATCTTCCGGTCTGTCGAGCGGCCTGTTCAAGGCGATGCGCATCTTCCTGTCACGCTTGCCCGGTGGACTGGCAATTACCAGCGTGGGTGCCTGCGCACTTCTTTCTGCCGCGTCCGGTTCAAGTGTCGCGACGGCTTCTGCGTTCGCGCGCATCGCAATCCCCGAAATGCTGCGCTACAAATACAATCCGGCGCTTGCGACTGGCGTCGTTGCCTCGGCAGGAACGCTCGGTTCGCTGATCCCACCCAGTATCCTGATGCTGCTCTACGGCTACATTGCAGAGGTCTCGATCGCGCGCCTCTTCATGGCAGGCTTCATTCCGGGCATCCTGTCGGCACTGTTGATGGTGGCGATGATCATTGTGCGTGTGAAGATCAACCCCAGCTTGGCGCCGCCGGTAGAGGAGAAATTCTCCCGGCAGGAAAAGATCGACGCATTGCTGGAAGTCTGGCCACTGCCGGTCCTGATTTTCAGCATCTTGCTTGGCATCTTCCTTGGCATTTTCACGCCAACCGAAGCAGGTGCCGTCGGCGCTTTTCTCGCTATAGTGATTGCTCTTGTGCGCGGCAGGCTTAGCTGGCCGGTTCTGCGCAAGGCAATCGTCGACACGCTGGCCAGCACAGCCGGTCTGTTCATGGTTGTCATTGGAACCGTGCTGCTTGCACGTTTCATGGCGCTCAGCGGTGTGCCGGGTTATATTGCCGGACTGATGCTGGCGACGGGCAGCGACCAGTTCATGGTCATTCTGATGGTTATCATACTGTACTTGGTGCTTGGCAGCTTTCTCGATTCGATCGGCCTGCTGTTGCTTACGCTGCCCATCATCCTGCCGGTAGCGAACGCTGCCGACATCAACCTGATCTACTTCGGCATCATCCTGATCAAACTGCTGGAAATCGGCCTTGTCACGCCGCCCGTTGGCCTGAACGTTTACGTCATTAAGGGCGCCCTGGGGAATCTTGTCAGTCTCGGAACGGTCTTCCGCGGCGTAACCTGGTTCATCGTCGCCGACCTGATTGCACTGGCGTTAATCATCGGGTTCCCGGCGATCTCGCTGTGGCTGCCAAGTCTCATGAGATAAAGGAGAGCTATCGATGAGTGGTCATCGCGGGACAGTGGTCTCAGCCGTGCAGATTACGGCGCTGGACGGTGATAAGAACGCGACCGTCGAAAAGGTTCTGCGCTTGATCGATGTGGCCGGTGCGCGTGGATCGAGCGTGTGCGTCCTGCCCGAATTGTGGACCGGTCTGGGCTTTTCCGATGAAACCATCTACCGCGAGATTGCGGAACCGATCCCTGGTCCGGTCACCGCGATGCTGGCCGAAAAGGCACGGCGTTACGGCATGTTCATCGCTGGGTCCATGTATGAAGATGCTGGCAATGGTGATTACTACAACACGGTTCCGCTGATTTCGCCGAACGGTGAGATTTCGGGGCGATACCGCAAAACGCACCTTTTCGATGCGCCCAATCGCACCGATATTCCGCCCGGCATTATTGAATCGAAGAAAGTGAAGCCAGGAAACACACTCGACGTTTATAGCACGGATGTTGCGCGTATCGGCCTTTCGGTCTGCTCGGACCTTCGCTTTCCGGAAGTCTACCGCGAGATGGCTCTGAACGGTGCCGAGATTCTTGTTTGCGCGAGCGCCTTCCTGTCCCCGCGCTATGACCACTGGGAATTTTTCCTGCGCGCCCGCGCGGCGGAGAACCAGTGCTTTGTGGTGGCCTCGGGGCAGTATGGCAAGGAACCCAAATCGGGTCTTGGCTTCGTCGGTCGCAGCATGATCGTCGACCCCTGGGGTGTGGTCGTCGCGACTGCCTCCGATGATGAAGGCGTCGTCAGTGCCAGTATCGATCTTGATCTCATTCAGACCGTACGTCATCGCTATCCGCTGCTGCAGCAAAGACGGCCGGAACTCTACAAATCGATCGGGCCGCGTAGCTGATGTGGAAGTCCCTGTCGTATGCCCTCGGTAAAATGGAGCCGAAAATGCCTGTCGTGCCTAATGCCACCCATTGTCTCAATCAACGCTGCTACAGCGTGATGGGTCCGTTCGGCGGTCTGATGTCATGAGCCACCTCGAAGCCATCATCGGCGCTTCGGTTTCCATCGGGCACAAGCTCAAGCTTCGCCGGAAAGTGCGCTCGCTGTCGCTCAAGGATGTGGCCGAGCGATCCGGACTGTCGATCGGCCTCGTCAGTCAGATCGAGCGCGGAATCTCTACGCCCTCGCTGCGATCTCTGACGCAGATCTGTACGGCGCTCGACATGCCGATCAGATGGCTGTTCGAAGGACCAGACGAGGGCAGTGAGGGGGATGGGATCGTCGTTCGCGCGATGAACCGGCGTCATCTCGATCTGGGCAGCAAAGGCATGGTCAAGGAGCTTCTCTCGCCGGACGAGATTCTCGGCATCCAGATGATGCGCATCATAATTCAGCCGGGCGGCGCGTCAGGACCCACGCCCTATCGGAACCCGAGCGGTGCCAAATGCGGCGTCGTCGTGAGTGGCGAATTCGGGTTGGAGGTGGACGGGAGAGAATACCGACTATCCGCAGGCGATTCATTCGCCTTCGAGGCGGTTTCGCTCCACCGGTTCTGGTGTGAGGGCAAATCCGCCTGTGAGGTTATCTGGGTTGTTTCCCCGGCAGTGTATTGAAAGAGAACGCAATGAGGACGATTCCAGATGAACGGCTGCTTCTCGCCAAATCTCTTTGGAGCGACTTCACTGGTGCGGAGCTTGATACACCGGTCTTGAAGGGCGAAGCGACGGTGGATGTAGCCATCATCGGAGCTGGCTTCACCGGGCTCTCCGCAGCGCTCCACCTGGCAGAAGCGGGCGTCAAAGTGGTGGTTCTGGAAGCGCACAAGCCAGGCTGGGGTGCTTCGGGCCGTAATGGTGGCCAGATTATCCCCGGTCTGAAGGAAGACCCGGACGACATTGAACTTATATTCGGGCGCGAGACCGGCGAAAGGATCGTTCGTTTTGCGGGTGGCGCACCGGATGTGGTGTTTGACATCATCGAAAAACACGGAATCGAATGCAGCGCGGTGCGCAGTGGATGGATCCAGCCGGCGCATAATGATCTGGTCCGCCGCGCGCTTGAGCGGCGCGCCGAGCAGTGGGGCCGCCGCGGTGTGACCATCGACATGCTGACCTCTTCGGACACTGCCCGGCTCATTGGTACGAATGCCTACGCATGTGGCAATCTCGACCGTCGGGGCGGATCGGTCCAGCCGCTTCATTTCTCGCTTGGCCTTGCCCGCGCGGCGATCGGGCTTGGTGCCCGAATTCATGGTGGCAGCAGAGTTGCGTGTGTTGAACGGCAAAACGGAAAGTTTCGCTTGCGTACGGTACAGGGCGCTGTCGTGCATGCAGAGCAGGTTGTGATGTGTCCAAATGGCTATGCAGACGCAGCCAGCGGCGACGTGCGCCGCAGCATCGTGCCGGTCTGCTCTGTGCAGGTCGCGACCGAGCCACTTCCCGATGCGGTTCGAAGCACCATCTTCCCGCAGGGTCATGTTGCCTCCGATGCGCGCCGTTTGATGTTCTATTACCGCCTATCTCCGGACGGACGCTTCGTTATGGGCGGGCGCGGCGCTTATAGCGATATGGGCATAGATATGCGGCTTGCGAGCTTGCGGCGAAGCGCCGTCGCCTTATTCCCGCAACTCGACGGCATGGCATGGACGCATCATTGGGGCGGCTTCGTCGCGATGACAACCGACCATTTTCCTCACCTCCACGTGCCGCAGCCCGGTATGACCACCGCGCTGGGATACAATGGGCGCGGCGTCGCGATGGCAACGGCGATGGGCAGGCTGCTTGCCTTGAAGGCTGGAGGTGTGGCTACCGCCGATCTCGACTTTCCCGTCTCGCCGGTAAAAACAATTCCCATGCACGCGCTGCGCCGGCAGGGCGTCAGCATGATTGTCGCATGGAACCAGTTGCTGGATGCCTGGGACCATACACGTAGTGGTAAATAGAATTTGATGTTTGATCTGTATTTAATCCGAGAATTATGTTCAGCATCAGTCAATCAAGTGAGTAATACAATAAAATAAAGGTAAATATTCGAAGATCAACGGCTCATATAAGGAGAAGTGCATGAGAAAACTTATTCTGGCTGCAACTGTTGCAGGAGCGACGATGGCCGGCTCCGCTAACTCGGCTGAGCTTACCGGCAGTATCTGGTTTCCTGACACGCACCCGCTTACAAGCGCTGGTTATCTGGACTGGGCGAAGCAGGTTAACGAGGCCTCCGGTGGCGACCTTTCGATCCGCGTTTTCACAGGCACTGCGCTACTGCCAGCCGGGGCGCATCTGAGCGGTCTTCGCGATGGCATCGCCGGTCTGACCTATCATGCGGGCACCTATACGCCATCCGACCTGCCTGAGGATAACGTGCTTGCGGTTCTGGGTATCGGTCTTGAAGACAATATCGTCATCGCCGCTGCGGTGACGGACTTTTATATGAACGATCCAGGCATGAAGGCGATGTTCGACCGCCACGGCCTCGTGTTTCTGAGTGGTTATGCCACGCCGCCTTACATATTGATGTGCACCTCCAAGGTGGAATCGCTCGCCGACATTCGTGGAAAGCGCATCAGAATGCCAGGCGCGATTCACGCCCAGTTTGCCGACCGGATCGGTGCGGTCGCGGTCAGCGTTCCCTCAACAGAAATGTTCACAGGACTTGAGCGTGGTCAGCTCGACTGTGCGGCCAACGCCGCTAACGACCTTCGAAGCAGGTCCTTATGGGATGTGGCCAAGCACGTGACGACGATAGATCTGGGCTCGTACTTTTCCGGGTGGCACCATGCGGCCAATGCAGACTCGTGGGCGGGACTGTCGGACGAGCAACGTCGGATCATTCTGGACACTCTGACCGATGCTGTTGTGAACTCCACCATAGAATACACCCGCACTTCAGAAGCCTCGCTTGCCGAAGCTCCAGATCATGGCGTGACCATCTACGAACCATCAGCGGATCTTCAGGGTGCGCTGGACGAGTTCAACCAGAATGAGGTTGCGCAGATCGCCGTCGGCGAGGGTACCAATGTATTTAACATGCAAGGTACGGAGGAACTGATCGAGCGGTTCCAGGGCGCGGTTCAGAAATGGCGCGGCCTTTACGAGGGTGTCGACCGTACCGATGCAGACGCTCTGCGGACAATCCTTTACGACAATCTCTATAGCCAGGTAGACGAGAGCAGCTACGGTTTGTAAGTGGGCAGCCATTGAAAAGGTGCTGAGTGATATCGAACGAAACGGCTCATCATTCTGATGGGCCGTTTTCATCTGACGACAGGTTGATATCCTCGTTCGGCGTCTGGGGATTGCCATCGCCGAAAGCAAGTTGGGTCTCCGGAAGCTTGCATCGAGGATGCCTTCGGTTGGGCCGTCTTATTCAGTGGTCGATATCTGGTGTGAAAATTCGTAGCCGCGTCGAAGCGCTGCCGATACGCCGGACGAAATCGTCTCGGGTGCGAACGCTGTTATACTGATAGATATAAACTGATCGTGGCTGCATGACGGAGATGACATTCACCGCATCTTCCGGCCCCATTGCATAGGGTGGATAGAGTGGAATGAAGGCGATATCGATATTGCGCAGCTCCAGCATCTCGGGAACGGCTTCAGTCGAACCACCAATGTATAGCCTCTGGCCATCAACTGTGACCAGGTAGGCATTGCCGCGTCCTCGCGGATGCCAGCGTTCGGCCTGCCCGACGAGGCCATAGGACGGGAATGCCTCGATCCGGATAGCTCCGAGTTCCGCGGTTTCGCCGTTCGCAAGTGAGATGGCGCTGCCGGTCAAGCTTTCCGGAAGGCGTGCCATGACATAGGGAGGAACGACGATTTTAGTATCGGGTCCAACAAGATCCTCCAGTGTTCGCGCATCGTAGTGTTCGCCATGTTCGTGCGAGATCAGGATGAGGTCCGGCGCTTCCTGTCTCGCGTAGCGGCCTCCTCCACCCGTCGGATCAGTATAGATGATGCCATTTGGTGTTTGAATCACCACGCTCATTTGCTGAACCGGGGTAACGAAGATATCGCCACTGTCGGACTGAAATTGTTCGGTGGTCGTTTGAGCCGGCTGCGCAGCGACGCTGGCCAGGCCGGTGAGTACGGCCACCTGGAGTAAAACCGCGGCGCAAGCCAGGGCGACGAAGGTTCGGCTTATCCAGGGACTGGCTACGAGATTGTGCTTTCGAAGGATCATCATTTCTACCTCCATTTGCGCGCACGCGCTTTATCGCGCGCCGGCTCCGACGCGGTTCAATTGAAGATGAAGAAGCTTTGGAGAAGCTTCAGGCCGGTGCTGATTGACGAGCCGGCCAATTCTCGCGGCTGAGCGTAGCGCGTAGCGTCGCGGCATCATCACTCGGCGTCAGATTGAAAAGACGGCGATAGTCGCGATTGAACTGCGATAGACTTTCGTACCCGACATCATAAGCAACCGTCGAGATGGCGCTAGCACTCGACAGGCCACGACGCGCCTCCTGCAACCGCACTCGTTTCTGGAACTGGAGCGGCGACATAGAAGTCACCGACTTGAAATGCCGGTGAAAGCTGGGAACACTCATGTTCGCCAGAGAAGCGAGCTCTGCGATCTTCAGCGCTTCAGCGTAATTCTGCCTGATCCAAGCGGTTGCCCGACTGATCCTGGTCGCGTGGCCATTGGCAAAGGCAAGCTGGCTAAGCAACAGCCCATGTTGGGTGTGCAACAGTTTCCAGGTGATCTCCCGCCGGATCAGCGGAGCCATAACAGATATGTCGCGCGGTCGCTCCAGCAATGACACCAAACGAATAAGAGGGTCGTAAAGGTCGGGGTCGAGAGTGTATTTACCTGCAACCGAGGTGTCGTCCGTTTTTGGGCGCAAACCGGACTGCTCTCGCAACAGGTCAGCTACGACCGCAGGATCGATGTCCAGATGGATCGCCAGATAGGGGGCGGACGGGCTCGCCTCGGTGACCTGCGACGTAACGGGCACATCGGCCGCGCAGACCAGGGATTCCCCGGCCGCGTAGCGAAACGGGGTTTCGGCGACCATCATCTCCTTCACGCCTCTGCCAACCAGTCCGAACGAGGGGTGATAGATGGAGTGCCCGACCTCCGAGGGCTGATCCGTTCGCCCAACTTTCAGCCCGTCAATCGGCGTTACGTAGTCATAACGGGCATGGCGCTCCATGACGTTCAGCAGGTCTGAGAATTTCGGTTTAGTCATGAGGGTCATGTTTTCCCTGCATTCGGGTCAATCTCGAAATGCCCCGCCGAGTACCCGCTCGGCTGGGTAGGTTGCGCCGCCGGGCATCGCCGGCGCCAACCAGGTTCACCACTGAATACTATCAGAAGCTATGCATATACTATCAAGTCCGCGTCCGTTCGTCTCATTCGTCGAAACCCGGTTTACCGAATGAGAGTGAAGAGCCAGTTCCTGATACTATCTGCGTAGCTCGTGCCTCGGTCCATTCCTATGTTTCAGCTAAAGGACCCCCCAGTGTCCAAACCCATCCACAGCGGAGCATAGAAACATGTCGGACACAAAGTATCGCGTTGGAATAATTGGAGCGGATACGCAGGCGAGTTGGGCCGGCGCATCGCATGTGCCCGCGCTACAGACGCAGCCAACGCTTGTGCTCTCTGCGGTTGCAACGCGCCGCGAGGAAAGCGCCAAAGCCGCTGCCGAGGCGTTTGGTGCCGAACACTGGTTTGCCGACCCCTATGCGATGATCAACGACAAAAACATCGACATCATTACCGTCGCCGTAAAAGTTCCTGCTCATCGGGACTTGGTGATGGCGGCACTCAAGGCCGGCAAGGCCGTCTATAGCGAGTCCCCGCTCGGGACGACGCTGGCAGAGACCGAGGAGATGGCGGCCGCGTCAGCCTCTTTGCACACCGCAATCGGCCTGCAGGGACGGCACAATCCCGCGGTTCGCCGTGCCGCGGAACTGGTCGCTTCGGACAAGCTTGGCCGACTGACTTCGGCACGCGTTGGCGCAACGACCTTCGGCTACGGTCCACAGACCACCGCAGCCTACGACTATTTCAATAAGGCGGCGTCGGGCGCAAGCTTCATGACCATCACGGTAGGTCACGTCCTGGATGTCATTGAGGCGGTGCTGGGCAACATCACCGAAGTCGATGCCCGCACCGAGCTTCTGTGGCCGGAGATTGAGGTCGTCGACACCGGAGAGACGTCGGTTCGCGATACACCCGATCATCTCGATCTGATCGCCAAGACGGCAAGCGGGGCGCCCGTATCGGTCCAGGTTCTGGCATCCGTGCCGGCCGAGGAGGCGAACTTTTTCTTTGAGGTACGCGGATCGAATGGCTGGCTGAAACTTGCGGGTAATCACCTTGCCGGCGTGCAGGTGGGCGACCTCACTTTGACGGCCAGTTTCCCGTTCGAGATGCCCGAGGCGCCCGTCGCCACTGGCGTCGGCCCCACCGCAGCCGACTTTTGGAAAGGTGCCGCGATCAATGTGAGCGAGGTTTACGCCTCACTCGCACGCGATCTGGCGGCCGGCACATATGAGACGCCGGGTTTCGCCCATGCGCTGCACAACAGCCGTCTGGTCGCCGCGGTTGAACGCGCTGCACAGACCGGAGTACGGCAGGTCATCAGCGGATAACGCCACGTGCGCCATCCTATCAGCTCTCGAATGCGGGCTGATGGGCCTCCCAAGGTATTCGGCCATGAATCCGTGCGGCGGACCGCATGGCTGTGAACACGCGCGTCCATTTCAGGAGATTTTCGATGCATATGCGAAAATTTGGAACCAGCGGCCTGTTCGTCTCGCAGCTTTGCTTCGGTGCTATGACCTTCGGCGGAACTGACGGAATCTGGGGCCAGGTCGGAAGGCTCGGGCAGGAAGATGCTGACAACCTGATCAAGGCCGCTCTAGAGGCGGGCATCAACCTGTTCGACACAGCCAATGTCTACGCCAATGGGCGAAGCGAGGAGATTCTCGGCCAGTCGTTCCGCAACCTCGGCGTGGCACGCGACGACATCATCATCGCCACCAAAGCCGCCGCCTCCATGGGGCCAGGCCCCAACATGCGCGGCGCGTCGCGGCGCCATCTGCTAAACGAATGCAGGGCCAGCCTCAGGCGGCTCGGTGTCGATCATATTGACCTATACCAGGTCCACGCCTTCGATCCCGCCACGCCAATCGAGGAGACGCTCGAAGCGCTCGATACGCTCGTGCGGGCCGGCGACGTCCGCTACATCGGCCTATCCAACTGGGCCGCGTGGCAGATCATGAAGGCGATCGGCATCGCCTGTGCCCGCCATCTCGCGCCAATCACGTCGGTACAGGCGTACTACACGCTGGTCGGCCGCGACATAGAACGCGAGATCACGCCGATGCTCGCGTCCGAAGGCGTGGGCCTCATGGTATGGAGCCCGCTCGCCGGGGGGTATCTGACCGGGAAATATTCCGGCAGCGGCTCAGGCGAAGGCGGGCGACAGACAGAACTCGACTTCCCGCCGATCAATCGCGCTCGCGGCGAACCGCTGATCGAGATCCTGCGGGTAGTTGCCCAGAAGCATCGCAGTAACCCCGCGCAGATCGCCATCGCCTGGCTGCTGAAGCAGTCAGTCGTCTCCACCGTCATCATTGGCGCCAAGCGGGTCGAACAGCTGCGCGAGAATGTACAGGCTACCGAGGTCATGCTGGATGACGAGGACATGGCGCAGCTCGATGCCGTCAGCTCTCTACCGATTGAATATCCGGAATGGTCGCAAAGCGGATTCAACAAGCGCGACTGGTGACTTGGATCCGACGAACCGGGCGCCAGCCGGCGCCGGGATAACCACTGGCTGAAACTTTATGGAGAACCTGATGAACAACACTACAATCGACACAAGCCGCCGAAACCTGCTGATCGGCGCATCGGTGGGCGTGGCGGCGATCGCTGCGCCGGTGGCCGCTCTGGCTCAAGAGACTTCATCTGAAAAACAGCCCGGCCAAGGTGACCTTGCCGGAAAGCGCGCCCTCGTCACCGGTGCCTCGCGAGGGATAGGGGCTGGGATCGCGCTGGAGCTTGCGGAGCGGGGCGCCGATGTTGCGATCACCTACATTCAATCCACGGATAAAGCTGCGGACATCGTTCGTCAGATCGAGGCGAAGGGGCGGCGTGCAATCGCTATCCAGGCCGACAGCGGCGATCCCGAAGCAGTCAGGCGCTCAGTCGAGGAAACAGTCGCCCATCTGGGCGGCCTGGACATCCTGGTCAACAACGTCGGCATCTCGCGTTCGGGCCCGTTGGCCGAGATGGAGTTGGCCGTCATCGACGACGTCCTGAACGTCAACGCGCGTTCAGCGGTCCTCGCCTCGCAAGCGGCGATTCCGCATCTCACGGCGGGCGGTCGCATCATCACCACCGGTTCTTGCCTTGCCGAGCGCGTGCCCTATCCGGGGCTCACCGTCTACTCGATGTCGAAATCCGCGCTTCTCGCGTTCACGCGGGGCCTTGCGAGGGAACTTGGCCCGCAAGACATCACCGTGAACCTGGTTCAGCCAGGGCCGATCGACACCGATCAGAACCCGGCTGATGGCGATTGGGCCGAACCGAACCGCCAAATGACCGCCTTGGGTCGCTACGGTAATCCGGCCGATATCGCCGCTGCGGTTGCCCACCTTGCACGCCCCACGGCTCATTTCATGACCGGATCGGTGGTGACGGTCGATGCAGGCTTCAACGCCTGAGGCAAGAGGCCGTCGGGTTACTTTGAAATATGGGGCCGACAATCGCCGGCTCCCGCGCAAACGCCATAACGACGCGGCCAGCCAATCAACATGCTTGAGGAAGGCGCACGACACGACGGGCTCCGCTCGATCGATATCACCGCTGCAGTCGATTGCGTTACCGATATTGGTGTCCAGAGTGATCGGAAAGGTCAACGATCAGCTTCTCAAGGCTTTCAAGCTTGAGGGTGAACTCGTCTGACTTGTGCAGGACAGGCACGCCGCGAGTGTGCGGCCTGGAAGAGCAAATGGGCTGTTTGAGCCGCACCTTGGGCGGCACTTCAAACGACCCTGCTTGCTCGAAGCGTCTCCTTGAACAAATCGAACGCCGTCGTACCCTGCCGATCGGGATAATAGAGATGATAGCCGGCGAACGGCTCGCACCACGCCTGCAACAGGTGAATGAGACGGCCATCGGCAATCGGCGCTGCCACCAGATCCTCCAGGATGTAGAGGATGCCGAAACCCTCAAGGGCGGCTGCAACCAGCAGGTCGCCGTCGTTGAAAACCGGCCCGCGTCCCGGCGCGACCGTCACCGCATGGCCGTCGCGCTCGAACGACCAGAGAGACAGGTCGCCATGCGCGTCGCCGTAGGCAATGCAGCGGTGCGAAGTCAGGTCGGCGGGCTCCACCGGCGCCGAATGATCGCCCAGATAAGCGGGAGCGGCCACCACCGCGACACGAAGCGGAGGCCCAACCGCCAGAGCGATCATGTCCTTCTCCAATCGCTCGCCAAGTCGGATGCCCGCATCGTAGCGGCCCGCCACAACGTCGGTCATCGCATCATCGACGGATACCTCCACCTCGATTCCGGGGTGGTTG
Source organism: Aureimonas fodinaquatilis (assembly GCF_008369445.1). Classification (GTDB taxonomy): domain Bacteria; phylum Pseudomonadota; class Alphaproteobacteria; order Rhizobiales; family Rhizobiaceae; genus Aureimonas; species Aureimonas fodinaquatilis. Next base: position 512,899 of record NZ_VTWH01000001.1, read on the forward strand.
CGCATGAAGGTGGGGAGCATCGGCCACAGCACTGTGTCAGCGGCGTGTTTGCCCGCCGTAATCCGAACGGTGCCAATCGCTGCCCCGCTTGCTTGGGACAGCGCCTCGATTTCGTTGTCCAACCCGGCCAGTGCCGGCGATAGGGTGGCGAGCAGGCGCTTGCCAGCAGCGGTCGGCGCGACGCTGCGCGTCGTGCGGGAGAGCAGGCGAAAACCAAGTTGGCCCTCCAGCCGCTTCATGGTCTGGCTCAACGCCGACTGGGTGACGCCGAGCCGCCTGGCGGCACGCGTGAAGCTACGGTCGGATGCGATCGCAGCGAAAATGGCAAGGTCGCCTAACTGATCCGGGCGCATTCATAATCCCTGCTACTGGGGCCTATTACTGATTAGGCTATTATCTCGATCAATTAGTATAGCTACATAATCCGTGACAATGGAAACGAGGAGCGGACGATGAGCAGGATCTGGCTGGTGACGGGCGCAAGCCGGGGACTCGGACGCGAGATCACGCGCGCAGCGCTCGGTGCTGGCGAAACAGTCGTGGCAACGGCGCGGTCAGCTGATGCGGTGCGCGATGCCTTTGGGGGCGTACACGACCGCCTGCATGCGCTGGCGCTCGATATCACCGACGCCAAAGCCGCGAACGCGGTCGCCGCCGAGGTCACTGAGCGGTTCGGTGCGATCGATGTGCTGGTTAACAATGCCGGCTATGCGGAACTGGGTTTCTTCGAGACCTTCACCGATGCCGCGGTGCGGCGTCAGTTCGAGGTCAATGTGTTCGGCACGATGAACGTCGCGCGTGCGGTCGCCCCCTACATGCGTGTGCGTCGCTTCGGCCTCATCGTCACCATCTCATCGGTCAGCGGGCTGGTCTCCAACGGCGGCGGTTCGGTCTACTCGGCGTCAAAGTTCGCAGTCGAGGGATGGATGGACGGCTTTGCCCAGGAACTGGCCCCGCTGGGCGTCCGCTCGCTTCTGGTCGAGCCGGGGATGCTGCGCACAGACTTCATGGACAGCAAGTCGGCGCGCTTCGGCAGCATCGACATCCCGGACTATGCCGATGCGATTGCGGAATATCGCGCCTTCGTGGACGGGGCCAATGGCAACCAGCCGGGCGATCCGAAGTTGCTCGCCGCGCGGATCGTGGCGCTTGCTTCGCAAAGCGAGGCGCCATCGCGGCTCGTGTTCGGCGACGACGCCCGCCAGTGGGCCGGAGCGAAAGTCGACCAATTGCGGCAGGAGATTGTCCAGTCCGCCGATCGCGACTGACATGAGAGGCGGATCCGGAAGACCGCCTATTATTGGGTGCAAAGCCTGCACAATTGAACTTCTGATCTACCTTTGAAGTTGCGGAAAAGGAATGTTGCGCGCCGGAAGAGAATTTTTGCGCGCTACAGCAGCCGTGCGGGAACTGGCGAGTGAAGCCCGCACCCCCTTCGGCTTAAAAAGGGGTTATCGGCGGGAACACGTCTGGGCTTTCGCCCAGCACGCGAGGTTGCGGGCAACGTGATCTAAATCAAAGGCAGCAAAAGCAACCTGTTGAAGACACTGGCAGTCATCATAGGAGGGAAATCGACGTTCGCGGTTTCATACCGAAGTGGCGGGGGGAGGGTCCGTCAAACCACATCCCCTCATGAATATTCGCTGGCGTATCCGGTTTTATCATTAAAGAATTGAATAATATTGGACCCTCTGGATTTCCCAAGGCGCTTTACCGCCCGTTTTATTCAGGGACGTTTAGCGTGAAAGGGTTATTGCCCACCAAATAATAGATTGCTAACTTTACTTAGGGGGTAAATTTGGTGGGCTTAGTTTATGCCGATCTCCCCTGTTCTGGCACGGAGGTTACATATGCATTTTACACCCCGAGAAATTGACAAGCTTATGATTCACATGCTCGCGATGGTCGCGCAGCGCCGTAAGGATGAGGGCTTGAAACTCAATCATCCTGAAACTGTCTCGTTGATTGCTGTGGCAGCGCTTGATGGTGCACGTGCCGGAAAAACACTTGAAGAGGTGATGGAGCTCGCGCGCAAAACCATTACAAAAGACGATGTGATGGACGGCGTTGTCGAGATGGTTCCTTACGTACAGGTTGAGGCCGTTTTTACCGATGGCAGTCGCTTGGTTACCGTTCACGATCCTATTCAGTAAATTCAACATGGAGGCTCAGCTATGGCTGCAGATAAAGTAAAGACTCCTGTTGGAGGTCTGGTTCTCGGCAAGGGCGATATTGAAATTAATGCCGGTTATCCGACGACGACCATGAAAGTGCGCAATACTGGCGATCGTCCCATTCAGGTGGGTTCGCACTATCATTTTTTTGAAGTGAATGCTGATCTGGAATTTGATCGAGAGCAAGCCTTCGGTAAACGCCTGAACATACCAGCAACGACCGCTCTTCGATTTGAGCCGGGCGATGAGAAACAGGTGGTTCTTGTTCCTTACCAGGGCAAGCAGCGCGTGCTTGGTTTTAACGGTCTGGTGAATGGTTGGGTTGGCGACGAGAGCCACAATGATTCCCGTCCACGCCTGGCAGATGCAATGGAACGCGTTGCAAAATATGGCTTCAAGAACAAGCCGTAATTGCTGGCTCCCCTATCAGTGAACAGGATGTTATGATGGCTAAGATTTCAAGGCAGCAATACTCGGATCTGTACGGTCCGACGACCGGTGACCAGATTCGCCTGGGCGATACTGATCTTTACATTGAAATTGAAAAAGACCTTCGTGTTTATGGCGAAGAAGCTGTTTATGGCGGCGGCAAGACGCTGCGCGACGGCATGGGCTTTGACAATGAACTTACGAGCGCAGCGGGCGCTCCGGATCTTGTTATCACCAACGTTACAATTCTGGATGCTGTTCTGGGCGTCATCAAGGCTGATGTCGGTATCAAAAACGGCTTGATTTACGGGATCGGTAAGGCCGGCAATCCGTCGACCATGTCTGGTGTCACGCTGCCACTTGGACCGGGGACCGATGCGATCTCGGGTGAGCATCTGATCCTGACCGCTGGCGGCATTGATGCGCACGTCCACTTCATTTCGCCGCAACAGGCTGAAGCTGCATTGAGCAATGGTGTGACCACACTGTTTGGCGGTGGCGTCGGGCCAACTGACGGTACCAACGGCACAACCATTACGCCTGGAACCTGGAACATCGAAATGATGTTGCGTTCGTTCGATTCATGGCCGGTCAATGCTGGCGTTCTTGGCAAAGGCAACTCTTCGTCGCTTGTTTCTATCAAAGAGCAAATAGAAGCTGGCGCAATGGGTCTTAAAATCCACGAAGACTGGGGCAGCACGCCGGAAGCTATCCGCACATCCCTTACCATTGCTGATGAATATGACGTTCAGGTTTGTATTCACACCGATACGCTCAACGAAGCAGGTTTTGTTGAAAATACGATTGCCGCTTTCGAAGGCCGCACCATTCACACCTATCATACGGAAGGTGCTGGCGGCGGACACGCGCCAGACATCATTCGTGTTGCCGGTCAGCCAAACGTCATTCCGAGCTCAACCAATCCGACATTGCCCTATGGCATCAATTCGCAGGCCGAATTGTTTGACATGACGATGATCTGTCACAATCTGAGCCCGAAAATCCCCACCGACGTGGCATTTGCTGAAAGCCGCGTACGTCCGGAAACCATTGCTGCTGAAAACGTTTTGCACGATATTGGCGCAATTTCCATTCTCTCCAGTGACAGTCAGGCTATGGGACGTGTCGGTGAAAACTGGATGCGGACCATTCAGACCGCGCATCTGATGAAGACCCGCTTCGGTGCTTATAAGGGTGACAAGTCGGGCAATGACAACGAGCGTGTGCTGCGTTTTGTTGCCAAGGTAACAATCAACCCGGCCATCGCGCAGGGCGTGTCAAATGTGATTGGCTCCGTTGAAATTGGCAAGATGGCTGATCTGGTTCTATGGGAGCCGGCATTTTTTGGCGCAAAGCCAAAGATGGTCATCAAAGGCGGCATGATTTCATGGGCGCTGATGGGTGATCCCAATGCATCGCTGCCAACGCCGCAGCCGGTTACTTATCGTCCGATGTACGGTGCAATGGGTTCCGCTTTGCCGAAAACCCGGGTGACTTTTACATCTCTTGCCGCTTTTGATGCTGGCATTGCTGACCGTTATGAGCTGAAATCTCAGGTCATGCCTGTTTCTGGAACACGCTCCATCAGCAAAAGTTCGATGGTCCGCAACAATGCGTTGCCAACCATCGAAGTTAATCCGGAAACATTTGCGGTTACGGTAGACGGCAAGCATGCCACCGTCGAGCCAGCTACCAACGTGCCTTTGACGCAGCTTTACTTTTTCAGCTGATGTGAAGCTCAAAAGAGGGCGGCGCACTCCCTCCTGCGTTCAATTTGAAATGCAATAACCGAAGTGCCTGTCTTATGGGCATTTTTGGTTGCCGACACAAAGCATACGCCTCTGGAGGAATTATGATTCTCATTGAGAAAACCCTCGGTAACATCAAGGATTCCGTGTGGCATGATCGTTCACATCATGCGCAGGTTGACTACCTTGTCCTTGAACAATGGGAGGCACCGAAAAGCCGTCTGCGCAAGGCAAGTGAGAGCGGCTTTGAACTTGCTATTTCTCTGCCGCGATCCGAGCATCTGCATGATGGTGATGTGCTTCACTATGACGAAGACAGACAGCTCATTGTCGTCGCACGCATTGCACTTAAAGAAGTGATGGTTATCGAGCTTGAAGGACTGGAAGAGCTTGCGCCGCAGGAAATTCTGCGCATCTGTTTTGAGCTTGGCCATGGTCTGGGGAACCAGCATTGGCCAGCCGTGATCAAAGGCTCGACCGTTTACGTTCCACTGTCGGTTGATCAGAAGGTCATGGCATCGGTCATGCGAACGCACGCCTTTGAACGGGTGAAGACCTACTTTGCTCCGGGTGAGGAAATCGCTGCCAAGCTTGATGCAAAAGAAATTCGCATGCTCTTTGCAGGTGCAGACGCGACCCCGCATCATCATCATCATGATTTGAACAAGCATTCTCATGAGCACAATCACGGCTCAGAGACGCATACGCATGAACATAGTCATGACCATTCCCACGATCATGATCATTCGCATGACACTGGGCACGGCCATCATCACAGGTAAGTCATGTCACTCATACAGAACAAGGAACCGGGGTCGGCCAAGGATATGGTTCTTTTGGCGAGGTTACTGCAATTTTCAGATTCAACCTTGCCGGTTGGTGCATTCGCATTTTCAAACGGGCTTGAATCAGCGTTGCAAACCGAGGTTGTTACCAACCCGGCAAGTCTGCATCAGTTTGTCGAGCTAGTGGTGCGTCAAGCCGCCCGCATGGATGGCATCGCGTTTCTTCATGCGCATCGCGCCATATTGGCAGGCGAGTATGAAAGCGTGCTTGCCGCCGATCACGAGATATGGAACCGCCGAATTGGGGAAGAGCAGCAAATGATGCTCGCGAGGATGGGCAAAAAGTTTGCTGAATTGTCACTCAGGATCAGCGATTTTCCACCACTTGATGGCTGGCTGAAAGATATCAAATCCGGTGTGACACCGGGGTGTTTTCCGATCGGTCAGGCTTTGGCGCTGGCGCATATGGGCGCGGATGAAAAACAGGCCTTTGTCGTACACCAATATGGCGTTGCGTCGATGGTTCTGAGCGCTGCTACACGCCTGATGCGGATCGATCATCTCGAAACGCAACGCATATTATTTGCTTCTCAAAATCGAGTTGCGAGCGACTATGATGATGTGCGTGGTCTGGAACTGGATGAAATGTCCAGTTTTGCGCCGATCTTCGATGTTCTGGTTGCCCATCACACAAAGGCGCATGTCCGACTGTTTATGAATTAGCGTGCGTCTCCGCAAACGGGGTCACTTCAGGAAATTCAAGCGGGAATAAACCATGAAAAAAATTACGCGTATTGGTATTGGTGGCCCTGTTGGATCAGGCAAAACGGCGGTTATTGAAACGATTACGCCACGGCTGATCGAAATGGGTATCAAGCCTCTCATCATCACCAATGACGTTGTGACCACAGAAGATGCCAAGCAAGTGCGACGCACGCTCAATGGCATTCTGATTGAGGAAAAGATCGTCGGCGTTGAAACCGGCGCTTGTCCACATACTGCTGTTCGTGAAGATCCTTCAATGAACATCGCCGCTGTGGAAGAGCTGGAAGAAAAATATCCTGATAGCGATGTGATCCTGATTGAATCGGGCGGTGACAATCTGACTTTAACGTTCAGCCCGGCCCTTGCAGATTTTTTCATCTACGTGATTGATGTGGCCGCTGGTGACAAAATTCCGCGCAAAAATGGCGCAGGCGTTTGTCAGTCGGATATTCTCATCATCAACAAAAAGGATCTTGCACCTTATGTCGGCGCGAGCCTTGAGGTTATGGATCGCGATTCAAAGCTGATGCGCGGCAAGAAGCCCTTTGTTTTCACCAATTGCAAAACCGGTGAGGGCATTGATGATTTGATGCGGCTGATCCTTGATATGGCACTGTTTGACGTTAAGCCGGTTCTGGCCGATCAAACGGCTGGGTAATGTCATGAGCCTTCACGAGCGACTAACCCGGCTTGATGCTGCCAGAGAACTGAAAGAATTTCAGACGCAGCCCTCGCAAATGCGCGCTGCCGGTCCGGGCAAAGTCGGTGAATTGCGCCTGGGATTTTCAGTTCGCCATGGTCGCTCGGTGCTGCACGATCTTTACCGTGTGGCACCGCTTCTGGTTCAACAGGCGCTTTATTGGGATGAAGCCATGCCAGAATTGCCAATCTGTTCGATCATCTCGATTGGTGGCGGTATCTTGCAGGGCGATCGTTACAAGATCGATATTCACGTCGGTGAGGGCGCTTGCGCACAGGTGTCATCACAGGGGGCCAATCGTGTTCATCAAATGGACGCGAATTATGCCTCGCAATATCAGACCGTGACTCTGGAGGCAGGCACATATCTCGAATATCTGCCCGACTTCACAATCCCTTACCGCAATTCGCGCTTCATCAATCATACGGATATTGTCATCGATGAGAGCGCAACGCTTCTCTATGGCGAAATGATGATGACGGGGCGCAAGCATCATCATGAAAGCGAGCGTTTTGGGTTCGATCTGCTTTCCATGTTTGTTTCGGCGAAGCGGCCGGATGGCAAGCGCCTGTTCACAGACAAGGTTCTGATCGAGAAGGGTAATCCAACCATTGATTTTGCCGCTGTCATGCGCGGTTTCGATGCCTTTGCAAATATTGTCTGCCTAACGCCCCCCGATGTTGCCGCACGGATTAAAGAACGCACGCAGGTTAGCTTCAGCACCGAGGCACCACGCGCGATTTCCGGCGTGTCGATGCTGCCAAACCATGCCGGCCTTATACTGCGTGCGGTAGGCATTGAGAGTTATGATGTTCGTGCAGAGGTTCGAAATTTCTGGAAGATTGTTCGTGAAGAAGTGCGTGGGCGTACTTTGCCGGAAGAGTTTCTCTGGCGATAGAGCACGTTGCAACTGGATTGAAAGGGGATGCTTCAATGGCCGGGAAAAAGGATAATTTTCCTCTGGTACTTCTGCGCGGTGCGGGTCAGGTTTTCTTTATGGAGAACGCCCTTACAGGATTGCTGTTTTTTACGGCGATTGCCTATGCATCTTACGCGACAGGTATCTGGGCAACCTCAATCGGCGCTATCCTCGGCCTCACCATTGCTACGCTCACTGCACAGCTGCTCGATTGCGATAAGCCGTCCATTAATTCAGGGTTGTTTGGCTTCAACGGCATTCTGGTCGGTGTTGCTCTGCCGACATTCATCGCAGCAACACCGCAACTCTGGTTCTACATCATCATAGGATCTGCGCTGAGTACGGTTATGACCGCTACGTTCAGTGCGACGCTGACCAAAAGTTGGGGCATACCCGGCTCAACGGGGCCATTCGTGTTGACCGGGTGGCTCATGGTGGCCGGAGCCTATTCTTTTGGCGCTCTTGATGTAACTGGCGACAGCCCCAAGCTCGTATCCGACTATGTGCAGGGCGCTGCCAGCATTCCAGGCAATATCGAATTGATGCAAATATTTTTCCGCAACATTGCGCAGGTTTTTCTGCTTGGCAATGAGGTCAGCGGTGCGCTGATCCTGATCGGTATTTTTGTGGCTTCTCGTCAGGCGGGTATTGCGGCGGCCTTGGGATCACTGATCGCAATGATAACCGCTATTGGCATGCGTGCTGATCCTGCCGTTGTCATTCAAGGGCTGTATGGTTTCAGTCCCGTTCTGACGGCAATCGCTGTGGGCGTTATCTTTCTTAAGACGGATGGAAAAGTGATTGCCTATGCGGTTCTTGCCACCATCGTCACGGTCTTCATCCAAGGCGCTTATGATGCAATCATGTCCCCAATTGGACTACCGTCTTTCACGGCTCCTTATGTGCTGACACTCTACTTGTTCATCGCACCGAAGAAGCTGTTTGCACCACATCCGCACCAGGCAGTTACACAGCATCTGGTCAAAGATAATTAATTTCTTCTGAATTTCGGTTCCGAGAGGGGGCAACATGCAATCTATCAGCGCGGGCGATACAGCCTTTATTCTAATATGCACAGCACTTGTGTGCATGATGACACCGGCACTGGCCTTATTCTATGGTGGCCTCGTCCGCCAGCGTGATGTTCTTTCCATTATGATACAAAACTTCGTCTGCATGGGCGTTGTTAGTCTCATCTGGGTGTTCGGTGGATTCAGTCTGGCTTTTGGCCCGTCAATTGGCGGTGTCATTGGTAACATCAGCACCTATTTTGGCATGTACCATGTCGGTATTGAGCCTAACCCGACCTATGCAGCCAATGTTCCTTTCATCATGGTCTTTGCTTACCAGATGATGTTTGCGATCATCACGCCTGCGCTGATGACCGGAGCCTTTGTCGGTCGGTTCAAGTTCGGTGCTTATTTGTTCTTTATCGCCTTCTGGACAATCCTTGTTTATCTTCCCGCGGCGCATTGGGTCTGGGGCGGCGGCTTTCTGGCAAAGCTCGGCGTGGTTGATTTTGCTGGCGGCATTGTCATTCATGCCTCCGCTGGATTTTCGGCGCTTGCAGCAGCCAAATATCTTGGAAAGCGCAAACTCGCACCCGGCCAAACGGAATCACAGCCTGCAAGCCTGCCGCTTGTTGCAATTGGTGCCGGTCTTCTATGGTTCGGCTGGTTTGGCTTTAACGCGGGTGGTGCTTATGCAGCTGATGCGTTGGCAGCCTATGCATTCACAAACACCATGCTTGCAGGCTCAATTGCCATGCTCGTCTGGATGTTCTGGGAGTGGAAAGAGTCTGGTCGTCCATCTTTCTCCGGTGTTCTGGTTGGTGCGGTAACGGGACTTGCAACGATTACGCCTGCGGCGGGATATGTAGAGCCGATTACAGCGCTTCTCATTGGTGCAATTGGCGCTTCGGTCTGCTTCAATGCCAAATATGTGCAGAAATGGCTGAAGATCGATGACTCGCTGGAGGTCTGGCGTGCGCACGGGGTTGGCGGCATGACTGGCGCGATACTGATTGGCGTAACAGCAAGCTCACACATCAACGCTGTATCGGCCAGTGCGTATCAGCTTGGCGTACAGGTTCTGGCTGTTGTCATTGTCGCGGCATATGCATGGATCATCACGACAATCCTTCTCAAGTTGCTTGATGCATTTGGTCATCTGCGTGTGCCTGATGAAATTCAGCGCGAAGGACTGGATGACAGTCTCTACGGAGAAAATGCCTTCAGCCTTTGGGGCATGAAAAAGCAGATGGATAAGTAATCGGATAATATATTATCCAGTATTATGGCAGCAAAGCCCGTATAGAGATATTCCGGGCTTTGTTGTATTTCGTCTTGCATGAACTATGAAATAAAAAAGCAAGCGTGATCGTATGATTTATTGATTTATGGATTGCCATAATCAAGCTGATCGGGAAAAATCATATATTGGAGATTGGAATGATTTGGCTATCGGCCTGGGTTACGGCTATTGTAGCGCTTGGTGTTGTGACGTCGGCATATGCTGCACCGAAAGATACGCTTGTATTGGCCATTGGCGGGGAGCCTGACAACGGATTTGACCCTATCGCTGGTTGGGGCAGCTATGGAAATCCGCTGTTCCAGTCCACCCTGCTGCGCCGGGACGTGAATCTCGACACACAGCCTGATCTTGCAACCAATTGGACATTGTCAGATGATCGCAAGGTCTGGACAATCGAGCTACGCGATGATGTCAGATTTTCCGACGGCTCGCCGGTTACAGCAGAAGATGTTGCGTTTACTTTCAACACGGCAAAAGCTTCGGCCAACTCCATAGATCTTAGCGTTATGGTTGAGGCAGTGGCTGTTGATCAAAACATTGTCCGCATTTCACTCAACAAGCCCTGGATCACCTTTGTTGAGGCGTTCTACACGCTCGGCATTGTGCCCGCTGCCAGTTACGGCCTGGATTACGGACGAAGGCCTGTTGGTTCTGGACCCTATAAATTTGTTGCGTGGAATGAAGGTCAACAGCTTATTGTCGAGCGCAATGATGCTTATTATGGCGACAAGGGACCATTTCAGAGAATTACATTTCTTTTCACCGGTGAAGCACCGGGGTTGGCTGCTGCCAATGCAGGTGTTGTCGATATGGTTGCCGTGCCGGCTCAGCTTGCCGATGCTATTCCTGAAGGCTTTAACGCCGTGCATGTTCAGACCGTGGACAATCGAGGCCTCAGTCTCCCGTTCACAACGCCGCATGTTGTGGACGGCCGCACAGTCGGCAATGCGGTGACTTCTGATCCTGCAATCCGCAAAGCGATTAACATGGGACTTGATCGCAAGCTTGTCGTGGATGTCGCGTTGCATGGTCACGGAACGCCAGCATTTGGTCCTGCTGATGGATTGCCATGGGCGGGTGAGGCGGACACGATTGAATTCAACTTTGATGGTGCAAAAGCAATTCTTGATGAAGCACGTTGGGTCACAGGCGATGACGGAATTCGCTCCAAAGACGGCGTAAGGGCGGAATTCCCGATTCATTATCCTGCCAGTGACGCATCCCGACAAGCCTTGGCTGAAATTTCGGCTGAACTTTTGCGTCCTCTCGGCATCCAAGCAACACCACGAGGTGGAAGCTGGGACGCAATTCAGCGTGTCATGCACTCCGAACCTGTCGTCTTCGGCTTTGGCAGTCACTCGCCCTATCAGCTCTACAGTCTATTTGCTGAAAAGCTTGGTGGTGTCGGATATATGAACCCGAGCTATTATGCCAATGAGCAAGTTGAAGCATTGTTCGAAAAGGCACAGGGCGCAGGGAGCCTCGAAGCTTCAATGCCATTTTGGTCACAAGCTGCAGACTATTATGGGTTGAAGGGCGACAGCTCCTGGGCATGGCTTACTAATTTTGACCATGTTTATTTCGTCAACAAGTGCCTTGATCTTGGTAAAACACAGATTGAACCGCATGGACACGGCTGGCCTGTAACCGCAACAATAGCTAGCTGGCGGTGGACCTGCGAGTGAATGCCAGCCTGGTCAATCTGATGGCACGACGTATTTTACGTCTTATGGCTCTGGTCATATGCGTGGCTTTCGCAGTTTTTATGCTGATGAAAGGTTCGCCTATTGACCCGGTTGATGCTTATCTCGGCCCCGCCATGGCCTATGTCGGGCCGGAACAGAAGATTCAGATCGCTGCAATATGGGGACTGGATAGGCCAATCTACGAACAATTTCTGCGATGGGCTGGCCATGTTCTGACCGGTGATCTTGGCTACAGCATTGTCTACAATACGTCAGTGAGCGAAGTTCTCGAAACACGTCTCGGCGCCTCGCTGGCATTGACCGGCCTCGCCTGGCTTTTATCCGGCATTCTTGGCTTTGTCCTTGGCGTCATTTCAGCCGCATATGAAGGCCGCTGGCTGGACCGTGTCATTCGCCTTTACTGCTATGTTCTGGCTGCTACACCGACGTTTTGGCTGGGAATGCTGATGCTCGCGTTCTTTTCGGTGAAACTTGGGTGGACGCCAATTTGTTGCGCAGGCCCAATTGGAGTGCCTTCGGACCAAATCAGCGTTGTTGAGCGTCTTCAGCATCTCATTCTGCCCCTATCTGCATTGACCCTTTTCGGCGTAGCCCAGATTGCTCTTCACTCCCGCGCAAAGATGATTGAGGTTTTGCAGTCAGACTACATAACCTTTGCTCGTGCCCAGGGTGCAGGTCGGTTTGACATCATACTGCGTCACGGCATACGCAATGCCGCTCTGCCAGCCTTGACCGTCTTATTCGCCTCAATCGGCGAGATATTAGGTGGCGCTATTCTGGTGGAACAGGTCTTCACATGGCCAGGATTGGGGCGCGCCACCGTTGAAGCGGGAGTTCGCGGTGATGTGGCTTTGCTGCTCGCTATTGCGATGCTGACCACAATCATCGTTTCAACCGGCAATATGATTGCCGATTTTCTCTATCATGTTGTCGATCCAAGACTGAAAGAGGGTGTATGATCATAGTCCCTCTGAATGGACGCATAAAAGCACTGATCAATGCTCTCTTTGCCTTGGCAATCATCAGCGCAATTTCTATTGCCGCATGGGCTTATGGCAACATCGGAGTGCGTGCCGAGTTTGCCATACGCAACATGCCGCCCTCACTCTCTCACTGGTTTGGAACCGACCAGATGGGGCGCGATATGTTCGCCCGTACACTGCATGGTCTTACACTCAGTCTTCGCGTCGGCATTCTTGCTGCGGGGTTTTCGGTTGTTATTGCACTCACCATTGTGTTTCTGTCAGGCTTGGGACGTACCGCAGATGCAATCGGCAGCTTCATCATCGATGCAATGCTGGCGATGCCACATTTGGTTCTTCTCATCCTGATCAGCTTTGCGCTGGGCGGTGGAACAAGTGCTGTTATCATCGCCATTGCGGTCTCTCACTGGCCGCGTTTTGCACGTATCCTCAGAGCAGAGCTTATTCAGGTCAAAGGCGCCCATTGGGTTGAAGCATCTCGCAGTTTCGGGAAATCAAGAAGCTTTATTCTGCTCAACCACATTATTCCGCATTTGCTGCCGCAGATATTTGTTGGTTTTCTGTTGATGTTTCCGCATGCGATCCTCCACGAAGCGGGGCTGACATTCCTGGGCTTCGGATTGGAACCATCCCGCCCTGCCATCGGCATCATGCTGTCAGAAGCAATGCAACATATTAGTAGTGGCCGTTGGTGGCTTGCCGTTTTCCCCGGAGTCGCATTATTGATCATGGTGCTTTGCTTCGATGCACTCGCAAATAGTTTGCGCCGCCTGATCAGCCCACGAGAGGCCCACTTGTGATGCTTGTAATCGATGATCTTTCCGCTTCATTTCGTCGGTATAACGGCTTGTTCAGGCAGGATTTCATAACGCGTTTGTCCAATATTACACTCACGATCCAGGCAGGAGAGATTGTTGCCCTTGTCGGGCATTCTGGCGCGGGAAAAAGCCTGCTTGCCCACGCCATTCTGGGCCTGCTACCCGCCAATGCCATTGCGACGGGCACTGTCTCTTTTGAGGGCCAACTCTTAAACCAACACAATCTGGTGGAGCACCGGGGGCGCAACATCGCCTTACTGCCGCAACAAACGTCCTATCTTGATCCAACGGCGAATGTTGGCGCACTTGTTCGCTGGGCGGCACTCCGTGGCGGAAAGCCATTGGAGATAAAAAACCGTCTCAATCGGGTTGGTTTAAGTGACGATGTGGCTCAACTTTTCCCGCATCAGTTGTCCGGAGGCATGGCGCGGCGCGTCCTTATGGCACAAGCAACGTCCGGCGGGGCCAAACTGCTGATTGCCGATGAACCGACCGCCGGACTTGATCCTGCAAACCGTGACATTGTTCTCAAGCATTTGCGTGCTCATGCAGACAATGGTGGCGCAGCTTTGCTGATCACACATGATTTGATTCCGGTTCTGTCTTATGCTGATCGGATTGCAATGCTGAAAGATGGACAATTGTGCTGCGTAGCGCCAACGTCTTCGTTCAGCGGAACAGGTGAAATGCTTGCCTCCCCATATGCAAAGTCGCTTTGGCGTGCTTTGCCTCAAAACGACTTTTACGCATATGCTTGAAGCCAGAAATGTCAGTGCTGTCTATGGCTCGCGAATAATTTTCGATCATGTTTCGCTGCGATTGAGTCTAGGTACGGTCTATTGCGTTTCGGGCCCTTCTGGCTGTGGAAAGACCACGCTGGGACGCATTCTGGCTGGGCTAAACCGCCCGGCCGGCGGAGAGATTCTCTACGATCAGGAGAGTGTTTCGGATACAAAAAAATGGCCGGTACAATATCTCTATCAATCGCCGCTCACAGCCATGAACCCACGCTGGCAGATCAAAAAAATCGTAGAAGAAGCCGGTTCTGTAGACGCAGGTCTGGCGCGGATGCTTGGCGTTGAAACGGAGTGGGAGACCCGCTACCCACATGAACTATCGGGTGGCCAGTTACAGCGAGTTTCGATCTTGCGGTCTCTTGGTGCCAGCCCCGCCTTCCTCATTGCAGACGAGATCACTGCGGCACTCGATCCGGTTGCACAGGCACAGATATGGCAGCTTCTTCTAGAGCTTACGGAGCGTTGCAAGCTTGGCATTGTTGCAATCAGCCATGATGAAAGCCTGATTTCTAGAATTGCGCAGCCTGGTAATCACTTCAGTCTGAGTGACCAGAATTAGAGCGTATCGCTTGTGGTCTTTGCTGACGACAAGCGTCCATATAGGCGACGTAACCATATCGAGATCATGTTTATCAGACTGAAGCAACCCGCACGGCACCACGGAAAACGGCACTATCTATCATATGGCAATGGCTTACATGATGTTATTCAAAAGAGATCGATCGTAGCAGACAGACGACCGTTCCGCTCGTTCATTAGCGCATTTTGCGGAAGTGCATCACTAATAATAGCTCCAAGTTTCACAGAAATTTTTGTGTTACATTTCCTGCAGCCGTTTGAACTATATGGGTTACAATAGCCCGTCCCTGACGTGCTCGCGCTTCGAGTTGTAAGCATCTAAATGATGGTGGCATGCGGCGAGCGTTTCTCGATTACACCAAGGTGCCGGGCGCTTGGCCTGACCATAAGCATCAAGGCCTTGAATTTGATGTTGTCATGCAGGGTCCCGTCTTCGACGCAGCGTTTCGGTTTTAGAGCTTCTTGGGCGGATGTGCTTTGTTACCGTCCCATCTAAGCAGGCGGTTCCACACAAAGATCACAGATCACGTGATGCGGTCTAAAATTTTTGCTGCAAGACTTTATAAAGCTCTCCGACATCGCCCCGGTGTCATGCCTAAACGGGAGGCGAGTTACAGTGGAGCAGTGTCCGACCTGAGAGATAGGTGACATTTCGTACCGGAGACATGGGTAACACTTTTCGCTTTTGCGGGAGGTGTTGATGCCGTGGAGAGAGACTTCGGTCATGGAGGAACGTCTACGCTTTATCGCCCGTCTTTTGGAGGGCGAAGGGATGAGCGATGTCTGCCGGGATTTCTGCATCTCGCGCAAGACTGGCTACAAAATATTCAATCGCTACAAGAATGATGGCTTTGAAGCGCTGACGGACCGATCGCGTCGGCCGGTCCGTTATGCCAATCAGCTACCAGCGCAAGTCGAGGCGTTGATCGTGTCGTCGAAGAAGGACAAGCCGCATTGGGGTGCGCGCAAGATACGCGAACTGCTGGTCCGCAGGCTTGCGGGTGATGTGCGCATTCCCTCGACGAGCACTGTTCATGCCATTCTTGATCGTTATGGGCTGGTCGCCCATGCCCGCAAACGCCATCGTGGCAAGGCCGAAGGCACGGCACTGTCCAATGCCACAGCTCCAAACGATCTGTGGTGTGTCGACTTTAAAGGTGAGTTCAAGCTGGGCAATGGTCGATACTGTTACCCCTTGACGGTCACAGACCAGGCGTCGCGCTATCTACTGGCTTGCGAGGCCTTCGAATCGAACAAAGAGTTTCCCGTCATTGATGCCTTTCGCCGACTGTTTGCCGAACGCGGCCTGCCGCAAGCGATCCGCAGCGACAATGGTGTCCCGTTCGCCAGCCCCAACGGCCTCTACAATCTGTCGAAGCTTTCGGTCTGGTGGCTGAGGCTCGGCATTGCCATCGAACGTATCAAGCCAGGCCATCCGCAACAGAACGCTCGCCATGAGCGCATGCATCTGACACTGAAGAAAGAAGCCACTCGCCCGGCCGGGATGAACATGCTGCAACAGCAGGCCCTTTTTGATGCTTTTATCAACGAATTCAATACCGAACGGCCGCATGAAGCGCTTGGCATGAAAACTCCGCAAGAGATCTACACTGCCTCAGTGCGCACCTATCAGGGCCTGCCGGAACTGGATTACCCGTTCCACGACAGAGATGTGCTCGTCACCAATTGCGGGCGGATCTGCATGTGTCGCAAGAAGATCAACATCTCGATTGTCATGACCGGTCAGAGGCTCGGCATAAAAGAGGTCGAAGACGGCATTTGGCTTGTCAGCTTCATGCACTATGATCTGGGATATATCGACCTCGAACAGAGAACACTGCAAACCATCGACAACCCGTTCGGCACGAGGTTGTCACCCATGTCTTAGGTACAATCTGTTACCTATGTCTTCGGAATGGACAAGCTATCTATGGCGGAGGGAGGGGGATTCGAACCCCCGATACGGTTCCCCGTATACACACTTTCCAGGCGTGCGCCTTCAACCACTCGGCCACCCCTCCGTCGCAATCCACTCTTCCCGCCGCAAAGCCGGGAAGTCATTGTTCTCAGAAAAATCTTGAAAACCAAATTGGATCGTTCGGCGCGGAATATAGCCAGAACCCCTCTGCATTCAACCCACAAAACACCGCTGCCGGATTTTCTTTTCAATGCGCCGGAAATAAACTTCCAAACCATTGGAAAATAAACCTTCCGGAAATATAGCCCCTGCTACATCATCACCCATGATGCGACCAAACACCCCCGAAACCCCAATGGCCAGCGCATTATGATTCGATTTCTCGTGCGTCTCATCGCTTTCTTCACCCTGGCCGCTGCAACCGTTCTGGCCATCGGTGACACCGCCCGCTCCATCGCCGCCTCCGCATGGAGGCCGCTTTCCATGGAGCAGGCCGCAACCCTTGCCGCTCCCTATATTCCATGGTCCATGCCAGAGCTCGGCTCCGCCGCCGGTGATATGGCAGAATGGCTTTGGAGCGTCGTTGCCCTCTGGCCCGCTTCCATAACCATTGCCGTTCCGGCCCTGCTGCTTTTTGGCCTGACAGCGCGCCGCTAGTTTCGGCCGGCAGGCTTCAATAGTGCGGCGGGCGTGTGACCTCGGCCCGTGGCGTTGCCGTTTCCTCAAGCGCCAGAAAACGTTCCGCCAGTTCTTTCAACGTCTTCTGCTGACGGTCCAACTGCGTAAACGCCCGCGCCAACTCCGTCGACAACTCGTCGATTGTGTTTGCCTGATGCGCCAGCATGATTTCCAGTTCGGCCAGTCTGTCCGTGTCGCTCATCGCAAAATCCTTGCCAAAATATCACGTGACCGTTCATCCAGCGCCACAGGACGCCGGGTCTGCGGGTCAATGTTCACGTGAACAAAAAGTCCAGTCGCCACCGCCAGATCTTCATCATTGCGGAAAACGCCGATTTCGTACCGTATGGATGATGTGCCCAGATGGCCTATGCGCAAGCCCACAGTCAGATGATCCGGGTACGCTGCCTCGGCAAGGTAGCGGCAGCCCGTTTCCACCACAAAGAACATGCGCTCCCTGCCATCAACCGCCAGGTCAGTTTCGATTAAAAACCGTGTAACCGCAGTGTCAAACAATGAATAATAGACCGCATTGTTCAGATGCCCGAACGAATCATTGTCCGCCCACCGTGTGGGAACCGGAACAAAATGAGCATATTCACTGCGCTGCGGTCGAGGGGAGCTGGTCTTTCGTTGTGTATCCGTCATCGCAATATCTTTTGAGCAATTTGCCCCTCTATAACCGCATTTGAAACAAAACAAACGCTCTCTCAAACTTCCAAATATGCGTGTTGAAGCATAGTCTCATCTCAACGCCATCATGTTCGGCGGCTGGCTCTCGATATTCAGGTCGCTATGTCCCACGATTTATTTGCCCTTGCCCGCGCAGCCACCCGCAAGGCCCATGCGCCGTATTCCCGGTTTCCGGTTGGTGCGGCGTTGCGCACAACCAATGGCAGGCTCTTCAGCGGCTGCAATGTGGAAATTGTCAGCTTTCCCGAAGGCTGGTGCGCCGAAACCTCGGCCATCGCTCAAATGATCATGGATGGCGGTGGCCAGATTGCTGAAATTGCCATCGTTGCGGAAAAGTTGCGTGCCTGTACGCCCTGTGGCGGATGCCGCCAGCGTATTGCCGAATTCGCCCTGCCGGAAACCAGAGTCTTCTTGTGCGACTTTGATGAGGGCGTCGTTGAAACGGTCTTGATGGAAGAGCTGTTTCCAAAAGGTTTTGCAGCCGATAGCCTGACCTGAAAACTGGACCGATCATGCCAATTCTGCCGCAGGAAATCATACGTGCCAAACGGGACGGCGAGGCTCTGGATAGCGCCGACATCAAAGCCCTCGTGCAAGGTTTCGGCAACGAGCAGGTCACCGACGCTCAAATAGCCGCCTTTGCCATGGCAGTGTTTTTTCAGGGGCTGAACCGCGATGAAACCGTAGCGCTGACCGAGGCGATGCGTGATTCCGGCCGGGTGCTGGAATGGTCGCATCTGGACCGGCCTGTTGTTGACAAGCATTCCACCGGCGGGGTTGGCGACAATGTTTCGCTGATGCTTGCGCCGATTGTTGCGGCATGTGGCGCCGCCGTGCCAATGATTGCCGGGCGCGGCCTTGGCCATACTGGCGGCACGCTCGACAAGCTGGAAGCCATTCCCGGCTACAATGTGCGCCCGGAACCCAAGGTTTTTCGGGATGCGGTGGCTTCGGTCGGTTGTGCAATCGTTGGCCAGTCCGGCGATATCGCACCGGCAGATGGTCGGTTCTATGCCACGCGCGACGTTACGGCGACGGTGGAATCCATTCCGCTGATCACTGCGTCCATCCTGTCCAAGAAACTGGCTGCAGGCCTTCCCGCTCTGGTGCTGGATGTGAAGATCGGTTCCGGCGCCTTCATGGTGAAACCGGACGATGCGCATACACTGGCGCGTGGGCTGGTATCCGTGGCGCAGGCTGCCGGCGTCAAAACCTCCGCTTTGCTGACGGATATGAATGAGCCTTTGGCGACAGCGGCAGGCAATGGCGTGGAAGTGCGCAATGCCGTGATGTTTTTAACCGGTGAACAGCGCGACCCGCGCTTGCACGAGGTAACGTTGGCGCTGGCGGCTCAAATGCTGGTGTTATCCGGCATTGCGTCGGATGTTTCAGCAGCTCTGCAGAAAGCGCAGTCGGTTCTGGACAGCGGCGCAGCATTGGATGTGTTTTCCCGCATGGTGTTCGCACTGGGCGGGCCTGCCGATTTTGTTGAGCGCATGGATGAGCATATGCCGGCTGCGCCGGTTATACGTCCGGTGCTGGCCGGGCAGGGCGGAACCGTAGCCGCCATTGATGCGCGCGCGCTTGGGCTGGCTGTTGTGGGCCTTGGTGGCGGACGAACCCGGCCGCAGGATGCCGTGGATCATGCGGTTGGCCTGACGAAGTTGCAGGGCATCGGCGCCCGGCTTGAGGCTGACACCCCACTGGCCATTGTGCATGCTCGCACGCAAAGCGCGTTTGATGCCGCGGCAGCAGGGATAAAGGCTGCCTACCGCTTCGGCGATCCGGCAAGCGTTGTGTCAAATCCCGTCATTGTTGATCAATACTGACCGTTATCTGGTTCCATACATGCGGTCACCCGCATCACCCAGTCCCGGCAGAATGTAGCCCAGTTCATTCAGGCGCTCGTCAACCGTGGCAGTGTAAATGTCGATTTCCGGATGCACGGAGTGAAAACGCTCAATTCCTTCCGGCGCGGCAAGCAGACATAAAAACCGAATGTTCTGTGCGCCATGCGCCTTTAACTGGTTGATGGCCGAAATCGCGGAATTGGCGGTTGCCAGCATCGGATCCACCACAATCACCAGCCGGTTTTCCAGATCTTCCGGCGCTTTGAAATAATATTGCACGGCTTCCAGCGTGTCATGATTTCGGTAAAGGCCAATATGGGCAACACGGGCCGAAGGCACCAGATCGAGCATACCTTCCAACAGGCCGTTGCCCGCCCTTAGAATGGAGGCAAAGACCAGTTTTTTACCCTCCAGAACCGGTGAATCCATCTCGCAAAGCGGGGTTTGAATGCGAACACTGGTCAGTTCCAGATCGCGCGTCACCTCATAGCAAAGCAAAGTGGAAATTTCGCGGAGCAGTCGGCGAAAGCCTGCTGTCGACGTATCTTGCCTGCGCATCATTGTCAGCTTGTGTTGCACCAGTGGATGATCAACCACCTTTACGTTCGTCATCAAGCTGCTCCGTTTTGCGTTTTTAAAAAGCTGTTGCCATGGCGCAAGGCTGGCAATCCCAGATGCCGGGCAATGCTGGCACCAACATCTGAAAATGTTTGCCGCTGACCAATGGGTCCGGCTGTGATGTCTGGGCCAAATGCAAGCACCGGCACATTTTCCCTTGTATGCTCGCTGCCAGACCACGTCGGGTCGCAGCCATGATCGGCGGTGATGATTGCCAGATCTCCAGATCGCAATCTGCCACTCAGCTCCGGCAGGCGCTTGTCAAAGGCTTCCAGTGCCGCGGCATAGCCCGCCACATCACGACGATGCCCATACAGCGTGTCAAAATCCACCAGATTGACGAAAATCAGATCGCCAGCCTTCGCCAGGTCCATAACGCTCAGCATCTTGTCGAACAGCGCCATATTGCCATCCGCCTTATAGCTTTGGCTGATTCCCTGATGGGCGAAGATGTCAGCAATTTTGCCCACAGCGTGCACCTGTCCACCCGCTGATATCACGCTGTCCATCAGGGTCGGTTCGGGCGGTGGAATGGCAAAATCCCGTCGATTGGCCGTACGTTTGAAATTCTCGACATCGGTTCCCGCAAACGGACGCGCAATGACCCGGCCAATATTGAGTGGATCCACATGGCGGCGGGCAATCTTGCACAGCGCATAAAGCCGTTGCAGGCCGAATGCCTCTTCGTGAGCGGCAATCTGCATGACGCTGTCGGCGGAGGTATAAAAAATCGGCCAACCAGTGGCCAGACTTTGCGCCCCCAACTGGTGGATAATTTCGGTGCCGGACGCATGGCAGTTGCCCAACGAGCCGACAATTCCCGCTTCACTCAGTATACTGCCTATCAACTCTTCCGGGAATGCCGGTTGCGTATCGGGAAAATAGCCCCAGTCGAACAGAACCGGCACGCCCGCCAGCTCCCAGTGGCCGGATGGGGTGTCCTTGCCACTGGAGATTTCTGCTGCGCGACCATAAAGCCCCGTTGGCCAGGCCGCATGCTCCAGACCTGCGGCGGCATACAGACCCAGAGCCGCCATGTTGGGCAGGTGCAGCGGGCCGCTACGCAACCCAGGTGTGTCAGCTTTTCCGGCATTGGCTGCCGCTGCAATATGCCCGAATGTGTCCGCCCCCACATCACCATAGGCCGCCGCATCCGCCGCGCCGCCAATGCCGAATGAGTCCAGCACAATCAGAATTGCCCGCGTCATGCCTGTTTCCTTCTTTTTTCGGCATATAGTGCAAGAGCGTATGACGTGAAAGAACCGCTCCGGGTAGCGCTAAGAGCAATTGTGCGAAGCCTCTGGATTTTCTGTGCCAAAAAAATGCACTATCGCACTGTCATTTCTACGGAGCAAAGGCCTGTTTGATGTCTGAAGTTAAAGCTGTGCGTCGCGTTTATGCTATCCATTCAGACGAGGTTGCCAACTTGCCGGAACAGGCAAGGCGATGGGCGCAGGCTACGGGCTTCAAGGCTGCAAGCGGCAGCGTGTTATTGGTGCCCGATGCGTCAGGCAAGGTGAGCGAGGCGGTTCTGGGCCTTGGCGGCCGTGCGGACAGCGCACCCGCCAGTTCCTTGCAGACCGGCGCACTGGTGGAGCATCTGCCTGCAGGGCAATGGCAGTTGGCGCCGGGTGCTCTGGATGCTGACCTTGCAGAACTGGGCTTTCTCATGGGCGGCTATCGCTTTGACCGTTACCGCAGCAAGGCCAAACCTGCCGAACGGCCAGTGCTGGAGGTGGAGGGAGCAAGCGGGCAGGCCAAGCTGCTTTTTGGTGGCATCAGCCTGACGCGCGATTTGATCAACACCCCAGCCAATGACATGGGGCCAGAGGCGATTGAACAGGCGGTGCGAAATATGGCCGCCACATCGGGTGGCACTGTTTCAGTGATTGCCGGAGACGCGCTGCTGGAGCAGAACTTTCCGATGATCCACGCGGTTGGCCGCGCCGGGCCGCAAGCGCCAAGGTTGATTGACCTGACCTTTGGCCCGGAAGATGCGCCGAGGGTAACCCTGGTGGGCAAGGGCGTGGCATTTGACACCGGTGGTCTGGATATCAAACCCGCATCCGGCATGCTGTTGATGAAAAAGGACATGGGAGGCGCGGCCAACGTGCTGGGCCTTGCAAAAATTCTGATGGAGCAGAACAGCGCCATCCGCTTGCGGGTGCTGGTTCCAGCGGTGGAAAACTCCATTGCCAGCAATGCCTTTCGCCCCGGCGATGTTTTGACCAGCCGCGCGGGCAAAACGGTGGAAATCGGCAATACGGATGCGGAAGGGCGCTTGATCCTGGCGGATGCGCTTGCCGTGGCTGATGAGGAAAGCCCGGAACTTCTGGTGGATATGGCAACATTGACCGGCGCAGCGCGTGTGGCCCTGGGGCCGGACCTGCCGCCCATGTACACCAGTGATGATCAACTGGCCGGAGAACTGGCCGCCGCCGCGCATGACCTGGCGGATCCGCTGTGGCGGATGCCTCTGTGGAAGCCATATGCGGCAAACCTATCCTCGCGAATTGCTGACATGAACAATGTGACTCCGGATGGTTTTGCAGGTTCCATTACGGCAGCTTTGTTTCTGGAGAGCTTTGTTGAACGGGCAAAAAGCTGGGTGCATTTTGACGTTTTCGGCTGGCGGGCCAAAACCGTACCCTATGGCGGTATTGGTGGCGAAGCCCAGTGCATTCGCGCATTGCACGCGGTGATCACAAGGCGATACGGCCATGCTGGATAAGCGGCGCAACGCTTTTCGCCCCGACCTTGCCGATGCAGCGTTGCGCGGGCAGGTGACCGCTGCAGATTTTGTTGAAGCGCAGGCGGCACAGCTTGTCGCCCCACTTGCGCCGCTGCGTCGAGACCCGGAAGCCAATGCTTCTCTGGAAACCGAGGCGCTTCTGGGTGAACGTGTCAGCGTGTTTGAACAGCGGCCAGATGGCTGGTGCTGGGTGCAACTGCTTCGGGATGGCTATGTCGGCTGGATGGAGGCGCAGCATATCAATTTTGGCACCTGCGCCATGACGCATGAAATCCATGCGCCGCGCACGCTGGTTTTTCCGGTGGCTGACATCAAACAGCCGCCGGTAACCGCTTTGCCCATGGGGGCGCAGTTTGCCGTGGCAGATGAAGCGGAAGATAAGAACGCCCGTTATTTTCTGATAGAGCATCTGGGCTGGGTTGTGCAGCAACATGGCCAACCACTGGTTGACCATGCCGCCGACTATGCAAGTGTTGCACAATCGCTGATGGGTGCGCCCTATCTCTGGGGCGGTAAATCTGCGCTTGGGCTCGACTGTTCCGGGTTGGTGCAGCTTTCAACCGCCATGGCAGGCTACAGGCTGCCGCGAGATGCGGACATGCAGGAGAAAGAGGCCGGCTCCCTGCTGAGTGATGCGCAAACCTTGTGCCGGGGCGATCTGGTGTTCTGGAAAGGCCATGTCGGCATCATGCTGAATGCGGAAACATTGCTGCATGCCAATGTGCACCATATGGCGGTGGCTGCGGAGCCCTTGGCAAATGCCGTGGCACGGGCGGAAAGCCGGGGTTCGTTCATCACCTGCCGGCGCAGGCTGGGGTAGTCGGTCAGGCTTTTTCCGGTGCCGGCCGGGTCAGCGCGGCCACCACCTCACGCGGGCCAACGCGGCCGACCACGCGGCCTTTTTCGGCAATGATCACCTCTCCCGAATGGGCGCGCAAAATTTCCATGATACGGCGCAATGGCGTTTCCGGATGCGCCATTGAAGCCAGCGTGGTGTTGGTGCCAGCATCTGCCAGAGGTGCCATGACATCCTGCGCTGTCAGCACATTCATCGGGTTCACATGGGCCACAAACTCGGCCACATAATCACCGGCGGGCTGGCGCACGATTTCGCTGGCGCTGCCCACCTGTACAATGCGCCCGCCCTGCATAATGGCAATTCGATTGCCCAGCTTGAACGCTTCATCCAGATCATGGCTGACGAAGATAATTGTTTTCTGAAACTTCCTCTGACTTTCCAGAAGCTCGTCCTGCAGCTTGGTGCGGATGAGCGGGTCCAGCGCCGAAAACGGTTCATCCATCAGCAGAATCGGCGCATCAGTGGCAAAGGCGCGAGCCAGCCCGACGCGCTGCTGCATGCCACCGGAAAGCTGGTTGACCCGGCTGTCGGCCCAATCCTGCAAGCCGACGATTTCCAGCTTTTCCATGGCTTTGCGCCGACGTTCCGCCCGGTCAATCCCGGAAAATTGCAGGCCAAGCGCCACATTTTCCACCACGCTGCGCCATGGAAGCAGGGCAAATTGCTGAAACACCATGGCAACCTCGTGCCGCCGCAGCTCCCGCAGCCGCTTGGAGCTGGCCGCATGAACATCAATTTCGCCACGGCCGGTGTTCACAAGCACCCGACCGCGAGAAATCGGGGCAAGGGCATTCACCGCACGGATGAGGGTGGATTTGCCTGAGCCGGAAAGCCCCATCAGCACAACAATTTCGCCGGCATTCACATCCAGAGATGCATTTGCAACGCCCAGCGTTGCGCCCGTGGCCTGCCGGATTTCGTCCCGCGTACAGTTGCGGTCAAGCATGTCCAGCCCGGCGCCATTGCTGTTGCCAAACAATATGCTGACATTTTGAAAAGAGACGATGGGCGTCATCGGCTGTCGTCTCCAGCAATGCGGAAAAACCGGTCAAGGATGATGGCCAGTATGACAATGGCCAGGCCAGCTTCCAGTCCACGGGCGATATCAACTGTGTTCAATGCCCGCAAAACCGGAACGCCAAGTCCGGGTGCGCCAACCAGAGCGGCAATGACCACCATGGAAAGCGACAGCATGATGGTTTGCGTCAGGCCCGCCATGATCTGGGGCAGGGCATTGGGAATTTCGATGGAGATCAACCGCTGAAATGCTGTTGCGCCAAACGCGTCACCCGCTTCCAGCAATTGGTTTGGAGTGGAAACAATGCCCAGCCGCGTCAGCCGTATGGGCGCCGGCAACGCGAAGATCACCGTGGCAACCAGACCGGGCACACTGCCCAGCCCGAACAGAATGAGTGCCGGTATCAGATAGACAAAGGTCGGGATGGTCTGCATCAGATCCAGCACCGGGCGCATGACATTGTAAATCCACTGCCGGCGCGCTGCCAGAATGCCCAGCGGCACACCCACCAGCATGCACACCGCCGTGGCAGAAAGCACCAGCGCCAATGTTTGCGTGGTTTCCCGCCAGTAGCCGAGATTGACAATCAGCAACAATCCAAGCGCCGTGAACAGCGGAGTTGCGATGTTTCGGCGCATCAAAAACGCAAACAGGGTAAATACTGCAATCACAGCAAGGGCCGGAGGTCTTTCCAGTGCATAGGTTATGGCACCGATGATTGCCGCAAGTGTGGCGCTTAAAGTGTCGAAAAACGGCAGAAAATGGCCGATCAGCCATTCAAAAGCGGCTTCGCCCCATTTGCCGATGGGTATTTTGTTGCCGGTGATAAACTCCAACTGAACTGCCTGCCTTCCCGATTGGCTGGTTCTGCAACATCGTGCCTTGCAGCCTACATTGCTGGACTGAAAAATCCAGCCGATTGCGGTTTGCCCGAATTCGGTATTCTATGCCGCGTCGCCATATCTTCATGTCATCGCAGAGTAGACCCTTTGAGCGTTTTCCCGACCGATATCGAGCTTTCCCGCGCAGCTGTCAAAAAACCCATTCAGGAAATAGCTGCCCGGCTGGACATACCGGAGCCTGCTGTCATTCCGTATGGCCGGGACAAAGCCAAGATTGACCAGAGCTTTGTTTCCAGCCTTGCCGGCAAGCGCGATGGCAAGCTTGTTCTGGTGACGGCCATCAGCCCCACCCCTGCCGGAGAGGGCAAAACCACAACGACAGTGGGGCTGGGTGACGGGTTGAACGCGATTGGCAAACGCGCCATCATCTGCCTGCGGGAGCCATCATTGGGGCCGTGTTTTGGGCAAAAGGGTGGTGCGGCTGGCGGCGGACGCGCGCAGGTTGTTCCGATGGAAGACATCAACCTGCATTTCACGGGTGATTTTCACGCCATCACCTCTGCCCACAACCTGCTGGCTGCCATGGTGGACAACCACATTCACTGGGGCAACGCGTTGGGGCTGGATTCGCGGCGCATTGTCTGGCGGCGCGTGTGCGACATGAATGACCGCGCCCTGCGCGATATTGTCGTATCGCTGGGTGGCCCTGCCAACGGCATTCCGCGTGAAACCGGTTTTGACATTACCGTGGCATCGGAAATCATGGCCATTGTGTGCCTTGCCACGGATATGCTGGATCTGGAGGCGCGGCTGGCTCGCATAGTCGTTGGCTACCGGCCAGACAAAACAGCGGTGACCGCCGGCGATCTGAAGGCCAGCGACGCCATGGCAGTGTTGTTGAAAGATGCCATGCTGCCCAACCTTGTGCAGACGCTGGAAAACAACCCGGCCTTTGTGCATGGCGGGCCCTTCGCCAATATTGCCCATGGCTGCAATTCGGTTGTTGCAACGCGCACGGCGCTGCGCCTGGCAGATTATGTTGTGGCGGAAGCGGGTTTTGGCGCCGACCTTGGCGCGGAAAAATTCTTCGATATCAAATGCCGCAAGGCAGGGCTGCGGCCAGATGCGGCGGTGATTGTGGCCACGGTGCGC
This sequence comes from Aureimonas fodinaquatilis, assembly GCF_008369445.1. Lineage (GTDB taxonomy): Bacteria > Pseudomonadota > Alphaproteobacteria > Rhizobiales > Rhizobiaceae > Aureimonas > Aureimonas fodinaquatilis. The sequence continues at coordinate 539,995 of NZ_VTWH01000001.1, forward strand.
GCCATTAAAATGAATGGCGGCGTCGCGCGGTCTGACCTTGGCAGCGAAAATGTCGAGGCGGTGCGCAAAGGGGCGGCCAATCTGGGCCGGCATATCGAGAATGTGCGCTCTTTTGGCGTGCCGGTGATTGTTGCCATCAACCATTTTGGAACTGATACGGCAGCCGAGCTGGAAGCGCTGAAAACATACGTTGCGCGGCTGGGGGTGGAGGCTGTTTTGTGCCGGCACTGGGCAGAGGGCTCCGCGGGCATTCTGGAACTGGCAGAAAAAGTGGCTGCTCTGGCTGATTCCGGTACGGCAGATTTTGCCCCTCTTTATTCCGATGAATTGCCGCTGCTGGAAAAAATCGAAACGGTGGTCAAGCGCATCTACAGAGGCCGGGCGGTTACGGCAGAACCGCAGGTTCTCAATCAGCTTGAAGCTTTTGAAGAACAGGGTTTCGGACATCTGCCGGTTTGCCTTGCCAAGACACCTTACTCGTTTTCCACCGACCCAAGACTGCTTGGCGCGCCGGAAAACCACATCGTGCATGTGCGCGAGGTTCGCCTGGCAGCGGGCGCCGGATTTGTGGTGGCCATTTGCGGAGACATCATGACCATGCCCGGCCTGCCGCGCGTTCCGGCAGCCGAGCATATTTATCTGGATGAACAGGCGCAGATCGAAGGCTTGTCCTGAGGCTCTATCCACAGTTGCAAACCATTATCATGTAGGGGTTGTGGCAGGTTTTTGATTGCTTTGATGATGCAATACGGCTAACGCTATCTCCCATGAAAACAGTTTTGAACACACAGCTTTGGTGGCAGGTGCGCTAACAGCGGCCTATGAACCATTTTGTGTGTTCGTTTTGACAGGTCGCCTCGGTTTCCGGCGGCCTTTTTTATTATAAAGCAGCCGGCCAGGCTTCATCTTTGGAGTTGAAGGGCATGACTCTCGACAATTTGGCCGATGGCACTGAACGCTATACGACCGAAGGTGGAATCACCATAACGCGCCAGCGCCAGACTGTGGACTATGCGGGGGCGATTGACCCGGTGATTGACCGGCTGGATCGGCGGCGTGGGGCTGTGTTCTCTTCGAACTACGAATATCCAGGCCGCTACACACGGTGGGACACCGCCATAGTCGACCCTCCTGTCGTGATAACGGCAACCGGGCGGAACATGAGCCTTGAGGCCCTGAACCCGCGCGGTGAGGTCCTGCTCGGCTTTATTGCCAGTGTCTTGCATGGCCATGGTGATCTGGCGACGCTGGAGGTTTCCGCCGCCAGCATTGTGCTGACGGTTAAAACACCTGACAGGGTGTTTACGGAAGAAGAGCGCTCGCGCATGCCAACGGTGTTTTCCGTGCTGCGCAGCATCGTGCAATTGTTCAAATCGCACGAAAATGGCGATCTCGGCCTGTATGGCGCTTTTGGCTATGATCTGGCTTTTCAGTTTGACCCGGTCACCGAGCATCTGACCCGCCCGGATGACCAGCGCGATCTTGTGCTGTTTCTTCCTGATGAGGTTTACACAGCCGACCATTATTCGGCGACGGCTTACATTGACCGGTTTGAGTTTGAGCGGGACGGCACAACCACTGAAGGGCTGGAGCGGGGCGGCCCGGATGCACCTTTCATTGGCACGGATACACAACCGCCGCGCGGCGACCATGAGCCAGGCGAATATGCCGCTCTTGTGCGTTCCGCCAAGGAAAAGTTCATGCGCGGCGACCTGTTCGAGGTGGTGCCGGGCCAGACCTTTTTTGAGCGAAGCGACAACAAGCCATCGGCGATTTCGCGCCGGTTGAAAAAGGTGAACCCTTCACCCTATTCCTTCTTCATCAATCTTGGCGGCAATGAATTTCTGGTTGGCGCCAGCCCGGAAATGTTTGTGCGGGTCAGCGGACGGCGGGTTGAAACCTGCCCGATTTCCGGCACCATTCGCCGGGGTGAAGATGCGATTTCTGACTCAGAGCAGATTCTGAAACTGCTCAATTCGCGCAAGGATGAGTCCGAGCTGACAATGTGTTCTGACGTTGATCGCAACGACAAAAGCCGGGTATGCGAGCCGGGCTCGGTTCGGGTGATCGGCCGCCGCCAGATTGAAATGTATTCCCGGCTTATTCACACGGTGGACCATATTGAAGGGCGCTTGCGTGACGGCATGGACGCCATGGATGCGTTTCTTTCACACGCATGGGCTGTCACTGTCACCGGTGCGCCTAAACTGTGGGCCATGCGGTTTATTGAGCAGCATGAAAAAAGCCCGCGTGCCTGGTATGGCGGCGCGGTTGGCATGATGCATTTCAATGGCGATATGAACACCGGCCTGACACTGCGCACGATCCGGTTGAAGGATGGCGTGGCGCAGGTGCGGGCAGGTGCAACGCTGCTGTATGACTCAAATCCGGAAGAGGAAGAGGCGGAAACCGAATTGAAGGCTTCTGCCTTTCTGGCCGCCATTCGCGATGCGGGCGCAGCACCGGTCAGCGCCAGCGAAGTGGAAACCCGGCGCGTGGGTGAAGGTGTGCGCGTGCTTCTGGTCGATCATGAAGACAGCTTTGTGCACACTCTGGCCAACTACATTCGTCAGACAGGCGCAGAGGTTACAACTGTGCGCACGCCGGTTCCCCTGGAAGTCTTTGACAAGGTCAAGCCCGATCTGGTGGTGTTGTCCCCCGGTCCGGGTAACCCGGAAGATTTCGATTGCCGGGCCACCATTCGTGCAGCGCGTGATCGCAAATTGCCGATATTTGGCGTCTGCCTTGGCCTGCAGGCGCTGGCGGAAGCCTATGGTGGCACGCTTAGAACGCTGCATGTTCCTGTTCATGGCAAGCCGTCGCGCATTCGCGTGACCAAGCCCGGCATCATTTTCGCCGGTCTGCCTGCGGAAGTCACCGTGGGGCGCTACCACTCGATTTTTGCCGATCCGGTGCGGCTGCCGAGAGAGTTCGACGTGACGGCGGAAACTGAAGACGGCGTGGTGATGGCGTTTGAACACCGAAGCGAGCCGGTGGCCGCCGTGCAGTTTCACCCGGAAAGCATCATGACGCTTGGCGGAGAGGCCGGCATGAAAATGATCGAAAACATCGTCGCCAATCTGCCGCGGCGCGCGGGTGTGAAGGCAGCGTAATGGCTGGCGCAAACAAGAAATATGTGAACCGGGTGGCGCAGGCCACTATTGCGGTGGCGCTGCTGGTGCTTGGCCTGAAATATCTGGCCTATGCCATCACCGGCTCAGTTGCGCTGTTTTCCGACGCGCTGGAATCGGTGGTCAATGTGGTGGCCAGCCTGGTTGCCCTGTGGGCGATCAACGTTTCCTACCGTCCGGCAGATTCCGACCATCCCTTCGGTCACCACAAGGCGGAATATTTTTCGGCCGTTGTGGAAGGGGTGCTGATCACGCTGGCGGCTCTGCTGATCCTGCGGGAGGCGTGGGACGCCTATCTTTCGCCACGCGTAATGGACATGCCTCTGGAGGGCATGGCCATCAACGCGGTTGCCACGGCAATCAATGCTGCATGGGCCACATTCCTGTTGCGCAAGGGGCGGGAGCGGCGTTCTCCGGCCCTTGTGGCAGATGGTCGGCATATCATGACCGATGTTGTGACGTCCGTTGGGGTACTGGCCGGTCTGGGTGTTGCCACCGCAACTGGCTGGCACATTCTTGACCCGCTGATGGCGGCTTTGGTGGCGCTGAACATCCTGCGCGAGGGTGTGCGGGTGATTACAGATTCGCTCTCCGGCCTGATGGATCAAGCCATGGATGCCGAAGAAATGGACCAGGTCCGCGATATCATTTCGCAAAATGCGGGCGGGGCACTGGAAGTCCATGACCTCAAGACCCGATTGGCTGCGCGCGCCATGTTCATTGAGTTTCATATGGTCGTTTCAGAAAGCATGACTGTGGGAGAAGCGCATATTATTTGTGATCGTATTGAAGAAGCGTTGATCAAGGCTTTTGAAGGCGCACAAGTGCTGATTCATGTTGAGCCTGAGACCGAGGCCAAGCAGACCGGAGTTCCGGTTGTGTAAAAATCCGGGCTGAAACGACGATGGAACCGGGCTTGTTCTGCACGGTTGCAAGGTTTCAACCCTGAGGGGCTTGCTTTTGGCGGCCAGTGGAAGCAATTTAGAGCCATGATGATCCACGGAACTCCTTTGAAGGCGTTTTTCAACGGTGCAGGCAGCACCGGCGGTTCCGCGCGACTTTCTGGCCTGCTTCTTAGCCTTATTGGCGATCGTCGGGCCTTTTAAGAGGGGGCATCCGGCGGTCGTAGCCAGGCGCAGAGGCGCCATGCTCCTTCGATAGTAAACCCAAGATCATCTTTTCCGGTTCAGATTTGCGGCTTTTGACGCCGCTCTGCCGCACATATCAAAGAGTAAGCCTATGTCTGTTACCTCTGCCCGTGCCCCTGTCATGGCCAAGGCTTCGCAAAAATACCAGCCCTATCCGGCCGTGGATCTGCCAGACCGCCAATGGCCCGGCCGCCGCATTGAAACCGCGCCAATCTGGTGCTCGGTGGACTTGCGGGACGGCAACCAGGCGTTGATTGACCCGATGGGGCAGGAACGCAAGGCGCGCATGTTCAAGCTCCTGAAGGACATGCAGTTCAAGGAAATCGAAATCGGATTTCCGTCAGCGTCGCAGACAGACTTTGATTTCACTCGCTGGGCGATTGAACAGGGCGAAGTTGCAGACGATGTTTCCCTGCAGGTTCTGGTGCAGTGCCGGCCCGAATTGATCAGCCGGACGTTCGAGGCGCTGGAAGGCGCGAGACAGCCGATTGTCCACTTTTACAATTCGACCAGCGAATTGCAGCGCCGGGTTGTGTTCCAGAAAGACCGGGCAGGTATTCGACAGATTGCCACCGATGCCGCCAAGATGATTGCCGATATGGCGGCGGCGGCGGGCGGCGGCTTCCGCTTTGAATATTCGCCCGAAAGCTTCACCGGCACGGAAATGGAATTTGCGCTGGAAATCTGCAATGCGGTTGCGGAAATCATCCAGCCCACGACGGAAAACCGGCTGATCCTGAATCTGCCGGCCACCGTGGAAATGTCGACGCCGAATGTCCACGCTGACCAGATTGAGTGGATGAGCCGCAACCTCGACAATCGCGACCGCATTATCCTGTCACTGCACCCGCATAACGACCGGGGAACGGCCATTGCCGCTACCGAACTGGGCTTGATGGCAGGCGCCGACCGCGTGGAAGGAACCTTGTTCGGCAATGGCGAGCGCACTGGCAATGTCGATATTGTAACGCTGGCCTTGAACCTGTTTACTCAGGGCGTGGATCCCGAACTGGATGTTTCGGACCTGAACCGCATCAAGGATGTTTACGAATATTGCAACCAGTTGAGAATTCCTGAGCGCCACCCTTATGTTGGCGAGCTGGTTTACACTGCGTTTTCAGGTTCGCATCAGGACGCGATCAACAAGGGGATGAAGGCGGCGAAGTCTGCCAACAATCCGGTTTGGGAAGTGCCGTATCTGCCGATTGATCCGCAGGATGTGGGTCGCAGCTATGAGGCAATTATCCGCATCAACTCGCAGTCCGGCAAAGGCGGCATCGCTTACGTGCTGCAGGCGGATTATGGCCTGAACCTGCCGCGCAACCTGCAGATCGAGTTCCGGGAAGATATTCAGAACATCACCGACCGGGAGGGCAAGGAACTCGCGGTCAAACGCATTTATGACCGTTTCATTGAGCGGTATGTCGAGCAGCCTGGCGCGTCTCTGGCGTTTGTCGAGCATCTTGCGCGGGCCGATACAGGCGGGGTGCCGGGTGAACGCATCGTTGAAGCATTGATTATGGAAAATGGACTGGAAAAGCGCATTGAAGGACGGGGAACCGGGCCGATCGACAGCTTTGTGGACGGGCTGAAAAAGCATCTGGGCATCGATCTGACGGTGGTTGATTATGCCGAACATTCCCTGCATCGCGGGTCTGATGCATCAGCCATCTGCTATATGGAACTGGAGCATGCGGGGCACCGCGCCTATGGTGCTGGCATTGACAGCAACATTGTCGTCGCATCGCTAAAAGCCATTATTTCTGCCGTAAACCGCGTGCTGGCAGACAATGACAGTGCCGCTAAGGGCTGAAAATTTATAGGCGATGGGGCATAATTATGCCCCATCGTCGCAATTTCTTAACGGGAAGCGGTGTTTACTGGGCGCAAATGCTGCAAAGCGATTTCGGCAGAGCCATTCAACGGTTCTGGCATCGAATTGCTGTGAAACAAAGGGTTGGGGAGTTTCGCCTCAGGTGGAAATCTTCAGTGCCGGAGGACCGTTATGGCTGAGCCCAAAAGTGAGCTGGCAGTGGCAAAAGGCTCTCGCCGCCTGGCAGATGCCGTGCGCGCTGCAAAAATTGCCGCCGCACACCGTTCTGATATTGTGGTGGACATTCGGGAGGCCGAACGCGCGCGGTTAAGCGCATTGGCTGACGAAATGACGGAAGTTGCGCAGGCGGTGCCCGTGGCTGACGATCTGTTCGACTTCACGCTTTCGGAAGGCCCACAGCCACGTTACTGGGTGGATGGAACGGCGCATATCTCCATGGCGCGTGACAGGGTGACCTACCGCCTCATGCGGGAAACGCGGCTGGGTCGAGTAACATTGGCAGAATCCACCGACAGCCAGCGCATTGTTGACGCGGTAACGGAATATGTTGCCGAACGCATTGTCGAGCGCGACCGGGCGATGGCTCTGTCGGACCGGGTCGCCACCAGAGGCGAGGGCGCACAACTGTTCATTGCCGGTCCCGAAAGTGCAGGCGAACAGGCCGGTGCCCAAGGTGGCTGGCTTGCCGCTTTGTGGCTGGTGATTGGTGTTCTTCTGGGCGTGGGCGCGTTGCTGGCGTTTTCCGTCTGGCGTGGCTTGCCGCTTATCTAGCCTTTTTCAAAAGGTGCTGCACGGTCATGATGCCGGCACCAACAACCAGACCCCAGAAGGCGGCGCTGACGCCCAGAAAGCTGATGCCTGAGGCGGTGACAATGAAGGCAATGGCCGCGGCCTCCCGCTCTTCCAGATTTTCCATTGCACCGTGAACCGATGCCGCAAAAGCACCCAGCAGCGCCAGCCCGGCGATTGCGCTGATGAGAACCGGCGACAGTTCGGCAAAAGCCACAATCAACCCGGCAGAAAGACCGAAGACAATATAGGCCAGACCGGATGAAATGCCGGACAGGTAACGCAGGCGGCGGTTTGGCCCTGCCTCTTCGCCGGCGCAGAGTGCCGCGGTGATGGCGGCAAGATTGAACACGCTGGCACCGAACGGCGCGGACACCATGGTGGCAATGCCCGTAGCGGTGAAAATCGGTGCAGGTGCAGGCTCATAGCCATTCAGCTTCAAGATTGCGAAGCCCGGCACATTTTGCGACGCCATGGTGATGATGAACAGCGGCACGGCAATACCGATCATGGCGGAAAAGCGAAACTCCGGCATGACAAACACCGGCTGGGTGCCAAGGGCATTGGCGAAGGAAAAATCAGCCGGCATGGCTGCAACCACCAGCCCGATAGTGACCAGCGCTGTCACCGGTACGGCGAACAGGCGTTTCCACAGGCCAACGGCGATGAATGTGAGCGCAATGAGCGCGCCCTGCCATGGCATTTCGGCAAAAGCGCGCACCGGAGCCAGGCACAGGTCAAACAGAATGCCGGCCAGCATGGCGCTGGCCAGAGAGCGGGGCACTTTACCAATCAGCCGCGCAACGGGGCGCAGTGCACCGGAAATGACCAGAAGAACACCGGTGATGACAAACGCACCGACCGCCGCAGCAAACCCGCCTTCCGGAACACCGGAAATTGCCAGAAAAGCTGCACCCGGCGTGGACCAGGCAATGCTGACCGGCATGCGGGTGCGCCAGGAAAAAACAATGCTGCACAGGCCCATGACAACAGACAGCGCCAGCAGGCCGGATGCCGCCTGCTCGGGAGAGGCTCCAACACCACGTAGACCTTGTACAACAACCGAAAAACTGGATGTATAGGCCACCACTGCTGCCAGCAGACCGGCCATAATGGGCAGCGTAGTATTGCGAGATTCTGGCACTGGTACAGCCCTGACGGAAACGTGAACTTTTTCGTTCCGCTTAGAGCATTTCCCTTAGAAAGGGAATCATTTCATCAACAGAACAATTCGACCGGGCAAAGAGGCTCAGGCAGCACCGTTGCTGGCGCAAACAAATCAGACCGCTTGTTCCAGAGGTGTTTCCGTCTCAAGAAGGAACGTTGTCCTCTTCGCGGCGGGCAGGTGGCAGGTCCACCCGAGGCCGTGCATCCACAGCAGTTCCGTTGTTCAACAACTGCCGCTCGCGAACCCAGTCAATTCTCGCCCCATCCATTGTGTAGCCACGCTCACGCTGCGTCAGCGACCATTCACCGGGTCCGCCCTCAATCTCGAAAATATTGTAACGGGCGGCGGGTTTGCGATGTCCGGCATTCTGGCTGGCAGATGGTACGCCGCAGACGGGAACCTGCGTGCCACCCGGGCCCTGCAACCAATACAGCGTGTCCAGATGAGTATGCCCATGCAGCACCAGTTCCGCGCCGGCATCATGGATAACACGGGAGAAAAACTGCTTGCCAATCAACCGTTTTGACCATGGCGCCGCGCCGGAAATTGGCGGGTGGTGAATCAGCACAACCCGAAACAAGCCAAGACCGCGGGCCTGCGCCAAAAGCCTTGCGGTTGCCAGTGCCTGCTTGCGGCGAAAACTGCCCGTGGCCATGAAAGGCACTGTTGCCTCGGCACTGGACGTGCCGATAATGGCTACCGGCCCGCGAATGCGCATATAGGGGAAGCGCTTGTCATTTTGCTCCAGGCCCGCATCGCCGCGCATATAGGCGTCCCACTCACGAAAAGCCCGAGCCAGCGCGCCAGGAACATAAGCATCGTGATTGCCAGGCACCAGAGAAACCCAATCCGGCTTGCCCAGATCTCCAAGCCACTCGCGCGCGCCATCGACCTCCAGCCGCGTTGCCAGATTGACGAGATCGCCCGTAACCGCAACATGGTCTGGCCGATGCCGCTTCATATCAGCAACGATTTCCAGAAGAGTGTCGCCAAACATGGCGCGCTTGCGGTTTCGCTGCCAGTTGATGTAGCCGGTGATCCGCTTGGAGGCGAGCTCACGATAGGATACTTCGGGCAGCGGCCCCAGATGAATGTCGGAAAGATGTGCGAGTCGGAACATCACATGCAGTGTAGTGACCGGCACGCGGTTGAAAAGGCCCCGGAGGTGATATCGTCGTGAGATTGTTGCAACGCCTCCTGCATCTGAGCTTTCTGACCACCCGTCCCATGACGCTTGGCACCCGTATTGCAGCCTTTGACGCGAGTGGGCAGATTTATCTGGTTCGGCACACTTATTATCCGGGCTGGTGCCTGCCGGGTGGCGGCATTGATGCCGGAGAGGCTGCCGAACAGGCAGCTCGCCGCGAAATGGCGGAAGAGGGCAACCTGCTCTGCGATGGATCGATGGAACTGATCGGGATTTACTTCAACCGGGCGGCATCTCGCCGTGACCATGTGCTGATGTTCCGTGCGGACAATGTGCGCCAGAGCGCGCCGCATATGGGAGATCGTGAAATTGCCGAAGGCGGTTTCTTTGCCCTGCACGAACTTCCTGAGGACACAACGCCAGCCACACGCCGCAGATTGGCGGAACTAGAGAGTCCGGGGCTGCGCGACGCGTTCTGGTGAGCCTGCGGGCAGCCGCGCGCGGTTATGCGGCTGGAGAAAATCCTGCTCCGGGCCTGCAGGCACAATGCCCGTCGGGTTGATGGTTTTGTGGCTTTCGTAATAGTGATGTTTGATGTGCTGGAAATTCACCGTCCCGGCAATTCCAGGCCACTGATACAGCTCCAGCATGTAATTCCACAGGTTGGGGTAATCGGCAATACGCTGCCGGTTGCATTTGAAATGGCCAACATACACTGCGTCAAACCGGATCAGGGTGGTGAACAGCCGCCAGTCGGCCTCTGTTACGCGATCACCCACCAGGTAGCGCGATTTTGACAAGCGCTGTTCCAGACTGTCCAACGCTTCAAACAACTGGGCAAACGGTTTTTCGTAAGCGGCCTGCGTGGTGGCAAAGCCGCATTTGTAAACGCCGTTGTTAACCGCGTGGTAGACCTGTTCGTTGATGGCATCGATTTCGCCGCGCAGTTCTTCAGGATAAAAGTCCTGCGATGCATCGCCAAAGGCATCAAACCCGGAATTGAGCATCCGGATAATGTCTGCCGACTCGTTGCTGACAATTGTTTGCGTTTCTTTGTCCCACAGCACCGGCACAGTGACCCGTCCTGTATAATCCGGCATGGCTTTCAGGTAGATTTCGTACAGGCGGGCGGCGCCGTTGACAGTGTCAGGAACAGCGCCCGGCCTGTCGGAAAAAACCCAGCCTTCGTCTGCCATCAACCAGTCCACCACGGATACGCTGATGACATCTTCCAGCCTTTTCAACTGGCGGAAAATCAGCGTGCGGTGCGCCCACGGGCATGCCAGCGATACATAAAGGTGGTAGCGGCCCGCTTCCGCCGGGAACCCTTTTTGTCCTTCCGGCCCGGGTGAACCGTCCGGGGTAATACAGTGGCGAAAGCTGGTGACACTGCGTTGGAAGCTGCCATTGGAAGACGCTGTGTCATACCAGACATCCTGCCATTTTCCGTCAACCAGCATTCCCATGTCATGTCTCCTGCGTGTCAGTCGCGAGAGCGGGTGTAAGCCTCCAGCACCTCGTCAATTGGCCCGTAACCTCGCATCTTTCCGTGTTCCATCCAAAGCCCGGTGTCGCACCATTCCTTTATCAGGTCTTCGGAATGCGATGCCATGACCAGAATGCCGGCATCGCCTATAAAGCGATTCAGCCGCTGTCTTGCCTGTTCCAGAAAAGCCGCGTCACCCGCGCCAATGCCTTCATCCACCAACAGAATTTCCGGGGTGATGGAGGTTGAGACTGCAAAGGCCAGTCGTGTGGACATGCCGGCGCTGTAGGTGCGCATAGGCATATCAAGAAAATCTCCAAGTCCCGTCAGCGCGCCGATTTCTTCCGAGCGCGCCTCAATTTCCTTGCGGGTATAGCCGAGCAGCATGCCACGCAGAATAATATTCTCCCAGCCGGAAGCATCCAGATCCATGCCAAAGCCGATGTCGAACATCGCCGCGACATCGCCCTCTACCCGCATGGAGCCACCAGTTGGCTCGTAAATGCCGGCAATAACGCGCAAGATTGTGGATTTGCCCGCGCCGTTATGGCCAACCAGCCCCAACCGCGAGCCATGGGGAAGGTCCAGAGTCAGGCCGTCAATTGCCCGCACAGACAGCTTGCCATTGCCCTCACGCGGGCGGATCTGCCCGCCGGTTGCAGCTTCCAGAACGCGGTTTTTAAGCGAACGGCTGCTGGCGTCGAACACCAGAATATCAACCGAAATATTGTCGAGATGGATCGATGCCATGAATTACGCCCAGTAAGCTATCCGCGCTCTGTAGCGCGCGAAAAACAGGGTCGCAAAAACCCCCATGAACAGCGTGATGCCAAGAACCGCACCCCAGTTGAACCAGGTCGCCGATCCGCCAAGCAGTGGCGCACGCACGATTTCGAGGAAATGATAAAACGGGTTGAAATGCACAAAGAATGCGCGGTCAGGAAGCTGATCAGCATTCCAGATGACCGGGGTCAGGAAGAACAGCACCTGCACGATGCTGCCCACAATCATCGGCATATCGCGGAAGCGGGCGCAAAGCGGGCCCAGGATCATTGCGGCAAACACCACATTGATGACCAGGACCAGCAAGCCGGGAATGGCCATGAATGCGCCAATGCCGGGGTTGATGCCAAAATACAGAATGACCAGAAAATAGATGATGAAGTTGTGGGAAAAAGTGATGAACTGCGACCAGGTGAACTGGAAGATGTAGACCATCAAAGGCAGTCGTATTTGCCGGATGGCGTGGCTGGCGCTGGAAAAGACGGTGCAGGCGGCATTCAGCGCGCCGCCTATCATTCCCCAGACAATGAAGCCAACTGCCAGAAAAGGCAGATACTGTTCAGGATCAATCTGGAATATCTGCGAGTACAGAACACCCATGCCGCCGACGATGACACCCATGGAAAGGGTGAGCCAGAGAGGGCCGAGCACTGACCTGCGGTAGTGCTTCTGCACATCACGCCAGCCAAGAAACAGCCAGAGCTCGCGCATGGAGAATGCAAGCGACATATCGCGGAAAGCGGCTTGCAGTCGCCCACTCGTCGTGCTGGAAGCGTTTGCGCTAAGAATGGTTTTGGATGCGGAGACCGCCATTGATGAGTAGCCTTGTATGCTGGCATCATGCTTACTGACAGTGGCTATATCGAAACTGCGCCCCGCCGTAAATGATGCGGTTTGAAAGCGCTGGTTTTTTCCGGTTACACCGCCGCCAGTTTTCACTCAGGCGATGGACTGCGCGTCGGTTGCGTGGTAAACGCTTCTCGTTTTTGAAACTGCATCTGATGGAGAATGTTGATGCGTCTGTTGCGACGACGATGCAAGGCTGCGGCACTTCGTGCCCTGATGCCTGTGCTTTTGTCTGCCGCCTGACGCCCGATGCAGGGAGTGACAGGCGGTCTCGTGATCCCTGTCAGGAACAATTCATCCATGTTGTTTAGTTTGCACGCCGCTGAACTGGAGTTCAGCACCGAAGCCCCGCATCACGCGCATGATGTCGAGGAAATTTCAGCGGAAGCCTTCGGGCCGGGGCGGTTTGCTCGCGCGGCTGCCCGTGTTCGGGAAATGACGGCGCATGCTCATGATCTGTCATTTGTCGTCTGCCTGAACGGCAAGGTCGTGGGCTCTGTGCGGCAGACACTTGTTCGCGCCGGGGAGCGGCCGGTTGTCATGCTGGGCCCTTTGGCGGTGCGGCCGGCCTATAAAGGGCAGGGGCTGGGTGCGGCATTGATGGGGCAGGCGGCGGATGCGGCCAAGGCCGCCGGTGAAGAACTGATTTTTCTGGTCGGCGACCGGCCTTACTACATGCCGCTCGGCTACATGCCCGTTCCGCGTGGCACGCTTTTGATGCCCGGCCCGGTTGACCCGGACCGGATACTGGCTCTGCCGCTGAAACCCGGTGCAATGGACGGTTTTGGCGGACGCATCTCGGCGCGGATCCGCGCATGATGTCAGAAACGTAAAAGTTTCACACAAACGGCTCCAGCATCGAATCCACCGTCGAGCGCTGGCCAATGTCGCTGCCATGGGTTTCCAGCCAAAGCTCTGCGGCTTTTCTGCCAGCATTGGCAAGGCCGGTCAGTTCTGACCAGCGCGTGTCCAGCTTGGCGGCACTGCTGCGTGCACCAATTTCGGGCCCCGCGCTGATCATATGCAATCTCAACCCGGCAAGATGCTGCAAGGCCGGGTTCAAATGCGCCTGTCCGTCCAGAAGCTTCTGGATTGATGTCAACGTTCGCAAATCCCGCATCAAGGATGAGTTGAAGGTGATTTCCGTAATTCTTGAAAGAATATCGCCGACCGTTTGCGGAACCTCTGCCCTTTGAAATGGTGTCACCTGAATGATCAGCAAATCCGAGGCGCGGCCCTCTGCCAGAAGTGGTTTCAGAACCGGATTGCCCATATAGCCGCCATCCCAATAGGACACGCCATCAATTTCCACTGCGCGAAACAAGTCGGGCAGGCAGGCAGAGGCCAGCAGCGCATCGACTGTCAATTCTGCGCCGGTGAAAATGCGTGCCGCACCCGTGTCCACCCGGGTGGCAGAAACAAAGGTTGGAATGGTCGCCGCGCTCTGCAACAGGGCAAAGTCAATTGCGCGTTCCACCACCGGACGCAGCGAATTGCTTTTCGGCATTGCAGGGTCATACGGGGAAACCAGTTGGCCCAGAATTTTCATCCGCTCCAGCATGGAATGGACCACGGGCCGTGGCAGTGGAAAAAATGGCATATTCTGCTCGGCAGCACCAAGGGGCGACCCCTCGGAAACCAGACGCCACAGGTTTTCCAGATTGGCGCGCGCGGCATCCGCTCCACCAGCGGCCAGCCCGGTCACAAGGCTGGCTGCATTCAGTGCCCCGGCACTTGTGCCACTGACAGCGGTCATGTCGAAGCGGCCACTTTCCAGCAGACGATCAAGGACGCCCCATGTGAAAGCGCCATGCGCGCCACCGCCTTGCAGGGCGAGTGAAATTTCGACCATGAGGGATTACCGTCTTTTCTGTTCAGCGCCCTTCACGATACCATGTCGATGAAAGCGCGAGAAGCAGGATAGCCAGCCCCAGAAAACCGGCAAAAAGTGGGGTTCGGTTGACCCCTCGCAAGGCTGTTTCATCCGTGCTGCGCAGGCCGATCCAGTCATTGCCAGATGCGCTGGAGCGCCCGGCAACTGGTACGATGTCAGGTGTTGAGACATTGCCGCCGGCATCCACCAGCCGCCTCACACTGCCAGATGTCGCCTCTGCCAGAGGGGCCAGCCGCTCGGTGGTGGACACAGCTTCCTGAAACTCGCGCGGGTTGGCGGGTCCGACCGTGGTCAATGCGCGCAAATCCCCGCTTGCCGCCTGATACAGTCCCTGTTCCTCAGCGTTGAAAGTTCCGCTCCACCGGCCATTGCCCTGATCTGCAAGTGGCACTGTTTCAGTCTGACCAGACGGCGTTATCAGCGTGGCAGGGCCGGGATCCTGCCCAATAGTCGTGCGGTTGATTGTCAATGTTGCGCCACTGACCGTGGCGTCCAGTGCCTCTTCTTCCAGCTCCGGCTCCTGCATCAGCCAATGCGCCAGCCGGCGAAACAGCGGCACGTGCGGGCCGCCGCCGTCAAACCCGCGTGACCAGAGCCAGCCGTGATCCGACAGCAGCAGCGCAACCCGGCCCTCGCCAACCCGGTTCAGCACCAGCAAAGGCTTGCCTTCCGGCCCATTCATCACGGCCTGACCGGAAATATCGCCGACATCCACCGTTCTGAACCATGGGCTCCAATCAGGAGGGCTTTGTTCAGACCCCGGCAGATCCCGGGTGACAGGGTGTTTGCGGCCCAGCTCGGAAAGCACCGGGCGAAATGCCCGCTCATCGACCGAACCAACCGGTAAAGCGGGCAGAACCGAAGCAATAGGCGACAGCGCAATGGAGTCACTACCGGCATATTCCGGCCCGGAGGCAATCAGCATTGCGCCACCATTGCGGACATATTGAGCAATGTAATCGTAGTACAAGGCAGGCAACACATCGCGCCGCTGGTAGCGGTCAAAAATAATCAGGTCGAAATCATCGATTTTTTCGACAAACAGTTCGCGCGTGGGAAAGGCAATCAGCGACAATTCTTCAATTGGCGTGCCATCCTGCTTGTCTGGCGGGCGCAGGATGGTGAAATGCACCAGGTCCACCGCAGCATCTGATTTCAACAGATTGCGCCATGTGCGCTCACCCGCATGCGGTTCACCCGAAACCAGCAGCACACGCAGATTTTCCCGGATGCTGTCCACCATGGCAATGGCGCGGTTGTTCACGCCGGTCACTTCGCCTGGTTCTTCCGCGCCAACCAGTTCGATAATATTGTTGCCCGCGCGTGAAAGCTGAAAAGGCAGGCGCATTTCCTGTCCCGGCTCGGCATTCTGGCGAGCGATCAGATCACCATTCAGATAGATGCGCACATCCATCGGTGTCTGTGGCGCGTTCTCCCCCTCGGAAAGCATGCGGTACACCAGCGTCTGCGGTTGATCCACCAATGCAAAGCGCGGGGCCGAAACCACTTCCAGCCGCCGGTCAAATTCATCCGGCAGGCCGGTTATCAAGCCATGCACCGGTGCATTGAACCCCAATTGCGCAACAGAAGCCGGAACGTCATGCACCTGGCCGTCTGTCACCATGATTGCGCCGGCAACGCGGCCCGGCGAAACATCTGCCAACGCATTGCCCAAGGTGCGAAAAAGTTCGGTGCCAGCATCTTCACTGCCACCGGCCACATTGCGTGCCTCAATTTCGCGCACCTCAAATTCCGGATGTTCTCCAAGGCTCTGGCGCAGCGCCGTCACCGCCGCATCGGTTTGTGCAGAGCGGTTGGCCAGTGACTGGCTTTGGCTGCGGTCCACCACCAGCGCAACCACGCTTTGCAGCTTTTCCCGCTGTTCATGCAGCACAACCGGATTGGCAAGCGCCAGAAGCAGCGCGGCAATGGCCGCCAGCCGCAACAGGCTGCCACGCAACCGCAGCACGGCCAAGGCCAGTGCCAGCAAAACCGCCGGCGCTGCCAGCGCCAGCAAAACCGGCCAGGGGAAATAGGGCTCGAAGGCGATATTCCAGCTCATTGACCCAGCCTTTCCAGCAGGGCTGAAATATGAACCTGATCAGCCTTGTAGTTGCCGGTCAGCACATACATCACAATATTGACCCCGGCACGGTAAGCGAATTCACGTTGCGCAGGATCGGTCGTGTCAGTCGGGTACAGAAACAACCCGCTGTCATCCACGGCCCATGCGCTGGCAAAATCATTGCCGGTGATCAGAATGGGCGAAACACCATCGCCGGCCACCGCGGGGCGGTTGGCATAGCCATCCTGCCTCTGCAATGCTTCAGACCATAGTTGCGACCCGGTATGACGCCCCGGAAAATTGTTCATGATGTAAAAGGATTTTGTCAGCACGTGATCGCCGCTCACCGGTTCCAGCGGCGGAATGTTCAGGTCTGCCAGAATATCGCGCAGTCGGCGTTGCCCGGCGGATACGCCATTGCCGGTCAAATCCTGCATGGCCGCTTCATCCACATCAAACAGCACTGTGCCGCCCTGCTTCATATAGGCGTCAATCCGGCCGATGGCCTGTGCCGAGGGCATAGGCGCCTTGGCAGATACCGGCCAGTATAGAATGGGATAGAACGCCAGTTCGTCTGCCGCGATATCCACACCGACAGGGTCTCCCGGCTCCAGCGCGGTTTTTGCGCCGATAAATTGCGAGAGGCCATACAAGCCGCGCTCGGAAATTTCGTCAACCCCGGCATCGCCGGTGCGCACATAGGCCAGATGCGTGGTTCGGGTTGCCTCTACAATCGCCGGTGAGTCCAGATCACCCAGACCTTGCAGGGCAGGGTCGTCGGTTTCCTGCGCGAGAGGTTGCCCGGCCAGAGCCAGCGAAAGACTGGCGCACAGCAGCATGACGGCCAGCCCGCTGCCAGCGCGGCGGGTGGAAAATCTTGCGAACACGCCGTTCAGCCAAAGCATAGCCAGACAATCCAGTGCAAAAAGAACCAGTGCAGCGGCAAACAGCCATGGGGCCAGATTGCCGGGTTCCTGAGTTTCATAGGTCAGGGTGCTGGCAGAGCCGGTCGCGGCAAAACTGCCCATCAGCTCCAGCGTGCTGCCCGCGCTCAACAGGTTGCGCGCAATGTAACCGTCCTCCGAACCATACAGGCCTGGGGGTGCATCGCGGCTGACCGGAGGCATGGCACCGCCGCTGATGATCAGCGGTTTGACCTCGGAATCGGGAGGGGTCAGCACACCATGCGCATTCAGCATCAGATAAGGCGGATACGATGCTTCCGCCTGTTCTCCCGGCGCGGAGCCTGCGGCCTGCGAGCGAATGACAATGCGCCGCAGCATCTCTACAAAGGCACCGGAAATCGGCAGGTTGGACCAGCTTGTTTCATCGGTAATGTGAAACAGCACGATTTCGCCCGCGCCCAGCGCTTCCGCTGTAACAATCGGTGTGCCATCCGTCAGGCTGGCCCAGGTCTTGCCTGCCAGATCGGACGAGGGTTCGGCCAGAATCTGACGCGACACCACAATGTCCTGCGGCACTTGGATGCCATAAAACGGGCTGCCTTGTTCCATTGGCGCAATCTTCTGCGGTTCGGACCACGACAATGCGCCGCCAAATTGCCGCTCGCCCTGACGCAACCGCACCGGCAGAAGCGGTGATGTGGCCGCTGCCGCAGCAAGGCGCGGGCCCGCAAAGCGCAGGATTGTGCCGCCCCCTTCAACAAAGCGCGTCAATTCCTGTGCGGCTGATTGCGGCATTGCGCCAATATCCGCCAGCACCACAACAGACGGGTTGGTTTCCAGAATCTGGGTCAGAGATGCCGTCAGATCAGCATCCTGCGCAAGCGTCAAATCGGCAAAGGGCTGCAGCGCGCGAGTGATGTAATACAGCGGCGACAGCAAGGGTTGGGCCATGGATGAGGCATCACCACCGGCCAGAAGCGCGACGCGTCGGCGTTTTGCGCTTTCATCCAGCAGCCGGGTGCCGGCAGCATCCGGCTGGTTGACCACATCCACGCGGGCAACATCATTGCGCAGTTCCACCGGAATGGTGAAACCTGCCTGACCCGTGGTGTCATTGCCGGTAAAGCTCAATTCCGTGCGGGCCAGTTCCCGCCCCTGCCGGTCCAGCGCCCGCAATTGCCGGGTGGCGGGCCCGGTTGCAGGAGCGCGTATTGCAGAAACCGTCAGCGCATCTGCTGCATTGCTGACGCCGGTCAGGGCGATTATGGCCGAAATGTCGGGTTGGAACAGCAGAAATTGTTCGGCACTAAGGGCTTCCAGTTCTTCCGCGGCGGCCTCACGCTCGCTTGTTTCCAGCCCGTCGGACAGATAGGCCAGCGAGGTGCCGCCCTGTCCTGCCAGCGCCGTTGTCAGCCTGCCTGCGGCGGCCTGCCGGTTGGTGGGCACCGGTCTTGGCTGCGCTGCATCCAGCCGCTCCAGAGCTTGCGCAGCCTCTGTCGGGGTGGCGTCATTGCTTGCCCCTTCTGCCGTCAGCACCAGCGAAACCGGCCTTCCGGCATCTCCCGCCTCGCGTATAAGCCCAGCGGCTGTGTCGTGCCGCGACTGCCAACTGGTGGCAGACGCCCAGCCATTGTCCAGAATCAGTGCCAGCGGGCCGGCACCGGTCAGAAGGTTTTGCCGTGGATTGACCACAGGCGCGGCCAGCGCAAAAATAATCAGTGCTGCAAGCAGCAGCCGCAGCAGTACCAGCCACCAACTGGTCTTGGCCGGGGTTTCCTCGGCTTTCAGCACCTGCAACAGAATTCGCAGGGGCGGAAACGCCTCCCGCACCGGCGAAGGCGGGGTCAGCCGCAACAGCCACCAGATCACCGGCAGGGACAACAGGCCCAACAAAACCAGCGGTGCGCCGAAACTGAAAGCCAGACCGCCCATCAGCCACCATACCCGTTGAAAAATGTTCCGCCGCTCAACCGGCCATGAATGTGCACAAGTGCTTGTGATGCCGGGTGGTCTGTACGGTGGGTCAAAAAGCTCCACCCCAGGCGCTGGCAATGCCGCGACAACTCATCGCGCCGGGCGAAATAAAGCTGGCGATATTGCTCACGCAGAGAATCCGCCCGGCCGGATAGCAACCGCGCCCCGGTCTCAGGATCGCGGAACTCGGTTCGTCCCGCATAGGGAAAATCTTCCTCTGCCGGGTCATAAACCGATATCAGGTGGCCACTGACGCCGCGTTGCGCCAGATGGCTGGTGGTGCGCAACACCTTGTCCAGCGGGTCCAGAAAATCGCTGATCATCACCAGTTCGCTGAACCTGCGAATTTGGCCGTCCGGCATATCGCCCTCCGGCCGATGGCGGGTCAGCGCGGCGGCAATTCGCTCTGCCGCATTCCTGGCGGAAACCGGGTTCAGCACCCCGGGAAAGCCGACGCGCTCTCCGGCCCGGGACAAAACCTCGGCCAGCGCAAGCGCCAGAACCAGAGCCCGCGACTCTTTGGAAACCAGTGCCAGTTTTGAACAATATTGCATGGAAGGCGAGCCATCAGCCCACAGCCACACGGTTTGCGCCGCCTCCCATTCCTTGTCCCGCAGATAAAGCGAGTCATCACGGGCAGAGCGCCGCCAGTCTATGCCGGCGACGGATTCGCCTTCTACAAACGGGCGAAACTGCCAGAAGTTTTCGCCGGTGCCGCGTCTGCGCCGTCCATGCCAACCGGTGGTAACCGTGGCCACAACCCGCCGCGCCTCTATCAACAGATCAGGGATCAGGGCTGCGCGTTCCCGCGCGCGCAACAGGGCGGCTTGGCTGTCGGTCAGTGGCGGTGTAGCGCCTAATGCGGCCATGCCCAACCCTCTTACGCTATGCCGCGCCTTAGCGTGCCAATAACGTCGCGAACACTTATTCCTTCGGCGCGCGCGGCAAAATTCAGCGCCATGCGATGCTGCAAAATCGGCTCGGCCAGCGCCCGTACATCGTCCACTGATGGAGCCAGCCGGCCTTCATACAAAGCGCGGGCGCGAATGCAGTTCATGAACGCCTGACTGGCGCGTGGGCCGGGCCCCCATGCAATATGGGCATTGGCCTCGCTGTTGCCTTCTCCCGGGCGGGCAGAGCGCACCAGTGACAGGATGGCGTCCACCACACTTTCCGAAACCGGCATGCGACGCACGAGCTGCTGCAACTGGCGCAATCTTTCCGCCGATGTCACCGCGACGGCTGAATCCTGGTCGATACCAGTGGTCGCCATCAATATCCGCCGCTCTGCTTCCAGATCCGGATAGGTGACATCCACCTGCATCAAGAAACGGTCAAGCTGTGCCTCGGGCAGCGAGTACGTGCCTTCCTGCTCAAGCGGGTTCTGCGTTGCCAGCACATGAAATGGCGCTGGCAGGTCGTAACGCACACCCGCGACCGTGACATGATATTCCTGCATGGCCTGAAGCAATGCCGATTGCGTGCGCGGGCTGGCGCGGTTGATTTCATCTGCCATCAAAAGCTGGGCAAACACCGGGCCATGAATGAAGCGAAAGGAGCGGCGGCCATCATTTGCCTGATCCAGTACCTCAGAGCCCAGAATGTCCGAAGGCATCAGATCCGGAGTGAACTGCACCCGCTTGCCATCCAGCCCAAGAACAATGCCAAGCGTTTCAACCAGCCGCGTTTTGGCCAGCCCCGGCACCCCGACCAGAAGCGCATGACCGCCCGCAAGAATTGTGACCAACACCTGCTCGATAACGGATTCCTGACCGAATATGACCCGGCCCACGGATGCCCGCATGGCCGCAATATCTGACAGCGCCGTCTGCGCCATATCCTCGATCTCCCGCAGGTCTGCGGCGGGGTTTTGCGGCTCCATCACAGTCATCAATCGATCTCCGTCGCGGCTGGCGGTTTGTGGTCTCATGAGAGAGAGCCTTGCTGGGTCTGGCAAGTCCCGGTGTAGACCATTAGAATGCTTCATGCGATCTTTCGATCATGTGAAACGTTCTGGCTCTTTATTTCAACGCATTGTCCTGCCCATCCAGCGATTCCGCTCCAACGGGAAATGCTCTATTTCGTGACGGGTAACACCGGCTAAAATAAGACCGGCACGAGAAGACCCGCTTCGTTACTGAAGGATGATGTTTTGCCGCAAAGCAAGAAAAACCCGGAACAGGACGCGGAGCAAATTTCATCCGGGCTGGCAGCACTGGTGGCCAGAGCAGAGCGGGCCGGTCTTTCCGCGCCACCCGTTGAACTGTGGAATCCGGAACGCTGCGGAACAATTGATATGCTGATTCAAGCAGATGGCGTTTGGTTGCATGAGGGCAGCCCGATCCTTCGTGACAAGCTTGTCAGGCTGTTTTCGAGCGTGCTGCGCAAGGACGCCGACGGCGCAACCTATCTGGTAACGCCCGCTGAAAAGCTGGAAATACGGGTGGAGGACTCTCCATTTGTTGCAGTTGAAATGTCCCGGGATGTTCAGTTCGGAGAGCCGGTCCTGACTTTTCGCACCAATGTGGGTGACGTTGTGGCCGCTGACAGCACACATCCTCTGCGCTTTGCGCCGGATGCGGGAAGTTTCATACCCTATGTTCTGGTTCGAGGGCGGCTGGAAGCGCGGCTGACGCGTGCGCTGGCCTTTGATCTTGCCCAAATGCTGGAAGAAGACGCCGCGGGCTGGTATCTGCGGTCTTCAGGCGCACGTTTTTCATTGCCTGAATTCGAGTGAGGATCTGATGCTGTTAACCACTGCTGATCTGCGTGCCCGCCTGCTGGCGAGCAGCGGCAGAGTTGAGGATATCGGCGCAGGTGACCATGTGCTGAACCCGGATTGGCAATGGCTGAAAAAGCAACCCGACCCTCGTGAGGCGGCCGTGCTGGTGCCGATTATAGACCGGCCCGAAGCCGCCAGCGTTCTGTTGACCACGCGGGCAGGGCATTTGCGCCAGCATTCCGGTCAGATCGCCTTTCCCGGCGGGCGGATTGACCCGGAGGATGCTTCGCCGGAAGCGGCCGCATTGCGCGAGGCACAGGAAGAGGTAGGCCTGGCACCGGAATTTGTCGAGACGATTGGTCGTTTGCCGTCTTATATTTCGGGTACCGGCTTTCGAATTACGCCGGTTCTGTCCATCGTGCAGCCGGGATTCAGTCTTTCAATCAACCCCGATGAGGTGGAAGACGCTTTTGAGGTGCCGCTGGGTTTTTTGATGGATGTTGCAAACCATCGGTTGGAAAGCCGGCATTTGCGCGGTGCCGAGCGCCATTTTTACACAATGCCTTTTGGTGATCGCTATATCTGGGGCGTCACGGCAGGTATTTTACGGGTTCTATACGAAAGGTTTTACGCATGACGCATCGAATTGAGGCTGCATGGTTGCAGGACGCTGACTTGCAGGCACTGCTGGCAGCTCTCGGCTCTGACGGCGAAGAGGCCCGGATTGTGGGCGGCGCAATCCGCAACCATTTGCTGGGCCAGCCTATAACCGATGTGGACATTGCTACAACTGCGGTGCCGCAGGAAACCATTCGCCGCGGCCAGGCCGCCGGGTTCAAAGCCGTGGCAACAGGCATTGAGCATGGCACGGTTACCATGGTGCGCAATTCGCGTGCTTTTGAAGTGACCACGCTGCGCTTTGATGCCGAGCCGGACGGCCGCCGCGCTCGCGTGGTGTTTGGCCGCGACTGGACAGTGGATGCACAGCGGCGCGATTTCACCATCAACGCGCTTTATGCGGATGCGTCCGGAACCATATATGACCCGGTCGGTGGGCTGGCGGATATTGAGAGCGGGACGTTGCGCTTTATTGGCGAGGCGGCCGATCGCATCAACGAAGACCATTTGCGCAGTTTGCGGTTTTACCGGTTTTTTGCCTGGTACGGGCAGGGAAGGCCGGACGCAGATGCCATCCGCGCCACTGCGCGGCTGAAAGGCGAGCTGAACGGTCTCTCCGCAGAGCGAGTCTGGGCGGAGTTGAAAAAGCTGCTTGCTGCGCCGGACCCTTCCCGGGCTTTGTTATGGATGCGGCAGGCTGGTGTGCTTTCAACCATTTTGCCGGAAAGCGACAAATGGGGCATCGATGCCGTGCACCCACTGATCGAGGCAGAGCGCCATTTCGGCTGGCAGGCAGACCCGCTTTTGCGGTTGATGGCCATCGTGCCGCCAGACAGTCAGCGGTTGGACGCGCTGGCCAAAAGGTTGCGCTTTTCCAAAGCCGAGAAAAACCGTCTGGTGGAGTTTGCCGAGCTTGGGACGCTGCCAGCCAACCTTTCCGAAACGGCCTTCCAGGCAAAGCTATATGATGGGGAAAGGCAAGCGCTTCAGGACCGTTTGCAACTGGATATTGCCGCGATGCGGGCGAAGCTGGTGCAAGATCCGCAGGCTTTGGCAATGTTGCCACAGCTCGTACACAGGTTGGAGCAGGCGCAGAGTTTTGTTCCCGCCAGTTTTCCCTTGTCTGGGGCGGATTTGATGGCCGCAGGTGTGCCCGCTGGCCCGCAACTGGGAATTTTGATGGGGCAGTTGCGCCATAGCTGGATTGAAAGCGGGTTTGCGCTGCAAAAGTCGGCGCTTCTGGAAAAGCTCGACCGTCTGATCGCGGCCGCAAACAAGCAATGACGCCAAGAAACGAAAGGCTAGAGCATTTTCGCACTGCGAAACACTCTAGCCCGTAAACATCTGTCGGCTTTATTTAATGCACTGACGCTTCAGTCAGCCGGTTGCGGAATGCATCCATCAGGTTGGGTGTGATGGTATCAACGCCGAGTTGCTTGGCTTGAACCACAGCCCGGCGAATAACTTCTGCCTGGCTTTCTGCTCTGATGATTCGGGTGCATCCGGGTATGACGCCTGCACAATCTAGTTCGTACATCTGGGCCTCCCTTCGATAATTATAAATGCTTGTAATATTGCGTGAATGTCAATCGAAAGTTGGTCTTGTTAACAAAAATTTCATAACTCTGGATGTTGCAGGCGGGTGATTGACCGATAGAGTTAGACCGCTTCACGCTTTGGGGTGATCGGCTCTGAAACTCCGTTCAATGTCCGAAAGTTCCGCAGCGGTCAGCGGGCGCACTGCACCTTTTGCAAGATCGCCCAGAGACACAGGTCCAATTGCTGTGCGCACCAGCCGCAAAACGCCAATATCTTGGGCCGCAAGGAGGCGGCGGATTTGGCGGTTTCGTCCTTCATCCAGCACAACTTCCAGCCATGAATTGCGCTGGCCCTGCCGCAAGATCCTCACTGCCTTGGCACGCATGATTTCGCCGTCATGCATCACGCCCTTGCGCAGGCGCGCCGCCACAGCTTCATCCGCCACGCAATCCACCTGCACATGATAGATTTTGTCCGGTCCACTCTCAGGGTCCAGCAATCGCTGGGCCCAAAGCGTGTCGTTGGTCATGAAAATCAGCCCTTCGCTGGCCTTGTCCAACCGGCCGACCGGAGAAACATGCGGCAAGGAAAGCCCTTCTATGCAACGGTAAATTGTATCCCGTCCCTCCGGGTCAGAAAGCGTCGTTACCAGCCCCCGTGGCTTGTTGACCATGAGATGGAATTTTTCCGCAGCAACAATCACCTCCCCATCCAGCGTTATTCTGTCAGGGGCAACGGGCAGTCGCTTGTCGGGATCGCTGACCACGACGCCATCCACCGCCACCCGGCCTGCCCGCACCATGGCCTCTGCCTGCGTACGGGAAGCAATGCCCAGTTTTGAAAAAATGCGCGTCAGACCAAACAACGGCTCCTGTCGAGCCTGCTTCATGCCTGTGCCGTCTCAATATTGTGCAGGGCAACTCGTGTGCGCTCGGCACCAAGGTGTATCACATTTTCCATCGCGCTGCGTGCGCCCGCTTCATCGCGCGCGGCAATGGCATTCACAATTCGCATATGGTTCACCGCACATTCGGTGATGTGCTGCGGGCTGGCTGCGGGGGATGAAAGGCGAAATGTCACCGACAACGCCGCCTCAATCAGCGCGCCGATGGAGCGCATGAAAGGATTGGCCGACAGTTGCAGAACTGCGACGTGAAATTCCAGATCCACGCGGGCAATGCTCTCACGCGTGTGCAACGGGTCATAGAACCTGTCGGCAATTTCACGCAAGTGGGCAATGTCCTCGCTGCTGGCGCGGCGTGCGGCCATGGCCGCGGCGGCTGGCTCCAGCGCCAACCGAATTTCGGCCAGATCGTCGATGAATGTTTCATCAACACCGCCCAGAAAGCGCCAGCCGAGCACGTCGGCGTCAAACAAATTCCACTCGGACCGCTCCAGAACCCTGGTGCCGACTTTGGCTTTGGGTTCAATCAGCCGCTTGGCAGACAGGGTTTTCATCGCCTCGCGCAGCACAGTGCGCGACACGCCAAATCTGGCTGAAAGCTCTGCATCGCCCGGCAGAATTGCATGTTCGGCAAAAATGCCGCTGACAATTTCCTGACCCAGAACACTGACAACCTGAGAATGACTGGTGCGAAGCGCGCGCCCCGTTATGGTGGTTTGCAGCAAACTCATCCGCCCCTGCCTCCTTTTTTAAAAAGTACTACGTAATAATTATCTGTATTATTTTTCAAAGGCGACACGAAATTTGCAACCGACCCTAGGTTGATTTTGCATATTTTTTTGAAATTAGCCGCCAAACTTGGCTAGCTCAGGCACTTGACGCATCGGCGCTGCGAGTATTAGTCATACTAAATGATTTGGAAGGGCTCAAAAGAAGTCCAATGCGGGAGAAGGCAGTGCAACCATGATCGCGCAGGACACATATCGCCTGTTGTTTTCCGCAGCAATTTCTCCACTGTTTCCTGAAGGAATCTGATGTGAAGCCGGTTCAGCTTGCAATAGTTGGGCTTGGCAAAATCGCCAGAGATCAGCACCTGCCTGCAATAGCGGCCAGTGCCGGATTTGAACTGGCGGCCATTGCCAGCCGCAATGCCAGCTTGCCCGGCATTGCCAGTTTCAACTCGCTTGACGACATGCTTGAGCAAGCACCGGATGTGCAGGCGGTTGCCCTGTGCACGCCACCGCAGGGCCGCCACCTTCTGGCGGCGCAGGCGTTGCGTGCGGGCAAGCATGTGCTGCTGGAAAAGCCGCCCGGCGCTACCGTGGCGGAAATTGCACCGTTGCAGGCGCTGGCAATCGAAAACGGCGTTTCCCTGTTCACAACGTGGCATTCGCGCCATGCTGCCGCTGTGGAGCCGGCGCGGCAGGTGCTGGCGCGGGCTAAAATTTCCAGTGCTCATGTGGCGTGGAAAGAAGATGTTCGACAGTGGCACCCCGGCCAGCAATGGATATGGGAGCCGGGCGGGCTTGGTGTGTTTGACCCGGGCATCAACGCCCTGTCCATTCTGACCCGCATCTTGCCGCAAGCCCTGTTTCTGGATCAGGCGGTGTTGCAGTTTCCATCCAACCGCGACACGCCGATTGCCGCCACCATGCGCTTTCAGGATGGCAATGGGCTGGCGGTCACGGTGGATCTGGACTGGCGGCAACTTGGTCCGCAGATCTGGCACATTGTGCTGGAAACCGACCTTGGCGAAGTGCGGGTGGACGAGGGTGGCAAGATCCTTCAGGTTGCAGGACAAACGCAGGTTGCCGATGTTGATGCTGAATATGCCGGTATTTATGCCCATTTTGCCGAACTGATCCGCCGGGGCGAAAGTGATGTTGATTTGACACCGCTTGTGCATGTTGCCGACGCGTTCCTGATCGGCAGGCGCGAGACGGTTGAGCCATTTGAAGACGCGGTTTGAACCAGCCGCTTACAGACGCTGCTTTACGGAAGTGTAAATGACATGAGCCATGATCTGACCAACAATTCACCCACCAAGCTGCGTTCCAGAGCATGGTTCGACAATCCGCTGAATGTGGATATGACAGCGCTGTACCTCGAGCGCTATATGAACTTTGGCCTGAGCCAGGAAGAGTTGCAGTCCGGCAAGCCGATCATCGGCATTGCGCAGACAGGCTCTGACCTTTCACCCTGCAACCGGCACCACCTTGAGTTGGCGACCCGTGTTCGTGAGGGCATTCGTGAAGCAGGCGGCATTGCCATCGAGTTCCCGGTGCACCCCATTCAGGAAACCGGCAAGCGGCCGACAGCCGGTCTGGACCGGAACCTTGCCTATCTTGGGCTGGTGGAAATCCTCTACGGCTATCCGCTGGATGGCGTTGTCCTGACCATTGGCTGCGACAAGACCACGCCTGCCTGTCTGATGGCCGCCGCCACAGTGAATATCCCGGCAATTGCCCTTTCTGTCGGGCCAATGTTGAACGGTTGGTTCCGCGGTGAACGAACGGGCTCCGGCACCATCGTCTGGCGCGCAAGAGAACTTCTGGCCAAGGGCGAAATCGATTATCAGGGCTTTGTAAAGCTGGTTGCTTCTTCCGCACCATCCACCGGCTATTGCAACACCATGGGCACGGCTTCCACCATGAACTCGCTTGCTGAGGCGCTGGGCATGCAATTGCCGGGTTCTGCGGCAATCCCCGCGCCATACCGGGACCGGCAGGAAATGTCCTACCGCACCGGTTTGCGGATTGTCGATATGGTTCGCGAGGACATGAAGCCATCCGATATTCTGACCCACGATGCTTTTGTTAACGCCATTCGGGTTAACTCTGCAATCGGCGGTTCAACCAACGCGCCAATTCATCTCAACGCGCTGGCACGGCACATGGGCGTGGATCTGAAAATTGATGATTGGCAGACTTACGGCCATGACATTCCGCTTCTGGTCAACCTGCAACCCGCCGGGGAATATCTGGCGGAAGATTATTATCATGCGGGTGGTGTGCCAGCGGTTGTCAACCAGTTGATGGAGCAGGGGCTCATCAAGGAAGATGCCCTGACCGTCAACGGCAAATCGATAGGCGACAACTGCCGCGGTGCCGTTATCGAAGACGAGAATGTCATTCGCACATTTGACAAGCCTCTGAAGGCGCAGGCCGGGTTCCTGGTGTTGCGTGGCAATCTGTTCAGCTCTGCCATCATGAAGACCAGCGTTATTTCGCCGGAATTCCGCAACCGCTATCTGTCCAATCCGAATGATCCGGAAGCCTTTGAAGGCCGCGCAGTGGTGTTTGACGGGCCGGAAGACTACCACCACCGCATTGACGACCCGGCATTGGGCATAGACGAGCACACAGTGCTGTTCATGCGCGGTGCGGGGCCGGTGGGCTATCCAGGTGCGGCTGAAGTGGTCAATATGCGCGCGCCGGATTATCTGATCCGACAGGGTGTTTCATCACTGGCTTGTATTGGTGATGGCCGGCAGTCCGGCACCTCCGGCTCACCTTCAATCTTGAACGCCTCACCAGAAGCCGCGGTGGGTGGCGGCCTGGCCATTCTGCAAACCGGTGACCGGGTGCGCATTGACCTGGCCAAAGGCAGTGCCAACATTCTGATTTCCGATGAGGAGCTTGCAGAACGTTTCAAGGCGCTGGAAGCTGCGGGCGGTTATCAATATCCGGAGCATCAGACTCCATGGCAGGAAATTCAACGTGGCGTGGTTGGGCAGATGGAAACCGGCGCTGTGCTGGAGCCGGCTGTACGCTATCAGCGCATTGCACAGACGCATGGTGTGCCGCGTGACAACCACTGATAAAAATCACTCCGCAGCAAAAGCCGATGCGCCATTTTGCGTGGCGGTGGATTGGGGCACCTCCAGCTTTCGGCTGTGGCTGCTGGCCACAGATGGCACGGTGCTGGCAGAACGGCGCAGCGATGAAGGACTGATACTCGCCGCGCGGGAGGGTTTTGCCAATATTCTCGACC
The DNA here is from genome assembly GCF_008369445.1 of Aureimonas fodinaquatilis. Classification (GTDB taxonomy): domain Bacteria; phylum Pseudomonadota; class Alphaproteobacteria; order Rhizobiales; family Rhizobiaceae; genus Aureimonas; species Aureimonas fodinaquatilis. The sequence goes on from NZ_VTWH01000001.1 coordinate 568,941, forward strand.
AGCACCTTGCCAGATTGCAGGTGCCGGATACCGTGCCTGTTGTGATGTGCGGAATGGTTGGCGCACGCGGTGGCTGGCTCGAGGCCGCCTATCTGCCTGCGCCTCTGGTGCTGGAAGACCTGGCACTTCATGCCAGCCCGGTTGCGGGGCAAAAACGCCGGATTCACATTTTGCCCGGAGTCTGCCAGCACGGCGAACAGGGCTTTGATGTCATGCGGGGCGAGGAGACCAAACTGCTTGGCGCAGGCCTGCGCGATGGTCTGGTGCTGATGCCCGGCACTCATACCAAATGGGCGCAGGTGGCAAACGGGTCGCTTTCCGGCTTTTCCACCTTCATGACCGGAGAGCTGTTTGCTCATCTGAGCCACGGTGCGGCCTCGGTGCTGCGTCCGGCGCTGGAAGGAGCGGGAGCTGTAGCGCCCCATTCAGAAGCATTTGCGCAGGCAGTGGTGGAAAGCCTGAATGCACCGGAACAGTTGAGCAACAAGCTGTTCGGAGTGCGAGCAGGCTGGCTGTTGGAGCAGCGGCCGGCCGAAGACAACATGGCGCGGCTTTCCGGTCTGTTGATCGGGATGGAGATCGCTGGCGCGTTGTCCATTTATCAGCGCCCCGGCACACTGTGCCTCATTGGTGCAGGTCCCGGCGCAGCGGCATATCGCCAGGCTCTGGACGTGGCCGGATTCAAGCATATAACCGTATTGGATGCAGATGATTGCGTGCAGCGCGGGCTCATGCGGGCTGCATTGAGAATTCATGGTGTGGAAGGTGTTGGTAAATGATGCAAGAGCGCATTGCATGGCCCGGTTTAAAGCGCAATCTGGTGGCCATTCTGCGCGGACTGACATTTGATGAGGTAGAGCCTGTGGTGGGCGGCCTTATTGAGGCAGGCTTCGAAGCAATAGAAATTCCGCTGAATTCACCGGCGCCTTTTCGCTCCATTGAGGCAGCCGTACGACTGGCACCTGAAACGCACTACATTGGCGCGGGAACGGTTCTGCAGGTGGAAGACGTGGATCGGCTGGCGCATGTTGGTGGCCGCCTCATGGTCAGCCCCAATATTGATGCAGCTATCATCCAGCGTGCGTCGGAACAGGGCATGGTAACCATGCCCGGCGTGTTCAGCGCCACAGAGGCGCTGGCAGCATGCAAGGCCGGAGCATCGGCGCTGAAGTTTTTTCCCGCCAGTGTGCTCGGCCCGGCTGGAATTGCTGCAATTTCGGCAATTCTGCCATCCGGAACCGTCATCGGCGCGGTCGGCGGTGTCGCTGACAACCAGTTTCAGGCCTATGCCAATGTTGGTGTGCGGGCGTTTGGCCTTGGATCAAGCCTGTATAAGCCGGGCATGCCGGCAGCGCAGGTGGCGCTGAATGCAAAGGCGGCTGTGGCCGCTTATGACGCAGCGTTTGCAGGGGAGTAGGCACACAGGTTTCAGCCAGACCCGATAAAAACAAAAACGGGTTGGCACAACGCGCCGCATGGTGCGGCCGTTAATGGGAGGTGTAAATGAAAACTGTTCTCAAATGGGCGGCAGTGCTGGCGCTCGGCATGTCCGTTATTACGCCTGCCGCCGCGCAGGACAAGGGCCTGGTTGGCATTGCCATGCCGACAAAAAGCTCTGCCCGCTGGATCGACGATGGCAACAACATGTCGAAGATCCTGCAGGAGCGCGGTTATACAACCGACATGCAATATGCCGATGACGATATTCCCAACCAGCTTTCCCAGGTTGAGAATATGGTGGTCAAGGGCGCCAATGTGCTGGTCATCGCCTCAATTGACGGCACCACGCTGTCGGATGTGCTGCAACAGGCTGCCGACATGGATGTGAAGGTCATCGCCTATGACCGGCTGATCCGCGAAACGCCCAATGTTGATTACTACGCCACTTTTGACAATTTTCAGGTCGGTGTCTTGCAGGCGCAATCCATTGTGGATGCCCTGAATGCGGAAACCGAAGCGGGCCCGTTCAACATTGAACTGTTTGGCGGCTCTCCGGACGATAACAACGCCTATTTCTTCTATGATGGCGCCATGAGTGTGCTGCAACCATTGATTGATAGTGGCAAGATGGTGGTGGTGTCCGGCCAGATGGGTATGGATAAGGTTTCCACCCTGCGCTGGGACCCGGCCGTCGCACAGGCCCGCATGGATAACATTCTGTCGGCTTTCTACAATGACAAGAAGGTGGACGCTGTGCTCTCGCCATATGACGGGCTGTCGATCGGCATTCTGTCATCGCTCAAGGGTGTTGGCTATGGCTCGGCAGACCTGAAAATGCCGATTGTTTCGGGGCAGGATGCCGAAGTGCAGTCGGTGAAATCCATCCTGGCAGGCGAGCAGACGTCAACCATTTTCAAAGACACGCGCGAACTGGCGCAGGTGACCGCGAATATGGTGGACGCAGTTATGGCTGGCACAGAGCCAGAGGTTAACGACACCACCACCTATGACAATGGTGTCAAAGTCGTGCCCTCCTATCTGTTGAAGCCGGTTGTTGTAACCAAGGACAACTGGAAGGAAGTTCTGGTCGACAGCGGTTACTACACCGAAGACCAGCTTAAATAGGCTCAAGCTGAGGGGCGGCACCCGCCGCCCCATGGCCTTCTCTCCAATACGGAGCGTCAGCAATGAGTGCTATTCTGGAAATGCGTGGCATTTCAAAGGCTTTTACCGGCGTGAAAGCCCTGTCTGAAGTGAATTTAACGGTGCAGCCGGCTGAAATACACGCGGTTGTGGGCGAAAATGGCGCTGGCAAATCCACCTTGATGAAGGTGCTGTCGGGGGTGTACCCGCATGGCTCCTATGAAGGCGAGATTTTCTACGAGGGCCAGGAACGGCATTTCCGCACGGTCAATGATTCCGAAGCCCTTGGCATCATTATCATTCATCAGGAATTGGCGCTGATCCCGCTGATGTCGATTGCCGAGAACATCTTTCTCGGCAACGCCCCGGCGAAGTTCGGCATTATCGACCAGTCGGAAGTGTTTGAGCGCTCGCGCGCGTTGCTGCGTAAGGTGGGCCTGAAGGAAAACCCTGACACGCTGATCACCAGTCTTGGTGTCGGCAAGCAGCAATTGGTGGAAATTGCCAAGGCGCTTTCCAAGGAAGTGCGGCTGTTGATCCTTGATGAACCGACAGCCAGCCTGAATGAATCTGACTCGAATGCCTTGCTGGATCTGCTGATGGAATTTCGGGCCCAGGGCATTTCATCCATTCTGATTTCCCACAAACTCAATGAAATATCCCGCGTTGCCGACCGCATAACCGTGCTTCGAGACGGCAAGACCGTGGCCACCATGGATTGCCATGCCGGGGTTGTGGAAGAAGACGAAATTATTCGCAAAATGGTGGATCGCGATCTGGAAAGCCGGTTTCCCAAGCGTGAACCAAAAATTGGTGAGACAATTTTTGCGGTGAAGGACTGGACAGTGTTTCACCCGCAGCACACCCACCGCAAAGTGGTGCGCAATGTGGATTTTGCGGTGCGGGCGGGGGAAATCGTCGGCATTGCCGGGTTGATGGGGGCAGGTCGTACCGAATTTGCCATGAGCATTTTTGGCCGCTCCTGGGGGCACAATATTTCCGGCAGTGCCTGGATAAAAGGCCAGCCGGTCACTCTTTCCAGCGTGCCCGCGGCCATTGCCGCCGGGTTGGCTTACGTAACGGAAGATCGCAAGCAACTGGGCCTTCTGCTGGATGAAGATATTCGCAAGAACATAACGCTGGCCAATCTGGCCGGGGTTTCTCACCACCGTGTTCTGGACGATGTGGAAGAGTTGCGCGTGGCCAACAGTTACCGGGACCGAATGCGCATTCGCTCATCCAGCATCTACCAGGAAACCGGCAAACTTTCGGGCGGCAACCAGCAGAAAGTTGTGCTGTCGAAATGGCTGTTTTCCAACCCGCAGGTGCTGTTTCTGGATGAACCGACACGCGGCATTGATGTGGGTGCGAAATACGAAATCTACTCCATCATCAACGACCTTGCCGACAGCGGCAAAGGCGTTGTCATGATCTCGTCGGAAATGCCGGAACTGCTGGGCATCTGCGATCGGATCATGGTGATGAATGAGGGCATGTTCGTTGGCGAGTTCAGCCGCGAAGAAGCCAGTCAGGAAAAAATCATGCGTGCAATCATGCGCAAGGAGACCGTGCAATGAGCGACAAGACAGCCTCGCTGCCGGAAGCGCGCAGCTATAACGGCTTCCTCAAGAACAATCTTCGTGATTACGGCATGCTGTTGTCGCTGCTCGCAATCATGATCTTTTTCCAGTTCATGACCGACGGCACGCTGATGCGGCCTTTGAACCTGACGAACCTGATTTTGCAGAACAGCTACATTGTCATCATGGCGCTGGGCATGCTGCTGGTCATTGTTTCCGGCCACATTGACCTGTCTGTGGGGTCGGTGGCAGGGTTCATCGGCGCGGTTGCGGCGGTTCTGATGGTTCAGTACGGCGTGCATGCCATCATTGCCGTGGCCATATGCCTGTGCATCGGCGGTTTGATTGGCGCGGCGCAGGGCTATTTTGTCGCTTATCTGAAAATCCCGTCCTTCATTGTCACACTGGCCGGCATGCTGGTGTTCAAGGGCTTGAGCCTTGCGGTTCTGGGCGGAGCATCCGTTGGCCCGTTCCCGACCACATTCCAGCGGCTTTCGTCCGGCTTCATTCCGGACGTTTTCGCAACGCCGGGTCTGAAACTGACATCTCTTATTCTGGGCACCGGGCTGGCGCTGGCTCTGGTTTATCTGAATTTCCGCACAAGATCGCGCCAGCAGCGGCACAACACCGAGACAGAGCCCTACGGCTTTTTCGTATTCAAGAATTTCGTGCTGTTCTCTGTTGTCACCTACTTCACTTACCTTCTGGCGTCGCTGCGCGGCCTGCCGAACGTCCTGCTCATCATGGTGGCGCTGATTGCGCTGTATGCCTTCGTGGCCAACCGCACCACAATCGGCCGGCAGATTTATGCCGTAGGCGGCAATGAGAAAGCGGCCAAGCTTTCAGGCGTCATGACCGAGCGACTGACCTTTCTGACCTTTGTGAACATGGGTGTGCTTGCGGCGCTGGCAGGGCTGATCTTTGCTGCGCGTTTGAACACGGCAACGCCCAAGGCGGGTCTGGGTTTTGAGCTCGATGTTATTGCCGCCTGTTTCATTGGTGGCGCGTCTGCCTATGGCGGCGTGGGCAAGGTGGTTGGAGCCGTCATTGGCGCATTCATTATGGGCGTGATGAACAACGGCATGTCCATTCTGGGAATTGGCATTGATTATCAGCAGGTTATCAAAGGCATCGTGCTTCTGGGCGCTGTCTGCATCGATGTGTACAATCAGCGGCGGTGAACGGACTTGTAAAAGCGGTTCTATATTGGGCGGCAATGGTTTATAGGCAGCGCAACAAAACGCCGGAGCCGCCATGCTGTCCAATCAGTACACGCTAACGCTTTCATGTCCCAACAGGCCGGGTATCGTGGCTGCCGTGTCACGCCATCTGTTTGAAAATGGTGGCGATATACGCGAAGCCCATCAATATGATGATGAGGAAACGGGCCGGTTTTTCATGCGGGTTCGTTTCAGCCTGGTCAATGGCACCGAAAATGCCGACCAACTGACGGCGAGTTTCGGCAATGTTGCACAGCCATTCGACATGGAGTGGGCAGTGCATTGTGTCGGCGCGCGACAGAAAGTGCTGATCCTGGTTTCCAAATTCGACCATTGCCTTGCTGATCTTCTGTATCGCTGGCGCATTGGCGAACTGCAAATGGACATCGCCGGTATTGTCGCCAACTATCCGCGGGAGACATACAATCATCTGGATCTGGACGGTGTTCCATTTCACTATCTGCCGGTAACCAGACAGACCAAGCTGGAGCAGGAGGCGGACGTCTGGAAGATTGTGCAGGAAAGCGGCGCCGATCTGGTGGTGCTGGCGCGCTACATGCAAATCCTGTCTGATGGCCTGGCTGCCAAGCTGGCAGGGCGCTGCATCAACATTCACCACTCGTTTCTGCCGGGCTTCAAGGGGGCAAAGCCCTATCACCAGGCGCATCGGCGCGGAGTCAAACTCATTGGCGCAACGGCCCATTATGTCACCGCCGATCTGGATGAAGGGCCGATCATCGAGCAGGATGTGGAGCGGATTTCGCATCACGACACGCCAGAGGATCTGGTGCGCAAGGGGCGGGATATTGAGCGGCGGGTGCTTTCCCGCGCAATTGCCTGGCACCTCGACAGCCGCATCATCCTTAACGGCGCAAAGACTGTTGTTTTCCATGACTGAATAATGGGTGCCACCTGTATCGCAGGCGGCCCGAGGAGTTTTTGAGAATGAGCGCAACCATTATTGATGGTAAGGCGGTTTCGGCCCAATTGCGGGCCGAGTTGGCGGGCACGGCAGCCCGGTTTGAGCAGCGCGTGGGTCGCAAGGCTGGCTTGGCTGTGGTGCTGGTTGGCAATGACCCGGCCAGCGAAGTCTACGTTAACTCCAAAATCCAGAAGACGAAGGAAACCGGAATGGCCAGCTTTGCGCATCGGCTGCCGGCAGATACGGATCAGGAAACGCTGCTGGCGCTGGTGCAGCAACTGAACGACGATGATGCTGTAGACGGTATTCTGGTGCAATTGCCTCTGCCCGGACATCTGGATGCAGGTCCCGTCATTCTGGCCATTGATCCGGCCAAGGATGTCGATGGCCTGCACCCTGAAAATGCCGGGCGTTTGCTGGCAGGATTGCCGGGGCTGGTGCCTTGCACGCCTTCCGGTGCCATGATTCTGGTGCGCCGGGCGGTTGAAGATCTTTCCGGCCTGCATGCGGTGGTGATTGGCCGCTCCAATCTGGTTGGCAAGCCGGTGGCACAATTGCTGCTCAACGCCAATGCCACGGTAACGATGGCGCATTCACGCACGCGCAATCTGGCGGAGCTGTGCCGCACGGCAGATATTCTCGTCGCTGCTGTCGGCAGGCCGGAACTGGTGCGTGGAGACTGGATAAAGCCCGGGGCAGTGGTGATTGATGTCGGGGTCAACCGCCTTGCGCCGGAAGGACAGGCGGCCAAGGGGCGTCTGGTCGGCGATGTCGCCTATGCCGAGGCTGCGCAAGTGGCCGGGGCCATAACTCCGGTACCGGGTGGGGTAGGGCCCATGACCATTGCCTGCCTGTTGCAAAACACGCTGACCGCCGCAGAACGGCGCATTTGAAATAGGGTGAGGCCGGATGCGTTGTGCATCCAGCCTCAATGTTTTTACCAGGCGGTGAAGCCGCCATCGACCGTGACGTTCGAGCCGGTCATGTAGGAAGAGGCATCGGAAGCGAGGAAGCGGACAACGCCGTTATACTCGTCAATCTCTGCCTGACGGCGCATAGGCACCCGCTCCAGAAACGCTTCGGTGAATTCCTTGTCAAAAGCGGCTGTTTTAACGCCGCCGAAGGAAATCAGGTTCACGCGCACCTTTTTCTCGGCCCAGTAGGTGCCAAGATAGCGGGTGAAATTGATCAGGCCCGACTTGGATGCCGCATAGGACGCAGCCTTGATGAAGGGTATGCCATCGCGCTTTTCACGATAGGCATAAAGCGCCTGATTGGGCGAAACCAGACCGTAGATCGAGCCGACATTGATGATCGAGCCGCGCTGCTTTTCAGCCATTTTGGTGCCAACCACCTGGCTGGTCAGCATAACGCCGGTCAGGTTGGTTTCAATGATTTCATCCCAGTAATGCTGCGGATAGACCTCAAACGGCGCATTCTGCTCAGCAGAGCCATTTGGCTTGGAGTCGATGCCGGCATTGTTGACCAGAATATGCGGCACACCCCAGTCTTCAATCAACTGGCTGGTGGCAGCTTCCAGTCCGGCCTTGTCGGTCACGCTGGCTTCATAAACATTGATGCGGTCTTCAAGGCCGGGAAACTTGTCGGCAATCTGTTCGCGTGTGAAAGGGCGGCGGCTGTAAATGGCCACCTTGGCACCGGATTCCGCCAGCGACTTGGAAAATTGGGTACCCAATTGACCCAATCCACCTGTCACCACCGCAACCCGGTCCTTGATGCTGAAAATATCCGTCATATCTGCAAACTCCGGGTTCAGGCAGTTTTGTTGGCGGTGTCGATGGCTTCGCGCGCGCGGCGGTTGCCCTCGTTCAGGAACATCACGTCATTGCCCATGATGATCATGTCCACGCCCTTTTTCTTCAGGGCGGAAACGCTTTCCGCGACCGGCGGAATGCATGGCGCCATGACCTTGATGCCACGCGCATGGGATTTTTCGATCAGCTCGGACAGCTTTTCGTCCACTTCCGGATGCGACATGGAATAGTCGATCGAGATGCGACGCGAGATCGAATAGTCAGCAGGGCCGAAGTTGATGACATCCAGCCCTTCAACATCCAGGATTTCATCGATATTGTCGAAGAACTCATAGCTCTCAGCCATTGGGATGATCAGCTTGCTGGCGTTCTCATGCTCCATGTAAGCGGACCATTGAAAGCCCGGTCCGGCGAAACCGGCGGCCCGGCAGGACGCGTCGCCACCACGGCGGCCATAAGGCGGAAACTTGGCTGCACGAACAATTGCACGAGCCTGATCAGCGGTGCCAACCTGCGGGACGATAACGCCGGTGGCGCCGATTTCCAGGGCTTTGCGGATGTCCCATTCGTTGGTTCCGCGCACGCGAACCAGCGGGGCAATGCCCGACAGAAGCGAAGCCAGAACCAGCTTTTCCATATGGGTGTCAATGTTCACCGGCGTGTGTTCCGCGTCGATGAAGGCAAAGTCCAGTCCCCAGTTGCCAGCCACTTCAATGGCGGTGGTGGAGCCGGTGTAAAATGTCGAGCCGAATGTGGCTTCGCCACGCTTCAGCTTTTCCATGAGTTGGGTATTCTCTGGCACAGGCACGTGTTTCTCCTTGAGTGCGCCACCGGTCGCCAGACCGGCGGGATATCTGCAAATGATGAGGCAACCGCCTACTTCAGATCAGGCGCTATGAAGCTCTGAAGTTCCGGCGTTTGCGGATTGGTGAAGATCTGTTCGGACGGGCCTTGCTCCCAGACCCGGCCTTCGTTCATGAACACCGTGTGCGAGGCGACACGGCGCGCAAAGCCCATTTCATGCGTGACCAGCACCATGGTCATGCCTTCACTTGCCAGCTCGGCCATGGTTTTGAGCACTTCCCCGGTCAGTTCGGGGTCCAGCGCCGACGTGACTTCGTCAAACAGCATAACCTTCGGCTTCATTGCCAGCGAGCGGGCAATGGCAACGCGTTGTTGCTGCCCACCGGAAAGCTCATCCGGGTAAGCGCCGATTTTTTCCGAAAGACCAACACGGGCCAGCACTTCCTCGACCAGCTGGTCCTGTTCAGCCTTGGGCACGTGTTTGACCACGCGCGGTGCCAGTTTGATGTTTTCGGCAACGTTGAGATGTGGAAACAGATTGTAGCTCTGGAACACCATGCCAACCTCGCGGCGCAATGCACGCAGGTGGCTGGTTGTGCCATCAACCTTGTGGCCGGCAACTTCAATGCTGCCGCTCTCAAACTTTTCCAGACCGTTGATGCAGCGAAGCATTGTGCTCTTGCCCGAGCCGGAGCGGCCAATGACGGCCACCACGTCGCCCAGGTTGACGGTCATGTCGATGCCTTTGAGAACCTGAACGGCACCAAAGGATTTTTTCAGGTTTTCAATGCGTAGCGCCAGCACTTTTCCGCTCCTTTAGTTTTTCGCTCCACCACGACAGCGGGTAGCAAATGAGAAAATACATTGCGGCTACCGTGAGAAAGACGTGGAATGGCTGGAAGGTCATGTTGTTCAGCAATTGCCCGGCCCGGGTCAGTTCGACAAAGCCGATCAGCGCTGTGACCGAGGTGTTCTTGATGATCTGCACCATGAAACCGACGGTCGGCCCAAGCGAGATGCGCAGCGCCTGGGGCAGAATGACGTAACGCAGTTTCTGCGGGCCGTTCATTGCCAATGCGTCTGCTGCTTCCCACTGCGTACGAGGGATGGCCTCGATGCAGCCGCGCCAGATATCTGCCAGAAACGCCGTGGCATATATGGTCAGCGATATGGCTGCTGCGGCAAAGGGCGGGAAGTAAAGCCCCATGAAGCTCAGGCCGTAAAACGCAAGAAACAACAGGATCAGCAGGGGTGTGGCCTGCACAAGCTGGATATAGCCGGCGATCAGCAGGCGCAGCCAGCGCGGCCCTAGCGCACGGCCCATGGCAAAAATCAGACCAAAGAAGCCACCGCTGATAAAGGTTATGAGTGAAAGGCCGATTGTCCAGTAAAGGCCCTGGATCAGGAACTGGACACTGGGCCAGCCGAAAGACTGGATCATGAGCCTGACTCCCGCAGTTTGAGTGTAACGCCGGACGCTGCGCTGCCGGTTGCGGTCGGGCGTCGGAACAGCCACAGGCCAAACAGCCAGTAGACAAAGCGGAAGGCGAAAGTGATGGTGATGTAGATCGCCGCAATGACCAGAAAGGTTTCAAGGCTGCGGAATGTCTGCGATTCAATCGTTGCACCAGCCATGGTCAACTCATTGGCGGAAATGGCTGAAACGATGGATGTGCCAAGCAGCGTCAGGGTCAATTGCCCGGTCAGGGCAGGGTAGACAATGCGCAGGGCCGGCACGATGATGACATAGCGCATCACCTGAAGCCGCGACATGCCAAGAGCCAGACCCGCCTCAATCTGCGTTTTTGGAATGGCGATCAGTCCTGCGCGGAAGATTTCCGCGGAATAGGCGCCCAGATTCAGTGACACGGCAAATATGGCTGCCTGATTGGCATCCAGCCGCAGTCCGGTATAGGGCAGGCCGAAGTAAATGAGAAAAAGCTGCACCAGAAGCGGCGTATTGCGAAAGGCTTCGACGTAAAACGCGCCCAGCCTGTTGCTCCACTGCGGCCCGTTTACCCGCACAAGCGCCACAAAAAGCCCAACGGTCAGCCCGATTGCAATAGCTTGCGCAGAGAGAGTGACGGTGTTGATTGTGCCTGTCACCAGTTCCGGCGCACGGGCCAGTACCGGGGCAAAGTTCATTTCGTAGGCCATCGGGAATTAACTCCACGGGGTGAGCAAGCCGGCAAAAGAGCCGGCCCGCCATTGGCACATGCCTGATATCATCAGAATGTCGGCAGCTTGCCGCCAGGAATTGGCGTGCCAATCCACTTGTTGTGCAGCTCGTCAAGACGGCCGGTAACTTCCTGATAGTAAATGAAGTTGTTCAGCCACTGGTGCAGTTCCGATGCGTCTTTGCGCGTGGCCATTGACCAGTACAGAGTGAAAATCGGTACTTCGCTCTTCACTTCAAGGTTGTCGAGATTGCGCTTGGCAATCACGTCGTTGGCAACGGCGGCAACGGCTGCCGTGGCGTCCACCTGGCCGGAAATCAAAGCCTGCATCGCCAGCGCGTCATCGTCAAAACGCACAACTTCGAGGCCTTCAACGCCATATCCACTAACCGCGACGTCCTGCGTGCTGCCCTTGGGAACTGAAACGCGCTTGCCCTTCAGGTCATCCAGCGATGTCAGCGGCATATCCTTGGCGGCGACGAAACGCATTTCATACGCACCATACGGATTGGTCATCTGGAAAACCTTGGCGCGCTCTGGCGTTGCGGTCATGTGTGCAACCAGCAGATCCACCCGGCCGGATTCCAGCGCAGCGGCTCTGGAAGCATTGTTCACCGGCACAATTTCAAGCTGTGTGCCAAGCGCTGCGGCAATGTCTTTGGCAATGTCGACCAGAAAGCCATCCGTCTGACCTGATGCATCAACCGTGTCATACGGCGGAATGCCCGTCAGCACGCCGATGGTGACTTTGCCCTTCTGAGAAATTTCTGCCGTAGTTTGTGCCTTGGCGATGGTGGCTGGTACTGCAACAAGCGCTGCAAGTGCTGCCACGCCAGCGGCCCGGCGTAAAAAACGTCCAATCATAAGTTCCTCCATTGAGCCGCCTCGCCCTGCCTCCTCATGAGTCATGGCCGGACGTGCATCCCTCCATTGCTATCAGCGGTTGCTGTCCGCCCGATCTTGGCGAAACCGAAGGATTTCATCGCAGATTGCGCTGTCGATTCTCTCTCAACCCTTGGTCTAGCTCTTGACATATGACTTATGTCATGAGTATTCGTCAAGAGAGAATGCAACACGCTCTTGTCATCCTGAATGCTAGCCCGCATGACGGCAGGCTGCGCAATATGAAGTGGGGGGAACCGTTTTGCGTCTGAAATTGCGTTCAAACACAGGACTGAAAAGCCTTTCTGATTCTTCGAAAGGCAAAGTTGCTGTGAACACCGGGCAGATGCCCTTACACAATAGTTGGTATCGGAATGGCTGAGGCAGGAAGTTTCAAACTGCCGCGCAATCGCGACAAGCTGCATCTGTCAGTTGTTGCTGCGCTGGAAGAGCAGATTCTTTCAGGTAACCTGCCGATTGGCGAAAAGCTGCCGTCGGAGAGTGAGCTTTCGCGCGATTTTGGCGTATCCACCCGCTCTGTGCGCGAGGCCATGCAGATTCTGGAAACCAAGGGGCTGGTTCGCAGACGCCATGGTGAGCGCACAACTGTGGTGCGCGATGATGTGGACGAGTTCATGGGCACACTGGCGGTGACCGTACGGCAATTGTTTGCCGGTGATCCGGCCTATCTCATTCAGCTTATGGTTGCTCGCCGCATGATTGAAACCGAGGTGGTGGGGCTGCTGACGTCTGGCGAGTGCACCCTGCGGGATGAAGTGCAGCAAGCGCTGGATGGCATGCGGGTTGCGCGGGACACGCAGGATTTTGCCGGCTTCATCGAGGCCGATGCTGCGTTTCATCTGGCGCTGGTGCATTCAACCGACAACAAGATCCTGTCTGTCTTTTACGACAATCTGTCGGGTCTGATCACCGAAGTCATTCGAGTAACAAGCCGCGTGCCGAGCAAGTCGCTGGAGGCAGCCTATGTTGAGCATGCCGATATCTACGCGATGATTGTTGCGCGCAACGAGGCTGGAGCCAAGGCGCTGATGCGCGCCCAGATCGACAACAGCGCAGCCTATCTGCGTGTTGCCATTGAAAACGCCAATCGCAAAGAAGGCAAAGATGACTGATTTCGATTATTCCGATACCGACTGGGCATCCATTGAACGGCTGAAAAAATGGTACTCCGGCGATGTCCATGACAGCATGGAGCATCTGGGCCTCTGGGGGCATCTGGAAGGCATTTCCCTGCATGGTTCCTTGGCCCCCGGCGCCATTGTCTGCGGCCCGGCCGTAACGGTGCAGTTTGAGCCTTCAGACCGCAAGGGAGAGCCGCAGGATGTTTACCACCATGCCATCGACAACACGCCAAAGGGCGGGGTTCTGGTGTGCGAGGCATCTTGCGCAGGTGGTTCATGCACCGGTGAACTGATGAGCAGCGGCGCCAAGACACGTGGTGCGGCCGCCACCATCGTCAACGGAACAGTGCGCGATCTGGCGCAGGTGAAGGAACTGGACTATCCGCTGTTCGGCACAGAGCCGAGCCCGGTTGGCGTAACCGGCAAAAAAGAGCCGAAACGTTCACAGGTGCCGGTGAAAATCGGCCGGGTCACTGTTTCGCCGGGCGATGTCATCTTTGCCGATATTGACGGCGTTGTCTGCATTCCCAAGGCAAGGCTGCGCGATGTTGCAGACGCAGCGGATGCGCTGGGTGCTAACGAGGCCAGCGCACGTGACAGGCTTCTGGCGGGCGAAAAGCTGCAATCTGTCTGGCCGGTTGAGTGAATCTCTGTTTTCTAAGCAAACGGCATTCACATTTGAAGAGAACACGATTCAGATGTGAAACCTCATTTAATTGAGGTGTCTGGGGCGCTTTCCGTGGTCGGTTGATCAAGGGAAGGCGCTCCATAAATACGAAAAGCATTTCGCTCTTTTGTCAGACTGAATTAAAGGTAGCAACGACCTGCGGGAATCAATCAGGGCGGGTCGATGTCTTGAGGGAGTTACACAAATGTCCGGCAAGGAAATCGTTCTGTTCGCCAGTGGTGATTTGCGACCATCCGCCAATGTTCAATGCTGGCCGGCACAGTCGGCTATGGAAGAAAAACTGGGCGAAGTCGTCGCGTCCATGGGTTTTGAGATCCGGCGCGGGCATCCTTACAAGGCGGAAGAAAAGCATGGCTTTCTGGCATCGCAGCGCGAAGGCATGGATGCCTTTGCGGTGCTGGACCCGAATGTGCCGGTGATCATTGCCGAATCTGTCTGGCAATATTCCCATCACGTGCTGGCCGGACTGACCAGTCACAAGGGGCCAATTCTCACCGTGGCCAACTGGTCCGGGCAATGGCCCGGCCTTGTTGGCATGCTCAATCTGAATGGTTCGCTGACAAAGGCCGGGGTGGATTATGCCACGCTCTGGAGCGAAACCTTTGAAGACGACTATTTCACCGAGCGACTGCGTGCCTGGCTGAATGGGCAACCGGTCGTGCATGATGTCAGCCATGTTTCTGCTTACACCGGAGCCGGGGTTAAGGCTGACATTGCCGAACTTGCAGACCGCCTTGCGCATGATTTCAGGCGCAACAAGGTTATTCTTGGCGTTTTTGATGAAGGCTGCATGGGCATGTACAATGCCATTGTGCCGGATGAACTGCTGATGCCGCTGGGTTTTTTCAAGGAGCGTCTGTCGCAGTCCACTTTGTATCACGCGACAACTCAGGTTAGCGATGCGGACGCGCGCGCAGTTTATGATGCCATGCTGGAACGCGGCATGACCTTCCATCTTGGTACAGACCCGGCGCAGCATTTGACCGAAGATCAGGTGCTGACCCAGTGCAAGATGTACATTGCAGCGGTGCGGCTGGCCGACACTTTTGGCTGTGAGGCCATTGGCATTCAGTACCAGCAGGGATTGAAAGACCTGCTGCCGGCATCGGATCTGGTTGAGGGCATTCTCAACAATGATGACAGGCCCGATGTGCGTAATGCGGCCGGCAAGGTTATCCGGCAAGGCGAGGCGATCGTTCATTTCAACGAGGTGGATGAATGCGCGGGGTTCGACGCGGTGATGACCAATCGCATTCACCGAGCGCTTGGTCAGCCGGTGGAAACCACCTTGCATGATTTGCGTTGGGGCGACTTTGACCCGACCGGTTCCACCGACGAATTTGTCTGGACCTTTGAGATTTCAGGCGCTGCACCACCCGCACACCACGAAGGCGGATGGAAAGGCAGCGACAGCATGCGCCAGCCGCCAATGTTTTTCCCGTTTGGCGGCGGCACCCTGCGTGGTGTTGCCAAGCCGGGTGAAATTGTCTGGTCGCGGGTGTTTATTGAAGATGGCGTTCTGAAAATCGACATTGGTCGCGGACGCGCCATTGCATTGCCGGACGAGGAAACCCAGCGGCGCTGGAACCTGACCAATAAAGAATGGCCGATGATGCACGGCGTTCTGACAGGTGTGAACCGCGATCAGATGATGGCCAAGCACAAGGCTAACCACATTCAGGTTGCCTATGCCCTGAGTGCCGGGGATGCGGACCGTTGCGCATTGGCAAAGGCAGAACTGGCGCGGCAGCTGGGTCTGGTCGTCAATCTTTGCGGAGTTGATGAAGCAGGGTTGAACGCTGCCTGATAATTGAGTTCATACAGGTTGATATGGAAAGCGGGCCGGAGCAATTCCGGCCCGCTTTTTGTTCAGATCACGCCATCTGCCTTAAGTGCAGCATAGGTATCTTCCAGCGCCGCGCCAAAGCGCCTGACCATTTCACGCACTTCGTCCGTCGTGATGATCAGCGGCGGGCAGAACGCAATCTGGTCGCCCATGGCGCGCACAATCACCCCATGCTCATGCCCTTTGGCAAACAGGATTGCGCCCGCTTTACCAACCGGGTCAAAGCGTGTTTTGTTGGCTTTGTCTGCCACCAGTTCCACCACGGCAATCAGCCCGATGCCGCGCACTTCGCCCACAAGCGGGTGGTCACGAAACTTTGCCAGCTCTTCCTGCAAGACCGCGCCTGAAACTCTGGCGTTTTCAATAAGGCCGCGCTCTTCAATGATTGCCAGATTTTCATTGGCAATGGCGCAGGAAACAGGGTGCCCCGTGGTGGTGAAGCCATGACCAAGCGTGCCGATTTTGGCGGTGTTGTCGGCAATCACCTGATAGATCGCGTCTGACATGATCACCGCGGCCAGCGGCGCATAAGACGAGGCAATCTGCTTGGATGTCACCAGCACATCCGGTTCAATGCCGAAATGCTCGCAGGCAAATGTCGTTCCCACGCGGCCAAAGCCGGTAATAACTTCATCGGCAATCAACAGAATATCGTTCTTGCGGCAGATTTCCTGCACACGCGGCCAATAGCCTTCCGGTGGCACCATAACGCCGCCAGCGCCCATGACCGGCTCACCGATAAAGGCGGCAATCGTGTCTGCGCCCTCTTTGGCAATTGTGTCTTCCAACTCCTGAATGAGCCGGTCGGTAAATTGCGCCTCGGTTTCCTGCGGCAGACCATTGCGCCAGTAATGCGGGCAGGTCAGGTGCGTGACAGGGATGATCGGCAGGTCAAAATCGCGATGGTTGACTGGCAGGCCGGTGAGCGAGCCGGACACCATGGTAATGCCGTGATAGGCGTTGGTCCGCGCCAGGAACCGCTTTTTCTGCGGTTTGCCACGTGCATTGTTGTAGTACCAGATCAGCTTGACGACGGTGTCATTGGCTTCGGACCCGGAATTGGTGAAAAACACCCGGTTGACGCTGGCCGGGGTCATTTTCACCAGACGTTCAGCCAGATCAACAGATGGCGCGTTCGTCTTGTGGCTGAAGGTGTGATAGTAAGGCAGTTTCTGCAACTGGCGGTAGGCTGCATCGGCAATGCGCTTTTCGCCGAAGCCCACGGCAACGCTCCACAGCCCGGCCATTCCCTCAATATATTTGTTGCCTCGATCGTCGTAGACATAAATGCCTTCGCCACGGTCAATGACAATTGGCCCGACTTCCTCATGCTTGCGTGCGTTGGTGACCGGGTGAAGAATATACTCAACGTCTCTCGCGTAGACGGAGTTGGGAAGAGCCGATGACATTGAACGTCCTTTCTGATGCGGTGTGTTGCCAATAGCGGCCTACACCGGATTTATATGCAATTCATGTACCTTGTTAGCTTGTAACGAGCGCTCTTTGTTGTCGCCAGCGCAACAGCGCCGCCAATGCTGCCAGCAGCAGCGTTCCGACGATCAGCAGCAGAGCCGCAGCAGCAACCGCGGGGCTGATATTTTCGCGGATGGAAGAGAACATCTGGCGTGCCAGCGTACGCTGGTTGGGGCCAGCAACAAACAGCGTCAGCACCACTTCGTCCAGTGATGTGGCAAAGGCAAACACCGCTCCGGTGACAATGCCGGGCATGGCCAGCGGCATGGTGACACGGCGAAACACGGTGACAGGGTTGGCGCCAAGGCTGGCTGCTGCGCGCAGTGTTGTGCGGTCTATGCCCGCGAGTGCGGTGGACACGCTGACCACGACAAAGGGTACGCAGAGCACGGCATGGGAAACAATAACGCCAAGATAGGTGCTGGCCAGCCCGATTCTGGACAGGGAAATTTGCAGGCCAACGCCAAGCACCACTGCGTGAACCACCATTGGCAACAGAAACACCGTGCGAAAAAATCCCGCAAAGGGCAGCGCTCGGCCAGAAAGGCCCAAAGCCGCCAGCGTGCCCAGAACAACAGACAGCAATGTAGCTCCGCTGCCGATGATGAGGCTGTTGACGATGGACAAACGCCAGGCATTTGCCGTTGCCAGTTCACTGAACCAGCGGGTGGAGAAAGACGGGATCGGGTAGTTGAGGAAAATTGACGATGTGAAGGCCAGCGGCAGAATTGCCACCAGTGGCAGCAGCAGAAACGCGACAATGGCAATGCCGAAAATGGTTTGCGCAACACGCATGTTTACGCCCCCACCGGTGAGCCAGCGCGCGAGAGCCGGTTATAGACGATGTAGAGCACGGTCGTGACAGCCAGCAGAATGATGCCGAGCGCGCCCGCCATGCCCCAATTGGCAGTTTGCAGAGCGTAGAATGCGATGATGGAGGAGATCATCTGATCATTTGGCCCGCCCACCAGCGCCGGCGTGATGTAGTAGCCAATGGCCACCATGAACACCAGCAACGAGCCTGCCAGCACGCCCGGCAGGCTGAGTGGCAGAAGCACCCGCCAGAAGGCCCGCAATGGAGTTGCCCCCATTGAGGCCGCCGCCGGCATGAGGTTCTTGGGAATGGCGTTAACCACCGAAAAGATTGGCAGCACCATGAAGGGCAGCAGAACATGCGTCATGGCAATGATAACGCCGGCGCGGTTGAATATAAGCGGCAACGGGCTGGAAATCAGCCCGATATCGATCAGGAACCGGTTGATAAGCCCCTGATCCTGCAACAGGATGAACCATGCGGCGGTGCGCACCAGCAGCGATGTCCACAAGGGCAGCAACACCGCAAGCAGCAGCACGGTGCGTTTCCAGCCGGTTACGGAAGCCGCAAGCATGGCATAGGGCAGGCCGATGGCCACGCAGGCCAGCGTGATAATGCCGGCGATGGAAAATGTGCGCCAGATGATCAGCCCATTGGCCGAGCTTCCGGGAGGTGCCCGAACAATTTCCCCCGCATCATTGCGTGTCAGATCCACCGCCGCCAAAAGGTTGCGGTCAGTATAGGGCGAGGCTGCAGTTTGTATGGCAGCCCAGAAAGCGGGTTCGCCCCACCGGCTGTCAATTGCCACCATGTCGACTGGGGCAGTCGGGTCCATCTCGCGGGCTTCGCGCTGGGTTTTGCCCATCAATGTGCGAAAACCGGAAACCGCACTGTTCAGCCGCCGCACCGCTGGTCCCAGCGTGGAGTTGTCGGTTTCGCGCAGATCGGTCATGAAAGCCGTCTGAATTTCGGGAGAGGGCGGCGCATTGCCGTCCCACGCGTCAATCACGGCTATTGTGCGCGGCAGGGCGCCGGCCATGGCGTCATCCCGAACGGCCACCGTGGTCATGGTCCATAGCGGCCAGACAAAAAACACTGCCAGAAACAGCGCCATTGGCAGAACCAGAAGCCCTGCGCGCAGGCGGGAGGAGAGCGGCACCGCGTTCATGCTGCAAACACCGCGCAGTCGGCAGGATCAAAGGAAACTTCCACCGCCTGCCCAGGTTCAAAACTGCCTGAGGCGCGTTCAGCCCGTGCAACCAGCAACAGGCCCTCTGCCGCAAGATGCAGGCGTATATGGTCGCCCTGATACACAGCGTCCTGCACCACGGCCGACAGCCGGTTGGCATGTGGTTCCGACCGGTTCAGCACCAGTCTCTCCGGGCGAATGGACAGCGCAACCTTGCCAGGCCGCACCGATGCCTCTGACGCGTGGGTGGTCACCACAGGTCCGGGATCAGCCCCTTCACCGTTGATGGAAATGACAAGATTGCCCGCACCATCACTGGCTGCCACGCCTTCCAGAAGATTGGTTTCGCCAATGAATTGCGAAACGAACCGGTTTTGTGGCCGGTCATAAACATCCGCCGGTGCGCCAATCTGGGCAATCTTGCCTTTGTCAAAAATGGCAATTCGGTCAGACATGGTCAGCGCTTCCGACTGATCGTGAGTGACGAACACGATGGTCAGGCCAAGCCGGCGATGCAACTCGCGGATTTCAAGCTGCATCTCCTCGCGAAGCTGTTTGTCCAGCGCGCCCAGAGGCTCATCCATCAAAATGACCTTCGGCTCAAACACCAGCGCCCTGGTCAAAGCCACACGCTGTTGCTGCCCGCCTGAAAGCTGCGAGGGCTTGCGGTCACCGAGATGCGAAAGCCGCACCCGTTCCAGCGCGGTTTTTACTTTTGCCGCAATATCCGCTTTGCCCATCCCGCGCATCTGCAGCGGAAAGGCTACATTTTCCGCCACGCTCATATGCGGAAACAGCGCGTAATTCTGAAACACCACGCCCATACCGCGTTTGTGCGGCGGCAACTCGTTGATTTTCTGATTGTCCAGCCACATGGCGCCCGATGTGATGCTTTCAAAGCCTGCCAGCATCATCAGAATTGTGGTTTTGCCGGAGCCTGAGGGGCCAAGCAGGCTAAGAAACTCACCCTTTTTCACCTGCAGGTCCAGCCCTTCAACCACCTGCATGGGGCCATAGCTTTTCGAAACATTTTCCAGATGAATAAATGAGCGTTCAATCATGCGGCCCGGATGCTCCATTATCATTTTTGGGGACGGCGCATTGCCGCGCCGTCCTTTTTAACCCCGGCTTATTGGGCCAGCCAGGCATTGAAGCGTGTGTTCAACTCTTCAATGTTGTCAATCCAGAACTCTGTGTCGAGCGTGATTGCGCCCTCCAGATTTTGTGGAGCGGTTGGCAGCTCCGCCGCAGCCTCTGCCGACAGCATTTCCCCGGCTGCGATATTTGGCAGACCATAGGCAATGTATTCCGGCAGTTTGGACTGGTTTTCAGGCTCGCTGGCAAATTTGATGAAGTCAAAGGCCTCATCCTTGTTGGGCGAATCCTTCAACACAACCCAGCTATCCACGGCATAGATGCTGCCCGGCCAGACGATCTGCAGATTGCGCCCTTCTGTCTTGTTGATACCGGACAAACGCCCGTTGTAGGCCGTGGCCATAACAACTTCACCAGAGGCCAGAAGCTGCACCGGCTGCGCGCCGGATTCCCACCAGACAATATCGCCCTTGATCTCGCCAAGCTTGTTGAAGGCGCGATCCACACCTTCATCGGTGGCCAGAACTTCATAGACATCCTTGGCTGGCACGCCATCCGCCATCAAGGCAAATTCCAGCGCATATTTCGGGCCGCGGCGCAAACCGCGCTTGCCGGGAAATTTTTCCGTATCCCAGAAATCTGCCCAGCTTTGCGGCGCCGTTGTCAGCTTGTCGGCATCGTAACCAAGGCCTGTTGTCCAGACAATGGCGCCAACGCCGCATTCATTAACCGCCGAGGGAATGAACTTGTCCTCACCACCCAGTGCATTCCAGTCAACCGTTTCATACAGGCCGTCGGCACAGCCCAGCGCCAGTTCTTCCGCCTCAACCTGCACCACATCCCAATTGGCCGGCCGGGTTTCCATTTTGGCGGCAATAACGCCATAGCCGCCATCCCAGGATTCTTCCAGAACAGGCTTGCCGGTCTTTTCTGCGAAAGGCTTGAAGTAGATTTCGCGCTGGGCATCCTGATAATTGCCGCCCCATGACACAACAGTCAGGTCGCGTGCACTGGCGGTGGAAACCAGCGCGCTGGCAATGAGCCCGCCCAAGGCGCAAAGTGTGAGTTTCTTCATGGAAAATCCGTCTCCTCATGTTCAGCCCATGCGCCAACTGAACCACAAAGAAGCCTTCAAGCGCAGCCTCGAAAACCGCCCGTTGAATTTTCTATCCAAAGCACCGCACCATATTGCCCGGTTTTTGATCTTGCACCGCGCAAAATATCAGCGAAACTAGTAGGTGGGTGGCGTGACGGCGCTGATGATACGGGCCTGTCCATTGCCGCAATTGCGGAAGCGGTGAGGCATCTGGCTGTCGAAGTAATAGGCGTCTCCGGTTTCCAGAACCTGTGTTTCACTGCCCACGGTCAGCTCAATTGCGCCTTCCACAACCACTCCGGCCTCCTGCGCTGCGTGGTTGAAGGGCTGGCCGGTGTCTGCGCCGGGCGCATAGGTTTCATGCAGCATCAACAGACTGCGATTGGGGTGGTTTATGCCGATGATGCGGTAGGAAATGCTGTTGGGCCGGCCAGCCTCCGGCAGATCATCCCCCCGATAGAAGGGCGAGTAATGCGTGGTCGCCGCCAGTTGCGAGAAAAAGCCGCTCATGGTGGCGCCCATCGCTTCCAGAATAGCGCTCAGCGTATCCACGGATGGGCTGAGGCGGTCGCGTTCAATCAGCGAAATCGTTGAGTGCGAAATGCCTGATCGCAACGCAAGCTGCCTTGTGGAAAGCTGCCTGCGCCTGCGCATTTCCCGCAATCCCTGGCCAATGGCAGACATCGCATTTCTCCAGTTCCCGTTGCTTTCTGCACAGGCAGAAATTGCACTGCACAAATATCAAACATTAATTTGCACCCTCTGGTGAGGATATTCAACATGTGCCTTCGGGCGGATTGGCAGCCGGTGGATTGGGTGCCAAGCAATGGCTGTCTTCTCATTGTCAGTTGGATTTCACCATGTCGTCACCGCGCTCCGATACCTCTCTGTCGTCAGGCATCACCCATATCAAAGCGCCACTGGCAAGCGCCAAGGTCGATGGCAGCGAAATTGAAACCACAGTTCGGCAGGTGGTGGCAGATGTTGCGCGTGATGGTGACGCGGCGCTGACATCCTATTCGCAGCGTTTTGATGGCATGGCGCCGGATTCGCTTGAGGTCAGCGAGGCAGACAAGGCACAGGCCGTGGCCCGGCTGGATGCGGAAGCGCGCGAGGATATGGAGTTTGCCATTGAGCAGGTGCGCCGCTTTGCCGAGGCGCAGCGCCAGACCATGCTGCCGCTTGAGGTTGAAACCTTGCCGGGGCTGCATCTTGGTCACAGGATCATTCCGATTCGCCGCGTTGGTGCCTATGTGCCGGGCGGGCGTTATCCGCTGCTATCGGCCCCGGTCATGACCATTGTTCCGGCTGTTGTTGCCGGGTGTTCTGAAATCATTGCCTGTCTGCCGCCAACCGCGCATGAGGCAATGGTTGCCGGCTGCCATTTGTCCGGCGCGACACGCATTTTCCGGGTGGGGGGCGCGCAGGCCATTGCTGCCATGGCCTATGGTACGGAAACAGTTCCTGCGGTTGACAAGATCGTTGGCCCCGGCAATGCCTATGTTAACGAGGCCAAGCGCCAGGTTTTTGGCAGAGTTGGCATTGACCAGCTGGCAGGTCCGAGCGAAATTTATGTGCTGGCGGATGATACGGGGGATGCGGCAATGATTGCCACAGACCTGTTGGCGCAGGCCGAGCATGACGTGCGCACGCGCGTTGGACTGATCACCACCAGTGAAAGGCTGGGCAGGGAGGTGGTGGCTGAAGTGGAACGCCAGCTGGCCACACTGTCCACCGCGGCAGTGGCCCGCCCAGCATGGGAAACTTACGGCGAAATTGCATTGGCGGCGGATGAGGCGGCCATGATCCACTATTCAGACTGGATTGCCGCCGAGCATTTGCAGCTGCACACGCAGGATCCGCATGGACTGGCGGAAAAACTATCCAGCTATGGTTCATTGTTCATCGGCACCAATGCCAGCGTGGTCTATTCCGACAAATGCTGCGGCACCAACCACACGCTGCCGACAATGGGGGCAGGGCGATACACGGGTGGGCTGTGGGTTGGCTCTTACCTCAAGGTTTGCACGCATCAATGGTTGAATGAGGAAGGTGTTGCCAGAGTTGCCCCCCATGCCGTGCGTCAGAGCGCGCGCGAGGGATTGGAAGGGCATCGCCGGGCGGCAGCTTTCAGGCTTTGAAACTGCGCAATCGGGCGGGCGAACAAAAAAACTACGCCCGGCGGAATCTGCGAAAGTTTGGTTCGGCTTTTGTGCTTCGGACGACAAGCTTGCGTCTGGAGCCGGGCTGGACGCCGGGCGATAAAGGAGCCATCAGGTTTGAAGGAGCCTCGCCCGATGAAAAAAGCCGCGCTATTGAGCCTCGCATTGTCCGCACTTGTTTCAACCGGCGCACAGGCGCAGGACGCAGACAAGATTCTGAACGCTTCCTATGACGTTGCCCGCGAGCTGTTTGCCAGCGTCAATCCGGCCTTTGCTGCCAGCTACAAGCAGGCTACCGGCAAGGACGTGACGATTGACCAGTCTCATGCAGGTTCATCGCGGCAGGCCCGCGCCATTCTGGAAGGTCTGGAGGCTGATGTCGTCACCTTCAATCAGGTCACAGACATTGACGCGCTGGTAAAGGGTGGTTTCGTTGCTGCCGACTGGCAGCAGAAATTCCCCAATCAGGCCTCTCCTTTCTATTCGCTTCCGGCGTTTCTGGTGCGGGAAGGCAACCCGAAAAACATCAACGACTGGGGCGATCTGGTCCGTGAGGATGTTCAGGTCATTTTCCCCAATCCGAAAACTTCCGGCAATGCGCGTTACACCTACCTGGCTGCCGTGGCCTATGCCAATGAGGCATTTGGTGGTGATCAGGCCAAGGTGGATGAGTTCGTTGCCGCCTTGTTTGACAATGTGCCGGTGTTCGACACGGGCGGACGCGCTGCCACCACCACCTTTGTCGAGCGTGAAACCGGCGACGTGCTGATCACCTTTGAGGCGGAAACCCGCGGCATTGAAAAGGAATTTGGCACCGACCGGTTCGACACTGTTGTGCCGTCTGTGAGCCTGTTGGCAGAATTTCCGGTAGCGGTGGTTGACCGGGTGGCCGAGCGGCGCGGTTCGACAGAGCTGGCAAAAGCCTATCTCGACTATCTCTACACCGATGAAGGCCAGACAATTCTGGCGGAAAATGGCAACCGCGTGCACAATGAAGCCGTTGCCGAAAAATTTGCCGCAGATTTTCCTGAAGTTCGTCTTGTAACCGTGGATGATGTGTTTGGTGGCTGGGATAAGGTTCAGGAAGAGCACTTTGCTTCCGGTGCCAAGCTCGACCAGTTGTACGGCAGCCGCTAGTATAGACGCAGCACCCATTCAGTTGGAGGGCATTCCGGTTCTGCCGGAGTGCCTGTCTCCGTTTAGAAGGGCGAATAACCCGTGTCGCGTCGTGTATTGCCGGGGCTTGGCCTAAGCCTCGGGGTAACCCTGATTTATCTGGGACTGATTGTGTGCCTGCCGCTCGGCGCCTTGATTTTCAAAGCCGCCAGCCTTGGGCCGGAAGCCTATTGGCGCATCATTTCCTCTCCCCGTGCTGTTGCCAGCTATCAGATTACGGTTCTGGCGGCGCTGGTTGCCACTGCTGTCAACATTGTTTTCGGTTTGGGGCTGGCCTGGGTGATAACCCGTTACCGCTTTCCCGGGCGGCGGTTGCTGGACGCCATGGTGGACCTGCCATTTGCCTTGCCCACAGCCGTTGCCGGTATTGCGCTGACCAGCCTGTTTGCCAGCAATGGCTGGCTTGGCAGCACGCTGGAGGCCATCGGCGTCAGAGTGGTCTACACACCGCTGGGCATCATGGTGGCAATGATTTTCACCAGTCTGCCCTTTGTCGTGCGCACCGTGCAGCCGGTGCTTGAAGATCTGGACCCTGCACTGGAAGAAGCCGCCCTGTCGCTTGGCTCTGGCGATGGACGTATTTTCCGCAAGGTCCTATTGCCATTGCTGATGCCCGCGCTTCTGGCCGGAACTTCATTGTCCTTCGCCCGATCGCTGGGCGAGTTTGGCGCCATCATCTTCATCGCTGGCAATCAGCCATTCTATACCGAAATTACCGCGCTTCTGGCTTTCATCCGGCTGGAGGAATATGACTATCCGGCCACGGCGGCCATCGCCTCGGTGATGTTGATCACCGCCTTCGTCATGCTGGCAATCACCAATGTCATGCAGGCCCGCGCCCTGCGCTATATGGAAAGGGGCTAGCCATGGCGGAGCATCGTTTGCCACGCATTGGTGAAGGGCCGGTTCTGCGCAGGGTTATCATAACCGCGGTTCTGCTTGCGGCGCTGGTGTTGCTGGTTCTGCCGCTGGCGGTGATTTTCACGCAGGCTTTTTCGCTGGGCGTCGGCTATTTTGCAAAAACCATCGCCGAGCCGGACACGCTGCATGCCATTCTGCTGACCGGATTGACGGCGCTGATTGCCGTGCCGATCAACACGCTGTTTGGCATAGCCGCGGCATGGGCGGTCACCAAATTCGAGTTTCCGGGCCGCCGGGCACTGATTGTGTTGATTGAAATTCCGTTTTCGATTTCGCCAATAGTTGCAGGTATTTCATACCTGTTCGTGTTTGGCCTGCAGGGTCTGTTCGGTGCCATGTTGATGGATTCCGGCATAAAGGTGTTGTTTGCCCTGCCGGGGATTGTGCTGGCCTCGATGTTTGTGACCGCGCCTTTTGTTGCGCGGGAACTGATACCGCTGATGCAGGCGCAGGGGCGTGACCTGGAAGAGGCGGCGGTGTCGCTTGGGGCAAGCGGCTTTCGCACATTCATGCGGGTTACGCTGCCCAATATTCGCTGGGCACTGCTCTATGGCGTGGTGCTGTGCAATGCGCGGGTCATGGGCGAATTTGGCGCGGTTTCGGTGGTTTCCGGCAATATTCGTGGCCAGACCAACACGCTGCCACTGCATATCGAACTGCTCTACCATGACTACAACACTGTCGGGGCCTTTGCCGCCGCATCAATTCTAACGGTGCTGGCATTGGTGACACTGCTGATCAAAGTGCTTCTGGAGGCCCGTGGTGCCGGGCGCATCAACCGCAAAATGGAAAGCGCGTTTGCTCCTAAAGGATTGGCCAAATGAAGATTCGCCTTGAAAATGTAACCAAGACCTTTCGGACCTTTCGCGCAGTGCACGGTGTTTCGCTGGAAATTGCCAGTGGCAGCCTGGTTGCATTGCTGGGCCCTTCCGGATCCGGAAAAACCACCATTCTGCGCATGGTTGCCGGTCTGGAATTTCCAGATGATGGCCGCATCATCTTTGATGATGTGGATGCAACGCAGATCCCGATCCAGAAGCGCGGGGTTGGCTTTGTGTTTCAGCATTACGCGCTGTTTCCCCATATGAGCGTGGCGGAAAACGTTGCTTTTGGCATGCAGCGGCGCAAAGACAAGGCGGATGTTGCGCGCAGGGTGGGCGAGTTGCTGGAACTGGTGCGCCTGAGCGGACTGGGCGATCGTTTCCCCAACCAGATTTCCGGCGGGCAAAGGCAGCGTGTGGCGCTGGCTCGCGCTTTGGCGGTGGAACCGCGTGTTCTGTTGCTGGACGAGCCTTTTGGCGCGCTGGATGCGGCGGTTCGCCGTGATCTGCGGCGGTGGCTGCGGGAAATTCACGACGAACTGGGCATAACCACGCTGTTTGTAACGCATGATCAGGAAGAAGCTCTGGACCTTGCGGATGAAGTGGTGATTTTGAACGAAGGACATATTGTGCAGCGTGGCACGCCGGAAGCGGTGACGCGGCGTCCGGCTTCGTCTTTTGTCATGGAGTTTCTGGGCGATTCCAACCGGCTGTCAGTGGATGTTGTGAATGGACAGGCGCGAATTGGTGACCTGACTTTGCCAGCCAGCGGCGTGGCAGATGGCCCGGGAGAACTGTTCGTACGACCAAGGGACGTAGACTGGTCTAATGCGCCGGGCGGTCTGACCGTTACGGTGCGCAGGGTTCTGGACCGGCCGGATAGCCGACGCCTGATTGCGCAGACGAAAGGTGGCGAAGATCTGGAATTTGATGTCCGGCCCGGCATCGAAGTGCGGGCCGGAGACACGGGCTACATTGCATTTCGCAATGGGCAGGTGTTTACGAAGGGGTGACAAACCTCAGTGGGGTGCCCCACGGGTCGGTCAGCTCGGCGGCTTTTGCGCCGTCCCTCTTGTCCAGCACTTCAAACCATAGCAGGCCGGTGCGGTCCTGTCTGGGGCCGGAACCGCCGCTGTGCCAGACATTGGTGCCAATATGGTGGTGGTACCCGCCGGTGGACAGAAAATGCGCGCCGGGATAGGTGGTGGCCAATTCAAAACCGGCATCCCCCAAATAGAATTTATCGCTTTCCGCCAGATCGCCAACGCGCAGGTGAATATGGCCTATGACCGTATCTTCCGGCGCGCCTTCCCAATCAGGCGCAGACAGGTCCACCTCGTTCAACAGCCCGTTCATGTCCAGCCGTTTGGTGGCCATTTCCACCTGCCCATTCACCCAGTTCCATTCAGCTGCGGGGCGGTCCGCGTAAATTTCCACGCCATTGCCTTCCGGGTCGGTCAGGTAAAATGCCTCGCTGACAATGTGGTCAGAAGCACCCTCAATCGCTGTCTGGCGGCGAATGCCAACTTCCGCCGCCCATTCTGCAAGGTCGCGGCGATCGGGCAGCAGAAATGCGGTGTGAAACAGTCCGGCCTCGCGTGGGTCATCCGGCTTGGCATTGGGGCGCGCCACCAGCTCCAGAAGTGGCACATTGCCGGCTCCCAGCAATATGCCCTCATCGCCTTTGCCCAGATCTGCAAGGCCGACAATGTTGCGGTAGAAAGCTGCAACCAGATCCGGCTCGCGCACTGCAAGTGCGACCTTGCCTATGCTGAGAGGCGCTTCAGACGAGTGTTCAACTGGGGGCATGGCTAAAATCCTTCGTGTAAGACGGTTGTCCTATAGGTGGCGCTTTATTATTCGTGTGAACAGATGCAGAAATATTATAAAGCTTCACACCAGGGGTGTGGGTAAGTGACGGTCCCACGGAGGAGCAGACCCCCAGCACTCGACCAGATAATTGATCATGCTGCGAATTTTGGCTGATGGATGCCGGGTGTCTGGCCACACAGCATAGACACCGGAAAGCTGCGCTGGCTTTGCCTCCAGCTCAATCACCTGCAAGTGCCCGGACCTTATGGCGTCGCCGACGATGAAAGTCGGCTCATACACAATGCCAAGTCCCTGCACAGCCGCTGTGGTAACAGCATCGCCGCTGCTGGCGCGAAAATTGCCCGAGATACGAACCGGCACTTCGCCATCCTGCCCAAAAAACCATTCGCCGGAGCCGAGGGTGGAAGAGAGGGTGTAGCCAAGGCAATTGTGCTCTGACAAATCACTGATCCGGCGTGGAGTGCCAAATTCTGCCAGATAAGCGGGTGCGGCACACAATAGAAGGTGGCAGGGCGCCAGTTTTCTGGCCTTCAGGCTGGACTCCTTCAACCGGCCAATGCGCACGGCCATGTCAAAGCCTTCATCCATGATATCCACCAGCCGATCATTCAGGTCCAGATCCAGCGTCACCTGAGAATTCTGGCGCAGATAGTGCGGCATCAGGCCGGTCAACTCGCGCAGACCAAAAGACAATGGCGCGCTCATGCGCAAAGTGCCGCGCGGTTCCACCCGGTCAGAGGCGGCCATTGCCTCCGCCTCTCGCACCTCTTCAAGAATTCGCTCGCAGGCTTCGCCAAAGCGCAACCCCGCCTCCGTTGGCGTAACGCGCTGGGTGGTGCGGCGCAAAAGCTGTGCGCCTATGCGTTCTTCCAGTGCCGCGATGTGTTTGGTGACCATGGTTTGTGAAAGACGCAAAGAGCGGCCAGCCGCAGAAAAGCTGCCCGTGGCCAAAACTTTGACGAACACTTCCATGCTGCGCAATTGATCCGGCACCGTCGCCTCCATCTCATGGTGTGAGCGTATATGCAGAAATTGCATGTTTTCAAACAGAATGACAGGGAGGATGTTGGCAGCAGTTCGAAATTTTGGAGATTTTCGTCATGATTGATCAACGCACGGCGCCTTATGCGGCCACGATTTTGCGGGTTTCACTCGGCATTTTGTTTCTGGCGCATGCAGGGCTGAAATTGTTTTTTTTCACGCCCGCTGGCACAGCCCAGTTTTTTGGCAGCCTGGGTCTTCCGGGCTTTCTGGCTTATATCGTCATTGCGGTTGAGCTGATCGGCGGCATTGCGCTGATACTGGGCTATCATGCGCGCGTTGCTGCGCTGGCCCTGATACCGATCCTGCTGGGCGCTGTGGTCACCGTGCATGGCCCGGCGGGCTTTTTCTTCACCAATCCGGGCGGTGGCTGGGAATTTCTGGCCCTGTGGATTGCCGGGCTGGCCGCTGTTGCGCTGTTGGGTGAGGGCGCTTACGCCGTTACCAGACGCGGTTTGTAACCTCGTCAATCAACCCCTGCAGATCCGTTACCGTTATGTCGGTATGGCCGTTTAACGCATCGCGGGCGGCAGGGGTGCGGGCAATGCCAATGGCATGCGCACCTGCGGCGCGCGCCGCGTCCATATCATGGGTGGAATCCCCGATCAGGGCAATCTGCTCTGGTTTGACACCCAGAAAATCGGCAAAGGCCAGCACCATTCCGGGTGCTGGCTTGGCACCATAGCCGCTGTCATAGCCAGCAACAAAGCTGAACTGTTCTTCCACCCCCAACGCGCGCAGATGCGCTCTGGCGGTGGATTCCGCGTCATTGGTCGCCATGCCGATTTGATACCCGGCCTTTGCCAATGTTGCGATTGCGGGCGCAACATCATCATAGCCCTTGAGCGACAAGAGACTGGCGCTGCGATACAGCGCGTTGATGCGCATTTCAAAATCCGTATCAAACGGACAAGCGAGAAGGTCTGCCCAGACGGGCGCGTAGTCTGCCGTATCGCCTGCAATAATGGGGGAGCCGGGAAGGAACTGCATGGTGTTGAGGTTGAGCCCACATGCCGCCGCCATGGCTTCAAACAATTTTGTTTGGCCGGCTGAAAGTTCTTCCAGAACAGCATGGGTTGCCGGTGCCCACGTGGCATCAAAGTCCAGCAATGTGCCGTCCTTGTCAAAGAGGATTCCCTTGAGACCCGCCATTGCATTACCCCTGCGCAACCTGTCACCCTCGCATTGCAGCAAGCCACGCTTGCGTCAAGTATGTATCATATGATATGAAAATTTGTATCAGAAACATGGAGGTCAGCAATGACTCCCAAAACATTGCCGGTTTTGAACCCCGGCCCGGTGCAAAGTGATACCACTGCCACTGCCGTGAAGGCGGTTGTGCGGGCCTGTGCTCATTGGAAACTGACCAATGCGCAGGCCGCGGCCTTGTTCGATGTGCCGATTGCCACATGGAACCGGATGAAGGCGGGAAGCTTTGCCGGCCGTCTGGACCGCGACAAGCTGACCCGTGCGAGCCTGATTGTCGGAATGTTCAAGGCGCTTCGGCTGTTGTTCAACCGGCATATGGTGACGGACTGGCCGACAGCGCCCAACACCGGCCCACTGTTTGCGGGGAAAAGCCCGGTGGATTTCATGATTTCGGGCGGCATTCCTGCAATGCTGCGCACCCGGCATTATCTGGATGGCCTGCGTGGTGGCCTATGATTGCAGTGACGCAATTTCATGATCCGGCAACCGTGCGTCTGATCGCAACTGCCTATATTGACGAGCCTGCCTTGGCCCCATTGGTCGACAGTGAGGCGGAGCTGGCCATTCTTGAAAAGCTTGAGGGGCTGACCTCGGCTCGCATTGGCCACCAGGCGCATCCGGTGGATGTTGACCCCGCCGAGCTTTTGAACGCGACCTACGGCTATGGCTTCACCTTCATCAACGCTGCTTTCTGCCATGCCCGCCCGCCGGGCAATCGCTTCAATGATGAGCATCGGGGTTGCTGGTATGCGGGAATTGGGCCGCTGGCAGCAAGCGTGGCAGAGGCTGAGGTGGGTTTTCACATTGCCCGTGCGCTTCGCGAGGCGGGGGCGAGTGATGAGTTTGTCTGCTATCGGCAACTGCTTGCCGGGTTCACCTGCCAGTTCCACGATGTGCGCGGCATGGCCGGTTTGACCTGCCTGCACCCCGAGCCGGCAATTGCCTATCCTGCAGGGCAGGCGCTGGCGCGCAAAATCCGGGCAGAGGGTGGCAATGGTGTTCTGTATCCATCTGCCCGCCTTGAGGGTGGCGAGTGTGTGGCGGCATTTCGCCCTGCCTTGGTGCAGAATGTGCGGCAGGGCGAAAAGGTTGGTTTTGAATGGAATGGTCAGGCGTTAGAAAAAGTTTGCTGACTTAGCCCCGGCCATGATGCCGGCCATGTTTGCCGCCCGGACGCGGCAGCTCACGGATCAGTCTTTCTGCCGTTTCTGTCTGTTCCGGTGTCAATTGCGCGGCCAAAGTTGTGATAGCGCCCTGCAGCTCTTGCGCTGCCTGACCTTGCTGAACGCGCCGTTCCAGCATGCGCTCTACCCGCTGGAAAGAGCGCGAGGTTGCCAGGCCATCGGCCGAAGTATCGGCTGATTCAGGGGCGCTTTCACCCGTGCGGGCAGGGCCTGGACGTCCGGCCTCAACATAGGCAATCACGGCTGATGTCAGCCCGCGCCAAGCATCCTGTTGCTCCGGTGTGATGCCAAGCGCCAGTTCAGCAGCGGCCAGTCGGGTTGATACCGCCCAAAGTCCGGACTGGCCACCCTGCTGGTGCCCCCGCATCTTTTCGCGGTTGCCTTTCCAGTTATGCTGGCCGTCAGCCTGCGCCTGAGCATGCGGCGGGGTGGGTTTGGGGCCAGCGGCTTGTGCAAATGCAACTCCGGGCAGGATCATTCCGACTGCAAGTGTTGCGGCAACGAGTCTGGAAGAGGGTTTCATCTGTCTTGCTCCGTTATGTCGTGTGGTTGGTATGGAGCCAGCATACGAACACCCTGCGGTTAAACCATGCCCATGAAATGTCGTTATGTTTCAAAATGTGGCTGGACAGAATGGCAGAACGCCGCAAAACCGGCGATCCTGCATTCGGGCGGAAACTATTCGCAACAAAAAACTGCGGCATCGCGGCGGCGGAATGGTCTACAACAAGCAAGCAAGGCAAGGAGTTGGCGCATAATGCAGGGGCGCACGAAAGTTCTGGTGGTGGATGACGATCTGGAGATCCGCCGACTGCTGGGGCGATATCTGGACGGGCAGGGGTTCTTTACAACGCTGGCAGGCACGCGCCGCGAAGCGACCGACAAGGTGGCGGAAGGCGATGTTGATCTTGTTGTGCTGGATGTGATGCTGCCCGATGGATCTGGCCTGGAATTGTGCCGGGAGCTGAAAGACAAGACACCGGAACTGGCCATCATTCTGCTGACTGCGCTGAAAGAGGATGTGGACCGCATTATCGGCCTGGAACTGGGCGCCGACGATTATCTGGGCAAACCGTTCAACCCGCGCGAACTGGCGGCACGGATCAAGGCGGTGTTGCGCCGGGGTGGTGAGCGCAGTGCCGGGCAGGAGGTGCCGCAGGCAACGCGCTATCACTTTGGTGGGTTTACCGCCGAACGTCTGGCCCGCACCGTACGGGATGCCGCGGGCGGAGACGTGGAACTGACGGGTGCGGAATTTGATCTGCTGCTGATTTTTCTGGAACGGCCGGGGCGTGTTCTCTCGCGAGACAGGCTGCTGGACCTGCTTCATGGCCGCACAGCCGACCCGCTGGATCGAACGATTGATGTGACCATGAGCCGCCTCCGCCGCAAATTCGGTGATGGAGGGGTGTTCCGCCTGTTCAAGACCGTCCGCAATGGCGGCTATCAATTTGCCATGCCGGTCGACAGGGAGGACGCTGTTCAGTGAACTCCATCCGCTCGCGCATTACGGCATTGCTGGTGGTGGCCATAGTTGGCGTGGTGGTGCTGGCGGCTTTTGTAAGCTGGCACATTCTGGACCGGCCGGATCGGTTCAGCTTTGCCAACAGCTTTGCCGAAGAAGTGCGCATTGTCGCCAGTGTGTTGCGCGATGATCCGGCGGCGGCGTCACGCTATTCCATTGCCGTTGGCCCGATGTCCGAGGCGCAGGATGGTGAGCTTTCGCGGCAGGCCCATGGCATCCAGCGCATTCTGGCGCGGCAGGGGCTGGAAATTCCGGTGGTGATCTTGCAGGACGCGCAGGCAACCCGGCGTCTGGCATTTGAATATTCGCCCGGAAGCTGGGCCTTTCTTGCCTATCCCGGCCCGCCACCTTCTGCCTGGGGGCCGCTGAGTTTTTATCTTTCCATCGTGGTGTTGGGCGCTTTGGCGATATCGTTGTTTGCGGCCACGCGAATGACCCGGCCATTGCGCATGCTGGATGATGCGGTGTCATCCATTGGCCCGGATGGCCGCCTGCCGCATGTGGAAGAGCGCGGCCCGGTGGAGGTTATGGCAACTGCCCGGGCTTTGAACCGCCTGTCGGACCGCCTGCGGGACGCCATGGAAAGCCGCATTCGCCTGGTTGCGGCAGCGGGGCATGATCTGCGCACACCAATGACGCGAATGCGCCTGCGGGCAGAGTTTTTGCCGGAGGAAGAGCGGCAGGTCTGGCTGAATGATCTGGAAGAACTGGACATGATTGCCGACAGCGCCATACGGCTGGTGCGTGAGGAAGTTGCCGGGCCGGAAGGGCGCGAGCCGGTGGACGCCGGACTGCTGTTGAACGACATTGCGGTGGAACTAATGGAAATTGGCCGATCGGTGCAGGTGGAGGCATTGCTGCCCGAGGTGGCGGTAAATGCCCGCCCGCTGGCGTTGAAGCGCGCTTTGCGCAATCTGATAGACAATGCCGCATTGCACGGGGGCGGTGCGCAATTGGCGCTCGCCACCAGCAACGGTCAGGCGGTCATATCCATTTTCGACAATGGGCCTGGCATTCCCGAAGAATTGCTTGGCCGGGTGTTCGAGCCATTTTTTCGGGTTGATCCGGCGCGGCGCAAGTTTTACCCCGGCGCCGGGCTGGGGCTGGCCATTGCTCTTGAAATTATCGAGCAGGAAGGCGGCACCCTGAAAATCGCCAATCGCGATGAAGGCGGGCTGGTGCAGGTGGTGCGTTTACCGATCGCTGCGCCCGATGCGTGACAGGATGGCCACAGGCAGCATTCCCACCAGCACAATCAACAGCGCGGCAATAGACGCATCTTCATAAGTGCCGCGCGCAGCTTCGCCATAAAGGTGGGTTGCCAGGGTCTCGAAATTCAGCGGCCGCAACAACAGCGTGGCCGGAAGTTCCTTCATGCAATCAACAAATATCAGAATGGCCGCTGCGGCAATGGCGGTGCGTGAAAGCGGAATGTGGATTGTGCCCAGCATGCGCATGGGGGATGCGCCAAGTGTGCGTGCTGCCCCATCCAGCGAAGTGGGAATGCGGGAAAAGCCACTTTCAATGCCGCCGGTGGAAATAGCCATGAAGCGCAGCGAATAGGCCAGAACCAGCGCCGTGCCAGATCCTAGAAGCAGCAGACCGAAAGTGCCCCCGGTGGCCGCGTGCCAGACCGTGTCGAAGCCACGGTCAAACAAGGTAACGGGATAAAGAATGCCGATGGCCAGCACAGTGCCCGGTACGGCATAGCCCACGAGGGCAATGCGGGTGAAGGATTGCGTGAGGCGGCTGGAAATCAGCCGGGCGGCGAAAGCGACAATCAGTCCGCACAAGAGTGCCAGCGCTGTGCCAGCCGCAGAAATAACCACCGTGTTGATGGTTTCGCGGATAATGGCCGGGGAAATGCCGATGAACTCGATGCGCCGCCAGGCTGAACTGACAAGGTAGAGTGCCGGAAACACAAAGCCGAATGTAACCGGAACGGAAACGGCGAGGAGTGCCAGCAGGCCGCGGCCAAGCGGCAGCTTCAGCGGCTGCAGACGGCGCGGCCGCTGCGCTGACAGAGCATAGTTCTGCCGCCTGCGCGCCCAGCGCTCCAGCGCAACCAGCAGCACAACCAGAACAAGCAGAGACAGGGCAATTTGCGACGCGCCGGCAAGATCGGTGCGGTTGACCCATTGAGAATAGATGGAAACCGTCAGCGTGCGAATGCCCAGAAACTCTGAAGCGCCGATGTCGTTCAGCGTTTCCATGAGGGCAAGGCTGATGCCAACGGCAATGGCAGGGCGGGCCAGCGGCAGGGCAACTCGGCGAAATGCACCAAAGTAGGAGCAGCCGAGCGTGCGGGAAATTTCAATCAGATTGGCCGCCTGCGTCATGAACATGGCGCGGGTGGTGATGTAGACATAAGGATACAGCACCAGCGACATGACCAGAATGCAGCCGCTCATTGAACGAATGTCGGGCAGCCGGAAATCGCGTGGGCTGTCATAACCCAGAACAGTGCGAATGACGCCCTGAAACAGGCCGACAGGGTGCAATATGTCCAGATAGGCATAAGCGACGATGTAGGTGGGAACCGCCAATGGCAGCAGCAACGCCCACTCCATATGGCGGCGCAACGGAAAATCGTAAGCCGTAACCAGCCACGCGGCGCCGCAGCCGATCAGCCCGGTCAGCGTGCCGACACCGCCCAGCAGCAGCAGCGTGTTCCATGTGGCGCGTGGCAGAACATTGGCCATGAGATGCGGCCAGACATTATCAGGACCGCTGGCAGCCAGCCATGCCAAAGCGGCAATTGGCATCAGAGCAAAGAGTGCAATGGCGGCCGCCGCCATTCGCCATCCGGCAAGAGAAAAATGACGCACGGGATGCGCCAATGGTTCTGCGGTCGGTTGCGGCAGGCTCATGCATTATGTCCCGGTCAGCAAATGGCAAGGCGGTGCACCCCATCATTTGCCTGCTTCACAGTGTTCACTCGCTTTAACCGGATTTGCGCTCTGGCAAAATCCAATAAAAGCATTTCGTCAGAAGTAGAGCGTTTCAGGATCACCTGAAACGCTCCGGGTCTGTTCCATCGCATGTCTAGCCGTTGAAACGGTAATGTTTCAACGAGAAATGCTTCAGTCGTCGAAGCCGACTTTTTCAGCCAATGCGCTGGCTTCAGCGCGGTGGCTGGCAATTTCGCTCAGCGACTTGTTGTCGACCTTCAACTCGCCAAACTCGGCGATGATCGGGTCCGCAGCAACACCCGGAAGAACCGGATATTCATAGTTTGCTTCTGCGTAGATTTTCTGTGCGTCTTCCGAAGCCAGATACTCCAGGAATGCAACCGCCTCATCCTTGTTCGGCGCGTTCTTGGCAACGGCCGCACCGGAGATGTTCACCTGCGTGCCGCCATTTTCAAATGTTGGCAGAACAACGTTGACTGCCTTGATCCACTCTTCCTGCTCCGGGCCGCCCTTGCCGCTGACCATCAGGCCAACATAGTAGGAGTTGGCGATACCGATTTCGCAGATGCCACCCAGAATGTCGCGGGCAACGTCACGGTCACCGCCGCCAGCCTTGCGGGCCAGATTGTCCTTGACGCCCTTCAGCCACTCTTCCGTTGCCTCAACACCGTGGTGCGCTGCATAAGATGCGAAAAGAGCAGTGTTGTAAGGGTGCTGGCCTGAACGAATGCAAACCTTGCCCTTCCATTCAGGATTGGCCAGATCTTCATAATTGAAGCTCGTCAGGTCCAGGTCCTTGGATGCATAAAGCACGCGAGCACGTGAGGAGAGCGCAAACCAGTTGCCGTCCGGATCGCGCAGTTCGGCAGGAATATTGTTCAGAGTTTCTGATTCAACTGGCTGGGTCAGGCCCTTTTCCACCAGATCGATCAGGTTGCCGAAATCCACGGTCATGAGAATGTCGGCTGGCGAGCTTGCACCTTCGGTGGCAACACGCTCGGCAAGACCATCCTTCAGGAAGATCGTGTTGACCTTTGTGCCACTTGTGGCTTCAAAAGATTCAATCAGAGGTTGGATCAGTCCGGGCTCACGCGTTGTGTACAGATTCAGCTCAGCAGCGAATGCACTTCCACAACCAGCCAGCAGAACCGCGCTGCATGCCAGTGTCTGGCTTAGCTTTGATCCAAGTTTCGTCATTTTACCTATCTCCAATCGCATACGGCCCCCGGCCGCAAGACCTGCGGATAAAGACAATATATGAAGGTGACAGTCAACTTTGTATTTTGCCACTCACGCGGCTTTTATCAATTTATAGGAAATACAAATGCGCCCTGATTATTGATGTCGAGGCGAATAAAACTACCGATGCCAAACTGCTCGCTTGCCTGACTTCGAATGGTTACAATATCGGGGTGGCCTTCAACCTTGAGTGCAAGTTGTTCAACATCGCCGCAAAATTGCCGGTGAACAATCTGTGCCTGGCCAGAGCGTCCCTGCGGATTGGGCTGCAAAGCGCCGGGGCGGATGAGCACCAACATCTCGTCGCCCTCTCTGGCGCTGTCTCCTGCGGGCACCAGA
The DNA here is from genome assembly GCF_008369445.1 of Aureimonas fodinaquatilis. Taxonomy (GTDB): domain Bacteria; phylum Pseudomonadota; class Alphaproteobacteria; order Rhizobiales; family Rhizobiaceae; genus Aureimonas; species Aureimonas fodinaquatilis. The sequence goes on from NZ_VTWH01000001.1 coordinate 606,589, forward strand.
CCAAACGGCGTCGGCACATGGCCGCTGCGGCAAACGCCACGCATTTCGTTGAAATCGCTGAAAAATCTTGCAACAAACGGGTCTTGCGGCTGATTGTACAACTGACGCCCGGTGCCGGTCTGCACAATTCTGCCCTCGCGCATCAGTGCCACCCGGTCGGCAAACATCAAAGCTTCCTGCGGGTCATGCGTCACCAGAATTGTGGTGGTGCCAAGCTGGCGCAACAGGCCGATTGTTTCTGCCCGAACGGTTTCCCGCAGGCGGCTGTCCAGGTTGGAAAAGGGTTCGTCCATCAGCAGAATGCCGGGCCCGGGCGCAATGGCGCGCGCCAAAGCCACGCGTTGCTGCTCTCCGCCGGAAAGCATGTGCGGATAACGCGTGGCAAAATGGCCGATATCCAGCCGGGCCAATGTTTCCTCAACCTTCTGCCGTATGGCGGCGCGTGGGCGACCACGCAGCCCGAAAGCCACATTTTGCGCCACTGTCATATGGGGAAACAAAGCATAGTCCTGAAACATCAGCCCAACGCCGCGCTGTTCAGGCTCCACAAAGGCTGATGGTCCGGCAACAACCCGCTCGCCCAGCTGGATCACGCCAGCATCCGGTGTGTCCACCCCGGCAATGAGCCGCAACAGAGTTGATTTTCCGCAGCCCGATTGGCCGACCAGGCACAAGAGTTCACCCGCGGCCAGATCCAGACCGATATTGCTGAGAATCTGCTGACTGCCAATTTTACGCGAAAGGTTGCGAATCTCCAGCGGAAGCGCCTGCACGTTTGTCATCTGGATCAAGAAACTCCGCCGCAAAGTTGACCATTTAACTACACAATTTCATCGGCAGAGTTCAAGAGCCGGAGCATTGACCTGTCCGTGATGCGGAACCGTCTGATCTTTGCACCTTTGCGCGGCTTGGAGTATCAGCACATGAGCGCAAAGTTTTCGGTGTTTTGAAATTGCCAGACCGGTTTTATCTGAAAGTGTCACAGTGACTGCCAATGCCGTCCATGCCGATCTGCTAGCCGTTCTGGCCGCCGTCGATTGCGGGCAACCGCTCGTTCTGACCACGGGCGGTGGAAAGACCCTGCCATCCGGTCCGTTTGAGGTGAAGCACCGTTCATTGCAACTCGGGTTGAGAACCTGGGTCGAACAGCAGACCCACCATCCGCTGGGCTATCTTGAGCAACTTTACACCTTTGCCGACCTGGATCGCGGTGTTGAAGATGGGCGGGTCATTTCCATCAGCTATCTGGGCCTGACGCGGCGCAGTGAGCGGGCGATGGATAGCGGCACCGGCTGGATAGACTGGTACAGGTACTTTCCGTGGGAAGACTACCGGGCAGGGACCCCGGCCTGCGTGACGCGTACGCTGGCGCCGGCGCTGGAAAAAAATGCCAGCAAGGATTTGCGGCAAAGGGCAGCAAGAGCCTTTGGTCTGGATGGCCATGGCTGGAATGAAGAGTTTGTGCTGCAGCGCTATGAACTTTTGTATGAGGCTGGGCTGGTGGCAGAAGCGCTGCGGGATAAGGGCTCTGCCGAGGCTGCCCACCCGGACACCGGCTTTGCGATGCATGGCGACCACCGGCGAATACTGGCGACCGGTGTGGCAAGGTTGCGTGCCAAAATCAAATACCGCCCTGTGGTCTTTGAGTTGATGCCGCCGGCCTTCACGCTTCTGCAGTTGCAGCGCAGCGTGGAGGCCCTGTCCGGACGCCTTGCGCACAAGCAGAATTTTCGCAGGCTCATCGAACAGCAGGAACTGGTGGAAGAAACCGGCCAGATGGCAAGCGATACCGGCGGGCGGCCTGCCAAGTTGTTTCACTTTCGCCGGGAGATTGTGGACGAGCGAGCATTCGCCGGAACAAAAATGCCTCTTGTGAGGGCTTGACAATGCTTATGCTCATAGTAAGCATATAGGCAAGATATACTCAATGTGAGCATTATTATGTCTGCTATCGCATCTGCCGTCGTACTGGATCGCACCGCCCATCTCTACGACCGGGTCAGCCGGGTTGTTCCGGCCATGGAATGGCCTTCCATGGCGGATGACGTGGACGCCATCATGCGTCTCAAGCGAGAGAAGAACGCCATCATTCTGGCGCACAACTATCAATCGCCGGAAATTTTCCACTGTGTGGCGGATGTGGTGGGCGACAGTCTGGCATTGGCGCGCCGGGCAATTGATGTCGAGGCAGATATTATTGTGCTGGCCGGCGTGCACTTCATGGCTGAAACGGCAAAACTGCTGAACCCGCAAAAAACGGTGCTGATCCCTGATATGGGGGCAGGCTGTTCGCTGGCAGACAGCATTACGCCGGCGGACATCCGCCTGCTTCGCCAGCGCTATCCCGGCTTGCCGGTCATCACCTACGTCAACACCTCGGCGGCAGTGAAGGCGGAATCGGACATTTGCTGCACGTCGGGCAATGCGCGTCGCATTGTCGAGTCCATGGGGCTGCCGCGCGTGATCATGCTGCCAGACGAGTATTTGGCGCAGAACATCGCCAAGGAAACCGATGTGGAAATCATCACCTGGGCCGGGCATTGCGAGGTGCATGAGCAATTCACCCCGGGGGATATTGCCGAGCTGCGTGCCAGCCACCCCGGTATTGTGGTGCTGGCGCATCCGGAATGCCCGCCGGAAGTGGTGGATGCGGCCGATTTTTCCGGCTCGACGGCCATGTTGTCGGACTATGTCGAGGACAACAAGCCGCCGCGCGTCGTGCTTTTGACCGAGTGTTCAATGAGCGACAATGTTGCCGTGCATCACCCGGAGGTGGACTTTATCCGCCCCTGCAACCTTTGCCCGCACATGAAGCGGATTACGCTTGGCAATATTCGCCATGCGCTGGAAACGGGTCAGCATGAGGTTGTAATCGACCCTGCCGTGGCAGACCGCGCTCGCCTGGCAGTGGAGCGGATGCTGGAAATATGACAGCCTCGCTCACCGGGCAGCCCGTCATTGTCGGGGCAGGCCTTGCTGGCATGCTCACAGCGTTGAGCCTCGACCAACCTTGTGTTCTCTTGTCACAGGAAGGGGCAGGCACGGTTTCTTCCAGCGTGCTGGCGCAGGGTGGGGTGGCGGTTGCCATCGGCGCGGATGACTCGCTGGCAAGCCACCTTGCCGACACTCTGGCCGCGGGTGACGGGCTCTGCAACCGCCACATGGCAGAGGCGATTCTGGCTCAGGGCCCTGCCGCATTGCAACGTCTGATTCGGCTGGGCGTGGTTTTTGATACAGACGCCGCAGGCGGTCTGTTGCTGGGGCTGGAGGCCGCACACCAGCACAAGCGCATTGTGCATGCCAGGGGCGATGGCACCGGCGCAGAAATTGTGCGCGCTCTGGCCGCTGCAGTGCGCGCCACGCCGCGCATCAATGTGCTGGAAGGCTGGACGGCGCGGCGTCTGCTTTTGAATGGCGGGCGCGTGGCGGGTGTGCTGGCGGCAACGCCCGAAGGTGCGAATGTACTGCGAACCGAAAAAGTCGTGCTGGCCTGTGGCGGGCTTGGCAGTTTGTTTGCCGCGTCAACCAACCCCCAGGGCAGCATCGGCGGCGGCCTGGCGCTGGCAGCGCGCGCCGGCGCGGTGATTGCCGATCCGGAAATGGTGCAGTTTCACCCGACTGCCTTGGACATCGCGGCTTTCCCGCTGCCTTTGGTCAGCGAGGCGGTTCGCGGTGAGGGGGCGGTGCTTGTCAACGATGCAGGTGAACGCTTCATGGCCGACATTGCGGGGCAGGAGCTTGCGCCACGTGATGTTGTGGCGCGGCATATTCACGAGCAGATCCTGCAAGGGCGTGGGGTTTTCCTGGACGCACGGCAGGTACTGGGCGAACATTTTTCCAGACGCTTTCCCGCCATTGCCGCCCGCTGCACGAGCGTGGGGCTTGACCCGTCACGGGACTTGATTCCAGTGCGGCCCGCCGCGCATTACCACATGGGCGGGGTCGCGGTTGATCTTCACGGGCGCAGCAGCGTCTCCGGGCTTTGGGCGGTGGGCGAGGTGGCATCGACCGGTCTGCATGGCGCCAACCGGCTGGCCAGCAATTCGTTGCTGGAAGCGGCTGTGCTGGCTCCTATGGTGGCGGGTGATGTGGCGGCAGCGGTTCACCAAGGGCTGGATTGCGCGGACGCAGAGCCTTTGCCAGTGGAAAAATGCCTTGTGGCTGTGCGTTCAATTCTGACGCGTGAGGCCGGGCTTTCCCGCACCGAAACCGGATTGTCCAACGCGTTGCGCGCGCTGGAGCCTCTGGTGGCCAGTTCAGATGCTGCCCTGACGGGGCTGTTGCTGGTTGCCGGTGCTTTGGAGCGCAGGGAAAGCCGGGGTGCACATTGGCGTGCGGATTATCCGATGCCGGGTGAGGCGCGGCGCACCTTCCTGACAATGCAGGATGCCATTTCCATTGCCGGCCGTTCAAACCAGCCAGCCATGCAGATGACCGCCTGATTTTTTCAGACTTCTCCAGAAAGTGTTGACCATGACTTTGCCTGAAACTCTGATGCCCTTGCCCGATCTGTTGCTTGAGCCGATAGCTCGCACATCGCTTCTGGAAGATTTGGGGCGGGCGGGTGACATCACCACCAATGCAATCATTCCGGCAGACCACAGTTCCACCTTTGTCATGGCTGCACGGCAGGATGGCACCATAGCCGGGCTGGACCTGGTGCGACTGGCGTTTCATCTGGTGGACCCACGCATTCAGATGCAAATGCTGTGCAGCGATGGCCGCGCTGTGAAAGCCGGAGAGGTGATTGCCAGCCTGCAAGGCCCAACCAGAGGGCTGTTGACAGGCGAGCGCACGGCACTGAACCTTTTGTGCCGCCTTTCGGGTATTGCCACTGCAACTGCAGGTTTGGTGCAGGCGGTCGCGGGGCATAAAGCGCGCATTGTCTGCACCAGAAAAACCACACCGGGTCTGCGGGCAATTGAAAAATATGCTGTGCGCGCGGGCGGGGGTGGCAATCACCGCTTTGGGCTGGACGATGCCGTGCTGATCAAAGACAACCACATTGCCATAGCCGGCAGTGTGAGCGAGGCTTTGGCCCGCGCCCGCGCCAATGTCGGGCACATGGTGATGATTGAGGTGGAGGTGGACACGCTGGATCAGTTGCGGGAGGCGCTGGATTTTGGTGTGCATGCAGTTTTGCTGGACAATATGACACCCGACCAACTGCGTGAGGCGGTGGCAATGGTGGCAGGGCGGGCAATCACCGAGGCGTCCGGCCGCATCACGCCTCAGACGGCGCCAGCCATAGCCGCCGCCGGTGTTGATTTGATTTCATGCGGCTGGCTGACCCATTCTGCGCCGATACTGGATATCGGCTTCGACTATCCGGACAGCTAGTCCGTCAGGCTAGATCCTGCTCCAGTCCAGCACGATTTTGCCGGACTGGCCGCCCAGCATGGTTTCGAACGCATTTTGATAGTCCGCAGCGTCCATTCGATGGGTGATGACCTTGCGCACATCCAGCCCGCTTTGCAGCATGGCCAGCATTTTGTGCCAGGTCTCAAACATTTCCCGTCCGTAAATGCCCTTCAATGTCAGCATTTTAAACACCAGCTTGGTCCAGTCCACTGGCGTTGGCTGAGCAGGAATGCCCAGCATCGCCACCTTACCGCCCATGACAAGCTGGTCCACCATCTGGTTGAAGGCGGCAGGAGCGCCGCTCATTTCCAGCCCGACATCAAAACCCTCTTTCAGGCCAAGACGGGCTTTGACTGCTTCAAGATCATCCTGCGCCACGTTAACCGGCACCACATCCGCGACCTGGCCGGCCAGTGCCAGCCGCTGCGGGTTAATGTCGGTGATAACAACATGGCGCGCACCGACATGGCGCGCCACTGCCGCCGCCATAATGCCAATCGGCCCCGCACCGGTGATCAGCACGTCCTCGCCCACCAGATCAAATGACAGGGCCGTGTGAACCGCATTGCCGAGCGGGTCCAGAATTGCACCCATTTCGTCGTCAATGTCATCTGGCAATGGCACGACGTTGAAGGCTGGAAGCGCCAGATATTCGGCAAAGGCACCGGGTATGTTGACGCCAATGCCGCGTGTTTCCGGGTCAAGGTGGAAACGGCCACCGCGCGCCGCGCGGCTTTTCATGCCGATGACATGACCTTCGCCCGAAACGCGCTGGCCGATGGAAAGGCCGCGAACGGAAGAGCCGATCTCGACAATTTCGCCGGCATATTCATGGCCGACAACCATGGGCACCGGCACAGTGCGACTGGCCCAGTCATCCCAGGCGAATATATGAATGTCGGTGCCGCAGATGCCGGTTTTTTTGACTTTGATCAGCACGTCTTCCGCGCCGATCTGCGGCACAGGCTGGTCTTCCAGCCACAGGCCGGGCTGTGCATGGGCTTTGACAAGAGCTTTCATCGGACAGGTCTTTCGAAAAAAATCAGATAACGCCAACCGCTTTGCCAGCGTCTTTGAAGGCTGAAACCGCAAAATCAATATCGTCGTCCGTCAGCGCCGCCGACAATTGCGTGCGAATACGCGCTTTGCCCTTTGGCACCACCGGGAAGAAGAAGCCGGCAACATAAACCCCGCGTTCGTCCAGCGCCGCAGCCATGTCCTGCGCGCGCCGGGCCTCATGCAACATCACCGGAATGATCGGAGTTGTGCCTTGCAACAGCTCAAAACCCGCGTCCTGCAATCCGGCGCGAAACCGCTTTGTGTGCGATTGCAGGGTTTGCCGCCGGTCATCTGCCGCTTCGGCGATTTCCAGTGCCTTGAGCGAACCAGCGGCAACCGCTGGCGCCAGACTGTTCGAAAACAGATAAGGCCGAGCCCGCTGGCGCAGCAGGTCAATAACCGGTTGTGCCGCAGCAACAAAACCACCCATGGCCCCACCAAGGCTTTTGCCAAGTGTGCCGGTGATGATGTCCACCTTCTGGTCAACGCCTGTCAGACTGGGGGTGCCTTTGCCCTTGTCACCCAGATGGCCGGTGGCATGGCAGTCATCCACAAGCACCAATGCGCCGTAACGTTCGGCCAGCGCACAGATGGATGGCAGGTCGGCGACATAGCCATCCATGGAAAACACGCCATCGGTGACAATCAGCTTGAAACGGGCGCCGGCTGTGTCGGCTTCCTTCAACCGGTCTTCCAACTCATTCATGTCGCCATTGGTGTAGCGATACCGCGCCGCCTTGCACAGGCGCACGCCATCAATGATCGAGGCGTGGTTGAGAGAGTCGGAAATGATTGCGTCTTCCGCACCGAGCAATGGCTCGAACACGCCGCCATTGGCATCAAAACACGCCGCAAACAAAATGGCGTCGTCTTTGCCGAGATAGCGGGCAATCGCCTGCTCCAACTGCCGGTGCAGGGTTTGCGCGCCACAGATGAAGCGGACAGACGCCATGCCGAAGCCGAACTCGTCCAGGCCTCGTTTTGCCTCGGCAACAATGTCCGGATGGTTGGCAAGGCCAAGATAATTGTTGGCGCAGAGATTGATTGCCTCACGCCCGCCATCCTGCGTGGCAATGCGTATGCGCCCGCCCTGTGGCCCGGCTATCAGGCGTTCCCGCTTGTACAGGCCGTCTGCCTCAATCTCTGCCAGAGTGTTTTCCAGATGCCGGATAAAGCTTGTCGCCACAACGCAACCTCACGTTTCCAATATGCTGGAAAATACAGTATAATGGAAATTCGTCAAGTCAGGTTCTTGCTTAGCGGTAGTGGAGCACCATTAATCCGCGCGCGACTTTGGTGGATCTGTTCGTGATCCGATGCGGAACATCCGCACGATATCGCGCGGTTTCGCCGGCGTTGATCGTGCAGCTCTGGTCGCCGCTGACAATCTCGAAACCGTCGCTTAAAGCGGTAAAATGTTCAAAAGCACCCGGTGCATGTGGCGCGCTGTCCAGCTCGCTGCCCGGTTCCATTTCCAGCTCATACCATTCAGTCACACCCACAAGTTGCGGCGGGCCTAAAATCCTCATGCGGCATGCACCATCGGCGCTTTTGATTTCGGGCGTTTGAAACGCGGTGACAACTTCAATCGCGCTATCATCCGCCGGGGCGGCACGTCCGCCCACCAGATCAGAGAAATCGATTTTCAGTGCGCGGGTCAGGCTCCACAGAACCGCAAACGTCGGATTTGCCGCCCCGCGCTCAATCTGGGACAGCATGGATTTGGAAACCCCGGACAAAGCTGCCAGTTGCTCCAGCGACAATCGTCTGGCCTTGCGTTCCCGTTGAATGATCGGGCCAATCTGCGGCGTATTGGTGTGGCTCATTGCCGGCCGTGATCCTTGAACTTTGGCCACGGCACCATGTGCATGCGTGGCTGACAGTCCGGTCATAACCAATATTCAAACCAATGGCTATTCTGCGTCGCGGCTGCCGCGGCGTGCCTCATCTCCGGCAATGCCCCGCCGCCAATACGCCACCGCCATGTGACGGCTGCGGTCCAGCTTCAGCTCTTTGCGCAGGTAAGACCGTATCGCGCGGAAATCTTCAAACTCGCAACCAACCCAGACAAAGCTATCCTCAGGCAGTCCGCCCGCTGTAAAATCCTTGACCGCAGCGGCCAGCATGCCGGTCGTGCCAGCCGCTGCACCGTTGCGGTGCAGCCACCGCAGGTCCAGTTGCCCGCGGCAGAAGATCTGCTGTTCATCCGCTGCGCCGTCCACCTCGATAAAAGCTGTTACGGCAGCATCTGGCGCGGCATTTTCAACAATACGCGCAATGGCAGGCAGCGCGGTTTCATCACCTGCCAGAATGATGCGTTGCGCCTGCGGAAACGAACCGCCGCCCGGGCCGCTCATACCAACCAGATCGCCAGTGCGCGCGGTTTGTGCAAAATACGCTCCAGGCGTCTCACTGCCGGGATGCAGCACCATATCGACGTCCACAGTGCCCGCTTGCGCATCAACCGAGCGCAACGTGTAGACCCGCAAAACAAGCTGGTCTTCGCCCTGCGGCCAGACCGGGCAACCGTCTTCTCCCATATGCGGCCAGACTGGCGTGCGCCCCTGCGGCGGAAATACCAGACGCATGTGGAGGCCACCCGTGGCGTATCGCGCCAGATCTTCCCCGGCGAGAGTCACCCGCTGCATATGGGGCGTGATGCTGCGTGACGTGACAACCCGCATCACTCTGAAAAATGGCGGAAGCACTCCGACAGCGCCGTCGCCGGCCCAGCGGATGTCAGGGGATGATTGCGTGGCGACCATGCGCAAATGCGTGCTGATCCCCATTTTGACATAGGCAAGGCCAGTTTCGTCCGGTGCCTGCGCCACCATTTTCAGACTTGTTGGCGTCGCTTCCAGATGCGCCTCGCCAAAACTCACGACAATGCGTGCCATGTCACGACCATAATCAACCGTTGCGTGCTCGATATATCGGTCGCACAGTTTTCTGAGAACATCGGCCGGTTCGACAAGCTCTACCGTGGATTCGGCGCGCAGAAGCATGGCGCTCTCCCTGAAATCAATGATCAGGGATAGCTATTAAACTGGAGTGAATGAGTCAAGTTATCGTCGCTTGCAATTTTCGCCTCAGGAATTTTTCTTCAGAACAACCTGTGGGCTTCTGTTGTTATAAGGTGAGTTGGTGTTCTCTGCATATGAAACACCTGTAAGGTTCGCATACGTGCCCGGTGCAATGATTTCAGGAAGGAACCAGCCTCATAACGGATATGCCAGCTCTGAAAAAGCACAAGGATGTCAAGTATCAGGTCGCTTCAATGCCATTGCGCATCAATGCCGACGGCCATCTGCAGGTGCTGCTTGTCACCTCCCGCGAGACGCGGCGCTGGGTGCTGCCCAAAGGCAACCTCATGAAGGGCAAGACCCCCAGCCGGGCAGCCGCTATCGAGGCGCTGGAAGAGGCGGGCGTTACCGGAAAAATCTCCAAGACACCCTATGATAGTTTTCAATATTGGAAGCGCGGGCGAAAGGCCTTTGCCTTTGCCGTGGTGGAGGTGTTCGTGCTGATTGTTACCGGGCGGCGCGCAAGCTGGAAAGAAAAGAAGCAGCGGCGACAGGTATGGGTCACCCCGACTCAGGCATCGGTCATGGTTCTCGAGCCCGGTTTGCAATCTATTTTATACCGCCTGGCTGACGATGAGGATATTGAACAGGTTGTCCGGGATCATGCCAGCAAGGAGCAGGCAAGGACGGCAATTGCCGCGGAGGGCGCGTAGAGCATTTCCTTCTTTCGCCAACACCCTATTTCCTGTGTTCGCAACAATCTCACGACGGAAAAGAGAAGACCATGCGCACCACCATTCTTGCACTTGGCCTTGCGGTGGGCCTTTTTTCAACATCCGCCCTGGCCGCTCCGGTGGTCGTTTCCTCCAAAATCGACACGGAAGGTGGCGTGCTGGGCAATATCATTCTGCTCGCACTGAACAATGCCGGAATCGAAACCACCGACCGGATTCAATTGGGCGGCACGCCTGTTGTCCGTCAGGCCATTATTGCCGGGGAAATTGACATCTATCCGGAATATACCGGCAATGCCGCGTTCTTCTTCAACCGTGAGGGCGAAACGGACATCTGGAAAAATGCCGATTTGGCATATGAGGCCGCACGCGAACTGGACCTTGCAGCCAACAAGATTGTGTGGCTGACACCAGCGCCCGCCAACAACACGTGGGGCATAGCGCTCAAGGGTGATGTGGCGCAGGCCAACAATCTTGAAACGCTTTCGCAATTCGGTAGTTGGGTAACCGGCGGCGGCGAAGTCAAGCTTGCTGCATCCGCAGAATTTGTGAATTCGCCAGCGGCTTTGCCGGCTTTTCAAACCGCTTATGGTTTTACACTGACACCGGCGCAATTGCTGACATTGTCGGGCGGTGACACGGCGGCCACAATCGCCGCTGCGGCACAGGGCACCAACGGCGTCAATGCGGCAATGGTCTACGGCACGGATGGCGCATTGGCCGCATCAGGCTTGCAAGTGCTGGAGGACGACAAGGCGGTTCAGCCGGTCTATCAGCCAGCGCCGATCATCCGCGAGGCTGTATTGGAGGCAAATCCCGGCATTCAGGAGGCGTTGGAGCCGATTTTTGCGACGCTGGAGCTTTCCGTGCTTCAGGAGTTGAACGGACGTGTGCAATTGGGTGGTGAGCCGGCACGTGCTGTGGCAGAGGACTATCTGCGCAAAAGCGGCTTCCTGAAGTAAGCCCGGTCACGGGGCGATGGCGCGGCTGAACCGCCTGGGGCTTGTGATAGCGTTGCTGGCCGCAGCGGGCGGCTGGGCTTTGCCCTTTGCGATCTTTCGCGCCAATCGCATCGTGCCAGGTAACGGGGTTGCGCTGTATGCCGGGTTGCCACACGCCCCGGCGTTAGCGCTGCTGATTGTTCTAGCCGGGGCGGCCATTGTTGCGGTGCTGGTCGGCCGGCCACTCCACAGGCTGGCCGCTGGCCTGATTGCACTGGCAGGGCTGGCCGTTGCCATTGGCATGACGCCGGCCTTTCTTGGCACAGGCACCAGTTTTGAACGGGTGTCGCCCGGATCCGGCTTCTGGGTGCTTGGCTTGGCTTATGCCCTGCTGGTGGCGGATGCACTGACCGCAATGCGCCCGGGACCCGCCATGCGCATTGCAATTCTGACGATGATAGTCGCCTCGTTCGGACTGCTGTTATGGTCCGGCCGGTGGGATGGCCTTTCTGTCATGCAGGAATATGCCAGCCGGTCCGACAGCTTCTGGCGGGAAGTTGGTCGGCATTTGACACTTGCCTTCGGCTCATTGGCCGCCGCGGTTGTGGTGGGTATTCCATTGGGCCTTGTCTGCCATCGCATCAAGGCGGTGCGCATTCCGGTGCTCAACATGCTCAATGTCGTTCAAACCATTCCCTCCATTGCACTGTTTGGCCTCATGATCGCCCCTTTGGGCTGGCTGGCTGCGAACTGGCCACTTGCCAATGCGCTGGGCATTCGCGGCATTGGCGCCGCTCCTGCATTGGTTGCACTTTTCCTGTATTCACTGCTGCCGGTGGTAGCCAACACGGTGGTTGGTCTGGCCAGCATTCCGGCAGATGCCAATGATGCAGCGCGCGGAGTGGGCATGACAGATGGCCAGCGCCTGTTCAGGGTGGAACTGCCGCTGGCATTCCCGGTTATTCTCACCGCCATTCGCATCGTTCTGGTGCAGAATATCGGCCTTGTCACCATTGCAGCACTGATCGGCGGCGGTGGCCTTGGTGTCTTCGTGTTTCAGGGCATAGGTCAGACGGCCATGGATCTGGTTTTGCTGGGCGCGTTGCCCACGGTTCTGCTGGCATTCAGCGCCGCAGTTGTTCTTGATGCCGCCGTTGACGCGGCCAGCTACCACAAGGCAGGCACATGATAGAAATTCGCGACCTGACCAAAATCTACGACGACAAAGCTGTGGTGGACTCAGTTTCATTCACTGTTCAGCCGGGAACGATCAGTTGCATAGTCGGCACGTCCGGCTCCGGCAAAACCACGTTGATGCGCATGGTCAACCGCATGACGGAGGCAACAAGCGGCAGCATTCTGATCGACGGGCAGGATAATGGACATCTGCCGGTGCATGAGCTGCGGCGGAAAATTGGTTATGTCATTCAGAATCACGGCCTGTTTCCACATCGCACTGTGGCTGAAAATGTCGCCACCGTTCCCGGTCTGCTTGGTTGGGACAAACCTCGCATTGCCGCCAGAGTGAACGAACTGCTGGCATTGTTTCAACTGGACCCGGCAGAGTTTGGCCCACGCTATCCGCATGAACTGTCCGGTGGCCAGCAACAGCGTGTGGGTGTGGCGCGGGCGCTGGCGGCTGAACCGAATATCCTGTTGATGGACGAACCATTTGGTGCGCTGGATCCGATCATTCGAGCCAAGGCACAGAACGATCTTCTCGGCATCCAGAAGCAATTCGGCACGACCATAATCCTGGTGACACATGATATGGACGAAGCGATGCGGATGGGCGACCGGATTGCCGTGATGGATTCAGGCAAGCTGGTGCAATATGCCACCCCCGCAGAGTTGCTGGCACACCCGGCTACGGAATTTGTCGATGCCATGCTGGGCACGGGCGACCGTCCTTTCCGCTACCTGGCTCTCAACACAGTTGACCGGCTTGTGGAACAGGGCATGGCAGACGGTGCCCCGATTGCCGCAACCGCAAACCGGCGCGACGCATTGGCAGAGCTGTTGTGGTCTGGCCGCGATGTCGCACCAGTGGCGGGTGATGGCGGTGCGGTGCTTGGCATTGTTCGTCGGGCTCGGCTTCTGGCAGAAGCTGCGCGCCCAGCATGAAGCGACTGGCGCTCCTGCTCCCGCGCATTCTGGCGTTTGGCCTGTTGCTGGCATTTTTGCTTGTGCCGGAACGGTTCGCGCCGTTGCTGGCGCCATTGACGCAAAACAATGCACCGGCCATCTATGCGCAGGGCAGTTTGCTGCAACTGACATTCCTGCATCTGCAGATTGTTGCCATTGCCACATTTGCAGCAACTGTGGTGGCGGTTCTGCTGGCAATATTGGTGACAAGACCGGGCGGACGCGAATTTCTGCCGCTGTCCCGCAGTCTGGTTAATATTGGCCAGACCTTTCCGCCTGTGGCCGTACTGGCGCTGGCCGTTCCAGCGGTAGGGTTCGGTGAAGCTCCAACACTTATTGCGCTGTTTCTCTATGGTCTTCTGCCAATTTTTGAAAATTCTCTGACCGCACTGACCAGCATGCCACCGGCCATCATGGAAGCTGCGCGGGGCAGTGGCATGACAAATTTCCAGCGGCTGCTCAGGGTCGAGCTGCCATTGGCCTTTCCCATCATTCTGGCGGGCATTCGTTTGTCGGTCATCATCAGCCTGGCAACCGCCACCATCGGCTCCACCGTCGCCGCACGCACATTGGGCGAGGTGATCATCGCCGGACTTTTATCCAACAATCTTGCGTATATTGTTCAGGGTGGGTTGATTGTTGCGCTGCTGGCGGTTCTGCTGGCCGACGGCTTTTCCGCACTGGAAAAATGGAGCCTGCGCCGGACAGGGTTTGCTCGCGGCGCATAATTGCCCAAAGCGGGTTTCTATTGCGCAAAGCCTGTCCTAGAAGTTGGGCTTGGGCAAGTTGGCTTCCGTGCAGCGCATCGAATGGGGTTTGGCATGAGTGTTCTGGTTACGGGCGGTGCCGGATATATTGGCAGCCACATGGTTCTGGGGCTTCTGGACCGGGGTGAAGAGGTTGTGGTTCTCGACAATCTGTCCACCGGGTTTGATTTTTGCATTGCGTCGCAGGCGCACTTTGTTCAGGGCGATATTGGCGACACGGCGCTGGTTGCCCGGCTGCTGAAAGAGCACAAGGTGACTGCCATCGCGCATTTTGCCGCATCACTTCTGGTGGCGGAATCGGTGCGCGAGCCGCTGACTTATTACGCAAACAACACGGCCAGAACCCGTGATCTGATCGAAGTTGCGTTGCGCGCAGACGTGCCGCATTTCCTGTTTTCTTCCACCGCCGCAGTCTACGGCATGGCAGGCGATAAGCCCGTTCAGGAAAATGCGCCGCTAAACCCGCTTTCTCCCTATGGCCGGTCCAAGCTGATGTCGGAACATATGCTGGCCGATGTGTCAGAAGCGCACGGCCTGGCCTATGCGGCGCTGCGCTATTTCAATGTGGCGGGTGCCGACCCGCAGGGGCGCTCGGGTGAATCCACGTTCAATTCAACGCATCTGGTTAAAATTGCGATGGAAACGGTTTTGGGAAAACGGCCCGGTATGCAGATATTCGGCACGGATTATCCAACACCGGATGGAACCGCCATCCGCGATTATATCCATGTTACCGACTTGATTGCCGCGCATATGGCGGCACTGGATTATCTGCGCGCGGGCAAAGGCAATCTGACTGCCAATGTAGGCTATGGGCGGGGTTTTTCCGTTCGGCAGGTGCTGGATGTGGTGGAACAGGCAACCGGTCTGCCATTAAACGTGGCAGAAGGCCCGAGACGGGCAGGCGATCCGGCAAGCATTGTAGCCGATTCCGGCTATCTGCGGCAGGCAACGGGCTGGGAACCGCAATATGACGACCTGCCTGCCATTGCGGAGCACGCATTTGCCTGGGAGCAATATCTCAGCCGGCGCAACCGGTGAGTGCTTACGGAGCTTGTGAAATAATGCGCTGCTCTGAAGGATCACCCGGTCGGAATGCACCGGCAATGCTGAGCCCGTCGAGCACAAAAATCTGACATTGCGGGCAGTTCTTCTGCTCAAGCGGCGATGGTGAAACCATGCGGAAATAGCATATTCCCCGCGCACCAATAGGCTGGCCGTAAATGTTGCTGGCCTCAAACTCGATCGTCAGCGCCTGCAGAATATTGTCCTGTTCCGAGCGGCTGACTGCGCCGCGCTGGTAGCTGCCCGGGTTTTGAATGGCGCCGACTATGGCATCTTCGCATCGGCTGACGGCTGGAGAATCATCTGCGTATACGCGGGTTGATGATAGAATCACCGCAGCAAGCAAACATGAACATAATCGCCAGTATGCAGGCATATCCTATTTTAAAACCTCGATTTTTTAAAAATTCGCCAGTTATTGTCAGCGAGCTTGCCAGACCCTAATAACTGAAACAGCCTGAAATATGTCGTGAAATTGGAAAGCGTTATTGGCTTGAATCCGATAGACTTCATAGTACAAAGTAGTCTGCCGGTTTTGGCCAGGCTGGAAATTTAGCACTTGTGGGTGAATGGCAGTACTATGCATCTTAATTCCAGCCAGACGTTACAGAACATCTCTTCGGGCGCAAACACCCCGGACGACATATTCAATGTGACCCCAATTCCGTTGTGGCTTGAAGACTACAGCGAAATCAAACAGCTTTTCGAGAAATGGCGCGCAGAAGGTGTCACCGATCTCGTCAGTTTTCTCAATCAGGATCATGAGCGGATTCGCCAGTGCGCATCGCGCATCAAGGTTCTGAATGCGAACCAGCGTGTGCTGGAACTCTTTGAGTTCAGAACCCTCCAGGATCTGCTGGACGGGCTGGACCTCGTGTTCAGCAAGGACATGCTGACGTCACATATCGAAGAGCTTGCAATGTTGTGGGAAGGGCAGCACAGCTTTTCCAACCAGACCATCAACTACACGGCCACCGGCCGCCGGCTGAACATCCAGCTTTCCGGCCGGATTGTGCCCGGACATGAAGACAGCTGGGACCGCGTGCTCATTGCCACCGAGGACGTGACGGACAAGGAAATTGCTCAACAGAAAATAGTGGAAAGCGAGCGCTTTTCCAAAGGCCTGTTTGAACATTCGCCGATATCGCTCTGGGTTGAAGACTTTTCTGCAGTCAAGGCAATGCTGGACGATCTGCGCATGCGCGGCATCTCGGATTTTCGCGTTTTCACGGATGTGCACCCGGAATTTGTCAGCCGCTGCATGAGCGAAATTCGCGTGCTGGATGTTAACAATATGACGCTGCGGCTGTTTGGAGCGCCCAGCAAGCCGCATCTGATGCAGAATTTGAATCAGATCTTCCGCGACAAGATGGAACAACCGTTTCGCGAGCAACTGATAGACCTTTGGAATGGGGTTCTGTTTCAGGTGCGGGAGGTGGTCAATTACTCGCTGGAAGGGCAGGAACTGCACCTGATGCTGCAATTTTCCGTGCTGCCCGGGCATGAAGATGACTGGTCGCTGGTGCAGGTTGCCCTAACCGACATAACCGCGCGCAAGGCGGCAGAGGCTTATCTGGAATTTTTGGGCAAGCACGATTCACTGACCAAGCTGTACAACCGCTCATATTTTACGGATGAGCTTATCCGCCTGCAGCGCCAGAACGTTGACAAGGTGGCCGTTATCATCGCCGACCTGAACAATCTGAAATTTGTGAATGACTCTCGCGGCCACGCTGCCGGTGATGAAATGCTGCGCCGCGTGGGTGAAATTCTGGGAAAAGTGGTGAAAAAACCGTGCCACGCCTTTCGCATCGGCGGCGATGAATTTGCCCTGACTTTGCCCGGTTATGGCGAGTCCGAGGTTGAAATATTGCTGAAGGAGATGAGCGAACTGATTGAACTGAACAACCAGTTCTATTCCAATGTCAGCCTGAGCCTAGCGGTTGGCGCCGCCATCAGGCAAAGCGGCGAAAACATGGAAAGCGTCGCCCGTCGTGCCGATGTTCGGATGTACACCGATAAACGCGCCTTCCATGAAGCTCGGATCGCCAAAATGTAAGCCGCTCAAACCTCTGATTTTCCGCATTGTTCTGTCATTGAGGCGTAACCGCTTCAACGGGAAATGCTGAAGCTCTTTGCTCTATCGCATTGTCCTGTCGTTGAAACGTAACCGTTTCAACGGGAAATGCTTTAGCGAAAAGCAGGCAGATTTGCCTCAATGCTTTCGCGCATCGGCTCATAGCCGTCCGGCAACATCAGCGCGCTTCCCAACCCCGCTTCTGTCTCGTCCACCATCATCCCCGGCTTGTCAGTGGCAATCTCAAACAATATGTGGCCGGGCTCGCGGAAATAGACGGATTTGAAGTATTTCCTGTCCTTCACCTCCGTCGGCTGCAGCCCGAACTTATGCTCAAGCTTCTCGGTCATGGCCGCTTGTTCCGCCTCATCCCGCGCCCGAAACGCAATATGATGCACGCTGCCACCGCCGGGGCGCGGCTTCAGAAATCCGCCAACTGCGCGAATGTCGATAATGCTGGCCGCCGGGTCGCCTGCCAGCCCATAACGGCTGGTGCTGCCTTCCGTGCTGATGCGTTGATAGCCAAACACATCCGTCAAAATCGCCGCTGTGGGGGCTTCCTCCTCCACCAGCAGGCTGACACTGTGCAGACCTCGCACCGCGTGTTCAACCGGCACCTTGCCACCCGTGAAGGCGGGTGTGTGCTGAATGTCCGGAGTGCTCACCAGCGCCAGTCTCGTTCCGTGCGGATCGCGGAAGGGCAATGTTGAACGGCCAAACCGCCGTTCAATGCTGTCATGCACCACGCCTTTCTGCAGAAATCTATGCATCCAGAACCCAAGCGATTCATCGGGCACGCGCAACACCGTTTCCTGAACTTCGCCCACACCAAGCCTGCCCGGCGCAATATTTTCCCACGGGAAAAAAGTCACCAGACTTCCAGGAGTTCCTGCTTCATCGCCGAAATACAGGTGATAAGCGGTCGGATCTTCAAAATTGACAGTGCACTTCACCAACCGCATACCGAGAACATCGGTATAAAACTGATAGTTTTGCCGGGCATTTCCGGCAATAATTGAAACATGATGCAGGGCGCTTGCACTCATACTACGGCTCCGCCAGAACGGGTCTAATACGCAACTACTCTGAGTTGAGTTTGGCTAAAGTAGGTTTGAGGGGTCTTCATGTCCACCCGCAATCTGGATGCACTTTTTGCCCCAAAGGCCATTGTGGTGATTGGTGCCAGCAATCGCCATCATTCCGTTGGTGAGGTGCTGGCGCGCAATCTTTTTGGCGCGGGCTTCAAAGGGCCGGTCATGCCGGTCAACCCGCACGAAGCCACCATACGCTCAACCATTGCCTATGCCAGCGTGGCAGATCTGCCGGTGGTTCCGGACCTTGCCGTTATTGCGACCCCGGCACAAACCGTGCCGCAACTGGTTGCCGAACTGGGGGCAAAAGGCTGCCGGGCGGCCATTGTCATTTCGTCCGGCTTTGAGGACGCGGCCCTGCGGCAGGAATTGCTGGATGCGGCTCGCCCGCATCTGATGCGCATTGTTGGCCCTAACTGCATGGGCTTTGTTTCCCCGCTGGCCGGCATTAATGCCAGCTTCGCGCATCTTTTGCCGCGCGCCGGAGATCTGGCGTTTGTCAGCCAATCGGGTGCCATTGCAACAACCGTGCTGGATTGGGCCGATGTGCGCGGGATCGGCTTCTCGCACGTCATTTCCATTGGCGATATGTGCGATGTCGATACGGGCGATCTTCTGGACTATCTGGCCATTGACCCGAAAACCCGCGCCATTCTGTTGTATGTGGAATCGGTTACGGAAGCGCGCAAGCTGATGTCCGCGGCGCGCATCGCTGCGCGGACCAAGCCGGTGGTGGTTATCAAGGCCGGCCGGCAGAAAGCCCTGAAGCCGGGACTGACCCATATGAGCGCTTTGGCCCGAAGCGATGACGTTTTTGCGGCGGCATTTCGCCGGGCCGGCATGCTGCAGGTTGCCACATTGCGAGAGCTTTTTGAGGCTGTGGGAACATTGGCCACCGGCATGCGTCCGCGCGGCAACCGAGTGGCCATTGTGACCAATGGCGGCGGAGCGGGAACGCTGGCAGCGGATGCAGTGGCGCTGTATGGCGGGCAACTGGCCCAGCTTTCTGAAACCACGTTGCAGAAGCTGGCGGAAATGCTGCCAAAAGGGCGCACGGTCACCAACCCGGTGGATTTGCTGCGTGAAGCCGATGGCGCGCTTTATGCACAGGCACTGTCCATTGTGCTGGCAGACCCCGGGCAGGACGGCGTTCTGGTGATGAACTGCCCAACAGCCATTGCCGACGGAGTCGATGCTGCGCGGGCAACGATTGCGACAGCCAAAGCTTCGCCGCGCCGTTCATTGCTGACATGCTGGCTGGGTGAGCGCGCGGCGCGGGACTCTCGCAGGCTTTTCGCCGAAAACGCCATTCCCACCTATGATACCCCGGATGAGGCGGTGCGCGCGTTCATGCAATTGGTGGATTATCGGCACAATCAGGACATGTTGATGCAGACGCCGCCTGCTGTGGCAGCCGCTGTGACAGACCGGGAAGGGGTCAGGCAGCTTCTGCAGGACATTCTGGCACAAGGTCGCCATGTGCTGAACCCGTCAGAGGCGGGGCGTCTGTTGCAGGCCTACGGCATTCCGATCGCCAACACCGCTTATGCCCGAAATGGTGATGAGGCCGCACAACTGGCCCAGGAAATGGGCTTCCCCGTGGCTCTGAAAATTGTTTCGAGCGATATTGTGCACAAGTCCGAGGTTGGTGGTGTGCGCCTGGAGCTGGACACACCCGAGCTGGTGCGCGAAGCCGCCGGGTTGATGGAGCGGCTGGTTTCGGAACGGCGGCCTGATGCGAGTATTCAGGGTTTTTCGGTTCAGAAAATGCTGCACCGGCCTCGCGCGCATGAGGTCATTGTCGGCATTGGCGATGATGCGTCATTCGGACCGGTGATCATGGTTGGTCAAGGTGGCACGGCGGCCGAAATCATTGGCGACCGCGCCATCGGCCTGCCACCGCTGAACATGTTGCTGGCCAGGGAAATGATCGGCCGAACCCGTGTGTCGCGGTTGTTTACGGGCCATGGCGGCAACCCGGTTGTGGATGAGACGGCGCTGGCGGCAACGCTGGTCAGGCTTTCGCAAATGCTGGTGGATCTGCCGGAACTGGAAGAGCTGGATATCAACCCGCTGCTTTGCGATGAAAGCGGTGTGGTGGCGTTGGATGCCCATGTTTCCCTCAGGCCGGCATCCGGCTCCGGCGCTTCGCGTTTTGCCATACAGCCCTATCCGCAGCATCTGGAAGAAACCGTGGCTTTGAAAGGTGGGGCGCAATACCGGCTTGCCCCGGTGCGGCCGGAAGATGAGGGCGCGCTGATCGAGATGCTGGAGCGCAGCCACCCCGAAGATATCAGGCTGCGGTTTTTTGCTCCCATACGCAATATTGGCCACAGCTTTGCTGCCCGTTTGACCCAGATTGATTACAGCCGGGAAATGGCATTCGTTGCGCGCCCGCTGGGGGTGAATGAAAGTGAAATTCTGGGCGCTGCCCGCATCATTCTGGATGCCGAGGAAGAGGAGGGCGAGTTCGGCATCATGGTGCGCTCTGACCAGAAGGGCAGAGGGCTGGGCTATGCCCTGATGCAAAAGATTCTGGACTATGCTGCGACGCGCGGCGTTAAAAAAGTTTTTGCCGAGGTTCTGGCGGAGAACACGTCCATGCTGGCGCTTGCGCGGGAGCTGGGCTTTGTCGGACATGCCGCGCCCGATGACCCCACCGTGCGGCATATTGAAATTGATTTAACGGATCACCAATAGAATAAAGCTTTTTGTTACTGAAAAGCCCTCAATCGAACAAGTTTTGCCGTCATAGAGCGCGGCTATATATTCAGTACAAGTGACCTCGATGGCCCGCAAAACCAAACTGACTGTTGCCGCCCTTTTTCTGGGCCTTGTGCTGCTGGGGGGCTTTGCCCTGTTTGGCAGGCCGCAGGAGCCTGCGCCGGCGGCGGCTGAAACCCCCACAATCATTGAGCTGGCGGCATCGGAAGTGCAGCGGGTGGAGCCGCAAACGGCGGTGTTTGACCTGCGCGTCACCGGCACTTTGCGGGCAGAGCGGCGCACCATCATGACAGCGCAGGTTTCCGGGACGATTGAGGACATTACCGTCAAGGTCGGCGATCGGGTGGCGCGGGGCGATATGCTCCTGCGCTTTGATCTGGCGCCGCTGCGCTCAACCCTGGAAGCGCGGGAAGCTTCTCGTGAATCGATTGTTGCGCAGTTGAAGCTGGCTGAAACCGTGCTGGCGCGTAACACCCAGCTTGGCACGCGCGGCATTTCATCGGAATCGGTGCGGCTGGAGGCAGAGGCCAATGTGGCAAACCTGCGGGCGCAATTGCGTGGACTGGATGCCGAGGTTGCAGATGCCAGACGCAATCTGGCCGAGGGGGTTATCACCGCTCCATTCGACGGTGTCATTTCAGAGCGCAAGGTTGAGTCCGGGCAGACCGTTCCAGTCAACACAGACCTTTTGACGCTGGTTGACCTTTCCACGCTGGAAGTTGAAGCCGGAGTGCCAACCAGCCAGATAGTCGAGGTCAAGCCCGGCCAGAAGGCCATGCTGACCGTGGAAGGTTTGCCGGATCGCAAATTCGAGGCCACCGTGGTGCGTCTTGCGCCAGTGGCTATCGAGGGCTCGAGAACGGTGCGCGTTTATCTTTCACTGGACAACAGCGAAGGCTTGTTGCGCGGCGGGATGTTTGCCACCGGCACCTTGCGCACGGGTGAGAGGCCCAATGTCATAGCCGTTCCACAGGCCGCAATCCGCCAGGATGATGTCGGCTTGTTTGTTCTGAAGGAAAATTCCGGCCGGCTTGTCCGGCAGGGCGTGACAACCGGTTTGCCTGTTGGCAAGCCGGGATTGGTGGAAGTTTCGGAAGGTTTGCAGGCGGGCGATGTGGTGGTGGTTGCGCCACTGCCGGATTTGCAGCCAGACACCAATATTGTGGTGTCGGGGGCTTAAGCCAATGTTTCTGACCCGCATCAGCGTTGCGCATCCGGTTTTTGCCACCATGATGATGGTGGCAATTGTCGTTGTCGGCCTGTTTTCCTTCAACCGGCTGGGCGTGGATCTGTTCCCCGACGTGGACATGCCGGTTGTTGTGGTGATCACCTCTTACGAGGGAGCATCGCCTGAAACAGTCGAGAATGAAGTTACAAAGCCTATTGAAACCGAGGTCAACACGATTGGTGGTATCGATACCATCACGTCCGACAGCTATGAAAGCCGCTCGGTTGTCGTCATCCAGTTTGATCTGGACACGGATTCCCGCACGGCTGCGGAAGAGGTGCGGGACCGTGTTGCGCGCCTGGAGGCCGGCTTCGCCGATGGGGTGGATACACCGCAGGTTCGGCGGTTCAATCCGGATGATGAGCCGATCCTGTCAATCTCGGTGTTTTCCGACACGCGCAACCTGACGGACATGACGACGCTGGCAGACAGGATCATTGTCAACCGGCTCAGCGTGTTGCCCGGCGTTGGGCAGGTGACGATTGTAGGTGGAAGCGAGCGGCAGGTTCTGGTGCTGGTCAACCCGGACAGGCTGGAAGCCCTGGGCATTTCCGTTTCCACCGTCATGGATGCCATTCGCCGGGAAAATCAGGATCGCGCAGCGGGCACGCTGATTTCCGGCATTGGTCAGCGTATCGTCACGGTTGAGGGACGGCTGCAAGATATTGCCGATTTTAACTCCATCATCGTTGCCAGCAATGGCGGGTCGCCGGTGTATCTTTCCGACGTGGCGCAGGTGCTGGATGGCGGGGCGGAACTGACCAGCCGTGCCAGCTACAATGGCGCACAGGCGCTCGGCGTGGATGTGGTCAAGGTGCAGGGCGTCAACACCGTTGGCGTGGCGCGTGAGCTGAATCAGGAAATTGAAAAACTGGCGCAGGAGCTGGAGCCGGAGGGCCTTGTGCTGACCGTTTCCAAAGACAATTCCCGCCCCATCGCCCTGCAATCGGCAGAGGTGCAGCGCACGCTGATCGAGGGCGGCGTTCTCACCGTGCTGATTGTTTTTCTGTTTCTGAATTCCTGGCGTTCCACCGTCATTACCGGGCTGACGCTGCCGATCTCGGTCATTGGCACATTCGCGGTCATGTATTTTCTTGGCTTCACGCTCAACACCATGACTTTGATGGCGCTGTCTCTTTCGATCGGTATTCTGATTGATGACGCCATTGTTGTGCGGGAAAATATCACCCGACATCTGCAAATGGGCAAATCTCACCGGCAGGCGGCGATAGATGGCACCAATGAAATTGGCCTTGCGGTCATGGCCACAACGCTGTGCATTGTTGCAGTGTTTCTGCCGGTCGCCTTCATGGGCGGCATTATCGGCCGTTTCTTTTTGCAATTTGGCGTCACGGTTTCGGTGGCAGTCGCCATTTCGCTGTTTGTTGCCTTCACGCTGGATCCTATGCTCTCCAGTGTCTGGTACGATCCGGCAACGCAGCCAAATGCCAAACGCGGGCCAATTGGCC
This sequence comes from Aureimonas fodinaquatilis, assembly GCF_008369445.1. Taxonomy (GTDB): domain Bacteria; phylum Pseudomonadota; class Alphaproteobacteria; order Rhizobiales; family Rhizobiaceae; genus Aureimonas; species Aureimonas fodinaquatilis. Next base: position 630,273 of record NZ_VTWH01000001.1, read on the forward strand.
GGCTGGTGGCGCGGTTTGACCGGGCGTTTGAACGGCTGGCCGGGCAATATCGCCACGTCATCCGCTGGAGCTTCCGCCACCGCCTGCTGACATTGTTTGCGGCCCTGGCCATTTTTGTCGGCAGTCTCATGCTGGTGCCGCGCATCGGTGCCGAATTTTTGCCGCCGTCCAACAATGGCGAGTTTTCAATTTACGTCGAAGGGCCACAGGGCTCATCACTTGACTATATGGCGGAAAAAGTGCGGCAGGTGGAAGCGGCACTGGGCGATTTCCCGGAAATCGACAATACGTATTCCACCATCAATGCCGGTGGCGCGCGCGGCTTCAATGCAGCCAATATCGCCGTTCGGCTGGTGCCGGTGGCAGAGCGCAGCATTTCCACCAGCGCTATAGCAGAGCCGATCCGCCAGCGTCTGGCGCGCATTGCCGGGCTGGAAATTTCCATCAATCAGGATTCCATGGGCGGTGGCGGTGGCGCCGCGTCAAAGCCGGTGCAGGTTTCTGTGCTTGGCGATGGACAGGAAATGCTTCGGCAGATTTCCGAGCAGGTGAAGCAGCGGTTGACAGCGATCCCGGGCGCGGTGGAGGTGGAATCCTCCATCGACAATGAGCGGCCGACTTATGCTGTGCGTGTGCGCCGTGAGGCCGCAAGTGACCTGGACGTTTCCGTTGAGGCCATTGGCCGTACATTGCGGCCATTGATTGCAGGTGACGCGATTTCCGTATGGAATGCGCCGGACGGCCAATCCTACGATGTGCTGGTGCGCCTGCCGCCAGAAGCGCGGGAAGAGGCTGTGCAGATGCGCAATCTGGCCATTGCAACCGGGCGCACGGATGAAAACGGCCGCCCGATCACCGTTCTGCTCAACCAGGTTGCGGATGTGGTGGAAAGTGTTGCGCCGGAATCCATCACCCGCAAAGACCTTTCCCGGGAAATTCGCATCTCGGCCAATGTGCAGGGGCGGGCTCTGGGCGATGTGACATCGGATCTGACAGCGGCCATCGCGCAACTGGACATTCCGGCGGGGTATCGTGTGGTGTTCGGTGGTGAAGCGCAGGACATGCAGGAAAGTCTGGGCTATGCGGTGCAGGCCCTGGGACTGGCCGTCATCTTCATTTACCTGATTCTCGCTTCGCAGTTCGGCTCGTTCGTTCAGCCTTTTGCCATCATGATGACATTGCCGCTTTCTCTTATCGGTGTGCTTCTGGGCTTGCTGATCACGGGTTCGACACTCAACATTTTCTCCATCATCGGTTTCATCATGCTGATGGGTCTGGTGACCAAAAACGCGATTCTGCTGGTGGATTATTCCAATCGCCTTCGAGAAACCGGCATGAACCTGCAGGACAGTCTGGTTGAAGCGGGAGCGGTGCGCCTGCGCCCGATTGTCATGACAACACTGGCGATGATTTTTGGCATGTTGCCTCTGGCGCTGGGCATCGGCGAGGGCGGTGAGCAACGCGCGCCCATGGCCCACGCCGTCATAGGCGGGTTGATTTCGTCCACATTGCTGACGCTGGTGTTTGTGCCGGTTGCGCTGACCTATCTTGATGGCATGGCAAGGCGTGTTTCCAGACGTCTGCCGAAAGCGCCGGATGACCACGTTGAGTCTACAGTCTGAGCAGCAATTCCCGGTTGCAAAATTCATCTGCCGCTTTTCCGGGCTTGCTGCAAATGGTGGCAACGTGTATTATGAAACGACATGAACCGCTTGCGGGAGAGACCGGCTTTTGCCGGCGCCGAAGGAGCAACCGCCCCGGAATCTCTCAGGCAAAAGGACCGCGCGGTATTTTAACATCCGGAGAGTGGCGCCTTTGCGCGTCCGCCGAAGGAGAAAGCGGCTAAGGATTCCCCTGAACCGTGAAGCTCTCAGGCTAATGACGGATGGGGCACGAAACCAAGCCCGCCTCTGGCGTGGCGAAAGGATGTATCGTGACCTCAGTTGCCGTTATCGGAGCCGGTATTACCGGTGTGACCACTGCTTACAAGCTTATGCGCCAGGGCCTTGATGTTACGGTTTATGACCGTAATGGCTATGCGGCCATGGAAACCTCATTCGCCAATGGCGGCCAGTTGTCAGCCTCCAACGCCGAAGTCTGGAACTCGCCGGCCACCTTCCTGAAGGGCATCAAATGGATGCTGAAGAAGGATGCGCCTTTGCTGGTGCATCCAGCGCCAACTTGGCACAAGCTGTCGTGGATGGCTGAATTTGTGCTGGCCGCCCGCAATTTCGAGGAAAACACCATTGCCACCGTCAAGCTGGCAATTGCCGCGCGGGACCATCTTCTTGAAATGGCCGATACCGAAGGTTTCAGCTTCGATGTTGAGAAGCGCGGTATTCTGCATGTTTATGAATCCAAATCGGAATATGAGCACGCTGCGAAAATTTCCGAACTTTACAAAAAGGGCGGTCTTGCCCGCCGCGCTTTGTCCAACAGCGAAATTCATGAGGTCGAGCCGGCGCTTAATGGAAATTTCCATGGCGGCTTCTTCACGGAATCCGACTTTACCGGCGACATTCACCGCTATACGCGTGGACTGGCGGCCGCCTGTCTGCGCCATGGTGTCAAGTTTGAGTATGATGCCAATGTAACCCGGCTCGCTCGCCATCAGGGCGGCGTCACCATCAATTGGCAGGACAGAGGGCGGAATGACCGCACCAGCCGGTTTGATGCCATTGTGGTATGCGCAGGCGTGGACAGCCGCCGCTTTGCCGCCATGCTGGGAGATCGCGTCAACATCTATCCGGTGAAGGGCTATTCCATCACGGTGAATCTGAACGACGCCGAAAGCCAGAACGGTGCGCCATGGGTCAGCCTGCTGGATGACAAGGCAAAGATCGTCACCAGCCGTCTTGGTCGTGACCGGCTGCGGATTGCCGGAACTGCCGAGTTCACCGGCTTCAACCGTGATATTCGCAGCGCACGCATTGAGCCTCTGGTGAAATGGTGCCGCGAGCGGTTCCCACGGGTGTCCACAGCATCCACCGTGCCATGGGCCGGCTTGCGCCCGATGATGCCGGACATGCTGCCACGGGTTGGCCGCGGCAAGGCAGAGGGCGTGTTTTACAACACCGGCCATGGCCATCTTGGCTGGACCTTGTCGGCCATTACCGCAGACACAATTGCCGCAGAAGTTGCAGGTACCTTCGCTAAAAAAGGTGTGGTGTTGAAACCGTTCGTTCCGGCGACGGCTTTGGCTGACAGGGCTGCATAAGCAGCAACTTAAGGCTTGAAAATTCAGGGGCGCCGCAGTCTTGCGGCGCCCTTTTTGCTGGCTTTGTCTGCCCCGGCCGAACAATCAAGGGGGTGACGAAAGGCGGATTGGTCCTTATGTTGCTGGATCATGCAACAAATTTCAGCCTTCGATCCGTCGCAAGAAGCCCTGTTTCTGGATTTCGATGGAACTCTTGTCGACTTTGCCGATGATCCGGCAAAGGTTTTTGTGAAACCGGATGTTTCCGAGCATCTGGCGAGACTGCAAGCGGCTACGTCCGGGGCGCTTGCGATTGTCAGCGGGCGGCCAATAGCGGATCTGGACAGTTTTCTGAAACCATTGCGGTTTTGCGCGGCCGGGGTGCATGGGTGGGAGTTGCGCACAGAACCTGACGGGCAAGTGCAACATCTGGCAACGCCCGAGGCACTGGCAACGGTGCGCCAGAAATTGCAAGAAGCTGTGCAGCGCGACGGTTACATTCAACTTGAAGACAAGGGCACAGCGCTGGTTCTGCACTATCGCACAGTGCCGGAGCGCCGGGCGCAGGCGGAAGCCATCATGCAGGGCGCTGTTGCCGGCCAGATCGGCTTTAAAGTCATGTCCGGCCATTGCGTGATTGAAGTGCACAAACTGGGCATGGACAAGGGTGCGGCACTCGACACGCTCATGCAACACGCGCCATTCGTGGGACGTCGCCCGGTCTATATTGGTGATGACACAACGGATGAATATGCCTTTGCTGCGCTTTCGCGGTGGGGCGGGCGCGGTTTCAAGGTTGGCAATGGAACCACAGCCGCGCAGGCGCGTCTGGCAGATGTGGCCGCGGTGCATACGTGGCTGGGTAAGGCCGGTCTGGCGCAAACAGGGGAGTTGTCATGACAGGCACACAGCGCAGACTTGTCGTTGTGTCCAATCGAGTTGGTCCGCTGAATGATGAGGGCAAGGCCGGTGGGCTGGCAGTTGGCCTGGCAGATGCATTGCGCAAGCGCGGTGGATTGTGGTTCGGGTGGAGCGGCAATGTCTCCGATAAAGGCACATTCAGCGAACTTTCAACTGAAATTGCCGGCACCACCGCTCTGACGACCATCGATCTGAGCGAGGCGGAGCTGGAGGGCTTCTATTTCGGCTACGCCAATCGCTCGCTTTGGCCGCTGCTGCACTACAGGCTGGATATTGCCCGGTTCGACCGGCAGTCTGACCGGATCTACCGCTCGGTCAATCAACGATTTGCCGCCCGTCTGTTTCCGCAGATTGACGATAATGATCTGATCTGGGTTCATGACTATCACTTCTTTTATCTCGGATCGGAACTGCGTCAGTGCGGATTCACTGGCAGGCTTGGCTTCTTCCTGCATATCCCGTTCTGCCCGCCGGAAATTCTCACCGCGTTGCCGGCCAGCCATGATCTTGTCCGGTCCATGCTGGCTTACGATGTCGTGGGCTTCCAGACAGAGTTGGACAGGCGCAATTTTGCATCCTTCTGCGTGCAGGAGCTGGATGGTGAGGAACTGCCTGATCATCAGATTCGCGTGCATGATCGCGTCGTCAGGGCAATTGCATGCCCGATCGGCGTGGATGCGGAGGGCTTTGCCGATTTCGCCCTGTCGCCGGAAGCAGTGGAGCATGAGGAGATGATGCGCGACATCGCGCATGGGCGGCATCAGATCGTCGGCGTGGACCGACTGGATTATTCCAAGGGCATCATCGAGAGATTGCGTGGTTTCGAGCAGCTTTTGGAAGATTATCCGGAAAATCGCGGCACGTCGCAATTTCTGCAGATAGCGCCGTTGTCACGGGTTGAACTGGATGCCTATGCCGAGTTGCGCACGGAGGTGGAGCAGATTGCGGGCAACATCAATGGCCGGTTTGCAACGCTGGATTGGACACCGGTGCAGATCATGACACGCGGCTTTACCCGCAAGGCGCTGGCTGGAATTTACCGTGCCGCGCGGGTTTGCATGGTCACACCGCTGCGCGATGGCATGAACCTTGTTGCCAAGGAATTTGTGGCTGCGCAGGATGAAAGAGATCCGGGTGTTCTGGTGCTTTCACGCTTTGCCGGCGCGCGAGAGGAACTCTCGGAAGCGCTGATCGTCAACCCCTATTCATCGGAAGACGTGGCACGCGCCATACAGCGTGCACTGACCATGTCCCTTTCGGAGCGGCGCGATCGATACGATGCATTGCGCCACGCGGTCTTCACCAATACTGCGGGCCACTGGTGCGCGGCGTTTCTGCGGGAACTGGAAGGTGCCCCACCACAATAGGCGGTTGTCCTGAATTGCGATAATAGAAGCCCGCAGGTTAGTTTTGGCGATTCGAGGGCTAATACCCTCGTCGCAACAGGATCAGGGATAGACAGGCCATGGCACAAAAAGTAGACGCGCTGCGCGCAATTCTGTCGGCGCAGCCAGTCATTCCGGTTGTTGCAGTGGAAAGCGCGGCCAGCGCGGTTGCATTGGCAAGGGCGCTTGCTGCCGGTGGCCTGCGGGCGATTGAAATCACCTTGCGGACTCCCGCGGCGCTGGACGCTATTGCCGCTGTGGCCAACGATGTGCCGGAAGCTATCTGCGGCGCAGGCACCATTCTCACACCTGCGCAATTCGAAGCTGCGGAAGATGCAGGCGCGCAATTCATTGTTTCGCCTGGTGCTACGGTAGAGGTTCTTGATGCGGCAAAAGCGGGTGATGCACCCCTGCTGCCCGGTGCTGCAACGCCAAGCGAGCTTATGGCAATGATTGAGGAAGGTTATGAGGTCCTCAAATTCTTCCCGGCCGAGCAACTGGGTGGCGTTGCCTATCTCAAGGCACTTGCACCCGTGTTTCAATCCTTGAAATTCTGTCCGACTGGCGGTGTTTCACCGGCGAATGTGAAACAATATCTCGGCCTGCCAAATGTCATCTGCGTCGGCGGTTCCTGGGTGGCCCCGAAGGATTTGCTGGATGCCGGTGATTATGCCGGCATAACCGCTTTGGCGGCGGATGCATTTGCATTGAGGAATGCATGAGCGCCGATCTTGCAGACTATTCGCCACGCGCTGCCCCCGGACAAGAGGTTTTGCGTGGCCGTCATGTCGATCTGGAGCCGGTCAGCCGCGAGCATCTGTCGGGCTTATATGCGGCTTTCAGCGCCATTGGTGGCCGGGAAAACTGGCAATACATGCATTACGGGCCGTTTGAAGATTTAGAAAGCTTCAAGCGCTTTGCAGAGGCAACCTATTTCGGCGAAGACCCGTTTTTCTACACCGTGATGTCCAAAGCCAGCGGCAAGCCACTTGGCGTCCTTGCGCTCATGCGGATAGACCGCGCCAACGGCGTGATCGAGATTGGCAATATCTTCTTTTCCCCGGCATTGCAGCGCAGCCGTGAGGCCAGTGAAGCGCTGTATCTGGCGATGGAACGGGTGTTTGGCCAGCTTGGCTATCGCCGATATGAGTGGAAATGCGACAATGCCAATGCTCCATCGCGCAAGGCTGCGGCGCGTCTGGGCTTCACATTTGAAGGCGTGTTTCGCCAGCATATGATCCGCAAGGGCGTAAACCGCGACACGGCGTGGTTTTCCATAATCGATCAGGAATGGCCGGAACTGCAGGCTGCGTTTCAAGCCTATCTTGCCGATGATAACTACGACAGTGAAGGGCGGCAATTGCAGCCGCTCAGCGCATTTCAGGCCAGGCGGCACGGTCACTCGTGATAGGTCAAACCCGGCTTTTGACTGCGCGATCCAGCGCATAAGCCGCCAGAACAAGCGCAACAGGGTAGAGCATTGCCCATGCATCGCGCATCGCCAGAATGGTCAGCACGACCAGAATGGCAATGCCTGAAACAGCTTTGATCCTCTTCTGGTCTGAGGCGACAAAAAGCGCTACGGCGCCAATCCCATAAAGCACCAGAAAGTTCTGACCAGCATATTCCAGCAATGTGTCCAGCGGCAGTATTCCCTGGCTTGCCAATCCGATCGCCGCCAACATGGCCACCAGAACAGCCATTACGGCGCGAGCGGGCGTGCCTGCGCTTGTGATGGCAAGGGTTGAGGGCAACAGTCCCTGGCGTGCGCAGGAAAAGACCATTCGCGACACTGCCCAAATGGCAGCGGACAAATTTGCAAAGATCATCACTGTCGCCGTGACGGCCATCGCCACACCGGCCCATGAGCCATAGCTGGCAGACAAAATCGCCACAAAAGGCGCTTCATATGACGCGGATAAACCGCTCATTGCCACGATTTGCGCAAGTGCAAGGTAAAAGCACAGGGCGATGAGGAAGGAGAGAGCCATGGCTAACGGCAGGTCTCTTTGCGGGTTGCGGAATTCCTCGGATAGATGGGCGGCTACCTCCCAGCCCGTAAAGGCAAAGAATATCATCATGAACACAGCCGCACAGGTTTCGGTATCGATGTTCAAAGGCGTGGATTGCAAGGTGGGCGATGGCACACCACCGGCAACCGCGTATCCACCCAGTACTACAATGACGACGAGCACGAAGATCAGCGCAGATGCGATGACGCTGTTGACCCGACCGGCCAGTTCGGCCGAAAGAAAATTGACCAGCGTGGCAAGCATGACAAGGCCAGCGCCAAGAACATAGGGCGAGAGGTTGATGATGGTTGCCGCATAATAACCGCCGGTGATTGCAACGGCGGGCAGGCCGAGCGTGACTGCGCCCAGAAATAGAAATGTGCCAGCAGTGTAGCCCGTGCGGCCAAACTGGTTGCCTGCAAATGCCGGAATGCCGCCTGCATCTGGAAACCGCCGGCCAATCATCGCGAAAACAGCCAGCAGCGGCGCTGCTGCCAGTGCGCAACCAAGCCATATCCAGATTGCCTGCTCACCAGCCTGCCGGAGTGCAAGGCCGGGCAATGTCAGCAGGCCCGCGCCCATAACAATGTTGAGCATCAATGCAGTGCCCCTGGTCACACCCAGAGTTTTCCTCAGATCAGACATGTTGCGTCCTCACCGAAAAGGCGAAACATGGCAATGGCATAGCAAGCGCCGTTTTCAAGCGCCACCGAGCCATGACACGTTCCGCATGGCAGACATATAACATCGCTCGCATGGCAAATCTGTTCGCAACCTTCCCCGTAAAAACGGACTGATCCTCTGAGTGTGATCCGCGTTTCGTCGGTTTCATTGAAGTGCCATAGACAGTGTTTTCCGGGCGGAACATTCTGCAATTCAATTGAACCCTGAGGAGACAGGATTGCGAAAATTATCTCTGAAAAACTTGCCGGGTCGATCCTGTCAGTGAGGATTTGCACAGTCGCTGATATTTGGCCCTGAGGTAGGGGACCTGGGCAACTGCTGTTGACAGTAAAGGGTCTCGCCACGCTGAATCCTGGCTGTTCTGGTTCGCTTTGAGAACCAGTTGTCCAACAGCAGGATTTGGGAAAACAGGGTGCCATTTGCCTCATAGTGTGCAATTTGCAAGCTTTGCTCCAAGCCCCGGCACAGATGACGAACGATAAAAATGCGCGAAAAAATCAATGAGAAAGATCGCCAGCTCATTTCTCTGTTAAAGCAGAACTCGCGAAGACCGGTTTCCGAAATTGCCGCGATACTTGGCGTTTCTCGTCAGACCGTCCAGAAACGCATTGACCGGCTGGTGGACAGCGGCACAATTCAGTCTTTCACCATTGAAGTCTCTGACCCGGAAGAAGCCGCGTCCAGCGTCGGCGCAAAGGTCATGTTCACGCTGAGCCTTCGGCAAAGCACGTGCGCCAATGTCTATGCGTCTATTAGGGCCTGGGATGAATTGCTGCGCTGCTGGTCCATTTCAGGAGAGCGCGACATGATCCTGATTGTGGATTCTGTCGGTGTTGAGGATGCCGAGAGGGTTCGCGCAAAGCTGGCCCGGCATCCTGATGTGGTGTCCGTCCAGACATCTCACATTCTGAAAACCTGGAAATAGCCCGGCCGGCTATCCGTGCCGCCGAACATCGGCTTTGACGCATTCATCAACCGGTGTGGCAACGTCGGTGCCGGAAAACCAGCGTTGAAGATTGTCCAGAACCAGATCACCCATGGCTTTGCGGGTGTGCATGGATGCCGAGCCGACATGTGGCAGAAGCACCGTGTTGGGCAGGTCAATCAAAGCCTGCGGCACGTTCGGCTCATTCTCAAACACATCAAGCCCGGCAGAGTGAATTGTTCCGGCTTGCAGCGCTTCAATCAGGGCCGCCTCGTCAACCGTACTGCCCCGCCCGATGTTGATAAGAACGCCATCCTTGCCAAGCGCTTTCAAGACCGTCGCATTCACCGCCTTATCGGTGGAGGAACCACCGGGGGCGATAACAATCAGCGTGTCCACCGCCTCAGCCAGGGCCACCAGCGTCGGGTAATAGTCATAGGAGACATCGTTTCGCTGACTGCGATTGTGATAGGCAATCTTGACGCCAAAGCCTTCAAGCCGCCGCGCAATGGACAGGCCTATTCTGCCAAGCCCCATAATGCCTACGGTGCGCCCGCGCAGCGTTGTCGGCGTCATCCGGTAGGGACCATTCTTTGCCCACAGCCCTTTGCGCACATATTGCTCTGCCTGTCCAAGCTCCCGCACTGTCATCAGCAAAAGACCCAGCGCGGTGTCGGCCACTTCCTCCGTCAGCACATCCGGCGTGTTGGTGACCATAATGCCTTTGGCCGCCGCGTGCTTTGCATCCACGCTGTCATAGCCAACACCGAAGCTGCTGATGATTTCCAGATTTGGCAGCGCGTCCATCATGTCAGCCGAAACATTGGCAAAGGATGCAATGGCGCGGATTTCGGAACGCTGCCCGGCCGAAAGCTCGCTGAGATCCAGCTTGACGAAGTCTCGGCGGTCGAAAATCGTTCCTATGTTCTCGCGCGTTCCAGCGTGAAAATGGGCTGGAACCAATACTGGAACATTTTTCATGCCTGCCATCTCTTCTTCCTTCGCTTGCAAAGTCACAACGTTTCCCGTGATCTTCCGATCACCACACACACTTTGTTCAGCCGTAGTGTTTTGCCGTTCAAACACACATGTTTTAACGGCAAGACAAAGCTCTAGTGCCTTTCGACGCCTTCTGTGGATTGGCGAATTTTCAGTTGCGGCGTAATCAGCTCAACCGATTCAACGGCTGCTGCACCATTGAGGCGCGCCAGCAAAGCATCTGCTGCGCGGCGCCCAACCTCGCTCTGGCCATTGGCCACCGTGGTCAGCGAGGGCATGGCAATAGCCGCCTCGTCAATATCGTCATAGCCGGTAACTGCAATATCAACGCCGGGGCGCAACCCTTCACGGGCAAGGCCATACATGAAACCCAGCGCCACTAGATCCGAGAAACAGGCAACTGCTTCTGGCCGATCACGCAGTTTCAAAAATGTTGAGACTGCGTCAAAGCCCGAATGGCGGCTGCGCGGTCCGGGAATGCGCCATTCCGGCCGGTATTCAATGCCGGCATCTGCCAGCGCTTGCCGGTAGCCCCGCTCACGTTCGCGGCCGGTGGATGTCAGGTCTGTACCACCAATCATGCCAATGCGCCTGTGGCCCCGCGCAATCAGATGTTCCACCGCCAGCCGCATGCCATAGCTGTCATCGCCGCGGAATGAGGTGACCCCGCAGCCATCCACCGTTCGGGCAATCAGAATTACCGGCAGATCGTTCTGTTCGGCAAGGTGAATATCGGTGGCAGGGGTGCCGATAGCCGGAGACATCAACAGTCCGTCTGCGCCAAGCTGCAACATGGTGTCTACAAAGGCGCGCTGTTTGGACAACTGGTCGTAGTGGTTGCACAAAACGAATGTCTGCCGATGGCGATCAAGCTCATTTTCGATCGCTTTCAGAATTTCCCCGAAAAACGGGTTCATGATGTCGCTGACGCAAACGCCGATGATGCCCGACCGGGACGTTCTGAGGCTGGCAGCGCGGCGGTTGTAGATATAGCCGGAATTGCGCGCTTCTTCCTTGATTCGCTCTCGCGTTGCTTCAGCAACCAGCGGGCTGTCGCGTAGCGCCAGAGAAACTGTCGCGGTGGAAAGGCCCAGAGCTTCTGCAATTGTCGATAATTTGACCTTCTGAGCCACAGATCTCTCAATATCCCAAGTCCGGCGAAGCGCCATTCATGTGTGTAATTCGGTTGCCGACAAAACGAAACGAAAAACCGTTCGATCTGCATGTTTCGGCGATTCCACCCATTAATGGCAAGTATTTCATTCTTCGGAAAGCTTATTGGCCGGTGAGGGGGCGAGATTGCGTTCGACTTTTTTCAACAGTTTTGCCAATTTGCTGCGCTGTCTGGGCGAAAATCCGGCCAGCGCCTGGTTTTCCACTTCCTTGCGCAGTCTGCGCACTTCACTCACCGCTTCAAGCCCGGCATCGGTCAAAAAAGCAAAGCTCTGTCGGCCGTCTGTTGGCGAAGGGCGCTTTTCAACAAAGTTTTCCGCCGACAGCCGGGTAATGGTCTTGGTAATGGTTGGCGGCGTCACAGACAGCCATTCCGCCAGTTGCGCAAGGGCCATGCCATCCTGCTCGGCCAGCGCCAGCAGCACCGCGTCCTGACCTGCATGCAGGCCAATTCCGGAAAGGCGTTGCGCCATTAATGTTCGTTCCGCCCGCGCCGTCAGAGTTAGTTGGCTCAGGATCGCCTTTTTTTCGCGCTTCATCGGGCCATTCTCCTATTTCCAGATATTGTCTTGCAGCCCGATGGTTAGCCAGTCCATAAGTTTCAGTATGGAAGACACTGGCAAAACCACCCTCGCGCGGTTTTTTGAGGAAATGACAACAACTGATATTTCCGGTTGTGGTTGTTTGCGTCATGCTGTTGCGGTGTTGCCGTTCGCTGCCATTGAGCAACATGGGCCGCACCTGCCTCTCGGTACAGATGCCATTATTGCAGATAATATGGTGCAGCGCGCTGCGGCGTCACTACCGAAAGATTTGCCAGTAACGTTTTTGTCTCCGTTGCGAATCGGCGTTTCCACCGAACATGCCCGTTTTGCCGGGACGTTGAACCTTGGATGGAAAGCCGGCACCGAAATGCTGGTGCAGATTATCGGCGATCTGGTTCGAGCCGGCTTTGCCCGTGTTGTTATAGTTTCTTCACATGGCGGCAATTCTGCGGCAATCGATACCGCCGCACTCGAAGCGCGCAATACGCATGATTGCCTTGTGGTTGCATCGTCATGGCAGCGGTTTGGCTTGCCGGACAATTTGTTGCCGCAAGGCGAGGTGGCTTTCGGCATTCACGGCGGCGCGGTGGAGACCGCCTTGATGCTGGCTTTCCGGCCAGATCTGGTGCGCCGTGACCATCGGCAGGTCTTTCCCTCGTTTCAACAGGAGCTAGAGGCGACGCATCAGCGCCTGCGCGCACATGGCCGCCTTGGCTTCGGCTGGATGGCGCAGGATTTAAACGCACAAGGTGTTGTTGGCGATACGCGGCTGGCCAATGCCGCAATGGGCGAGGCAATTGCTGCTCACCAGGTCCAAGGGTTTTGCGAGCTGTTGCGCGATGTGCTGGCATTTGATCTCGAGCGGTTGCGCCAGACGAGATTATGATGAGAACAGGCGTGCATTCGCGTGTCGCCACCCCTATATGGAAAATCTGACAGCTTCAGGAGGCAGACGAAATGTCCGCGACCAATTCGGCAGAGCAAATTCCGGTAACCGTGCTGACCGGATATCTTGGCTCTGGCAAAACCACGCTATTGAACAGAATTCTTACCGGTGACCATGGCAAGCGCTATGCCGTCATTGTCAATGAGTTTGGTGAGATAGGCATCGACAATGACCTGATCGTAGAGACCGACGAGGAAATCTACGAAATGAACAATGGCTGCATCTGCTGTACCGTGCGGGGCGACCTTGTGCGGGTGGTGGAAGGCCTGGTCAAGCGCAAGGGCAGGTTCGACGCGATCATCGTTGAAACCACCGGTCTTGCGGACCCTGTGCCCGTAGCGCAGACCTTTTTCATGGATGACGATGTGCGCGCCAGAACGCGGCTGGATGCGGTTGTGGCTCTGGTGGACGCGCGTCATCTGCCGCTTCGGCTGAAAGACAGCCGTGAGGCGGAGGATCAGATTGCCTTTGCCGATGTGGTGATTGTCAACAAGACCGATCTTGTCAGCGCTGATGAACTGGCGGCTGTTGAAGCCACTGTTAAAGCCATCAACCCGCATGCAATTCTGCATCGCGCCGAGCGCGCCGACATCGCGTTGAGCCATGTGTTGGACCAGGGCGCATTTGATCTCAAACGCATTCTCGAAAATGATCCGTCATTTCTGGAATCCGCTGAACATGCGCATGATGATCATGTCTGCGGTCCGGACTGCGACCATGATCACCATCATCACGATCACGGCCATGACCACCATGGTCACCACCATCACGAGCATGACCATCACGACCATCATCATGACGCTGCGTCGCCCATTCACGACGTGACGGTGACGTCCATATCCCTCATGGGCGGGGAACTGGACGAGATGCGTTTCTTCCCGTGGATTCAGGCGCTGACCCAGTCAGAGGGGCCGAACATCCTTAGGCTGAAGGGCATTCTGGCATTTGCGGGTGATCAGGACCGATATGTCATTCAAGGTGTGCACATGATCATTGAAGGGGACCATCAGCGCGCCTGGCGCGACGATGAAAAGCGCCAGAGCCGGCTGGTCTTCATTGGTCGGGATCTGGACCGCAAGCGCCTGGAAGAAGGCTTCCTGGCCTGCCATGCAGAGGCGAAGACAGCTGCCTGATGCCACAGATTGCTCCTTATGATTTCGACGGATTTGTCGAAACCGCCGCTTTTGTAAAAGACGTACCGTTTTTTGCCCTGGCAGATGGCACTGTTCGCCGTATGGCGGGCGGAGAAACAGTGATTGAAAGCAATGCTGGCGGGCTTGTGTGCGCGCGTTATGATGCCATCGGGCAGCGATTGCTGTGCGGTGGCGAGGACGGCAGAGTTGTTTGCGTCAATGCGGCTGGTGAAACGACGGAATTGGCCAGTGCAGGTCGCAAGTGGATCAGCGCTGTAGCCGGTGGCCCGGGTGGCGCTGTCGCATTTGCCGCCGGACGAAGCGCATATTTTGTCCGCCCGGATGGTTCTCTTGCCGAGCAGGATTATGGGCGCAGCGTCGAAGACGTCGCCTTCGCTCCAAAAGGTGTGCGCGTTGCATTTGCCCGCTATGACGGGGTCAGTCTGTGGTTTCCGGGCATGGCAACACCGCCCGTTTCAATGGACTGGAAAGGCGCCCACACCGCTGTCAGCTTCTCGCCGGACGGGCGCTTTGTCGTAACAATCATGCAGGAAAACGCCCTGCATGGCTGGCGGCTGGACGACGGCAAGCACATGCGCATGACAGGCTACCCCGCCAAGGTCAAAAGCTGGTCATGGTCGGCCAAGGGGCGCTTTCTGGCCACCAGCGGCGCGCCGGCAGCAATTGTCTGGCCATTTGCTGGCAAAGATGGGCCAATGGGCAAACCGCCATTGGAGCTGGGTGTGCGGGGCGACACTATGGTAACCTGCGTGGCCTGTCACACGACAGACGACATGGTGGCCATCGGCTATCAGGACGGCATGATTCTGGCTGTTCGCTTTTCGGATCAGAAAGAGGCGCTGCTGCGCCGCGGTGGCAATTCGCCAATTCACAGCATGGCGTGGGATGCATCCGGTCGCCTTCTGGCTTTCGGCAGCGAGGGTGGTGAGGCCGGTGTCGTGGATATCAGCAGCTGAATCGGCTCATTTCAGGCGGAACTTTGTTGTGCCTGCCGAACATCATTTCCGTTGAAACGAAACCGTTTCAACGGAATTTTTATGCCGTTAAGCCAGCGGCGCATCAATGATGCAGACCACACCTTCCGGGTCAAAAGTCAGGTCTACTCGCCCATTCAGTTCTGCCGGCAGTGACTGCCTGATCAACTTTGTGCCAAGGCCGAGCCGGGTGGGGGCCACAACGACCGGGCCGCCCGTTTCCCGCCACTCGAAGTGAAGATGCGGCCTTTTGTCGACAGCGGTGACAGACCATTCTATCGCTACATGACCAGCGTCTGAGGACAGAGCGCCAAACTTCGTCGAGTTGACCGACAATTCGTGCAAGGCAAGCGACAGTGCCAGGCTTTGCCGTGCAGTCAGCGGCACAAACGGACCCGACGTGCTGATATTCTGCAGATCATGGCTTTGATGAAACGCCAGCGAACGCGCCACGATTTCGCGTATGGAAGCACTTGTCCAGTTGGCTTGCGTTAAAATTTCGTGAGCCTGATTAAGCGCCATGAGCCGGTTGGAAAAAGATGCAAGGCCGGCTTGCGTGGTGGCCGCCCGGCGAAATGTCAGGTTTGCCAGGGCGCCAACAGTCGCAAGAGTGGTTTTGACCCTGTGATGCAGCTCTTCCGTCAACATTTTCTGTCGCGCGGCAGAGGTCATCTCGTCGGTGACATCACGCACCGCGCCGACCATTCTTACCACGACATTCTCGCGAAAAATCCGCTGCGCCCCAAGGTGTACATGCCGAATGGCCCCATTGTCTGGATCAGCAATTCGGAACGTCAGGTCGACATGGTCATCCAGTGGCAGATCATGTGTCGGACTCAATACATCGGCAACACCGGCACGGTCAGCGTTGACAACTGCGCCAATGAAATGCTGGCTGAAGGTGATCGGCTGATCGGGCAGAATTCCAAAAATTTCCCGACAGCGCAGGTCAAAATCCAGAACATCGTTCTCAATATTCAGGTCGAATGTTCCCAGATCGGCAGCTTCCTGCGCCAGACGCAGCCGCGTTTCTGCTTCAATTTGCGCCTGTTCGGCAATTTGCCGCTGACTGTAAGTCCATGAACGGCTCAATGCATCACGCACAAATGCCAGTTCCTCGTCCTGCCATTTGCGGGGAGCCAAGGTGCACAAAAGAAGCACCAGCTCAATTTTTCCATGCTCGACCACCGCAGCGGCAATGAACGAGCCAATACCCAGTTCTTGCCATGCTTCAGCGTTGAACCGGGTTGTCGGGTGGCGTTGCACATCATCGACAACAAAAATGCCATCGGACCGCAGTTTCTCGAACAGGACGCTGGCAATCGTTTCGACTGGAGCAGCATCGTGCAGAGCACCGGCACCCTGCGAAGACCACTCACCGATAATTGTGAGAGACCCATGATCAGCGGTCAATGTTGCAAACCTGGCCCCAGCCACTGCCAGAGATCTGCCGATGACCTCCAGCACTTCAGCCTGGTACTGCGCCGTGCTGCTGACACCCTGCATGTTATCCGTCAGTTGCAGAAGCGCGGCTTGTCGTGCCTCACGCAGCTTGTCCTGCGTAATGTCGATCAGCGCCCCTGGGAAACGCACCGGATTGCCTGAAGCGTCCAGATAGCAGCGGCCTTGCGCTGAGACCCAGTGCGTTGCACCGCCGCGATCAATAATGCGAAACTCGTGTGAATAGGCCGTACCATTGACACAAGCCTGCTCAATTTTTTCTTTCAGCAACTCCCGGTCATCCGGATGGGCGCCGTCGTAGAAAAACTCAATCGGCCGCGATTCCATACCTGGCCGGTCTGGCAGGCCGAAAAAATCGAGAAGCTTGTCATCGGTATAGACAACATTGTTGACAACATCCCAATCCCAGGTGCCGACAAGGGATGACGCACTCATGGCGTAGTCCAGTCTCTCGCGACTGGCTTCCAACTCGTGTTGAACCTTACGTTCATTGGTACGATCGCGCAGAATGTGCAAAAAGCCGGCCAGTTCATCACTGCTGTCACGCAGAAGGGTTACTTCTCCCGAGGCAAAGAAATGTGACCCGTCGGCCCGGCGATGCCAGCGCTCGCTGCGCGACGCGTTGTTGGTCAATGCAGCACGCATGGCCTGCGAAGGCACTTTATCCAGAACGTCTGACTCTGTAAAAATCTCTTCGATGGAGCGGCCCAGCATGCGCTGTTCCGGCCAGCCAAAAAGTAGGGTGGCAGATTCCGTCCAGAGGTTGATCAGGCCATTCACATCGGTCGCAACGATTGCGTAATCGGCAATGCTGTTGATGATCAACCGATAGCGGGACTGGCACTGCTCCAAAGCCAGTCGTGCATCCGCCAACTGGGCCTCGAGATCGTCGACACCTGCCTCCGACTTTTCCAATTGCCGACGGAGATCGGCAAAATCCTGCTTTGCAGAAGGTGAGGCAAATATCGGTTTCGTATCTCTTGTCATGCCAAGGTCCGCTGCGCTTGACTGTGGAAACTAGCCCGATCGCTCGTTTTGTTCAGTACCGAGGGCTTTGTGAAATGTTGACGTGTGATTCGAACTGCAAAAACATCTCACCCTTGCGCATAAACAGAAACTGCCGCTTTTGGCGGATGCCATGACAGACATTTAGTTGCAGGCTACAGGGATGACAGGTCCGGATTTCGTATTGTTGTGGTTTCGGATGCGGCATTTTGGATATTACGCAGTATTTCTTTTAACAATGCGGCAAATTCTGCAAAGTCGGCAGCCCGGCCGGAGGACGCGCGATGCACCAGCGCCAACTGGCGTTTGGGGGCAGGCGTTTGAAACGGCAGAAACGCAATGCCGCCAACTTTGGCTTCTGTGGCCAGCGCCAGGCGTGGTGCCAGAGTTACGCCCAGTCCACCGGCCACCATTCGCAGCAGCGTGGCAAGTGAGGTTGCACCCAGCGAAGCAAGGTCTCGGCTTTCCACTATCTGGCAAACAGACAAAGCCTGCTGGCGCAGGCAATGGCCTTCTTCTAGCAAGATAAGCCTTTGGGATTTCAGTGCCTGTGAGCGTACCGGGACGGCTATTCGCGGCGCCTGATCCTCTGCCATCGCCAGGTAAAACTCATCGTCGGCCAGTTCCAGAACAGTCAGCGCCGGGTCCTCAACCGGCAGAGCCACCAATGCGCAATCGAGATGGCCTATGGACAGGTCTGCCAGCAGCTTTTCTGTCGTGCTTTCCCTGAGGCTCAGCTCCAGCTGTGGAAAATCAATGGCGAGCTGTTGAAGCAAGGCAGGCAGAAGATAGGGCGCGACGGAGGCTATGACGCCCATGCTCAGCGGGCCGGAAAGCCCCGCCTGATACCGAGCAAAACCTTCCAGATCGCGGATTTCTCCGAGAATTCGCTGCACTTTCTCACGAATTTGCTGGCCAGCGCCCGTGACTGTAACGCCGGATGGGCGGCGCTCGAAAAGCTGAAAGCCGAAATGCATTTCCATCTGAGCGATCTGGCCGGACAGCGCGGGCTGGCTGATGTTCAGCCGCTGCGCTGCCCTGCCGAAATGCAGGGTTTCAGCCAATGTTTCAAAATAGCGCATTTGTCGGATGGTCAGCATGGTTGATAAGAAAATCCGATTGCCGAGGTTAAAAATACGATTGGAATTTATCAAAGTTTCATGTTGGAACAACTCCAGACTTCTCAAGTCAAACGCGAGAGTGGAGAAAATAATGACCGATCGCAAAACTCTGACGACGACAGCGGGCGCACCGGTGCCCGACAATCAGAACTCCTGGACAGCAGGAGAGCGCGGCCCTGTTTTGTTGCAGGACTACCAGCTGATTGAAAAGCTGGCGCATCAGAACCGCGAGCGGATCCCTGAACGCGTTGTGCATGCCAAGGGCTGGGGCGCTTATGGCACGTTGAAAATCACCGGCGACATTTCCCGATACACCAACGCCAAAGTGTTGCAGCCCGGCGCGGTTACGCCAATGCTCGCACGCTTTTCCACCGTGGCTGGTGAAATGGGCGCGGCCGATGCCGAGCGCGATGTGCGCGGCTTTGCCCTGAAGTTTTACACCGAAGACGGCAACTGGGATCTGGTCGGCAACAACACGCCGGTGTTTTTTGTGCGCGATCCATACAAATTCCCGGACTTTATTCATACGCAGAAGCGTCATCCAAAGACCAATATGCGCTCTCCAACAGCAATGTGGGACTTCTGGTCGCTTTCGCCCGAAAGTCTGCATCAGGTGACAATCCTGATGTCGGATCGCGGCTTGCCGGTGTCTCCGCAGCATATGAACGGTTATGGCTCACACACATTCTCGTTGTGGAATGATGCCGGCGAGCGCTTCTGGGTGAAGTTCCACTTCAAAACCCGGCAGGGCCACAAGACCTATACCAACGAACAGGCTGATCAGGTTATTGCCCGCACGCGGGAAAGCTATCAGGAAGCGCTGTTCGGCGGTATCGACAATGGCGAATTCCCGCAATGGACAGTTCAGATCCAGATCATGCCGGAACTGGATGCTGAGAAGACCAGCTACAACCCGTTTGATCTGACGAAGGTTTGGCCGCACGCCGAATATCCGCCGATCGAAATCGGGGTGATGGAGCTGAACCGCAACCCGGAAAACTATTTCGCTGAAATTGAAAATGCGGCTTTTTCCCCATCCAACATTGTTCCGGGCATTGGCTATTCGCCCGACAAGATGTTGCAGGCACGCGTCTTCTCTTACGCTGATGCACATCGCCACCGGCTGGGCACGCATTACGAAACCATTCCTGTCAACCAGCCGCGTTGCCCGGTTCATCATTACCACCGCGATGGCCAGATGAATGTGTTTGGCGGCATTAAAACCGGAAATCCGGATGCATACTACGAGCCGAATTCGGTGAATGGCCCGTTTGAGCAGAAGAGTGCACAGGAACCGCCACTGCGCATTTCAGGCGATGCAGACCGTTACAATCACCGCATCGGCAACGACGATTATGTGCAGGTGCGCGCATTGTTCAATCTGTTTGATGATGGTGAGAAAGCTCGGCTCTTCGCCAATATTGCGGCTGCGATGGGTGGCATTCCGCAGGAAATTGCAGATCGGCAGATTGCGCATTTTGATAAGGTTCACCCGGATTACGGTGCCGGGGTTCGGCATGCGCGGGAGGTTCTGTCCAATCGCGAGCCGGCAATTTCGGTGACGCCAAACACTCCGCAACAGGTTGGCGCATAATTTTCGTCACCGCTTGTCGGATGTTCATCAGGGCCGCGGCATCAGTTGCGGCCCTTTTTGCTGCGCAATTCTCTTGCGGTGGTGAATGTGCGAGTCTACCAAGGCTTCTTTTGCGGATGTCAGTGGTCTGAAGGAATATCGGGATAATGCGTCTTGGCGGTCGGATAGCAGCAGCGATTGAAGTTATCGAAGATATGGACCGGCGCAAACGGCCGGTGGCCGATGCATTGAAGGATTGGGGACTTTCTCATCGTTTTGCCGGGTCTGGCGACAGATCTGCTATCGGCAATATTGTCTATGATACCCTTCGGCGGCGGCGCTCTCTGGGTTTCCGCATGGGGCAGGACGACACCTCTTCAGTTGTTTTTGGCGCGGTGCTGGCTTCAGGCCTGGATGCCGACGCTCTGGTTGCTGCGCTGGATGGCGACAGGCATGCACCGGCTTTGCCCGCTGACGGCAGCCTGGCCAGGTTTTCCGCAATCAGTCTGGCAGAGGCGCCTGCCGCTGTTCAGGCCGATGTTCCTGATTGGCTGGCTGGCCCTTTGCAGGACTCACTGGGTGATAACTGGGTCACTGAGGCCCAGGCATTTTCCGAGCGCCCGCCATTGGACATGCGCGTCAACACGTTGAAGGCTGCGCGCGAGGACGTGCTGGCGGAATTGGCACCGTTTGATGCAACGCCTTGTGAAATCTCTCCGGTCGGCTTGCGCATTGCGCCGATTGCCAGCGATGGGCGGCATCCGAATGTTCAGGTGGAACGCGGTTTCCAGACTGGCGCTTTTGAAATCCAGGATGAGGGGTCACAGCTTGCCGCGCTGCTGTCGGGCGCAAAGCCGGGGGACACGGTGCTGGATGCATGCGCTGGAGCTGGCGGCAAAACGCTGGCACTTGCGGCGATGATGAAGGGGCAGGGCGTTTTACACGCCTATGATACGGATCGGCAGCGGTTGGCGCCAATATGGGACAGGCTGGCACGTGCGGGGGCCGGCAATGTTGAAGTGCACGCGCCGCGCGCGTCACTTGGGCATTTGCATGGCACGCTGGATCTGGTTGTGGCGGATGCGCCATGTTCCGGTGCGGGCACGTGGCGCAGACGGCCGGACGCGAAGTGGCGCCTGTCGGCCGCGCAGCTGGAGCGCAGGGTTGCAGAGCAGGCCAAGGTGCTGGCAATGGCTGAAGCCTTCGTGCGTCCAGGCGGGCGGCTGGTCTACATCACCTGTTCGCTGCTGGCACAGGAGAATGCTCTGCAGGTTCAATCCTTCCTGCAGCAGTTCCCGGAATTTGAGGCAGAGGATGCAGCACGCATCTGGCAGGAGACCTTGCCGGATAGTGGCGCGCGGTACCACCCATCGGCCATTGGAGCCGGGTGCGGCCTGACGATGACACCGCAAAAAACCGGCACCGATGGCTTCTTTTTCGCCAGCCTGACACGGCGGGGCTGATTTCGCTGACGAAATATCCGGCGTCAGAGCATGTGATTGTGAATATTTATGGAATCTGGTTCAAAAGCACTTGCCTTTTGAACGGCTTTTTCTAGAAGTTCGCCATGACCCAGCACACTGATACCATCCTCATCATCGATTTCGGCTCTCAAGTCACTCAGCTCATTGCGCGGCGCGTGCGTGAGGCGGGTGTCTATTCCGAGATTGTGCCATTCCAATCTGCATTGGAAGGCTTCAAACGGCTCCAACCCAAGGCAGTCATTCTTTCGGGTTCGCCCGCTTCCACCACGGAAGAAAATTCCCCGCGCGTGCCGCAGGAAATTTTCGAGGCTGGCTTGCCGATCCTGGGCATCTGCTATGGGCAGCAAACCATGTGCGCGCAGCTTGGCGGACGCATCGAGGGTGGGCTGCATCGCGAATTCGGGCGGGCTTTTGTGGAAGTGCAGCGCCCATCGCCATTGTTCGACAGTGTGTGGGCAGAGGGCACGAGGCATCAGGTGTGGATGAGCCATGGCGACAGGGTTACGGCTTTGCCTCCGGGTTTTGAGATTGTGGCGGTTTCGCCCGGTGCACCATTTGCTGCCATTGCGGATGAGAAGCGGCGCTTTTACGGAGTGCAGTTTCACCCGGAGGTGGTGCACACACCCGATGGCGCAAAGCTGATTTCCAACTTTGTTCATCGCATTTCCGGCCTGGCGGGTGACTGGACAATGGCGGCATTTCGCGAAAAGGCGATTGCCGATATTCGCGCCCAGGTTGGAACGGGCCGGGTCATTTGCGGTCTTTCGGGCGGGGTAGACTCATCAGTTGCGGCAATCCTGATCCATGAAGCGATTGGCGCACAACTGACATGCATTTTCGTCGATCACGGGCTGATGCGGCAGAATGAGGCGTCTGAAGTGGTTTCGATGTTCCGGGACCACTACAATATTCCGCTGGTGCATGTTGAGGCGCAGGACCTGTTCATCGACGCGCTGGAAGGCGAGATGGACCCGGAGGTCAAGCGCAAAACCATCGGGCGTCTGTTCATTGAAACGTTCGAGGCTGAGGCGAAGAAGCTTGGCGGCGCAGAATTTCTTGCGCAGGGAACGCTCTATCCTGATGTGATCGAGAGTGTATCGTTCACGGGCGGACCATCGGTAACGATCAAGTCGCACCACAATGTGGGTGGTTTGCCGGAACGTATGAACATGAAGCTGGTGGAACCGCTTCGTGAACTGTTCAAGGACGAGGTGCGGGTGCTGGGGCGTGAGCTTGGGCTACCGGAAAGCTTTGTCGGACGGCACCCGTTTCCGGGGCCGGGACTTGCCATTCGTTGCCCGGGCGGGATCACTCGCGAGAAGCTGGATATTCTGCGACAGGCAGATGCGATCTATCTGGACGAGATCCGCAAGGCGGGGCTTTACGATGTGATCTGGCAGGCTTTTGCCGTGCTGCTGCCCGTCCAGACGGTTGGCGTTATGGGCGATGGGCGCACTTATGAGTTTGTGTGTGCCTTGCGGGCAGTGACATCGGTTGATGGCATGACGGCGGATTTCTATCACTATGATATGGAATTTCTCGGCAATGCAGCGACGCGCATCATCAACGAGGTGCGCGGCATCAACCGGGTGGTCTATGATGTAACGTCAAAGCCGCCCGGCACCATTGAGTGGGAATGAGCGAGCGAATTGCTGCTTCCGTTGTCTGATTAGTTGCCACCAGGGGATAACTAATTTCAGATGACCGCTCGCCAATCGGAATACGCCGATGCAGGATCATCAATCCGACATCAGAAACCCGGCATTTTGGCATGCCGTCGCGATGTAGGCGGCTGATGCCAAGACGGATGGCCGCGTTGAAATGGATTATTGCGGGCAATCCATTTCGCTGCACCTCGATCGCCCATCTGCCCGCATCCCCTACGGCGCGAAAACCGCGGTTAAAGCGACTTGAAAATTCGTTGAAGCCATTGGGCTGACTCCGTGATATCCGCGGCCACCAGTTCGTGACCGGTCGGAAGTTCGCGGAGATCGATGTCCGCACCGCCGGCTTCGAGCGGGGTGGTCAGCGCTTTCGCATCGCGGGCATAGACATCATCGCGCCCCGTAAGAACCAGCACATTCGTTCCCGATAGATCAGCGCCAGGCGGGTTTTCCAGCGCCTGAATTCCACGCAGCAATATTGCGCGCTGCACCACATCCGGATGAAGCTGAATGGCCGCCGCCAGAAAATTCGCCCCGTTGGAGTAGCCGAGAAACACAAGCCTGTTCCTGTCGAGACCATAGCCGTTTACAGCACCTTCAACGAAAGCCCGGAACGCTTCGGCTTCGCTGTGAATGTCTGCCTGATCGAACGTGTCAGCGCCTGCTCGGCGGAACCAGCGATTGGATCCCTCTTCGGTCGCACGGCCCCGCACACCGAGAAGAGTGGCGTGCGGCGCTATGCGTCGAGCAATCGGCATCAGATCGGCCTCATTGCCGCCCGTTCCGTGCAGCAGCACCAATGTCAAGCCGTCCGGACTCTTCGGACGGTTGAAACGATGGATGAACGGAAGCTCGCGGGCCGGAAACCTGTCTTCACCCGGCAACGCAAACTGCGGCAACATCGCCCTCAGGTCTTCCGCCCGATCAGCATCGTGTGGCGGCGTGAACAGAGTCTGTCCAAGCTCTTCAGGTGCTTCGTCAATGGTCATTCCCGGGCCGTCAGTGGCATATTCCAGGAGGATGCCGGCAGGGTCACGAACATAGAGCGACAGGAAGTATTTTCGGTCGTGGACTTCGGTGGGGCCGTGATCTTTCAAAGAAAGTCGCATGGATCGCACTGCGTCAACGTCCGGTGCACGAAACGCCACATGGTCCGGCACGCCTGCTCCAGGGACGGAAGGGACGAAACCCGTAACTTCCCTGATATCGACGATATCGGTTTCGGAGGCCATGCGCTGCGTCAAACCGTCCCGTGCACCTTGGCTGTAACCGAAACGCGTCAGGAACTGCGCCGTTTCCATCGCCTTGTCTGTCAAGAGTGTGACGCCCCGCAGCCGGGACGGCGTATTGTCGGCCGGTATTGCGGCATCGATCCCGACCAGCTTAACGATCAAGCCATCCGGGTCTTTCAGGCGCAGGACCGGTTCTTCGAATTCGCGAGAAGGGCCTTCCAGTGGAATGCCGGCAGCCAGTGCTCTGGTCAGCCAGTCTCCAATGGAGGCAGACGGCACGGCAAGAGACACTTCTGAGACCTGTCCAATGCCCGTGCGACCGCGGCCCGCTGCCTCCCATACAAGAAAGGTCAGCAGCGAGCCGGGGCTGCCTTGCCTGTCTCCATAGATGAGATGCAGTTGCTCGGCGTCCGCAAATCCGGCGGTCCGCTTCACCAGCGCAAGACCCAGAAAGCCAACATAGAAATCGACATTGGCCTGCACATTGGCTGTGATGCCGGTGAAATGGTGGATACCGCTCGTCATGTCGTGATGCCTTTAAAGTTTAACCTTCAGGAGCGCCTGGGCTCTGGGCGAGTGGAAAAGGCTGGGATAGTTGCAGTTAGTGATCTATCGCCGAGACCTTGACGCCGCAAACCAGCCAATAGCCGAAGCGATGGCGCCAACTGCAAGCAGTTTCTCTGCTACTGCAAAGCCGGACGCGAGGGATCCCGCACCGCTCGGCGATAAACCGTTGGAGTGACATGCCTGTGCTTGAGGAATACCCGGGCGAGCACCTGACCGGATGAGTAACCAATCTCCTGCGCGATTTCCGTTACCGGAAGGTCTGTCTGTTCCAGAAGTTCGCAGGCTTTTTCCAGTCTTAGCTGTGTCAGATAAAGGCGTGGTGGTACACCGACGCTGTGCTTGAACATACGTGCGAAATGAAACGGTGAAAGACGCGTCTCGGCTGCCAGTTCGTCGAGGCTTATGTTCTCTGAAAGCCGAACTCTCATCATCTCGAGACAACGCCTCTCTGCCCATGGAGCCAGTCCGCCTCTAGCTGGAGAGAGCGGGGCTCCACCCAGGCGACACAGCTCTGCCAGTATTTCAAAACCTGCGGCCCGGGCCAACAATCGAGAGGGGACGCCCTCCTCGTCACATAGAGCCCAAAGATTTCGGAGCGCAGAACGAATGGCCGAAGAGTTGAAAATTTGCCCGTAAGCGCAAAGGCTATCAAAAGAAAATTGGCCGTTGGACGCCTCGTCGAGTGCGTCTTGCCATTCCGCCAGCGGGAAGGCCAGGCTGCGGAGCTGATGGTCGGAGTCGTTCACGACGTCAACGGCGAAGTTGGGCGCAGCGACTATGAGATCGCCTTTCGCACTTTTCACATCAAAACGCCCCCCTCCAAGGTCGCCACTGACCCGTCCGCCGCCCATGATGTCTTGAAACAATACAACATCCGGCAGCGCCGGACGCGACATGTCTCCGGCCGGACGTTCGACCTCAAGAAGATCAAGAACTCCACCCTCGGATTTCATGGTTCGCAAATAGGACGCGTGCTGACCAGCGCGATGCCATTGAGCAAAGGAGGGGGAGGCATGCACCGTCATCACTGTATCTCCTATGCTTGTCAGCGCCTCCTGATCAGCTCGCGGACATCTTGGCGCCTATTGGATTGATCAGGTGCGATAGGATCCATCTGATCCGTTTGAAGAAGCGCCGGAGCGATCCTTGTTCCCCGCTGCCTGGAATGAAACGGTTTCCATAGCCCTGCAGAGGAGTTGAAGTGTGCAATAAACGCGGTTCGACCCATCGTCACGAGATGGCGGGAAGCGCAATTGTCTGAGTATACTGGGGAAGGGGTCAACCCAGCGCAAGTCCACTGAAGGCATAAACAGCAGCTTGAACGAGATCGGGACAGCACTTATTCGTGTCTTGGATCCAGGGCATTCGCGCGGCCTGGCGGCAACTTCGCCCGGACAATCGGCGCCACTTCCATGCCGAGAAGTTCGATCGAGCGTTTCATGGCCGCCGTTTCAAGTGAAGCCGTGCTCATCTGATAAGTGATGCGCGACACACCACCGAGCGTTTCACTGGCACGGAGCATTTTGGCGGCCACTGTTGACGGACTGCCGATAAGAAAGGCGCCCTCTGGACTGGCCATTGCGTCGAACTGCTTGCGGGAAGGCGGTGACCAGCCACGCTCACGACCGATCTGTGCCGTCAGGTGCGACCAGCCGGGAAAGAAATCATTTGCGGCGCTGGTGTCGGTTTCTCCAACGAAGCCCATTGCGTGAACGCCGACCACCAGCTTCTCAGGGCTATGTCCCGCGCGCTTTCCCGCCTCGCGGTAGATATCCACAAGGGGTCGAAAGCGGTCGAACGTTCCTCCAATGATAGCGACCATCAGCGGCAAACCCAGCAAGCCAGCACGTGCGAAGGATTCCGGCGTACCGCCGACCCCGAGCCAGATCGGCAAACGGGCCTGGTGTGGGCGCGGGAAAACCCCCTGGCCAGTTAGCGGCGGCCTGAAACGACCTTCCCACCTGATGTTGGTTGTCTCGCCAAGCTGGAGGAAAAGATCAAGATTTTCTGCAAACAGATCATCATAGGCGCGCGTGTCCAGCCCGAATAATGGGAAAGCTTCAATGAATGACCCTCGGCCAACCACGATTTCTGCGCGCCCCTTCGATATCAGGTCAAGAGTTGCGAACTCCTGAAAGACACGCACGGGATCCGCGGCGCTCAGCACCGTGACAGCACTGGTCAGCCTGATCTGGCTGGTCCGGGCTGCCGCCGCAGCCAGAATGACAGCGGGCGCGGAATCAAGGAATTCCGCGCGATGGTGCTCGCCGATACCAAACACATCAAGTCCGACCCGGTCGGCAACCTCAATTTCCTGCAAAAGATCGGCCATGCGGTCGGTTGCCGAGGGAAGCAGGCCTGTTGCGGGATCAGGAAGGATAGCTGCGAAGCTGTCGATACCGATTTCCATAATGGCCTTTCTGAAAAAACTTCGGATTGTCGTTTACGTGCCGGCTATGTCAGTGGGGGCGGGAGCGGCGACATAGGCTTTTTCGTTGGGGTCAAACATCGCGATGCCGCCATTTGCAGGGTTTGTTGGTTCTTCGTTCTGCAGCACGTCCCAGTGTTCAGCCAATTTTCCGGCCTCAATTCGAAATATGTCGATCACCACCTGTGGTTTGTCCGCCCAGCCACGGATGCGGCCGTGAGCGGCAACGAAATTGCCTTCAGCGATCATAAGTCCAGGCTCATAGTAGACGTCCTTTGACATCCCGGCAACGAGTGCCTGCAAAGCGTCACGGCCCTGACGAATGTTGGGATTGTGCTGTATGTAGTCTGGGGCATAGAGCCGCTCCACTGCCGACGCGTCATGACGCTGGAACAATGAGGTCATAGCTTCAAGTACCAGCGCTTTATTGTGCCGCGGACGGTCGTCAAATTGACGATGCGCGTCATGTGTGATGGCAATTGTCCCGGTCATGCGCATAAACTGATGATCGGGCAATGTGGCGAATGAGTGAACCAGACCGCGGTCATAATCCTGAATATTCGTGACGGTCGCCCCGCTGGCCTCCTGCCAGCTGATGACGAAAACACTGTTGCCGAGCGCAATGACCTGAATATCAACGGTTTCGGTCCGGGCAAACGGTCCCTCAGTTATCTCGAACTGCAACTGCGTTGTGGACAGAAAGGTCAGGCTGACATTGAACGTCGGATAGGAGACATCCATTTTCATTCCGACGGGGAAAATATTGATCGACATTCGTTCAGTCCTGATCCGATTGACGTAAAGTCGGCAAAGTCGGCTCGGCTAACCCTTGGCCTGGTTGCCCGGGAGTGGTGTGTTCAGCAACTGCTGCTCCCAAAGATATGCTATGCCGCTTCCGGCAGCATGCTGAAGCACCACCTCATTCAGGGCATTGGCAGTTTCTGATCTTGCCCAGTCGCGCTGCCATTCAGACGCCAGCGCAAGCCAGGTCATCATGTTCACCCCGGCCGCGATCATCCGGTGTATGGCCACTTCGTGCCCCTCGGCCGAAACAGCGCCTGACGCATCGGTTATCACGGTCACGTCCCAGCCTTCGCCCGCCGCTTGAATTGCTGGCATTGCGACGCAAATCTCGGTCCACAGGCCCGCAATGATCAACTGCTTTCGGCCAGTGGCCTTTACGATGTCTACGACCGCCGGGTCCTGCCAGGTGTTGATGAAAGTCCGGTCAATCACTTCCTGATCAGGAAAAACCTCGGTGATCTGCGGAAAGATGCGCCCACCCCGATCAGCGACCACGCTGGTCAGTATCGTCGGAACGCCGAAGACCTTTGCCGCCTTTGCAAGCGCTGCCGCATTGTTCACCGCCATGTGCGGATCGTGACTGTTCAGGTTCGCAAGCTGGTACGGTTGATGGTCAATCAGCACGAGAACCGAGTCTTCGGGGCGAAGCAGTGAAGACAGGCCGTTACGAAAAGTCATTTGATACATCCTCTATGAGAAGCTCATTGGATCGGGTGTATCGCAGAGTATCGAATGCCTCAGACTGTTGCGGTGTACAGGCTGCGATATTGTTGCCGATCTTGCGGTCTTTCCGCAATTTGACCGATCGAGCGACGGTACAGCCTTATCAGACGTGCTTCCTGCAGGCTTTGCCGCAAACTTGACAACCGGCAGCACCTTGCAGCCGATGACCGTGCAGACGCTCGGTCGGTCTTATGGGTCAGCCTGGCAACATGGCCAACCATCCGGACAGCGTCTCTTTTCCTGCCGCCTCAAGCCTGCCTGAATGGCGATGCGCATCACCCCGCAGCGTGATCGGGCTGATGCCGGCTGCGGCCAGCTCGCTCGCATGTCCCAGGAGCCAGTGCTCGAAACGCGCCCCCAGAACCTCCGGATGAAACTGAAGGCCGAGCACATTCAGCCCGCGCGCAAATGCCTGGTTTTGACAGATCGGCGTTGAGGCGAGAAGTTCGCAGCCATCGGGCAGGTCAAATGTATCGCCATGCCAGTGCAACACGGGCACATCGCGCAATGCGGCAAGCGGGTTGAGCTCGCCAGTGTGTGAAAGCACCAGTGCCGACCAGCCAATCTCCTTGGCTGGCCCGGGATAAACCTTTGCGCCAAGTGCCGCAGCCATCAACTGAGCACCGAGGCAGATGCCGAGCGTTGGCAGGTCAGCCTCAAGGCGCGCCCGCAGCAAGCGGATTTCTGTTGAAACGACAGGATATGCCTCATCTTCGTAAACGCCGATAGGGCCTCCCAGAACGACAAGTAGGTCAGGTCCAAGCGGATCGAGAGCGCCAATGTCTCGTTCTGCGACATCAACATATTCGATCCTATAGCCAGCATCGCGCAAGGGAGCCTCGAAGCTGCCGAGATCCTCAAATCCGATATGGCGAATGGCCTGTACTGTGCGCTGGGTCATGGTGCATCCTTGAAAAGTGACGGACTGCCGCTGCGTGCTGCGAGGATATGTTCAAAATCTTTCAGCGCTGCGGCAGCCGTTGCAAGCGGCTCTGTACCAGACCCGATGGCCACCGTTTCGCCCATCGCGTCAGTGATGATGCGTATCGCTTTATCCTTTCCGCGCACATTCGCAAGCGGGTCGTGCAGTGGATAGGTTCGAATGCCGACGCTGGCGCGAATGTTTCCATTTGCCGCTTTAAGAGAACCAACGAGCTTGGGGACAAGACCTTGCGCGCGCCATTCGTTGAGCTGTTCTACCGTAACCGAGTGGATGCCTTCGACCGTGATGTCCTCCATGGCGAGGTTCGCACCAAGGCCGAAATTGGCGATGATCAGCAGTTTGCTGGCAGTGTCCCAGCCTTCCGTGTCGTTGCGCGGATCGGCTTCGGCAAAGCCGCCCGCCTGCGCCTGCCGCAACGCTTCTTCGTAGCCAAGTCCTTGGGTGGTCATGGCATCGAGCAGGAAATTCGTGGTGGCATTGAGAATGCCCTCGATCTCCAGAACCTCACAGCCCTTGAGGCTGTGTTGGATGAGATCGACTGTTGGCAGAGCGGCTGCGGCAGCGCCGCTGAGCTTCAGCATCGCACCTGAAGCGTGTGCGATTTCCTGCAACTCCCTTCCACTATGAACCAGTGCGCCCTTGGAAATTGCGATTGTGTCACGCCCGGCTGATAGCGCCGCGCGCATATAGGCAAGGCCTGGACCTCCGGTGCGGAAATCGCTCGGTCCTGCCTCGATCAGAACGTCGGCACCGCTTGCTTCAATGAAGTCCGGGCCTGACAGTCCGACCTCCAGAGTGTCGAACCGGTCAGCTTCAAGACCGTCTGCGTCGGCAACGCCTGACCGGGATCCGCATACCGCAACCAGTCGGACCTCCGCTTGATACACTTGCCGATACCTCTGGCGACGCTCTAACAGCAGATTGGCCGTAGCGCGGCCGACGCCTCCGAAACCTGCAATCGCAACTCTGAAAACTTGCATGGTTTCGGTTCCTTTGCGTAGAATCACTTGGCGTTGGCGAAACGGCACCATATCGCAGACCTCCGCATTATCGACACATTGCCCACAGTGCACGCCACATCTGACCGCTGATCGACCTTGCCAGTGACTCGCAGATATCAGTAGCAACGCTTCCGATCTTAAGCAGCGACTTCCCGCGATCAGTGCTTGCGTTTGACCTGTGATCATGGATTGCTTGGCTTCTCAACAGGAGAAAGATCATGTCCCTTGAGCACTGGTTGGCTTTTGTCACGGCATCCGCCGTTCTTCTGGCAATTCCGGGGCCGACAATTCTTCTTGTGATCTCCTACGCGCTTGGACATGGACGAAAGGCAGCCGCCTCGACTGTCGCTGGTGTTGCGCTGGGTGACTTCACCGCAATGACGGCCTCGATGCTTGGATTGGGTGCGCTGCTTGCAACATCGGCCACACTGTTCACCGCGCTGAAATGGGTTGGCGCAGCTTATCTTGTCTATCTCGGCATCAAGCTCTGGCGTGCTCCGGTTTCAGCGCACGCAGCCGATGATGCGGCAGACGCGGCGCCAAAAGAACGACCCATCCGCATTTTTCTGCACACCTATATCGTAACGGCGCTCAACCCGAAGAGCATTATCTTCTTCGTCGCCTTTCTTCCGCAGTTCCTCGACACCACGCGCCCTCTGTTCCAGCAGATGGTGATCTTCGAGGTAACTTTTCTTGTTCTGGCAACAATCAACGCCGCACTTTACGCTTTGTTGGCCTCAATGGCTCGCAAGTCGATTGTTCGGCCAGGTGTTCAGCGGGCGGTCAACCGGGTTGGCGGTTCTTTGATGATTGGAGCCGGTGCACTGGCGGCTGGGTGGCGTCGGGCTGTCTGAAGATCTGCAAAAGGATCTGACCACAGGCAAACCAAACGCCGTCAACCGCGTCGCGCGGCCTCAATTGCCGCAACGTCAATCTTTTTCATCTCCATCATTGCCTGAAAAGCGCGTTTCGCTTCATCGCCGCCTGCAGCGATCGCCTCCGTCAAAACGCGCGGGGTAATCTGCCAGGATACGCCCCATCTGTCCTTGCACCAGCCGCAAACACTTTCCTGACCGCCATTGCCGACAATGGCATTCCAGTAGCGGTCGGTTTCCTCCTGATTGTCCGTGGCAATCTGGAAGGAAAACGCCTCGCTGTGCTTGTATGCTGTCCCGCCGTTCAATCCGATACACGGAATTCCGGCCACCGTGAATTGAACTGTCAGGACGTCGCCCTGCTTGCCTGCCGGGTAATCGCCAGGGGCCGTGTGAACCGCCTGAACCGAACTGTCTGGAAAAACCTCGGCATAAAAGCGCGCCGCTGCCTCCGCATCCTTTTCATACCAGACGCATATGGTGTTTTTGGCAATGGTCATGGCTTGCCCCTTTGGCGTTAGCGTGTGCGTGGGCCGACGAGGCCAAAACGCGAACCCTGATCATCTTCGCCAACAAATGCGAAGCAGTTGCCGGGAATTTCGTCCGGTCCCTGAATCGCAGTTCCGCCAGCCTGACCAAACCGCTCCACCGCGGCATCAATATCGTCGACTGCAAAATAAACCAGCCAACCCGCCTGCCCATTTGGCACCTCGCCCATGACCGCTCCGATGCAGTTCGGCCCGGCATGGATGAAACTGTATTCGCCCAATTCGCCCATGGGCATCCCGCCTTCCTTGCGCAGGCCAAGAAGCGTTCCGTAAAACGCAATGGCCGCATCAGGATCGGGCGAGGTGAGCTCGTTCCATACGGCGTGACCCTGTGGAGCACGCTGGCCGCATTTGAAAGCCTGGCTGTCTTCCTCACTTGCGCCACGCATCAGATAGAACAAGGCACCGAATGGGTCGCTCAGGAACGCGAAGCGTCCTACATCCGGAATGTCAGTCGGCGGCACATGAATGGAGGCACCTACCTGCTCGGCGGTTTGCGCACTGCTGTCCACATCATCCACACCGAAGTAAACCAGCCAGCGCCGAGGCATATCCTCGCCCGCGGGCTGCTGCATAACGCCGGAAACTGCTGTGCTGCCCGCGTTTGCCACGCGATAGTCCAGCTCCGGGGTGGCAGGCATGCGCTCAAACTGCCAGCCAAGCACATGCCCGTAAAAGCGCTCTGCCGCATCGGCATCCGCGCTGATCAGCTCATACCAGATCGGAATTCCCTGCCTGTTTGTCATCGACGTAATCCTCTCCTGAACAGTTGATGAACTCTGAGCCCGTAAACCGACTTGACGATAACGTTGATATCAACATAAATGGCTTATGTCCACCGAAGCTCTCAGCAAGGCGATTGTGCCCTTTGAAACCACACTTCTGGTGCGGGATCATTGCCTGTGTCTGCATGCACAGCGAGCAGCGCGAGCGCTGGCTCGCCGATTTGACGACGCTTTGCGCCCGCTGGGCCTGAAGAGCGGCCAGTTTTCGATTTTGATGTCGCTCAACCGACCACACCCGCCAACACTTGGCGCCGTGGCGGAACTGCTGGCGATGGATCGTACGACTTTGACGGCAAACCTCAAGCCGCTCGAACGGCAGGGCCTGATCCGCGTTCAGTCAGACCAGAAAGACCGGCGCGCCCGCCGCCTGGCTCTGACCGCGAAAGGACAAAGCCTTCTTGTCCAGGCCGTGCCGGTCTGGAAAGAAACGCACGCGGCGGTCGAAGCCGGACTGTTGCCAGGCGGCGGCGACCGTTTGCGCGCTGATCTCAATGCGCTGGTGCGTCACATCGAACGTGTTGATCCCTGAACAAGCTGCAGCCAGCTTGTCATGCGCATTCGACATCCGGTGTGCGGTTGCGCAATTCATCGACAAGCACGCGTGTATTTTCGGAGTAATCGATCGGCACGTCGACTATGTGGACGCCACCCTGGCTAAAGGCTGCCTCCAGCGTTGGCACCAGATCCTCAACCTTGCTGACCCGCGTTCCTTTAGCGCCATATGACTGGGCATATTGCACAAAATCCGGGTTGCCAAAGCTCATGCCAAAATCCGGGAAACCGTCCACTGCCTGCTTCCACCGGATCATGCCATAGGCGCTGTCGTTCAGGATCACCACGACAAGGTTCAACCCCAGGCGCATCGCTGTTTCTATTTCCTGCGAATTCATCATGAAGCCACCATCGCCGCAGACAGCCATGACCCTGCGTTGCGGATAGAGCATGGCGGCCATCATTGCAGAGGGCAGGCCAGCTCCCATTGTGGCCAGCGCATTGTCAAGCAACAGCGTGTTGGCAATGTGCGTGCGATAATTGCGGGCGAACCATATTTTGTACATGCCATTGTCGAGGCAGACGATGCCATCTTCCGGCATGACCTTGCGCACATCGTGGACAATGCGTTGAGGGGTGATTGGAAAGCGGCTTTCCTCGGCGCGATCATTGATATGCGCCAGAATTTTCTGACGCAGATCCAGCATTCCTTCGTCGGCAGTCAGCCGACCCTCCAGCCGTTCACCAAGCCCCTCCACAGTTGCGCCGATATCGCCAATCACCTCAATGTCCGGGTGGTAAACCTGCTCGACCGTTGCGGACTGGTAGCCGATATGGACAACCTTCGGCCCGCCAGCGCTTTTCATGAGGAAAGGCGGTTTTTCGACCGTGTCATGACCAATCGAGACAATCAGGTCGGCCCGTTCGACTGCCTCATGAACATAGTCGCCTTCCGAAAGGGCGGCAGTTCCCATGTAAAGATTGGAACCGCCATTAACCGCACCCTTGCCCATTTGCGTGTTGAAGAATGGAAGCCGGGTGCGGGCTATGAAAGTCGACAGCGCTTCAACAAGTGCTGGCCGGTTTCCCGCAGCGCCGATCATGACCAATGGCCGCTTTGCTGCCAAAATCGTTTCCGCAGCACTGTCGAGAGCCTTTGCCGGGGCAACCGGGCGTTCAATCATGTGGCGCGGAATAACGGTGGCGTCGCCCACATCTTCTGAAGCAATATCCTCCGGCAATTCAAGATGCACCGGTCCGGGCCGTTCCTCCATGGCTACGCGAAAAGCGTCGCGAACCATTGCCGGAATGCTGTCCGCATTGACAATCTGATGCGTCATCTTGGTCAGCGGCTTCATCGAAGCAACAATATCGACAATCTGGAAGCGGGCCTGTTTGGCGCTCATCACCGGTTTCTGACCCGTGATCATGACCATCGGCATGGCACCCAGATGGGCGTAGGCAGCCCCGGTTGCCAGGTTCAGCGCGCCGGGGCCAAGTGTTGCGAGGCAGACGCCAGGTCTGCCCGTCAGGCGGCCATGTGTGGCCGCCATGAAAGCCGCTGCCTGCTCGTGTCGCGTCAGAACCAGTTTGATGCTCGACGTGCGCAGTGATTCCAGAATATCGAGGTTTTCCTCACCGGGCACACCGAAAATGCGGTCAACACCTTCATTTTCCAACGCAGCGACAAACAGGTCTGACCCTTTAGGCATCTTTCGAACTCCCATGGTGACTATCCAGTGAAAAGTGCATGTAGGGCGCGGATCGACAAGCCCTAATACCGTGGATCAAACACTTCCGGGTGAGGCAGCAACTTTCAGGGAAGAGTTGATCCCGCATCGATGACCCAACCTGCACCATTCACATGCGCAGCCTGGTCGGACAGAAGAAATGCGACTGTGTCGGCCACGCTTTCAGGAGGAATCGGTTGATTTCTTCCGGCGCGCTGCACCATGCGCCCGGCTTCGCCGGCCAGTGCGTCGATGGCATGAATCATTCTCGTCTCGACGGGACCGGGCAACACCGCGTTGACCCGGATTTTCGTTCCTGCCATGTCCAGTGCGGCTGTGCGAGTGAGGCCCAGCACTGCGTGTTTGGCCGCAACATATCCCGCAAGACCGGCGCGCCCGCGGATCGCGGATGTCGAGGCGATGTTCACCACCGCCCCGGCTTCTCGCGCGCGCATTCGCATCAGTCCATGGTGCAAACCAAGGAAGACGCCGCGGACATTGATAGCGAGGACGCGGTCGAACATCTCTTCCGGATAGCTGTCAATCGGTGCGAACGCTCCCTCAATCCCTGCATTGTTGACCAGCATGTTGACGGGACCCAGTTCCGCCTCAGCCGCGTCCAGCGCAACCGACCAATCTTGCGATTGGGACACGTCGGCTCTGATCGCAAGGGCGCGGCCACCCGCTTCGGTAATCTCGCGGGCAGTTTCCTCAGCGGCTGCGGCGTCGATATCGACCGCAGCAACCGCTACACCGTCACCAGCCAGGCGCAGAGCGATTGCCCGGCCGATCCCGCCCGCTGCCCCTGTGATAAATGCCGTCTTCAAGGAATGAGCCGTTTGATCAGGCGTCGATCTTCCTTACCGAAACCGCCTGCATAGATGTTCGAAACCATGAACTGCGCCGACAGCACCTCGGGGTTCAGTTCCGTCAGCGGATCGAACCTGGACTCATGCAGCTTCAAATCAATACGGCCCCCGATGGGTGCGCTGTAGGGAAGTGGGAAAGCGCGGTAGACCACATCAGCATAAGCTGTCTCCGGACGCTCTGGATGGGGAATGCGGCGAACGTGAATTTCACCATTCGGCTGCTCCTCGCCATCAACCAGTCGGACGATCGGGGCGGACGCATCCGGCGTGAACGAGAAATCTGCCACGGGCAGTGTGCGGCGATTGACCCAGCCCGAGATTGAGCCATCCTCTTTCTCGTCAAAGGCGTAGGTGCAATCCTTTTTCGTATAACCGAAC
The DNA here is from genome assembly GCF_008369445.1 of Aureimonas fodinaquatilis. Taxonomy (GTDB): domain Bacteria; phylum Pseudomonadota; class Alphaproteobacteria; order Rhizobiales; family Rhizobiaceae; genus Aureimonas; species Aureimonas fodinaquatilis. The sequence goes on from NZ_VTWH01000001.1 coordinate 666,870, forward strand.
AGTTCACGCCCGGCCGCAATGCCCATTGGATCCGAACAGAACATGTAAAGATGGGTCTGCGTGAACAGCCCCTCGTATCGGACCGCGGCCGTGACCATCAGGTCAAACATTCTGCCATTGTGCAGCGACAATGTGTGACCGGGAGACGCCATGAACCGGAATGCAACGCGATCATTCACCGGTTCAAACGGTGTGTGCGAAAGGAGGTCACGCAGTTTCGTCTCGTCAACACGCGTGATGACTTCCATATTGCGCAATGTGCATTCCCACTCCAGCGGATAAGCGGGTGCATAGGGAGGCATGACGCCACTGTTTTCATGCATCTTGTAGTTGCCGAACATGTCTGGCTCCTTTGTTTAGAGAGTAGGTCGGCGTCGAAACGGATCGGCGCCGGTTGTAAGGATGGATGGATCAACGTCCTTGATGTTGGTGACACCGCACAAGGCCATGGTGATATCGAGTTCGCGGTGGATGATCTCCAGGCAACGGCGCACTCCAACTTGCCCCATCGCGCCAAGACCGTAGAGAAAGGGCCGCCCGATGTAGGCCGCCTGTGCTCCCAGGGCCCGAGCCCGCAGCAGATCCTGACCGGAGCGGATTCCGCCGTCGATATGGACCTCGGCCTGCTGGCCAACGCGCTCCGCGATTGTTGGAAGCGCACTGATGCTTGACGGAGCACCATCAAGCTGGCGACCGCCATGGTTTGAAACAATGACGGCATCCGCGCCATGATCAATCGCCGACTGCGCATCGTCAGGCGTCATCACCCCTTTGACGATCAGCTTGCGGTTCCACATCTCACGAAGCCAGCGCACATCCTTCCAGGACAATGTCTGGTCGAACTGCTCTGCAACCCAGCCCGCCAGCGAAGAGACGTCCTCGATCCCATCGACATGACCGACAATGTTGCCGAAGGTGCGTCGGCTGGTGCGCGCCATGCCCCAGCACCAGCGTGGTTTTGTCGCCAGGTTCAAAAGGTTCATCAGGGTCGGCTTGGGCGGTGTCGACAAGCCGTTCAGTATGTCCTTGTGCCGCTGCCCCTGGACCTGGAGATCAACTGTCAGCACCAGGGCAGTGCACCCTGCCGCATGTGCCCGTGCCACCAGTCGCTCAATGAACGCGCGATCTTTCATAACATAAAGCTGGAACCAGAACGGTGCACTGGTTGCTTGCGCCACATCCTCGATGGAGCAGATGGACATCGACGACAAGGTGAATGGCACCCCGAAGGCCTGCGCTGCCCTGGCTGCCAATATCTCGCCGTCCGCATGCTGCATTCCTGTCAGTCCCGTTGGTGCCAATGCAAGTGGCATCGTTACCTGTTGACCCAGAATCGTGTCGGTTAAACTGCGATTGGATATGTCGATACCCACACGCTGGACAAAATTCAGGCTGGCAAGGTCGCGTTGGTTTGCCTGATATGTTGCCTCGGTATATGCGCCCGCATCGACATAATCGTAAAACATGCGCGGCACGCGTCGACGCGCAAGCTGGCGCAGATCCTCAACGCAGGTGATCCTCTCAGGGCGGTTCATGGCATATTCCCGGAACATGGATGGGCCATCGGATCAACGCCCGGTCAGCACGAGGCTGAACCATGGAACGAAGATGATGACGATGGTGAAGGCCAGATAGCTGAGGATGAACGGCACTATGGCGCGCATGAACTCGGACAGCGGCGTTTTGGTGATCGTACACGTGGCGAACATGATGGTGCCGACCGGCGGCGTTATCCCGCCCAGATGCGCCATCAATACAAAGATCACGCCATAATGAACGGGATCGACGCCGAGCGCGGTGACCACTGGCAGGAATATCGGCCCGAGGATGAGGATAAGCGCTGTGCCATCTATGAAAGCTCCGGCGATGAGAAGCAGCAAGGCAACCAGAAGCAGCATCAGATGCGCGCTGCCGGTCAGGCCCAGCATTGCTTCAGCAACTGTTTGTGGCACGCGCTCGAAGGTCAGGATCCAGCTGAAGGCGGCCGAAGCGGCCAGGATCAGAAGGATTGCGGAGGTTGACACCACCGTTGACCGGAGGGCGGTGAGGACCTGTCGCCAGTTGGCTTCCCTGTAGGCTATGACGCAGACCGCGGTGTAGACAACCGCCACGCTGGCTGCTTCTGCCGGGGTGAACACGCCCCCGCGAATTCCCACAATGATGATCGCGGGCAGCAGGATAGCCGGTAAAGCCGCAAGGAATGCTCGGCCGAGGGGAATATCCGGGGCGCCTGTTTCCGGCGGCTCCCAACGGTTGCGACGGCTGGTGATCGACGCCTGGACCATCAGCATTGCTGCAAGCAGGAACCCCGGGATGATTGCACCGGCAAAGAGTTGGCCGATTGAAACATTGGTGACGAAGCCGAAAAGGATCAGCCCGATGCCGGGTGGAATCATTGGCGCAATAAGCGAAGTGACCGCAGTCAGCGCCACCGAGTAGCCGCGGGGATAGCCCCGCCGGAGCATCTCGGGAACCATGATCTTGGCCTGCATGGCTGCGTCGCCATTGGACGATCCTGACATTCCGGCCAGAAGCGTGCTCAAAGCAACATTTGTCAGCGCCATTCGCCCCCAGAAACGTCGCGTCAAAACACCTGCGAAGGTCATCACGCGCCGACTGATGCCCGAGATGTTCATCAACTCGCCCGTCAGAATGAACAGGGGCACGGCGATCAGCGGAAAGCTCTGCGTGCCGATAACCAGCCTCTGGGCAAAAATCACGTCCAGCACTGCAGGTTCAAAGAGAACGTAGACCAGAGACAGCATGATCAGGATCATGCCCACCGGAACACCAATCAGCAGCAGCAGGACGAACAGGGCACCGACAGCAGCGAGCATGGTCAGACCTCCGTCCGTGTGAAGGAAACGCGGATCAGGCGAACGAGATAGGAAAAGCTCAGCAAGCCGAAGCCGATCGGCAGCGCGGTGTAGAGCCAGCGTGCCGATATCCGAAGCGAAGGAATCTGGTTCCCTGTCCGCTCGACCAGACTGATGCCAACCTTGCAAAGGTAAATAGATGTCATCAGCAGGAGCGTGTATCTGACAATCACCACCAGGCGTCGGAGCCAGGGGCTTTTGACTCTGTCGATGGCATCGATGCCCATATGAGCTCCGTCACGTTCAGCGACGATGAGGCCAAGGAAGATCAGCCAGGCAAAGAGGACCGTGGAGACATCGTAGGAAAAGATCATCGCGCTGTTGAACCCGTAGCGCATGACCACTGCGGAGAAGACGATGGTAACGATGGCGATGAGTGTCACGATGGCGATGGCGGAAACCAGCTTTGCCAAGCCGGCCTCGACACGGTTAAGCCAGAAAATGGCTCGGCGTTCTGCGGTCATGTTTGATTTTCCCGAGGATCAGCGGCCAAAGGGGCGCAGGCAGGGCCGGGCAGGAGACCTTGAGTGTTTCATGTGATCTTTTGATCACCTGAAATACTCTGACTCTCTGTTCTGTCGAATTGTCTTGCCGTTGAAACGCTGCCGCTCCTGCAAGAAATGCTCCCGTCGCCTGCCAGATGCGCCAGCCGCCTATTTGGAATCGATGATTGCGCGCGCGCGTTCGTAGAGACCAGGTGTCCATTCAGGGAAAGATTCAGCAATGGTTCCGGCACGTTCGGCAAAGGCTGCTCGGTCCACGTCGCTGATGATGGTCATCCCGTTGTCGCGCAGCTTGCTGATTCCGGTTTCGTAACTGGCAATGGAGGCCGCTGACATGGCCGCGCAGGCCGCATCGGCCTCTGTCTGCAGAATGTCCTGATGCTCGGGGCTTAGACGGTCGAACTGCGAGGCGCTGATGACAAGCGGTACGATGTCCTGAATATGGTTCGTCTGGATCAGGAAACGTGCGTGCTCATAGTGACGCTGATCGATGATCGACAATGGGGGAGCCTCTGCCGCATCAATCACTCCCTGCGCAAGGGCCGAGTAAACCTCTGGCCATGGTATTGGCGTGGGCGATCCTCCCATCACGCGCTCGACCATCTGCGTATAGATGGTGACTGGCTGAACCCGGATGGCCATGTCGGCAGTTTCGGCGGGCGAGCGTGCCTCGCGGTTGCGCGTGTACAGATCGCGGGTACCATAGTGCAGATAACACATGACCCGCAGATTGTTCTGGAGAACCTGCTCATTCAGCTGAGTCACAAGATCAGAACCGATAAGACGCTCGACGTCCTCGATGCCGCCATACATGAACGGATAAACGATGATGGAGAAGTCGGGGACGTAATCGGCCAGATTGCCCGCCTGAACCTGTCCCATCAGATCGGCACCGAAAGCCATCTGCTCGACAAGCTGAGCGCTCTCACCCAACTGTCCCGAAGGAAACAAATCGATGCGCACCTGGCCATCCGTGCGTTCCCGAACGCGCTCGGCCATGGCGGCTGCTTCCGTATGAACAAAGTGCGATGGCCCGTTCATATGCGCGAAGCGTATAACTTCTTCAGCCTTTACAACTCCCAAGGATCCTGCGAGCGCAGCGGCGCAAATGATGATTTTATATTTCATGTTCGGTCCCTCCCGACCTGCATAACGCGATCACGTCTACTGTACTTTGTACCCATTGTACAATAGAAAATATTACCTGGTAACCGAATTTGGGCTTCCGAAGCGGTTGCGGAAAAATCCAGCGGGGTGAAGTTCATTGGACGCCAATCAGATCGCCAGCCTTTCCGACCAGGTGCGCGCGCGGCTTGAGGAGCTTATCAGGAGTGGAGCTATCCAGCCGGGTGAGCGGTTGGTCGAGCTTCAGCTGGCACGCGTCTTTGCGGTCAGTCGGTCACCCGTGCGCCGGGCTTTGGTCGAGCTTGAAGCAGGTGGGCTGATCACGTCACAAGGACGTCGCGGCTACCTCGTTAACGGTGAAGCCCGGTCAGATTCGGGTGGATCTGCCCACGTTGATGACATCAATCTGGATCAGTCTCGACATTGGGAACGCATCTATGCCTCGGTAGAGCAGGACGTTCTGACGCAGATGCTTTATCAGCCCATAAAGATCAACGAGGTGCGTCTGGCAGAGCATTTTGAAGTCAGCCGCACCGTGACACGTGATGTTCTGGCCCGCATGCACGGCTTGGGGCTGATCGCCAAAAGCCGAAGTGGGGCATGGATCGCAAACCAGCTCACGTCTGACACGATCCGCGATCTGTATGAACTGAGAGAGCTTCTGGAGCCAAGAGCCCTCAAGCTGGTTGCCCCGAGATTGGAGCCGCGACAAATCGAGCAGGCAAAGATGCGCATCCGTGAGATACTCCGGAATGAAATCGTGGATGGTGCCAGCTTCGACCGGATTGAACGCGACCTTCATATCGACATCATCGGGGCTTGCCCGAATAAGGAAATCGTCACGGCCCTGAAACGAACGCATGTCCTGTTTGCTCCGACACGCCATTTGCTCGACCCTGTGCTGGGCATTCCGCTTTCGCAAATCGAAGACGCGTTAAAGGAGCACCTCGAGATTCTTGAGCATCTTGCAAGCGGTTCTGCAAAGGCCGCAGCGGATCATCTGGCCGCTCACCTTTCGGGCGCCATTGATCGCTGGCTTGGAAGACTGGACCATGCTGGGCCGAGCTGCGTTACCCCCATGCCTGTGTATCTGTCAGCATTCAAAATCTAGAGCTACAGATCAAACACTTCTGGGTTACCCTATGGCTATTGACGCGGGTAACCTGCCAGAATGCTGTGATGTAAAGCTGTAAGGATGAGAGAAAATGAGCAGTCAATGGCCTCACCTCGACTATCTCGGCTGGCGGGAGACTTGCTCCGCCCTGCATCTTTACCTTCAGATTGCGGGTAAGTATCGGCTGGCACACACACCGTGGCTCAACCACTCCTGGAACGCGACTTTCTATGTCACGCCGATCGGTCTGGCTTCATCACCCATACCCGACGGTCCGGGCATTGAGATATGGTTCGACCTTCGCGAGCATAAGGTTGTTGGCACATGCGGAGAGGGGCGCACCGCATCTTTCCCGCTTGGACCGTCAACGGTTGCGCAGTTTCATGCCAGCTTCGTCAATCTCATATCGGAGCTTGGCGGAACGCCGGCTTTTGACGGCGCACCCAACGAAGTGCCGTATCCGGTGCCGTTCATTGAGGACGACCGCGAGCGGCCTTATGATCGGGATGCCGTGCACCGCTTTCATCAGGCCTTGGTGGCTGTCGACAGAGTGTTCAAAACCTTTCGCACTTCCTTCATCGGCAAAGCCAGCCCGGTTCACCTGTTCTGGGGCAGTTTCGATCTGGCCGTTACGCGGTTTTCGGGCCGGCGCGCTCCGCTGCATGGCGGAGGCGTTCCAGCTTTGCCAGACGATGTTGCGCAAGAGGCCTATGATCGGGAAGTGTCATCCGCAGGGTTCTGGCCGGGCGGCGGCGGGCTGGATTATCCGGCTTTCTATGCTTACGCCTATCCAGCGCCCAACGGCTTCAAAAACTTCCCAGTCGGGCCGGATGCCGCCTTCTGGAGCGAGGATTTGTCGGAGTTTGTTCTGCCCTATGATGCTGTGCAATCTTCGGCAGACCCGGACAGGGCTTTGATGGAGTTTCTGGTTACCACCTATGAGGCCGCCGCGGACCTGGGAAAATGGGACCGGGATCTTCTGGAATGTGCACAGGGCAAGCCGCGTCAGGTGCGCCCGCCGGACGCGGAAGCGGCAAAGGCCGCCGCAGCAGTGGGTGACGAAACCGTTGAGCGAGAAGACGGCGCTGCGAAGGGGCGATACTGGATTGTTGTCGACGGGGTTGAAGCCGAAATGACCTATAGCCGGGCGGGCGAAGACCTGATCATCATTGACCACACCGAAGTGCCGGGCGCGCTGCGCGGGCGCAAGGTTGGCGAGCGGCTGGTGCGTCAGGCAATTGAGGATGCCCGACGCGACGGGGTGGCCATCATTCCGCTTTGTCCGTTTGCAAAAGCCCAGATTGATCGTCATCCGGAATGGCAGGATGTGCTGCGTCGTTAAAAAACGCCCTGCCATCGGTGCAGAATCTCTCCAATGGCAGGGTAACGATCTGTGGAATTTCAGGCTGAAACCTGAAGAACGTCATTAAAGCGGTTAAAGGCACCGCACAGCGCAATGCGCCATGTCAGCTCAACAATCTGCGCGTCTGAGAAATGCTTGCGCAGATCTTCCAGCACCTGATCGCGAATGCGGTGCCAGTCACTTGAAACCGCAATGGCGTAGTTGACAACCAGCCTGTCAACGTCGGTGAGTGCCGGATAGGCCTGCAATTCTTCAAGCGTTTCCACACCTTCCAGAACAAGGCCAGCGACTGCCAGCTTCGGCGCGTGCTGGTCAATGCAGAAATCGCATTTGTTCACCAGCGAAACCGTGATGATGGCTAGCTCAAGATAGCGCTTGTCGAGAACGGCTTCATCCGAAAGCTGGGTCAGAAGCTTCCACATATGCTCAAAAACCGGAAGCCGGTTGGCCATAACACCGGCCTGGCCGGCAAAAGGGCCATAGGCAAGCATCTTGTCCCAGAGCGGGCGCAGCTCTTCGGGAAGATTTTCACGGCCAAGGGCTGGGACACGGGGCATGGCTGTTTCCTTAAGTCTGGGAGTTATGAGAGATACGCAAGGTTGGGCGTTCGCGGCCAAATCCGCCTGGCTTGACAATCAACAGAACAACCAGTGCCACGCCAACAGCGATCAATCGTAGCGAGGCAAGAGTTGCGCCATCAAGGCCCGGCACATAATCCACCAGAAAACGGCTGCCTTCCAGCAGAAATACCAGAACAAAGGCCGCGAGCAATACGCCCGGATTGCTGCCGCGGCCACCCACAACCACCACCATGAATGCATATGCGGTGATGATGGGGGTGAATTGCGTCGGGTCGATATAGCCGTAGTAAAAAGCGTGCAGTGAGCCGGCAAGGCCAAGAATGGCACCGCCAAGCGCAAAACTGCGCAGACGAATTGTCAGAACGGAACGACCGAGCGAACTGACAATATCGGGATCATCTCGCGTTGCCCGCATCAAACGGCCAAAGGGCGAGGCAGAGATGAGAGTCAGGGTCACATAGACCACCGCGAGTGCACAGATGGCAAAGGCCACGAACAGGATATCGTTCCACTGAACGGGCACCAGTCCGGCAAACGGGCGGGTGATACCCGAAACGCCCAGAGTGCCAAATGTCAGCCAATCCTCATAACTGATGAACAGACGGATGCACTCGGCAAAACCCAGTGTGACAATAGCCAGATAATCTTCGCTCAACCGGATTGAAATCAGACTGACCAGAGCAGAAATTGCACCCGTAGCGACAATGGCAATGCTCATTGCGACAAGCGGGCTCAACTCCAGTCGAACGACCAGCAGGCCGCAAATGTAAGCTCCGAGCATATAGAAGCCGAACAGACCAAAATTGACAAGCCCACCCATGCCCCATTGCAGGTTGAGTGCCAGACCGGCGAGGGTGAAAATGACAACGACGCAAAGCGTGGCGATCAGATACGGGATCATCGCTGCACCCACTTCGTTCCAAACAAGCCCCATGGGCGGATCATCAGCAATGCCGCCATAATGGAGAAAGCAACAATCATGCGATAGTGCGGAGGCAGAAAAAGCGTTGATATCTCTTCCGCCAGCCCTAGAACCAGCGCACCGGCAACCGCCGCCATCGGGCTTGCAATCCCGCCAAGAATTGCGGCAGTGAAAACGGGCAGCAGATAGTTCCAACCCATTTGCGGCTCTATGCTTGTATCCAGGCCAATCAGCACACCGGCCAGTGCTGCAAGGGCGCCGGAAATGACCCAGACGGCTGCGATGACGCGCCCCCGCGCAATGCCCCGAACCGAGGCCAGAGCCGAATTGTCGGCGACCGCCCGCATGGCGCGGCCAAGGCGGGTGAAGCGGAATATGAGCCAGACGAGGATGAGCGCGCTGACAACCGTGATCAGAATGATCAACTGTTCCTGATTGACGCGAATATCCCAGAAGCGTTGCGGCCGGGCAACCGGCACATCGAAGCTGCGCGGCGAATTGCCAGCGAACAGGCGAACCACATTTTCAAGCGCAATGGCCACGCCCATGGATGCCACAAGCAATGTCAGGCCGGAGCGCTCCCGCATCTGGCGATAGACGAGCCAGTCTATCATGACCGCAAGTGCAGCGACGGCAATGGTTCCCGCCAGGGCGGCCGCCAGAATAGGAAGCCCCAGAGCAACATTAGCCCACCAGGTTACAAAGGCACCAACGGTGACATAAGAACCGATTGCATAGTTGGCAAAGCGCAGAACGCTGAACGACAAGGCAAGGGCAAGGGCGGGCAAGGCAAGGATCATGCCGGTTGTCAGCCCGTTGACGATCAACTGGCCCATCACGCGCCTCCAAGGTAAAGGCGGCGTATTTCAGGAGCAGCCAGAATTTCGGATGCTTTGCCGGAAAGCTTCACTTCACCTGAAACCAGAACCAGACCGCTATCGGAAGCGCCCAGACCTAGCCTCGTGTTCTGTTCAATCAAGAACAGGGTAACACCGGAGCGCGCAATCCGTGAAATGATCTCGAACAGCAGTTCCGCATTTCGGGGAGAAAGGCCTGCGGAAGGCTCGTCCAGCGCCAGGACCGAAGGTTCCGCCATCAAGGCTGATGCCATGGCCACCATCTGCCGCTGTCCACCGGACAAGAGCCCGGCGCGGGCTGAAAGCCTGGAGCGGATTTCCGGAAAAAGCTCCAGCACTTCGTCAAGCCGCTTGTCAAAAGGCGTCACGGATTTGCGTTGGATGAAATCCAGGCCAAGCCGCAAATTTTCCAGCACCGTCATATTGGGAAAGACATTCGCTTCCTGCGGCACGTAGCCGATGCCGGCATTGGCGCGTTGCGAGGGTGACAGCGGGGTAATGTCTTTACCGTCCAGCAGAATACGGCCCTGTGTCGGTCGAAGCAGCCCCAGAACCGTCTTGATCAATGTGGATTTGCCTGAGCCGTTTGGCCCGACAACGGTCAGGATTTCCCCGGCATTGGCGGTGAAGCTCACCTCATGCAGAACCGGCTGGCCACCATAACCGGCAACCAGGCCATCCGCAGCAAGGCTTTTTGCGGTGAAGCTCATGCGCCGACCCCAAGATAGGCACGGGCCACATCATCATTGGCCGTTACCTCTTCAAAGGTTCCATGCGCAACAAGCCTGCCCTCTGCCAGCGCGTAGACCTGATCGCACAGCGCCGCGACCATGCCCATATTGTGCTCCACCATGCCGAATGAGATGCCTTCGGCCACCAGACTGCGGATGAATTCGGTTATCTCGGCAATTCGTGTCGGGTTAACGCCCGCACTTGGTTCATCAAGCAATATGAAACGAGGCTCCAGCATCAGCACCCGGCAAAGATCGAGAAGCTTTTTCTGACCGCCGGAAAGCGCGGCAGACGGTTGATCTGCCAGCCGCCAGAGATCAACGCGAGACAGAAGCTCGCGCGCCTTTTCGATCATGATTTCCTGACGGTGCCTGATGGCGTTGCGGCGGAACAGAGCCGCACCAATGCCTTCGAACTGGCGCTCAGGCTGCGCCACAAGCAGATTTTCCACGACCGTCAGGCCAGCCAGATCACGTGATAGTTGAAACGACCGGCCAAGTCCCAGCCGCGCACGAATGACCGGCGGGCGCGAGGTAATGTCTTCATCGTTGAAATACACCTGACCGGTGGTCGGAATAACCGAGCCGGCAAGCACCGAAAACAGCGTGGACTTGCCCGCGCCATTTGGACCTATCAGCCCGGTCACCATGCCGGGCTTGAGCTGGACAGATACCCCGTCCAGCGCCTTGAACCCGTCATAAGTGACTGTGAGATTGCGGCCTTCCAACATTTTCAGCGAATGACGTCCACCAGCTCGCTCTCGCCATCCTTGATCACGAAATGGCCGTAAGCCAGGTTTGACTGATCGCCATTGGCTTCAAAACGAAAATCAGATGCAGCACCCGAGTAACGGAAAGGCTCACCGGCGCGCAGCGCTTCAAGCGCCTTGACCGGATCACCGATCGAAGGGGCATCGCTGTTCACCAGTTCGGGAAACGCGGCACCAAGGTCAGCGCCTTTGGTCGAGCCGGTTTTTTCAATCGCCAGAGCCGTCAGCACAATCTGGTCAAACACCTGAGCGCCAAAGCTCATGACCGTTCCTTCCGGCTGGCCGATGCTGTTCAGGTAAAGGGCATAGCTCTCAGAGTTTTCAACTGGCACATGCTGGGTGTGGTGCACGCCTTCCGCCAGTTCCTTGCCAACATTGGCAACAAACTGGCCATTGGAGCCAGCAGCATTGCCGTAAGCATAAATTGTCCCCTCATACCCGTTGCGATAGGCCTCTTTCACAACGGCTGAAAGCTCGTTGACATAAGCCGCAACAAAGATGGCCTCCGGGTCGCCTTCAAGAATCTTGTCAACTTCGACGCGATAGGAAGGCTGGTTTGGATTGAAAGGAATCTCCTGGAGAATTTCACCGCCGCCCGCGGTGAATGTTTCCTTGAACGGCTGAATGGTGGACAATGTAAACGGGGTTTGAAGAACAAGAACGGACGCCGTCTTCACATCGTCATTCAGAAACGCCTTTCCGAACGCGTCACCCCAGTCTTTGCCATTGGTCTGGAAACGCCAGACCAGATTTTGATTGTCGCCCTGGGTAATCTCGTCCGCCGAACCGTTGGTTGTCAGGAGAACGCCTTTTTCAATGGCAATCGGCTTGACGGCAAGGGCAACCGCACTGGACCAGATGCCGGAGATTGAAACGACGCCATCAACGTCAATCAGCTTGCGCGCGGCTGCAACACCAGCGGTTGGCTGCGTTTCATCATCGGCAACAATCAACTCCAGTTGGCGGCCCAGAACGCCGCCTGCTTCGTTGATGATTTTGACTGCGGCACGGGCCGCGTCTTCTTCTTCCTTGCCATACGGGCCGCCCGAACCACTGAACGGGGCAAGCAGGCCAAGCTTGATCGGGGCTTCCTGCGCAAACGCAGGCAGGGCCATTCCGGTCATTGTCGCCAAAAGTGCAACGCTCATCAGTGAGCGGCGTGTGAGGTCAGTCAATCCCATACGAATTCTCCTTAGAGCATTTCCCGTCGAAACGGTGGCGTTTCAACGGCAAGACAATGCGACAAAGCCAAAAGTCGGATCGTTTTTCGGCGATCATCAGATCGCCTGGAACGGTCCTGGCGCGGTCCAGTTGGATGCTGTCCAAGCCTTGGTCCTGAGAGCACGGGCAACGTGGCCAAGGTTGAAGGCTGTACTGAGGGTAGGTAAGCTGGCGCCGCGAGTACGTTTCTTTGCACAGGGTGTCAATTAAAGAGCACGCGAACAGCAATGAAACGCAAAGCCCGGTTTAAGTCGGTCTGCGTTTGGAGCAACACATTCGCCTGAGGCCAGAAGTTATAGAGTTTTATTCCTGTGAGGCGCGTTGATGGCCAAAGAGCTGCGAATCAATACATTTCAAATGTGTGCACCGATTCATAACTGGGCGGGGTTGTGGCGGCTGCCGGGTGACCGCGCGGTGGATTACAACAAGCTCGACTACTGGACAGATATGGCCCAGACCGCAGAGCGCGGTCTGCTTGATGCAATTTTCATTGCTGACGTGTTCGGCGTCTATGATGTGTATGGCGGCTCTCCGGATGCCGCTTTGCGCGCTGGTGCACAAATTCCCAACATGGACCCGGTGGTGCCGGTTTCCGCCATGGCGCACGTAACCCGCAACATCGGCTTTGGCATCACTGCCAATCTGAGTTTTGAGCATCCGTTTCAAATGGCGCGCCGGTTTTCCACGCTCGATCATATGACCGGCGGGCGCATCGGCTGGAACATCGTGACCGGTTATCTGGAAAGTGGTGCGCGTGGAATGGGCCGCTCCGTGCAGACAGAACATGACGCGCGTTATGATCTGGCCGAGGATTTCATGGCCGCAATCTACAAGCTTTGGGAATCGTCGTGGGAGGAGGGCGCTGTTGTGCGCGATGCGGAGGCGGGCATTTTCACCGACCCGGCTCGCGTTCACAGGATCACGCATAATGGGCCGCATTTCCAGGTTGATGGAATTCACCTGTCAGAACCATCGCCACAGCGTACGCCCGTGCTGTTTCAGGCCGGAACATCGGAGCGGGGCCGACAATTCGCCGGACGCCATGCCGAATGCGTTTTTATCAATGGCCCAACGCAGAAGATTGCTGCCGGTGCGGCCGGCAAGCTTCGCGATGCCGCTGAGGCTGCCGGACGCAGCGGCAATGACCTGTCACTGTTTCTGGCTGCCAATGTCATTATTGCACCCACCAGTGCCCAAGCGCGTGAGTTGCATGCGGAATATTCCCGCCACCTGGATGCAGCCGGACAGCTTGCGCTTGTATCGGGATGGACAGGCATGGACCTTTCAACGCTTTCGCCGGAAGATGTAGTGCCGTTTGCCCGCACCAATGCAATACAATCAACCTTGGAAAACATAACGGCAAAGGCGCCCAGACCCGTACTGGCGAAAGATCTGGTCGCGCTCACTGCAACGGGCGCTCGTGCGCCATTCATTTATGGAACGGCATCCGAGGTAGCCGACCAGTTGCTGGAATGGGCTGAGGCAACCGGTGTTGACGGCTTCAATCTGGCGCGACTGTCGGTGCCCGCCACGCTCAATTCGATTGTAGACCAGCTTGTGCCGGAGTTGCAGGCGCGCAAACGGTTCAAGACAGCCTATGCAGATGGCACATTCCGCCAGAAACTTGGCTCACCTTCGGCGCGGCTTATGGCTCCGCATCCCGCGCGGCTGCACGGGTGAAGGGGTGCCTGAGGCTATTTGTAAAAGCCGGAACGCAGGTTGATGCCATATTCAAGCCAGGCTTTCATGGCGCACAGCATTCCTGTCCAGCCTTCACAATTGCCAAAACAGGCCTTTGCGCCTGCTTCTGTATCGGGCCAGCCGAATTCGCTGATCCGCACAAGTGTTCGCCCATCGTCCAGCGCCGCAAACGTCATTGTTACGGTTGTCCAACTGCCCGGAGCGCCATCCGCTTCCCATTGCAGAATGATTTTTTCGTTCTGCACAACTTCCTGAACATGGACCGGGAAAGCTCCGGGAAAATCATGAAAGTCCCATGAAACTTCCGCTCCGGTTTCCAGGCGGCCCTTTGCACCGCCTGTGGTGAAATATTGCGAAAGCCTGTCCGGGGCCACCACCGCCTCGAACACCTCTTCCACCGGTTTGGATATCCGCCCGCTGACCGTGAATTTCAGTTCCATATCGCAATCCTTCTTGCCATGCGTGATTATGTGTTATAAAAATATAACATGTCAATTGATGATCAGGACGACGCGCTTTTCAAGGCCCTTGGACATCGAGCCAGACGGCAAATTCTGGATTTGCTGAAACGTTCTCCGATGACCACAGGCCGGCTATGTGAGACTTTGCCGGAGCTGGACCGGTGCACGGTCATGCAGCATCTCAAGGTACTGGAAACCGCAAGGCTGGTGATTGTCGAGCGAAGGGGGCGCGAGCGTTGGAACCATCTCGATGCTCTGCCAATTCACGCAATTCAGCAACGCTGGATAGGCCCCTACGCGGTCCACGCGATTGGTGTGTTGAGCAGCCTGAAAAATGTTCTGGATGCTGAGCCGGAGCAAGCCAAAGACGAGGCGGTATTGATTGCTGATTCAACCGATCAGTAAATGATAAACCCGGCGGAGAGTATCCGCCGGGTCTGAAAATGATTGCGGTTGAAACTGAATGGATCAGTCTTTCTTCTTTTTTGAATAGGTCTCGTAATATTCATCGGCCATTTTGCGAAGCGAACGGCCGATAGCCGCATATTCATATTCATTCAAATTGGCCAGTGAAGCACGCCCGGAAGGGTGCTGCGTGCCAAAGCCCCGACCCGGAAGCAGCACGATGCCGGTTTCATCGGCAATGCGGAACAGAAGTTCATTGGCGGTGAATTCCTTCTTCACCCATTGTGCAAACTTCGCGCCATACAGTTTGAGCGAAACGGTTTCCAGGTCGATCAGCGTGTAATAATCAACCGAGTTTTCATTGTCCGGCATGTCAATGCCCAGTTCCGCGTAAAGTGCGGCCTGCCGGCGACGGATGACGCTTTTCAGGGTTGATTTGTAGTTGTCATGCTCATCCATCAGCGCAAACAGCGAAAACAGAACCATCTGAACCTGCTGGGGTGTGGAGAGACCCGCCGTGTGGTTCAAGGCAACCGTGCGGCTGTCTGCCACCAGACGGTCGATGAACTTCAATGACGGTACGTCAGTGGTGATGGACGAATAACGCCGCTCCAGCAGTTCCTTGTCCTTTTTGGGCAGGTTGCCCAGGGCAACATCCAGAACGCTGTCCTGTTGCAATGCCACCGCGCCCAGCCGCCAGCCCGTTGCGCCGAAATATTTGGAATAGGAATAGACGAGAATGGTGTTGTGCGGGCAAACCGCAAACAGTGATTTGAAGTTATCGGCGAAGGTTCCGTAAACGTCATCTGTCAGGATCATCAGATCTGGCCGATGATTTTTCACAATGTCGGCAATTTTGTCCAGGCTGCGGTCATCCAGCTTCACCGATGGCGGGTTGCTTGGGTTGATGCAGAAGAAAATCTTGATTGCAGGGTCTTTCAACTTCTCCAGTTCCGCATCCGGATACTGCCAACCGGCGTCCGGATCTGCGTTGATTGCAACCTCCTTCAGGCCATAAACGTCCAGTTCCGGAATTTCGATGTATGGGGTGAAGACCGGCATGCCAATCGCCACCTTGTCGCCCGCCTTGACCAGCTGGTTCTTCTTCAGCGTATCAAAAATGTAGGTCATTGCGGCGGTGCCGCCTTCTACCGCAAAGACATCAATGTCCTTGGCCGAGATGTTGCCGCCAACCATTTCCTTGGTCAGGTAATTGCGAACAATCTGCTCGCTGACGCGCAGCATGCGTGGTGGCACCGGGTAATTGCAGCCCAGTATGCCTTCCACCATTTCGTGCAGAAAGTCCGAGGCGGACAGGCCAAGCTGATCGCGAACATAGCTTAGGGCGCGTCTTAGAAAATCCACACCTTCAAGGTCGCGGTTGTCGCTGGTGAAACGCTCGAACCGGGCTTCAATTCCATCGATCCGCGGTAAGCCGCCGACGCCCTGCTGCATATAGGAAAATGACAGTTCCGACTCCGCCGCCGCAAACAGACCCAGCCGAAAGAAGCCGCGTCGTGGCAAGGTAGCGAGAAAATTGGGGTTGCCACGGCCCGCATTCAGCATGGCAACATTGGCTTTGCCGGAGGCCAGCTTGATAAGTTCGTCTTTCAGTTCAAACGGGCTGAGTTTGGCGAACTGGCTGTAATCTGTCATTTTGTTTCACTCCAGGTCTGATGGAAGCATTGCTGGTAACGCACGTCAAATTGAGGCGGAAGGTGCTTTAACTCACTGTTTTACGGGCATTTATGCCCTTTCTGGTCATGTTCGGGCTACACAAATGCCACGACCAACGGGCCAAGCAGCGTCAGAAACACATTGGCCAGGGCATAGGTGATGGCGAAGGGCGTTGTGGGTACAGAGTTGCCCGCCTTGTCCAGGATTTCACCAAAGGCCGGGTTGGCGCTGCGAGAGCCCGACAACGCGCCGGCAAAGACCGCAACATTCTGGTAGCCAAGGAAATAGCGCCCAACCAGCATTGTGATGATGAGCGGCAGGATGGTTACGACAACGCCAATCAGGAAAATGGAAATGCCGCTTTGCATGATGGTTTGCACCGCCTGCTGGCCCGATTGAAGGCCAACCACGGCGACAAAGCCTGCAAGTCCCAGGTCACGCAGCAATGTTGATGCTGCTGTTGGCATGTTGCCCATTGTCATATGCCGGCTGCGATACCAGCCGAACACCAGGCCGGACAGAAGCGCACCGCCACCCGCACCCAGTGTGAGCGGAATGGAGCCAATGCGAAACACCAGAAGGCCCACAAGCAAGCCTGCTACAAGGCCAAGACCGTGGAATACGAAATCCGTTTTGTCGCTGGGGACGATTTCCGGGCCAACCAGTTTTGCCATGCGTTGCAGGTCTTCCTGCACACCGTGAACGGTAACAATATCTCCGGCCAGGATGGTTGTGCCTTCCGTCAGCTCCAGCTTGCTGCCGCCACGCGTTACCGCAATGACATAAATGCCGTGCCGCAACTCGCTGCTGTTGGAAATGATCTGCCCGACCGTGTGGCCGACGAAATCCTTGCCGGTGATAGCAATGTCGCGGGTGGTGACAACAAGCTCCATACCTTCGGCACCGGGTGTTTCCGTGCCAAGCCGGCTTTCCAGCCCGATCACACCGGCCCGCCTTCCGACAACAAGCACAAGGTCACCAGACTGCAGTTTCAGGTCCGGCTCCACGCCGATGATCTTGCCATTGCGCTTGATGCGCTCAATGGTGATGGCGGCTTCGGGCAGGGCGCTTTCCACAGCGTGGACCGTTTGCCCGGCTCCCGCCGATATCTGATAAATTCGGCCAACCAGTTCGGGCAATGCCGGGGCTTCTCCGGGTCCATAGACCTGCGCGCCCTTCAGCATCTCTGCTTCCGCCTTGACCGCATCGTCACGAATGCTGCGCTTCATGAACCAGGGCAGGATGTTGACGCAGACAATAATCGCGCCGAATGATCCGAAAATATAAGTGACAGCATAACCAATGGCGACATTGGCCTGAAGCCGCTGGGCCTCGTCCGCTGCCAGACCAAGCTTGTCGATAGCCGAACCAGCGGTTCCGATAATGGCCGATTGTGTGAGGCCGCCAGCCGCGATACCTGCCGCCAGCCCTTTATCGAGGCCAAACATCTTTGCCAGCACAATAACTGTTGCCAGGCCACTGATGGCCAGAACAGCAGCCATGACTATTTCGCGAAACGACTGGCGACCCAATGAGCGGAAAAACTGCGGGCCACTTTCAAAACCGACAGCATAAATGAACAACGCAAAGAGAACGGCCTTGATTCCATTGTCGATCTGTACGCCAAACTGGCTGATGACAACCGCCGCAAGCAGTGAGCCAGCAACACCGCCGAGCTGAAACTTGCCAAACTGGAACTTGCCTATCCAGTAACCGACGGCCAGTGACAGAAATAGCGCAACCTCTGGTGATTGCTGAAAAATCTCGGTGACAAAGGACATTCATGCTCCTCTGATGATCTCGATGCTGGTTGCCCATACGATGGAGCAATTGCCTGCATGGCTGCGTTCAGGTCTGGCACAAAAGGTAAAACAATGGTTTCCCGATCGTTTTACCAACTTATGATTTTGGAATATTGTCGAGAGTGCAACCAGATGTCTAGGGAATGCTTTGCCAGCACAAAAAAACACCGTCACGGCCGATCGGGCTCGTGACGGTGCTAGCAAACCGTTGAAGAAAAAGTGGAAACTCTTGGCGGTTTTCTCCTCATGATGGCGTGATGACAAAACGCCAGAGTATTCTCACAACATTATGACAATGGAAGTGTTCTAGTTTATTAGTCCAGCCTCGCTATAGACCTGCTTGATAGTGCTGTCATTGACCCAACGGTCATAGTCAACCGTGCCATTGATCAGTCCGGCGTCGCGCAGAAATACCTCTTCGGTTTTCAGAACCGCAATTGCCTTGTCGGTGATGATCGGGTCCTGATACAGCACATCATGTGAATAGCGGCGCTGCAAACTGCCAATATTGGTTTTCGTCTGCTCGGCAAACACAGCCAAAGCCTCATCCTTGTTGGCATCTGCCCATTGCGAAATGCGAAGGTCCACTTCCAGCAAAGTCTTGATAAGTTCAGGATAGCGCTCTGTATAATCCGTGCGGGTCAGAATAACGGTGGGTGAGCTCCATTCGGGATGCTGATTTCCATCAACCAGCAGCCTTGCCGCCCCGCGATCAATCAACTCCGCAACGGTGGTTTCACCTTCAACCAATGCGTCGATATCACCACGAACAAGGGCAGGGCCGGATGTATCAAACGCCATGTGCAGTGTTTCAACGTCCTTGAGCGACAGGCCAACACTGTCGAGAACTTTGGCCAGTGTGGTGTGGCGCACCGTTCCCTGCGGGAAGCCGATGCGTTTGCCTTTCAGATCTTCAATTGTCTTGATGGGCGAGTCTGCTGCCACCACAACACTGGGCGCGCCAAACGGTTCGTAATTGTCCACCGCAATCAGGTTGACGTTGGGATGGATTGCGCCAATGCGCAGCGCCGGGCTGCTGCCGGCATTGTAGGCAACGTCAATTCCCCCGGAACCGAGAGCAGTGACCAATGCGCCGCCGCCGTCGACAAACGGGTACCATTCAACCGTTACACCGTGCGGCTTCAACGCTTCTTCCAGCCAGCCATGGTGCTGATGCCAGATGAATTTCGGGCTTCCGGGCGCGGTAGCGCCTATTTTTACCGTGGCAGGGTATTCCTGTGCCTGCGCGGCGGCTGCGCCAAGCAGCAGAGCCAGTGCAGACAGCGCGGCTGCCGTGTGTTTGATCAGATTTTTCATGACATGTCCTTTGCAATCAGCGCGACCAGGTGCTGGACGGGCGTTCGACGGGGATGAGGTAAGTGGGATCTTCGGATGTGCCTGCGGCCTTGCCGCGCCGCCATCCAAGTTCACGTGCGTAGCTGCCCAGAGAGGCGCTCTTGATCAGCATCTCTTCCGATACGGTGATGGAATGGTCAGCCTCCGGCGCAACATAGAGCGCGTCTGTCGGGCAATAGAGCTCGCACATGAAGCAGGTCTGGCAGTCTTCCTGCCGGGCAATGACCGGAATGGACTCTGCAACTGCATCAAATACGTTGCGCGGGCAGATGCGCACGCAGATGTTGCATTCAATGCAGCGATCACTGCTGACAAGTTCAATCATGCTGCAACTCCTTGAATTTTGAGATCGCCTGCACGAACCCGCGGCGTATCGACCTCGGACAGAATGATGCTGCGTGTCAGCTCGCGGTTCAGGGCAGGGTGGTCCGTGCGGCGATTGAGGCCCCGGCTTTCAGGCCGGTGCAAAGTGCTGGTCCAGATCCAGCGGGCGGTGGCTGTCATTGCCGCGGCTTCACGCGCGCGGATAAGCCGGGGGCCCTGTGCAGTGAGGTGATTTTTAATGTCATCCCACAGCAGATTCAGCCGTTTCAACGAGGTGGCGATGCGCATTCCATCACGGTAGAAACCCATATCCAGCGGCAGAATTTCCTCACGCACCGCCTGCGTTGCCTCGCGGGAGAAATCATCCGCTGCTGTTCGCTGCTGCGGGCGCAGGCCGGCATGGCCCAATGGGCTTGCCTGCCTGTCATCGATGCTGTTCCCAAGCGAGCGGGCAAAGCGGGCAGCCCCGCCGCCGCTCCAACTGCCGGATGCAATAGCCCACGCCGCATTCGGCCGCCCGCCGCCGGAGGATGAACCGACAATCCGCTCCCGGCTTGCCGCGTCTCCTGCCGCGTAAAGCCCCGGTGCGGTGGTGGCGCAGTCCTCTGTATCAAGCAACAGACCGCCGACACCGCGCACCGTGCCTTCCGAACGCAGGGTAATGGAAAAGCGCTGGGTGAACGGGTTGATGCCAATCCGGTCAAAGGGCAGGAAACAGTTGGGCTGGCCCTTGCGCAGCCATATCTGTTCCTCGTCGGTTGCGCGGTCCAGCCGGGCATAAACCGTATGGCCGGAAATCATTGCGCTGGCGATGGCCTCGAACCGGTCTTTCTCCGAGTTGATGGGCAGCGGCTGCCCATCTTCCAGCGTCAGGGTGGCAAAGCCGTAGGGCATGCCCTTGGTGACCGACGAGTGTGAAGGGGAAATGCCGTATTGGCCGCTGAACTCCATGGCCGAAAGGCGGGCGCCCGCTTCCACGCCCATAAGGTAGCCATCACCTGTATTGCCATCGCAGCCCAGCGCGCGTGACAGAAATGTGCAGCCGCCTGTGGCGATCACCACGGCACCGGCCTTGATGCAATGCAATTGCCCGCTGCGCACATTCAGGCAGATGGCCCCGGCAACCACTCCGTCGGCGCTCAGCAGTTCAAGCCCGGGGTGATGGTCCAGAATTGTCACGCCAGCCAGCAGAATGCGTCGCCGCATGAAGCTCATATAGTCGGGGCCGCGCAATTGCCCGCGATACTGCGCACCGTCTCCCTGAACCGGAAAGGGAAAGCCTGATCCGGCAAGATCGTCCAGCCCCCTCGTTGCCTGTTCCATGACGCGAACCAGCCAGTCGCGTTCGGCCAGCCCTGTGGCTCTTGTCAGGCGTCGTTCCACTTCGCCGTCCCGGTCCTGTCCGGCTGGCAGGTCCCAGACGTGGGTGTTTGCCGCCGCCGTTGCACCGGATGTTCCGCAATAGCCCTTGTCCGCCAACACAACCCGCACTCCGGCCTTTGCCGCAGCAAGCGCTGCCCAGACAGCGGCCGGGCCTCCGCCCAGCACCAGCACATCTGTGGCCGTTGTCGCGGAAATTGGACGAGGAGAAGCCATGTCGCTCAAGGGAGGACCTCGCGAGTTAGGTGTATCGGAAAGTGTGCTTCAGAAAGGCGCGGCGGAGTTGGCGCCGACCGCGCTGACTTTGCAGATCAGGATTCGGTGTTGCCGGCCGGAACATTCCAAGCGGTCGCGCGACGTTCGCCCCAGACCAGAAGATAGTTGATGATCAGGCCGATGGCGGTGAGCGTGATGATGCCGGAATACATGTCGGTGGTTTGCATCATCAGTTGCGAATGCTGAACCAGATAGCCAAGGCCGGAATTGGCGGCCAGCATTTCAGCGGCAATAACCGCAAAGATAGAGGCCTTGACGGCCAGACGTGCACCCGCGACGATTGATGGAATGCTGGCCGGAAGAATGACCTTGCGGAACAGATCGAAGCTGGAAGTGCCCATGGATTTTGCTGCGCGTATCAACAGTGGGTCGACGCTTTTGACACCGGCAATTGTGTTGATCAGCAGGAAGAACACCGCCGAATAGAAGGTCACAGCGACTTTTGACGCCTCGCCAATGCCGAAGACCAGAATGAAGACCGGCAGAAGAGCAAATTGCGAGGTGTTGCGAAGCGTCTGTACGAAGAAGTCCGTGATTTTTTCGAACAGCGGATAATAACCCATTAGAAAACCGAGCGGGATGGCCACGGCGACTGCCAGGAAAAAGCCTGTGAAGGTGCGTTGCAGGCTGATGGAGGTATGACGCCAGATGTCGCCGTTCGCCGCCAGTTCAACCCATCTTTCTGCCACTGCGCTGATTGGTGGAAAGAAGATCGGGCTTATCCAGTCCAGGCGCGGAGCAATTTCCCAGACCAGCAGAAGAAATGCCATGAGAGGCAGTCCATAGATCAGGGTGCCGTATTGGCGAGGCCTGCGCCGAATGGCGGTCCGTGCCGGAGCCGGGCGATCGGGAAGGGATCGGATAACGCTTATCGCTGACATTCAAATGCTCCGGTTCTGTCTGAATACGCTGCTCAGCTCGCCAATGCCGGCGAAACGGTCCAGTCTTTCTGGGCCTTGTTCACCTCATCCCGCAGCACCTCCCACACCTGTTGGCGGTAGGCATTGAAGGCATCTGACGCGCGCACATCAGCATCGCGCGGGCGGGGAAGATCGATGTCGAAGACTGCCTTGATCCGGCCGGGGCGGGCGGTCATGACCACCACCCGGTCGGCAAGGTAAATCGCCTCGTCCAAGGCATGGGTAACGAAAATCACCGTTGTCTTGATTTCGTCCCAGATGCGCAGCAACTCTGCCTGCAGGATTTCCCGTGTCTGGGCATCCAGCGCAGCGAATGGCTCATCCATCAGCAGAAGTTGCGGACTGGTTGCAAGCGCGCGGGCAATGGCAACACGCTGCTGCATGCCGCCGGATAGCTGATTCGGGTAGCGGTCTTCAAAATCCCTGAGCCCGAAAAGTGCCAGAAACTGCCTTGCAATGGTCTTTCGCTGCTGACGCCCGATTCCCCGCACTTCAAGCGCGTATTCCACATTTGCCAGTGTCGTGCGCCATGGAAACAATGCGTATTGTTGAAAGACATAGCTCGTATCCGCCAGCGGGGCGCGAATGGCCGTGCCATCAAATTCAACATTGCCGGAAGTGGCGGTTGTCAGGCCGCCGACAATGTCCAGCAATACGGATTTGCCGCTTCCACTCGGGCCAACAAGGGTGATGAACTCGCCGGGCCTTATCTTGAGATCAATACCCCCGAGCACATCGATCTCATCAGTTTCCCGACCATCCACGGTAATGAATTGTCCCTGTTTCAGGCGAAAGGTCTTCCTGACATCCGAAATGACAACTCGGTCCATGGGTGTTCCTGACTGTTAGCTGATGTCGAGGCGACAGGTGGCTGCTATATTTCTACTAAATCGATAGACTAACTAACGTTATGGCTGTCGCTAAGATCAATCAACGGCCATAAGCGAAATGTTTGCCTAAGTTTTCAGAGACTTGGAAAATATCGTCCGGGTAATCGGCCCGTTGCTAGAACAACGGGATTTGCGGGCACCAGCGTCAGTTTCGCCCACAGGCACAAAGGCCATTCATTGTGAAACAGGCTTTCGCCTCCGCGCCGACAGACGCCTGAAAGCAAAAAATACGATCAGCGATCGCAATTTCTAGTTGACTGGGTTTATGAGGCAGATAACCTGCTTTCAATCCAGTGGAAATTCTCCACCCCAAGTGCTCCGCGCAAGAGAGCCTAACGACCCAGGGAGCTTTGATGCGATTCGCAACTGATACTGGCGGCACCTTTACCGATCTTGTGGTTGAGAAGGACGGGATGCTGCATCTGTTCAAATCCCCGACCGTTCCATCTAACCCTGTTGCAGGTGTTCTTGGCGCCTTTTCAGTGGCGGCAGATGCTTTTGGTGTAGACCGTAAGACACTGTTGCAAATGGGAAATCAGTTCATTCATGGCACAACTCATGCCATCAATGCCATTGTGACTGGGCGCACGGCACGCACTGCGCTTCTGGTCACCGAGGGGCATCCGGACATTCTTCTGCTGCGTGAGGGCGGCAGAGAACGACCATTCGATCACACGGTTCGCTATCAGCGCGCCTATATTCCTCCGGCATTGACCTTCGAGGTTCCGGGACGTCTTGTCGCTTCCGGCGCGGAAAACAAGCCGCTGGATGTCGCGGCAATAACTGCGATCGCAGATCGGTTGGCAGAGCTTGAGGTTGAAGCGGTCGCTGTCAGCCTGCTCTGGTCCATTGTCAATAATGCGCATGAGCTTGAGGTCGAACGCATCCTGCGGGAGCGCCTGCCGGATGTTCCCATCACCTTGTCGCATCGGCTTAATCCATCCTTGCGTGAATATCGGCGCACAATCTCTACGGCCATCGATGCATCGTTGAAGCCGTTGATGGACCGCTATGTCGGCGGGCTGGAAAATGCCATGCGGGAAGCCGGCTTCGAGGGGCGGGTGCTGGTTCTGACGTCGCAGGGAAGCATGGTCAGTGCTGATGAAATTCGCCGTTCGCCCATTCTTGCGCTGAACTCCGGTCCCTCCATGGCGCCTATTGCGGGCAGCTACGTTGCCAATGCAGATGCGGATGAGGCGGACACGATTGTATTTGATACCGGCGGCACGACGTTTGACGTTTCGCTGGTGCGCGGAGGCTATGTCCCGTTCACACATGAAAGCTGGTTGGGCCGCCCTTACCAAAGCGATCTCACCGGCTTCCCGTCCGTTGACGTTAAAAGCGTAGGCGCAGGCGGCGGAAGCATTGCCTGGGTGGATGATGGCGGCGTCCTGCATGTGGGGCCGCAAAGTGCCGGTTCCACCCCCGGCCCGGTCTGTTACGGGGCGGGCGGTACAGAGCCGACTGTTACCGATGCTTCTCTGGCCCTTGGCTATATTGATCCGGACTATTTTCTCGGTGGCAGCATCCGGCTGGATCGCGATGCCGCAATTGCCGCCATCAGGCAGAAGGTTGCCGATCCTCTGGGCCTGACAGTTGAAGAAGCCGGTCTGGCCATGCTTGAGGTCTGGACCGAGAACATGGTGCAGGCCATTGCCGACATCACCGTTAATCAGGGAATTGATCCGGGCACAGCCAGCATTATCGGCGGTGGCGGTGCCGCAGGGCTGAACGCTGTTGCAATTGCCCAGCGCATGGGCTGCCCCACATTGTTGATCCCGGAGGTGGGCGCTGGCCTTTCAGCCGCTGGCGCGGTGGTTTCCGATGTCGGGCGCGGGTTCCGCCGGCTGTTTGTCACCAGCACGGCAGACTATGACGCGGCTGGTGTTCGCGCCAAGCTTGCCGAACTGCAGGATGAAGCCGAGGCTTTTGTTGCGCAGATGGGCGTTGGCGCTGTGCAAACTGAGGTCAGCTACTTTGCCGAAGCGCGTTATGCGCACCAGGTCTGGGAAATTGATGTTGCGCTGAACCTTGAAGATATGGATGACGCGGGCGAAGCGCTGCGTGAGGCGTTTCATGAGGCACATGAGCGCATCTTTGCTTTCCGCGACACGGCTTCGACAGTTGAAGTGATCGCATGGCGCGCGCAAGTCGCCTGCAAGGTTGCTGAAACCACTGAACTGCGGATAGCGCCAGATGGTGCGGAAGGCACGGCGCTGCGGCACCGGCAGGCATATTTTTCCAGACTTGGACTTGTGGAGGTTCCTGTCCACACATTCGAACGGCTTGAGACCGACCAGCAGTTTTCCGGTCCGGCCATTGTGGAAAGCCGTTTTACCTGCGTCGTCATCCAGCCGGGTGTCACCTTCCAGCGCTCTGCTGTCGGAACACTCGTCATTCGGCCCGAACTGACACCTGAGACCGCGAAGGAGCTGAACTAATGGCAACGACCACGCTGAACGGCGCAGAGCTTGCGATCCTCATCAACCGTTTTGAGGGCATTGCCCGCAAAATGACCAACACGCTGTATCGCACCGGGCGTTCGGGCGTGTTGAACCGCGCCCGCGACTTTTCCTGCTGCATTGTAACGGCGGATTGCCAATTGCTGGCCACGGCAGACAGCCTGCCGATCCACGTTCTCGTCGGGCCGGACATGATGGCTCAGGCGATGAAGAATTTTCACCCTGAGTTGAAGCGTGGCGACGCATTTCTGCACAATTCACCCTACCACGGCAGTTCGCATGCCGCGGACCATGTGCTGATTATTCCGGTGATTGATGACAAGGGCAAACACCGTTTCACGGTGCTGACCAAGGCGCATCAGGCCGATTGCGGCAATGCCGAGCCGACGACTTACATGGGCACGGCTGTGGATGTTTATGCGGAAGGCGCGCTGATTTTTCCTGCGGTCAAGGTGCAGGAAAACTACCGCACCAATGAAGATATGGTGCGGATGTGCGAAATGCGCATTCGGGTGCCGGAGCAGTGGAAGGGCGATTTCCTTGCCATGATCGGGTCGGCGCGCATTGGCGAGCAGGAAATCATGCGACTGGCCGATGAGGTTGGCTGGGACACGCTGGAAACGTTCTGCGGCCAGTGGTTCGACTATAGTGAACAACGCATGATCACGCGGCTGTCCAGCCTGCCCAAAGGCGAGGCCACCGGTTCCAGCACTCATGACCCCATACCCGGTACTCCGCCTGAGGGCGTGCGCATAGTCGCATCCGTTAGCGCGCTGCCGGAAGAGGGCAGGATTGTCGTTGACCTGCGGGACAATATTGATGCGCTGCCATGCGGGTTGAACCTTTCGGAAGCGTGTGCGCGTTCTGCCTGCCTGATTGCGGTGTTCAACAGCATTGGCGGCGATATCCCGCGCAATGCGGGTTCATTTCGCCGGGTGGAAATTCTGCTGAGGGAAAATTCGGTTGCGGGCATACCCTTGCACCCGACAAGCTGCTCGGTATCGACCACCAATGTGGCAGACCGTGTCACGCACTCCGTTTCACTGGCAATGGCTGAGCTGGGCGAAGGCTTTGGCACGGCGGAGTTTGGCGCTTTCCTGCCACCGTCGTCCGCCGTGGTTTCAGGCAAGGACCCCCGTACGGGTGACCCGTTCGTCAACCAGATTTTTCTGGGCTGCACCACGGGTGCAGGCACTCCTTATGAAGATGCGTGGTTGACCTATCTGCATGTTGGCAATGGCGGCATGTGCTTCATCGATAGTGTGGAGCTGGACGAGCTGTACCAGCCGATCCTTGTTACCGAGCGCCGCATTCTTGAAGATACGGAAGGGGCGGGGCGGCATATTGGTGCATCCAGCCTGCGTGTGGAATTCGGGCCTTTGGGCTGCGATGTTGATGTTGCCTATGTCAGCGATGGCAAGCTGAATCCGCCGCGTGGCGTGCATGGCGGTGGCACCGGTGGCGGTTCCAACCAGCTTCGCCGCCTTCAGGATGGATCCACGCAGGATCTGCCGCCAGCGGCCACGGTTCGCATTCACCAGGGCGAAAGCATCATTTCCATCTGTTGCGGTGGCGGCGGCTATGGCGACCCTGCCCGGAGAGATCCGCAACGCGTGGTCAAGGACGTTCAGGACGGCTGGGTTTCGCAGCAACGCGCGCGCGATGTCTATCGCGTGGTTTTGAAGCCGGATGGAACGCTGGATCAAGGCGCAACAGAGGCTGCCCGGGCCTGACCGGTTCGCGGAAAGGTTCGTTGCAAGGCATTCGCAGGCAAAAGCAGAACAATTTTATAAGGAGAGCGAAATGACCCATTCCATTGCTTCCAGAGGAAAAACCTGGCGCAACGCGCTACTGGCGCTTGTGCTGCCTTTCACCGCGTCGGCGCTGGCATTGCCGGCGCAGGCGCAGGAGGAGGAGATCATCATCGGCGCCGCCACGTCCTTCAGTGGCTGGATGGCTGCCTTTGACACCAACCCCACCCGCGCAGCAGAACTGGCCGTGGCGGAAATCAATGAAAAGGGCGGTGTGCTTGGCAAGAAGCTGAAGCTTGTTCACATTGACACCAAGACCGACCCGGCTGAAACCGCCCGTGCAGCACAGGCGCTGGTTTCGCAAGGTGCAAAAATGATCATGATCGCCTGCGATTTTGATCTGGGCGCACCGGCGGCGCTGATTGCGCAACAGGCAGGTGTGATTGCAATTTCATCTTGCGGCGGTGATGACAAGCTGGGTGACCTGACCATTGGCAACAATGTGTTTTCCATGGCAACGGAAGCAGACGGCACCGGGCGTATGCTGGCGGACTGGGCTTTCCGCAAGCAAGGCTACAAAACTGCATATGTTCTGCTGGACACTTTCATTCAATATGACCGCTCGCTCTGTGCAGGTTTTGTTGAACGTTGGACCGAACTGGCCGGGGCTGATGCGCTGGTTCTGCAGGATGAATTCAAGAATGCCGACGTGACGGTTGCGTCGCAGATTTCGCGTCTTCAGGCTCTGCCGGAAGAGCCGGACGTGATGATGCTGTGCAGCGTACCACCCGGTCTGGCATCCGCCATCCGGCAATATCGTTCAGCCGGCATCAACATTCCTATCCTGGCAGGCACCGGCGGGGACTCCAGCTCCTGGTATTCGGCAGTGCCGGGGCTTTCGAACTATTTCTACCTGAGCAACTCGGCTGATGCCGGGGTGGAAGATCCACGCCCACGCAACCGCGAATTCTTCCAACGATACGAAGAGGCGCATGGCGAATTGCCGGCATCAGGACAGGGCATCACCGGATATGCTGTGGTTGAAGGCTGGGCGCGCGCGGCCGAAAAGGCCGGAAGCCTGGAAACTGACGCGGTGCGCACTGCCATGGAAAGCTTCGATAATGAAGAGCTTGCCGTTGGCCCAACCAGCTTTTCAGCGGAAATGCACAGCAATGACGAGCGCCCGATGTTGATGATGGCCACAACCGACGGTAAGGCCGAAGCACTGGGTTACTACGACATGAAAACAGGCGAATATCTGACGTTCGAGTGATCAGTGGCGCGGGGGCGCATGTGCGCCCCCCGTCAAATTCGCGGAGAATTTGATGGCAGACAGTTTAAGCACGCTGAACGTGACGGTGCAGTTTGACGGCCTTGCAGCCTTGCAGGATGTCAGCCTGACATTGAAGCGGGGCGAAATTCTCGGGCTTCTGGGGCCAAATGGCGCGGGCAAGACCACTTTGGTCAACGTGCTGAGCGGCTTTACCCGCCCGACGAATGGCACGGTGCTTCTGGATGGGGAAAACATCACCCGCGCGCGGCCAGACCAGCGGGCAAGGCGTGGTGTTGCCCGCACATTTCAGTCTGTCCGTCTGTTCAGCGCGTTGAGCGTGCGCGAAAATGTCCGCGTGCCGGTTTATGCTCACCATGCGGGCCTGGCAGAAGGCGAGCAGGCAGCCGAGAGAGCGTTGGAGTTTGTGGGAATAGCCAATATGGCGGACCGCACAGCCAACAGCCTGCCCTATACGCAGGAGCGGCTGGTTGGCATTGCACGCGCGCTGGCGCTGGAGCCGGATTTTCTGATGCTGGATGAACCGGCGGCGGGAATGAACGATGCGGAAGGCCAGCAACTGGTTGATTTGATTGCGCGCATACCACCGGCTTATGGCTGCGGTGTGCTGTTGATTGAACACAATATGCCGGTGGTTATGGGCGTTTGTGAAAACCTGCATGTGCTGCGCGGTGGCAAGACGCTGGCCAGCGGCCCGCGAGAGCAGGTGCGGATGAACCGCGATGTCATCGACTCTTACCTTGGGGGCCATTGAATGCTGCTCAGTGTCGAGTCTCTTCAAGTCGAATACAACAAGGTGCCGGCTGTCCGGAACCTGAACATTCATGTGGCTGCGGGTGAAGTGGTCTGTCTTGTCGGGCCGAATGGCGCTGGAAAATCCACCACGACCATGGCGATTGCGGGCGTCAAGCGCGCGGCTTCCGGCACAATTCGGTTTGCGGATGTGGACATTTCGCGCCAGACGCCGGAAGCCATTGCCGCACTTGGCATCAGCCTTGTTCCGGAGGGGCGGCGGATTTTCGGCCAGCTGACTGTACGGGAGAATCTGATCGTTGGCGCCACTCTTTCGCGCGCTGCTGCACGCCGCAATCAGCAGTTAGATCGGATGTTTTCGCTGTTTCCAATTTTGAAAGAGCGCAGCAGCCAGATGGCCGGCCAGATGTCCGGTGGCGAACAGCAGCAACTGGCCATTGCCCGCGCCATGATGACATCGCCAAGATTGCTGATTGTTGACGAGCCGTCCCTGGGGTTGGCGCCGCAATATGTTGACCTGGTGTTTGAAACTTTTGCGCAGCTGCGCAGCGAAGGCGTGACCATTCTGGTGGTGGAGCAGAGCAGCCGAAGGGCTTTGGCCCTTGCCGACAGGCTGTATCTTCTGCGGTCCGGGCAGGTGGTGATGGAGGGGGCGGTGGCCGAACTGGCAGGAAGCGCCGAGTTTGAATCGGCTTTCTTCGGAGAAATGAGCGCGACATGAACGGATTGCAGCTTCTGGTCGATGCCCTGAGCCTGGGAGGGCAGTATGCGCTGATTTCACTTGGAATCGGCCTGGTGTTCGGCGTCATGCGCATGATCAATTTTGCGCATGGCGATCTGATCACGCTGGGTGCCTATGCGCTGGTCGTTCCTTCTGCCACTGCAGTTGCCACGCCTTACATTGGCGGTCTGGCGGTCTGGCTCATGGTGCCGCTGATCATAGGATTTGTCGTGCTGATGACGCTGGCAACCGAGCGGATGGCATTTCGCCCGCTGCGCAACCGGCATGCCGATGGCACCAGTCTTCTGATTTCATCCTTCGCAATCAGCTACCTCATTCAGAATGCCATTCTTTTCGTGCACACCGGCAGGCCGAAATCCGTCAACATTCTGAGCGATCTGAGCCAGCAGGTCATGGTCGGCGGTGTTCGACTGCCATTGATCGACCTTGTGACCATTGTCGTTGTGCTGCTGCTGTTTCTGGCGCTGGTGCTGATCCTGGGCTTCACCGGTCCGGGCCGGCAGATCCGCGCCGCTTCCAACGACTTCATGATGGCGCGGCTGCTGGGAATTCGTGCCGACAGGGTCATTGCCTATGCGTTCGCCCTTTCCGGCGTGCTGGCCGGTGCGGTTTCGCTGCTGTATGTCGCCAAGACCGGGGTTCTGGATTTTCGCATGGGCGTACCGCTGGCCATTGCCGGCTTCGTCGGTACGGTCCTTGGCGGCATGGGCAGCCTGTGGGGCGCCATGATGGGCGGGCTGATGCTGGGCGTTGCCTCAACCCTGTTGCAGGCTTTGCTGCCGCCGGAACTGCGGGCCGCCCGTGACGCATTTCTCTACGGGCTCGTCATTCTTGTGCTGCTTGTCCGTCCGCAGGGCCTGTTCTCCTCTTCAAAACGACTGGAGCGCATATGACCGTGCAAACTGGTTCCCGGCGTCCAGCTCTTTCACCCAACCAGGCACGCCTTGCCCATGCCTGGCGGGTTGTACGGGCAACGCTTTTTCTTGCGCTGCCGCTTACCGCGCTTGGTTTGCTGGCCTATCTCAGCGGTGAGCCGCGCCTGACAAGCCTTGTCAGCGAAGCATATATTTATGTGGTTCTGGTGGTCGGGCTGGCGATTTTTACCGGCAATTCCGGCATTGTGTCATTTGGCCATGTCAGCTTTGCGTTGATTGGTGCCTACGCTTCTGCATGGCAGACATGTTGTGGTCCGCTGCGGCTGATTTTCATGCCGGACCTGCCGGCATGGCTGGCAACGGCACAGGTGCCGCTGTTGCCTGCCGCGCTGATTGCCGCCAGTCTGGCGGCGTTGGTTGCCTTTGTTCTAGGGCTGGCTCTGATGCGCCTTTCGGGCACTGCGGCGTCAATTGCCTTGCTGTCGATGCTGTTTGTTTTCAAAAGCATTTACGAAAACTGGACAGGCTGGACCGCTGGCCAGAGCGCCATTGTCGGCCTGCCAACCTATATCACCATCTGGGTGGCCATTGCCGGCGCGGTCTTTGCCATATTGATCGCCACGGCTTACCGACTGTCATCCTATGGCTTGCGCTTGCGCGCCGTGCGAGAGGACGAGGCGGCGGCTCGCGCATCAGGAGTCAATGCCTGGGCGCACAAGCTGATAGCCTTTACCATCAGCGGCTTTGTGGCTGGGCTGGGCGGCGTGCTTTACGGCCATTTCCTTGGCACCATCACCGCAAACATGTTCTGGCTGGATATGACGTTTCTGACATTGGCCATGCTGGTCGTAGGTGGCATGCGGTCCATTTCCGGCGCGGTGGTGGGTGTGCTGTTTGTTGTTGCCGTGCGTGAGTTTGTTCAACTGTTTGAGCGCGGCGTCAATCTGGGCGGGCAAATGGTCAGCGTGCCGGAAGGCAGCCGCGAAATTGTTCTGGCCATCATTCTGCTCGGTATTCTTGTGTTTCGCCCGCAGGGTCTGGTGGGTGACCGGGAATTTGGAGAGCGCAAATGATTGATCGGCCGGGCACATCCGACATTCCCAAGCTGTCGCGCATTGAAACCCAATCTGTTCATCAACGCGTGTACAAGGACATTCGCCATGTGCTGATGAAGGGCGGGTTTGCTCCCGGCCAGAAGGTCAGTTCACGCAAGCTGGGTGCAGAGCTTGGCACATCCGACATGCCGGTGCGCGCGGCGCTTGGCCGTCTGCTGGCTGAAGGTGCATTGGTGCAGCATCGCAATGGCACATTTTCCATCCCGCGTTTGAGCCTGCGCAAATTTCGCGAGGTCATGACACTCAGGGCGCTGATTGAGGGCGAGGCCGCGGCGCAGGCCTGCGGCAATGTAGACCGTGAAGGGTTTCAGAAACTGCATGCCTATTCGGCCGGGCTTGTGAAGGCGATTGAGGAAAACGCCATCACCGACTATCTCGACTACAACCAGAAGCTGAAATTCACGATCTATCGCTACAGCACATCCCAAGTGCTGGTTTCGATGATCCGTATACTATGGTTGCAGGCCGGGCCATTTCTGCGCCACCTCAACCGTGGCCTCGACATGATGGTTGAGGCAAATTTTCAGGACGAAGCCATAGAGGCGCTGGCTGTGGGCAACCCCGAAGCCGCCCGGCAGGCCATCTCTCGCGATATCCTGGCGGGCATGGCGTTTCTGACAATTCACGGTGAATTTGCCCCGGAAGAACCCGAACCGGAGACTTATGACGATGTCGACTGACACACAAAGCTCCACCAGTGAAAAGCTGGCTGTTCTGGGGTGCGGTTTGATTGGCCAGAGCTGGGCTGCACTGTTTCTCAGCTATGGCCATGATGTATCTGCATGGGACCCCGACCCAAAGGCACGCGCCGCGCTGGCGGCTGGTGTGCAGCATCCGCTGGCGCAATTGGCAGAGCTGGGCGAAGGGGCGGAACGTGCCGGGCAACTGACCATTTGTGACACGCTGGAGGAAGCGGTTGCCGGAGCGGTTCTGATACAGGAAAACGCATCCGAAAATGTGCCGCTGAAGCAGAAGCTTTACGCAAGCATCGAGGCTCTTGTCAGCCCGGATGCCATGATCGCCAGCAGCACGTCGTCGCTCACATGGTCCATGCTGTCGGAAGGCATGATCAACAAGGAACGGCTCCTCACCGCCCATCCGTTCAATCCACCGCATCTTATGCCACTGGTTGAGCTTTATGGCCCGAGCCCGGCAATTGTGGACCGCGCGGCAGCGCTTTATGGCAGCATGGGGCGGGTTTGCGTGCGGCTGCGCAAAGATGCAGTGGGCCATATTGCCAACCGCCTGTCTTCAGCGCTCTGGCGCGAGGCGGTCAATATTGTGGCGGAAGGCATTGCCGATGTGGCGGAAGTCGACGCCGCTCTGGTGCATGGGCCGGGGCTGCGCTGGTCGGTTATCGGCTCGCATATGGCCTATCATCTTGGCGGCGGCGCTGGTGGCATCGGCCACTATCTTGCGCATCTGGGCCCAAGTCAGGAGCGCCGCTGGGCCACGTTAGGTACGCCCAGCCTGACGCCGGAAGTTTGCGCGCAACTGGTGGCCGGCATTCAGGAAGAAGCCGCAGGCCGCGATATTCCGCAACTGGAGGCAGAGCGCGACAGCCGCCTGATTGCCATGCTGCGGGCACGAGATGCTTTCGCCGCGCCGTAGGCGCCGGGGCAGAATTACAATTCACATGCAGTGTTGACCGAAAGACCAAGCACATGGCGCATCCGCAGAATTTTTCACTTGAAGAGATGGATCGGCTCAGCCTGTTTCATCCCGTAACGTCGATCGCTGATCTGGCGGCAAATGGCCCGACGATCTATCAATCCGCCAACGGCGTGCGCATGCAAAATGCCGCCGGTCGGGACGTCATCGACATGGGGGCGGGGCTCTGGTGCGTGAACATCGGCTATGGCCGGGGCGAGCTGGCAGACGCGGCGGCGGATGCCATGCGCAATCTCAGCTATCAGCACCTTTTTGGTGGCGCTTCCTGCGAGGCGACCATTCTGCTGGCTGATCGGATTTTGACGCTTTTTCGCAATCGGGCCAATGCGCCGCATATGGCACGGGTGTTTTTCGGCACCTCCGGCTCGGACGCCAATGACACCGCGCTGAAGCTGGTGCGCTATTACAACAATATGCGTGGTCTGCCAGCCAAGAAAAAGATCATCTCGCGGCTGGGTGCCTATCACGGTGTTACGCTGGCGTCCGGCAGCCTGACCGGCATTGCTGCCTATCACAAGGCGTTTGACCTGCCGATCGAGGGTGTGCTGCACACATCCTGCCCGCATTATTATGGCGGGTCGGAAAATGGCGAAAGCGAAGCCGCCTTTACGGAACGCATGGTGGCTGATCTGGAAGCCATGATCAAGCGGGAGGGACCGGACACCGTTGCCGCATTCATTGCAGAGCCGGTTATCGGCACCGGCGGCGTTGTTCTGCCGCCGGAAAACTATTTCCAGCGTGTGCAAGAGGTGCTGGACCGGCATGATATTCTGTTGATCGCCGATGAGGTGATCACCGGATTTGGCCGGACGGGGCAGTGGTTTGGCACTGGAACCTACGGCCTGCGCCCGGATATTGTTTCTTTGGCAAAGGGCCTGACCAGCGCCTATTTCCCGATGTCGGCCAATGTTGTTTCAGAAAGGATCTGGTCTGTTCTGGAGGATACCTCTGCGCAAATGGGGGCGTTCATGCACGGCTTCACCTATTCCGGCCATCCGGTTGGCAGCGCGGTGGCCATGGCCAATATCGATATAATCGAACAGGAGGGCATGGTTGAAAATGCTGCTGCCCTGGCTCCCCGACTCTTAAGCGCGCTTCAGGAGCGTTTGGGCGAAAACCCGTATATTGGCGACATTCGCGGCGTGGGATTGATGGCGGCGGTTGAGTTTGTGGCGGACCGTGAAACGCGGCGACCCTTTGCGCCGGGCACAAACCCGCATCGATTGGTGGCCCGGCTGGCCACCGAACAGGGCGTTCTGACACGCGCTTTGCCTTATCTGACAGTCAATTCATTCTCGCCGCCGCTTTCCATCACCGCCAGCGAGATTGATGAGGCAATTGACCGCTATGCGCAGGCCGTTGCGCTGGCGACACCGCAACTGGCAGCGCTGGATGCATCAGCCTGAGCTGGCTCACTCGACATCATCGGGCGGTATCTGCCGCCCGGTGATCGGGTTGTACCGAACTTCGACCGGCACAACCTGATCCGTGGGCAAAATCTCGATCCACTGGTCATAAACCTGAAAATTTCGGCCCTGATTGTTGGTATCATCACTTGGCATGACGGGGTCGGCGCGAAAGCCACCTTGCAACGGGTAGAAGCCATATTCATAGACTTTCTCGACCG
Organism: Aureimonas fodinaquatilis; assembly: GCF_008369445.1. Taxonomy (GTDB): domain Bacteria; phylum Pseudomonadota; class Alphaproteobacteria; order Rhizobiales; family Rhizobiaceae; genus Aureimonas; species Aureimonas fodinaquatilis. The sequence goes on from NZ_VTWH01000001.1 coordinate 702,412, forward strand.
GGGTGGCGAGAACCGTACTTGAATCATCGGTTTCAAAATCACCATCGCCGAACGGTTTCACCACATTGCTCTCGGCATGCTTTTGCGCAACTTTCTGGCACAGATATTCGAGCGCCAGTTCAATGGTGACCTTCTGCCCTGTGGCCAGCCCCAGACCCTCGCGAATTTCTGCCTTTTCTTCCGGTGAGCCGCCATATTCATGGTCAAGCCCATCCGAGCCTTCCACGCCAACGGCCTTGAGCCAGTTGATAGCCGCTTTTTCCCGCCCGGGGCGCACCGGAATAACCGCCTTGACCCAAGGTGCGTTCAGGAAGGAATTGCGCATGTCATCGCCATCCAGCTGCAAAAGCCAGCCGAGCGAACTGCCCTTGGCTGCAGGCATGGATTTGTTGGTGATCAGGTAGTTGTCGGGCCGCTGCAGGCCATCGTCCCAGGTCACCAGCGCTTCCGGCACATTCTGGGCAAGCTCGTTGTAGCCCATGCCAACCCGACTGCCGGCCCGGGGTTTCCACCATTCAGGTGCAACAAAATACAGCATCTTGTCGATGTCGAAAATTGTGTTCAGCAATTGTGAAAGCACATGCCGGTTACGGTCGCTTTCCCCTGCCGCAGGCGCATCATAATGGTCATCCGTCATCAGGGAGCTGATGAGGCGGCGATAAACGATTATCCGCTCTTCCTCACGCAAATCATCATATTTACGGGCTGTTATGGCGCGCGACTGTTCGATCCGCTCGCGGGCACCAGTAAAGAATGCCGCTTTTGTCTTGCGGGCGTTTTCCTCATCGATCAACCGCTGTTCAGCCGAACGTGCGGCAATCCGTGCTTCGATCTCTGCCTTTTTGCCCGGGCCCGGCACATAGCGCACAGAGCCTTGCAGAACAAAATCCACCCGTTCGTCCCAGCCAATTCCGGCGGGCTTTGTCCAGACGCCCAGTTGAATATTGCCATCGCGGAACCGCCCGAAATAGGCCCAGACCTGATGGAAATTCTTGCCGCTGGCCGAAATCTGGAACAGCGGAAACTTTTCATTGTTGGAAGGGCGAACCAGCACGTAGCCTTCCGGACCTGGCGGAATGGGTGCAACTCCTATCAGCACGAACTGATCGCCCTGATGCCCTTTTCTATCGTCGTAATTCCACACGGCATTGGCCGTAAAGGCAACATCAACCGGTTCCAGTTCGGCAAAGGTCAGGTCGCTGGGGCGCGGTATCAGGTCCGCCGGCCGCGACATATGCACAAGATTGGCAATTCCAAGATCGGCCCCCGGTTCGTCCACATAAGTGTCCCAGCACAGATAGGTGCCGACATCCTGCACCTGCACGGCCACCTGCCGCATTTTGCGGCGCATTTCATAATTCAGCATGTCACCGCCAGGATTGGCGATCATGTAACGCTTGCTGACACTGTCTGTGGTTTCCGTCACGGTCTTGAATGTGGTTTTGAAATTTTCCCTTATCTCGGAAGACAGTTTGGCGGTTTGCCGGCGCATGCGCTTGTGGCTGGTTTCCCGCGCCTCTCCCTGGCTGGTGTCCAGGTTGAAGCTGCCCGTTGCGGTAATATTGCCCGTACCCCAGGACTGTTCGACGGTGCTGGTAATACCAAGCTTCATGTCTTTGCGGTTGTCCTGCTTCACCGCTTCGCTGATTTCATCTTCCTCGGTGGTTTCGCTTTCTTCCTTTTTGATTGTTTCAAGGCTCTGCTCGATGACCTTTTCGATATAAACGCGCCGGGTGCTGACTTCGATAATTTCCGAGGTGGTGTAGGGTGGCACGTAGAGATGGGCGACAGGCGGGCCCAGAAACGTGTCCAGCTCAAAGAAAAACTGCCGGAATATATGGGTGATGCCGATCGGGGATACGGTCACATCCCGCAGGTCACCTGTCGGGTCAAAACTGTCGAGCGGGTCCTTGTGCTCGGATTTTTCCAGAAGTCCTTTAAACCGCGTCAGACCATCTTTCTGAACGGGACGATAGAAAATCTGTTCCAGCAGGTCATAGCGTTCGTAGTTCAACAGTTCCTTGAAAACACCCGCCAGCTTCGTTTCTCGTTTCAGTCCCTCTTCGACTGCGAGGGTTCGCTGGTTGTAGGCATAAAGCTCGTGCACATCCATTCGGCGCTTTTTGTCCGCGCTCATCTCGCGGCAGTCTATGGCAAAGCGTTGGCTGTATTCTTCCAGCACGGCCGAGCCCAGAGAGCGTTCGATGATGCCTGCAACCTGCTGCCATATGTCCTTGGGCGGCGGACCATTGGCATAGCCAAGCTTGACCAGATATTGCGCCAGCCGTTTGTACAGAACCGAGTCCTGCTCGCGCAAACTGGTCACCGCAAAGGCCGCGGTCTGCATATTTGCGGCGCTCATGTCGCAGTTGTCTGAATTGATCTCGATCTGGGCGGGACTGGCAAAACAATCCGCCAGACTTTCCAGAAGGGGCGGGCGCTCAATCTTCCGATCAAGCCAGCGAAATGTGCGTTTGGAACGCCAGCCAATCATCGGCTGGTAGACGCCAAACAATTCGCTGGAATAGGGCAAAACGCCTTTGTATTTGGTTAAATCGAGAAGACGACTGTTTGACATGCGATAATGCCCCAATCTTTACCCAGTAATAATGTGTGGCATCACTGGCAGACTTCTGTCAATATTTGACGATACTTGGAACATTTCTCGTTGCAGTGCTTGCGCTTCAACGGCAAAGCAATGCGCCAAAGCTGAAAGTTCGGTCGTTTCTGGCGATCCTTGGGATCGCATGAAACGATTCAGGGGATTTGCAATGGATCTGCGTATCGAGCTGTTTTCTCCGCTCCACAAGAACTCGATTGCCGGGCATTTCCTGTTGCGAAATCGCAAGATCGTGCTGACCGGCCAGGTCAATGGCGTTCTAAGGGAAATAACCCGATCCGCCGACATTGCCACCGATGTTACTTTGCCGGCACTGACCAATGGTCAGTTGACCATTGATGTGGTGATTGAAACCCCGGCCAGTTCGGATTCCCCAGCTTCGCGGCCATGTCTGCACGTGCGCCAGTTGATGCAGGTTGCGCCCAAGGCGGGTGGGGTTGGCTTCACCATCATTCCGTTTGCCTGGGAGCAGTTTGAGCTGCACAAAATGCAGGAAAGTCACTCCAACCGGCATTTGATTGCCGGGCTGCATCCGCTCATCACCTTTAACCCGGCAACAAAGCTGATGCAGGTCAACGTGCTGATGCTGGACGTCACGGCTTATTGGCTGAGGGCCCGGCTGGCACAGCAACATATCAACGGGCATTACGCCTGGCTTGCAGAATATATCGACCATCGCACGCGATTGAGAGTTGTTGCTTCACTCGCCGAAACTCCGATGATCTGGTACATAGTCTGCCCGAAAAGCCTTGAAGCGTCGGCTGAGATTTCGCCGCACGTTTTCTATTCCCCCGCCGATCATGCCGAGCTGCAGCCCTATCGGGACCGGGAGCGCTATTTCTTCGACATGGATTATGCAAGCGGCAAGCGCTCGTACAAGCTTCAGTTGATACCGAACCGGGCGAAGGTGGATGTGTTCGATGGCGGTGTGCTTTCCGGCTACCTGGCGGTGCCAACCGACGAAGCGCGCGCTGTTCACCTTTCAAAACAGGATGTGACATCACAACAGCCCGCGCCGCGCCCGCTGACCGGCCCGGAAATGCAGCGCAATGTTTTCCGGCTCGTGGGTGGCACGCCCGAAAAACCGGAAGTGAACATTTTCAATTCGTCCATGGGTTTCAGCAAGGCTTTCGGCGAGGGGACGAAAACCCAATTGCTGATGATCCCGCAACGCACCCACACCATAGGCAGCGGCATTGCCACAAAGGCCGCGCTTCCGACCTTATATCGCACCATCATTTCCGTGCTGGAAAGCAACAGCTGGGTGCTGGGCAAGGCGCGCCGGGAAAAAGTGAAGGTTGGGCAACTGGTTCTTTCCTGCTTCAGCGACGCGGGCGCAAGTATGTGGGCGGCCTGCAAGGTTGATGCAATTGTCAACGAATTGAAGGGCATTGTGTGTATGGAGCCGATGCCGGGGGCCGGAAATGCCCCGCGCGACGCAACATTTCGCCAGCTTAAAAAACGCGGCAAGCAAATTCATTATCTGGGCAGTTGGAAAAGCGGCCAGTTCAGCATCGCAAAGGATTTGCGGGACAAGACGGTGACACGCCTTTACCCGAACCCGGAAAACTACGACACGGTGTTTTCTCTGCCGCCGAAGATGGACCCGGCTGTCAGCCCGTTCATTTATTTCCGCACCCTGCGCTTTCTTTATCCGGATGAGGATATTTCGCTCAGCGGCAAGCAAATGCCGCTGACCGAAGAGCGGGTGCTGCTGAATGAGGTGCGCAGGTCGATGAACATTGCCGACGGGCCACTGACACCGGTGGATGAAAAGCGACTGATCGACAGACTGTTCAAGGAGGTGTGGATTGTTGCCTATTATCACCGCCTCGCGACGGCCGGGGGCGAGGTCATGGAGCTTGGCAAGCGCCCGTTTTACGGTGAAGAAAACAGATACAAGACATTTCTCCAGGAAGCCGTGGAGGCTCTGAACTAGAGCCTCCACCCGCTGGCAAAATCGATATTTTCTGCCAGCAGGACAATTCGGCAATGACTGAAGTGGCTCCACGTTTTTCTACGCAGAGCCACTTTGACTGTCCGCTATCCGACCCGGTCAGGCAGGGCTTTTGCTGAAAAACGACCGGCGGATGCCATAGACCAGTGTCAGAAGAATGACGATCAGAATGACCGCGCTGACCGGGCGCAACAGCACGCCCAGTACCGTATCACCCTGGAAGATGATGAAGGCTTTGCGCAGGTTTTCGTCTGCCAGTTGACCGAGGATCATTGCGAAAATCATTGGTGCAAGCGGGAAACCGCATTTGTGCAGCACATAGCCAACCAGACCGAAAACCAACGCCACATAGACATCAAAAATCGAGAGCTGCAAAGCGAATGCGCCGACGATGCACAATACGGAAACAATCGGCATCAGGATGGATGGCGATATCGACAGGATGCGCATGCTTGGCTTCAGAAACACAAAAGCCAGAATGTACATGGCAAAGTTTGCGACGATCAGCGTGCCATACAGGAAGTACAGAAAGCCGGGCTGGCTCTGCTCGATCGCCGGGCCGATGATAACGCCCTGATAGGCCAGAGCTGCCATGAACACGGCAATGGCCGCAGAACTGGGAATGCCCAGCGACATGGCCGGCAGCAGCGAGCCGCCAATGACCGCATTGTCGGATGTCTGGCAGCAGATAACGCCTTCCATACTGCCCTTGGAAAAGTCTTTGCCGGAGGCACGTTGCCCAAGTTCGTATGACAGGAAGTTGGCCATGGGCGCACCACCGCCGGGCACCACACCAATGAAGGTGCCGACCGCGCTGGATCGGATTGCCGACCGGATGTATTTGATCAACAGGTCAACACGCGGGCGCACGCGGCCCATGACGACCTTTGATGCTGTGGCGGTTGGGCTGGCCGCCATGCGCATGACCTCGGCAATGCCGAACAGGCCGATCAGTGCGGGAATGAACTCGATGCCGCCGCGCAGGCTTGGATAGTCAAACACCAGCCGCGGATAGGCCAGGATGGGTTCCAGCCCCACCATGGCAATAGCAAGCCCTATCCACCCCGATATCCAGCCTTTGACCGCCGAGTCCCCTTCGCCGGATATGGTGCCGGCAATGAGAATGCCCCACAGCGCAAGGAGAAACTGCTCCCAGGCACCGAAATGCAGCGCAAAGGCAACCATGACGGGCGCAAGCGCCATCAGCACAAGAATGCCGAACCAGTTGCCGATGAACGAGGAGAGGATGGCCGTTGCCATAGCCTCGCCACCGCGGCCCTGCTTGGTCAGTGGATAACCGGCCAACTGCACCGGCACAGAATCCGGCGTTCCGGGAATGTTGATAAGAACTGCGCTGACCGTGCCGCCGAAAGACGCTCCGGTGTAAACGCCCATCAGAAACGCGCAGGCTCCTACCACATCCATGGAGTAGGAAAACTGGGCCAGAAGAGCCATGCCCATTGTCATTGACAGGCCGGGCAATGCCCCCCAGATAATTCCGGCGGCCGCGCCTATACAGGAGAGCAGAATAGGGCTCCAGTAAAAGGCCTCGAAAAAGCTGTACATTTGCTTACTCCGTTCCCGCGTGGCTTCGGGGCTCAGCCATAAATGAAGTTCTCAACAAGGCTGCCATTGCCGGGCAACAGCGTTTCAAGAACGTAGATGAAGACAACCGCGATCACGACCACGGTGCCGGCGGAAGCGAGCACAATGCGCGGCACGGAGCGCTCGCCAAAGGCCAGCATTGCAGCCACGAGAAACAGAAAGGTCGCGACCTCGAAAATCATGAAGTTCAGGGAAACGGCGTAAATGCCGATCAGTACGGCAATGGCAGCGGTGCGGATCTTGTCCTGACGCGTCATTGCCGGTTCGTGCAGGACTTCTTCCATACGCTCACGCAGGAGAGACTGCTCGTCACGTTCCTGCCGAGCCCTGTGCTCTACGGCGGCCTGACGGATCAGGCGCTGGCGTTCCAGCAGCAGAAGAAAGGCCATGATGATCAGGCCCGAGCCAATGATCACCGGAAACAATCCAGGAGAACTGGACCAGCCGTGGGGCCTTGGCATCTGAAAGCCTTGCCAGCACAACCAGCCACCAATCGCCATTGTTATGAATGCGGGGATAAGCCGCGTATCGTTCCAGAAACGTGTTCCGATCATCGCTTATCTCTTAATTATTATGGGATATCGGTAGAGAGTTTTCGCGCTCACGCGAAAACTCTCCTTTCATTGCCTTTAGCAAGGTCAGAATGCCGGTTTGTAGCCTTCCGGCGGCCAGTACTCGGCAAAATCCTCCGGCTTTGGAATGCCAAGCTCTTCAGGAGAAGCGACAAGTCCCTGCATGTCGTTTTCGAAGTAAAGCCAGGATGTGACAGACTCGAACAGCGCCGCTTCGCGGTCGGCATCCGCACCGCCAACAAATTCGGGGAACATGACCCGGCCGTGAAGAACCTGCGCATAGGCAGGATCGCTCACTGCCTCACGTACGGCATCATTCAGCACCTGCAGAATTTCCGGCGGTGCTTCCCGGTTGATGGCAATCTGATACACGCCCTGGATCATGCCGATCTGGCCGGCGGACGGGATTGCTTCAATGACTGATTGCAGGGGTTCTGCGACGCCGTCGATCTGCAGTGGCTCGGGCACATAAGCTGCCAGATTGCGCAGCTTGTCGGTGCGCAGGAATTCAACCTGCTCATGCACACCACTGGCCACTACTTCTGCCTCGTTCTGCAAAACTGCAAGCGCTGCAGGTGCACCGCCATCGTAAGGCACGTGAACGAAAGAGGCGCCAGTGCCATATTCCAGCGCAACAAGCGTTGCTTCATGCCAGATTGTGCCAATACCGGCATTGGAAATACGGATCGTGCCCGGGTTTTCCCGACCGGCTTCCAGCACATCATTGATGGTTTTGAAGCGCGAGCCGGGCTGAACGCTCCAGGATGGTGCTGAACGACCAACCTTCATGAACTGCCATTCTTCCCACGGCGCGCGCTTGGCATAACCCAACACGCGGAAGAACTTGTTGTATTCTGCACCGCCAAGCAGCCAGTGCCCGTCGGCAGGTCTTCCGGCAACTGACTCTGTTGCAAGTGCGCCGCCAGCGCCCGGCTGGTTGACAGCACGAATGCTGACATCCAGCTGGGTGGCAAGGCTGCGCGCTATGGCGCGCATGATGGTGTCGGTTCCACCGCCTTCAGCATATTGAATCACCAGGGTGATCGGGCGTCGTGGCCAGGCCTGCGCCCAACCTTTGCCGGGGCTGAGTGTGAAAACGAGAGCACCTGTGGCGGCGGCTCCCTTTAGTATGTCGCGTCTGCTTGGGCTGCTCATCGAGGGTTCCTTTAAGAATATCGATCGGCGAAGAAAGATGCGCATTCTGTGTGAGGTGCCGCGCGAACGGCTCTTGATCAGGTTAGATCAGAACTTCACGGTCCTTAAGAACAAGCTGGCCATCCACCTCTACAATCGGATGGCGGATAACAAGGTCGATGTGACCCGATGCCCGAATAGGGCTGCCGAAGGTGATGCCGTTGCCGATGCCGAGATGGATTGTGCCAAACTCGCCTTCATCCTCAAGCTCGATCCCGCGGCCAATGCGGGCGTTCGGGTTCAGGCCGAAGCCCAGCTCAACATGGGCGTAGATGTTTTCGTCATTATAGGATTTGAGCAGATCGGCCATGTATTTGCCGTCCTTGCCCGAAGCATCAATGTGAACAATGCGCCCTTTTTCAAAGCGGATTTCAACCGGCTCCAGCACCTCGCCGCCCGGCACAATGGCGCCATCAATCACAGCTGTACCTTCAGTGGTCCATTCCACCGGTGCAACGGCGGTTTCAATGCAGGGAGGGGGAGAGATTGTGCCCGGCTCATGGCAGATGCCGTTCTGCGGAACTGCGTGGCGACCGGCAATTTCAAACCGCAGGTCCGTGCGCCCGTCATTGCTGCGCACACGTACGGATTTGCCGTCTTCCAGCACTTTGGAAAGCCGGGCAATCACTTCCGCCTGCTTGGCGAAATCGATGTCCAGGCTGCCATCAAGGAACATTTCCTCTTTGCAGCCGGGGAAGAAAATCAATCTTGCACCAGCATTGCTGGCGGCTTTGCGCGCATCTGTATGGTTGACCGAAAAGGTCGTTGGCGCAACGATGGCGTCCGCGGCCTTCATGGCGGCGGCGATGACCGGCGGCAATTCCTCACCGTGGCGCTTGCGCGGCTTATAAGTCAGCATCATGGTTTCGGCACCGCGGTCCTGACCGGCAAGCATGAACAGTTGCCCGATGCGCAGATTGTCAGTATCGGCGAGAACGAGAAGCTGCTCCCCCTTTTTCAAAGCCAGGCACTGGTCGAGAATATTGCCGACCGGCTTCATCATTTCCATTCTTTCGAGCATGTCTCACCCTCAGTCATAGAGCCATTTCGCATAGTTTGATCTGGCGAAAATTCTCTTGCTTTTCATATTCGCAATTCCGGGCACAACACGTTTTGCGTGTGTTTGCGCAGCGTTGCTCTGGCACCCTTTTGGCAGGGCGGCGGCTGTCAATTCGAGCTCTTCAAACGAGACTATGAGCAGATCACGGCTCCGTCAATCGCTTTTGTGTACAAAATACGAAAAACAATCGACTTATTTATGGATGGGCAATGACATGTTCTTGCCATGCACATTTGTGCAGCAGCCCAAGCGCGGCAAGCACGTGTGAACTGGCGTTGATGTGGCCAGCAGTCAGGCGTGCGGCTGCCTGCGCCGCAGAGGGTCCGCCGCGCAAAAGTGCATGAATCTTCTGGTGTTTTTGTTCAGCTATGCTGAAACTTTGAACAGGTCTGCATAGCGATCGCGCAGAGTGTTTTTTTGCACCTTGCCCATGGTGTTCCTGGGCAGTTCATCGACAAAAATGATCGCTTTTGGCTGCTTATAGCGTGCCAGCCTTTCGCTCAGTCTTGCAAGAACTTCGGTTTCATTTAGGTGCGCGCCGTTTTTCAAAACCACAATGGCGGTTACGCCTTCGCCGAAGTCTGGATGCGAAACCCCGATGACCGCACTTTCATCAACCTCGTCAAACAGGTCGATTTCCGATTCAACCTCCTTGGGGTAGACGTTGAAACCACCGGAAATAATCAGATCCTTGCCGCGCCCAACAATGTGCACATAGCCACGCGAATCAACCTTGCCCAGATCGCCGGTTATGAAAAAGCCATCCTCACGAAATTCGGCCCTGGTTTTCTCGGGCATGCGCCAATACCCCTTGAAGACATTGGGGCCGCGAACCTCGATCATGCCGATGCCATCATTGGCGATCAGGTCAGATGTCGTCTGGTCAACAATGCGCAATTCAACGCCGGGCAGAGGAAAGCCGACTGTGCCGGCAATCCGCTCGCCCTCATATGGGTTTGAAACGCTCATATTGGTTTCGGTCATGCCATAGCGCTCAAGAATCGCATGGCCGCTGCGCGCTTTGAACAATTCATGCGTTTCGGCCAGAAGCGGCGCCGAGCCGGAAATGAACAGACGCATGCCGCTCGCCGCCTCTGGCGTCAGGCCGGGGTGTTGGGCAAGCCGGACATAAAATGTTGGCACACCCATCAGCGCCGTGGCCTGCGACATCAGATGCAACACTTCATCCGCATCAAACTTTGGCAGAAGAATCATCGATGCGCCGGACAGCAGCACAACGTTGGTGGCGACAAAAAGCCCGTGCGTGTGAAAAATCGGCAAGGCATGAATCAGCCGATCTTCAGACGTGAATTGCCAGTAATCACACAAGGTCAGGGCATTGGACAAAAGGTTGTCATGCGTCAGCATGGCCCCCTTGGAGCGGCCCGTTGTGCCGGACGTATAAAGAATTGCCGCCAGATCGTCCGGTCCACGCTCAATGTCGGTAAATTCCGCTGACTGACTGGCAGCCAGGTCGGCAAATGAGCCGGAGCCATCGCCATTCAGCGTTTCAACATGCGCGCCATATTGCGAGGCAAGTTTTGCAACGCCCGCCTCCGCTGCAGTTGACACGATCACCAGCCGTGGCTCTGCGTCGGAGATGAAATAGTCCAGTTCCACCAATGTGTAGGCCGTGTTCAGCGGCAGATAGATGGCCCCGGCGCGCAGGCAGGCAATATACAACATCAATGCTTGTGGACTTTTTTCTGCCTGAACCGCTACCCTGTCACCGGGTTTCACAGAAAGCGCAACCAGTGCACGGGCCATGCGGCCCGATGCTTCCAGCATCTCACCATATGTCCAACGCTCTGAACCCGCCGTTTTCAGAAACAGGGCATCCGGACGCGCATTTGCGCGGATAGCGTCGAGCATGTGGTTGCCCATGTTAAACCCTCACCCTTACACGATTTCATTTTCTCTCAGTGCCGCGGCAATCAGATGTTGCGCGTCGCGCATGATGCGCATTGTGGTCTGCTTTGCCTGTCCAGGCCGGCGGGAACTGATGCCGTCATACACTTCGCTGAGGCCGTTCTGGGACAGCTCCAGCATCAAATGGCTCGTGATATGGGCAAAATACCTGTAACGCAGGGCCTGCTTTTCAATAATCTGCAGAATGTCGGTGAGAATCCGGTTTCCGGTTATTGAGTGAATATGCGTGATGAAGGCAACGTTGTGATCAAAGAAGGTCTTTGAATCCTTGGCAGCCATGGCCGCGGTCATATGTTTCAGAAAGTCCTGAAAACGCTCAAGATCTTCTTCCGTGGCAAGCTTGGCAGCTTCTGCTGCCGCCATGCCCTCCAGAGGGATGCGGCAAAAATAGATTTCCTGCAGATGCTGTTCAGTCATCGGCGTTACGCGGACGCCGCGCCGGGCATGACGCACAACAAGGCCGCTGGCCTCCAGCTCACGAAATGCCTCGCGCACGGGTGATCGGCTGATTTCAAATTCGTCGCACACTTCCTGCTCGGTCAGATGCGCGCCCGGTGGAATTTCCAGATAGACAATCCGCCGCTCGATGATGGCCGACAATTCCGCGCCAAGAACATTGGGCAGTTTCAGAGACTGCGCGGGCGCCGACCCGCGCTTCATCGAGGGCCGAGCTTTTTTGTCGCTTACTTCACTATGCTTTAGCAAGAGTCACACTTGTCACTGGGGAAATGGTCCTGCCATAATACAGTTAATTGCACTGGCAGGAACCGAAATTTTCGTCGATTGTCGACTGAATGTAGAATTATCTTCCACAGAATACGGCTGGGCGGCGCTCTGCAAATGCTCGCTGACCCTCACGGTAATCATCGCTGTCAAAAGCGCGGGCAATCAGATTTTCCAGTTCGCCAGCGCGATCTTTGGCCGTGCCATTTGCCAGCGCGTTCAGAATGGCCTTGTTGCCTGCCAGTGAAAGCGGGGCATTGCGCGCAATTTCTGCGGCCAGCTCGTGTGCAGCTTCAACCACATTGCCCTCCGTGACACGGTCGGTCAGGCCCAGTCTGCGGGCATTATCCAGATCAACAATGGCACCCGTCAACAGCACTTCCTTGGCTGCGGTCAGGCCCAGTCGTTCCACCAGCAGGCTGCAATCCAGCACGCTGTAAACCAGCCCCAGCCGCCCCGCGGGAATGCCGGCGCGCAGACTGGAATGGGCCACACGAAAATCACACGCAAGGGCAAGCCCCAGCCCACCACCAACGGTGAACCCGGAAACAGCAGCGATCACCGGCTTGGGGCAGTCCCTTATGGCCAGCGTTGTTTCATCATTGATCCGGTCATATTTCAGCCCGGCAGCGGAATCTGCCCGCACCTTGTCAAACTCGGAAATGTCGGCCCCGGCGCAGAAATGGTCGCCTTTGCCGGTCAAAATTATGCAGCGCAGGTCGCTTCGCTGCCCCAGATCCAGAAATATATCGCGCAGTGCCGTCCACATGGACAAGGCCATGGCATTGCGCTTTTCGGGCCGTTCAATCGTCACCAGTGCCACGCCAATCTCGTCGATCACGCAACTGATGCGGGTGTCGCCTGTGGTTATCGGGGCTTTCGACATAAGACGCCTTTCCTGGGGTAATTTGTACACAATCGGGTTTACAGCCAATTTTGTCGAGTGTATACAAAATTCTATCGACCGAAACCGGAGAATTGGCATGGTGCAGGCTCTTTCAGGGATTAAAGTGCTCGAACTGGCAAGCTTCATCGCAGGACCATACTGCGCAATGATGCTGGCGGATCAGGGGGCGGATGTTGTCAAGATTGAACGTCCTGGCACGGGTGATGAAAACCGCACCGAGCCGCCCTTTATCAATGGTGAAAGTGCGCCATTCATGCTGTGGAACCGCAACAAGCGTTCGGTTGCGCTGGACCTGAAGGCCGAGGAAGACCGCGAGCAACTGCTCAAGCTGGTTGATGAAGCGGATGTGTTGATTGAGAATTTCCGCACCGGTGCAATGGACAGGCTGGGGCTCGATTATGAAACGCTGAAAAAGCGCAATCCCCGTCTTATTTATGCGTCCATTTCCGGCTATGGCCGCACCGGCGAGTTTGCAACCAAGGGCGGGTTCGATCTTGTCCTGCAGGGCTTCACCGGCCTGATGGCGCTGACGGGTCCGGAAAAGGAAGGGCCTCATCGCATGCCGATTCCGGTCTGTGACATTGCGGCTGGCCTGTATCTGACAGTGGGCGTGCTGACTGCGTTGCAGGCGCGCGCAATCACCGGAAAGGGCCAGAAGGTTGAAACCTCGCTTTTTGAGGCAGGCCTGTCATTGCAGCTTTACGAAGCGGCGGGCGTGTTTGCCACCGGCGAGGCACCATCCCGTCTTGGCCAGAAGCATCGCGGTGTTGCGCCTTATCAGATTTTCCGCACCGGCACTGATCATGTGACGATTGGCGTGGCCCAGCAGAATTTCTGGCTGAAATTCTGTGACATTCTGGAGCGGCCAGATCTTTTGGCAGATGCGCGCTTTGCCTCAAACCATGAGCGGGTGGCCAATATTGATGAACTGGTGCCGCTGATTGAAGAGGCGCTTGTTAAAAAGCCGGCAGAGTATTGGCTGGAGCAGTTGCACGAGGCGGGCGTGCCATGCGGCGTTATTCAAACGACCGACAAGGCATTGTTCCATGACCATGCGCGCCACCGGGAAATGGTGGTGGATGTGCAGCATCCGATTGCCGGTGCCACGCGCACGCTGGGCGTGCCCATCAAGCTCTCCGAAACACCAGGGTCCGTGCGCCGCCCTGCGCCGCTTCTGGGCGAGCATACGGATGAGGTCCTGTCGCGCAAAGCCGACGACGGGCGCGCAACGCAGAAAATCGCAGGCCGGTTTTAATACAGTTAAGGGGAGGGCGATGATGAGCCAGATACCGAATTCGCTGCATGGGCAGGATATTGCCAACATTCTGCACCCCTATACCAATGCTGTTCGGCATCAGGAGGTCGGGCCGATCGTCATTGAACGCGGAGAGGGCATTCGCGTTTATGATGACACCGGCAAGGACTACATTGAAGCCATGGCCGGGCTGTGGAGTGTTGCCGTTGGCTTCAGCGAGCCGCGGCTTGTGGAGGCAGCGACCCGGCAGCTCAATGCGCTGCCCTATTACCACACGTTCACTCACAAATCGAACGAGCCCTCCATCCGGCTTGCCGAGCGGCTGGTGGCCATGTCGCCCGCACGCCTGTCCAAGGTGTTTTTCACCAATTCCGGCTCGGAAGCCAATGATACGGTGGTCAAGCTGCTCTGGTATTACAACAATGCCATGGGGCGGCCGGAGCGCAAGAAAATCATCTCGCGCAGACGCGCCTATCACGGCATCACCGTGGCATCGGGCAGCCTGACAGGCCTGCCGGTGAACCAGCAGGATTTTGACCTGCCAATTGCCGGTGTTCGTCACCTGACATGTCCGCATTTCTACCGCGAGGGCAGGGAAGGCGAAACCGAAGAAGCCTTTGCCAAGCGTCTGGCAGATGAGTTTGAGGCGCTGGTGCTGGCGGAAGGGCCGGAGACGATTGCCGGTTTCATCGGCGAGCCTCTGATGGCTGCCGGCGGCGTTGTGCCTCCGCCCGCAACCTACTGGCAGAAGATGCAGGCTGTGTGCCGCAAATATGGCATCATGCTGGTGGCGGATGAGGTTATCACCGGATTTGGCCGCCTTGGCCGCACCTTCGGCTCGGATTATTACGGCATCGACCCCGATATTATGGTCGTGTCGAAGCAATTGACCTCCTCCTATCAGCCGCTCGCAGCGGTGTTGATCAGTGATGAGCTGTTTGAGGGTGTGGCGGCCAACAGCGCGCGCATCGGCATGTTCGGCCATGGCTTCACCACCAGTGGTCACCCAGTCGCAACGGCAGTGGCACTGGCCAATCTGGACATTATTGAAGAGCGTGGCCTGGTGGCGAATGCTGCTGCCATGGGGGAAATCCTGCAAAAGGGCCTTGCAAGCTATGCCGACCATCCGCTGGTTGGCGAAGTTCGCGGCGCAGGGCTTATTGGCGCTATCGAGCTTGTTTCCGACAAAGCCGGCAAGACGCCGTTTGATCCGGTGGGCAAGGCTGGCCGCTATCTGTTCGAGCGGGGCCATGAGCATGGGCTGATCATTCGCGCCATTGGCGATACGATTGCCTTCTGCCCGCCATTGATCATCACGCAAAGCGATGTGGCGGATATGCTCGCACGGTTCGGCCGCGCGCTGGATGATACGGCGACCTATCTTCGCGCCGGAGCCTAGCCGATCGGCAGGGCCTCCGAGCGCTTGACCTGACCCAGTGCAAAGCTGGTTTCAATCGACGCAACATTGTCCAGTCGGGTCAATTTGTCTTTCAGGAAACGCTCATACGCTTCCAGATCGGCAGAAACGATGCGCATCAGATAATCGCGCTGGCCAGTCATGAGGTAGCAATCCACCACCTCGGGCCAGCGTGCAACAGCCTCGGCAAAACGGTCGAGGTCTTCCTCTCGCTGACGCTCCAGTTTGATGGAGGCAAAAGCGCTGATCGGCAGCCCTACTTTCTTCTGATCCACAATGGCGGTGTAGCCCTTTACGATTCCAGCCTGCTCCAGCAGGCGGACGCGGCGTGCGCAAGGCGAGGGCGACAAGCCAACCTTTTCCGCCAGTTCGCCAATGACAATCTTGCCATTGGCTTGCAAGGCACGCAGAATTTTTCGGTCTATCAGGTCTAGGTTGTTATTTGGCACGATTTCTCATCCAATGCTCAATCATTGGTTGTTATAGCCAATATTTCCATTTTGAGAAGGCAAGTTTGGTCGCTTTCGTCCTGTGTTGAGTTTTATAATAACGCAGCAAATGGGGAGAGTTGAATGAGCGACCTGAAAATCCTGACAGAGCTGGAACGCAAGGTTCTGTGGCTGGCGACATGGATGATTCACAATGCCAACCACCTGCGGTCCAATGAAGACGGCCTCAAGGTCGGTGGGCATCAGGCCTCTTCAGCCTCGATGGTCACCATCATGACCGCGCTGTATTTCCACGCTTTGCGGCCGGAGGACCGCATTGCAGTCAAGCCGCATGCCAGCCCGGTTTTCCACGCTATCCAGTATTTGCTGGGCAACCAGCCGCTGGCCAAATTGCAGAGTTTTAGGGCCTTTGGCGGCGCGCAGTCCTATCCCTCTCGCACCAAAGACACGGACGATGTGGATTTTTCCACCGGATCGGTTGGGCTGGGCGTTGCCCAGACGCTGTTTTCAGCGCTGGTGCAGGACTATGTCGGCGCGAAAGGCTGGTCGAAAAACCAGCCAAATGGGCGCATGGTGGCGCTGGTTGGCGATGCTGAAATGGATGAGGGCAACATCTTTGAGGCCCTGCTGGAAGGCTGGAAACACGGGCTGAAAAACACCTGGTGGGTGGTGGACTACAACCGGCAAAGTCTGGATGCCAATGTGCGCGAAGGGTTGTGGTCGCGTTTCGAGACCATGTTCCGCAACTTTGGCTGGGATGTTGTGGTGCTGAAATATGGCCAGTTGCAGCAGGCCGCATTTGCCGAGCCGGGTGGCGAACGATTGCGAGAGTGGATTGATGCCTGCCCGAACCAGCTTTACTCTGCGCTGACCTATCAGGGCGGAGCAGCCTGGCGCAAGCGGCTTCAGGAAGATCTGGGCGATCAGGGTGCGGTGTCACAGCTTTTGGAAAGACGCAGTGACGATGAATTGTCGGCACTGATGAACAATCTGGGTGGCCATGATCTGGCTTCCATGCTGGACGCTTTTGAACAGGCCCGGACCCATGAACGGCCCGTCTGCTTCATTGCCTATACGATCAAGGGTTTTGGCCTGCCGCTGGCCGGACACAAGGACAATCACGCCGGGCTGATGACCGGCGCACAGCTTGAAACCTTGCAGCAGAGAATGGCGGTGCGGCCCGGTCATGAGTGGGAGCCCTTTGAGGGTCTGGCGATCGCTCCGCAGGCGGCCCAGGCATTTCTGCAATCTGTGCCATTCATCCAGCGCGGCCCGCGGCGCTATGAAGCCCCGGCAATTACTGTGCCGGAGCAACTGGATTTTTCGGCACAGGCCACGATGTCCACACAGCAGGGTTTTGGCCTTGTCATGCATGAAATTGCCAAGTCGGATACGCCCTTTGCCAGCAGGGTGGTGACAACCTCGCCCGATGTGACTGTTTCGACCAATCTGGGCGCATGGGTCAACCGGCGAGGATTGTTTGCCAAGGAAGCAATGGCTGATCTGTTCCGGGCAGAGAGGGTGCCTTCCACATACAATTGGGCATTTTCTCCAAACGGCCAGCATATGGAACTGGGCATTGCCGAAATGAACCTGTTCATCATGCTGTCGGCGCTGGGCCTGTCCCATTCGATTTTTGGCGAAAGGCTTCTGCCGGTTGGCACCCTGTATGACCCTTTCATCAAGCGCGGCCTGGATGCGCTGAACTATGCCTGTTACCAGGATGCGCGTTTCATGCTCGTGGCAACGCCTTCCGGGGTAACGCTGGCACCGGAGGGCGGAGCGCACCAGTCCATTGCCACGCCATTGATCGGCATGGCGCAAGATGGGCTGGCCAGTTTTGAGCCGGCCTTTGTTGATGAGCTGGCAACGATGATGCGCTGGGGCTTCGACCATATGCAGCGCGATGGTGATGGCGAGGAAAAAGGTGGCTCGGTCTATTTGCGGCTTTCCACTCGGGTGATCGAGCAGCCAAAGCGCATCATGACACCGGAATTGCAGAACGACATTGTTGGTGGCGGCTACTGGATGCGCAAACCGGGTCCGAATGCGCAGGTGATTGTTGCCTATAGCGGGGCCGTTGCGCCGGAGGCTATCGAAGCCGTGGGAATGATGGGTGAAGACCGCCGCGATGTTGGTTTGCTTGCGGTGACGTCTGCGGACAGGCTGCATGGTGGCTGGACTGCGGCGCAGCGCGCACGCCAGACGGGTTCAGGCGCTGCAAGCAGCCATGTTGAACAATTGCTGGCTGACATACCGCCACACTGCGCCATTGTTAGCGTGGTGGATGGCCACCCGGCAACGCTGGGCTGGCTGGGCGCTGTGCATGGCCACCGCACCCGCGCATTGGGTGTGGAGCATTTTGGCCAGACCGGCAGGATTGCCGATCTGTACCGCCATTATGGCATTGATGCTGCCGGAATTGCCGCCGCTGCACAGGCCATGACGCCGGGCAAACCAATTCGCCATTTGCGCGCGGTGTAGTCTGGGGCATTGCCCGTTCAAGTGATCGCAAGACCACCGGGATCGGCCCTTGTGTTGCAGGCTTCCAGCTGGTCCCGCGTATCAATGTCGGGCAGTGCGCTGGCCGGTAGAATAACCTTATGCACAGTGTCCAGTCCGGCAAGATATTTGCGTGCGCCCTTGTCTCCGGTCATTGCGCACAAGGCAGGGAAATGAGCTTGCGAAAACGCCACCGGCGGCATCACAGTCTGGCCGTTGCTGGCCGCTGCCGGGGCATCATCACAAGCAGATAAAACGGCGGCAAGATTGGCCGCGCTGACAAAAGGCATGTCGGCCAGAGCAATGATAATCCGCTCCGCGCCCAGTTTCTGCGCGTGGGAAACTGCGCAGGACATGCTGCCTGATTGCTGAGTTTCGGGTGGCACGGTCAGAATTTCAAAACCACATGCGCTCAAAACTGCGCCAACTTGTGGATCGGCAATGGTGGCAATGTGCCAGTTTGCTGCCACTGCAGCCATAGCGCGGGCCGCATGCACGCACAATGGCAGGCCGCGAAACTCTGCCAGCAGTTTGTTGTCCGGGCCAAAGCGGGTGGAAGTGCCTGCTGCCAGTAATATGGCTGCGGTGCGCATCAGTCAGGCCTCACTGGCCGCAGCATCGCGATAGCGGCCAATATCCTTGCTGGGAAGCAGGCTGGTTGGCGGTGTTTCGCCGATTTTCTGCATTTTTTCCAGAATTTCGGCCAGGACTGAAACCGCCAATGTGCGCGGATCCCGGGCGGAGCGAACAAGACCGATCGGCCCGTGCAACCGCGCAAGCTCCACCGGGCTGACACCGCGCCGCACCAGCTCGCGGAGCCGGGTTTCACGTGCCTGCAGGCTGCCTTGCGCGCCAATGTAAAAGGCGTTTGTGCACAGCAATTGCTCCAATACGGGAATTTCCCGCTCATGCTCATGGTAAAACAGGGCGGCGGCGGTGTGTTGGTCAACGGTAATAAATTCCGGAAAACCGGATTCGTGAATGCGCTGGATGCGCAAGCCGATGTTCTGCGCGCCGAGCAGCGTTTCCGCGTCATGCGACATCAGCACGGCGCTGTAATGTGCAGCGTGCAGCAGCCCGGCGAAGATGAGCGCTTCTGTGCCTTTGCCAAAGATCAGAAACCGCGTTTCCGGAACGATGCGCACGTGAAACAATCCGTCATGAAAGCCAGTCTGGCGCTCCATCGCAATATGACTAAGGCCGGTTATGACGTTAAAGGCCAGCGCGAAACTTTGCCGTGTTTCGTGAAGGTTGTGCGCCTGCTGCAACCTGGGCAGCGACGGGCGCGGCACAAGCAGAATTTCCAGCCCGCCACCGCAGGGCAGAACGATGTCAAAAAATGGCGAGCCCTTGCCATAGCGCAATGTAACCGGGTTCCCGCTCTTCAAAGCCTTTTTGGCATGGAGGGCCAGATCCGCCTCCACACAGCCAGATGAAAGACTGCCCACCTGCTGGCCATTGGCCAGAAATGCCATCATGGCGCCGACCGGGCGATAGGATGGGCCATCCACCGCAGTGATGATTGCCAGAACGCCATTGCCATCATGCGCTGCAAGCTCTGCCAGCGGTGCGCCGACATCCAGCAAATACAATGGCAGAGGGTGGGAAGAGGAGCCGGACACGTGCGCCACTTTCAGATTGTCGCTTTAAGAGTTCAACCTATGGCTGAAATTTGTGAAGAATTCCTGAGCCAGCTTGTTGGTGGTGGACTGGATCAGGCGGCTTCCCAGAGATGCAAGTTTGCCGCCAAGTGCCGCATCCGCAGTGTAGCGCAGGATCGTGCCGCCCTCGGCAGGTTCAAGCTCCACCCTAGCAGAGCCCTTGGCGTAGCCTGCCACACCGCCAGAGCCTTTGCCAGTCAGCAGGCAGGAGTGCGGTGCGTTGATGTCGGAAATTTCCACATCACCTTTGAACTGCGCGGAAACAGGCCCGATCTTGAGCTTGACCGTCGCGGCAAAGGCATTATCGGCTGTCTGCTCCAGGGCGGTGCAACCCGGAATTGCCTCTGCCAGAACAGCGCTGTCAAACAGTGCCGCCCAGACAACCTCAGGCGGCTGGTCAAGCTGGTGGGTTCCGGTCAGTTCCATTCATCATTCCCTTTTTGAGTGCCAACGCCCAGAGCGGCAAGAACGCGGGCCGGGGTCATCGGGGTTGTGGTCAGGCGCGCGCCAAAAGGCGCAAGCGCATCATTGATTGCGTTCATCACCGCAGCGCCGGATGCCGCAGTCCCAGCTTCCCCGACACCTTTTGCACCCAGCAGAGTATCTTCCGTCGGGGTTTCCACATGGCCAATTTCCATGTCGGGCATTTCACAGGCCATTGGCACAAGGTAGTCGGCCAACGAGCCATTCAACAGTTGCCCATTCTCGTCATAAAGGCATTCTTCAAACAGGGCTGCGCCAAGCCCTTGAACCACACCCCCGCGTATTTGCTCGTCCACCAGCAGCGGGTTGATAATGCGGCCGCAATCTTCCACCACCCAGTGTTTCAGCAGCTTGACCAGCCCGGTCTCAACATCCACCTCGACCAGTGACGCCTGAATTCCGTTGGTGAAACCGAATGGAAAACCTGATGGGGCAAAATGCCGGGCCACGGTCAGGGAAGTGTCCAGGCCTTGTGGCAGCGTGTCCGGCCGGTAAGTGGCAATGCGGCCAAGTTCTGCAAGGGACAGGCGCTCTGTCCCCGTTTCAGCCTCGACCACGGCGCCATTGCGCAGCGCCAGCCTGTCTGGCGTGGTCTGAAGAATTCCGGCGGCAATGGCGGTGATCTTGTCTGCAAGGTCGCGCCCGGCACGCAAAGCGGTTTCGCCGCCAATGCCCGCCCCACGACAAGCCCATGTTGCCCCGCCAGAGGGCGTCGCATCCGTATCGCCCGTTGTGACCTTGACCTGCTCGGGCGCAACGCCAAGCTGGTCGGCAACAATCTGCGCAATAATGGTTTCAGTGCCCTGGCCCTGCTCGGTAACGGAAATGGCGCAATGCACCTCGCCACCGGGCGTCAGGCGCACAATCGCGCCATCCTGCGCGGAAATGCGCGCTCCGCCGACGCCATAAAATGCTGCGCCGGGGTTGGTTATTTCCACAAATGTTGCCAATCCGATGCCACGATGAATGCCTTTTTGCCGCAGCGCTGCCTGCTCCTGCCGCAGGGTGTCATAGTCCATCATGTCATGCAGCTTTTGCAGGCACTTTTCATGACTGAGCTTTTCAAACCGGTAGCCGGTTGCCGAGGCGCAAGGGTAGCTGTCGTCACGCAGAACATTGCGTGCGCGGATCTCGAACGGGTCGATGTTCATTTCCCGCGCCGCCTGGTCCAGCAGCTCTTCCGTAACCATGCAGGCAACCGGGTGCCCGACGGCGCGGTACTGGCTTGTCTGCACCTTGTTCTGAAACAGCACAGTCAGGCGGCCATGGTAATCGGCCATTTGATAGGGCGCGCCCATGAGCCGGAATGCCTGGTTGCCCTCCACCACAGACGTGCGGGGATAGGCGGAAAACGCGCCAATGGGTGCGTGATCCTCGACCTCCATAGCCAGAATTGCGCCATCGTCATCCAGCGCCATGCGCGCCTTCACATGGTGGTCGCGGGCATGAATGTCCGTCAAAAAACTTTCCAGCCTATCAGCAACAAAACGCACCGGGCGGTGCAGGGCCATGGCGGCGGCAACAGCGGCCATTTCCTCATTGTACAAATGCAGCTTCATGCCAAAACTGCCGCCAACATCCGGCGCAATGACCCGCACCTTGTTGTCGGGCAGGCCGAAGTGGCGTGCATAAATGTCCTGAAACTGAAAAGGTGTCTGGGTGCCGTGGTGCACGGTCAACTGCCGGGCAGCAGGGTCATAATCTGCCACAATGGCGCGCGGCTCCAGCGTCACCGCTGTATGGCGACCACTGGCATATGTGCCCTCCACCACATGTGAAGCGCGGGCGAATGCCGCATCAAAGCCCGCTGTCTTCAACGTGTTGCGAAAGCAGATATTGTTTTCCAGCCCTGGAGCGGCGGGCGCCGTCTGCGGGTCCATTGCCGCTTCCACTCCGCAAACCGGCGGCATTTCCTCCAGATCAAACAGAATGACCTCGCAGGCGTCCTCCGCCTCGGCGCGGCTGTGCGCCACAACCATGGCAACGGGGTGTCCTGCCCAGAGGACTTCGCCCTCTGCCAATATATTCTGCGGTGCAGACACCATGCCGGCAAAGTGGTCCAGATGGCTGGTCCAGGGCTGGCACTTCGGGTTCAAATCTGCCGCCGTGTAAACCGCAACAACGCCCGGCATTGCTAAAGCGTCTGCCGTGTCGAGCGCAACAATTTTGCCGCGTGCCATAGGGCTGCGCAAAAAGGCTGCGTGCAGCATGCGCGGCAATTGCAGATCCGTTACATACTGGCCCCGCCCTGCCAGATGGCGAAGGGCGTTTTGCCGTCTTGTCGCACGGCCAATATGCCCGGAAGAAGCTGGACGATCCGCCCTCATGCTGCGCCCCGCGCTGCTTGCTGACGCTGCGTTGCCGTGGCGGCAATGGCGTCAACAATGGCTTCATAGCCAGTGCAGCGGCAGTAATTGCCCGACAAGGCTGCGCGTATGCTTTCCCGGTCCGGCACAGCCTCGCGCAGCAAAAGTGCATGGGCGCTGATCAGCATGCCGGATGTGCAATAGCCGCACTGCAGCGCATTGCGTTCGTGGAAACTGGTTTGAAGATCGCGCAGCAGACCCTGTTCCGCCAGACCCTCGATGGTCTGTATCTCTTCGTTGGCAGCCTGTACTGCCAGCACTAGGCAGGAATTGACTGGCTGTTCATTGAGCAGCACCATACACGCACCGCAGACGCCCATTTCACAGCCGGTGTGGGTGCCGGTCAGCCGCAAACGATCGCGCAGAAAGTCGGCAAGGCTGGTTCGAGGCTCAACAAGATCGGCGATCCGCTCGCCATTCACGGTCAGCTCTACCGGCATTTTCATGCTGCGCGCTCCTGTTGTTCGGGTGCTGCAAGCTGGGTCAGCATGCGGCGCAAAAGCACCTGCGCCAGATGCAGCCGCACGGCACCGGGCATCGTCACATCATCATCGGGGGCGATGTCGTCTGCCAGCGCTGACACCGTGCCGGCAATTGCGTTTTCCGACAAAGACAGGCCGACCAGTGCGTCCTGCGCGGCCTGCGCCCGCATGGGGGTTGGCCCGACCGAGTGCAGGCAGATATCTGCGGCAGTTACGACACGGGTTTCAACCAGCAACCTTATGGCCGCACCAACCAGCGCAAAATCGCCATGGCGGCGAGCAATCTCGTCAAAACTGCTGATGCAACCCGCTGGGGAAGGGGGAATGGTAATCGAAACCAGTATTTCCCCCGGCTTCAGCGCCGTTGTGTACAGGTCTTGAAAAAATGCGTCTGCCGCAACCTCACGCGTGCCATTTGGCCCGGCTATTTCAAGAACACCGTGCGATGCGCGCACCGCTGCCGGAAACTCGGATGCCGGGTCGGCCAAAACCATATTTCCGCCAAGAGTGGCGCGGTTGCGGATGGATGTGTGTGCAACAAAGGGGGCGGCCATGGACAGCAATGGCGCATGGTCTGCCACCAGTTTGTCTTGTCGCAAAATTTCGTGCCTTGTCATTGCACCAATGCGCAAGCCGGCGGGAGTGAGGACTATGCCGCCAAGCTCGGCGATGCCGGAAATATCAATCAACAAAGCCGGGGCCTGCAGTCGCAGCGCCAGCGAGGGCAGAATGCTCTGACCACCGGCGAGATACAGTGCCTCACCATCAAAGCCGGAATAAATATCCATCGCCTGCGCAATGCTGCTGGCACGCTGATAGTCGAATGGCGGTGATTTCATCCGGCAATTGCTCCGTGGTCAGGCCGATGCAATTTGTAACCATTTGGTTATAAGTTGCATGTCGGGTCAGATCATGCAAGTACAAATAACCGTTTGGTCACTTTTACCATCGCCTGAAACGGTCTAGAGGGTGTTGATGAAACCTGATGGAGCCGGGACATGGACCAGCCATTGCGCCAGCGGCAACGCAAGAACATGCGGGGCGAGGAGCGGGAACAGCACATCCTGGAAGGTGCCGTGCGCTTTTTTGCCGAATGCGGGTTTGACGGCCAGACGCGAGAGCTGGCCAAGCGGCTTGGCATTTCACATGCGGTGATCTACCGGCATTTCGACAGCAAGGAAGCCTTGATCGAGCGGGTGTATGAGCATGTCTATACCAGCCGCTGGCAGGCCGAATGGCAGGACTGGATCATTGATCGCAGCCAGCCGCTGGAAAACCGGATGGTGCGTTTTTACCAGGCTTACGCCGCTTGCGTGTTTGAATATGAATGGGTGCGGATATTCATTGCGTCCGGCCTGAACTCCTATGGCTTGCCCCAGCGCTATCTGGACATTGTCCGCACGCGCATCATTCTTCCGGCCATAGCTGAAATGCGCCAAGAGCTGAACCTGCCGCAGCATGCACCGCAAGAGGCGGAGGAAGAATTGTTCTGGGCGCTGCATGGCGGCGTCTTTTACATGGCCATCCGCAAATATATTTACGAAACAAAGGTCACAGACGATGTTGAGGCGGCTGTGACCCGCACGGTCAAGGCGTTTTTTGGCGGTGTGCCTGCCATTTTCAGGGCCGGGTAGCTGAGCTATTTGCGCAGGTCTATTGCGCCATCCAGTTTCAGCAATTCAAAGTCTGAAACCAGAATATCCAGCCGGATTGACCAGTGTCCGCCAACCGGCAATGTCAGATCGTCCACCCGCCATGTGCCATCCCCCGGCTTTACGGCAGATCGGGTAATTGCATCAATGCCTGCTGCCTCGTTCATGAACCGGACTTGCAACTCCTTTGCATCCAGCGGGCCGAAATCTGCCGTCATGATAACAATGCTGGCGTCTATCGGGCCGGCACGGCCGGGTGTCAGGGTAATATCTGCCATGGCCTCTGCGCTGTGCACATGAGCATAAGCCGGCATCGCAGCCGCCTCATCCAGCGCACGAGGCGGTGGTGTGAAGCGCCAAACAGCAGCAACGGCCAGAATTGCAACAACCAGCACAATTTCACACCTTAAGGATTTTCGCAGGCTTGCCGTTGCTGTCAGATTGCCCTGCGTTACCTTGTTGGTCAGGCGATAGCGATTATAAGCCGCTGCGCCAGACAAAAACCCCAGCAGGGCAAGCTTGGCAAGCAGCACATTGCCATAGGCGGTGGCCCACAACGCATCGACACGGCCAAGCTGTATGACGGCAAGAAACAGGCCAGACGCCAGCAACGGAACCAGTGCATAGGGTATGATGCGGGAGAAGCGTTGCAGCGTTGAAACCGCTGCTGGCGAGGCAGAGGCAAACGCCACGCGCAGCGGCAGAAGAGCACCCGCCCAGAAAGCAATGCACACCGCATGAACAAAAACTGCTGGTGCTGTGAGCCATTGCGGTGAGGCTGCACTGGCATGGCCGCTGGAGCCCAGCGCCAGACCAACGCCGATCATCGCCGCCATTGCCAGAAACCTGTTCCAGAGCGAGCCTGAAGACAGAGCGCAAAGACCGGCCAGTAAAGCCGGGACTGCAATCAGCACCGTATTGCCGAAGCTTGTGCCCAGTCCGGTCTGCCAGAAAAGCCCGGCGCCCAGACTGGAAATTGGTGCTCCCAGGGCGTCCAGCCCTTGAAGGCCAACGGAAAGAAACGCGCCTGCCAGACCCGCCAGAATGCTGCCTGCCAGAACAGGCCGAAGCTGCGGTGAACCGCTGCCGAACCAGCGCACAAAGAACGCACCGCCGATGCCGAAGAAAAGCCCGATATACAGCGCCACCTTGCTGGCCCAGATCGCCATCCGAACCGGCCAGTCGATTTCATCGGCGATTTGCGGAGGTGTACTGGGTGCGCCAATGGAAAAAATCGATGAGCCGCCAACCGGATGGCCGTCCTGTGCAACAATTCGCCAGTTCAGCACATAGGTTCCATTGCCCAGATTGTCGGGCGCAGCAATGCGCAGGGTGGAACCTTGCAGGGTGATATCGCTCAAAACATCGCTGCCGCCATCTGGCCGCAGCAGTTTGATCACCAGAGGAGAGGTGGGTTCGCTGAATGTCAGGCTGAAGCCGGGCGGAGCGGTTTCCACCATCGCACCATCTGCCGGATCGACACTGACCAGAGATGCGTGCGCAGAAGCCTGACCGACAAGAGCAGGCCAGATGGCGAGAAGACAAAGCAAGGTGCTCAGCGCAAAAATGCGCCAGCGACCTGAATTCAGCTTCAACAAAAGCGGCACGGGCAACACTCCCCTCGACAGTACAAAGACACGCGGGCGGCAAAGCCCGCGTGCCTGCTTGTTGTTACGACTTTGCCGGAAGCAGCATCACACCCGGGGCCGGGCTTTCCAGCTCATGCGGATCCTGTCCATCAGCCGGCAGTTCGATCCAGCGTTCTGCTGCACCGTCGGGGCATTCCTGAACCACTTTGAAGTACAGGGTTGTTCCGGGTTCCAGACTGTCAGTCAGATAGGCGCGAAGAACGAACTCGTCATACTCATCATCCGCCAGGCTGCCGCCACCCCAAATGACCTCCTTGACGCCTTCGGTCATGGGTGTGCCGTAGTAATCATAGGCCCGCTCATATTCGCCGCGCTGCTTTTCAACGGTCCAGCCTGCCTTAGGCTGCGGCTTTACCGAAATAACACCCTCGGGAATTTGTACCCGAACGGTGTTGGTGGGCTTGCCCTCACAACCATGCCCGACACGAAAAACCGCCTTGTAACCGGAGGCAACTGCAGCCTCCTGCTGCTCAAGCGTGATGTGCGCAGAAGCCTGCAGCGTGCCGAATGAAACCAGTGCAACAGTTGACAGTATAAGATTGAATTTTTTCATGGTTTTCTCTCTGTAAAATGGACGCAGATTGCCGTTGCCGCGTGGCTACCCGAAACCGGGGCGGCCGCAGCGCAGCTGTCCTGCGTGAATGGTATTGAAGGTCTTGCTATCTGCCGGCCAGCAGGCGCAATTTCTCCATTCGTGTTTGCTTTTGCTCTTCGTAGGAAATCGTGCTGGTGAATCTGCCGTTGGAATCCATGAGGTATGTGGTTGCCGTATGGTCCATGGTGTAATCACCGCCGTCGATCGGCACCTTCCGCGAAAACACGCGGTAGGTTTCGCTCACTGCCTCGATCTCTTCCGGTGTGCCGGTGAGACCGGTAATGCGCGGGTCGAAGGATTGCAGGTAGCGTTCCAGAGCCTCCGGCGTGTCCCTCTCAGGATCGACGGTGATGAACAGCACTTTCAAATTGGCGGCGTCATCTCCCAAGGATTGCAGCGCGTCCGTCATCTCCCACAAAGTCGTGGGGCAGACTTCCGGGCAGAAGGTGAAACCGAAAAACACCGCAAAGGGAGAGCCCCTAAGGTCCTGATCGGTCAGCCTTTCGCCCTGATGAGTTGTCAACTCGAACGGACCGCCGATACTGGCAATCGTTTCGTCAACCACCAGACCGCGAGGCGCTTCCGCCTTTTGGAAAAAACCGAGCGATATGACCGCCAACGCCACCGCACTGACGGCAAATGTCAGCAATGGAACCAGCCTTGATCCACGCATGATTTAGCCGCCGTGCTGGCCGTGGCCGCTGCCATGCCCGCTTTCCGGCTGCGCGCCCATGGCTTCGACCGCAAATTCAACGGCCACTTCACCGGCATGTTCAAAAGTCAGGGTGCCAGCGAAGTTTTCGCCTTTGCGCGGCGGCTGTTTCAACTCCATGAACATGAAGTGGAATGAGCCGGGCTTGAGGGCAACTTCACCACCGGCCGGAATTTCCACGCCGTCGCTCAGCGGCCTCATGGTCATAACGCCTTGCTCATTGACCGACATTTCGTGAATTTCAGACTTACCGGCAATGTCGGCTGAAACCGCCACAAGGCGATCAGCCGTTCCGCCATTGTTGCGAATGGTCACATAACCACCTGCAACCCTGGCACCCGGAGGCGTTTCTCTGGACCATGGGTGGTCCACCTCAATATCACCGCTTTTGAAATCATGGGCCTGAGCCATGGGAATGTTTGCCACAGGCAGCAGCGCCATAAGGGCGGCACCCGCCAGAAGATGCGGCAAGCGAAGCGCTTGGATGTTCATGAGTTAAACTTTCAGCTTCATTTCAGATCGCTCATGCGTGCCACACAGGGCGGCGGGACGATCAGAATCGATTGTGTTCGAGAGAATATCCCGGCTGGAGCATTTTGCGTTGGAACGACATCGTTTCAAAAGCAATTCAATGCGCCAGAACAAGGGTTTAACGCGCAACAGGTGACCGCGGGATCACGCGAAGCGCTTTGCCTCAAACGCTGAAAGGTGGCGCGCGCGGACTGCCCGGATTGTAATCGGGCTGCGGTGTGCTGGCTTCACTTCGCGCGGGAAACGCGATCAGCCGGGGAAAGGGCTCAAATGCCTGGACCGAGCCGCTGTTTCCAGTGGCAGCCAGTGCCTGAACAAACATGCCGCAGCCAAGGGTGCAGCAATTCGGCAGATTGCTGTGTGGCTGATCGGAACTGCCGGTGTGCTGGTCAGTGCTGGTGATGCAAAGTGGGTTGCCGAATGCATCCAGACGCGAACTGTCCGGCCCGACACCATGGGCCCATGCGCCGGCCACAGACTGGAGAACAAGCATGTAGGCCACGACCAGCGCGACCCATAAACGATGCACATTTCCACGTGAGTTCAGCACAGTGCTGTTTGCCCTTGTCCGGTGCAGCCCATTTCCGGCTGTGTGTAGCTGACTTGCTGTTTCCTGGCAATCTCGGCGCGCGCTGCCAGCCTGCGTTCGCTCACAGGCTCAAACCCGCAAGCTTCATCAGAAAACGGAACAGATAGGCCACCGTGCCAAGGGCCGTAACGCTGACAACCCAGATCAGCACAAGCCAGCCCACCCGTTTGACCCAGGATTTGGGAGCTGTGGATGTTCGTTGAAGCGGGACGCGCGCCATATCAATGATACCCATCGCCAACTTTGACCTTGCCGCGGAAGACATAATAGGACCACGCAGTATAGGCCAGAATGATCGGGATGATGAACAGCGCGCCCACCAGCGCAAAGCCCATGCTCTGCGGCGGTGCGGCTGCTTCTCGTATGCTGATGTCCGGCGGTATGATGTTGGGCCACAGGCTTATGCCAAGCCCGCTATAGCCCAGAAACAGCAGGAACAGGGCCAGCAGAAACGGTGCGGAATGCGGAGTGCCCTTAAGCGATTTCAGAATTGCCCAACTGGTCAGCAACACCAGAATTGGCACTGGCGAAAACAGAATGATGTTCGGATAGCTGAACCAGCGGGCGGCAATATCCGGGTGCGCCATAGGCGTCCACAGGCTGACAATGCCGATCACCACCAGAAGAACGAATGTCACCGGTTTGGCCAGCGCAATCATGCGTTCATGCAAAGTGCCTTCGGTTTTGATGATCAGCCAGGTGGACCCCAGCAATGCGTAGGCTGCCACCAGCCCGAAACCGGTGAAAAGGCTGAAGGGTGTTATCCAGTCCAGCACGCCGCCAAGATAGGTTGGCCCGTCGGTCTCAAAGCCATTGAGGAAAGCGCCCAGTGACACGCCCTGAAAAAATGTTGCGGCATAGGACCCGCCCATGAAGGCATAGTCCCAGAACGGCTTGTGATGTTCATCGGCCTTGAACCGGAACTCAAACGCCACCCCCCGGCAGATCAGGCCAAGCAGCATGAAGGCCAGGGGCAGGTAGAGTGCAGTGAGAATGATGGAATAGGCCAGTGGAAACGCCGCCATCAACGCCGCGCCACCCAGCACCAGCCACGTCTCGTTGCCATCCCAGACGGGCGCAACCGTGTTGACCATGACATCCCGGTCATCTCTGTCGGGCACAAACGGAAACAGAATGCCGATCCCAAGGTCGAAGCCGTCCATGATGACATACATCATCAGCCCGAAAGCAATGATGACAGCCCAGACGACTGGCAGGTCAATACCCATTGCTCATTCTCCTTTGTCAGAGCCGTGCGAACCGGGGGCGCCAACATCATCCGGGGCGGCGGAAAGCGGACGGGAGGGCCGTCCTGCATTCTGGCGCGCATTGGCTTCCGCTGGCTCGTCCTCGTGAATTTCAGGGCCTTTGCCCACCAGCTTGAGCATGTAAGTCGTGCCAATTCCAAAAATGAAGAAATAGGAGATGATGAAGATGATCAATGTAACGCTCATTGTCAGAGCGGAGTGGTTGGACACCGCATCGGCTGTGCGCATGACGCCGTAGACAATCCACGGTTGGCGGCCGATTTCCGTTGTGTACCAGCCGGCCAGAATGGCGATCAGGCCGGAAGGACCCATCCACACCGCAAAGCGCAGAAACAGACGGTTGGCATAGAAGGAACGCCGCCACCGCAGCACCAGGCCGGAAAAGCCCAGAAGCAGCATCAGCATGCCAAGCCCGACCATGATGCGGAAGCTCCAGAACACCACAGTGGAGTTCGGCCTGTCTTCCGGGGCGAATTCCTTGAGCCCGGGATACTGACCGTTCCACTCATGCGTGAGGATCAGCCCGCCAAGATTGGGAATTTCGATCTTGTAGCGCGTCGTTTCGGCTTCCATGTCCGGCCAGCCAAACAAGATCAGCGGCACGCCCTCACCGGGCGTATTTTCCCAATGGCCTTCGATCGCGGCGATTTTTGCCGGCTGATATTGCAGAGTGTTCAAGCCGTGCTGGTCGCCAATGAAAACCTGCAGAGGCGCCACCGCCAGCACCATCCACATGGCCATGGACAGCATTTTCCGCACGCGGGCATTGTCGTTGCCGCGCAGCATGTGCCACGCGCCTGACGCGCCGACAAACAGTGCTGTGGAAAGAAATGCCGCCACCGTCATGTGCGCCAGACGGTAGGGAAATGACGGGTTGAAGATGATCTCGAACCAGTTCACCGGCACAACGATGTTGTTGACGATTTCAAAGCCCTGCGGCGTCTGCATCCAACTGTTGGAAGCCAGAATCCAGGTCGCGGAAACCAGCGTGCCAAGCGCCACCATGATGGTGGAAAAGAAATGCAGCCCCGGGCCAACCCGGTTCCAGCCGAACAGCATGACGCCGAGAAAACCGGCCTCCAGGAAAAACGCCGTCAGCACTTCATAGGCCAGCAAGGGGCCGGTGACACTGCCTGCGAAGGCGGAAAAATAGCTCCAGTTCGTACCGAACTGATAGGCCATGACCAGGCCGGACACCACGCCCATGGCAAAGTTGACAGCGAAGATCTTGGACCAGAAGTGATACAGATCGCGGTAGATCGGGTTTTTCTTCCACAGCCAGAGGCCTTCCAGCACAGCCAGATAGCTGGCCAGACCAATGGTGATGGCGGGAAAAATGATGTGGAAGGAAATGGTGAAACCGAACTGGATGCGCGCCAGCTCAAGCGCCGTCAGGCCAAACATGTCGCTGATCCCGTTTCTGGTATTTCCAGTAGCCGCATATGACTGGCATCTCCTGCTTTACTGGAACTGGTCTAACAGATGGCAAACTGCCACGCCCTTGGACAGAATGTCCAATGGTAAGAGTGCCGCCAGCAAATTACCGCTGAATCATCAAAAGATGAACAACAGGCATGGTGAGCGCAAATGGTTCCCGGGTCGCTGGATGTGAAAAAGCCAACAGACTGGAAAGGTATGTTTCGGACATTTAAAAGCTGGATCAGACGCTATTTCTGGCTCTGGATTGCCTATCAGACATTGAAAGGCCTTGCGACAACAACACTGATCTGGGTACCGATGGCTTATCTGTATTTTGCCCGATAGCGGGTGGGTCGATGATGAGGCGGCAGCACGGAGCGGCACCATTTCAATTCAGGACACCACGGCCAGAAAAAACCTGCTGCTTCTGATCCAGCTTCGCTGGATAGCCGTGTTCGGGCAGGTTGCCACAATAGCCTATGTTCATTATTGGCTGGGAATTGCGCTGCCCCTTGCGCAAATGGGCATGGTGGTTGTTTTTCTGCTGCTGCTCAATGCGCTGAGCCTGCTGCGGTACTGGCGGTCGGGCAGTGTTTCCAACACCGGCCTTTTTCTTGAAATGCTGCTGGATGTGGCCGCGCTGACATTGCAGCTTTACCTTAGCGGCGGTGCGTCCAATCCGTTTGTCTTCCTGTTTCTGCTGCAGGTCATTCTGGGCGCTGTTCTGTTGAAAGCATGGTCTGTCTGGTCGATTGTGGCCATAACCAGCGCTTGCTTCGTCCTGCTGACATTTTTCTACCGCCCCATCGCAACCGACATGCACCATGGCAGTGCATTTCTGACCATGCACATCCACGGCATGTTTATCTGCTTCGTGCTTGCGGCCTGCCTCCTGGTGTTTTTCATCACCCGGATCAACCGCAATATTGGCGCGCGTGATCAGAGACTGGCAGAACTGCGCCAGCAATCCGCCGAAGAGGACCTGATTGTGCGCATGGGACTTCTGGCATCGGGTGCAGCGCACGAGTTGGGGACACCGCTTTCAACCCTGTCTGTCATTCTTAATGACTGGCGGCGCATGCCGCAATTCAAAGACGACCCGGAACTGGCGCAGGAGCTGTCAGCCATGCAGGGTCAGCTTACCCGCTGCAAAACCATCGTTTCCGGCATTCTGATGTCTTCGGGCGAGGCGCGTGGAGAGGGCACGGTGCGCACCACCGTTAACGGCTTTCTTGACGGGCTGGTGGCTGAATGGAGTGAAAGCCGTCCGTCCACGCAGGTTAAGTATCGCAATATGGTGGCACCGGACCAGCCGATTGTTTCGGACATTGCGCTGAAGCAGGTGCTGTTCAACGTGCTGGACAATGCGTTTGACGTTTCTCCGCACTGGATTGAGCTGACCGCCATGCGCAACAATGGTCATGTTGTCATTGCAATCAGCGATGCCGGACCCGGCTTTGACAATGAAATGCTGGCCGAATTTGGCAGGCCCTACCGATCCAGCAAAAACCGCACCGGAAGCGGGCTTGGTCTGTTTCTGGTGGTGAATGTTTTGCGCAAACTCGGCGGCTCGGTAACCGCCGCCAACCGCCCGGAAGGCGGAGCCATCGTTACGCTGACCTTGCCATTGGCCGCCTTGTCGGCAAAAAGTGTGGCCCATGGAGACTAAGCCGTTTCTGCTGATCGTTGAGGATGACGCAACCTTTGCCAGAACACTTGCGCGCTCTTTCGAGCGCAGGGGGTATCGGGTGGAGATGCGCGAAACGCCGGTCGATGTTGCTGCCTTGCTGCTGGCGGAAACGCCGGACTACGCCGTTGTGGACCTGAAACTGGCAGGAAGCTCCGGCCTGGAATGTATCAGACTGTTGCACACACGTGCGCCGGAAATGAAGATTGTGGTGCTGACTGGCTTTGCCAGCATTGCCACGGCAGTGGAAGCCATCAAGCTTGGCGCCTGCCATTATCTGGCCAAACCCGCCAATACGGATGATATCGAAGCAGCGTTTGAGCGGGCGAGCGGCGACGTTGCCGTTCCGGTGGATGGCCGCCCGACCTCGCTGAAAAATCTGGAATGGGAGCGCATTCACGAGACACTGGTCGCAACCGATTTCAACATTTCCGAGACCGCCCGGCGTCTGGGAATGCACCGGCGCACTCTGGCTCGAAAGCTGGAAAAGCGCCCGGTGCGATGAGCAGTGCCGTCAGGTTTTCAATTCCATGAAGCGAAGATGGTTGCTGAAGGGGTCAATCACCTCAACTTCCAGCCGTGTGCCTTCGTCTCTCAGACCCGGCTTCATATAGCGGTAGTTTTTGCCGGAAAGCTCTTTCTGAAACGAGCGGATGCCGCTCATGTAAACCACCATATTGCCGCCCGGTGTCGCATCGCCCGCATGTTCGGAAAGATGAAGCCTCAAACCACCACGTGATATCTGTGTGTAAAGCGGAAAATTTTCGCCGTAGCGATGTTCCCAATCCACGCTGAAGCCCAGAAAGCCCAGATAGAATTCGTGCGCTTTGGCAACTTCGAATATGCGAACAATCGGCACGGCCTGCTGGAAGCTGATCAGGTCCTTGTCTGGCTCATCTTCCGAGAGCTGGGCTGATAGTATGTTCCAGTTGGCAGCACCAAGCTGCCGCGCAACAATTTCCAGTGCCTCACTGTGCGAAATGTCATGCTGACGAGCGCCAAGTGCCAGTCGCAAGGTTTTGGCCATTGCCTTTGCATCGCGAAAATCGCGCATTTTGTTCCCCGGTTCCGGCGAAACCACTGTCAGTACCTGCATTGCTGACATCTTCGCCTGACAGGTAACAATCAGGAAGACTTCAGATCAGGCATTCGCCATACCCCGAAGGGGCGCAGGTTGCTGGCTGCCTTTTGCCGACAACCTTTATAACGCAATTGACAGAATTGTCAGCCTTATTTGCGGCCGCAAGCCCGCATTTAGCGCTTGAAAAAGCCACCCGGGGCTAAGCCGCCGGGTGGCCAATTCTGGAATGCTGAAAGACGTTGATCAGCGGCCCACTTGATCTTTCACGGCGTCCTTGACCTTGCCGTAATTTTTCTGGGCTTTGCCCTCGGCCTGATCGATTTTGCCTTCGGCCTTCATCCGCTCGCTGCCAACAACTTTGCCAGCTGCTTCTTTGACCTTGCCACCGATTTCCTTGGCGCCGCCCTTGATCTCGTTCTTGTCAACCATTTGGTTTCACTCCTGAATTTTGGGGCCAGCGCTGCTGCTGGCTTCACGAATAAAACTCTCAGGTCCAAGTCCGGTTCCATTTCCAACATTAAAAATTGTTTATGTGAGCAACAAAAAAGGGCCCGGAAAACCGGACCCTCTATTCGTTCAAAGAAGCCATGAACTGAGTGGTGCGTTTCGAATGATCTTTCGATCAACCGCAACGCTCCAACTTTTTTAGAAGTCCATGCCGCCCATGCCGCCTGGCATTGCCGGAGCTGCTGGCTTGTCCTTTGGCACTTCCGCAACCAGAGCTTCGGTGGTGACCAGAAGGCCAGCAACGGAAGCTGCGTCCTGAAGAGCAGTGCGAACAACCTTGGTCGGGTCGATGATGCCGGCCTGAACCAGATCAACATAAGTCTCGCTGTAAGCGTCGAAGCCGAAAGCGCCTTCGTTTTCCAGAACGCGGTTGACAACAACCGAGCCTTCAACACCAGCGTTCTCTGCAATCTGGCGGGCCGGAGCTTCCAGAGCGCGCAGAATGATCTTGATACCAGCCTGGATATCAGGATTTTCGGAAGAGAGAGCCTCAACGGCCTTCTTGGCGCGCAGAAGTGCAGTGCCACCGCCAGGAACGATGCCTTCTTCAACAGCAGCGCGAGTTGCGTTCAGCGCGTCATCAACGCGGTCCTTACGCTCCTTCACTTCAACTTCTGTCGAGCCGCCAACACGGATAACGGCAACGCCGCCTGCCAGCTTGGCCAGACGCTCCTGCAGCTTCTCGCGGTCGTAGTCCGAAGTTGTTTCTTCGATCTGCGCCTTGATCTGTGCAACGCGAGCCTGGATTTCCTCGGAAGTGCCAGCACCATCAACGATGGTGGTGTTTTCCTTGGTGATCTGGATCTTTTCGGCGCGGCCGAGCATGTCCAGCGTGACGTTTTCGAGCTTGATGCCGAGGTCTTCGGAGATGACCTGGCCACCGGTCAGGATGGCGATGTCTTCCAGCATGGCCTTGCGGCGATCGCCGAAGCCAGGAGCCTTGACAGCAGCAATTTTCAGGCCGCCACGCAGCTTGTTGACAACCAGAGTTGCCAAAGCTTCGCCTTCAACGTCTTCAGCAACGATGACCAGCGGACGCGAGGACTGAACAACTGATTCAAGAACCGGCAACAGAGCCTGCAGGTTGGAGAGCTTCTTCTCGTGAATGAGAATGTATGGCTTCTCCAGCTCAGCCACCATCTTTTCAGCATTGGTGACGAAGTAAGGGGAGAGGTAGCCACGGTCGAACTGCATACCTTCAACGGTTTCCAGTTCGAATTCCAAAGCCTTGGATTCTTCAACGGTGATAACGCCTTCGTTACCAACCTTCTGCATGGCTTCAGCAATCTTTTCGCCAACGACCTTGTCGCCATTTGCCGAAATTGTGCCAACCTGCGCCACTTCAGCCGAAGTGGAGATTTTCTTGGAGCGAGCCTGCAGGTCAGCGATAGCTGCTGCAACTGCCAGGTCGATGCCGCGCTTCAGATCCATCGGGTTGATGCCGGCAGCAACAGCCTTTGCACCTTCACGGACGATAGCCTGAGCCAGAACGGTAGCAGTGGTTGTGCCATCGCCAGCTTTGTCGTTGGTCTTGGAAGCAACTTCGCGCAGAAGCTGTGCGCCAAGGTTTTCAAAGCGATCTTCCAGCTCGATTTCACGAGCAACGGAAACGCCGTCCTTGGTGATGCGCGGTGCGCCAAACGACTTTTCGATAACAACGTTACGGCCTTTTGGGCCCAGTGTTACCTTAACTGCGTTGGCCAGAATGTCGACGCCGCGCAGAAGCCTGTCGCGTGCATCGCTTGAGAACTTTACTTCTTTAGCTGCCATGTTGGTGTCTCCCCGGCGTTCCCCAATGGGCCTCGCCGTTTCAAGATTTCAGAAATCGGTTGGTGGCTGTTTTCAGCCAACGATTCCGAGAATGTCGGATTCTTTCATGATCAACAGGTCTTCGCCGCCGATCTTGATTTCAGTTCCGGACCATTTGCCAAACAGAACGCGATCGCCTGCCTTGACGTCCAGCGGGTTGATTTTGCCCGTTTCGTCACGTGCACCAGCGCCAACGGCGATAACTTCGCCTTCCTGTGGCTTTTCCTTGGCGGTGTCAGGAATAATGATGCCACCGGCAGTCTTGGTTTCGGACTCCACGCGGCGCACAACCACGCGGTCATGCAGGGGACGGAAGTTCACGTTAGCCATATCGTCAGACCCTCACTTGAATGGGACGGGCGTTTCTATGAGAAGGCCAAAACCTTTTCAGCATTTCGGCCCTGATGGATTTGGCACTCACCTGAGGAGAGTGCTAACGACCCTCAGATAGGTTGACCCCCTTCAGCTTGTCAATGGCACGGAAAATTTCTTCCTGAATTTTTTCTGAATGGCATTTTGGAACTGCTGTCGCTCGATCCAGCTTGAAAATTCTGTATGTTGCTGCCCTGCCTTTGAGTTTGCGCCCGCGGAAAGGCCCGCGGAAAGGATTGCCGATGCGCGATGAAGTGTTGATAGCAGGAGCAGGGCCCACAGGGCTGACTTTGGCCCTCTGGTTGACAATGCAGGGGGTAAAGGTTCGGATCATCGACAAGGCACCCGGCCCGGGCCAAACCTCGCGGGCCATGGTGGTGCAGGCCCGCACGCTGGAACTTTACCGGCAGGCAGACATGGCAGAAGCTGTTGTGGCCGCGGGACATCCCAACCCGGCGATTAATCTGTGGATCGAGGGCAAACGGCAGGCGCATATTGATTTTGCCGGGGTGGGACAAGCCTTGACGCCCTATCCTTATGTTCTGGTCTATCCACAGGATCAGCATGAAAAAATGCTGGAGGAGCAGCTGGCCCGACGTGGCGTCATGGTTGAGCGGGACACGGCCCTGATCAGTTTTGAGGACAAGGGTGACTGGGTGGAAGCCGTCATTGAAACCACGCCTGGCGAACGCAGCATTGCGCAGGCGCTGTATCTGGCTGGCTGCGATGGTGCGCGCTCTGTTGTTCGCCAGAAATTGAACATTGCTTTTCCCGGCGGCACCTATGACCGATTCTATTATGTTGCGGACGTCAACTTGTCCGGCCCGGTCGCGGACGGGCAGATACACGTTGTTCTGGATCACGCGGATTTTCTTGCACTTCTGTCTTATGGGCCGTCGGGTGAGGCGCGCCTCATCGGCACTTTGCAGGAACAGCCGGGTGTAAAGCCGGAAGACCTGACATTTGCCGATGTGGCCCATCGGGCAATGGAAGGCATGCAGCTGAGCATTGATAAGGTGAACTGGTTTTCCACCTATCGCGCGCATCATCGGGTGGTGGACAGTTTCCGCAAAGGACGCGTTTTCCTGGCGGGGGATGCCGCGCATATCCACAGCCCCGCGGGCGGGCAGGGCATGAACACGGGCATTGGAGATGCCATTAACCTTGCCTGGAAACTGGCCGCAGTTCTGGGCGGCAAAGCCCCCGATCGTCTGCTGGACACCTACCAGTCAGAGCGCAGGGCATTCGCTGTGCAACTGGTGGCAACCACAGACCGTGTGTTCACATTGGCCACGTCGCCCGGCAATCTTGCGCGCTTTGTGCGCACACGCATTGCGCCTCTGGTCGTGCCGCTTGCCGGCAGGCTGGAAAAACTGCGTGAGCGCCTTTTCCGTGTGTTGTCGCAGACAATGCTCAACTACCGGCAGGGACCGCTGAGTGCGGGCGTATCTGGCAGTGTGCAGGGTGGTGAGCGGCTGCCCTGGGTGCACAATCCAAGGCAGGACAATTATGCATCCCTGAACGCCCTAGGCTGGCAGATCCATGTCTACGGCAGGCCGGGCGATGCGCTGCAACATTGGTGCGCAGACAACAGCGTGCCACTGCATGTGTTCGGATGGGATGATACCTGCGCCAATGCGGGATTTGTCAGCGACACCGCCTGCCTGTTGCGGCCGGATACCTACATTGCACTTGTTTGGCCTGCTGCCGAAATTGATGCACTGCAACAGTGGTTGAACGAGCAAGCACTTGATATAACACCCTGGCAAACCGAAAAAACCGGTGATGATGGCGGTTGACGGGGCGGGCCGGTATGCGTAGGCCTGCGGCGATTAAAATGTTTTGGGTGAGCGGGCATGAGTGAGAGTATGGCGTCTCTTCGCAGGATTGACCGGCTGTCGGACGTGGACGGGCAGTATGATGTGCTGTTCTGCGATGTCTGGGGTGTTGTGCACAATGGTGAGGTCAAGTCGCCTGCGGCAGAGGCGGCATTGACGGCTGCCCGCAATCAGGGCGTCAAGGTGGTGCTGCTCACCAATTCACCCCGCACCAGCGAGGCTGTGGCCCAGCAACTCGGTGTGCTGAACTTCTCGCGAAGTGCCTATGATGCCATCGTCACGTCGGGAGATGCCACGCGAGCCCTGATCAAGTCCGGGCCGCGCAAATTGTTTCACCTAGGGCCTGAGCGGGACATTGATCTGTTTGCCGGGCTGGATGTTGAACTGGTGCAGGCAGACGAGGCGCAAAGCATTGCTGCAACCGGTCTGTTTCATGATGAGCGCGAGACGCCGGAAGATTATGCGGATCTTTTGGCCGGATTTGCAGCGCGCGGCCTGGATATGGTCTGTGCCAATCCGGACATTGTGGTGCATCGCGGTGAAAGGCTGATTTATTGTGCCGGGGCGCTGGCCCAGTCCTATTCAGCACTGGGAGGCAAGGTGTTCCTGGCAGGCAAGCCGCATGCGCCGATTTATGAGCTGGCCGCACGGGTGGCAGATGCCGCTGGCAAGCGCATTCTGTGCATTGGAGATGGGCTGTTCACCGACATTGCCGGGGCCAATGGTTTCGGCGCGGATGCATTGCTGGTCATACGTGGTATCCACGAAGTAGAGCTGCAGGACGTTGCCATGGAGGCCGGGCCGCTGACAGACGCGTTGCGGCAACGCGGCCTTGTTGCGCAATACGCTATCGAGAGCCTGCGGTGAGTGCCGGTTTGACACGCATTGGCGATATTGCTGATCTGCCCGCAGAGCTTAAGGGCTGTGTGGTTGCAATCGGCAATTTTGACGGCGTGCATCGTGGCCACCAGGCAGTGCTGGGCCGCGCAAAAGATGAGGCGGCACGGTTGGGTGTGCCATTGGTCTGCCTGACATTCGAGCCGCATCCGCGCACGGTGTTCAAGCCGGACCAGCCGGTCGCCCGGCTCACCGCCGCACCCCTGAAAGCACGAATTCTTTCGGTTCTGGGCTTCGATGCGGTGGTGGAGCAGGCATTCACCCGCGAATTCGCGGCCCAGTCGGCGGAAAGCTTCATTCGCAACATTCTGCTTGAACAGCTTGCCGCCCGCCATGTCGTTGTTGGCTATGATTTCCAGTATGGCGCCAGGCGCGCCGGCACGCCGGCAACATTGATTCAGGCCGGGCACGAGCTTGGCTTTGGTGTGACGGTGGTGGACGAGTTTGATGACGAAGGCGGTGCGGTCGTGTCCTCAAGCCGGGTTCGGGTGGACCTGGCCGCTGGAGATATTGCCGGGGCGAACAGCCTTCTGGGCTATCGCTGGATGGTTTCCGGCACCGTGGAGCATGGCCGCAAACTGGGGCGCAGCCTTGGTTATCCGACTGCCAACATGCAGCTTGCGGATGATTGCCTGCTGGCGCACGGAATTTATGCAGTGCGTTTTCGCCGGGCAGATGGCAGCCTGCATGGCGGCGTTGCCAGTTTCGGGCGGCGACCAACCTTTGATGACGGCGCACCGGTCTTTGAAACATTTCTCCTCGATTTTTCCGGCGACCTGTATGGGGAAGAAGCCGTTATTTCGATTTTTGCATATTTGCGCGGTGAACTGAAATTTGACAACGTTGATGCACTGATACGGCAGATGGATGCTGATACCGAAGTT
Organism: Aureimonas fodinaquatilis; assembly: GCF_008369445.1. Lineage (GTDB taxonomy): Bacteria > Pseudomonadota > Alphaproteobacteria > Rhizobiales > Rhizobiaceae > Aureimonas > Aureimonas fodinaquatilis. The sequence continues at coordinate 743,084 of NZ_VTWH01000001.1, forward strand.
GCGCGGCAGATTTTGGCCCGGGCTGAACCGCTGTCGGAAATTGACAGGCACCTGGCATTTGTGACCAACGCCTGAAATGCCCCTTTATCGCAAGCGCGCAGCTTGATACAGAGACGCCATGTTGCCACTGGAACACGATTGTCATTGCGCCATACGAATTACCGGCCCGGTTTCGCGCTTCTGTTAAGAGGGGCGGGGCCGGGACGATGTTTTGCGCCCGCGCAGTGATGTGGGCAGACCTGATGCACTTGCCGCTGCACAGCCAGTTTCGGCCTCTTGATGAAAAGCCATTGCAATGACCGACACCAAGTTTGACTATTCCACGACGCTTTATTTGCCGCAGACCCAGTTTCCCATGCGTGCCGGATTGCCGGAGGCCGAGCCGAAATGGCTGGAAAAATGGGATGCGATGAATCTTTATGGCAAGTTGCGTCAGGCAGGCAGCGGGCGGCCAAAATATGTTCTGCATGACGGCCCCCCTTATGCCAACGGCAATCTGCACATTGGCCATGCCCTGAACAAGGTGTTGAAAGATGCGATCACCCGCTCTTTCCAGATGCGCGGCTATGATGCCAACTATGTTCCGGGCTGGGACTGCCATGGCCTGCCGATCGAGTGGAAGATCGAGGAACAGTACCGGGCCAAGGGCAAGAATAAGGACGACGTGCCGATCAACGAGTTTCGGCGCGAATGTCGTGAGTTTGCCACGCACTGGGTGGGCGTGCAGTCGGAAGAGTTTCGTCGCCTTGGCGTGGAGGGGGATTTCAAGAACCCTTACCTGACCATGTCTTTTGACGCGGAATCGGTGATTGCCGGCGAACTGATCAAATTTGCCATGAGCGGACAGCTTTATCGCGGATCCAAACCGATCATGTGGTCGGTTGTCGAGCGCACCGCTTTGGCCGAGGCTGAGGTTGAATATCACGACCATGAGTCCGATACCGTCTGGGTCAAGTTTCCGGTGTGCGGCAATGCCGAGCTTGCCGGTGCATCCGTCGTGATCTGGACCACCACACCCTGGACGCTGCCAGCCAACCGGGCCATCAGCTACAGTCCAAAAGTTGCCTATGGCGTGTATGAAGTCACGGCGCCTGATGACGAGGCTGCGCCGCGTTGGGCTATGGCCGGAGACCGGTTTGTGCTGGCCGATGCATTGGCTGGCGATGTTCTGGCCAAGGCGCGTGTGCCGGAAGGCGGCTACAAAAGAGTTGGCGATGTGCCCGCCACTGTTCTGGCCGAACTGGTATGCGACCATCCGCTCCGTGGTTGGGAAAAGGTCAGCGGCATTGATGGTGCCTATGGCTTCGCCGTGCCGTTGCTGGCCGGCGACCATGTGACCGATGACGCCGGAACCGGCTTTGTGCACACGGCACCCGGCCATGGCCGGGAAGACTTTGACGCCTTCATTGCCAATCGGCGGCAGTTGGAAGCGCGCGGCATAGACACCGCCATACCATTCACTGTGGATGACGGCGGTTTCTACACGCGTGAAGTGCCAGGTCTTGGCCCGGATTCCGCAGAAGGTCCGGCGCGGGTGATTGATGACAAGGGCAAGAAGGGCGATGCCAATCAGCGGGTGATTGATGCTTTGGTTGCACAGGGCAACCTGATTGCGCGCGGGCGGTTGAAGCACTCCTATCCGCATTCATGGCGGTCGAAAAAGCCGGTAATTTTCCGCAACACGCCGCAGTGGTTTGTGCATATGGACAAGGATCTGGGTGGCGAAACGCTGCGCGAAGTGGCGCTGAAGGCGATCGAGGAAACACGGTTTGTGCCCGCCTCCGGCCAGAATCGCCTGCGCGGCATGATTGCCGAACGCCCTGACTGGGTGCTTTCGCGCCAGCGCAGCTGGGGTGTGCCGATCTGCGTTTTCGTGGACGAGAGCGGCGAAGTGCTGATGGACGAGGCGGTGAACGAGCGCATCCTGACCGCATTCGCGCAGGAAGGTGCCGATGCGTGGTTTGCAGATGGCGCAAAAGAGCGCTTTCTTGGCAATGCGCATGATGGTGACCGCTGGACCATGGTCCGCGATATCCTGGATGTCTGGTTTGATTCCGGCTGCACACACGCATTCTGTCTGGAAAAAAGACCGGATCTGAAATGGCCCGCGGACCTGTATCTGGAAGGTTCTGACCAGCATCGTGGCTGGTTCCACTCCTCGCTTCTGGAAAGCTGCGGAACCCGCGGGCGCGCGCCTTATGACGCAGTGCTGACGCACGGGTTTGTCATGGACGAAGAAGGCCGCAAAATGTCGAAATCACTTGGCAATGTGGTGACGCCGCAGGAAGTGATCCGCCAGTCTGGCGCCGATATTCTGCGCCTGTGGGTGGTTTCTTCCGACTATTCGGAAGATTTGCGGCTGGGCAAAACCATTCTGCAAACCAATATCGACGCCTATCGCAAGTTGCGCAATACCGTTCGCTGGATGCTCGGCACTCTTTCCCACGATACGGGCGAGACCATGGCAGTCGAAGATATGCCGGAGCTGGAGCGGCTGATGCTGCACCGGTTGACAGAGCTGGAAGCCATTGTGCTGAAAGCCTATGACAGCTTCGACTTCAAGCGCATTTCGCGCACTCTGGTTGACTTCGCGGTTGTGGAACTGTCGGCTTTCTACTTCGACATCCGCAAGGATGCCCTGTATTGCGACGCTCCATCATCGCCACGCCGCAAAGCGGCATTGCAGGTGGTGCGCGAATTGTTCGACCGGTTGGTGACATGGCTTGCGCCATTGTTGCCATTCACCATGGAAGAAGCATGGCTGGAACGCTACCCAGCAGCCGTTTCGGTGCATCTGGAGCAGTTCCGCCCCGTGGATCCGCGCTGGCAGAATGAGGCGCTGGCAGCGCGTTGGCGGGATGTGCGGCGGGTTCGCCGTGTGGTCATGGGCGCTTTGGAAGAAGAACGGCGCGCCAAGAAAATTGGCTCTTCACTGGAGGCTGCGCCGGTTGTGCACATTGCCGATGATGGGCTCAGGGCGCTCATTGCATCTCTGGACTTTGCCGAGATCGCCATTACCAGCGACCTGACGGTGACCGGCGAGGCTGCTCCGGAAGGAGCATTCCGATTGGCCGAGGTGCCGGAGGTGGCTATTGTCCACCGCTTGGCCGAGGGTCGCAAATGCTCACGTTCATGGAAAATTCAACCCGATGTTGGTAGTGATTCGGAGTTTCCGGATGTTACTCTGCGGGATGCGGAAGCCCTGCGTGAGTTGCGCGCGCTAGGCGTTGTAGTTGCTTGATGATCCGGCACTGTAATTTTGCCGGAATTGCGTGTAATCAGACCTCGGGCCTGATGCACGTCTGGATTGTGCGTTGGCAAAAGATTGGAATGGGTGGTCAATGAGCATTAAAAACTCTCGCCGGACGATACAGATGGCGTTGCTTGGCGTCAGCGGCCTGCTCGTTGCCGGCTGTGTCGGGCCGACATATGGCACCGGTGCCACGCAGGGCGAACAGATGTTGAGCGATCTGGACAATATCGTCGCCATTGGTTCCACCAACAAGCAAAGCATATCCTATCAGCCGCGGCCTGAACTGGTGCGCCCGCAGAACATGACAACGCTGCCGGCACCGCGTGAGGCAACTTCGGCCGCGAATGATCCGAGCTGGCCGGTTTCACCCGAAGTTCAAAGAGCCCGCAGGATGGCGGCAGCGGAAAGCACTGCCGGTGGCGCGCCGCTTCCCGCAGACTACCGCACAGGCGTTGCCGCGCCTGCAGGTGGCAATACCCGCCTTAATGGTGAAGACAACTGGGTTAATCCGCAGGACCTGACCAGACAGGGACAGCAGGTCAGCCAGGCACGCGCCACGCAATATGGCGTGCCGGGTCAGCGCCGCTACCTTTCCGAGCCGCCGGTTAACTACCGTCAGCCATCGGCCAGTGCACCGGTTGGCGATCAGGGCGTGGACGAAGATGTGAAGCAGCGCCGCGCACAGGGCACCAAATCGCTTGGTGCCAAAATCCGCGATTCACTGCCATTCTGACCCGCGGGTTTCAGCCGCTTTACAAATCGCGCTTGCCGCGAAAAAAGCCGCGCAAGAGGTTGGTGCTGGCGATGTCGCCAATGCCGGAATAGACCTCCGGCGCATGGTGGCAGGTCGGCTGCGAGTAAAACCGCGCACCATGTTCCACCCCGCCGCCTTTTTCATCGATCGCGCCGAAATACAGGCGTCGGATGCGGGCGAAGGATATGGCCGCTGCGCACATGGCGCAGGGTTCAAGGGTTACATACAGGTCGGCCCCCGGCAATCTTTCCTGCCCAAGCACTTCACAAGCCCGGCGTATCGCCACAATTTCTGCGTGGGCAGTCGGGTCGTTGTTCTGCCGGGTTTCATTGCCGGCACGGGCAATGATGGTGCCACCCAGAACGACGACAGCGCCAACCGGCACTTCTCCACGCTCTGCCGCCGCCTGCGCCTCGGCAAGGGCTATTTGCATGAAATTGCCGCTAGTCAAAATTGCCCCCTCGTTTGATCGTGCCGGAACTGTTAAAGCATCCAATTGAAAAGTGCGAAGCGGTTTTTCATGCAAAAGGGCGGTAGTAGCGCACCTGCAGGGATGAAAGCCGCAATTTACGCCCGCCACGGAATGCCGCCACAGCATTTCCCGTTGAAACGGTTCCGTTCCAACGGCAGGAAAATGCGACAAAACAAAAGAGTTGGAACGGTTCACGTGATCGACGGTCACATGAAGCGGTTCAAGGCCCGACAAGAATACTGGACGAGAAAATGAATGATAGAGATGGCCGCGATGATCAGCGGCGCAATGGTCGGTCTGATGGTGGCGAGCGCCGTTTCGGCGGCAGCAGGGACAAGCCGGAAGGCCGACGTGAAGGCGGCGCAGACAAACCGTTTCGCGCGCGCAGCCATGGCACGAAATCGCACGCTGGTGTGAACGCCGACGGTACGCAGAAAACGCCGAGAAGCCACGGCAAGCTTTCGCACGATCGGGCAGATGCAGGGCCGGTTCGGACCCGCCGCGAAGAACCGGCTGATGATGGCTCGATGCGGATTGCCAAGCGCCTGGCCCGGGCCGGAATTTCGTCGCGCAGGGATGCCGAGGGCATGATTGCGGACGGCCGGGTTTCCCTGAATGGCAAAGTGCTGACGTCGCCTGCCATTGATGTGACGGCGCGCGACAGGATTGAAGTGGATGGCGCGCCATTGCCCGCCATTGAACGCACCCGTCTGTGGCTGTTTCACAAGCCGGCCGGACTGGTGACAACCAATCGTGACCCTGAAGGCAGGGCCACGGTATTTGACCAGTTGCCGCCGGATATGCCGCGTGTCCTGAGCATTGGCCGGCTGGACATCAACACTGAAGGCCTGTTGCTGCTGACCAATGATGGCGGACTGGCCCGCACGCTGGAACTGCCTGCCACCGGCTGGCTGCGCCGCTACCGGGTAAGGGCGCATGGCGATGTCAAGCAGGAACAACTGGATGAGCTGCGGCAGGGCATTGCCATTGATGGCGTGTTCTATGGCGCAGTGGAAGCGACTCTGGACCGCAAGCAAGGTTCCAATGTCTGGCTGATGGTTGGACTACGGGAAGGCAAGAACCGCGAGGTCAAGCGAATTCTCGGCCATTTGGGGCTTGAAGTGAACCGGCTTATCCGCGTGTCATTCGGCCCGTTCCAGCTTGGCGATCTTTCCGAAGGTGCCGTTATGGAAATCAAAGGCCGCACCCTGCGGGATCAGTTGGGTGAGCGGTTGATTGCAGAATCGGGAGCGGATTTCGACGCGCCGATTGTCAATGAGTTCTCCAACAAGCCGGTCAAGGCGGAACCGCGTCGTGATGCACCCGACGCGCGTGAGGGCAAGGAATGGATCAGCGCATCTGACGCGCGACCCAACAAGAAAAAGATGGGTGAGGCCAAGCGCACCGATGCATTGGGGCGGCTGGATACCCGGCCGCCACGGCCGGAGCGTTCGGACCGGTCTGATACCAGAGAGCGCGGTCCTAAAAGCGAGGGCGCGGAGCGCAAACCGCGCTTTGGCCGTGAAGAAAGAGATGACAGGGCCGGTCGGGACTCCCGCGAGAGATCTTCCGGCACGGATGACAGGCCAAAGCGTGCACCGCCATCGGCAGGCCGACGCTCTGCCAATGTCTGGATGGCACCCGGTGCGCGCGCTCTTGGCGACAAAAAGCGGGCCGAGCAGGAAGAACGCAAGCAGTTTTCAGACCGGCGGGAAAGCGGATTCCGTTCCGATCGCAATGGCGACAAACCACGCGGCCCACGCCCGGCGGGTGACCGCCCGCGCCGGGATGGCGATGCACCACGCGCACCGCGTGATGGCGACCGGCCACGTTGGGACAGCGACAAGCCACGTTCACCGCGCCCCGCGGGTGACCGCCCGCGCCGGGATGGCGATGCACCACGCGCACCGCGTGATGGCGACCGGCCACGTTGGGACAGCGACAAGCCACGTCCGCCACGCCCTTCAGGCGACCGGCCACGGCCGACGGGAGACAAGCCGCGCGGTCCACGTCGCGATGGCGACAGGCCGCGCACGCCACGCGGCCCTCGATCGTAAGGCGTCTGGCTGATGCTTCGAATTGTTGCGGGCGAGTTTCGTGGCCGTGCTCTGGCCGCTCCGAAGTCGGACGATATCCGCCCGACGTCCGAGCGGCATCGAGGCAGCCTGTTCAATATCCTGGAACACGGGTTGGGTTTCCGGTTTGAAGGCACCCGGGTTTTGGACCTTTTTTCTGGCACGGGCGCGCTTGGGTTCGAAGCTTTGTCGCGCGGCGCACGCTTTTGTGTGTTCATTGAAGACGGGGTGGAGGGGCGTGGCCTGATCCGCACCAATGTGGAAGCTTTTGGTCTGGCTGGCCGCACCAAAATCTTCCGACGTGATGCCACCCGACTGGGTGAAGCGGGTACGGTTGAACCGTTTGACCTGTTGCTGGCTGATCCACCCTATGGCCGAAGAATGGGTGAGGCCGCGCTGGCATCTGCCATTGCTGGTGGCTGGCTGCGGCAAGGCGCCGTGGTGATGCTGGAAGAGGGCAAAGAGGCACCTTTCTCACCCGTCGACGGGCTGGAACAGGTGGATGAGCGGGATATGGGGGCCAGCATCCTGCGGTTTTTCCGCCGCGGGTGAAGTCCTGCCTTACAAAAACGTAAATTGCGCCGCAGGTCTGGAACGGTCATATCTCGAACTCACCGTAGCGATGCTGCAAGGAAGCGCAATTGACGATGATGTCCATTTTTCGACCCGCCGCCCGCCCGTTCACCGCGGCACTGGCAGTTTTTTTGCTTTGCGGCACGGCTTTGGCGACCCCGGCAACCACATCGGCAACCACGGGCGATGCAATTGAAAAGTCTGAGGCCATGGCCTCGCAGATCTCCAGCTTCACCCTTGATAATGGCTTGCAGGTTGTGGTGATTCCCGATCACCGTGCGCCGGTTGTAACTCAGATGGTCTGGTACAAGGTGGGTTCGGCCGATGAGCATCCGGGAAAATCCGGCATCGCGCATTTTCTTGAACATCTGATGTTCAAGGGAACAAAGACGCATCCGGCCGGTGTGTTCTCGGCCGCTGTTTCGGATATCGGGGGTGAGGAAAATGCATTCACCTCCTATGATTACACCGCCTATTTCCAGCGCGTGCCAGTCTCTGCGCTGGAGGAAATGATGGCATTTGAAGCGGACCGGATGGAAAATCTGGTGCTGGATGATGCGGCAGTCCTGCCGGAACGTGACGTTATTCTGGAAGAGCGGCGCATGCGGGTGGACAATGACCCTTCATCGCAGCTTTCAGAGGCAATGCAGGCGACGATCTACCTCAACAGCCCTTATGGAACACCGGTGATCGGCTGGGAAAGCGAAATGCAGGGGCTGACGCGGGAAGACGCGATCGCCTTTTACGATAGATATTACACGCCCAACAATGCGACATTGATTGTGGCAGGCGATGTGACGCTCGAACAGGTTCGCGAACTGGCGGAAAAGACTTTCGGCCAGGTTGCACGCCGCGCTGATCCGGGTGAAAGGGTGCGCCCGCTTGAGCCGCCATCACTCACCGACCGCACGGTAACACTGGCAGATGCGCGCGTGACGCAGCCAAGTGTACAGACGGCCTTTGTGGTGCCTTCTGAACGACTGGCGAAGCCGGGCGAATCCGAGGCGCTGGATATTCTGGCAGATGTGCTCGGCGGCGGCACCACCAGCCGCCTTTATCGACAGCTCGTCGTGGAAAACCCGATAGCCGCAGATGTGGGCGCCTATTATCAGGGCAGTTCCTTGATGGAAGGGCAGTTCATAACCTATGGCACACCGCGCGGTGGTGCGGAGATTGAAGAGCTGAAAGCGGCGCTGGATGGCGAGCTGGCAAAAATTGTTGCCGATGGAATTACCGAAGATGAACTGGCCGCGGCCAAAAACCGTGTGCGCAACGCGTTGATTTACCAGCGCGACAGCCAGACATCGCTGGCGCGCCGTTATGGAGTTGCGCTGTCGACCGGGCGCAGCATTGCCGATGTGGAATCCTGGCCGGAACGTATTGAGGCGGTGACAGTGGATGATGTGAAGGCTGTCGCATCGGCCTATCTGCAGCCGCGTGGAGCTGTGACCGGCTATCTGCTGCCTGCGGCTGCAGGGTCGGAGGAATAAGCGATGAGCGCGACGCAGCAAGGAAACACGGGAATGATGTTTGTACGAACCACAGCGCTCGTTGCGGCCTTAAGTGGCGTTCTGGCCTATGCCGCGCCTGCCGCTGCCATTGATATTCAGGAAGTGACAAGTCCGGGCGGCATTCACGCGCTTCTGGTGGAAGATTACACCAACCCGCTGGTTGCCATGCGCTTTGCGTTCAAGGGCGCGGGTACCACGGAAGACCCGCAGGGCAGGGATGGCATGGCCAATCTTTTGTCCGGCCTTCTGGACGAGGGAGCGGGCGACATAGACAGTCAGGCCTTCCAGGCGCGGCTGGATGAGTTCGGCGTGAGCCTGTCGTTCAGCGCCACCTATGATAATTTTGGCGGCAATTTCCGCACGATTGTTGCCAATGAGGATGTGGCATTTGACCTGTTGCGTCTGGCGCTGAATGAGCCCCGGCTGGATGAGGAGCCGGTGCAGCGTATCCGCAGCCAGATTGAAACCGGAATTATTGCCAATCGCAATGATCCGGGAACACTGGCCAGCGAGGCTTTCCGCCGGACAGTTTTTCCTGACCACCCCTATGCCCGCCCTACCGAAGGAACGGTTGAAACGCTGAACGCGGTCACCGTGGACGATATGCGGGCCTTCCGCGACCGGGCCTTTGCCAAGGACAATCTGGTGATAGGCGTTGTGGGTGCCATTGATGCCGAGCGGCTTGGAAAGCGTCTGGATGAGGTTTTCGGCAATCTTCCGGACAAGGCCGAGCTGACATCCGTGCCGGATGTGCAGCCCGTTATCGGCAAGAGCGAGCATGTGGAATTGGCGGTGCCGCAGACCAATATTCAGATAGCTTTGCCGGGCATTCAGCGCGACGACCCGGAATTTTTTGCGGCCTATCTGATGAACCATATACTGGGCGGCGGCACGTTCAGCTCCAGGCTGTATTCGGAAGTGCGTGAAAAGCGCGGTCTGGCCTATGGAGTCGGCTCGAACCTGGTGGACTATGACCACGCTGCGTTCATGATGGCCTATACCGCCACCCGGGCAGACCGTGCTGGCGAAAGCATTGATGTCATCCGGGAGCAGATGCAGAGATTGGCGGCAGACGGCACCAATGAAGAAGAGCTGGACAAAGCCAAGGCCTATGTCAAAGGCGCTTATGCAGTGCAAAATCTTTCATCATCGCTTGGTATTGCATCCACGCTTGTCGGCATTCAACTGGACGGGCTTGGTGTAAACTACATCAATGAGCGCGAAGCGTTGATTGATGCGGTGACGATGGATGAGGTCAAAGCCATGGCGGATCGCTTGTTGACGGCTGAACCGACAATTGTCACAGTTGGACCCGCAATCGGAAATTAGCCATGGGCGCTGACTCGTTTTCACCGGATTTTGCCGGGGAGGCGTTGATTGAGGAAACCGGCGCTTGCCCTCGCATCGGGCTGGCGCTTGGTGGCGGCGGCGCCCGCGGGCTGGCACATGTGCATGCGCTGCATGCCTTTGACGACCTTGGCATCAAGCCGCACCGTATTGCCGGCACCTCCATTGGCGCATTGATTGGCGCAGCCTATGCCGCCGGCATGCCCGCGGCCGTGGTTGAGGAGTTTGTGGTGGAGATGCTGGGCAACAAGCGGCTGGTTGCCAGTCGTCTGTGGCGAACCCGCCCATCGACCTTTGCCGAATTCCGCGCCGATGGCGGGTTTCGGCTGGGGCAGTTGAATGCCGAGCGGGTGGTGGGCGCATTTCTGCCACTGGAACTGCCCCTGCGGTTTGAAGACCTTGCTATTCCCATGTCGATCACTGCGACCGATTTCTACGCGGGTGAAGTGCGCTCGCTTGAAACGGGAGATCTTTTGAGCGCCATTGCCGCATCCGCGGCGCTGCCGGCCATTTTTCGCCCGGTGCGGCGCGATGGGCAGGTGTTGATCGATGGCGGAATTTGCGATCCGCTGCCGTTTGACCTGCTGGCAGGGCGGGTGGATTTGAGCATTGCGGTGGATGTGACCGGCGGACCGCTGCAGACGAGCGACAAGCTGCCGTCACCCATCGATACCATGTTCGGCTCTTCGCAACTGATGATGCATGCGATCATTCAAGCCAAACTGGCGCATTCACCACCGGATCTGGTGGTTGCGCCGCCGGTTTCGCCCTATCGCGTGCTGGATTTTCTGCGGGTGCGCACAATTCTGGCGGAAACCGCCCATCTGCGTGAGGAATTGAAGCGCAAGATTGCCGCCTTGTGCGAGTTGCGCGGCTTTGACATTGAGGTCAGCCGGGCGTGAAATTTCGATTCCACGGTTGAGCTATATCCTTTTGCTGTTACATGTCGGTCTGTATGCAACAGGCCGGACCATGACCAACAGAACGCAAGACCTTTTCACCATCGGAAAAAATCTGGTTGCCGCTGCCATGCGGGCAGGAGCTGACGCCGCAGATGCCGCCATTGCCCGGTCCAGCTCGCGCTCGGTTCAGGTTCGGCTTGGCAAAGTGGAGCAGACAGACTCTTCGGAATCGGACAGTGTTTCGTTGCGGGTCTTCTACGGCGGGCGGGTTGCTTCGGTTTCCGCCGATTTTTCTGCCGACCCGGAGCGTCTGGCAGAGCGGGCCGTGGCCATGGCCCGTGTTTCGCCGGTGGACCCCTATGCCGGGTTGGCAGATCCGGCGCTTTTGGCGCAGGACATTCCCGAGCTTGACCTGTTTGATGCAACGGACGTACCGGCAGAAGAGCTGAAGGAACATGCACTGGCGGCTGAGGCGGCGGGGCTGGCGGTTGCGGGTATCACCAATTCTGGCGGGGCATCCGCATCCTGTGGTTCTGTCGGGCTGATTCTTGTAACCTCTGGCGGTTTTTCCGGAATGCAGCGTCGGTCCGGCTTTTCGCGCTCTGTCAGCCTGGTTGGCGGTGATGGCACCGGCATGCAGCGAGACTATGATTTCGATTCCAGAATTTACTATGACGACCTGGAAATGCCGGAAACCATCGGCCGCAATGCCGCAGAGCGCACCATTGCCCGCTTGAACCCCGGCAAGCTGGCAACTGGACATTACCCGATCGTCTTTGACCCGCGTGTCGCACGGGGTTTGATTGGCCATCTTCTGTCGGCAATCAACGGCGCTTCCATTGCACGTGGCTCCAGCTTTTTGAAAGACAGCATGGGGCAGCCAGTCCTGCCGGAAAACATATCCATCGAGGACAATCCGCTTTTGTTGCGCCGCTGGGGTTCTCGCCCGTTTGATGGTGAAGGTGTGGCCGCACAGCCTTTGCAACTGGTGGAAGGTGGAGTTCTGAAAACCTGGCTGCTGGACAGCGCAACCGGCAAAGAGCTGGGGCTGGCAACCAATGGCCGTGCCGCGCGTGGTGGTGGCGGAGTTTCACCATCTTCCAGCAATGTGCTGCTGACTCCGGGGCAGGAAACTCCGGCTGATCTTCTGGCCCGGGCGGAAGGCGGGATTTACATCACCGAACTGATTGGCCATGGAGCCGATATTGTAACCGGCGATTACTCCCGCGGTGCTTCAGGATACCGCATTCGCAATGGTCAGTTGGCAGAGCCGTTGGCAGAATTCACCATCGCCGGACATTTGCGGGCGATGCTGGCCAGCATACAGCCGGCCGACGATGCTGATTCGCGTTTTTCTGTGGTTTGTCCGACATTGGGCCTCGGCGAAATGACGGTTGCAGGAGGGTAGGGCGCAGTGGCTGCCGACGATCTGGAAGTTTTGAGCGGAGCAGCAAAGGAAGCGGGGCGTATCGCGCTTCGCTATTTTCAGCAGAACCCTCAGGTCTTCTGGAAAGAAGGAAACTCGCCGGTCAGTCAGGCTGATCTGGCCGTGGATGGCTTTCTGCGTGACTATCTGTTCTCTGCCCGGCCGCGCTATGGCTGGGTTTCGGAAGAAACCGCCTCTGAACCGCCAAGCGGCTCGGAAAACCGGTTTTTTATTGTCGATCCTATTGATGGCACACGCTCTTTTCTGCGGGGCGAGGCAACCTGGTGCGTGGCCCTGGCCGTCGTGGAAAATGGCCGCCCTACGGCGGGGTTGATCTATGCGCCAATCACCGGCGAAGTCTTTGCGGCCACAGCCGATGGCCAGGCGACCCTGAACGGGGCGCCATTGATGCTGGACGATGCAGCGACCGGTCGCCGACTGCGGCTTTCATTACCCGACAGGGTGCGCCAGCGCCTGCCGGAAAGCGCTGCTGACCTGATTGATTTCGCCCCGCCCATTCCTTCGCTGGCTTATCGGTTGGCGCTGGTTGCAAACGGGGTGATCGATGGCACCATTGTGCAGCCGCGCGCCAATGACTGGGACATCGCTGCCGCGGATCTGATTCTTGAGCGGGCCGGTGGCACGCTTTTGACCACTACCGGAGCCAGACATTCCTATGGGCTGAATCCTGTGCGTCACAATGTTCTGGTAGCAGGGGGGGATAAAGTGCTGGAGCGGGTTCGTTCGCTTGCAGATTCCTTGCGCAATTAAACACTTCATGCGAAGCATCCGGCGCAAATCGGCATAGAGTGTTTCGGAAGATTCAAAGATCGCTTGGAACACTTTGGCCTTTTATTGTGTCGCATTGTCTTGCCGTTGAAGCGATTCCGTTTCATCGAGAAATGCTCTAGGATTGGGTGAGATGACTGAAGGCAAAACCCCTAAACAACACCTCCATCTGGTTTTTGGCGGTGAAATGGAAAATCTGGGTGGAATCAGCTTCAATGATCTGAACGCGCTGGACATTGTCGGGATCTATCCTGATTATGCGACAGCTCTTTCGGTTTGGCGTGGCAAAGCGCAGGAAACGGTAGACAATGCCACGATGCGCTACTTCATTGTTCCACTGCACCGTTTGCTGGATGCGGACTCCGTCGGCTGAGGCAGCGGCGTATTAATGAACATGGATCCGGCAGGCAGGACCGAAACGGGCCATAGGGCAAAAACCGCGCGCAGCAAAAAGCTGCGGCTGCGGTTGCGCGCGCTTGGTCGCTCACCAAAAATGGTTTCTCTGGCCGGTTTCACAATTTACGGAGTTCTTCGGCTGCTGCATGCCACACAGCGGCCGGCAGCCGGGTCTGCCGATTGGCGCCGTATCCTGACGCAGGAGCACCCGGCAATCGTTGCCCTGTGGCATGGCCAACATCTGCTTGCGCCGTTTTTCCGCCCGCGTGAACTGCCCTATGCGGCGCTGCTTTCGCGCAATGTCGATGCGGCGGTCAACGCCGATGTGGTTGAACGTTTCGGCATCAGCACCGTGCGTGGTTCGGGTGGTCGCGTGCGGCAGGCCGTGTCTGAAAAAGGCGGGGCGCGGGCGCTGATACAACTGGTGCGCACGCTGCGGCAGAATATCGGCGTGTGCATGATTGCCGATGTGCCAAAGGGCACGCCAAGAGAGGCGGGGCTCGGCATTATCACCCTTGCCCGCATGTCAGGCAGGCCCATCATTCCTTCTGCCGCTGTGACCAGCCGCAGGCGGGTTTTGCGGAAAAGTTGGGATAAAACCACAATTCCCCTGCCATTCGGCCAAATAGCAGTCATTATGGGCGAACCGATTTTCGTTCCTGCCGATGCTGACGCTGGCGTCATGGAAGAAAAACGGCGCGAGGTGACGCTTGCCATAGAAGCGGCCAACCGGCGTGCCATTGCGCTGGCAGACGGCGTGAATGAAGTTAGGGAAACAGCATGAGTTATGGATGGGCGCGTGGGGTGCTGACAGCCTATCGGCTTGCCGGGTCTTTGGCGTATCCGATGCTTGGGGCCTATGTCGGCTGGCGCGCCTCTCGCGGCAAGGAAGATCCGCTGCGACGGCGCGAACGTTATGGCTTCACCGCTGTTGCCCGGCCGGATGATGCACCTGTCATCTGGGTGCACGCTGCCTCAATCGGTGAAAGTGCAGCGGTGACCCCGCTGGTGCGCGCCATCGCGGCAGAAGGCTTTCGCATTGTCATGACCACCGGAACCGTGGCCTCGGCCACTCTGGTTGGAGAGCGCCTGTCTGATGCGGTCATTCACCAATATGTGCCGCTGGATCTCAAGCCATCCGTCTCGCGCTTTCTGGACCACTGGCGGCCAGAACTGGCTATCGTTGCCGAAAGCGAAATCTGGCCAATGACCTTGATGGAGCTTGGCAAGCGGCGCATTCCGCAAGTGCTGGTCAATGCGCGGCTTTCCGACCGGTCTTTTCGCCGTTGGCGGGCCGTGCCCTACCTTGCCGAGGCGCTGCTGGAAAATCTGGCACATATTGTTGCCCAGTCGGAGGTGGACGGAGAGCGCTACCATATGCTGGGTGCCCGGGCGGTGACGGTGGCCGGCAATCTGAAGGCGGACACAACGCCGCCGCCGCTGACAGACAGGACCGAGGCGCTTGAAATCGCCCAGGCCGTCGGGCGCAGGCCAACCTTTGCGGCCATCTCCACTCATGAGGGTGAAGAGGTGATGATTGCGCAGGTCCAGCGCAAGCTGACCGAAAAGCACCCGCGACTTTTGTCCATTATTGTGCCGCGCCATGTCGAGCGCGGGGCAGATATCGCTCGCGAGCTTCAGGGCAAAGGCTTTCGTGTTGCGCGCCGCTCGCTTGGCGAACTGCCCGATCCAACCACCGACATATTTCTCGGCGATACGGTGGGCGAGATGGGCCTCTACCTTCGGCTGACGGAGATTGCTTTCGTTGGCAAATCCCTGAGCGGAGAGGGAGGGCAGAACCCGCTTGAGGCGGCAATGCTAGGTTCCGCAATATTATCAGGCCGCTATGTGCAGAATTTCCGCGATATCTATCAACGGCTTTTGAAAAACGGCGGCGCGCGCATTGTGCGCGATGCGGACCAGCTTGCAGAACAGATCGATGTTTTGCTGACTGAGCCGGAAACCCGTACGGCGATGATCACCAATGCCAAGGCCAGCGTGGTGGAAATGCGCGGCGCACTGTCTCGCACCATGCAGGCATTGGAGCCGTTTCTGCATCCCATGCGCCTGAGCCTGAATTTTGACCGCCGGCATCGCACGGGTAATGGCAGATGATGGGGGGTGAAACCCCGGACTTCTGGTGGGGTGGTGCGCAATGGCCCGCTAAAGCCCTGCTGCCAGCCGCCGCTCTGTATGGCGCTGTTGCCCGCCGCCGTATGAACAACAAGCAACGCGTTGCGGTGGATGCGCCGGTTTTGTGCATTGGCAATTTTACCGTGGGCGGCGGTGGCAAAACGCCGACCGCGCTGGCATTGGCAAATGCAGCGATTGACAGCGGCCTGCAACCGGGAATTCTGTCCAGAGGGTATGGCGGTGCGGCACATGGGCCGTTGATCGTCGACTATCATGAACATTCGGCCCGGTTGACCGGTGATGAGCCATTGCTGCTGGCGCAAACAGCTTTGACTGTCGTTGCCAAAGACAGGGTCGCCGGGGCGCGTTATATGGTGGAAGAAGCCGGTTGCGACTTCATCATCATGGATGATGGCTTTCAAAGCGCCCGGCTGGCGGTTGATTTTGCGCTTGTTGTCATCGATGCCGGGCGCGGCCTCGGCAACGGGCAGGTCATTCCTGCCGGGCCATTGCGCGCACCGCTGAAAGACCAGATTCTTCACGCGGATGCGTTGATGGTTATTGGTACGGGTGCTGCCGGAAGTCGCGCTATCCGCCAGACTGCGCGCGGTGGCAAGCCGATTTACGAAGCGCGCCTGAAGCCGAGGCCATCCGACTTGTTGCACAAAAAGGTGCTGGCCTTTTGCGGCATTGCGGATCCGGAAAAATTCTATCGTTCACTGCGCGAGGCGGGCGCGGAGATTGCGCAGACCCGCGCTTTTCCAGACCATCATCCATTGTCATCTGACCAGATGCGTGACTTGCTGGCAGATGCGCAGCGGGACGGTCTGCAACTGGTGACAACGCGCAAGGATTGCGTGCGAATGGCCGGTGAGGGGCCTCTGGCCGATGAGTTGCTGGCGGCCAGCGCCGTGCTGGATGTCGAATTGATTTTCGAGCCGGATGATCTGAAGCAGCGGCTGATTGCCCAGACGCGCGACGCCTATAGCCGCCGCCGCTTTGGCTGAGCCATGCACCACTTTGCGCCAATGGCTTCAAACTTTTGCTGAAAAGGCTCAGCGCTTCCGCAGCCCGGGGTTCAACTGCAGTTCGCGCTCCAGACTCGCAGCCGCATCAACATAGGGTTCCTGCCGCGCCACGCTCCAGTAACGCAGCATATCCAGCGGAATTGACTGGTTGGTCACAGCGCACAGAACATAGGCTCCGGGGCGGATAACCTCAAAATCTCCGTCGAGGTAACTGATTTTCGCCTCGCCGCCACTGTCCATGCGGTTCATCATCGCCATCTCTTTTCTATCGTAAAGCCGGGGTGAAAAACATCAGCCCCTGACCTGCCTTTTATCTTCGTCCGAACAGACGTTCAATATCTGCAATCTTGAGCTCGATGAATGTTGGCCGCCCGTGATTGCACTGGCCGGAGCCTGGTGTCGATTCCATCTGCCGCAGCAATGCGTTCATTTCATCTGGTCGCAAGCTGCGCCCTGAGCGCACCGAGCCATGGCATGCCATGGTGGCCGCCACATGGTCTATACGCGCCTTCAGCCGGTCGGGGCTGTCAATATCGGCAAGGTCGTCTGCCAGATCTTTCACCAGTTGCCGGATGTCGCACTGCCCCAGCAGGGCCGGGGTTTCCCGCACCGCCACCGCTCCCGGCCCGAAACGTTCGAGCCGCAGGCCAAATCGCTCAAATGTCGGTGCATGCTCCGTTAGCCGGTCAACGTCGCCTTCCGGCAATTCAACAATTTCCGGTATCAGCAGCATTTGCGCGGGCAGCGGCTGGTCGTGCAAGGCGGTTTTCAGGGCCTCATAAACCAGCCTTTCATGCGCGGCGTGCTGGTCCACAATCACCAGACTGTCGCTCGTTTCAGCAACAATAAATGCCTTGTCAATCTGGGCGCGCGCTGCACCTAGCGGAAAGTCCGGGGCAGGGCTGGCTTGTGATGGCCGCGGCTCTGCGTCCGGCTTTGGCTCTGATCTTGCCTGCGGTTCAAAGCCGTGCAGCGTGCCATTGGAAGCAAAGCCCCCGCCACTGGCCAAGGGGCGAAATGGAGAACTGGCAGGCGTGTAATTGCCCGGCCTTGGCTCTGGCCGGTAATCGCTGGCAAAAGATGGCATGCGTGAGCCGCCTTCTTCAGCTGCGCCTGAGCGGAAAGCCGCCATAAGGCCGCTTGCGCCAGTGGTGGAGGCGCGAATGCCGCTATCTGCCAGAAGCGCACGAATGGCACCCACAACAAGGCCGCGCACCAGACCCGGATCGCGAAAACGGACATCGGCCTTGGCCGGATGCACATTCACATCCACATCGCGCGGGTCCAGCGTCAGGAACAGGACCGCCACGGGATGTCTGTCCCGGGCCACAACATCGGCGTAAGCACCGCGAATTGCTGACAGCAGGGATTTGTCGCGGACCGGCCTGCCATTGACATAGAAAAACTGAAACAGCGCATTGCCCCGGTTGAATGTGGGCAGGCCGGCAAAGCCGGTCAGCTCTACGCCCTCCCGCAGCGCATCCAGTTGCAGGGCATTTTCGCCAAATTCCTTGCCCACCACAGCGGCTATGCGCGCCAATGGGTCGGACGTTGCTTCAAATACTGTCGGCGTGCGGTCTTCGCCCGTCAGTTCAAACCGCACCTGTGGAAAGGCGATGGCCATGCGGCGCACAACATCGGTGATGGCAGATGATTCCGCCTTCTCGCCCTTCAGAAATTTCAACCGCGCCGGAACCGAGTAAAACAGGTCACGAACTTCCACCACAGTGCCCTGTGACAAGGCGGCGGGGCGTGGTGCTTCAACCTGACCGTTCTGCACCCGGATTTCATGTGCATCCGCGCCGCTTTCCCGGTGTCGGGACCGCAGGGTAAGCCGCGCTACCGAGCCAATGGATGGCAAGGCTTCGCCGCGAAATCCCAGAGTCTGGATATTGTCGAGATTGTCTGAAAGCTTGGACGTGCAGTGTCTGCGGATGGCCAGCGGCAGATCGGTTACGGCAATGCCGCCGCCATTGTCGCTGACGCGCAGCAGGCTTTTGCCACCGCCCGCAGTGGCAATTTCAATGCGTGTTGCGCCGGCATCCAACGCGTTTTCAACCAGTTCCTTGACCACGCTTGCCGGGCGTTCCACCACCTCGCCAGCGGCAATCTGGTCAATCATCGTTTCTGAAAGCTGATATATTGGCATTGCACCAGACTTTGGCTGCGGCTTTGAACGCAGAGCATAAGGCTGCTCGGCGCGTTTTGCGATGGCTTAAAGCATATGCCGTTGAAACGAAATCGTTTCAACGGCAAGACAATGCGGCAGAACAGAGAGTTGGATCGCTTCGGAAGATGGAAAAACCACCTGAAGGAATTTAAATGGCAACTTCCACCAGAATCGTTACCGAGCGGGGGCCAAGCACAAAACTTTGCGACACCCATTGTTGCGCAGTCTCGGGCCGGTCAGATGCCAGAACCAGTTTCAGCCCGTGGTCAGGCCGGGTTGCAGGCATATCAACCACGCTGGCTTCAAAACTGGCGTTGAAAAAGGCCAGAACGCCATCTCCTGCTCTGCGCAGAAACAGGCCCAGCATGTGACGCCGCGTGTCTGCCCAGTCTTCTGCACGCATAATCCCGCGCTCTGAAAGCCAGATAGCGTCCGGAAAATTCTCATCCGCCAGATTTTCACCTGTCAGCCATTCATCTGCTGCCAATGCCGGGTGTGCCGCGCGCAAGCGCGCAAGCCGCTGGACAAAGCCAGTCAGGTCGGTGTTGGCATTTTCCCAATCCAGCCAGACGGTTGCATTGTCCTGCGCATAGGCATTGTTGTTGCCGGACTGGGTGCGGCCCAACTCATCCCCCGCAGTCAGAAGCGGGGTGCCGCGCGCCACAAACAGCGTTGCCAGCATTGCCCTGACATCGCGCAGGCGCGCTGCAACAACGGCCGCATCCTCGCACGGTCCTTCCACCCCATGATTCCACGAATGGTTGTCGTGGTGGCCATCACGGTTCTGTTCGCCATTGGCATCATTGTGCTTGCTGCGATAGGCCACAATATCTGCAAGGCTGAAACCGTCATGCGCAGCCAGAAAATTCACGCTGGCAGAAGGCGGGCGGCCTGACGCCTGAAACAGATCTGCCGAACCGGCCAGCCGCGTGGCCAGCGCCCCTGCAAGCCCGCTATCACCCTGCCAGAAACGCCGCACATCATCTCGAAACCTGTCCTGCCACTCCAGAAATGGCGGCGGAAAATGACCGACCTGGTAGCCACCGGGGCCAATATCCCAGGGTTCGGCAACGTGAATGCGGGATTCCAGCACTGGGTCCTGCCGGATTTTTTCCAGAAGTGGCGCATGCGGGTTGAACCAGCCATCGGCCTCGCGACCCAGGACTGTTCCCAGATCATAGCGAAAACCATCAATGCCAGCGGCTTCGACATAGCAGCGCAGCGTATCAATCACCAGTCGCGACACCGGTTCGCGCTCCACAGCCATGGTGTTGCCGCATCCCGTATCGTTGATCAGCAGGCCGGGATCATCCGGGTGGGTGCGGTAATAGAGCAGGTTGTCCAGCCCGCGATAGCAAAGGGTTGGCCCCTGCTCGTCGCTCTCACCCGAATGGTTCAGCACAACATCCAGCAGCACCCTGATGCCTCTACGGTGCAGGGCCGCCACGACATTGCGGATTTGTGCATAGCCACCAGGAGCCAGGCGCGGGTCGGGTGCCATATGGGTTATCGGATTGTAACCCCAGACATTCGTGAGCCCCAGCGCAAACAGATGACGCTCGTCCACATAGGCGGCAAGCGGCATCAACTCGACCGTTTCAACCCCCAGCCTGGTCAGGTGGTCCAGCACGGCAGGTTCAGCCAGTGCAGCCAGGGTGCCGCGCATTTCCGGCCGCACATGCGGGTGGCGCATGGAAAAGCCCCGCACCAGAACCTCGTAGGTAAAGCCCGGTCTGCCCGGTGCCATTGGCGTGGCATCCCGCGCCAGATCAACCACAATGGCGCGTGGCACAAGCGGGGCGGTGTCTGTTGCCCTATCTGGCGGGGCGGACAACACCGGGTCATAGGCAAAAGGCCGGTCCAGTTGCAGGGCGTAAGGGTCCGCCAGCAATTTTGCCGGGTCGAAACGGTGGCCCTGAAGTGGTGCGTAGGGTCCATACGCACGCAAGCCATAAAGGCTGCCCAGGGGAAGACCCGGTACAAAACCAAAATGCACATCGCCCGCACGGCCTGGCAGCCTCAGCCTTTGCGTCTCATGAGCCTGACCGGCATCGAACAAGCAAAGTTCAATATAATCGGCATTCTGCGAAACGACGGAAAAATGCACACCGCCATTGCCGGGAACAGCACCCAGCCGTGCAGCCGGGCCAAATTCTGCGGTGATCTGGCGGTTGGCGCTGTTCATCCGCCCTGCCAGACCCTGATCCAGTCCATAGGCCAGATCAGCATGATGATATTGAGCGTGAGATTGTCGCGGATGATGTAGGCCGTGAGCAGTTCAAAAAACACGGCAATGCCGACACTGACCGCAACGGGCATGCGTGAGGCGAACAAAAAGCCTATGATCATGAATCCGGCATCGGAAACCGAGTTCAGCACGCTGTCGCCGAAATAGTCGAGTGCAATAGTGGCTTCGCGATAGCGGTTGATCACCATATCGGTGTTTTCAACAATTTCCCAAAGCGCTTCAACGGCTGTTGCAATGGCCAGACGCAGCCCCATGGATTTCTGACGTAGCAAAAGCCAGGTCACCCAGTAAAACAGAAGGCCGTGGATGAAGTGCGAAGGTGAATACCAGTCGGAAATATGCTGCGAATTTTCAGAACTGACGACTGCGCCGTGCCAGAGTTTGATGGTGCCGCATTCGCAAATGGGCACACGCCCCATGGCCAGCAAGGTTGCAGCCATCAGCAGGACAATGGTGAGAACCACCAGCCACCAGAGCGGGCCAATGCGCGAAGAAGTTGTGCCTGTCATTGCCTTGCCGCCAGTATCAGGTGCGCACATCTGGTTGTTCGCGGCCGGTGCGCTGGCGAATTTCACCAATAATATCCGCCGTTTCAATCAGTTCTGCCAGGGCCGTTTCAACCGGCAGATTGTGCCGCGCCGCATTGGGCTCATACAGTTCCAGATAGACCCGCAACGTTGCGCCCACCGTGCCAGTACCGGAAAGCCGGAACACAATGCGTGAGCCACCAGAGAAGATAATGCGGATGCCTTGTCCGGTTGATAGTGAGCCATCGACCGGGTCCATATAGGAAAAGTCGTCTGCCTCTGACACAACAAGCGTGCCGAAACGCTGACCGGACATGGAAGCCAGCCTGCCACGCAGAGAGTCCATCAACTCTTCTGCCGCCGCCTTGTCGACCTCTTCATAATCATGCCGCTGGTAATAGTTGCGGCCATAATCGCGCCAGTGCTCTTCAACGATCTCCAGCACACTCTGCTTGCGCGCCGCCAGAATGTTCAGCCAGAGCAGAACGGCCCATAAGCCATCCTTCTCGCGCACGTGGTTGGAGCCGGTGCCCGCACTTTCCTCACCGCAGATTGTCACCTTACCGGCATCCAGCAAATTGCCGAAAAACTTCCAGCCCGTGGGTGTTTCATAAATACCAACGCCCAGCCGGCTGGCCACACGGTCTGCTGCCTGACTGGTGGGCATGGAGCGAGCAATGCCCGCCAGCCCGGCACTATAGCCTTTGGCCAGATGAGCATTGGCCGCCAGAACTGCCAGAGAGTCCGAAGGGGTTACAACAATTCCCCGGCCCAGAATCATGTTCCTGTCGCCATCACCGTCCGACGCGGCGCCAAAATCCGGCGCGTGCGGGCTCATCAGATGGTCTACCAGCGGCGCGGCCCAGACAACATTGGGGTCTGGATGGCCACCACCAAAATCTTCCAACGGCACCGCATTGATGATGCTGCCTTGAGGCGCGCCCAGGCGCTTGTGCAAAATCTCCATTGCATAGGGGCCGGTAATCGCGTGCATGGCATCAAAGCAAAGGGTCAGGCCATTGGAAATGGCATTGCGGATGAGTTCAAAATCAAACAGCTCTTCCATCAGCGCCGCATAGTCGGCCACAGGGTCAACCACCTCGACCATAATGCCCTCAAACTGCGTCGTTCCGACAAGGCTGATGTCAGGCGCAGCGGCCTCGGCAATCTTGTACTCTGTCAGCTTTTTGGTGCGGGCATAAATCCGCTCGGTGACTGTTTCCGGTGCCGGGCCACCATTGGCAACATTGTATTTGATGCCAAAATCACCATCCGGTCCGCCGGGATTGTGGCTGGCAGACAGTATGATGCCGCCCATTGCCTGCCGCTTGCGAATGAGGTTTGACGCTGCGGGAGTGGACAACAGGCCGTTTTGCCCGACAATAACATGGCCAACGCCATTGGCAGCGGCCATGCGGATGGCGCGCCCGATGACCTCGCGATTGAAGTAACGTCCATCGCCGCCAATCACCAGTTTGGCCCCGGCAGGAACCTCGGCCGCGTCAAAAATCGCCTGCAGGAAATTTTCAGCATAATGCGGCTGCTGAAAATGGGGCACTTTCTTGCGCAGGCCGGATGTACCGGGCTTCTGGTCGGCAAAGGGTTTGGTCTCGACAGTCAGAATTGTCATTTTGCCTGGTCTTTCAAAAGCTGGCGAAACAGATCGGCGTAACGGCGGGCGCTGGAATCCCACGAAATATTGCTGCTCATGGCCTGTTTTTGCAAATTGCGCCACAAGGACTGGTCGGAATACAGGGCTTTCAGCCGGTTCAGGCCATTCAGCAAGGCCTCCCGCGTTACAGGTTCAAAAATGACCCCGGTGGCAACTCCGGCACTGATTGCGGCTATGTTGGCGTCTATCACTGTGTCGGCAAGTCCGCCAACTCTGGAAACCACCGGCAGGCACCCATAACGCAAAGCATAAAGCTGCGTCAGGCCGCAGGGTTCAAAACGGGAGGGCACCAGCAGAGCATCAGCACCCGCCTGCACGCGGTGCGAGAGGGGTTCATCATAGCCGATGCGCACGCCAACCCGGCCGGGATAGCGCGCAGCGGCAGCCAGAAAGGCACCTTCCAGCAGTTGGTCGCCGGAACCGACCACCACCAGTCGGAACCCGCGCGCCACCACCTCGTCTACCGCCTCTGCCAGAATGTCGAGACCCTTTTGCCAGGTCAGCCGCGAAACCACCGCAAGGATGGGGCTGTCGTCCTGCTCAAATCCGAACTCCTGTTCCAGCGCGCGCTTGTTCGCTTCGCGGCGGGGCAGGTCGCTGAGGGAGTAATTGCTGGCAATCTGTCTGTCGGTCGCCGGGTTCCAGGTCTCGACATCCACACCATTGACAATGCCGTGCAACTGGCCAGACCTGCCGCGCAGCAGCCCATCCAGCCCCATGCCACCCGCCGGTGTCAGAATTTCGGTCGCATAAGTCGGGCTGACTGTGGTGATCATGTCTGCCGCGTGCAATCCGCCCTTCAGATATCCGACAGTTCCGTAATATTCGACGCCGGCAATGGACCAGGCGGAGTCCGGCAGGCCGAGCGCCGAAAATATTGCGTGCGGAAATGCGCCCTGAAACGCCAGATTGTGGATGGTCACTACGGTGGATGGCCGTGCTCTTCCATCCATAGCCAGATAGACCGGGGCCAGCGCGGCCTGCCAGTCATGGGCATGAACAAGATTGGGTTGCCAGCCTGGCAGCGCGCCAAAGCCAATGGCTGCCGCCGCTTTGCCCAGCGCGGCAAAACGCGCCCAGTTGTCGGGGTGGTCATAGCCATTGACGCCGACATAGGGGCCGCCCGGACGGTCATAAAGATGGGGCGCATCCAGAAGCAGCAGATCCAGCCCATGTGCATTGGCCGAAAGAATGCGCGCTGAACCGCCAAACAGATCGCCAAGCATGTGTTCGCTGTGCACGCCATCCAGCTCGGACAGAACATCAGGATAAGCCGGCAACAAAGTTCGCACATCGCCGCCAAGGCGGTTTAATGCCTGTGGCAAAGCGCCGGCAACATCAGCCAGACCGCCGGTTTTGACCAGCGGGTAAACTTCGGAAGCAACCGAAAGTACCGAAATGCCTTTCAAAGCGCCAACCTGTCGATCATCTTCTGCGTCACAAGGCAAATACCCGTGGATGTGCGTCGAAAACGCTTTGCATCCAGAACCGGGTCTTCGCCAATCACCATGCCTTCCGGAATTTGCACGCCCCGATCCAGCACTGCCCGGCTGATGCGTGCCTGTCGGCCGATAACCGCCTCTGGCAGAACAACAGCATGATCAAGCATGGAATAGGACCGCACGCGGACGCCGGTGAACAGCAGGGAACGCCGCAGGCTGCCGCCGGAGATGATGCAATCCCCGGACACCAGAGACGATATTGCCGAGCCGCGCCGCCCATCCTGATCATGCACAAATTTTGCCGGTGGCGTCACATCGGCATAGGTCCAGATTGGCCAGTCACGGTCATAAATATCCAGCTGCGGCACAACGTCTGTCAGGTCGATATTCGCCTGCCAATAGGCATCGACTGTTCCGACGTCACGCCAGTATGCGTCGCTTTCATTGGAAGAGCGCACAACAGACTGGCTGAAAAGATGCGCGTAGGCGTTGCCGTTTTTAACGATGTAGGGAATGATGTCCTTGCCAAAATCACGGCTGGATTGCGGGTCTGCCGCATCGCGCCGCAACTGATCCGCCAGAAATTCGGTGTTGAAGACATAAATGCCCATCGACCCGAGCGCCATATTTGGCCGACCGGGTATAGCAGGCGGGTCTTCCGGCTTTTCAATAAAGTCCGTGACCCGGCCCCTTTCATCCACATGCATGACGCCAAGGCTGCATGCTTCCATTCTCGGCACTTCCAGACAGCCGACGGTTACATCCGCGCCGGTGTCCACATGCTGTTGCAGCATGATTTCATAGTCCATTTTGTAAATATGGTCGCCGCCCAGAATGATGATGTATTTGGTGGAATAAGCCTCGATGATATCAAGATTCTGGAACACCGCGTCGGCCGTGCCGGCATACCACTGATCTTCGGACACGCGTTGCGAGGCAGGCAGCACGTCAAAGCTTTCGTTCCGCCCGGGGCGAAGAAAGTTCCAGCCGCGGTTCAAATGCCGGATCAGACTGTGAGCCTTGTACTGCGTGGCAACGCCAATGCGGCGTATGCCGGAATTCACGGCATTGGAAAGCGCAAAATCAATGATGCGGGATTTGCCACCAAAATAGACTGCCGGCTTGGCACGCTGATCTGTCAGCTCCATCAGGCGGCTGCCGCGACCGCCTGCCAGCACATAAGCCATGGTGTCGCGCGAAATTGGCGCCATTCGGCGGTCGGTAGCCATACAATCCTCCCTTACTCATCACTGATGTTAAATGCTGAACTGTCTCAAATTTTCCAGCCGTCAGATTCGGAGCATTTCCAGTTGGAACAGTTTTGTTTCAGCGGCAAGACAATGCGACCCAAAAAAGAGCCAGGCCAATTTCAGGCGATCATGAGATCGCCTGAATCGACTTGGGGCCAGCCTTCCAGATGTCGCGGGCATATTCGCCAATCGACCGGTCAGAGGAAAACCACCCCATGCGTGCAGTGTTGTGCACAGCCATGGTGTTCCACTTTGCGCGGTCCAGCCAAAGCTCGTCCAGCCTGCGCTGCGTGTTCCAGTATTCCTGGAAGTCGGCGGCAATCATCCACCAGTCGCGGTCCCGGAGGGAGCCGGCAAGGCTGCGATAGCGACCCGGATCATTTTCCGAAAACACGCCGTTTTCAATGGATTCCAGCGCCGCGCGCAGCAAAGGCTGACGTTCGATAACCGGCTGCCCCATATGGCCATTGGCGCGCGCATTGGCAACTTCTTCGGCGGTCAGGCCGAAAATGAAGATGTTGTCTGCGCCGATATGCTCCAGCATTTCCACATTGGCACCGTCCAGTGTGCCGATGGTCAAAGCGCCATTGAGCGCAAATTTCATGTTGCCCGTGCCGGATGCTTCCAGACCGGCTGTGGAAATCTGCTCTGACACGTCTGCAGCCGGCATGATAATTTCTGCCAGGCTGACATTGTAGTTCGGAATGAAAACCACCTTCAAAAGGTTGCGCACTGCCGGATCGGCATTGATAACCCGCGCCACGTCGTTGATCAGGTGAATGATCTGCTTGGCTTCCTGATAGCTGGGCGCGGCCTTTCCGGCAAAAACCTTGACCCTTGGTGTCCAGTCCAGATGCGGGGAAGAGCGGATCTGGTCATATAGCGCCACAGTTTCGATGATGTTGAGGAACTGGCGCTTGTATTCGTGAATACGCTTGACCTGAATGTCGAATATCGCCTTCGGGTCAACATACGTTGCCAGCCGCTCTTCCACCACCTTGGCAAGCCGCTGTTTGTTTGCCAGCTTAACAGCGGCAAACTTGTCGCGGAAGCTGGCATCATCGGCGAATTTGTCCAGCTCGGCCAGAAGCTCGATATTATCCCGAAAGCCGGGGCCAATTGCCTCTTCGATCAGCTTGCACAAATCCGGGTTGCACTCAAACAGCCAGCGGCGGGGTGTCACGCCATTGGTCTTGTTTTCAATCCTTTCCGGATAAAGCCGGTGCAGATCACGGAAAACCGTTTCCTTCATCAACTCGGTGTGCAGTGCCGAAACACCGTTTACGGCGTGCGAACCGGCAAATGCCAGTTGCCCCATGCGCACACGGCGACCATTGTTCTCATCAATCAGCGACACAGCGGAAATCTGCCCGTCGTCCAGCCCCTTATCCAGCCGGGCGTGGCGGATCAGATCTGCATTGATGGCATAGATGATTTGCATCTGCCGGGGCAAAAGCCGCTCAAACAGGTGAATTGGCCACGTTTCCAGCGCCTCCGGCAACAAAGTGTGGTTGGTGTAGGAAAATGTCGCCTGGGTGATTTCCCAGGCTTTGTCCCACTCGATGCCGTGAATATCGACCAGCAAACGCATCAACTCGGCAACGGAAACCGCCGGATGCGTGTCATTCAGCTGGATGGCAACCTTGTCTGCCAGATTGTCCAGACTGTCATAGGTTTGCAGGTGACGCCGCACAATGTCCTGCAGGGATGCTGACGAGAAGAAGAATTCCTGCCGCAACCGCAATTCCTGTCCGGCCTGATGGGAATCCGCCGGATAGAGCACACGGGTTATGGCCTCTGCGCGGTTGGATTCCAGCAGTGCGCCAATATGGTCGCCGGAGTTGAATGCATCCAGCAGGATAGGATCCAGCGCCTGCGCACTCCACAGCCGCAGGGTATTGACGTGCTTGCCCCGCCAGCCAACAATTGGCGTGTCAAAAGCCACAGCCAGAACCCGTTCTGCCGGACGCCAGACATAACGCGGCGGACGCCCGGGCTCCTCCACCATCGTCACCTTGCCGCCAAAGCCGATTTCATAAGCGGTTTCGCGGCGCTCAAACTCCCACGGGTTGCCGTGCGCCAGCCAGTCTTCCGGCAGTTCCACCTGCGCGCCATCAGCAATTTCCTGCCGGAAGAAACCGTGCACATAGCGAATGCCATAACCGAATGCCGGCACCTCGGTTGATGCCATGCTTTCCATGAAACAGGCAGCCAGACGCCCGAGGCCGCCATTGCCCAAGGCGGCATCCGGCTCCAGAAGTTCAACCAGATCCAGGTCGACGCCATAGCGTGCAAGGGCCTGCTTGACCGGTTCCGAAAGGCCAAGATTGTTGATGGCATCGCGCAGCAGGCGGCCGATCAGAAACTCCATGGAAAGGTAGCAGACGCGTTTCGAATGCTCTTTCGTCACCTTTTGGGTGGACGCAATCCAGTGGTCGATAATTCTGTCCCGAACCGCAAGGCAGGTCGCATCCATCCAGTCGTGCATGCGTGCGACGCTGGTTGTCTTGCCCAGCGAATAGGTCAGCTTTTCCAGAATTTCCAGCGCAAGCGTATCTGTGTCATTGGCGCGGGGCAGGGGGTTGTTGGTCGCCCGGGGTACTTTTCGGGTGGCCTGCGGTTTTGCAATTGCACTGTCCTGCATGTTTTACCCCTTCAGTCTGGTAATTTGGTGAACCAGGCCCGCGGTCGAACTGTCGCGTCCTCTGGTGTTTTCCTTGCCGGTAACCACCGGCAAAAGCTGGGTTGCCAGTTCCTTGCCCAGCTCCACGCCCCATTGATCAAACGCGTTGATGCCATAAAGCTGCGCTTCCACGAACACCCTGTGCTCATACAGCGCTATCAATTGACCCAGCGTGGCAGGGTCCAGCTTGCGATAGAGAATGGTCAGCGACGGCCGGTTTCCG
This sequence comes from Aureimonas fodinaquatilis, assembly GCF_008369445.1. Taxonomy (GTDB): domain Bacteria; phylum Pseudomonadota; class Alphaproteobacteria; order Rhizobiales; family Rhizobiaceae; genus Aureimonas; species Aureimonas fodinaquatilis. Next base: position 771,958 of record NZ_VTWH01000001.1, read on the forward strand.
GAAAATTCCCGGTGCGGGGCAATGCGCTCCGCCTCTTCCAGCGAGCGGCCCGCCGCCAGCAATTGCTGGCGCGCCTCTTCCAGCGTGCGGCCGCGCATCAACGCCGCGCTTTGCGCCAGACAATTGGCAATCAGCAGGTCCTGGTGTGGTTGCAGATCGGGCTCGTGCGACAAGGCCCCCAGCAAAAACTCCACCGGAATAACATTGGTACCCTGGTGCAGAAGCTGGAAAAATGCGTGCTGGCCATTGGTGCCAGGCTCTCCCCAGACCAGCGGGCCGGTAACTGTCGGCGTGCGGCGGCCATCCAGCCCGACATGCTTGCCGTTGGATTCCATATCCAACTGTTGCAGATAGGCGGGAAACCGCGCCAGCCGCTGGTCATAAGGAATGATGGCGCGCGCAGCATAGTCCTGTGCAACGCGGTGCCACCAGCCAACCAGGCCCAGCAGAACGGGCAGGTTTTCTTCCAGCGGGGCATGGCGAAAATGCTGGTCCATGGCGCGGGCACCGGCCAGAAATTCGCGGAAATTCTCAGGCCCAATCGCAATCATCAATGGCAAGCCAATGGCCGACCAGATGGAATAGCGCCCGCCGACCCAGTCCCAGAAGCCAAAGGTGCGATCCGCGCCAATGCCAAAAGCTGCCACCTTGTCCAATGCCGTTGATACGGCACAGAAATGCGCCCCAACCGCATCTTCGCCCAGAGTATCAGCGATAAAGCGCCGCGCCGTTGCGGCATTAGTCATGGTTTCGATGGTGGTGAATGTCTTGGAAGCTATAATGAACAGCGTTGTTGCCGGATCCAGCTTTGCCAGCGTGTCGGCAATATCGGCGCTGTCAACATTGGAGACAAAATGCGCGCGTGGCCCGTCGTGATATGGCGAAAGCGCCAGTGTTGCCATGACTGGACCGAGGTCCGACCCGCCAATGCCAATATTGACGATATCAGTGAAGCGCCCCCCTCTGGCAGGAGCGATCTGTACATTGCGAATGCCCTGGGCAAAGGCCGACATGGCCACCAGCACGGATTCCACCTCGTCGGAAACATTGTCTCCGGCCACCGCATAGGCATCTTCCACGCTGCCGCGCAGCGCGACATGCAGCACGGCACGACCTTCAGTTGCATTGATGCGCGCACCGGCAAACATGGCATTGCGGCGCTGTTCCAGCGAAGTCTGGCGCGCGTAAGACAGCAACGCAGCGAGGTCATCTTTTGAAAGCGCGGTCTTGGAATAGTCCAACGTCAGAGTGTCAGTGCTGGCGCTGAAATGATCAAACCTTGCGGCATCGGCGTCGAACAGCGCCCGGATTCCGGTTTGCCGGGACGCTTGCCCCATGGCGGTCAACTCATCCAGCATTTCGCCGGCGCGGCGTGAATCAGACACTCGTCTCTGCCCCTCTGTTGCTGTGCACAACAGCAGTGCTGCAATGCATTTCCACCCCCACTATCTAACGCCTTGAAGCGTGGGAAAAGGGGCAGAGTGAACCTTAAGGCGAAAAAACCGGTTTGGCCGGAGGATTTCCAGCACAAACCGCTGCGCGATGACGGAAAAACCGATCCTAGTATTCTTTTTCGTAGAAAACACCAACTTCGCCGCCGCCGGTGGCTGTCACCGCGCCGCGGGCCTTAAAGTCACGGCCCAGATCCAGATCGATGGACACGCGGCCTGTGGAATCCACTCCGACATAGGTTTTGTCGTTCAGATATTGCCCGACGCCAACTGCTGCCTGCCCATCTTCCGTGGTGGTGATATCCAGATTATCGACGCCCAGCTTGGACCGCAGATTGTCGAGCAGGCCGGTGGAGCCGCCGACACCGGCAAGCGAAGCCGCAGCGGAAGCCAATTGCGCGATTTGAACCGGCGACAGGTTGCTGGTTGACTGGCCGAAAATCAGCTGCGCCAGAACTTCATCCTGCGGCAGAGCCGGGTTGGAGCTGAAAGTGAATGTCGGATTCTCTGCCGGGCCGCGAACCGCCACATAGACTCGGGCCTGACCAGCATCGGACTCCGCCAGGAAGTCCAGGGTTGGAATCAGATTGCCGGTGAAGGATAGCGATGCCCGTTGAAATTCAAGCCTGCGGCTGAGAATCTGGAAATAGCCGCGCTCCAGGTCAAACGACCCGACAATTCCAAGATTGGACAGCGGCCCGGCGATCTGAATTGAGCCGCCCAGTTCCAGATCCAGCCCGCGGCCGCGGACAAACACGCGGTTCGGCGCATTCAACGTAACATTCAGGCTGATGCCACCGCCGCTGGTGCCGGTAGCGCCGCTGTCCGGGTTGATTTCCTGCTGCTGGCGCAGAACGGCTGCAGGCGCATTGACATAGCGCACATCCAGCTGCGCCAGAGAGCTTGGCAGGCTGTCCGGTACAACGATGTTGATTTCCTGGGCATTGATGGTGCCGCCCAGAACTGCGGCTCCGGTCAGCGGACCGGTAACCGTCAGGTCGGCATTGAGCCGGGTGGAAAACAACTCGCCATCAGCATAGCGTCCATCGCGGATGGTGATTGTCAGGTCTGCCGGGAAGCCGGCACCCAGTCCGATGCCCCCGCTGACATTGATGGTGCCGCCGCTGCCCAGCGCTGCGGAGAAGCTGTTGAATGTTGCGCGGTTGCCGGACAGGGCGATGGTCGTTGTGATGTTTTCAACGGCCAGATTAACGCCCGTATCGACAAAGCGGGCTCCGGTGGTGGAAATCGTCCCGGTTACATCCGGGCTGGCGGCTGTGCCGGCAATACGAGCGTTGATGTTCACGTCGCCCTGGATGGAGCGGCCACCTTCTGCCAGAAACTGGTTTGCCAAAGCCAGCGGCGCATTGCCGTTGACCGCGATGTCAAAAGCCGGAGTGCCAGCCAGGTTGACAGCGCCATTGGCGGTGAACTGAATGCCGCTGCCGGACACATTGCCGTTCAGCGTGACGCGGTTGCCGGCGTAATTGCCATTGAACGCGCCATTGAGCGGGCCCACCCCGGCATCCCGTGCCTGAGCGATTGAAAATCCGCTCATGGACAGATTGTATGCGACTTGCGGGCTGGAAACCGAGCCTGTTGCATTGGCTTCGCCAGACAATGTGCCCTGTGCTCCCAGAGTGGGAGAGGCGATGTTGGCCAGTGCTAACGGCAGCGAATTCAACGCCAGTCGCATGTTCATGGTGCGACCGATACTGCCGCTTGCATCCAGCGTGCCGCCACCGGCCTGCACTCTGGCCCGTGCCAGAGTCAGTGTGTCGTCGCGGTAGGTGCCCGCTACATCCAGCGCAACGGTGTCAACGCCGGATTGCCGAAGCGGTGCTGCCGAAAGGCCGGAGCCTGCCAGTTCAAAGATGGCTTGCGGCTGCCCCAGGGTTCCGGTGGCCGTGCCCTTGCCGGACACAGTGCCCGAAGCGCCAAGCCCCGGAACAAATGCGTTCGCCAGTGCAACCGGTACCGAGTTGACAGTCAGTTGCAGGTCCATATCGCGGCCAACACTGCCAACCGCTTCTACACTGCCATTGCCAAGGCTGGCGACAGCACGGGACAGTCGCACCGTATGGTTGGAAAGCCTGCCGGACACATCCAGCGTGGAAGGGGGCACCTGCGATGCCGCAAGCTGGCGGGCGCTGATCTCCCGCCCGTTGATCTGAAATTCAACAACCGGGTTGTCGAGCGCGCCGGTGGCTGTGGCGGTGCCGGAAATCGTGCCGGAAGCGCCCAGACCCTCGACAAAGCCGTTGGTCAGCGCAACGGGCAGATCGGTAATCCGCAACTGAGTATCCAGTGTTGCGCCAACCTGGCCGGTTGCTTCAATGATGCCCGAGCCCAGTTGCACCCGGGCTGCATCCAATGTTGCCACCTTGTCGCGCAAGCGGCCCGCCACCGTTCCGTCTATACCGGGAATGTTGGCTGCCCTGGTCTGTGCGGTTTGCAGTTGCGCCAGAGCCAGATCAAAATCGCTGCGCAGATTTGCCGTTGGGCCGGCCAGCGTTACCATGCCGGACAGGGAGCCCGCTGCGTCAAGCCCTTCCACGAAAGGATTGGCGATGGCCAGCGGAAAACGATCCAGTGCCACCTGCAGGTCGGCTTCATCTGCCAGATTGCCTTGAACGCGCAGAGTGCCTTGTCCTGCATTCAACAGCAGCGTGCCAAGGTCTATACGACCTTGCCCGATGCGAATGCGCGCCGGCTCACTCAGCGAAATGGCAGCATTTTCAATATTGGCAGTCAGGCTGTTCAAACGAATATCAGTGATGCCACCGGCAATATTGACCTGACCGGCCAGACGAGTGGGAACGTCATTGATCCGCGCGCCGCCTTCAAAATTTGTCGCACCGTTCAGGCGGGCCAGATCCAGTGAAAGCCCCGCAACATTGATGGATGACGTGGCAACAGATGTCGCCTCAATGCTGCCGCTGGCCTGAGGGCGCACGAGATAGTCAAACAGCGTCACATCAATATTGGCACCTGCCAGTTCACTGCCAGCTATCGACAAAGTTTGCGCGGTCAGCTGAACAGCCGCCTGCGGCGTGCCGTCGGCAGCAACCTGCAGGTTGACCTGTCCTTGCGCGCCACCGGATGCTTCCTGCCCGGCAAGTGCGGCAAGGGTGGAAATGTCCGGTGCGTTGATTTGCAATTGGCCTGTGGGAACATTTGCTGCGCTCAAGCTCACTTCGCCCGAAACGCGGTTCTGGCCTTGCTCCAGCAGAAGATTGCGGAAGTGCCTGACCTGTCCCTCGGTCGCAAAATCTGCCGACAAAGCCAGAGGCGCATTGTTGTATACGCCTTGCAGTGACACGGTGCCCTGCGGTGCATCGGCAGCAAATGTGCCATTAATTTCGGCGGCAATTTCCTGCAATGTGCGCCCGGCAACAATCAGGTCTGCGCCATTCAGCGACAGCTCCACCTGAGGCGCGGAAAGCGTTCCGCTGACATTCAGCTTCAGATCCGCGGTGCCGGAAAGCCCAGCTTCCGCCTGCGCCGACTGGTCCAGCGTACCGGTTGCCGAGGCTGAAACGGTTTCACCCTGCAGGCTGGCATTGGCCCGCACATCCAGCCCGGTCCCCTGCAGCACAATATCACGCCCTGCAAATCCGTCAGCGGTTCGCTGCACAGCGCCTTGCAGCGACAGCCGCTCGCCAGCATAGGCAGGAACTTCCGCGCCAAGCGCAGCGCTTTCCACATTGGAGCGCAATGCCAGGTCAAATGTTGCAAAATCGCGCGCTGCTCGCCCGGTAACGGCCGCACTGGCCGTGGCGGTTGATACGCTGTCGGCATCAATGACAATTTCGTCGGCTGTCAATGATCCGCTGGCAGTCAGGGAGACGGGGCCGGTCAGCACATTTGCGGCAATGCCCTGCGGGGCTGTCGCTGATGCCGCATCCAGCCGTATTTCAAACGGGCCGGCAATGTTGTTCAGATCGAAACCCTGGCTGACCACATGCAGGTTGACGTCACGGGCGATATAGTCCTGATATCCGGCGTTTCGCGATGCCGCCATGACGTTCAGTCTGGCAGCGCTGAGCGATCCTGCCAAAGTGGCGTCCAGCGATGACACTTCGATCGACGTGCGCGAGCCCAGATCGCCAAAGGCCAGCGGCAGCGGGTTGCCTTCATCCGTAGCAAGGCTGACGCGCAGGTCATTCGCCGCACCAGTCGGATCGTAGACCCCGGATGCATCCAGCTGCAAACTGCCGGACAGCAATTCGCCGCGATTGATGGTGATCTGCCCGCCCTGATCCTGCAAGAGAACATCGGCAACCAGATGAGCCGTATCGCCAACCATGTCGGCATAGGTTTCCGGCACGAACGGGCCGGTAATGGTGTTGATATCCGCATTGATGCGGCGGCCGGAAGCTTCATCCTGAACGGTGGCTGTCAGAGTGGTGGCTCGCTCACCGGCAATATCCAGCGTGCCACTGGCGTTGAAGTTGCCCAGCGGGCCTTCGCCTTTGACATTCAGCGCAATAGCAGGAGAATCTGCAAGCTTCAAAAGCCCGGCGACAATGCCGCCTTCCGGCTCATTTGCACTGATGTCCACCCCAAGCCGGTTGTCGGCAGGGGCGAAAGCCAAAGTTGCGGCAATCGAGCCGGGACGGTCCTGCCGTTCAACATCAAAGGTCACATTCAACGACGTGGGCTGCGGGCTGAGTTGCAACGAACCTTTGGCAGAGAGTTCGGCCGGGACACCAGCAACAGCTTCGCCCAGCGTAAACCGGCCGATGGCGATCTGCTGCACATTGGCCGTGATATTTGGAAGGGAAAAACCACCGCTCGATTCAGCTTCGACGGGGTCGGCGCTGCCAATTGGCAGCCTGTCCAGCACAATGCTTGCAGCCGACAGGTTTTCAATGTCCACCGTTCGGCGAATGAGCGCTGTGGGTGACCAGTCCATCGCCAGATCATTGGCCGTCAGGTAAACACCGTCGGCGTCTGCAACCGTCAGACTTTCAATGCGAACTTCACCGGAAAATGCACCCGAAAAGCCGGTGATCTTGACCTGGGCATTGTCAGTGGAGATCAGGTTTTCGATCTGTCGCGCCAAGAAACCCTGTGCATTGGCGGCGCCAGGGGCGCAGACCACCATTGCCAATGTGGCCAGTGCCAGCAGATTGCTGCGAAGGGAGCCGAACATACCCATCAGAAAGCCTGCCCTATGCCTGCATAGATCTGAAAACTGCCGTCGCGAGGACCGGGATCGAGTGGAATGCCGACATCGATGCGAATTGGCCCGAAGCCAGTCAGATACCGCGCGCCGACACCGGCACCCAGTTTGAATTCGCCAAAGTCGGGGAACAGGTCATCGGACACCGTGCCACCATCAATGAATGGCACGATCTGAATGCTTTCGGTAATGCCGATCCGCATTTCCAGCGACGCCTCGAACAGCGACAGGCCACCAATCGGCGTATCGACGAAATTCGGGTTGGTGCCGGGAGGTGCAAAGTCAGGATAGTAAGGGCCGATCGACTGGTAGACATAGCCGCGCACCGAGCCTCCGCCGCCCGCATAAAACCGGCGATCATTGGGAATATCGGCCAGATCTGCGCCGGCCATCGTGCCATAGGCCACACGACCCGCCACTATGAAGCGGTCATTCTCATCCAGCGACAGATAAGCTGACGCATCACCCCGCGCCTTGAAGAACGCAACTGAGCCTTCTGCATCATAGGATGGCTCGCCCATCACCTTCAGCAGATAGCCCTCTGTCGGGTTCAAAGCATCGTCGCGTGCGTCAAATGTGTATGTAACCGGAATGGAGCCGATGAGAAAATCACGCTTGCCGAGATAGTCCTCGATCTCTTCATATTCCAGCAAAACACCGGCGTGAACAGTTTGCCGCTTGTCGATCTTGTACTCGACACCACTGAAACCGGCTATGGATTCACGATTATAGGCCAGCGGTTGTTCACGCAGAGTGGTGAGAGAGCCGATGTAGACTGAATCCGGCCCCAGAACGCCGGGCTTGCGAAACTCTGCCCCGACCTTGTAGTCCACACCGTCAACCTCACGGCCTGAACTGGAAAGCTCGTTCGCACCGATGCGCGTGACGGATCCTTCCAGGCGAATGCTTTCTGCCCCGCCAAACAGGTTGCGGTGTTGCCAATAGCCATTCACGCCGGCGCCGTCAGTGTTGGAAAACGTGGCGCCCGCTCCGATGACCCGGAATGGCCGCTCCGAGACTTCCACCAGCACCGGCAGGGTGCCGTCCGGCTCCTGGCCATCGGCTGCTTTTACCGTAACGCTGGAAAATACGTTCAGCGCATTCAGGCGGTCGCGCGCCTGCTGCAATTCCTCACGTGAGTAGATTGTGCCCGGTTTGATGCCGGTCATATAGGCAATAAAGCCAGGACGAACCGCGTTGGCACCCGTAACAACTGTCCGTCCGAACGGAACCGGAGACCCAGGAGAAAGTGAAAGATCGTAATCCAGCGTGCCGCGAGCCGAATCTGCCACCACATCCCGGTGAAGAATTGCCGCAAAGGGCCGGCCGGTATTTTCCACATCAAGGTAAATCTGGTTTTCGGCCTTGAGCAGGCGAACCGAATCCGCTGACGATCCGGGCGTCAGTTCATATTCCTCAGCGCTTAAAGGCGGCGGGCCATCCGTTGTCAGCCTTACGGTGCCCATCTTGTAAAGCTGGCCAGGCTGTACGGTAATGGCCACCGGCACCGGGCGCGATGTATCAAAGCTGGCATCGGGGGCCATGCCGGCAATATTTTGCCCCTCGATGGTAATGGTAACCAGCCCGTCATAGCGCGATTGCTCATACAGGGCCGCCACCAGCCGCCTGCGATCGTTGCGCGCCTTGGCCAGCAGACCAAGCGAGCCGGAAACCGGCTTTTCTGCATCGGCCACCAAAGTGGACGCGGCGTTAAGCGCCTTTTCCAGATCGTCATCAGCCGGGCTGACCGTCAGGGTGACGGAATAGTTCACCGGGTCGATAACCGTGTCGGCTTCGTCATACCGGCCGAAGAACTTGAAGCCGAAAAGTTCGAATGCTCCAGCCGCAGGTGCGCTTGCCAGAAGGCAGGCGCACACAATGGAAGCCGTAAAAGTCCGGGCAAAGCCCTTGCGGTGCAATGGCACGGTGTCGATCCGATCAGCCTTGTTTCGTTGCAGTGGTCGCACTGAAATCATCTGCCGATACATGCTGACCAATGGTTAAATAACAACCGTTGATCGGTGTCCATCTGTCGCACCCTGGAATGTAAAGGGCATTCTTGGCGAATGATGTGGGCATTGAGCCACAGTAAAAAGCCGGATAATTCCGCAGAAAGCAGGGTCTTTTGAATCTGAGTTTCTCGATTAACCGGCCATTTACCAAGATTTGAGGAACTCCGCCGCCGCAGGTCTGGCATTGGCTGTGGACGGGTGCGGGTCAAGGCTATCATTGTTGCCGTGAGGTCGGATAGAAGTGAGAGGAATCTTAAAGGCATTCGCTGACGAAACGGCCTCGTTTCCAAAGGCGGCGCAATGCGACAAGACAAGAAGTTGGAGCGTTTCAAATGGTCGAATGACCGGAAAAAACTCTCCGCAACAAGGTTGTTCACCTACGAATGTCCGGACAAAACCACCCATGAAGGTTGCTGTCGATCTTGGAACCACCGCAACGGGAGAGCCGGCGGAAATGGATCTTGAAGAGCTTCTGTCGACGCGTCTTCTGGTGCAGGGCAATTCCGGCTCCGGCAAATCTCATCTGTTTCGCCGCATTCTGGAGCAAAGCTCTGAGTGGGTGCAACAGGCCATCATTGACCCTGAGGGCGACTTTGTTTCGTTTTCAGAACGGTTTGGCCATATTGTCGTGGATGCTGACCGCACACCCAGCGAGCTGGCCAGGATCGCAGCCCGTATTCGCCAGCACCGCGCGTCGGTGGTTTTGAACCTTGAGGGGCTGGATGCAGAAGTGCAGATGAACTGCGCAGCTGCGTTCTTGAACGGCTTGTTTGATGCTGACCGCAATTTCTGGTTTCCGATGCTGATCGCAGTGGATGAAGCGCAGATATTTGCACCCGCAATTGCGGGCGAGGTGGGCGACGAAGCGAGGCGCATTTCGCTGGGCGCCATGACCAATCTGATGTGCCGTGGCCGCAAGCGCGGGCTGGCTGGCATGATAGCGACACAGCGTCTAGCCAAACTGGCCAAGAACGTCGCCGCCGAGGCCTCGAATTTTCTGATGGGGCGCACCTTTCTGGACATTGATATGGCGCGTGCCGCTGATCTGCTGGGCATGGAGCGCAGGCAGGCAGAGCGTTTCCGTGACCTGGAGCCGGGGCAGTTCGTGGCGCTGGGGCCTGCACTTTCCCGACGTCCGGTTCCGGTTCGTATTGGCCCGGTGGAAACGGCGGGCCGCTCTGGCAGGCCGGTGTTGATGGCGCGGCCGGAAACGCCGCGTGAAGCCATGGAAGATCTGATTTTCACCCCGGCGGCAGGTGAAGCGGCAATTTTGCCCGCGCCGGTGCGCAGGGAGCCGGCGGTTGCCACACGAGATCTGCTGGAGCAACTGGCGGTGCCGCGACGAGAGACCTTTGCTGAAGCGGCAGAGCCAGAGCCAGAGCAGGATCCGGCCGAGAGGCAGGCTATTCTGGACGGAATTTACGATTCCCTTCTGGCCGACCCGGAGGCGGCCTTCCGCCCGGTTCCTGTTCTTTATCAGGACTTTCTGGTGCATTGCCGTTTGCAGCGCATTTCAGGTGGGCAGACGGATATGCTCAGCTTTCGCCGCAGGCTGGCGCTGACCCGCGCGGGTGTGAATGACGACACCGAGGACGACGAATGGCAGGAAGTCATTGCCCGCTCGGAGCAACTGCCGGAAGATATGCAGGGCGTGTACATGATGCTGGCCAGAGCCGCGCGTGAGGGAGAACCCTGTCCGAATGATGAGGTGCTGGCCAAGGCCTATGGCAGCCATTCGCCATCTCGAGGGCGCTTTCTGCTGACCTATATGGCGGATAGAGGCTTTATTTCCTGCGAAACGGATTTTCGCGGGCAACGTGTGGTGATGATTGCCGGAAGCGACTGGCGCACTGGTGCCGGACAGGCCAAAGCGGGCGCGCCGGGCATGGCTTCGCGCCTGCGGCGTGCCTGAAGCAGTTTCGCCACGCGGCACGATGCTGTAATGCATGGCCGCATTGGAGGAATCGCCGGTAAGACGTCCGGCGTTCGAAATCTGACACTGTAACGGGAGGCATCATGCCGCTGACGCTCAGCACCTATCTGGCAAATGGACGCGCCGATGTCGCCACTCTGATTGGTGAGCTTGCCGCCGCAGCGCAGGAACTTGCAGGGCTGGTTTCACGCGGCGCGGTGAGCGCCGAGCCGGTTGGCGAAACCGCCAATGGTGGCGGCGATGTGCAAAAAGCGCTGGATGTGGCTGCTGACCGGATTTTTTCCAAGGCGGCAAGGCAGGCCCCGGTTGCATTCTACGGTTCTGAAGAACAGGACGGTGCTGTCGCATTGAATGCGAATGGCACCCTGGCACTGGCCATTGATCCGCTGGATGGGTCTTCCAACATTGAAACCAATGTTTCCATTGGAACAATCTTTTCCATTCTGCCGCTGACAGTTGATGGTTCAGACGTGTTTTGCCAGCCCGGCAACCGACAGCTTGCAGCGGGCTATTTTATTTATGGGCCGCAGCTTTTGCTGGTTGTTTCGCTGGGGCAGGGCACACAGGTTTTCTGCCATAACCCCGACACGGGCGAATTTCTGCAGACGATCGAGCGGATGCAAATTCCCGAAAAGGCCAAAGAGTTTTCGGTGAACGCCTCGAATCGGCGCTACTGGCAGGAGCCGGTCCTGCGCTATATCGAAGACTGCGAGGCCGGAACGGATGGCCCGCGCGGCCGCAATTTCAACATGCGTTGGGTGGCTTCCGCTGTGGCGGATGCCTATCGTATTTTTCTGCGTGGCGGAATTTACCTTTACCCCGGCGACAGGCGGGACGGCTATGCAGATGGCCGCATACGCCTGGTTTATGAAGCAAACCCGATTGCCTTTCTGGCCGAGCAGGCCGGGGGTGCCGGCACCAACGGCCAACAAAGATTGCTGGACATTGTGCCGGAAAAACTGCACCAGCGTACCCCTATTGTCTTCGGCTCCCGCGAAGAAGTGATGGAAATGGGACGCTATTTCGCCAAGGCGTGAGAACACTCAAGCATTTCCCGCTGATACGGAACCGCTTCAACGGCAGGATAATGCGCCCGATTTCTGGTCTGGAACATCATGCGTGGCAGACACACGTCGCGCTGGAACGAAGTGAGGACGACTATGACTGAGCAATTGAACCCCGCCGTTTCCTCCGGCAACGACCCTTCGCGCGAGATGGCAAACGCCATTCGCGCTTTGGCTATGGATGCCGTGCAAACCGCCAATTCCGGCCATCCGGGAATGCCTATGGGTCTTGCCGACGTGGCAACTGTCTTGTTCGAAGACTTTGTCCATGTGGATCCTGCAGACCCGTCATGGCCGGATCGCGACCGGTTCGTGCTGTCCAACGGCCACGGGTCGATGCTGCTTTACGCTGTTCACCATCTTCTCGGCTATTCCGACATGACGCTGGATCAGCTGAAGCATTTCCGCCAGTTGGGAGCCAAGACAGCCGGACACCCGGAATATGGCCATGCGCTGGGAATCGAAACCACCACCGGTCCGCTGGGGCAGGGCATCACCAATGCTGTCGGCTTTGCGCTGGCAGAGCGCATGTTGAATGCGCGCTTCGGCGACGACCTTGTGGACCACTATACCTATGCAATCTGCGGCGATGGCTGCCTCATGGAAGGCATCAGCCACGAAGCCATTGACCTTGCAGGGCATCTGAAGCTGAACAAGCTGATTGTTCTGTTTGACGACAACGGAATTTCCATCGACGGCAAGACCAGTCTTTCAACATCGACAGACCAGGTGGCGCGCTTCAAGGCATCCGGCTGGAATGCCGTTTCGATTGACGGGCATGATGCTGCTGCCGTGCGCAAGGCGCTGACAGAGGCCAAGCGCTCCGACAAGCCAACGATGATCGCCTGCCGCACGATTATCGGCTATGGCTCGCCCAAGCTTGCGGGCTCAGAAAAAAGCCACGGCGCGCCTTTGGGCGGTGATGAAATAACGGCGACACGCAAGGCTCTGGGCTGGACCAGCGAAGCTTTTGTTCTGCCGGACGAGGTTGTCAGCCGCTGGCGGGCCATTTCCACAAAGAACGCCGAGCGACGCGCCGAATGGGAAAAGCGGCACGACGCATCTCCAAGGCGGGCCGAGTTTGATGCGGCAGTCAGCACAGCGCTTCCGGCAGACTTTGCTGCCACCATGGCGGCTTACCGCGAGAAATTGTCGCAGGAGCAGCCAAAGCTTGCAACGCGCAAGTCATCGGAAGCGACGCTTGAAGTGATCAATGCACTGACAGAGCTGACAATCGGCGGTTCGGCAGATTTGACGCATTCGGTCTTCACCGTGACCAAGGGCATGACCAGCGTTCAAGCCGATAATTACGGCGGGCGCTACATTCACTATGGCATTCGCGAGCATGCCATGGCTGCGGTCATGAACGGTCTGGCGTTGCATGGCGGCTTTATCCCCTATGGCGGCACCTTCCTGGTGTTCTCCGACTATATGCGCGGGGCAATGCGCCTTTCCGCGCTGATGGGCCTGCGCGTCATCTATGTGTTGACGCATGATTCCATCGGCCTTGGCGAAGATGGTCCAACGCACCAGCCGATTGAACATCTGGCCATGCTGCGCGCGACACCAAACCTGAATGTTTTCCGCCCGGCAGATGCCATTGAAACGGCAGAGGCCTGGGAAATCGCGCTGGAAACCACAAATCGTCCGACAGTTCTTTCGCTTTCGCGCCAGAACCTGCCCACCGTGCGAGCGGGTGATGTGGCCGAAAACCGCTCCCGCAAGGGCGCTTACGTTTTGCGTGAGGCGCAGGGAGAGCGCGCCGTGACGCTGATTGCCACGGGCTCGGAAGTCGAAGTGGCTTTGAATGCCGCCGAAGCCTTGAAGGCTGAGGGTATTGCGGCTGCCGTGGTTTCTGCCCCGTGTCTGGATATTTTCGCCGAGCAGGATGCAGCCTATCGTCAGCAGGTGCTGGGCACTGCGCCACGCATTGCTATTGAAGCGGCAATTGGCTTTGGCTGGGATCGCTGGATCGGTGACAATGGCCGTTTCATCGGCATGCACGGCTTTGGTGCTTCCGCTCCGGCTCCGCAACTGTATGAAAAGTTTGGGATTACCAGTCAGGCAGTTGTTGCTGCCGCCAAGGAGCTGACCGGGAGATAGAGCTTTTCCCGTCCAAACGGTCTGATCCGCGTTGACAAGCTGGAAACTCGATCACAACTGCGCTATGGCCGATCCGTCTATCGTGACGGGTCGGCTGGAACAATGTATTGCGACGCATCATTGCGTGGGCGAGCAGCTGGTTCTGCTGTCTGCATCAAGGCCGGCGAAAAGCTGATAAGGCCACAACGGAGGGTGAATTGGATCAAACAGCACTTGGTGGGCTAGCTCCGGCGGACGTTGTTCCGACGTGGGTCTGGCTGGCGACAATCGGCGGTATTGCCGCTCTGTTTGTTTTTGATTTTTTCACCCATGTTCGCAAGCCGCATGAGCCGACATTCCGTGAGGCAGCGCTGTGGTCAACATTTTACATCGCGCTGGCTCTGCTGTTTGGCTGGGGTGTCTGGCATTTCTGGGACCGTAAGCACGGTGTCGAGTATTTTGCCGGTTTCATCACCGAAAAAAGCCTCTCGGTCGACAATCTGTTTGTCTTCGTCATCATCATGAAAAGCTTTCGCGTGCCTGCGGCCTATCAGCAGAAAGCGCTGCTGATCGGTATTGTCATTGCGTTGATCATGCGTGGTATTTTCATCGCGCTGGGTGCTGCGGCAATCGAGCGTTACTCCTGGGTCTTTTACGTCTTCGGTGCGTTTCTGCTTTACACAGCCTACAAGCTGGCGGTGGAAAGCTTTGCACATGGCGCCAAGAAAACAGATGAGGTTTATGAGCCCAATGCGCTGGTGAAATATTTCCAGCGTCATCTGCCCACCACAGACAATTATCGTGGCAACGCATTGACCGTGCGAGAGAATGGCAAGCTGTTTTTCACTCCGATGTTCATCGTCATTCTGGCTTTGGGCATGACGGATCTGTTGTTTGCGCTGGATTCCATTCCGGCCATCTACGGCCTGACCAATGCGCCCTACATTGTCTTCACCGCCAATGCGTTCGCGCTTCTGGGCTTGTTGCAGCTCTACTTCCTGCTGGGCGGTCTGCTGGACAGGCTGGTCTATCTGGGCTTCGGGCTGGCACTCATCCTTGGCTTCATCGGCGTCAAGCTGGTCATTCATGCAATGGAGGCCAATACCTTGCCGTTCCTGAACGGCGGCGAGCCTATCCAGGGTCTGCCCTACATTTCCACCAACTTCTCACTGGCGGTTATTGTCGGCATTCTGGTGGTCACAACGGTTGCCAGCCTTTTGAAAAGTGCAGCCTCTGCAAGGAACGACCGGTAATTGCTTCCGGCTGATTTTTTCGCTTGCGCAAGTCTGGTTTAGAGCGTTTCCTGATGCTCAAACAGAAGTTGCTTGAACGGGCTTTCAGCCTTTAAAAATATGTCATGGCGGGCTGCTATTGGCGACCGGACTTGAAACACAGTCCGGTTGCCGGAGCGCCGACAGCCGACGAACGAGGGGACCATCTGTATGAGACGTTTCAGACTGTCGATTTCCGTCGCCGCGCTGGTGGCAATGTCAACCAGCTCCGTGCTGGCGCAGGAAGCCTCGTTGGATGCGCTGGTTGCTGCCGCAAAGGCAGAAGGCCAGTTGACGACGATTGCCCTGCCGCATGACTGGTGCAACTACGGTGAAGTGCTTGCCGGCTTCAAGGCAAAGTACGGCCTGACAATCAATGAGCTGAACCCGGATGCTGGTTCGGCCGATGAAATCGAGGCTGTGAAAGCCAATAAGGGCAATACCGGCCCGCAGGCTCCGGACGTGCTGGATGTAGGGCTTTCATTCGGCCCGGCAGCCAAGTCGGAAGGGCTGGTACAGCCATACAAGGTTGCCACCTGGGACGAAATTCCGGACGATGCCAAGGATGCCGAGGGTTACTGGTACGGTGACTATTACGGCGTGCTCTCGTTTGAAATCAACAAGGATATTGTTGATGAAATCCCGATGGACTGGGAAGACCTCCTGAAGCCGGAATACTCGAATTCGGTGGCTCTGGCCGGTGATCCACGCGTTTCGGCACAGGCCATTCAGGCAGTTTATGCTGCCGGGCTTTCCCGCAAGCCGGACGGCAGCCCGACTGAAATTGCAGAGGCTGGCCTGGAGTTCTTCAAGGAACTGAATGCTGCCGGAAACTTTGTGCCGGTTATTGGCAAGCCAGCGTCACTGGCGCAGGGCACCACGCCAATCATGATCCGTTGGGACTACAACGCCCTTTCGGGCCGCGACACGCTGGCTGGCAACCCTGAGGTTGAGGTTGTTGTGCCAAAGACCGGTGTTGTTGCCGGCGTCTATGTTCAGGCCATCAGCGCATATGCACCCCATCCCAACGCTGCCAAGCTGTGGATGGAGTATCTGTATTCCGACGAGGGGCAGCTAACCTGGCTCAAGGGTTATTGCCACCCGATCCGCTTCAACGCCATGGCTGCTGCCGGCAAGATTCCACAGGAACTGCTGGACCGTCTGCCGCCGGTTGAAGCCTATGAAACGGCCAAGTTCCCCAGCGTTGCCGAGCAGGATGAGGCCAAGGCCGTCATCACGGCAAATTGGGACAGCGTTGTCGGCGCCAACGTTCAGTAATCTGACGCGGGGCCGGCCCTTGATGGCCGGTCCCGCACCAGATCATTTGCCATTCTTCCTACAAAGCAGGTGTTGATGTCGTCGGTCGCCGGACTTGAACCCACGGCAGTTGTACAAGGAAACGAGCCGAAAGGCCGTGCGCGTTTTCAGCGCCCCTCACTGACCTTGCTGGGCGTCATACCGTTTTTTCTGTTCGCAGTTCTGTTTCTGATTGGTCCGACGCTGTATCTGGTGGTCGGCGCTTTTCAGGATTCCAGCGGCAATTTCACCATCCAGAACATGATTTCGCTGTTTCAGCCGCAGATCATGGCCGCTTACTGGATTTCCATTCGCATCAGCCTTGCATCGGCGGGTCTGGGCGCAATCATCGGCTTTTTCATCGCCTATGCCATAGTTCATGGCAATCTGCCTCAATGGATCCGTCCGGCGGTCACCACATTTTCCGGTGTGGCGTCCAATTTTGCCGGCATTCCGCTGGCCTTCGCATTTCTGGCAACGTTGGGACGCATCGGCCTTATCACCGTCTTCCTGAATGAAGCATTTGGCGTCAATATCTATCGTCTCGGTTTCAATCTTCTGTCGTTCTGGGGCCTGACGATAACCTATCTCTATTTTCAGATTCCGTTGATGGTGCTGATCATTGCACCAGCTTTGGACGGGTTAAAAAAGGAATGGCGCGAAGCGGCCTCCATACTGGGTGCAAGCCGCTGGCAATATTGGCGCATGGTGGCGCTGCCGGTTCTGGCGCCCAGCATTCTCGGCTGCTTTCTGCTGCTGTTTGCCAATGCCTTCGGAGCCATTGCAACGGCCTATGCGCTCACCGGCTCATCTCTCAACATTGTGCCCATCCTGCTTTATGCGCAAATCCGGGGTGACGTATTGTACAACCCCAATCTGGGTTATGCGCTGGCAGTCGGCATGATTTTGATCACCGGTTGCTCCAATGTCTTGTACATCTGGCTGCGGTCGCGGGCAGAGAGGTGGCGCAAATGAAGATAGGGCGTCTCGGGCCATGGCTGGTTGTCATTTTCGGCACGCTGTATTTTGTGCTGCCGCTGGTTGCAACATTCCAGTTTTCACTTTCCATGCTGCGCGGTCAGTGGAGTTTTGAAGCTTATCGCATCGTGTTTGCCGATGATCGGTTTCGGTCCACATTCACGTTTTCGGTGGTCGCCGCCCTGGCAACAATTGTGCTCGGGGCCCTTCTGGTGGTGCCGACGGCCTACTGGGTGCGGCTGAGACTGCCGCGCCTGCGGCCGGTGGTGGAGTTTATCACGCTGTTGCCGCTGGTCATTCCGCCCATCGTTCTGGTGTTCGGTTATCTGCGGCTGTACAATTCTTCATCATGGTTGCCGTTTACCGGCACTGTCGCGGGCACCAATCTTCTGCTGGTTTTCGGCTATGTCGTGCTGGCATTGCCTTACATGTATCGCGCGGTGGATACCGGCTTGTCCGCCATCGACGTGCGCACGCTGACAGAAGCGGCGGAAAGCCTGGGGGCCAGCAAGCGCACCATTCTGTTCCGGGTCATTTTGCCCAATGTCCGGGCCGCGGTTATCTCCGGTGCATTTCTGACATTTGCGATTGTCATTGGTGAGTTTGTGCTGGCCAGCTTGCTCAACCGCCCGGCTTTCGGCCCTTATCTACAACTTGTCGGAGCCAACCGCGCCTATGAGCCGGCGGCGCTGGCCATGATAGCATTTGCCATCACATGGGCCTGCATGGTCATGCTGCAGGTGGTTGGCGGTCGCGGTCACGGCGCAGATCAGCGGCAGGCACGCGGATGGTTCAGACGGAAAAGGCAAGCCACGACATGAGTTTTCTCGAGATTGCCAATCTGCGCAAAACCTACAATGCCAATGCAGTGGTTGAAAATTTCAACCTGTCGGTCGCTCGTGGCGAGTTCATTTCCTTTCTGGGCCCCTCAGGCTGCGGCAAGACCACCACTTTGCGTATGGTGGCGGGGTTTGAAACACCGACCGGCGGGACCATCGATATTGATGGCGAGAGGGTGAACAATCTGCCACCCAATGCCCGGAAAATCGGCATGGTGTTCCAGTCCTATGCCTTGTTTCCCAACCTGTCGATCGCCGACAACGTTGCCTTCGGACTCAAAGTGGCCGGGCGACCCAAAGCGGAAATCAACAGCCGCGTTCAGGAAATGCTGGAAATGATCCGGCTTCCGCATGTGGCTGCACGATATCCGTACCAGCTTTCTGGTGGTCAGCAGCAACGCGTCGCACTAGCGCGCGCCATTGCCGTCAAGCCAAGGGTTCTTCTGCTGGATGAGCCCCTGTCTGCGCTGGATGCTAAAATCCGCATATCGCTTCGCGATGAAATTCGCGCCTTGCAGCGCAATCTGGGCATTACCACAATCTATGTGACGCATGATCAGGAAGAAGCCCTGTCAATGTCGGACAGGATTGTGGTGATGAGCGAAGGGCGCATTGAGCAGATTGGCACGCCATTCGAAATCTACAATCGCCCGGCCAGTCGCTTTGTCGCCTCGTTTGTTGGCACTCTCAGCCTGATTGAAGGAGAGGCCGTTGCCGCTGATACGCTGCGGATCGGCACAGAGACAATTGCCGTGGATGAACTCGCTTCTGCGTCTGGCACGCCGGTCATGCTTGCCCTGCGGCCGGAATCCGTGTCACTCCACCCTTCTGAAAAGCGCAGAAACCGCCTGACGGGCAGCGTGGAGCATGTGGCTTTTCTGGGTTCTGTGGTGCGGCTCAAGGCTGCCACTGCTGGCGGCCCGGTTCTGGTGGACGTGTTTAACGATCCAACGAATCCCCCGCCCAAACATGGGGCAAGGGTTGAGCTGTATTTCTCGCCTCAGGATTGCCAGATTGTGGGCAAAAACTGATAATACTGCTGACAAGCATTCCAAACTGAGCAAAATGGGCCGTTATCGGCCCGTGCAAAAGCGCCTTAAAATGGAGTTGTATTCTCCTCCATGCGCTTGCATCGATAAACTTGTTGCGTTCTCTGCTCGCTGTTCGAAACGGGCTTTGCGTTCTTCTTTGCTGCGATTGACACTGCGGGCAAGGAATATGAACCTAAGCCATAGAACTGGTAGATATTAGGGGATGGCATATGGCTCAAAATGGTTCCCGGCTGCGCGCTGGCGCAAAACCGTTACTTGCATTTCATGGAATTGCTCTGGCTTTGGGGCTGGTTCTGACGTCGGCAATGCCAGCGTCCGCTCAAACTGCCCTGCTGAATGTTTCCTATGATCCAACTCGTGAGTTTTACCGCGAGTATAACGAAGCGTTTTTGAAACATTGGACCGGCGAGGGGCATCCCACTATCGAAATCCGTCAGTCGCATGGTGGTTCAGGAGCGCAGGCTCGCACCGTCATTGACGGTCTGGATGCTGACGTGGTGACCCTGGCACTGGAAGCCGACATCAATGCCATTGCCGAGGCAACCGGCAAAATTCCGGCAAACTGGCGCACTCTGCTGCCGGACAATTCTGCCCCATACACATCGACAATCGTGTTCCTTGTCCGCAAGGGAAACCCCAAAGATGTGAAGGATTGGGATGATCTGCTGAAAGATGGCGTGCAGGTTATCACTCCCAACCCCAAAACCTCCGGCGGTGCCCGCTGGAACTATCTGGCGGCATGGGCCTGGGCCAATAAAGCCTATGGCAATGATCTGGAAAAGACCAAGGAGTTTGTTGGCGAACTGTACCGCCACGTCCCTGTGCTTGATACCGGCGCACGCGGTTCCACCACAACCTTTGTACAGCGTGGCATAGGCGATGTGCTGCTGGCCTGGGAAAATGAGGCATTTCTGGCGCTGGAAGAACTTGGGCCCGACCAGTTTGATATCGTGGTGCCAACCGTTTCCATTCTTGCAGAGCCGCCCGTGGCGCTGGTGGACGGTAATGTGGACGCCAAGGGAACGCGGGAAGTTGCCACAGCCTATCTGAACTATCTCTATTCCGATGAAGGGCAGACGCTGGCAGCACGCCATTTCTACCGTCCATCCGAGCCGGAAAAGGTCACTGACAAAAGCTTGCTGGAGCGGTTCCCGGATGTGGAGCTTGTAACAATCGATGACGCTCAGTTTGGTGGCTGGGTCAAAGCGCAGCCTGAGCATTTTGGCGAAGGTGGAATCTTCGATCAGATTTACCGCCCACGGTGACAGATTTACGTCTCTACGGACGGTTCATACTGATACCCCCTTTTCTCTGCACGATGTTTGGGACAAACTTTGTCAAGCACAGTTAACTCTGAACCGGGCTCCGGGGCGCATGGCGCGTCATTTGAGCGCCAAACGACAAGGGCCAAAATGGCTGGGCGTTTCGCTCTTAAAAAACCAAGCGTCGTGCCGGGCTTCGGTCTGGCAATGGGGTTCACGCTCAGCTATCTCAGCCTCCTGGTGCTGCTGCCATTGGCGGCACTTCTGTTCCGAAGCTTCAGCATTGGCTGGTCAGAGTTCTGGGCAATGGCAGCCAGTGAACGTGTGTTCCTGGCATTAAGGCTGTCTTTCGTCACATCCTTCATTGCGGCAGCCATCAATGCCGTTTTCGGCTTTCTCGTTGCCTGGGTTCTGGTGCGTTACCAGTTTCCCGGGCGGCGCATTGTTGACGCAGTCATCGATCTGCCATTTGCCTTGCCCACAGCCGTGGCAGGCATTGCCCTGACCGCGCTTTACGCGCCAAATGGCTGGGTCGGCCAGATGTTTGCGCCAGGCACGGCGCTCGGTTCGCTGTTCGGAGATGGCGGTCTGCGCATTGCCTATACGCCATTGGGAATTGTTGTCGCGCTGACATTTGTTTCCCTGCCATTTGTCGTGCGCACGGTTCAGCCAGTGCTTGAGGAGTTTGACTCCGAACTTGAACAAGCGGCGGCAACTCTGGGAGCCAACCGCTGGCAAATTGTCCGCAAGGTCGTGTTCCCCTCTGTCCTGCCTGCCTTGATGACCGGATTTGCCTTGGCGCTTGCACGGTCTGTTGGTGAATATGGTTCGGTCATCTTCATTGCAGGCAACATACCTTATGTATCCGAAATAGCCCCGCTTCTGATCGTCATCCGGCTGGAAGAGTTCAACTATGGCGGTGCCACCGTTGTGGCGGCACTGATGCTGGGCATTTCGTTTCTGATGCTGCTGGTCATCAACCTCATACAGGCATGGAGCCGCAGGAGATTTGGTCATGTCGCGTGAGCTTGCCCACCACCGGGGTGTGACGACCGAAAGCCGGTTGATGAAATACGTTCTCCTTTTCATCGCCTTGGCTTTTTTGGGGTTTTTCCTCTTTCTGCCTTTGGTTGCCGTGTTTGTAGAAGCATTCCGCAACGGCATCGCCATGTATTGGCAGGCCATTGTCCAGCCGGATGCGGTTGCTGCGATGAAGCTGACATTGCTGGTTGCGGCGATTTCGGTGCCTCTCAATCTGGTGTTCGGGGTGGCGGCAGCATGGGCTATCGCAAAGTTTGAATTTCGCGGCAAAAGCCTGCTGATCACTCTGATTGATCTGCCCTTCTCGATATCGCCGGTCATTGCGGGGTTTGTTTTCATTCTGCTGTTCGGGGCACAGGGATATTTCCTGCCGCTGATCGAGCCATTCGGTTTGAAAGTGGTGTTTGCGCTTCCCGGAATTGTTCTGGCTACGATGTTTGTCACGCTGCCATTTGTGGCACGCGAACTGATACCGCTGATGCAGGAGCAGGGGACTGGTGATGAGGAAGCCGCCATATCTCTTGGTGCCAGCGGCTGGAAAACCTTTTTCCTGGTGACTCTGCCAAATGTTCGCTGGGCGCTGCTCTATGGCGTGCTTTTGTGCAATGCCCGCGCAATGGGCGAGTTTGGCGCGGTTTCCGTTATATCCGGGCGCATTCGCGGCTACACCAACACAATGCCGCTGCACGTCGAAATTCTCTACAATGAATATGCATTCTCTGCTGCATTTGCGGTGGCAACGCTTCTGGCGCTGCTGGCCCTTGTAACGCTGGGAGTTAAAACCTTCTTCGAATGGCGCTTCGCGGGCGATCTGGCCGCGTCGGGTCGCTCTGGTCACTGAGGTTAAGTGATGGACATTCATCTCAAGCACATTCACAAGCGTTTTGACGGCTTCGCCGCGCTGAATGATGTGTCACTCGATATCCAGTCCGGCGAGTTGATCGCCTTGCTCGGCCCTTCCGGTTCCGGAAAAACCACTTTGCTACGGCTGATTGCCGGTCTGGAATTTCCAGACAGCGGGCAGATCTTTTTCGGCAGTGAAGAGGCTTCGCAAAAAAGCGTGCAGGAGCGCAATGTCGGTTTCGTGTTCCAGCATTATGCGCTGTTCAAACACATGACGGTTGCCGATAATATCGGCTTCGGCCTGAGGGTGCGCAAAGGCGCGGATCGGCCAAGCAGCGCCAATATTCGCCAACGAGCGCTGGAACTGCTGGATCTCGTTCAATTGTCTGGCCTGGCCAATCGATATCCGGCTCAACTTTCCGGCGGCCAGCGGCAGCGCGTGGCATTGGCGCGTGCACTGGCGATTGAACCCCGCATGCTGTTGCTGGATGAGCCTTTTGGCGCACTGGATGCCAAGGTGCGCAAAGATCTGCGCCGTTGGCTGCGCGAACTGCACGAACAGACTGGCCATACAACCGTTTTTGTAACCCATGATCAGGAAGAGGCGGTTGAACTGGCTGATCGGGTTGTGGTGATGAGCCAGGGCAAGATTGAGCAGGTCGGTTCAGCGGACGATATCTATGATCGGCCCGCCACGCCGTTTGTCTTCTCATTCATTGGCCAATCCAATGCGCTGCCGGTGGATGTGCGAAGCGGGCAGATTGCCTATCAGGGCCGCCTCATCGGCAAAACAGACGTGTCAGACGGAAAGTTCCAGCTTTTTGCAAGGCCACATGACATGGAAATTGTCGAGCCGGAGGTTGCAACCGTTGCCGGCACCGTTTCTGTGGCAAGGCGAGCTGGCCGTTCCCGCGTGGCCGAGTTTGACTCCGGCGAGGGTCGGAGGGTTGAGGTTGAACTTCCGGCAGATTCCGCGGTGGAGATTGGCTCCAGGCTGCATGTTCGGCCCACGCGCTGGAGGCTTTACCCTGAACTGACTGCCTGAACCAGCATCCATTTTTTTAAACCGGAGGCGCACGTCTGAATAGGCGTGCGCCTTATTTTATTCAATCTATAATTTATTGTTATTTATAGAATATAAGATAAGACTATAGGTATTACTGTAAGCCTAGTTTCAGCTATTTTGCACATGCGAAGTGTTCATATGAAGCAACAAAATTTTTCAAGCGATAGTCTCGCGGTTGAGTGCCTTGTCGTTCTTGCCGCGCTACACAGTATCGCCGTATCACCAGAAAATATCGATCATCGGTTTCGCGCCAGTACCGGCGCTTTTGGCATGACTGAACTGCTGCTTGCAGCAAAGGAGGTCGGGCTAAAGGCAAAAGCGGTAATTGCAACGGCGGATCGTCTGCGTCTGACGCCGCTACCCGCCATTGCGCTTGGCAAGGACGGGCGATTTTTCGTCATGGCTCGCTACGATGGCGGTCGTGCCCTGATCCACGATCCGTCGGTGGGTCGTCCGCAATGGCTTGATGCCGAGCAGCTCGCAGAACGATGGACGGGCGACCTTGTGCTGACGCGGGCCAAATTGCTGCGCGGCGGTGAAATTGCCAAGTTTGATTTCACCTGGTTCATTCCGGCCGTAGTCAAATATCGCAAGCTGCTGGGCGAGGTTTTCGTAGCCTCTTTTGCCTTGCAGGTTGTTGCGTTGCTGACGCCCATCTTTTTCCAGGTCATCATGGACAAAGTTATTGTTCACGGCAGCCTGACCACGCTTGATACATTGGCCATTGGTCTTCTCGCCATCGGCTTTTTCGAAATATTCCTCAGCTATCTTCGCGGTTACATTTTCACGCACACCACATCCCGCATTGATGTCGAGCTGAGCGCCAGGCTGTTCAACCATCTCATCAGATTGCCCATTGCCTATTTTCAGAGCCGACGGGTGGGTGACTCGGTTGCCCGTGTGAAAGAGCTTGAAAACATTCGCGCCTTTCTGACCGGGAATGTCATAACCGTAATTCTGGACTGCTTCTTCTCAATCGTGTTCATCGCGGTCATGCTGTTCTACAGCAAGGTGCTGACGCTCATTGTGGTGCTGTCGCTCCCGGCCTATGCGGCAATTTCCATGTTGATCACCCCGCCCTTGCGCCGCAGGCTGGATGAGGTGTTCAGCCGCGGTGCTGAAAATCAGGCCTTTCTTGTGGAATCTGTTACGGGCATCGAAACCATCAAGGCAATGGCGGTGGAGCCACACGTCAACCGCCGGTGGGAAGAGCAGACTGCAGGTTATGTCAGGGCCAACTTCATGACGCAGCGGCTGTCGCTGTTTGCCAATGAAGCGGTATCCCTGGTCGGCAAGGTTGTGATGGTGCTGACCCTGTGGTTTGGCGCGCGGCTCGTTATCAGCGGTGATCTTTCCGTTGGTGAATTGATTGCGTTCAACATGCTGGCAAGCCGCGTTGCGCAACCGATCATGCGGCTGGCGCAGCTCTGGATCAATTTTCAGCAGACCGGTGTTTCCATGCAGCGGCTGGGCGATGTGTTGAACAGCCCGACTGAAGCCACGGGCGTTTCGCGCTCGGTGATGCCGCCTATCCGCGGCGACATCCAGTTTGAAAATGTGACATTTCGCTATCGGGTTGATGGGCCGGAAGTGCTGCGCGACATTCATCTGGATATTCGGGCAGGGCAGGTGATTGGTTTTGTTGGACGCTCCGGCTCCGGCAAAAGCACCACGGCACACCTGATCCAGCGCATGCATGTGCCGGAGCGTGGCCGTATCCTGATCGACGGGATGGATGTTGCATTGGCGGATGCATCTTCGCTGCGTCGCCAGATCGGCGTTGTGCAGCAGGAAAACGTGCTGTTCCACCGCAGCATCCGGGACAATATCGCCTTCAGTGAACCCGGAGCACCCATCGAGCAGGTCATTCAGGCCGCCACAATTGCCGGTGCACACGACTTCATCCTTGAGCTTCCGGAGGGTTACGACACACTTGTTGGAGAAAGAGGCGCATCGCTTTCCGGCGGACAGAGGCAACGCATTGCCATTGCCCGCGCTTTAATGGGCAACCCCCGAATCCTGATTTTTGACGAGGCGACCAGTGCTCTTGACTATGAGTCCGAGCACATCATTCGCAACAACATGTCGGCAATATGCCGGGGGCGCACGGTTATCATCATCGCGCACCGCCTCTCCGCTGTTTATGACGCCGACGAAATCATCGTCATGGATCGCGGGAACATTGTCGAGCGCGGCAACCACCGTGATCTGGTGAACCGTCCAAACGGACATTATGCGCGCCTGCACGGCATTCAAGCATCGGCACGGGGGTAAAGGATATGGGCATTCTTCATGATCTGGCGCCGCTGTGGCGCCGTTACAAAGACATTTTTTCCGAGGCGTGGAAGGAGCGCAGAAGCCTTGATGCACCCAAGCGCAGCACGGATGAGTTGAATTTTCTGCCATCGGCGCTTTCGCTTCGTGACACGCCCGTCAATCCTGCTCCGCGTATTCTGGCCTGGGGCATCATCATTATGTTCTCGCTGGCTTTGATCTGGTCGTTTGTTGGACGAATGGACGTCATTGCATCCGGTCGTGGCAAGGTGGTTCCCGGCAGCGGCAGCAAAATTGTGCAGGCGGCAGAGGTTTCCGTCGTTAAATCCATCTACGTCAAGGATGGCCAGAAAGTCGCCAAGGGTGACAAGCTCATCCAGCTTGACGACAAAATGGTTGCCGCGGATGTAGAGCGTTTTGAAGCCCAGATTGCCGCCAAACGGATTGATCATGCCATTGCGACTTCGGTTTTGAAGGCGATGGAAGATCACAGCCAGCCGGAATCCCTGAGATCCAAACTGGCGGATCTGCCGCAGGAAGACATTTCTCAGGCGGACATTCGGTTGCTGGGCCGCTATCAGGCGATGGAAACCGCCATTGAAGAGAAGAATGCCGAGCTGCGGCAGCTTGATACGCAACTGGCGGCCTCGAAAGCGTCGCTTGACGGTCTGGAGCAGGTCATTCCAATCACCCGTGAATTGTCGGCAAGTCTGGAAAGCCTGACCAAGAAGGACTTTGTTTCCCGCTCGCAATTTCTGGGAAAGGAGCAGGAACGACTGGTTCAGGAGCGCTCGCTGATTGATCAGAAGTTCGAAGTCGAGAAAACATCCAGTTCGCGAGACACATCGCAGCGTCAGAAAGACAATCTGATTTCGCGCTGGCGTCAGGAAATGCTGGATCTGCAGAGCACTTCGGCGCAGGACGTCCAGGTGCTGGGCAAGGAACTGGTGAAGGCGCGGCGCAGGCAGGAACTCATGATGCTCGTGGCGCCGGTCGATGGCACAGTGCAGGAACTGGCCATCAAGACCGAGGGTGGTGTTGTTACTGAAGCCCAGCCTTTGATGACGATTGTTCCGACAAAGGACCCGATTGAGATTGAGGCCATGCTGCCCAACAAGGATGTTGGCTTTGTGCGGCCGGGGTTGCAGGTCGAGGTCAAGGTGGACGCATTCGAGTTCACGAAATACGGCCTGGTGCTTGGAACGATCTCCACTCTTTCCACCGACTCGATTGAGATGGAAAATGTCGGTCCGGTATTTGCAATGCGCATTCTGGTGGATGAAGTGCCGGAGGAAATAACCATCGCACCGGGCATGAGCATCACGGCGGAAGTGAAAATTGGCAGCCGCAAGATTATTGAATATTTCCTGTCGCCGCTGAATGTCTATCTGCACGACAGTCTGCGTGAACGCTGATCTTTTAAAGCGCTCTATCGGCTGAACTGAATGCCCCGTCGGAACAACTCCGGCGGGGTTTTTGTTTTGGTTGACCGTCATGCAGTCCGGCGCCTCAAGACCAGCAAAGTTTGAGACGAGAGGAGCAAAGCCGGAAAGCCTGGTCAGTCGTGGCCAATAGAGAGCGGTGCGGCATAGGTAACTTGGCAAGATGCGATGTCTCAAGCGCTTTACTGGATTCGACTCTAAAAAATTTCCATATGAACCAGCGGTTTAAGTGAATTTCGCTGGTCGATTTTTATACAAAATTAAATACACAATCGCTTGCAATCATAATTTTTGCAAAGTATGATATTTATATATTTAGATGAAATTCAACTGTCTTCACTTTCAAGATCAGATTTCAAAAGCGCTTTTTGATGTGTCGTTCAATATGAATGAGGGGGGATGATAATATTTTTCCTGTCAGGCGAATTGTTTTAGTGGTTTCGATCATTTTCGTATGATCATTTTTGATTGAATTTTACAACGTCAACGGAATTTGTAGCGCATCTGCGATTGCCAGGCAGAAGCGGATTATTGCGAACTGAAATCAATTTCAATTTTATTATTGTTCACCACTGAATTATTCCCTGAGTTATTTATCAGTGTTTTGTATTTCGTAGAATAACTACAACATTATTTCAAATGCAGCGATCAGTTTTCAAATCGCGCCCGAAAGTATCGATTCCAAAAGTAAATTAAATTTTTCGAAGCTTAATTATTTTGTCAGGATAATTAAAATGGGAAACGATAATACTCAAAGCGGTTATTCTACAGAAATTTCCGAACTGTTGAATAGCATTGCGGTCGCGATGTCCGAATACAATGGCATAAAGAACGACCTGTCCGAGGTGGATGCTGTGCTGGGCAGTCTGTTCGGCTACGCGATGCGGTTAATGCGCGAGCGAGGTGAGTCTGAAACCGATCTGGAAAAATGGCGCGACGGCCTGCAAATGGCCTATACGGGTGTCAACATCGTCCGCGGTTTGCGCCTGGCCGGGCAGGGAATGGATCTGGTCGGTTCCGCCGCGACCATCGGCACAAACGCCATGTTCGCCATTGGCAACGCTGCCAATGTTACAGCAAATATTCTCAATGTGGTCGATCTTGGCGTGAATAAGGGCGCAGCGGCTGATTATCTGTGGGCTCGCGGCTCTGAAATCGGCCTGCACTTGGCTATGGGCGCGCTGAATGCGATTTTCCCGGCATATGGTGCGGCGTTCCTGACCGCATCCATGTTCAGCCCGACTGCCGTTTATAATGCGACAAAATACGCTGAGGCGGCAAGTGACGCGCGCGACAAGTTCGCGCAGACCAATTGGCTGGGCGACTGGGCCATCGCCAATATGTACGATGACTATAAGGAAATGGCGATTGGGTCGTCGATCCCGATCTTCAACATGCTGTCCGCCTTGTTTCCAGCAATGTTCTCTTCCGGAACATCCAGTGCAAACCATATATTGAGTTCTTATGGCATCACCAGCGGTTCATCTGCGGAAGACATAGCACGCGCGAAAGCGCAGTTCTGGGGTGATGGCTTTGACTCCCGCGAGAAGGGCCTGCGGGACGGTTATGTTGCAGCAATGCGGAAAATTGCAGACACAACGGAGGCCAAGCGCGTCATTGCCATTACCGGTCAGGAGTTGCGGTCCGATCAGGCCACCATTGCCGGTTTCACCGGGCTTATTCCAGACAACAGCAACAGAAACTACATGTATGTGCTTGAGGGCGGCAAAAACGACCGCCTTGTGCTCACATCGGACAAGATCGATGTGACGTCAAATGCGCAGTCCCAGTATGTGGCGTTTCTCAGCCCGGTCATGCCGATCAGCGGAGAAGAGCGCCAGACACTGATTGATGGCAAGCAGACAACCCATGGCCTCAAGCGTCCGACAAAAGTCGATGTCATGCATTTGATCGACGGGAACAGCGACACAACTTTTGATCCACGAAACATTGCCACTCTCGGCTCCTTGACCAAAGTTCAAAAGAACGGAAAACCGGTTAATGTTGTTGGCACCGAGGGCGGGATTGATATCGACGGTGGTGGTGGTGACGATACAGTTGTCGCAGCGCCACGCGCGTTCCGCTTCGACGGTGGTGAGGGAGTTGATGGCGTCGATTACGGCCAGCCGATCCAGCAAAGCGCCTGGATAGTCGCCAGCGCAGCATAAAACATCATTCAGTCTGATATTTTAAAAGCCCCTTCGACAA
Organism: Aureimonas fodinaquatilis; assembly: GCF_008369445.1. Lineage (GTDB taxonomy): Bacteria > Pseudomonadota > Alphaproteobacteria > Rhizobiales > Rhizobiaceae > Aureimonas > Aureimonas fodinaquatilis. The sequence continues at coordinate 801,260 of NZ_VTWH01000001.1, forward strand.
CATGTCGAAGGGGCTTTTTCGTGCGGATGAGCGCCCGCAGGCCACTGGTTTTGACGGGGTGAGTAATTGCATAGACCTTGTGTTTGATATAACGATTTGTGGAAATACATCATATATACAAGGTATAGTATCCATAAATATTATAAATTACAATTATAAATTGAATTATCGTTCTATGTATTGACCAATATTGATGGCTTATCTGCGGAAAAATTGAGTTTGTATTTCAGCGGGATTTTATCTCGCATGTTGCTTAATACGAATTGGGAAAAAGGCTGTGAACATTAATAACTCTTCCGGCGCGGATGCCGAGTTGCTCGGTGCTGTTGCGCTTGCTATTGACGAATACAATAAGATCACCAAAGAAATTTCGGATGTTGACGCACTTCTGGATGGGCTTTTCGGTCATCTGGCTGGTGAGAACAAGAGCGGCCCGAGTTTTAATATGTCCGCGTTGACCCAGGCAATTTTTGCAAAGGTCAACGCAAATGAAAATTACTATGCTCCGACCACTGTGGCGCAAGAGGGCGCGGACGCCGGCAAGAAATACAATCTCTATCTGCCGAATTCTGATTACAGAAAGCCAATGGACGCCATGTATGAGGCTGTCTGGCAGAACACTCAGTTCGCCCGGCTGCCCCAGGCTTTGATGGCGTCGATTGAACGCAATGATCTGAAATATGCGGAATCACGCATCCGCGAATACACGCTGAACGACTGGTTTGGCAGAAATGACGAGCAGGTCGGCTTCGTGGGCAACAATCCGCGCCGCAGCTGGCTCGAGCCCAGACTGCGCTTTTTCTACAGTGATGAAGGCGGAACTCTGACGCGGAAGTATTACAGCATTGGAATGGGCGGTGTTATCACGGTCAATGGCGGGCAGGCTGGCGAACATGATGATCTGCCGGTCGCCAGTGCTCTTCTCAGTCTGCTCAATATTGTTTCCAGCCTTTCTATTCTGACATCGCCTGACAATTCCATTGCGAAGACCAGCGCGACAAGTCTAATGCTGGTTTCACAATTTGCATCGGCAATAGAAAGCCTGCGCGCCACACGTTTGGACTGGGATGTTTCGCGTGATGTCAGGCTGTCTCGCCAGGTTGCCGGTATTGCCGGAGCTGCATCCTTCGCGATGCTGTTTGCAGATGAAATTTCCAAAATGCAGGCGGATGGCCGAAGCAATTTGCAAACGGCCCAGAGCCTGTTGCAGATGACCTATTTCGCCACGAACATTGTGCGCAATGTTCAGGCCGTCATGGCGGCACGGCTGGTCCAGGACTATTTCTACATGCCGGTTTCCACGGCCGGTATGAATTTTGCCGGGGCAACAGCACATGCTGCGGCCAGTATCCTTGGCATTATTGATGGCGCGAACAAGGGTGCATCTGCCGGATTGCTGGCTGCGCAAAGCGCCGAACTTTTCGTCAAAATCAGCAGTGGCATTATGCTGGCAATGGCCCCGTTGCAGACGACACCCGTCGGGGCCTTGGTCGGATCGATGTTCAGCCCGGTTTCGGTCTACCAGGCCGTCATGTTCCAGGAAGCCGTTGACGAGGCAATGGCGCTTTATGGTCAGACAAACTGGGAAGGGGACAAAATTCGCGCCGAGTACTACGCAGACATGCGCAATCGGGCGATTTTCATGTCAGTTCCGCTGTTGAATGCCTTTGGCGGACTTTTCGATTTTGGCGGCTATCTCAGCACAAGTGGCTCAGCAGGGTCTCGGTCCGCCAATCTTTTGGCGCGCCTTGGTATCAATGCCGCGGACGGGGAGGCGGCTGTTACCGCCGCGGTGAAAGAGTTTCTGAATGAGGGTTTTGATTCCAGAGAGATTATAGCCCAGCGCGGTCATGTCGACGCCATTCAACGCATTGCGGCCACCACAGATGCCAAACGAGTGGTGGCGGTCACCGGGCAGGAAACCCGGTCGGACATGGCAACATTTCTGGCTGCAACCGGCGGCGTGTTCCTGGCAAATGCCAGCAGCAACCGCAATTTCATCTATGACAGCGCCGACCAGACGATCAAGGCAAACGGGCTGATCGGCCAGCGGCTTGGCAGCGATGTCATCGATATCAGCAGCAAAGCGGAATCCCAGTATTTTCTGTTTCTTACCCCTGCAATGCCGATCAGCGGTGAAGAGCGTGACATGCTGAGCAGCGGCAAGAAGCGAACCAGCAAAGCCTCGCTTGTCGCTGATACGCTTTTCACCATTGTGGATGGCGCAACAAACACAGTTGCAAACGCGGCCAATGTGGCCTCGCAGGCACTGAAAACCGGCGCTTTGAAAAACGGTCAAAGAGAGAAAATTGTAGGCAAGCAAGGCGGGCTCGCCTTTGACCTTGGCGCCGGGGACGACGTGGTTCTGGCCGCGGCGCGTGCCATGTACGTGGATGCCGGGGCAGATTATGACGGCGTGGATTATCGATCTGCGCTGACTGCCTTCAAGGCGGATGTCCCCGCGCTGGATGTCAGCGTTTTTCAGGACAATGCGGCCGGGCTGCAGGGCTACCGGGTCAACAAGGCTGGTTTTGGCACGTTCCACGATGTGGAATTGCAGGAAACCACCATTCAGGAAGGCAAGGAAACGCGCACTGTCGTCACGCGGAAGATCGTGACGGTGAAGGATTATTACTCGGACTCGCAGGTCGATCTTCTGGTCGGCGTCGAATGGGTTCATGGCACGTCGCACGACGACAAAATGACGGGCGGGGAGGCCGCTGACATCTTTCTCGGGGGAGATGGCAACAATACGCTTTCAGGCAATGGCGGCGACGACCAACTGATCAGCGGCAAGCACAACGACACATTGAACGGCGGTGAGGGCTTCGATCTTGTTATGGCTGGTGCGGGAAATGATTATCTGCACGACACCGGCACCAATGTCTCTCCGGTCACTGTTGAAGGCGCTGTCCGTTCGGGTGATACGCTGATTGGTGGCGAAGGCAGCGATACGGTTCGGGCCGGCGGCGGCAACGATCTGATTTTCGGTGATGATGCGCCGAGTGTAAAGTCGAATGCCGCGCCTTTGGCGCAGAGTTCCGGCGTCAACTACAATGACTATCTGTTCGGCAATGCCGGGAACGACACGATCGACGGCGGCTTTGGCAATGACTCCGTCGAAGGCGGTGAAGGTGACGATCAGATTTTCGGCGGCGATGGCAATGATACATTGCGCGGTGGCACTGGAAAAGATTCCATCTGGGGCGGCAATGGCAACGACACCATATACGGCGGCGATGCGGCCAGCGCCCTTTATGGCGATGAAGGCAATGACTATTTGTACGCCGGCTCTGCAGGAAGTCTGCTTCTGGGTGGCGCCGGCAATGATACGCTGATGGGCTCAACCGGCCATGACATTCTGATCGGCGGTGCGGGAAGTGACATACTTCGCGGCGGTGAGGGAAGTGACATTCTGTTTGACGACAGCGCAGACAGAAACGCGCCCAATCACCTGTATGGCGAGGGCGGCAACGACATTATCGTCACGGCAAACCTGACATTTTCGGATGTGTTCGACGGTGGTGCCGGCACGGACACGCTGTCATTCCGTTTCATGAGCAAGGGGGTGGATGCCAATATTGAAAGCAGGACAGCAAGCTCTGTTGGCACAACCAATCCCGTGAAGGACACGGTGCGCAGCATCGAATGGCTGGAAGGTTCCGAACATGACGATGTTCTGACCGGCAATTCTGGAGACAACCGGCTGATTGGTCGTGGAGGCAACGACACTCTGGTTGGTGGCGCCAACAAGGATGCGCTGTTTGGCGGCGCCGGAAGGGATGAGCTATATGGCGGCACCGGGGTTGACCTGATCGACGGTGGCGAAGGGGACGACTATATCTTCGGAAATGGCGGTGACACCATGTTTTTCAGCGGCCATTTCGGTCGCGATCTTGTGCAAGCTGAATCGGGGGCGGATCTGAGCGGCAGCCTGTTCATTTTCACCGGCATCGACTATCGCAACCTGTTTTTCGTCCGCGACGGAGACAGTTTGGTGGTGCGTCGCGAACAGATCGTCAGCGGTGTGGATAAGTCGGAATATATGGGTCATGCGGGCGTGCTGATTAAGGACTATTTCGCGGGAGCCAACTCCAGCAAGGTTGCATTCGCCGATCAGAACGGCTCAGCCCTGGCAGGCTTGATGGTGCTGACACTGGTCAGCGCCATGGCTGATGCTCAGACAACCGGCTTTGGTGGCTCCGGCTACGCAGACTTTATGCAGCCGGTTCTGCAGAATGCCTGGACACTGACGGCAGCCGCCTGAGCAGGCTTAATAGATGAGGCTCGTGCCTCCGCAACGCGGCCGCTTCGGCCTGGCTGCGGCACGAGCCTCTGTTTCAAAGCGGTCGGCGCAGTTCGATGGTTTGATCCTTCAACAACAGCCCGGTCTTATTCGCGGGCGATCGCGTGTGATATTGCCTCCGCGACTGTCATGGCTGCACGCTACACCTTGAGAGTATTACCATAAGGCAAGCACTCAAATACCTGTTTGCGAGGTTACTATTAAACTGTAGGCTTCGACGCCGGGATGTGGTTTTGACACCGATAAGCAATAAATGAAAAGCGGCTTTGGTGGGCATACTCGCCTGGAGCGCGGCCGTCAGAATTCAGCCGGCTGGGGAAGCCTCGGTGGTGCCAGGCATCGTGTTTGAATTTGGAGGAGGCGTGCATGACAAACACGGAGACGGAGCTAGCCGCCATAAGAGCGATGCTGGCTTCTGGCCAGAGGCCAGCGGACCTTGCTGGTCGTCGGCAGAGACTGGATGACCTGGGCGCGCGCTACGAGATACCCGCGGACGTCGTTGTGGAGCCGGTGGATGCAGGTGGGGTAAAGGCAGAATGGACAACCACGCCGGCCGCGGACCCGACGCGGGTGATCATGTTTCTACATGGCGGCGGTTACATTTCCGGATCAATCAAGAGCCACCGGCATATGATCGCGCAAGCGGGGCGGGAGGCCGGCACGCGCACGCTGGCACTGGGCTACCGCCTGGCGCCCGAACATCCATTTCCGGCGGCGCTGGAAGATGCGCTGAACGGGTACCGGTTCCTGCTGTCGCGAGGTTTTTTGCCGGAAAATATCGTCATTGCCGGGGAAAGCGCTGGCGGCGGGTTGACGATCGCCACGCTGGTTTCATTGCGTGAGGCGGGCATGGCCCTGCCTGCCTGCGCATGGTGCAGTTCACCCTGGGCGGATCTGGAAATGTCGGGTGACACGATGCAAACCAAAGCTGCGGTGGACCCGCTGATCCAGGGGCCGTACCTGCATGAACTGGCAACGGCGTATCTGAACGGTCTCAATCCACGCATGCCAATGGTGTCGCCGATTCATGCGGATTTACGTGGCTTGCCGCCCTTGCTGATTCAGGTCGGGTCCGACGAGACATTATTGGATGATGCGCTCCGGCTGGCCGGCGTTGCCGCGACGGCAAATGTACGGACGACGTTGCAGGTCTGGCCGCATATGATCCATGCCTGGCACTTGTTTTACGCGCAGCTTGCGGATGGCCGCCGGGCGCTGGCGGAGGTCGGAGCCTTTGTGCGTGCCAATATGAGCTGAACGCACCAGTAGCGCGGCGCGCAATTTGGTACCGATTAGCAAGCCATTTGGCACCAAATTCCAAGCACAAAAACACTGATTTGAGACAGCGGGCGCAAAGCTGAAGCGGTGCCAAATTGCGCACCGCGCTACAAGAACGGTGAGCCTTGCATGACCAAACGCAGAGAAATGGGGTTTCCGGGCGCATTTCCGGGCGCACCGAAAAAATTAGAATTTAGCTAACCCATTGAAAAATATGGTCGGAGTGAGAGGATTCGAACCTCCGACCCCCTCGTCCCGAACGAGGTGCGCTACCAGGCTGCGCTACACTCCGAAGCCTTTTGCTGTATAATATTGCGCAGAATGCAGCGCAAGCAAACTTTCAGACTGTGAAATGCATTTTATGTTTCTTCCCGCGTTGCCAGATACCCAACAAGGCGTTATAGGAACCTCCGCCCGGGCAATCGGGCTTTTGGGGCGTAGCCAAGCGGTAAGGCAGCGGTTTTTGGTACCGCCATCCCCTGGTTCGAATCCAGGCGCCCCAGCCATGCCGGCCCCCGTCAATAAGAGGCTGTCCTGCATGCTCAATCCCCAGCCGTTCCACCTTACAATTGTTGTCGCCATGGCCGCCCGTAACCGGGTTATCGGACTGGACGGTCAAATGCCCTGGCATGTTTCCGGTGATCTGAAGCACTACCGCGCGCTGACGATGGGAAAGCCGATGATCATGGGGCGCAAAACGCTGCAATCCATCGGCCGGATTCTGGATGGGCGTGACACAATTGTGCTGAGCCGCTCTGACACCCCTGTCATGCCCGGGGCATTGCAGGCGCAAACGCCGCAACAGGCATTGGAACTGGCCAAACAATGCGCCCGCAGCCGTTCTGCCAGCGAAATCATCATCGCAGGCGGCGCGGAGATCTATCGGATTTTTCTGCCTGTCGTGTCCCGAATCGAATTGACGCGAATCGACGTTGAACCGGCAGGCGATGCATTCTTCCCCGAACTGCCGGACACTGAGTGGAAGACTGACGAACTGACGCCGATGCAACGAGGCCCACGCGACAGTGCGCCAGCCGAATTTGTGACTTTGACACGCCGCATACCACTTGTGGTAGAATAGTGTGGCAGCTTTCTGCTGCAAATCCTATTAATCCCGCATTTGTGCTTTGCTGAACGCCAGTCGCTCATTGAACGGGCTTGACGCAGTTCCTATAAGGAACATCAGTGTCGGATAATTCGCCGCAAATGATGCGGTGGTCCATGAGTGGAAGGAAATACATGCCCTGGAGCAATCAAACGGGGAGCGGCGGTCGGAAAGGCGGCGGCGGAAATGGCGGCGGTCCTTGGGGGCAGGGGCCTCAGCCTCCAAGACCCGGTGGCAGCGGTTCGCCCGATCTTGAGGAAATTTTGCGCCGTGGTCAGGACAGGCTGCGCCGCGCCATTCCAGGTGGTGGCAATGGCGGCGGAAGCGCCGGCGGCATAGGTGGTGTTGCCATTGGTGCGCTGGTTGTCATCGGCCTTGCCGCTGTGTGGGCAATGAACGCCATCCACGTCGTGGAACCGGGCGAAAACGGCGTTAAGGTTTTTCTCGGAAAACCGCGTGAAGAGCTTTCCCCGCCAGGCCTGCATGTGACCATGTGGCCGCTGGAAAGCTTTGAAACGGTGCCTGCGGTGGAAAACCGCCTGCAGATTGGCAGCACTTCGGCCAACGATACGTCCGGGCTCATGCTTTCGGGCGACCAGAACATCGTGGACGTGAAGTTCTCTGTTCTTTCCTATGTGTCCGACCCGCAAGCCTATCTTTTCAAGGTAGATGATGCTCCTGGCATGCTGCGCCACGTTTCGGAAAGCGCCATGCGCGAAGTTGTTGGCCGCAATCCAGTGGACGATCTGTTCCGCGATGATCGTGCAGCCATTGCTGAAATGGTGCGCAATATCATTCAGCAGACGCTGAACAATTACGGCGCCGGAATCACCATCAACGCAGTTTCCATTGAGGAAACGGCACCGCCGACCCAGGTTGCAAGCGCCTTTGAAGAAGTGCAGCGCGCAACACAGGATCAGGGCCGCTTCGTTGATGAGGCCAATATCTACCGCAACCAGCAGCTTGGCCGGGCGCGCGGTGAGGCAGCGCAGATCAACGAAGATTCCATTGCCTATAAAAACCGCGTTATTCAGGAGGCCGTGGGTGAATCGCAGCGCTTCTCTGCGATTTTGCAGGAATATGAGCGCGCTCCGGACATTACACGCCGTCGCCTGTACCTTGAAACTCTGGAAGGCGTCATGCGCAATTCCAACAAGGTCATCACAGACGATGCGGCCGGTGGCAACGGTGTCGTGCCTTATCTTCCGTTGACAGAACTGGACAGATTGCGCGCTGCGCCGCGCCAGACAGATGGTGAGACGCCGAACGCACCGGCTGGCACCAACGCCGCACAGGGAAATAACTGATGAGCAACCGTTTTTACGCCGCAATCGCGACGATCGCGGTGATCGTAATCTTTGTGTGGAATTCGGCCTTCGTGGTTTCCGAACGTCAGCAGGCGCTGGTCTTGCGCTTTGGTGAAATTCAGCGGGTTATCAGCGAGCCGGGCCTTTACTTCAAACTGCCATTTGGCTTTGCGCAGGCTGACAATGTGCAGCTTCTGCCAAACCGTCTCTTACGCTCGGATCTGAACAATCTGCGCGTTCAGGTTTCTGGCGGTGCGTTTTATGACGTGGACGCTTTCATGGTGTACCGCATTGAAGATCCTGCTCTGTTCCGCCGCGGTGTTCGTGGTGGTCAGCTGGACGAGGCGGAGCGCCTGTTGCTGACGCGCTTTGATTCGGCAATTCGTGCAACATATGGTCGCCGCAGCTTCTCAGCAGCGCTTTCAGATGAACGTGCGTCGATGATGGTTGAAGTGCGCGATCAGGTTCGCCCGGAAGCACAACGTCTGGGAATCGACCTGATTGACGTTCGGATCGGAAGAACCGACCTGACGCCGGAAATTTCCGAACGCACTTACGAGCGTATGGCGGCAGAACGTCTGGCAGAGGCCGAGCGTTTGCGCGCGGACGGTCAGGTTCGGGCACGCACAGTGCGCGCCACAGCCGATCGTGAAGCATCGGAAACAGTTGCCGCAGCCCGCCGCGACGCTGCTATCCTGCAGGGTGAGGGCGAGGCGGAACGCAACGCAACCTTTGCCGCAGCGTTTGGACAGAACCCGGAATTCTTTGAATTCTATCGGTCAATGCAGGCCTATAAAACGGCGCTTGATGGCACCGGAACCACCATGGTTCTTTCGCCAACTTCCGAGTTTTTCCGGTATTTCAATACTGACAACGCCAACATGGCAGCGCCATCGGTGCCCACCAGTGCAGCACCTGCGGTGCCCGCTGCCGGGGCCAACTGACGTAGAAGCCGTCTGAGGACTTTGCGTCGGAAACTGCCTTGAACCAAATAAAGACGCTTTCACCCTGCAGAAACGGGTGAAAGTGTCTTTGATTCCGGTATCAGCATTCCACGCAAAGGACCCAGACCGAATGGCTTCTGTTCTTCACCGATCCGGATCTGTGTCAAAGCAACTCCGAAGCGGTTTTGCCTCCTGGAAAATGCTGGTTGCCCTTATGGCCGCCTTGCCATTTTTTGCCATTGCGCCGCTGGCCGCGCAGGGCGTTATTCCTCCGCCTGCCGAAGGCCAGCAGATTGCACCGCAGCGCCCACCGGCAAATGGTGAAGCGGCTGGCACCTACAATCCATTGCGCAGCCATGGCGGACCCGGTTCCGTTGCAGACGTGGCGGATCCATTGCTGGACGCGGTGGTGAACATTTCCACTTCGCAGCGAGTGGACCGGTCTTCAGCACAAGTGCCTGAGCTTTCCGCTCCTCCAGGTTCTCCACTGCAGGAATTTTTTGACGAGCTTCTGAAAGGAGACGGCAATCAGGGCGCTCGTCGCGTTCAGTCACTCGGCTCCGGATTTGTGATCGACCCTTCAGGAATTATTGTCACAAACCAGCACGTTATCAGCGATGCGGATGAAATCACCGCCAATTTTGCCGATGGTTCATCATTGCCTGCGACCCTTGTTGGATCAGACCTGAAAACCGACATTGCCGTGTTGAAAGTTGAGCCGTCCAGACCGCTTGCGTCTGTGGATTTTGGCGACAGCGATACTGTGCGAATTGGCGATTGGGTGATGGCAATTGGCAACCCTTTCGGTTTGGGCGGTACTGTCACCCTTGGCATTGTCTCCGCTCGCGGTCGCAACATCAATGCCGGCCCGTACGACAACTTCATCCAGACAGATGCCGCCATCAACCGCGGCAATAGCGGCGGGCCATTGTTCGACATGGATGGCAAGGTCGTTGGTATCAATACCGCGATCATCTCCCCCACAGGAGGGTCAATCGGCATTGGCTTTGCCATACCTTCACTGATGGCAGAGGCGGTCATCGGCCAACTGCGTGAGTTTGGTGAAACGCGCCGTGGCTGGCTTGGCTTGCGTCTGCAGGAAGTGACCGAGGAAATTGCACAGGGTCTGGGTTTGCCCAACGAGGACGGCGCCCTTGTCATGGGCATTATTCCCAAAGGACCGACTGATATTGGTCAGATCGAGATTGGCGATGTGATTGTGCGTTTCGACGGCCGGCGTGTGCCCACATCCCGCGATCTGCCACGAATGGTGGCTGAAACCGAAGTTGGCAAGCGGGTGGTGCTGGACATTCTGCGCAAGCCTGATCTGGAAACCCCAGCCACCGAGCTGAAGGTGGAAATCGAGCTGGGGCGGCTTGAAGACGGCGAAAAGTCTTTGCAGACCACCGAAGAAGATCGTGAAGGTTCAGAACCAGCCGGCGAACCTGAAGCAGCAGAAGCACAACCCGGTCTGACCCTTGGGATGTGGTTTGCAGATATGTCTGACGAGCTGCGCACCCGCTACGGGCTGGAAGAAAGTGTCACTGGTGTTGTTGTAACTGAAGTGGACCCGCAATCTGCCGCCGCTGAAAAAGGTATTGAAGCTGGTATGGTTATCAGCCGGGTGGGGCAGGAGCCTGTGTCGACCGGGGATGAACTTCGGGAAAAGCTGTTGAAGCAGCACGCGGATGGCCGCCGCAACGCACTGTTGCTGGTGGCATCCAGCAATGGCGATTTGCGGCTTGTTGTGGTGCCTTTGGATTAAAGCATTGTCTTGGCGTTGGAACGAAGTCGTTTCAACGAGAAATGCTTAGAGCGATTCCTCTGATCTTCGATCATCCGGAACGCTCTAATTCTTTGTTCTGTCGCATTGTCTTGCGGTTGAAACGAGATCGTTTCAACGAGAAATGCTTAGAGCGTTTCCTCTGATCTTCGATCCTCCGGAACGCTCTAATTCTTTGTTCTGTCGCATTGTCTTGCCGTTGAAAACGAAATCGTTTCAACGAGAAATGCTTTGGACACTATCCAGCTGCAAAGTCGCGTGCGCTGTAACCTTGCAGAAACAGCAGCGCAGTCAAATCTCCGTAATTGATGCGATGCTGCGCCTGAGCAGCAACCGCAGGCTTGGCGTGCAATGCCACGCCCGTGCCAGCGGCCAAAATCATGGGCAGATCATTGGCACCATCGCCCACCGCAATCGCATCTTCCACCGTCAGGCCATTGGCTTTGGCTATCTCGTGCAGTGCGCTCAGTTTGGCGTCGGCTCCCAAAATCGGCTCCGCCACCGTTCCGTCCAGCCTGTCTCCGTCAACGTTTAGCTGATTGGCGCGATTTTCCTGGAAGCCCAAGCGCTCTGCAATAACGCTCGTGAATGCAGTGAAACCACCGGAAACAAGCGCCGTGTATGCGCCGCTGGCCCGCATTGTCGCCACCAGTTCACGCCCGCCGGCAGCCATTGTGATACGGTTGGCAATAACGTCGCCAATTTTGCTTGATGGCAGATCTTTTAACAAAGCCACGCGCTTGCGAAGCGCGGGTTCAAAGGCAATCTCGCCATTCATCGCATGTGCGGTGATGGCCGCCACCTGATCCTTGATACCAATTTCTGCCGCCAGTTCGTCGATGCACTCCTGGTCAATCATGGTGGAGTCCATGTCCGCAATGAGAATGGATTTCCGCCGCCCTTTAACCGGCTGGATAATGCAGTCCACCGCTTCACCCAGCGCCAGGCGTTGCAATCTTTCGATCACTTCCGGCGTGGGGGCCTCTTCCGTCACGAGGTCGCAAGCGGTATCAGCTTCCAGCCAGAACAATTGCGCTTCGCCAATGATGTCTTGTGCATCTTCGGCCAGAATGCGTGAAACTCTGGGGTCATTGCGTGCCGAGATCAACGTAATCACATACATTCCGAAAGCCCAACCATAACGATATGAAACAGATTGATGCAGTTCTGATAGCCGGGCCTACCGCCAGCGGCAAGTCGAAGCTGGCGCTGGAACTGGCACTGGCGCATGACGGAGTTGTGATCAATGCAGATTCCATACAGGTCTATGCGGGCTTGCGGATTCTGACAGCGCGCCCTTCGCCAGATGAAATGCAGGGAATTTCTCATCGTCTCTACGGCCATGCTGACCCCACGCAGCCTTATTCAACTGGAATATGGCTGCGACAGGCGGCAGACGAGCTTGAATCGGTGCTGACCAGCGGAAAACTGCCCATTTTTGTTGGCGGGACCGGGCTTTATTTCCGCGCTTTGACCCAGGGTCTGGATGACATGCCGGAAATTCCTGCCGAGCTGCGCCAGGACCTGCGTGATCAAATGGCTGAAAGAGGGCCTGCGGCTCTGCATCAGGAACTTTTGCTTCTGGACGCTGTTGCCGCGCAACGCATCAAAGCCAGCGACAGTCAGCGAATTTTGCGGGCACTGGAACTGATCAGAACAAGCGGCAAGGCTTTGGACACCCTTCAGGCCGGTGCGGGACGAGCCCTGCTTTCCGGCAGGCATTTGCGCAAAATTGTTCTGGTACCGGAACGTGCCGTGCTCAGGCAGCGCATAGCCGTGCGCTTTGAACGGATGATGCAGGAAGGTGCCATGCAGGAGGCGCTGGATTTTGCCGCTGTTCCCGGCGCTATGGATCACTCTGCCGCGCTGGCAATTGGTGTTCGGGAAATGCTGGCGCATGCGCGCGGCGAAACGAGGCTGGAACAGGCCGTGCAACTGGCGATAACCCGGACAAGGCAATATGCGAAGCGGCAGGAAACGTGGTTTCGCAACCAGTTTGATGAGAGCTGGGAACGCATGGTGACATGACGTAAAATCGCTCTGGTTGGAAGCAGTCCTGCATTTTACCCGATGTGATTGAAAAAACGGTGTTGACTGACCTCAAACATGGGCATATCGTCTCGCTCCATGAAGACAAATGTACTCATTCTCGTACGAAGGCGCACACGCGAGGCGGTATAGACCGTCCGGCTGATGCCACGTGTGCGCGAAAGACAGGCCCCTCGAAGGGCCTTTTTTATTGCCCTGATTTCTGGAAAAACGAAGCGCCCGAACAACCGACCGTTCGCCAACAAAGAGCAGACAGCTATGGACGACATGACAACCAACCCGCAGATCCGCAAAATGACCGGAGCCGAAATGGTGGTTCAAGCCATGAAGGACCATGGGGTGGAGCATCTGTTCGGATATCCCGGCGGCGCGGTGCTGCCGATTTACGACGCCCTGTTTCAGCAGAGCAGCGTTGAGCATATTCTGGTGCGACACGAGCAGGGCGCCGGGCATGCGGCAGAGGGCTACGCGCGTTCAACCGGCAAGGTTGGCGTCATGCTGGTCACATCCGGGCCGGGGGCAACCAATGCGGTAACGCCATTGCAGGATGCGTTGATGGACTCCATCCCGCTGGTTTGTATTTCCGGTCAGGTTCCCACGACCCTGATTGGCTCTGATGGTTTTCAGGAGTGCGATACGGTTGGCATCACCCGCCCCTGCACCAAGCACAACTGGTTGGTCAAGAATGTGGAAGATCTCGCCGAGATCCTGCATGAGGCTTTTCATGTCGCAACATCCGGCCGGCCTGGCCCGGTTGTCGTTGACATTCCCAAGGACGTGCAGTTTGCAACCGGAACCTACATTCCGCCGCAGATGAGCCGTGCGAAAGAGCGCTACCAACCACGAGTTGAGGCTGACCGGCGGCGCATCCATGCTGCTGTTGAAATGCTGGCAAATGCGCGAAGGCCGGTTCTATACACCGGTGGCGGTGTTATCAATTCCGGACCGGAAGCTTCCAAACTGCTGCGCGAACTGGTGGCATTGACCGGTTTTCCCATCACATCCACTTTGATGGGCTTGGGGGCATATCCGGCATCAGGGGAAAACTGGCTGGGCATGCTGGGCATGCACGGCACCTATGAAGCCAATCTGGCAATGCATGATTGCGATGTCATGTTGTGCATCGGTGCCCGGTTTGATGACCGGATTACTGGTCGTCTGGATGCGTTTTCGCCCAATTCCAGAAAAATCCAGATCGATATTGATCCTTCCTCCATCAACAAGAATGTGCGTGTTGACCTGCCGATCATCGGTGATGTGACCCATGTTCTGCGAGAGATGATTGCCATCTGGAAGGAAACCAAGGCCCGTTCCGACGCAAAGGCGCTGGGCGAGTGGCAGGAGCAGATTGCGCGCTGGAAAGCCCGCAACTGCCTGGCATTCAAGCAGGAAGGCGACATCATCATGCCGCAGCACGCGGTGCGTCGGTTGTATGAGTTGACCAAGGACCGCAAGACCTACATCACCACGGAAGTTGGCCAGCATCAGATGTGGGCGGCGCAGTTCTACGGCTTTGAAGAACCCAATCGCTGGATGACATCCGGCGGGCTGGGCACCATGGGCTACGGCCTGCCTGCGGCGCTGGGCGTACAGATTGCGCATCCTGATGCGCTGGTGATCGACATTGCGGGCGATGCTTCCGTTCAGATGACGATGCAGGAAATGTCTGCCGCTGTTCAGTATGATGCGCCGATCAAGATCTTCATCCTCAACAACCAGTATATGGGCATGGTGCGTCAGTGGCAGCAATTGCTGCACGGCAACCGCCTGTCTCATTCCTATTCCGAGGCGCTGCCCGATTTCGTCAAAATGGCAGAAGCTTTTGGCGGAGTTGGTCTTCGCGTGGAAAAGGCCGGTGATCTGGATGGCGCAATTCAGGAAATGATTTCTGTTCGCCGCCCGGTGATTTTCGATTGCTGCGTTGCCAATCTTGCAAACTGCTTCCCGATGATTCCTTCCGGCAAGGCGCATAATGAAATGCTGTTGCCGGATGAAGCGACAGATGAAGCTGTTGCCAATGCCATTGACGCCAAGGGCAAGGCGTTGGTCTAAAGCATTTATCGCCGAAAAATCGCCATTGCCAATTTTGTTAACATTTCCGGGTTTTGTGAAGCTATGAACACTCCGCTACAACCGCCTGCCTCGGCTTACTTCTTCTCCGAGGAGAAAGAAAAAACCGAATCCCATACATTATCCATCGTGGTGGATAATGAGCCAGGCGTGTTGGCGCGGGTGATCGGCATGTTTTCCGGACGCGGCTACAATATTGAAAGCCTGACGGTTTCGGAAACCGAGCACACCAAGCACTTGTCTCGGATTACAATTGTGACGCGCGGCGCACCGCATGTGATTGAGCAACTGATCAGCCAGCTTGACCGAATTGTGCCTGTTCACCGGGTGGTTGACCTGACCCGGACCGCAGAAGGTTTGGGCGAAGATGGGCCAATCGAGCGGGAACTGGCATTGGTTAAGGTTGCAGGCCTGGGCGACAATCGCGTGGAGGCGCTGCGTCTTTCCGATGCATTCCGCGCCAAGGTGGTGGATTCCAATACCGGGCATTTCGTCTTTGAAATCACTGGCAAGAGCTCCAAGATTGAAAAATTCATCCAGATCATGGCTCCACTTGGGCTGGTTGAAGTTTGCCGCACCGGAGTGGCCGCGATGAGCCGCGGCACCGATCCTGTGATTGAGGACTAGAGGTTTCGTTTTAACGAAAAATACTCTGAGCGGAGAGACGAAGATGTCCTTCGATATGCTGCTGGCATTGTCGGGCTTTGCGCTGGCGTCCTCCATCACGCCGGGACCAAACAACATGATGCTTCTGGCCTCTGGCGTGAACTTCGGTTTTCGCCGGACGGTGCCGCACATCCTTGGTATTTCCGGTGGGTTTCTGGCCTTGCTGGTGGCAATCGGCTTGGGGCTGGGAACGTTGATCAAGGCCTATCCCGGGCTTGAACTGGCGATGAAGTTCGCCAGTGCGGCCTATCTGATTTATCTGGCCTGGAAAATTGCGTTTTCACACAGCCTTTCGCAGAGCGAGGCGGCCGCAAGGCCGCTGACATTCTGGCAGGCGGCGGCGTTCCAATGGGTGAACCCGAAGGCCTGGATGATCGCGCTGGCTGGCATGGCCGCATTTGTCACCGTGGACCGCCCGATGGTTTCCATGCTCATCGTGGCTGTGGTCTTCACGTTGATCAACATGCCGAGCGTGGCGGTCTGGGCCGGATTTGGCGTGGCACTCCGAGGGTTTCTGTCCAATCCGCTGCGCTTGCGCATCTTTAACATCACAATGGGGATTTTGCTGGTGGCAACAATCTGGTTGATCCTCGCATGACCTTGCGAATGCCGGCTTTTTCTGCGACGCGAAGCATATGAAATTTTCTCCCCAGCAAGATCAGGCGCTGATGCGAGTCGCCGAATGGCTCAAGCGCGGCGACCAGCCGGTGTTTCGCCTGTTTGGATACGCCGGAACCGGCAAAACCACGCTTGCCCGCTTTTTTGCCGAAGGTGTGGAGGGGCAGGTGCAGTTCGCCGCTTTTACCGGCAAGGCCGCGCAGGTGCTTCGCTCCAAAGGAGCAAAGAGCGCGCGCACAATCCACTCGTTGATTTACCGTCCGCGGGGAGAGGAGACCGTGGAGGATGAAACCACCGGTGTCTCACGGATATCACCCTCGTTCTCCCTCAACCGCCAGAGCCCGATTGCCAAGGCCAAACTGGTTATTATTGATGAATGCTCCATGGTGGATGAGGCGCTGGGGCGGGACCTTTTAAGCTTCGGCACGCCGGTTCTGGTTCTGGGAGATCCAGGCCAGTTGCCACCCGTTTCCGGCGGCGGCTTTTTCACCGAGGCGGAGCCGGATTTTCTGCTGACCGAGGTGCACCGGCAGGCGCGTGACAATCCGATTATCGACCTTGCCCTGAAGGTGAGGGAAGGCCAGGATATCGAGTTTGGTGATTATGGCACAGCCAGGGTTATCACCCGCAGACAGGTGGAGCAGGAAAGTGTTTTGGCCGCCGACCAAGTGCTTGTCGGCACCAACCGGACCCGGCGGCGCTACAATATGCGTCTGCGTGAGTTGAAGGGCTTTCAGGGTGATACGCCCATTTCCGGTGACAAGCTGGTCTGCTTGCGAAACGATCCGGCAAAAGGGCTGCTGAATGGCTCTCTCTGGCAGGTTATGACGGCATCCCGCGAAACGGTAAAGCCGGGAATCAACCTGATCATCCGCCCGGATGACGACGATGTTGACCAGGGGGCGGCCAAGATAAAGCTGCTGAAAGCGGCTTTCGAAGACCCGGACACTGAAATTCCGTGGGCGACAAAGAAGCGCTATGACGATTTCGACTATGGCTATGCGTTGACCGTTCACAAGGCGCAGGGCTCTCAATGGAACGACGTCATGTTGTTCGATGAAAGCTATGCCTTTCGTGATACCCGGGAACGCTGGTTATACACTGCGATTACCCGGGCGGCAGAGCGCCTGACAATTGTCAGATAGGTGAAGCGGATGACCGTGCTTTCGGTGAATATCAATGCTGTTGCCATGCTTCGCAACAGGCGCAACCTGCCATGGCCCAGCGTTAGCGGCATTGGCCGCATTGCCCTGAACGCAGGCGCCGCCGGGTTGACCGTGCATCCAAGGCCGGACCAGCGCCACATCCGCTTTTCTGATGTGCCGGAAATTCGTGCCATGATAGATGCCGAGTTTCCTGGTGCCGAGTTCAACATTGAGGGATATCCGACACCGGACTTTCTGGAACTGGCTTTGGCTGGCAGGGCGGATCAGGTCACGCTCGTGCCGGATGATCCGGCGCAGCCAACGTCTGACCATGGCTGGGATTTCGAGGCGGATTTTGATCTGCTCCAGCGCGTTGTCTCGCAGTTGAAAGCAGAAAATGTGCGTGTTTCGCTGTTTGCAAACCCGGATCCAAAGGGTTTCGAACTTGCGGCGGCGCTTGGTGCAGACCGGCTGGAACTGTACACCGGACCTTACGGCGCGACCCATTCGGATTCAGCCGCAGCAGAATCGGCGCTGGATGATCTGGAACGGGCGGGCAGGGCAGCGCTTGATCTGGGGCTGGCGCTCAATGCCGGGCATGATCTGACCGTTGCCAACCTGCCGCCACTGGTTCGACGCCTGCCGGAAATTGCAGAAGTGTCTATTGGCCATGCTTTAACCGCAGACGCGCTGGAGTTCGGCATGGGTCAGGCTGTTGCCCGCTTTTTGAAGGCTTTAAGTCTCAACGGTGTATGAGATTGTCTCCAGACCATCTCAGGGCCCTTCGACCACCAGAAGCGATCCAACGCCTTCTCTTGAAGCACTGTCTTGCCGTTGAAACCATTCCATACGAACGAGAAATGCTCTTGGGGCTTGCAGCCGATACCGGAAATGCGCTAGAGCGATAACCGTAACCAGCGTTACGGCGATAAGCCGGGCGAATTTCTAAAGGCGCATTGGTCTTTGACACCACGGCACGAAACAGAATGGAACGATCGGCAAGGCGAGGTGCTGGATGCAGCACTGGATTTGCTGGTTTCCACTGGTAAAGCACCGACCATGACAGATGTGGCACGTCAGGCAAGCTGCTCAAAAGAAACATTGTACAAGTGGTTCGGTGACCGTGACGGATTGCTGGCGGCTATGGTTCAGCGCCAGGCTTCAAAAGTGCGCGGCGTTTCACTTCAGCAGGCAGAGCTGGATCGCAAGTCGCTTTCTCTGTCGCTGGAAGTGTTTGCGCGTGACTGGCTGGCCGTCATTCATGGCGACAACTCTGTGGCCTTGAATCGTCTGGCCGTTGGGCAGGCTGGCTCGGGCAAGCATGGCCTGGGTGAAATCATGCTGGAAAACGGACCTTCTGCCGTGCGGCGGCGGGTTTCGGCCCTTTTGGAAAAGGGCCAGCGTCTTGACCTTTTGCAATTTGAAAGCCTGGATGCGGCTTTCGGTACGCTATTTGGTCTTGTCGTGCGCGATACGCAAATTCGGCTGCTTCTGGGCGAGCAACTCAAACCCAATGCTCAAGACATTGAGGCGGATGCCAAAGCGGCAGTCCGCCAGTTTTTGACACTATTCGGAACAACAGAAGTGCGGCTTTAGAAAGCCGGCACAGCCATATAATGGAGGGCAAATAATGCGCGTTTATTATGATCGGGATGCAGATCTCAATCTCATCAAATCCCGCAAGGTCGCGATTGTCGGTTATGGTAGCCAGGGCCGCGCCCATGCGCTGAACCTGAAGGACAGCGGTGCAAGAGAAGTTGCGGTTGCCTTGCGCGCCGGCTCCGCAACTGCACAAAAGGCCGAAGCCGACGGCTTCAAGGTCATGACTGTGGCGGAAGCTGCCGCATGGGCCGACCTTTTGATGATGGCTGCACCGGATGAGTTGCAGGCAGACATTTATCGTGACGAAATTGCCGGCAACATTCGTGATGGTGCCGCCATTGCGTTTGCACACGGCCTCAACGTGCATTTTGGCCTGATTGAGCCAAAGTCGAGCGTCGATGTGGTGATGATTGCGCCTAAGGGCCCAGGTCATACAGTGCGCGGTGAATACCAGAAGGGCGGCGGCGTTCCTTGCCTGGTCGCTGTTCACCAGAACGCTTCCGGCAATGCGCTTGAACTGGCGCTTTCCTATGCATGTGGCGTTGGCGGCGGCCGGTCCGGCATCATCGAGACCAACTTCAAGGAAGAGTGTGAGACCGATCTTTTCGGTGAACAGGTTGTGCTTTGCGGTGGTCTGGTAGAGCTGATCCGCGCTGGCTTCGAAACATTGGTCGAGGCCGGATACGCACCGGAAATGGCATATTTCGAGTGCTTGCATGAAGTGAAGCTGATTGTTGACCTGATTTATGAAGGCGGCATCGCCAACATGAACTACTCGATCTCCAACACAGCGGAATGGGGTGAGTATGTCAGCGGGCCACGCATCATCACTGCTGAAACCAAGGCTGAAATGAAGCGCGTGTTGCAGGACATTCAGTCAGGCCGGTTCACTTCGGAATGGATGCAGGAGTATCGCTCCGGTGCGGCTCGTTTCAAAGGCATTCGTCGTTTGAACGATACACACCAGATTGAAGAAGTTGGCGCTCGTCTTCGCGGCATGATGCCGTGGATCAAGTCCAACGCTCTGGTCGACAAAGACCGCAACTAGGATCGCCACTGTCAGGTTCTCACCTGACCGCTCACTGGTGAGCCTGTCCATCGAGACCCGCAGATCACACGATCTGCGGGTTTTTTGTTTTGCCGCCAGACGCGCAGTCGCATGGCCTTTTACTCTGCAACTCATCTTTTCCTGAACGGCGCAAGCCGGGGAAGGACAGATTTTTGCCGTGGATATTGCGTGAAAGTCCGCAGGGTTAAGGTGGGTGTAATTGATTCGAATAATTATATGCTGTATTTAATCATATAGATGTTCTCTGTTCAGTTTTAGAGAGTGATTTTTATGGCCATTGCATCCGAATTCAGCGCACCAGCACTTACAATTGAAGATGATAAGATTCGCGCCAGTGAAAGAGCCGCGTCCACTGCGGTCACTGTGGCGCATGAGGCCGCAGTCGCCGGAATGGTGTTGCTGCTGTATCGCGACGGAACCTTCGTAAAGCGCGTGACTATCGCAGAAGGTGAAACCAGCACGGCAACCACTTTGAGTGGTGCAGGCTGGGGCGCTGATGGTGTTCACATCTTCACGGCGCTGCTGGCGATGGCGGCGGATGAAACGGATGTAAGCCCGCCAAGCGCGGGTTTTTCTGTGCTGGTTGATTCGCTGGCGCCCGAGCGCCCGACAATGTGGAGCGTTGCGGGCGACGACAAGGTCAATGCGGCGGAGCTTGCTGCGGGTGCGACATTCGATGTCGACCATGAAGCTGCTGAAGCGGGAGCGAAACTTCGGATTTTCCGTGATGGCACTCTGGTCAAAACGGTTGATCTGGATGCGGCTGCCACCCGTTCGACAGTTACTCTGGAAGCACAGGAACTGGGCGCTGACGGCAGCTATCTTTACACTGTTCAAATGGTGGATGCCGCGGGCAATGAGGGTGCAATCAGCCGCGCGCGGACAGTCACGGTTGCTGCTCAATTGCCAGATGCTGTTGTGGTTGAAACTTATGCTCTCGACGATAAGGTCAATGCCAAGGAGGCGGCGTCCTCTACGCGTGTTGTCGTATCCCATCAGGAGGCGATGGCCAACTCTCTGCTTGAACTCCGGCGTGATGGTGAAGTTGTAAAAACCTTCACACTGCGCAAGGGGGCCACCTCCACAACCATGACTCTGCTTGCTGCAGATTGGGGCGCTGAGGGTGAGCACGAATTCGAAGTGCGAATGGTTGACGGTGCAGGCAATGCCGGTGCCTGGAGTGAGGCGAGAACAGTCCTTGTCGACAAAACTGCTCCGAACGCTCTGTCCGTTGTATCAATTGCCGAAGACGGACAGGTTGGTGCGGCTGAATGGGCTGCTGGCAGTGTCGTTTCGTTAAGCCATGATGCGGCGCCGGACGGCGCACAGATCGAGGTCTATCTCAATGGCAGGTTCTTGCGTTTCGTGGCGGTCGAGGCAGGTGAAACTGCAACAGCATTCAATCTGACAAGCGCTGACTGGCAGGCTGACGGAATTCACCGCTTCAAGGCGCGTCTGGTTGACAGCGCCGGCAATGCCGGTGTCTGGACAGACGAGGTTCGTGTAACTGTTGATACCCAGGGCCCGCCTGCGCCAATTGTCGCGGTCATCTCTGGCAATGACGCGGTGAATGCGGCGGAAAAAGCTGCCAATACGGCGCTGTCCATCCGCCACGAAGCCGCCAAGCTGGGCGCAAAGCTTGAAATCTATCGCGATGGTGCGTTGCTGCACACGGTGCAGCTTGCTGATCGGGCTACATCAACATCCGTTAATCTGACAGGCAATGACTGGGGCGATGATGGCGTGCGGGTGTTCACCGTGCGTATGGTGGACTCGGCCGGTAATGTGGGAGAGTTCAGTGCCGCGCGAGACGTGATTGTCGATGCCGGTGTGCCTGAAAAGGTAACGCTTTCAGCAATTTCCACCGATAACCGCATCAATGCGCTGGAAAAGGCCGCTCAGACTGCCATCACGATAACACACGAAGAAGCGGCGGCCGGCTCGCGTCTGGAAATCCAGCGGGACGGTGGAACGATCGCCTTTGTTGACGTTGCTGAAGGCGCAGAGTCCACCAGCATCAGCCTGACAGGTGTTCAGTGGGGAATGGACGGCGCGCGCGCATTCAAGGTGCGAATGATCGATGGTGCAGGCAATGTCGGTCAGTGGAGCGATGTGGCTTCGGTTCTGGTCGACACGCGCGCCCCAACTGCCGTAACGCTATCGGCTATATCCGGAAATGATGGCGTCAACGCTTCGGAACGGGAAGGCAATATCGAGGTTGCCATTCGGCATGAAGCCGCAAGCGAAGGCTCGTATCTCGAACTTTACCGGAATGACCAGTTTTGGAAGAGTCTGGCCGTTGCAACGGGCTCCGTCAGCAACGCAATCACACTGGTTGCGGAAGATTGGGGCGTGGATGGAAATTATGAGGTTAAGGCGCGCCTGGTGGATGGTGCTGGAAATGAAGGCGCATGGAGCCGTCCGCGCACTGTGTCTGTCGATTCCATCGCGCCCGATGCTGTAACTCTGTCGTCGGTTGCCGGTGACAATAAGGTCAATGCCGCTGAAAAATTTGCGACATCCGTGCTGACCGTTACGCACGAAGCAGCGTCGATTGGTTCGGTGCTCAAAGTCTTCCGGGATGGCGTTTTGTTAAAAACGATTTCTCCGGTGAGTGGAGCAACCACGACAGATATCAGCTTGCGCGGGACCGATTGGGGGCAGGATGGTGAACGCAAATTCACCGCACAACTGATCGATGGCGCCGGCAATGAAAGCGTTTTGAGCGGCGAGCGGATTGTGCTGGTCGATTCAGTCAACCTGACCCAGATGCTGACAGACGCCAAGAACACGGCCGGCGGCGGTGTTGATATTGATGTCCTGAACATCATGTTGATGGACTATTGGGGTCCGGCTGGTTCGGAGGAGGCCAGCCAGCCGGATATGGGTCGTTATGCCATCGACGTGGCACTGAAAGCTTTGGAAATCCTGGATAGCGTCGGCTACACAGATACCAAGCTTGGTCTATACGTCAAACCGGGTATCAACCAATACGGGCAGACGTTCACCTTGCAGGACGCCGCGCAGCTCTATGAGTTTGCCAAGGACAATCCGGATATTGCTTATGTTGGTCTGAACAGTCTGGCCAAGGATAGGCAGGGAACTCTGGGTGAAGCGACCCAGCAGGGCAGCGGTCTTACGCAAACAGACTGGCAGTTTTCCGGCATATTCGGAAATGTCTGATCCGATCTTCATCCGTCGTCGGCGATTCAGAACATCGCAGATGCACTGAACAAAAGCCCTGGCAGGATCATCGTCCTGCCGGGGCTTTGCATTTGGAACTCCGGTTTTGGAACCAGCAAAAGCAGAAGAGCCTGTGTCGCCTCCATGACAACGCGACATAGCCATGGCACTCGACAAGTCCGAGTGATTACAAGATCACCTGAAACGGGCTAAAGCGAGCGGATGGGGATGATCAGGCTGAAGCAGGTTGTGCCGTCGCTCTGGTGCATTTCAAGCGATCCGTCATGAGCTTTTGCAATTTCGCTGGCAATGAACAGTCCAAGCCCAAGCCCCTCGACTTTTTGGCTGGAGTCCGGGCGGACGAAAGGTTGGAACAGTTTTTGACGAAGTTCTTCCGGTATCTCGGCACCTTTGTTCCGAACCTGCAGGCAAAAGCGTGTTGTGTCCGAGTGGGCAGAAACGTGAATGGCACCATCCGCATCGCCATGCGTCAATGCGTTGGCCACCAGATTTGAAAGCAGTTGACCTATGCGGCTGGCGTCGCAACTGACCGGAACGTCAAGCTTGAACTCCGGCAGTATGGTCCGGCTTGGATGGACAACCCGAAACTCTTCAATAACCTGCTCAAGCACGGATTCCAGCGGCTTCGAGTCTGTAAGGTCAAGTTCAATTCCACCACCCAGCCGGCCGCGTGCAAAATCCAAAATATTGTCGATCAGACCGCTCATTCGAATGACGCTGCCTTGCACCAGCTCGACAATTTCCCTGTCTCTGGCTGCAAGGTCGCTGCGTGCAAGCAGGCGCGCGCCCGAATGGATCGAGGCAAGTGGATTTCTAAGATCATGCCCCAATATGGCAATGAACTGCTCCCGGAGCAGGCCGGTCTCACGTTCCTGCGCCAGTTTCGTTTCCGCAGTAAGGTAGCGTCGCTTGCTGTCGATGTGAAATCCGATCAGCTCCGCGAACAGATTGAACATGCCGAGAACTCCCGGCGTTTTCAAAGACACCGGCTTGCCGTGAAGAGCACACAGCGTTCCGAAAAAACTACCGTCCTCAAGCGTGATCGGCACAGATATATAGCTTCTGAACCCATACATACGCGGCGTGTGGTGATTGCAGTATTCGTTGTCCGTCTGAACGTCCTCAATAACGATAACGTCCCGGCTCTGCCGCACCTCGTTGCACAATGTGGTTTCAAGCGGCAGTTCACTGCCCGGTTTCAGGCCCAGACCAATACTGTCTTGTACAGCGCAGGCAATCCAGCGGGATTCCGTCACTCGTCCAACGGCCGCAGCGCCCATTCCCGTCATTCTGCACACCACGTCCAGCATAGCGGGAATTGCAGCTATTTCCTTTACAAGCTCTACGTCTGACTGAATGCCGTCTCTCACAAACCCCTCAAATTCTCACGTCTGACTGACCGATACGATGCCTCGTTTATTGGCAGGCAAATATAATTGGAATCATGTTCATAATGAGTGTTTGTGAAAAGATCACCGCCAGCAAAAAGCTGGCGGTAATGAAACTGAGTATGATGTCGGATTGAAAGCGAAAACCTAAAACTTTACCCGGAAACCAATATTGCCATCCAGAACATAGCTGTCGGCAAAGCTTTCCAGTGTGGTGCGGGCTGAAAGCTCACCATACAGCGAATAGCCATCCCCCCAATTATAGTCGCCGCCAAAGCCCAATCCGCCCCACAGCCGTTCCTGCCGGCTGGCAAGCTCGACATCGGCAACCGCAATGCGGGTCTCGCCAGTGAAGTCATAATAGATATTGGCGATTCCGTAGAGATTGAGAATCTGCAACTGGCCGTTGGCACCCTGCCACGCCTGCTGTTGATCGGCAGATACGCCAAGGCGACCCTGAAGATTGTCGCCGTCCAACCGCCGGACTGTCACACCGAAAGCGTCTTCAAAATCGTCGAAATCAACCGATGAGTAGATCAACTGGGCTTGCGGGGTAATGGTCCAGCTCTCATTGATGGGCAGCGCTTGCCCGGCTTCAACGCTGATCGCATAACCCATGCCATTATTGTTCGAAGCCTCAACCACGCCCAATGTGGTGGACGTGATGTTGCTGTCGAACCAGGTCACTTGCGCCTGGCCGTCCACATAGAAGCCCGACTGGTCGTACCAGGTTAAAGTTGCACCAAAGCCATAGCCATCCGTGTCAATCTTGCCATCGCCGTAGATGGACCAGATTTCGGAGTTGGCGCGGCCAAAATGCGCACTGGCACCTGCAACCAGACCGGACCCATTTTCCCGCTCGTGGACCAGACCATCAAATCCGACCTGCAGTCGGGCATAGTCCGTATCAAACCTGCTTCCGGTTGTCGAAACAGCGGGTTCAAAAGAGCCAGTGGATCCTTCGATCCGCCCCCATGCACCGGTCTTTTCAATCATATCGGCGGTTCTGGTTTCGCCAATGAGATTTTTGTCGAATGCGCGCGATGAAACATTGCCGGACCATAGGCGGCTGCCAACGCGCTGCTGCAAGGTGGGAAGCCGGTTCAAGGCGGCCATTGTCTGCGGGTAGGCCTCATAAAGCGGGGCACCCGGTTGATAAGCCGGTGTGCCTTCACCGGAAAGAAACAGCGAGCGCAGATACCAGTCGCCATCATCCGGCGTGGAAGGCGCCCCCTGATACAGGGAATAGGCATAAGCGCCACCTACGACAGCCAACTGGCCATCCGGTGTTACATAGTCAGCCAGCAGGCTGAAAGTTCCTGTCGAAGCGCCATCCACCTGCACGATGCGGATGCCTTCAACCGTTTGCCCGCCCGTGCCGCCAAGATTGATGACGCGAACAGAGGTTGAGCCGGAGGTGCTGCCGCTGACGATCAGAAGATCAGTCGGCGAACTATCGTCACCCAGCACGACTTCAGTTTCCAGAATGCCGCCATTGCCAATATAGTCGCCAAGAATTGTCAGCGTGCCAATGGAATTGCCCGGTGCAACTGTGCCAGCATTGGCCGTGGTGCCAACAAAGCCCAGCCCTTCAAGCCGACCGCCCGGCAGAACATCTATCGTACCACCGAGCGCGCCATTCACTGCCAGCGTGCCGCCATAAAGCGCACTCACGCCGGTAAATGCACTGGAATCCTGAAGCAGGAAGCTGCGGCCGGAATAGGTTTCAATGGTGCCACTGCCGGTTAGCCCACCGGGCAGTCCGGCGTCGAACACGTAGAACTGGTCAGTGTGGTTGAATGCCACCGTGGCATCGCCATCACCGAAACTCAGAACGGGTGCCGAAATATAGCCCGGAACCTCCGCTGCAGAACCTGCAGGTGCGCCAATGGCAAGTGTGCCGCTGGAACCCGCATCCGGTGCAATTATCACGGGCGTGGCTGACAGCAAACGTCCGCCATTGGCCAGAACCAAAGTGCCGCTTGCAGGGGAGGAGTCAGGGCTGGCCCCTATGTAAACATTGCCAGCGCTGACAATAGCGCCATTGTTAATCCCAAGCGTGCCATTAGCCGCGTAGATGTCTCCGGAAAAGCTGTTGGACGAAGTCAGGTCCAGGCGCCCCGGACCCTGCTGGACAATTACGCCCGAACCGGTGAGCGTGCCGCCATAAGATGCGCTGTCCGCGCGGTTGAATATCAACTGCGTGGTCACATCGACATTGCCGGCCAGCTCGCCCGAAGTGCCGCCGTCGCCAACCCGGAGTGTGCCATCCGTTACAAAAATCGTGCCAGTCTGGCTGTTGCTGCCCGTCAATACCAACTCGCCAAGGCCAATTTTGGCCAAATCTCCGGAGCCTGCAACAAGGCCCGCCTGGGTGAAAGCAGTTCCCGATGCAACGTCAATCGTCGCGCCGCTGGCCAGAATGGAGATCGCCCGGCTCATGCTGAGATCTGCGGTGGTCTGCAAGACACCGCCATTAAAGGTCAATGCACTGGAGGCTGCACCCAGATTGTCATCGGCGCTGATCTGCACTGTGCCGGACTCAATCAATGTTCCGCCGGTATATGTGTTGCTGCCGGAAAGTGTCAGCGTGCCAGTTCCCGTTTTGGTCAGGGAGCCGCCCACCAGAACCGGAGAGGTTGTTCCGGTAAAGACATTGAAGCTGTCGAGCAGAGGCGAAATGCCATCGGCAATCGAGCCCGAAATTGTTGTCGATGTGTCAAGGCCGCCCACCGTCAGATTGCTGGCACCCAGATAGACATTGCCGCCACCGGAAAGCGCGCCTACAGCCAGCGAACCGGTCTGTTCGCTGATATCGAGCTGGCCGTCAATTTCGTTGACGATCGCGGAGCCTGCGGCAGTTGAGCTGCCGGCAAAGCGCAAAAGAGCCAGATCATTGTTGAAAATGGCGGCGCTGCCGGTGGTGGAAGTGGCAAGAAAGCCGATCATGCCACCCGCACCGTTAACGACCGTGGCCGAGCTGGCGCTGCTTGAACCCAGAAAGAGAATCTGACTGCCATTCTGCGCACGAAGCACAGACGTGCTGGCGTCTGACGTGCCGTCAAAGAACATCCCGCCGTCGAGAAAAGGGCTGGTGCCACTGCCGAAAATGTTGAATTCGGCCCCGCCAGTGCTTGAGGCGCCATCCAACACAACGAATGTGCCAGGAATGCCGGGTATTGTTGAAGGCCCAGCGCCGGTCAAGTTAATGCTGCCGAGTGTCCCGACATTGGCATCAGAAACCAGAAGGCCGCCAGAACCCGAAATCGCAACTGAGTTTGCCGTTGCAGCCGGTGCAGATGTGATGGTGGCGCTGCCAGATGAAATGATGACAT
Organism: Aureimonas fodinaquatilis; assembly: GCF_008369445.1. Classification (GTDB taxonomy): domain Bacteria; phylum Pseudomonadota; class Alphaproteobacteria; order Rhizobiales; family Rhizobiaceae; genus Aureimonas; species Aureimonas fodinaquatilis. The sequence goes on from NZ_VTWH01000001.1 coordinate 829,129, forward strand.
CATCCGTGCCCGTTGGAACGGCGGCCGGACTCCAGTTCAGCGGATCAAACCAGCTTCCACCATCCGGGCCAACCCAGGCAACCTGCGCTGCTGCCGGCCCGGTTAAGATTGCCAGTACCGATCCGGTCAGCAAAAGGCTGGAAATTCGCGTGTGAACGCTTGTTTTTTCAGTATGTGGTACGCCGGAAAAGCATTTGAAAATATACGCCACGCTAAAAACCTCCCGCAACATTACGAAAATAATATCAGAGGTTGTGATGCTGGTCGCATATGAACGTTAGTAGTAGGCGTGAAATGGTAAAAATTCAAAGCGGTGTTGCATTTCCAACATAGACTTGGCTGGCATGCGCGATTGTCACCTGAGCGCCAGTGCCGAGCTCAACGGCTGTTCAACCTATACTTATGATATCAGGGGCATATGCGGACATTCTCAAAGTCATTCCCAAGGTTGATTTTGATGATTTATTTGATATGACTTCAGATGATATAAGTACAACCAAGAATTGCATATAACAATCTCGAAATTATATCTAAGATGTTAGATATTTTGTTCATGCAATTTCTAGTGAAAGAAGATGCAGGGTAAAATATGGCTAACGATACGGAGTTGCTTGCTGGAGCGGCTTTGGCTATTGCCGACTATAACTCTATCAATTCAGAGATCAAAGCGCTCGACGACGTCATAGCTCGCCTTTTTGGTGTCGCTTTGAACAGGGAAGAAACGCCTGGCCTGACTTTTGATTTTGCCGATGCAACATATGCGGTTCTGTCGCGGGTGGGTGATTCCGCCAGGCTGGTGAACACCGCGGGCAGCACAGACGCCGGTGCGCCCGACATTTCGCTTCCTTCTGCTGGTTCTGAATCTGCCAGGTTCAAACCGATGGATGCTGTATTTGAGGCTGCCTGGACAAATACGCGCCTGTTCAACACGCGCGCCACGATCGGCGCTGCGCTGGAAAAGGCAAGGTTTCAGGATTTGATAGCGCTGAACGGCGATTTTCCAGACATGGTTGCCGGGCGGTATTATCGGATCGAAAATGGCGAGATTGTTCCTGCCCAAAGCGTATTTCAAGCGCGCAGTCTGGCTGACGACCTTGTGACACGGCAAAGTTTGACAGCCATTTTCTCATTGATCCATGCGGTTAATTCCACACTGACCATGCATGACACGAGAAGCCACTACGCCCAGGTTTTCGCAAGCTGGCTGCGCTTCGCATCCGACCTGACATTCGCTTACCAGTCTCTCGGATCCTACTATATCAGCGGTGGCGCGGAAGCAGCGCCGTCAAACGCAACGAAGGCGCTGGCCGCCCCTGTGCTGTCCGTTGCCGCTGCCCTGTTTGGAATTGCCAAAATCATTGACATGCAGGGAAGCAGCGGCGGAGCTCTCCTGAAGTGGCGTGACGGTTTGCAACTGGGGTATTTCGGCTCAGAGCTTTTCCGTGGCTTCCGTCTGCTGGGCGAAGGTCTGGAGCTTACGAGTCCGCAATTTGTCACCTTGAGTACAGCGGTTTCGGCGCTGGGCGCCCTTTCCAATATCGGAGCCGGCATTGTGCAGATTGTCGACTCCGGCGTGAATGGCAAGGGGTCTGCCAGTTATCTGGCAATGCAAGGTGTTGACAGGGCTCTGCCGATACTGGCGGGTATTGGAATGGTGGTCTGGCCAAGCCTTGTTGCGTCCGGCATGATGATGACAGCCTCAATGACATCTCTGACGGCAATTCATGAAGCCATAAAGCTGGGCAAGGTTCAGGACGAATTTCTGCGTCTTTTCGCACAGTCCGGCTGGGCCGGTGATAAGGCCATGGCGGATCATTTTGGCGCCATGAAAACGAAATCCATTCTGTCCGCTACGCCGGTCATCAATCTGTTTTCCGCAATGTTCGGCATGCTTGATACGTCGAAACGAAGCGCAGACAGGATCTTGGCGGATTATGGCGTCACCGATCTATCGGACAGTGAGGCAGTTTCCCAAGCCGCCCGGAAATTCATGATTGATGGGCTTGATGCGCGCGAACGCGCCGTTCAGGCAGACTACATTGCGGCGTTGAAGAGAATTGCTGCATCCACTGAAACCAAAAGGATCATTGCTGTTACCGGGCAGGAGCTGCGGGCGGATCAGGCGGCGGTTGCCGCACTTCTGGGAACGGCTTTTGTGAAAGAAATCAACAGCAGCCGACATTATTTCTATGATCTGAGTGATCAGACGCGGAAAGACAACGGCCTGGTCGCAACGGCATCGGCGTCCAACAGCATCAGCATCGATTCAACCGCTGACTCCCAGTACTTCCTGTTTCTGACACCGATTATGCCAGTGACCCCGGAAGAGCGCGCAGAGACCATCTCGGGCAAGAGCGTGAAGAACAGCCTTGTGCCACTGCAGACACTGCCGGGTTTTGAGCTGATGGATGGTGCGGCTTCAACCGTGGCCGACATACGCAAATTTGCATCCTTTGCACCCTTTGGCATCGCTGCGACCGTAGACGATGTGAATGGCGTGGAAGGCGGCCTCAGCGTTGAAATGGGCCAGGGCAACGATGTCGTGATAGCCGGCGCAAGAGCTATGTTTGTCAATGGCGGCGGCGATGTCGACGGGGTGGACTATCGCCACGCGCTGACACGAGCCGACCCTCGCGACCTTGCCCTTCAGGTCAAGACTGTGCTGGCCGAAAGCGGACAGGCAACTTATCGCGTGCGAAAATCCGGCTATGGCATATTTCACCGGATTGTCGAGCGGGAAGCGACCGTTCAGGAGGGAAAATACACGAAGACCGTAACCTATCACGCGGTTGAGACCGAATATGATGCCTACAGCAACAACCAGATCGACCACCTCGTTGAAGTGGAATGGATTCATGGCACCAGTTTTGCCGACAGGTTTGATGGTGCAGGCGCATCGGACATATTTTTTGGTGGTGATGGCGAAGACCAACTGACCGGTGCAGGCGGAGACGATCAGCTTTTTGGCGGCGCGCACAATGATCAACTGCACGGCGGCGAAGGGTTTGATCTGATGGTTGGCGATGCCGGCGATGATGTTCTGGTCGACAAAGGCATTATGCCCGGCCAGCCCGAGACTGGCAACAAAGCAAGGAAGCTGGGTGACACCCTGATCGGTGGCGAGGGCAATGACACTATAATGTCGGGTGCCGGGGATGATCTTCTGCTCGGTGACGACGCCTCAGCGGAAGGCTATTCTGCTTCCACAGCCGTGGAAAAGCCCGGCGTCAGCTACAGGGACAGTCTGTTTGGGGAAGCGGGAAATGACACGATCGATGGCGGATGGGGTGACGATTTTATCGACGCTGGCGATGGTCACGATCAGGTTTTCGGAGGAACAGGAAAAGACACTTTACTGGGTGGCATCGGCAACGACACGATCTGGGGTGGAGATGGTGATGACAGCATTGTCGGCGGTGGTGGCGAGGATGCATTGTACGGCATGGACGGCAATGACACCCTGGTCGCGGGACCTCTCGGCAGCATTCTTGTGGGAGGCAGGGGCAGAGACAGCCTGACAGGTGGAATTGGCCACGACATTCTGATTGGCGGAGATGGCAGCGATACTCTTCGCGGGGGCGACGGCAATGATACCATATCCTTGCGTTTTGTGAGTTATGGTGTGGTGATCAGCCTTGAAAATAAGTCGATAGTCAAAATAGATCCAACCAAAACAGGCTCGAACGATCCAGTGACGAAGGATGCTCTTCGTGGCCTGGAATGGGTCGAGGGGACCGAGTTTGGTGACGAGATTGTGGGGTCAGGTGGGGAGAACCGTCTGGTCGGGCGCGGCGGCAACGACATTATTTCCGGCGGTGCTGGCAAGGATATTCTGTTCGGTGGTGATGGGGCCGATATTCTCATCAGCGGTGCAGGTTCCGACATTATGGATGGTGGCGCAGGCGACGATATTCTGCATGTTGAAAGCGGTGACACGCTGTTTTTTGACGGGAATTTTGGCACGGATACTGTCTTGTCCGCTGATAGCCTGCCTAACTTTTCCAACACGCTGCTGATCTTCACCGGCATCGATTACCGCAATCTTTGGTTTGAGCGAAGCGCGGATAATCTGTTGATTTCCCACTTCAAGAACGAATTCGGGGTGGATAAATCCGATATTGCTGGCCACGCTGGTGTCGCTGTTCTGAATTTCTTCAGTGAGAACGCCAATACCAGCAAATTTGCGATTGCCGACCAGAACGGTTCAGCTTTGGTTGTTGGTCAGATTGCAACCTTGACTGCTGCCATGAGCGTCGGCGCGGGTGTTGGGACGACCGGCTACGATTACTCGATTTATCGGCCGGTGCAGGATGCCGCCTGGGTATTGGCCGCTGGCGCCGTCAATTAACCTCACTGGCTCTTAATGCAAAAACCCGGCAGAGGTGGAAGGACCTCTGCCGGGTTTGTCATGCCACATAATGCGTGGAAGGAGGTAAACGCATTTCAAATCGAAACGTCATCGATTCAACTGCGAGCCAATGCGGAACCAGAAGTTGAAGCGTCCCGCGCTATACGGCTGCTGTAACGATGATTTCTACCAGATAGTCGGGTGTGGCAAGCTTGGCCTCGCCCGTTGCGCGGGCCGGCGGATTTGCCGGATCCACCCAGGAATCCCAAACCTCGTTCATTGCTGCGAAATCATCCATCGAGGCCAGCCAGATCTGCGTGTAAAGCAGTTTGGATTTGTCTGTGCCTGCCTCTGCCAACAGACGATCAATTTCCGCAAGCACAGTGCGTGTCTGGGCTTTGACATCTTCATCCGGATTGCCGACCTGACCAGCTAGATAAACGACATTGCCATGCACAACGCCCATGCTCATGCGGTGGCCTGGTTCAATACGACGAATGCTCATGCGAAAGACTCCCGATCTATGGTTGAGCGGCCTGTAAAGCATGAACCGGTGACAGAGTCATTCCCCTAGAGCGTTTCGGGCGATCTTTCGACCATATGATACGCTCTCACTTTCTGCTTTGTTGCACTGCCTCGCCGACGAAACGACTCCGTTTCAATGGGAAATGCCCGTGCCGACAGCGCAGAAGGCTGGCGGTCAAATTCTTCGTCAGACTGCGGCTCGCGTTGGCGCAGGGAGGCAACCAGCGCATGGGCTTCCGGCCATGGGCCATGGCCACTGGCAACATTGACATGCCCGGCATGGCCAATATCCACCAAAGCTGCGCCCCAGCTATCAGCAAAGAAACTCGCTGTTGCAAAGCTCATATACGGGTCGTTATGAGACGCAACCAGAATGGTGGGAAATGGCAAGCGCGCTGTTGGCATTTCGCTGAAACTGGCAAATTTGCCATCTGACCGCGCAAGCCGTGCACCATCTGCCGGTGCCACAATCACCGCCCCGGCAATATGGGACGCAGCCGGCCTGTTGTGCAGATAAGCAATCAACAGCCCGCCAAGGCTATGGCCAACCAGGATGCTGCGCGGGCTGTTCATCAGTTCCGCTTCCAGCCGATGCAGCCAATCGGCAAGAATGGGGTGCTCCCAGTCTTCCTGCTCAACCTTGATGGCGGATTTGTCCTGTTGCAGAAAATGGTCTTGCCAATGCCCTTTTTCAGAGCCGCGATATCCGGGAATAATAAGCGTTCTGACCATAGCGAGCCTCTTTGCTGGTGTCCCGCGTAATGTAGAAACCATGCCCGGCAACGGAAAAGGTAAACATACCAAATTTGTAGAGTTTCGCGGAATGATCCACGCACTCATTGCATAATTGCGAAAGTCAAATCGCTGCACTGGAACAAAAGCATATCCTCATCGCTTTCTCCCCGTCACATTCCGTGCAAGCGAGGAAGCTGTGCATATCAAATCTCCGCCACAAGTTTCCCGTAGGGGAAAACCCGCCGCTCCATTCATCCGCCGTTCTCGAATTCAGTCAGGCCGCCCTTATCCTCTAGGGGCAACATGGGACGGTCTCGGGGTGAATTTCGCTATATTCTCCAGCACCGCTACCAAGGTGGAGTTATGCCTGTTCGATCCTGAAGGAAAGAAGGAGATCGAGCGTATTGAACTGCCGGAATACAGCGATGAAATCTTTCACGGCTACCTTCCGGATGCCCGACCAGGCTGGATTTACGGCTATCGCGTGCATGGACCCTACGAGCCGGATGCCGGCCACCGGTTCAACCCGAACAAGCTTCTGCTGGATCCCTATGCCAAAGCGCATGTCGGTGCCTTGCAGTGGGACCAATCGATCTTTGGCTATACGATAGGTTCGCCGGATGGCGACCTTTCTTTTGACGAGCGCGACAGTGCGCAGTTTGTGCCGAAAGCGCGCGTTGTGGATTCCGCGTTCACCTGGGGCGAAGATCGTCGCCCGCGCATTCCCTGGGAATCGACAATATTCTACGAAACCCACGTAAAGGGCTTCACTCAACGCCACCCTTCCGTAACGGACACAGACCGGGGCAAGTTTGCTGCCCTGATGAACTCTGATGTCGTGGCCTATATCAAAAGCCTTGGGGTCACCTCTGTCGAGTTCCTGCCCATTCACTCCTTTGTTGATGACAGCTATCTCGTGGACAAGGGGCTGCGCAACTTCTGGGGCTACAACACGCTTGGCTTCTTCGCGCCCGACCCGCGTTACCTGACCGGACCGTCCATCAATGAGTTCAAGGAAGTGGTCGCGGCATTCCACCATGCCAATCTGGAAGTCATTCTGGACGTTGTTTACAACCACACTGCCGAAGGCAACGAAAATGGCCCGACGATTTCCTTCAAGGGCATCGACAACACGACCTATTACCGGCTGATGCCGGACAATCCGCGCTATTACATCAATGATACTGGCACCGGGAACACCGTGAACACCAGCCACCCTCGTGTGATGCAGCTGGTGATGGACAGTCTGCGTTATTGGGCAGGGGAAATGCGGGTGGATGGCTTCCGCTTTGACCTTGCGACCATTCTTGCGCGCGAGCCCACGGGCTTTTCCGAAGAATCCTCTTTCCTCCACGCCTGCCAGCAGGATCCGTTGCTAAGCCAGGTCAAGCTGATTGCCGAGCCGTGGGATTGCGGACCGGGCGGCTATCAGGTGGGCCGCTTTCCGCCGGGTTGGGCGGAATGGAATGATGGTTATCGCGATACCGTGCGCGCGTTCTGGCGCGGGGATGATGCCATGGCGCCGCAACTGGCTGACAAAATTTCTGCCTCGGCAGACATTTTTGACAAGCGTGGCCGCAAGCCATGGGCGTCTGTCAATTTCATCACCGCGCATGACGGTTTTACCCTGCACGACCTGGTTTGTTACAACGACAAGCACAATGAGGCGAATGGCGAAGACAATCGCGATGGCCATTCGCACAATCTCTCCAACAATTACGGGCACGAGGGCCCAAGTGATGATGCCGAGCTGACAGAACTTCGGTTCCGGCAATTGCGCAATTTCTTTGGCACATTGTTGTTTTCCCGCGGAACGCCGATGCTTCTGGCGGGCGACGAATTTGCCCGTACACAGGGCGGCAATAATAATGCCTATGCGCAGGACAATGAAATTGGCTGGATTGACTGGGACGTGACGGATGAAGGGCGCGATCTTGCGCAGTTCGTCCAGAAGCTGATCCGCCTGCGGCAAGCTCTGCCGATGTTGCGGCGAGGGCGTTTTCTGCACGGCGATTATGATGAGGATTTGGGCGTCAAGGATGTGGCCTGGATCACCCCGGCCGGTGTTGAGTTTGAAGACGCGGATTGGGACGATTCAAATACGCGCTGTCTGGGAGTTCTGGTGGATGGCAGGGCGCAGTCTGCCGGCATCCGCCGGGTAGGAACAGACGCAACCATGCTTCTGGTTTTCAACGCACATCATGATGTGGTCAATTTTCGTCTGCCAGCGGCGGCCGGTGGCATCAACTGGCGCATGGTGATTGATACCAATCAGCCGGAGCAGGACGAGCTGCCTTCCTTTGAATTCGAAACCGAATACATGGTCACAGGCAGGTCATTTCTGGTGTTTCTGCTGGAGCCGGAAGAAAATGGCCAGATCTCTGCGGAGGCCGAGCGCTCCTTCACCTATGTGTCGGAAGCATTCATGCATGCGGCGGTGGAGCGGGTGCGCTTTGCCTTGACGGAGGAACGCGAAAAGTCAGGCTGAACAAGGCGTTATGCGCTGAATGCATGCCTGCCAAGGCAAAAGCATCACTTCAAACTTGTCTCGATCGGGGCCATATCAGCCCCGTAAGAGATGATATTGAGGAGAAGCACCATGACCAGTCGTACCTTTGCCAGCCGTTTTCGCAATTTTGCTGAATATTTCGATGGCATCAGAGCATGTGCGGCTGCCGTGGAAGCAGGGCGCAAGCCAAGCAGGGCAGCATTGAAAGCGGCCCGCATTGACCCGGATGCCTTTTACGGCATTCAGCGCTGAACACTGAAAGTTTCGGGCGATCTAACCATCGCCGGAAATCCAGTCACGCTTTGCATTGCCGTTGAGACGAAGCTTTCAACGGAGAATGTTGAAGTGAAATCTGAGAATCGAAAAGTCCGGCGGCTGCCTCACGCAGCCGCCGGACTTTTTTGTATCAATCTTCGTCTGCCGCCATTTGCGAAAGCACTTTGCCCTTGCCTCTTGCCCGCAATACCATGGGGCCGAACAGTGCCAGTGCTGCCAGCAGCAGCAAAATGATGGCCAGAGGTGAGCCGACCAGTACCGTCGGGTCTCCCTGACTGATTGCCAGCGCCCGCCGCAATTGCTGCTCTGCCATGGGGCCCAGGATAAGCCCAACGACAACGGGGGCGATGGGGTAGCCAAAGCGCCGGAACATATAGCCCATCAAACCGAATGCCAGCAGCATTCCCAACTCTACCGACGAGTTGTTGGCCCCGATGCAGCCCAAGGTGGCAAACACAAGAATACCGGCGTAGAGCCATGGCCTGGGAATGGTGAGCAGACGCACCCAAAGGCCGATCAGAGGCAGGTTCAGCACTACCAGCATCAGATTGGCAATCAGCAGGCTGGCAATCAGGCCCCAGACAAGCTGTGGCGAGGTGACAAACAGCAAGGGGCCGGGTTGCAGACCAAATTGCTGAAACGCAGCAAGCATGATCGCCGCGGTGGCCGAAGTCGGCAGGCCGAGCGTCAGCAGTGGCACCAAAGTGCCGGCAGCCGAGGCATTGTTGGCAGCTTCCGGTCCGGCCACACCTTCAATAGCACCGTGGCCGAACTCTTCCTTGTGCTTCGAAAGGCTTTTTTCGGTTGTGTAGGAAAGGAATGTGCCAATTTCCGCACCGCCCGCTGGCATGGCACCGATCGGAAAGCCGATGAACGTGCCGCGCAGCCATGGTTTCCACGAGCGGCTCCAGTCCTGCTTCGTCATCCACAGCGAGCCTTTGATCGCTTCAACCTTGCCTTCATCCCGCGACGAGCCGCCAGCGACCACCAGGGCCTCACCAATGGCAAACAGGGCCACGGCCAGAGTTGTCACCTCAATTCCATCCAGCAGTTCCGGAATGCCGAAGCTAAGCCGTGCCTGACCGGTTTGCAGATCAATTCCTATGAGACCAAGCGTCAGGCCAATTGCAAGAGCCGTCAGACCCCGCAGCGCGGAATCTCCAAAAGCCGCAGACACCGTAACAAAGGCCAGCACCATCAGGGCGAAATATTCGGCAGGGCCGAATGACAGCGCAAACTTGACAATGACGGGCGCAATGAAGGCCAGACCCAATGTTGCAATAAGACCAGCAACGAAGGAGCCGATGGCGGCGGTTGCCAGCGCCGGACCGCCACGACCCTTTCGGGCCATTTTGTTGCCTTCCAGCGCAGTAACGATAGAGGCACTTTCACCCGGAGTGTTCAACAGAATGGACGTGGTGGAACCGCCATACATTCCGCCGTAATAAATGCCGGCAAACATGATGAGGGAGCCGGTTGCGTCCAGGCGGTAGGTAACCGGCAACAGCAGAGCGACAGTCAGCGCCGGTCCTATGCCCGGAAGCACACCAACCGCAGTGCCAAGCGTAACGCCTATCAGCGCGTAAAAAAGATAAATGGGTTGCGCGGCCACCCATAGTCCCTGAGCCAGAAGTGAGAGCGTGTCCATGCGATATCACCTTGCTCAGAGAAACAGATTTTCGATCGGACCGGCAGGAAGCCTCAGCCGGAGCAACCCGTAAAACACGCCCCAGACTGCCAGAGACAGCAGAATGCCGATGGGCAGAGTTTTCCAGATCTGGCGTTTGCCAAAAGCCGCGGCGGTGGCTGCAAACAACACGCCGGTGGCAATTGAAAAACCTCCGACATGCAACAGCAGAGCCTGTGCGGCCAGCCCGCCGACAATCCAGGCAATAGGGCCTATGCTGTCTCGCTCCCGCGGGGGGAAACGTCCGGTCACAGCCTCGATGATTGTCCAGACCGCAAGCACCAGAAGACCAGCGGCAATGGCGTAGGGAAAGGCCGTTGGCCCGATGCGTGCGTAAGAGCCACCGGCCAGCTTGCTGGCATCATAGAACACCAGCAGGCCAAGCACGGCCAAGGCAAGGCCAATCACCAGCGCCGCCTTGTCGAGGCGGCGCTGCCCGGATTGTGAATCCATATCCGGGGTCATTATTTTACAAGGCCGATTGCAGTCAGAATTTCACGCGTATTGGTGATGTCGGTGGCAAGTTCCGCTTTGAACTCTTCACCGGACAAAAACCGGTTCTGCCAGTTGTTCCGGGTCAAAACTTCCTGCCACTCGGGGCTTTCAGCCATTTTGGTAATGTCGGCGGTGATTGTCTCTACCTGTTCGGGTGTAATTCCTGGCGCGGCGGATACCATGCGCCAGTTTTCCAGCACCACGTCGTAACCGGCTTCCTTCAGCGTCGGCGCATCAGCACCTTCAACCCTGTCTTCCGTGGTGACTGCCAGCAGGCGAAGAGTGCCAGCCTGAATCTGCGATTCAAACTCGCCATAGCCGGAGATGCCAGCCGCAACCTGCGAACCCAGAATGGCCGCGAGTGCCTCACCACCGCCGGAAAAGGCAATATAGTTGATGGTCGTCGGGTCAACGCCCGCAGCCTGTGCAAAAAGTCCTGCTGCAATATGGTCCGTGCCGCCAGCGGAGCCACCGGCGATCGCCACACCACCTGCATTTTCCTTCATGGCGGCTGCCAGATCGTCAATTGTCTGGAAAGGCGAGGACGCCGGAACAACAATGGCTTCCGCTTCTCCGGTCAGACGAGCAATCGGCGTAACCTGCTCCAGTGTGACGGGCGAATTGTTCGTCAGAATTGCACCGACCATGACATAGCCGCCAACAAGCAGAGCCGACGGATCACCGGCCTTGCCCTGAACAAACTGTGCCAGCCCGATCGTGCCGCCTGCACCGGGAACATTAACCACCTGCACGTCGCCGGCAATTCCGCTGTCCTGCAGCACCATCTGCATGGCCCGCGCAGTCTGGTCCCAGCCACCGCCAGGCGCAGCCGGAGCCATGATTTCATAAGACGCGCCCTGCGCCATGGCTGCTGTTGAAAAACCGGCTGCCAGCAATGCTGCAAGCAAAATACGCTTCATACTTTCCTCCTGAATATCCAAAACCCGCAGCAAGCCTGTTCCCGGCTGTCTGTGGGTCCCCGGCGGTTTTTCCCTGATCACCGGAGTTGAACGAGCGTTCGATGTACGCCCCTGACGCTACGATCACTCGTTTTGAAGCGGAATGCCAGCGAAAAACTTGTACGTGTGCGTGGTCTGTCAAAGGCATCCACAGCGCGATAAGGGCATAACAGCCCTTCTCATCATATAAAGATAGGTTTATATGATGCGGAACGATGTAAGGATGCTGCCATGACCACCACCACCGCAAAGCTGTTTGATCGCCCCGACAATGGTGCACGTGTGGATGGACGCACCGCGTTGATGCAGGCTGCAGCAGAGCGAATTCTGGTTCTGGACGGAGCAATGGGAACCCAGATTCAGGGTATGGGTTATCAGGAGGAGCATTTCCGCGGCCACCGTTTTCAAGGGTGCGAATGCCATTTGCAGGGCAACAATGACCTTTTGATTCTGACCCAGCCACAGGCCATCGAGGATATCCATTTTGCCTACGCCATGGCGGGCGCAGACATTATTGAAACCAACACATTTTCCTCCACCACCATTGCGCAGGCCGATTACGAAATGGAATCGGTGGTTTATGAGCTGAACCGCGATGGCGCCGCGCTGGCTCGGCGCGCGTGCGACCGTGCAGAGGCTGCCGATGGACGCCGGCGATTTGTCGCAGGCGCAATTGGCCCGACCAATCGCACGGCTTCCATGTCCCCCGATGTGAACAATCCGGGTTTTCGAGCCATTACGTTTGACGAGTTGCGCACAGCCTATGCTGAGCAGATCCGTGGGCTGATTGATGGCGGGTCCGACCTGATCCTGATCGAAACCATATTCGACACGCTGAATGCCAAAGCGGCAATTTTTGCGGCCCGAGAGGTGTTCGACGAGCGGGGCGTTGACCTGCCGATCATGATTTCTGGGACGATCACCGATTTGTCGGGGCGCACACTTTCCGGGCAGACGCCAACCGCGTTCTGGCATTCGGTCAACCATGCCGCGCCGCTTTCAATCGGGCTGAACTGCGCGCTGGGCGCGGAAGCGATGCGCCCGCATCTGGCAGAGCTTGCGCAAGTGGCCAACACGCTGGTCTGCGCCTATCCCAATGCGGGCTTGCCAAACGAATTCGGCCAATATGATGAAACGCCGGAACTGATGGCAGCGCAGGTGCTGCAATTTGCCAAAGACGGGCTTGTTAACATTGTAGGCGGGTGCTGCGGCTCAACGCCGGAGCATATCAGGGCGATTGCGCAGGCTGTGCAGGGGATGAAGCCCCGCAGCGTGCCGGAAATCGAGCCTCGGCTGCGGCTTTCCGGTCTGGAGCCGTTCACGCTCACTGACGACATTCCTTTCGTCAACATCGGCGAGCGTACAAATGTGACCGGGTCTGCACGGTTTCGCAAACTGATCACCGCGGGCGATTTTACCGGTGCACTGGATGTCGCGCGCGACCAGGTGGATAATGGCGCGCAGATCATCGATATCAACATGGATGAGGGCCTGATCGATTCCGAGAAGGTCATGGTCGAATATCTGCATCTCGTAGCCTCGGAACCCGACATTGCTCGTGTTCCGGTGATGATCGACTCATCAAAGTTCTCGGTCATCGAGGCCGGGCTGAAATGCGTTCAGGGCAAGGCGCTGGTCAACTCCATTTCAATGAAAGAGGGCGAGGCGGCGTTTCTGGAACAGGCGCGTATTGTCCGGGCCTATGGTGCGGCTGTGGTTGTCATGGCCTTTGACGAAGACGGGCAGGCCGACACGCGCGAGCGCAAGGTTGAAATCTGCACGCGGGCCTATGAGCTTCTGACCCAGGAAGCAGGTTTTCCGCCGGAAGACATTGTTTTTGACCCGAATATCTTCGCCGTGGCCACCGGTATTGAAGAGCACAACAATTACGGAGTGGAGTTCATCCAGGCGACGCAGCAGATTCGCCAGAGCCTGCCCCATGCCCATATTTCCGGCGGCGTTTCCAACCTGTCATTTTCGTTTCGTGGCAATGAGCCGGTGCGCGAGGCAATGCATGCGGTGTTTCTGCTGCATGCCATCCGCGCAGGAATGGATATGGGCATCGTGAATGCCGGACAGCTTGCAGTTTATGAATCCATCGACCCTGTTCTGCGTGAGGCGTGCGAGGATGTGGTGCTGAATCGGCGCAGCGACGCGACGGAGCGTTTGCTGGAGCAGGCAGAGCGTTTCAAAGGCGGCGCGGGGCAGGGCGCAAGAGTGCGGGATATGAGCTGGCGCGAGTTGCCGGTGGCAGACCGGCTTTCCCACGCGCTGGTGAATGGCATAACCGAATTCATCGAGGTTGATACCGAAGAGGCCCGCCAGCAGGCGGAACGGCCATTGCATGTGATTGAAGGCCCGCTGATGGCCGGCATGAACATTGTTGGCGACCTTTTTGGCGCGGGCAAAATGTTTCTGCCACAGGTGGTCAAGTCTGCCCGCGTGATGAAACAGGCGGTTGCCTATCTCATGCCTTATATGGAGGAAGAGAAGAGAGCCTCCGGTGGCGAAGTGCGTCGCTCTGCCGGTAAAATCCTGATGGCCACGGTGAAGGGTGACGTGCACGACATTGGCAAGAACATTGTCGGTGTTGTTCTGGCCTGCAACAATTATGAGGTTATTGATCTGGGAGTCATGGTGCCAAGCGCCCGGATTCTGGAAACTGCGCGGGCGGAAAATGTTGATATTATCGGCCTGTCCGGACTCATCACACCCTCGCTCGATGAAATGGTCAATGTTGCCAGCGAGATGGAGCGGGAGGGATTTGACATTCCGCTGCTGATTGGCGGCGCCACGGCCAGCCGTGTGCACACTGCGGTCAAAATCGACCCGCGCTATGAAAAAGGCCAGACAGTGTATGTCACCGATGCCAGCCGTGCGGTTGGTGTGGTGTCCAATCTGTTGTCGCCCGATACCCGCACCGATTATATGAATCAGGTTCGCACCGAATATCATAAGGTGGCGGAGGCTCATGTCCGTTCAGAGGCGGAAAAAAGCCGGTTGCCGTTGGCGAAGGCAAGACTGAACCGGCAGGCGCTGGACTGGGCAGCATACCAGCCGACACGGCCATCATTTCTTGGCACCCGAACCTATCAGGATTGGGACCTGGCCGATCTGGCCCGCTATATCGACTGGACGCCTTTTTTCCAGACATGGGAGTTGAAGGGCCGTTTTCCCAAACTGCTTGACGACCCGAAGCAGGGCGAAGTGGCGCGCAGCCTGTATGCCGATGCGCAGGCTATGCTGGAACGGATCATTGCCGAAAAATGGTTCCAGCCCAAAGCGGTGATTGGCTTCTGGCCGGCCAATGCGCGTGAGGATGACATACTGCTTTACGCAGATGAGGCGCGCGTTCAGGAACTGGCCACATTCTATACACTGCGCCAGCAGCTTTCGCGGCGGGACGGCCGGCCGAATATTGCGCTTTCAGACTTTGTTGCGCCGGTGGAAAGCGGCGTCAAAGACTGGGTTGGTGGATTTGTGGTGACCGCCGGTGCAGAAGAAGAGGCAATTTCAAAACGCTACGCCAGCGAGCATGATGACTATGCGTCCATCATGGTCAAGGCCTTGGCAGACCGGTTTGCTGAAGCCTTTGCGGAGCGGATGCATGCACAGGTGCGCCAGGAATTGTGGGGCTATGCGCCCGACGAGGCACTGTCCAATCTGGACCTGATTGACGAGGCCTATGGCGGCATTCGTCCGGCGCCCGGCTATCCTGCACAGCCGGACCACACAGAAAAATCCACCTTGTTTGAACTGCTGGATGCGGAAAGGCAGATTGGCGTGAGGCTGACGGAAAGCTATGCCATGTGGCCGGGTTCATCGGTTTCCGGCCTGTATATTGGCCACCCGGAAAGCTATTATTTCGGCGTTGCCAAAATCGAGCGCGATCAGGTGGTTGATTATGCGCAGCGCAAAGGCATGGCCGTCAGCGAAGTCGAACGCTGGCTGGCACCAATTCTCAATTATGTGCCAGTTGCCGAAAAAGCCGCCTGATTTGGTCTGGTAAGACCAATGCTGCCTGTTTAGATAGGCGTGTTCAACGGTTAAGGGAACTTTGAAATGGTCGCGGATACGGGAATGGTGCTTTCCATCGGAGAGTGCATGGTTGAACTTTCTCCGGCAGCGGATGGCCTTTACCGCCGTGGTTTTGCTGGAGACACGTTCAACACGGCCTGGTATCTGCGCCGTCTTCTGCCATCTGAGGTTGACGTCGCTTACTTCACGAATGTTGGCGACGATCCCTTGTCACAGGAGATGGTCAGCTTCATCGCCGGCTCGGGGGTTTCCACCCGGCACATTCGGCCTATGGCGGGGCGGGTTGCCGGGCTGTATCTCATCAGCCTCAATGGCCATGAGCGCAGCTTTTCCTATTGGCGGGACACGGCCGCGGCCAAGGCACTTGCCGATGACGAGGACCGGCTGCGCGAAGCAGTCGCCTCGGCCCGCGTTGTTTATTTTTCAGGCATTACCCTGGCTATTTTGCCGGAAGAACGCCGGGCTGCATTTCTGCGGATCATGGCGCAGGCCCGCCAGAACGGCACTTTGGTCGCTTTTGATCCGAATATTCGCGACCGGCTGTGGCAAGGGCGTGCGGCCTGTGCGCAGGGCATTGAAGCGGGGGCGGAAGTTGCCAGCATCTGCCTGCCGAGCTTTGATGATGAAGCGCGCATTTTTGGCGACGACACCCCGCAAACCATAGCCCTGCGCTATCTTGCACTGGGCTGCGACGAAGTGGTGGTGAAGGACGGCGGCGGCGATGCCCTGTTGATGCTGCGCGGCGAAACGCAAGGTCAGGTTGTGGCTGCCACCAAGGTTGCAAAGCCGGTGGACACGACAGGTGCGGGCGACTCATTCGGCGCAGGCTATATTGCTGCGCGCCTGACGGGCCGTGCCCCTCTGGAAGCAGTTTCTCACGGTCATGCCACTGCGGCAAAAGTTATTCAGGGCTATGGCGGCCTTGTTGACACAAGTGCCATTGCAGAATTGGCCTGACCAATTTACAAGGGCTGAACCAGATCACTCTTGATTGGAAGGTCAGCCCCGCATGTCCCCTACCATTACCGGTATCCGCACCTACGACATTCGTTTTCCGACATCGCAGGGTCTGGATGGCTCCGATGCGATGAATCCGGATCCGGATTATTCCGCGGCTTATGTGGTTCTGGAAACCGATGTTGCAGGGCTTGAAGGTTGTGGGCTTTCCTTCACCATTGGCCGGGGCAATGATCTGGTCAAACTGGGCATTGAGGCCCTTGCCAGCCGGGTTGTTGGTGCAAAGCTGGCAGATATCTCGGCAGACATGGGCGCATTCTGGCGGCACGTGACTGGTGACAGCCAGTTGCGCTGGCTTGGGCCGGATAAGGGCGTCATGCATCTTGCCACGGGCGCAGTTGTCAATGCGATCTGGGATTTGTGGGCCAAGGCGGAAGGCAAGCCTGTCTGGCAACTGGTGGCGGATATGAGCGTGGAAGAGGTTCTGCGCCTGATCGATTTCCGCTATCTGACCAATGCGCTGACGCGCGATGAAGCGCGGGAAATTCTGCAGCGTGCAAAGGCGGGTGAGGCGGAACGCCGGGCCATACTGGCCGCAGATGGCTACCCGACATATACGACATCTGCGGGCTGGCTTGGATATGGTGATGAAAAAATGCGTCGGCTTTGTCAGGAAGGCATGGCCGTAGGCTGGACGCATTTCAAGCTCAAAGTCGGGCGCGATCTGCAGGACGACATTCGTCGCTGTCGCATTGTTCGCGAGGAAATTGGCTTTGAGCGCACATTGATGATCGACGCCAATCAGGTTTGGGAAGTCGACCAGGCGATTGAATGGGTCAATGCGCTGGCCGAGTTCAAGCCATGGTTCATTGAAGAGCCAACTTCACCAGACGACATTCTGGGCCATGGCCAAATTCGTCAGGGAGTTGCGCCGATCAAGGTGGCTACCGGCGAAATGTGCCAGAACCGCATTCTGTTCAAACAGTTCCTGCAGGCGGATGCCATTGACGTTGTGCAGATTGATGCGGCGCGCGTCGGTGGGCTGAACGAAAACCTGGCGATCATGCTGATGGCTGCGAAATTCGGCAAGCCCGTATGCCCGCATGCCGGGGGTGTAGGACTGTGTGAATATGTTCAGCACCTTTCCATGATTGATTATCTGGTCATCTCCGGCACCATGGAAGGGCGTGTGGCCGAGTATGTCGACCATCTGCACGAGCATTTCGTCTATCCGTGTGATGTGCAGCAAGGCCGCTATATGCCACCGCAGGACGCTGGTTTTTCTATCGAAATGAAGCAAGCCTCGATTGAATCACATTTGTTCGTGGGCTAACCGGGAGTAGCCGTATTCTGCACACCTGAAGATAGAAACGGCTGTGAGGGTTGATTCGTCCGGGTGGGAGGCATGCATGGATACGCTGGTTGATCGGCAGAAAATCTTGAGCGAGCGGCTGGGTCAGGCCGCCACCATCACCGATCCGGTGGACATGGAGCGCTATTGCCGGGACTGGCATGGCGATGTGGCCACCGGTGCCGTGGCAGTGTTGCGGCCTGCAAGCGCGCAGGAGGTGAGCGAGGCGGTCAGGCTCTGTGCGGAGCTGCAACTGGCTATTGTTCCACAGGGCGGTAACACCGGTCTGGCGCTGGGCGGCATTCCGGATAATCCGAGCGGGCAGGTGGTGCTGTCGCTGGAGCGGATGAACAGCATACGGGCAATTATGCCGGACGATTTTTCTGCCGTTGTGGAAGCCGGTTGCGTTCTGGAAGCCATCAAGAACGAGGTTGAGGCAGCAGGCTGTTATTTTCCGCTGGCGCTGGGCGCGCAAGGCTCCTGCCAGATTGGCGGCAATGTTTCCACCAATGCAGGCGGCATCAATGTTTTGCGTTATGGCATGACGCGGGAACTGGTGCTGGGTCTGGAGGTGGTGCTGGCGGATGGCACCATCTGGAGCGGGCTTTCCACCCTGCGCAAGGACAATCGCGGCGTGGACCTCAAGCAACTGTTCATCGGCGCGGAAGGCACGATGGGCATTATCACGGCGGTGGCCATCAAGCTGTTGCCCCAGCCCGAGCAGATTGAAACGGCCATGTTGGCGCTGCCCAGTGTTGAGGCGGCCATGGCGCTGTATCGCAGAGCGCGGCGTGACTGCTGCGACCTGATGAGCGCCTTTGAGCTGATGCGGCCAGAGGCGTTCAGCTTTGCCCGCATGGCCTATCCAGACCTGCCAATGCCCCTTTCTACTGAATATCCGGCCTATGTGCTGATGGAACTGACGGGCGGCGGACTGGTGGATGTCAAAGCGCTGATGGAAGGTTTTCTGACGCGTGAAATGGAATCGGGTGAAGTGCTGGACGGCGTTTTCGCCGCCTCACGGCAGCAGGCACTGAACCTGTGGAAGGTGCGCGAGGGGATGAATGAAGGGCAGGCCATGTATGGCCCGCATCTGCGCACCGACCTTTCCGTGCCATTGTCGCAAGTTGCCGCCTATATTGAAGAAGCCAGCAATGCCGTGGCGCGTTTGATGCCGGATTGCCTGGTGGCTGCCTATGGTCATGTCGGCGATGGCAATATTCACTTCAACATATTGCCGCCGCGTGGCGCATCTCCGGATGAAGTGGCAGGGCGTATCAAGCAAGGCAAGACATTGCTGTTTGACATACTGGACCGGTTCAACGGCAGCATCAGCGCTGAACATGGTGTCGGCCGTCTGAAGCGCGATGACTTTGAAAAGCGGCTGCCGGAAGCGCAGAAGCTGATGCTGCATGCATTGAAAAATGCGCTGGACCCACAGGGCCGATTGAACCCGAATTGCCAGATTTCCCGCAGCGAGCACGAAATTTCGCACTGAGAATATTTGAAAAGAGTGGGCAACATGACATCGCAAGTGCACCGGATCGTTGGTGAAAATCCTGTCGATATATTGAGGCGGCTTTCAGGACTGGACCGGTTGATGCTGATCAACAGCACGGGCGGCATCACGCATGAGCGCATCGGCGCTTTGAGCCAGGTTTTTCTGGAAGGTGATGATATTGTTTGCCTTGGCCCGGATCATGATTGCCGGATCCACGCACCGTCCATCGCCCGCATGACGCTGGACCGGAGCCGCAATTTTGGTGACAAATCCTATCCGCGTGTGGATTTCGTTGGCCATGACGGTGAAACGCTGGTGAGTGCCGTCAGCTTTGTCGGGCTGGAGCCGTTTGATGCGGCGCTGGAAGGAATTGCGCTGGAAGAGACCGACAATGGACCCGACAAACCGGTTGCGCCGCGTGGCGAAGATGTGGAAGCCGATGATCCCGGATTGGTGCAACTGCAGAAGTTGGTCGACGCGGCTGCACCTGTCACGGTTCGAATTGCGCATCCCGCATTTTCGCAGGGCTGGAGCGGTGTCATTGAGAAGCTGACACCGACCAAGGGCTTCATCAATATCATGCTGCCAAATTTTCACTTTCATCTGAGGGTGAAGACCGTGGCTGGCTGGAAAGATGAGAGCACGCCGGGTGGCGCTGCACTTCGTGCGGTGGATGCCGCAGGCCAGCCCCTGCCGCTTCTGCTGATTGCTGAAAATGCAAAAGTGTTCAGCCTCAGCGCCTGATTTTGCCGACAGTTTGAATTTCGCTTGACCAGCAGTATCGATCGTTCTTATAAGTCTGTAATGTTATAACATTAATGAGGCTGAAATGGATATTGCTGCCGGCGAAAAGCGCCTGCCCGTAACCGTGCTCTCGGGTTTTCTTGGCTCGGGCAAAACCACACTTCTCAACCACATCCTCAACAATCGGCAGGGTCTGCGTGTCGCTGTTATCGTCAATGATATGAGTGAGGTGAACATTGACGCCGAACTTGTTCGCAATGGCGGCGCGGATCTTTCGCGCACTGACGAAAAGCTGGTCGAAATGACCAATGGCTGCATCTGCTGCACGTTGCGGGATGATTTGCTGGTGGAAGTCCGGCGATTGGCTGAGGCCGGGCGCTTTGATTATCTGCTGATCGAAAGCACCGGAATTGCCGAGCCGCTGCCCGTTGCCAGCACGTTTTCATTTCGTGATGAAGATGGGCAGAGCCTTTCGGATCTTGCACGGCTGGACACAATGGTCACCGTTGTCGATGCAGTGAACCTGCTGCGGGACTATTCATCCAACGATTTGCTGAGCGACCGGGGGGAAACCGCGGGCGAGGGCGACAATCGCACTTTGATTGACCTGCATGTCGAGCAGATCGAATTTGCCGATGTGATTGTGCTCAACAAAATATCAGCAGTTTCAGCGGAGCGACTGTCGGATTTGCGCAAGGTTCTCAAGTCATTGAACGGTGACGCGAAAATTATCGAGGTCGATTTTGGCAAAGTGGATCCCGCTTCCATACTGGATACCGGGCTTTTCAGCGAGGAGCGCGCCGAGCAACATCCGCTCTGGGCCAAGGAGCTTTACGGGCACTCCGAGCATATACCGGAAACGGAAGAATATGGGATTGGCAGCTTCGTTTTTCGGGCGCGCAGGCCATTTCACCCGGAAAAATTCAACCGCTTCATTGAAAAGACATGGCCTGGCCTGATCCGGGCGAAGGGGCATTTCTGGCTGGTAACACGGCCGGACTGGGTGGGAGATCTTTCACTTGCAGGTGCCTTGGCCCGCGTTTCGCCGATGGGCAGATGGTGGGGCAGCATTCCACGGAACATGTGGCCCGACAATCCGGAATGGCGCGCTGTCATGGCGCGCAACTGGGATGATGTGTGGGGCGATCGCCGTCAGGAACTTGTGTTCATCGGCATCAATCTGGATGAGGTGGCCATTCGACTTGCTCTGGACGCCTGTCTTGTCGATGTGCCTGCAGCACGGTTTGATCCGGCTGATTTCAGCAATCTGCCGGATCCATTTCCGCTGTGGCAGGCCGCTTCCACAGCCTGATCTGCGCAATCACACCGTTTGCAGCAGATCCACGGAATTGCGGATGGCAGCAATGTTGCGCGCGTAGTGGTCGGGGGTTCCGCCTTGAAAAACGGCGGAACCTGCCACCAGAACATCGGCGCCGGCGGCCACGACCAAAGGCGCTGTTTGCGGGGTTACCCCGCCGTCAATTTCTATGTGGATCGGCCGGTTGCCTATCATCTGTTTAACCCGGCGGGTTTTTTCCACCACCGCCGGAATAAACGCCTGCCCGCCAAAGCCCGGATTGACCGTCATCAGCAACACAAGGTCCACCCGATCAAGCACGTATTCAATCACGCTTTCATGCGTTGAAGGGTTCAGTGCCACGCCGGCCTTGACGCCCAGCGCACGAATGGCCTGAAGTGAGCGGTCCAGATGTTTTGTCGCTTCTGCATGTACGGTGATGTAGTCGCAACCCGCCTTGGCAAACGCTTCCAGATAGGGGTCGCATGGCTCGATCATCAAATGGCAGTCAAACACCTTTGGCGTTGCACCGCGCACTGCCTTGACCACCGGCGGGCCAAAGGTGATGTTGGGAACAAAATGGCCGTCCATCACGTCCAGATGGATCCAGTCTGCACCGGCCTTGTCCACCGCCGCAATTTCCTCTCCCAGCCGCGAAAAATCTGCTGAAAGTATGGATGGGGCAATGATAAGCGTCATGGTGCAACCTTTCCTGATGCCGGGTCCAGCTTAACTGTCTGCATGACTCGGCTGACCGAAATATCCTCCGCTTCGATCTGCGATAGATCATCGGCTGTCAACGGGCCATTGCGAGATTCAAACAGACGGTTGGCCTGGCGCAGCCTTGCGCGGTCCAGCGCATTGCGTATGGAACGGGCATTGGCAAAATGCGGTTGCTGCCGCCGCATTTCAATATATTGCGCCATTGTTGCCTCGGCTTCCGGGCTGAAATGATAGCCCTGCCTGGCCAGCATACCCTCCGCAATAATCAGCAGCTCATCCTCGCTGTAGTCCGGGAAAGAGATGTGGTGGGCAATGCGGGAGCGGAAGCCGGGATTGCTTTCGAAAAAACGGTCCATGCGGTCGGCATAGCCTGCCAGAATAACCACAAGATCATCGCGCTGGTTTTCCATGACCTGCAACAGGATTTCGATGGCCTCCTGCCCGTAGTCCCGTTCATTTTCCGGGCGGTACAGGTAATAGGCCTCGTCAATGAACAACACGCCGCCCATGGCCTTTTTCAGGATTTCGCGCGTTTTGGGCGCGGTGTGGCCGATATACTGCCCCACAAGGTCATCCCGCGTGACAGAAACGAGATGGCCTTTGCGCACATAACCCAGCCTGTGCAGAATATTGGCCATGCGCAGCGCAACCGTGGTTTTGCCTGTTCCCGGATTGCCGGTAAAGCTCATGTGCAGAGTGGGTGTTTCAAAGGCCAGCCCAAGCTGGCGGCGTGCTTTTTCCACCAGCAGCAAGGCAGCGGTTTCGCGGATACGTTTCTTCACCGGAGCCAGGCCAACAAGTTCGCGGTCCAGCTCTTCCAGAACCTCTGCCACGCCAGATTCGGCGTAGCTGGTTTGCAGGTCTATCGTTTCTGCCGCTGCAATGTCTTGTTCCATGGTCTGCCTCGGTTCTCATGCGAAAAACTGGAAGCTTCGGTCAGCCCTTGGGGAGTTCGGGCTGACCGAAGCTGTGGCGGGTGCGCGGGGCAGGAGGTTTTGCCCTTACAGCGCGTCTGGCTGAGATCTGACAGGAAAAGGGGACTGTCAGATGTACCGCCCGCCTTCCGGCCGGTCGCCGGAATAGGATTCCGTGGTGTAACGGATATTGCGGCCTTCACATTCCTGCCGCTTCAGCCGGAATCCCGGCTCATCGGCAGGGCGGTTGACGATGAAGGACAGTTTCACTGACTCCCATCCATGGGTGGAATCAAACGCCGATACTCGTATGTAAATATGGCCATAGGTTTTGCGGCAGGCTGTCAGTTCCATCATGACGCCTGCAGCATCGGCAATGTCGAACATCGGGTGGCCCCACATTTCCCAATAGACATTGCGGGGGTGCGGGTCGTCGGTGAACTCGATGTTCACCGCCCAACCATTGTCGAGGCAGAACTGCACCTGCCGCGTAATCTGCTCGTCGGTCAGATCTGGCAAAAAGGCGAATGCCCCTTGAGTAACACGCATTGAATCATCTCCTTGAATTTGACTGTGTTACGCCGCCGCGGAAACACTGGTCTGATAGTCGGGTGCATCCGTTGAGGCGTAGTTGAACGTCACGTTCTTCCACGTATCCAGCGCCTGCTTGAGCGGCTGGCAGTGGCGGGCCGCTGCCTCCAGAATGTCAGGCCCTTCATTCACAATGTCGCGGCCTTCATTGCGCGCCAGAATCATGCATTCCAGCGCCACGCGGTTGGCGGTTGCGCCCGCGGCAATACCCATGGGGTGGCCAATTGTGCCGCCGCCGAACTGCAACACCACATCCTCTCCCAACAGGTCCAGCAGCTGGTGCATCTGCCCGGCGTGAATGCCACCGGAGGCCACAGGCATCATCTTGTTCAGCGAAGCCCATGGCTGGTCGAAGAACACGCCATTGCCAAGGTTTTGCGGGGTGAACTCGTCGCGGCAGATGTCGTAGTAACCGCGTGTGGTGGCAGGGTCGCCCTCAAGCTTGCCAACGACCGTGCCGGCATGAATATGATCCACCCCCGCCAATCGCGCCCATTTGGCAATAACCCGGAAGGAAACCCCGTGGCTTTTCTGCCGCGTATAGGTGGAATGCCCGGCGCGGTGCAGGTGCAGGATCATATTGTTGCGGCGTGCCCATTTGGCCATGGATTGCATGGCCGTCCAGCCGATGACCAGATCAATCATGACGATATTGGAACCAAGATCCCGGGCAAAATCCGCCCGCTCGTACATATCCTCCATCGTGGCGGCGGTTACGTTGAGATAGGTGCCCTTGATTTCGCCCGTGGCTGCCTGAGCGCGGTTCACCGCCTCCATGCAGTACAGGTAACGCTCACGCCAGTGCATGAAGGGCTGCGAGTTGATGTTTTCATCATCCTTGGTGAAATCCAGCCCACCCTTCAGCGCTTCATAAACCACCCGGCCATAATTGCGGCCTGACAGGCCAAGCTTGGGCTTGACGGTCGCGCCCAGCAGCGGGCGCCCAAACTTGTCCAGCCTTTCACGCTCAACCACAATGCCGGTGGCTGGTCCCTGAAAGGTTTTGACATAGGCGGTCGGCAGCCGCATGTCTTCCAGCCGCAACGCCTTCAAAGGCTTGAAGCCAAAGACATTGCCAATGATCGACGCGGTCAGATTGGCGATTGAACCGGGCTCAAACAGGTCCAGATCGTAAGCAATATAGGCAAAGTAGCTGCCTTCGGAATTTGGCACCTCATCTACCCGGTATGCCTTGGCGCGGTATTTTTCCGCCGCAGTCAACCGGTCAGTCCAGACAACCGTCCACGTGGCGGTTGACGATTCACCGGCAACGGCCGCCGCAGCCTCAATCGGGTCCACCCCGTCCTGCGGAGTGATGCGAAAACAGGCGATAAGGTCAGTATCTTTGGGCTGGTAGTCTGGCTCCCAGTATCCCATGCGCTTGTATTCCATGACACCGGACTTGTAGCGGTCCTTGCCGGTAACGGTTTGCGAATTCTCGGACATAGCTTACCTCCATCCGGTTGAGTGGGCTGTCTGCCGCGGTTGCGGCCTGCTTGCGGGCGGGGCGTTGAAGTTTCCGCCTGTCAATTCACCAGAGGCATAGCGGCGGGCCATTGCAGCCATGGGCAACACCTTGATGCGTGCGCCATTTCCCGCTGTGCCAAACTGTTCAAATCTTTCACGGCAAAGATTCTGCAACTCTTCCATTGCCGGTTTCAGAAATTTGCGCGGGTCAAATTCATCTGGCTGCAGGCTGGCAATGCGGCGGAACTGCGCGGTCATTGCCAGCCTGCAATCTGTATCAATATTGATCTTGCGCACGCCGTGGCGGATGCCGCGCTCTATTTCCTCTACCGGCACGCCCCAGGTAGGGCGCATCTGCCCGCCATAGCGGTTGAACATGTCCTGCAAGGCTTCCGGAACGGAAGAGGAGCCGTGCATGACCAGATGAACCGACGGCAACCGACGATGAATTTCCTCGATGATGTGCATGGCCAGAATGCCGCCATCCGGCCTGCGGCTGAATTTGTAAGCGCCGTGCGAAGTGCCCATGGCAATCGCAAGGGCATCAACTGCGGTTCTGGCGACAAAATCCTGGGCCTGGTCCGGGTCTGTCAGCAATTGCTCCTGCGCCAGAGTGCCGGTGAATCCGTGGCCATCCTCAGCCTCGCCCGATCCGGTTTCCAGCGAGCCGAGTACGCCCAGCTCTCCTTCGATTGACGCACCCACGGCGTGCGCTGCCTCTGCCACTCTTGCGGTGATGGCAACATTATAGTCATAGCTGGCAGGGGTCGCGGCGTCGGCCTCCAACGAGCCATCCATCATCACGGAAGTGAAGCCGTGTTGAATGGCCGTCAGGCACGTGGCTTCATCATTGCCGTGGTCCTGATGCAGGCAAAGCGGCACATCAGGATGCATTTCCACCAACGCATCCACCATGCGCGCCAGCATGATATCTCCGGCATAGCTGCGCGCCCCGCGTGAAACCTGCAAAATCACCGGCGCATCGACTTTCGCTGCTGCCGACATGATCGCCAGGCCCTGTTCCATATTGTTGATGTTGAAAGCCGGAACGCCGTAGCCATATTCGGCGGCGTCATCCAGCAATTGCCTCAGGGTAATTCTGGCCATTGTGCCGGGTCCTTCCAGAGTAATTCTTGATGAAACGGTCACGTTTCAGCGGCAAGACATGCGAGAAATCATGGAGTGACCAAGTTCAGGTCAGCCGCCTGCGGCGCTCTATCAGTTGCAGGATCAGCGGTGTCAGAATGAGCTGCATGGCAAGATCCAGCTTGTTGCCGGGCACCACAATGGAGTTGGGCCGCGACATGAAACTGTCGTGGATCATTGAAAGCAGGTACGGAAAATCGATGCCGCGCGGATTGGCGAAGCGAATGACCAGCATGGATTCATCAGGGGTGGGTATCCACCTTGCAATGAACGGGTTGGACGTATCGACAATTGGCACACGCTGGAAATTAATGTCGGTCAGCGTGAATTGCGGGCAGATATAGCGAACGTAATCCGGCATCCGGCGCAGGATCACATCCATCACCGCCTCGGTGGAGTAGCCGCGCGAAGCCTTGTCGCGATGAATCTTCTGAATCCACTCCAGGTTGATGACTGGAACGACGCCGATTTTCAGGTCAGCATGCCGCGCAAGGTCCACTGCGTCGGTTCGCACACATCCGTGCAAGCCTTCATAAAACAGCAGATCACTGTCGCCGGAAAACTCTTCCCACTCGCTGAAATTTCCGGGTTGTCCACCGTAAAGCTGCGCTTCGGCCTCGTCATGCACATAATGGCGTGTACGGCCGGTTCCTTTGCGGGCATATTCGGCAAAGATTTCCTCCAGCGTTTCCAGAATGTTGGCATCGGGACTGAAATGGGAGAAATTCTGGTTGCCGCTGGCAGCCTCATCCACCATTCGTTGCTTCATGTCTTCGCGATTGAACCGATGAAACGCATCGCCTTCAATAAAGCTGGCCTTGACGGATTCCCGGCGAAAAATCAGATCGAAAATCCGTTTGACCGAAGTCGTGCCTGCGCCCGATGAGCCGGTAATGGCAATAATGGGATGTTTCGCACTCATTACAGGCTCCTGAACTGGCAATGCTTCCCGATTTCCGGGCATGGGCATTATGAGGCTTGGCTGGCTAAGCGCGGAACAGACTGCGCCTGCCGAACAATGGCGAGCGTTCGCCTATGGCGGATGGATCTGTGAGGTATCGGGCTATGCGCTGCACCTCACGCACCGAGCCGAAGACCACGGGTATGTGCTGGTGAATGGCTTCTGGCTGGATATCCAGAAGATTGACCCGGCCGTCAGTTGCCGCGCCGCCCGCCTGTTCCACAATCATGGCAATCGGGTTGGCCTCATACAGCAGGCGCAACCGACCGCTTTTATAGCCTCTGCGCTGGTCGCCGGGGTAAAGATAGACCCCGCCGCGTGTCAGAATGCGCAAAACATCGCCTGCAACGGCAGCCAGCCAACGCATGTTGAAATCTTTTTCACGCGGCCCATCGGCACCCGCCAGGCAATCGTCGATGTAAAGGCGCAGCTCTTCATCCCAATGCCGGTAGTTGGAGGCATTGATTGCAAATTCGGCAGTTTTTTCCGGGATGAACACCGCATGCCGCTGTTCAACAAAACCGCCAAAGGCTTGCGAGTATACGAAGATATTGCAGCCTGCGCCCAACGTCAGAATGAAGAGACAGCGTTGCCCGAATACAAATATTCCGGCGGCAAGCTGGCTTCTGCCAGTCTGCAGAAAGCTGGCCTGTGGCCCGGCACCCGGCTGCTCCGCAAGCGGCAGCAGAGAAAATATCGTGCCGATGGGCGCATTGATGTCGATGTTGGAAGAGCCGTCCAGCGGGTCAATGGCCAGAGCCAGAGTGCCCGTGTTGCTCAACTCAAGGACGTTGTCCTGCTCTTCGGAAAGCAGCGTGGCGATTTTGCAGTTGCGCGCCGCTTCAATGAAAATCCGGTCAGCTTCAATATCCAGCCATTGCTGCTCATCACCGCCACCATTGATACGGTTGGCGGCTGCAGGCGTCTGCTGGGGCTCTTCCGCAACCAGTGTGCGCAGCTTCAAGGCAGCGCGCGCCAATTGCCAGATTGTTTCTGCAACATCGTTGCGCAAAGGGTCTTCCCCGGCATAGGCGCGCAAATGAGCTTCCAGTGAGGCCGCCATCAGAAATCCTCCCGTTGGAATGGCAGGTTTCTTTTGCCCTGCTCATTCCAGTGTCGAATTAGAGTATGCAATTGCAGATGGACTAAGTAAAATTTATTTGCTTAAATAGTCACATAAGAAAAACTTAAGACCTTACCCATGATCAATTTAACCCTTCGGCAGCTTCGATCGGTGCAGGCTATCCATCGCCATGGCACAATTTCGGGCGCGGCCCGAACGCTGGGGCTGACATCGCCGGCCATTACGCTGCAAATCAAGCAATTGGAGGAAACGCTGGGCCTGGCATTGTTTGACCGGTCCAGCGGCGGCATGCGGTTGAAAGAGGCGGGCGCCTGTGTGCTGGCCGCCGCCAATGTCATCGACACTGCATTGCATGACATGGAAGCGGAAATTGAAGCGTTGAAAGGCCTTCGCCGGGGGCGCATCCGACTGGGCGTCGTGTCCACGGCCAAATATTTTGCACCCTCAGTGCTGGCCGCTTTTGCGGATGAACATCCGGATGTCGATGTGGAACTGACCGTGGGCAACAAAAGCCGCATTTTTGATGAGCTGCGCGATTACAGCATTGATATTGCCTTGATGGGACAGCCACCCAGAGACTTGCCGGTGCGTGCCAGCGTGTTCGGTGAGCATCCTCTGGTCATCGTGTCGCGGCCCGACCATCGGCTTGCCAGTCAGCACAAGATTGCGCGAAATGAATTGCTGGGAGAGCGGATGATTGCACGGGAACGCGGCTCCGGCACCCGCCGTTCTCTGGAGGTGTTCACACGCGACGTTCCGGAATTGCTGGACGACAGGTTGCTGGAGCTGGATTCCAACGAAACCATCAAGCAATCCGTGATGGCTGGCTTGGGCATTGCCCTGATTTCTGCCCACACCATTGCCACAGAGCTGGATCTTGGCCGGTTGGTTGTGCTGGATGTGGTGGGCACGCCGATCCGGCGGCAGTGGTTCGTGGTCACGCGGGCCGACCGCACGCCAACACCGGCAGAAACCGCGTTCTGGCAGTTTCTATTGCGCAGGGGAGAGCGGTTTCTGCCCGTTCTGCCGAAAAGCTAGACCGGTTTGTTGCATTGTCCTGCCGTTTGACCGGTTTTGTTTAACGAGACATGCTCAAGCCGGGATTTTGCAGAAAACGCATCAGCACCCGAACAGCAGCTTCGGCATCTTCTTCCAGGATAGCTTCATCCGGATGGTGGCTGATGCCGCCTTTGCAGCGTACAAACAGCATGGCTATCGGGCAGAGAGCCATCATTGCCAGCCCGTCATGGCCCGCGCCACTTGCCAGCCGAACCTCCGGCAGGTTTTCAGCGTGGATGGCTGCGGCAAGCGCCGTTTGCAGGTGTTCTGCACAAGGCGCAGTGCGCTCGTCATAACCAATGACAAAATCCAGCATCAGGCTGCGCTGGCTGGCAATGGCGCTGAAAACCTGTCGCAACCGCTGTATGGCGGCGTGGCGGGTGGCATCGTCCAGACTGCGCACATCGAGGCTGAATGTGACCGCGCCGGGAATGACGTTCACCGCGCCGGGCCGCGCCTGGATCTGTCCCACAGTTGCCACCAGCCCCGGTGTTGCAAGCGCAACAGCCTCTACCTCGCCGATCATCTGTGCTGCACCTGCCAGTGCGTCGCGGCGCATGGACATGGGCACCGTGCCGGAATGGCCAGCCAGCCCGGTTACTGACACGGCGGCTCGCACGGCCCCGGCAATTCCGGTTACGATGCCGGTTGGTGCGCCCTGTGCCTCCAGCACCGGGCCTTGTTCAATATGCACTTCAACATAAGCGGCCACCGATCCCGGTGCGCGTGCAACCCCGGCAATGGCGTCCGGTGCGCCGCCAAATGCCAGCAAGGCATGATGCAGGCTTACGCCATCCGCATCGCGTGCCGCCAAAGATTGCGGATCCACAGTGCCGGCCAGCGCGCGGGAGCCCGTGAGCGTTACGGGAAAGCGCACCCCTTCCTCATCGCCAAATGCCACAATCTCCACTGGCAAAGGCAGTTGGGCACCCATGCGGGCCAGCCTGTCCATCGCTTCTATGGCCACCACCACGCCCAGCGTGCCGTCATAGCGACCGGCATTGCGCACCGTGTCAATGTGCGAGCCCAGTATCAGGCGCTTTTCACCGTGCTGCAAACCGGGTGTCTGCCCGACAACATTGCCCACGGCATCCATATCCGCACTCAGGCCTGCCTCCTGCATCCACTGCAAAACCTGAACAGCCGCTTGCCGGTGTGCTGTGGAAAGATATAGCCGGGTGAGCTGGTCCGGCTCGCTGGAAAATTTTGCCAGCTCATTCAGCCGCTGCATGATGCGCGATTGCGAAATAATCGTCTCTGCAATGGTATCGCTCATCAATCCTGCCCCTTATAGATCTCGGCAGCTTGTGATTTGCGCAGAAAATCACCAGCTTCGACTCAGGTTCAGCCGGATTTCCATTGTGAGCAGCGCTTGTGAAAGCTCAATGGGCTGGTACACTGTTTGTAACGAAAGATTCTGATTTGGATGCGGGGCCCGACATGCGGGCTGGCTCCGGAAATGGTTTGTGGTTGGATGATACCGAAAGGGAGCGGCCCGCCGCCTCTTATAAGCGCATGAAAGACGGCGAGAGCGAAAAGGCCTCGATAAGCCGGCTTTCCAAACGCCAGCGAAGGAGACGGCGAAAGCCGGCAGCGCCTGCGACAGCGCATGCCGATTTGCCACCTGTTCTGGGTGAAAAGGTGGAAAAGGCAGAAGCGGCGCTTGCCCGGCAGGGTGGCGGGTTACCTGCTGCACCGCGCAAGAAGCAGCGCCGCCGCCGCCGTGGTTCCCCCGCAGCCGGGCCCGCGAAACCGCAAACCCGCACGTTGCGGCCTGCAGAATCGCCAACGCAAAGCAACTTGCCGATTTATGCCGCGCTGGATCTTGGCACCAACAATTGCCGGCTTCTGGTGGCGGTTCCCGGCCGGCCGGGGCAGTTTCGTGTCATTGACGCATTTTCGCGCATTGTGCGGCTGGGCGAGGGACTGAGCCGAACCGGAAGTCTGGCGAAGCCGGCCATGGATCGGGCCTTGGCTGCGCTGACCGTGTGCCGGCAGAAACTTGCAGCACGCCGCATCACCGGCTTGCGGTTGATTGCAACCGAAGCATGCCGTTCCGCTGCCAACGGCGAAGAGTTTCTGGAACGCGTGCATAAGGAACTGGGACTTGACCTTGAGATCGTGAGTCGGGAAACCGAAGCACGATTGGCAGTTTCCGGTTGCGGATCGCTGGTCGACCGCGCGGCGCGTGGCGCCGTGCTGTTTGATATTGGCGGCGGCAGCTCTGAAATTGCCTTGCTGGATCTGAGCGCAGGTGCAACACGCCGGCTTTCCAACCATATTGTGGATTGGACATCGCTGCCTGTTGGTGTGGTTTCCCTCGCTGAGCGTTATGGCGGGCGCAATGTTTCGCCAGAACAGTTTCAGGCTATGGTCGATGATGTTTCCAGCCACATTGCCCAGTTTCCCGGCAAAGACCGTCTGGCAGAGCATGTCGGCAAGGCCGGGTTTCATTTGCTGGGCACCTCTGGCACGGTGACAACGCTGGCGGGTGTGCACCTTGGGCTGGAGCGCTATGACCGCCGGCAGGTGGATGGGCTGTGGCTGCGCAATGCCGAAGTGAGCGAGCTTGTGGCGCGCATTTGTGACTGGAGTTTTGAAGAGCGGATTGCCAATCCCTGCATTGGCAGCGAAAGGGCAGATCTTGTTCTGGCCGGATGTGCCATACTGGAAGCAATTCGGCGGCAATGGCCCGCACCCGTGCTGCGTGTCGCAGACCGTGGGCTGCGGGAAGGCCTGTTGATTGAAATGATGGTTGCGGATGGCGTGTGGCGGCGGGAATCCCAGCAGAACCGAATGAGGCAAAGCGCGTGAGTGGTGGACGGGGTGATGACCGGGGGCTGACAGTCCGCGTCAAGAAAAAGCGCGGCATCAAGGCTTCGTCCAGGCGCTGGCTGGAACGGCACCTGAACGACCCCTATGTCCGGCGTTCAAAGGTCGATGGTTATCGTTCACGCGCGGCCTACAAGCTTTCGGAAATCGATGACCGCTACAAGCTGCTGCGCAAGGGCATGAAGGTGGTGGATCTTGGCTGTGCACCGGGTGGCTGGTGCCAGATTGCGGTGCAACGCACAGCCAACGCGCCTGAAGAGGCGCGGGTTGTTGGAATTGATTATCTGCCGGTCGATCCGATTTCCGGGGCCACCATTCTGGAAATGGATTTTCTGGATAATGATGCGCCAGACCGGTTGCTGGAAGCTCTTGGCGACGCACCGGACATCATTCTTTCCGACATGGCCGCGCCAACCACCGGCCATCGGCGCACAGACCATCTGCGCACTATGCATCTGTGCGAAGTGGCAGTGGATTTCGCCATTCGCACACTGAAACCCGGCGGCCACTTTCTGACCAAGACATTTCAGGGCGGCACCGAGGGTGAGCTTCTGGCCCTTTTGAAAAAGAATTTTACCTCCGTGCACCATGTCAAACCACCGGCCTCACGCGATGGCTCGGTGGAACTGTTTCTGCTGGCCAAGGGGTTTCGCGGTACGGCCAGGGGCCTGCATGATGCTAATGACGACCAGAAATCTCTGAACCCGCCGACGGAGACAGACGAACAATAGCCAGCAGTGCCAGAAGGGTGCATGCGCCGGCAACAACGAAGCCCATGGTGAAATAGCCGGCGGGTGGCACGGCCTGCCCGCTCAGGAGAACACCAGCCTCCAGAATGCCGCCGGCCAGCGCAACACCCATGGCAATGGAAACCTGCTGCGAAGCGGACAGAAGCGCTGTCGCATCACTGGACCGGCTGCCGGAAACATCTGCAAAAGCCAGGGCATTGATGCCGGTGAAAAACAGCGAGCGGAAGAAGCCGCCAACCACCAGAAGCACCAGCAGAATCACCAACGCCATATCCGGCCGGTAAAAACCGGTGATTGCGGTGAAAAATCCACAGAGAACCGCGGTGATCAACAGGGCGTTCTTGAAGCCGAAGCGCCGCAGAATAGGCTTGGCCAGAAACTTCATGCCGATGGCGCCGCCAATGGAAACCGCACTGATCAGCCCGGATGCAAAAGCCGAATAGCCGAAGCTCAATTGCAGCATCAGCGGCAGCAGAAACGGCAGCGCTCCGGTTCCGACGCGAAACACCGCGCCGCTGACAATGGCAGCGCGCAAGGTGGGAATGTTGAAGAGGTTGAGGTTCAGCAGCGGGTCCGGTGTGCCATTGGCATGGCGTATGTAAAGAAGGCCAAAACCGAACCCGGCAAAGGCCAGCGCAAAACCAAACAGCGGCGGCACTACGGGCAAGGATATGATGGAAAAGCCGAACACCAGGCTGGAGCAGGCAAGGCTGGAGAGCACAAAGCCCGGCCAGTCAAACCGCACGGCCTGCAATGGTGCAATATAGGGCAATACCCGGCGCGCCAGAAAAATTCCCACCACGCCGATGGGCAGATTGATCAGGAAAATCCACCGCCAGTCTGCATAGGTGGAAATTGCGCCACCGACCGGCGGGCCAACCAGCGGTCCAATCATTGCCGGAATGGAAAACCACGCCATGGCTGAAACGAGATCGCTCTTGCTGTATGAGCGCACCAGCAGCAGACGACCAACCGGCGTCATCATCGCGCCACCCATGCCTTGCAGAAAGCGCGCTGCAACAAAGCCCGGCAAGGAATTTGCCATGGCGCAGGCCAGCGACCCCGCCATGAACACCGCAATGGCGCACTGAAAAACCAGCTTGGGACCAAAGCGGTCCGCCATGCGCCCGGAAATTGGAATGAAGGTCGCCAGTGCCACGTAATAGCTGGTCAGAGCCAGTTTCAGTGCAATCGGGCTGGTGCCAATATCTGCCGCGATGGTCGCCAGTGAGGTGGAGATGATGGACGAGTCCATATTTTCCATGAACAGGGCGACGGCCAGCACCACTGGAACAATTGTTTTCACGAGGACCGGGCTTTCAGGCAAGCGATTGATAAGGGAGGCTGTGTATTAACAGTAAAGCATTCTGTGTTTAAACGGAATCGTTTCAAGGGCGGGGTAATGCAACAAGAGCAGTTGGGACAGCGTTCAGTTTTTTGTGGGCTCGCCCGAATGCTCTGGCAGAATGGCCGTAAAATATTTTCCTGCACAGGGGGCGCGTGCCTCTTCTTGCCCTAGTTCTGACCTACAATCAAAAAATCACGAGGTCAGGAGCTGGAAACATGGCAGGGCAGACGGTGGGCATGAATCGACGCAACGCGCTGAAACTGGCGCTGGGTGGTGCGGCTGCGGGAACATTGGTTTCTGCTGCGGCCAGCGCGCAGGAGGCGCAAGCCCCGGCCGCTGCTGAGGCCCCACCACTGCCAAATCTGGCTGATGCGCCGCTGGCGCCGGGCTGGCGGCGCTTTCAGGTAGGCGATGCCAAGGTCACCGTCATTCTGGACGGGGTGCGCCCGGGCGATGGACCGTTTCCAACCTTTGGCGAAGATCAGACCGCGGAGGCGGTGGCGGAGTTGATGGAAGCAAACATGTTGCCTTCCAATCAGTTCGTCAATTTTTTCCACCCGGTTGTTGTCGAAACCGGCGGGCAGACGGTGCTGATAGACACAGGCTTTGGTTCCGGCGGGCGCTCTGGCGGTCTTGGCTATCTGAGCCAGCGTCTGGAAGCGGCTGGCTTTGCGCCAGACCTTATCAACACCGTGGTGCTGACGCATCTGCACGCCGACCACATTGGCGGGCTGACTGAAAACAACGCTCCGGCTTTTCCCAAGGCACACCACGTGGTGGGTCGGATTGAACATGAGTTCTGGACTTCCGACGCTGCCAAGGCCGGTGGCACTGCAGGCAATGCCGAGGCAGTGGCCATGCGGCTTGGTCCGCTTGAGAACAATCTGGTCAAGGCAGAGGATGGTGACGAAGTTGCACCGGGCCTGTTTTTGCGCGCAGCCTATGGCCACACGCCGGGGCATTTTGCACTGGAACTGAATTCCGGCGGCAAGCGCATGTTCTTCATGGGGGATGTGTTCGGCCAGTACGTCGTTTCACTCCAGCGGCCCGAATGGCAGGTGCGGTTCGATATGGGCAAGCAGGAAGCGGCAGAGACCCGCAAGCGCTTTGCCGCAATGCTGGCTGATGAGAAGCTGCCATTCTTTGGCTACCACATGCCGTTTCCCGCTGTTGGCTATGTGCTGCGTGATGGTGATTCCTTCCGCTACATGCCGGAAACCTATTCACTGCAACTGGACAGGGAAGTTTCCGCACCCGGTTGACGGCCACGGCATTGCGCTGCCGTTGAGGCGGAAACGCTTCGACGGCAGCGCAATCCACAAAAACGAGACATCATTGCATGCCGAGTGAGCGAATGATCACGTCAAACGCTCTAAACACACCACAGCACTTCCCAAACGGCGCTGTACATGCTAGCAGCCCTTGCCATTCTTCATTCGGGTGCGGCCACTTTTCCGGCCCCCGAATCCGCTGATCGGAAGGACTGGCATGGCCCAGATAATTGAAACCGCGACCGGGGCACTGGCTCTGACTTTTGACGATGTTCTTCTGCAACCAGCCCACTCGCAGGTGATGCCGGGGCAGGTGGATATCCGCACGAATATCACCCGGACCCTGCACTTGAACATGCCGATCCTGTCTGCGGCCATGGACACAGTGACCGAGGCAAGGCTGGCCATTGCCATGGCGCAGGCCGGTGGCATCGGCGTCATCCACCGCAATCTGACGCCTGATCAGCAGGCCGAAGAGGTGCGGCAAGTTAAAAAGTTTGAAAGCGGCATGGTGGTCAATCCGGTGATCATTGGCCCGGATGCCACGTTGGGAGATGCCCGTGCGCTGATGGCTGCGCACCGCATTTCGGGCATTCCCGTTGTGGAAAATGGCGGCAAGGGTGGTCATGCCAAGGGGCGTCTTGTCGGCATCCTGACCAACCGCGATGTGCGTTTTGCCTCTGACGACCGGCAGAAAATCTTTGAACTGATGACGCGCGAAAATCTGATCACCGTGCGCGACAATGTTGATCATCAGGAAGCCAAGCAACTTCTGCACAAACACCGGATTGAAAAGCTGCTGGTTGTCGATACAGCCGGCCACTGCATTGGCCTGATCACCGTCAAGGACATTGAAAAATCCCAGCTTAACCCGAATGCTGCCAAGGATGCGCAGGGGCGTTTGCTGGCGGCTGCCGCAACCAGCGTCGGTGATGACGGTTTTGAACGCGCCGAGCGGCTGATTGATGCCGGTATTGACCTGATTGTTGTGGACACGGCGCATGGTCACTCGCAGCGGGTGCTGGATGCGGTTACCCGCATCAAGAGCATGTCCAACGAGGTGCAGGTGATTGCCGGAAACGTGGCAACGCGGGATGGCACTCAGGCGCTGATTGATGCCGGAGCCGATGGCATCAAGGTGGGCATTGGCCCCGGCTCGATCTGCACCACGCGCATTGTCGCCGGTGTTGGCGTGCCGCAATTGTCGGCCATTATGGACTCAGTATCCGTTGCTGATAAAGCCGGCGTGCCGGTTATTGCCGATGGCGGCATCAAATATTCGGGTGATGCGGCAAAGGCCCTGGCGGCCGGTGCATCGGCTGTCATGGTTGGCTCGCTTCTGGCCGGCACAGAAGAAAGCCCAGGCGAGGTCTATCTGCATCAGGGCCGGTCTTTCAAAGCCTATCGTGGCATGGGCTCAGTGGGCGCCATGGCTCGCGGCTCCGCCGACCGCTATTTTCAGGCGGAAGTGCGCGATACGTTGAAGCTGGTGCCGGAAGGCATTGAAGGGCAGGTTGCCTATAAGGGGCCTGTCGGTGGCGTTCTGCATCAGCTTTCAGGCGGAGTGCGCGCTGCTATGGGCTATACGGGTGCGCAGACGCTGGAAGACTTCCGCAACAATGCAACGTTTGTGCGGATTTCCTCCGCGGGCCTGCGTGAAAGCCACACACATGATGTGACAATCACGCGGGAAAGCCCGAACTATCCTGGAGCGATCTGATCAGCCGAAGCGGCGGCGCTTTTCTTCGGCTACGGCCTTCTGGCCGGTGGGGCAGATCATTCCTGCAGCACCGGCCAGCGCCTGATCACGCAGTTCCAACGCCAGCAGCCGGTGTTTTTCATATGGCCCAGGCATTGATAGATCAGTGGTTTTTTCTGCGCTGAAACCGAAGCGCTGGTAATAGGGCGCATCGCCCACCAGCAATATGGCGCCGTGGCCAAGCCTTGCAGCCTCCGCAACAGCGTGCTGCATCAGCATTGAGCCAATGCCGCTGCCCTGAATCTGCTTCGAAACGGCAAGCGGCCCAAGCAGCAGGGCGGGCACGCCCCCGGCATCCACATGCCAAAGACGCACGGTGCCGATGACCGAGCCCGCATCATCCACTGCCACCAGAGCCAAGCCATCAGCCGGCAACCGGCCACGGCGCAGGGTCTCGGAAGATTTGCGCTTGCGATGCTTGCCCATTGCAAGATCCAGCAACGCCTCACGCGCGGCGATATCTGCGTGTTGTTCCAACCGCAGGCCGATTTGTGGCAGAGGTTCAGGCGCAACAAAAGACAGCGCGGCAGACATGGCGCAAACCTTTCAAGCTCAGAGTTTTGATATGAGGGGTTGTCTCCGCCTGTTAGCACAGGCGGAGTTGAACCGGGCTGACCGGCGGCAGACCTAGATAATGTAGGCCCGCAACGGCTCGATGCCGTTAAACGCCACGGAAGCGTAAGTTGTGGTGTATGCACCCGTGCCTTTGATCAGCACCTCATCGCCCACCGTCAATGTGATCGGCAACGGATAAGGCATCTTTTCATACAGCACATCGGCAGAATCACAGGTCGGGCCAGCCAGAATGCACGGCTCTTTCTGATCATCGTCGCGACCGGTCACGATCGGGTAGCGGATGGCCTCATCCATTGTTTCAGCCAAGCCGCCAAACTTGCCGATGTCGAGGTAAACCCAACGGTTTTCATCGGTGGCCGACTTTCTGGAAACCAGAACTACCTCTGCCTTGATGACACCCGCATCACCCACCATTCCGCGGCCCGGCTCGATGATTGTCTCTGGCAGATGATTGCCAAAGTGGCGACGCAGCGCATCAAAGATCGAGCGGCCATAGGCTTCCGCTGTTGGCACATCCTTGAGGTAGCGCGTTGGAAAACCACCGCCCATATTGACCAGCGTCAGGAAGATGCCGCGCTCTGCCAGGGTTTGGAACACGAAAGCCGCATCGGCCAGTGCACCATCCCACGCTTCCGTGTTGGTCTGCTGTGAACCAACATGGAAGGAAACGCCCGTTGCGACCAGACCCAGCCGGTGCGCAGCTTCCAGAACGTCAATCGCCATAACCGGCACGCAGCCGAACTTGCGTGAAAGCGGCCATTCCGCTCCCGCACCATCGGTCAGCACACGGCAGAACACCCGTGCGCCTGGCGCGGCTCTGGCAACTTTTTCAACCTCTTCCACACAATCAACTGCGAAGAGTGAAACGCCAAGGCCATGCGCACGTGCAATATCGCGCTCTTTCTTTATGGTGTTGCCATAAGAAATGCGGTCTGCCGATGCACCTGCGGCCAGTGCCATTTCGACTTCAGCCACCGAGGCGCAATCGAAGTTGGAGCCGAGCGAAGCCAGAAGGCTCAGGATTTCAGGCGCAGGATTGGCTTTGACCGCATAGAAAATTGCCGAATCCGGCAAAGCTTTGCGGAAGCCATGAAAATTGTCCCGTACGACATCCAGATCGACGATCAGGCATGGCCCCTCGGGACGGCGGGTGGCCAGAAAATCGGTAATACGCTGCGTTGCCATAATAGCTCTCCCATAACCGGAAGGTTGAATAGGAGCGCACGCGAGCCAACAATCGGGCAGCCTGTGGAGACCCTGCCCAAACGCTGAACGCGAAACGCGACTTGTATAACGCGATTTCGCAACGCAACCGGAGAGGCGGCAAAGCGATCTACGCTAAATTGTCTGCCATGGCTTGGAGGGGGAAACCCGCCGCACTTCAGGCAATGATGGTGTGCCTCTTCAGAATTCCCGGATTTGGAGACCGGGAGAGACCAGAAAGGCCCGAACCGTCGTTGCTTCAAGGCGTCCACGATTTCACGAGCAGCGAAACCGACTGGAGAAACTCCAGGTACCGTCCCGGCAACCCTCGCATTTGAGGACCGGGGGACGCCCACAGGCACGTGCGACATAGGGCAAGGTCGATATAAGAAAGCTTTTCGTCACATTCAACAGTTAATTTACCCAAATGCATATTTTTTCTGAAGCAACTCAGTGCCGGATTGGCCGACGTGATCCTGCGATACTCTGAACCTCGCAGCCTCCATGTTTGTCGCCTAGCCAGATGTGAAACGATTCCGTTTCAGCGGGAAATGCTCTAGAGCATGAAAGATTGACCATCATTTGGCAGGCGGGGCGCACGGAATGGACACACTGACACATATGCGGGCCTTTATTGCTGTGGTTGAGAATGAAGGATTTTCCGCCGCTGCGCGAAAAACCGGTCGTTCCAAAGCGCTTTTGTCCAAATATGTGCGCGAACTGGAAGATGATCTGGGGGTGCTGCTGATCAACCGCACCACGCGCCAGATTGCCCTGACCGCAGCGGGGGAGGTTTATCTGGCGCGAGCCAGTGCGCTGCTGGCAGATCTGGACAGATTGAACGACGAGGCGCGCGCCGCCACGGGCGAGGCAAGGGGAACGTTGCGGGTTAGTGCTGCGCGCACCTTTGGCGATGCGGAGTTTGGCCTGTGCCTGATTGAGTTTGCCAGGCTGCATCCGGAAATCCGGCTGGAAGTGCATCTGGACGACAATTTCGTCAATCTTCTGGAAGAGGGCTTTGACGTTGCCATCCGCATGACCCGGCTGGATGATTCGTCGATGATTGCCCGGAGGTTGACCTCGCTGGATTTTGCCATCTGCGCCACGCCGGAGCTTGTGAAGAAATATGGCATGCCGCAACACCCGCAGGATCTTGCGCAATGGCCGATCGTTATCGATTCCAATGCCCGCTCGCTTTACAATTGGACATTTCGCGATCCGGCGACTGGCGCGCCTATTCCGGTCAATGTTTCCGGCCAGTTCACGGTTAACTCTCCGGTCTCGGTGCGAATGGCCGCACTTGCGGGGCTGGGTGCGGCGCTTGAGCCCGAATTCATTGTGCGCGATGACATTGCAGCGGGGCATCTGGTGCGGTTGCTGGCGGACTATATGCCAAGCGAAGCGGGAATTTATGCAGTTTTTCCACACAGGCGGCATCTTCCTGCCCGGACAAGGCTTTTTGTTGACTTTCTGGCAACCTGGTTCCGGCAGAATTGCGCAGAGAAACAAGGCCAGGCCGCTTAATTGACTGGTGCCTTGCCCCATTTGCGAGATGGCCATGATGTTGCGTTTGTGTGCACTGCTTCTGTGTCTGCTTGTTGTGCCTGTGCACGCCGCCCCATCTGCACCCCTGTTGCCGGACCGGGCGGCGGTGGCATTTGAGGGAGACTATGAAGCTGGCACGATTGTTGTGCTGACAAGCGCCCGCAAGCTGTATCTGGTTACCGGGCCAAATCAGGCGCTGCTTTACAATATTGCCGTTGGCAAGCCCAGTGAACAATGGTTCGGCAAAAGTTGGGTATCTAAAAAGCGGGTCAACCCGACATGGATTCCGACGCCCGATATGCGCAAGAAAAATCCTGCACTGCCAAACTCGGTAGGGCCCGGCCCCAAAAATCCATTGGGCGTGCGAGCCTTGAACCTCGGATGGGGCTATTATCGCATTCACGGCACCAATGCGCCTAACTCTATTGGTGGTGCGGCATCCGCCGGTTGCTTTCGCATGTTGAATGCTGATGTGCAGGACCTGTTCGAACGGGTACATGTCGGGGCAGAGGTCGTTGTGCTGAAATAATTTCTGATCCTATTTTTGCCATTCTGCGGCAGCAAACAGGCTCTGCAGAAGGAGTGATTATGCGGCTGGCTTGTATTTGCATTGCAGCTTTCGCGGGAATGACCGTGCCGGCATTGGCGCATCCGCATGTCTTCGCCGATTCCCGAATGGAAATTGTTGGCGATGCTTCGGCAAATCTTCTGGCTATCCGCAACATTTGGCGCATGGACGAATTGTTTTCATCCAGCGTGCTGGTGGATTTTGACAATAATGCCAACAACACACTGGACCCGGACGAACTGGCGGAAATTGGTGAAACGGTGCGCCAATCCATCGCCGAGTGGGATTTCTACACGCTGATCACCATTTCGGGCCGGCCGGTTCGCCTGCAGCCGCCCGCGCAAATCCGGGCTTTGTATCAGGAGCAGCAGCTTATTCTGTTTTTTGAAATGAAGGTGGATCAGCCGATCAATCTTGCCGAGAAAACGGTGACCTTTTCCACGTTTGACGACAGTTTTTTCGTCGCCTTTGATTACGAAAGCGAAGAGGCATTCGAATTGCTGGATCTGCCAGAGCGCTGTACGCGGCAATTCACCATTCCGGATCCGGACGCTGCCGCCGCAGAATGGATGGCGCAGATTTCCATGCTTCGTCCGAATGAAAAAGTGCCAGATGATGGAATTGATTATTCCAAGGCCTTGGCAATCCACGCAGACGTGTCGT
Source organism: Aureimonas fodinaquatilis (assembly GCF_008369445.1). Taxonomy (GTDB): domain Bacteria; phylum Pseudomonadota; class Alphaproteobacteria; order Rhizobiales; family Rhizobiaceae; genus Aureimonas; species Aureimonas fodinaquatilis. Next base: position 871,010 of record NZ_VTWH01000001.1, read on the forward strand.
GCAAATGACCATGCGGGTTTTAGCAGCATGTCTGTTTCTGGCCGTGATGGCAGGGGCTGCACAGGCTCAGTCATCGCTTGGCATCGGCAATGCAGAAGTGGCTATCCAGCCGGGAAGCGGGCCGTTTTCAGGACTGTTTCTCTGGATAGCATCGGTACAGAGAGAGTTTTTCACCATGCTGCGGCATGCGCTCGTGGCGCTTCGGCAGGGCCATGGCGGCTTTCTGGCCCTGATCACGCTTTCCTTTGCCTATGGAATTTTCCATGCTGCGGGGCCGGGGCACGGCAAGGCGGTTATTTCCGCTTATATGCTGGCCAACACCGTACAATTGCGGCGGGGCATTGCGCTCAGTTTTGCCGCGGCTTTTCTGCAAGCCATTGTGGCACTGGTTGTCGTTGCTGCCGGATGGCTGCTGCTGCGCGGTGCAAGTCTGTCGATGTCCGGACTTGGCTGGTATCTTGAACTGGCGTCCTATGGGCTGATCATTCTCTTCGGCTGCGGGCTGCTGGCACGCAAGCTGTGGCGTTTCTGGCAGGCACGCGGTTCGGCACAACTGGCCTTTGGTTCCGCAGGTGAGTTTTCCGGAGCAAGTGCCGCGAAAGCCGGAAGCAGCTTTTCTGCTGATGCGGTGGAGCCGGGCGTTTGTGTTGCGCCGGAAGCTGACTGTGCCTGCGGGCGCATGCACATGCCGGAGCCCGCGCAACTGACTGCGCCCGGTTTTGGGCTGCGCTCCGGCCTGACCGCGGTTCTGGCCGTGGGAATGCGGCCCTGTGCCGGGGCAATTGTTGTGCTAACCTTTGCCACGGTAAACGGCATGTGGCTTGGTGGCGCCCTATCGGTGTTTGCCATGGCGCTGGGCACCGCCATCACCGTTTCTGCACTGGCCACCCTGGCGGTGCTGTTTCGCGATACCGCTTTGAAGTTTGGCGGCAAGAGCGGTTGGCTGCAGGGCGCGCTTGAAGTGTCAGGCGCGCTTCTGCTGATTGTTCTGGGTGTGGCGTTACTCGGCGGCGCCCTGCAAATGCAGGTTCCGGCCTAGTGCAGCATAGGTCGAACAAGCCTGACCGAAAGCTTCAATAATGGCAGTGGACGGCGCGTCTTTGCCCGCCAGATATTCCGGATGCCATTGAAAGCCGAATCCGAACTGGTTGTAATCGCGCACCGAAACGGCCTCGATGGTGCCGTCAGCCGCCTGAGCCTCAACCATCAAGCGGTCGGCCAGCCGGTCTACGGCCTGCCGGTGAAGCGAGTTAACCTCAATCTGTTCAGCACCGAGAATCTGCTGCAATTTTCCGCCGGGAGTCAGTTGCACGTAATGGCGCAGACCAAATCGCTCTTCCTGCGTTGGCAGGTTTGGCGGGCGATGATCCATGCGGCCGGGCAGGGTTTGAATTTCACAGGCAAGGCTGCCGCCGAGCGCCACATTCAGTTCCTGATGGCCACGGCAGATTGCCAGAAGCGGCATGTGGCGCTCAATCGCGCCGGTGATCAGGGCGGTGGAAAGCTCGTCGCGGTCGTGGTCGAACGGCATATGCGATTCACTCTCGTCAACGCCATAGCGCGATGGATGCACATTTGTTGCCGAACCAGTGGTGATGACGCCATCCACTTTTTCCAGAATGCTGGCAATATCCATTGCTGATGCCATAGCGGGAATAATCAGCGGAATAACGCCCGCAACATGCAGCGCCGCTTTCAGATAAGTGTCCGGGCTGGCATGCCATGTGTAGGTTTCAAACTGGCGAATGTCAGCGGGAATGGCGACGAAGGGTTTGTTTCTCATTCATATATTCTCATTTTGCTTCGGAGAGTTGAGCTTCCGATCCCCACTGAGATAAACAGTTTTTCATCAAAACGGGAGTGGGTCATTTAATTTATGGATGAAATAGATGTCTCTCCAGTCATTCCGGCATCTCCCGGATGGCTGATGCGCGTGGCGATTGCCCATCTTGCCAGATATCCGGCAAGCGCCGCGCATCTGGAAACGGTGCTTGCGCGCAGAATTGTGATGAAAGGTTTTGCGCGGGAAGGCAGCGCAGAGCTGATCCGCCAGACAATAGAGCGGCTGAAGGAATTGCAGTTTCTGAATGATGATGCCTTCGCCGAGGCTCGGCTGGCAACGCTGCGCCGCCGTGGGGCATCAACTGCAATGGCAAAGGCGCGTCTGGCAGATAAGGGAATCGACCGGGAAACCGTCGAAAGGGCTATGGCAGGCGATGAGACCGACGAAAGGCAAGCGGCGGAAAACTACGCACGCCGCCGCCGTTTGGGGCCGCATCGGGTGAAGGACAGAGCAGAGCGCCGCGAACGCGACATTGCAGCCATGGCCCGGGCTGGATTTCCCATCCAGATCTCCAAAGCGGTTATTGACGCTGATCCGGATGAAGAACGCGACTGAATATGGCCAAATTGCGTTAAGAGCTTGCAAAAACACAAGCGTGGTCATTGCCGCCAGCGGCCACATGCGTATAAGTGGGCCTCCAGTTTGCCTCAGGAGAAATGGAATGGCAGAGCACCACGATTTGGAACCCCTGACCTCAGCGCCGATGGATTACGCCGAGCACCAGCGGACGTATGACGGTTTCCTGTTGCTGGTTAAGTACGGAACAATCGTCACCGTTGCTATTCTGATTGGCATGCTGGCAAGTCTGATTGGCTCCTGGGGTGTGTTTGGCGGTCTGTTCGCCTTTGCCGCCAGTGGTGCAATCCTGACTGTGCTTCTACGCCAAGCCTAGCATTTCCTGTTGAACCTGGTGGTTTAACAACAGGACAATGCGGCAAACCATGAGTTAGAGCTTTCCAGGTGATCGAAAGATCACATGAAGCACATTGGTACCAACCAGCCTGCAAGCTCTCAACGTTCCGGCGGCCAACCGGCCAGCTGGCGGAGGACCCGATGAAGCTATTCGTTCCCATTGAGCGGGATGCAGAAGAAACACGCGTTGCTGCGTCACCAGACAGCGTCAAGAAACTCAAGGCATTGGGTTTTGACATTGTTGTGGAGGCCGGAGCCGGCACAAGCTCACGCATTCCCGACGAGGCGTTTGTTGCTGCCGGTGCACGTATCGGCACAGCGGCTGATGCGAAGGATGCTGATGTTGTGCTGAAAGTGCGCCGCCCGCTGCCCGCCGAAATTTCCGGCTATAAAAAGGGCGCGGCAATTATTGGCATTATGGACCCATATGGGCAGGACGAGGCACTGCAGCAATTGGCTGCTGCCGGGTTGACCGCCTATGCCATGGAGCTGATGCCGCGCATCACCCGCGCGCAGGTCATGGACGTGTTGTCCTCTCAGGCCAACCTGGCCGGCTATCAGGCTGTTATTGACGCGGCTGCGGTTTATGACCGGGCTTTTCCAATGATGATGACGGCGGCGGGCACCGTGCCTGCAGCGCGCGTTTTCGTCATGGGGGCAGGCGTTGCCGGCTTGCAGGCCATTGCAACCGCACGGCGGTTGGGCGCCATTGTCACGGCAACCGATGTGCGTCCTGCTGCCAAAGAGCAGGTTGAATCGCTTGGCGCAAAATTCATTGCGGTTGAGGATGAAGAGTTCAAAGCGGCGGAAACAGCGGGCGGTTATGCCAAGCAGATGTCGGCGCAATACCAGCAAAAGCAGGCAGAACTGACGGCCAGCCATATTGCCAAGCAAGACATTGTTATCACCACGGCGTTGATTCCCGGGCGTCCTGCGCCACGGCTCATCACCCGCCAGATGGTTGAGTCCATGCGCCCCGGCTCGGTCATCATTGATCTGGCGGTTGAGCGCGGTGGCAATGTTGAAGGCGCAATTCCCGGCGAAATAGCAGCCGTTGGTCCGGCCAAGGTCGTTGGCTATCTCAACGTGTCCGGCCGCATCGCCGCCAGCGCCTCACTGCTCTATGCTAAAAATCTGGCCGCCTTTCTTGAGACGATGGTCGACAAGGAAAGCGGTCTGCTGAAGATTGATCTGACAGAAGAATTGCAACAGGCGACAGCGCTGACCCATGACGGCAAAGTGGTGCATCCTGCATTTGCGCCTGCGGTGGATGCAGGCTTGAACCCGGCAGTTAAAGGGGAGGTCGCTTAACCATGGCAAGCGAAACCTTGGATACAACACGACAGGCACTGGATGCCGCGCAGGGTGCCATTGAGGCCGCCCGCGCCGGAGTTGAAAGACTGGCTGCAGAGCCGGGCGTCGCCAATGTGCTGGAAACAGCCGCGGGCGTGGACCCGTTTCTGTTTCATCTGGCGATTTTCGTTCTGGCGATTTTCGTCGGCTATTACGTGGTCTGGTCGGTAACGCCAGCGCTGCACACGCCGCTGATGTCGGTCACCAACGCAATCTCATCGGTCATTATTGTGGGCGCCTTGCTGACAGTGGGAATTTCCGCTTCCGGTATCGCTACAACCTTTGGCTTTTTCGGACTGGTCCTCGCTTCCGTCAACATATTCGGCGGGTTTCTCGTAACCCAACGCATGTTGGCCATGTACAAAAAGAAGGACAGGTAAAGTCCAATGTCCGAGAATTTTGCGGCCTTTCTCTATCTCGTCTCCGGCGTTCTGTTCATTCTGGCGCTGCGCGGTCTTTCCCATCCCACCAGCAGCCGGCAGGGCAACCTGTTTGGCATGATCGGTATGGGCGTGGCCATTGTAACCACGCTGCTTCTGGCAAGCCCCAGCTTTGGTGCATTGATCATCATTGTGCTGGGTATAGCCATCGGTGGTGGCGCAGGTGCCTACATTGCCAAGCGCATTCCCATGACAGCCATGCCGCAGCTTGTTGCGGCGTTTCATAGCCTTGTTGGTCTGGCCGCGGTAACGGTCGCGGCCGCGGCACTTTATGCTCCCGAAGCCATCGGTATCGGCACGGTCGGGCATATCCATGCACAGGCGTTGATTGAAATGTCGCTGGGTGTGGCCATTGGTGCCATCACCTTCACCGGCTCGGTCATTGCCTTTCTCAAGCTGGATGGACGGATGAGCGGCAAGCCAATCATGCTGCCATCGCGTCACCTCATCAACATTGCTCTGGCGGTATCGCTGGTCGCTCTGATCATTGGTTTTGCCATTACGCAAAGCTATGTGATGTTCTGGTTGATCGTGCTGGTATCGCTGGTTCTGGGCGTGTTGCTGATTGTGCCGATTGGCGGAGCAGACATGCCCGTTGTCGTGTCGATGCTGAACTCCTATTCCGGCTGGGCCGCGGCAGGCATTGGCTTCACGCTGCAAAACCTGGCGCTGATCATCACCGGTGCTCTGGTGGGCTCGTCCGGTGCCATTCTGTCCTACATCATGTGCAAGGGCATGAACCGCAGTTTCATCTCCGTCATTCTTGGCGGTTTCGGTGGGGATACAGCGGCAGCCGGCGCACAGGATCTTGGCGACCGCACGGTGAAGCAGGGTTCGGCAGAAGACGCCGCCTATCTGATGAAAAACGCCTCTCGCGTGATCATCGTTCCAGGCTACGGCATGGCGGTTGCGCAGGCGCAGCACGCATTGCGTGAAATGGCCGATACGCTGAAAAAAGAAGGCGTTGAGGTCAAATACGCCATTCACCCTGTAGCGGGCCGCATGCCCGGTCATATGAACGTGCTGCTGGCCGAAGCCAATGTGCCATATGATGAGGTGTTTGAGCTTGAGGACATCAATTCCGAATTTGCCCAGACTGATGTGGCCTTTGTCATTGGCGCCAATGACGTGACGAACCCGGCAGCCCGCGATGATCCATCTTCGCCGATCTATGGCATGCCCATTTTGAACGTTGATCAGGCCAACACCTGCCTGTTCATCAAGCGCTCCCTTGGCTCCGGCTATGCTGGCATCGACAACACGTTGTTCTACAAGGACAACACGATGATGCTGTTTGCCGATGCCAAAAAGATGGTGGAAGATATCGTCAAGGCGCTGGCTCACTGAGCCAGCGGTTTCAGGTGGGTATTCTATCGCCTGCAAGACGCAAACTATGATTTTTGGCGCATTGTCTGGCAGTTGAAATTGTACTTTTCACCCGAAACGCCTCGGTACTGAGATCCATGTAAAACGCCCCCGGCATTGAAAAATGCCGGGGGCGTTTTGCTTCATGAATCAATCAGGAAGAGATCAGGCTTGCGGCGCTCCGCCGCTGGTGCGGCCAATACCATCACGCGCCGGCTGATATTTTGGATCAAGTTGTGCGCCACGGGCAAAAGCGCGATTGGCCTTTGTGCGCTCTCCGGCAGCCTCCAGCACCAGACCCTGGTTCACCCAGAACTCCGCCCGGTTACCATCCAGTTGCAGGGCGCGGTTGATGTCGTCGCGCGCATCTTCAACATTGTTGAGCGCCAGATAGGAAATGGAACGCGCCGAATAAGGTTCGGGTGCGGTTGCTTCCATTGATATGGCGGTCGAAAAATCCTCAATCGCCTGACGGTGCTGACCATCCACCTGATACAGAAGTCCGCGATTGTGATAGGCGCGCGGGTCCGTGGTGTTCAGATCAATCGCCCGCTGAAAGTCGCTGAGGGCCTCACGGTTGCGCCCGGCGACACGATAAATGTTACCGCGCCCGATATAAGCCGTGGCGTAATTGGGGTTGATCTGCAAAGCGCGGCCATAGTCTGCTGCTGCTTCCGGCAACTTGCCCTGCTGGCGCAGCACCAAGGCGCGGTTGGCGTAAGCCTGATAATAGTTTGGATCAATCTGGACTGCTGCCGAAAAATCCTGGATCGCGCGGTCATACTGACCCGCTTGACCAAATGCCGTGCCCCGAACATTCAGCGCTTCCGGGTTTTGCGGATTGGAGTTCACCGCCGCTGTCAGCGACGAGATGTTCTCCGACGAGCCCTGCGCCTGATTCAGGTTGATGGCCTGAATTGGGGAGGTGCTTTGGCACGCCGCGACAAACATCGGCAAAGCCGTAAGCGCGGCAAGGCGCATAATCCGCGCCCCTTTGAAGCCAGATGTATTACGCATGATCGAAATCACGGAAGGTTCCCCCATCAGGTGTGCCGTACAGTCGGCTTATTCGTAGTTATAATGCGACCGAGGTTTTTAAGAAAATAAAAACCTTCCGCCAGTCGAAGGCATTTTAGCGCAGCCTTGAAGCTTCGGCATCGTGACCTACCGTGCCCAGGATCACTGCCGAATCACAAAACGCTATAATTATGTGGTTTGTCGCAATTGCGGACACAGACCGCTTTTGCGTTTTGCCCACGAAAAAGGGCGGCAGATCCGAAGACCTGGCCACCCGAAAACTCTATCGCCAGATGAATGGCGAATTATGGGCGCGCAGCCGCTGCTGGTGCAACGCGGCCACCAGGAACCAAGCCTTCACGCTGAGCGCGTTTGCGAGCCAGTTTGCGCGCGCGGCGCACAGCTTCAGCCTTTTCGCGAGCACGCTTCTCTGAAGGCTTTTCAAAGAAATTCCGCATCTTCATTTCGCGGAAGATGCCTTCACGCTGCATCTTCTTCTTGAGAGCGCGGAGAGCCTGATCGACGTTATTATCGCGGACGAGTACCTGCACGAAGTGTTCCGTTCCATTGTTTGTTAAAGCGGGGGAGGGCCCCGCTCGAAAATACGAAGCCCCTGCGGAAAGTTACCTCTCCACAAAATCTAGGCTGTCGATAGCAGATCGTCAGCCACTTGTCGAGGTTAACAATGGCGTTTTGTCGATTTAGGGCAGTTTGCCCGCGGGCATGTTGCGGGCGATGTCCTTGGCGGCGAAATTGGCAGCCCGCGCAAACGCCTCGTCTGTGTCGCCGCGGAACGAAAGCTTTCTAGCCACCGCAACTTCTCCGGTGGGTACATCAATAACATTGACCCAGCCTGACGAAATCAGCGTGCTCATTTTTTGTATAGTGCCCAGTACAATATAATCGGCTCCGGCCTCCCGCGCGGAGTCCAGAAGGTCGATGGGGCGGGAGTTTGCCGGCGTGCAGCCGCTGGACGTGCATGGAAGCTCCACGGCCGAAAGTTCTGGAATTTTTGCCAGGTCATTCTGCAGAACCTGCCGAAACAATTCCATGCGCTCGGTGTGGGCCTGAGTCTGGTCTTCCTGCTCGCCGGATGTGTCCACATAATCAAACGGCATAACCGCCAGAAGCGGCTCTGCGCTGGCCGGTAATGCCAGGAATACATATAGGCTGGCGGCCATGGCAAAACCGGTCCGCCTGGCAGTGGCTCTTTCCTGAAGAAACATTGTTCGCTTCCTTCACATGCGGAAGGTGCCCGACGGCAGCTTACGACAATTCCGCCCAAACTGCGAAAATGATCTAAGCTCCGGCAGATGATTCTCTGTGCAGAGGGCGCAAGCAGGCAAGTATGAGTGAACTGGACAGAACCGATCGCCGGATACTGCGCGAATTGCAGCTGGATGGGCGCATCACTAATGCTGAACTGGCAACGCGCATCGGGCTTGCACCTTCATCCCTGGGGGAGCGGCTGAGGCGCTTGCAGAAAGAGGGCTTCATTCTCGGGTTTGAGGCGCGCCTTGACCCGCACAAACTTGGCTTTGGTCTTCTGGTTTATGTTGAGGTGATTCTGGATGCCACCACGCCCGATGTGTTTGACAAGTTTGCCAAGGCGGTGCGTCGCACACCGGAAATTCTGGAATGTCATATGGTTGCAGGCGGCTTCGATTATCTGATCAAGACACGGCTGCCGGACATGGCTGCGTATCGCCGCTTTCTGGGCGATATTATGCTGTCTCTGCCTGGTGTGCGGGAAACGCGCACCTATGCAGTTATGGAAGAGGTGAAGAATGCGGGCCCGTTGCCAATTTGAAGAAATGGCATTTCGCGCATAATTCAACCGATTTTAATTGGTCTGAGGCGTTTTCGCGCCTTTACCTTCGCTTTATTGCACAGCAGAAGTGCACACTAAACGTAGTTGGCAAGCGACCGGGATTCGGGCGCGCATATGAGGAGACACCATGCTCAGAACTGAAACCGTTCGTAAGATCCTGTCCTGGTATGAGGGTGAAACTCCCGGCCTGAAGAGCAATCTGTCGCGTTTGTTGATGCATGGCCGGCTGGCAGGCACCGGGCGGGTGGTTATTTTGCCGGTGGACCAGGGCTTCGAGCATGGCCCGGCCCGCAGCTTTGCACCGAACCCCGCTGCATATGACCCGCACTATCTTTACGAACTGGCTATTGAGTCTGGCGTTTCGGGCTATGCCGCGCCGCTGGGCCTTCTGGAACAGGGTGCAGACACTTTCGCTGGTGAAGTGCCGCTGATCCTCAAGCTCAACAGTGGCAACTCGCTGGTCAAGACACAGGATCAGGCGTTGACTGGCACAGTGGAAGACGCGCTGCGCCTTGGCTGTGTCGGCGTTGGCTTCACCATCTATCCTGGTGCGGACGCATCCTACGGCATGATTGAGGAACTGCGCGAAATTACGCTGCAGGCAAAGTCGCGCGGTCTGATGACGGTTGTCTGGTCTTACCCACGCGGTGGCAATGTGTCCAAGGCCGGTGAAACCGCTGCTGACATTATTGCCTATGCCGCGCACATGGCGGCGCTGCTGGGCGCAACCATCATCAAGGTCAAACTGCCGACGGATGTTGTTGATCTGGCCGACGCCAAGTCAACCTACGAAAAGAACGCAATTGCGCTGGCTACAGGTGCAGAGCGTGTTCAGCACGTCATGCAGGCATCCTTCGCCGGCAAGCGTCTGGTTGTGTTCTCTGGCGGCGCAGCCAAAAACCGTGAAGAGCTGCTGAGCGAAGTTCAGTCGATTCGCGATGGCGGCGGCAACGGTTCGATCATTGGTCGCAACTCATTCCAGCGGCCAAAGGCTGAAGCGCTTGAGCTGCTGAAGCAGGTCATGGACATTTACGCCTGATTGATCGCATGAACTGGCCTTCTCGCCATGCGGCGGGAAGGCCATAATTGCTGCTGCCGCTTTACTGACCGCCGGCCGCAGCCTGCGCCAACGCTTCGGCAGGGTCGCGCGGCTCACCATTTTCATCAAATCCGGCCAGATAGGTGATGAGATTTGTCATCTCATCCGGTTTTTTTATGCCGGGAAAAATCATTTTGGTTTTGGGCACCACCGCTTTGGGATTGGTCAGCCATTCGGTCAGATTGGCTTCGTTCCACACTTTTCCCTCGCCATATGTCACAAGGTCGGGTGAGAATTTGTAGCCTTCAACAATGCCAGGCTTTTCGCCAACAATGCCGTTCAATTCCGGTCCAACCTTGTTGGCGGCGCCAGGACCAACAGCGTGGCAGGCAAGGCAGCGTTTGAAGACTTTCTCTCCCGCCGCTGCGTCTCCGGCTTCCTGTGCTGCCAAGGGTGAACACAGCATTGCCACGAAGCAAAGCCCCGTGACCAGTGTCAGATTCCGCATGTTTTCTCCCACATATTGCGGTGCCCAGCCTTGTAATGAGCATAAGCCATGCTGGCCGCATGGCAACATAGGAAATGTTCTAAAATGTCGCGGTCCGGCTGTTTCGGAGCAAAAACACAGCGCGATCGGGGAAGACGTGGCTGAATGGCTAAAAAATCCATTCGAAGTCTAAAACCTTTGTAAATAGTTCGTTAACCTTATTACTGTGATGTTTGGGATACAGAGCGTTTCTTTGTCCCGGGATCATCAATTAGGCGTAAGTTCGGCCAGAAATTGCCACAAGTCAGGGCGAATGGATGACGTGATTTTTCCGCAGACCATTCCCCGGTTTGTGGTGATGAGAACGTCGCACCAGCGACACCTGGAGAATAGAAAATGAAACGCCTTGCACTTCTTTTGGCCGCAACTGCATTCGTTACCCCGGCCTTGGCCGCTGACGTTATTTACGATGAGCCAATTGCTGCACCTGTTGCCTTTGATTCCGCCTACACATGGACAGGCTTTTTTGCCGGTGGCCAGGCTGGCGCTGCGTTCAACCGCGATTCGGGATTGTTTTCCTCGACCGGTTCATCCTTTCAAGGCGGCACCAATAACGAGACAGGTTTTGTAGGCGGCGTGCATGCCGGTTACGACTACCAGATCAACAATTTCATTGTCGGCGCGGTTGCAGACATCAGCTATGTTGATGCCACATCCAACGCCACTTATAGCCAGTTCGGACAGACATTCGGTTCCAAGCAGGACATCGACTTTCTTGGCACCGTGCGCGCCAAGGCTGGCGTTGCGGCAGACCGTATCGCCGTTTACGCAACAGGCGGCCTTGCTTATGCAAGCGTTTCCAACGACCTGATCGGCAGTGGCACTGTCACATCCGGCGGCACGGCTTATAATGTTTCGCTGGAAGATGACACGGATGAGTTCGGCTATGCGGTCGGCGCAGGCGTTGACTATCTCGTAACGCAGAACGTTTCGGTTGGTCTGGAATACCTGTTCACCGACCTCGGTTCTTCCAAGACCAAGATCAACTACACGCCAGTTGGCTCGACGGTTCCGACCGACTCGCTGACCGCGACGTCTTCGTCGGATCTCGACTTCCACACGGTTTGGGCCAAAGCTTCCTACCGCTTCAACTAAGCATTTCTCGTTGAAACATAGTGTTTCAACGGCAGGACAATGCAGCAAAGCTAAGAGTAGGACGGTTTCGGGCGGCCAAAGATCGCCTGAAGCCGTCACTTACCCAACCGCGATTAGCAACAACCGTCGGGCCATCAGTCCGGCGGTTTTTTCGTTCAAGCTAACGGCAACAGCCCAAGGTCGTTGCGCCGTGGCAAATCCGCCCCTCTGCGTGAGCAGGTGATTGCAGCGGCCTTGATCGCAAAGCTCAGCAGCTCGCGAATTTGCTGCGGCGACATGCTGCGCAAAGCTTCGGCACTGAGTTGGCCGGTTTCAGCCAGATGCGCCAGACTTGCGGCTTGAAACGTATCTCCTGCTCCAACCGTATCAATAACGGCGACTGGCAAGCCGGGTACCTGCACCTCGTGGCCAGTCGCAGAAAATGCAATTGCCCCGTGTTCAGCCATTGTCACAATGGCCATTGCCGGACCAACAGATACCCAGTCTGCAAGCACACTGTCCAACGCTCGCCCTGGGTAAATCTGGGCAAGGTCATCTTCGCTGGCCTTTACAAAGTCAGCCTGCTCCAGAATGCGGGCAATCTGCGCTCTCCAGACATCAAGGTCCGGTTCAATAGAGGCGCGAATATTGGGGTCATAGGAAATGAAGCGGCGAGCAGATTGCTGGCCAATCAGTTTCAGCAATGCTGATGCTGTGGGTTCGGTCACGGTGGTGTAGGAGCCGATGTGAATGGCAGCCAGAGCATCGGGAAATTCGTCTGGCACCTGCTCCTGCCGGATAGACCGGTCAGCGGTGCCATCAATATGAAAATCATAATCGGCAGCGCCGGATTCTGATAATGAAACGACAGCCAGTGTGGTACTGCGGCGTGTCGGGATCAGAAATTGCTGGTCAATATTTTCTGCTGCCATGAAGGCGCGGATCTTGCGGCCGAACAGATCTTCGGAAAGTTTGGTGAAGAATGCAGAATGGTGGCCGAGGCGGGCAAGCCCCAGAGCAACATTCAGCGGCGAGCCACCGATCCGGCCTTCTATATTCAAGGTTGCAATATCGTTGCCCGCCGGTTTGGCAAACAGGTCAAACAGCGCATCACCGCAACACAGAAACATCGGCTTACTCCCCCGCAATATCGTGACAGGCGTAGCAAAAATGCGAGCTGAGGAACATGGGTGTAAATTGACTCGCTGGTCGCTGGCGATAATTCCTGTGGGTTGCTAGATGAACTTGCGCCCGGCTTTTTACCGGTCGCCAAAACAATAATTCCGGAGGGCGCATGTCTGAGCCAATGCTGATCGAAGTTACCCGTGGAAAGCTGGTTGAAAGCCGGCACAACGTGCACGTTGCCGTGGTGGATGCATCCGGCGGGAAACGCTTTTCGAAAGGCGATGTTGGTCGAGCATTGTATCCACGCTCCGCTGTTAAAGTGTTGCAGGCTTTGCCACTGATCGAAACCGGTGCTGCAGATGCTGCTGGCTTGACGGATATGGAACTGGCGTTGGCATGCGCGTCGCATTCGGGCGAAGAACAGCATGCATTGGCTGCCAGCCGGATGCTGGACAAGGTCGGACTGGATGACAGCCATCTGGAATGCGGTTGCCATTGGCCGTTTGACCTATCGGTGGCAGTGGGCCTGGCACAAAGAGGTGGAGTACCAACTGCCCTGCACAACAATTGTTCTGGAAAACATGCAGGGTTTCTGTGCACCGCGGTGCATCTGAATGAGGACCCGGCTGGTTATGCGGGGGCCGGCCACAAGGTGCAGCAGCGAGTGCGGGCAGCCATGGCTGATACGGTCGGGGTGAATTTGACCGATGATCAGTGCGGCATTGATGGGTGCTCGATTCCCACTTATGCCGCGCCACTCGACGCCTTCGCCCTGGCGTTCGCGCGGCTGGTGTCTGGGCAGGGTGTTTCAGCCGATCGTGCGCGCGCAGGGCAACGCTTGATCAATGCCTGCATGGCAGAGCCGTATGCCATGTCGGGCAAAGGCCGCATGTGCCTGGCTTTGATCGAAGCGGGGCAGGGCCGGGTTTTTGCAAAAACCGGTGCCGAAGGAGTGTTTTGCGGAGCCGTGCCGGAGCTCGGACTTGGCTTCACCCTGAAGGCGGAAGACGGCACGACAAGAGCTGCAGAAAGTGCGGCGGCGGCGACATTGGCAGAGATTTTCCGTGATGAAGACGCCGAACTGGCTGAAACTTTCAGAGCGCTGGCGGTTTCCCCTTTGCGAAACTGGCAACGCACAGTTGTGGGTGAAGTGCGCCCGGCGGTCGCATAAACAGCTCAACAAAAATTGGTGATTGCATTCTTTGCTTTACCTGCCACGTTTGTTCCTTAATATAGGTCCAATGTGGGCGCCTGTTGAAATGCCCGCCGATCGTTTTCGGTGGCATCTAGAATGGGAGAAACGTTATGGCATGGAATAAACCTTCCATCGTTGAAGTGTGTGTTGCGATGGAGATCAACGGCTATATGCCGATTGAATTCTGATTGTTGCGACAATCAGTTGGCCGCGGGCGGTCAGATGACCGTCTGCGGCTGACAGTCCTGGGTTCGGCGGCGGGAGGCGGCTTTCCCCAGTGGAACTGCAATTGCGGTATTTGCCGTCTGGCTCTGGCGCAGGACCCTCGGGTTACGCCACGCACCCAATCATCCGTAACAGCCAGTCCAAACGGTCGTGACTGGTTGCTCATCAACGCATCGCCCGATTTGCGCCAGCAGATTGTGCAGGCTCCGTGGCTTGCCGCCAATGCCAGCCTGACTGATGATGCGCGTCGCGGCTCGCCCATTGGGGCAGTGCTGCTGACCAATGGCGATGTGGACCATATTGCAGGTCTTTTAACGCTTCGGGAGCGCCAGGCCTTTACCCTTTATGCCACACAGGCGGTGCTGGATATTCTTGCCGCCAACCCGGTTTTTCAGGTTCTGGCGCAGGATTTTGTCAGGCGCGTTGCGGTGACGCTTGATGAAAGCTTTGAGCCTTTGCCCGGGCTGGAAGTTGAACTGTTTTCAGTGCCCGGCAAAGTGCCTCTGTATCTAGAAGGCGATGATGTTGCCATTGGTGAAGAGGGTGAAATGACCGTTGGCGTCAGGCTGACGACCCAGGGGCGCACGGCATTTTACATTCCAGGTTGTGCCAATGCGCCGGAAGCTCTTTTGCGCCGGGTTTCAAACGCTGCTGCACTTTTGTTTGATGGCACGGTTTTCAATGATGACGAGATGCAGCGTGAAGGGGTTGGCAGCAAGACCGGGCGGCGCATGGGGCATATGCCGATCAATGGCGAAGGCGGCAGTCTGCATGCATTTGATGAGCTTGGCATTGAAGAAAAATTCTACGTCCACATCAACAACACCAATCCAATTCTGGTTGAGGGATCTGAAGAGCGTGACCGTGTAGAAGCCGCTGGCTGGCGCGTTGCCTCTGACGCAAATGAGGTGCTGGCATGAAACCAATGCTCACTCCGGCGGAATTGACCGATGCGCTGAGGCAGATCGGCGCAGAGCGTTATCACAACCTGCATCCATTTCACCGGTTGCTGCACAATGGCCAGCTTAGCCGTGAGCAGGTGCAGGCATGGGCGTTGAACCGCTATTACTATCAGTCCAGAATCCCGGTCAAAGACTCCCTCATTCTCAGCCGGCTGGAGACGCCAGAGCTTCGACGCGAATGGCGGCGCCGTATTGTCGACCATGATGGAGACGGCCAAACCCCTGGCGGTATCGAGAAATGGATTGCGCTGGGGCGCGGTGTTGGGCTCGATTCCGACTATATCGTCTCCGGCAAGGGCATTTTGCCTGCCACGCGCTTTGCGGTGGATGCCTATGTTCATTTCGTCCGCGATCGTACCCTGCTGGAGGCAGTTGCCTCTTCACTGACCGAACTGTTTTCGCCGACGGTCATTGGTGAGCGGGTGCGTGGTATGCTGGAGCATTATCCGTTTATAACCCGGGAGACGTTGGCCTATTTTGACAAACGACCAGTGCAGGCCAAGGCCGACTCCGACTTTGCCCTGCAATATTGCATCGACCACGCCCGCCGCCCGGAAGAGCAGGATGCGGTGCTGAATGCACTGCGGTTCAAATGTGATGTCTTGTGGGCGCAGCTCGATGCCTTATATTTTTCCTATGTGGAACCGGCCATGACACCGCCGGAGGCGTGGCGTCCGGGCGATGGGTTGGAGGTCAGGCAATGAACGCTTTGTCCGGCGCTGTTGTGCCCAGGTTTCCGCATGGCGTGCGGTTTCGCGAAGACAAAATCCGCGGCCGCCACATACTGGTCGGGCCGGAGCGAATTTTTGAAGCTGACGGTGTGGCAACCGAAATTTTGCGGCGGGTGAATGGCGTCGCCAGTCTGGACGCAATAGTTGCAGATCTGGCAAGCTGTTTCACCGCCGATGAAACGCAAATTCGACCTGACGTGGAAGCATTTCTGAACGAATTGTCGCAAAAGCAGATGGTGGTGCTATGAGTGAAACTCTTGAACCGCTTGTCCTTATCGATACGATAACGAAGCCACCAGCGCCTTTGGGTCTGCTGGCCGAGCTGACACATCGCTGCCCCCTGCGTTGCACCTATTGCTCCAACCCGCTGGAACTTGAAACCCGATCGACCGAATTGGATACACTCACCTGGGAGCGTGTTTTTGCCCAGGCGGCTGACATGGGCGTCATACATGTGCATCTGTCGGGTGGCGAGCCAACCGCCCGGAAAGATATTGCACAACTCGTCGGGGCGGCGGCGCAAGCCGGGCTTTACACCAATCTCATCACTTCCGGCGTTGGTGTTTCCATGGACACGCTGGATGCCATGCTGGCCGTCGGACTGGACCACATTCAGCTTTCCATGCAGGGCGCAGACGCCGGCGTGACAGAGCAGGTTGGCGGCATGAAAGGCGCTTTCGAGCGCAAGGAGGCCTTTGCCCACGCGGTGGTGGAACGCGGCGTGCCGCTGACATTGAACGCAGTCATCCACCGGACAAACATTCATCAGGTGCCGCAAATGGTGCAAAAGGCGCTGGACCTTGGCGCCAAGCGGCTGGAGGTTGCGCACACGCAATATTATGGCTGGGCGCTGAAAAATAGAGCGCAGTTGATGCCCGAGCGTAAGGATGTGGACCGCACCATTGAAGAGATCGAGGAAGCCCGGGAGCGCCTGAAAGGCAGGCTGGCCATCGATGCGGTGTTCCCGGATTACTACGCGCGCTACCCGAAACTGTGCAACGGCGGCTGGGGTTTGCGCACATTCAGTGTAACGCCATCGGGCGTGATGTTGCCGTGCCATGCGGCACAGACCATCAAACATCTGGAGTTCTGGTCGGTGCGGGAACACTCGCTGGCTGAAATCTGGGAAAACTCCCCCGCATTCAACGCTTATCGCGGTACAGACTGGATGCCGGAGCCGTGCCGGAGTTGCGAGCGCAAACATGTTGATCTGGGCGGTTGCCGCTGCCAGGCGCTTGCCCTGACGGGCGATGCGGGCAACACAGACCCGGTTTGCATCAAATCGCCTCTGCATGATGCCATTGGAGAACTTGCCCGAACCGAGTCAGAAGTGGCCTTACCCGGCCCCTCGACCTACCGGCAGTTTCGCAGTGCCGATGGGCGCACTCCATGATCTTGTGATCTGTTGAACAGCTTCCATTCGGGCAGTCAGCGGTGATACGTTTTCGTTGCCGCTGGGGATGCTACAGCCAGCGTTTGTAGCGAAAGAATGCCAGCGGCAGAATGGCGGAAATGAACATTCCCAGAATTGCGGCAGGGTAGCCGAAGCTCCACGTCAGTTCCGGCATGTCGGTGAAGTTCATGCCGTAGATCGAAGCGATGAGCGTTGGAGGCATGAAACCGACGGCGGCCACCGAAAAGATTTTGATAATGGCATTCTGTTCAATCGAAATCATGCCGACGGTGGTGTCGAGCAGGAAGCTGGTTTTGTTGTTCAGAAAGGCAGCGAAATCATTCAGGGATTGAATGTCGCGCGCCATCGCCTTGATGCGGGTTTTCAGTTCCTTGGGGGCTTTTCGCCTGTCGAAAACCAGTTGGGCAAAGGGCAGCAGCCGGTCAAATGTTGCAAGCCCTTCCCGCGTGCGGGAGGCAAGGTCTGCACAGCGCCCAATATGGCGCAGCATTTCCTTGTAGCGGGCCGTGGGAGTTGGCGTGCGGTTTTCCGAAGCGTTGAAAATTTCCTTGGCAGCGGCATCCAGATCAACCGCGGTGCCCTCCAAAAGGTCAGCCACCCTGTCTACCACGGCCTCCAGCAGGCCAAGCATGATTTCTTCCGAGCGGGGTGTTCGGGTCCGTCGGGCGGGCGAAATGCCGGCCTCCACCTCTGCCACACTGGCCAGTGCCATATCGGCGACAACCGGCTCGCGGCACAGTTTCGAGGCGTAGATCTCAAAGCTCTTGGGCTCGCTGTAGCGAAGGGTGATGAGTTTCTTGCTGACCAGAATGAATGTCACAGGCGCAAAATGAGCCACACCTGTCTGGTGTTTGCCGTGTGGCAAAGTCAGCGTCATAAAGTCCGCGCCGTCCTCCGAATAAAGGCGGCTGGATACCTCAATCTCGCGCATTTCTTCCGGGGTTGGCACGTCAATTTGCAACATCGCTTCAATCGCCGCGACTTCTTCAGCCGTGGGGTTGAGCATGTCAATCCAGATCGCATCCACCGGCGGTCTGGCTGCTGAAGCACTGACCGCCTTGATCCGGCCATCGGCATAAACATAACCAGTAATCATGACGGACCAGCTTTCTCGAAAAGCCGAAAGGGGAAATGGTCAGATAAACTGTGCCAGAGCCGGCACCGAAGCTATGGCACGGTCCACCACCTCGTCACCGGCACTTGCGCGGGCGGCCGAGATGAATTCTTCCGCCATATCACGAATCTGGCCCATATCCAGCCCAAGACCCATCAGCCTGGAACCAAGCGCCATAATGCCGCCTTCGCCATCATAGCCATCCGCATCGCCGAGCGCCTCTGCGGCTGCCGGGGTGGCGGCGATCATGGCGGCGATGGAGCCGTCCTGACTCTCCGCCTGCATATAGGCCAGTATATAGCCGATGGCCTTGCGTGCCATTTCCGCTGGAACATCAGCGGTAGCGCCAATCCGGGTGAAATATTCGTCCATCGTGGTCGTCATCCTGCATGTGCTTTGGCTGCTGGCCGAATAACAGTTTTGCAGCGCAATAGCAAAGGGCAGGGCGTTGGGGATCAACCTTCGATATCGGTTTCCTTGAATCTCAATTCGACGTAGAACTGTGGCGAAATGTTCGCGGAGGTTGTTTTTATGCAGGATGCAGAACGTTTGCTGCTTGGCGCCACGGTCGGGCCTGATGGTCCGGTATCTGAATATCTGGATTTCAAATATGCCAATCGGCATGGCATCGTCACCGGGGCAACCGGAACCGGAAAAACGGTGACCTTGCAGGTTTTGGCGGAAGGCTTTTCCAACGCCGGCGTGCCGGTGTTCTGTGCCGATATCAAAGGCGACCTTTCCGGGTTGGCCGAAATTGGCGAGCAGAAGGACTTTCTGGTCAAGCGGGCGCAGGATATCGGGCTGAACCCTTATACCAACGACAGTTCGCCGGTGATTTTCTGGGATCTGTTCGGAGAGAAAGGCCACCGCGTTCGCACCACCATTTCCGAAATGGGCCCGCTGTTGCTTTCCCGGTTGATGAACCTGACGGAAGCACAGGAAGGCGTTTTGAACATCGCCTTTCGGATTGCCGATGAAGAAGGCTTGCTGTTGCTGGACCTCAAGGACCTGCAGGCAATTCTGGGCCATGTTGCCGAGCGCGCGGATGAGCTGTCCCGCAAATATGGCAATGTGGGCAAGGCCAGCGTCGGGGCCATTCAGCGGCAGTTGCTGATACTGGACAATCAGGGCGCTTCGTTTTTCTTTGGCGAGCCGGCTTTGTCCATCAATGATCTGATGCGCACTGACCGCACCGGCAAGGGCATTGTGTCGGTGCTGGCTGCCGACAAGCTGATGAACAACCCAAGGCTCTATGCAACATTTCTGCTGTGGCTTCTGTCTGAAATGTTCGAGGAACTGCCAGAAGTGGGCGATCTCGACAAACCAAGGCTGGTGTTCTTTTTCGACGAAGCGCATTTGCTTTTTGACGATGCGCCCAAGGCCCTGGTTGACCGGATTGAGCAGGTGGTCAAGCTGATACGCTCCAAAGGCGTGGGCGTGTATTTTGTAACGCAAAATCCGCTTGATGTGCCGGAATCCGTTCTGGCGCAGCTTGGAAATCGCATTCAGCATGCGCTGCGCGCCTATACTCCGCGTGAAGAAAAGGCCGTAAAGACCGCTGCTGATACATTTCGCCCCAATCCGGAATTCAACACATTCCGCGCCATCACCGAGCTGGGAGTGGGCGAGGCGCTGGTTTCGACTCTGGGCAAGGGCGGCGTGCCTTCAATGGTTCAACGCTGCCTTATTCGCCCGCCCGCCGGGCGCATTGGCCCGGTGACGGATGCTGAAAGGCAGGGTCTGATTCAACGCAGCCCGGTGTTTGGCGTTTATGACCGGATGGTTGACCGTGAGTCGGCCTATGAACTGCTGGAAGCGCGAGCCGCCAAAGATGAGGTGCAGGCAGAGCAACCCCGGGAAGACCGCCGTTTGCCTGTTCCCGATTTTGGCCGCGAACCTGCCCAGCGTGCTCCTGCACAGGAGCGTCCGGCACCGCGCCCGCGTGCAGGCTATCAGCGGCAAACCGTTGCCGAAGCCGTCATGAAACAGGTGGGGCGCACGGTCGCCACAACGTTGACGACTGCGATTCTGCGCGGCGTGCTTGGCAGTTTGAAACGCGGAAAATAGAGCAGCGTTTCCAGTACATTCCCGTTGAAACGGTGCGTTTCAACGGGAGGGCAATATGTCAGGCGATGTGTCGGTGCGTTCCGGATGATCGCAGGATCAGATGGAAACGCCGTTGACAGGTCAAACAATACGGGCGCTGGCACTTTGATTGACAATGACGGTTGCGCCATTTTCGGCGCGATCGTACAGGTCAATGATGTCGTGGTTCATGAAGCGCACGCAACCGGATGAAACTGCCTTGCCGATGGTCCACCATTCCGGCGTGCCATGCAGCCGATACAGCGTGTCGCGCCCGTTCTGGAAGAGATAAAGCGCCCGTGCGCCAAGCGGATTTGTCAGACCCGGTTCCATGCCATTGCGGTAGACTTCCAGCTCTGGCTGCCGTGCAATCATTTCACTGGGCGGTGTCCAGCGGGGCCATTGCCTTTTGAATTGCACCCTTGCACGGCCATCCCATGAAAAGCCGTCCCGACCAATGCCCACGCCATAGCGCATGGCGGTGCCGCCGGGTTGCACCAGATAGGCAAAGCGGGTTGGCGTATCAACAATGATGGTTCCAGGCGCTTCCGGCCCCCGATAGGTCACTTCGCGCCGCAAAAATTGCGGGTCCATGCGCTTCAGGTCAATTGCCGGAATGTTGAATCCGCCATCCTGAATTGGGCCATAAGCCAACTGGTACTCTCGCGAGAATCCCGAAGATCCGCTGCCATCGACGATCGACGCCCGGTCCCCCGAAGTGGCACAACCGGCTAGCGAGAGCATGGCCGTTGCACCCAGCCCGGTCAGTATCTGACGTCGGGAAATTCCGGAATTATCAGAAATATCTGTCATAATTTCGCCTGTAAAACTTATGCCGCAAAGTGATGTTGAACAATATTAACCCGCAAAGGTTGCGAATGTTTCACCTTACAGTCACCCGTGTTTGGCAGATAGACATTCGTGGCTTATCAATCCGGATAAAATACCCGCAACAAGGAGGCTGATATGGCGGCTGATTTTTCCAGAACCATGACATTTCTGGATGGCGAATGGCTAGAGGGCAATCCGCCGATCATCGGTCCTCGCAGCCATGGGTTCTGGCTCGGATCCACTGTGTTTGATGGCGCACGCTGGTTTGATGGTCTTTCGCCGGATCTGGACCAGCATGCGGCAAGGGTCAACAACTCGGCGCGCAATCTTGGCCTCAAACCAATGATGAGCATTGAGGATATTGTGCGGCTGACACATGAGGGCGTGGAGAAGTTTGACGGCAAAACCGCGATCTATATTCGCCCGATGTATTGGGCCGAAGATGGCGGCTACATGGGCGTGCCCGCAGACCCGGAGACCACACGCTTTTTGCTGACCCTGTATGAAGCGCCCATGTTGCCTCCAAGCGGCTTCACGCTGGGCATCTCGCCGTTTCGACGTCCGACACCGGAAACGGCAGTTACCAGCGCCAAGGCTGGTTGCCTTTACCCCAACAGCGGGCGCGCTATACTGCAAGCCAAGGAACGCGGTTATGACAACGCCCTGATGCTGGATATGGTGGGCAATGTTGCTGAAACCGCGACATCGAATGTTTTCATGGCTAAGGAGGGCGTTGTGTACACGCCCGTTCCCAATGGTTGCTTTCTGAACGGCATCACCCGCCAGCGAATTATCGGCCTTATGCGTGATGCAGGTGTGGATGTTGTGGAAAAATCGCTGACGGTAGAAGATTTTCTCAATTCAGATGAAATTTTTACCACAGGCAACCATTCCAAGGTTGTACCGGTTATTGGTATTGAAGGCCGGTCTAAAGCGGTTGGGCAATTTGCTGAAACCGCCCGGGAGTTGTACTTCAGCTATGCAAGAGGATTAAAAAACTCCACAACCGGCTGACTGCAAACCGGATCGCAATCCACGATCAGAAGGAAACTGAGAAAATGGCTTTCACTCTGCCCGAACTCCCATATGCTTACGACGCGCTGGGACCATACATGTCCAAGGAAACGCTCGAATTCCACCACGACAAGCACCACAATACCTATGTGGAAATGGGCAATAAGCTGGCTGCCGAAGCCGGGCTTGGCGATGCTTCGGTTGAAGAGGTTGTCAAACAGTCTTTCGGCAAGAATCAGCCATTGTTCAACAACGCTGCGCAGCATTACAATCACATCCATTTCTGGAAATGGATGAAGCCCAATGGCGGTGGCAAGTCTTTGCCCGGTAAACTTGCAGCAGCGTTTGAAAGCGATCTTGGCGGTTACGACAAGTTCCGCAATGACTTTATCGAAGCGGGCAAGGGCCAGTTTGGCTCCGGCTGGGCCTGGGTATCCGTGAAGGATGGCAAGCTGGAAATTTCCAAGACACCAAACGGTGAGAACCCGCTGGTACACGGCGCCGCGCCAATTCTTGGCGTTGATGTGTGGGAACATTCCTACTACATCGACTATCGCAATCTGCGCCCGAAATATCTTGAGGCCTTTGTCGATAACCTGATCAACTGGGACTACGTGCTGGAGCGCTTTGAAGCTGCCGGCAAGTAATTGATCCTTCAGTGAATGGCAATGCCGGTCAAATGACCGGCATTGTTTCTTTATCAACCACCGCAAGAGCGAACGCATAGACCAGTGCGGTTTCCTCCAGACGGGCAAAGCGGCCAGACGCGCCGGCATGGCCTGCATCCATATTTGTCTTCAGCAAAACCGGGCTGTTTCCGGTCTTCACAGCCCGCAGGCGTGCAACCCACTTTGCCGGTTCCCAATATGTCACGCGAGGATCTGTCAAGCCTGCCAGCACCAAGATGGGCGGATAATCCTGCGCAGTCACATTGTCATAGGGACTGTAGGAGGCAATCCGCTCATAGTCTGCCTTTGACACGATCGGGTTGCCCCATTCCGGCCATTCAGGCGGGGTGAGGGGCAGAGTATCATCCAGCATGGTGTTCAAAACATCTACAAAAGGCACAGCGGCAACAATGCCGCCAAATGCCTGCGGTGCCATATTTGCCACCGCACCCATCAGCATGCCGCCGGCCGAGCCGCCATGGGCAACAATGCGGTCATGCCGGGTAAAGCCCTGTTCAACCAGATTGTTGGCCACGTCAATAAAATCATGAAATGTATTGAGCTTGTGCTCGCGACGACCGTTTTCGTACCAGGCAAAGCCCTTGTCCTTGCCGCCACGAATATGGGCAATGGCCCAGACAAATCCGCGATCGACCAGCGACAGCGCATTGGAGTTGAAGCTGGCCGGTATGGAAATTCCGTAGGAGCCATAGCCGTATAACAGGCACGGCGCGCTGCCATCCAGCGGCGTGTCGCGGTGGTGCAACAGCGAAACCGGCACCAGCTCGCCATCGCGCGCAGGTGCCATGATCCGGCGGGTTACATAATCCGCAGCGTTGTGGCCAGACGGGACTTCCTGTGTTTTCAGAAGCGTCCGCTCGCGGCTGGCAACATCATAATCGTAAGTCTGGCTGGGCGTTGTCAGCGACGAATAGGAAAAGCGGATTGTCGTTGTGTCAAATTCGTAGGTGCCGGAAAGGCCAAGCGAATAGGCTTCCTCTTCAAAGGCAACGGAATGCTCGGCCCCGTCATCAAGATTGCGCACGACAATGCGCGGCAAGCCGGCCCGGCGTTCCAGCCAGATCAGATGGCGCCGCAGTGTGAAATGCGACAGGATGAGCCGGCCGTCTTCGTGGGGAACAAGGTCAACCCAGTGCTCCTGACCCGGGTTTTCCGGCGAGGCCGTGACAATCTTGAAATCACGCGCGCCATTGGCATTGGTCAGAATGTACAAGACGCCATTGGCTTCATCGACGCTGTACTCCACACCCACCTCACGCGGGGCAACCAGCAGCGGTGCGGTCTGTGGCGCATCAGCCGGAATGAGCCAGACCTCCGACGTCTCATGGTCGTGCAGGTCAATGGTGATGTACTTTCCGGACTGCGTTTCCCCGGCGTTCATGAAAAAACCCGCGTCTTTTTCCTCATGAACCAGCCGGTCGTTGGCGGGGTCTGCGCCCAATTCATGGTAGAACAGTTTATCCGGCCGGTGGTTGGCGT
The DNA here is from genome assembly GCF_008369445.1 of Aureimonas fodinaquatilis. GTDB lineage: Bacteria > Pseudomonadota > Alphaproteobacteria > Rhizobiales > Rhizobiaceae > Aureimonas > Aureimonas fodinaquatilis. The sequence continues at coordinate 895,295 of NZ_VTWH01000001.1, forward strand.
TCATTCTTGTGTAGAAAAAGCCGTCACTGGCCGCTGACCAGGTGGCACTGCCGCCCGTATCGTCAAGTCGCGTGGCATCATCCTTGCCGCTTGCCAGATCGCGCACCGCAATTGTGTAGAATTCAGAGCCTGCATCATCATAGCTCCAGGCGAGGAGCCTGTGATCCTTTGAATGGGTTGCCCCGCCCATGGAGAAATACGGCTTGTCACCCGCCTCGACAGGAACGTCGAGCAGCACGGTTTCCTCACCGCCATTGCGCGGGACCCGTACAAAGCGAGGATACTCCGCGCCTTGCTGGTAGGAAATTCCGTAAGCATATGGCCCATCCGGTGCAGGAACAGACGAGTCATCTTCCTTTATGCGACCACGCATCTCGGCCACGAGGGCTTGCCGCAATGCCGTTGTGCCAGCCAATGCCTTTTCCTGGTAAGCGTTCTCCGATTCCAGATAGGCGCGGATATCGGCGTGAAGCAGTTCAGGATCACGAAACATTTCCTGCCAGTTGTCGGCCCGCAGCCAGCCGTAATTGTCCACCCGGTCTATGCCATGCGTCTGCGAATGAGCCGGGCGCACATGCGCAACTGGCAAAGCGGCGTCGGCTGGAATTTTCAACATTGGGTCTCGCTTGCGATGGTTTGGCAGTTTGCCGATCAAAAACTGGTAGCGTTGCGGCAAAGCCGCGACAAGGGGCTGGCGGGTTAAGAAAATTTTACCAATCAACCTGTAAATGGCTCAATTATTAAATCTTGGGTTGAAAATCGTGTGAAACCCACGCCAACAAGGTGTTAAAGTGGCGGCAACGGGTTGAAGAATCAATCTTGAAACCTAACATGGAAAAGCAGTCAGTCGGTTAGCATGGATCGTTCGTTTCCCTAGCCATAACGGCCGTCAAAGTAGAGGGAGATCGACCGCATGAGAGGCCATTATGAACAGCTTTTTTATTTAGCTGTCGCATTGCCTTTTCTTGCTTCCATGGTCGCATCACCAGCGCAACGCTATCTGAAACAATATTCCAGTTTTATTCTGGCGCTGTTTCCCATCGCCGCGTTTACACTTATTTTTTCCGTTTCCGCCCAGATCCAGGCACATGAAGCTATTGTTTTCGGCTTCAACTGGGTGCCAAGCCTGGATGTGGCATTTTCCTTCCGCCTGGATGGCCTGTCTTACGTATTCGCTTTGCTGATACTAGGTATTGGTGCGCTGATCATCTTGTATTCCGGCGGGTATATGTACAAGAGCGACAAGATCGGTCGCTTTTATGCGTTTCTGTTCTTGTTCATGGGTGCAATGCTGGGTCTGGTGCTTGCCGATGACCTGATGACGCTGTTCATCTTCTGGGAATTGACATCGATCACGTCGTTCATGCTCATTGGCTTCCAGCACGAGCGTGAACTGGCACGCCGCGGTGCCATTCAGGCGCTGGTGATCACCGGCATGGGCGCTCTGGCGCTGCTGGCCGGGTTCATCATGATCCGGCAGAGCACGGGCTTCACCACGCTGTCTCAGCTGATTGCGCAGCCGGAGGCCATTATCGAGGGCGGGCTGTATGTGCCGATCCTTCTTTGCGTGCTGCTTGGTGCATTCACCAAATCCGCGCAGATGCCGTTCCACGTCTGGTTGCCCAATGCCATGGAAGCGCCAACGCCGGTTTCCGCTTATCTTCACTCTGCCACCATGGTCAAAGCGGGCATCTATCTGCTGATGCGGCTTTTCCCGGCTTTGGGGGACACCGTTCTGTGGGAAGCGCTGCTGGTGCCATTCGGCAGTGTCACGCTGGTCATAGGTGCATTGCTGGCGCTTCGGCAAAGCGATGTGAAGCTGATCCTTGCCTATACGACAGTGGGTTCGCTGGGCTTGCTGGTGCTTTTGATCGGGATTGGCACGGACATCGCGCTGGAAGCGGCGGTGCTTTATGTCGTGGCGCACTCGCTGGCAAAGGCCTGCCTGTTCATGGTGGCCGGTTCGGTAGACCATGGGGCTGGCACGCGTGATATTCGCGCCCTTGGCGGGTTGGCTCGCACCATGCCGTTTACATTTGCGGCGGCGCTTCTGGGTGCTGCCGCCATTGGCGGGCTGCCGCCCTTGTTCGGCTTTCTGGCCAAGGAAGAAATTTATGCGGCGGCAGTGGGGGCAGGGTCGGCGCCATACATGGCGGCGATGATACTCATTACGCTGGTGGGCAACACGCTGATGTTTGCCACCGTGCTGATTGTGGCGCTGAAGCCGTTTATCGGGCAGTTGCCCAGCGGCTTGCGCCGCGCGCATGAAACATCGCTGATGGTTTGGCTGCCCGCTCTTGTGCTGGGCGCGGTCGGCCTGGCGGCCGGCGTCTTCCCGTTCCTGATTCACCAGTACATTTCCAATCCGATGGCTTCGGTTACGCTCAACAAAACCATCGAGCTGACAGTCGCTCTTGGCTTCCACATCGGCGCGCCATTGGGCCTGTCAATCGTAACTGTGCTGGCCGGCATTATGATTTTCCGCAAGTCCAAGGAATCCAGAGCACGGGTTGCCGGCTGGTTGACGGCCATCGGCTGGGGTCCGGACCGGGGGTTCGACCAGTTCATGCGCGGGCTGATCATATTTTCGGCCGGGTTGACGAATTTCCTGCAGCCGGGGCGGCTGGATTACTACATGCGCACGACCTTCCTGGTCATCATTGGCGTCTTGTGGGTTACGATGATTGCCACAGGTGGTCTGCCAAGCCTGCCGGAATGGCCGATGCTGTATTTCTACGAATGGATGCTGCTGTTCATTCTGGTGCTGGGTGTCGTTGTGGTGGCCATTGCGCCCAACCGGTTGACGGCCATGCTGTCGCTGGGCATTCAGGGTCTGGCAGTGGCGCTACTGTTCCTGCTGCTTGGCGCTCCGGATCTGTCGTTTACCCAGTTCATGGTTGAAATTCTGTCGGTTGCCATTCTGGCCCTGGTTATGACCCGGCTGCGGCTGCAGCCGGCTGACAGGCGGCCATGGCGGGAGGTTACACCCGAATTTGCGCTGGCGGCACTGGGTGGAATTGGCCTGGCTCTGTTCCTGATCACCGTGACCCAGACTGAACTGAACACGGATCTGTCAGATTTCTATGTCAAATACGCTTATGTCATCGCGCATGGGCGCAACATCGTGAATGTTATTCTCGTGGACTTCCGGGCAGTGGACACAATGGGCGAAATTGCCGTTGTGCTGACCACAGGTGCGGCCATTCTGGCGCTGGTTCGCATCCGGGTTTCCAAGAAAGACCGGCATGGAGTGAAGAAGAAAAAACGGGCTGCAAGCGAGGTGCAATCATGAGAACAGTTATTTTCCGGGTCATGGCGCCATACCTGACCAGCCTGATGTTTCTGTTCTCGCTGTTTGTATTGCTGCGTGGCCATAATGAACCGGGCGGCGGTTTTGCCGGCGGGTTGATCGCTGCCTCGGCCATCGCGGTCTATGGTATGGCGGTCGGCGTGGATACAGTGCGGCGCGCTCTGCACTTTCACCCGATCGGTTATGCCGGTTTCGGCCTTATCATTGCGGTTCTTGCCGGTTGCGCTTCCATCTTCGCGGGCTTCCCGTTCATGACGGGTCTGTGGTGGTTTCCAAATGCGCTTGGCGGCGCGCCAATATCCACGGCCCTGTTCTTTGATGTCGGTGTTTATCTCGTTGTGGTCGGGTCTATTTCGTCCATCGCCCTGTCTCTTGAAGAGAGGTACGTGGACTAATGGAGATTGCACTCGCCGTTGTCATTGGCATCATGTTCACATTCGCGATCTATCTTCTGTTGTCGCGCTATATCATCCGCATGTTGCTGGGCGTCGTTCTTCTGGGCAACAGCGTTAACCTGACAATTTTCGTTGCCGGGCGCATCGGGCCCATAGCGCCGCCTCTGATACCGGGCGGTCTGGACATGCCGCCCATGGCAATTGCCAATTCTGTGCCGCAGGCGCTGATCCTCACGGCAATTGTTATTTCATTTTCGTTTTTTGTTTTTCTGCTGGTCCTGACCTACCGCGCCTATCAGGACCTTGAAACTGATGACACGCAGGACATGCGGGTTGCCGAACCTGAAAATGAGGGGCTTCCCCCTCTGGGATACTGAAAGAAATGACAGCAACACAAAGCATCGAAGAAATGCTTCGTCAGGCCATGGTGCTGGAGACAGCCGACTATAGGACCTGGCTGCTGGTGCTGCCGGTGATTATCTGCTTCCTGTTCGGGGCAGGGCTGTTGATGCTGCGTCGGCAGATGCATTGGCATGCGCCTGTGGCCGTGGTCGGGCTGGTGCTGTTGCTGGCGGCAGACATTGCACTGTTTGCTGAAGTCTGGCGCAATGGCACGCTGGCTATGGCTATGGGTGGCTGGAAGCCGCCTTATGGCATATCCTTCGTGGCAGACATGACCAGCGTGCTGTTTCTGACGGTTGCGGGCTTTGTTGGTCTGGCGTGCGGCATCTACGCAATAGCATCCATAGATCAGGAAGAGCGGCGCTACGGGTTCTATCCGTTCCTGTTCATGTTGATGGCCGGCGTCTCCGGAGCGTTCCTGACAGGCGACATCTTCAATCTTTATGTCTGGTTTGAAGTGATGCTGATCGGCTCGTTCGGCCTGCTCATTCTGGGCTCGGAGCGTGAACAGCTGGACGGTGCGACCAAGTACTGCTTTCTGAACCTGATCGGCGCAACGGTTTTTCTGCTGACCACCGGCTATATTTACGGCACTTTCGGCACACTGAACATGGCCGATATTGCAGTCAAGGCCGCTGCAGTGGAAGGCGATGGAACGCTGTTGACCATCGCGGCCCTGTTCCTCGTGGCTTTCTCCATGAAAGCGGCTGCCTTTCCGCTGAACTTCTGGCTCCCGGCTTCTTACCACACGCCACGTTTTGTGGTTTCGGCGCTGTTTGCCGGGTTGCTGACCAAAGTTGGCGTTTATGGACTGATCCGGGTTGAGTTGATGCTGTTTCCGCCAGAGCGTGGCGGGCTTGGCATGGTTATGGCGTGGATGGCTGCCTTGACCATGATGACCGGTGCGCTGGGCGCGTTGGCGCAGAGCGACATGCGGCGCATGCTGAACTATGTGGTGATCACCGGCATAGGCACCATTCTGGCGGGCATGGCCATTCCGCCATTTCTGGAAAGCGCATCGGACAGCATCACGACCGGTGCGGCCAGTGTTTTGAGCAATCGCGGGCTTGAGGGCAACGGGGCGGAACTGACGACGCTGGCCACCGGGCTCGCCGGTGCCTTGTTCTATGCCATTCACTCGATTGTGGTGATGACGGCATTGTATCTTGCTGCCGGTGTCGCGGCATTCCGCAACGGCTCATCCTCGCTGCATGAAATGGGTGGCTTGTGGCGGCGGAACCCGATTTTCTCGGTCATGTTCCTGGTTCTGTTGCTGGCGGTAGCCGGTCTGCCACCATTCTCCGGCTTCTGGCCGAAAATGCTTCTGGTGCGCGCCTCTGTCTCGGCGGATCTGCCATGGCTTGCCGCCGTCATTCTTTTGTCCGGTTTGTTGATCACTATAGCTTGCATCCGCGCATTTGCACTGGCGTTCTGGCGCCCGTTGCCCGCGCTGGCCGCGGCGGCAGATGTGGGTGAGGCACGGCAGATTGCGGAAGAAACATTTCGCGCGCCGCCCCCCGGAACGCCGGTTGCCCTGGTGCCTCTGGTTGCGCTCTGCATCTTTGTCATCGCTACCGGACTATGGCCGGAATGGCTGGCCAAATTCAGTTATCAGGCGGCAGCAGAACTATTGCAGCCGCGTGGTTATCTGTCATCCATCCTGGAGGTGTCAGCGCCATGACCTTGTTTGTTGTCAATATTGTTCTGGCGCTGGTCTGGGTCATCGTAACGGCGGCTTTCAGCCTGACCAATCTGGTTTTCGGCTTCATTCTGTCGGCCTTCACGCTTGGCCTTATCCGTGAGCAGATCGGCACCGGCGGCTATGTCCGGCGCAGTGGCCGTGTGGCATCCCTGATCTTTTATCTGTTTACGGAGATTTTCGTTTCGGCATGGCGGGTGGCAGTGGCGGCGTTGCGTCCCAAACTGGACCTCAAACCCGGCGTGTTCATTTATCGAATGATGGTGGACCGGGATTATGAAATTGCCATGCTGTCGAGCCTGGTGGGCCTGACGCCGGGATCGCTGGTTCTGGATGTTTCGGAAGACCACACAACGCTTTTCATTCATGCGCTGGACTGTACCGATCCGGATGCGGAGCGCCGCCGTATTGCCCGCGGGTTTGAACGCAAACTGCTGGAGGCATTGCGATGAGTTTTCTGGAATTTTCAGACAGCGTTCTGGACTGGAGCCTTTCCATCGCACTGGCCATGCTGGGTGTGGCCTTTGTGCTGACCATCACTCGCATCTACAAAGGGCCTACCCTGCCGGACCGGGTGTTGGGGCTGGACCTTCTGACAGCCAGCTCAATCGGCTTCATTGCCATTATTGGCATCGATACCGGCTTTACGCTTTATGTTGACGTGGCCATTGCGCTGGGTCTTGTCGGCTTTCTGGCCACAGTGTCATTTGCCCGCTTCATCATGGTGCGCGGCGACACGGAAAGATCTCCTGTGCAGGAGACACAGGAAACCGAACAGCGGCATATTCGCAAACCCATTGGCAATCATGAGGTGTTGCGATGAGTGGCATCGGCAATCTCATCGCCTCGCTTCTGGTGCTCGCCGGTGCGGCCTTTACCATGGTGGCGGCCATCGGCATTCTGCGCTTCCCGGATTTTTATACGCGCATGCACGCGGCGGCCAAAGCCGGCACGGTTGGCTCGGTTTTGATGCTGCTGGCGCTGGCCATTGTTTCCAACGAAACGGCTGAAGTGCTACGGGCCATTGCCGCTATCATCTTTTTCCTGATGACCGCGCCGATTGCGGCACATCTTCTGGGCAAGGCAGCGCAGTCTGCCGGCTATCGCATGTGGGAAGGATCTGTGCGGGACGAACGTTCCATGGCGCAGTCGCAGCCGGAAGACGAGGTGGATACGCTGACCGGATAAGAGCGGTTCACGCCGTCATTCGATCAACTGATACTGCTCCCACCTTTTGTGCGGTCGCATCGTCCTGCTGTTGCAGCGCAGCCGTTTCAATTGGAAACGCTTCTGATCAACCTGCGGTTCTGCCGGTTGCAATGAATTCCGGGTTGGCGAAGCCCCCACGGCCCAGCCGCTCGTGCTTGCCATAAGTCAGGGTCAGCCCATCGGGTGTACGCACAGTGCCGCCTGCCGCTTCCAGCACGGCTTCGCCCGCAGCCGTGTCCCATTCCATTGTGGTGCCGAAGCAGGGGTAAATATCCGCAACGCCCTCGGCGATGCGGCAGAATTTCAGCGATGAGCCCATGGACACGATTTGCGCCGGCTGCAGGCGCTCCAGAAACAGATCCGTCTGTCCTGTCCTGTGCGACCTACTGGCCAGTGCCACTGCGGCCTCGGGCACATAATCGCGAGCGGAAATCGGTTCTGCATCGCCATAGGGCGTGCACCAGCGGAACGCGCCCAGTGCAGAACCGGCATACATTTCGTTCAATGCCGGGGCAAACACCACGCCGGCAACCGGGCGTCCGGCCTGCACAAGCGCGATATTGACAGTGAACTCGTTACGGCCCGCCACAAATTCCCGTGTTCCATCCAGCGGATCAATCAGGAAAAAGCCCGTCTTCGTGGCGCAGCCTTCCATTCCTTCGGAGCAGGCTTCCTCCGCCATGGCAGGAATGTCTGGAAAAGCTTCGGCCAGGCGGCTCAGAATGATAGCCTCCGCCGCCTTGTCGGCTTTGGTGACAGGGCTGGCATCGGCTTTCCAACCGGTGACAAAACCATCCGCCCGAACCGCCATGATGGCCATGCCCGCTTCGGATGCGACATTGCGCATGACATCCATCAAATGCTGAAGCACTGCCCTTTTCCCCTGCTGGCGTAGCAAGCCTTTCATTGCAGAAGGCACGTTGCATGGCAACGATCATATTCAGGCAGCTTGTCCGATTGCTGGCCTTTTATTCTCGGTTCTGGCAGACAGTGGGGCAAGGTTTCGCGGTTTGGCAGGGGATGACTTCAATGCGCAAGGCAGACGCGGCAAGTGTGATGATGATTGTGTTTGCCGGGCTGTTCGGCGCGGCAGGAACCGCCGGGGCAGCCTATGCGGCACATGCCACGTCATCTCCCTTGCCTGCGATTGGCAGCGCCATTGCACTGGTGCACGCTCCGGCGCTGCTGGCACTGGCGCTTGCCCCTGCACAACTGATCACCGCGCGCCATGTACCCGGTGCCATGCTGATCGCCGGCGTTCTGCTGTTCTCCGGTGATTTGGCCAGCAGACTGGTATTTGATGCCAGACTGTTCGCCAATGCTGCGCCAAGTGGTGGCATGCTGCTGATACTTGGCTGGTTAAGCATTGCTGTCTGCGCCATCACAGCCTGGGTCAGAAACCGCGCGGATCAAGGCGAAATTGGCCGCTGATCTGCGGGTTGCAAGCACCGCGCAAGCCTCGCGTTGATTTTTCCCGGAACCACAAGCCAGTGGCAAGGTCTGTGCCTCATGGTCGCAACTGACAGGGCAGGCGCATGGGGCGTCTTTCCCAGGTTTTTGCAGCAGCTGCTTTCATCAGGTGGCACAGTGTCGGGAAAGCAGCGCCATATGGGTTATCACGCCATGCCGGACTTAAGCGACAACAGTCGCGGACCCGAAAGGGAACGCCTGCTGGCCTTTGCACTGCGTGAGGTGATTGCAGAACTGCGTCTTGTCGACGTCGCGGATTACATTGCATTTCTTCGCATGGAAGCCATGGGCAATATTTCCGATATTCTTGAATCCTCCTGCCAATTGCATTTGAAAGCAGGAGCTTTGTCTTTTTCCAATGGCGGCGATATTCAAGTCAACTGGAACAGGCCGCCTGTGGTTGAACTGGATATGCGCCTTCTGGAGGCTGCAACAGATGTGCATTTCCGCCTGATCATGGCAGAGGGCAAAAGCGCCGTGCGCATCGACCATTTTCCCAAGCTCAGTGACAATGAGACAGATACCGGCCAGACGAGGCGGCTGATCGAGGTGCTGGAAGCCGTGCGTCTGCCGGCTGGCCACGCGTGAAGCGGGCATTTGCGTTCAGAAACTGTTGCCCAAAGGACTCATTTTCCGCGCCGGAATAGAAAAAGCGACAACAAGCGTAAATTTTTTCTTAATGCGGTTGGAGTCAAGTAACCCTTTAACAGCAACAAGTTGGTGCGTTAAGTGGAATCAAACTCTGAGTCGCTTAGTTAATTTTAGGGATGGCCCGGATTCCCTGTCTCCGGCTATCAAATAACCAGGTTGGGGTTAACTGATTCGGCGGGGACAAAATGATCGTTGTGGTGGACAATCGCGAGCTTGTCACAAGCGGATACAAGTCTCTCCTAAATGGAGAGGGTGTTTCATCAGCCGGTTTTCAGGTTGAAGATTTTCAGGAATGGGTTGAAAGCGCCTCTGATACTGACGTATCGGCAGTTGAAGCCTTTCTGCTCGGGGACTTTCCTGAAAGAAACACTTTGACGAAGCTTGTGCGTGGCCGCAGCAATGCGCCAATGATTGCACTGGCGGAAACCCGAGCGCTCACCACCACCTTGGACCTGTTTGCAGCAGGCATTGATGATGTGGTGGCCAAGCCCGTGCATGTGCGTGAAATTCTGGCCCGGGTAGGTGCCATTCGCCGCCGGGACACGCAGGATCGCCGCCGCACGGATGCCGATGAAATCAGCGTTTTCAGCGATGGGCGAGATGCAGAAGTTGGCGGAGAACCTCTGGTTCTGCCACGCCGCGAACGCCGCATTCTGGAATATCTGGTCGCCAACAAGGGGCGCCGGGTTTCGAAACAGCAGCTGTTTTCTGCCATCTACGGAATTTTTGACGAGAACGTCGAAGAGAACGTCATTGAAAGTCATATTTCCAAATTGCGGAAAAAACTGAAAATGCGTCTTGGTTATGACCCGGTTTCATCCAAGCGTTACCTTGGCTACGGCATCGGGGTCTGACACCAGGCCAGCATTGACTGGAACAGCAGAAACTACTTCTTGTTTTCCAGAAGCAATGTACCTTCCTTTTTCAGCTTGCCGGTAACCTTTTCGGCAAGCGAGGCAAGGAAGCCCGGCAGATCAATTTCGATGTGGACATGATTGTCCAGCACATCCAACCTGCCGACAACAGACTGGCCCATCATTCTGGCTCGAAAATCCAGATGATCGCCGCTCCAGACATCTTCAAAGCTGACAAGGCCACCCGTCGCCTCGGAGCGCACCCTGTCGAAGCCATTGGCTATTCTTGCGCGGGCGGCATCGCGGGTGAGTTCGTGGGAAATGTCCACCGTGACGGTTTTGGCCATGCTGCTGCTCCGTTTCAATGGTGGGGATATGGGGCAGAACGCGGGATTGCGCAATCATTCCAGAGCATTTCCCAATATTATCATCCACCATCACTCCGGCAATTCCATTCGTCTGTGCGGGCCGAGTGACTGGATGAACCCTGCGTCATGGCTGACGACAAGCACCGCGCCATCATAGGCGGCGAGGGCGGCTTCCAGCGCGGCAATCCCTTCAAGATCCAGATGATTTGTCGGCTCATCCAGAATGAGCAGTGATGGCGGCGGCAGACCACCAAGAGCGCATGCCAGTGCCGCACGCACCCGCTCGCCACCGCTGGAATCGCCAGCCAGGCGCAAAGCATCTGCGGCACGAAAGCCAAACCGTGCGAGGGCTTCGTGCGCCATATGTTGATTTGCGCCAGCATTCAGGCTCAGAAAATTGTCCAGCAAGGACTGTACCCGATTCAGTTGTTCCACATGCTGATCGAGCAGCGCAAACGGCACCTTGCAGTGCCGCACGCCGCTTTGCGGCATGATCTGACCGGTGATCAGTTTCAATAGGGTTGATTTTCCGCTGCCATTCGGTCCGGCGATAACCACGCGCTCAGGACCGGTGATGGAGAGCGACAGATTGGAAATGACCGCTTGGCCTGGGTTGTAACCGGCTGTGACATTTTCAAGCCGCAGAACCTGTTTGCCAGCGGGCAGGCCGGTGGGCGCAATGTCCATGCACACCGGCTGCAGGATCTCGATTTTTTCCCTCGCGCCTGCCAGTTCCTCGTCTGCTGCCATGCGTCTGGCATCACGCAGGCGGTTGCTTGCGCCACCGGAAGCTTCAGCCCGACCCCTGGCGGCATCCATCAGGATTTTCGGCTGGTCACCTTTCGCGCGGGCTCTGTGCCCGGCCCCGTCCTTACGGGCCTTTCGCTCCGCCGCCAGTTGCGCACGCCTGTCGGTTTCATCACGGGTCTTTTCAGCATGGGCAAGGCCGCGCACTGCCGCACTGATTTCCGCAGCTTTCTGTTGCTGATAGTCGCTGTAATTGCCGCCATATCGCGTAGCGCCCAGCGACGTCAGCTCAACAATGGCGTCGATTTCTTCCAGAAGCTCGCGGTCGTGACTGGCGATGATGACACCACCCGTCCAGCTTGTGACAATATCAAGCACCGCTTTTCGACCGGCGCGGTCGAGATTGTTTGTGGGTTCGTCCAGAAGCAGACTGTCGGCATCAGCAACAAGCAGCGCGGCCAATGCTGCACGGCTGCGTTGGCCGCCGGACAGGCTGGACAATGGCGTTTGTGCCGTGGCTGCTAGGTCGCACCGCGCAAGTGCCATTTCAATCCGTGCAGGCAGCGTCCAGTCCGCATCTGCCAGCTCATCGGCATCAGCCAACCCGTTTTCCGCCCGCTCGAGCAGGTCGAGTGCGCATCGTGAGTTGAACAGATCGGCAATGGTTGCATCCCGGTGCAAAGTCACATCCTGCCGCAACATGGCCATGCTGCCACGAAGCTGCACCGCACCCGCCGCAGGTTTGATTTCACCTGTAATCAGGCGCAGCAATGTGCTTTTGCCCGTGCCATTGCGCCCGACAAGGCCGGTGCGTTCACGTGCAAAACTCAATTGCAGATTGTTGAAAAGCGTGGTGCCGTCAGGCGTGGACCAGAACAGTCCGTTCAAAGAGACAATTGCCGACATGGGGCATGACTTCTCGCAGCGTTACCAGAGGGGTTAAAGCAGCGTTGGTCCGGTCCATGGCGAAAATCTCTCCAGTCTGAATAGAGCCACGCTGGCGATTGTTCGCCAGCGTGGTTCCTTATTGATTTAAGCGGATGCGCCGCGATTGCCACCCTGCTTCCAGCGATTGCCGGCAGGTTTGGCGGAGCGGTTTTCACCGCCTGGCTTGCCCTGTGCCTTGCCGCGGCGTTCGCCCGGCTTGCCGCCGCGTGGTGGCTTGCGGTCACCGGTTGGCTGGCCGGCACGGCCACGCTGCGGGCGTGGGCCACGCTGATTGCTTTCCTCTGGCAGGGTTGCCAGCACGGCGCTGTCAGAAAAGCTGGTCTTCTGCACGTCAAAGCGCAGACCTGTCAGCTTTTCAACGCTGCGCAGTTTTGTGCGCTCTGAAGGGTCGCACAGGGTAATGGCGATGCCGGACTTGCCAGCACGCGCCGTGCGGCCAATGCGGTGCACATAGCTTTCAGCCTCTTCCGGCAGATCAAAGTTGATGACATGTGAAATGTCGTCAACGTGAATGCCGCGCGCCACAATGTCGGTGGCAATCAGCACTTTCAGCTTGCCCGCATGAAACTCTGACAATGCCTTCTGGCGTGCGGCCTGGCTTTTGTTGCCGTGGATGGCCAAAGCCTGAATGCCGGCTTTTTCCAGATCCGTTGTCAGGCGGTTTGCGCCGTGCTTGGTTCTGGTGAACACAACCGTCTTTTCATAATTCGGCAGTTCCTGAATCAACCAGTGCTTCTTGGCCTTTTGCGGCACAAGGTAAATGCTCTGATTGATCTTTTCGACGGTAACCACTTCAGGTGTGACTTCCACCCGAACCGGGTCAGACAGAATGCGCGCAGCAAGTGTCTCGACATTGTTTGGCATGGTGGCCGAGAACAGCAGCGACTGGCGCTTGGCTGGCAGCAGTTTAACAATGCGCATGACATCGCGCACAAAGCCCATGTCCAGCATGCGGTCAGCTTCGTCCAGCACAACATGGCGCACTTCGGAAAGCGACAGCGCCTTCTGGTCGATCATGTCCAGAAGCCGGCCCGGAGTGGCAATAACGATGTCCACACCGCGACGCGCGGTTTCAATTTGCGGGCGAATGGAAACACCACCAAAAACCACCATGTGGCGAATGGGGGTGCCAGCCGAATAGGCTTTCACATTTTCTGCGATCTGCAGTGCCAGTTCACGCGTGGGCGCCAGAAACAGCGCGCGGCAATGTTTGGCAGAAGCGCGATCGCCAGCTTTCATCAAGGCATCAATAACCGGCAGAGAAAATGCAGCGGTTTTGCCAGTGCCTGTCTGAGCGATGCCGAGCACGTCACGTCCTTTAAGAACCGACGGGATGGCTTTGGCCTGAATAGGGGTAGGGGTAACAATTTCCAATTTGGAAAGTGCGGCAAGCAGCACTTCGGAAAGCCCGAGTGCTTCAAAACGAATTTGGGTCAAGGAATGCCTATGACTGAAAGCAGACAGCGCTGCTGTCTGCCGAAATGGCCAGATGTCTTCGCGCGGAAGCGACGTTCTGGCACGGGGCTGTGGCCAAACACCTTTAACGGCATTGGCAGGCGCACGTTCAAAAAAGTTACAGACGGGCGCAGCGCGATCACAGCGTTACAAGCGCTCATATCGGCTTATTTGTGCGGCGCGTCAAGAGGCTGACTGCGCCAAAGCCTCATCGTTCCAATTCTGCCTTCAGCATTTCAAGGTTCAGCCACTCATCTTCCGAAGCCGCCAGCTCTGCCCGGTCCCTGTCGATCTTGCTTGCCAGTTCGGCAAAGCGCGCCGGCTTTTTGGTGAACAGCGTCGGGTCTGCCATTTCTGCTTCCGCAGCGGCAATGTCGCGTTCCAGCCCAGCTATTTTGCCCGGCAGATTTTCCAGCGCAAATTTCTGCTTGAACGACAGCTTTGAGGCAGGCGTATTGCGCGCAGCGGTAATGGGCTCTTTGTCTGTGGCTGCCTGTTTTGGCTTTTCCGCCTTGCGGGCCTCTTTTTCGGCGCCTCGTTTTTGCGCCACCATGTCGCTGTAACCGCCAGCATATTCCAGCCAGCGGCCATTGCCGTCCGGCGAAATAACGCTGGTAACGGTTCTGTCCAGAAAATCACGGTCGTGGCTGACCAGAAGCACTGTGCCGGGGTAATTGGCAATCAGTTCCTGCAACAGGTCCAGCGTTTCCATGTCAAGATCGTTGGTCGGCTCGTCCAGCACGAGAAAATTGGCAGGCGTGGCCAGAACCTTGGCCAGCAGAAGGCGTGCCCGTTCGCCACCGGAGAGATTGCCGACAGGTGTGCGAATTTGTTCGGGCTGGAACAGAAAGTCTTTCAAATAGCCTGCAACATGGCGCGCTTCGCCATTAACCATAACCTGATCGCCGCGCCCGTCGGTCAAAGCATCGCACACCGGCAGGTCATCCCGCAGACGGGCGCGTTTCTGATCCAGAAAGGCAATGTCCAGCCGGGTGCCGATGCGCACTTTGCCGGAATCGGGCTGCAATTCACCAATCAGCATTTTCAGCAAAGTGGTTTTGCCAGCGCCATTTGGCCCGACAAGGCCCAGCCGGTCGCCACGTTGAATGCGGGTGGAAAAGTCGTTCACCAACACCCGCTCGCCAAAGGCCTTGCTGATGCCAATGGTTTCGATCACCAGCTTGCCGCTTTCCCGCGCCTCGCCAGCCACCATTTCCACTGCGCCAACTGCGCGGCGTGCGTCGCGTCTATCGGCTCGCATCTGGTGCAATGCAGCCAGCCGGCGTTCATTGCGGGTACGCCGCGCCGTCACGCCATAGCGCAGCCAGTGCTCTTCGCGCACAATCTTTCGGTCCAGCTTGTGCTGCGCGGTTTCTTCTTCTTCCAGCACCTTGTCGCGCCAGCCCTCAAATGCTGCAAAGCCCTCATTCAGGCGGCGGCTGCCGCCCCGGTCAATCCACACCGTGGCCTGGGTTGTGCGCTCAAGAAACCGCCGGTCGTGGCTGATAATGACAATGGCGCTGCGCATGGCGCGCACTTCATCTTCCAGCCATTCAATGGTTGGCAGGTCCAGGTGGTTGGTCGGCTCATCCAGCAGCACAATGTCCGGCTCTGGCGCCAGCACGCGAGCCAAGGCCGCGCGCCGCGCTTCCCCGCCGGAAAGATCGGCCGGGCGGGCATCGCCTCTCAGTCCCAATCCTTCCAGAAGCCGGGCTACGCGCCATTTGTCGTCTGCTGGGCCAAGACCCGCTGCAACATACTCTTCCACGCTCTCCACATCGCCAAAGTCTGGCTCCTGCGCCAGATAGCGCACAGTGGAACCCGGCTGGCGAAACACCTCGCCCTTGTCTGGTTCGACAATTCCGGCGGCAATTTTCAAAAGCGTGGATTTGCCGGAACCGTTGCGGCCTACCAGCGCAATGCGGTCCTGCGGCAGAACATTCAATTCAACGCCGGAAAGCAGCGGTGTGCCGCCGAAAGTCAGGTGAATATCGTCGAGACGAAGAAGCGGAGGAAGAGCCATGCCGCTTCTTATCTGATGACAGGAACTTTTGGAAAGAGCTTATTCTGACCGCAGACTGGTTTGTGCCGCCGCAATGTCGCGCTCCAGCTCTGCCTCTGTTTCGCTGTTGGGGCGGGAAAAGCGGGCAAGCGCCAGATAGGCCACCGGTGTCAGGAACAGTGTTGCCACCGTGGAAAGCCCAAGCCCGCCAACAATGACATAGCCAAGCGAGGCGCGCGCTTCGGCACCGGCCCCGGCGGAAAAGATCAGCGGCACACCGCCGGCAATGGTGGCAATCATCGTCATCATCACCGGACGCAGGCGAATGAGCGAGGCTTCCTCGATTGCCTGCCGGACATTGCGCCCCTGATCGCGCAACTGGTTGGCAAATTCCACAATCAGAATGCCGTTCTTGGCCATGATGCCAACCAGCAGCACAAGCCCGATCTGGCTGTACAGATTGAGGCTTTCGCCGAAGAACAATAAAGCGAACACCGCGCATGCCAGGCCGAAGGGTACGGTGGCGATGATGATAAAGGCCGACACAAAGCTTTCAAACTGGGCAGCCAGAACCAGAAACACAATGATGATGGCAAAACCGAAAACCAGTGTCAGGCCACTGGATGTCTGCTGCAATGTGGCGGCTTCAGCCAGCGGAATGATCTGCGTGCCGGCAGGCAGATAGGGCGCGGCAAAACTGGCCAGCTCATTCCAGCTTTGCTGCATGGAGGCACCGGCTGGCAGGTCGGCGGACATGCCAACGGCGCGCGCCTGATTTTCCCGCGACAGGGTAGGGGCAATGGGTTCTTCCATAACCGACACCACGGTGGACAGTGGCACGATGCGCCCGTCTGGCACACGCAGGAAGATGTTTGACAGGTCGCCCGGATCATTCACCGGATCGGCAGATGCCACCAGCCGGATGGGGACAGAGCGGTCTTCCACAAAGGTTGTGCCAATTTCCCGCCCGTCAAGCAGCGCCTGCATTGCCACGCCCAGCCGGTTGATATCAATGCCCAGATCCGAAGCCCGGCTGCGGTCTATGGAAACGGAAAGCTGCGGTTGTGTGGCTTCAAATGCCAGCCGTACGGAACCCCAGCGGCCATCTGCCGCCATTTCCGTGCGCAATGTCTCTGCCGTGTCGGCCAGTGCGGTGTAGGATGTGCCGGTCAACGCAAATTGCAGGCCTCTGCCACCACCACGAATGCCAAGCGAGTTGGGCTGAATGATCTGCACCTGCACGCCGGGAATTTCGGCAAAGGCCACGTTCAATTCGCTGGCAATCTGCCGCTGTGTCCTTTCACGCGCATTCCAGTCTGCCAGCGGCACCACCATGAAGGCGGCATTGCCGTTCATAATGCCGATGCGGGAATAGGCGCTCGTGGCCTCTCCACTTTCCGCATAGGGAATGACTATATCTTCCACCCGGCGTATTTGCGCATCCAGATAATCGAGGCTGGAGCTTTGCGGCGCGGTGATCATCATCAATATCACGCCGCGGTCTTCCGGCGGGGTCAACTGGCGGGCAATATTGCCAAAAGCCAGAGCGGCAATGCCCGCGAAAACCAGCGAGATGACGACAACCACCAGCGGAAAATTCAGGGCCAGCCGCAAAAGCCGGGCGTAAATCTGGCCCAGCCTGACGCCTGTTTCGCCCACCCAACGTTTCACCTTGCCGGTGTTGTTGTGCCGGCCTTCGCGCGCCAGCAGCCGAGAGGCCATCATCGGGCACAGTGTCAGCGCAATGAAGGATGAGATGATGACGGCCAGTGCCAGCACGAAGCCGAATTCACGGAACAGGCCGCCCGCAACGCCGGGCAGAAACGATATGGGTACAAAAACTGCAGCCAGGGTTGCTGTGGTGGAAATGACGGCAAAGAACACTTCGCGCGTGCCGATAACGGCGGCAGCCTGCGGGCTCATGCCCATATCCCGCCGTCTGACAATGTTTTCCAGAACGATAATCGCGTCATCAACAACCAGACCGGTGGCAAGAACCAGCGCCAGCAGGGTGACGATATTGATGGAAAATCCGGCCAGATAGATACAGGCGATAACGCCAATCAGCGCCACCGGAATTGTTGCCGCCGGAATGAGGGTTGCTCGCATGGACAAAAGAAACAGGTAGATAACCGCAATAACGATCATCACCGCAAGCCCAAGGGTCAGTTGCACCTCGTGAATCGACCCGTTGATAAACACGGCTTCATCGCTGATCAGCACAATTCGGGTGCCATCGGAAAAACCGGCATTCAGCGTTTCGATGGTGGAGCGCACACCCTCTGAGATTGCAAGCGTGGAGGCACCGGCCTGGCGAACGATTTCCAGCCCGATGCCGGTTTGGCCATTAACCCGCAATTTCGACGAAGCTTCATCCGGGCCAATGCGGACATTGGCGATATCGTGCAGCCTTGTGGTGCGATTGAGCAGAATTTCGCCAAACTCTTCGGGCGTGGAAAGGTTGGCATCTGCCCGAACAATCAGCTTCTGGCTGGCAGATTCCAGCGCACCCGCAGGCACATCCATGGAAGCGTTTGCCAGCGCGTCTGTCAGATCGGTCAGCGTCAGGCCGCGTGTCGCCAGCTCATCTGCGCGAATGTCGATATAGATCTGCTGCTCGCGGTCGCCAGACAGCGTAACCTCCGCCACGCCCTCCACGGCGGCAATTCTGTCTGCAATCTGGTCGTCGACCAGCGTTGTCAGGTCCTCAATCTTCATGGAGGGGGAAAGAACGGCCAGCCGCATGATTGCGTCGGCATCCGCATCAGCTTTGACGATGCGCGGCTCATCAGCGTCATCCGGCAGCCGGTTGGCAATTGCCGCAACCGCATTCGTCACATCATTGGCTGCAACATTAAGGTCGGTTGAATCGGAAAATTCAATGACAACCCGGCTGTTGCCAAGCCGCGAGCTGGATGAAATGGAAACGATGCCTGCAACTCTGGCAATGGCACTTTCCACCTCACTCGTCACCTGCCGGTCGACCGCCTCGGGCGAAGCGCTTTCATAACTTGTGGTTACGGTAATGACCGGGCGATCGACATTTGGAAGTTCACGGATTTCAACGGACTGGAAAGCTGCCAGACCGGCAACCAGTATCAGCATGTTCAGGACCAGCGTCAGAACCGGCCGTCGGATGAACAGCGAGGTGAATTTGGTTACACCATCCTGTGCCATCTTGCTCATGGCGTTGCAGATCTTGTCTGGCCGGGCACATCACCCTGTGCAAGGAAGGCCCTGTCGCCGCTTGCTGCCGGCGAACGGTCAACGGTTGGCACTTCATCCGGCAGGGCAGGCAGTGCTGCCGGGTTCTGCTGGCGCACAGGTGCGCCCTCGCGCAACTGCTGCAGCCCTTCTGTCACCACCGCATCTCCAGCGGCCAGCTCGGTGGAAGATACAAGAACCCGGTTCACGCTGCGTTCGATGATGTTCACAGATGCCTTGCGAACCGCCCCGTCAGACACAACCCAGACATAGGGGCCCGAGCGTTCCCACTGAACAGCCAGTGCATCGACAGAAAGATATTGCTGGCCGGGAAAGCCGATATCCACCGTGAAAGACATTCCGGGCCGTAAGTCATCGGCTACATTGTCCACGGTTGCTTCGGCGCGCAAGGTGCGGCTGGCAGCATCAACCCGGTTGTCCAGCGCCGAAATCTGCCCGCTATATTGCTTGCCCGTGCGGGTCGTGGGTATGGCTGTTACCGCATGATCGAGTGCAATTTGCGGAACGAATGCCTCCGGTATTTCAACCACTACTTTCAATTGCGACCGGTCATCCAGAGTTGCAACCAACGTCTGGTTTGAAACCAGCGCTCCCGGCTCAAGCGTCACAAGGCCGATGCGGCCGCTGATCGGCGCGGTGATATTGCGGTCTTCCAGGGCGATTTCCGCTGATTGAAGGTCCAATGCAGCGGCTTCCACCGCGCGGCGCACTTCATCATTCTGCACGGTCGTGACTGCCCCGGTGCGCAGCAACGACTGGTAGCGGGTGGCCTGTTCCTGCGCCGCTTCCAGTGCAATGCGGGCCCGCTGGACTGCCACTGTCTCGTTGCTGTTGCGCAGGGTGGCCAGAACCTGCCCCTGTTCAACCGCGTCGCCAGAGCGCACATTGATTTCCTGAACCAGTCCGGTTGCGTCCGGATAAATGGCAACTGAACGCTGAGCCTGCCCGGTGCCGATTGTGCGCAACCTGTCGCGAGTGACGTCTGGTCGGACGATATCGGTTACAACCAGTGTCGCCTGATTTTGGCGCGAGCGCTGGGGCGTGGCGGAAATTTTTGTTTCCGACCCGCGTGAGACTGCTTCGACCAGAGAGACGAGCGGGGAGGGCAGACTGTCGCGGTATGCCAACAATGCGCGGCCCGGTGTTTCAAACGCCCACAACGAAACCAGCGCCAGCGCGCAGACAACAAACAGTGCGGCAAATATCTGTCGAATGAAGGCCATTGGTTCCTTTGCCATGATCGGCGATATCATCTGCCCTTATAGCATTATCGCTAAACCATCATTGATGACCATTCTTCACAAATTTCTACCAAACGGCGTTTTCTTTCGTAACGTTTTGTTGCGCGAAATGTTGCCTGAAGCATTTCTGCCTGGAACGCCATGGTGCTTTGCAGCAAAAACGCGAGTGTTTGAAACGGCCGTGTTGAGCACTTGACCTTGTGTTTCAGGCATCACGCAGTGCTTGTGACCGCCCACGCATTGGCCCAGATGGGTGCCATGAAGCTTGCAAAACCGCTTGTGCCCACGCCGGTGTCGAGCCCGGAGGACATGGCGTCGATCAGCATGTTCACCTGCATCCCCACAAGGGCGGACCCGTTCTGATCGGCAAAGGCGACCTTGGATGAGTTGTTGCCCGTAAAATAATCGACAATCATAACGCCGGCTATTCCGAGATATTCGGATTTATCCACCCCGGTGATGACCTGCTCGCGTCTGATCAGCAGGCTGTCCAAGTGCCTTGTGAAGAACAGGTTGCGATAGTCAACGCCTGTAAAGACAAACAGGCTGCCACTGAGGTCCGCTCCGTCTTCAGCCTGCACGACATCATGGCCAAACTCTCCGTCGAAGAACATGCTGTCGCCGCCACGTCCGTAAATCTGGTCATTGCCTGCGCCACCATCGATGATATCGGCGCCCAGGCCACCGTAGATTTCATCCCGGCCAGCACCGCCAAACAGAACATCCTTGCCGGAACCGCCATTCAGCGTGTCATCGCCACCCCGCCCGATCAACCGGTTGTCCTGCGCGTTACCAGTCAGACTGTCGTTGTGTTCCGAGCCTTCCAGCCACTCGATGCTGCGCAGCGTGTCATTTGTCGGAGTTGTGCCACCAAGCCAGTCAACTGACTTGCGATCAATGTTGACATCAACCCCCTTGCTTATGAACCGTAAGGAGAGAATGTCGTTGCCCGCGCCGCCATCAAACAGATCGAAAAGGGTTGCGTCGCCAGCAACCAGAATGTCGTTGCCGCCTTCTCCATAGAACTCGTTCTGAGCGTTGCGGGAGCGGGCATCGTCAAAAATAATGTCATTGCCCTCGCCACCGCGCATGACATCGCTGCCTTCGCCGCCAATGAGAATGTCGTTTCCAAGACCGCCCTTCAGCAGGTCCCGGCCTGCGCCACCTGCCAGAACGCTGTTGTCCGCCCCCGCCTCGATGCAATCATCACCATCCTGGCCATACAGGGCATCTTCTCCACTGCCGCCTGTAATGCTGTCATTGCCGCTGCCGCCCCAAATCGTATCATTGCCAGCCTCGCCCATCAGGGTATCATTGCCGCTGCCGCCGAATATCTGATCGTTGCCGTCATCTCCTTCAATGCGGTCATTGCCAAAGCCACCATCAATGATGTCGTCGCCGGCACCACCGTCAATTGTGTCACTGTAATTGACCCCGGCTTTCTCCGCCGGTTGCGTCGCGTCATTCTCGCCAGTTGACGCATCGTCGCCGAAAATCAGATCATTGGCGCCACCAGCTTTGATTGTGTCTTTTCCTTCTCCGCCAATCAGCGTGTCGCCTGCAACCGCGGCAGGGGATATGGCATCAGTCGAGTTCAGGCCGATAATGTAGTCATCGCCTTCCCCGCCGATCAGCAGGTCAGACCCGTCGCCGCCATCCAGAATATCGTCCCCTGCGCCGCCAGTCAGCCGGTCGTTACCCTTGTGGCCACGCAATTCATCATCACCACTGTTTCCAAAGAAACTGTCGTCCCAATCGCCGCCCATCATCTGATCATTCAGGTTTGAACCGTAGATCCACTCGATACTGGACAGCGTGTCGGTCTGGCCTTGAGTGTAAAAGTCCTTCACGGTGACGATTGTGCGGGAAACAATGGTGCGTGTTTCCTTGCCTTGGGAAAAGGTCTCGGTTTTTTCAACCACATTGTGCACTGTGCCCAGACCAGTTTTGGTGGCTTCGTAACCATAGGGCGTTGATGGGTTTCTGGTGGCAACCACTTTCAAGGCATGGCTGTCCGCATGGCTCTGGCTCAGAGCAAAACGATAGTCGACGCCGTCAAAACCATCCTGACCATCCACGCCCGCGGCGCGCAGGCCCAAAATGACCATGTCATCGCCAGCGCCCATTTTTAGACTTAGGCCACTGTCAGAACCTCTGGTTCGCGTATTTGCCGCCAGTTCGAAGGATGCAAAATTGCGCACATCGGCAGTTGTGTGGCTGGCGCCGTCAACAATCTCCATTGCTTTGTCGCCGGCTCTCGGCAGGCTGGATCCATATCGAGTGTTTTTACCTGCCACCGCGGAGGCGCGGCTCTCATCCGTTACCCGCATCAATGGGGTCAACATGGTGAAATACTGAGACGAGGCGCCGGAGTTGATATCAATAATATCAGATACCAAAGACTGACCATACAGCCCGTTTTTGCTCGGCTTTGCGCTGCTCCCGTCTTCAACATACATGTAATTGACGCCGCTTTTGACACCTTGCGCAATTTTGCCACCGGTGATCCCGGCCACCTGCGCCATGTCTGCGCGCAATTCCTGGCCGGTCACTGCCACAACGCGCTTGACTTCGGTTGACGCGGCCAGCGCCTTCATGGAATCGATGTAGCCTTGCTGCGCTTGCTTCTCACGCGTGTCAAAACCGTCATTCCAGAAATCCTGAACAGCGCTTTCAACTGTGCCATCAGCGCCTGCTCGGCCCAGATAGTCTTTCAGAATGGTGTGGCCCAAGGCATCACCATTAAAGGCAAACTGAAGGAATCCGGAGAACAGATTGGCGATTGGAATGGCGGATATGACCGCCTGTGTGTGCTGATTGTCGTAATATTTGCCGATGGCCCAGTCGCCAGACCATTTTGTTTCGGCATAGGTTTTCCAGGCGGCATCGCGCATTTCCGCCAGCTTGACAGCGTTGCTAATGGCAGTGGGCTGAAACATGGAAGCGGCTGTCCACAGCAGCATGCCTGCTGGCGCAGTTGCCGAAGCAACGCCGTAGCTGGACAATAACTGCCAGACCAATTCACTGCTGGCTGCGGCAATGTCACCCGCCGAAGCGCCATGGCTGCGGGCTGCATCTGCTATATTCAGCGAACCAGACAGCACATTGGCAACGGTGCCGATGGTGGAAATGCCAGCCTGTTGCAGGGCAAAGCCGGGGGTGATCACATTGCTCGCTTTGCCAAGAAAGCTGAGGCCGCGTGCGGCATATGCCAGGTCCGCAGTCACCTGCGAACTGATCGCCGCAATTTTCAGCCCGTCAGCGTCGAGGTTTTCTACAAGTCTGGCAATGGACGTTGCCGCACGCAATGCGGAAACTGCGGCAAGCGCTTTGCCACCGGCCTGCATTGTTCCAGCGCCAAGGTTGGTTTCAAGGCCGTTCGAGCTCGTGTAGAGTTGGAGGAGCTTATAGGAGAAATATCCCTCGGTGATCAGGTTTGCCGTTTTGCTGGCATATCCGATAAGGTCCGAAACCTTCTCCCCACCTGATACAGTCACTTCTGCAAAATCTATAAGAGACAGCAGAAAGGTGAAACTTTGCCGAGCCATGATTGCACCGGCAAAATTTTTCAGCTCCAGATCAGTTGTAATGGCACGGAGTTCTTCCCCGCCATTGTTGCCTCTTGCCACGATTTCATAATATTTCGAGACTGGAAGGCCCAATGGAGGCGCATCTGCTCCGCTGATCGCGTTGACGCTCGGGGCACCCAAAAATCCGGCATTGCCGCCATTTCCTGGAATGCGGCGTTGCTGCCGGCCGAGCCTTAGCATCATACGCTCGCGGAAAAGCTCGAGCATCAACTCATGGTCGCGTGCCTTCTCAACCTTGGCAACAGACCCGAACGTGCGGGCATTGTGCCACGCGGCGTCATAGAATGCGTCAAATGGTTTTTTGAGGATCTCCTGAGTGCTGATCACGGATATCGGCTGGCTCTCGGCCTGCAGACTGTCAGTCGTGCGAACAACCGTTTCGGCATTCACAGCGACCTTCAATACCGCCTGCCACCGATCTGGTGCATCGAAGGCAGGGCCTGTCTGATTTTCCAATGCCAGAGGTGCGAAAAGCGTGGCGATCAACTCATCAAACGTTGAAACCTCAAGCTTTATTTCCTGATAATCTTGGATTGATGCTGCGATTGCCGAAAGAAGTTCCTGAGTTTGCTCTATGGCCTCAGCAGTCGAACCCATGTTGATCACTTTATATACATTAGAGAACTTTCAGAAATTTCGACAACCGAAAGTTCAATACACTACGAGGAGATTGCATTTTCGTAGATCGTATATCTAAAAAAAATAGAAGGCAGCAATGCACCTCAGATAGTACTTTTAGCAAAATGCAAAAAGGCCAGAGCAACTATACGTTGCTCTGGCCTGATTTTGTTTGTAGAAATTCTACAAACATTGTCCGTCAATTATGGAGTGACAGTGCCGCTCTCGATCCGCATCGTGTCGCGGTTAGTGGAATATGTTTCGCTGTCATATTCCGGAGCTGCATCCAGTTCCTCACGTGTGAAGTCTGTTGTCACGTAGAGCGAACCACCCGAATCCTGCTGGAACTGCAGATTGTCCATGGCAACTGCAACTGGCTTGGAGCCAATTCCGAGGAAACCGCCAACATCAACGATGATCGCGTCAACTGTGCCGTCCGCTGTCAGCGCAATGTCGCCAACACGGCCCAGCGAGCTGTCATCCGGTCCATAAACCGTCGTGCCCATCAGCTTGTCGGCAGTCAGTTCAGCGCCCGTAATAGGCATCAGATCTGCTGGTCGTGCCGATGTTTCAGCGGCTGGTGCAGTTGTTGTGGTTGCTGTGCCAGCATCCGGTGCCATTGGTGTTACCGGTGCGGCTGGTGCCGTATCAGCTGGTGCCATTGGTGTGGTGTCTGCTGGCGCCATGGGGGTTGTGTCAGCCGGAGCTGTCGTTGCTGGCGGCGTGGTTGTTGCTGGAGTTCCAGTTTCCTGCGCAATTGCGCCGGTGGCCAGAAGGGTCGAAACAGCCAAGGTGGCGATAATTTTACGAGTCATAAACGAAAGTCTCCCTTTTACTAACTGGACCACAGCTCGTGCACTGACCGGAATAGCTAAACTCAAGTGCATCCGAATTGGTCGCACCCTTGAAGCTGCAAATAACTTGCAATTTTCTGCCTTTTCAGGCGCCATCCGGTCAGGCCAATCATGCAGGCCCTCTGATTTTCAGATCGAGGGAATAACATTTGACCAGAGGGATGGTTCCAGCCATCACAAATATGTCAAGGTTATAATTGCACTGTTGGCGGTAGCTGCAGCATTGGCGGATCGTTTCGATGAAATTTCATGTCATTCTCAATCAGCAGGGCGGAACTTTACGAACCGCCAATATGGATATGCTCTGCGCACTGCTGCGTGACGAGTTTATGCTGCACGGACATATAGTTGATATAGAAGTTCTCGACAGTGCAGACATTGAGGCTGCTTTAGAAGCCGCATCTCGCCGAACAGATATAGATGGTGTTATTGCGGGCGGGGGAGACGGGACGATTTCCTGTGCTGCGGGAGCATTGGCCGGAACCGAGCTTGCTTTGGGCATCCTGCCCGCTGGCACCATGAACTTGTACGCTCGAACGCTGCAAATTCCGTTGGAACTGTCCGCTGCCATTCACGCCCTAGCGGCGGGAACCGTTGCGAGAGTTGACATAGCTTCGGTGAACGGCAAGCCATTCGTCCATCAATACGCAGTGGGGATGCATGCTCGCATGGTGCGCATGCGCGAAAAACTGAACTATGCATCAAAAGTCGGAAAAATCTGGGCGTCGACGCGGGCCATGGCGCTTACATTGCAGAAATTGCCGATGCTGCAATTGAAACTGAATGTAGAGGGCCGGTCGGAGACGATTGTCACCCCTGCAGTGGCTGTGTCCAACAATCTCTACGGCACCGGTCACCTGCCATTTTCAGATGATCCTGCTGGTGGTGTATTGGGAGTTTATATCTGTCGAGGCACGACCAGAAAAGAACTGGCACAACTGGGCCTGGATGTCTGGCGCGGACGGTGGAAAGACAATCCGTCGCTCAGCGTCGTGACCACTGACAAAATCGAGATTGTCTACCCTGGCATAAACTTTCACAAGCGCGCCGTGCGGGACGGCGAGCTCGAAGATCTTGCGAGCCATTCAACCATCATCATTGAGCCGAAAAAGCTGAAAGTTCTGGTTCCGGATGAAGCGTCTTATCTGTCCGCTTCACCGTCACCAGCATTGTAGGTGTGGCCACCTTCAGCCAGAAGAGCCAGCGCCTCGTTGATCTGCTCCAGCAAGCCGTCAGGATACGGATTCAAATCCGTATCGTCCCGCTCTCCCAACGCCTTGGCCCAGACATGCAATCGGGCGTGCTTCTCGTCAACCGGCATGGTTTCGTCGGATAACAAGGCTTCTATTTCTGCTGCATCAACTTCCGGCATTGCCTCCTGCGGCTGGACCTCTTCGTCAAGCGCTACCACGAAACCCTCACCTTTAACCTCTGTCACTGTCATTTTCGGCTCCAATTCTGTTATTGGGGCATATAGGTCGTTGTTGATCAAACCTATTGGGGAGTAGCGGCAGGCGGGCTGACAATACCAGTATTTGCTGGCTGTTCGGGCGCCGTGCTTGGATCGGATGTCGCTGCCGGGGTGCCGCCTATGTTCTCGTCAGGAAGAATTTTTCCGTAGATGCCAAGACCCGCAAAGACGACAAGACAAAGTGCCAACGCGGTCAGAAGCATAACCAGCACACGGCTGCCCTTGCGGCCCTGACGTGCATCATTTGTTCTGATTTTTTCGGCCATCTGTTTTTCCCGTTGTTTGCTGTTCAAGAAAATTAACGGATGACGGAAGGATTCGATCCGCATGTGCCGCGATAATGAGCAAAATTATTCCGCTCGCCGCAACGCCGCGAGCGGTCATTTATCTCGTGTTGCGGCGGGACGCATAAGCTCTCACGGCTGCCCATACCGCCAGGCCGGCGACGGGAATGAGCACCAAACCTTTGCGGCGCTTCACTGAGCGCAAAAGCGACGGCGCGTTCGCAAGGGCGGCAACACCGGCGATAGACGCCACGTCACGCTGCAACCTGTCGCTGGCGCGCTCTTTCGGAGGGCGCCCAACCACCAGCAATACAATGTAAAGAATTGCCAGCAAGACCGCGCAGCCTCCGGCAAAGTACAAAGCCGCAGGCAAAGCCCCAACTGTTTGCGTTAGCCAGATATAGCCTGACACAATCAGGAAGAACGCCAGAAAAAACGCCACAAATGCCATGAGGGCGTAAATGATGGCCATCTGGCGCAATCGCGCCAGAAATATTGAGGCCTCGCCCGTGAAAACCTTGGTGATCAGTTGTCCCAGCATGGATTAATTTTTGAAGAGTCTGGCATAGAAATAGCCAACCGCAGCAGCAATGAGCACCGCTTTGACAGGCTCTGCACGCACCTTTTCGCTCAGCTGCTCTTCAAATTCGCCAACAGTCTGTTGGGCCTGACGAAAATATTGCTCGCCAGTGTCCTTCAGGTCGCCGGTCAGTGAAGAAGCCTGCGCGCGTGCAGAATTTGCCCGGTTTCCGGCCATGCCTTTCAGCGTTTCGGCAATTTGTGTAAAATCTTCCCGCAAACGCTTGACCTGTGTTTCCAGATCGCCCTCGGCAGCCGGGTTTGCATTTCCCGTCTCGTTAGTCCTGGGAGTGTTGGGTTTGGTGTTCGACATGGAAAAATTTTCCTTTCATTAGAAAGTCTGGCTTAGACGGCTTGCCGGCAGAACTGCTGCAAATTTCATCCCGCGCCAAGATAATGCACGCAGAAGCGGACGGTTCCGGTATTACGCAGTAGGGGCTAGCCCGATAATCTGGGATGAGATTGAATCCGGCCCGTAATCTCCTTCACCCTCAATCGCGAGAACCTCTGTCAGGCGGCTGCGCGCACGCGATACCCGACTTTTAATTGTGCCAACAGCACATTTGCAGATTTCAGCCGCTTCTTCGTAGGAAAATCCGGATGCGCCGATCAGCACCAGTGCCTCGCGCTGATCATCAGGCAAAGTGTCCAGCGCCCGACGAAAATCCTGAAAGTCCAGATGGCCCATCTGTTCGGGATGGCCCGCCAGTTTCATGGCGTGGATGCCATCAACATCCTGAACCTCACGGCCTTTCTTGCGCATCTGAGTGTAGAATTCGTTGCGAAGAATGGTGAAGAGCCAGGCTTTGATGTTGGTTCCAGGCTGAAAGGTTTTCTGTTTGTCCCAGGCTTTGACCAGAGTTTCCTGCACAAGGTCGTCTGCTCTGTCAGACGAGCCCGTCAAAGAGGTGGCAAATGCGCGCAGGTTTGGAATAATTGCAATCAATTCGGCTCTGAAGTCCGATTGCTGGTCCATCGCGTGTCATTCTCCTGTGCCGGATTTTGTTTTTTTCTCGGCAGCATCCAATTGCTCAAGCAGCGAAAGAAAGCGGTCTGGGACCGGTTCGCTGGCAACATCTTCATAATAGGCTTTCAAACGCTTGCCGATCGCCGAGCCAGCGCTCGTGTCGGGCGCGCTAGGGCTCTTGTCGAGAGAAGCCTTCGGGGGTCTTTGTTGATGGTCCAATTCAACCTCACAGAATCAAAATCATTCAGAGCGTTTATACCGGTGACCAAACCGCACGCAGACGTCAACCGCACAATTAGATGTGCCTGATGACCAAAACAGCAAGGACGTAGGTGCCGTTTGTTTTAAGGGCCGGGCAGGTTTACACTTGCAGATATGATTGGGTTGCCGGACAAAATAACAAGGTGGCAATCAAAAATATGGCATCTTTATTCGCAAGGGTGTTTGAATTTATACAAACTGCACCATATCCGCCGCTGTTACATTGCTGATTCCGGCAAGCTGCCGGTCCAAGGGGAATTTCCATGCCGATGTCTTCGCGAATAGCGCCCCACATTCCTTATCTGCGCCGATACGCGCGCGCGCTGACTGGCTCTCAGTCCAGCGGCGATGCCTATGTTGCGGCAGTGCTGGAAGCGCTGATTGCTGATCCTGACCTTTTTGATATTGAACAAAGCCCGCGCATTGCTCTTTATCGGCTGTTCTCGTCGCTCTGGCAGTCGCTGACGGTCAACATTCGTGAAGACAGCCCGACATCTGCCTGGGAAGAGAAAGCCTCGCGCAATCTGCGGGCCATTTCCCCGGCGCCAAGGCAGGCATTTTTGCTGGTAGCGGTAGAAGGCTTTTCGATTGACGAAGCTGCAACCATTCTGGGCGTTTCCGAAGCAGAGTTTTCTGCGCTGATTGATCAGGCCAGCACCGATATTGGCGAACAGGTTTCCACCAATATCATGATCATTGAGGATGAGCCGCTCATCGCGATGGACATCGAGCAGATGGTTGAAAGTCTTGGCCACGATGTAACCGGCATCGCCCGGACCTACAAAGAAGCGATCAACCTTTTTGAACAGCAGAAGCCGGGCATGGTTCTGGCCGATATCCAACTGGCAGATGGCTCTTCGGGTATCGATGCGGTCAACGAAATTCTGTCTCGCGTCTCGGTTCCTGTCATCTTCATCACCGCATTCCCCGAGCGTCTTCTGACAGGTGAGCGTCCGGAGCCGACATTCCTTGTTACCAAGCCATTCAACCCGGACATGGTGAAGGCGCTGATCAGTCAGGCGCTGTTTTTCGAAACGGATAACGAGCTGGCGGCATAAGTGACGTTTCAAGACAGTTTTTGTAACGGAACCGAAAAGGCGCGCGACGGTTATTGATCAAACCGGCGCGCCTTTTGCCGTAATGAAGGGCCTGTTTTAAGAATTCGCCATGCAGCCTGAATGGCAGCATCAAATCTTGTTAGTTGAATGGTCGCCCCGTGAATGTTTCAAAAAATGCGTGACACAGGAGTCGCTGACGCGAAGGCGGGGTTGAGGCGTGTAAGTTATGGTTGCGTATAAAGCTCTTCGCGCATTGGCGAATACGGAAATGGCCCTGTTTGCTCAGGATGAGGGCCTTCGATATCTGTGGATTTTCAATGGTGAAGGCTCATGGCTGGAACTGGCCGCCAACGGCAAGCGGGACGAAGATTTTTTAGCCCCGGAAAAAGCCCAACAATGCACCGAGCTGAAACGCAAGGTTTTGGCCACTGGAGAGCCAGATCGCTTCGAACTGCAGATTATGTGCGGTGAAGTGACCAGGTGGTTTGATATTCGCCTTGATGCAGATCGTGATGAGAGCGGCGCAATTATCGGCATCATTGGCGCTTCCTTGGAAATTACCGAGCAGAAGCAGCGCGAAGCGACCTTGAAGACCTTGCTTCGAGAGCTTTCGCATCGCTCAAAAAATCTTCTTGCCATTATACAAAGTCTGGCGAGCCAGACGGCGCGACACTCGATCACGGTGCCGGAATTTCTGGTGCGGTTTCGTGGGCGGATCCAGTCGCTTGCCTCATCACAGGATATTGTGACCGATACGGACTGGCGGGGGGCCGGATTGGCCGACCTGATCACTCTGCAGGTAGAGCGCTATGCCCCGGATGGCATGCGTCAGGTGCTTGTGAGCGGGCCAGACGTTTATCTGTCGCCCACTGCTGCCCTGCATGTCGGTCTTGCCCTGCATGAACTGGCCGTCAATGCAGCCTCTTACGGCGCGCTGACAGCTCAAATCGGCATAGTGGAAATTCAAACGAAATTTACCGAGCAGGAAGGGCAGCGATGCCTGAGCCTGACCTGGCATGAAAAGAACGGCCCGCATGTCGACCAGGATCGTAATACGCGGTTTGGGACATCTACGCTTGAGCGCATCGTTCCCAATTCTGTGAGCGGTTCTGCGGAACTGAGTTACCGTCATGATGGTTTACACTATCATCTGATGATCCCGGATACGCAGTTCCATATGATGCAGGACAAAGTTGCCGCAACTCAGGTTTGAGAAAAAACCATTTTCGCAAATCTGGTGAAATGGCTCTAGGCGTAGCTTCCTGCCGCGATATATGGGACATACGGATCAGGGACGAAAAGCTGAAAGAACTGTAACTATGAAAAAGCTCCTAATCGTCGGACTAACGACATTCACCTTCGCGCTGGCGGGTTGCCAGGCGCCGAGTCAGGATATAGTAGCGCCAGCTGCTGTGGGCGGTCTCGGCGGCGCGGCCATTGGCGCTGCTGTCGGCGGCGACCTGCAGGGCGCATTGATCGGCGGTGCCATTGGCGCTGGCGCTGGCGCGCTTCTGGGCGCGGCTACCAGCCGTCCGGGCGAGTGCGTCTACCGCGATGGTCGTGGCCAGCGTTATGTTGCGCGCTGCCCCGACGGTTACCGGTAACCAATATAAAAGCGGGCGGATTTTCCGCCCGCTTTTTTGCATTCAACTATGCCCGGCTGTAGCGCGGGCCATGCCGACAAATGCCATATGATAATCTTTCCCGGTGGTGATTTCGCTTGGAAACTCTACGCGGAACACTTTGTCGCCGCGCACAAAATCAGAGCCGAAGCGGTCTATGCTGCCAATCAGCCAGTCTCCCGCCTCGCCACCCGCATGCACAACAATTCGCTCGATAGCATCGGCATGGTCGTCGTTCATATGCTCGACCACCCGCTTTTGCGCCGCAACAATATCATCTGCAACAGTTTCTGTCAGATCATCGCGCACCAGCGCATAAGCTTTGCCAAAACCGCCATTTAACGAAGCATCAGACAGGTTGATGCGGAAAAACCGGAAGTCCGGAAAATCCATATAAAGCCCAGCTTTTGGCTGGCGCAGGAGGAAGCGAAAGCGGATGCGCTCATAATCCGCATGCTCCTTGCCGATCTCCTCTGCCAGACCATTGACCGTTATGCGGGCATGCGCCAGCGGATCGCCTTTGCCGGGCTGGCCGAACATAACAGATGCACGCGCGTCATTTTTGAGGCTCTGGCTATGGCCGGAGAGATCGGAAATCAGAATGACCGGATCGCCGGTAATATCGGGCGCAACCAGCACCCTGCTTGCCAGAGGCGCCCCGGTGTCCGGCACAATGCTGGCCATTGTGGCATGGCGCGCCGTACGAACGAGTTGGCGTGCCTGCGCCCTGACTTCCTGTGTAACGGGCTGCAAAAGACTGCGAGGTTCCTGGCTCATGATTCGACCTTAAATGTGAGTATTTTGATCATATATCATTTTGAGTTGCTGTTGGCCTAGTGTGTTTGAGACCATCACGCCTTCACTAGAAGCGAATGACTTTTCGTCTTGACGCATTGTCCTGTCGTTGAAACGATTCCGTTTCAACGGGAAATGCTTTATGTCTCACCGTACCAATTGGTAACTGACACTGACTTTTCTGTTGTCCGGGAGTTTTCCTCGTGAATGCCGCACTCAAAGATTCGATCCTGACCATTCTGCGCCGGCTGCCAACGCCGGATGGCGGTGCCGATATTGTTTCCCGGGGTATGGTGTCCGAAGTTTTCCTTGCCGATGGCAAGGCCTTCTTCTCCCTGACAGTTCCAGCAGCAGATGCGCAGGCCTTTGAACCGCTGCGCCTGCAAGCTGAAAAGGAAATTGCCAGGCTGGACGGTATTGAATCCGCCATGATCGCACTCACAGCAGAGCGCAGTGGCGCGGCCAATCGCTCAACGCCACCGGCCAGGCCGGCCGCCGCACCACCAGCACGCAGTTCCGGCAAGCCAGGCGTTCCGGGCATTGCACGCATCATCGCCGTTGCCTCTGGTAAAGGCGGGGTTGGTAAATCCACGACTGCGGTTAATCTGGCATTGGGGCTGGCTGCCACAGGCCTGCGTGTCGGCCTGCTGGATGCTGATATTTATGGCCCATCCATCCCCCGTCTTCTGGGGCTGAAAGGCAAGCCGCAAACCGTGGGCGGGCGCACTCTGCTGCCGATGACAGCCTACGGGTTGAAAACTATGTCCATGGGTTTTCTGGTCGAGGAAGACACCCCGATGATATGGCGCGGGCCAATGGTCATTTCGGCGCTGACCCAGATGCTGCGCGAAGTGGAATGGGGCGAACTGGATGTGCTTGTCGTCGATATGCCGCCCGGCACCGGCGATGCGCAGTTGACCATGGCGCAGCAGGTGCCGCTGGCCGGAGCCGTGGTGGTTTCAACCCCGCAGGATCTGGCGTTGATTGATGCCCGCAAGGGCCTTGCCATGTTCCGCAAGGTGGAGGTGCCTGTGCTCGGCATCGTCGAGAATATGAGCTATTTCATCGCTCCGGATACTGGCCGGCGCTATGACATTTTCGGCCATGGCGGCGCACGCGCGGAAGCGGAGCGGCTGGGCGTGCCGTTTCTGGGGGAAGTCCCGTTGGAAATGGAAATTCGCGAAACATCCGATGCCGGAAAGCCACTGGTAGCAACACAACCTGACGGCCCTACAGCGCGGGTCTATCTCGATATTGCAGCGCAGGTTATGTCGCAGCTTGAGGGCAGGGGCGTTATTCCCGCGCCGCGCATTGTTTTTGAGTAAGGGGCAGGGGGGCACAGGTGACGGTGCTGCCACCTGAGACCTTAATAGCCCGCTTGCCTGTCAACAATTCCCGACAGCGGCTTGCCTGCCCGATACGCCTTGATCTGCCCTGCAATGACCCTGGCCAATGCGCCCGGGTCTGACGCTGCGGCGGCATGTGGCGTTACAAACACCCGCGGATGCGCCCAGAAGGGGCTGTCAGAGGGCAGGGGCTCCTGCTCGAACACATCCAGCGAGGCTTCCATGAGCCTGCCATCCGACAAAGCAGCAAGAATGTCTTCGGATTTTTGCAGGCCGCCACGTCCGGCATTGATCAGAACCGGCCCGCCCAAAGGGGTTTTCCGCTTCATGGCCGACAAAAATCTGTTGTCGATCAACCCGCGCGTTTGCGCAGTCAGAGGCAGCAGAACCACCACAATGTCACTGGCGGCAAGGCAATCCTGCAGCCCGGCAGCGCCGCTGTAGCCTTTCACGCCACTGACCTCTTTTGCGCTGCGGCTCCAGCCGCACACATTGAAGCCAAGCATCTGCAGCTTTTTTGCTGCATCCTGCCCCAATTCTCCCATGCCCAGAATGCCGACAGAAACCGCGCCAGCGGCAAGCTGCGGCCGCTCGCTCCACAAATGGGCAGACTGCTGTTCACGATAGAGCCGGCCCTGACGGAAATGGTCCAGCACCCGCCAGACCACATATTCACTCATGCGGCTGGTCAGGTCTTCCGCCACCACGCGCACAATCGGCACATCCGGCAGATTGGTGTCGCGCAGAATGTGATCCACGCCGGCGCCCAGCGAGAAAATAGCTTTGAGGTTTGGCAGATTGGCAATCAGATCTCCCGGCTGCTGCCAGAGAACGGCAAACTCGATCGTGGGATCGTTCACAGCATCAGCGGCGGGTTTGACCACTTCATCCGGCAGATGCGCTGCCAGTCCGGTGCACCAGCCATCCAGAGCTTCTGCCTTGGTTGAAACAAGAACTGTCAAACGTCACCCATTCACTCTGTTGCCACCTGCTGCGCCAATCCTCTGCCTTTTCTGGCGAACCATTGCAAGGCTGTGAACAGCATGCCATTGGCAATTTGCCCGGCATCGGCAGCATCAAGCAGCGCATCGACACTGGCGGCAAAGGGCAGGATGTCCTCATGCTCTTCTTCTACGCCGGCGCGACCGTTCAGGCGGGACGCATCGACAATTGCAAGAAAGAACGCTGCCACCTCATCGCACAGGCCGGGTGATGTCATGACCGTGAAGCAGGGTTTTATGACGCTGGCAGTCAGGCCGGTTTCTTCCGTCAGTTCGCGGCTTGCGGCCTGGGCCAGGGTTTCACCCTCGTCTACAAGCCCGGCGGGAAGCTCCAGAGCCGCTGCATTTGGCGTTTGAATTGCCGCACCAATGCGAAACTGACGAATGACAACGATTTGGTCGGTAGCCGGGTCATAGGGGATGACAATCGCTGCCTTATGCGCTCGCAGCATTTCCCGGCGCACGCTGTAGCGCTTTTCCCCGTCCAGACTGGCATGGGTGACATGAAAACTGTCCAGCGGACGAAAAGCCTCTGCCAGTCTGTCCACACGGTCAATGGTGAAATCCAGCGGCAGATCTGCCAGCCGCAGCAAAGATGTTTCGGTCATTATGCCTTGTTGCCTGAAGAGACTGTTCGCACATCAAAAGCCGCAGCCATCAACGCCTTGGTGTAATCTGTTCTGGGCTGACTGAAGATCTCCTGCGTCGGGCCGCTCTCCACCACCTTGCCACCGCGCATGACAATCACCTCATTGGCCAGCGCCCGCACAACCTTGAGGTCATGGCTGATGAACAAATATGCCAGATTGTGCTTGCGCTGCAGATCGCGCAGAAGGTCGACCACTTGCGCCTGCACGCTCATGTCCAGCGCCGAGGTTGGCTCATCCAGCATGACAAAGCGTGGGTTCAGAACCATGGCTCTGGCAATTGCCACGCGCTGGCGCTGGCCGCCGGAAAATTCGTGCGGATAGCGAAAGCGCGTCTCGGGGTCCAGTTCAACCTCGCGAAGCGCAGCAATGACCCGCTCTTCCCGCGCATCAGCCGAAATTCCGGGCTCGTGAATGGTCAGGCCCTCGGCCACAATGTCGCCAACCGGCATGCGGGGTGACAGCGAACCATAGGGGTCCTGAAACACGATCTGCATATGTTTGCGCAGCGGCCGCATGTCCTTGAACGAGCGCTGGTCTATTCTCTCGCCGTCGAAGGTGATTTCTCCCTTTGACGAAATCATGCGGCACAATGCCAGACCCAAAGTGGTTTTGCCCGAGCCGGACTCTCCGACAACGCCGACTGTTTGCCCGGCGCGCACAGCAATATCAATGCCATCTACGGCTTTGACGTGGTCTGTTACGCGGCGCAAAAATCCGGTTCGGACCGGAAACCAGACCTTGATGTCCTTGCCGGTCAGCACAACCGGCGCATTGCTGTTGGCTGCCGGTGGTGTGCCTTTCGGCTCTGCTGCAAGCAGATGGCGGGTATAGCTGTGCTGCGGATTGGCAAACAGTTCGGCGGTTTTGCCTTCCTCTACCAGCTTGCCCTTGTACATCACGCACACCCGGTCGGCGATGCGCCGCACAATCCCCAGATCATGAGTGATGAAGAGCATGGCCATATGCCGCTCGACCTGCAACTTCTTCAGCAGTTCCAGAATTTGTGCCTGCACCGTCACGTCCAGCGCGGTCGTCGGTTCATCCGCAATCAACAGGTCCGGCTCGTTCGCCAGAGCCATGGCTATCATGACCCGCTGCCGCTGACCGCCGGAAAGCTGGTGCGGGTAGGACGCAAGCCGTTTTTCGGGGTCGCGTATGCCAACCTGATGCAGAAGCTCCAGCGTGCGCGCCTTTGCCTGTTGCGCGCCAATGCCGCGGTGAATGCGCAGAACTTCACTGATCTGCTGTTCAATGGTGTGCAGCGGGTTCAGCGAGCTCATCGGCTCCTGAAAAATCATGGAAATCCGGTTGCCGCGAAC
Source organism: Aureimonas fodinaquatilis (assembly GCF_008369445.1). GTDB lineage: Bacteria > Pseudomonadota > Alphaproteobacteria > Rhizobiales > Rhizobiaceae > Aureimonas > Aureimonas fodinaquatilis. The sequence goes on from NZ_VTWH01000001.1 coordinate 931,686, forward strand.
TGCGCGCAACTCCCGGTCGCTGCCTGTCAGCAAATCCTTGCCATTGTACAGGATGACGCCGCCGGGGTGGCTGGCTGCCGGGTAGGGCAGCAAACGCAGCACCGACAGGGCGGAGACAGATTTGCCGGAGCCGGATTCGCCCACCAGCGCCACGGTTTCACCCGGGTTGATGGAAAATGAAATGCCGTCCACCGCCAGCACGGATTTTTCTCCGTTCTGAAAGGCGACGGAAAGGTCCTGGACTTCAAGCAGAGGCCGGGTTTGTTCTGTGTGGCTCAATGGGGCCTCCGGCTTTGTGAACAGACTGCAAGCATGGCCGGGTCCTATTGAAATGTTTTGCGCGGATCGAAGGCATCGCGCACCGCTTCACCAACAAAGACCAGCAGAGACAGCATGAGTGAAAGAACCACAAAGCCGGAAATTCCCAGCCAGGGTGCCTGAAGATTGTTGCGGCCCTGCGCCAGCAATTCACCCAGAGATGGAGAGCCGGGTGGAAGGCCGAAGCCCAGAAAGTCCAGCGAGGTCAGAGTGGTGATGGAGCCATTGAGAATGAACGGCAAAAAGGTGAGCGTCGCAACCATGGCGTTGGGCAGCATATGGCGCAGGATGATGGTTCTGTCTCCGACACCCAGCGCCCGAGCAGCATTGATATATTCAAAATTACGGGCGCGCAGAAACTCGGCCCGGACCACGCCCACAAAAGCCACCCACGAAAACAACAGCATGATGCCAAGCAGAATCCAGAATCCGGGCGGGAGAATGGCGGCAACAATCAGCAGGAGATACAGAACCGGGATGGAAGACCAGATTTCGATGAACCGTTGGAAAGTCAGGTCCACCCAGCCGCCGAAATAGCCCTGTACAGCGCCCGCGGCCACACCAATGACTGCCGAAGCAAGGGTCAGCACCAGGCCGAACAACACCGAAATGCGGAAGCCGTAAATCAACCTGGCCAGCACGTCCCGCGCCTGATCATCCGTGCCCAGCCAATTGGCATTGCCGAAATTGCAGTTGGGGTCTTCTGCGCCCAGCGGATAGCGCTGGCAGCGCTCTTCCTTGGTCATTGTCCATGAGGGTGGGGATGGAGCGGGCGTCGGCACCTCGTTGTTGACACTGCGGTAGGAATAGCGGATCGGCGGCCACAGCATCCAGCCATTGGCGTTCACTTCGTCCTGAATGAACGGATCCCGATAATTTGTCACCGGCAAAAAGCCGCCAAACACTTCTTCCGGGTAATCCACAAACACAGGCGCGTAATACTCGCCTTTGTACTGCATGATGATGGGCTTGTCGTTGGCAACAAATTCGGCAAACAGCGTCACCGTAAAAATCACCAGAAAAACCCAAAGCGACCAGTAGCCACGCCGGTTCGCCTTGAAATTCTGCCAGCGCCGCTGGTTCAGCGGCGAAAGGCGGCGTCGGGGCATTGGAGGCGGCGTCGGAGAGGTTTGTGCCAGCCCTGCCGCCGTTTGCGCGGTTGCGGTATCAACCTGATTCATGGGCTAAACCTCCCGCCGTTCAAAGTCGATGCGAGGGTCAATCCAGGTGTAACAGAGATCCGACAGAAGAGTGGCCAGAAGCCCGATCAGCGAGAAGATATAAAGCGTTGCAAACACAACCGGATAATCGCGCCGATACACGCTTTCAAACCCGAGCAGGCCAAGCCCGTCGAGTGAAAAGATCGTTTCGATCAACAGCGAGCCGGTGAAAAATGCCGAGATGAATGCGCCCGGAAAGCCGGCTACGATGATCAGCATCGCGTTGCGAAACACGTGACCATAGAGCACGCGGCGCTCTGTCAGCCCCTTGGCCCTAGCCGTGGTGACATATTGCTTGCGGATTTCGTCCAGAAACGAGTTCTTGGTCAAAAGTGTCGTGGTGGCAAAGGCCGATAGCGACAGGGCAATCAACGGCAGGGTCAGATGCCAGAAATAGTCGATGATCCTGTCCGGCCAGCTCATCTGTTGCCAATTGTCGGAAACAAGGCCGCGCAGCGGGAACCAGTCCAGAAAAGAGCCGCCGGCAAACAGCACGATGAGCAGAACAGCGAACAAAAAGCCGGGAATGGCGTAGGCGACGATGACAACGCCGGATGTCCAGATGTCGAAGGTCGAGCCATCTTTTAACGCCTTGCGAATGCCAAGAGGAATGGAAATTCCGTAGGAAATCAGGGTGATCCACAGCCCCAGCGATATGGAAACCGGCATTTTCTCCTTGATCAGGTCAATGACCGAAACCGATCGGAAATAGCTTTCGCCAAAATCAAACCGGGCAAAATTCCAGATCATCAGGCCAAAGCGTTCCAGCGGCGGTTTGTCAAAACCAAATTGCTGCTCAAGCTTGGCAATGAAGGCCGGGTCCAACCCTTGTGCACCGCGATAGCCCGTAGACTCCGTGCTGGCCTGAAACTGCGTTTCACCGCCGCCACCGCCGGAAAGCCGGTCCCCCGCCTGACCCTGCAAGGTCGCAATCACCTGTTCCACCGGACCGCCCGGCGCAAACTGGATGACAATGAACGACATGGCCATGATACCAAGCAGTGTCGGCACCATCAGCAGAAGCCGGCGAAGAATATACGCTCCCATTGCGGCTGCTTTTCAACTCCTGTTTCGTTGACCTGGACCTGACTTTACCCGCGTCCGCTGTTGCGGGCCTTGTCTTCGTCGTACCACCACAGAGATTCGACCGGAAAGCCATAATCAGGCTTGGTGTCGGCCATGCCATACATGTTCCAGAATGCTACATGGTGCACATCGGACGTAATATTGGGCACCCAGTCCAGTCGCGCGCGCAGCGTGCGGTCAATGCAGCGCATAACGGTCACCAGTTCGTCGCGGCTGTTCACCGTGCCCGTTTGCTCAATCAGCGTATCAATGGCCGGGCTGGCCATGCCGGGGAAGTTGTAGCCACCCTGCACGTCCTTCATGCTGCTGCCAAAAAACATGCGCAAACTGTCTGGCGTGGGCGTGGCGCTGAGAGAGAAGGCCACCAGCATCATGTCAAAATCAAACCGGTTCTGCCGGTCCTGATACTGCGCGGGATCCACCAGTCGGAAAGACGCGTTGATGCCGAGCCGCTTCAAATTCTCGATCATTTTGCCATAGACCCGCTGCTGCTCCGGGTCGTTGATCATATATTCCAGCGTGAACAACTCACCATTCTGGTTAACCAGTCCACCGCCTTGCCGTGTCCACCCTGCCGCGGTCAGAAGTTCATTGGCTTGCCGCAGCATGGCACGGTCGAAACCGCTGCCGTCCGACACGGGTTGTGTCCAGGCTGTTTCAAACACAGATGCCGGCAAATCATTTCGCAAGGGTTCCAGCAATGCCAGCTCTTCCGGCCCCGGCGTGCCGGTTGCAACAAATTCCGAGCCCTGGAAGCAGGAGTCGGAATGCGTCCGCAGCCCATACATCAGGTTGGCATTGGTCCATTCAAAGTCAAAACACAGATTTATGGCCTGGCGCACGCGCGGATCTGCAAAGCGGGCGCGGCGCTGGTTCAACGCCCAGCATTGAAATTTAGGGCGCTTTTCACCAGGAAATTCACGTTTGAGAATTCTGCCATCGCGCACAGCCGGAATGTCGTATTCCGTGGCCCAGGCCTTGGTGGTGAATTCCTGCCGGCAGGTGATTTCGCCCTTCTTGAAGGCTTGCAGCGCAGTCTGCCGGTCGCGGAAAAATTCAATGCGCAATGTCTGAAAATGGTCGAGACCGCGTGCAAAAGGCAGGTTGGTGCCCCAATAGTCGTCGCGCTTTTCATATTCAATGAAACGGCCAGGCTCAAAACGGCCAATCCGGTAATTTCCGCTGCCGGGGATCGGTTCCATTCCCGTGCGGGTAAACTCCTTCCCGGCAAAGAAAGCGGCTGGCAGAATAGGGATGCCGGCCATGGTGCCCAGCGCGGCTGGCACCGTCTGGCGGCCGGTAAAGTCCAGCCGCACTTCGCGCTCTGCCGTCACCTCCACACCGCTCAGTTCTGCCAGAACCATCATCAGACTTGGGTGGCCCTCTTCCTTCAGCGTTCGGTAGCTGAACGCAACATCTTCCGCCAGCACCGGTTCCCCGTTGGAAAACATTGCCTCTGGCCGAATGCGAAAGGTGAAGCTGTTGCCATCTTCGGCCATGCTGACACTTTCGGCCAGCGCACAATAGATTGAGTCCGGCTCGTCCAGCGCCGACACCATCAATGTATCATAGAGCTTTTCGATGCGGGGCGGGGCGTTGCCCTGCAGAACAAAGCTGTTCAGCGTGTCGAATGTGTCTGGTGCCTGATTGAAAAGCCAGTTTGGCACTGTCAGCACCATGCGCCCACCCGCTGGTGCATCGACATTGGCATAGTCAAAATGTTGAAAATCCGGCTGGTACTTCAATTCACCAAAAGCAGAAAGCCCATGGAGAGGAACCATCGGCTGGTTGTTGGCCAGGAGCCTGCCGGGAAGCGCCGCCGCACCGGCGGCTCCCAGCAGCAATGACGTGAAATGGCGACGGTTCAGCCAGAAACCATTCATCAGTTGCTACCTTCTGGCCGAATCCACCATGAAAACGGATCAACTCCAATGTATTCCGGTTGCCGTTCCGGCAATTGCAGCTTGTTCCAATATGCCATCCAGATATCCGGATTGTGCCATTGCGGCACGACATAGGCATTCCACAGGAGGACACGGTCCAGCGCACGGGACGCCGCCACCAGATCATCGCGGTTTTTCGCAAACACGATCTTGTCGATGATGGCATCAACGGCCGGATTGCGGATGCCCGGCAAATTGCGGCTGCCCGGCTGGCTGGCGGCCGATGAGCTCCAGAAATCGCGCTGCTCGTTTCCAGGGGAAAGCGATTGCGCAAACTGCCCGGTGATAATGTCGAAATTGAAATTGTCGGTCAGAGCCTGATACTGGGAACTATCAACAATGCGCACATTGGTTCGAATGCCCAGCCGTTTCAATTGGTTGGCAAATGGCTCCAGAATTCGGCTGTCGTTGGGGTCATCACCCAGAAACTCGATGGAAAAAACCTCGCCGGTCTGACCGTTCACCAGATCTGACCCGCGCCGTACATAGCCCGCCTGCGTCAGCAGATCATAAGCCTGCCGAAGATACTCGCGCTCGGAATTGGGAGCGCTGTAGTCTGGCAGGGTATATTCCTTGGTAAACACTTCCGGCGGCAACTGGTCGCGCAGCGGTTCCAGAATTTCCAGCTCGGCAGCGTCCGGCAGGCCGGTAGCCGCCAGTTCGGTGTTCTGGAAAAAGCTTTCGGTCCGGTGATATTGGCCGTGGAAAAGCGTCCGGTTCATTTCCTGAAAGTTGAAGGCCAGACCCAGCGCCTGACGCACACGCGGGTCAGCAAATTTTTCCTTCCGCGTGTTCAGGACATAGGCCTGCATGGGCTGCGCACCACCGGATGGCAGCGCCTTCCTGATCACACGCCCATCCTTAAAGGCCGGAAAGTCATAACCGGTGGCCCAGCGCCCGGCGCTGTTTTCTGCCCGATAGTCGGAAAAACCGCCGCGTTTGAAAGCCTCCCATGCCGCGTTGGCATCGCGGAAATAGGTGTAGTGAATATTGTCGTAATTGTAGCGGCCAAGCCGGGTCGGATGGTCTTTTGCCCAATAGTCCGGCACTCTTTCCCACGTTACGGTGTTGCCGGTGTCAAAACTTTTGACACGGTATGGGCCAGAGCCAAGCGGCGGCACCAATGTGGGTTGGTCAATATTGCGCTTGACGCCATTGGCATCCTCGCCCTCCCAGTAATGCTTCGGCAGCACAACCAGATCGCCCATAATGTTGGGCAGTTCCCGATTGCCGGTTTGGTCAAAACGGAATGTCAGCTCGCGCTCGCCGGTTTTTTCCACAGAGGTGACGTTGTGGTAGTAATTGGCGTAAAGCGGATAGAGCCGGGTGACCGTTTCAAAGCTCCAGATAACATCATCCACCGTGATGGGCTGGCCGTCATGCCAGCGCGCATCCGGATCAAGCCGGAAGCTGACTGACGAATAATCTGCCGGATACTGCATGGCCTCCGCAATGAGGCCGTGGCTGACGCCCGGCTCATCCAGCGCCTGATCCATCAGAGTGTCATAGGCAAGGCCGCCGCCAAATGCAGCAAACCCGGCGGCCGCTGTGCCGCGCAGTACAAACGGGTTGAAACTGTCAAAGCTGCCGGACGTCGCAAGGTTAAGTGTGCCGCCTTTGGGCGCGTCCGGGTTCACGTAGTCATATTGGGTGAAGTTTTCGCCATATTTTGACGGCTCAATAATGCTGGACCATTGCCGCCACTCGCCCGGCTGGGGATCAGGTTGAGCCGTCTGGCCGAGAGCCGGTCCCGCCAGCAAGCCAAGGGCTATGCTCAAAGCAAATCCTGCAAAACTGCGATATGATTTCTGGAGAAAACCTGAATGTTCAGGGGCTTTGACGGGGGAATACAGCTTCAAGTCACTCTCCGCAGTTGATTCCAGAAATTGCATTTTTCGCAATTGTCAGTTTTGGCTCAGACCCAACGGTCAATTGTTACACGCTTTTTGGGGCGTGTTTTAGGGCAAACTTTCATTATTACGAAGGTTTAACCAGCCGCAGGATTCCCGCAGGTGCACAAAACAAAAATGGCCGGCAAAGCCGGCCATTTGATCAGGTTTTATAAAATCACGGCTTCATCAGAAACCTTACTGATTCTGTGCCGGTGCAGGCTCAGCCGCTGGTGCTTCAGGTGCGGGCTCAGCCGCAGGAGCGGGAGTTGTCTCTGCAGGCTCAGTCGCTGCAGGAGCTTCCTGTGCAGGCTCAGTCGCCGCGGGAGCTTCCTGAGTTGGTTCAGTTGCTGGTGCCTGAGTTTCACCTGCGCCTGAGTCAGTTGTGGTGCCAGGCTCGGTTGAACCGTCAACCGGTGCGGCCTCTCCACCTTCAGCAGGAGCTTCTGCTTCCGGCTCAGGCAATGGCGCAGGGCTGTCCGACAGGGAACGCAAATAAGCAATCAGGTCAGCGCGGTCACCATCCCGGTTCACACCAGCAAAGCTCATTGCTGTGCCGCTGATATATTGACGCGGGTTCTTCAGGAAGTGATCCAGATGCTCATAGTCCCACGGCACTGTCTCGTCTTCGCTGAATTGCTGCATGGCTGCAGAGTAGGAGAACCCTTCATGCGAAGCGATAGGCCGGTTCAAAATGTCCCAAAGGTCGGGGCCCACAAGATTTGGGCCACCCTTTTCGGGGCTGTGGCACGACTGGCAGCGCTTGAAAATATTTTCACCTGCGGCTGCATCAGCATCCTGCATCAGCACTGCAATAGGCACCGCAGCCGGCGCTTCGGCTGCACCGCTTGCTACCTCGGCAACTTCAATAGCATAGCCAGGCGTTTCTGGGATTTCGGAATGGAAGATACCTTCGGCGAGAAGGCTACCGCCGAACAAAACGAAAATCGTGCCGAGTACGGCACCGAAGATCTTGTTGGCTTCGAAAGGATTCATGGAAAGGGCGGCTCCCTCATCAGCCGGCATTCAACACGCCGACGAACGGTTCTAAAAAACGCGCGGAAACTATGTCTTTTGCCCTTTGAAGGCAACACCTGTAGACCAGCTTCCTGAGCATGACGACTCAGGTGCAACGGTTTGCCCCCGTTGACCCGCGTTTATCAAGCTTGGAAGTGTTCTTACATTGCCGGACGCTACGATCAAGCGGAAGGTGCAGTTGGCCTTGATGAAATTTGCGAGGGTGATCGGTTACCGATCATACAGGAAACATGCGTTCACTGGTTCTTATACCCGCCCGCCTTGCCTCCACACGTCTGCCGGACAAGCCTTTGGCCGATATTGCGGGCAAACCGATGATCGTGCGTGTGGCCGAGCGCGCCACCGCGGCTGAGGTGGGCCGTGTGGTTGTTGCCACAGATTCGCCGGAGATTTTGAAGGCGGTAACCGAGGCCGGCTTTGAGGCTGTACTGACCGGCAGCGGGCATCCATCCGGGTCAGACCGGGTGTTCGAGGCGCTCAATATCATCGATCCGCAGCGCGAATATGATACGATTGTGAACGTGCAGGGCGATCTCCCGGCCATCGAGCCGGAGGCAGTGCGTGCAGTTTTGCGACCACTTGAAGATCCGGGATGCGATATAGCAACCGTTGCCGTGGCTTTTGAAGGCGGCAGCGACGCCAAAAACCCCAATGTTGTCAAACTGGTCGGATCGAGAATCAGTTCAAGCCGCCTGCGCGCTCTCTACTTCACCAGAGCCAGCGCACCATCTGGCGCCGGGCCGCTTTACCACCATGTCGGCATTTACGCTTATCGCCGTGCCGCGCTGGAGCGGTTTGTGGCGCTGGGTGCCTCGCCGCTGGAACAGCGCGAAAGCCTTGAACAGTTGCGCGCGCTTGAGGCTGGCATGCGAATCGACGCTGAGCTGGTGGACACGGTGCCTTTGGGAGTGGATACGCCTGCGCAGTTGGAAGAGGCGAGGGCACTTTACATTCCCGCGGGCGGCACCAACCGCATTTCATTCCAGGGAGAGCCGGGGGCAAACTCCGACACCGCATGCCGCAGCATGTACCCCCATATGAAACCTCTGCCATGTGACACGTTCGAGGAAGCGTTCAGCGCTGTCATCAAGGGTGACGCCGATCTGGCGATGATTCCGATTGAAAACACCATTGCCGGACGAGTGGCTGATATTCACCATCTGCTGCCGATTTCCGATCTGCGCATCGTGGCCGAATTTTTCCTGCCGATTCGATTTCAGTTGATGGCCAAGCCTGGCACGCGGCTGGAAGATATTCGTGAAGTGCACAGCCACATTCACGCTTTGGGCCAGTGCCGTGGAATTCTGCGGGCCAATGGTTGGCGTGGTGTCGTTTCAGCCGACACGGCGGGCGCGGCGCGAATCGTTTCTGAAATGCCGGAGCGCCATGTTGCGGCTTTTGCGCCGCGGCTGGCAGCAGAGCTTTACGGCCTGGAGATACTGGCGGAAAATGTCGAGGATGCCGAGCACAACACCACCCGTTTTGTGATCCTGTCTCGCAAGGGCAAGGAAGAGCGGGCGCTGTGGGCGCCGCACGGCCCGCAGGTGCTGACAACATTCCTGTTTGAAGTGCGCAACATTCCAGCCGCGCTTTACAAAGCGATGGGCGGTTTTGCCACCAATGGCATCAACATGACCAAACTGGAAAGCTACCAACTGGGCGGCGCATTCACCGCCACCCAGTTTTATGCCGACATTGAGGGGCACCCTGATGATGAGGGCGTTGCCCATGCTCTGGAAGAGCTGGGCTTCTTTACCAAACGGCTGACCATTCTGGGCGTGTACCCTGCCGCCGGAAATCGCCCCTAGGTTTCGGCAAAATGACGCAGCAGGTGGAAGGCGATGGCGTGCCGCATCGGCGCGCCAATGCCTTCGGGGTGGCTCTGCGCCAGAATGCTGACAACTTCGTCGCGGGTGAACCAGCGGCAGTCTTCCAGCTCCTCGCGGTCAAAGCGGATGTCGGTGCTGTGCGCCTCGGCCAGACAGCCAATCATCAATGTGCCGGGAAAAGGCCATGGCTGTGATGAGTGGTAGCTGACCTTGCCCGTGGCAATTCCCGCTTCCTCCATAACCTCGCGGCGCACGGCCGCTTCCAGCGTTTCACCCGGTTCAACGAAACCGGCCAGCGCTGAATAGGTGCCGGGGGCGAAATGCGGTTGGCGGCCCATAAGGCATTTGTCGCCCGAATAGACCAGCATGATGACCACCGGGTCGGTGCGCGGAAAATACAGCTCGTTGCAGCTGGTGCAGCGACGGCGATAGCCACCGCTTTCCGACAGGGTGTGAGAGCCACAGACCCCGCAGAAACGGTTGCGCCTGTGCCAGTGCAGAAAGTGCTGCGCCTGCGCAAGCTGTGCCTCGGTATCGGCATCCAGCACATGGCGCATGGCGGCGCTGCGCAGCTCCAGCAACAGGCTTTCGGGCCGGGCCTGCATGGTTTCAGGCAGCCGCGCCGCAATGCGCGGGGCCGTTTCCTGTGCAGTCCAGCCAAGAAGTACACCTTGCTCCGGTTCCGCCCCCAAAGCGCGGGCCTCAGTCACGGTGAACAAGGGCTGCGGGTTGGCCTCATCTCCCTTGCAGAGCCAGTCGCGCCCGAGAGCCAGATAAACACCTGCCAGCGGATTGTTCAGCGCTGTTGTCAGGCTGGTATCCGTTCTCTTCTCACTGTCGCGCAGCAGGAGATTGCCGCAAAAAGCCGGGGAATCGGTCATGACGCCAGATCTTTGCCCAGTATGGACAGCAGGCGCTCAACCTCTTCGGGTTCGTATGGTATGCGCCCCGCAAAACCCCAGACCGGTTCGGGCCATGCCGCATCATTTTTATGCCGGGCGACAATGTGCAGGTGAAACTGCGGAACAATGTTGCCCATGCTACCAATGTTCATTTTGTCGGGGGAAAACTGCTTTTGCACAAGCCTGGCCGTGAAATCTGCTTCCCTGATGAGAATCGCCTGATCCTCTGCGCTCAGGTCTGTCAGTTCGATAATGTCGGGAATTTCTGGCACCAGCATCAGCCATGGCCAGCGGGAATCATTCATCAGAAAAACCCGGCAAAGCTTCAGCTTGCCGATAAAAAAAGTTCCAGCGGCGAGCTGGCTGTCCAGTTTAAACGCAGCTTTTGACACTCTGCTTACTCCCCCACCTGTGAGAATCATCATCACCACTGTTGCATTTACACAAAGAGCGGACGATATACACGCTCGGGAGGTTGGTGGTGGACGTACCACTCGCCAACCGGGTCAGGTCCGGAAGGAAGCAGCCCCAACGAGTTCAGGCGCGGGTCATCGTGCCAGCCTCCCACCTTTTCCCCAGCTTTCAGTTAAATCGGGCCGTATACGCGCCAGCAGGACAAAACGGCTTCACACCCTTGCGGCACTTGCTTTAAAACGGCAGTACGTAAGTTATGGTGTCGCAGCGATGCCGCCCAACCGCCAATGCGGCACAGGAGCCAGGCACAAACCATGCAGGCAACGGATGACAAAGGACAGGGAGGTCTGGTTCCCTACCGCGTTCTGGCGCGCAAGTACCGGCCACAATCCTTTGAGGACCTGATTGGTCAGGAGCCAATGGTCCAGACTCTGACCAATGCGTTTGAGGTTGGCAGAATTGCTCAGGCATGGATGCTGACCGGGGTGCGCGGGGTGGGCAAAACCACCACCGCCCGCATTCTGGCGCGGGCACTGAACTATGAGACCGACACGATCCACCGCCCAAGCATCCATCTGGAGCAGCCCGGCCTGCATGATCAGGCCATCATGGAAGGCCGGCATGTCGATGTGGTGGAGATGGACGCTGCCTCGCACACCGGCATTGAGGATATCCGCGAAATTATCGCGCAGGTGCGCTATCGCCCGGTATCAGCCCGTTACAAAGTCTACATCATCGACGAAGTGCATATGCTGTCGACGCAGGCATTCAATGGCCTGCTGAAAACGCTGGAAGAGCCGCCGGAGCACGTCAAATTCGTGTTCGCCACAACCGAAATCCGCAAGGTTCCGATCACGGTTTTGTCGCGTTGCCAACGCTTTGACCTGCGCCGGGTGGAAGCGGGTGAAATGATCCGGCATTTGCGCAAAATTCTGAATGCCGAAAATGTCGAGGCGGATGATGATGCGTTGCGGCTCCTGGCCCGTGCTTCGGAAGGCTCTGTGCGTGATGCACTGTCACTGACCGATCAGGCCATTGCGCATGGCGCAGGGGTGGTTTCGTTGCAGACGGTGCGTGATATGCTGGGGCTGGCAGACCGGGCCCGCATCATCGACCTGTTTGAAATGTTGATGCGGGGCGAGGTAACTGCCTCGCTGACCGAGCTTCGTGCGCAGTACAATGCCGGGGCCGACCCTCTGGTCGTGCTGGCCGATCTGGCAGATTTTACCCATCTTGTTACGTCCCTGCGCTTTGTGCCGGAATCAGCAGAAGATGGCACGCTTGCACCGGATGAGGCAGAACGCGGCCGGGCGCTTGCATCCAGCCTGTCAGTCAGAACCCTGTCTCAGGTCTGGCAGATGTTGTTGAAAGCGGTGGAGGAAACCCGCATGGCGGCATCTCCGCGTCAGGCGGCGGAAATGGCGTTGATTCGCATCGCCCATGCTTCCACGCTGCCATCACCGGATGATCTGCTGCGAATTTTACAGCAGGGTGGAAATGTTGCCCTGCCACAGCCACCGGCAACGCCAACGACCCCGGCATCCTCGGGGGCACCCGCCGGCACCTCTGCACCGCCACCGGCGGTCAGTGTTGGAACGGAGGCACCTGCGAGTGGTGGGCAGATGGCTGCACCGCGCGCTTTGGGCGGGCGCGGTGCTCTGGGCATTCATCTGGTTGCGCATGAGGTGCAGCCAACGCCCTCTGCGCAGGCCAACGCGCTGCCCGAAGTGGCGTTGGGCAGTCTGGAAGATCTGGATGCGCTGGCCGAAAAAATGCGGGATTCCCGCATGCGCTTGTGGATACGCCGCTATTTGCGGCCAGTGAAGATCGAGGCAGGGCGCCTTGAGATCGGGTTTGCCGATGGTGCACCACCCAGCCTTGCGGGGGATTTGCATCGCAAGCTTCTTGAATGGACGGGCAGGCGCTGGACCGTTTCCGTGGCAACAGCGCAGGTGGAAAGCCCTACGCTGGAGGAAAAGGCTGAAAAGCGTCGCGAGGCTCTGTTTGCCGAAGCCAATGCCGACCCTGATGTGGCGCTTCTGCTGAAGGCATTTCCCGGTGCGCGCGTAGCGCATGTTCGACTGCGCGATGATGCCGCAGAAAAAGAGCCGGATGATGTGCCTGTGGACGAGGCAGAGGCCAAAGACATTGATATGGGTGACGCGTTTGACGAGACGGGGTCGCTTGACAATATCAGCAATGATGACGACCTGCCGGTCTACACAGACCCGGACAGCGAAGATGAAGAGGATTGAGCCGTGAAAGACCTGATGGGAATTATGAAGCAGGCCAAGGCGATGCAGGAAAAAATGCAGAACCTGCAAGCCGAGATCGAATTGGCAGAGGCAAGCGGTCAGGCTGGTGGTGGTCTTGTTTCCGTGTCTTTGCGCGGACAGGGCGATCTGGTTGGCATCAGCATCGACCCATCGCTGATGGTTGCTGATGAAAAGGAAATTCTGGAAGATCTGATTGTTGCGGCGTATGCCGATGGTCGGCGCAAGCTTGGCCAGATCATTCAGGAAAAGACGCAGGAACTGACCGCTGGCATGAATTTGCCGGATGGCCTGAAGCTGCCATTCTAAAGCGGGCACGCAGTTTATGGTAAAATCGATAGCCGGGCCGGAAATTGAAAGGCTGATACAGCTTCTGGCCAAGCTTCCAGGGCTTGGTCCGCGCTCTGCCCGGCGCGCAGCCTTGCATCTGGTCAAACGTCGCGACCAGTTGCTGACGCCGCTGGCAAGTGCCATGGCAGAAGCTGTCGAAAAGGTGGTGGAGTGTTCGTGCTGCGGCAATATCGACACGCGCAACCCCTGCACAATCTGTGTCGACACCGCACGGGATCATTCCATTGTCGTTGTGGTGGAAGATGTGTCAGATCTTTGGGCGCTGGAGCGCGCCAAGGCGCTTAACGCGGCCTACCATGTGCTGGGCGGCGTTCTGTCGCCGCTGGAGGGCGTGGGGCCGGATGACCTGACGATTGACCAGCTGGTGGCGCGTGTGTCGCAAGGCGACGTGGCAGAGGTCATTATTGCGGTCAACGCCACGGTAGAGGGGCAGACCACGGCCCATTACATGACAGATCAGCTTGAGGGCTTTTCCGTCAAAATTACGCGTCTGGCCCATGGCGTGCCCGTGGGCGGCGAACTGGACTATCTGGACGAAGGCACATTGTCGGCGGCCATGCGGTCACGGACGGTATTTTAGCCAGCCTAGTTGCGGATGTTGAAACTGTTGGCCGATTGCGGAATCGGCACATGGCTGAAGCTCTGCATGGCGGCAGATGCTGCCGTGGCAATTCCGTGTGATGGGTTTGCGCCTTGCGGTGCAGCCGCAGCAACAGGGTGTGTGCCAGGCCGGTGTTCAGGCATCGGCACAGAGGTTGCAACAACGATGGCCTTTGCTGCCGGGGCAATGGTTTTGCTGGCTGGTGCAAGGGCATTTGTGGTTGTCGTTTGCGCAGCAAGTACAGGCTTGGCCACGGCGGCAACGCGTGTTTCCTGAACCTCAGGCTTTGCAGGTGCGGCCGCCTTTGCCACGCGTGAGGATTTTCCGCTGTTCACCGTGCCGCTGTTAATCGCGGCCATATGCCGTTTGACATTGGAGCAATAGGTTCGCGCTGACTGAGTCATTGTGGTGGCGCGGTGGCCGCCCTTGTATTTCATGGACGCATTGCAGATGTCCTGCCCGCCTTGCTCCCAGGCTCCGGCCAGATATTTCATGCCGTAGCGCAAATTGGTTTCCGGGTCGAACAACGCTGAATCCGGGCCACTGAAACCCATGCTGCGTGCTGTTGCCGGTTTGATCTGTGACAGGCCGTAAACGCCTCGTCCCTTTGCATCCGGATTGTAGCGGCTTTCAACATGCACAACGGCGTAAGCCAGTTCGCGCGGAATGTTGTTGGCGTCCGCAGCGCGGGCAATCATCTGGTCGATTTCACGGCTGCCCGAAATGCTGCCTGACTGGGCCGTTTTGCCCTTGGCCTTTGCATTCTCTTCCAGCGAAGCAACTTCTGTTTGTGCGTCGGCGCTGTCCGCGCCGATTTCTGCCACGCCGAGCAAGCCGCCCTGGCTGGCAACGCAACCGCTTAAAACCAGTGGAAACAAAACCGCAGTCAGGGCAACGGCCCTCAGGCGCAAACGGGATTGAGCGCGCGAGGCGATGAGGCTTCCCTGAAACTGGCTCATGCAAACTGTCCCCGCACTGTTTCCCTCATGCATCGCTTTCCGGTGAGAAACGGGCCAAAAAATGGCGAAAAAGCAAATAAATGTGGCTCCACGTAGCAAAACTGACCGTCAAAGGCAAAAACACGCAGAAACATTGCCGTTGCGAGCCGCTGAAACGCCGTTTATTGGACGTGCATGAGCATCTATCCAACTGACCCTGTTGCCAACCTTGCGGCGCTGATTGCATGCCCTTCCGTGACCCCGCAGGAAGCGGGTTCGCTGACGGTTCTGGAGCAGCAGCTTGCAACTTTGAGTTTCGAAGTTGAACGGCCGATTTTTTCCGAAGACGGCACGCCGGATGTTGAAAACCTGTTGGCACGCTATGGCTCGGCGGGGCCGCATCTGGCTTTCGCCGGGCATACGGATGTTGTGCCGCCGGGAGATTTGCAGGACTGGCGCCACCCCCCTTTTGCCGCGGTGGTGGAAAATGGCCGCCTGTTCGGGCGTGGCGCCGTGGACATGAAGGGCGGCATTGCCTGCTTCGTTGCCGCAGTCGCGCGGTTGCATCAGCGCAACGCCTTGCCACAGGGGCAGATTTCACTGCTGATAACCGGTGATGAGGAGGGTCCTTCTGTCAACGGAACGGAAAAGCTGCTGGCCTATGCCCTTGCGCAGGGGCAGCAATATGATGCGTGTCTGGTGGGAGAGCCGACCAATCCGGATGCACTGGGCGATATGATGAAGATCGGGCGGCGTGGATCGCTGTCCGGCGTGCTGACACTGACCGGGCGTCTGGGCCATGTGGCTTACCCGCATCTGGCCAGCAATCCGCTGCGCGCCGTTGCCGCTGTGTTGCAGGCTCTGCAGCAAGAGCCGTTGGACAATGGCACGCCGGATTTTCAGCCCAGCAATCTGGAAGTGACCGGCATTGACACCGGAAACCCGGCGGTCAACGTTATTCCCGCACGGGTGAAGCTGGCATTCAACATCCGCTTCAACGATGTCTGGAACGTCGCCAGCCTGAAAGGCGAGGTACAGCGCCGCGTTTCAGAGGCACTGGCGTCATCGTCAATATCAGGCGATATTGCGCAGAATCTGGAGTGGCGGGAACGGGCCGGGGAGGTGTTTTTGACCCGGGATGAGTCGCTGGTGCAATCATTGGCGGGGGCAATTGAGCAGGTGACGGGCCGTCATCCGCAGCTTTCCACCTCTGGCGGCACCTCTGATGCACGATTTATCAAAAATTACTGTCCGGTTGTAGAATTCGGGCTTGTCGGACAGACCATGCATATGGCCAATGAGTATGTTGCTTTGTCCGATCTGGAAACACTGACAGCTATCTATGAAACCTTCATCACCGGCTGGTTCGCCACACACGCCTGATTTTGTACCCAGTCTGCCGGAGATCATTCGCTATTTCTCCGGCGTGGTTCTGCTTATGGCTGGCCGCAAAGAGGGCCTTGGCCGGTTTAACCTGACAGCCGATGGATTTTGGGCCTCTTTCAGCGCCATCATCGTGGCCCTGCCGCCCATGGCTCTGTCATGGATCGTCTACGAACTGGTAGAAAAGTCAGGACCGGCGGGTGGTGTGTTTGCCTATGCGGCCCATGCCCTGGCCGATGTGGTCGCATGGATTTTGCCACTGCTCCTTGGCATAATGGCCGCACCGTCCATCGGGTTCGGCAAAAAAATCGGCCAGATGATCATAACACTGAACTGGGCCGGGGCATTGATATCATGGGCACTGGTGCCATTGTGGTTGTTGATGCTGTTGACGGGTGGCAGCGACCGGCTTTCTGTTCTGGTTCTGCTGATCAGCCTTGCGACCTTGTTCCTGACCGCGCGCGTTATTGTGTTCTCGACCGGGGTGGATTACCTCGTTGCCACGGGCATCACGGTGCTCCTGGTGGTGATCTCGCTGCTGACTTATGCCGCTGTAACCGATCTGACCGGAGTTCAGCTTCTCTAGGTCTGGCTCAGTCTATCTCGTCGTAATCCACACGCTCCAGATACAGGCCATCCGGCGGCGCAACCGGCCCGCAGTGCTTGCGGTCCCGCGCTTCCAGCGCGCGCATCAAATCATCTTCGCTCCACCGATGCTCGCCCACCAGCTTGAGCGACCCCGCCAGTGAACGGATCTGGTTGTGCAGGAAGGATTGTGCAGAAGCGTGAATGTGCACTTCGTCGCCCCAGCCACGCACAACATCCAGCCGTTCCATGGTGCGCACCGGGTTTTTTGCCTGGCAGTGGGTGGAACGAAAGGTGGTGAAGTCATGTGTGCCAAGCAGCAGCTTGGCGGCCTTGTCCATCGCCTCGACATCCAGCGGTTTCCAGACCCACCAGACCTGGCCTTTCAGGATCGTTGGCGGTGGACGTCGGTTCAATATCCGATACAGATAGTGGCGCTTGCGAGCCGAGAAGCGGGCATCAAACGTGTCCGGTACCTGCTCAGCCCGCAAAATCGTAGCGCCGCCTTCTTCCCGCAGATAGGCATTCAGCGCATCACGCACGGTGTTGACCGGCCAGTTGCGCGCCAGATCCACATGGGCAACCTGTCCTGTGGCATGCACTCCGGCGTCCGTGCGGCCCGCGCCGAACAAGGTCACCCGTTCGCCACAGAATGTTTCCAGCGCATCCTCGATGATTTCCTGAACAGAAATGCCGTTGATCTGGCGCTGCCAGCCAACATAGTCGCGGCCATTATATTCTATGGTCAGACGAAAACGCGGCATCAGACAAACCTGGTACCGGCTGGAATTTTTTGCCCACGCAGAAATTCGGCAGCATCCAATGGTTTGCCTCCCTGTTTCTGCAGCGTCAGCAGACGCACGGCACCCTCACCACAGCCGATCAGCAACTTATCGTCCAGCGCAACGCCTGCATTGCCTGCGCCCGGCTCTTCAAGCGCCCGAAGAAGTTTAGTCCGCTCGCCATTCTGCGTCAGCGCAAAGGCACCGGGAAACGGTGAAAAGCCGTTAATTTTGGCGGCAACTGCCTTGGCAGATGCAGTGAAGTCCAGATGCGCCTCGTTCTTCAAAATCTTGCGGGCATAGATCGGCTCTCGGCCCGTTCGGGCAGCAATGCTTGACTGATCTTCAAATGTCAGTTCACCAGCCTCCAACCGGGCCAGCGCCTCCACCATCATCGCCGCACCCTCAACGGCAAGCCGATCGTGCAATTCGCCCGACGTTTCTGTTCGACCAATTGCCACTTCCCGCGTCAGGGCCACAGGTCCGGTGTCCAGCCCGGCTTCCATGCGCATGATCATCATGCCGGTGGTGGCATCGCCAGCTTCCACCGCTCGCTGAATCGGCGCAGCACCGCGCCAGCGCGGCAACAGCGAGGCATGGCCGTTCAGGGCACCATGGCGCGGCGCATCCAGCACAGGTTGCGGCAGCAACAAGCCATAAGCCACAACAATGGCAATATCGGCATTCAGCGCGGCAAACTGTTGCTGTTCCTCTTCGCCCTTCAGCGACAAGGGGCTGCGCACCTCAACGCCCAGGCGACGCGCTTCAGCCTCAACAGGCGAGGGGCGGGCCGCCATTCCACGTCCGGCCGGGCGGGGTGGCTGTGTGTAAACTGCAACCAGGGTGTGCCCGGCGGCGTGAAGCGCCCGCAACGTTGGCACGGAAAAGTCCGGTGTGCCCATGAAAATGACGTTCAGTGCCATGGCGGCTATTCCGCTCCGCGGCGCGCCGCCTTGGTGAATTTCCTGATCACCATGTCCCGCTTGAGCCGCGAAATGTGGTCTATGAACAGAATGCCGTTCAAATGGTCTATTTCATGCTGCAGGCAGGTTGCCAGCAGGCCGTCTGTGGTCACTTCCTGCGTTTTGCCGTCAAGGTCCTGATAGCGCACCGTCAGACTGGCAGGGCGCTCTACCTCGGCAAAATATTCGGGAATGGAAAGGCACCCTTCCTCGTAAACCGACGCCTCGTCGGAAAACTGCACAATCTCCGGATTGATGAAGGTTGTGGGCGCTTTCGGCTCCTCATCCTTGGCCAGATCAATCACCAGCATGCGCAGGGGAACGCCAACCTGAATAGCCGCAAGCCCGATGCCTGGTGCGTCATACATGGTTTCCAGCATATCATCGGAAAAACGGCGCAGTTCATCGTCGATGCGCTCCACCGGTTTGGATTGCACACGCAGAAGCGGGTCGGGCAGGATAATCAGAGGCTTTACGGTCATTTCCTTCCCCTATTCGCTCCCGCGTCGCCGGTCAATATCGCACCGTCGGCTCTGTAGTTTGTTCACGATTTGATCTTGTTTGATCGGCAGCTTCTGCTAAGGCTTGAAGCATGACAGTCGAATCCTTGATCAACCTTTGGCAAACGCCTTTGTTCAATTTGGCCGGGCAGGGCATCAGCCTTGGCGTGCTGGGCAGCGCGGCCATGGGCTGCCTGCTGGTTTTTGCGGTTTTGAGGCTGCGGCGGGAAAGAGCGGATGCTGAGGATGCTGCCCTCAGATTCGAGGCGATTTTGCAATCGCAAGCCGAATTGACGGGCCGCATGCAGACAATGGGCGAAATACTGGGCGGCAGGCAGGCGGATCTGGCGCGGCTGGTTGCAGAGCGGCTGGATGGCGTGGGCGTTAGGGTTAACCAGTCCATTGCCGAAAGCAGCGGCAAAACGCAGGAAAGCCTTTCAAAACTTGCGGAACGGCTGGCCGTCATTGACCGGGCGCAGGGAGAAATCCGCAATCTGGCTGGCGAAGTGGTTCGGCTCCAGGACATTCTTGCCAACAAACAGGCCCGCGGGGCCTTCGGGCAAGGGCGAATGGAAGCCATCATCGCAGATGCGCTTCCTTCCGGCAGCTATTCATTTCAGGCCACTTTGTCGAACGGCAAGCGGCCGGATTGCCTGATACATATGCCCAATGGTGCGCCCGCTCTGGCTATTGACGCCAAATTCCCGCTGGAAGGGTTCAGCGCTCTGCGCGCGGCGGAAGAGCCGGAGGCGCGGCAGGCGGCGGGGCAGAGATTTCGCCGCGACATGGATGTGCACATACGAGCGGTGTCGGAAAAATATCTGATATCCGGGGAAACACAGGACACGGCATTTCTGTTTGTGCCATCCGAGGCGGTGTTTGCCGAGTTGTACGAACACTTTGATGACATTGTGCAGAAGGCACACCGGGCGCGGGTGGTGATCGTGTCGCCCTCACTTCTGCTGCTTTCCGTGCAGGTGGTGCAGGCACTGCTGAAAGACCATCTGATGCGGCAGGAAGCAGGGCGCATTCAGCACGAGGTGGGCTTGCTCTCTCAAGATCTGCAGCGGCTGGACCAGAGGGTGCAGGCATTGAAAACGCACTTCGGCCAGACCGGGCGCGATATCGACCTTATTCTGACATCCACCGGCAAGTTGTTGAAGCGCGGAGAACGCATTGCTGCAGTGGATCTGGACACGCCGGAAAGCGCACCGATGCCCGGTCGCAACGGCCCGGAATTGCGGGTTGTCGACGGCGAGTAATCCGTCCGAATGTGGGTGTAGTTAACATTGAGTTTGCAGATCGACTAAAGTTGTATGGATCAAAAACCCCGGTTGCCGCATTGTATAACAGTTGATTGAACTCTGGAGAGAGAGGGGATGGGGATGCGGCAGGCGCTCAATGCAGTTCTGACCGGCTTTCTCGTTTTCGTTTTACCGGCGACGACTTTGGCGGAACCGGCAAATGTTACGGCTGCGAGCAGCTATTTCAAGAACACGGACACACGCTTTCGAGCCGGTATGCAAATGCGGCTGGCGTGGACTGGTGATTACACCGGCAAATTTGACGGAATTATCGGCAATGGCAGCCTGGATGCAATCCAGGCGTTTCAGGACCGCCATGGCCTGGCCGCCGATGGTCGCATAGATGAAGCCTTCCTTGACGCGCTCATTACTGAAAGTGATGAAGCCATGCGTCTGGTTGGCTTTGGTTGGGAAGATGATACACGCACAGGCGTTCGACTGGGGCTGCCTTTCGAGCTTGTGCAGGAAATCGGTGCGACAGAAGTCGGGTCGATGTGGCGTTCGACAGACAGCGGGCTGGAGATCGAAACTGTTCGTTTCGTGAAAGAAGGCTACACGCTGGACGAAGTGTTTCGCATTCTCAATACGCCCGTGGATGGCAAGCAGATCGACGATGCTGCAATGGGCACCGATGGATTCACAATCGATGGGCATGAAGAGGGGCGCCGGTTTCACATCCGTTTTGATGGCCGGGACATGGATCTGCGCGGCTTTTCGGTAAGCTACAGTCCGCAATGGGCAGATGAGATCGCGCCCTACATGGCGGTTGCCAACGGCAGTTTTCAGCCTTACGCGAGCGAGCCGGTGGCAGAGCCGGATCAGGGCCCCATTGCCGAGCTTTCCCGTCAGCCACGTTATGCTCTGGCGTTCAGCGACATTATGAATGATGGTTTGCCGGACGCGACCAGATCTTCGCTTGAGGTTCCGCCTGCCGCTCTTGGTTCGGCTCCTTCCGGGCTTGGTGGCTATGAGACGAATGGCGCTGTGAATTCGTCCGGCACTGGTTTCGTGGTGTCAGAAGATGGCTGGATTCTAACCAATGCCCATGTGGCAAAAAGCTGTTCCAGCATCGCTGTCGGCGACCTTGGCCTTGCCAACAAGGTGGTGGTGGATGAAGAGCAGGACCTGGCGCTGCTGCATGTGCGTGGCGAAGTCGGGCCACCTTTGCCCATTCACACAGGCAAGCCGCGTCTGGGTGAAGACATTCTGGCGCTGGGCTTCCCGCTGCGGTCCATTCTGGCCGACAGTCTCAATGTGACGCGGGGCAACATCTCATCCCTTCTGGGCCTGATGAATGATCCGAACTATCTGCAGATTTCCGCAGCCGTTCAGCCCGGCAATTCCGGTGGTCCGGTTATTGACCTTGCTGGGCGGGTGGTTGGAGTTGTCACGGCAAAACTCAATGCTGTGGCCGTGGCCGATCTGACCGGGGATATTCCACAGACAATCAACTTTGCCATACGCCCGGATGTCGCAACCAGTTTTCTGCGTGAGCATGACGTAGAGTTTGTCGACGCTGACCCGGATGCAGAACTTCAGTCAGTGCCGGATGCAACGGCAATGGCGCAGGCTTCTATTTTGCCGGTGGTATGCCTCGGTTTGGAAGCGTCTCACTGACCCAGTTTGCGGGAAAGGTCACGTGTGGGCCAGCAATTGGCCGTCATACCATTCTTGCTTTCATAGTCGCCAATGCTGCGCCGGGTTTTAAATCCGGGCAGCCCATCGGCCCCGCCAACATCGTAGCCGGTTGCCTGCAGCTTTTCCTGCATGCGGGCAACGTCGCCGCGGGTGAGGCCAGACACTTTAACCCAGTCTCCCTGGAAGGGTCCGCCGCCACGCATTCTGTCTGCTGCATGGCCAATGAACAGTGCGTACAGGTCTGAATTGTTATAGGCCTTGATGACGTAAAAGTTTGGCGTGGCAATAAATGCCGGGCCAAAGCGACCCGCGGGCATCAGCAGATTGCCGGGCGCACGCTGTTCATTATCCGGAAAGGGCCGGCCGGAAACGCGCGTTACTCCGGCTTTCACGAAAGTGTCGATCGGGCGCACCATATCCGGACCTTCATTGGCGCAGGACACAGAGTCGGGCACATTCGCCTCAAAACCCCAGTCGCGGCCTGCAACCCAGCCGGATTGGCGCAGATAATTGGCAATGGATGCGAGTGTGTCGGGAACAGAGTTCCAGATGTCCCGCCGGCCATCACCATCAAAATCCACCGCCAACTCGCGGAATTTGGTTGGCATGAATTGCGGCTGCCCGAGGGCTCCTGCCCAGGAGGATTTCATTTGCGCAACGGTCAGGTCACCATCCTGCACAATCTGCAACGCGGCCAGAAGCTCGGCGCGGAACATGTCCTTGCGGCGGGCCAGATAGGCTTTTGTGGCCAGCACCTCAAACGCATCATGCGGGATTTTCGCCGAACCAAAGCCCGACTCCCGCCCCCAGATGGCAACGATGATCGGGCCGGGGACACCATATTGCCGCTCTATCCGCTGCAGGGTTGCAGCGTGCTGCTGCAACAGGCTTCGCCCGCGGGAAACAATAGAGCCGAGGTTTCTCTCGTTGAAATAATTGGCCGGGCTTTGAAACTCTGCCTGATGCTGATTTTCAGCCACTGCCGGCTTTTGCCCCGGCAGGACAAGGTCCGGCAGGTTCAGGTTCGGCTTCACATTGCCCAAAGCCGCATCAAATGTTGCCCTGGAAACTCCGCGGGCACGGGCTTCCGGCCAGACTTCATTTTGCAGAAAAGCGGAAAAACCCGCTGCGACGCCGGATTGCGCGGCGGCTGGTTGCACCAGCCAGGGCAGTGCCAGCAGTGCCAGCGCCAGCAATCGTGCTCGCATCAGGTTTCTCCGTATAATGTTTCGCCTGAAGCGGATCAGCTTCTGAGCAGTTCGTTGATGGATGTTTTGGAGCGCGTCCGCTCGTCAACACGCTTCACAATAACGGCGCAATAAAGGCTTGGCCCCGGCTGCCCGTTGACATCCTTGCCCGGCAGAGTGCCCGCAACCACCACCGAATAAGGCGGCACTTCGCCAAAGGAGACCTGACCAGTTTCACGATCAACAATTTTTGTGGACTGGCCGATGAAGACGCCCATGCCCAGCACAGAGCCCTCTCGGATGATGCAGCCTTCCACCACCTCTGACCGTGCGCCGATGAAGCAATTGTCTTCAATAATGGTCGGGCCAGCCTGCAAAGGCTCCAGAACGCCGCCGATGCCAACGCCGCCGGACAGGTGTACATTTGCGCCGATCTGCGCGCAGGAGCCAACGGTGGCCCACGTGTCCACCATGGTGCCTTCGCCCACGCTGGCGCCGAGATTAACGAAAGACGGCATCAGAATCACATTGCGACCAATATGGGCCGAGCGGCGCACAATGGCGCCCGGTACGGCGCGAAACCCGGCCTGGCGAAATTCTGCCTCGCCCCAGCCGTCAAATTTGGAAGGCACCTTGTCCCACCAGGTTGCGCGGTCCGGCCCGCCGGAAATCACTTCCATATCATTGAGCCGGAACGACAGGAGCACCGCCTTTTTCAGCCACTGGTTCACAGTCCATTGGCCATCAGCGCCGCGTTCAGCCACTTTGCGAGTTCCGGTGTCCAGTAGGTCAAGCGAAGCGTTGACCGCATCTCTCACCGCACCCGCGGTTTCAACACCAATTGTATCTCTGGCGTCAAAGGCTTCATCAATGGTTTTTTCCAGCGCAGCGTAATCTGTCATTGCAATGTCCGGATCCTGATTTGAAACGTTTACGCCGTCCTATTAGAAGGCCCCATAATGGTCAATCGAGTAAGGAAACACAGTATGAGCAAGCGGCGCGATAAAAATGAGCGGCCATGGGCGCCATTTTCCCAGTCTGCCGCCGATGACAAAGAGACGGCGGAACAGGTTCCTGAAACACCGCAGACCCGTTCGCCCACCTATCGGTTGGCCTATGATGACCCGGATTTTCTGGCTTCCGAGCCGCTGCGAGGTGTGCGCCTGCAACTGGAAATGGGCAAAACCGAAATGGCGCTTGCACAGGCAGGCATCCTGTCCACCGTGGTCCTGTTTGGCGGAGCGCGCATTCCAGAACCGGGGCAACCGGCATGGGCGGCCAGAAACGAGGTGCAGCGCCAGCGGCTGGAAGCAAATTCACGCTATTATGATGAGGCGCGCAAATTTGCGGCCATCGCGTCGCAGCATTCGGCCAACACATCCGGCGGCAAGGAATATGTGATTGTAACGGGTGGTGGCCCAGGTGTCATGGAAGCGGGCAATCGCGGTGCGGCCGATGTGGGTGCAGTGTCCATTGCCCTGAATATCACGCTGCCGCATGAACAGGCCCCCAACCTCTATGCCACGCCGGAGCTCTGCTTCAATTTTCATTATTTTGCGATTCGCAAAATGCACTTTCTGCTGCGGGCCAAGGCCATGGCAATTTTTCCCGGCGGTTATGGAACGCTGGACGAGTTGATGGAAGCATTGACGCTGATACAGACCGGGCGAATGGAAAAAATGCCGGTGCTGTTGTTTGGCGAAAGCTTCTGGCGGCGGCTGATTGATTTTGAGTTTCTGGCGGAAGAGGGGACGATCTCGCCCGAGGATCTTTCGCTGTTTTCCTATGTCGAAACAGCACAGCAAGGCTGGGATATCATAGCCGAGTTCTACGGCCTCTGAACGCAAGTGGTTATTTTTTGTTTTTTTGAGTGGGCCGCACGTAAATTTCCAGACGGTGGCTCACAATATCAAAACCATATTGATGGGCAATTTCCTGTTGAATGCGCTCAATCTCGTCAGAGCGAAACTCAATAACCTGCCCGGTTTCAACATTGATGAAATGGTCGTGGTGCTCTTCGGGCACTGCTTCATAGCGCGCCCGGCCGTCAGAAAAGCTGTGGCGCTCTATCAGCCCATGCTCTGCCAGAATGTTCATAGTGCGGTAAACGGTGGCAATGTTGATGCCGGGCTCAATCGCGCTGACCCGGCGGTGCAGCTCTTCAACATCCGGGTGGTCTTTGGCCCTGTCCAGCACGCGCAAAATCACCCGGCGTGGACCGGTAATGCGCAGGCCCTTTTGCCGGCAGCGTTCCGCCAATGAATTTGTGACCGGATTGATCATCGTTTCTGCCGCTCCGTTTTGCTGCGGCCTAACATAGCAGAAGCAAAAGGTCACCAATGACCGGGTTTCGAAGTTGGCGGAAAAACCCGGCAGGTTTTACAGAGTGTCGGGCGGCATCCTGAAAAAATTATACATTTCGTGTCAGATGCAAATGATTTGCACTTGTAATCATGTGGCGAATCATGCCTTCTAACTGCAATTGGTTCGCAAGAAGAATAAGGATGTGCAATGTCGTCGCCACTCAGACTTGTTTTGACCGCCCTTGCTGTCTCGGCCACTTTCGCCGGTGGTGCTTTGGCGCAGGACGAACGCATGAAGGTTGTAACCACCTTCACCGTGCTGGCAGACATGGCACAGAATGTTGCGGGTGATGCGGCAGATGTGGTTTCCATCACCAAGCCGGGCGCTGAAATTCATGGCTATGAGCCAACCCCGCAGGATATTGTCGGCGCACAGGGTGCAAAGCTGATCCTGTGGAATGGCATGAACCTTGAGCTCTGGTTCGAACAGTTTCTTGGCAATATGCGTGATGTGCCATCTGTCACGCTGACTGATGGCATAGATCCGATAGCGATTTCCGCCGGCTCCTACGAGGGCAAGCCCAATCCGCATGCGTGGATGGGTGCCGATAATGCGTTGATTTACATTGACAATATTGCCAAAGCCTTTTCTGAGCATGACCCGGCAAATGCGCAGACCTATGCTGATAATGCCGCCGCTTATAAGGAAAAGTTGCGAGCAACCTTGCAGCCACTGCGGGACCAGATTGCACAAATTCCTGAAGCGCAGCGCTGGCTTGTTACGTGCGAGGGGGCATTCAGCTATCTGGCGCGGGATTATGGCATGAAGGAACTTTACCTCTGGCCAATGAATTCCGATCAGATGGGCACACCACGTCAGGTGCGCAGCGTCATTGATGGCGTGCGCGAAAACAACATCCCGGTCGTGTTCTGCGAAAGCACCGTCAATACTGCGCCGGCACAGCAGGTCGCGCGGGAAACCGGGGCAAAATATGGCGGCGTTCTGTATGTTGACAGTCTTTCAGAGCCGGATGGCCCGGTGCCGACCTATCTTGATCTTCTGGCAGTCACATCCAAAACCATAGCAGACGGCCTGACTGCCGGCACCAACTAGCATTCGCACTTCTCCGAATACGCCTGGCGTGGTGCTCCGACCCTTTGAAAGACAGTTCATGAAGCAGGACATTGCAATAGACGGCGGCGGCATTGATGCCCGCGACGTGACTGTTACGTATCGCAACGGCCACACCGCCTTGCGCAATGCCTCTTTTCACATCCCTCGCGGCACTGTCACCGCTCTGGTGGGAGTCAACGGTTCGGGAAAATCCACGCTGTTCAAGGCGATTATGGGTTTTGTGCCTGCCGCCAGAGGGGAAATTCGGCTGCTTGGCATGACAGTCAGCCAGGCTCTGAAAAAAAATCTGGTGGCCTATGTGCCGCAGTCTGAAGATGTGGACTGGTCTTTCCCGGTGCTGGTGGAAGATGTGGTGATGATGGGACGCTACGGTCATATGGGCTTTTTTCGCCGACCGTCCGCTTTAGACCAGAAGGCCGTGGATGAGGCGCTTGGCCGCGTTAACATGTTGGATTATCGACATCGGCAGATTGGCGAACTGTCCGGCGGTCAGAAAAAGCGGGTGTTTCTGGCGCGGGCGCTGGCGCAGGCGGGCCAGGTTATTCTGCTGGATGAACCATTCACCGGCGTTGATGTCAAAACCGAGGAGCAGATTATCAAGCTGTTGCGTGAGCTTCGGGATGAGGGGCGGGTGATGCTGGTTTCCACCCACAATCTCGGCTCCGTGCCGGAATTCTGCGACAGGGTGGTGCTGGTCAAAGGCACGGTGCTGGCCTTTGGTCCGACTGAAAGCACCTTTACTCAAGGAAATCTGGAGGCGGCGTTTGGCGGAGTGTTGCGACACTTCACCCTGGGCGGTCATGCGCTGCATGATGATGATGACCCGCGCCGGGTGACAATTCTCACCGACGACGAGCGCCCTTTGGTGCAATATGGCGAGCGCACTCATTTGCATAAGAGCCCCGAATGAGTGTGCTTCTGGAACCCTTTTCCTATGGCTACATGACCAATGCCATGTGGGTTTCGGCCCTGGTCGGCGGGGTCTGTGCGTTTCTGTCATCCTATCTCATGCTCAAAGGCTGGTCGCTGATCGGCGATGCCTTGTCGCATTCTGTCGTGCCGGGCGTGGCAGGCGCCTACATGCTTGGGCTGCCCTTTGCGCTTGGGGCTTTCATATCCGGCGGTCTGGCGGCGGCATCCATGCTGTTCCTGTCTGATCGCTCGGGGTTGAAGGTGGATGTGGTGATCGGCCTGATTTTCACGTCTTTCTTCGGCCTTGGCCTGTTTCTCGTGTCCATCAACCCGATGTCCATCTCGGTGCAAACCATTACCATGGGCAATATTCTGGCCATTACCCCGGAAGATACGTTGCAACTGGCCATTATCGGCTTTGTCTCGCTGGCCATTCTTCTGGCCAAGTGGAAAGACCTGATGGTGGTGTTTTTCGACGAAAGCCATGCACGGTCGATCGGTCTGCGCCCTGGCCTGTTGAAAGCGGTATTTTTCATGCTGCTCTCGGCCTGCGTGGTTGCGGCCATGCAAACTGTCGGGGCGTTTCTGGTCATTGCCATGGTGGTGACGCCGGGTGCTACGGCTTATCTTCTGTGTGACAGGTTTCCGAGGCTTATTGCAACTTCAGTGCTGATAGGCACGCTCACCAGCTTTTTCGGCGCCTATATCAGCTATTTTCTCGATGGCGCCACAGGCGGCGTCATTGTGTGCCTGCAAACCGTCATCTTTCTGACAGTGTTTGTTTTTGCCCCGAAACACGGGCTGCTGGCGGCGCGTGCCAAAGCGCGGGCTGCCTTGCAGGGTGATGAGGTGGCGGGATGATTGAGCAACTTCTTGCGCCCTTGCAATACGCCTTCATGCAGAATGCGTTCTGGATTGCGATCATTGTTTCCATTCCCACCGCATTGTTGTCCTGCTTTCTGGTTTTGAAAGGCTGGGCATTGATGGGAGATGCCATCAGCCACGCAGTGCTTCCCGGCATTGTTCTGGCCTATATCTTCGGATTTCCGCTTATTCTGGGCGCATTTGGCGCCGGCATGTTCACCGCCCTTGCCACTGGCTATCTTTCAGAAAACAGTCGAGTGAAACAGGACACGGTGATGGGCGTGGTGTTTGCCGGCATGTTTGGCCTTGGCATCGTGCTTTATGTGTCGGTCAGCACCAATGTGCATCTCGACCATATTCTGTTTGGCAATATGCTGGGGGTTGATGCGCAGGACCTTTGGACGGCGGGGCTGATTTCGGCCTTTGTCAGCGTTGCGTTGCTGCTGAAATGGAAAGATCTGATGCTGCACGCTTTTGACCCGGCGCAGGCGCGTGCTTCGGGTTTGCGTGTCAATGTGCTGCATTATGGCTTGCTGGCCATCATCTCGCTGACCATCGTGGCGACGCTCAACGCCACAGGGCTTATACTGGCGGTGGGCCTGCTTATAGCGCCGGGGGCCATTGCCTTTCTGCTGGTGCGCAGTTTCGGCCGCATGCTGGTGGTGGCTGTGGTTGTGTGCATGCTGTCGATGCTGACCGGGGTTTATGCCAGCTTTTTCCTCGACAGTGCACCAGCACCAACCATTGTGCTGGTGTTCACCGCAGTTTTTCTCGTTGCCTTTTCGCGGCGGATTTATCAGGTGCGAAAGGCCGCAATCACGGTTTAGCGTCGTTGCGCAACTGCTCATAGGCGGCCAGTGCCTTGGTGCGGCCTTGCTGCAGGCGGGCGCTGACTTCATCCGGCTTCCATTGCCGGGAAACCTGCCACGAACCTGGCAGCGCGTCGAAATATGCAGCCGCTTCCGGTGTGGTTTTGCCGTTCCAGCCAGCCAGCCAACGGGCGCGGTAGTGGCCTTTCGGGTCAAAGGTGTCAGCCTGCTTGACCGGGTTGAAAATCCTGAAATAGGGCGACGCGTCCGGGCCGCATCCTGCCACCCATTGCCAGTTCATGGCGTTGGATGCGGGGTCCCAGTCGGTCAGGCTGTCAGCAAAAAAATCTTGGCCCAGACGCCAGTCAGTCAGGATGTTCTTGGTCAGCCAGCTTCCCACGACCATGCGCACGCGGTTGTGCATGCGGCCAGTCACCCGCATTTCGCGCAGACCGGCATCCACCAGTGAAATACCGGTTTGCCCCTGGCGCCAGGCTTCCGCTTCTGCGTTGTCGCCGCGCCAGTTGAAATTGTCCCAACCTTTGGACCAGGCACGTTCCGGCATTTGCGGAAAATCCACCAGCAAATTCCAGGCAAATTCACGCCAGAGAATTTCCGACAAAAACTTGTCAATTCCGGCTGATGCAGCAGGGTCTATATGGCTTCTGGCCTCAGCAGCCGACCAGATCCACCGCGGGCTGATTTCACCCACTGCCAGATGCTCGGACAGGTTGGTGGTTGCCTCTATGTCCGGCCGATCGCGGTTTTTCGGGTAATCTGCGCAATCGTCAAAAAACGCTTCCAACCGCGCCGCTGCATTGACCTCGCCAGCGGGCAGAGCCCACTTCTGCAAAACGGCAGCGCCGGTGTGCATATCGCGGGCAAGCATTGGGCTTATGCCCGCTTTTAACGCGGGCAGGGCGGCGATTTTGCCGGGTTCTGCAACGGGATGGTCTGGCCCAATGGCGCGAGCGGCGCGGGCAAATGGTGTGTAAACGCGGTAGACTCCACCAGTGCCGGTGCGCACAGAGCCGGGCTTGTGCAGCAAATGACCCTTATGCAGAACCAGCTTGCAGGGTGTGCCTTCCAGTGCCTTCAGCACACGCTCCTGCGTGGCGCGCATCTGGGGCGCTGGCCAATCTGTCTGGTGAATGACATCCGCATCAATGCTGGCGGCGATTTTCGGCAACAGGTCTTCGGCTTCACCTTGCAGCACCGTCAGATTTTCACCGGTGCGCTTCTGCCATTGCTGGCCGAAGGTTTCCAAGGCCTTTTGCAGCCGCCAGCGGCTGGCTGAGCCTTGTGCTTCCAGCGCTTTGTCTACGATGAAAACGGCCTGAACTTTGCCCTTGGCGGCTGCGGCGGCCAGAGCCTCGTTATCTGCGAAACGGAAATCACGGGTCAGCCAGAAAATCGCAGATGTCATGTGGTAGCAGTTTCCTTTGGTGACTTCGCCGAATTCTTGCTCGAAAGGATATAGCGCAAATCAGCGGTTGGTCCGCTACACAACTTGGAAAAAGTCGCTCTGCATGCCGACTAAGGCATTTGGCCAATCAGGTGCCTGACGCGCTCTATTTTATCCAGCCATTCCGCTGTGGTGTCGTTTGTCCATGCGATCATCAGGCGAATACGTTCGTATTCCTGTTGGATGTTGTTTTCAAGAATTGGTTCATGATGTGCAATGCGATTGCGAAGAACGCGAATTTTATTAAGTTCTTTGAGGCCGTATGTTCGCAACTGTTGGACAGTGTTCGTGCAGTCACAATTCGGGAAAACGATCTTGAGCTGACGATTCCAGATGGCCTGATCATGCCGAGCGGTAAACATCTGTTCCCAGAATATGAACTTCAACTCAGCCACAATTTTGCTGGTAGCTGGGGCTCTTTTTGCGAGATCAATCAGATTGCATCTCGGGCTGTAGCCATGTCTGGAGGTTTTAAGGCTGATCTGAAAACCTCTGTTCCATGGCCAACTCGGGCCGTAGGTGTTTTCAATTGCAGTGGCTATTGAGTTTCTAACGCTCACTTCGCATAACTGCAGGGCAACCAAAAGAGCAGAAGACACCTCCAAATTCCAACGATACAGCCTTAGCGCTTCTTCTATGTCTCCGCCTCTGGCCCTGAGATAGGTGGAAAAGCGAGGTGCAGATATTACCAGAGGCAAGACTTCAATCTCACGTGGTGTAAACGGCATTTTGCAGATGTTCATTCTTGATTTTCTGCCAGGATTATTGACAGGCGTGCTGTTTTTGGTCTAAAAGCGGCGTTGAAAGACGCGTGAGGTCGCGGGGTCAAACCACCCTCATCGTCGCATGATCTGAGGGGAAAGCTCGCTAAAAGCGGGCTTTTTTCTATTTTAAAGTCCCTATCTGGCATTCCACTTTCCGATACAACGTAATGATTGCCGAGATATAATTACAGTTATATGATTAATCAATAAGATATATAGTATAGATAAATGCTGTTAAATTGTGGGAAGGCGTATCGGTCTCGCACTACATCGCGCCAGCCAGCTTTGCAGCGGTCGTCGTCCTATCAGCCAAGAAGATCCTTAATATACAAGTGAGACTGCTGTGCGCGCGGCAAATTCCGAACTTTTAGATCAAGCGCAGACAAATGCGCCCTGACCCTGCCAATTCGGCCCGCAGGGTTGTCGGTCTTAACAGGAGAAACCGTTGCCTGGCGCATGCCTGCCGGCTTGCCAAGCTAGGTTTGATTATTCGCTGGTTTCTTCCAGACACGTCTGAAATATACGGCAGAACGAATAAAATGGTTTTATCGCATTCAGCGTATAAAATTTAGCTTGGCGGTGGGCATTTTCGTAAGGCTACAAGGCACTTCCCGTTGAGACGAACTCATTTCAACAGCGGTCCGATTTGCTCCAACAGGTAGGTTCGGGCTTTCACGCTCGCGTAAGTGTCAGACGCTTCCGCTTCAACTATCAGGCGGGCGAAAACAACGCTGCGGCCATTCTTTTCAGCCCAACCCACAAACCAGCCCAGTGGCTTGGACCGGTCAATTTTTCCACTGCCATCCTTCAGCCAGCCGGAGCCCGTTTTGCCTTGCACCGCCCAGCCGTCAGAACCTGAAAAGCCCGGAATAATTTCGCGTGTCAGGGCAATGGCTTGTTCCGAAACCGGCAGACTGCCTGTTACAAAGCCTCGCAGGAACTGGACCTGTTCATCCGGCGAAATGCGCAAAGACGACATCAGCCAGGATCGCGTCAAGCCATTGGTCTGACCGGCATCGCCGCTCACGTCGCCATTGCCATAGTTGAACTTGCTGACATATTCGCCAAAGCGGGCATCGCCAAGCTTGCGCGTAAGGTCCTGTGAATACCAGACAATCGACTGGTGTTCCCACACCGTTGGATCAACTTGCGGAAAAGCCTGCTCGCGCTTCGAAGCGCCGTGTTCTGCCTTGAGCTGCCAAACCGGATCGTTCGGCCCTTTCAGAATGCCGCTGTCAAAACCCATAACAGCCAGTGGCAGTTTGAAGCTGGACATTGGTGAAAAGCGCTGGTCGCAAGTGCCTTCCCGCACCATTACCTCGCCGCTGGCAACATCTGCAATGATTGTGCAGGCCAGCGGAAGTTCAGGCGAATTGGCCTGCGCCGCACCCGCGCCCAACACCGCAACGGCAGCGGCAAGACAGAACCTCAAAATTTTCACGCGATATGCTCCGTATTCATTGCGGAAAATGCTCCACATGGGTTTGAGCCGTTCTGCCGAAATAGACCGCCCGACGGCCGGAGAACGACACGATATAGCCAGCGCAGCCTGCTGCCTTCACGTTTTCGCAGAAGGCTCTGTAGCTGTAGTCTGGTCCGTTGGCCTGCGCCCATTTTACCTGTGCGGCAATTCCGGCCTCGTCAAATGCCGCTGCAACCGAGCCTGCTTCATCCGGCTTGCTCAAAGTCACACTGTCGCCATCAGCTAAGTAAAAGCTCTGCGTATTGCGCCGGTAATCAACCATGTAGCTCTCAAAACCCGCATCCATCAGCCTGCCGACAATTTGCGGAAAACTCATGCTGCCATTGTAAGCGGCATTCAGGCAATTTTGGGCAATAGAAGTCCGTTCCGCGTCCATGGCGGATCCCTTTCTCAGTTATAATGAACAAATTCTTAACTTCGGTCAGTCGACCGGAACGCTTTTCAGTCCGCGCTTTTCGGCCAGTTTCCGCAGCAGCCTATCCAGCGCCTCATGCTCCTGCCGTGTCAGTGCACCAAAAAACTCGGCGTCATTTTCATCTGCCAGCGATGCAAGCAACGGCACCTTTGCGCGGCCCGCCGCTGTGAGAGAAAGGTTGTGGGCACGCTTGTCCTGCGGGTTATCCGCCCGCTCAACCAACCCCTTGGCCACCAACCTGTCTGCCAGTTTGCTGATTGCGCCCTTGGTCATTCCCATTTTTTCAGCGAGTAGAGAGGGCGGTGTTGAAGCAACGTCAAACAGAGCCCGCATGAATGCCCACTCAGCCACAGTTACCTCGTTACCAGCAACCTTGCGGGCAAATTCCTGAGATACGGCGTTTGACACCATTCGAAGCCAATAGCCTGTATGCGCGTTGAGATCAGATACCGTGGCCACGAATGCTCCTGTTATTGACTAGGAAACTACCACGAAGATGTTTCCTAGTCAACAAGATGCTGTCAACGCAAAAATGCCAGCAAGTGGTCGCACGCACTTGCTGGCATGGGGCTAAAATAAGCTTCGTGTCTAAAGGTGCTGGTCATCGCAAAAGGCTTTTTGAAAACGCGCAAATACGCCTGCAAAAACCACACGGCAGCAGATGATGTGATGTGAAAGGGGTGTACTGCTTCTCCGGCCAATGCCCCAAGAAATGGGGCGGTCGCCAGCGGGCGTCGCTGGCGCCGGGAGCCTAAGAACACGTCCAAACGTTACGTGCCCGCCGCTTTCCCCCAAGGGGTGTTGTATAGCAAACGGACTCCCGACAAAGCAAAGCCGGCGCGCGCCACCATAACAGCGGGCACGTAGTATCGCACTCTCTTCGCAGAGAATACGGCGTTTGGAAAGTCTCTAGGCGGAAACCCGGTGACTTTCAGGAGTTTTTAGGCTCCAGAGAAACATATAGATGATAAATGTTTGAGCTGCAACTGAAAAATCAACTCTGGATCGACGTCAGAAATCCGTGCAGATCATCTGTGATAAAGTCGATATGTTCGCCATCGCGGCCTTCATGTTCCCAGATATCATCCAGTGCGGCCTCGAAATTGCGCGGCACAATCAGCACGGTTTTCATTCCCAGCGCTTTGGGAACTGTGAGATTGCGGGCAAGGTCTTCAAACATCACCGCATGTTCCACATCAATACGGTGCAGCCCCATGAACTTGTCGTAGGTTTCTGCCGCCGGCTTGGGAACAAGTCCTGCCGCCACAATGTCAAAAATGTCTTCAAACTGATCCAGAATACCAAGCTGGCGAGCCGTACGCTCTGCGTGGCCCCGATCGCCATTGGTGAAAATGAACTTGCGGCCGGGCAGGGAGGCTATGGATTCGCCCAGAGCCGGATCCGGGTCCAGCCATGAATAGTCTATGTCATGCACGAAATTCAAAAAGGCATCCGGGTCAATCTGATGCAGATCCATCAGCCCGCGCAATGTGGTGCCATGGCTGCGGTAATATTCTTTTTGCAGGCTTTTCGCTTCCTGCGGCGGCAGTTGCAACAGGTCGGAAACAAACGCAGTCATGCGTTTGTCGATTTGCGAAAACAGGTCGACATGGCGCGGATACAGGGTGTTATCCAGGTCGAAAACCCAGTCGCGCACCCCGGCAAAATCTTCCGGCGTGGCATCTCTGGTTCCAAGAATGTTATTCGCCTGAGACATCTGCAATTCCCTGTGACTTTCTGTTCAAGGCACAATCAGCGTGCCCGCGCCGTGCTCTGTCAGAAGTTCCAGCAGAACAGCGTGCAAAACCTTGCCATTGAGAATGACCACGCCTTCGACGCCGCGCTCGATCGCCTCAATGCAGGTTTCAACCTTGGGTATCATGCCACCGGAAATCGTACCATCCGCTATCAGCGCCTTGGCCTCTGACACCGAAAGCTCCTTGATCAGGTTCTTGTCCTTATCCAGCACACCTGGAACATCGGTCAGGAACAACAGGCGCGAGGCCCGCAACGCGCCGGCAATAGCCCCGGCAAACGTGTCGGCATTGATGTTGTATGTGTTGCCATCGCGCCCCGGCGCCACCGGCGCAATAACCGGGATCATTTCAGAACGGGCCAGAAGGTCCAGCAATGTGCGGTCCACCTCGACCGGCTCACCCACAAACCCTAGATCGATGACCTTCTCAATATTGGAATCCGGGTCACGCATGGTTTTGCGCGCCTTTTCGGCAAACACCATATTGCCGTCCTTGCCGCACAGGCCAATTGCCCATTCACCTTCGGCATTGATCAGCGCCACAATTTCCTTGTTGATGGAGCCAGCCAGCACCATCTCGACAATTTCAACCGTATGGGCGTCTGTTACGCGCAAGCCGCCTTCAAAACGGCTTTCAATGCCCATTCTGTCCAGCATGCGGCCAATCTGCGGGCCACCGCCATGCACGACTATCGGGTTGATGCCGGATTGCTTGAGCAGGGCGATATCGCGGGCGAAGGCGCGCCCAAGCTCAATATTGCCCATGGCGTGGCCGCCATACTTCACCACTACCGTCTTGTTTTCATAAGCCTGCATGAATGGCAGGGCCTCTGCGAGCAAGGCGGCTTGCTTTTCGCGATTCTCGGCGGTCTCTCTCATGTGGTGCTCTCCATGGTCGCCCGGTTACTTAATCGAGTTCACCCGCAGTTTGAAGCGGTTAATCTACTTGCCGACGCCTGTGCTTGCCGTTAACCGGGAAGTGCAAAACTTTTATGAGGCGTATCGTGGTTGAAAAGCTGAAAATCATTGCAGGGCCAATGGAACTGGTTGGCCGACTGGAACTGGAAGCTGCGCCAAAGACCTGTGCCGCCTTTGTTGCGGCGCTGCCATTTGTCAGCAACATTGTGCATGTAAGGTGGAGCGGCGAGGGCGTGTGGATGCCACTGGGCGATCTGGATTTCGGTGTTTCTTACGAAAACCACACCAGTTTTCCTGCGCCCGGACAGATGGTGCTTTATCCCGGCGGCATCAGCGAAACGGAAATTCTGCTGGCCTATGGCGGAGTGCACTTTGCATCCAAGGTTGGCCAGTTGGCAGGTAACCATTTTTTAACCATAACTGAGGGGCAGGAAAGGCTGTACGAGCTTGGCCGCATGTGCCTGTGGAAGGGCGCACAGCCAATCCGTTTTGAGCCGCTGGTCTAACAGCCTTTCGTTAAGACGGTCACGTTTTAACGGCAAGACAAAGCGATGAAGAAAATGGCGCGCCTCAAGCTTTCGCAAGAACGTTTGAGTTTGGCCGGGGTTTGGTATTTTGCCAATTTGATTAAAGGCGGCCGTGCAATCCGGCCCGGAGCAGGTGTTGGATGACGCCAGTTGACGCTGACGGTGTGGGGCTTATCGAAGTTGTGGCGCTGTTGGCTGCCGGCGTTGTTGCCGTGCCGATTTTCAAGCGCATCGGGCTTGGAGCTGTGCTGGGCTATTTCGCAGCCGGAGTGGCCATGGGCCCTTCAGGCGCGGGGTTGATTGATGATCCCGAAACGGTTCTGCATTTTGCAGAATTTGGCATCATCATGCTTCTGTTTGTCATCGGGCTGGAAATGCAGCCTTCTCGCCTGTGGAACCTGCGCGGCCAGATTTTCGGCCTTGGGCTGGCGCAGGTTGCCATTTGTGGCGCATTGCTGACGGGCGTCGGCATGCTGGCCGGACTTTCCGGCCCGGTTGCCTTTGTGGCGGGCATGGGCTTTGTCATGTCTTCCACCGCGGTTGTTACGCAGATGCTGGAAGAGCGGGGCGAAACATCCACCGAACTGGGGCAACGCTCCATCTCCATTCTGCTGCTGGAAGATCTGGCGATTGTGCCGCTTCTGGCCATTGTCGCCTTTTTGCAGCCCGGCGGTGTGCAGGGAGATGGCACCAGCAGGCTGGAGCATTTTGCCATTGCTGCAGGCTGCTTTGTTGCGCTGGTGGCGGCAGGGCGATTTTTGCTGAACCCGTTCTTCGCCATTCTGGCCCGGGCAAAGGCACGCGAAATCATGACAGCGGCGGCCTTGCTGGTGGTGCTTGGCGCGGCTTTGTTGATGGAGGTTGGCGGGCTTTCCATGGCAATGGGCGCGTTCGTGGCCGGGGTCATGCTGTCTGAATCATCATTCCGGCATCAGCTTGAAGTCGAGATAGAGCCATTTCGGGGCATTCTGCTCGGCCTGTTTTTTCTGGCGGTCGGCATGTCGCTGGATCTGCAGACGCTGGCGCAGTTCTGGCCCACAATCGTGCTGGGCGTTGTCGTTTACATTCTTGTCAAATCACTCGGCATCTATCTGGTGGCCCGGTATTTCGGCAACGACAAGCGAGAGGCGGTTCTGCGGGTCAGCCTGTTTGCACAGGGTGGTGAATTTGCCTTTGTGCTTTACGCCGCTGCCGTTTCGTCCGGTCTGTTCAGCGCCGAGTTGAACTCGATGTTCACCGCCATCGTCATCTTGTCCATGGCCATAACCCCGCTGACATCCATGCTCGTGGCGCGCTATCTGCCGGGTGAGGAACCTTCCATGGATGGCGTGGATGAGGCGGATGGTCTGCAAGGCGAATTGCTGATGGTCGGCTTTGGCCGCTTTTCGCAGGTTGCCAGCCAGGCGCTTCTGGCCCGCGGCATGCGAATTTCCATTCTGGAGCGGGATGTGGAGTTGATCCGCGCGGCGGCGGATTTTGGCTTCAAGGTTTATTATGGCGATGGCACGCGCATGAATGTGCTGCATGCGGCTGGAATAGCCAAAGCCAAGGCGGTGCTGGTCTGTGTTGACGACCCGGCGGAATCTTTGAAAATTGTTGATCTTGTGCAGGAGCATTACCCGCTTATGCCATTGTTTGTGCGGGCATATGACAGAGGCCACGCGCTGGAACTGGTGCGCAAGGACGTGGAATTTCAGATCCGCGAGACATATGAATCTGCGCTGGTGTATGGCGAGCAGGTGTTGCTGCACCTGAAGGTGGATGAAGAGGATGTGCAGGAGATTTCGCAGGAAGTGCGCCGCCGCGATGATGAGCGGTTTGCCCTGCAACTGGCCAGCGACATCTATGCCGGCAACGACCTGATGCTGAACAACCAGCCGGTGCCTGCGCCGCTGACAAAGCCGCGCAGCCCTGGACAGATCATCGGCAATGGCGATCTGGAAGGCCGGTTGGAATCAGACAATCAGCAACGCGCGTAGATCGTTGACATTGGTCAGCGTAGGTCCGGTGATCACCAGATCATCCAGCCGGGCAAACAGGCTGTAGCTGTCATGCGCGGCCAACACCGCCTTGGCATCCAGCCCGGCCTGGGCGGCGCGGGCCAGTGTCTGCGGGGTTACGATAGCTCCGGCTGCATCTTCCGTGCCGTCAATCCCGTCCGTATCGGCAGAAAGGGCATAAATGCCCGGTTCACCCGCCAGGGCCACGGCAATCGCCAGCAGGCACTCTGTGTTTCGCCCACCCCGTCCGGCAGGGCCTTTGCCAATGGAAACCGTGGTTTCGCCGCCCGATAAAAGTACCGCAGGGGTTGGAAGGGGGTGGCCATGATTGCGCACAGACAGCGCAATACCTGCCATGACGCGTCCAAGCTCGCGGGATTCTCCCTCCAGCGCATCACCCAGAATCATCGGGGTCACGCCCAGTTCCCGCGCTTTTTGCGCGGCGGCTTCAAGCGCCATTGCAGGAGTGGCAATCATGCGAAAATCCGGCTCGATGCTTTCCTGCTGCTGCCGCGTGCGACGCAGGATGTCCAGCACGTGGGCAGGCAGTTCCGGTGCCAGCCGTTCAACCAGCGCATGCAGCGCGCTTTCATCGGCCGTGTCCGGCACAGTCGGGCCGGAGGCGATGGACAAGGGGTTGTCGCCCGGCACATCGGAAATGGCCAGTGTAACCACGCGGGCCGGGTGCGCGGCCTGGGCAAGACGCCCGCCTTTAACGGCTGAAAGTCGGCGGCGCACCATGTTCATCTCGTGAATATTGGCCCCGGATGCCAGAAGCAGCTTGTTGACTGCCTGTTTGTCGGCCAGGGTCAGCCCCTCTGCCGGAACGGCCATAAGCGCAGAGCCGCCGCCGGAAATCAGCGCCAGCACCATATCATCCGGGCCCAGACCTGAAACAGCTTGCAGAATTTCTCTGCCAGCGGCCTCGCTGGAGGCATCCGGCACCGGATGCGCAGCTTCCAGCACGCGAATGCGCTGTGTTGGCGCGCTGTGCTCATACCGCGTGACCACAACGCCAGACAGGTCGACATCCGGCCAGGCCCGTTCCACTGCCTGCGCCATGACCGCAGCCGATTTGCCCGCACCCACGACAACAATGCGCCCCTTTGGCCGCTCTGGCAGATAAGCGGCAAGGACCTTTAACGGGTCAGCGCTGGCAACTCCGGCCAGAAATATTTCACGTAGAATGGTTTCGGCGTGCTCGGATGCGATGCTCATATCATGCCTTTTCTTCAACCAACTCTCATCATTTCGCATTGTCTTGCCTTTAAAACGCAAGCGTTTCAACGAGAAATGCTTCAGGGCTGCTGCAGGCGGCTCAACGCATTTTCAAGCGGTGTGGATCGAATCGACATGAGCCCTTCAAACGGCGCATTCAGATCAAGAATGATGTAGACGGCGCAGGCGATTGAGGCCGAGCATGCGAAAAGAAACGCGTAAGTTATCAGGTTGCGGGGCGCAAAAAGGCCGAATGATACGAAAATCAAAGTCAGCCAGACGGTCAGGATCGTCACCAGCGTCGGGTTGACTGAGGAATAGGTTTCAACGGCAATTTTCCAGTAGTCCTGATGCACTTTGTTGAACGCCTGCAAAGAGGCAAGCTTGGTGCGCTGTTCTTCCGCTGTGGCGGAAGACAGATCAGAGATGGAAACACCGATAGCCGTGAGCCGATGGCCAACCACTGTTGGCCCTGCCTGATTGTCCTTTGCGTGCAGCGTTGGCCAGGCACCTTCTATGGCCATCTGGGTGAACTGGCGCATGGTGGCGCGAATGCTGTCTGCCTCTGGCCCATGGTCGCGCAAGCTGGCATCAAGATTGGCAATGTCTGCGGCATATTGCTGAACATCGCGTTCGGTCTGGTTATAGCTGCTCATGACCGATGAAACGATGAGGCTGAGGATCAATGCGCTCATGGCGGAAACCATGCCGATGCCCAGTTTCACAACGTCTCGTGATTCTGTGGAAATGTGATGTGGCTTAAGCTTTCTGCCTATGGCCATGGCCAGAACAGAACTGCCAAATATGCATGCGAAAATCAGCAGTGATGTGGCTAAAGGCGGCACGCAAAACCCCCCATCAGTAGTGGCGCATCCTCTTGTATCAAGACTTGAAAATTTCCGCATCTTCACAAATTTTCACAAAAAATATGATAATTTTTGTGAAGCTGCTGGACGGCTCAACGGCTTGCAGCATATGCTTGTGCCAGGAGGACGTCAGAATATGAGCGATGAGAAATTTGCAATCGGCGTTGTTGGGCTGGGCTCCATGGGCATGGGCGCCGCGCTGTCCTGTATCAAGGCTGGGCTTGCAACCTACGGTGTGGATGTAAACCCGGCTGCCTGCGCCAGCCTGCAGCAGGCCGGGGCGGTGGAAGCCGGGTCAGATGGCCGCAAATTTGCTGGAAAGCTGGACGCGTTGTTGCTCCTGGTCGTCAATGCTGCGCAGGTGGAAACCGTGCTTTTCGGCGCGGAGGGGCTGGCTGAACATCTGCGCCCCGGCACACCCGTCATGGTTTCCGCCACTGTTTCCCCGGAAGATGCACGCGCCATTGCAGCCAGATTGCAGGGCATGGGCCTTGCCATGCTGGATGCTCCGGTTTCCGGCGGTGCAGCAAAGGCAGCGCAAGGCGCAATGACAGTTATGGCATCAGGCCCGGATGAGGTGTTTGCCAGCTTGCGGCCGGTGCTGGATGCCGTGGCAGAAAAAACCTATGAAATCGGGCCGGAGATTGGTCTGGGAGCCACGGTGAAAATTATTCACCAGCTTCTGGCAGGCGTGCATATTGCCGCCGGTGCAGAGGCAATGGCGCTGGCCGCACGTGCAGGCATTCCCCTTGGCCTGATGTATGATGTTGTCACACATGCGGCCGGAAACAGCTGGATGTTCGAAAATCGGATGAAGGGCGTGGTCGAGGGCGATTACACGCCGACCTCTGCGGTGGATATTTTCGTCAAGGATATGGGTCTGGTGACGGAAACCGGCCGCGCGCTGAAGTTTCCGCTGCCTTTGGCCTCAACCGCCTATGCCATGTATCTCAACGCCAGCAATGCCGGTTTTGGTGCAGAGGCGGACAGCGCCGTCATCAAAACCTTTGCGGGAATTGACCTGCCGGACCGGAGAAAATCATGATCCGCCTTGGAATCATTGCAGACGACTTTACCGGCGCGACAGATATTGCCGGATTTCTGGTGGCCAATGGCCTGTCTGTCATTCAACTGAATGATGTGCCGGATGCCGGACTGACGGTGGATGTGGATGCGGTTGTTGTCAGCCTGAAATCACGCTCCGCCCCAGTGGA
This sequence comes from Aureimonas fodinaquatilis, assembly GCF_008369445.1. Classification (GTDB taxonomy): domain Bacteria; phylum Pseudomonadota; class Alphaproteobacteria; order Rhizobiales; family Rhizobiaceae; genus Aureimonas; species Aureimonas fodinaquatilis. Next base: position 973,478 of record NZ_VTWH01000001.1, read on the forward strand.
CGAGGCTGTTTCGCAAAGTCTGGCTGCGCTGGACTGGCTGCGCCAGCGCAATTGCCGGCAAATCTTTTTCAAATATTGCTCAACCTTCGACTCCACGCCCGAGGGCAATATCGGCCCGGTAACAGATGCACTGATGCAGGCCATGGGCCAGAGCATCACAGTGGTTTGCCCGGCCTTGCCGGTCAACGGCCGCACGATCTATCAAGGCTATCTTTTTGTCGGCGCAGTGCCAATGAATGAATCCGGCATGCGGCACCACCCGGTTAACCCGATGCAGGACGCCAACCTGATGCGGTTGATGGAACAGCAATCCACCGGCAAAGCGGGCAATGTGCCATACACCATTGTGGAAGAGGGTCCGGAGGCGGTGATGGCCGAACTGGCCAGGCTGGAAGCTGACGGTGTGCGCTATGCAGTGCTGGATGCGCTGGATTCCAGACATCTTGCAACATTGGGCGCGGCCATTGCCGATATGCCGCTGATAACCGGTGGAGCCGGGCTGGCCGATGGGCTTTGCATGGCCAACCCGATGCCCGCTGGCAGCCGCGAGGCGGCGGAAAAGGCTGGCAAGCCGTTGAGCGGGCGCGCAATTGTGCTTTCAGGCTCCTGTTCCCAGATGACCAATCTGCAAGTGGCTGCCTATGCCGGGAAAGCGCCTGTGGTGCGCATTCAGGTGGAACGAGCGCTGGGTGATGTGGACGCCTATGCGCAGGAATTGCTGGATGAGGTTCTGAAGGCGGAAGGGGGCGAATATGCGCCACTGGTCTCTGCCACAGTGCCACCAAAGGAGCTGGCAGACATTCAGCAGAAGCATGGTGCGAAACAGGCCAGCCATGCAGTCGAACAGGTTTTCCACGCACTGGCACGCCTGCTGGAAAGCCAGGGTTTCAGCACGTTTATTGTGGCGGGCGGCGAAACGTCCGGCACGGTCAGTCAGGCTCTGGAAGTTTCCGGCTTTTACATCGGCGCACAAATTGCCCCGGGTGTGCCATTTGTACGCGCAATTGATAAGCCGGTTACGCTGGTGCTCAAAAGCGGTAACTTTGGTCAGGAACAGTTTTTTGCCTTGGCGCAAGATCTGGCGAGGGAGAGCGCGTAATGCCCAAATTTGCTGCAAATCTGACTTTGTTGTTTACCGAACTGCCGTTTCTGCACCGTTTTGATGCGGCGGCAGATGCCGGATTTTCGGCGGTTGAGTTCCTGTTTCCCTATGATTATCCGCCAGAGGAAATTGCCCAGCGGCTGGAAAGGAACCGGCTGGAGGTCGCATTGTTCAACATGCCTCCGGGAGATTGGGCGGCAGGAGAGCGTGGCATGGCGGCACTGCCCGGCAGGGAGGCCGAGTTTGCCCGCAATGTCGATAAGGCATTGATTTATGCCCAGGCGCTGAAAGTGCCCAATCTGCATGCCATGGCTGGCCTGACCCAGGGACTGCATGCACCAACCTGCCGACAGGTTTTTGTGCGCAACATGCGAGCCGCGGCGGACAAATGCGCCGAACATGGCATTCGCGTGCTGATAGAGGCTTTGAACACGCGCGATGTGCCGGGTTATTTTGTGGCGCACCAATTGCAGTCGGCTGAACTGTGTGAGGAAATCAACCGCCCCAATGTTTATGTGCAGCTGGACCTTTACCACGCGCAGATCATGGATGGTGACCTGACCCGGCTGATTGAAAAGCTGCAGGGCCGGTTTGCCCATGTGCAGATAGCCTCTGTGCCCGAGCGGCACGAGCCGGACCTGGGCGAGCTGAATTATCCACACCTGTACGACGTGCTGGATAGGGTGGGTTATGACGGGCATATTGGCTGCGAGTACAACCCGAAAGCAGGGACAAAGGCCGGGCTTGGCTGGTTCGAGCCATATAAGCGAGGATAGGCGCCATGATTCCGCTGGAAAGGCAAAGCCGGATTGTGGACATTCTTGCCGGACGCCCGGCTGTGGGAATTGCAGAGCTGACTCGCGTGCTCAAAGTTTCACATATGACTGTGAGGCGGGATTTGCGGCAGCTTGAACGGGCCGGGCGGGTTGCAACCGTGGCCGGTGGCGCGCGGCTGACCGACTCCGTGCTGGCGCGTGAAGCGCCGCACATTGCCAAGGCAGAGTTTTGCCGTAAGGAAAAGGAAGCCATCGGTGCGGCAGCTGCCAGCTTTGTCGAACACGGGGCCGCAATTTATCTGGATGCCGGAACCACGGTGCTGGCATTGGCGCAAATGCTGGTCGGGCGCGACGACCTGACGGTGGTCACCAACGATTTTGCCGTTCTGGAATTTTTGTCAGCCAACAGCAAATGTGTGTTGCACCACACCGGCGGCATGGTGGATCGCGAAAACCGCTCCTGCGTGGGCGAGGCTGCGGCCCGTGCCATACAGGGTTTTCGTTTTGATACGGCATTTATTTCGTCTTCCTCATTTGGCTCTGACGGGCTTTCGGTTACCGACCCAGGCAAAACGCTGGTGAAACAGGCCGCCAATGAAAGTGCGGTCAGAACCGTGCTTCTGGCAGACAGCACCAAGTTTGGTCAGCGCGCACCCTATGCCGCACTTGGGCTGGACAGGTTGTCGATCATCGTCAGTGATGAAGGGTTGAGCGATGATGCGAAGGCGGCGTTGACTGCCGCAGGCGTTGAAATTGTGATTGCGAAAGGCGGGCAGGGTGAACGAAGCAAAAGCGCGTGAACTGATCTGCGCCATGGGCCACCGGCTTTACCAGCGCCGCCTTGTGCATGGTACTGCCGGAAATATCAGCCTGCGGCTGGAAGATGGCTGGCTGGTGACGCCCACCAATACCTGCCTTGGCGAGCTGGACCCGGCAAGCATTTCCCGGCTGGATGCAACCGGGCGTCTGATTGCCGGAGACAAGCCTTCAAAGGAGGCATTTCTGCACACATCGGTCTACGATGTTCGGCCGGATGCGCAGGCAATCATTCACACCCACTCAACCCATTCTGTTGCGGTGTCCTGCATGGACCATCCCCACGGCTGCCCGCCCATTGAGCCGTTGACGGCCTATTACGTCATGCGGGTGGGGGAGCTGGCACTTGTGCCCTATTACCGCCCCGGTGATAAGCGGCTGGCTGATGCCGTGCGTGAAGTTGCCGTGCGCCATGCCTGCGTGCTGCTTGCCAATCACGGTCCGGTCATTGCCGGAAAAGGCTTGAACGAGGCGCTTTATGCCTTGGAAGAGCTGGAGGAAACCGCGCGGTTGAAACTGCTGCTGGATGGGCACCGGACCAAGCCGCTGACGGCGGAGCAGGTTGCCGAACTGACCTTGATTTGAAACAACAACGCCGCCGGAATAACCCGGCGGCGCTGGATTGTGATCATTGGATGCACTTCAGCCAATCAGCAGTGCATCATCGTCCAGATCTTCACCGCCACGCACCTTGCGGAACATTTCGATCAGATCTTCCACCTGCAGATTGCCGCGATTGTCGCCGGTGACATCCAGCACAACCTTGCCCGCATGCAGCATGACCGTGCGGGAGCCATAGTCCAGCGCCTGCCGCATGGAATGCGTCACCATCAGGGTCGTGAGTTTGTGTTCATTGACCAGTGACTGGGTCAGCTCCATGACAAATTCGGCCATTCCCGGGTCCAGAGCCGCCGTATGCTCATCCAGCAGCAGCACCTTGCTGCCCGCCAGGGTGGCCATAACCAGCGAAAGCGCCTGCCGTTGCCCGCCTGAAAGCGAATCCATACGGTCGCCCATGCGGTTTTCCAGCCCCAGCTTCAGCCCGGAAACCCGCTCGGCAAACATGGCCCGCCGCTGGCGTGACAACGCCGGGCCAAAGCCCCGCCGCGCGCCACGCGCCGCTGCCAGCGCCAGATTTTCCTCGATGGTCAGCGCGCCACAACTTCCCGTAAGCGGGTCCTGAAACACGCGCGCCACCAGTTTGGCACGCTCGGCGGTGGCTTTGCGGGTAACATCCTGACTGCTGATGATAACGCGGCCCTCGGTGGCCAGCACATCGCCCGCCAGAACGCCGAGCATGGTGGATTTGCCGGCGCCGTTGGATCCGATAACCGTGACAAACGAACCATTGTCTATTGTCAGGTCCAGCCCGGACAGCGCCTGCTTTTCCAGCGGCGTGCCACGACCAAAAGTGACGCCAATTCCGGAAAGCTCGATCATGCTGCCACTCCCCCGCGGCGCAGCCGCGGCAATATCAGCGCAATCGCCACCAGAACCGCTGTGACCAGATTAAGGTCTGATGCCTTGAGGCCGAGGGAGTCGGTGGAAAGCGCTGTCTGAATGGCAATACGGTAGATGATTGAACCGGCAACGCAGCCGATCAAAGTCAGCAGGATAAGCCGCGAGCGGAAAATGGTTTCGCCGACAATAACCGCGGCAAGACCGACAACAATGGTGCCGACGCCCGAAGTGACATCAGCAAAGCCATTGGTTTGCGCAAACAGCGAGCCACCCAGCGCAACCAGCGCATTGGAAAGAGCAATACCAACATATATCTGGCGATTGGTGTTAACGCCCTGCGCCTTTGCCATGCGGGCATTGGCTCCCGTGGCGCGCATGGCAAGGCCGATATCACTTTCCAGAAAGCGCCAGAGCAGCAGCAGAACGATGACAACCAGAGCCAGCACAAACAACGGCCTGACATAATAATCCGGCAGGCCATGGCCGTAAAACGGCGTCAGCATGGTTTCCTGATTGATCAGGGCCACATTGGGCCTGCCCATGATGCGCAGATTAACCGAGAACAGCGCGATCATTGTCAGAATGGATGCGAGAAGGTTGAGGATTTTGAACCGGACATTGAGGAAGGCCGTGACCAGACCGGCACCCGAACCGGCAATCATGGCAACTGCAGTTGCTGCCCATGGGTTCCAGCCAGCCAGAATCAGCACAGCCGCGACGGCTGCTCCCAGCGGGAACGAGCCGTCAACCGTCAGATCAGGAAAGTCGAGTATGCGGAAGGCCAGGTAAACGCCCATCGCCACAAAGGCGAAGACAAGCCCAAGCTCTACTGCGCCAAGAAACGCAATCTGGCTCATTCGATAACCTGATTTGCGCGCGCCAGCACTGCTTCAGGCAATTCAACGCCCATTTTGGCAGCCGCAGACTTGTTGACAACAAGGTTGCTGCCCGAGGCGATTTCGACCGGAATGCTGCCTGGCGCTTCGCCCTTGAGGATGCGTGCAACAACTTCGCCGGTTTCAACGCCGACCTGATGATAGTTGAAGCCCAGTGCGGCGAGAGCACCGCGCTCGACGGAATCGGTGTCGGCAGTGATCAGCGGCAGGTCGCTTTCATCGGCAACAACCAAAGCTGCTTCCAAAGCGGAAATGATCGTGTTGTCTGTTGGCACATAGATGACATCTGCACGGCCAACCAGTGCACGGGCCGCGTTCTGCACTTCGGCAGTGCGGCTGGCGGTGGATTCGATAACGCTGATACCGGCAGGCTCACCCGCGGCCTTCAACGCCGCCAGCAGCGAAACGGAGTTTGCCTCGCCCGGATTGTACAGAAAGCCGATCGTTTTGGCTTCCGGCAGAATTTCCTGAATCAACGCCACATGTTCCACAACTGGCGACATGTCTGAAATGCCGGTTACATTGCCGCCCGGCGTTTCAAGTGACGTTACCAGCTCTGCGCCCACCGGGTCGGTGACGGCGCTGAACACCACCGGAATATCCCGGGTGGAGGAAACCACAGCCTGAGCCGAAGGAGTGGAAATTGCCACGATGACGTTTGGCGCTTCGCCAATGAACTGGCGAGCAATCTGGGCAGCGGTGCCGGGATTGCCCTGAGCCGATTCATAAGTGAATTTCAGGTTTTCGCCATCCTTGTAACCGGCGGCTTCAAGCGCTTCCTTCACGCCATCACGCACGGCGTCGAGCGCGGGGTGTTCGACAATGGCTGTCACCGCCACGGAAACATCGGCAGCCATTGCCGAGGACGAAACGGACAGTGCAGCGAAAAGCGCAAGGGCTGAACAACGCATTGGAAATCCCCTCAATAAAAAAATATCATCTAAAGCGTAAAGCCAGTGAGCGCGCCGGAAGTCAACGGTCCCGGCGCAATTCCATGGCATTTTCATCTGCTTATGGCTTGTTTGTAACGACTTCCGGCTCTTCGGGGTTGCCCTGCTGCTCTCGTGCAACGACTGTCATTGTGCTTGGTGCATAGGCCAGCCCGGCCTCATCCATGCGTATTTTCAGCCTGCGGTTGAACTCACGGCCAACGCCCCATTGCATCAGCGGTTTTGTCCGAATTGCGCCCTTCAGCACAATGCCGTCCGGCGTGAACTGGTCGACGCCCCACAAGTCAAAGGGAGAAAGAATGTTGCGCTGATATTGCGGATCGCGGGAAAGCTCTGCTCCCACCTCGCGCATGAACTGCGTGACCTGGTTCAGATCGGAATGGTAGCCGATTTTCAGGTTGACCGTGTAAACACCAAATCCGCGTGACGAGTTTTTCAGTGCCTTGATGCTGGAAAACGGAATGGAGTGCAGCGCGCCATCGCCATCACGCAGTTTCAATGTCCGGATTGTCATTCCTTCCACTGCGCCCGCCCGGTCGCCGGTGTCCACAATGTCGCCGATGGAAATCGTGTCTTCAAACAGAATGAACATGCCGGTGATGACATCCTGCACCAGTTGCTGAGAGCCGAAACCGACTGCCAGACCGATAACGCCGGCACCGGCAAGCAGGGGTGCAACATTCAGGCCGATATTGGCCAGAACGGCAATCACGGTAATGATGGTGAGCGCAATGAACACGAAATTGCGAACCAGTGGCAGCAGGGTTTTGGTGCGGCTGGACTGATGCTTCTGGCGGCCCCGCTTGTCTGTCGGGGCAAGTGCGCCCTCAATCCATCCATCCAGTGTTATCCAGATGAGCCAGCTGATCATCAACACGCCGGCAATTGCCAGAATTGGCTTGGTCAATGTCCAGCCGACATCCGTCATCAGCCAGGATTTCAAATCAAGATCCCACACATCCAGGCAGGCAAACAGCACAATGACCAGAATGGCGATCTGGATGACGGTGCGCAGCAGCTCCATGTACCGCGCCATGATTGCCTGCCGCGGGCTTTGCCTGCTGCTGCGGTTGTGGGTTGCACGGGAAAGCGCGTTGTCGACCCAGGTCGCGCCCAGAAGTCCCAAGGCAACAATCAGCAGCGCAAGGGACGCGTCAACCAGAAAGCTGCGACTGTCATTTCCGCCGCCAGCCAGCCGCGCCACCACGTTGATGCCGATGAACAGCATGGCCAGCAGGTGCCAGTAATTGCCAAACACCGTGATGACGCGGTGCAGAAGACCGGCTCCGCGGGTTTCATCCGGCACATGGCGGCCTTTCAGAATCAGGCGCTGGACGGTTATGCGATGGCGGAAAACGAAGAACAGCGACACCGTGGCCATGACCAGCTCGACCAGCAGCTGCAGAATATCAGTCGTGTCCCAGCCGATAACAAAACGGATGGGCGGATCTGTCAGAGCAGTCGTTATGCCGGCCAGAGCAACGATACTTGCCACCCAGTTCAGCAGGCGCTTTTGCGAGTAGGTAACAAGATGCCAGCCGCGGGATGGGCCAAGCAGAATCAGCAGGCTGTAGCAGATCTGCCAGGCTGCAACAGACGCCAGCCCCGGCAATGCGATGACCGCCAGTATTTGCCTCTGCCTGGCCGGCAATTCGACAAAGCTGGCATAAAGCATCAACGCGGCCAGTCCGGCTATTACCGGCAACAAGCCCAGAAACAGCCGGCGAATTGTTACCAGCGCCACCTGTCTGCGCTGGGTGGGGCGGTTGACCTGATGGCGCATTCGGCGCAGCGGCGGCAGCCAGAACAGCGCAAGAACGGTTGCCGCCACCAGACCCCAGCCGATCAGTGCCTTGAGAACAAAACCTTGCAGCACGCCGCTGGCCAGCCCATCCCCCAGCTTGCTGCTGATCTGTTCCATCGCCTTGGAAAATTTGACATCAACGGGCGCGCCCAGAGCGGCGTTCGGCAGGGTCTGGCCAATATTGGAAAGCCCCTCGGTAACTGTCGAGAGAAGCCCGTCATTGGTGATGATTGGCGCGGCGGCAGGTTCTTCCGCCGGGGCGGGCTCTTCCGCTGGCAGGGGTTCTGCCGGTGCACCCGTTGCCGCTGATGCGGGGTCGGCAGCACCATCTGCCGGCTCGCCAGTTGTCGGAGCCGTTGCCGCCAGCCCGGTTTTCAGACTGTTCAGGTCTTGCAGCAATGTATCGCGTGCCGGCGGGTTGTTCAAAAGCTGAATGACCCGGTCTATCGCCTGAATGTCACTCTGCAACGGTGTCACTGCGGCTGGGGCTGCCGGTGCCGGTGCCGGTGCGTCCTGCGCATAAACTGGCTGTAAAAGAGGAAACGCAAGAATGAGCAGAAGAAGAACAAGTCTGGGCAAAGGAACACCGGATTGTTGTTGCAGACTGGAAAGCGGCGAGCAGAAGCGCTCATTTAACGACAAGACAATTTATGCGGCAATAACGAGGCGGACGGCAGCATTTCTCTCGATCTTTCAATCTTCTGAAAGGCTGTCATTCCTGGTCGGCCGCTTTGTTCTGTCGTTGAAGTGATGGCGCTTCCGCCAGGATTACTCTCGCCGCCTTACTCCATTTCCAGCGCTCGCAGACTGTCCTGCATGGCTGTTGATACGGCTATTCCGTCTCTGTCTGATTGCGCGCGCGCGGCCTGCCGACGCTCGCCCGGCAGGCGGTCGGTGCCGGCATCGCGCATTTCGGCAATCAGCTCCTCCACCCGCATTGCCAGAGGGGCAATGGCCTGCGCTCCCGCTCGCGGGTCGATCACAATGATGGTCTGCCCGGTGTGCGGGGTCTGCGCTCCCGGGTGGCTGGACCAATCCACCTCGTGGCTGAATTTTCCGCCCACCAGCGCGGCGCACAGAATTTCCACCATCAGCGACAAAGCAGACCCTTTGTGGCCACCAAACGGCAGAAGTGCGCCACCGGCAATAATCTCTGCTGCATCCGTCGTTGGCTCCCCCCGGCTGTTGACACCCACGCCAGCAGGCAAAGGCTTTTTCTCCCGCGCGGCAATCTTAACGTCGCCATGCGCCATGACCGATGTTGCCTGATCAAACACCAGCGGCAAACCATTGGCGCGCGGTGCGGCAAATGCGATGGGGTTGGTGCCGAAAACCGCCCTGCGTCCGCCATGTGGCACCACAGAAGCCATGGAATTGATAACAGAAAGGGCAACAAACCCTTCCTGCGCGAAGGGTTCCACATCCAGTGACAGGGCAGCAAAATGGTGTGAGTTTCGAATGGCAATTGCAGCTATGCCGTTGCGCGTCGCCTTTTCCACCAGCAGCGGACGCCCGGCCATCAAAGCCGGTTGGGTGAAACCGTTTTGCGCGTCCACCCGAACCAGTCCGGGCGCCGCATCTTCAACCTGCGGAACCGCCTTGCCATCCACCCAGCCGCTTTTCAACGTGGAAACATAGCCTGCCATGCGGAAAAGCCCGTGGCTTTCCGCGCCATCCCGCTCGGCGCTGACGCAATTGTTTGCAAGGATATCCGCCACTGTCTGCGAACACCCATGGCGGCGCAAAATCGCCGAAAGCCTTTTTGTCAGTGCGTCAAAAGAAAACCGGGTGCTGTCTTCAATGTGATTTTCCATAAGTCCCCTGAAACGCTCTCACACTTTGCTCTGCCGCATTATCCTGTCGTTGAAACGTGACCGTTTCAACGGGAATTGCTTTGGGTGTCTTTGTTTTGCCTTTTCTACACGCCATAGCACGCGCCGACGCAAAGCGAGACTGCACGATACACTGGACGAAAAACGAAACTGCGTTATGTCATCTGATCGGAACTGAATTTGATTGCTCAATTCAACCATAAGTATAATAGTTGATAGGAATTGTTCCTATCTGACATGCCCGATAAATACCGAGCAGTTTCGCTGCAGCTGTACAAAAACAAAGCGATAGAGTGTGTTTGTGCTCAGGTGAGGCAAGTCCACTCTGGATTGAGATCTGGAGAAATCTCTTAATGAAAAAGGTTCGTAAGGCCGTTTTCCCCGTGGCCGGGCTTGGAACCCGGTTTCTTCCCGCAACCAAGGCAATTCCAAAGGAAATGCTGACAGTGGTGGATCGCCCGGTTATCCAGTATGTGGTGGATGAGGCCCGGCAGGCTGGAATTGAACATCTGATTTTTGTTACCGGCAGAAACAAAGGCGTTATCGAGGATTATTTCGACATTCAGGTCGAACTGGTCCACACGCTGACCGAGCGTGGCAAAACCGCCGAGCTGGATCTGCTGGATGATTTGCAGCCCAAGCCCGGTACTGCCAGCTTCACCCGCCAGCAAGCGCCACTGGGCCTTGGCCATGCGGTGTGGTGCGCCAGAGATCTGGTCGGGCCGGAGCCATTTGCCCTGCTGCTGCCCGACATGATCATGCAGTCGGAACGCGGCTGCCTTGCCAGCATGGTTGAGCTTTACGAGCAGACCGGCGGCAATGTTGTTTCCGTTGAGCAATGCGACCCGAATGAAACCAACAAATACGGTATTGTCGGGCGGGGAGCAGACATCGCCACCGGCTTTCAAATTCAGGGCATGGTTGAAAAGCCAAAGCCGGAAGAAGCTCCTTCCAATCTGTTCATTTCCGGCCGGTACATTCTGCAGCCGGAAATTTTCGACATTCTTGCCACGCAGGAAAAGGGCGCTGGCAATGAAATTCAGCTAACCGATGGCATGCTGAAACTGGCAGACCAGCAGGATTTCTTCGGCTACCACTTCACCGGGCGCACATTTGACTGCGGTTCCAAGGACGGGTTCGTGCGTGCCAACGTGGCCTTTGCCTTGTGGCGGCAGGACATTCGCGGCAAAGTCTATGACGACTTGATTGAGTTGATCGAAAAGGTCGAACCTTCGGACACGCGCCGCGCCGCCGAATAATTCCCGTTCAAAAATAATGGTTGAGAGCATTTTCGCCGTAATAAACCGCGTCAGTGCTCTCAACCCGCGCAACGGGATATGATGCTTTCCACACTGTCATCGCCAGCAAATATTGTGTCGATGATACGATTGGACTCCCGGATCGGTCGCTGGGTCATCACTTCAAGCAAGGTGATGGCAGATGTCATGACCGGGCAATTCAGTCCGGCACACGCGGCAAGGCGCTCCAGAAAAACCAGCCCATACGGCATGTCTTCAAACAGATAGCGATGATCAAGCGCCCTTGGGCCCTGTGTGCGTGAGCCGCCTTCAAATATCTCTCGCACCATCCGGGGCAGTGGCGCATCCGTAACATTGTAGGATAAGGCGTAATGCTGCTGCAATGAGCGCGGAGCAGCTCCGAATGCGGACGCAATTGCCAGCCGCTCAACATCGAGATTCTCAGCGATGTTGATGCCACTGCGCGTGAAATGCTCGAACAGCAGCCAGGTTTCCTGACGGTCAATTCGGCTGAAATTGCCGATTATCTGACCGGCGTGAGCAATCGGATTGATGTTTGACAGGCAGGCATCAAGAACGGAGCGCGCACAGCCAATTTCAATGTCGAACAGATCTGCACAAAGGCGGGCGGCTTGTTCGGTTTGACAGGATGGAATGGCAGCCACGTCAAATTTTTTGCGGATGAACGGGATATGCAGCACGCCTTTCTTTTGGAAATGCGCGGCGAGGAGGGTTGTGCCCCAGGCAATAATTGTTGGTGTCTGGCCGTGCGATTGCGCCATTTCCCTTAACCAAAGCGGTGCAAGAGACAAAGCTCCGCTGAAAATGACTTTTATATGTGAGGGCAGGTGGCGGGCCAGATCCGGCAGAACATCAGCGTAAGCGGTGGCAGGCAACGCGATGAAAACAACATCGTAGCCTGACAAATCTGCCAGTTGCGAAATTGTGTGAAGACGAAAGTTTCCCTCCACCGCCCCGGTTGTCGTCAGCGGCACGGCCCCATTCTGCTGCGCTTCATGCTGGCTGTAGCTTTGAGACCAGACTCCGACAAAATGGCCTTTCTGCATCAGATACGCGGCTGTGGCGCTGCCGATTGCCCCTGCACCTACTATAGCTACTTTTAGCACACGTATATCCAGACCTTATAATCAACTGCCAATTACATCGGAATTAGGCATCAAACTGGATCAAGTCAAATAGCTTTAATAATAAAAATGCGTATAACTTTTACGAATACATCGTTCAACAAAAGTAATTTGACCGCAAGCCGGCTTGTGAAATATGATTTATTTAGGAAAACTTTGTGAGGAATTCGGAACTATGGCAATATTTAACAAGGCCATTGCTGCGTCATTGCTATCTATATTGGCTGCAACCGCAGTTGTTGGCCCGGCTGCTGCGCAGGATGCTGTTCTGCGTGTCAGCCCCAATGGCGTCGATATTGCCACGCTTGACCCGCACCGCGCGGTTTCCACGACCGACAAGGCCCCTGTCGCATGGATGTTTAATGGTCTGGTGCGTTTCTTGCCGGGCAGCGCTGACCCTAACACCCTGGAACCTGATCTGGCTGAAAGCTGGGAAGTTTCAGAAGATGGCCTGACCTGGACATTCAAGCTGCGCCAGGGCGTAAAATTTCATGGTGAATGGGGTGAGCTGACGGCGGATGATGTGGTCTATTCCATCCAGCGCGCTTCGAGCCCGGAAACATCCTCATTTTCCGCAACATTTGCCAATGTTGACGAGGTGAGCAAGGTTGACGATTACACCGTCGCGTTTCAACTGAACCATCCTGACGCCGCATTCATCAACATGCTCGCCAATTTTCAGGGCGGCAACATTGTCAGCAAACGCGCTGCCGAAGAACTCGGCGCGAATTTTGCCAACCAGCCGGTCGGAACCGGGCCGTTCATGTTTGACACGCATGTGACCCAGCAGAAAGTGACTCTGGTTGCCAACGAAGCGTATTTCCGTGGCGCGCCGAAGATCGATCGCATCGATTATCTGTTCATACCTTCTGATAGCAGCCGCGAACTGGCCTACAATTCGGGTGAACTCGACATTTTCTACGCTCGCCGGGATCAGGTCTGGATCGACATGGCGCGACAGAGCGGCAATATGACGATTGATGTATTTTCGCCAGGCGAGTATCGACTGCTGCATGTCAATCGCACCATCGCGCCGCTGGACGATGTGAGGGTGCGTCAGGCAGTGGCGCATGCCATTAACACCAAGGATATCGAACTGTTTGTTGGCTCCGACATCGGGCCGGCGGGCTGCTCCGTCATTCCTTCCAACTATCTTGGGGAAGATTGCTCTTACGGCGCATATGAATATGACGTCGAGCTTGCAAAGAGCCTTCTGGCAGAAGCGGGTCATCCCAACGGGATAGCCATTTCAATGGTCAGCTCGAACATTTCAGCGCATTTGCCTGTGGTTGAAATTCTTCAGGCGCAACTGGCGCAGGCAGGCATCACGCTTAACATCAACGTTGTGGACCATCCGACCTATCACGAGCAGATTCGCAAGAATGTGAGTGGAATGGTGTTCTATGGTGCGGCACGCTTTCCGGTGGCAGACACCTATCTGACTGAGTTCTTCAATTCGCCGGCAAGTGTTGGCCAGCCAACCGCAATCGCCAATTTTTCACATTGCGATGTTGCTGACGAACAGATTGCCGCCGCCAAGCACGAAGCGGACAGGGACCGGCAGATTGAGCTCTGGGCAGAAGCCCAGCGCCTGATTCATGAAGATGTCTGTGCGGTGCCAATCAATGACATGTTGCAGGTCTGGGGCCGCAACGAAGGCGTCGATTACGGCTATGAGCTGATCGGCGCTTTGAACCTGGCTCCTCCCGTTACAGAGCGGACAACGCTGACCCGTTAGAGCGATTTGGGTGATCATCAGATCACCCGCAATGCTCAGAACGAGGCTGTCAGGCCCATCCTTGCCAACATGGTGGCGGCAGTGAAGCGCGTGGCTTCAAGATAAGCATCCACAAGGCGCTGCCCGGCAGCGCCTTGTAAAGTGCACAGCTTCAGGTCCGACTGAATGTCCGGCTTGAATGGGCGTATGGCCAGCCGGTCCCGTTGGGAATAGGCAAACAACGGATCCAGAATGGAAATACCCATGCCGTCGGCCACCATTTCACTCACAGCCTGAGCCAGATTGGCATCGATAATGCTGTTGGGCGTTACACCTGCCTCGGAAAGGACCGCATCGATTTTCTGGCGCGTGCGGTTTTCGCTCGAAAAGGAGATGAACGGTTCGCCGGCAATGTCCTGCGGTGTAATTTCCGCCCGTTCTGCAAGCGGGTGGTCCAGCGGCACAATACAGACCAGATTTCCCGCTCCCAGCGGCTCGGCCTTGATCAGCGGATGCTCGATAACGCTGTTGATAATGCCGACGTCTGTCTGTTTCGAAAGCAGCCAGTCAACAATGAACTGTGAGCTGCGCCCGGTTATCGAAACGTGCGCTCCACCATGCAACTTCAGGAAATGCCCGGTGACGCGGCTGATGAACAAACCGGAAAAGGCAGGCAGAACACCGATCGATATCTGGCCACGCTCGGCTCGCTTGATCAGATCCACTGCACGCTCGATCTGTTTAACACCGGCAAAAATCCGCTCGACCTCCTGATAGAGACGCAAACCGTGCGCCGAAGGAACCAGTCTTCCGCGGACCCGGTCGAAGAGTTGCAATTCGGTGTCGTTTTCAAGGTGAGCGAGAAGTTTGCTGACCGCAGGCTGCGAAATCAGCAGCGCCTCTGCGGCCTGGCTGACCGTTCCAGTCTCGATAACGGCTTTCAAAGCCTCAATCTGGCGAAGGTGGATAGAACGCTTCATTCCATAACCCATACGAATACTGTGGCGACTATTTCTAATTTGACGTTCTTAACTCTACAACCTAGCGTTTACAACAGGCATAGATTGCCGCCGTCCTCTGACAACCGGCATATTTGGAATAAAATGAGAACAGATTCATGTTGAGTTTCGCAATTAGAAGGCTGGCTCTGGCCGTGCCCACTTTGCTTGTCATGCTGACGGCGATTTTTATTCTGGTGCGGTTGGTGCCGGGCGACGCGGCGGTGGTTATTCTTGGCGACCAGGCAACGGAGGTTTCACTCCAGGCGCTGCGCAAGGAACTTGGTCTCGATCAGCCGATGTTTGTCCAATACATCAACTTTCTGGGTGATGTGTTGACCGGCAATCTCGGCAACTCGCTCAATACCGGGCGATCGGTTATTTCCGAAGTGCTGCTGGTTCTGCCAATGACCATAGAGTTGACAATTGCCGCCGTGATCATCGGTGTCACCTTCGGTCTTCCACTGGGAACGCTTGCCGCTGTTTATCGCAATAAGTGGTTTGACTATGTCGGACGCCTGGTTTCGCTGATCGGCTTGTCCTTCCCCGCATTCGTGTCCGGCATTCTGCTGCTTCTGGTGTTTGCCATTCAACTTCGCTGGCTGCCGGTCATCAGCAGTGGCGGTGGTGGCAGTTTCACCGAGCGTTTATACGGCCTTATCCTGCCCGCAATGAACCTGGGCCTGATCATGATGGCCTATGTGATGCGCGTAACGCGTTCGTCTGTGCTGGACGTGGTGGGCGAAGACTATATCCGCACCGCCAAGGCCAAGGGCGTGCGGCCGTTTCCGCTTCTGATGAAGCACACGCTGCGCAATGCGCTGATACCGATCGTCACCATTATCGGCCTGTACTTCGGAACGCTGATAGGAAATTCCGTCCTGACCGAAATTGTCTTCAACCGGCCTGGACTGGGCCGCCTGATACTGGGCGCCCTTAACACACGCGATTACACCCTCCTGCAGGGTTTGATGATCGTCTTCGCCGCCTGTGTCGTCGTCGTCAATATCGTGACCGACCTGGCTTATGGCCTCATCGACCCGCGCGTAAGGTATAAATAATGTCCGTTTCTGCTACACCCGACGTGGCGCCGGTCCGCTCGTCCGGAATCCTGCTCGCATTTCGCAAGAACAAGTTGTCCTGGCTCGGGCTTGGGCTTCTGCTGATCATCGTTTTCGCAGCGGTGTTCGCTCCTCTGGTTGCTCCCTTCGACCCGCTGCAGCAAAACATCATCATGCGATTGAAGCCGCCATCTGCCGAACATTGGATGGGCACTGACAGTTATGGCCGGGATGTTTTCTCCCGCCTGGTTTACGGTGCGCGCATTTCGCTGATCGTCGGTTTCTTCGCCATTCTCATTGCCATGGTTATTGGCAGCGCAATCGGCATTCTGTCAGGCTATATCGGCGGCCTGTTTGATCAGATTGTCATGGGCGTCCTGGATGTGATGCTGTCTTTCCCAACCCTTCTGCTTGGACTGATGGTTGCTGCAATGCTGGGCGCAAGCCTCGAAAATCTCATCATTGCCATTGCCATCACCGAAATTGCGCCTTTTGCCCGTATCGCACGTGCGCCGACCATCTCGCTGAAAAGCCGGGATTTTGTTGAAGCGGGCAGGGCACTCGGTTTCAGCCGCCTGCGTCTGATGAGCCTGCACATTTTCCCGAATATGGTTGGCACGGTGATTGTCATGAGCTCGCTGTGGATGGCTGCTGCCATTCGCACCGAGGCTTCGCTGAGCTTCATTGGACTTGGCGTTCCTCCGCCAGTCGCAACCTGGGGTGGCATGATCCGCGACGGGTTCGAAACACTCCTTTACGCCTGGTGGCTGCCGGTGTTTCCAAGTCTTGCCATTCTGTTGACGGTTCTTGCCCTCAACCTGCTCGGCGATGCATTGCGAGATGCCGTCGATCCTAAACTTCGTTCCGAGTAGGGGCCCCGCATGACCGATTTTTCGAAACCCGAAGATGTGCTGCGCGTGGACAATCTGCGCACGGAATTTCGCAGCGGCGGCGAATGGCGCGCGGCAGTTCGCGATGTATCGCTGACGCTGAGGGCCAATGAAACACTGGCGATTGTTGGCGAGTCGGGCAGCGGCAAAAGCGTTACCGCCTTGTCCACCTTGCGTCTGTTGCCATCTGTTGGCGCGCGCATTGCTGCCGGAAGCATCATGTTCAATGGGCGCGACCTGCTTTCACTGTCCGAAACGGAAATGGCAAACATACGCGGCAACGAGATCGCGATGATTTTTCAGGAGCCGATGACATCCCTGAACCCGACCATGAAAGTGGGTGACCAGGTGGCTGAAGTCGTGCGTATTCACCGCGGACTTTCACGCAGTGATGCCCGCCGCGAAGCACTGCGCATGTTTGAAAAGGTGCGCATTCCATCTGCTGCCGCGCGGCTTGAAGATTATCCGCACCAGTTTTCCGGCGGCATGCGGCAGCGGGTGATGATTGCCATCGCGCTTGCCTGCAAGCCGAAACTGCTGATCGCAGATGAGCCGACCACTGCGCTGGATGTCACCATTCAGGCGCAGATTCTGGAGCTCATCAAAGAGTTGCAGGATGAAGAAGGCATGGCAGTCATGTTCATCACCCACGATATGGGCGTGGTGGCTGAAGTCGCGGATCGTACCGTTGTCATGTACAATGGCGAGGCCGTGGAACAGGGAGAAACCGCCCGTATCTTCGCCAGTCCGCAGCATCCATATACACGCTCGCTGCTTGCCGCAGTGCCAAAGCTGGGCGAACTTGGCGCCCGGGTTCTGCCAATGCGCTTTCCCGTGGTGGACAAGACCACAGGCAAAGTGCTGCCTCTGCCTGAAACACCCGACACTGTTGCGCGAGGCGCCGAACCCGTGCTGCAAGTGCGCAACCTTGTTACACGGTTTGACATCCACAAAGGCTTTTTCGGTGGGCTGAGCGGCAGGGTGCACGCCGTGGAAGACATTTCGTTTGATTTGTACGGGGGCGAAACATTGTCCCTGGTGGGCGAATCCGGCTGCGGCAAATCAACAACCGGCCGCGCGCTGATGCGTTTGACGGAACCAACCTCCGGGTCCGTCATGGTAGACGGTCAGGACATGGCAACGCTTGGAGCAGCCAAGCTTCATGACATGCGCCGTTACATGCAGATGATTTTTCAGGATCCTGCATCCAGCCTCAACCCGCGCATGACAATAGGCGCGGCGATTGCCGAGCCATTTCTGGTGCACAAACTTGGCAGCCGGAAAGATGCAGATGACAAAGTGGCGCGTCTTCTGGAGCGTGTCGGCCTGCGCCCGGATTTCGCCAACCGCTATCCGCATGAGTTTTCCGGCGGCCAGCGCCAGCGCATCAGCATTGCCAGAGCATTGATGCTGGATCCAAAGCTGATCATCGCCGATGAATCTGTGTCGGCGCTGGATGTGTCGGTCAAGGCGCAAGTGATCAATCTGCTGCTTGATCTTCAGGAAAGCCTGAATCTCGCTTACCTGTTCATCTCGCATGATATGGCTGTTGTCGAACGCGTCAGCCACCGCGTTGCCGTGATGCATCTGGGTGAGATTGTGGAAATCGGGCCGCGCGCAGCGATTTTCGGCAATCCTCAGCACCCTTATACACGTAAGCTGATTGAAGCTGTGCCCGTTGCTGATCCATCTTTCCGACGAGTGCGGCGCGGAGTTTCAAACGACGAGATCAAAAGCCCGGTGCGCTCTCTCGACTATTTCGCGCCACCCCGGTTTTATGAGGATGTCGGCGGTGGCCATCTGGTACAGCGCATGACTGGCTAGAGCATTTTGGTTTTAGCGGCTTGTTTTGCCGCAAAACAAACAGACATGCGCCTGTCTATTTCTGGCCCATAACCGGGTTGGTTATCGACGCCAGATCAACCAGGTTCGGCTGCATGCCCTTGTTCTTGAACAGGCGTTTGCCCACCGCCGGGTAATCCACCACATCGTGGTCCAGCCTGTTGCCAGCTACCAGGCAGCGAAGCATCGTCGCGCCGCTGTTGCGAATGCAATGCGCCGGACCGCCAGCCGGCAGGCCGATAAAGTCGCCTGCTTTCACCGGAAATTCTTCATCGCCAATGGTAACGATTGCCTCGCCATCCAGCACGAACACACACTCATCTTCAAAATGATGCATATGCGGTTCGCTTGGAGCCTTGCCCGGCTCTACCTCAATCAGGTGGAACCCCAGCCTTGTCAGTCCAACCATGTCACCCAGCGATCTGTTGATCCGCTGCGCCTCGGCGTTGACAAAATGGGTCTTCTGCAAGCCTGGAGAACCGGATATTTCCTCAGACGACAGAATATGTTTGCGTGCGCTCATCCGGGTTTTGCTTTCAGACTAACTGGTCACTGGAGCGGGTGGGGGAAGCCGGAACAACGTGGAGCAGTGAACCGCTTGCGCCCTCAATCAACACCGCTGTACCCTCCGGCATGTCCGGCCCTTCTGCATTCCACCAGCTGTCTTCCAGTTTTACCCGGCCGCGACCGTTGACAAGGGCCTGTGACACCACCGCACGCCGACCAATCAACCGCTGTGTCGGACGGTTTACATCGCCTTCGCCAACATCTGGCTTTGTGCCGTACCAGCGATAGCCGATCAACGCCGCCGCAAATGACACGATGGCGAAGCCGGCTATCTGGCTGACCCAGCTGAGTGCCGGAAAGAACAGCAGATTTGCGCCAATGGCCACCGCTCCGATGCCGAAAAACAGAAGGTAAACGCCGGGCAGAAACATTTCTGCCGCCAGAAGCACAAACCCTGCAATCAACCATCCGGTGCTGGTGAAAAAGGCGGCCATTCAGTTTCAATCCCTTTTGGTTGAAGGCACGTGGCTGCGGCTTCTCGCCGAGATCGCCTCTTTGGACAGTTCTGCAATGCCGGTCAAAGAGCCAATCAGCGAACTGGCTTCCAATGGCATCAATATAACGCGTTGATTGTCAGCCGAAGCCAGCTTGCCCAGCGCTTCGGTGTATTTCTGCGCCACGAAATAGTTGATTGCCTGAATATCGCCCTGAGAAATCGCCTCCGAAACAAGACGTGTGGCTGTCGCTTCGGCCTCTGCCAGCCTTTCCCGTGCTTCCGCATCGCGGAAAGCCGCTTCACGCCGGCCTTCAGCCTCCAGGATTACCGCCTGCTTCTCACCTTCGGCACGCAGAATTTTGGCATTTCGGTGGCCCTCTGCCTCAAGAATCTCCGCACGCTTTTCACGTTCGGCCATCATCTGCCGGCCCATGGACTCAATCAGGTTTGCCGGCGGGGCAATGTCCTTCAGCTCAATACGGGTGATCTTGATGCCCCAATTGTGCGCAGCCTGATCCACCACCCGCAAAATACGTTCCGAAATTGCGTCGCGATTGGACAGAAGATCGTCGAGATCCATGGAGCCCATGACAGAGCGCAGGTTGGTCATCACCAGATTGAGCACCGCATTGCGCAGGCCTGAAACCTCGTAGGCCGCGGCGGCCGCATCCAGAATCTGGAAAAATGCCACGCCATCGGCTGCAACGGAGGCATTGTCACGGGTGATGACTTCCTGTGTGGGAATGTCCAGCACCTGCTCCATCATATTCATCTTGTGGCCAATCCGCTCAACAAACGGAATAATAATGTTGAGGCCCGGATTGAGCGTGCGCGTGTATTTTCCAAAGCTTTCCACCGTGTGGTTGAAGCCTTGTGGAACAATTTTAATCGACGCGGTTAGAACGAATATTACAAAAACAGCAGCAATTGCCACCAAAATCAAGGAATCCATGAAGCCCGTATCCTGCGTTGCTTTTCAGCGAAACATTACTCGATAAGCAGGCCCCATGCCAGTCTGGATGTGGCGCGTGACCCTAGACCCAACCCTGCAATTCATTGCGAACCAGGGATTCAATGACATTCATGCCGTTATCCGAGTCGTTGAGGCACGGAATATGGGTGAAGTTGCTGCCGCCATTCTCATGAAAGATTTCGCCTGCCTCGCCGGCAATTTCTTCCAGTGTTTCAAGGCAATCCACCACAAAGCCGGGGTTGAACACGGCAATGCTTTTCACACCCTGTCTTGCAAGCGCTTCCACGGTTTTATCCGTATATGGCTGCAACCACTCTTCCGGCCCGAACCGCGACTGGAACGTTGTCATCAACCTGCCTTGCGGCCAGCCCAGTCTGGCATCCAGCAATCGTGACGTTGTTTCGCACTGGCTGCGATACGGATCGCCCTTGGCAGAGTAGCTTTGCGGAATGCCGTGATAGGAGGCAATCACGTGCTCTGGCTCAAAATCCAGGCCGGCAAGGTGCTCTTCAATAGAGCGGGCCAATGCGTCAATATAAACCGGCGCATCTTCGTAGGATGGCACTGTACGAGCCGCAGGCATAAACCGCTTGGAGCTCAAATGCGCGAAAAATACGTCATTGACGGTGGCGGTGGTGGGCGCTGAATATTGTGGATAAAGCGGAAAACACAAAACGCGTTCGCAGCCGGCAGCGAGCAATGCATCCAGCTTGTCCTTTATAGACGGCTGGCCGTAGCGCATGCCCCACTCTACCTGCACATTTGCAAGATCCTGCAACCGAACCGCCAGCTTTTCGCCCTGTGCGCGGGTGAATGTGCGCAAAGGCGATTCATTGCGCTCGCGGTTCCAGATTTCGGCATAGGCACGCCCGGATTTTTGTGGCCGGACACTCAAAACAATGCCGTAAAGAATTGGCAGCCAGACTGCCCTTGGCCACTCAATCACCCGCTTGTCCGAAAGAAATTCCGACAGATATCGGCGCATTGGCCAATAATCCGTACCATCCGGGGTTCCAAGATTAACCAGCAGAACGCCGGTCTTTTTCAACGGCGCGGCAGCTTGCTGCGCAAGGGCCGTTGTGTCGCGATCGGCAATTGCGGCTGTGGAGTTCATCCGGAAATTCCTGTCAGTTATTGCAAGATCTGCAAACCCGACGCATGGGCGGTTGGGCTTTGCGTCAGGTTCTGCGTGTCAGTTCAAAGCGCGTACCACCGGAATTGACGCATGTCAGGCGGTTTGCTGCCACCTGATCGCAATTGACGGCAATTTTTTCACTGTTGGACAGGCGCGTATATTCAATGGCAATGCGTGTTGGCGAAAGGTTGCGATAGCTGCCTTGTGCCAGCAGAGATCCGGTGTCCGTTGCGGTGGAGGTGAACGATCCACCGTTCAGAGTTGAAACTGCAACACCGCTCGTGTCGCCCCAACGGCCATCAAAACCGGTCTGTGCCGGCGCAATGTTGGCACGGTCGGGCGACGGCCCGACGCAAGCGGCCAATGAAAGGCTTGCTAAAACAATGCTGGCTGTGGTCGCTATACGGCGCATGTTGCTTCCCCTCGTCTAACTCGTTGTCTGGTTGCAGTTTCAAACGCAAACCGCTGCATAATCTGTGTAAGACTGCTCTGCCAATGCGAATTCTTTGAAGCGTTATTATGGTGTACCGGTTGCATCATGGAAGGGCCAGCGACAGGAAAATCCTGCCGCTGGCCTGATTGAGAAGAGCGCTTGAGGTGATCATTCGAAAATCAGGAAGGTTTTGCCTCCCTGGCCTTTCGCATAACCGCGCTGATGAAACGATTCCGCTTCCACAGAAAATGCTCCTGCTACCAGAAGTATTATCATCCATGGGCTTTGAGCAAGTGCTTCTCAGCGCACCAGAATGTTGCGGAACTGCCATGGGTCCTTTTCGTCCAGATCTTCCGGAAACAGGCCCGGCCGGTCGTGCAGCGGCGTCCAGTCGGTGTAATAGCCTTTCACTGGGCCCAGATAAGGCATCTGAACCTCCAGACAGCGGCGGAAATCCATCTCGTCGCTGTCAACGATTCCGGCATCAGGATTTTCCAGGGCCCAGACCATGCCCGCCAGCACTGCCGACGTTACCTGCAACCCTGTGGCGTTCTGATAAGGCGCGATGGCGCGCGTTTCTTCCAAGGAAAGCTGTGAGCCATACCAGTAGGCATTCTTTTCATGGCCGAACAGCAAAACGCCCAGCTCGTCAACTCCATCAACCAGCTCTGCCTCATCCAGAACGTGGTGCACCGGTTGAATGCGCCCTGCCGCACCAAACAACTCGTGCATGGAAAGCACAGCGTCATTGCAGGGGTGGTAGGCGTAATGAACCGTCGGCCGGTAGGTTACATCGCCATCCTTGTTGCGCACCGTGAAGTAGTCCGAAATTGAAATGGATTCATTGTGCGTTACCAGAAAGCCAAATTGCGGCCCGGGTGTCGGGCACCATGTGCGAACGCGAGTGTTGGCGCCGGGTTGTTCCAGATAAATGGCGCTCTGGCAGCCCTTTTTATGTTCCTTGGCGTTTTTCGGCACCCATTTCTCATGTGTGCCCCAGCCCAGTTCAGAGGGCTGCATGCCTTCGGAAATAAAGCCTTCCACCGACCACGTGTTCCAGAACACATTCATTGGCTTGGGATTTATGGTGCGTTGCGTGTCCCGCTCGGCAATATGGACGCCTTTGACGCCCACCTTCTTCATCAGCTTTGCCCAGCCTTCACGATCGTCTGCCTTTGGCTCTTTGTATTCCAGCCCGGTATCGTTGGCGATGTCGACCAGCGCCTGTTTGACAAACCATGAGACCATACCGGGATTGGCGCCGCAGCAGGAGATGGCCGTTGCGCCACCGGGGTTCTTGCGCTTTTCCTTGCGCACGGTTTCGCGCAGCGCGTAATTGGTGCGGTCTGCATTGGAAAGGCTGTCATCGAAGTAAAAGCCGAGCCAGGGCTCTACCACCGTATCGATATACAGCGCGCCAATTTCCCGGCACAGGCGCATCAGATCCAGCGAGCCGGTGTCAACTGAAAGGTTAACGCAGAAGCCCTGACCGCCGCCGTCTGTCAGCAGCGGTTTCAAGAGCTCCTCATAGTTTTTGCGTGTCACGGCATCCTGCACAAAGCGAATGCCCCGTTCGTCCAGAATATGCCGGTTGGCGTCGCTTGGATCGATAACGGTCAAGCGCGATTTGTCGAACTTCAAATGGCGTTCGATCAGTGGCAACGTTCCCCGGCCAATGGAACCAAAACCTATCATTACGACAGGGCCGGTGATTTCGCCGTGAACCTTGTATGTCTTTTTCGCCATGATCGGCAGATCCTTATTTAAGAACAACACCCCGGAAGCGTGCATTCATCAGGGGCTATCGGAGATTTCTGTCAAATAAAAGGGGGGTATGGAGTTTGTGTGAACTATCGGTGCGGTAGAGTAACAATGTATGAGGGCGGGCAATGACGGAAATGAAAGTGACTGGCAAATGGAACTACCTGCGGCTCTTCAGGCGGGGATAAATTCGGTGTTGCAGGGCGTTTCACTGGCCGACCTGCAAAATGCCGCCGCCACTTTGTCGCGGCGATACCGGGCTGAGGTTATGGATGGCCGGTTGCATATCGGCGGGGAGCCCGCCGCCCGCGCCTATCTGGCAACACGCATGCCCGCAACATATGCCGCCGTGCGCCAGTCGTTCGAAATGGCAGCCGAAATTTCGCCGGAGTTTGCGCCGGCATCCATGCTGGACGTCGGGGCCGGGCCGGGCACAGTGCTTTGGGCCGCGGCAGATTGCTGGCCGGGGCTGGACCGGGCCGACATGATTGAGGCAAGCCCCTTCATCCGCCAGTTTGGTGAACAACTGGCTGCACCAAGCACCGTTATGCAACGCCACTGGCGCACGGGCAGGGCGGAGGATGAGCTGAAAAAAGCAGAGGCGGCTGACCTGGTGACACTGGCCTATGTGCTGGATGAATTGCCGCCCGCCACGCAGGCCAGTCTGGTGGATAAACTGTGGCTTCTGACCAAGGGCATGCTGGTACTGATCGAACCGGGAACTCCGGCTGGCACAAGGCGGATACTGGCTGCGCGTGAACGCCTTCTGGCGCTGGGTGCGCATCTGTCCGGGCCGTGTGCCCACAGTCATGCTTGCCCGCTGGTAGAGCCTGACTGGTGCCACTTTGCCGCGCGCGTTGCCCGCAGCCGCATGCACCGACTGGCGAAAGGTGCGGAAGTGCCTTTCGAAGATGAAAAGTTCATTTTCATTGCCGCCACGCGCTGGCATGGCAACTCGCTTCCGGCACGTGTGCTGGCTCCGCCACGTTCCGGCAGCGGCAAGGTAACGCTGAAGCTGTGCCAGGCTGATGGGCAGGTGCAGAACCGCATGCTGACCCGGCGCGACGGGCAAAGTTACAAATCCGCCAGCCGGGCAGATTGGGGCGACGCGCTGTAACGCGCCGCATATTGCAACAGTTTGAAGCGATTTTGCTTCAGCCGGAAATACCCGGGTCGGCTTCCATCGCCTCCAGCTCGTCAATAAAGCCGGAAATCACCGATAGTCCTTTTGACCAGAATGCCGGATCAGAAGCATTCAGCCCGAATGGCGCAAGCAATTCGGAATGATGCCGGGTGCCACCGGCTTTCAACATTTCAAAATACTTGTCCTGAAAGCCGCCTTCGCTGGTGCGGTAAACTGCATAAAGCGAGTTCACCAGACAGTCGCCAAATGCATAGGCATAGACATAGAATGGCGAATGGATGAAGTGCGGGACATATGTCCAGAATGTTTCATAACCCTCGCGCAGTTTGATGGCTGGCCCAAGGCTGTCCTTCTGAATATCCAGCCAGATCTCGCCAATCTTGTCTGATGTCAGTTCGCCATTGCGCCGTTCTGTGTGAACGGCCCGTTCAAATGTGTAGAATGCGATCTGCCGAACGACAGTGTTGATCATATCCTCGACTTTGGAGGCAAGCAGGGCGCGCCGCTCGACAGGATTCTGTGTCCGGTCCAGCAGCAGCCGGAATGTCAGCATTTCACCGAAGACCGAGGCTGTTTCTGCCAATGTCAGCGGAGTTGGCGCCATCAAGGCACCTTGCCTTGCGGCCAGAACCTGATGCACTCCATGGCCCAGCTCGTGCGCCAGGGTCATGACATCGCGTGGCTTGCCAAGATAGTTCACCAGCACATAGGGATGAGCGGAAGGCACTGTCGGGTGTGCAAATGCGCCCGGTGATTTGCCGGGGCTGACGCCGGCATCAATCCATCCTTCATTGAAAAAGCGCCCGGCAATATCCGCCATTTCCGGCGAGAACCCGGCATAGGCCGTCAATACAGTCTGGCGTGCTTCTTCCCAGGGAATAATGCGCTTGATAGAGCCGGGCAGCGGTGCATTGCGGTCCCAGTGGTTCAGCTCATCCTTGCCAAGCCAGCGGGCTTTCAGCTTGTAGTAACGGTGAGATATGGAGGGATAAGCCGCTTGCACAGCCGCGGCCAGCGCATCAACCACTTCGCCTTCCACCCGATTGGCAAGATGACGGCTATCGGCAATATCGGCAAAGCCACGCCAGCGATCGGAAATTTCCTTGTCCTTGGCCAGTGTGTTGGTGATCTGAGTAAACAGCCGCAGATTTTGCCGGAATACCTTGGCCAGCGCATCTGCAGCTCTGCGCCGGGTTTCGCCATCATCTTCCTGAAGCAGGTTCAAGGTTTCTTCCAGAGACATTTCCCTGTCATCAACCTGAAAGCGCAGCGCTGTCATCGTTTCGTCGAACAAGCGATTCCACGCGCCGGCGCCGGTCACGGCCTTTTCCATCAGCAATTGCTCAACCCGGTCTTCCAACTGGAAAGGTTTTTCCAACCGAAGATCTTTCAGCCACGGGCTGTAGTGCGCCAACTGCGCATTGGCTGAAACAGCAGCATCCATCACCGCATCGTCTATGCGGTTCAACTCCAGACCGAAAAACAGAAGCGCTGTCGAAATGTCGGTGACGCGAGCCTGAATGTCGCCATAAAACTTGGTGTTTGCCGGTGTGCTGGTATCTCGTGCATAAATCAGCCCGGCATAGGATATCAACCGCCCGAGCAGATCTTCCAGCGCTTCGAACTCGACAATGGCGGCGGCCAGCTCTCCACCATTCGGCTTTGCCGCTTCCTCTGCCAATTTGCCGCGCCACCGCGTTTGAAAGGCCTGCGCGCGCTGCCCGGCGCTCTTCAGATCGGCCGCAATTTGCGGGCTGTCCGTTGCCGGGTACAGATCCGCCAGGTTCCAGTCTGGCAAGACACCGGTGGTTTCAGCAACGGTTTGGCGGGCTGTGGCTTTGGCAGATTTGGTCATAAGGGATGTATTCCGGAATGCTTGCGGGCTGAATGGGACTGTCAGGCTCTTATGTGGAACAATTCTGGCTATGTTTCGAGGGGCTGTTGGAAAAATGCAGAATTCATTGCGCATTAACCATTTTCGTATCTATTATGCGGATTGTGGGGCGGCTGTCATTTTCATGCCGCAGTTTGGTCTAAACGTAGTAGATCCAGACCGGGACCTGTCAGATCAGCAATGGTGTTCGGGGATAGTTACGGAACGCTGTTGCTGCAAGCGAGGGGAATAGGCCGTATGTTCGGAACGAAAAGTCTAACCATGCGAAGCGTGGTCCGTTCCGTTATGGTTTTATCAGCGGGCATTGTGATTTTGACCACTGGTGTTGCTGCCTCTTATGCTGAAACCCGCACCCTGAAACTCTACCATGTTCACCTGCGCGAAAAGACGGAAGTTACGTATAAGCGCAACGGACGCTTTTTGCCGGATGGCCTGAAGAAGGCGAACTGGGCGCTGCGGGACTGGCGGGAAAACAAGCCAACCAACATGGACCCGGCCTTGCTGGATCTGATGTGGGAAGCTTATCGTCAGTCTGGCTCGCGTGATTACATTCAGATTCTTGGCGGTTTCCGCTCTCCCAAGACCAACAATATGCTGCGGTCTCGTTCTGCCGGTGTTGCTGGCGGCAGCCTGCACATGTCTGGCAAGGCGATCGATTTTTACATTCCCGATGTTCCGCTGCGCAAAATGCGCGATATCGGCCTTCGCATGCAGATCGGCGGCGTTGGTTACTACCCGCGGTCGGGCTCACCCTTCGTCCATTTCGACAGTGGCACCGGGCGCTATTGGCCCCGCATGAGCCGCAAGGAATTGGCCAGCATCTTCCCTAAAGGCAACACAATTCACGTTCCGGCCGATGGCAAGCCTTTGCCGGGATATGAAACTGCGATGGCTTCCTACAAGCAACGCAAGGGTGCCTCCGGTAATATCCAGATTGCCAGTGCTTCGGAAACACGCAGGAGCGGGGGTGGTAAAACCCTGATCGCCAGATTGTTCGGCGGTGGTGCGGATGAGGCCGAAGACAACGCTGAAATGGAGGCCGCACCCGTGCCGCGCAATGCACCGCGTGCGCCGGTACGCCAGGCACCGCCAGCCGCTGCACCAGCGCCGCAGGTACAGGTTGCTGCCGCTGCGCCGGCACGGACACCTCCTGCGCGTGCAGTGCCAATGCCCACCGGCGTGCCAATGCCTGAAACGCCTCAGTTCGACACGGCTGCGCGCACACCGGCTGCCAGCACGGCGCCAACACCGCCAGATGCTGTGGCTTCGGTCATCGCCCTGGCCAGTATTCCATTGCCGCAGCCGGCACCCGTTCGTGCGGCAGAGCCGCCGGTGGTTGCTGCCGCAGCACCGGCTGTTCCAGCCGCGCCGGCTCCGGCCGTCAATAACAATCGCTCTGCGGGCGTAGAATTGGCCTATGCCGTTCCAACTCCACGCAACCGCCCACAATTCGAAGCGGTGTTGCAGCAGCCAGCACTCGCGGCTGAAGCGCCCGCAAACAGCGCGGACGCTATCGCCGAGACCATTCTGGCAAGTGCAACTTCGGACACCGACCCGGTGGCGGATGCACGGCCCCTGGTCAACAATGTTGCATTTCCCACGCCGCGCAGCAGTGCGGATGAAGCTGCCGCTGAGCCAAAGCCGATAGAGGTTGCCAGCCTGCAGACTGAAGAGGTTGCTCGCACGCCGGTGGAGGTTGTTGCAACGCCACCTGCGCCTGTGGCAGAAGCGGCCAAGGAAAACGTCGTTCGCTCGGCAATTCTTGCGGCGCTCAAGTCTACCCCCATGCCTGACAGTTCAGAGCCCATGGCCGCAGATGAAGAGTTTACTCCGGAAAGCCGGTTGTCCGCTCGTTCTGAAAGAGTCAATGACAACGCCGAAGTAACGCTGGATCAGCGCATTGCCTCGCGGATTGAAACTGCGGCCGAACTGACACGCCCGCTGGCGGGTAATGAAACGGGCAAGTCTGGCCGGGTGGTCACACCATCCATGCTGGTCATCAATGTGCCAGTGCCGGTGAAGCTGCCTCGCAGCTAATTCCAGAGAAATAGTCTTGTGCATTCTTGCACAATCGTTTCCCCACACTCATCTAAGCACAGGCTGCGACACTTTATCCTCGCAGCCTAAGCCATTTTGATTATACCAAGGGCAGACTTGCGCCTGATTTACCTTTCAAAATTGTAATGTTCAACTTCACCAACTTCACATTCAGTTCAAAAATCAGGTAAAAACAGAGAGTCCGAGCATATTTTCGCTGATGGAAACTTTGTTTTTTTAGACATTGCCTTGACATCGAGTAGCACAGAGTAAATACAAGGCAGAAATTGGCCAGCGAGCAATGGCATTGGTGAAGTTCATGCCACTTTACGTCCAGGTTCCAGCCGCTACATTCATATTGTATTTTTCGTGGGCGCCAGAGGCGTGATATTGAGGTCTAAAATGGAACGGGTAGATAGCATCGATAATAACGAGATGTTGATGGAATTAACTGCGGAAGTTGTTGCAGCCTATGTCAGCAACAATTCTTTGCCGGTTTCCGATCTGCCGGGTTTGATTTCAGACGTTTACAATGCGCTCGGACAGACAACAGCCGCTCCGCAGGTTCAGCCGGTTGAAAAGCCAAAGCCTGCGGTGCCCGTCAAAAAGTCGGTAACCGACGACTACATCATCTGTCTGGAAGACGGTAAGAAGTTCAAGTCGTTGAAGCGCCACCTGATGACGCATTATAATCTTTCGCCGGAAGAATACCGCGAGAAGTGGGACCTGCCGACCGATTATCCGATGGTTGCTCCGAATTACGCTGCTGCACGCTCGCGTCTTGCCAAGCAGATGGGCCTTGGCCACAAGCGCCGTCGTTCCGCCCGCTAAGCTCTTGGGTTCAGGCCAAGGCGGCATGCATCTGAAGACCCCGGTTGGTTGATCCGCCGGGGTTTTTGTTTGCCCTGATGCCCTTAGTAGAACCCACATTGAAGAAAGGCGGAAACCCAGCGGACTGAATGCCGACTGTGTTGAGCCAAAGAAATATTGCACGGATATTTTATGGGATTTGAAGTATAAACCCAACCTGTTGAAAAGGTTGGTACGCCCAAGGGGAATCGAACCCCTGTTTGCGCCGTGAGAGGGCGCCGTCCTAACCGCTAGACGATGGGCGCCCTTCGGTGTGCGGTGGATATAAGTGGATATGGTTTGAAAGGCAAGTCAATTCGCAGGCCAAAACCACCCTCTCTTACCGGTTTTCCCGGTGTGCAGCCTATCCTATTGTTTTCACGCCGGTTCATTTTGCCTGCTTGATTGTCAGCAACGGCCAATGCATCAGTCTGCTATGAAAACAATCGCAGTCACTGATCCTGACGATCCCAGAATCGAGCATTTCCGCGATGTACAGGAGCGGGATATTGTTGGCAGGGGAGGCTTCATTGCAGAGGGCAAGGTCGTGATCGACCATTTGCTGGCGTCACCGCGATTTGCCGCAACGTCTTTGCTGGTTGCCAGAAGCCGCATTGCAGGGGTGCAGGAGCGGTTTGCAGAATTCCCTCAACTGGGCCAGCAAATTCCAGTCTATGTGGCCGAGCAGGCGGTGATGGACCGAATAGCCGGTTTTGCGATACATCGGGGCGTTCTGGCCCACGGCCAGCGCCTTTCAGAGCAGGCACCGTTGGAACTTGGGGACGGCCCGATACTGGTGGCAGCCGGTATTTCCAATCATGACAATATGGGCAGCCTGTTTCGAAATGCTGCCGCCTTTGGGGTTTCTGCCGTACTTCTGGACGATACGTCTTGCGATCCGCTCTATCGAAAGGCACTTCGCGTTTCCGTAGGCACAGTCTTGAGCGTACCGTTTTTCCGGGCAGGCAACGTGCGGGATATCTTTGACATACTATCGAATGCCGGGTTTCAATGTGTGGCTCTGTCGCCAGGCGGCACTGTGCACCTGGACGAGTGGCAACCTGCGGACCGCGTCGCCGTGTTTTTCGGCAGTGAGGGGCAGGGGCTGCCGCAATACCTTTTGCAGAGCATTGATACATTGACAATCGCAATGGCGCCGGGCCTCGACAGCCTGAATGTATCTGCCGCGGCCTCAATAACCCTGCATCACATCTATACTTCAAAAAGGCCCTAAACGGCGGGTGCCGGATTGTCGTCTACCATCTGGCCGGCCAATACACCTGTGCGGGATTTCGGGTTATTGCGGGCGGTGCCCAGCATGCTGACCAGTCGGGAGTCACTTGAAGCCGCTTCCGCTGCAA
Source organism: Aureimonas fodinaquatilis (assembly GCF_008369445.1). Classification (GTDB taxonomy): domain Bacteria; phylum Pseudomonadota; class Alphaproteobacteria; order Rhizobiales; family Rhizobiaceae; genus Aureimonas; species Aureimonas fodinaquatilis. The sequence goes on from NZ_VTWH01000001.1 coordinate 1,004,617, forward strand.
GCCTTGTGACAGATGTGGCGATCTCGGCCACATAGCTGCGTATAGCGGCATCTGCGCCTTCGCCCGGTGTTGCATTCAATTGCATGATATGCTGGCGCAGATCGCCGTTTAATCCGGTCGGGGCAGTCGGCTGCTGTGGTTCAACCTGTGCTGCACTATGTGGAACACTGCGCTGACGAAAGCGCAGATCAGCTTCAAGTTGCTCAATCCGCATCAGTGCGGTCGCCAGCAGTATACGCAATTCGCCAGACTTTTCCTCAGAATCATCTTCCGGGTCCAGCAATCTGGCGGCTTCCAGTGGCAAGGTCGCGGCAACTGTCGCGCTGGTTGCCGAAAGCCCTGCCAGCCGCGCCGTCAAAACACCGTTTTCAGCGCGAGCCGTTGCCGCAGCATTGCGGGCCTTGTCCGCAGACATTTCCAGTGAGCGGATTTTCATTGCCGCCTGCGCGCGGACTTTGTCCACCTCACCCTGGATTTCAGCCGGAGACATTGGCAGAGTCGCCTCTGCCTCACGCCGCGCCAAGGTCTGCGCCTTGTGCCAAATCACCGGCACAAGCAGCAGCGCGCCCAGGGTCGCGATCAACATGCCGAAAACGAAAATCAGGCTATTGGCTAGCATTCAGGCTCCCGCCATTGCGACAGACGCTTTGGCTTGTGTGGGTGGCACAACCTGGACTGTTCGAGGTGGCCTTTCGAACACCTGAAACAGCCTCACTCTCTGCTTTGTCGCATTGTCTCACTGCTGAAGCGATTCCGCTTCACCGTGAAATGCTCTAGAACGGATTCCAGGTTGGTGTCGGGGTTATTTTCAAGTAGCCCATATTAATGCCGAGTCGGGCTCCAACGCCAGACTTGACCGGAACGATAACCACACTGTCGCGCTGCAATACGGTCATTCCAATGCCGCCGACAATGTAGGCGCTGCCACTGACGCCGCCAAACCGCCCATAAACATTCTCAACAGACGGCAGATTGTAAACCAGCATCATGACACGCGCGCCGTCACCACCGAAGTCCAGGCCGATGGAAGGCCCTTGCCAGTACAAGCGGTGCTCACCGGCATTTTTGGTGAACAAGGTTCCTTCGCCATAGCGCAGGCCGCCAACAAAAGCGCCAGCCCCTTCTTCTCCCAGGATGTAGCCATTGGGCAGACCGAAGCGCTGGAATGCATGCTCTACGACTGAAGCCAGACCTCCGGCTGCCGTGCCGAAAAAGCCGTGCCCCTGCGCAACGACTTCTTCCATTGTGTAGCCACTGTTCTGTTGGGCTGCTGCCGGCGCAGCCAGCGCCAGCATCAACCCCGTCGCAATGACCGCGCCGAAGCGGCGGATCTGCTGGAGCATGGTGGTCATAGGGCATATCCTTTGACATTTTGACGTTGACGCAAACGCACCTGCATCGACATTTTGCCGCCATAGCGTCGAAAAAACTGTTCTGAACCGGCGCATTATCGTGAATTTACGCAGTATATCTCGACAGGCTGGTCCATTTTGGTATTCCAATCATTGTGATTGGAACATGATAGGGTTTGTAATTTGCTAACGTCGCATCATTCATAAGATGCATTCGGAACGTTTCACGGCGTTGAAACCTTCAAAACGCCCGAAGCCGACTGGCAATACAACCCGTCGTGCCAACCAATTGCCTGCTTTGCTGCAATTGCTCTAACCGCAAGGACTGCCCTTCATATGACGAATCTGCCTGTGCTTTCAGCCGCGGACCTGGCTGCTCTCCTGGCCAGCCGCCTGTGCCATGATGTGATTTCACCTGTAGGCGCTATTCAGAGCGGGTTGGAACTGCTCGATGAGATGCCGGACGATCCGGAATCCATGGCGCTTGTGCGCAATTCAACCAAAAGCGCTGTCGCCAAACTGCAATTTGCCAGAATCGCTTACGGGGCCTCCGGTTCAACAGCAGCCGAAATTGATCTGGGCGATGCCGAAACAGCCGCCAAAGGTTTCATGTCATTCGAGCGGTCTGAACTGACATGGAATGGCCAGCGCGCTTATGTTCCGAAGAATCTGGCAAAATTGATTCTGAATTTGATGCTGGTGGCCAATGCATCCGTGCCGCGAGGCAAAACCGTGGTGGTGGACATTGCATCTTCCGGCCCGGAGGTGGATGTCACCATAACCGCCAGCGGCACACCGTTGCGCATTCCGGCGCGCTTTGTTGCGCTGTTGAACGAAACCAGTGAGGAACCCGTGGATGCGCATGCGGTTCAGCCTTATTACACGCTGCTGCTGGCTCAGGAAACGGGACTGACCGTAAGTCTGGAGCAGGAAGAAGGAGTTGCGACCTTCAAGATCGCCGGCACGCTTCGCCCTGTGGGCTGACCTTGCCATCACTGAACCATCCCTCGTTCAGACAATTTCGCTCCAGCGTCGGTGCCCGCCTTTGAAGCTCAATAAAAAAGGCGCTGTGAGCAGAAGCTCACCGCGCCTTGTGTAGAAAGTGCCGTCAGAACGGACAATCGGGGGAGGGGAGATCTGACCCGAGCCGTGGAGGAACGACGGCAAAACCCTTGGTTGTATGCTTTTATTATGCGGCCTGCGATTCACCTTCTTCATCGCGCAGCACATAGCCGCGGCCCCAGACAGTCTCGATGTAGTTCTTGCCATCGGTTGCCGTGGTCAGCTTCTTGCGCAGCTTGCAGATGAAAACGTCGATGATTTTCAGTTCCGGCTCGTCCATGCCACCATAAAGATGGTTGAGGAACATTTCCTTGGTCAAAGTGGTGCCCTTGCGCAGCGAGAGCAGCTCCAGCATGGCATATTCCTTGCCAGTCAGGTGCACGCGCTGGCCGCCAACTTCAACCGTTTTCGCATCCAGGTTAACCGTCAGCGAACCGGTGATGATAACCGATTGTGCATGGCCCTTGGAGCGGCGCACAATCGCATGGATGCGGGCAATCAGCTCATCCTTGTGGAAAGGCTTTGTCATATAGTCGTCGGCACCGAAGCCAAGACCACGCACCTTATCCTCAATTCCGGCCATGCCGGAAAGAATGAGAATTGGCGTCTTGACCTTGGCCAGCCGCAGAGTGCGCAAAACTTCATAACCCGACATATCGGGAAGATTCAGATCAAGCAGAATAATGTCATAATCATACAGCTTGCCCAGATCGACGCCCTCTTCACCGAGGTCGGTCGTGTAAACATTGAAGCTTTCCGACTTCAACATCAGCTCGATGCTCTGAGCGACCGCGCTGTCATCCTCGATCAAAAGAACGCGCATCTTTTTCCCCTCTCAGTCATTTGGCGAAGTGGTCGCCACGCCAAACCACAATCTGATTTACAATCTCAGTCCCGACCGTGGCATGGAATGGTTAACAACCACTTTCCACCAACAGCAAATGCCCGGAAATCCGCGCCGTATCCGTCTGTTTCCACAAAAAGCCGGCCAATAGTGCCGTTAATTTGTTGCTTCAACCTGCAAACCTCATTCGGCTTGCAGGCCTCATGCGGTTTACCGGGCCTTAAAGAGTAAGGCTTATTGTCGGCAATGCGCGTAAACAGATCGTTTACCCATAACCGCCGAGCCTTGTCCGAGGCGGGTGGCGCGAAACTTAACTCAAGCCACGCCGTTATGCGGCGTTGCCCAAACCGGGACGATTCGCATGGCCAAGCGGGAAAACCTTGTTCGACTGACACGCTTTAAAGTTGGAGAAAAGCGCCGTCAGCTCGATCAGCTGGAAATGATGATGAGCGAGTTTGAGCGGATGGCGAGCGAACTGGATACGCAGATTGCCAGTGAGGAAAAGCGCGCCGGAATTTATGACACAGCGCATTTTGCATATCCGACCTTTGCCAAGGCGGCGCAGGTTCGGCGCGATAATCTGATGCACTCGGTGCGTGAACTGCGAGAGCGGCTGAATGTTGCCCGGCTGGAACTGGAAGAAGCAGAAGCCGAGCATGTGAACGCGGAAAAGCTGGAACTGCGCGATCAGGGGCAGGACGAAAGACGCGTCAGCGCCTGAAATTTTCAACCGGAAATGAAAAAGAGCAATTTTGCGATTCGTTAAAATCGCAAAATTGCTCTTTTTGTTTGCGGCATGCGCGTTGGCATGCCGCAACAGATCAACGCATCATGCCAAGGGCCTGAAGATACAGTTCCAGAATAGCTTCCTGTTCCTGCCGCTCATTCTGATCCTGCTTGCGCAGAGAAATGACCTTGCGCAAGACCTTGGTATCGAAACCATTTCCCTTGGCTTCAGCATAGACATCCTTGATGTCATCCGCGATCGTCTTCTTTTCTTCCTCAAGCCGCTCTATGCGCTCTACAAAGGAGCGGAGCTGATCCTGGGCGACGCCCTGCACGTCCGACATCAATAAACCTCGTTTAATTAGCTGCTTTCAGGCTGTAACCATTTCACCTTCAGGCGGAATCACCTCATGGCGCAGAAATGGGGCCAAATACAAGCATTAACTGCCTTTCGTTATTGCAGTCTGAACGTCGTGCCCACTTCAATGTGATCCGCGATTTTTTTCAGAGGCTTTAAGGTCCGCCTCGCTCGCTTGCTTCAGATGGCGCGCCTGCCACGTTTCATACGGCATTCCATAAATGGTTTCTCGCGCCTGCGATTTGGTCATGGAAACGCCAGTTTCTTCAGCAGCTTGTTGATACCAGTTTGCCAGGCAGTTGCGGCAGAAACCGGCAAGGTTCATAAGGTCAATGTTTTGTACGTCACTTCTTTCGTTCAAATGGTCGCGCAATCGGCGAAAGGCCGCTGCCTCCCATTCGATTCGAGATCTGTCGCTTTCGTTCATCCCGGTCTTTCCTTTCCGTTTAGCTATCGATATCAGCAATACATGGCGTAGCTTCAAGCGGCAGAAATCTGTGTTTCGTCAATTTAATCGTTTCGCATCGTCGAGGTTTGCATGATAAGTTTTACAATGACGGACGCAATTCGCCGAGCGTTTATCGTTGTTTCACTGGCATCAGGGGCCTTTTTAGCCACGTTGGGGGCAACTACCGCCGCCAAGGCTGATTTTCGGGTTTGCAATGCCACCCAGTCACTTGTGGGTGTGGCCATAGGCCATCGCACGGAAGAAGGGTGGGTGAGTGAGGGCTGGTGGCGCATTCAGCCAACAACCTGCCGCTCCATTGTCGAAGGGGACCTGAAGTCGCGTTACTACTACCTCTATGCCGAGGACGATAAAGGGCTTGGTCGCTGGGCAGGTGATATCCGAATGTGCATTGCGGAAAACGAGTTTCGCGTGGTCGGAGTGAAAGACTGTTTCTCACGCGGATTCCAGGAAATGGGTTTCCGGGAATATGACACGGGTGAACAGGGCAGTTGGATGGTGCAGCTGACTGAAACGCCAAGCGAAGGGGTCGCTGACCAATGAAGCGTAATCGCAGCGTAAAAATTCTTGCAACCCTGGGTCCTGCTTCGTCTGACGAAGCCATGATCCAGCGGCTCTATGAAGCCGGTGCAGACGTTTTTCGCATAAATATGAGCCATGCAAGCCACGATCTGATGCGTGAACTGGTGAAGCGTATTCGCAATGTTGAAGCAGTGGTGCGCCGCCCGATTGGCATTCTTGCCGATTTGCAGGGCCCGAAGCTGCGTGTTGGCGCATTTACCAACACCAAGGAGGATCTGGTTGTCGGCCAAACCTTTACGCTGGATAACAACCCGGAGCCGGGCGATAACAAACGGGTATACCTGCCGCATCCGGAAATTCTGGAAGCTGTGCAGCCCGGACACCGGCTGCTGATTGATGATGGCCGGTTGCAACTGGTAGCCGTTGAGGCCGATGGCACATGCATTGTGTGTAAGGTTGTTGCCGGCACGCGCATTTCCGACCGCAAGGGCGTCAGCCTGCCGGACACCATGCTGGCAACCGGTGCACTGACCGAAAAAGATCGCCGCGATCTGGATGCTGTACTGGCCGAAAATGTTGACTGGGTAGCCCTTTCTTTCATTCAGAGACCAGAAGATCTGGCTGAAGCGCGCAAGGTGGCGCGCGGTCGCGCGTCTCTGCTGTCCAAAATCGAAAAGCCCCAGGCGGTGGACCGGCTGGACGAGATTATCGAGTTGTCTGACGCCATCATGGTGGCGCGCGGCGATCTTGGCGTGGAACTGCCGCTGGAGACCGTTCCGGGAATTCAGAAGCGAATCACCCGTGCGGCCCGCAAGGCCGGTAAGCCGGTTGTGGTTGCTACGCAGATGCTGGAATCCATGATTTCAGCACCTGTACCCACCCGCGCCGAGGTTTCCGACGTTTCAACTGCGGTTTACGAGGGCGCGGATGCCGTCATGCTGTCTGCCGAATCCGCTGCTGGCGATTATCCGGTGGAAGCGGTAGCAACCATGAACCGGATTGCCGAGCAGGTGGAACGCGATCCGCTCTATGCCAGCATCATCAGCGCCCAGCGCTCAACACCCGAAGCCACAGGCGCGGATGCCGTTTCTCTGGCTGCCCGGCAAATGGCGGAAACGCTCAGCGTTGCGGCAATCGTGACTTACACTTCCACAGGCACCACCGGCCTGCGCACAGCGCGTGAGCGGCCATTGCTGCCGATTATTGCCCTGTCGCCAATTGTGGCCACCGCGCGCCGCCTGAGCCTTGCATGGGGGCTGCACTGCGTTGTTACGGATGATGCCACCGACCTGGAAGGAATGGTTGATCAGGCGTGCCGCGTTGCGGTGGAGCAAGGTCATGCGCGTCCGGGTCAGCGCGTTATTGTAACCGCCGGTGTTCCGCTTGGTACGCCAGGGGCAACCAACATGTTGCGCATCGCCTATGTCGGTTCAGATGGGCTGTCGGCCGTTTAGAGCGGCACTCACGAAAGTTCAATAACGTAACGGGCGGTCATAAGGCCGCCCGTTACGTCTTTATGAGATTTCACTGCATCTTGCTGTGCCGGATAATTGCACAAGTGCTGAATCAGGCGCGTTGCCCGGCCATCTCATCAGCCAGCCGGCTGACAGCGTCCTGCGCCTCTTTCAACACCGGATAGATATCCAGCGCTTTCTGATAAGCCGCCAGAGCATCCTGCGGGCGATTGAGCTCTTCCAAAATGCCGCCAAGACCCATCAGAGCACCGAAATGGCGCGGCTCCAAAGCCAGGGTTTTGCCGATATCGGTGATAGCCGCATTGTAGTCGCCATTGCGGTAATGCAGCATTGCCCGCCGGTTCCACACTTCGGAATTTTCCGGCCAAAGGGCAATCAGCTGCTCGGCAAGATCGAATGCGACGGGTAGCTTCTCATCATCAGCAGCCTGATCCGACCACTGCATCAGCACATCAGCGGTTGCGCTGCCAGAGCGATTCCACTCTTCGCTGATGCGGGTTGCAAGCCGCTCGGCCGCGGCCTCGGATGGTTGCCGCTTCAATTGCTGAAACAACTCGTCCAACCTCTCTTTGCGGGTTTTGGTCAGTTCCGCTGCAGACGCGGCAGCGCCGCCATCCTGTGGCGGCAGCAAGGCATCGGGAGCAATGGCCTCAATCTCTGGCACAGGGGCGACATCCTGCCCGATGGCAAGCGATGGCACGGCCAGACTGAGGGGGAGGGCAAGCCAAAGGCCCGCCAGACTGTTTCGGCTCATTTTCGATTCGCCGATAGAAAAACAAAAAAAGCGCATGAGCAGAATCATATTCCACTCATGCGCTTCGTCAATAGCAGCCGCCTCAAACGTGAAGCGACAAAAGGTTAGCCCTGGCGCGCCTTATAGCGCGGAGCTTCCTTGTTGATGATGTAAATGCGCCCCTTGCGACGAACCATGCGGTTTGCCCGGTGGCGGCCCTTGAGCGACTTCAAGGAATTCTTGATCTTCATGACACTCAACCGTCGATCTGTTGAACAGGCGACGATGAATAGGCCGTCGCGCTAGGAAAGCCCACCGGGTGCGGTGTGCATTTGAATGGGCGTGACATAACCGTGCCCGGACGTGTTGTCAATGATTTGGCCGAGGATGAACGACGGTAAAATGGCCCATTTTGCGGCCAGCCCGCACTTCTGCCTTGCCATATAGCGTCAACATCAAATCAGATTGCTGCAAAAGCGCGTCAGTTTGCAAAACATCATCGCCAATCAGATTTTGCATCACACAGTCGCTGTGCCGTTGCGTGCTGCCAAGCGGCAGACCGGCAATGGCCCTGATATGCTGCTCGAACTGCGACACCGTTACCGCTGCCTCTGTCCAGTGGCCTGAATTGTGCACGCGTGGCGCAATTTCGTTGACCAACAGAGCGCCATCGCCGGATACGAAAAATTCAACGCCGATCACGCCTGTATAGTCCAGTTGCGTCAGAATGCGCCCGGCAATATCGGCAGCCTGATCGGCGGTTTGGGCAGAAATTGACGCAGGAACCGTGCTTGTGTGCAAAATTCCGGCCCGGTGCACATTTTCCGCAGGGTCGAAGCAGCGAATTGTGCCCTGCAGGTCCCGCGCCGCAACAACCGAAATTTCCCGCTCAAACGGAATTTTCTTTTCCAGAATTGCGGCAACGCTTCCCAGCGCCTCAAAACCGTCATCGCGCTCATCGGCCGCATCGAGCGTCATCTGCCCTTTGCCATCATAGCCGAATCGACGTGTCTTCAAAATGCAGTCGCCGCCAAGGTCCAGCCGCGCATGGGCAAGTTCCTGCGCGTCATCCACTGCTCGCCATGGGGCAGTGGCAATGCCAATGCCGTTCAGAAACGCCTTTTCGACGACGCGATCCTGCGAAACCTCCAGCGCTTGCACCGGCGGGTAAACCGGGCGAAGGCCGGCAATGCGCGACACCGGCTCAATCGGCACATTTTCAAACTCATAGCTGATAACGTCGCAAGCCTTCGCCAGCTCGGCCAGCGCAGCCGTGTCGCCATAGCTGCCGATGATGACACGGCTGGCAAGCTGCGCGGCGGGGCAGGCCGGGTCCGGGTCCAGCACCACCGTGGCAAAGCCAAGGCGCGCGGCAGCAGAGGCAAGCATTCTGCCCAGTTGGCCACCGCCGATTATGCCGATGACAGCTCCTGGCTTCAGCGGTTGGTCAAGGCGCGTCTTCTGCGTCAATGTTGATTCTCCTCATCCGAGGGCGACAAGGCAACCATGTTCGTCTGGCTTTCACGCCAGTGATCAAGCCGCTTTGCCAGTTCGTCATCGCCTAACGCCAGAACCGCCGCCGCCAGCAGAGCAGCATTGACAGCGCCCGCACGGCCAATTGCCAGCGTGCCTACCGGAATGCCCGCCGGCATCTGAACTATCGACAACAGGCTGTCCTGTCCGGAAAGCGCCTTGCTTTCCACCGGCACACCAAACACCGGCAGCGGTGTCATGGACGCCGTCATTCCAGGAAGATGTGCCGCACCCCCTGCACCGGCGATGATGACCTTGATTCCGCGTTCTTTGGCCCCGCGGGCAAAGTCATAAAGCCGCTGCGGCGTACGGTGTGCCGAAACAATGCGTGTTTCATGCGCAACGCCCAGGGTTTCCAGCGCCAGGCTGGCATGCCGCATGGTTGCCCAGTCAGACTGGCTGCCCATGATAATGGAAACGACCGGCGCGCTCATGCGATGATGTCCGGCAGGATCTGGTCTTCCATATCCTGCAATCGGTCTTTTATTGTCAGTTTTTTCTTTTTCATGCGTTGAATCTGCAATCTGTCGCAGCCCATTGCCTCCATCGCATCAATCGCCGCGTCAAAATCGGCATGTTCTTGCCGCAATCTCGCAACCTGCAATCGCATAGCTGCCTGTTCCTGGTCCGCCATCGGTCCCCCAAGGCTCGATAATTGCCCCACGTTCTTTCGAGCGTGGCGCGCTTCCACAGCCACGCAAATACCAGCCAGCGTAAAATTCTCAAAGAATGATCTTGCACCTCTTCCAAGAAACACCAAGCTTGTTAGAAGAGTCGTTTGAACGAGGTAGCGGATTTTTCGTTACATCTGACATACGACTGTTCATGAGCATAGGAGTTTTGAATGTCCGTAGAGGCCCATCTGGCGACACTTGAACAACGTCACACTGCACTGGAGGACGAACTTTCCTCGCTTCGCACCCGTCCGGCGGTCAGCGATGAGGAAATCGCGGATGTAAAACGCCGCAAGCTCTTGCTGAAAGACGAGATCGAGAAGCTGAAAGCCTCCTGATCCGGATATTGCACAAATAAGTGATTCTATTAAAACAGCCCGGAAGCGTCAGTCTTTTGGGCTGTACCAATAGATTTTTGTCGCAGTGTTCTGCTTCCTGCGTAAAGTGGGAAGCTTTTTCTTATTCTCTGGCACCGGCGTGCCAAATGCGTGGTGTTTATGACAACTGACTTTATTCGCCCCCGACTGGTTCTTGCGACCACCCTTCTGCCGGATGGCAAGGCAGGCATGGATGCAATGAAGCGCGCATTGTCCGGTGGCGATGTGGCCTCGGTTCTCATCGAGGCAAATGGCCGCGCAGATGCGGCCTTTCAGGATTTTGCCGAAGGGTTGGTGCCGATCATCCAGGAAGCAGGCGCGGCGGCGATTGTTGTGGACGACACGCGCTGCGCTGGCCGGGTGAAGGCTGATGGAGTGCACGTGACCGGCGGTGATCTGGAAGAGCTGGGTGAGGCGCTGAGCCGCTTTTCGCCTCGGCTTATTGTTGGAACTTCCGGCTTTGCCGGTCGCCACGAAGCGCTGGAGGCGGGTGAGAAAATGCCCGACTATCTGATGTTTGGCAGCCTTGGTTCCGATGTTGATGACGCGGCCGACGCCGACGCGCTGGATTTGGCAGCATGGTGGGCGCAAATTGTTGAAGTTCCTGCTATTCTGGTTGGCGGCGGGGCGCTGGATCAGCTTGCTCCGGCTGGGGAAAGCGGCGTGGAATTCATTGTGCTTTCCCGCGCGGTGTTCGGGCAGGAGGGCAGCGAGGCAGAAGCGGTTGCGGCGGCAAATGCTGTGTTTGACGAATTGGAAGGGAGGCTGGCGGGTTGAGAGCTTTTGGACGTTTTTGCGCGGCATTGCTGATTGTTTCTGCAACGAGCAGTTCCTTGCGCGCACAGGAAACGTCGGAGCTTTCCGAAACTCTGCTGCCAACTCCGGTTGAACAGGAAAACGACGCTGTCGCCGCCGCTGTTGGCGATGTGCCGGAGATGAAAAGAGCCTTTGGCGCCTTCCAACGCGGATACTACCTTGCCGCATTTGAAATTGCCGAACCGCTGGCGCACATGGGCGATGCCGCCGCCCAATCCCTCATTGCCGAAATGTATCTGCGTGGAACCGGCGTTGCGCAAAACCAGGGCGAAGCAGTTCGCTGGTATCGCACAAGTGCAGAAGCCGGCAGGCCGGATGCACAATTTCGCTATGCATTGATGCTGGTTGGCGGTGAAGGCGTTGAAAAAGACGTTGCGCAAGCCACGGAGCTGATGCGCAAGGCGGCAGACGCGGGCAATCCGCTGGCCGCATATAATTACGGGCAGATGCTGATCCAGTCTTCGCCCACCGGTGGCTTCGCCAACGCTTTCAACTATTTTCAATCAGCCGCCAATGATGGCGTGCCTGATGCGCAGTATGCGCTTGCGCAGCTATATGCCAATGGCAGGGGCACCACAGCACGGGATGATGTGGCGGCGCGTTTCTGGTTGCAGGAAGCTGCCGTTCAGGGCCACGACACAGCCCAGATTGAGTTCGGCATCTGGCTGATCAATGGCAGAGGTGGTTCATCCAACGCACATGAAGGTTTTTTGTGGCTGAAAGGTGCGGCCGAAAAGGGCAATCCGATTGCCATAAACCGCGTTGCCCATCTGTATAAGGATGGCATCGGCGTGGAAAGAAACTATGCGGAGGCTGCGAAATGGACGGTCCTGGCCAGACGCGCCCGCAATGCAGACCCTGTGCTGGATACGTTTTTCCGCTCGCTTTCCGATGTTGAGCAAAAGGCAGCGCTGGAAGCTGCCAATCGTGTTCATTTAAGCTGAATGGCTTGTCAGAAAACGTGTTTTGTGGTCTTGAACAGGCCAAATCCGGCCATGGGCCATATCAATTCCTTAAAAATCCGAGCTCACACCTATGAAGATCAACGGAAACGAAATTCGCCCTGGCAATGTGATTGAACACAATGGCGGACTGTGGGCGGCGGTCAAAACCGCGCATGTGAAACCAGGCAAAGGCGGCGCTTTCAACCAGGTTGAATTGAAAAACCTGATTGATGGCACAAAGCTGAACGAGCGTTTCCGCGCTTCTGAAACTGTTGAGCGCGTGCGGCTGGAGCAGAAAGACTATCAGTTTCTGTATGCAGAAGGTGACTCGCTGATTTTCATGGACCTGCAATCCTATGAGCAATTGCAGTTGCAAAAGGATTTCGTGGGAGAGCGCGCCGCGTTTCTGCAGGATGGCATGACCGTGACTGTGGAAAGCCACGAGGACCGCCCGATCGGTATTTCCCTACCGGATCAGGTTGTGCTGGAAATTGTTGAGGCTGACCCGGTTGTCAAGGGCCAGACGGCAGCTTCCTCCTACAAGCCGGCTATCATGGAAAATGGCATTCGCGTCATGGTGCCGCCCTTCATCAGCAGCGGTGAGAAAATTCTCGTTGATACCAACGAAATCACATATATCCGCCGCGCTGACTGATCTGCGGCGTCTGGCTGCAGTTTGAAAATACGGCTTTAATCAAAGAGATGGAGCGTCGTCCGGTTGTCAGGCAATCTGGAAGACGCTCCACATTCAGGAAGAGATCTCGACAATGGCCCGTTCAGCACTTTTGAACGTCATGACACAGGCCGCCATGAAGGCGGGGCGCTCATTGATCCGCGATTTTGGTGAAGTGCAGAACTTGCAGGTTTCCATGAAGGGACCAGCGGATTTTGTATCCAATGCCGATCGCAAGGCCGAAGAGGTCGTTTTTCAGGAACTTTCCCGCGCCCGGCCCGAATGGGGCTTTCTGATGGAAGAGCGCGGCGCAGTCGAGGGCAACGACCCGCAGCATCGCTGGATCGTTGACCCGCTGGACGGCACAACAAACTTTCTGCATGGCATCCCGATTTTTGCTGTTTCCATTGCGCTGGAGCGCGACGGACAGATTGTTGCGGGCGTTGTTTTCAACCCTGCGCAGGATGAGCTTTACACCGCGGAGCGTGGTGGCGGCGCATTTCTGAACGACAGGCGCATTCGCGTGGCGGCCCGGCAAAAATTGCCGGAATCGCTGTTCGGAACGGGCATTCCTTTTCTTGGCAAGCCCGAGCATGGCCGTTTTCTGTATGAGTTGCGCCAGATTATGGGCGAAAGCTCTGGAGTGCGGCGTATGGGCGCCGCCGCGCTGGACCTTTGCTACGTTGCCGCCGGGCGGCTGGATGGCTTTTGGGAACGCGACATCATGCCGTGGGATATCGCTGCTGGCTCTATTATTTTGCGTGAGGCCGGTGGCTTTCTGACTGGCATTGATGGTGAGCGCTTCGACCACATGCAGGGTGAGATTGCCTGTGGTAACGAACTGATTCACAAAACACTTCTGTCAGAGCTTGCCAAGGCGGAGGCCGCCTATCGCCGGATCGTTGCCGGTGCAGGAAAATAACACCAGACGTAAACCCGGCACACATAAGACCATAAATTTTGAAGTTTTGTTTTCAGGGCTAGAGCTTCTTTGCGCGGCCAGTTAAAAGGCTAGAGCATTGCCAGTTGAAACGGGATTGTTTCAACGGCAGGACGATGCAGCAAAACAATGACTTACAGCATGTCAGGTCGCAAACCGGGTGTGTGAAATGCTCTAAAGCAATTCCTGTAAAAGTGTGAAACGGTTTTGCATCCGGAATTGCGACATAACATAAAGATAAAGCTTGTTCGCGTTCAGCGAAAAGCGAAAATGCTTTAAGCTTCGCTGACTGCCGGAGTGTTCTGGCGGCAAAACACCGGATGAGTTGCCGATGCAGGTTCTGAATCCGCCGCAAGAGGAAAAGCGGCCTACCCATATGATGCCGGAGAGGTTGACCAGTCCGATGGTCTACTTCTGGTCGATGGTCGTTTTCCTTGCCCTCACAGCCTTCGTCGCGCTTATTCTCGGGCGCCAGATTGCATCGGCCTTCGCTTCGAACCCCGGTTTGAATGGCTTGATCTTTGGTGTGCTGGCGGTGGGCATTCTGCTGGCTTTGGGGCAGATTTTGCGTCTTTCGCGCGAGGTGCGGTGGATAAACCTGTACCGCGATGGTTCGGAAGAAGCGGAAGAAGTGCGCTCGCCTGTGCTGTTGGCCCCGATGCAGTCGCTGCTTGCGGGGCGTCGGATCGGGCAGCCGCTACCATCGCAACTTGTTCGCGCAATCCTGGATTCACTGGCCACACGGCTTGATGAAATGCGTGATATTTCCCGCTACCTTGTTGGCCTCCTGGTGTTTCTGGGTCTGCTTGGTACGTTCTGGGGTCTGCTTTCCACCATTGGCTCAATCTCCGCAACGGTGCAGTCGCTGGACCCGACAGCGACTGATGCTGCGTCGGTGCTGAACTCGGTGCAGCAGGGGCTCTCCGCACCGCTGTCCGGCATGGGCACGGCGTTCTCATCCTCGCTGTTCGGTCTTTCCGGCTCTCTGGTGCTGGGCTTTCTGGATTTGCAGATTGGCCGCGCGCAGAACCGGTTTTACACCGAACTGGAAAACTGGCTGGCGACGGTTACTGACTCCGGGCCGGACGCAATTGCCAATATTGGCCCACGCGTGGAAGGCGGCAGTTCGCAGGATCTGCAACTGGTGGCGGACCGGTTGGCGCGCTTGATACAGGAGCAGCAGTCGGCGGCTCCGCAGCGTTCCAATGCTGCTATGGCCAATCTGGCGGAAAGCATACAGGGCCTTGTTCAGCACATGCGCTCAGAGCAACAGATGATGCGAGATTTTGTCGAGACGCAGACGCAGGAGCAGCAGAACATGCGGGCAACACTTGAGCGGCTGGTCAACGTGCTTGGCCAGCGGCCGGATCGGTACTGACCCGTGGCGTTGTCGCGAAAAGGCAAGGCGCGGCGGGAGATTGATTACTGGCCGGGTTTTGTCGACGCCTTGTCGACATTGCTTCTGGCAATCATGTTTCTTTTGTCGGTGTTTGTAATTGCGCAATTTCTGCTGAGCCGGGAAGTTGCGGGGCAGGACACTGCTCTGCAACAGCTGAATTCCCAGATTGCCGAGCTGAACCAGTTGCTTGCGCTTGAACGTTCCAGCAATTCCGATTTTCAGAATGAGCTTGCCGCGTTGCAGGCATCTTTGCAAACCATTGAAAGTGAGCGTTCCCGATTGCAATCCGCGCTGGATTCCGGCGCGGGGGGCGCGGCACAGAGCGCCGAACGTATTGGCCAGTTGCAAGGTGAGGTGGACAGTGAAAGGCAGCTTTCGGAGGCGGCGCGCAACCAGGTCGCATTGCTGAACCAGCAGTTGCAGGCCCTGCGCCAGCAGATTGCCGCTCTGGAGGATGCGCTTGATGCCTCAGAGGGGCGAGACCGGGAAAGCCAGACCCAGATTGCCGACCTTGGCAGGCGGCTGAATGTCGCCCTTGCCCAACGCGTGCAGGAACTGAACCGTTACCGTTCCGACTTCTTCGGCCGTTTGCGCGAGATTTTGTCGGATCGCGAAAATATCCGCATTGTCGGCGACCGGTTTGTGTTCCAGTCTGAAGTTCTGTTCCCATCGGGCTCCGACATTTTGCAGCCAGCCGGGCAGGAAGAAATGGGTAAGCTGGCAGAAGCGATTATTGAGCTGAACCGGGAGATTCCAACCGAAATCAACTGGATTATCCGGGTGGATGGCCACACGGATAACGTGCCGATTACCGGCGGCCGGTTCACCGACAACTGGCAGCTTTCCACCGACCGGGCCGGAGCTGTTGTGAAATACCTGATTTCGCAAGGCGTACCGCCAGAGCGGCTGGCAGCCACCGGCTTTGGCGAGTTTCAACCGCTGGAACAGGGCGTCAGCCCTGAAGCCCGCGCACGCAACCGCCGCATCGAGTTGAAGCTGACGGAGCGCTGATGAATTTGCGTTACCCTGCCTGCAGGGTAACGGGCTGCTCGTGATTGCGGAACTGCATCTGTGCCAGCTCGGCATAAAGCCCGCCTTTGGCGGAAAGGCTGGCATGCGTGCCTTCTTCCACAACAACGCCATTGGCCAGCACCAGAATGCGGTCGGCCTTCTGAACAGTGGCAAGACGATGGGCTATAATCAGCGTCGTGCGTCCTTCCATCAGACGTTCCAGTCCTTTCTGGACCATGGCCTCATTGTGTGAGTCCAACGCAGAAGTTGCTTCATCCAGCAGCAGTATGGGTGCGTTGCGCACAATGGCCCTGGCAATTGCAATTCGCTGTCTTTGGCCGCCGGACAAGGTAATCCCGCGCTCGCCAATGCGGGTGGCATAGCCCTGCGGTAATTGTTGTACAAAATCATTGGCCATGGCGGCGGTGGCAGCGGCGACAACAGCCTCATGCGATGTGCCAGGGCTGCCGAACGCAATATTGCCTTCCACACTGTTGGAAAACGCCGCAACGTCCTGTGGCACCAGCGCTATGGCGCGACGCAGCTGTTCCAGACTGGTCTGCGCAATGTCCACGCCGTCGATCAGAATGCGCCCTTCCTGCGGATCGTAAAACCTCTCCAGCAATGAAAAGAGTGTGGATTTGCCTGCACCCGACGGGCCAACGATGGCAATGGTTTCGCCGGGCCGCACATCGAAACTGACGCCATCCAAAGTGGCCAGATTTTCACGCGTGGGGTAAGCGAAGCGCACATTCTCAAACCGGATTGCGCCGGCAATGGGTGAAGGCAAGGGCACCGTGACTGCGGGGCTGGCGACGGTGGGTTGCTGCTCCAGCAATTCGGTCAGACGTTCTGTGGCGCCTGCCGCCAGCGAAAGATCGCCCCACACCTCGGAAAGCTGGCCAAGGGCGCTGGCGGCAAACACGGCATACAGCACAAACTGTCCCAGCGTGCCGCCGCTCATAGCTCCGGAAATCACCTGCTGCGACCCAATCCAAAGCACCACGACGATGGAGCTGAAAATCAGAAATATTGCAAAAGCGGTTAGAAATGCCCGCGCCCGAATGGACAGTCTGGCGGCGGCAAATGCTTCATCAACCGCTTCTCCGTAATTTTGAGCAGCAAGCTGTTCGCCAGTGAAGGCCTGCACTGTGCGCATGGAGCCGATGGCCTCATTTGCGTAAGCGCTGGCATCTGCCAGCATATCCTGAGCATGGCGAGAGCGACGGCGCACGGAGCGGCCAAAGGCAATCAACGGAACAACGATGACGGGTATAGCGGCAATGACAATGAAAGACAGAGCGGGAGCGGTGTAGACCATCATCGCAATGGCGCCGATCACCAGAATCATGTTGCGCAGCGCCAGCGAGGTTGTTGCACCCACGGCAGATTTGATTTGTGTTGTGTCCGCCGTCAGCCGGGAGATGATTTCCCCGGAAAGGCTGCGGTCGTAAAAATCCGCAGACAAGTGGGTCAGATGCGCAAAAACGTCTTTGCGCAGATCGGCGACGACTCGCTCACCCAGCGTGATCACGAAAAAATACCGTCCGGCGCTGGCCGCTGCGAGAATCGTCGCAAGAACCGCCAGCATGGCGAAATAAGTGTCGACAAACCGCGTGTCGGCACTTTCGAACCCCAGATCAATCATGCGGCGCACGGCCAGAGGCAGGGAAAGCGTTGCCAGGGAGGCGATGACCAGAAAAAGGACGGCACCGGCCACCAGCCCGCGATAGCGCGCCAGATAAGGCAGCAACCGGTACAGAGGACGCAGGTTGCGCTGTGTTTTCTTGGTCGTGCCGTCAGATATGTGTGCCAACTCAACTCTCCGAAAGGCGGGTCTTGTGCCTTATGGAGTGCTGATGTATAGGCTCATCCCTGAATTTGAAAGCTTTTGCGTGTCCGGCTTTGCAGGAAGTCAGCGCTTTCGTTTTATCAACGCGGCGAAACGGGCTTGTACGCGCAGCAAAGGATCAGGATCATGAAGAGCAACATTCACCCAGACTATCACACCATCACTGTGGTCATGACCAACGGCACCGAATACCAGACACGCTCCACCTGGGGTAAGGATGGTGACAAGATGAACCTGGATATTGACCCGATGAGCCATCCTGCATGGACTGGCGGCAACCAGCAGCTTCTTGACCGTGGCGGCCGTTTGTCGCGCTTCAAGAAGCGGTACGAAGGTCTGGGCATCTAAGCCCATTCAATGCAAAAACCCCGGCACTGCCGGGGTTTTTTTATGGCGTGAAGCCATGTCGAACATCGATGAGCTATCGGGATAATCGGCTAAAACGAAAACGCCGTGTGCAGGAGGCTTATCTGCTCGGCCACGGCATTGCGCACGGGCTCCTTGCGCATGGCAGGTGCCTCGATGATTTCTGCATTGATGCGGCGAAGCCGTGTTTCAAGGTTGCGGGTGCGATTCAGCAACTGGCAAAACTGCTCTGGCAGCTCGCCAAAGCTTGGCGAATCACTGGCGGAGCCCATATCGTCCAGCTTGACCTTGGCCATTTCCCGCGTGACCTGCTCAGGCGACATCTCGCCGTGAATTGCGGCACGTTGCAGCAGCAGCCACGATGCCAGTTGCATGAGGCGGGTGGTCAGACGCATGGATTCGGCGGCATACAGCATGGAAGCCGAGCGCCCCAGAATTCGGGATTCATATCTGCCATGACCATCCAGATACGTGGCGGCTTCATCCACAAGCGCCATGCCTTCCTGAAACAGGTTCTGGAAATACTGGCCTCTGGCGCGCCGCTCCGATAGCCAGACCAGACCGTTATCGGAACCCTTGTCGTGAAAACCTGTCATCATGGGTGAAAACGGCCAATCCCTGTTTTGGTTTCGCGCTGACGGTTGGAATCACCACCATATGCCCGCCGAAATTGGCTCTATAGTCAGTTTAAGGCAAGGCACGACTGAGCAAGTGGTTAATTCCGGTTAAGCTTCTGTGGAAAAGTGGGGGGCAGGGCAATGGCGGATGCAGAAATGTCCGTGGTTATGTTCGACGGCTTCGGTGGTCCGGAGTTGTTGAAAACGTCTCGCCGCCCTGTTCCAAAGCCCGGGCCCGGGCAGATTCTCATCGAAGTTCACGCGGCTGGCGTCAACCGGCCCGACATCATTCAACGCAAAGGCCACTATCCTCCACCGCCCGGCGCGCCTGAATGGCCGGGGCTGGAAGTGGCCGGATTTGTGGCCGCAATCGGCGAAGATGTGGAGCGCCATGCTGTGGGCGACCGGGTGATGGCGCTTTTGCCGGGTGGTGGATATGCCGAATACGCGCTGGCGTCTGCCGGATGTGTGTTGCCGGTGCCTTCGCGCCTTTCAATGGTTGAGGCGGCGGCTATTCCGGAAACCTTTTTCACCGTCTGGTCCAATGTGATTGAACGCGGTGGGCTGATGGCGGGCGAAAGCATGCTGGTTCACGGCGGCGCTTCCGGCATTGGCACCGTTGCCGTGCAGATTGCCCGATCGCGAATGGCAAGGGTTTTTGCCACGGCGGGCAGCGATGAAAAATGCAATGCGCTTATTCGGCTGGGGGCGGACCGGGCGATCAATTACCACACGCAGGACTTTGTGCAGGTGGTGATGGATGCAACGGGTGAGCGGGGTGTTGATGTCATTCTGGACATGATCGGCGGCGATTATGTGCCGCGCAACCTGAAAGCCGCGGCATTGGATGGCCGTATCGTGCAGATTGCCTATTTGCGTGGGCAGAAGGCAGAGGTCAATCTTGCCATGGTGATGAGCAAACGGCTGGTGCTGACCGGCTCTACGCTGCGTGCACGCGATGATGAATTCAAGGCGGGAATTGCCGTGGCGCTGGAAACCAATGTCTGGCCGCTTCTGGAAGAAAGCACCGTGTGGCCGGTGGTGGATACAGTCTATGCACTGGAAGATGCGGCCAGCGCACACCGGCACATGGACAGAGACCATTTTGGCAAGATTGTGCTGGTGACAGCCAGGGGACAGGAAGCGATGAGTGCCGGAAATTGACGAAGCTTTATTGCGCAGTGGCGGGGCAGTGCCTATAATGCAGGTGAATTTCCCTACATGTGGCGTGTTCCACGGCCTGCCAGTCTAGCAGGCGAACAGGAGACTTTTATCTATGGCTCAGCAGCTTCTGATGCCCAAGGCAACCGCCGTATGGCTGGTTGACAACACTTCTCTGTCCTTTGATCAGATTGCAGAATTCTGCACGATGCATCCGCTGGAGATCAAGGCAATTGCCGATGGCGAATCGGCGCAAGGCATCAAGGGCATGGACCCGGTCATGACCGGTCAGCTTACGCGTGAGGAAATCAAGCGCGGCGAAGATGACCAGAATTATCGGCTCAAGCTTGCACCGCCAAAGGTTCGCGTGCCGGAAGCAAAGCACAAGGGTCCAAGATACACGCCGGTTTCCAAAAGGCAGGATCGGCCGAACGCCATCCTGTGGCTGGTTCGCAACCACCCTGAACTGAAGGATCCGCAGATTTCGCGTCTGGTTGGCACCACCAAGAATACAATCGAGCAGATCCGCGAGCGTACACACTGGAACTCGGCCAATCTGCAGCCGGCAGATCCGGTCATGCTGGGCCTTTGCACCCAGATTGACCTGGATCTTGAGGTTGAAAAGGCCTCCCGCGGTATGCCACGTGCGGAGCTGGAAGAGGAAGAGCGCCTGCTGTCTGCTGCCCAGACCCAGAACTTTGGTGATGAGCGCAGCAACGCCGACAGCGACGAGCTGGATGCCGCAGCCGTCTTTGCCAAGCTTTCCTCAATGCAGAAAAAGACTGATGATGAGGACGATCAGGACTTTTGATTGCTGATCTGTGCCTTAAATGTTGCTGGCAGGATGACAATACGGTCGGGCAATTCCGGTTAATTGCTGGCGTGGAGGTGTAATGAGCGCGATAGAAGAAAGCTTGCGAAGGGCCATTCTTGGCGGCGACGCGGCAAGTGCCGAATTCAGGCTTTCCGTCTACGAAGCTTCTCAGCGCGCCATGGAGCGGATGATAGCCGCCAAATCGCTTTCCCCCGCCGAGGCGGGGGAGCAGCGTCAGCGCCTGGCCAATGCAATTGCCGGCATTGAGGCTGATTATGGCACTTTCGACGCGGCGGACGGACAGGCCGCATCGCCAGATGAGCCGGTTTCTCCGGCAAGCCAGCTCGTTGAAGAGATCGATGAAGGCGAACCGGTAACGCTGTTTGAAAAACTGCGCCATTCGTGGAAGATTTTCGCAGCGGCGGCCGCCATTATTTTTCTGGCGCTGCTTGTTGTCATCTACACGTCAATCTTTCCGGCTACGCAGGCACCTGTTGAGGCTGATCCTGAAGAGCCAACTGCAGCCGTTGAACAGGAAGGGCCGATTGACCTGACCTGGATCAACATCTTCTCCGGTTCCAATATCGAAGCGCTGGCAACACCGGCAGGCGGGCTGGTTGAATCCATCGCTGCCCACGGCAAGCCTGCGGTGCGAATGGAAGCAACCGGTACGCAGGGCAACGAAGTGCTGTTGAAAATCGGACCGGGCCTTGTGGGGGAGCTTGCCGGTGAAACAGTGCGGTTTGAGGTGACGGCAGGCTCGCCGGATCTTCGTCCACGTGAATTCAGCGTGCGGTGCCTGTTTGCGGATGCCAGCATTTGTGAGCGTCAGCGCTTTGCGACCTCCATGCCGGAGGAAGCTTTTGTTTTCGACATCGCCGTGCCAGCCGATGTTGCCTCGCCTGCCAATCTTGCCATTGGACCCGGTACGGGCGGTGAGGGGCCGGATATTGATCTTTATACCGTGCGCGTGCGCGTGCTGGGGTAAATCCTTCGGAGAACTGATTGATGCCTGAAGCGGAACATTGGTCCCTTTCGGGCCGCCCGTCACTGCGCGTTCTTTTCGTAGCGCTGGCGGGCTTTCTGGTTATCGCCCTTTGGGTTCCAGAAGCCAGACCTCTGGCCATGGCCGGCATTTTCATCACCTTGATAGCATCCATGTTCAGCCGGCGCTCTGCACGCAGGCGGGCTGCGACGGAAAGTGCCAAGGCACTGTCGCCATGGCCCGATCGTGGTATCAAAACCGTGCTGCAGGCCATGAACGAACCCGCATTTTTAACCGATAGCGCACTGACCTTGCGGTTTCGCAATGCTGCCAGCGAAGTGAGCTTTGGCTCTTTTGCGCTGGGCGACCCGATTTCCATGCGCTTCCGCTCGCCAGAGCTTGTTGCCGCGGCCGATGCGGCTTTTGCCAGTGGCCAGCCGCGCACCGTTGAGCTGCTGGAGCGCAGCGGCAAGGAGCGCTATTTTCAGGTCGATGTTCTGCCTCTTCCAGGTGCCGACGCGGCAACACCCTCTTTTCTGCTGTTCCTGATGCGGGACAAAACCGCAGAGCGCAGCATAGAGAAAATGCGGACGGATTTTGTTGCCAATGCCAGCCACGAACTGCGTACGCCTCTGGCTTCGCTGATCGGCTTTATTGAAACGCTGCAGGGCCCGGCGCGCAATGACGTTGCCGCACGCGAAAAGTTCCTGAACATCATGCGGGAGCAGGCAGGTCGCATGTCGCGGCTGATCGATGACCTGCTGTCGCTGTCGCGCATTGAAACCAAGCCACGCATTGATGCAGATGAAAGAGCCGATCTCGCCGTCATTCTCAGCAGCATATGCGATGCCATGGAAAAACGCGCGGCGGAAGCCGGTCTGGCTTTCAGCCTGCAACTTGACACGGAATCCGGCGTGGTGAACGGCAATCACGACGAACTGGCACAGGTCTTCGCAAATCTTGCAGAGAACGCGGTAAAATATGCGGGCGGCGGAGAAAAGGTTGTTCTGGGCGTGCGCCCGGTGGACCGTGAGCCAGCGCTGCTGGAAGCCTATGTACAGGACTTCGGCCGCGGCATTCCGGCAGAGCATGTTCCCCGGCTCACCGAGCGTTTTTACCGGGTTGAAGATGGCGCTGCCAGCAAGGCGGCCGGCACGGGGCTTGGCCTGTCTATCGTGCGCAATATTTTGCAGCGGCACGGCACGCGCCTGCAGGTTCACTCCGAAGCGGGAATCGGCACGGTTTTCTCCATCCGACTGCGAAAAGCGTCACAATAGAATTCCACTGCGGCAAATAATCATTTTTATTCAGATATTTAGTCTGTCATTTTTCTGTAATTGATCCGTCATATATCGTTGTCCGTGAGACTGTAGACGATTGTACAGGCCAGGACGCATCAACGGGTGGTGCTTGGTTTGAAAGTGAAACAAAGCTTTAGGAGCTTCCTTCCGTGTCGATCAAAACTCTTGCCAGCCTTGCGCTCGGCGCCGCCTTCATCTTCTCCGGTCAGGCAAATGCGCAGAACGTTGAGCAGATCCAGATTGCAGGATCGTCCACCGTTTTGCCTTACTCGCAGATTGTTGCGCAGAATTTTGGTGAAGTTTTCGGCGAATTCCCAACTCCGGTTGTTGAATCCGGCGGCACATCGGGCGGCTTCCGCCAGTTCTGTCAGGGCGTTGGTTCGCAGACAACAGACATTGCAAATGCTTCACGCGCCATGCGCGATACTGAATTGAAGGCCTGTCAGGACGCCGGCGTGACCGATATCCAGGAAGTTCAGTTCGGTTATGACGGTATTGTCTTCGCTTCGGCTGCTTCGGGTCCAGACTTCGTTCTGACACCGGAACTGGTTTACGGCGCCTTGGCCAAGAAGGTCGTCAAGGATGGCCAGGTTGTCGACAACACAGCGGCCAAATGGTCGGATGTGGATGCGTCGCTGCCAGATCAGGCGATCACCGCCTTCATTCCTGCCGAAAACCACGGCACGCGCGAAGTGTTTGACGAAAAGCTGCTGCATGCTGGTTGTGAAGCCACTGGCGCTCTGGAAGCCTTCATTGCTTCGGGCATGGAAAAGGCTGCAGCAAACGACGAGTGCCTGCAGGTTCGCGGCGGCAACATCACCACTGACATTTCCGGCGATTACACGGAAACACTGTCGCGCATCGATGCCAACCCACAGGGCGTTGGCGTTTTCGGCCTGGCATTCTACGAGCAGAACCAGGACCGCCTGAAGGTTGCAACGATCAGCGGTGTAACGCCTTCGGTTGAAACCATCTCTGCCGGTGAATATCCGGTTTCGCGCCCTCTGTTCTTCTATGTGAAGAAGGCACATGTCGGCGTTGTACCTGGCCTGCAGGAATTTGTTGAGTTCTTCCTCGACGATCAGATGGTTGGACCAGACGGCCCACTCGCTCAGTATGGTCTGGTTTCCGCACCTGACGCAGAGCGTGAAGCTGCCCGTGAGCAGTTCACTGCCGGCACGCTGATCGGCGGCTGAAGGCCCCTACGGAACTCCGATCCGGAGTTCTGAATCCTTTGGAGCGCCCGGCGGAGCAGGTTTGCCCCGGGCGCTCTAAGCTCTTTGGTTAGTCGCATTTCCCTGCCGCTGGAGCCCCCCGCCTCGAGGCATAACGCTCCGGACTCTACAAAACCTGCGCCGGTTGTGCTTTTCAATCGTTGGATTCCCGCCAAGAAGGATGTGATGTCAACACTTTCCATCATCTTTGCCGTATTGCTGATTGGTGTCGCGGGATTTTTCCTTGGATACGCCAAAAGCCGGCGCATTGCCGCAGATGCCTCCGGCAAGTTGCACTCACGGCCGGTCTATCACGGCTCTTACGTATTTTCGTTCTCTGCGGTTCCCGCTTTGGCGCTGTTGTCGCTCTGGGTCATCATTTCGCCTATCCTCATTGGCGCGGACATTTCCTCGCGCCTGGCAGAGGTGACGGAAGGGGCTTCCAGCAATCTGGCGCCCAGCATTGTGCGGTCAATTGCATCCGGCATCAGCTATTTGCCGCCAGATCAGCAGGCCAGTCTGGCCAATGCGGGTGTGGCAGAGCTTCGCCCCTTGTTGACAGCGCGCGGCGTGCCACTGGCGGCTGATGCGCAGGATTATATGGTGCCATTGGCACAGCATCAGCTTGTGCTGGAAAACCGCAGCATGCTGGCCATGTCCGTCAGCGTTCTTGCGCTGGCACTGGCGGGTGCGGCCCTGGCCTATTCGCGCATTGCGCTGCGTTTGCGGGCCCGCAATTCGGTTGAGTCCGTCGTGCGCGGCTTTCTCATTGCGGCCTCGTCCATCGCTATTCTCACAACCGTCGGCATTGTGTTTTCAATGCTGTTTGAATCTCTGGACTTTTTCTCCAGAATTCCGCCGGCGGAGTTTTTCTTCGGCACCGTCTGGGAGCCGCGTTTTGCCGCCGCCGGATCCAACGTGCAAGGGCAGTTTGGCCTTATTCCGCTGCTGCTTGGCACATTGTACATTGCGTTTGTCGCCATGGTGTTTGCCGTGCCGGTCGGGCTTTTCGCGGCAATCTACATGGCCGAATATGCCAGCCGGCCGGTGCGCTCGGTGGTCAAGCCGCTTCTGGAGGTGCTGGCGGGCATTCCGACCATCGTCTACGGTTTCTTTGCGCTGATCACAGTCGGGCCGTTTCTGCGCGATCTGTCCGCGCAATTGAATGGCCTTCTGACCGGGGATTATTCCAGTTTCATCCAGGCGCAGAGTGTTTTGACCGCGGGTCTGGTCATGGGCATCATGCTCATTCCATTCGTGTCTTCACTGTCGGATGATATCATCACTTCGGTGCCACGCGCCCTGCGCGATGGTTCGCTGGGTCTTGGTGCCACCCGTTCGGAAACGGTTCGCCGGGTCATTCTGCCGGCAGCCTTGCCCGGTATTGTCTCTGCGCTGCTGCTCACCGCCTCACGCGCTATTGGTGAAACCATGATCGTGGTGCTGGCCGCCGGTATTGCCGCAAACATCACCATCAACCCGTTTGAGGCCATGACAACAGTGACGATTAAAATCGTCAGCCAGTTGACAGGTGATCTCGACTTTACTTCACCGCAGAGTCTTGTGGCCTTTGCCCTCGGCATCACCCTGTTTGTCATGACGCTGATGCTGAATATTTTCGCCCTCTACATAGTTCGCAAGTACCGGGAGCAGTACGAATGAGCGACGTTTCCATGAATGCCGCTCCGGTCAGTGCTGCGCCACCGCGCCGGGATATCGGGATTAAAAAGCGCTATGCTGCTGAACGCCGGTTCAAGGCTTACGGAATAGGTGCCATTGCCATCGGCCTGTCCTTCCTGGTGATCCTGCTATGGACGGTCATTTCACAGGGCTACACAGCCTTCTGGCAGACTGAAATCAGCCTGCCAGTGCAATTTTCGCAGGAGGTCATTGATCCGAATGGCCAACTGGATGAAGCGACGATGCGTCGCGCAAACTATCCAAAGTTGGTGCAGGACGCGATCTTGCAGCGGCTGGATATCGATCCTTCCAACCGGCAGGAAGCAACACGGGCCGCAGCACTGGTTTCGCAGGGTGTGCGCCAGCAACTGGCGGGCATGGTCAGGGATGATCCTGCCATTATCGGCACCACGCAGAACATCTGGGTGCTGGCCAGTTCCACGGTAGACAGCGCGGTCAAAGGCCAGTTCGACCTTTCCGTGGAAGAAAGCCGCCGCCCGCTGAACGACATGCAACTGGGCTGGCTGAACGAGCTTGAGGCTTCGGGTGAGCTGCAGCAGCGTTTCAATACGGGCTTCTTCACCTTTGGCGCTTCCAGCCGGGCAGAGACCGCCGGTGTCGGTGTGGCCATTATCGGCTCGCTCTACATGATGGGCATTGTGCTTTTGCTGGCACTGCCAATCGGCGTCGCAGCTTCAATCTACCTGGAAGAATTTGCGCCGAAGAACCGCTTGACCGATCTGATTGAAGTCAACATCAACAATCTTGCAGCCGTGCCATCCATTGTGTTCGGTCTGTTGGGTCTGGCAGTGTTTATCAACTGGTTTGGCCTGCCGCGGTCTGCTTCGCTGGTCGGTGGTCTGGTGCTGACATTAATGACACTGCCAACAATCATCATCGCAACACGTGCGGCGCTCAAGGCTGTTCCGCCCTCCATTCGGGCGGCGGCACTGGGTCTGGGTGCTTCCAAAAACCAGATGGTGTTTCAACACGTGCTTCCCTTGGCAGCTCCCGGAATTCTGACCGGTACCATCATCGGACTGGCGCAGGCTCTGGGTGAAACAGCACCCTTGCTGCTGATCGGCATGGTGGCCTTCGTGGTGGAGTTTCCATCAGGCCCGATGAGCCCGTCAACTGCCCTGCCTGTGCAGATCTTCATGTGGGCAAACGAAGCAGAGCGCGCCTTTGTCGAGCGCACGTCGGGTGCCATCATCGTTCTGCTTGCATTCCTCGCCATAATGAACATTGCCGCGGTTCTGTTGCGCCGCCGTTTCGAACGCCGCTGGTAGAAAGGCTCGCTGGAGACCATGATGGAGAATATCAAATTGACGGCCGGTTCGGCACCAGTGGGACAGAAGCAGATGCTGACAAAGATGCGCGGTGAAAAGGTTTGCGTTTTTTACGGTGCCAAGCAGGCACTGTATGACGTGGATCTTGATGTGCCGGAGCGTCAGGTCACTGCGCTGATCGGCCCATCCGGCTGCGGCAAGTCCACATTCCTGCGCACTTTGAACCGCATGAATGACACGATTGAAGGCTGCCGGATCGTCGGCAAGATCACGCTGGATGGTGAAGATATCTACCAGCCTGATCTGGATGTGGTGGAACTGCGTGCCCGGGTGGGCATGGTGTTTCAAAAGCCCAATCCGTTTCCGAAATCGATTTTCGAGAATGTTGCCTATGGACCGAAAATTCACGGTCTGGCCCGCAACAAGACCGATCTGGAAGAGATTGTTGCAACGAGCCTGAAACGCGCTGGCTTGTTTGAAGAGGTCAAGGACCGGCTGGATGAGCCGGGCACCGGCCTTTCAGGCGGTCAGCAGCAGCGCCTTTGCATTGCGCGCGCCATTGCCGTTTCACCGGAAGTCATCCTGATGGACGAGCCATGCTCGGCACTGGACCCGATTGCGACCGCAACAGTTGAAGAGTTGATTGACGAGTTGAAGCAGAACTTCACGATTGTCATCGTCACGCACTCCATGCAGCAGGCGGCACGTGTGTCGCAACGTACGGCCATGTTCCACCTGGGCCGCATTGTTGAAGTGGGGGCAACGGAGAAAATGTTCTCCAACCCCGATGACAAGCGCACCCAGGACTATATTACCGGTCGGTTTGGCTAATTCGCAGGAGGAATTGATGGAAGACCATATTGTACGGTCCTATGACGAGGAACTGAAATTCATTCTGCGCCGCATTTCCGAAATGGGCGGTCAGGCAGAACGGATGCTGGAGCAATCGGTGCGCGCGCTTATTCGCAGCGACCTCTCGCTGGCGCAGACAGTGGTGGCAGACGATGTGCTGCTGGATGCGGCAGAGCGTGAGCTGGAAGAGCGTGCCGTTCTGACAATCGCCAAGCGCCAGCCCATGGCTCGCGATCTTCGCGAGATAGTGGGTGCAATCCGCATCGCATCTGATCTGGAGCGCATTGGCGACCTTGGCAAAAACATCGCCAAGCGCGCGATTGCAGTGCATGAATTTGGCCAGCCACTGCAATTGACACGCGGCATCGAGCATATGGCCAGCCTGGCGCAGGAGCAGTTGAAAGATGTTCTTGATGCCTATGCGGCGCGTGATGCGGAGCGGGCTGCGGCAGTGCGGGCGCGCGATGAAGACATCGATTCCATGTACACGTCGATCTTCCGCGAACTTCTGACATACATGATGGAAGACCCACGCAATATCACGGCCTGCACGCATCTTCTGTTCAGCGCCAAGAATATTGAGCGCATTGGCGACCATGCCACCAATATCGCCGAGACGGTTTACTACATTCAGACCGGACAGCAGTTCGAGTCCGAGCGGCCGAAAAGCGATGCGACTGCGACAATGGTGCTTCCGGCGACCGTTGCCGGTTCAAACGAGTAGTGATCATGAACGCACGTATTACGGTTGTGGAGGACGAAGAGGCTCTCAGCGTCCTCCTGCGATACAATCTTGAAGCCGAAGGCTACACGGTTGACACGATCATGCGCGGGGATGACGCCGATCTGCGCCTCAAGGAAGAGGTGCCGGATCTCCTGATCCTTGACTGGATGCTGCCGGGCCTTTCCGGCGTTGAACTGTGCCGGCGCTTGCGCATGCGGGCTGAAACAGAGCGGATGCCCATCATTCTGCTCACCGCCCGCGGTGAAGAGAGTGAGCGTGTGCGCGGGCTTTCCGTTGGCGCAGACGATTATGTGGTCAAACCGTTCTCGACCCCCGAACTGATGGCGCGGGTCAAAGGGCTGCTGCGGCGCATCAAGCCCGAGCGCATTTCATCGCAACTGTCTGCGGGTGATATCGATCTGGACCGTGAAACGCATCGTGTTCGTCGGTCGGGCCGGGAAGTGCGGCTTGGACCAACGGAATTCAAGCTGCTGGAGTTTTTCCTGCAGGCTCCGGGCCGCGTGTTTTCCCGCGAGCAATTGTTGGATGGCGTTTGGGGCAGGGACATCTACGTGGATGAGCGCACAGTGGATGTGCACGTCGGGCGCCTGCGCAAGGCGATCAACCGCGGCCGGCAGCGTGATCCGATCCGGACAGTTCGCGGCTCGGGCTATTCGCTGGATGAAACTTTTGCCAGCCTGAAAACATCCGGCCTGCGCGCCTGATTGCCCATTCTGAAGAAACCGAGCGGGGTTTGGTTCAGAATGGGAAGACCGCAGGCACAATGGCGATGCTGGTGAAAAGCGCGATCAGCGCCAGGGGAACACCCATCCGGACAAAGTCAAAGAAGCTGTAATTGCCCGGGCCGACAACCAGTGTGTTAACCGGAGATGACACCGGTGTCATGAACGCTGCCGATGCCGCCAGCGCAACCGTCATGGCGAAGGGATAGGGGGATGCCCCCATTTCTGCCGCGACCGCCAGCGCTACCGGTGCCATGAGCACGGCTGTGGCTGTGTTGGATATGAACAGTCCGAGAATTGCCGTGGTTACGAAAATCGCCGCAAGGCCGATGCGCGGGCTGGCTTCGCCAATCAATGACAGCAGCCCATTGGCTGCCAGATCCACCCCGCCGGTGTTTTGCAGAGCCAGCGAGAATGGCAGCATGCCAACAATCAGGATCAGGCTTTGCCAGTGAATAGACCGATAGGCGCTGTTCATATCCACACAACCGAACAGGCCCAGCAACAGGCAGCCGATCAGCGCGGCCTGAACATTGGCCACGACGCCGCTGACCATGAGTGCGACAATCAGCGCCAGGATGGCAATGGCGAAAGGCGCGCGCGTGGGCTTTTCAATAACTTCGTCCAGCTCTGCCGGCATGGTCAGAACCAGCAGGTTGCGGTCGTGGCGAATGTTGCGGATGGCTTTCCACGGACCAACGGCCAGCAGCGTATCACCCAATTTCAGGCGCTGGGAGTGGACCGGGCCCTGAGAGGCAGTCGAACCCTGTTTGATGCCGATGATTGACAGGTCATACTCACTGCGAAACCGGCTTTCCGCCACGGTTTTGTCAATCAGCCGCGAACTGGGCGGAACCATCAGTTCCACCATGCCGATGTCCTGCGCATTGTCGCTGAAATAATTTCCAGAGATTGGCAGTCGGTTTAGCCCATAGTGCTGGCAGAGCGCTTCCATTTCCCTGTCGCCATTCAGCACGTCGAGAAACAACACGTCATTTGCCTGTAACTGCGTGCTGGCAACCGGTCTGATAAGCCTGCGGCTCATGCCCCTGTGGCGCTCAACAGCAATGATGTTGATGCCCGATGTCGCGCGCAGATCCAGCATATCCAGCCGTTTGCCTGCCCATTGAGAGTCTTTCCGCAGTGCAATGCGAAATTCACGACCAGCAAGGCTGTAATCGCTGATCCAGTCTGATAGCCGCGGGCGGGCTGCAGGTTCAGCCACTGATTTTGGGGCAAGCCATCGCCGTGCCAGCAGCATATAGCCGATGGCCAGAACCAGAATGGGAATACCGAACGGGGTGAAAGCAAAAAAGCTGAAGCCTTCATGCCCGTCACGCACCAATTGGCTGTTCACCACAAGGTTGGGCGCGGTGGCGACAAGTGTCATCATGCCGCTGATCAGCGCAGCGATGCTGAGCGGCATCATCAGCCTGCCAGCAGCAATGCCGGTATTCCCCGCTATGCGCAGCACGATGGGAATGAAAATTGCCACCACGCCGGTAGAACTCATGAACGCGCCGATAAACGCCACCAGCAACATCAACAGCACAAGAAGCCGGGTTTCGCCCGGGCCTGCATAGCGAATGAGGCCATCGCCCATTTTCTGCGCCACACCGGTGCGAACCAAAGCCTCACCAACCACAAACAGCAGCGCGATGAGAATGATGTTCGGATCGCTGAACCCGGCCAGACTGTCAGCAATGGTGATGGTGCCGGTCAATGGCAGAATGGCCATCATGGTCAGTGCCACCGCGTCCATTCGCGGGCGGCCGGTGGCGAACATGAAAATGGTTGCAGCCAGAAGACATAAGACGATTGCCAGTTCAAAATTCACAAACCATTCCAATCCTGGATCATCAATGAATTGTGCGGTGCAGGTGTCGCAACTGCTACCTGTTCCGTGCCAGTTTGGCTGTTCAAATTTGCGCTAGAGCATTCCCCGGCGAAACGGAACCGCTTCAACGGCAAGACAAAGCGACGATGCAAGGTGGCTGGGGGTCTTAAGCGATCCTGGGATCACCTGAAACTGTCTGACCAAGCATCTCAGCTTTCAGGAAATGAAAAGGCCCGGCGCAAAGGCCGGGCCGTGGGTATCTGCCGTATGGGCCAGTTCAGCGAACGCGGCGACGCTCTGATGCAGGCTGGAAAGCAATACGCGCGTGATAGGTGCAATAGGGTGAACCATCACCCGAATGATTGCCGCAGAAACGGAAATCAGGTGACAGCGGATCGCCGATTGGCCATTTGCATGTGCGCTCGGACAGTTGCACCAAGGTGAGGTTACGTGAAATCGGCACAACTTCTGCACTTGGCCGGTCTTCTTCCACGCTTGGCTCATATGGCGCAAACTGAGGCTCGATTTTCAGTGCCGTTGCGCCAAGCGTCCGTGTTACAGACTGCTGGGCAACCGGTTGCGGTGCCGAACTCGGCAAAATGCGCGGCGTTGCCGGCGCTGCTGCCACTGGCGGCGTTTCACGCGCTTCCAGCACGGCAGGCGCGGCCTGGCGCGGAGCAGGTTGTGGCGCTGGCGCGGCGTTCACCGGCTCTGCGGCAGCAAGCGGTGCTGCGGGCGTGGTCGGCGTAGCTGCCGGTTTGATACGGCTTTCCAGCTTCAGGCGATGAACTTTGCCTATAACAGCGTTGCGGCTTACGCCGCCCAATTCATTGGCAATCTGGCTTGCGCTGTGTCCGTCGCTCCACAGGCGTTTCAAAGTTTCAATACGTTCGTCTGTCCAGCTCATAGGCAGGCTCCTTCAGTTCGGATCGGCGGCGGAATCCATCCCCACGCCCGCGGGTGGGAAGCCCCGGGTCATGCACCACATGTAAGGAAATGACAGGTAGGCCGCACTGAATATGGTGTCTTTATATAAACTATCAAATAGGTAGACTCGCTGACAAGAGTCCTGAAACATTTGGCGAATCGAAAGACGAGATATCCCCAGCCTTTCCGGTGCTTTACAGACCGGATTGTCATTTGCCCGCATCTATTGACCGTCGGCGACGGGATTTCAAGATGAAATATTCCCTTTCGTTGACAATTCCCGCCCCAGCCGTGGTATAGCCTAACGCGATTTCAACCGATGAAACGGGGTGGTTTTCGGTCTGCCATGGCGGACTTGCCGGACCTCCTTTTCAAAATTCCCAACTCTTTCTGGATTTGACACCTCATGTTCCCCGAAATGGACAGCCACTCACCGCTATTCGCCACCTATTCGCGCGCTGATATTCGAGTGGAGCGAGGAGAAGGGGTGTGGCTGCTGACAGAGGACGGGAAGCGCTATCTGGATTTTTCCGGTGGCATTGCTGTCAACGTGCTGGGGCACGCCCATCCGCATCTGGTGGACGCGCTGAAGGCGCAGGCCGAGAAGCTTTGGCACACATCCAATCTGTATGAAATTCCCGGTCAGGAACGGCTGGCCCGCCGGCTGGTTGCGGCAACATTCGCCGACCGGGCATTTTTCACCAATTCCGGGGCAGAGGCGCTGGAATGCGCCGTTAAAACCGCGCGTCGCTATCAATACACCAATGGCCACCCCGAACGGTACCGTATCATAACCTTCGAAGGCGCTTTCCACGGGCGGACGCTGGCCACCATTGCCGCTGGCGGGCAGCAGAAATATCTGGAAGGTTTTGGCCCCAAGGTCGAGGGTTTTGATCAGGTGCCGTTTGCCGACATTGAAGCTGTCAAGGCGGCGATGACGGACGAGACGGCGGGTTTCCTGATTGAGCCTATTCAGGGTGAGGGCGGCATACGCTCGGCTCCGGTGGAGTTTCTGCGCCAGCTTCGCAAGCTTGCCGATGAATCCGACCTCTTGCTGATTTATGACGAGGTTCAGACCGGAGTTGGCCGCACGGGGCATTTCTACGCCTATCAGGGATCGGGGGTTGCACCGGACATTCTGGCCTCTGCCAAGGGCATCGGCGGCGGTTTTCCCATGGGCGTCTGTCTTGCTACGGAAGCCGCTTCTGCCGGAATGGTGGCGGGAACTCATGGCACAACCTATGGTGGCAATCCTCTCGCCATGGCTGTGGGCAACGCGGTACTGGACGTTGTGCTGCAAGAGGGCTTCCTCGACAATGTTCAGGAAATGGCACTCCTGTTTAAACAGGGGTTGGCATCCATTGCAGATCGTTTTCCGGATGTGGTTGAAGGCATTCGTGGCGAGGGAATGCTTGTTGGCCTGAAAATGCGTGTGCCAAACACAAGCTTCATCGCCGCGTTGCGGGCGCAGATGATGCTGGCAGTGCCGGCAGGGGACAATGTTGTTCGGATGCTTCCGCCGCTTGTGGTTGCGCCAGAGGAACTGCGTGAAGGGCTTCGGAGAATTGAGGCGGCGGCGGAGAGCATTTCCACCGCGCTGGGGGAGAATGCAGCATGAAGAGTGGCGTCGAAGTCAGGCATTTCCTTGATATTGCACAAATGCCATCGCAGGATTTGCGCGCCATAATGGACGATGCACTCTGGCGCAAAAGCGTTGGCCGGGCAGGGCCGAAGCCGCTTGATGGCAAAATGCTGGCCATGATTTTTGAAAAGCCTTCCACACGCACGCGTGTGTCGTTTGATGTTGCCATGCGTCAGCTGGGTGGTGAAACTCTGTTTCTGTCGGGCACGGAAATGCAACTTGGCCGTTCGGAAAGCATCGCCGACACCGCCCGGGTGCTCTCGCGTTTCGTCGATGCCATCATGATCCGCACGACAGAGCATGGCCGTCTTCTGGAAATGGCGGAGGCAGCCACTGTGCCGGTCATCAATGCGCTGACCGATGACACGCATCCCTGCCAGATCATGGCTGATCTTCTGACATTTGAGGAAAAACGCGGATCCCTGCAGGGCAAGATTTTTGCCTGGTCAGGAGACGGCAACAATGTGCTGAATTCCTTTATCGAGGCTTCGGGCCGTTTTGGATTCCGGCTGAACATTGCCACGCCGGAAGGTTCAGAAGCTGATCCGCGTTTTCTGGCGAAGGCACGGGCAGAAGGCGCGGATATTCACACAGGATACAATGCCGTTGAGGCCGTAACCGGGGCGCATTGCGTGGTAACCGACACCTGGGTTTCCATGGGACGTGAGGAGCAGGCCCGCGGCAATGAAGTGTTCATGGCCTATCAGGTCAATGACGAGTTGATGCGCCACGCTGCGCCCGAGGCTTTGTTTATGCATTGCCTGCCTGCGCACCGTGGTGAAGAGGTGACGGATTCTGTGATCGACGGTCCGCAATCCGTGGTTTTTGACGAGGCAGAGAACCGGCTTCATGCCCAGAAGTCCATTCTGGCATGGTGTTTCGGCGAGGTGGGCCGCAATGACTGACGAGCATCTGGAGCTGGGTGAATTTGGATTTGCGGGGGATGACGCTGTCGTCCCCTTTGAGGTATCGGGGCTGGATGCGCGTGGGCGTGCAGTACAGCTTGGCGGTCTGGTGGAAAACATACTGGCCCGCCATGCCTATCCTGAGCCGGTTTCCAGGCTGCTGGCGGAAATGATTGCTCTGACGGTGCTTCTGGGCACATCGTTGAAATTCAACGGAAAATTCATTTCGCAAACCCGGACAGACGGCCCGGTTGACCTGTTGGTTGTGGATTTCACCACGCCATCGGGCGTGCGCGCCTATGCGCGATATGATGAAGACCGATTGGCCGCTGCGCAGGCCAGCGGGGCCATTTCGCCAGAGGAGTTGCTGGGTCGCGGCAGTCTGGCACTGACGGTGGATCAAGGAGAGAACACGCAGCGCTACCAAGGCATTGTCGAGCTTTCTGGTGCAACGCTTGAAGAGGTGGCGGAAAGCTATTTCCGGCAGTCTGAGCAGATACCAACCACCGTACGGCTGACGGTGGCGCGCATTGCGCGCCGGGCGGAAGGTGGTGGCTTTGCGGAAAGCTGGCGGGCTGGCGGGCTGATGGTTCAGTTTCTGCCGCAGTCGCCGGAACGCATGCGCATGCCCGACCTGCCTGGGGGTGATGCGCCGGACGACGCGGAAGTGCCGGAGTTTGAGACTGATGATGCCTGGACGGAAGTTCAGGCGCTGGTTGAAACCGTAGAGGACGCTGAGCTGGTTGACCCTGACGTGGGAGTTGAGCGGCTGTTGTTCCGGCTGTTTCACGAGCGCGGGGTGCGGGTTTTTCCTCCAACTCCGGTGGTTGACCAATGCTCTTGCTCACGAGAGCGAATTGGCGAAGTGCTGGCCGGTTTTACCGAGGAAGAACTGAAGGAAAGCACGGAAGACGGGGTTATTGAGGTGACCTGCGAATTCTGCAGCGAGTCCTACACCTTCAAGCCGGAAGAGTTTGAGTGAAGCGTTTCAACGGATCGCCAAGCCGCGTCTGACACGGCAGTTCACTGTGCTGGGCAAGTTCTGGCCATCCGCAGACTGTCGAAAAAAGAACTGCTCTAGTTCAGCGTTCTGTTCTGCGCAGGTATATCAAGGGAGAAGGCGGGTATGGCGACCTGAAACATGGAGCCATCCGCCCGCTCGAAATTATAGTGCCCCCGCATGAAGCCCGATGGCGTGCCAAGCGGGCATCCGGATGTGTAAGTATAGCTGTTGCCTGGCGGCAGCAGCGGCTCCTCACCCAAAACGCCGGGGCCACGCACTTCTTCCACGTGGCCGCGATCGTCTGTTATGTGCCAATAGCGCGAACGCAGACGAACCGGCTCTCCCGAGCCGTTCTTGATTTCCACACGATAGGCGAACGCCCACTTGCCGCTTTCCGGGTTGGATTGCTCTGCCAGATAGGCCGGTGTCACCGTTACCGTGATGTGTGCCGTCGTGCGCTTGTACATGCTTTGCCCAGCGTAACGCTGTATAGATTCGGAAGATACCAAGGAAGCCGCTTTCTGACGCCGAAATCAAGCCGCGTCGAGTGCGGCGGCAAAATCTTCTATCAGATCCTCGCTATCCTCAATCCCGGCAGAAAAGCGCAACAGCCCATCACCAATGCCCGCCGCCGCGCGCGCCTCGTCTGAAAGGCTTTTGTGCGTTGTGGTGGCCGGGTGGGTTATCAGACTGCGAGCATCGCCCAGATTGTTGGTAATCGTGACAATTTCCAGCGCATTGCACACACGGAATGCAGCTTCCTTGCCGCCCACCAGCTCAAAGGCGATCAACGTGGAGCCACCGGTCATCTGCCGTTTGATGAGCTCGGCATCCGGGTGGTCTGCCCGGCCGGGATAGATCACCCGCTTGACCTTGTCAGTACGGCTGGCCAGATAATCGGCTATGCGGCTGGCATTCTCTGTCTGCTGACGAACGCGCAGCGGCATTGTTTCCAAGCCTTTCAGCAAAATCCAGGCGTTGAAGGGCGATAGGGACGGGCCGGTATGACGAAAGAAATCTGCCAGATTTTTTTCAATCCATTCGGCAGAGGACAAAATGATGCCGCCCAGACAGCGACCCTGACCATCAATATGCTTGGTGGCTGAATAGACCACCACATCTGCGCCCAGTTCCAGAGGTCGTTGTTGCAAAGGTGTGGCAAAGACATTGTCCACCACAAGAATTGCGTTGGCATCGTGCGCAACCTTGGCCACGGCAGCAATGTCTATGATTTCCAGCGTGGGGTTTGTCGGGCTTTCCAGAAAAAACAGTCGGGTGTTTGGCTGAACGGCTGCGCGCCACTCATCCAGGTTTCGCCCATCCACAAAAGTGGCAGTTACGCCGGCACGGCCGAGAACGTTCTGGATGACATAGGTACAGGAGCCGAACAGTGCACGGGCAGCCACAATATGGTCGCCAGCCTGCACCGCGCATTGCAGCGCAGCCGAAACCGCCGCCATGCCGGAGGCTGTGGCGCGGGCATCTCCTGCGCCTTCAAGCTGCATCATCCGCTCTTCAAACATGCGGGTGGTGGGGTTGGCATATCGAGAGTAGATAAAGCCCGGCTCTTCGCCCTTGAAACGCGCTTCTGCTGCCTGCGCACTGTCGTAGGCAAAGCCCTGCGTCATAAAAATCGCTTCGGACATTTCACCAAAGCCTGAGCGCACGGTACCGGAATGCACCATTGCAGTTGCTGGACGAAGCGGGCGACGTGAAGCCGGATTTTCTGACATGCGGGGTCCCTCGAACAGTCGGCCTGACTTTGGCGACGCAACAATGACCGGCCCGGAAGGAGATCGGCCCTTTTAGCGACTTGTTTAACGTGGCTGCAAGCCGGCCGGCAAAATCACCACTCTTTGTGCATAATCCTGCAATTAGCCTGCGTCAACGCACTTTGGTTGCTTTATTGCTCAAGCATCTGTAGCGCATGTCTGGCAGAAAAAAATCGGGGCGAAGGCATGCAGGACGGAATTTTGCCGGATAAAGACATTCGGGCTTTGTATGATACCGGTGCCATTGTTGCCGCACAGGCTTTTGCGTCCGATCAGGTGCAGCCTGCCAGTCTGGACCTGCGCCTCGGCGACCGGGCATACCGCGTGCGCGCCAGTTTCCTGCCGGGGCGGCAAAGAACGGTTGCAGATGCGCTGGAGCGGTTTTCGTTGCACGTTGTTGATTTGCAGGCGGGTGCGGTGCTGGAGACAGGCTGCGTCTACATTGTGCCCCTGATGGAAAGCCTGAACCTGCCGGAAACGGTGCGCGCTGCCGCCAATCCGAAATCCTCGACCGGTCGTCTGGATATTTTCACCCGCGTCATTACTGACAGAGCGCAGGAGTTTGACAAGGTGGGCGCGGGCTATTCCGGCCAGCTCTATCTGGAAATTTCGCCCCGGACATTCCCCGTTGTTGTTCGGCAGGGCTCCCGGTTGAGCCAGATACGGTTTCGCAGCGGACGCGCAGAGCTCAGCGGCGAGGAGCTTGCGCAACTGCACCTGGCGGAAAAAATTACCAATTCCACCGATGCCAATATTTCCGGTGGTGGCATTGCGCTGTCGGTAGACTTGAACGGCGATGAAACCGGTCTGATAGGCTACCGCGGCAAGCGGCACACCGGGGTTATTGATGTGGACCGGCGGGCGGCGCATCAGGTTTCCGAATTCTGGGAGCCGCTTTACCGCTCCAAATCCGGCGAACTGGTGCTCGACCCGAATGAATTTTACATTCTGGTTTCCGAAGAAGCGGTTCATGTGCCTCCGGACTATGCTGCCGAAATGACGCCATTTGATCCGCTGGTTGGGGAGTTCCGGGTGCATTATGCCGGGTTCTTCGACCCGGGATTTGGCCATCAGGCGGCGGGCGGCGGCGGCAGCCGCGCAGTGCTGGAAGTGCGCAGCCATGAAGTGCCGTTTATTCTTGAGCACGGACAGATTGTCGGACGGCTGATTTATGAGCGCATGGCCTCGCGGCCGGAAAAGCTCTATGGCTCAGACCTCAATTCAAATTACCAGGCGCAGCGGCTGAAGTTGTCCAAACATTTTGCCTGAAACTGGCGCTACACCAGGTCGCTGATGCTGCGGGTTTTCCTGCCGGCCATGTAATCAACGCATGCGCCAATATCCAGGGCGACCGCGCCTTGTTGCCGGGCGGCATGGGTGAAAATCTTGCCGATAAAACCCGCTGCGATCAGAACCAGCGTTCCGGGTTGCGCCACCCGCTCAATCTGGCTGATCACCGTATGGTAGTTTTCAAACAAAGGCGGCATTTCTTCAAATGACTGGCCGTCCCGCACTTTGGTGTGCGGCGAAACGGCAATCATTTGGGCATTGGCAAGAAAAGCGGGCTTCAGTTGCGTCTGCCGCCAGCACGTTACGACAACAACATGGCGCGCCTGCTTTGCCAATTGCTCCAGAAAGTCTTCACTGAAGACAAACTGATGCACCCTTTCCTCCGTAAACAGGCGATCAGGCTTTTGAGCCAGGGCGGCCACTCCGTTCAACACGGCTATCAGGCCTCGTCTCGCGCGGGTTCCCGCAAGCCCCGAAGCCATGCGCCCGCAATCGCGAAACCATCTGAATATGCTCGGGATAGCCAGAATATCTGCCTCATTGACCGCTTGCTGAAAGAGCCCGCGAAGTCTCTCTGCCTGTTCAGGGAGAGGGTGCTTACCCCACCAGATGGCCTCGCGAAGCCGATCATCTGCATCAAAATCGGCACGTCCTGCTCCGCTGATTGCTGGAGGTGCAAATCCGTAGGCTTCGCCGTCACCCAGACGGATGAGTGACAGAGCTGTTCCAGAGACCAGATGATGCTGGATGATCTCCTCCAGCCGCTTCCGCTTTTCCTGGCAGAAGCGAATGTCCATCAAATCGCTGTTGGCGGTAACGATCGAATAGGGGCGCTGGACAAATGAGCGGAAATTTTCACGCTCCTGCAGTGAGAAATCGTCAAGCTTCCCGGCCGCGAAATCCAGATAATCGCGCCATTGTGCGGTATCGGCCAATGCCAGATCCAGTATATCTGTGCGATTGACCGACCGAAGAAGCTCAGAAAATTTGAGCTTATCTTCGCTGGGTGCCTGGGTTCTTTTCAGAAAGCTGCGAATTAAATGAACGGCTTCATTTGTGCAGCCATTCTTGATCAACAACCTGGCGGCGCCCAGACAGGTTGGTTGAGACAACGGATATTTGCGCCGGGCGGGGCAATTCGCCAGCAGTTTCTGCAAGTAAACGAGGTTTTCTGACAGGCAAAACTGCGTTGCGACGATTTCGAACATATACTTCGCTATCAGTCTGTTCGCTAAATTCGCCAGGAAATAGCGCACTACCTCATCATCGTCAGGGTATTGATTGCCCCTGTAATGGAGGATTTTCATCCGTACCAGAAAGCTTATGTCCGGAAAGCTGCCGAGCTGTTCGCCCATCAGAATTTCTGCCTCGGCGATTTGCCTTTCAGATATCAACTTCAGAGCGTGACGCAGAAGCCGCTCTTCTTCCAGAAGGAGAGGCGCAGCGTGGTCTTCTGTGTCAAACGCAGCCTTTGTGAAGCTAGTCTCTGACTTGATCATCGCTGGGCTTCCACAGGCACATCACAATTCGGCGCACCGACAACGCACCTATGAGTTATGTATATGACTGCTTATGTACTCTGCATCAAGGCTGATGATCAGCCGCGTCGGTCTATTTGAACCGCCTCGTGTGCCCTGTCGCGGAAGTTGGCTTTGCGCCCTTCATCGTCCATCAGAGCAATCATAGCTGCGCCGATCATGACGATGGCGATGGCATAGCCGATGATACGATGAGTTTTCAAACCTGACATGGATAATCCTGTTTAAGGTTGATGGTGGGTGGTTAACCATCTTTTTGCAGGTCTGCAATGCGTCAATGTGAATCAATGTGTGGAAATGCGTTGAACCAAGCTCGGTGCGACAACCGGCGTCTCAATAACAAAGCCTGAAAAAGGAGTTGAACCGATGACGCAAACGTCCCTGCTTTTGAAGATCCTGCTGATGGGCCCGATGTTCTGGTGTTCGGCTGTTGCGCAGGAGGTCAGTGCGGGGTCTTGGGAATATGGCCGTGACGGCTCCGGAGATGCCACCCGGCTGCACGCAACCGTTGCCGGGAAAGTGGATGACGGCGCTTCTGCCACTCTGACTTTCTACGACAGTGAGATTGCCGGTCGTCAGGCACATGTGGCGCTGCCTTTTCTTCCAGACTGCGTCACCGGTTGCCGTGTTGCTCTGTCACTCGACGGGGCAACGGTCGAAACTGTCCGCGCCACAATCCTTCCAACATCTGACACCACGTTAACATTGCGCAACGCCCGCAATATCTGGCGGAACCTGGACAATGCCCAAGTGCTCGAAATTGCCATTACCGCAGAAGGCGGTGCAAAGCGGCATGCGGTGTTCAAAGTCGGCGGATTCGACGTTCA
Source organism: Aureimonas fodinaquatilis (assembly GCF_008369445.1). Taxonomy (GTDB): domain Bacteria; phylum Pseudomonadota; class Alphaproteobacteria; order Rhizobiales; family Rhizobiaceae; genus Aureimonas; species Aureimonas fodinaquatilis. Next base: position 1,045,861 of record NZ_VTWH01000001.1, read on the forward strand.
GGCGCTGCCGGGCTGGAAATGAAATCCGGGACTACCTGCGTCGGCACCTGCAGATCCACGCCGTCAGGTCTGATTTCTGCTCTGAGAGCACTTTCCCCTATTGTGTTGCAAACCCTTGTATTGTAGTGCTTGCAGCATATGAGCGGGTGTAGTTCAGCGGTAGAACGCAAGCTTCCCAAGCTTGATGTCGTGGGTTCGATCCCCATCGCCCGCTCCAGAAATTTCAACTGTTTGCGTCTTGTGTTCGCGTACAGGGCTTTAACTCATCACAGGCAAAATCGGTAAATTTACCGCTGCACTCGCGGGCCGCCCTTCCTCTGGGCGAAAAAATCGTTAGAAAGCCAGAAGATCGATTTGCGAGCGCGGTGGAAAAGTTCACCCTGTCGTCTCGCTTTCAGCGCAATGGATAACGTCGCATATGAGCAATGATACCTTTATCCGCGAGGTCAATGAAGAGATCCGGCAGGAGCGTGTTCGGGCCATATGGAAACGATATGGCGCGATCCTGATCGGGGTAATTACTCTGATTATCCTCGGCACGATCGGCTATGTTGTGTGGAGCAAGCTGGCCGCTGAACGTGCCGCGGCGGACGGCGACAGGTTGATTGCCGCAACTGAACTGGCAAGTTCAGGTGACAATGCAGGCGCACAGGCAGCGTTGGAGCAACTGGCCGCCGATGGGCATGGCAGCTACAGGGAAATTGCCCAGATGCAGCTTGCCGCAAACCAGCAGCAGGCCGGTGATCTGGCGGCTGCGCTGGCCGGATTTGATGCTGTTGCCGCCAACCGCTCCACCCCCACGGCATTGCGCGATGTAGCGGCGATTCGCGCTGCCTATATTCTTGTGGACACCGGTTCAGTGGATGATGTGCGTGAGCGGGTCGAGCGTCTGGCAAGCGAAAACGAGCCGCTTCGCCATCCCGCGCTGGAAGCCATTGGCCTGGCTTTGTGGAAAGCTAACGATACGGCCGGGGCCAAGTCCTATTTCAGCCAGCTTGCAGAGGATTTTGCGACCCCGCAGGGGCTGGCCCAGCGGGCGCGCCTGATGCTGGATCTTATTGCCGCAAACGAGCAGCAGCCGGTTAGTACGGGCGCTGCCGCTCCAGATGCGGCTACGCAGTAAATAAAGGAAGGCGCACAGACGCCATGGTAACCATTGCCATTATCGGCCGACCCAATGTCGGCAAGTCTACCCTGTTTAACCGGTTGGTGGGCAAGCGCCTGGCTCTGGTGGATGACAGGCCGGGCGTAACGCGCGACCGGCGAGAGGGCGCGGCGACACTGTTCGACCTTGAGTTTGACATTGTGGACACGGCCGGTCTGGAAGAAGCCGGGGCTGAAACTTTGGAAGGGCGCATGCGTGCCCAGACAGAATCCGCCATTGCTGTGGCCGACCTTTCCCTGTTTGTCGTTGATGCCAAATCCGGCCTGACGCCGCATGACAGCCACTTTGCAGAAATGCTGCGGCGTGCCGGACGCCCCGTGGTGCTTGTAGCCAACAAGGCAGAGGCCAAGGGGTCGGACGCCGGATTTTACGACACCTATGCCCTGGGCCTTGGAGAGCCGGTTGCGATTTCTGCCGAGCACGGCGAAGGCATGGGCGAACTGCGGGACGCTATTGTTCAGGCTTTGGGCGAGGATGCCTTTGCCGAAGAGGTGGAGGAAGCGGAGGCCGATGTTGAGCTGGCCTTTGACGAGGACGGCGAGCCTGTTGACACTTATGACGATACCAAACCGCTGAACATTGCGATCGTCGGGCGTCCCAATGCAGGCAAATCGACTTTGGTGAACCGCTTTCTTGGGCAGGACAGGCTGCTGACGGGGCCAGAGGCTGGCATCACTCGTGATTCCATCTCGGTTGAATGGGAGTGGCAGGGTCGCCGGATCAAAATGTTTGATACCGCGGGTTTGCGCCGCAAGGCCAAAGTTCAGGAAAAGCTGGAAAAGCTTTCGGTCGCAGATGCCATCCGCGCCATCAAATTTGCAGAAGTGGTTGTTGTGGTTCTGGACGTGAATGTGCCTTTTGAACGGCAGGACCTGCAAATCGCCGATCTGATCGAGCGAGAGGGCAGGGCTCCGGTTATTGCCTTCAACAAATGGGACATGATCGAAGACCGGCACGAGGTTTTGGCCGAACTGCGTGAAAAGACCACGCGCCTGCTGCCGCAAATGCGCGGTGTGAAGGCCATCACCGTTTCTGGCGAGACGGGCGAGGGCTTGAACAAACTGATGCAAGCCATTGTGGAAACACATCAGACGTGGAATCGGCGTATCTCCACAGCGAAGCTGAATCAGTGGCTGGAACGTATGGTGTCACACCACCCGCCGCCTGCTGTGGCAGGGCGCAGGGTTAATGTGAAATATATCACCCAGGTGAAAACCCGGCCGCCGACATTCGTCATTTCGACATCCCGGCCAGATGCGTTGGGCGCTGCCTATACCCGCTATCTGGTCAATGGACTGCGTGAGGATTTTGGTTTGGCGGGCATTCCTATTCGGCTGAACCTGCGTAAACCCAACAATCCATATGCATCGCGCGCAAAGAAATACTAAAGGAATAACTTTAGATATTTTGCTTTTTGTTAAGCTAAATGGCGTCTTATTAACTCCTCGCTAAGGTTAATGAAGGATGATCGGCATTCGTTAAATTGATCCGGATGCCGGGAATGCATGCCAGCTTAAAACCAAGCGGAAAGGCGAAAAGCCAACGCCGCCACAGCCGTCATGCACTGCGGGGCCACTGGCTGGTTGCCGGCGGCTTTGCCATCGCAGCCGTGTTGGGCACCGGCAACCCGGTTGCCAAATCTGAGCGAGCAGAGCTTGAGCTGGAACTGGCGGCACAATTGCTGCAACAGGCCGTGCAACTGGAAATTGAGGAGCTGGCGTCGCTGCGAACCACGTCTCCGCTTGCCGAACGGGGCGACCGCGTTCTGAGCGCGTACACTCAGCTTAAAATGTTTTCCACCGGCACCGTTTTGTCTGTCCAGCCGCAAACCGCTGCAGAGCGCGCACCGGGCGATGGCTTGATGCTGACGGCGCTTTCCGGCCTGCCAGCAGAGGCAGAGGCCGCAGAGCTGGTGTTTTCCAGCTTTGAACGCCCGCATCCGTTGCGCGATACCGTGGAAACGGTTATGGCAAATGTTGCTGATGAGCCTGCGGCAACGCCGAGCAAGCCTGATGGTGCATCCATGGAAATGGCCTATGCGCCAACGTCAACACCACGCCTTCCCAGCCGGTTTGACGATATCTTGACGGGCCGTGACGACGGATTTGTGCCACCGCTGGGCGAAAACGACCATGCCTGGGCAGCAAAAATTCTGCCCGAATCCGCCTATTCCACCGCCGAGCAGACCTGTCTCGCTACGGGCATATATTTTGAGGCAAGAGGGGAATCCGAGACCGGGCAAGCCGCTGTTGCACAGGTGATTCTAAACCGGGTGCGCAATCCCACCTATCCGGACACGATTTGCGGTGTCGTCTATCAGAATCGCCACATGCGCAATCGCTGCCAGTTTTCCTTTGCCTGTGATGGAATTCCCGACAGGATTACCAACCAGCGTGCATATGACCGCGCCAAGGCCATTGGTCAGAAAGTGACTGCCGGCCAGATATGGCTGCCCGAAGTCGGGTCTGCCACGCATTATCATGCAACTTATGTGCGGCCACGCTGGGCTCGCGCGATGGAAAAAGTCGAAAAAATCGGGCTCCATGTCTTCTATCGCACTTTCAATGGCGGGTGGAACTGAGGCAAATGACCGGCGATGGGGTTGATTCCATCAAAAATGCCGGGGACTTCTGTCTGCTCCGGGTAAATTTTGCGCGAGCGAGGCGACATCATGGTTCAAGACGATCTGCCTGAATCTGACAAGGAATGGCTGGAGCGGCGCGAAAAGCTTTCGCAGAGACTGGATGCTGTGAAGTCACGGCAGTTGCCGCAATCTTCCATGCTGGCGCCAAAGGGCGGGCTTTCCGGCATGGCAGCAGGGCTGCGCATTGCCTCTGAATTCATTGCCGGCGTGGTTGTTGGCGCGCTGATCGGCTACGGAATTGACACGTTTTTCGGCACCCGGCCGTTCGGCCTGATTGTGTTTCTGCTGCTTGGTTTTGCAGCGGGAGTGCTGAATGTCATTCGCTCATCTGCCCGCACCAACACGGCAGAAATGCAAAAAGACGCGGATAACAGCAGCAAATAGCGCCAAAAGGGTGTTGCGAAGCTGGTTCGGTGACGCTATGGCAGTGACGCTCGCTTGAGCATGAACCCATCTGCTGAGAGTCACCTGAAAATGCTCTGCGCAGATTGGCTCAAGACAGGAATTGGGCAGGCGGCGCATCTGTGCTGCGGTTTGCTTATATGAAACAAGGACCAGAAGCTTGGCGAACGATCCGCTTCATCAATTCGTGATTTCCAGGCTCGTGCCGATTGAAATCGGCGGAATCGATCTTTCCTTCACCAATTCATCGTTGTTCATGGCGGTGACGGTCGTGGCGGCATCCGGGTTTTTGTGGTTTGCGACAAGTGGTCGCGGCCAGATCCCCGGTCGGGCGCAATCGGTTGCCGAACTGGCTTATGAATTCATCGCCAATATGTTGAGAGATTCGGCTGGCTCCAAGGGAATGGTGTTTTTCCCGCTGGTCTTCTCTCTGTTCATGTTTGTGCTGGTGGCCAACCTGCTTGGCATGTTCCCTTATTTTTTCACCGTAACCAGCCACCTGATCGTGACATTCGGCCTGGCAATGCTGGTTATTGGCACGGTTGTTGTCTACGGCATCAGCAAGCACGGCCTTTCATGGTTCAAGGTGTTTGTGCCATCCGGTGTACCGGCGGCGGTTGTGCCTTTTGTGGTGGTGATCGAGGTGATCTCGTTCCTCTCCCGGCCGATTTCCTTGTCCATTCGTCTTTTTGCAAACCTGCTTTCTGGCCATATCGCGCTGAAAGTGTTTGCTGGCTTTGTCGTGTCGCTTGGTTCACTTGGCGCAGTTGGCGTAGCCGGGGCGATTCTGCCGCTGCTTATGACTATGGGCCTTACAGCGTTTGAGTTTCTGGTAGCCTTCCTTCAGGCTTATGTCTTCGCCGTATTGACCTGCATGTATCTGAATGATGCGGTTCATACGCACCACTAGGATGGTTTTTCCAAAGGCCGGGGTCTGGCCTGGAAGAAACTTTAGAAATAAAGACCATTCAGCGGTTCACGAATTGCCCTGAATGGTCTAGAACCCCTTCGACTTTCGCGGCCTAGGTCGCGGATTCCTCCCGCACGATCCAAAACAGGAGTTTCACATGGACGCGGAAGCCGCTCGCTACATTGGTGCAGGTCTCGCATGCTTCGGCATGGCCGGTACGGCACTTGCTCTCGGCAACATTTTCTCGAGCTTCCTTTCGGGCGCTCTTCGCAATCCGTCGGCTGCTGACGGCCAGTTCGGCCGTCTGGTATTCGGCTTCGCTGTGACTGAAGCTCTGGGCATCTTCTCGTTGCTCGTCGCGCTTCTCCTCCTCTTCGTCTAATATAGACTGAACGGGGATTGTGCTTCCGGCCGCCTTTTTGAAATATGGCGGCCGGCTTGTATTGACCGGGGTAAGAGATGTTCATCAGCCAAGCTTACGCACAAATTCAAGATCATTCGGCAGGTGACGCACCTCTGGGTTCGGAGCTTGTTGCCCCGACTCCGGAAGCAGTGTTTCTTGAAGGTCAGGAAGTCCATGAAAGTGGCGGTTTTCCGCCACTGGAAACAGAGTTTTTCGCTTCACAGATCCTGTGGCTGGCGATTTTCTTCGGGCTTCTCTATCTCATTCTGGCCAAAACCATAGTGCCGCGTCTTGCTGGCATTATTGAAGGGCGGCGTGGCAGAATTGCTGCCGACCTTGAGGCCGCAGAACGTATGCGCGTTGATGCTGACGAAGCACGCGCCGCCTACGAACAGGAATTGACTGAGGCGCGGGAACGCGCACATGCCATCGGCCACACAGCGCGTGACGAAGCGCGCCAGAGTGCTGATGAAGAGCGTCGCCGCAACGAGGCGGAGCTTGATGGCAAGCTTGAAAAAGCTCAGGCACATATCGCAGACGTCAAGGCGAAAGCACTGGCTGATGTGGGTACAATTGCCGAGGATGCCGCTGAGGCTATACTTTCGGAACTGACCGGCAATGATGTGTCGCGTGAAGACGTGGCCAATGCTGTCCGTTCCGCGCGCTGAGGGAGAAAGAAATCATGGCCTTTGATGCAAGTTTCTTCGCCCTTGTCGCACTCATTCTCTTTTTCGTACTGCTCTGGTACCTCAACACACACCGCACAATTGCAAAGTCGCTGGACGAGCGCGCAGGTCGCATTCAGTCAGAAATTGAAGAAGCGCGTGAACTGAAGGAAGAGGCAAAGCAGCAGCTTGCCGAATATCAGCGTCGTCGCCGTGAGGCCGAGGTTGAAGCTCGCGAGATTGTTGCCGGTGCCAAGCGTGAGGCAGACGCGATTGTCGCAGAAGCCCGCGTGAAGAGCGAAGAATATGTTGCGCGCCGCACCGCTGCGGCCGAACAGAAAATCGCTCAGGCTGAGGCTGATGCTGTTGCCGAGGTTCGCTCTTCCGCGGTTAACATTGCTATTCAGGCTGCGGCGACTCTCATCCGTGAAAAGGGATTGGGCGCAGACACTGGCCTGACCGAGCGTTCGATTGAAGAAGTTCGCCGCAAGCTCAATTAGTCTGCTTACAGACATCAGGTCATCGACCGAGTTTACCTGTGATTTCAAAATGCCCGGTTCGATCGTTCGAGCCGGGCATTTTGTTTGCCCGATCTGCGCCGGTTACTCTTGCAGTGCAGCCGACATCCGGTAGAGCTGTTATTCTATGGCGATGCGAAAATCTGATTCCTCGGTTGGTGTTAAGCAGAGTTCATTGGCGAACAAACCAATGAAGGCAGGGCCGAATTTTCTGCTGGAGCAGGCGCAAATGGCGCTCGGCTCGCATGCGATCGCCGGAATTGATGAAGCGGGACGGGGACCTTTGGCAGGACCGGTGGTGGCCGCTGCCGTCATTTTGAACGCGGATTCTATTCCAGACGGGCTGAATGATTCGAAGCAACTGGATGCTGCCAGTCGTGAAGCACTGTTTGCCGAGCTGTTGCGCTTTGCCACTATTTCCGTTGCCTCCGCCAGTGCGGCGGAAATTGACCAGATCAATATTCGACAAGCCACCCTTCTGGCCATGTCCAGAGCCTATCGCGGGCTTGCGATGCGGCCTTGCCATGCGCTGGTGGATGGGCGGGATGTGCCGCCTTTGCTGGCACTGCGTGGCACCGCTGTCGTGGGGGGAGACGCCCGCTCGCTCTCGATTGCGGCAGCATCCATTGTGGCGAAAGTCACGCGAGACAGAATGATGCAGCGGCTATGCCACACCTTTCCCGCCTATGGGTTTGGCCAGCATATGGGCTATGGCACGCCAGCGCATCTGACAGCCATTCAGCTTCATGGTCCCTGCCGCTACCACCGTATGAGCTTTCGGCCCATTCGGGTGGAGGATCCGTTGCTGATCTGATTGTTGCTGTCTGTGAACCAGCCTGTCTCGTCTGACCAGACCGGTTTAAACGGCTGGCCAGCGCAAAACGACAATGCTTCAGAGTAAGGAAAGCTGCACGCCGCTGCCCTTGGGTGGAGTGAACAGATCGGTGTTCAGACGGGTGCGGTTTTCGTTCAACCCAAGCCTGCGCGCTGCAAGCTCAAACCGCCGGTGTATCAGCATGGCGTAAGGGCCGCTCCCGCGCATTCTCTTGCCCCATTCGGCATCATAGTCCTTACCATCGCGCATGGAGCGCATCAGCGTCAAAACATGGCGGTAACGGTCCGGGTAATGGCGCAGCAGCCAATCCTTGAACAAGGGGGCCACCTCCAGCGGCAAACGCAACAGAACGTAACCGACTTCTTTTGCCCCAGCGGTCTGTGCTGCTTCCAGCAGCTTCTCAATTTCCGAGTCTGTAAGGCCGGGAATAATCGGCGCGGTCATAACCATCGTCGGAATGCCCGCTTCGCTAAGCTGGCGAACCGCGTCAAGCCGTCTGGCGGCAGTGGCTGCCCGCGGCTCCATAGTGCGGGCCAGCTTGCGGTCCATAGTGGTGATTGACAACGCCACCTTGACCAATCCCTTGGCTGACATGCGTGACAAAATATCGATATCTCGGGTGACAAGAGCGGATTTGGTTACAATTCCAACCGGGTGATTGGTCGCTTCCAGCACCTCCAATATCTGACGCATGATGCCCCAGTCCTTTTCGACCGGCTGGTAGGGGTCTGTGTTGGTGCCAATTGCAATTGTGCGCACCTTGTAACCCGGCTTGGAAAGCTCTGCTTCAAGAAGGGAGGCCGCATCGGGCTTGGCAAACAGCCGGGACTCAAAGTCCAACCCGGGTGAGAGGCCCATATAGGCATGGCTTGGGCGCGCAAAACAGTAGATGCAACCATGCTCGCAACCGCGATATGGGTTGATGGACCGGTCAAAAGAAATATCGGGCGATGAATTGCGTGTGATAATTGTTTTCGGCTTTTCGACCTGAACCTCGGTTTTGAATGCCGGAAGATCCTCAAGACTGTCCCAACCATCATCAAAGCTGGCATGGCTGAAGGGCTCAAACCTGCCAGATGGATTCAGTGCGGAACCGCGCCCGCGCCGTCTGTCAAACCCAATGCGCAGGCCGGATTGCGCCACAATATAGTCCGCCATATCCATATTGCCGGAGGCGAAGGCTGCACGGTCTGCCGTTGATATTTCCCGCATGGTCAAATCCTTGGAGAACAGACCTGATAAATAGTACGCGCATCAGAACAAATCAAGAACACGCATTAGAAAGGTGATCTGGATTTCTTTTTGAAGCTGGGCTATTCGAAGATCATGTTGTCTGTGTTGATCGAAGCTCGCGATGAGCCAATCCTTCTTTCCGCAACTCTGTCGGCGCTGGTACCGGGCGCTGTAGAAGGGCTTGTGGCTGATGTGGTGGTGGTGGACCGGGGAATGGGTGTTTCGGCCCTGCGGGTGGCTGAAGACGCAGGCTGCCAGGTGCGCACGGAAACACTGTCCGAATGCCTGACCATGGCGAAATGTGATTGGGTCATGCTTCTGGAGTGCGGATCCAAACCGCTGCGCGGCTGGGTGGATGCCGTTTCACATTTTCTGGGCGATGCAGCCGAAGGCGCTGCAAACCGACAGGCTGCGCGGTTTCGTGTTGCGCGGCAGGACAGATCGTCGCTTTGGCAGGGGCTGCGTCTGCGGCGCAATCTGCTGTCCGGCGGGCTTATTCTGCGCAAGCGTGATGGCGTGGCCTTTGCGCGTTCGGTGGGTGAGCCGGCGGGTCTGGTACGGCTGGCACGCCCGCAATTGCTGGATGCCGATATTCGCATAAGGCCGGCACAGGGTGAACCCAAACTGCCGCAGCGTCTGTCCCAATAAAGATTTCAGGATAAGCGGGAGTGTCCGAGCCGTGGCATGATCTCGACGAAGTTGCAGGGCTTGTGGCGGTGATCCAGTTGCGCCAGCAGAATTTTATCCCATGCGTCACGGCATGCTCCCGGGGAGCCGGGCAGCACAAACACAAAAGTTGATGAAATGACGCCGGCGGTGGCGCGCGATTGCACAGTGGAAACGCCGATCGTATCAAAGGATACGCGGTGAAACACAGCCGAGAAACCATCAATCCGCTTGTCGAACAGCGGCTCCAGTGCATCGGGCGTTACGTCTCGGTCCGTCAGGCCTGTTCCGCCTGTTGTCAGAACCACATCAACTGACGGGTCTTTGGCCCATCCCGTGACGGCCTCGCGAATAGCCGCAATGTCGTCAGCGACAATTCTGCGGTCGGCCAGCTTGTGCCCGGCCGCCTCAAGCCTGTCAGTCAACGTATCGCCAGATCGGTCGTCTGCCCTTGTACGGGTGTCCGAAATTGTCAGCACGGCGATGGAAAGCGGAATGAACTCGCGTTCTTTGGTCATGCCGTGGCCTTTCAATTCAGAGGGTTGTTGTCGCTTTAACCCACCACGCAGGGTGGCTGTGTGCCAGCGTTCTGGCTGCATGATCTGCAGCCTGCCCGGTTTCGAAAATTCCAAACACGGTTGCACCGGAACCGGACATCCGGGAAAGCCGCGCGCCGGCAAAATCCAAAGCCGCAAGTGCAGTCAGAATTTCTGGTGCCAGTTGCGAAGCGGGCAGTTGCAGATCGTTGCGTGAAGCCGCAAGAAATGCCAGCAGTTCGCTGGCAGTTGCAAAGCCGATATCCGGCACCGGCTGCATCGGTGCGTTGTTTCGCTGTTCCAGCCGGCCGAAAATGACCGGCGTGGACACCGCAATCCCCGGATTGACCATGACAATGGGCAAGCGTGGCATGTTTGGCAGCGGTTGCAGGTTCTCACCAACACCCCGCGCTATTGCTGGCTGCTGAAGCAGGCACATTGGAACATCAGCGCCCAATTGCACACAGGCCGTTGCGACGTGAATCTGAGCAGGCTTCGGAAGGCCGGGCAGAAGCATGCGCAAAAGCGCCGCCGCATCTGCCGAGCCGCCACCGATACCAGACGCTACGGGAAGATTCTTGCGCAGGTGGATGGCCAGAGGCGGCACCAATGAAGCGCATTGCGATGCTGCAGTCCGCAAAAGGGTCAGTGCCTGGTGCAGGATGTTCGGGCCACCCTGCAGGGAGCCGGCAAAGGGGCCAGAAATGTCCAGTGTGTCGGCGGGGGCAGAAGAAATCGTCAGCTCGTCGCCTGTCTCCACAAAGACCACCAGACTTTCCAGCAGGTGATATCCGTCTGCCCGGCGCCCGACCACATGCAGCGACAGGTTCAGCTTGGCGCAGGCTGTTGCCGATCTTTCAATGCCGGGCTTCAAATCAATTCCCGGCACGGGTGCCTCAGTTAGCGCTTGTGTCATCTGCTGGCTGATCGGCCAAAGCGCGCTTTTCCGGTAGCGGCTTATCAGGTGCGGTTTCGCCGGAATCCTCTTTCGCCGGGGTCAGGCCGTTTTCAAGCTTTTCCTTGATATCGGCCACCACATTGTCTTCCGGTGCGGGGGTGCCGTCCAATGCACGCTGCCATTGAAAACGGGCTTCGCGGAAACGCTCCACCTGCCAATAGGCATCGCCAAGATGGTCGTTGATGGTTGGGTCCGAAGGAGTGATGAGCACTGCACGTTCAAGCTGTGTCACCGCATCGTCATAGCGGCCCAGGCGGTAGTAAGCCCAGCCCAGTGAATCGATGATATATCCATCATTGGGGCGCAGCCGCACGGCCTTGCGGATCATGTCCAGACCTTCATCGAGATTGCGGTCCATATCGACCAGCGAATAACCCAGATAGTTCAAGACCTGTGGCTGATCAGGTGAAAGCTCCAGCGCTTTGCGAAAGTTTGGTTCAGCCTTGTCCCACTCTTTCAAACGTTCAAACGCAATGCCGGTCTGGTAATAAATGTTCCAATTCTGAGGGCCGTTCTCGGGTGCCAGCTCAAGAGCGCGGGCCAGAATTTCCGAGGATTTGGTATATTCCTTGTCGGCGGAAAGCACGTCAGCATAGGCGAGGTGCGACTGCAAATCCTCAGGGTGATCTGCAATAGCCTTTGCCAGAAGAGTCTTGCCCTCTTCCTTGCGGTCAGAGAACCAGAGATCCAGTCCCATTTGCAGATCCGCCGTGCGGCGATAGGCCGAGTTTTCCGGAATCTGCTCATAATAGCGAATTGCGCGGTCGATCTGCTTGCCCTGCTCGGCACTGGCTGCCAGAGAGCTCAGCAGTTTGGGGGATGAGTTTTCGTTCAGGGCGTCGGCAAGCTGAAAATAGAGCAGGGCAACCTGTTGGCCGTCACCACGATTGATCACCTGACCGAGCACAAACAGCGCCTCCGCCGCGCCTTCCTGCACGGTGGCAACAGGCGGTTGCACGGTTTCCTTCGCCTCAATGGCTTTGTTCAGAAACAGAAGCGGATCATAGGCCGGAGCCAGAGCCAGACCATATTCAGTGCCAGCGAGAGCGGCCTCTGTATTGCCTGCCGCAAGTTCAATTCGGCCCATGGCCTCAGAGGCGGCAAGGTAGGTGTCAGGCGATGTCTGCACCGAGGATTTGTCATCCAGCAAAATCTTCAGAACCCGCCGGGCTTCATCCGGCTGACCGGAATAATCGTAAATCAGGCCCTTTTGATAGAGATTGAAAATCGCGAACCATGGCGGGCCTTTCAACTCATCAAGGCGGCGAATGGCACCTTCACTATCGCCTTTGCCAACTTGAGCCCAGGCGGACAGGTGGCCGAGCAGCAACTGGTCCAGTTCGCTGGAGTCGGACAGATCGAAATGATTGATCGCTGCGTCGTATTCGCCATCACGCAGGGCTTCAATGCCAAGGGCAATGCGGGCAACTTTTCCGGCGTCGCTGTCATCGAGCAGTTTTGAAGCAAGTTCGGCGCCCTGGTCAAACCGGCCATCGGCCAAAAAGGCAAACATGGCTTCCACCTGCACGGGGCGGGCGGTTGGATCAATGGTCAGGGCTTTTTCGTAGTAGCGACTGGCTTCATCCAGCGCGCCTTCGGACTGGGCGGCTTTTGCGGCAAGGTAGGCGCCGGAAAGGGACTGAGCGTTTATTCCGGGCTCGGCGCGGGCCAGATGCGGGGTTTCGTTTTTGCTGAGGGCCGAGGCGGGAAGGGGGAAAAGGAGGGCCGAGAGGGTCAGAGCCAGGGCGACTTTAAACGTACCGGATGTCTGCACGGGTTGCGTCCTCTTGGGCTGGAGAAGCCGTTTTGGTTTTTGAGCAAAGCTCGTTAGCTGTGATTATCAGCGGGTAGAATGACGTTTTTAGGGCTTATAGCATTTTGCAGCCAGACGGAATCGTCTGGCGTCGCATAAATGCGGTGAGAAAAGCCAATTTTGCAGCCAGACGGAATCGTCTGGCGTCGCATAAATGCGGTGAGAAAAGCCAATTTTGCAGCCAGACGGAATCGTTTGGGGTCGCATAAATGCAGTGAGAAAGGCCAGTTTTGCAGCCAGAAAAACTCTTCCAACATCCCATAAATGCGGTGAGACATGCCAGCTTTCCAGCCAGACTGAACGGTCACGCCGCATCAAAACAGTGAGCAGATCGAAACTGCGGTCAGTGCTGCGGCTTAATTGATTCGGTCGACGCAGAATTCGACAACATCGGCCAGAGCTTGTCGTGAAGGCGAAGGATCGAGCACATTCAGTGAGTCCATCGCTTCCCGACCATAGGCAATTGCGCGTTGGCGGGTTTCTTCCAGAGCGCCGTGCTTTTCCATCAACTGCATTGCGCGGGCAAGGGCTTGATCATCATTCGCGCCGTTTTCCATTGCATCGCGCCAGAAGGCGCGATCGTCCTCATTGCCTTTCTGGTAAGCCAGAATGACGGGAAGAGTGATTTTTCCTTCACGGAAATCATCGCCGACATTTTTTCCAAGGGCGGCAGATGTGCCGCCATAGTCCAGAATATCGTCAACAAGCTGGAAGGCGAGGCCCAAAGCGTTGCCATAGGCGCGCAAGCTGGCAATGTGCTCTTCACTTGCTTGGGCAATGACCGGCCCAACCTCGGTTGCGGCAGCAAAGAGTGCTGCGGTTTTGGCCTCGATCACCGCCAGATAATCAGCTTCCGTGGTGGTCATTTTCTGCGCAGCAGAAAGCTGCCAGACTTCACCTTCGGCAATGACGGCAGATGCATTGGAAAGAATGGCAAGCGCGCGCAGAGAGCCGACTTCAACCATCATTTTGAAGGCCTGGCCGAGCAGATAGTCGCCTACAAGCACGCTGGCCTGATTGCCCCAGATCATGCGAGCAGTTTTTTTGCCGCGGCGCAGATCGCTTTCATCAACCACATCGTCGTGCAGCAGGGTGGCGGTGTGCAAAAATTCCACGCTGGCGGCAAGTTTGATATGCCCTTCGCCCGTATAGCCAAAGGCCTGTGCTGAGGCGAGTGTCAGCATCGGGCGAAGACGCTTTCCGCCCGAGGAAATGAGATGGTCCGCGATCTCTGGAATGAGTTCCACATTAGACCCGGCCATCGAAAGAATCAGCGCATTCACGCGGTCCATGTCGGCGCGGGTCAGGTCCACGATGGACGTGATGGCCGGGCGGGCCGCAGCTTGGCTGACGGAATTTGCAACGCTCACGATGTCACTCCGTTTGACATGCCGGGAATAAACATCAGCAGGGCGAGCGGCAAGCAGCAAGTTGGCATTTAACGCCCTATTCGCGATAAATGTGATGGAAGTTCTTGCAGAACCGGCAATTTTGGTGCCGAGTGCGGCCATGGAAGAATTGTTACGATCCAATGATGCGGTTTTGATTTCGTTTGTCGAGGTGCTGCTGAAAGAGGCGGGCATCGGCCATTTCATTGCCGACTCGCATATGAGCATTCTGGATGGCTCAATAGGGGTCCTGCCGCGCCGGATCATGGTGGACAGTGACCGGGCAGAGGAGGCCAAGGCCCTGCTGGTGGAGGCTGACCTGGCCCATGAGCTGCGCTGACACAGCTATTGCCACCCGGGTTGATGCATTCTGGCATGGCGCATTCTATCTGGCACAGCCGGTTGCCGTGGGGCACCGTTCCGGTTTGGATGCCATGCTGGTGGCTGCGTGCGTGCGGGCAGACTGGCAAGGCAAAGCGCTGGATATGGGGGCAGGAGCCGGAGCAATCGGCATTGCTGCGGCCACGCGCGCATCGGGCTTGACGGTAACGCTGGCCGAGCTGGATGATGCCATGGCGGTGGCGGCGCAGGAGTCGATTGCGCTGCCGCAGAATGCGGGTGTTTCAAGCCGCGTGACCTTCACACAGATTGACCTGACGGCGACGCGCATTGCGCGCGAGGCGGCAGGGCTAAGGGACGGCGCGTTTGACTATGTGCTGACCAATCCACCATTTTACGCTCATGACCACCGCGCTTCGCCGGACGACGTGCGACGGGCGGCATTGTCGATGCCGGATGACGAATTCTTGCTGCGCTGGATCAGCGTTGCAGCAGGGCTGTGCCGGATCGGCGGGCAAATGGTGATGGTGCTGCAACCCGACAATCTCACCCAGGTGCTGGCCGCGCTTCCGGGGAGGTTCGGCAAAGTTTCCATTCGCCCGGTGCACACGCGCCCCGGCACTGCTGCAAGCCGCATTCTATTGGCCGGTGTGCGCGGCTCTCGAGCGCCACTGCGCATTTTGCCGGAACTTGCGCTGCGCAATGGCGAAGGGTCGCTCAATCCACAAGCTCAGGCGCTGGGCGCAGGCACGTTGCAACTGGATGTTTGACGGCATTTGCGCCAGGGGCCTGCAATGCCTATCTGCACACAGACGACAATAGAAAGAGAAGAGTCGCCGCGTGGCCAGATTTGTTCAAAAGCTTTTACCCAAGCGTTTCCGCAAGAAAAAAGTGCTGATACCTGTTGTGCGGTTGCACGGTGCCATAATGGCTGGCAGCGCCGGCATGGGGCGACAGTCTGTTTCCATGGCAGCGGTGGCACCGCTTCTCAAAAAAGCGTTTGAGCGTTCCAAAGCGCCAGTTGTTGCGATTGAGGTGAATTCTCCCGGCGGCTCGCCTGTGCAGTCGCGGCTGATTTATCGACGCATTCGTGAACTGGCTGCCAAGCACGACAAGAAGGTGCTGGTATTCTGCGAAGATGTTGCTGCGTCTGGCGGCTATATGATTGCCTGTGCGGGCGATGAAATCATCGCTGATCCTTCCAGCATTGTCGGATCTATCGGTGTGGTGTCCGGCGGGTTTGGTTTTGTGGACCTGATCCGGCGCATCGGCGTGGAACGGCGCGTTTACACTGCCGGTCAGAACAAGGCGACGCTGGACCCGTTCCAGCCTGAAAAGCCTGAAGATGTAGCGCATTTGAAAAGCTTGCAACTGGATATACATGCCATTTTCATTGATCTTGTGCGCAAAAGCCGGGGCGACAAACTGGCCAATGACCCTGAATTGTTCTCGGGCCTCTTCTGGTCCGGCGGCAAGGGGCTGGAGCTTGGCCTGGTAGACAGGTTGGGCGATCTGCACGGAGTGTTGACCGAGCGTTTCGGCGAAGACGTCGAGCTGGAGGTTATTCAGGCGAAGAAGGGCTTTTTCAGCGGGCTGGTTGGGTTTGGTGCTGAAGCCAGGAGTGCTGCGCTGGTGCGCAACCTTGCAGACGTGGCCGAGGAAAAATCGCTCTGGGGGCGATACGGCCTGTAAGGGCTGGCATTTTTCAGTTTTGTGAAGCGCTTTGCCTTGCTTTCGTACCAATGGCGGGTGAAGCTGTTTTTCAATCCAGGGCATTTCATTTGATCCTTAAGTCAAATGAAATGCCCTGACGCCTTGTTTCGTCGCATTGTCTGGTCGTTGAAACAGTACCGTTTCAACCAGAAATGCTCCAGTGGAAAGCCATGGTTAGTCTGATGCCACCTCTGATTTTGCTGGGCCTTGTGGGAGCCGCTGCCTATTATGGTGTGCGGCGCATGCAGAAAGAGGCTGCACGTCTGTCTGCGCGCAACCGGCAAACCGAAGCAGAGCTGAAAAATCAGGCTCATGGCACATTGGTGCGCGGCGAGGATGGAGTGTATCGGCCCAACATCGATTGAGCCTTGCAACTGTCGGAAGCTGCTCCTCACCTCATTGTCTTGCCGTGAAACGTAACCGTTTCAACGAGAAATGTGAAAACCTTTTGTTTTGTCGCATTGTCTTGCCGTTGAAACGTGACCGTTTCAACGAGAAATGCTTTAGGGCACTTGACCGGTCCGCCGCACGCATGGCAACTCCGGGCGATAGTCCAGCTCTGAAAGCCGCTTGCCATGTCCGACCTGCCTCTTCATATGCGCCCGGAACGCTCGTTCCAGGGCTTGATTTTGGCTTTGCACCGCTATTGGGCAGATTTTGGCTGCGTCATTCTGCAACCCTATGACATGGAAGTGGGGGCCGGCACCTTTCACCCCGCAACCACATTGCGCGCACTGGGGCCAAAACGCTGGAATGCCGCCTATGTGCAGCCATCCCGCCGGCCGAAAGATGGGCGCTATGGCGAAAACCCGAACCGGCTGCAGCACTATTATCAGTATCAGGTTATCCTCAAGCCCAATCCTGCCAATTTGCAGGAACTGTATCTCGGTTCACTCAGCGCCATTGGCGTGGACCAGCTGACGCACGACATACGCTTCGTGGAAGATGACTGGGAAAGCCCGACACTCGGCGCGTGGGGCCTGGGCTGGGAATGCTGGTGCGACGGAATGGAAGTTTCGCAGTTCACCTATTTTCAGCAGGTGTGCGGCATAGAGTGCTCTCCCGTTGCAGGAGAACTGACATACGGGCTGGAGCGGCTCGCAATGTATGTTCAGAATGTCGACAATGTTTATGAGCTGAACTTCAACGGGCGGGAAGGCGACGAAAAGGTAACCTATGGCGACGTGTTTCTGCAGGCTGAGCAGGAATATTCGCGGTACAATTTTGAATATGCCAACACCGCAGTTCTGCTGAAGCATTTTGAAGATGCCGAACGCGAATGCCTGGCATTGCTGGCAGCAGGCGCGCCAGACAGCGCAAGCGCTTTGCATCGCTGTGTTTTGCCCGCCTATGACCAGACGATCAAGGCCAGCCACGTCTTCAACCTGCTTGATGCGCGCGGCGTTATTTCCGTAACAGAACGCCAGAGCTACATTCTGCGCGTACGCTCCCTTGCGAAGGCGTGCGGCGAGGCATTTCTGCTGACCGAAGCAGGCGGTGCCACCGCCATTTGAGGCAGTTGATTTTATGCCTGTGGTTGTGCCTTTATTCGGGTAGTCAGATTGTCTGCAATGATCTTCCAATCACCTCAGACAATCCAATTTTGTTTTGTCCCATTGCCTTGCCGTTCAAACGGAACAGTTTCAACGACAAATGCTCTAGCAGGAGAATGGCATGCTTTGGAAAGGCCGCAGGCAAAGCACCAATGTTTCAGACCGACGCGGTGCCGGTGGCGGCGGCGGCTTTGGTGGGCCGATGCGCATTCCCGTGCGAGCGGGCGGTGGCGGCGGCATCGGCTTTCTGATCATCATCGGCATTTTGTGGCTGGGATTTGGCATTAACCCGCTGACTTTGCTGGGGTTGGACGGCGGCGGCGGCGCCCCGACCACGCAAACCGCCACGCAGAACCCGGCAGGCCCGCGTGGCGATGACGAGGCCCGCGATTTTGTCGCGACGGTTCTGGCCGATACCGAAGACACGTGGAACCGGCGTTTTTCCGAATCGGGATCAAGCTATACTGAGCCAAAGCTGGTGCTGTTCACCGGTTCGGTGCAGTCTGCCTGCGGTATGGCCGGCTCTGCCAGCGGTCCGTTTTACTGCCCCGCCGACCGCCAGGTTTACATTGACCTTTCATTTTTCCGGCAGTTGGCAACACAGCTTCAGGCGCCGGGCGAGTTTGCACAGGCTTATGTGATTGCGCATGAAGTCGGGCATCATGTGCAAAACCTGATTGGCGTATTGCCGCGCACAATGCAGCTGCGTCAGCAGCTTTCGCCGTCTGATGCCAATGCAATATCGGTGTTGACGGAATTGCAGGCAGACTGCTTTGCCGGGGTGTGGGCGCATGACACGTTTGAAGCCGGTTATCTGGAGCCGGGCGACATTGAATCGGCTTTGAATGCCGCCACACAGATTGGCGATGACACGCTGCAACGCCGCACGCAGGGCGAAGTGGTGCCGGACAGCTTTACGCATGGCACTTCCGCGCAGCGCAAAGAATGGTTCAGCCGGGGCTATGAAACTGGCGACACCGATCAGTGCGACACATTTCAGGGGCGGTTATAACCGCCTCTGCCACCGCTTTGCCTTGACAGCGCGGCTATGGTGTCGGATTGACCAGTTCACGTTAACACCGGCCCAGTGCCAACCTGTCTGCCGCAGGACGGGTGGAAAGTATGAGTCATGCCCGATCTGCTTCTTGAGCTTTGTTCCGAGGAAATTCCTGCTCGCATGCAGCGCAAGGCTGCTGGCGATCTGAAGAAACTGGTAACTGATGCGCTGGTGGAAGCCGGTCTGACCTATGATGGCGCGCGCGAATACTGGACGCCGCGCCGCCTGGTGCTGGATCTTCGCGGGTTGGAAGCGCGCTCACGCGATGTGCGGGAAGAGCGCAAGGGCCCGCGCACCGATGCACCGGAAAAGGCCATTGAAGGCTTCCTGCGCGGGGCTGGCTTGATCTCGATTGAGCAGGCTGAAAAGCGGTCGGACGGCAAAAAAGGTGAGTTCTACGTTGCGGTAATCGAACGTCCGGGTCGTTTGGCGGAAGAGATCATTGCCGACATCATGCCTGGCATTATCCGCGATTTTCCGTGGCCGAAATCCATGCGCTGGGGCGCTGCCTCTCGCGAGCCGGGAAGTCTGCGCTGGGTGCGCCCGCTGCAATCGATCATCTGTCTGTTCGGCCCGGAAAATGGCGAAACCGTTGTCGTGCCGTTCGAGGTTGCGGGCATACAGTCCGGCAACACCACGGTGGGCCACCGCTTCCACGCGCCGGAGGAATTCGCTGTCCGCCGGTTTGACGACTATGTGGCAAAGCTGGAAAAAGCCCGCGTGGTGCTGGATGCGGAGCGCCGCAAGCAGATTATCCAAACCGACGCTGAAACACTGGCCTTTGCACAAGGGCTGGAAGTTCTGGCCGATGAGGGGTTGCTGGAAGAGGTCAGTGGTCTGGTGGAATGGCCGGTGGTGCTGATGGGGTCTTTCGATCCGGCCTTTCTGTCCATTCCGGCCGAAATGATCCAGCTGACAATTCGCACCAATCAGAAATGCTTTGTCACCCGCCACCGGGACGGTGAGGGGCTGGCTGACAAATTTCTGCTGGTGGCCAATATAGATGCCAGCGATGGCGGAGCGGAAATTGCCCGTGGCAATGGCAAGGTTGTCAGAGCGCGGCTTTCCGACGCGCTGTATTTCTGGCAGACCGACCAGGGCGCGCTTCCTGACCAGACTGTGTTGCAGGATGCTGCCGGAAAATTTGGTCTTGAGCTTGCCAAGCCACTGGACCAGCGTATGGCCAAGCTGGATGCGCTGAATGTAACCTTTCATGCCAAACTGGGAACGCAGGGCCAGCGGGTGCGCCGCATGGCCGATCTGGCCGTGGCGCTGGCGCCGCTGACCGGCGCTGATGTGGAGCTGACACGCAGGGCGGCGGTGTTGGCCAAAGCCGATCTGACCACCGAAGCCGTGGGCGAATTTCCGGAGTTGCAGGGGCTGATGGGCCGCAAATACGCGGCGCTGCAAGGTGAAGCGGACAGCGTGCAGAGCGCAATTGAAGACCACTATAAGCCACTGGGGCCTGGGGACAGGGTGCCAACCGATAGCGTTGCTGCGACTGTGGCGCTGGCCGACAAGCTGGATACCCTTGCCGGTTTCTGGTCGATTGACGAAAAGCCCACCGGCTCCAAAGACCCTTACGCATTGCGCCGCGCTGCACTGGGTGTCATCCGCATTCTGCTTGATAACAACATCCGCCTGCGGCTTGGGCAGTTCATTCCCGCAGGGGATTTGCTGGCATTCTTTCATGATCGGCTGAAGGTGCAGCTTCGCGACAGCGGGGCCCGTCACGATCTGGTGGATGCGGTGCTGTACGGTTCTGCCGATGACAGCAAGGATGATCTGGTTGACCTTTCGCGCCGGGTTGCTGCCTTGGGGTTGATGCTGGACACGGAAGATGGCCGCAACCTTCTGGCCGCCTATCGGCGGGCAGCCAATATTCTGGCAGCGGAAGAAAAGAAGGGCACAGCAGTTGCCGCAGCAGTTGATGCCGGCTTGTTTGAAGAGGCAGAGGAAACCGCGCTGCTGGAAGCGATTGTGGCGACAGAAACTGCGGTTGAGCAGGCGGTGAGCAGCGAAAACTACCCGGCAGCGGCAGCAGCCCTTGCCACATTGCGCGCACCGGCTGATGCCTTTTTTGAAAAAGTGCTGGTCAATGCGGAAAACCCGGATGTTCGTGCCAACCGGCTGGCATTGCTGGCACGCATTCGCACAGCAACCGAACAGGTAGCTGATTTCTCGCGGATTGCCGGATAATTTCGATCAGTAAAAGTTGAAGAGCCGGAGCCACGCAAGCTGCAAAGTGCAGTATTAGAGCGTTTACAGGTGTTTTTCGCTTCTGCAGACGCTCGTACATTTACAATCATAGGTTTCGCATCAAGGTTCCGTTAAGGAAAAAGACACTTCTTTGCACCTATTCTGCCCTTAACTCGCCAGAATGAGATGGCATAAGCTGCTGAAATGGCAGCAAAAAATATCTTACTTCTCTGTTCGCGGACCGATTCGGAAAGCGTTTACCGCAGTGCGATGGAGACGAGGGGGCCTAATTTATGCAAAGTCCGGCTGCGGCGTTAAAGGCCGCAACGCGTTGGATCACGGCACTTGCTGCCGGGGCAGTTATTGGTTTGTCATCGCCAGCAATGGCGCTGTGGAACGAGCCCTGGAAAAATGCCGACCGCGCTTTGGTGATCGATGCCTATGAGTTCAACCCGATTGATTGGCTTGAACTGACAAGCGACAAGCGCATTGCCGGATTTATCAACAAGGCCTCGGACGGCATGCCACCGGCATGGTCTTGCCGGGGACTAACAGGCGACGACGAAAACCTTTGCAAAAATCGGTGGTGGAAATACTCCGTTACCAAGGAACTTTATCAGACACGCCGCACCATGGCCAAGCAGCTTGGCCTGAAATGGGGCGCGTATCATCTGGGCCGCCCTGGCAACCCGCGCGAGCAGGCAGACCATTTTCTGGAATTTGCCGAGCCAAGCGATGATGAACTGATCGCCATTGATATTGAGGACAACACCTCTGAGTGGATGTCGCTGGCAGATGCTGAAATCTTCGCCGACCAGATCAAGATCCGCACGGGCCGGTATCCGGTGCTTTACACCAACGGCTCAACTGCTGCCTATGTGGACAAGAACCGCGAGACTTACCCGCTCCTGTCCCGCCTGCCACTCTGGTATGCCCGCTACCGGGACGACATTACCGGGCTTTTCCCTCAGGATAGCTGGCCAAGCTATGCCCTGTGGCAGTTTTCCTCGATGCACAATTGCAATGACCGCTCGTGCCCTTACCGGGTTAATGGCGCAAAGACCGATATTGACGTGAATGTTTCGCCGCTGAGCGTCGCGGAGCTGAAAAAGGCCTGGCCATTCGGTGAGTTGACCCAGCGGAAGAATGAAACTGAGCCGACACTGATGGTCAGCGCCTACAATGCAGTAGACGCCGGGCGCGTTGATCCGCTGGCCTTGCTTTCCGAAGCTGCGCGGCGTGAGCATGCCGGCAAGCCGAACCAGCCTATACTGTCATCGCTGACACGCGGACCAAAGGTCGATCCGGATATGCCGGGCGACCACGCTCCAGTGGGCATGTTTGCTTCACTGCTGGACTCAATGGACAGGTTTGAAATGCGGATGCGCCGCGTCTGGAACGCCTTGACCGATGATGTTCCCGCTCAGGAAGCACCAAGCCGATTGTCTTCCCTGTTGCAGGCCTCTCCGCCGCTGCAACTGGCAAGCGCACCGCGCATACCGGAAGAGGCTCGCTCTTTCATTATTGAGCAGATGAAAAAGGCACAGGCCGCACAGGCCGCACAGGCTCAAGCCAAGGCAACGGCTAAGGACGCAGCCGTACCGGTGACTGCGCTGACCGATCTTGCCACAGAACGTGGCGGCCGGTTGACCGGTGCAGCTTCAGCACTGGAAAGCCTGATGCTGAGCGGTGGGCGTGTGGCTTCGGCTTTTGAGGTCACACAGTAAAATTACGTCGCCAATCAAGTCCATATTGGTTTGTGCATATGGAATCAGCTAAACCCTGTCGAAAGATGGCGTTTGGCGGATCAGACATGCAGATACTGGACAGTGCGCTGGAGGCTACACGCGATGCCGCAGCCGCACGTTTGATGGCCGGTGAGTTGGTGGCCCTGCCAACCGAAACCGTCTATGGCCTTGCCGGTGATGCCACAAACGGCCAGGCCGTTGCCCGAATATACGAGGCCAAAGGCCGCCCGGCATTTAATCCGCTGATTGCACATGTTTCCAGTTTTGAAATGGCACGGCAATTGGTGGACATGAACCCGGTGGCAGAAAAGCTTGCTGCGCAGTTCTGGCCGGGGCCTCTGACGCTGGTTCTGCCTGTGGCGGAGGGCTGTCCGGTGCATCCGCTGGCCACCGCAGGTTTGCCGACACTGGCTGTGCGCATGCCCGCTGGCCCCATGCGCGACATTGTCAGAAGAGTTGGCCGTCCCCTCGCAGCGCCCAGCGCCAACCGTTCCGGCGGAGTTTCCCCAACCACAGCGGCGCATGTTGCGCACAGCCTTGGCGAAAAGGTCGGCATGATTGTCGATGGCGGTTCGGCGCGGGTTGGACTGGAATCCACCATCGTCAAGTCCGGAGAAACAGGCATTTACCTTCTGCGCCCCGGCGGTTTGCCACGTGAGGCGATTGAAGACTTTCTGGGCATGGAGCTGCTCGGCGGCGGCGAAGGCGGCATCGAAGCGCCGGGGCAGATGACCTCGCACTATGCACCCTCCGGTCATGTGCGGCTGAACGCTGTTGCCGTGAAACCGGGCGAATATCTGATCGGCTTTGGATCGCAGGCACTGCCGGGGCAGGAACATGCTGCCGGTTTTGCCAATCTTAGCCCCACTGGTGATCTGGTTGAAGCCGCGGCAAATCTGTTTGCCGTGCTGGCAGCGTTTGATGCGCCGGGCATCCACACCATTGCCGTTGCACCTGTGCCGGAGCATGGGTTGGGACTGGCCATAAACGATCGCCTGCGCCGCGCGGCTGCTCCCCGGCCGTTTCAACCGGAAAAGCTGTAGCTTGTTTGGAGAGCCTGAAATGAACGACAATTCAGTCACACAGCCGGTTTCCGATGAGCTGGTTCAACGCTTCAGCCAGATTGTCGGAACTGCCCACGCACTGACGGACGAAGGCGACATTGCGCCCTATGTGCACGAAGAGCGTGATTTGTTCAGCGGCAGGACGCGGCTGGTGTTGCGCCCTAAAACCGTGGACGAAGTTTCGCAGATCATGAAGCTGGCGAACGAGACACGCACGCCCATCGTGCCACAGGGTGGCAATACCGGGTTGGTTGGTGGGCAGTCTCCACGCTCGGAAGCCGAAGTGCTGCTTTCACTTTCCCGGATGAACGCTATTCGTGATGTGGATGTGGCCGGGCGCACGCTGATTGCCGAAGCCGGAGTTATTCTGCAGCACGTTCAGGAGGCGGCCGATGAGGCGGGCCTGATGTTTCCGCTGTCGCTCGGTTCGGAAGGCTCATGTCAGATTGGAGGCAACCTGTCATCCAATGCCGGGGGGACGGGCGTTCTGGCCTATGGCAATTCGCGCGAATTGTGCCTTGGTGTTGAAGCCGTGTTGCCGAGCGGCGAAATTTACCACGGTCTGCGTCGGTTGAAGAAAGACAATCGCGGCTATGACCTGCGGGATCTTCTGATCGGCTCTGAGGGAACACTGGCCGTTTTAACCGCGGCGGTCTTGAAGCTTTCTCCCAAGCCGGCAGGACGGGAGGTTGCCTATGTGGGGCTGGCTTCGCCGGAAGCGGCCTTGAATCTGCTGAAGCTGGCCGAGGCTCGTGCCGGGACACAACTCACAGCTTTCGAATTGATGCCGCGCATTGGCATGGAGTTTACGATTCGCCATACGCAAGGAGCGCGTGATCCACTGGAAGCGCCCCATCAATGGTATGTGCTGATGGAAATATCTTCCTCCCGCTCGGCAGAGGATGCCCGCGCCACAATGGAGGCGGTTCTGGAAGCGGCTTTTGAAGCGGGCGATGTGGATGATGCGGCCATTGCGCAGTCTCTCGCCGACGCAAAGGCATTCTGGCGCATGCGGGAAGAGTTGAGCTGGGCGCAAAAGCCGGAAGGCGGATCCATCAAGCACGATGTGTCTGTGCCGGTGGCATTGGTGCCGCAGTTTCTGGCTGAAGCCGGGCTGGCGGTGCTGAAAGCCATTCCCGGCGCGCGCATTGTGTCATTCGGCCATATGGGTGATGGCAATATTCACTACAACATTTCGCAGCCGGTGGGCGCGGACAAGGAAATGTTTCTCGCCCGCTGGGGAGAGATGAACGACATCGTTCATGGAATCGTGGCTGGCCTGGGCGGCAGCTTTTCGGCAGAACACGGAATTGGCCAGTTGAAGCGGGCAGAACTGGCAAAAAACAAGGCAGGTATTGAGCTGGAGTTAATGCACAGGATTAAGAAAGCGTTTGATCCTTACTCAATTCTAAACCCCGGAAAACTGCTTTAATAACTTGTTCAAGCGTACCATTTGATAACCTTGAATTCAGCTACGAATACTTAACCGCATTTCTTCAGAGGCTCGAAACACACGCCAGCTAGATTGATCACAACAGAGCCGGATGACCGGCACGTTCAGATCATGAAGGCGACAGGCAATGAGCATCGTTTCCGGAAAAAGCACAATCAATCCAGCCTGGACACGTACGCCGATCCGTCTGGACCCGGCTGTGGCAGATCGCAAGATCAGCTTTGACATCATGGACGGCGAGGAACTGGTGTCTTATCGCGTTGATCGCCGCGGAGCTGTGGTGCGCAGAATGTATGGTGGCAGCAACGTGCCGGTTTCGGTTCCGCTTGCGCCTTCCGCCTTTCGCGGCGTTGCGGCGCGGGCAATGGAAGAGGCGGCCGGGCATGTTACGGTGACGCTGGAGCTTTTGCATGAAGATGCCAGCCTGAGCGTGCCGCTGCTTGTGGCCACGGACCTGTTTGATGTGGCTGCAGACTGGCGCAGCTGGGCAGATTTGTTCGCGCTGCCAATGTTGATGGTTGAGGCTGACGGAACTGTGACTGCGCTGGACGACACATTGGGGCAACTGCGTGCAGCCAGCCCGGCAGACCGGCGCCGCAACTACCACAAGGGCCGCCGCCCACGCTTTCTTGTGCGCCGCAAACCCGGCGGTCTGGCTATGCGGATGAAAATTGAAGGCCACGAGATCATTGCACGCAAGTGAACACAAACAATTCACATAACTGCGCTTGCTGTTGAAACGGTTGCGCTTCAGCGACAAGACACGGCAACAAAACAGCGAACTGGAGCAGTCCAGGCTCTGACTTTCTTGCTTTCACTCCCTGCATTTGCGTCAAATCAAAGAGGTCGAGACATTTTTGCGCTTCTATTGGAAGTGGAAGTGTTTCAGGCGCTCTGTTTGTCTGGCAGTCAGGAGATGGATTATGGCAGCAAAAATGAAAGCCGCGATCTTTGTTGAGAAAGGTCGCATCGTTCTGGACGAAAAGCCGATCCCCGATGTCGGGCCGCAGGATGCGCTGGTGCGCATCACCACAACCACGATTTGTGGCACCGACGTGCATATTCTCAAAGGCGAGTATCCGGTTGAAAAGCGCCTGACCATTGGCCACGAACCGGTTGGCATCATCGAAAAACTCGGCAGCTCTGTGACTGGCTATCATGAAGGCCAGCGGGTTATTGCCGGTGCCATCACACCATCAGGCCATTCCTATGCCTGTCTGTGCGGTTGCGGCTCGCAGGATGGGCCAGGCACACGCCATGGTTTCAAAGTGGCTGGCGGCTGGAAATTCGGCAACACGATAGATGGGTGTCAGGCCGAGTATGTTCTGGTTAAAGACGCGATGGCCAATCTGAGCCCCATTCCCGATCATTTGACCGATGAAGAAGTGTTGATGTGCCCGGACATCATGTCCACCGGCTTTTCAGGTGCCGAACGCGGCAATGTTCGCATTGGCGACACGGTGGTGGTGTTCGCTCTTGGTCCGATTGGCCTGTGTGCAGTGGCAGGTGCCAAACTGATGGGTGCAACCAGAATTATCGGCGTGGACACAGTGCCAGCTCGCATGGAAGCGGCCAGAAAACTGGGTGCAGACCATGTGGTGGATTTCAGGGCGGGTGACCCGGTTGAACAGATTCTGGCACTGACAGACGGGCGAGGCGTTGATGTGGCCATTGAGGCGCTGGGCACCCAATCCACCTTCGAATCCAGCCTAAAGGTTCTGCGGCCCGGCGGTACTCTTTCCAGCCTGGGCGTGTACTCATCCGATCTTGCCATTCCGCTGGCGGCTTTTGGTGCCGGGCTGGGAGATTACACCATTGTGTCGACGCTGTGCCCCGGCGGTAAGGAAAGAATGCGCCGGTTGATGGAAGTGTGCGGCTCTGGCCGAATTGACCTGAAACCGCTTGTGACCCATCGATACAAGCTGGATGACATTGAGGCCGCCTATGACCTGTTTGCCAATCAGCGCGACGGCGTTTTGAAAATAGCCATCACACCGTAAATCCCTGAAGCATTTCAGGTGGTCTTTCGATCGCCTGAAATGTAGTTTCAATGGCAAATGCTTTAACTGGAATAGGGAAAAGACAGCATCCACAAAGCTGAGGCTATCAGTCCCAGAAACAGGATCCAGCCAAACAGATTGTTGGATCGGAACAGTTTCAGGCACTCATCCGGATTGTCGATATCCAGGCTGCTGATCTGCCAGATCATCTGCCCCGCACCAATGGCCAGTCCGGCATAGGCCGGCCAGGCGGGGCCGGTGGTGCCAATGCCAGTGGCCAGATAGGCCAGAAAAAAGCAAACAAGCGCGCTGCCATAAAGCCAGATCAGCGCCGCGCGCGTGCGGCTGCCAAACAGACGGGCAGTGGAACGCACACCCACCAGCGCATCATCTTCCCTGTCCTGATGAGCGTAAATCGTGTCGTAGCCAACAGTCCACACAACCGCGCCGATATAAAGCAGCACCGGCGCAAGATCGAGCGCGCCCCAGTAAGATGCCCAGCCCATCAGCGCGCCCCACGAAAAGGCAAGCCCAAGGCCAAGTTGCGGCCAATCTGTAAACCGCTTGAGAAACGGATAGATTGCAACCACGGCCAGTGAGGCGATGCCGAGCACCATTGCATAGGGCGGAAACTGAATCAGCACCGCAAAACCCACAAGCGCCTGCAACACCAGAAACAGTTTTGCCCGCCTGCGGCTGACCCGGCCGGAAGGCAGCGGCCGAGAGCGTGTGCGGGCCACCTGATTGTCAATGTTCTGATCCACCAGGTCATTATAGGTGCAACCAGCGCCGCGCATGGCGATGGCACCTATGACGAAAAGCGCAAGATGCCAGAAACTTGGCAGGCCGGTGTGGACGGCTGACTGGGCCGCCGCCTGAGGGGCAAGAGCCGCGCTCCACCAGCAGGGCCACATCAGAAGCTGCCAGCCAATCGGCCTGTCCCACCGCGCCAACTGCGCATAGGGGCGCAGTGCCGGAGGCAGGATCCGGTACACAAAGTTTTCTGAAGGGGCGTCGGCTACCCGGCCATTTTCCATCACCGCCTTGTCCTTATGGTTCGGCATCAGGCGCGAGGAATGACGTGAATTGCGGCTGCGTCAAGCAGTTTTGCGTTAATTTCAACGGTTTCATGCTTGACCCGGTGGCTTGGTTGAACCTAATCCGAAGTGTCCCAGCAGATTGACGGAAATTATGAAAACCAATCTTCTTCTCATCGGTTCAGGTGGTCGCGAACATGCACTGGCCTGCAAACTGGCCAGTTCACCCATGCTCGGCCGGTTTTACGCCGCACCCGGCAACCCCGGCATCGGCGAACATGCCGAGCTTGTGTCTCTGGATTTCGCCGACCACGTGGCCGTGGTGGAATTTTGCACCCGCAACGAGATTGATCTTGTGGTTGTCGGGCCGGAAGTGCCTCTGGTTGCCGGAATTGCCGATGCGCTGGAAAAGGCCGGTATTCTGGTTTTTGGCCCGAGCCGCGCCGCGGCGCAACTGGAAGGGTCGAAAGGCTTTACCAAGGAATTGTGCTCACGGGCCAATATTCCAACAGCGCGATACCGCCGCTTCAACAATGTGGAAAAGGCCAAAGCCTATATTCGCAGTGAAGGTGCACCCATTGTCGTCAAGGCAGACGGACTTGCTGCCGGCAAAGGCGTAACCGTTGCGGAAACAGTTGATGAAGCGCTGGCGGCGGTGGAAGACTGGTTGACGGAGCCTGGCGCAGAAGTTGTCGTGGAAGAGTGCCTGACAGGGCCGGAAATCAGCGTATTCTGCCTGTGTGATGGCAAAATTGCAGTGCCGTTCGGCACGGCGGAAGACCACAAGCGCGCTTATGACGGAGATAAAGGCCCAAACACCGGCGGCATGGGTGCCTATTCACCTTCCGGCCTGGTGACGCCGGAGCTCCTGTCGCGCGCCATGGATGACATCATCTACCCGACACTGCGGGAAATGGCCGAAGCCGCAATGCCGTTCAAGGGCATTCTCTATGCCGGTCTGATGCTGACCGCGGATGGGCCGAAGCTGATCGAGTATAATGTGCGTTTCGGCGACCCGGAATGTCAGGTTCTGCTGATGCGGCTGAAGAGCGACCTTCTGCCTATGTTGCTGGGGGCCGCCAAAGGCGATCTTTCCGGCGTTGAACCGCAATGGAGCGAAGAGCCCGCCGTCACGGTTGTCATGGCCAGCAACGGTTATCCCGGGTCTTACGCGCGCGGGACTCACATTCGCCATCTGCCGCCTGTGGCGGATGGGGAAAAAATCTTTCATGCCGGCACACGGCTGGAGGGCGACAGGCTGCTGGCAGATGGGGGCCGCGTGCTGAACGTCACCGCTCGCGGTGCCACGGTGGTTGAGGCTGTTTCCAAGGCATACAAGCTTGTCAGCAAGGTGGACTGGCCGGATGGTTTCTGCCGCAGCGACATTGCCCATCGTGCAATGTCTGGAAAGTGATGACGGCTTTTTAAACTGAAATTGCCGCAGGCACTGGCCAATTCTGTACAAACTCTTACGTTAGGGGAAGAGTTTGTACAGGAGGCGCGGACTATGGCACAGGCATCGTTTCGTCGGGATAAACTGACAAGGCCAATTTTTCGCTGGGCAAAAAAGGCCATGCCATCCATCTCCGACACCGAGGCAAAGGCCATTGGTGCGGGCACTGTCTGGTGGGATGGTGAGCTGTTTTCCGGCACCCCGGACTGGGACAAGCTGGTGGCCATGCCACCCGCTGTCCTGTCGGAAAAAGAGCGGGCATTTCTCAATGGACCGGTGGAGCGGCTCTGCTCCATGATCGATGACTGGAAAATCAGCACAGTCGATCACGACCTGCCGCCGGAAGTCTGGGATTTCATGCGCCGGGAAAAATTCTTCGGCATGATCATTCCGGAAGAGTATGGCGGCCTGGGCTTTTCCAACACCGCACATTCGGAAGTGGTGCGCAAAGTCTCTTCAGTCAGCGTGGTTGCGGGCGTAACCGTCATGGTGCCGAATTCGCTTGGCCCGGGTGAACTGATGCTGCATTTCGGCACGCCGGAGCAAAAAAATCACTGGCTGCCGCGGCTGGCGGATGGCCGTGAAATCCCGTGCTTTGGCCTGACTTCGGCAGAGGCCGGGTCTGATGCCGCTTCCATGCGCGACACGGGCATTGTGGAATTTGGTGAGCATGAAGGCCAGCGCGTGCTGGGCATCCGGCTGAATTTCGACAAGCGCTACATCACCCTGGGTCCGGTTTCCACTGTGATGGGCCTTGCCTTTAAAATGCGGGATCCGGAAAACCACCTTGGCCGTGGGCCGGAACTGGGCATTACCGTGGCGCTGATTCCCACATCCACCCCGGGTGTTTCAGTCGGCGACAGGCATGTGCCGCTTTCCACCTATTTTCAGAACGGTCCATTGCATGGGCGGGATGTGTTCATTCCGATGGAATGGATACTGGGCGGCCCGGCGCAGATCGGCGAGGGCTGGACCATGCTGATGACCGCCCTTGCAGCGGGGCGCAGCATTTCACTGCCATCACAATCTGCGGCTGCCTGCGCCATGGCAGCGCGGGTCAGCGGTGCCTATGCGCGTGTCCGCTCGCAGTTCAATGTGCCAATAGGCCGGTTTGAGGGCATTCAGGAGCCACTGGCCGAAATTGCTGCAAATGCCTATCAGGTGGACGCGGCGCGCCGGCTGACAGTTGCCGCGCTGGATCAGGGCCACCGCCCGTCCGTGCTTGGTGCTATCATGAAATCCAACGCCACGGAGCGTATGCGCCAGTCCGTTACCCACGCCATGGATATTCATGGCGGTAAGGGCATTGTGGAAGGGCCGCGTAATTACATGGCCCCGCAATACCGGTCTGTGCCGATTGGCATTACCGTGGAGGGCGCCAATATTCTGACCCGCAGCCTGATGATTTTCGGGCAGGGAGCAATTCGTGCGCATCCATACATGCTGAAAGAAATGCAGGCCTTGTCCGAACCGGATGCAGAAAAAGGTCTGGACGAGTTTGACAAGCATTTCTGGGCGCATGCCGGACACTCGGTGAAAAATGCCTTCCGCACCTTTCTGCGCGGCTGGACGGCTGGAATAGCTGCACCTGCGCCGGAAAAAGCCGAACTGACCAGCCATTGGCGGCAACTTTCCCGATTGTCAGCGGCCTTTGCCCTGACCGCGGATCTGGCTCTTCTGACCATGGGCGGCGGGTTGAAGCGCAAGGAAATGCTGTCTGGCAGGCTGGGGGATGTTCTGTCCGAGCTTTATCTGCTGGCTGCCTGCCTCAAGCGCTTTGAAACCGAAGGCAGGCCAGAAGCCGACAAGCCGCTGATCGAATATGTCATGCGCCGGGGTGTTAACCGCATCTCGCATGCGTTTGACGCCATAATGGCAAATCTGCCATCGCGTCTGGCTGCGCTGACGGTCCGTATCATCGCATTTCCGCTGGGAACGCCATACACACCGCTTCGCGATGAACTGATCACCGAAGTGGCGGAGATTCTGATGCGGCCAACCTCGCAACGCGACAGGCTGACAGCCGATCTGTATCTGGGTGCCGGCCGCGAGAATTACGCCATTGCCGAACTGGAAACAGCCTTTGATCTTGTAACAAAGGCCGAGCCTGCGGCCCGCAAACTGCGCGATGCAAAATTGCGGGATCCGGATGAAGGTCTTGCCAAGGGTATCCTGAACATATCCGAGCACACGGGTCTGCGAGAGGCCGAAGCCGCCATTTCCCGTGTGGTGGCAGTGGATGCCTTTGCCAGCGAGGAAGTTGCGCCGGCATCGGGCAGAAATGGCCACGGAATGGATAGAATGGAGGCGGCACAATGACGCGAGCAGTCTACATTGTAGACGGCGCACGCACGCCATTCCTGAAAGCGCGCGGCAAACCCGGCCCGTTCACACCGGTTGATCTGGCAGTGCAATGCGGCAGGCCGCTTCTGCTTCGCCAGGGCTTTGATCCTGCATTGATTGATCTGGTGATCCTTGGCTGCGTTAATGTCATTGCTGATGAAATGAACCCGGCGCGGGTTGCCGGCCTGCGACTTGGTCTGCCAGAGGCAACTCCCGCCTATACGGTTCAGATCAATTGCGGGTCCGGCATGCAATCCATCGACTCGGCATTTCGCACAATTGAAGCCGGCCACGCCGATATTGTGCTTGCGGGTGGAACCGAGGCGCTGAGTCATTCGCCTCTGGTTCTGCGCAAAGAGGCGGTGGACTGGTTTGCGGCACTGAACACGGCGCGCAGCACCAGCGCCAAGTTGAAAGCCATCAGCGGCCTGCGCCCCGGATTCCTGAAACCGGAAATCGGGCTGGAGCGCGGGTTGACTGACCCGATTACCAATCTGGGCATGGGGCAGACGGCGGAAAAGATTGGCCATTTGTTCGGCATTACGCGAGAGGCCGCCGATGCCTATGCGGTTGAAAGCCACAAAAGGCTGGCCGCGGCACAGGCCGAAGGGCGGCTGGCTGATGAAGTGTTTCCGGCTTTTTCACGCGATGGGCAGGTTTATACGCAGGATGACGGTGTGCGGGCTGATTCCACGGTGCAAAGCCTGGGTGCATTGAAGCCGGTGTTTGAAAAGCCCTATGGCAAGGTTACGGCTGGAAATTCGTCGCAGATCACCGATGGCGCGTCATGGGTGCTGCTGGCAGGTGAGGAGGCAGTTGCGAAGCACTCGCTGACGGTGCTGGCAAAGATTGTTGATTCACATTGGGGCGCGCTCGACCCATCCATTATGGGCCTTGGGCCGGTTGTGGCCACCGCGCCGGTGTTGAAGCGGCAGGACATGCGCCTTGCAGATGTGGATTTGTGGGAACTGAACGAGGCTTTTGCTGCGCAGGTTCTGGCATGTCTTGCCGCATTTGAGGATGAAGAGGTCTGCCGCGATGTGTTGGGCCTTGACGGCGCGGCGGGAACCATTCCCCGCGACAGGCTGAATGTGGATGGCGGGGCGATTTCGCTGGGCCACCCGGTGGGCACCAGCGGCACCCGCATAACGCTGCACCTGGCCAATGCCTTGCGCCAGCGCGGTCTGCGGCGAGGCATTGCCACAGAATGTATTGGCGGCGGGCAAGGCGGCGCAATGCTGCTGGAAACAGCGTAACCACGGAAGGAAATGGCGATGGACACGATGTTGAAGACGCTTTCCGGCCGGGTCATGGAACTTGGACCGCTGCGCAATGTGGCAGCAGAGGGCAACTGGCGCGTTGCCGTGGATGACAACCGGGTGATGTGGCTGGCACTGGACCGGCCCGGCAAGGCGGTCAACGTCATTGACCGCCCGGTACTGGAAGAGTTGAACCAGTTGATTGACCGCATTGAGGCCGAACGGCCCG
Organism: Aureimonas fodinaquatilis; assembly: GCF_008369445.1. Classification (GTDB taxonomy): domain Bacteria; phylum Pseudomonadota; class Alphaproteobacteria; order Rhizobiales; family Rhizobiaceae; genus Aureimonas; species Aureimonas fodinaquatilis. Next base: position 1,079,444 of record NZ_VTWH01000001.1, read on the forward strand.
TAGCCGTGGTCATTCGCGGGGCCAAGTCCGCGGGTTTTGCTGCAGGAGCCGATATCAACCAGTTTGTTGGCGCATCGGTGGATGAGATACGCGGCATGCTGGGGCAGGGCCACATTGTGCTGGACAGGCTGGCCGCCCTGCTGCCGCCCACCATTGCCATTGTTCACGGCCATTGCCTGGGCGGCGGGCTTGAGCTGGCGCTGGCCTGCAAATTCCGATTGGCGGTTCCAGGTGCATCATTGGGCTTCCCGGAAGTCATGCTGGGGCTGCATCCAGGTCTGGGTGGCACTTTTCGCGCAACGGCGGTTGCCGATCCGGTGGAAGCCATGACCATAATGCTGACCGGCAAATCGGTGGATGCCAAGCGGGCCCGCTCCATGGGGCTGGTGGATGACGTGGTGGAAGAGCGCCACTTGCAGAACGCCGTGCAGGCTGTGGTTTCCGGTGTGCTTCGCGCGCCGCGCAAGGGCATGCGCACCAGAGCGTTTTCGCTTGGCCCGGCCCGGCGCTTCGCGGCGTCGCAAATGCGCAAGAAGGCTGCTGAAACCGCACCGGAGGCGCACTACCCGGCACCATACAGATTGATAGACAACTGGGAAAAATATGGCGGCGATGAAGATGCCATGCGGAAGGCCGAGCTGGAAAGCTTCGCCGAGCTGGTGGAAACGCCGACTGCGCAAAACCTGATCCGCTGCTTTTTCCTGCGGGAAACGATGCGTGGCTTGAAAACAGGCAAATCCGGCGTTTCGCATGTCCATGTGGTTGGCGCGGGCACCATGGGTGGCGATATTGCCGCATGGGCGGCGCGGCAGGGCTTTGTCGTAACGCTGCAGGATGTGCAGCCGGAACCGATCGGGCGGGCTATGGCCAGTGCCGCCAAAATGCTTCAGGCGACATTGAAAGACCCGCTCAAGGTGCGGGACGCATTGGACCGGCTTGTGCCGGACATGAAAGGTCTTGGGCTGCGCGATGCGGATATCGTTATTGAGGCGGTCCCTGAAAAGCTGGACCTGAAAGCCCGCATCTATGCCGATATCGAGCCGAAGCTGAAGGAAGGAGCAATCCTTGCAACCAACACGTCTGCCCTGCCGCTGGAGCAACTGGCGGAAAAGCTGACCGACCCTTCGCGCTTTGTCGGCCTGCACTTTTTTAACCCGGTCTCTCGCATGCAACTGGTGGAAATTGTTTCCCACAAGGCTGTTGCACCTGAAACCGCGCGGCGCGCGCTGGATTTTGCAGTGGAACTGCAACGCCTGCCGGCGCCGGTGCAGTCTGCCCCTGGCTTTCTGGTCAATCGCGCGTTGACACCGTACATGGCCGAAGCGCTGTTGATGGTGGGAGAAGGCATTCCCAAAGAGCGGATCGACGCGCGGGCAGAAGCCTTCGGCATGCCGATGGGGCCCGTGGAACTGGCCGACCGGGTGGGCCTGGATGTCGCTGTGGAGGTTTCCCGCAGTCTTACAGAGCGCCTGGACACCGGTTTTCCGCCCATACCGGAGTGGTTGGAGAACATGGTGCGGGAGGGTCGCCTGGGCGTCAAAACCAAAGGCGGGCTGTATGAATATGACGATGGCAAACCCAAAAAAGCCTCACTGGACAGCATAGCCGATAAAGCGCCCGATGACCCGGATCTGGAAGACCGGTTGATTTTGCCAATGTTAAACGCCCTTGTTGCCAGCTTGCGGGAAGGTGTTGTTTCGCAAGAAGATATTGCGGATGGCGCTATGGTTTTCGGCACGGGTTTTGCACCATTTCGTGGCGGGCCACTGCACTATGCCCGCCAGCGCGGAGTGGGTGAAATTGTAACAACAATGCGCCGACTGGAGGAAAAACACGGGCGGCGATTTGCGCCGGATGCTGGTTGGGAGAGCATGCAATAGGCTGGTCACAACCTGTGGTAAATTGACGCGATTGCCAGACCGCTTTAGACCGTTTCACGCGATCACCTCATCGCAGAAAAACGGTCTAACTCTCTGTTTTGTCGCATTGTCTTAAGGTTGAAACGATTCCGTTCCAACAAGAAATGCTCTAGCTGATCATCTGACATCGCTTTTTTAGGAAAAACTGGATGTATAAAGCGCCGGTGGAAGAAATCGCCCACATGCTGAGCAAGGTTGCTGGCCTTGATCAGGCAATGGAAAAAGGCGAAGCAGGTGAACTGACCCCCGATCTGCTGAGTGCAATTCTGGAAGAGGCGGGCAAATTTGCTGGCGAGGCAGCCGCCCCCTTGTATGAAATCGGCGACCGTGAGGGGGCTAGCTACAGCGATGGCCGCGTGACAATGCCCCGTGGCTGGAAAGAGCTTTACACCGCATGGCTTGAGGCAGGTTGGAATGGTCTGAGCGGGCCGGTTGAAGCAGGTGGTCAAGGCTTGCCGATCGCGCTTTCAGTGGCTGTTACCGAAATGTGGAACAGCGCTTCCATGGCCTTTGGTATTGGCCCGACGCTGACAATCGGCACAGTGGAAGCGCTGCACCGGCACGGTTCTGAAAAGCTGCAGGCGGTCTATCTGGAAAAGCTGACATCAGGTGAGTGGATGGGCACCATGAACCTGACCGAGCCGCAGGCCGGAACCGACCTTGCTGCGCTTCGCAGCCGGGCGGAGCGGCGCGATGATGGCACCTATCACCTGTTCGGGCAGAAAATTTTCATCACCTTTGGCGAGCATGACCTGACGGAAAACATTGTGCATTTTGTGCTGGCTCGGCTGCCCGATGCGCCCGCTGGCAACAAAGGGCTTTCGCTTTTTCTGGTGCCAAAATTCATTCCCGATGAAAATGGCGCGCCCGGTCTGTTGAACGATGTGAACTGCGTTGGCATCGAACACAAAATGGGCATTCACGCATCCCCCACATGCACGATGATCTACGGCGGCGGAGCCGGGGAAACCGGTGAACCCGGCGCGGTGTCATGGCTGGTTGGCGAAGAGAATAACGGCCTGGCCTGCATGTTCACCATGATGAATTCGGCACGGCTATATGTTGGCATCCAGGGGCTGGGTGTTGCCGAGGCGGCCACCCAGTTGGCGCAGTCCTATGCCAATGATCGCCTGCAGGGACGCCGCCCGGGCAACCCGGCCGATATGGTGCCCATTGCCGAGCACCCGGATGTTCGCCGCATGCTGATGACCATGAAGGCGCTGACCGGCGCCGCAAGGGCAATTTGCTATGCCTGCGGTGTGGCGTTGGACCTTGCCCACAGCAATGATCCGCAAACTGCCCGTTTCTGGAATGATCGCGCCAGTCTGTTGACGCCAATGGCCAAAAGCTTTTCGTCGGATATTGGTGTCGAGGTGGCGTCGCTGGGCATCCAGGTGCATGGCGGCATGGGCTATATTGAAGAAACCGGCGCAGCGCGGCTGTACCGTGATGCACGCATTGCCTGTATTTACGAAGGCACAAACGGCGTTCAGGCCATGGATCTGGTTGGCCGCAAGCTTTCACTTTCGGGGGGCGAAGCGGTCAAATCGCTGCTGTCAGAATTTGATGCAGTGGTGGAAGACGTTCGTGCCTCCAACCGGCCGGAATTTGGCGAAACTGCCAATGCGTTGGCCGCAGCGCTGGCGGATCTGCGTGAGGCGGCGGAGTTTCTTGGCCGGAATGGTGGGGACATTGCGCTTTATGGCGCAACACCGTTTCAACGGTTGTTTTCACTTGTGGCTGGCGCTGGCTACCTTGCAAGATCGGCTCTGGCGTCTGATGCTGCCGAGCGTGTGGCGCTGGCACGGTTTATGGCAGAGGATGTGCTGGCCGATGTGTCCGGCCTGAAACGCCGTACAATGGCCGGTGCAGTGCTGGCAGAGACCTCTGTCGCTATTTTGGCATGAATGGGGCGTGACTGATGGCAAATCTGGTAGAAACGGCACTGGCTGACGGCGTTCTGGCAATTCGTCTGAACCGGCCAGATAAGAAAAATGCCTTGAACCAGCCAATGTATGCCGCGCTGACTGAAGCCTTTGCCAAGGCTGATGCGGATGCTCAAGTGCGGGCAATTCTTATGGAAGGTGCACCCGGTGCCTTCTGCGCCGGTAACGACATTGCCGATTTTGCCAGCTATGCGCAAACTGGCGAAGGAATAGAGCACACATTCACCTTCATTCAGGCGCTGGGGCAGGTGAACAAGCCGCTGGTTGCCGCAGTGGACGGCCTGGCCATTGGCATTGGCACAACAATGTTGTTTCACTGCGACCTTGTTTATGCAGCGCCGAATGCAATGTTTCGCACCCCGTTTCTGGACCTGGGCGTGGTGCCGGAAGCCGGGTCCAGCCTTTTGGCACCGCGCATTATGGGTCGGCAAAAGGCCTTTTCCCTATTGGTCATGGGCGATGCTTTCAGTGCCACGCAGGCAGAAGCGGCCGGTTTTGTAACCGCAATAGTGCCCAGCGAAAATTTGCACGAGACCGCGCTGAATGCGGCAATGAAACTTGCCAAAAAACCACCACAAGCTCTTGAAATTACACGCAATCTTCTGCGCGGTGACCGGCAGGATATTGTGGAACGCATTGCGCAGGAGGCCAAGCACTTTGAAAAGCGTTTGAAGTCGCAGGAAGCGCAAGCCGCATTCGCTGCCTTTATGGCGCGGTCTTCTTCTGCCGCACGTGGCGGATAAGCAGGAACAGGGCAATTGCTGCTGCCGCTGCGCCTGCCACAAACACGGTGTGGCGGCCAAAATGCAGGTAATGTTCAAACTTCGCCCCGAAATAATAGGAAGCGAGGGTCCAGAAACCCGCCCATAGCAAAGCGCCGCTTGCATTGGCCAGAAAAAACCGCAGCCAATGCATGCCGGTGATGCCCGCGACAATGCCATTAAGCTGACGCAAAACTACGAAAAATCTTGCAAAAACAACAACCCACGCGCCATAGCGGAGAAACTGCTTCTCCACCGCGGCAAAGCGTGGTTCGGTCAGGCCAATTTTCTGGCCATAACGGGAGATGATCGGCCTTCCCACCACCCGGCCAACAACATAACCCAGATTATCGCCCAGCACGCCGCCGGCCCAGGCGGCCAGAAACACCGTCACAATATCCAACTGGCCTTGCGCTGCCAGCAGGCCCGCTGCAATCAACAGGCTTTCACCAGGCAAGGGAACGCCGGTGGATTCAAAGAAGATGATGACGAAAATAACAATTGCGCCATAGGCATGGAGAAAGCCGATCACTTCATGCATTCAGACTTCCCCCCGATCATCATGCGGCTTTACTTGTCGCGCACCAGCAGCGCAACCGCTTCCACGTGGTGTGACCACAGAAACTGATCGATTGGCGTGGTTGAGACAAGCCGAAAGCCGCCATCCAGCAAAAGTTTGACATCTCTTGCCAAAGTCAGCGGATTGCACGACACGGCTGCAACGCGTTGTACGCTGGAAGCTGCAAGCTCGATAGCCTGCGCTTCAGCTCCGGCACGCGGCGGATCGAACACCACCCCTTCAAATCTGGAAAGCTCCTTGCGTGTCAAAGGTCGCCGGAACAGATCGCGACGTTCGGCTGTCAGTGGCTTGAGGCCATTGGCCACGCGCCGCGCCTGATCCATCACTGCCAGGGCCGGTGCGTCACTTTCCACAGCGTGGGTTGCGTGATTTCGGGCAAGCCGCAGGGCAAAAGTCCCGATACCGGAAAACAGATCGGCAACGGTTTTCAGGCCCGTCATATGACCGGTAACCAATTCTGCCATGGCGGTTTCAGCGCTGGCTACCGCCTGCAGAAAACCACCGGGCGGAAACGATACCGGTATGGTGCCGGCCATGATCATCGGCCTGGCATATTCAATCAGAATTTCGCCATTGACCGACAAGCGTGCAATGCCCGCGGCGGCTGTGGCGCTGATGGCCGCCGCCCGCGTCTTGTCATTCAGCTTTGCGCCGGTTTCAATGGCAACATCCAGCCCCTGGCCGGTTGCCGCCACCGTCAGGCGTGTTTCGCCCTTGCGGTCCAGCATCAGGCTGGACAGGCGGCGCAAAGGCTCAAAGGCCGCAACGATTTCCGGCACCACAACAAGGCAGGTTTCAATCGGCACAATGCGGTTGCTCATCGCCTCGTGAAAGCCGAACATCAACCGTGGGCCAGCCCTGACGGCGGAAAACACGGCGCGGCGGCGACTGGCCGGTGCGCAGGGAACCAGCGGCTGCACCTCCGTTTCGATTGACACGCGCCGATAGGCCTCGATCACCAGATCGCGTTTGAAAGCGGAATAGACTGCCGGGCTCGCATGCTGCAATTCACAGCCGCCGCACAGGGTGAAATGCGGACAGGGCGCATCCCGGCGCTCGGGCGAAGCCAGTTCAATTTCCTCAATGGTCGCCCGCTGACCGCTGCGGCGGGCCAGCACGCGCTCACCCGGCAGGGAGTAGGGCACATAGGCAAGTCCGCCCGCTCCACGGCCAATGCCGTCGCCCTTGGCGCCCAATGTCTCAATGCTGATTGTTTCTGTCACGCCTTGCGCCCTGCCAACAAAAATTCAAGATTACCATCACCGCCTTCGATGGGTGAAGGCAGAATGCCTATGGATGTCCAGCCAGGCTGATCACTCAGCCAGTCTGCCAATGATTGTGCGATTTCATGTCCCAGCGATCTGTCACGCACGATGCCGCCTTTGCCAATTGCACTTCGGCCAGCCTCAAACTGCGGCTTGATCAGAAATATTCCGACTGAGCCCGGTGCGGCCAGGTCCAGCGCCGGCGGAAGTGCCAGCTTGAGCGAGATGAAGCTGACATCAGAAACCAGAAGATTGATATCGCGATGCTCAGCCGGTGCCAGCGCCAGATGGTCCCGTGTCAGCTCGCGCGCATTCAGCCCATCAATACGTGTCACGCGCGGGTCGTTTGCAATGCGAGGATGCATCTGCCCATGGCCCACATCAATGGCCACGCAATGTGCCGCTCCGTGGTTCAGCAGAACCTGTGTAAAGCCGCCGGTCGACGCGCCAACATCCAGAGCGTGACGCCCGGTGACCGAAAGCTGAAAGCCACTGAGCGCCGCTTCCAGTTTCAGCGCTGCGCGCGAAACATAGTCGCCGGCCGGGTCGCTTACCGCAATATCCGCATCGTGAGCTACAAGCTGGCCCGGCTTGGCAACAGGCTGACCATTGACCGCAACATGGCCGCGCATGATGGCGTCTCGTGCTCTGGCACGGCTTTCACACAAGCCGCGCTCTGCCAACAGAACATCCAGACGTTGCCGTAAACCTTCGCTCACGCTTGCAGAACGCGCTTGCCGCTTTCGCCCAACGCGCGGAACACGCAGTCAACAATGCCCGCCTTGTCCAGACCAGCCTTTTGCAGCATTGCTTCCGGCGCTGCATGCTCAACAAAACTGTCAGGCATGGTCATGGGCCGCACTTTCAGCCCGTGGTCCAACAAACCGTTGCGCGCCATATATTCCAGCACCTGTGCAGCAAACCCGCCGCTTGCACCTTCTTCCAGCAAAACCAGCACTTCATGGTGCTGCGCCAGTTGCCGTATCAGATTTCCATCCAGCGGTTTGGCAAAACGCGCATCGGCAACCGTGGTGGAAAGGCCGAAACTGTCCAGCTCATCCGCTGCTGCCAAAGCATCAGACAGCCGCGCGCCAAAGGAAAGAATGGCCACTTTCGACCCCTCACGCACAATTCTGCCCTTGCCGATTTCCAGCGCCTGGCCACGCGCCGGCAGGTCCACCCCTGTACCATTGCCACGCGGATAGCGAAATGAAATCGGGCCATCGTCGTACACAACCGCTGTGCGCACCATGTGCCGCAACTCTGCCTCATCGGCCGCTGCCATAACCACCATGCCCGGCAGGGGGGCCAGAAACCCGGTGTCGAACGAGCCTGCATGCGTTGGCCCGTCCGCACCGACAAATCCCGCACGGTCAATGGCAAAGCGCACTGGCAGGCTTTGTATGGCAACGTCGTGCACGATCTGGTCGTAAGCGCGTTGCAGGAACGTTGAGTAAATGGCGCAGAAGGGTTTGTAACCCTCACTTGCCAGACCCGCAGCAAATGTTACCGCATGCTGTTCGGCAATGCCGACGTCAAAGCTGCGTGTGGGGAATGCCTCACCAAACAGATCCAGCCCGGTGCCATTGGGCATGGCAGCATTGATGGCAACGATCTTGTCGTCATCCCGTGCTTCATCAATCAAACTCTGGGCAAAAACCCGCGTATAGCTGGGCGCGTTGGCCTTGGCCTTTGCCTGTTCCCCCGTAACCACGTCAAATTTGCTGACACCGTGATATTTGTCGGCAGAAGATTCGGCCGGGCCATAACCTTTGCCCTTCTGCGTGACAACGTGAACGAGGATGGGGCCCTCGGTCGCGTCGCGCACGTTTTTCAGCACCGGCAGCAAATGGTCCAGGTCATGGCCGTCAATTGGCCCGACATAGTAAAAGCCGAGTTCTTCAAACAGTGTGCCACCTGTCAGGAACCCGCGCGTGAACTCTTCGGTTCTGCGCGCACCCTCCCGCATGAATTCGGGCAGATGGTCGGTGATCTGCTTGGCGCGGTGACGCAGCGAACGGTAGGTCTTGCCGGAAACCAGCCGGGCAAGATAAGCGCTCATTGCTCCGGTCGGCGGTGCAATCGACATGTCATTGTCGTTCAAAACAACAATCAACCGTGCATCCAGCGCCCCGGCGTTGTTCATCGCCTCATAGGCCATACCGGCAGACATGGCGCCATCGCCGATTACCGCCACAACATTGTTGCGCCTGCCCGACAGATCACGCCCGACTGCCATGCCAAGCCCGGCGGAAATGGAGGTTGAAGAGTGGCCCGCGCCAAACGGATCATAGTCGCTTTCTGCGCGTTTGGCGAAGCCGGACAACCCGTTTTCCTGCCGGATACTGCGCATGCCCTTGCGGCGACCGGTCAGGATTTTGTGCGGGTAGGCCTGATGTCCGACATCCCAGATCAGCCTGTCTTCCGGCGTGTTGAACACATAGTGCAACGCGACCGTCAACTCCACGACACCCAGCCCGGCACCCAGATGCCCGCCGGTTTTCGACACGGCCTCGACAAGGTCTTGCCGCACCTCTTCCGCCACCTGCTTCAGGCGGGATTCCGGTAAGGCACGCAAATCAGCCGGAGAGGCGATCGCGTCCAGCAAAGGTGTATCTGGCATATCCGACACGGAGGAGCTTAACCTTTCAAACTCAGCCGCCACGTCAGGCGCTGACATTGTTTCAACATGCCGTTGTTTTGAGGCATTTTAAAGCTGATTGTAGAAGATGGTTCTTTAAACCGGGAAAGGCAGGGCTTTCCGCTCACTTATTGACGATGTTTTTAACATAGTGTGTTCAGGCGGGGTCCAATGGCTCGGTGCCCACAGGCTTGCCGCGCGCCAGCTTGATTTTCTCCACCTTGTCTTCGGCGGCTGTCAGCAGTTTTTCAGAATGCGCCTTCAGCTTCTCGCCCCGCTCGTAAATGCGAATGGCGGTTTCCAGGGGAACATTGCCGCGCTCCAGATCCGAGACGATTTTTTCCAGCGCGGCCAGCGCGGCTTCAAAACTGAGCTGTGCGATGTCGCTGTCATCTGCTGGAATGGCAATTGTGTTGTCAGACATGTCTTTTCCTATCCGGTCATCAATCGCTGGACATGGGCTGCGACCGATTTTCCAAGGCCGGTCAGATCGTAGCCACCTTCCAATACGGAAACCAGCTTGCCACCGCAAAAACGATCCGCCACGCCCATAAGCTGCGCGGTGGCCCAGCTGAAGTCGTTTTCCGTCAGATTGATTTCTGCCAGCGGGTCGCGGTGATGCATATCGAACCCAGCTGAAATGATCAGAAAATCCGGCTGAAAATCATTCAGCGCAGGCAGAACTCGGCTGGTGAAGGCTTCACTGAACGCCTCACCACCATCGCCTGCGCGCAGCGGCGCATTAAAAATATTGCCAGCGCCAGTTTCCGAAACTGCACCGGTGCCCGGGTAAAGCGGCATCTGATGCAGCGAGGCATAAAGCACGCTTGGGTCTTCCCAGAAAATGTCCTGGGTGCCGTTGCCGTGGTGCACATCCCAATCCACGATAGCCACGCGGGAGGCACCATGGCGGGTTTGCGCATAGCGGGCCGCAATGGCGGCCTGATTGAACAGGCAGAACCCCATGGCTGTTTCACGCTCGGCGTGGTGGCCGGGCGGCCTTGCCGCCACAAAACCATTATCGATTTCGCCGGAAAACACATCATCAACCGCTGCGCATGCCGCGCCAACGCCGTACAGTGCTGCCGCGAAGCTGCGCGGGCTGACAATCGTGTCATCATCAATGCGCGCCAGCCCCTCGGACGGAGTGGCCTTGGCTACGCGGCGCACGTAGGTTTCAGGATGGCAAAGATAGACATCCTGCAAGCGACCTTCGGGCGCTTCCTCGCGCTCCAACAGGTGAAACGTCTCGTCCTCCAGCGCCGATTCCACAGCGCGCATGCGCTCCGGCCGCTCCGGGTGCCCCGGTCCGGTCAGATGCTCGGCAAAAATAGCGTTGTGGTAGAGGCGCGTTTTCATCCACGCCCTGTCTGGCCACGGTGGCGCAAATAGTGGTCGGCGATTGCACATGCCACCATTGCCTCGCCAATCGGCACCGCTCGAATGCCCACGCAGGGATCATGCCTGCCCTTGGTCATCACATCCACCTCCTGTCCATCCGCATCAATTGAGCGGCGTGGGGTTAGAATGGATGATGTAGGCTTGACGGCAAAGCGGGCAATAACCGGTTGGCCGGTGGAAATGCCGCCCAGAATGCCACCTGCGTGATTGGACAGGAAAACCGGCTTGCCGTCCGGGCCGATACGGATTTCATCGGCATTTTCTTCGCCGGACAGCGTAGCTGCCAGAAAGCCGTCACCAATTTCAACGCCTTTTACAGCGTTGATCGACATCAGATTGCCGGAAATGTCCTGGTCCAGCTTGCCATAGAGCGGGGCACCGAGGCCGGGCGGAACGCCCTCGGCCACGACTTCAACCACGGCGCCGATTGAAGAGCCGGACTTGCGCACTTTGTCCAGGTCTTCCGCCCAGAGTACGGCAGTTTCCGCGTCGGGGCAGAAGAACGGGTTGTTATCAACCTCTGCCCAATCAAATCTTTCACGTGCAATGGCGCGGCTGCCAATCTGCACCAATGCTGCGCGCACCTGAAGTCCCGGCACAATTTTTCGGGCAATTGCGCCTGCTGCAACCCGTGTTGCGGTTTCCCGCGCAGAGGACCGTCCACCACCGCGATAATCGCGCACGCCATATTTCATGTCGTAGCTGATATCGGCATGTCCTGGGCGGTAGCGGCGAGCGATATCGGAATAATCCTTCGACCGCTGATCGACATTGCGAATTTCCATGGCGATCGGCGTGCCGGTGGCAACCAGCGTGCCATCGGCTTCTTCCATCACCCCGGACAGAATTTCAACCGTGTCCGGTTCCTGCCGCTGCGTGGTGTAGCGCGACTGGCCGGGGCGCCGCTTGTCCAGAAATGACTGAACTTCGGCGCGAGTGAACCGCAGGCCAGGAGGAGTGCCATCAACAATGCAGCCAATGGCCACGCCGTGGCTTTCACCAAACGTGGTAACGCGGAAAAGATGGCCGAAACTGTTGTGCGACATGAAACCTCTATACAGGCGCGCTTTTGCTGCGCCGGTTTTAGGCAGGCTGCGGCCATGCGTCAAATCATTAAGCGTACCCAAGCATTTCTCGTTGAAGCGAGTTCGCTTCAACGGCAAGACAATGCGACAAAGTAAAGAGTCTTTGCATTTCTCGTTGAAGCGAGTTCGCCTCAACGGCAAGACAATGCGACAAAGTAAAGAGTCTTTGCATTTCTCGTTGAAGCGAGTTCGCCTCAACGGCAAGACAATGCGACAAAGTAAGGGCTTTGTATTTCTCGTTGAAGCGAGTTCGCTTCAACGGCAAGACCCGTTAAACCGGGCATCAGTCTGAATTTGCGGAACTGCGCTAAACCCAGCTGACCTGACCGTTTTCGAATTTCAGGATCCTGTCCTGAAAGACAGCGCTGTGCGCGGCCTTTGCACCGGGGGTGGCCGCATATAGTTTAAGGAAAATTCGGCTGATGCCGCCATGAGCGACAACAATGGTGGGCCGCTGCAGCGCTTCGAACACGGGTTGCGCCCTTTCTGCCAGCATCTGATACGATTCACCCTCTGTGCCCGGTGGCACAAAATCCCACTTATGCGCTTTGCGCTCACGAATGGCGGGCATGTCGTGCTCGGCAATCTGGGCCAGTGTGTAGCCCTGCCAATCGCCGAAATTCAGCTCCATCAAACGCGGATCGGTGGCAAAATCCTCTTCCGGCAGGCTGCATTCCCGCCGAATGATGCGCATTGTTTCGCGGGTGCGGGCGAGGGGGCTGGCCAGAAAGTCGAAACCGGCAATTCCCTCTCCCAGCACGTTGCGCAGATACCGCCCGTTGCGTTTGGCCTGAGCGCGGCCAAGATTGTTCAATGGCGTGTCGATCTGCCCCTGAATACGGCCCACCGCATTCCAGTCCGTCTGGCCGTGACGGCACAGGTAAATCAGGGGAAGGATCGCTGTCATCAGGATATGGTCAGTCCTTGATGACAGAAATGTCCGGCGCATCAACCGCCTTCATGCCAACAGTGTGGTAGCCCGAGTCAACATGATGCACTTCGCCGGTCACCGCGGTGGACATATCGGACAGAAGATAGAGTGCCGATTGGCCAACCTCGTCAATGGTGACTGTGCGCTTGAGCGGCGAGTTGTACTCGTTCCACTTCAGAATATAGCGGAAGTCGCCAATGCCTGATGCGGCCAGTGTTTTGATGGGGCCGGCGGATATGGCATTAACGCGAATGGCCTTGCTGCCAAGGTCAACTGCGAGATAACGTACCGATGCTTCCAGCGCTGCCTTGGCAACGCCCATGACATTGTAATGCGGCATCACTTTTTCGGCGCCGTAGTAAGTCAGCGTCAGAATGGAGCCGCCATTCACCATCATTTTTTCAGCACGCTGGGCAATGGCCGTCAGCGAATAGACCGAAATCAGCATGGTCTTGGTGAAATTGCCCTCGCTCGTGTCCACATAACGTCCCGTCAGCTCATCCTTGTCGGAAAAGCCGATGGCATGGACGACAAAATCCAGCGAGTCCCACTGCTTTTCCAGCGTCTCGAAAACCGCATCAATCGTGCTGGCATCGGAAACATCACAATGTCCGGCCAGCACAGCACCCAACTCGGAGGCCAGCGGTTCGACACGTTTTTTCAGAGCGTCTCCCTGCCAGGTCAGAGCAATTTCCGCACCCTGTTCGGCCAATGCGCGGGCAATGCCATAGGCGATTGAACGATTGTTGGCGACGCCCAGTATCAAACCGCGTTTACCAGCCATTAGGCCGTTTGCTTCCGCCATGGGCGCGCTCCTTCAAGCAATGTAATGCACGTTATTTCAGGCAACTCGTGATTTTTGGGTAAACAACGGGCCGCATCATTTAAAAAATCAGGCGCGGTGCCAAAAGGTGAAGTGATTCCACCCGTTTTCGGCAACGCGCTTTCGCGGCGCGGTATGGCATAGGCCGAACTTCCCGACAAGTTCACGCTTGGCAACGCAGTGACATGCTTCGAGAGCAGGAGGCTTTATTCGGCGGCAGTGCTTTTCACTCTGCTTTCCATAAACTGCATGAGCTCTTCATCTTTGTTTTCAGGCAGAACAATTTCCAGCGTTATCAACATGTCGCCGCGCTCGCCGCCCTTTTGCGTCAGGCCTTTGCCCCGCAGCCGCAAAGTTTTTCCCGAGTTTGACCACGGTGCAATTTTGGCAGCAACGCGTCCGTCCAGCGTTTCGACCATAAGCCGCCCGCCCAGAATCGCGGTTTCCAACGGCAGTTCTGCACGCAACAGAAGGTCGCGTCCGCGCAACGTAAAACGCGGGTGTTCAGCAAAGGAAATTGTGATCAGCGCATCGCCATCCTTGCCGCCGGGAACCGGTGCCGGCTGCCCCTGACCGCGCAGGCGAATCGTCTGGCCGTCTTCCACCCCATCCGGCAGGCGGATAGCAAGGCGTTTGCCGGTGGGGAAAACCGCCTCAACCTTTTCGTCGCTGATCACGTCTTCCAGCCGAACCCGCAAGGTGGCGCGGATGTCTTCACCCTTCATATTGGCAGGGCGACGCTGCCTTGAGCGCGCACCCGCGCCGCCAAAAGCCTGTTCGAAAAAATCGGAAAAGCCGCTGGCATCACCCTCAAAGCCGCCGCGCCCGCCAGCGCCGAAGGGATTGCCACCAAAATTCTGGCCGCCACCGCCGCCAAACGGGTTGCCGCCGCTGAACCCCTGAAATTTCGGCTTGCCGTCGGCGTCAATCTCGCCCCGATCAAACTGACCGCGCTTTTCCTTGTCGCCAAGGATTTCATAAGCCTGATTGATGTCGTTGAAGCGCGCGCTCGCCTGAGGATCGTTGGAATTGGCATCCGGATGATACTTTTTTGCAAGTTTGCGAAAAGCCGACTTTATTTCACTTTCGCTGGCCGTTCTGGCGACACCAAGCACAGAGTACGGGTCTTGCATTCCTGATCTATCCTTCTGCTCAATAACGGCGCGCTTGCGTGCTGAAAGCTATGGCACAGTTTTGCGTCAATTGCTCTATTTTGCCATTTATATGGCAAGTCACAAGCGCTGCGTTAAGAGCCAGGTCAGGCCAAATCAGCCCGCTTCGGAGAATTGGGTCAAAACCCAGTCACCGGCTCCCGCCGTGCAGGCTTGTCCGGAATAAAGGGCAATGCCGTCAAACCGCTGGCGCGACGTGGTGAAGCTGCGGCAAATTGCCGGGCCTGTGCGCACCTCGGAAATTGCGGTGATGGTTCCAAAGGCACCGGTTTGCGCATTGGCCCAGGGCAGGGGTTCCATTCCGCTGCCCAGTTTGGCGGCGGAAACCGCATTGCGCACAGTGTTGCCGTCAGAAAGCTGATCTGCATCACCCGCCGGGGGTGGCACTTTGGCAGGGCGGGCTATGGATGAGGTGATGGTGCTGTGGTCAATCATATCTTCCAGCCCACCACCGGCAATGGTGCAACCACCCAGCATAAGCGCGGCCACACCAAAAAGCCCGCATGCTGCACCTCGTACAGCCTGGAGCGGATAGTTTTCTTTGCTGAAAGCCACAAACCCCATTAGGTTTCCCAAAAACTCAAGCAGGAGATTGCGGAAACTATGAGTCGTCCGACATTAACAAGGGATGAACTGGGGCAAGATCCCATAGTCGCGTTTGAAACATGGTTAAAGCTTGCCCGCGAGACCGAGCTGAATGACCCGACCGCGATGTCGCTTGCCACCGTGGATTCCAATGGATTTCCGGACATTCGCGTGGTTCTCATGAAGGGATTCGACGAGCGGGGCTTTGTTTTTTATACCAACTTTGAAAGCGCCAAGGGGCGTGAATTGTTGGAAAACCCGGTTGCTGCACTGTGTTTCCACTGGAAATCGCAACGCCGCCAGGTGCGTGTGCGCGGAACCGTGGAAGTGGTGAGCGATGCGGAAGCGGATGAGTATTACGCCACCCGCCCACGCGCCAGCCGTATTGGCGCCTGGGCATCAGACCAGTCGCAACCTTTGGCCGACCGGGCCGTTTTTGAGCAGCGAATCAGCGAATATGAACAGCAGTTTGGCACTGGAGATATTCCACGCCCTCCGCGCTGGTCCGGTTTTCGCATTGTGCCTGTTGAAATCGAGTTCTGGCAGGACTGTTCTTTTCGCCTGCATGACCGCTTTCGTTTCACGCGGGATGCGGCTGGCAACTGGCAGGCCCAACGCCTCTATCCATAACAGTTGACCAACTGACGCCGGGGCAGGGCCGCAGCGTCAGTTCCACTCACGCAGAACAAGCTGAAAATGCTTCAGGTCTGTGTGCCGCCCAGCGTCATTTTGTCCATGCGCAAATGGGGCTGGCCAACACCCACCGGCACTCCCTGACCCGCCTTGCCGCACATGCCGATGCCGTGATCCAGCGCCATGTCGTTCCCCACCATGGAAACGCGGTGCATTGCATCCGGGCCATTGCCAATCAACATGGCACCCTTGACCGGCTCGGCCACTTTGCCATTGCGAATGCGATAGGCTTCCGTGCAGGCGAAAACGAACTTGCCGGATGTGATGTCCACCTGTCCTCCACCGAAGGACACGGCATAGATGCCGTCTTTGACCGAAGCGAGAATTTCATCTGGCGTGTAACCACCCGACAGCATGATTGTGTTTGTCATGCGCGGCATTGGCGCATGAGCGTATGACTGGCGTCTGCCATTGCCAGTAGCGCTCATACCCATC
This sequence comes from Aureimonas fodinaquatilis, assembly GCF_008369445.1. Classification (GTDB taxonomy): domain Bacteria; phylum Pseudomonadota; class Alphaproteobacteria; order Rhizobiales; family Rhizobiaceae; genus Aureimonas; species Aureimonas fodinaquatilis. The sequence goes on from NZ_VTWH01000001.1 coordinate 1,095,681, forward strand.
AGCCGGGCATTCTGCCTGTCCTGCATGTAACCGACCAGCCGACCATTCTCGATCAGCACGTTGCGGGCAGTTGGTGTGCCTTCGTCATCAATGGTCAATGAGCCGCGCCGTTCAGCCAACGTGCCATCATCCACCACGCTGACACCCGGAGCTGCCACCATTTCACCCATCAGGCCGGAAAAGGCCGAGGTTTTCTTGCGGTTGAAGTCGCCCTCCAGGCCATGGCCCACGGCCTCGTGTAGCATGACGCCCGGCCAGCCTGCGCCCAACACAATATCAAAAGTGCCGGCGGGGGCGGGCACTGCTTCCAGATTGACCAGCGCCTGTGCCAGAGCGGCATCTGCCATGGCTTGCCAGTTGCCGGTTTCCAGATAGCCCTGAAAGCCGATGCGACCGCCGCCACCGGCAGAACCGCTTTCGCTGCGATCACCCCGCCCGGCAATAACCGAAACGTTCATGCGCACCAGCGGCCGCACATCCCGCACCAGTCTTCCATCGGCGCGCAGTATTTCCACCACCTGCCATTGTGCACCCAGTGAAACAGAGACCTGGCGAACGGCCGGGTCTTTCTGCCGCAGATAGGCATCTATTTCCTGAAGCAGCCGCACCTTTTCATCAAAGCCGGGGGAGGGAATTGGGTTTTCCTCACCATAAAGCTTGCGATTGGTGCCTTCCGGCCCGGATGCAACCTGGGGCGAGTAGCCGGAGGTTACTGCTGCGACTGCATCGGCTGCGCGGCCTAATGCAGCGGCAGAAAATTCACCTGAATGGGCAAAGCCCACAGCTTCGCCAGCAACCGCGCGCATGCCGAAGCCCTGATCGGTGGAGAAATTGCCCGCTTTCAGCCGGCCATTGTCAAAAACCAGCGATTCCTGCTCGCGATATTCCAGAAAAAGCTCGCCATCATCGGCGCGATGCAAGGCTGCAGCCAATCGGCTGCGCAGCTTTTCCTGCGAAATATCAAAGCGGTCTATCAAAGAAAATGTCATGAAACTCTCATCATGATGGCGCAGATTTTCCGCGGCCGATCAGGTGCTATTTGAGTGCGGCAAAGCCCTCGGCAAAGCCGGTCAATTCAACTGGAATGCCAATTCCCTGTTCCGGCGTCTGGAACACAATGAAGGTGGCCGACGAACCGGAGGACAAGGTTTCCCGCAAGGTCGGGTCCAGAATCACCTCGGCATAGCAGCCATCTTCAAAGCAGCGGACAAATTGCGCCCGGCCAATGTCTTTGCCGTCGATATAAAGACCGAGGCCGTTTGGCAGCAAAATGCCAAGTGGTGCCAGCACCCGCAGAATTTCCGCCTGACCATCGGCTGTTTTCAGCACCAGAATGGAAAGGCCGATTTCCGGACGGTCATCGGCAACCACATTCTGAAGAAGTGCGCATTGTTCTTCCGGGGCGCCGGCAGGCTGCTCGCAGACAAGTGACCATTCGCCATGCGTGGAGCGAACGGCACCCGTGGTGCCCGATTGCGCCAGGGCAGCAACCGGCAGAACCGCCAGAGTGGTACATAGTGTAATCAGTCGCAAAAAAGTGTGCATTTGATTTTGAAATCCGAATCAAACCCGCCAAGTCAGCGTTTGTTACAATGGTTATGCGATGCCTTTAGGGCGCTGCAAACCCCTGATTCAAATCGAATCGCTCGCTTCAATGCAAGAATGGGTCTAAACTTGTGGCGCGAATGGGCAGGGTTTGCTATCGGGTCACCGAAGACATTCCATTGTGATCGTCCGGTGATTTGCACTTGTTGCGAAACGGGCGGTTTCGTGGTTTTAAGCGGGCCGGCCAGTTGCACATTGGCGGCATTTCAAGTTTCGGGTCATCTGGCCCTGCACCGAAAACGCCGCCAGCGCTTGACGGTTAATCGGGAATATCCTCGCGGGGAGAGCATTTCGTGAAGAGAACATTTATTGCTAGCGCGATGCTTGCCGCTACGCCGGCTGTCGCATCAGCTCAGGAAACGGCGCTGCCTGGTCAGCCGCATCCCTGGCAGCTGGGTTTGCAAGAGGCAATGTCGCCAATTGAAGCGCAGATCCATTGGTTCAGTACCTACACTCTGTGGTTTATTGTCCCGATCGTAATTTTCGTCGCCTTGCTTCTGGCATGGTGCATCGTGCGCTACAGCGCCAGCCGCAACCCGAACCCTTCACGTGTAAGCCATAACACTCTGATCGAAGTGATCTGGACTCTGGCGCCAGTGCTGATCCTGCTGTGCCTTGCCATTCCATCCTTCCAGCTTCTGACAGCGCAGTACAACCCGCCGAGCGAGCCTGAACTCACCGTCAAGGCAACCGGATATCAGTGGTACTGGGGTTATGAATACCAGGCTGAAGAGGTTGTAGCCGAGGGTGAAGAGGCTGCTGAGCCAGTGTCATTCCTGTCTTATATGCTGCAGGAAGGCGATCGCGATTCCTCCGGCAAGGAAAACATGAATCTCTATCCACGACTTCTGGCGGTGGACAATGAGATGGTTGTTCCGGTCAACACGGTTATCCGCCTCCTGACAACATCGGGCGATGTGGTGCATTCCTTTGCCGTGCCGTCATTGGGCGTCAAGGTTGACTCGGTTCCCGGTCGCATGAACGAATATTGGTTCATGGCCGAGCGGGAAGGCATTCTCTACGGCCAGTGTTCAGAACTTTGCGGCCGCGACCATGCCTTCATGCCAATCGCCGTGCGGGTAGTGAGCAAAGAGCAGTTTGCCAACTGGCTGGCTGCCGCCGCTGAAAATCTTGATACCGCAAATGAGCAGTTGAACGCTGAAATCGAAGCCGCAAGCGGCCTCGACGTTGCGGCTCGCTGACCTGAAATCAAAGCGTTCAACGGAGACTGACATGGCGAACGCCTCTTCCCATCAAGCCCATGAGCACAAAATCCCGACAGGGTGGGTGCGCTGGGTGAATTCTACCAACCACAAGGACATCGGTATTCTTTACCTGGTGTTCTCAATCATTGCGGGTTTGATTGGCGGCAGCTTGTCGATTGCCATCCGTGCTGAATTGCAGGAGCCTGGGCTTCAGTTTTTTGGCGACCCTGCATTGTTCAACGTGTTCACCACGGCCCACGGGCTTATCATGGTGTTCTTCGTGGTTATGCCTGCGGTGATTGGCGGCTTCGGCAACTATTTCGTGCCAATCATGATTGGCGCACCGGACACGGCTTTCCCCCGCGTGAACAACATCGCGTTCTGGCTGCTGGTCCCATCTTTCCTCTTGTTGATCCTGTCGCTTTTCGTGGAAGGTGCTCCGGGTTCTGTGGGCGCTGGCACGGGCTGGACGCTTTATCCGCCGCTATCAACATCGGGCCACCCCGGGCCGGCGGTTGATCTTGCCATTTTTGCGGTTCACCTTTCCGGTGCGTCGTCAATTCTCGGCGCAATCAACATGATCACCACCATCCTGAACATGCGCGCTCCGGGCATGACGCTGCACAAGATGCCTCTGTTTGCATGGTCGCAGCTTGTAACCGCATTCCTGCTTTTGCTGTCGCTGCCGGTTCTGGCTGGCGCCATCACCATGCTTTTGACAGACCGTAACTTCGGCACGACATTCTTCTCGCCTGAAGGCGGCGGTGATCCGATCCTGTACCAGCATCTTTTCTGGTTCTTCGGTCATCCGGAAGTGTACATCATGATCTTGCCAGCGTTTGGCATTGTCAGTCACATCATCTCGACCTTCTCGAAAAAGCCAGTCTTCGGCTATCTCGGCATGGCCTATGCCATGATCGCCATCGGCGTTGTTGGCTTCGTTGTGTGGGCGCACCACATGTACACCACGGGCATCTCGCTCAACACGCAGCGTTATTTCGTGTTTGCAACCATGGTGATTGCGGTGCCAACCGGCATCAAGATTTTCTCGTGGATTGCAACAATGTGGGGTGGGTCAGTCACTCTGCGCACGCCAATGTACTGGGCAATCGGCTTCATCTTCCTGTTCACCGTTGGCGGTGTCACAGGCGTAAAGCTGGCCAATGCCGGTATGGATCGTGTTCTGCACGACACCTACTACGTGGTTGCGCACTTCCATTACGTTCTGTCGCTGGGTGCTGTTTTCGGTATTTTCGCGGGCTGGTACTACTGGTTCCCGAAGATGAGCGGGTACATGTACAACGAGTTCATCGGAAAGCTGCATTTCTGGGTCATGTTCATCGGCGTTAACGTCGTGTTCTTCCCGCAGCACTTCCTTGGTGCTGCTGGCATGCCACGCCGCTACGTCGACTATCCGGATGCATTTGCCGGCTGGAACTATGTTTCCTCCATCGGTTCCTACATCTCAGGCGTTTCGGTGCTGATCTTCCTCTACGGTGTGTATGAAGCATTCCGCGTCAAGCGCGTTGCCGGCAACAATCCGTGGGGACCAGGTGCGACAACGCTGGAATGGCAGCTTTCTTCGCCACCACCATTCCACCAGTGGGAAGAGCTTCCACGCATCCGCTGATCGGCGGAATGACATGATACCGCTTCGCCCTCATGGGCGGGGCGGCCCGCATTCAAGACCGGTCAGTCGGTTTTACGCAATTCAGGTAGAATGAAGGTCAGTATTTTGAGCGCTACCGATTTCAGCCATAACGCAATCAGCAGGCCGGGCATCAGCCTTGCCGGGCCAGGTGATTTCATCAGCCTGCTCAAGCCACGCGTCATGTCTCTGGTCATGTTGACCGCTGTTACCGGCTTTGTGCTTGCTCCAGGTTCGGTTCATCCCGTGCTCGGCTTTATTTCGCTTCTGGCCATCGCTTTGGGCGCGGGTGCTTCCGGCGCGCTAAACATGTGGTACGACGCAGATATAGACCGGCTGATGTCCAGAACGGCCAAGAGGCCCGTTCCCTCCGGGCGTATCACCGCGGAGGCGGCGTTGGCATTCGGCCTGTCGCTCTCAATTTTTTCCGTGCTGCTTCTGGGGCTTGTGGCAAACTGGTTTGCTGCTGGGTTTCTGGCGTTCACCATCTGGTTTTACGCTGTATTTTACACCATGGCTCTCAAGCGCCGCACCACGCAGAACATTGTGATTGGTGGTGCAGCGGGTGCTTTCCCGCCCATGGTTGGCTGGGCCGTTGTGACAGGCGGCGTATCGCTGGAAAGTTTTGTTCTTTTTCTCATCATCTTCCTCTGGACGCCACCGCATTTCTGGGCGCTGGCACTGTTCAAAATGGGAGATTATGGCAAGGCTGGAGTTCCGATGCTGCCCAATGTGGCTGGCACTGCTGCAACTCGCCTGCAAATTTTCGTATACAGCCTCATTCTCGTACCTGTCGGGGTTGCGCCTTACCTTCTGGGCTTTGCCAGCCCGGTCTATGGTGTGGTTTCGGCACTGCTCGGCCTGAATTTTCTGCGTCATGGTCTGGCTGTGTTCCGCATGAGCGATCAGGATGAGGAAATGCTTCCGGCCAAGAAGCTGTTTCGTTTCTCGATCGTTTATCTGTTTTCGCTGTTCGTGCTTCTTCTGATAGAAGGTGTGATAGAGCGATTTGTTGGATTTGGTGGATTTTGACATGGCGGATGAACCAATCATTCTGACACCGGAAGAACGAAAGGCACAGCGCAAGCGGTCGATTGCGATCGGGCTTTTTCTCGCAGTGCTGGTCGTCGTCTTTTATGTCGTTGCGGTCATCAAGATAGGAGACTCGGTTTGACGGAATCGACATCCGCTCGGAAAGCACCATCCAAGGCGAGCCTGGCGCGCCGCGGTCGCAATATCGGTTTTGGCTGCCTGTTGTTTGCGTTTGGCATGCTTGGCGCCGCCTATGCGTCTGTTCCGCTCTATGAGTTGTTCTGTCAGGTAACGGGTTATGGTGGCACAACCCAACGGGCCGAGGCTGGGTCTTCCGTTGTGCTGGACAGGACGATCAATGTCCGGTTCGACGCCAATTCATCCTCGGCTGTTCCGTGGACATTCCAGCCAGTTGAGCGGCAGGTCACCGTCAAGTTGGGTGAAACGCGGCAGACGGCCTTTCGGGTTCGCAACAATTCGGACAAGCCGATTGTTGCCCAGGCCACATTCAACGTAACGCCACTGGCCGCGGGTGTCTATTTCAACAAGCTGTATTGCTTCTGCTTTGACGAGCAGACATTGCAGCCGGGCGAAGATATTGAAATGCCGATTGTGTTCTTCGTTGATCCGGCGATGCTGGACGTGGAAGAGCTCAAGAGCGGGCCAACGATAACACTGTCTTACACTCTGTTCCCTATCGACACCGGTGACGAGCCTGTTGCTGCTGTGCCGGCCAAGGGCAAGGTGCGGGACCAGTTGTAAAAACTTATGACCGCAAGTTGGCTTGCGGTTGCAGCCACATGACCGGAGGCCGTTGCCTCTGGTTGCAATGAAACAGACGGGCGCTTCCGCTGGCTTGCCGGGCGGAAATGTCGGGGACAAGGACTAGACGGGGCCCGGTTCGCCAGATCAGGCGGGCTGCTTCGAATGTGGGAAACGAAATGGCACAAACGCACGAAAAGCATCATGACTATCACGTCATAGACCCCAGCCCATGGCCATTCGTTGGTTCAGTGGGTGCATTCATCCTGCTTTTTGGCGCGGTTGCCTGGTTCCGCGACCTGAACGGCTTGCCGTTTGCTTTTGGCGGGCTTGATCTGGCAACGCCGTGGATCTTCTTCATCGGCCTGGCAATTGTGCTCTACACCATGTTTGCCTGGTGGTCGGATTGCATCAAGGAAAGTCATCAGGGCTTCCACACCCGCGTTGTTTCACTGCATTTGCGCTATGGCGTTATCATGTTCATCGCCTCTGAGGTGATGTTCTTTGTTGCCTGGTTCTGGGCATTTTTTGACGCAAGCCTGTTTCCGAATGAAGCTGTGCAGTATCAGCGAGTGGATGCGCTCGGCGGCCAGTGGCCACCTGCCGGTCTGGAAGTGATCGACCCGCTGCACCTGCCGCTGTTCAACACCATTACGCTTCTCTTGTCCGGCACAACGGCCACCTGGGCGCACCACGCAATGCTGGAAGATGATCGCAAGTCGCTGATCACCGGCCTGGCGCTGACCGTGCTGCTTGGCGTTATCTTCTCTTATGTTCAGTACTACGAATATGTGCATGCGCCATTTGCATTCGGCGGTTCGATCTATGGTTCGACATTCTTCATGGCAACGGGCTTCCATGGCTTCCATGTCATTGTCGGCATCATCTTCCTGGCGGTATGTCTGCTGCGCGCCATTCGCGGCCACTTCACATTGCATAAGCACTTTGGCTTTGAGGCTGCGGCGTGGTATTGGCACTTTGTTGACGTCGTATGGCTCTTCCTGTTCTTCGCGATTTATGTGTGGGGCAGCTGGGGCGCGCCAATACATTGAGTTCGTCTGAACAGATGCAAAGGCGGCTCCCTGGAGCCGCCTTTTTCGTTTTTGAGGTATCGGAAATGACCGGTCAGCATGTTGCCACAGATCAGCGCGACGCGCTTAAGCGCGCTCTGAAGGGGCGGTGTCCATATTGCGGCGAAGGGCGGCTGTATGCGGGTGCGTTGAAGCTTGAAACGCGATGCAACCATTGCCATGCGGATTTGACGCCGCTGGATCAGGCCGATGGTCCGGCATTTTTCGGTATGATCATCATTGGTATGCTGGTTACCGGTCTGGCGCTGTATGTGGAGGTCGCATATATGCCGCCTTTCTGGGTGCATTTTCTGCTGTGGATTCCATTTACGGCAATCATCACATTGCCCCTGTTGCGTCTGTTCAAAAGTCTGATGGTTGGCATGCAGTATCGCCATAAGGCTGCAGAAGGTGTCTGGACACGTGGTGACCCCAAATAAAACTGTAGCCGGGCAGGAGAGTGCCAAGCCATTCATGTCGCCTGTCCGTTTCTGGACAGCGCTGGTGCTGGGGCTGGTCTCTCTGGCTATCCTGATCAGCCTGGGTACATGGCAGGTGGAGCGGCTTGGCTGGAAACAGGATCTGATCGCCAAAATCGAAGACCGTGCCAACGGGCCGGTTCTTTCTTTCGACGAGGTATCGGCACTCTTTCAAGATACCGGTGATGTTGACTACGTGCCGATCCGGGTCAGGGGCCGGTTTGACCACACGGCAGAGCGGCATTTTCTCTCAACCTACAAAGGTGAATCCGGTTGGAACATTTTTACACCGCTGATACTGGATGACGGATCAGACGCCATTTTCATCAATCGGGGTTTTGTGCCTTATCCTGCCAAGGATCCTGCGAAGCGGGCTGAGGGGCAGATAGCAGGTGAGGTGGAGGTTGACGGGCTTGCCCGCAACCCCGCGCTTGAGAAGCCGGATCTCGATTTCACCCCGGACAATGATCTGGCTGAGAATACGTTTTTCTGGAAGAACCTGCTGGAAATGGCGCAGGGTGTGGAGTTGCCGGAAGGTGTGAAATTGGCACCGTTTGTGGTGGATGCCAAGGCATCAGAGGTTCCTGGCGGCTATCCGACGGGCGGCCAGACGATCATCACCATTCCCAACAACCATCTGGAATATGCAATCACTTGGTATGGCATCGCCGCCATGCTCGGTGGGCTTCTGGTTTTTCTGGTTGTTCAGCAGCGGCGGGGAGGTTGAAGAGTTTTGGGGCACCGAGCATTTTACGCCTCAACGCGGGACCAGGCGGCAAGGTGAAGGGTGAAGGCGTTTCGAGTGATCGAAAAATCACATGACAGGCAATAGAAAAGGCGGGTAGTGCTAGCCAGCATGCTCCGGTTGAGAACAGGGTGTCCAATTTGCAGTCCAGACCAAAGCTGACAATCCGCCTGTGCGAGCCAAGAGGGTTCTGTGCCGGAGTGGACAGGGCAATTCAGATTGTTGTTCTGGCGCTGAAGAAATACGGCACGCCCGTTTATGTGCGGCATGAAATTGTCCACAATAAATATGTGGTCGAGGGGCTGCGCGGTATGGGCGCGGTTTTCGTCAAGGAATTGACCGACATTCCCGATGACGGCCAACCGGTTGTATTTTCGGCGCATGGTGTGCCCAAATCCGTGCCAGCCGAGGCTGAGCGGCGCGAAATGTTGTATCTGGATGCAACTTGCCCGCTTGTGTCCAAGGTTCACAAACAGGCAATGCGGCACATGCGTCTGGGGCGACAGGTTCTGTTGATTGGCCACCGCGGCCATCCGGAAGTTGTTGGTACCATGGGGCAACTGCCCGATGGCGCCGTCATTTTGATTGAGACAGAAGAGGATGTGGCGCAGTTCGAACCCGCTGATCCTGCAATGCTGGGCTTCGTTACACAGACCACGCTGTCAGTGGATGACACTGCGGGCATCATTGTTGCGCTTCAGAAAAAATTTCCGCTGCTCAGTGCTCCCTCTTCAGAATCCATCTGCTATGCCACAACCAACAGGCAGGATGCGGTGAAAGCGGCTGCACCGGAAACGGATCTGTTTTTTATTGTCGGCGCGCCAAACTCTTCCAATTCACGGCGTCTGGTCGAAGTGGCGGAGCGCGCCGGGTCCAGGCGCGGCTTGCTGGTGCAGGGCAAGATGGATCTGCCATGGCAGGATATTGGCCCGGATATGGTGATCGGCATGTCGGCTGGCGCATCAGCGCCGGAAATCCTCACCGATGATATTCTGGACTCCCTGCGCGAACGGTTTGATGTGACGATTGAACTGCTGCAAACGGCCATTGAAACCGAAAACTTCCCGGTCATGCGCAGCATTCGGGATGTGCCGCTTGAGACAGAGGATATGGCCTTTGTGAACGGCCATCGGCAGGCCTCTAATGGAAGTGTTGCGTAAATGGCTGTCTACACAGATGTGTCCGAAAATGAGGTGACGGCATTTCTGGCCGATTACGGTCTGGGTAAGCTGTTATCTTATAAGGGCATCGCAGAGGGCGTGGAAAATTCCAATTTTCTGCTTAGGGCAGAGGGTGGAACCTATATTCTGACGCTTTATGAAAAGCGGGTGGACAGGAATGATCTGCCGTTTTTCATCGGGTTGATGGAGCATCTGGCGGCCGAGGGCCTGTCGTGCCCGTTGCCGGTGAAGAACAGTCATGGACTTGCACTGGGCGAACTGGCGGGCCGGCCTGCTGCCTTGTTCACATTTCTGGAGGGAATGTGGACACGCCGCCCAACGGCTGGACAGGCATGGCAGGTGGGAGAAGCGCTTGCGGGCATGCATCTGAAGGGGCAGGACTTTGCCCTACAGCGTCCAAACGCCCTTTCGGTTGCCGCATGGCGTCCACTTTATGAAGGGTGCGGGCCGCGCACAGCCGAGGTTGAAGCAGGCCTTTCGGCGGAAATTGAATCGGAACTGGCATTTCTGGAGGCCAACTGGCCCAGCAACCTGCCAACCGGAGTCATCCACGCCGATCTTTTCAACGACAATGTATTTTTTCTACAAGGCGAATTGTCCGGGCTGATTGATTTCTATTTCGCCTGCAATGACATTCTGGTCTACGACCTGGCGATCTGCCTCGGGGCCTGGTGCTTCGAACAGGATGGTGCGTTCAACATCACCAAGGGCCGCGCCATGCTGGAAGGATATAATTCCGTGCGGAGCCTTTCCGTAGAAGAGCTTGAGGCCCTGCCGATCTTGTGCAGGGGCGCTTCCATGCGGTTTATGCTGACGCGCCTGTATGACTGGATCCACATTCCGGATACTTCGTTCGTGACCAAAAAAGATCCGAAGGAATATTTGCAGAAATCCCGGTTTCACCGGCAAGTTCGCAGTGTGGCAGATTACGGCTTTACATCGCAATTGCTGAACCAATGACGAAGCGCGTGGAAATTTACACCGACGGGGCGTGTTCGGGCAATCCTGGCCCCGGCGGTTGGGGAGCCATTTTGATCTACGGCGCATCGCGCAAGGAGTTGAAGGGCGGGGAATCGCCGACCACAAACAACCGTATGGAGCTGCTTGCTGCCATCCGGGCGCTGGAAGCTTTGAACCGACCATCGGCGGTGGATATTCATTCCGATTCACAATATCTGCGCGATGGCATAACCAAGTGGATATTCGGCTGGAAACGCAACGGCTGGAAAACAGCGGACAAAAAGCCGGTCAAAAATGCCGAGCTGTGGCAGGAGCTGGACGCGTTGCGGCAGCAACATGACGTGACGTTCCATTGGATCAAGGGCCATGCTGGCCATGAGTTGAACGAGCGAGCGGATGAGCTGGCGAGGGAGGGCATGGCGCCTTTCAAGGCGGCGGTGGCAGGCACTGTATAGACTCGCGGAGTGACGACGGTCTCTGCCGAACTAAACCCTGAGTTGAGTTTTTATATTATATTCTATTCTATTTTTAGCAAATGATTACTTAGTACATTTAATAATAAGTTGAAGATATGTAGTTTATCATGGTAGTTATATTTCAGGTTGATTTATAATGCAGCCTCCGTAAGGACGAGCGAGTATCTCATTATTATGTCTCAGGCTAATTCCACGATCGTGAAACCCGTTGGGAAAACGATAAAGCATCGAACTATTTCCTCCGCTGTAGCAGACCAGCTTCGCCAGCAAATAGTTGCTGGCGAGTTGAAGGCTGGCATGCAGCTTCGCCAGGACACTTTGGCAGCAACTTACGGGGTTAGCCGCATCCCGGTGCGCGAAGCTCTCATGCAGCTTGAATCCGAAGGGCTGGTCAAAATCGCGCCGCATCGTGGCGCGGTCGTTTCGGCACTTTCGGTTGATGAGCTGGAAGAGGTGTTTTCGCTGCGGCTTCTTCTGGAGCCGCGTCTGCTGAAAAGCTCTGCACCCCATCTGACGGTAGATGACTACCGTAATCTCGACCTTCTGCTGGCCGAGTATTCACACAATCTGGACGTGAACAATGTTCAGCTCTGGGGTGAACTGAACACCAAGCTGCATATGCTATTGTACAGCCATGCAGCACAACCGCGCTCCTCGGCCATTATCCTCAACCTCTTGCAGGAGTCCGATCGGCATACGCGTCTGCAATTGATGCTGCCGGGGGCTATCGCCCGTGCGCGTGATGAGCATGGCCAGATTGTCGAATTGTGCCGGTCCGGGAAGATCAAGGAAGCGTGCATTCTGCTCAAGGCACATATTGAATATTCGGGCCGGTCATTGGCCGAATATCTTGGGTCCAGATAGGCTGGATCTTGCCGACAGAGCGCTTGTGCATGCTCAAAGGGCTGCAAATCGCTCTGTCGTCAGGGTCTGGTTGTCTGTGCTCAGAGCTGAGCCAGAATAGCCCGTGCAGTAGAAACCTCGGCCTGTCCTGGTGCTTCTTCAATATTGATCGACTTGACGACGCCATTGTCGACAATCATTGAAAAACGACGTGAGCGAACGCCAAGTCCTGCGCCGGAAAGATCGACATCCAGACCTGCTGCACGGACGAAATCGGCTGAGCCATCTGCGAGGAACAGGATCTTGTCTCCTGCCTCGGTTGCATTCTGCCAGGCACCCATGACGAATGGATCGTTGACGGCAACGACGGCGATGGTGTCGACGCCTTTGGCGCGAATTTCGTCATTCAACTCCAGGAAGCCGGGCAGGTGGTTCATGGTGCATGTGGGGGTGAAGGCACCGGGTACGCCGAAGAGGACGACCTTTTTGCCGTCGAACACTTCTGCGGTTGTGATTGGCTTTGGTCCGTCCTGTGTTTTAACGCGGAAGGTGGCTTCGGGAATGGTGTCGCCTGGGTTGATTGTCATGTGGTGTTTCCTCTTTCGACTCGAAGGGTTGGCGGCCTCGCGACTGCAACTGGTCAATGCTTTAAGCAGTTCCAGCAAAAGTGTGAAACGGTTTTGCGTTCGGAACTGCGTCAGGCAGAAAAATTGAGTTCCAGCAAAGTGTGGAAACGGTTTTGTTTTCGGAACTGCGTCAGGCAAAGAAATTGAGTTCCAGCAAAGTGTGGAAACGGTTTTGCGTTCGGAACTGCGTCAGGCAGAAAAATTGAGTTCCAGCGAAAGTGTGAAACGGTTTTTCGTTCGGAACTGCGTCAGGCAAAGAAATTGAGTTCCAGCAAAGTGTGGAAACGGTTTAGCGTTCGGATCTGCGTCAGGCAAAGAAACCGAGCCCGAGCACGAGCGTGGAAACGTTTTGCTGGATTATTGGACGGGAATGGTGACGCCACGCCAGATGCGGGCAAATTCGCCATCAACGATGAGAATGTCGGCTTCGATTGTTGGCGGATGTGCCTTTGGGCGGGTATCAACCATCAGTTTTAGCTGCTCATGGTCATCGGATATCCCGGCTGTTTCCAGCGGCGCGAACTGCCAATCGGCGGCAGCGACAAAAATGTCAGCGATTGAGTCTGGCGTGCTGGATAAGGGATTGGCGACAAACAACGTGTTGCCGTCAATATGAGCGACAAGCGGCTGGGTCGCTTCGTCGGGAAGGGCTGCGAAAGCCGCTTTTACAGCAGCAATATCTCCGGGAGAAGGATGCTGCGGCACATCCAGTTCCAGCGTGGTGGCGGCTGGAACGCAGACGGTGTCGCAAATCCCGAAAGTTGCAGCCAGCTTCAGGCGGCTTTCACCCGTCGCGGCAGGTGCGGCAAACGCAATGGCCATGGGCTGGCTGTAAACGATGGACGATGAGTAAGCGTCTTCATAGCGCTCAGGCACTGGAAACGACAGTTGCGGCGGACTGGAGAAACTGCTGCCCGAAAAGTCCAGCATTGGTGCCAGGCCCGTTTGACCGGGGTTGAGCCAATAGGTTTTCCAGCCGGGTTCAAGCTCGAATGACAAAGCCCCTTTGATCATACCATTTGCGTCGGCTGGAAGGGCATGCAGGCGAACGGTGACACCATGGGTGGTGTAGCTGGCTCGCGGGTCGGCAGCGGCAGCGACAGGATCGGGCGCCAATGCACCTATGATGCTCAACAGAATTGCAGGGAACAGGTGAAATTTCATCTCGGCTCGATTATTATATATAGATGACAGAAACTCGGAACACCGCGGCGGCTGGCAATGGCACTTCTCTGGAGGGCTCGTTCCTGATTGCCATGCCCGGAATGAGCGACAAACGCTTTGCAAAATCGGTTGTTTACATTTGCGCGCATTCACCCAACGGGGCGATGGGGTTTGTCATTAACAAGCCACAGACCATGAGTTTCCCGACCCTTTTGATGCAGTTGGAAGTCATTGCGCGGCCCGAGGATATTCTTATGCCGGAACATGGCAAGAATATTGTGGTGACCAATGGCGGCCCGGTGGAAAGCGGGCGCGGCTTTGTGCTGCATTCAGGCGATTACAAGTCTGTCGGCACCGTGGTTGTGGACAGCAATATTTCGCTGACGCCGACAATGGATATTCTGAAAGCACTTTCCAAAGGCACCGGCCCGCATTCGGCGATGATGGTGCTGGGCTATGCCGGCTGGAGCGCCGGACAGTTGGAAAGCGAAATTGCGGCGAATGGCTGGCTGACATGCCCGGGTGATTTTGACATCGTGTTCTCGACACGGGCTGAGCAGAAATACTCGAGCGCGCTGGCCAAGATGGGCATTGATCCGGCATTTCTGGCTGCGGAAGCGGGGCACGCCTGACGGGTTATGCCGTGCGTCGAATTCCGGCGTCTTTGCCGCGAGTGCGCTTTTCCTGCAATCGCCGCCTTGCTTCTTCCGCTGTAACCGGCGGGGCATAGAGGCGACTTTGAATATAGTCGCACTTGAACTGCTTCAGCTTTTCAGCGTCGCTATCGGTTTCCACACCTTCGGCAATGATTGTCAGGCCAAGATCATGCGCCATGGTGACAATGGAACTATAGATCATCAATCGTTCATCGTGGCGCTCGCCCCGCAGAAAATTACGGTCGATTTTCAGCGTGTCGAATGGGAAGCGCATGAGATAGGAAAGCGAGGAGTGGCCCGAGCCGAACTCATCCAGTGTCAGGCCAACACCCATTTTCTGCAATTTGTCGAGAAGTCTGGCCGAGCGTTCGGGATTGTCCATCACCACGGGCTCGGTGAATTCCAGCCGCAGAGTTTCAGGCGGAAGGTGATAGCGTTTCAGCACGCGTGACACGTCATTGATCAGTTCCTGACGCAGCAATTGGCTGGAAGCAATATTGACGCAGATGAACAGGCTGGAACGGCCCGAAATTCGTTGCCAGTCACTGGCACGGCGGGTGGCTTCGTCCAGAGTGACCTGACAAAGCTGCTCGATCTGACCACTGGCTTCTGCAACGCTGACCAGTTCACCCATTGGCACCAGCCCGCGTTGCGGGTGTTCCCAGCGCAGCGCAACCTCAAAGCCGGCTGTGCTGCCATCCTTGATACGAATGATCGGCTGGTAGTAAAGGTGCAGTTCCTGCCGGGTAAAAGCGCGACGCAGGTCCGCTTCCAATTCCTGCCGACCGGATTTGCTGGTTCGGAAGGCGGGGCGGTAAGGCTCTATCCGGTCGCCGCCCAGCTTCTTGGCCTCAAACATCGCCAATTCGGCCTCGGTCACCAGTTCATCCGGGGTGGAGCCGTCGGACCATCCGGTCAGGCCGATGGAGCCGGTGAGGTGAATTTCGGTGTCGGTGAAGCTGATGGGAGCGCGGATGACCCCGCGCAGATATTCGGCAAATGCCGCAACTTCCGGCACTTCGCTGCGCGATGTCAGAAGGATTGCGAACTGATCGGCATCCAGCCGGGCCAGCGAATCCTGCGGTTTCAAAACGCGTTTGAGGCGGCGGCCGACAGTCAGCAGAACCGTGTCGCCGGTGACAACGCCGAATTCTTCGTTGATCTTGCCGAAACTGTCGATGTCGATGACAAAAATGGTTGGTTTAACGTCGGTGCAAACGCCGATCATGCTTGTCAGCGCATCCAGCCTGTCCAGCAGCAATTCGCGGTTGGGCAGCCCGGTCAACTGGTCGTAAAGCGCATCGTGCAACAGCCGCTCTTCAGACTTGTGGCGGCCGGTAACGTCCTTGAGTGTGCCCACGCACCGCACCACCTCGCCATCGCTGCCCAGAACAGGGCGTGCATGCAGGTTCATCCAGTGGTAATGGCCTTCTTCGCCACGAACGCGGAAATCCTGGCAGATGCGCCCGCGCCTGTGCTCGATAATGGCATCCAGCGTGGCTTTGAACCTGTCCCTGTCATCCGGGTGCAGAATGGGCAGCCAGTCACGCGCCGGGCCATTCATAGTGCGGAACGGCATATTGCTCATTTCGTCTGAATCCGAGCCAACGAAAATGCGATCCCGCATCACGTCCCAATCCCATATGGCGTCACCCGTGCCGGATAGAGCCAGCGAGCGGCGTTCCATGTCTGAAATCAGCCCAGTGGCAAACGTGCCACCGGCGAACGCATGTTGCATGACGGTGAAGCCGAACAGAAGCACAATCAGCACCAGCCCGCCGCCAAGCGCAGATTGCACAATGTCATTGTCGATCCGGCCCTGAACAGTCATAGCCGCAGCGGCAAGCCATGCGCAGATCAGAATCCATGTTGGTATCAACATGAAGGCGCGGTCAAACCGATGCACCGCCAGAACCACAATCAACACAGCACCAACAGCCGCTATGCCAACCATGGACATGCGCGCGATGCCGGACGCTATGGCCGGCTCAAACACGGCCAGAATGCCAAGGCCCGCAAGCCCGCACAGCCAGATCAGCGTAAAGGCCGAAAGCGCCCTGTGCCACCGGTTCAGGTTGAGATAGGCATAGAGAAACACGACCAGCGTAAATGCTATCGCAATTTCCGTGCTTGCCCGCCATATCCGTTCATAACCGGGCTGGGTGGGAATGAGCTTTTGCCAGAAGTCGAAATCAATGCAGACATAGGCCAGAACAGCCCATGCCAGCGCCGCCGTGGCCGGGAACACTGCAGAGCCTTTGACCACGAACAGAATGGTCAGGAACACGGCCAGCAGACCGGCAATGCCAAGAACAATCCCGCGATAGAGGGTGAAAGCGTTGACCGTATCCTTATAGGCGTTGGGTTCCCACAACCGGATTTCGGGCAGCCTGTCGGATGAAAGCTCTGCGACGAAGGTGATGACCGAGCCGGGGTCCAGCGTGACGAGAAACAGATCTGCTTCGGAGTTTTCCAGGCGGTCCAGTGCAAAGCCTTCGGACGGGGTGATGGCAGCTATGCGCCGCGAGCCCAGATCCGGCCAGACAACGCCGGAACCTGCCAGTTTGAAATGCGGCGCCACCACCAGCCGGTCAATCTGCGTATCGGCATTGTTGGCAAGCGAAAAAACTGCCCAATTGCCAGTTGGGTTTGGCAGAACAGATTCCACTTCAATGCGGCGCACAATGCCATCGGCACCGGGAACGGTGGAAACCTGAAAATTGTTGCCGTCGCTTTTGTGAAACTCCACTGCAGGCAGCAGATCCAGCGCCACAGTGTCCCGGCCAATACCCACCGGTTCCAGAGCCATGGCCACATTGGTCAGGGCGAAACAGGCAAACAGAATGCTGCTAAGCCAGATGAATGCAGACCGAAGCCGCCAGGAGGTCCCTGACACCAAACCGTTACGCACTTTTGCCGATTTTGCTCTGGAGTTAAACATGAATGCTGGCAGGCACCTTTCAGGCATGGAACAAACGGCAAAACAAAGGCAGCGGAGCCTTGGACACCGGAGTTGAGGCCGTATTATGGCTTTATGCCTGCCGCAGGTCTTCTGCAAGCAGCGAATAAAGATGATGGTCTTCCCAGGAGCCCGCTATCTTCAGATATTTCCGCAGATAGCCCTCGTGCCGGAAACCTGTGCTTTCGAGCAATCTTCGTGATCGTTCGTTGGACGGCAGGCATGCGGCCTCCAGCCGATGCAGACCCTCTATGTCAAAGGCAAAACCGCACACCAGACGCACTGCGCCCGCCATATGACCCTTGCCAGCAAAGGGCGCACCCATCCAGTAACCAAGCGTCGCGGACTGCGCTACGCCTCGCCGGATGACACCAAGGGTCAGGCCGCCATACAGCGTCTCGCCGTTATTGCCGAAAATCAGAAAAGAATAGCTGGTTCGCTCGCGCGCCTCCTGCCGGTAGCGGGACAGTCGTTCGCGGAACGCCTTGCGGCTCAGCTCGTCAGCCGCCCAGGCTGGTTCCCATGGGGTCAGAAAATCGCGGCTGTCCTCACGCAGGCGGGCCCATTGCACATAGTCATCGCTGACAGGCAGGCGCAAAAGCAGCCCATTGCCCTCCAGCTGGGGCGAATCAAAGCGGGAAAGCCATTCAATAAGCGCCATGACTGCCGTGTCGTTACGATGCTGGCAGTGACTGCCCGACCGGGCATTGCCGCAGCATGTCATGCAGATCCGCCATGCTTTGCAACTGGTTGACAGGGCCAATGGCTGCAAGTGTCGGGGTGGAGCCCAAAAATGTCTGTGCCGCCAGCCCGGCCAGCCGTTCGGCGGATATTGCCGACAGCCGATCTATCAGCTCTGTATTGCTGATCGGTGCGCCATTGAACAGCAATTGCCGGGCAATCTGGGCAGAACGGGCAGACGGACTTTCCTGGCTCATCAACAGGCTGGACCGCATCTGAGCGCGTGCGCGGACAACTTCCCGCTCGGTAATGCCTTCTGCGGCGCGCATCAATTCCCCGGCAATAACCGGTGCCAGCTCGGCCAGCTCTTCTTCACCCGTTGCAGCATGCACGCCAAAAATACCGGTGTCCGAGAAGCTCCAGTGGAAAGCCGAAACCGCGTAGCAAAGGCCACGCGTCTCTCGCACTTCCTGAAACAGTCTGGAAGACATGCCGCCGCCCAGAATGATCGACAGAACCTGCGAGGCGTAAAAATCACGCGCATAATAGGGCCTGCCCTCAAACCCCATGACCAGTTGCGCATCGGCCAGATCGCGCATCTCGCGAAAATCGCCGCCAGTATAGCGTGCCAGGCTGGCGGGGTTGGTATCGCGGACAGCACCCGGCTGCATGTCGCCGAAAGCCGCACTGATCCTGTCGACAATCTCGCGGTGGGAAACACTGCCCGCAGCGGAAACCACTATCCGGTCAGGCGTATAGTTGCGGTTCATGTAACCGGCAATATCGGCGCGGCTGAACCCTGAAACGCTCTCCCGAGTGCCAAGGATAGGACGGCCAATAATCTGCCCCGCAAAGGCTGCAGACTGAAAATGGTCGAAAACAATATCATCCGGCGTGTCTTCTGCAGCGCCAAGCTCTTGCATGATGACGTGTTTTTCGCGCTCAAGCTCATCTTCTTCAAACAGCGAGTTGCGCAGTATGTCCGACAGGATATCCAGGGCCAGCGGCACATCTTCCCGCATAACCCGGGCGTAGTAGGCGGTGGTTTCAACGCTGGTGGACGCGTTCAGCTCGCCGCCCACATCCTCGATTTCTTCGGCAATGCGGCGGGCAGACCGGCTGCCGGTGCCTTTGAACGCCATATGCTCTAGCAAATGGGCAATGCCGTGCTCGCGCACGGATTCATCGCGCGCGCCAGCCTTGACCCAAATGCCCAAAGCCGCACTTTCCAGCTTGGGCATTTCATCTGTGGCAATGGTCAGGCCATTTGCAAGCCGGGTGATTTCCACACTGCTCATGCAGCCGCCCCAGCCTGAGCGGCGCGGCTGTGAGCAAGGATGAACTGCTTCACCTGTCCAACATCATTGGCCAGCGTGGTGAAGTCTTCGGGTTTGGTCATCAGGTCGGCATGGGTGGCGGGCAGGGCAGGTTCCACACCGCAAGCCGCTTTGATGGCGGCCGGAAACTTGGCCGGATGGGCGGTTCCCAGAACAATCATGGTTGCATCGCCCCTATGGCGTTCTGCCACGCTGACAGCAACGGCAGTGTGCGGGTCCAGCACATAGGCGCGGCTGTCATTGTAGTGGCGGATGGTTGCCGATGTAGCGGCTTCATCTGTACGGCCGGCGTCAAAGCCGGCGCGAATGGCGGCCAGCGTTTCAGGCGGTATGGTGAAGCTGCCTGATTGTTGCAGGCTTTGCATCAGCCGGTTCACTGCTTCCGCATCCCGCCCGCCGGCTTCAAACAACAGGCGTTCAAAATTCGACGAAACCTGAATGTCCATGGACGGCGACATTGTTGGCCGCACGCCCAGCGTTTCATAAACGCCGGTCTTGAGGCTGCGCTCCAGAATGTCGTTTTCGTTGGTGGCGATAATCAGCCGTTCAATGGGCAGGCCCATGCGCTGTGCTGCGTACCCGGCAAAAATGTCGCCGAAGTTGCCGGTCGGAACCGTGAATGAAATTTTCCGCTCGGGCGCGCCCACGCTGGCGGCTGCAGCGAAGTAGTAGACAATCTGGGCCATGATCCGTGCCCAGTTGATGGAATTGACGCCTGACAGTGCGGAAGCATTGCGAAAGCGCGTGTCGTTGAACATGGCTTTGACCAGCGCCTGACAATCGTCAAACGTGCCATCCACGGCCAGAGCATGCACATTGTCTGCGCCGGAGCTTGTCATCTGCCGCTGCTGCACTGGCGACACCCGCCCGTGCGGAAACAGGATGAAAACATCTGTCCGGCTGCTGCCTGCAAATGCGGAAACCGCGGCGCCGCCCGTGTCGCCCGATGTGGCGCCAACAATGGTGGCACGCTGGCCGCGCTCTGCCAGCACATGATCCATCAACCGGGCCAGAAGCTGCATGGCCACGTCTTTGAAAGCCATCGTCGGCCCGTGAAACAGCTCCAGCACATATTCGTTGGCACCAGTCTGTACCAGCGGCGCAACTGCAGGGTGGCGGAAACTGCCATAAGCATCATCAATCATGGCTTTGAGCGCCTGATCGGAAATATCGCCGCCGACAAAAGGCTTTATAACGTCAAATGCAACGTCTGCATAAGGACGCCCGGCAAAACCGGCAATGGTTGCCTTGTCCAGACCTGGCCAGGTTTCCGGCACATACAGGCCGCCATCACTTGCCAATCCAGCGAGGAGAACATCTGCAAAACCAAGACGAGGCGCTGTTCCCCGCGTACTTACGTATTTCACGGCATCTTTCCATTCTGCACACAAGGCACTGTCAGTTCAGATATGCTGGAATTCCTCTAGCACAAATTTCACAAACTGTTCCAACTGTCTGGCTGCTGAATTTACAGTTCTGATTGCCAGCCAGTGCTTAATATATAAATACAAGGCAGGAAATCAGTGATTTTTTAAGCAGGTCTGGCGATTCGTTCGCCTTGATTAAAATGGGGGATTGGTCATGTTGGCATCCGGAATGCGCTGCGCAACAGGCGCTGCAATGGCGGCAGTTATTGCGGTATTGGCAGGTTGTTCAACATCCGGCACGCCCTCTGCGCTGGAAGAGGCGGCTTTGAACTATGCCGATCCCCGGGATTGTCCGCGTGTGGCCCTGATTGAGGAATCATCCATTCTGCGCAAGGGCGAAGCACCGAATTATGAGTATGTGGTTTCAATCTCTGAAGTCACACGCTCCTGCGTCATCAATGGCGGCCAGATATCCATGGATATCGGCGTTGCCGGTCGCCTGGTGCCGGGAAATGCGGCGCGTGCCGGCAATATGACCTTGCCGGTTACAGTGACCGTTTCTGACAGCACGGGTGTCGTTGTTTCCAAATCCGGGCGCATTGCGGTGGCCATAGCGCCCGGCGGACCATCCAACTTTACCTTTGTTGAACGCGGCGTCGTGGTTCCGGCAGGTGGGTCTTTCGTGGTCAGCGCTTCCATCAACGGCCAATAAGCCGCACCGGCAAATACGGGATCAAGCTTTTTCCCAATCGGAAAAAGCCTCAACCACGGCGGGAAAATCGCTCAGGCGGTGAATAACGGTTTCTGCACCTGCGTCGGTCAGTGAATCCGCATGGCCGACATGGGTGTGCCTGCCGCCGGTGAAGCCAACCACGCGGCAACCGGCTGCCGCCGCTGCGGCAACACCATGCACGGAATCCTCCAGCACAATGGCGTTTTCCGGCGCTACGCCAAATTCCCGGCAAGCATATAGAAAAACGTCCGGCGCAGGCTTGCCGCGCTTGGTGCCAACCTCGCGGGAAGGGTAGATGTAGGGGCGGAACCTGTTCCACAAATCCACGTGCCGCAGCATCAGTTCCAGACGGAACATCATGGAGTTGGAGCAAATGCAGCGGGGCAGGTCCAGCCTGTCCAGCATGTCATGCACACCGGCAATTGCGGCCACTTTGGCCAACCGGATGTCGCTTTCCTTTTCCACGTCTGCGACGAAGTTCTCCGGCACACGCAGGCCAGCCTCTTCACCCAGAATTTCAACAATGCGAACCAGCGTCAAACCGGCAAAGCGCTGTGAAATCTCTTCGGGCGAAATCTCGTAACCAAGCTCGGCAAACTTTTCCGATTCAATTTCCGAAGCCACAATTTCTGAATCCACGAGCACGCCATCGCAGTCGAAAATAATCAGCGAGAGAGCCATATTTGTAAAAACTCCTGAGGCGTTTGCAGGCCGGTTCAAGACGTGCCCGGCAGATCAATTCAGTCACATCCATGCGATGGAATGGCCGGACCATTCCCACGTGTGCGTCTTTTACATCGGCCCCACCACGGTGCAAGACATGCAGCCAGAAAGTTTATTGTTCAGGTTCACCGATTGTTTACCTCGTTCGGTAACCATAAGCGCGGTTCAGTGTTGCGTATAACCCGTGGTGATTTGATGTCGAATGCGCGTCTTGTGTCTCAAGTGCCGGATGCAGATACTGCTTCCTGGTGCAATACCATCATCAAGGGTGATTGCGTTTCAAGGTTGGAACTGCTTCCCGAAAAATCGGTTGACGTGGTGTTTGCCGATCCGCCCTATAATCTTCAGCTTAACGGCGATCTGACACGGCCTGATCAGTCCCGCGTGGATGCGGTGGACAATGACTGGGACCAGTTCGACAGCTTTGCCGCTTATGATGCATTTACCAGAGCCTGGCTTCTGGCGGTGCGTCGTGTGTTGAAGCCAAATGGCACCATCTGGGTCATTGGCTCCTACCACAATATTTTCCGCGTTGGCTCCATCATGCAGGATCTGGGGTTCTGGATGTTGAACGACATTGTGTGGCGCAAGGCCAACCCAATGCCGAATTTTCGTGGACGCAGGTTTCAAAATGCCCATGAAACCATGATCTGGGCGTCGCGCGACAAGGAGGCCCGCAGCTATACCTTCAATTATGAAGCGATGAAGGCTGCCAATGACGATTTGCAGATGCGCTCCGACTGGCATTTTCCCATTTGCTCCGGCGGAGAGCGTTTGAAGGACGAGAGCGGACAAAAAGTTCACCCGACACAGAAGCCGGAAGCTTTGCTGGCGCGGGTCATTTTGTCTTCCTCTCGCCCCGGCGACGTAATTCTGGATCCGTTTTTCGGCACGGGCACAACCGGCGCCGTGGCCAAGCGGCTTGGCCGCAACTATGTCGGCATAGAACGGGAAGACGACTATATTGCCGCTGCCACACAGCGCATTGCGGCGGTTGAACCGCTGGACAGCCTGTCCATTCGTGTCACGGCGGGCAAGCGGGCAGAACCGCGTGTGCCATTCAACACCTTGATCGAGTCCGGGCTGTTGCAGCCGGGCACCGAGTTGACGGATGCCAAGGGCCGCTACAGCGCGCTGGTGCGTGCGGATGGCACAATTGCGGTTGGCAACGAGGCGGCGTCCATTCATCGAATGGGCGCACGTGTGCAGGGGCTGGAAGCCTGCAATGGCTGGACCTTCTGGCACATTCGCCATGAGGGCAAGCTGCAGGTCATCGACGAATTGCGCCGCCAGGTGCGCTCTTCAATGGAAACTGCCTGAGCTGTGTTTTCCTGTTAAGCGAGACCGATCTACGGTTTCGCCAGTGCCAGAGCCAGGCACTTGCGCATCAGCGTTGGCAGCGCCTGCTGGTCCAGCGTTGGCTGGGCCTGCCACCAGCCGTCAAGGGTCTGGTTGGTGTTGGCCCTGGCATGCCACACTGTCAGCGTCAGGTGAAAATGCGTGAAGGTGTGGCGCACTTTTCCAGCCTCTCGCCAACTGGCTTCAAACGGCGCCGCTTCATCGCCCGTTGCACCATCCTGCCTTGCCGACCACGCGGTCGTGGGTGGCTCCGCCATACCGCCAAGCATGCCGGATGGCGGGCGTTGACGCAGAAAAACAGCGCCATCCGAGGGGCGCTCAGCCACAAAGGCTGCGCCCACGCGCTCCGGCTTGGCCGGCTTTTTCTTTTTGACAGGAAAGTCTTCGGCAGTTCCCGCGCTGTAGGCTCCACAATGGTCATTGACCGGGCAGAGCGCGCAGACAGGTCTGCGCGGTGTGCAGATTGTTGCACCTAGATCCATCATCGCCTGCGCAAAATCACCTGCGCGCGTTTGCGGTGTCAGCGCTTGCATTTTCTGGCGAATTTCCGCTCTGGCCGCTGGCAGAGGCCTATCAATGCAGAACAACCGGCTGATGACACGCTCAATATTGCCATCCACCACCGCCACCGGCTCGTCATAGGCAATGGCAGCAATGGCGGCTGACGTATAATCGCCAATGCCGGGCAGGTCTCTCAACCGGGCCGCTGATGCCGGAAACGCTCCACCTGTTGCCGAAACTGCCCTGGCGCAGGCAAGCAGGTTGCGGGCGCGGGCATAGTAGCCAAGACCCGCCCATGCGGCCATGACCTCCTCATCCCGTGCGGCTGCAAGATCGTGCACCTTTGGCCAGCGAGTGGTAAAATCTTCAAAATATTTTTTCACCGCGGCAACGGTGGTCTGTTGCAGCATGACTTCGGACAGCCAGACCCTGTAAGCATCCGGCCAGACGCCCGCCCGCCGCTGGTCAGGCGCGGTGCGCCAAGGCAAAGTGCGGGCATGGCGATCATACCATGTCAGCAGATTGGATGTTACCTTGTTTGCTCCGGCACCCGGCATTGGCGTCGCTTCTCCGGCAAATGTTCGCCTGCGTCATGAGACTGGCTTGACTCATTGCAGCGCGAAGTTCATCCGACGGGGAAAGACATTCACACAAGAGTTGTCAAGGCGTGTTGATCAACCACTATATCATCAATCTCGATCGTTCCCCAGACCGCCTTGCCGCCATCGTGGCGGATTGCGCAGCGGCGGGCATTGAGCCCATTCGCGTGCCGGCGGTGGATGGCAAGGCCGTTCCGGTTGCCGAACGGACGTTGCTGGACGAAAAAGGCTTTCTGCGCGACCATGGCAAACGCCCGCAACCGGGGGAGTTTGGATGCTATGCCAGCCACTTGCGGGTGTTCGAAGCTTTTCTGGCAAGCGATGCGGATTACGCCGTGGTGCTGGAAGACGATGCCGCGCCACCGGTGGACCTGAAAGAGATTGAACAATCGCTTCTGGAAAAGGACGATTGGGATCTGGTCAAGCTGGTCAACTACCGCATGCCCAAGCTGCTGGTGGACCGCAAGTTGCACGGCAATATTGCCTTGGGCCGCGCAGTCTTTGGCCCGACCGGCGGCTCGGCGGCCTATATGCTGAACCGCAAGGCGGCAGCAAAGCTGTTGCAAACATTGGTTCCCATGACATTGCCCTATGATGTGGCGCTGGAGCGCGGCTGGGCTCATAAAATTCGTGTGCGGCATGTTGCGCCCGATGCAATTGCCCTGAACGAGCTGACCAATAACGGTCTGACTATGGAAGGCCAGAGCTATTCAGCCTACCGGCTGAAGCCGTGGCAACGGCTGCCGACATTACGCTTTCGCGCCGTGGATTTTGCCCGCCGCATGATTTTCGCCGTTTCAGGACGCTCTGCATGACGCGAAGCCGATTTTTCTTTTTGCGGCGGCGGTTGGATGCACTAGCGCTGGTGCTGGCGATGGCGGCCATTTCCGTGCTGGTTTCTGCCGGAAAGGTGCTGTTTGGCGCGCTGGCCGTGTCGGGCCTTGTGCTGGCTGTTATCCGGCCAAAAAGCTGGAACTCCGCGCCAAAGGTGTTTTCGCTGCTGCTGGCGGCTTACTGCATCTGGTCGATTGGACTGAGCCTTTTGCGGGGCGAGGGGCTGGACGGCAACCGCCTGCTTTCATACGCCGCTATAGAACTGGCCGTAGTGTTTTTGCCGCTGGGGCTGTTTTTCATTCGCAAGCCGCTGGATGCGATGATTTTGGGCGCGCGTATTGGCGTGGTGGCGCTGCTGCTGGCAACGGTAACGGAATTCTGGCTTACGGGTGAGCGCATCGGGTTGGGGCGCAATCCGGCCATTCTTGGCTTCATGGTGGCTGCTGCGGGGTTGATTGCCCGTTTGCCAATGGACAAGCCCGTGCGGTTTCTGCCGAATGGTCGCTGGTGGCTGTATGTTTCGCTGGTGCCAGCGCTGTTGACGCAAACCCGTGCGGCATGGGGCGTTTACCCGGCAATGGCCGTGCTGGATATGGTTGAGCTTGGGCGTAGTGCTCTGCGCCGCCGGGATAAAAATTCCCTGGCTGTCATGGCAATAGCCGGTGTTGTTGCGGCAGTTGTGCTTTTGCCATTCGTTTCCACCATTGTGGAGCGCGGGCAATCGGGCATGGTGGAAATTCACCGGTACGAAACCACCGGTGTTGCCACGGGTTCTGTGGATGTGCGCCTTGCCATGTGGGATTCCGCGTTGCAGGTTCTGGCGCAAACACCGGCCATTGGCGTTGGCCATGTGAACAAAATGGCCATTGTTTCGGAAAATGCCGGGGTTAATAAAGCCGAGGTTGGCAAATACACCCATTTGCACAATCTGGTGGTGGATGAGGCGTTGAACAGTGGCCTTATTGGTCTGAGCCTGCTGCTTCTGGTGTTTGGCTGCTTTATCGTTTCTGTCTTTGTCCAAAGCCGAAATGTGCTGCTGCGTGAAACGGCGGTGGTGTTCGTGTTTCTGGTTTTCAGCTATGGTTCGTTTCACGGCGTGCTGCTGAATGAATGGATGATCATTCTGGTCTTCGGCTTCATGAGCGTAACGCTGACAGACCTTGCCAGGCGAAGGCGCGCTTTGGCAATCAGACAAAGACTGTAATGCTTTGAGGAGGGCGGATTGATGGCACGCCCGCAAGCGCCGAAAGGCGCGCGACAGGTAGGCGAACTGGTTGCAAATCTGGTGGACCCGGTTCTGGCACGCAAGGCCGGCATCAGCATCAGCCTTTTGTCCGCATGGCCGGAAATCGCCGGGGCCAGACTGGCGGAGGCGACACGGCCGGAGCGTCTGGTCTGGAATACGAAGCCCTATGATGATGCGCCGTTTGAACCCGCAACGCTGATCGTTGCGTGTGAAGGAGCATTCGTGCTGCGTTTGCAGCATGAAAGCAACGAGCTGGTGCAGCGCATCAACGCGGCGTTTGGCTATCACGCTGTCAACCGGGTGAAGATTGTTCAGAAGCCGGTTCATATCACCCCGCCCAATCGCAAACTCAAAATGCGACCGCTGAACGCGCAGGATCATGACTTTATTCAGCAGGCCACGCAGTCAATTGAGAATCCAAGGCTTAAAGCAGCACTTGAACGGTATGGCGAAACGATTCTCGGCCGCAACCAGCCGAAGAAATGATCGGGCATGCCGCCTGCTTGAAAAAATCGTTTGAAAAATATCTTTAACTGATTGAAATTAAACTTATTAATGGGTTCTGTGCCAGGTCTTGCCCGCAAGGTTTCCCAATCGTGATGCTGGTTTGGTATGGTTTTGCGTCTTTGCGCCCTATTCGTGACGTGATTTATGGGATAGCTGGCTTTATGAGCCGTGGCATCAATCAGGAAGTTCTCATGTCGCCAATTAAATCAGCCGGAATTGTCAAAAGTTTTGCATCAGCGTTGTTTGCCGGAGCAATTTTTGTCGCAGGGGCGCAGGCTGTTACAGCGCCTGCCTTTGCACAGGAAACCGCTGCGCCGCAGGCTCAAGGTACCGTTGACGTGGAAGCGCTGATGCGTGAAGGGGCGCTGCCCGATGTTGTCATCGGCGACCCGGACGCACCAGTTACGATTGTTGAATATGCTTCGTTGACATGCAGCCACTGCGCGGCCTTTCATGAAAACACCTATCCCAAAATCAAGGAAGACTATCTTGATAAGGGCATAGCCAAGCTGATCATTCGCGAGTTCCCGTTTGATCCGCGTGCGACGGCTGGTTTCATGTTGGCGCGTTGCGTGCCGGAAGACCGCAGAACCGCAATGGTGGATGTGTTGTTTGATCAGCAGCAACGCTGGGCCATGGCGCAGAATGCTTCGGTTGAGCTTCTGGCAATTGCCCGTCAGGCTGGCATGTCGCAGGAACAGTTCACCGCTTGTTTGCAGGACAGGGACCTGCTGGCCAAGGTTGAAGCCGTGCAGAAGCGTGGCCAGGATGAGTTTGCGGTCAATGCCACACCGACATTCTTCGTGAACGGCAACCGTTACGGCGGCGCGCTCAATGTTGAAGAAATGAGCGCGGTTATCGAAGCAAATCGTTGATGCCAATCATACCGGTCAGTCTTAAGACTTTGGTTTGGTTCTGCTTATAGGATGAGACTGCAGAATTTCCGCTTTTTCCAAAAGGCGGAAATTCTCGTTTAACAACTCTTTGAAAGCCCGGCATGGCGGGCCGGTTAAAAATGGCAAGGAAGTCTTTTTCATTCCGACGTGGCGCGGCTGATCGCGTTGCGGACCCCGTTGAATCATTGGGGTTAAAGGGTGCCAACCTTGCGCTGCTGGCTGCGCTTGATCTGCCTGTGCCACCGGGATTCACCATTTCAACTGCTGCATGGCGTGAAGCTGCATCGGCTCATGATGGTCTGCCTCAGTCATTGCGGGCAGAAGTACTGACAATGGTGGAAGGGCTGGAAGAGGTAACGGGCAGAGTTTTTGACGGAGACAGCCGGCCCTTGCTGCTGGCTGTGCGCTCCAGTGCGCGGGCTGCCATGCCAGGGCTTGCCGACACGGTGCTGGATATTGGCCTGAACAATCGCACGGTTGAAACCATTGCGCTGGAACTGGGCGATCTGCCATTTGCCTTCCGCTCTTATCGCCGGTTCATCGAAAGCTTTTCCAGTCTGGTTTTTGCCGCTGACCCCGCGGAATTTGAAGAACTGGCAGATGCTGAGCGTGAAAGCGCCAAGTGGCAGCTTGCCGAGCCTTCCACTCCGGACGAGTGGCGTGCGCTGATAGCGCGCTACCTTGCCTATATTGAGGATGAGCTGGGCGAATCCCTGCCACAAGGGCCGTTTGAGCAATTGCTGAAAGTGGTGGAAGCCGGCTTCGCAAGCTGGCGAAATCCGGTGGCGCGCGCCTTTCGTGCCGCGCACGGTATTTCTGAAAATGCCGGTCTTGCAGTGACCATTCACGCAATGATTTTCAACGAGCGCGGCGAAAAATCCGGCACCGGCCATGCGCTGTCGCGGGATGCGGTAACCGGCAAGGCTGCTTTGTGCGGCGAGTTTAGGCTGGGTGCCAGCGAAGAGGATGAGGATTTCGGCGGGTCCGGCAAGGCCATTGACCTTGCATCCGAAACTGCCACGGCAGCATTTCCCGCTGAAATCGGCGCTCTGGCCGATTATGTCCGGCGCATTGAAACGCATCTGGGTGATGCCTGCGAAGTGGACTTCATGGTGGGGGACGGGGAGCTGTATCTGCTCCAGTCCCGCGTGGCGCGGCGCAGCGTCGCCGAAGCGGTGCGCATTGCCGTAGAAATGGCCCGGGAGGGCGTCATCGATGAAGATGAGGCGTTGCTGCGCATTGACCCGATGTCACTGGAGCAGCTTTTGCACCCGACGATTGAGCGGGGTGAGGCGGTCGAGGTGATTGGACGCGGCATGCCGGCTTCTCCCGGTGCAGCCAGCGGCCAGATTGCCTTTACCGCCGAAGCGGCTTTGCAGCTTGTGGCGGAAGGGCGCAAAATTATTCTGGTGCGCAATGAGACCCTGCCGGAAGATGTGCACGGCATGCACGTGGCCGAGGGGGTTTTAACCATACGCGGTGGCACAACCAGCCACGCTGCTGTTGTGGCACGCGGAATTGGCAAACCGTGTGTGACGGGTGCAGGTGCGCTGCGAATTGATTTTGCTGCCGAAACGCTGACGGCTGGGTCCACTGTTCTGGCCGCAGGAGATTTCATCACCATTGACGGCGCTTCCGGGGAAGTTCTGCGCGGCGAAGCGCGGCTGAGCCGGCCAATGCTGACGGGCGACTTTGCTACGCTGATGGAGTTTGCCGATCGTGCGCGCCGCATGGGCGTGCGCACAAATGCGGAAACTCCGCTGGAAGCGCGGGCCGCACGTGCCTTCGGCGCCGAGGGCATCGGCCTTTGTCGTACAGAGCATATGTTTTTCGAGGGTGAGCGCATTGGCGTGATGCGCGAGATGATCCTTGCCAGTGACGAGGCCGGGCGGCGCGCGGCGCTGGACAAGCTGTTGCCCATGCAGCGCTCGGACTTTGTCGAGCTGTTTGAAATCATGGCTGGTCTGCCCGTGACCATCCGCCTGCTTGATCCGCCATTGCATGAGTTTCTGCCAAAGGGCGATACGGAAATTGCCGAAACCGCCGCAAGTTTGAACCTGCCGGAAAAGGCATTGCGGGACCGGATTGAAAAGCTGCGCGAGTTTAACCCTATGCTTGGGCATCGCGGCTGCAGACTGGCTATCTCGTATCCGGAAATCGTGGAAATGCAGGCCCGCGCGATATTGGAAGCGGCCATTATTGCCGGTGGGCGCAAGGGCAAGGACGTGGTGCCCGAAATTATGCTGCCGCTGGTTGGGCTGCGCCGCGAACTGGACTTTGTAAAACAGCGAATTGATGCTGTTGCCGCGCAGGTGACGGCCGAACGCGGGCGGGAAGTGTCCTATAAGGTCGGCTCGATGATCGAGTTGCCGCGCGCCGTGATGCGCGCTGACTCGATTGCCGAAGTTGCGGACTTCTTTTCGTTTGGCACCAACGACCTGACGCAGACCGTTTATGGAATTTCGCGGGATGACTCGGCTAATTTCCTGTCCACCTATCAGCGGGAGAGGATTATCGAGCGGGATCCGTTTCAGACCATCGACGTGGAAGGCGTTGGCGAATTTATCGCCATGGGAGTGGAAAAGGCGCGTCGCACAAGGCCCGACATAACATTGGGCGTTTGTGGCGAGCAGGGCGGTGACCCGGTGTCGATCGGCTTTTTTGAACAAACGGGCCTCGACTATGTTTCGTGCTCGCCATTTCGCGTGCCCATTGCCCGTGTGGCGGCGGCACAGGCGGCCATACGCTTTGAACGCGCCATGCGCACAGCAACTTCACCCAAAACCCGTGGGCGCGGCTAAGGCAGTTTCGTTGAACCGGTTTCAGGTTCAACGGCAGGATAATGCAACATAACGGGCCAGCGCAGTCTATTGTAACGAACGGAGCTTGAGGTTTGGCCGGACACTATATTCGAAAGCGGGTCTGGGCTGCCGACTGGTCGTTCTTTCTGGTGGCCTTTTCGGGCGCATTGCTGCTAACCGGCTTTGCGTTTTTCCGCGCCAGCATGTCGGACAGGTTGGTCTTTGCCTACACGGTCATTGCAGTGGCTGGTTTCCTGGCGCTTGGTCTCCTGTTGTCTTTCTATTCAATCGCTCAGGTCTGGCGACGCGGCGGATATGGCGGCGGCAGGGCAATTGCCGCTTTGTTTCTGGGCCTTATCGTTGCTGCGCCGTTTGTTGGCGGCGGCATCCTGGCTTACGAATACCCCACCGGCAATTCTGCCCGCACCGCTGGCCTGGTCAATGAAACAGAGGCAGAAATACAAGAGGGCGGCGCTCTGATGCTGGGCAGGGATTTTCCCGCAACCGCACGAGAGGTTTACCAGGCAAGCCGGCAGGTGCTTGATGACTTGAGGTGGCGGGTGGTTGAAGTGGAAAGCGCCAGTCTGCCAGAGCTTGAAAATGGTGATCTTGGCGTTTCCGGAACTGTCAGCGTGCCGCTTCCGACCCTGCGCTCCAGCATTCCCGCGGACACGGAATATGATCGCTTTGCGCAGATTGATGCGGAAGAATACGACATAACGGCAGAGGCTTTTGCCCCGCTGTTCCACTTTGCCAGCGACGTGGCCATTCGCATTCAGGAAGACTCGGGCACCACCTTCGTGGATGTTCAGGCCACATCGCGCGATGTGCCGCGCGATCTAGGCCAGAACCGGCGTTTTATAGATGCGTTTCTGATGCGGTTGGAGGCGGTGATGTCGCAACGCCAAAGCGGCGTGGTGGAAGATTAGAGCCCTACCGCCGATCTCATGCCAGTGCCCAGCGCGTGGTCAGACTTGGTGGACCGTCTGCCTGAACCCGCCCTTGCTGGTGCAAATATTCCAGTTGCGCCAGAACGCTTAGGCCCGCTGCACCATGCAGGCGCTTATCCGTTGTGCGGTAGATTGCCGCCACAATATCGGCAATCAAACTGTCGCCGCCATTCAGCCGCTCCAGAATAGCGGTTTCGCGCATGCGTCTGTGCGAGCGAAGGCCGCGTAAAAACGCCTGCGGGTTTTCCACCGGGCCGCCATGGCCCGGGAAATAGGTCGCCTCACGCCGCTTCATCAGCTTGTCCAGTGAAGCCATGTAGTCCGCCATTGAGCCATCCGGCGGCGCAACAATGCTGGTAGACCAAGCCATCACGTGGTCTCCCGAAAGCAGTATTGTCTGGTCCGGCAGTGCAAACACCATATGGTTGGCGCAATGGCCCGGTGTGGCCACCGCCTGAAATGTGCCTGCACGAAACTTCAAAACCTCGCCATCGTCCAGCCGGCGGTCGATGACAAGCGCATGGTCGGCTGCGGCATCCAGCAGATTGACCTCGCCATCAAAAAGCGGGCGGGCGGCCTTGTGCGGCCCCTGCGCCATCACCGGTGCACCGGTTTCTGCCGCCAGTTGCGCGGTCAATACCGTATGATCCAGATGGGTGTGAGTGATCAGGATTGCTTCCACCGGGCGCGACCCGATGGCAGCCATCAGTGCTTCCATATGCTTCGGATCATCCGGGCCCGGATCGACTACCACCAGACTGTCGCGGCCGATCAGATAGCTGTTGGTGCCGTGAAAGGTCATGGGGCTGGCATTGGCTGCCGTGATGCGCCAGACCATCGGGGCAACTTCCACTGCCTTGCCGGTCTGCGGATCAAATTGTGTTTGCAGGGCCAAGGTATCTTTCATTCTGAAATGGGTTGTCTTCCAATGACGACTTGTCAAGTCGCGCAGTTTTTGCGAGAGCGATATTCATGAGCTACAAAATTGCTGCACTTTATAGATTTGTTTGCGTGTCTGATCTGCCGTCCCTGCGGTCAGAGCTGCTAACCTTGTGCCAAAACAATGAGATATGTGGAACATTGCTCATTGCGCATGAGGGCATCAACGGCACCATTGCCGGCCCGGCAGAGGGGCTTGACCGGGTGGTGGACGCCTTGGATCAACTGTTGGGCATTCGACAGGGTGAGGTGAAGTTCTCCTATGCCGGCCGACGGCCTTTTCGCCGCCTGAAGGTGCGCATCAAGGCAGAGCTGATAACGCTTCGTGCGCCGCAAGCCAACCCTGCTGTGCTGGTTGGCCAATATGTCACTCCGGAAGACTGGAACGCGGTGATCAGCGACCCTGAAACGGTGGTGCTGGATACCCGCAACCGTTATGAAACGAGACTTGGCACATTTGAGCGGGCGATTGATCCCGACATCGACACTTTCACCGAGTTCAAGCAGTATGTAGCGGAAAATCTGGACCCGGCCAAACATCGCAAGGTGGCGATGTTCTGCACAGGCGGCATTCGCTGCGAAAAAGCCTCTGCCTACATGCTGTCGGAAGGGTTTGAGGAAGTGTTTCACCTCAAAGGCGGCATTCTGCAATATCTGGAAGATGTGCCGCAGCAGGAAACGCTCTGGCAGGGCGAATGCTATGTGTTTGATGAGCGGGTGGCTGTCGGGCATGGGCTGGTTGAGTCGACCATGCGCAACTGCTTCGGCTGTGGCGAGGCACTTTCCAAGTCGGATATGTCGCGCCCGGAGTATGAATCCGGTGTTTCCTGCCATCATTGCATAGGCGAATTGACGGAAGAGCGGGCAAAAGGCCTGCGCCAGCGCAATGAAAGTCATCGCGTCGCATAATGTGACTTCTCAGGGCAGGTTTGTTGGCTCATAAATTGCTGCACAGCAACGAGGGCAGTAAAATGAGTGCAGCCGCAAAAACTGGTTATGGGGTTGAGGAGGTGCTGGATCGTGCCGGCACCGGAACTTTCCAGAAGCGGCTGCTCGGAATTTTCGGGCTGGTCTGGGCCGCAGATGCAATGCAGGTCATTGCGGTGGGTTTCAGTGCGCCCTCCATTGCAGCCACCTTTGGCCTGACATTGCCACAGGCCCTGCAGACGGGAACGCTGTTTTTTCTGGGCATGTTGATAGGCGCTTATGCGTTTGGCCGGCTGGCCGATAAATATGGCCGCCGCAGAATTCTGCTTCTAACCGTGGCAGTGGACGCAATTTTCAGTCTTGCTTCGGTTTTTGCTCCAAGTTTCGGCATTCTTCTGGCATTGCGCTTTGTCACCGGTCTTGCGGTCGGCGGCACGTTGCCGGTGGACTATGCCATGATGGCAGAGTTTCTTCCGTCCAGGCGGCGCGGTCGCTGGCTGGTTATGCTGGAAGGGTTCTGGGCGGTGGGCACCGTGGCGGTGGCCGTGGTTGCATGGGCGGCGCATGCTTATGGCGTTATTGACGCCTGGCGGGTCATTTTCTTCGCTACCGCGCTTCCGGCAATC
The DNA here is from genome assembly GCF_008369445.1 of Aureimonas fodinaquatilis. Taxonomy (GTDB): domain Bacteria; phylum Pseudomonadota; class Alphaproteobacteria; order Rhizobiales; family Rhizobiaceae; genus Aureimonas; species Aureimonas fodinaquatilis. The sequence goes on from NZ_VTWH01000001.1 coordinate 1,130,118, forward strand.
GTTGGAATAGGACTGAGGTTCTGGATTCCCGAGTCTCCACGCTATCTGCTGGCCAATGGCCGAGCGGAAGAGGCAAGAAGCGTTTTCGACAAGGTGCTGACCACCAATGGCAAACCAAAGCTGGATGCGCCCGTGGTGCCGGATCCACAACCGGAAGGCGCAAGATCCAGCATTTTTTCACCAGAGTTCCGGCGCAGAACCATTTTCATTCTGGCAATCTGGCTGCTGGTTTCAACCGCCTATTATGGCGTGTTCACCTGGTTGCCCGGCCGGTTGGCGGGTGAGGGGCTGGGCTTCCTGCGGGGCTATGGTTTCCTCATTCTTGTCGCTCTTGCCCAGATTCCAGGATATGCGCTGGCTGCCTATGGGGTGGAGCGTTGGGGCCGTCGTGAAACGCTGATCGGCTTTTTGCTGCTGTCGACCCTGGGCTGCTTCCTGTTTGCCATATCTCTGAATCCGCAGATTGTGACCTTTGCCATCCTGCTGATGAGCTTTGCTCTGCTGGGCACATGGGGCGCGCTCTACGCCTGGACGCCGGAGCTTTACCCGACGGCCATTCGCGCCACGGGCATGGGCACAGCCGGCGCCATGGCGCGGCTTGGCGGTTTGCTGGCACCCACCGCCATTGCTCCGTTGATTGCTCTGGGCTTTCCGGTGGCTGTGGGCTTTTTCGCCGCTTTGCTGTTCATTGCCATGCTGGCCGCAGCGGCAATCAATTTCGAAACCCGGCAACGGGCCATTTCCTGAAACAGCCCAAATTCGGGCGTTACCGTTGGCTGTAACTGTTTCAGCAAAAATTGCGCTGGCAAAAGCAAACGCCGCGAAGTCTGTGCGACTTCGCGGCGTTTTCATAGCTTTGCGCCGATGTGCTGGCTGTTGGCTCTATTCGTCCAGCAGCAAAGTGCCGGCAACTTCAATGCCAAATCCGGTCAGCCCCACATAAGCGCGTTCATGCGTGGCAAGAATGCGAATGGACCGCACGCCGATATCACGCAGTATCTGTGCGCCAATGCCAACTTCCCGCCAGCGCTGCATGCGCGCACGGGCGCTGCCGTGCTTTTCACCATCCTGCGGTCCATCTGTCAGATCGGCTTCTTCCACGCTTTCGAAGTCGTCCGCTTCTGCCGTGCGCAGCAGCATCAGAATGCCGTTCTGCTGTTCCTGCAATTTATCAACCGCCGCTTCCACCCATGTCGCAGAGTTGCGCCCCCGGCCGAACAGGTCCTTAACCGGCTGTTCGCGGTGAATGCGGGTTGGCACGCCCGACGCGTAGCGCACTTCACCAAACAGCGCGACCACATGCTGCATGTCATCAAATGGCGTTTCGTAAATTCTGACGCGGCCACGCAGTCCGCCGATCACCATTTCCTGTTCCTTGACACAGGTGACAAAGCTTTCGCGACGGATTCGGTAGGAAATCAGGTCTTCAATCGACACGATTTTCAAACCGTGCTCCCGCGCAAAGGGGATGAGCTCCGGCAGCCGCTTGACCGTGCCATCATCATTGACAATTTCGGCCAGCACACCGGCTGGCTCCAGCCCCGCCAGCTTGGCCAGATCCGTGCCTGCCTCGGTATGGCCGGAGCGGGTCAGCACGCCGCCTTCCCGAGAGATCAGCGGAAAAATGTGGCCGGGGCGAAGAAAGTCCTGTCCTGAAACATTGTCGTTGGCCAATGCCCGCGCCGTATTGGCGCGTTCCTCGGCCGAAATTCCGGTTGTCATGCCCACTTTGTAATCCACCGAAACGGTGAATGCCGTGCGCATCGGGTCCAGATTGTTGGCCACCATTGGCGGCAGGTTCAATTTCTGCGCCCGCTCTGCGGTCATTGGTACACAGAGAATACCGCTGGTATGACGAATCATGAAAGCGATCTTCTCGGGTGTCGCCTTGGACGCCGCCATAATGAGGTCGCCCTCATTTTCACGGTCCAGATCATCCACGACAACAACCAGTTCACCCGCTGCTATGGCGGCGATTGCGTCTTCAACCTTATCAAGCTCTGTCGTCATGCTATTCCTATACCTTTTGGGCAAGGGGCACAGCCGTGGTTCAATGCACCGCGCAAAGAGCCGGAAGAATACCGGCACAGGCCACTTGTTCTGCGCCCTCGTAAATCATCTTTATTGCCACGAAAAGGATGATCAGCAGGCCTATCCATGCAATGAAGCGGTATTTGTTCAGCAGGCGGGCGATTAAAGTTGCCATCGCCCCCATCAGAATAACTGAAATAAACAGGCCGAGCACCATGACCCACACATGTTCGCGCGCGGCCCCCGCTACCGCCAGAACATTGTCCAGCGACATGGAAACATCCGCCACAATGATCTGCACAAGCGCCTGACGAAATGTTTTGCGCGGCGCGGCCACGCTGGCATCGGCTTCTTCGCTGCTATCGGCGTGGCGAATTTCGCGGTACATTTTCCAGCAGACCCAAAGCAGCAAAACGCCGCCGGCCAAGGTCAGGCCGATGATGGTCAGGAGTTGCACGGCCACAACAGCGAACAGAACGCGCAGTATGACGGCGCCGCCAATGCCCCAGAAAATGACTTTGCGGCGAATGGAAGGATCCACCCCGGCAGCCGCCATGCCCACGACAACGGCATTGTCGCCCGCCAGCACCAGATCAATGAAAAGCACCTGAATGAGTGCGGCGAATTCCGATGCAAGGACGGCTTCGTTCAAAACATCACCTATATACAGCCAAGGGCGGCTTTACTGGCATTAACACGTTTGTGTGATTGGCATGAACACATAATCACAAGTGCCTCGCGATTTCGTGAGGTTGCAGGGAGTTTTGATCATGGGGCAGAGTTTGCAGGCGATCATCGGCTGGAACGGCGAAGATTTTCTGGCCCGGCAACGCTTGCTGCCTGAAGAAGCCGCAGTTGCGCTGTCCATCAACGGCTCCACCCATGCGGTGATGATGGCGACACCGGCCGACCTTCATGACTTTGCAGTCGGGTTGGCCATGAACGAGCGCATCATAACTTCGCCCGAACAGATTGAGCGGCTGGACATAGAGGAAGCGCCCACTGGTGTGGATTGCCGCCTGTGGCTGGCTGCAGACCTGTCAGCCGGCTATGTGGCGCGCCGCAGACAAATGACCGGTCCAGCAGGTTGTGGTCTGTGTGGTGTGGAGTCTCTGGAACTTGCCAATGTCGCCTTGCCGCAAGTCCATGGCGGGGTGGCACTTACGCCGGAGAAGATCACCCGTGCAATGGCGGCAATGGCTGAGGGGCAGGTGCTGGGGCACCAGACCCGCGCTGTGCATGCCGCGGCTTTCCACCAGCCGGACAGGGGCATGGTGGTGGTTCGCGAGGATGTGGGCCGCCACAATGCCCTTGACAAGGTGGCCGGCCATCTGGCGCGCAATGACATCTCGGCCAATGGTGGTTTTCTGACCATCACCAGCCGTGTGTCTGTGGAGTTGATTCAGAAAGCGGCAATGATGGGATGCGGGCTGATTGCGGCAATTTCCGTGCCGACGCAATTGGCGGTGCAGCTTGCGCACCAGGCCGGCATAACTCTGGTGGCCGTGGTGCGCGGCAGCGAGTTTGAGGTTTTCAGCCATCCGCGGCGAATAGTCGGGGCAGGTGGGCAGGCTTACTCCGAAGCTTCCCAATCTTCTGCAAGATCCTGATGCGCCTCAGCCGCCGGCTGGTGGGTGAAGCCTTCCAGCCCGGCATGCAGGTTTCTGTCCCGCTCAATTTCAACCGGGGCGGTGGCATAGGCGGTCAAAAGCTCGGCCAGTGAGCGAAGCGCGTGCACATGAATTCTTTCCCAGCCATGGGAAGCATCGACACCGAAGGTAACGAGCGCAGTGCGCACATCCGCCCCAGCTTCCACCGCCGATGCGGAATCTGAGCGGTAGTAGCGGAAAATATCCTTCTGATGAACAATCTCTTCCGCCTCGCACAGTCGCACCAGCTTTTTCGTCAGATGGTAGTCAAACGGGCCGGTCTGGTCCGCCATGGCAATGGTGACGCCAAATTCAGACGAGTTCTGGCCGGGGGCTGTGGTGCCATTGTCCACCGTGACCATGGAGGCAACATCCGGTGTCAAGATGGATGATGCGCCAACGCCAACTTCCTCGGCGATGGTGAACAGCCAGTGGATATCCACCGGAGTGGCGGCGTTTGCCCGTTCCAAGGCGTCGATTGCGGCCAGCATGATGGCAACGCCTGCCTTGTCGTCCAGATGGCGAGAAACGATAAAGCCGTTTTCCAGAAATTCGGCCTGAGGATCAATGGCAACAATGTCGCCGATTTCCACGCCAAGCTTGCCAAGGTCGCCAACATTGCGTGCCAGCGCATCCACTCGCAGCTCAACATGCGCCCAGCCAATTGGCTGCGTGTCCACCTCATTATTGAATGTGTGGCCCGATGCCTTGAGCGGCAGAATGGTGCCGCGATAAGAACCCTTGTCGGAAAAAATCGTGGCGCGGGCACCCATGGCGAACAAGGCAGACCATGTACCAATCGGTACCAGTTCCAGCCTGCCATTGGGCTTGATCGCCTTTACCTGCGCACCCAGCGTATCGACATGGCTGACTATGGCACGGGCAGAAGCACGGCGGCTTCCCTGCCGCACCGCACGAATGGCGCCCCGCCTTGTCAACTCCACATGCAGGCCAAGGCGCTGCAACTCTTTGGTGACATGGCGAACAATGGTGTCGGTGTAGCCAGTGGGGCTTTGAATGGCCAGCAGCTGCTTCAACTGGTCTGTAAGGTAATGAATGTCTATGGCGCAGCGGGTCATTTATTCCCCTTCCAGCTTGCGTTGTCGCACTTGCCGGGCAGATGCGGGCACGGACAGAGGGAAGAGCAGATCAACAAACCGCTCGGCGGTGGGCTGCGGTTCGTGATTGGCCAGCCCCGGGCGTTCATTCGCTTCAATGAACACGTAGTCCGGCTGTGTCGGATCCTTGACCATGAAATCTATACCGCTCACCGGAATATCAATTGCGCGCGCGGCAGTAATGGCTGCTTCCACCAGACGTGGGTGAACCATGGCCGTTACATCGTGAATGGTACCACCCGTGTGCAGATTGGCCGTCCCGCGCACTTTAACCTCAACGCCTTCCGGCAGAACAGTATTCAACTCGTAGCCCGCTTTGCGCACTGCACGCGTTGTTTCATCATCCAGCGGAATGCGGCTTTCGCCTCCGGTAGCGGCAGCGCGGCGGCGAGATTGCTGCTCGATCAAACGCCGGATGGTGTGCTTGCCATCACCAATCACCACAGGAGGCCGGCGCAAGGCCGCGGCAACCAGCCGAAAATCAATCACCACCAGCCGCAGGTCCTCACCGGTGAAACAGGCTTCCAGCAAAACATTGTCGCACTGCTTGCGCGCGTTGGTAATTGCGGCGCGGGCATGCTCCAGCGTTTCCACGCCAACCGCAATGCCACGGCCCTGTTCGCCACGCGCTGGCTTGACCACGATGGCGCCATGCTTGCGGATAAACAGCTCTATCTCATCCTCGTCGCCGGTGGCCACAATCTGCTCTGGCACCACCACGCCGGCAGCCTGCACCACACGGCGGGTTACCGCTTTGTCATCGCATATCGACATGGCCACAGCCGAGGTCAGTTCGGTCAGGCTTTCGCGGCAGCGCACCGTTCTGCCGCCGAATGTCAGTCGGAAAAAGCCGCCATCCGCATCCGTCAGTTCCACCAGAATGTTCCGGCGGTGTGCTTCATCCACGATGATGCGGGCATAGGGGTTCAGAGCGGCAAAATCCTCATTGCTTGTAAACAGTTGCTCGTTGATCTGGTTTCTCCGCTTAACGGCAAACATCGGCACGCGGTAAAAGCCCAGCCGCTCATACAGAGCAATGGCCGGTGCATTGTCATGCATGACCGACAGATCCATGTAGGCACGACCTTGCGCCTGAAAATATTCAGCAAGGCGACGCACAAGGGCCTCGCCAATTGCGGGATGCCGCGCCTGCGGATCCACCGCAAGGCACCAGAGGGAAGAACCGTTTTCAGGGTCATTGAACGCCTGACTGTGGTCTATCCCCGTAACGGTACCAACGATCTGCCGGGTCTGCCGGTCTTCAGCCACATAATGGATCAGTGTTTCGCTGTTGCGGCGATCTTTCAGAAAATTCGGGTCAACCATCACCATGCGGCGGCTTTGGTAAATCCGGTTGATGGCCTGAGCGTCCATCAGCGATGACAAGCGCCGGATGGTAAAGCCGCTCTGTCGTGGGCGACTGGGCTGATAGCTTGCCAGATCCAGCCGATAGGTATGCGAGGGGTCAAGAAACAGTTCCTGCGGGGCCTGACCGATCAGCACATGCGGATCGCGCACATAAAACGCAATATCGCGGCGATCCGGCCCTTCTTCCGCAAGGCTGTGGATCAGCGGTTCGGCCTGCTCGAATGTCTGGCCGAAAAACAGATGGCCCCAGCCGCAATCCACAGAGGCGTTCGCGTTGGGCGCCTCGTGGATTGTTTGCGTGTCGTTGCTTGTCATCGGATCAGATCTCCTGTTGCTGCAACCAGAGTTCCAGCAGGGCAACCTGCCAAAGTTCAGATCCGTTCAGTGGGGTTATGTGCTGTTCCGGGCTGGCAAACAGCGTGTCCAGATAAGCCGGCTGGAAAATCTGCCGCTCACGCGCCTTTGTGCTGCCCAATGCATCGCGTGCCATATCCAGATAAGGTCCAGCCAGATATTTCAGCTGCGGCACCGGGAAATAGCCCTTTTTCCGGTCGATCACATCAGCAGGAATAACCAGCCTTGCAGCGTCCTTCAGCACGCCCTTGCCACCCTGACGCAGCTTTTCGCTGGTGGGAATGCGCGCCGCCAGTTCCGCCAGTTCGTGGTCCAGAAATGGCACACGGGCTTCCAGACCCCACGCCATGGTCATATTGTCCACGCGCTTGACAGGGTCATCTACCAGCATGATCTGGCTGTCCAGCCGCAATGCCTTGTTGACCGGGTCTTCTGCTCCCGGCATGGCAAAGTGCCGGGCAACCAGAGCGCGGCTCACATCATCCCCGGCCATCCATTCGGCAGAAAGCTGCTTTTGCAGGGTCGCATGGTTGCGGTCGAAGAATGCACCGGAATAGGCCGCCAGCGGATCGGGCGCGTCCGCCATTGGTGGATACCAGTGATAGCCGCCAAAAATTTCATCTGCACCCTGACCGGACTGCACGACCTTGATGTGTTTGGAAACCTCCCGCGACAGAAGGTAGAAGCCGATATTGTCATAGGACACCATCGGCTCGGACATTGCTGCAATGGCGTCCGGCAGGTGTGATAGCAACTCGCTGCCCGGCACAAATATCTGATGGTGCTTTGTACCGTAGTGGCTGGCAATTCTGTCTGAATAGACGAACTCATTGCCGCATTCGCCATTGGCATCCTCGAAACCAATGGAAAACGTATTCAGGCCAGACTGTCCGGCCTCGGCCAGCAGGCCAACGATCAGCGATGAGTCGACGCCACCGGACAAAAGCACGCCGACCGGCACATCGGCCACCATGCGCCGGGCAACCGCGGCACGCAGGCTTTCCAGCACAGCATCGCGCCAGTCATCGGCGGAAAGCGCCTCATCACCCGGCTGCGGCGCAAATTCTGGCTGCCAGAACACCTCATCGCGGTATGTGCCATCCGGCTCTATTTCGCGGATGGTGGCAGGGGGCAACTTCCGCACGCCCTTCAGAATTGTCAGTGGCGCAGGCACCACGGCATGAAAGCTCATATAATGGTGCAGCGCTTCACGGTCGATGCTGGTATCCACATCTCCTGTCGCCAGAATGGCCTGCAGTGAGGAAGCAAGGTAAAGCCGCTCCGGCGTTTGCGAGATATAGAGCGGTTTGATGCCGAACCGGTCGCGCGCAAGGGTTACCCGCCCACTTTCACGTTCATGAATGGCAAAGGCAAACATGCCTTTGAAACGCTTGACGCAGTGCGGCCCCCAGGCATGAAATGCCTTGATGATCACTTCCGTGTCGCCAGTGGAAAAAAAGCGGTAGCCCTTTGCCTGAAGCTCCGTGCGCAACTCGGGGTAATTATAGATGCAGCCGTTGAAAGCCAGCGTAAGCCCAAGTTCCGGGTCAACCATTGGCTGTTGGGCTTTTTCCGACAAATCGATGATTTTCAACCGTCGATGACCCAGGCCCACAGGCCCGCGCACAACCTGCCCGGAACCATCCGGGCCGCGCCTTGCCAGACAATCGCCCATGCGTTGCAACCGCTCCGGTGAGGCTGGTTTGCCATCGAAGCGGATCTCACCGCAAATACCACACATATAATTTTCCTATGCATTCAATCTTGGGTTGGGGTTGCCCTTCATATGGGGCAGAATGCCGCTATGCCTACCCCGCCACAGGCTTTTGCCGCAGAATGGTGCTTCCATTTGCGCGGCGGCGCGGGCATATGGGGCATGTTGCAACCGCGTGGGAAAGCAAGCATGGCCAATGCAGAACAGGCGCAACCGCGCCAACGTCTGGTTCCGATTGAAACATATCGCACCTATCAGAACGGACAGGATTTTGTGTCTGACTGGGTGCTGGTAGACCAGACGATGATCGACCGTTTTGCGCTGGCAACGCATGATCATCAGTTCATTCATGTTGACCCTGAACGTGCGCGGTCCGAAGGGCCTTACGGCGGAACGGTGGCGCATGGTTTTCTGACCCTGTCGCTCCTGTCTGTGCTGGCCTATGATGCCATGCCCGGTGTCGAGGGCATGAAGGTTGGTGTCAATTACGGTTTCGACAAAGTGCGGTTTGTTGCGCCGGTCAAGTCGGGTGCCAAAGTGCGGGGCCGGTTCAGGCTGGTGGGCATTACCGAGCGGGCGGTTACCATTCAATCTGCATGGGAAGCAGCGATTGAAATTGAGGGCGGGCAAAAACCTGCACTGACTGCAGAATGGATTACAGTCGCTATTATTGACCCTCCGGCTTGAGGACACAGAATTGGAATTTTCAACCGCAATTCAGGGCAGAACACCAGCCGGACAATGGCCCAAAGCAGTGCTGTTTGATCTGGATGGAACGCTGGTCGACTCCATCCCCGACATTCATGAATCCTTAAATGAGGCGATAGCGGGAGATGCCGGGCGCGAATTTTCGGTTGCGGAAGTCACCGGCTTTGTCGGGCAGGGGGTTCAGCGACTTGTTGAGCGGGCTTATGCGGCTCTTGGAAGAAGCCTGGATGTTGCCACACGGGATGCGATGGTGAGCCGCTTTCTGGAGGTTTACGGGCCCCGTGCGACCCGCCTGACCCGGCTGAATGCAGGCGCTCAGGCCACGGTGGAGCGGCTTGCGGCCAATGGCTGTCTTTTGGCGGTCGTAACGAACAAGCCCGGCTCCGAGACTCGCGAGATTCTGGCGCATTTTGGTATCGCTGACGGCATGAATGTGGTGGTGGGCGGTGATGCCGGGCCACCAAAAAAGCCGGAGCCGGACCTTCTGCTGCTGGCTTGCGCAGAATTAAATGTGCAACCGCAGGATGCGCTTTTTGTTGGCGACAGTGAAAATGACGTTGCGGCAGCACGCGCAGCAGGCATGGCAGTTGTGGTGCTGGCTGGTGGATATACGAGCCTTTCGCTGGAAGAGCTTGCAGCCGACGCAGCGTTGCAAAGTCTGGGTGATCTACCGCAGGTTATTGTCATGCTGGCTGCTGCTCGAAGAGAAGCCGCGCTGTAGCGCAGATGAAATTGCATTGACCTGAAAACTTTTGCAAAATCGGCTTGAACCCGGCGCAGTTAGCTAGTATCAGAGCGCCGTTCCGGAAGCTTGAAGTCTTCCGCATATTATGCCGCTTTAGCTCAGTTGGTAGAGCACATCATTCGTAATGATGGGGTCACGTGTTCGAGTCACGTAAGCGGCACCATATGTCATCAAATTATTCAATAATATAAGATACTTAGCGCAGTATCATATTTCTCATCCCTCCGTATGTCCACCTTTCTTTCATTTCTCCGATTGCCGTGGCGATGGTGGTGTGGATGCAACATGAGCCCGTCTGCGACTCAGGCTGTAGGCATCCACTCTCACTTAGACCCGTAGTATTTGTTAGAGCCGGTATCTTCGAACTATGGGTCGGTTCGGTCAGCCGCAGTAGCACGCATCTGAATTTCCGCGCGGGTAATCCTATCGGCCACCAGATCCTTCGCGTCGTTTATCCTTCGTCTTCTAAGAAGCTCGACCAGTTTGAGGTGATCGCTGCGAAGAGCTTGAAGATCGTATTTGTGAGAACGAGTGACATCAGCCATGGCAAGCTGCAATTTGGCAAGCAGTCCCTTGTAAAACTCGACCAAATCCGCGGAGTCAATCAGGCCAACAATCGCTATATGACAGTTGATGTCGTGCCTGACAATCTCACGATGATCTTTAGCCTCAATCGCAACGATCAGCTTGTTAGTTGCTTCAACGAGAGGCTGAAGGGCACTATCCTCTCGTAGTGCAAACGCCGCGACACCGCCTATTTCAAGCAGGCGCCGGGCACGATAGATTTCGCTTATTTTCTCTGAACCCAAGCGGGTTACATAAAGGCTGCGTGTGCTGGTGTTGCGGGTCAGCAGTCCTTCGAGCATCAGCGTGTTAAGCACTTCGCGAACAGTTGCGCGTGAAACGCCCATATCCCGCGCCAGCGCCTCCTCAGTAACCACGTCACCAGGAAGGAGCTTTCGATCGAATATGTCATCGCGCAAAAGCTGAATGCATTGCTCAGAGACGGTCTCACGCTTTATGCGCATGAGTTCTCCATTGTTGTGAGGCAGAAGCTGGTTGCAGCCTTACTGCTCTCCGGGTTTTCTTGGAGTATATGGTTGTCCATAAGTGTTGGCGAGAAGAAAGCGCTCGATCCGGAATTCTTCGAGCGCATCCTGTTTTTCCCCAAAAAGCTCTGCAGTTACTGCGTCTCCCAGATAAGGCGCAAGTGTAACGCCAGAATGTGTCGCGATCACATACAGCCAAGGCGCTTCTGGTGCGGTGCCGGCAATGGTTCTGCCATCATCCGGCATCACGCGCTGGCCAACGACAATATTCTCTATTTTTGCGCCTCCGGTATTGGCGAGAAGTGCGCGCAGACGCGAGAGGAAAGTCTGAGCGAGTTCTGAACAGGGGCCTGGCACATTTCCAGGATCTGCAGTAGCGTCCAGATCAAGTGCCTGCAACATCAAACGCCCGCCTCCCGCTGGGCGGACATTGAGCCAGGGGCTCGTGATCAGGCGAGATAATCGAACTGGGAGCGGGTTGGTGATTGCCAGATAGCCGACAACTATATCGCCAGGCTCAGAGAACTCACGCACAGGGACATTGGCCCCAGCCAGCGCGGCGAATTTCTTTGTCCAGCGGCCGACCGCAGAGACCACCTTGTCAACGGTTATTACAGTGCCATCGGCCAGTCCTATCTCGGCACCTCTTTCGCTCGCCTTCAGTGAGGTCACCGCTACGCCCGTTCTTACCGTAACACCAGCATCACGCGCTTCGCCAATCATCTGGGCGAGATATTTAGCCGGATAAACATATCCTTCTTCTGCATAGTGGGCGATGAGCTGCACACCTTCGGGCAGCGCAAGGTCTGGCAGCAGGCTCTTAGCTTCGTCGCCGGTGAGTTCCCGCACTGCATAATTCCAGCTGCGCAGCCGGGCAATGCGAGCCTCGAGATTGGCGCGGTGATGTTCATCTACCGCCATCTCGACGTGTCCGCCAAGGCCCAGCCATCCACTGTCATCCTTTGGAGAAAGACGTGTGTGTGCCTCAAGTCCTGCACGGTTGATGCGATAATAGGCGGGAGGCTCCTTACCGTTGGAATTGACCCAGGCATAGGAGGTGCTGGTGGTGCCTGACCCTGGTTGGTCCTGGTCGAGCAGAACAACCTGGGCTCCTCTTTGGGCCAGGCGCGCCGCAACGGTAGCGCCGATAACGCCAGCTCCAACCACTGCAATTTTCATTAGCCAAGCTCCTCAATGTCCAAAGTTTGTCGGCAGATAAACACCAAACTGAGCATATCAACAGTCAGACTGTCTTACAACATAAGTTTCAGTTCCTCGAAACTGGCAATTTTTATGTGACCAATAAATGAGCAGTTATTCCCGATGTTTATCTGTTGACCCATCGAAAAGAATATGAATAGATGTCGTCAGACAGACTGACATTATGCCGATGTATTCAGGTTTGGCACAGCGTTTAGATGACGTGGCCGATGGGAGTTCAGGCCATGCACGATGTTCTTCCCGCAGTAGACTTCAATAACTCTGTATGCGCGATCCGCTCTTTTGGACGGATAACGCGTCATCGTGGGTCAATGATCTTAGCAAACCTCTGCATCCAGAGATGCAGCCGGCGGGACGGTTGTTAGTCGTTCGGGCAACAAGCAAGGAAGGGAAAGCTATGAGAAATACAACTATAACTCGCCGGTGTGCCTTGGCACTCAGCACTGCGGTCACCCTGTCTTTCATATTGGTAGCACCAGCTGCGGCACAGAGCGGTTATCCAAACCGTGACATCACCTTCGTTGTTCCATATTCGCCCGGTGCTGTGGGTGACATTCTGGCCCGAAAATATACCGCGCTTCTTGGTGAGCTTCTGAAAGTCACTGTCGTCGTGAACAATGTTCCTGGCGGATCCGGTACGATCGGCACGGTAGAAATTTTTGGCGCCGAGCCCGATGGATATACGATCGGCTACGGCCATAACTCGCCTCTTGCCGTGCAGCCGCACAATAACCCAGGCCTGCCCTATACCAATGCTGAGGAGTTTACGACCATCGGCGGTGTCGGGCATCAATCCGGTACGGTTTCGGTCAACGGGGCTTCCCAGTGGAAAACCTTCTCTGAATTCGTTGAATCGGCAAAAGCCGATCCCGGCGGCATCTCCATTGCGGTGGGTGGTGCCGGTAACGTCAAAGACCTTCAATTGCAGCAGTTCCAGCAAGCTGCGGGCGTCGAGTTCAATATTGTGCCATTTGCGGGCGGCGGCGCTGAGGCCGTGGTTGCGGTGATGGGGCAAATTGTAGACGGCGTTTCGGTCGCGTCGACAAGCGTTCGCGGGCAGATCCAATCAGGTGATCTTCGCCCCTTGGCGATGTTCGTTGATCTTGAGGCCGACGAAGTGGATGGGTTTGAGGTAATTACGCACCGAGAATATCCTGGCATGCTGTATTTGCAGGATTCCTCGGGTGTAATTGGCCCCAAAGGTATTCCTGAAGATGTCGTAGCCGTTCTCGAGGCTGCACATCTCGAGATCATGTCAAACCCTGAGTTCATCGCCAAGCTTGAGGCTGACGGCTATGTCGTCGACCCGACGAACTCAAAAGAGTATCTCGCCCAGCTCGTCAGCGATTATTCCAATTTCGGTCAAATCCTTGGCAAGTGATAGCGCAGCGCACAAAACGCGCACCTGGCGTATTGGCCGCGCCATAGCCGGTATTCTGGGGCTGATTTTTGCCTTGGTCTACTTGTTTGAAGGCCGGAACCTTCCCGTTGGCCAAATGAGGGCGCCAGGGGCTGGTATCTTCCCGCTCGTGGTTGGAGTGATTTTTGCTCTGGTAAGCATGGGTGTCATCATCGACGCGCTTTGGAGCAAAATGCCGGGGAAGGTCACCTTGCCAGCTGGGGAAGACCGCAAGCGCTTGATCATCATCTTTTGCGCCTTTCTCGTCTACGTCGGTCTTATCAACCTACTCGGGTTCCTGATCTCAACTGTATTGTTGGTTATCGTCTTCACGCGTGTGGTTGGAGAAGTTTCCTGGCTTAAGGCCGCGATGTGCGGTTTCGGGCTCACGCTTTTGGTCTGGCTTGCGTTCGCGGTTCTGCTCGGAGTTCGGTTGCCAGCGGGAATATGGGGCTGACATGGAAGCAATAATGGGCTTGCTTCAGGGATTTAGCGTTGCTTTCCTCCCTGAAAATCTTTTGGCGGCGCTTGCCGGCGCTGCGCTGGGAACTGCCGTAGGTGTACTTCCAGGGCTTGGGCCACTCGGTGGTGCAGCACTTATACTACCGTTCACTTATGCCATGAGCCCCACCGCTGCGATCATCATGATCGCCGGCATTTACTATGGTGGAATGTATGGCGGTTCTACCACATCGGTGCTTCTTAACGTGCCTGGAGAGACCGCGTCGGTTGTCACAACGCTGGACGGTTACCCGCTAACGCAAAAAGGGCGGGCGGGACCAACCCTGTTCATCATGGCAGTTGGTTCAGCCATTGCTGCATTTATCTCGCTTGTACTGGTTACCCTGTTTGCACCCTGGCTCGCCAGGTTCGGCGTCAATTTCGGTCCGGCCGAATTTTTCGCAGTGATGACCTGTGGTCTGATTGTCCTCTCGCGAATATCGGGGGGTAATCTGGTCAGTAACCTGTTCCCACTCATGCTTGGCATTTTGTTGGGCACAATCGGGCAGGAGCCCGTGACCTCAATTGCAAGATTTACCTTCGGGTATTTTCCACTCATCGCCGGACTTGAACTCACTGCCATTGCTATCGGACTTTTCGGTATCGCCGAGATCATGCGCATGATCGAAAAGCGCGAATCCATACCCAAAATAATGCGTATCAGGGTGCGTGACATGCTGCCCAGCCGCGAAGAATGGCGCCGATCCTGGGCGCCGTGGGGACGCGGTTCACTGGTCGGCTTCGTATTCGGCCTCTTGCCCGGCCCTTCGGCGGCCTTGTCGTCATTTGCCTCTTATCAACTGGAGAAGAAGGTCTCGAAGGGGCGGCATGAAATGGGAACCGGCGCTATCGAAGGCGTGGCCGGACCTGAAGCAGCCAACAATGCGGCAGCGACTTCCGGGATGATCCCGGTCTTGGCGCTGGGGCTGCCTTTTTCGGCAACTCTGGCACTCATCCTGGCGGCTTTGATGATTCACGGTATCCAGCCCGGGCCGCTCCTGCCGGTTCAGCACCCCGATATCTTCTGGGGTGTGATTGCCTCTATGTGGGTGGGCAACGTCATGTTGCTGGTGCTCAACATCCCGATGATCGGCATCTGGGTTTCGATGCTCAAGGTGCCACCCTATCTTCTGGGAGCCTTCGTTCTGGTAATCGCTGCTGTGGGAACCTACAGCGTCCGGCACAATATCGTGGATGTCTATCTTCTGGCAGGTGCAGCGGGCGTTGGTTATTTCTTCAACAAGCTCAACTTCAGCCTGTCGCCGCTCATCCTGGGCTTCATTCTTGGCCCTGAGATTGAGAAACATCTCCGGCAGGGCCTGTTCCTCTCGAGAGGTGATCTCATCTACTTCATAGAGCGACCGATCGCCGCCACTCTCTGGGGCCTGACGATTGCAGTGTTCCTTGGCGTGATCATCTACCGACTATTAGGAAAGGATGCTGCACGTAAGATGGAAAAATTCGAGCTCGAAGACTAACGCAGAACATGTGCCATACCCTCCAGGGGAGCGGCGCATCGAAAATACCATGCAGCATATCGGAGACGACAATGGATCAGGATGTAACGAAACAACTGCCTGGCATGGCACCGCATCGCTCCCGATTCATGGGCTTCAATCATGCTGTTGCTGCCGGCCACTATCTCGCAGCGCAGGCGGCGTTTCAGATCCTGGAAGCGGGTGGCAACGCTATCGACGCCGGTGTCGCCGGTGGCATTGCACTGGGTGTCGTGCAAAGCGAATATGTTGGGTTTGGCGGGGTTGCTCCGATCATGATCCGGCTTGCAGAAACGGGGCAAACATGGACTTTAGCCGGGGTAGGGCACTGGCCGGCAGCTACTGATGTCGAGGTGTTTCGCACCCGTTTTGGTGGTCGTATCCCGCGCGGCGTCCTGCGCACTGTCATACCGGCGGCGCCTGCGTCGTGGATTGGGGCGCTACAACGCTTCGGCACGATGTCGTATGGCGAGGTCGCCTCGGCGGCCCTTTGCTTCGCACGCGACGGCTTTCCTATGCCCTCGTTAATGAACATGATCATCAACAAGCATGCGAAAGAATATGGCGCGTATGAGAGCAGTGCCGCGATCTATCTGCGAGATGGTAAGGCTCCGGCGGTCGGAGAACGTTTCGTCCAGAGCGACCTTGCCAGCGTGATCCAGTATATGATCGATGAGGAAAAGCGCGCACTGTCAACAGGCGATCGGGCAACAGGTCTGAAAGCTGCACGTGATGCCTTCTATCGTGGTGATATTGGCGCCAAAATGGTCCGTTATCACGAGGAAAACGGTGGCTGGCTATCCATGTCCGATCTCGCGGATTACGAGGTCAAAACGGAGCAGATAAATCCGACCCAGTTTGGCGATATGGAACTCTTTACGTGCGGACCGTGGTGTCAGGGCCCTGTACTTGCCCAGACGGCAGGCATGCTGAAAGTGCACGATCTAAAGGCATTTGGTCATAATTCAATCGACTATATTCATTTTCTGACAGAGGCGTTCAAACTGGCTTATGCCGACCGCCACGCCTATGTCGGAGATCCCGATTTTGTGGACGTCCCCTATACACAGATGGTTTCGCCGGAATATCTTGCGCAAAGGGCGAAAAATATTTCCATGGTAAAGGCAACCCCTGGCATGCCCGAGGCTGGCAATGCATACGGCTTTGCGCAACCGAACCCAAAAACTGCGCAATCTGTTGACGATGTTGAGCATCTTGATACCTCCTATATCTCGGTGGTTGACAAAGACGGGAACGCGTTTTCAGCAACGCCGAGCGATGGCTCTTCAACCTCGCCGGTCATTCCGGGGCTGGGTTTTGTTCCTTCAAGTCGCGGTGTGCAGTCTTGGGTCGATGCCACCGCACCGGCGGTTGCGGGCCCCGGGCGCAGGCCGCGTTTAACGCCAAACCCGGTGATCCTTCATAAGCCTGATCATTTCGTGCAGCCGATCGGTTCGCCTGGTAATGACGTCCAGCCGCAAGCAATTTTGCAGGTTATTCTAAATGTTCATGTTTTTGGAATGACCCCACAGGAGGCTGTGGAAGCGCCGCGCTTCGCCACTTTTAGTTACCCGCGTTCGTCCGAACCTCATTCCTATGACCCTGGTCTGCTCAAACTCGAAGAGCGGATTAATCCGGCTGTTTTCGACGGCCTTGCAGCCCTCGGACACGACGTTCAGCGCTGGCCTGATTGGGAGTGGACCGCCGGCGCGGTGTGCACGGTTCTTGCCGACAGCAAGGCAGGCTTACTTGAAGGTGGCGCCGATCCCAGACGTCCGACTTCGGCGCTGGCAAGGTAATCATCCAAAAAAGACTGAGAGGGTAAGGCATTGCCTCATCTCAAATAAAACCGAAAAGGGCTTTGGATGAACGACTTTTCCTATTCTATGCCGTATGGGGCGTCTCGTCGGCCAGTTATGGCACGTAACATGGTTGCCACCTCTCAGCCCTTGGCTGCGCAGGCCGGGCTCTCGATGCTGGCGCGGGGTGGCAATGCCGTCGATGCGGCACTGGCTGCAGCCGCGACGCTCACTGTGGTGGAACCTACGGGCAATGGTTTAGGCAGCGACGCCTTCGCAATTATCTGGGATGGTAAAGAATTGCATGGCCTCAATGCGTCGGGGCGTTCGCCTGCCGGTTGGACGCCGGAGCGTTTCGCCGGGTACTGCAAAATGCCGGCGCGTGGATGGGAGAGCGTTACGGTTCCCGGAGCAGTATCTGCCTGGGTCGATCTCTCGAAAAAGTTCGGGATGCTTGATTTCGAAACTCTCCTCGCTCCTGCCATCGGTTATGCCGAAGACGGTTTTGCCGTGTCTCCAATTATTTCCGATCTCTGGGCCAAGGGCACCGCTCTGCTCAACGATCAACCGGGTTTTGCCGAAGCATTCATGCCTCAGGGGCGTGCTCCGCACGCTGGAGAAATTTTTCGTAATCCGGCTCTGGCCGCTTCGCTAAGAGCCATTGCGGAAAGCAGGGGCGAAGAATTCTATCGGGGCGGGCTGGCGAAAAAAATCGCGGCGTTTGCTGCGGAACAAGGTGCGGCGCTGACGGTCGAGGACATGGCTGCCCACACTAATGACTGGTGCGGCACCGTTTCGATGGATTTCGGTGATGTGCAACTACATGAAATTCCTCCCAACGGGCAGGGGATCGTCGCGCTCATGGCGCTCGGCATCCTGTCCAATCTGCCGCTCGACCAGTACGGGCCGGACGACGCACAATCCTTGCATTATCAGATCGAGGCTATCAAACTGGCCATGGCGGACACTGAGCGGTTTGTATCTGATCCGGCTTATATGACGGTCAGCACCGATGCACTTCTCAATAAAGATTATCTCAAGTCTCGGGCCGCCTTGATCGATCCCGACCGCGCTCAGCAGTTTGAGGTTGGGGCACCGGTGCACGGTGGCACAGTGTATCTCACGACCGCCGATGCGAGTGGAATGATGGTCTCCTATATCCAGTCGAACTATTCCGGTTTCGGCTCCGGCGTGGTCGTGCCTGGCACAGGCATTCACCTGCAAAACCGAGGGCTGGGCTTCACGCTGGAGGAGGGACACCCCAATCAGGTCGGCCCCAACAAGCGTCCTTTCCATACCATCATTCCGGGCTTTCTTATGAAGGCAGGTAAGCCCCTGATGAGCTTTGGTGTAATGGGTGGCCCGATGCAGGCCCAAGGACACGTACAAATGGTTTTGCGCACTCAGCTCTATGGCCAGAACCCTCAGGCGGCAAGTGACGCACCCCGCTGGCGCTTCGTTTCGGACCTCAACGTTGCCGTTGAAAGCACAATGGCTGCAGATACCATCGATGCTCTGGAGGCGCGGGGCCATATCATTTCGCGCGAGGAACCCGACAGCAGCTTTGGCTTTGGCGGCGCGCAACTCATTCATCGCAATGACTTTGGGTATGTCGCAGGCTCCGACCATCGCAAAGACGGCATGGCCGTTGGATTTTAATGTCAGACTTAATTCCAGTCTTAGGAGACACTCATGATTGAACGCATCGAAAGCACGCCCATCATGCACCGCATCGTTAAAACCAACGGCATGCTCTATTTGGGAGGAATTGTTGCAGATGACTTCAGCGAGGACATGGAAGGGCAAACACGCCAAGTTTGCGGCAAAATCGAAAAACTTTTGGTTCAGGCCGGTTCGGGAAAAGACAAGATCGTTTCTGCACAGATTTATGTTACAGATATTTCTGCAAAGGGCGGATTGAACAAGGCTTGGACGGAATGGCTTGCGACCGAACATCTGCCAGCCAGAGCGACTGTAGGGGTGGCCAGCCTTGGAAGTGAAAATACCCTTATTGAAATCGTCGTTGTCGCCACTGCCTAGGTAAGCGGCACCATTTCCCGACCCGGACACAAATTACAGTCAATCATCACAGGTTAAATCCTCGCTTCAACCTTTGCGTGCGAAGTGGTTTGCGCCTGTTCTGGCAGGATTGACAGAGACGCGTGAAAGCGAGAAACACCCTGCTGGAACCGTACGTGCGGTTCCGGGGCGTGGAAACCCCAAACGATTAGGTGTGTTGTGCTGACCTGGAGCAGCACTATCTCTTGACCTATGGTCGGGGAGCCTGCGGCGTATGCAACAGGTTCTCCGAACTAAAGGCCGTGGGGACCGTATTCGTTCGGTTTTCCAACTCCCCGATCACCAGAGATCAAGGGGCCATGCGCGGGGACGTACCGCGCTTACCCCCTCTGATTGGGGGGGGGAATCGCATGAAATCCATCACCGTGGCGGTCGTGCTTCTCGTTGTCGTAGGCTCCGGATCGTTGCTGGCCGCGGGTAAAGCAGCGCCCGCCGGTTATGAATTGTGCGGCAGCAAAGTGCGGATCAACTGCATTGTCGATGGTGATACGCTGTGGAGCAACGGCGTCAAAATTCGCATCGCCGAAATTGATGCGCCGGAAATTATCCATCCTCGATGTGCTGCCGAGAAAAATCTTGGCGAGCAAGCCGCAATCAGGCTGTTGCAGCTCGTGAATGATGGCCCTTTCGACATCAAGCCATGGCATGGCCGCAGTACAGACAAATATGGCCGCCAGCTCCGTCTTTTGGTTCGCAACGGCCGCTCTCTTGGCAGTATTTTAATGGAGGAAGGCCTGGCACGCCCGTGGACCGGGCAGAGACAGTTCTGGTGCTGACTGGAATCTCGTTTACTGCGTACGTCATGCTCTCATAACAATAAGTAATATTATTTTAAATTTCTAAAATAACTGGAATATCAGACATAATAAAGTTGCCTGATTTTGTGGATTCACATATATGCGTGCCAAAATAAAATAAATTTATAATCATTAAAATATTATTATTCGAAATTAAATACTCAATCGTAAATAGCATAAGACTGAATCATCACTCATGGCGATAAAAATCAAAGCCCGTTTCAGCATAATTTTGAATAAAACTGCGTAAATAAAACTATATAGTAAGGGCCTGTTATGAGCGATAATGATTCAAATCCGGTGACAACCGATCAAGTTCTTGGAAATATAAAAGCTGCGATTTCCGATTATAATATAATCAAAAACGAAATTGAGAAAATCGAACTTCTTGTTCAAACACTTTTCAGCGATTTCGTTGATAAATCTCCAGAGTTGCCGACCTTCGATTTTGACGAGAAAACCAGGGCGATATTCTCCCAGGCCGGGCAGGCCGCTTCATTGCTTAAAGCTGAGGGGGAAGAACTGGCAGCCCTTATACCTGCCGCAAAAACCCAGATAAACCAGGTCGGGTGGGACGGATCGAAGGTTTATGACGATCTTTACAACGGCATCTGGCGCAACACACGCATGATCAAAACACCAGACAAGGTGCAGTTGGCTTTCGAAAAGCAGGCATTGATTGAATGGTACATGGGCAGTCGCTGTTGGCGCCTGATCAGTAGAGAAACGCTGTCACAACCATCGATCGCCTGACGACCGGATATCTAAGTGATCCTTCCGAAGAATTCGGTCGTCTCTCCTTCCATTTGCAGTTGCTCATGCACAGGACACTCTTCGCGCCGGCAGCAGGTTTCGAAAAGTGTTTTGCCATGACCTCTGCAAGCCAATTTGCATCTTTCATAAAAGTACATTATAAAATAAATATATTATAGAATATATAACTGCGTATAAATATTACTTTTTTCAATTTTGGCACGTATAGTTGTGTCATTTTGCCTGAACCACAACACCGGGTTTTATATCAAGTTCAAATATAGAGACAAGATGACGTGCTTATTTTCCTTCGAATAAAACCTTAAATTCCGGTATATCCTTAAATTTTTCAAATCAAGATTATTGGTTTGCCTATGAATTGCGAATAAAGTGGAGAAAACAAATGAGTTCTACTGACCCGGTTTTGACTACGGCTGAAATTTTAAATAATATTCGTTTGGCGATTGCCGAGTACAATAAGACAAAAGCAGAAATTTCTGGTGTCGATGAGGCCATTCGAAGCCTGTTGACCGACTTTACCGATAAGCCGGCCTTTGTTCCAGATTTTACACTGGACGAAGTGACCAAGGCGGTTTTCAAGCAGATGCAGGCCGGCAACGTTTTGAATCCGCTTGCCGAAGCGGGCTCAGACGCTATCAACCCTCCCGTTGAAGAGCCTATAGGTCAGGTCGGATGGGACCATCGCAAGACCTACGATAATGTTTACAATTCGGTTTGGCGCAATGCGCGGCTGGTCAGTCCTCGGTCCAAGCTGGCTTTGTCTTACGAGCTTATGGATTTCAAGCGCCGCATGAATGCGGGCATGGCGCCCGCAGACAACAATATGGTCTTCAGCAAAAACCTGAATTTTTCTTATCAGGCAGGTAATTTTGCGCCCGCGGGAAATGCGGATAATCGAGCTCTTGAACAAAAGAACAATATCTACCGGCAAAATATAACGTCTGTATACACAATAGCGAAATTCATTAATATTGTTACTGCGCTTTCTCATCAGGAAGGCGGCGGAGGTAAAGAAACGCTCCTTTTATCCGCGGATTTTTCTCAGATATTGCTTGAAGGCTTTTTCGCTTTTTATGCAAACAGAAAGGGCGCTGAAGCAACTGCCAACCAATTGATAGGTGGCGGAATTGGCATAGCGCTTGTCAATATTCTGCAGACTGCAGCTTATGCGTTGCAATTTCACGAGAATAAGGAAAGCGGAGCGTCCGGGCTTATCCTGGCAAGAGACGCCCTGTTGGCAACGGAAAACGCGCTTGAAGCCATGCGTGGTGTTGCCATGAGCCTCAGCGCCGCTGGCGTTGAAGGTCTTTCCGGTGTCAGTGGCGCAATTGGCGGCCTGGCAGCGCTGGCAGGTTTGACGTCTGATGCAATGCAACTGGCCGATGCTGCCCAGAACGAGGGCGCGTCCGGTGGTTATATAGCTGCTGGCGCCGCGACAATGATAACGCAACTGGCTGGCAGCCTGATGGTCTCCATGGCGGCTGGGCCGTGGGGTGCTGCCATTGGCGCAATGGTTTCGAGTTTCGATTTCCGGTCCCTTCAGCAATCGGTTGAAATGGGCGAGCTGAGCGACCAGTATTATCAACGGGCGAGCGACTCCGGTTGGCTTGGCTACAAGGCTATCGGCGATGTCCTCAAAGTTAACGAGCTGACACTCATCTCAGCCGGAATCCCGGGCCTTAATCTGCTTCCTGGAATTTTTGGCAGCCTCTTTGGTCCAAAATCTTCCGATCTTCAAAATGAGATCTGGGAAAAATACGGCACAGGTGAAAATACGAAGGAGTCATTGGCAACTGCCTACGGCCTGTTCTGGAACGCTGGCTACGATGATAATTTCAAGGCGGTGCAAGGCAAATATATTGACCTTGTCAAGACAATGGCGGCCACCACCGAGGTCAAGAGAGTTGTTGCCATTACCCGGCAGGAAGTGACAGCGGAGATGCTTGTCATTGGTGCCTATCTTGGCAACGCGGCTATCGAAAACATGAAGAGCTCCAGCAACGTGTCCGTCGACAGTCTTGGGGTCACAAGCCGGCTGAACTCGGATGAGATCGACATTACGACCAGCGCGGAATCTCAATATGTCTTTATCGACAGCCCGATCATGCCGGTATCGGATGAAGAGCGAAAGCAGATAAAGCAGGGTAAGAAGTCGTCTTATTCCACCAGTTTGCCAACAACGCCGATTAAATTTGTCGACAAGGGCGAAACGTCATCCATTATCGACGTGAGAAATGTTGCTACAACGCGTGCAAACATCATTACCCCTCAGCAATACAGTACTGCTTCCAAGGTTAGTGGTTCAGCAGGCGGTGTTGTGGTTAAAGCCGGCAACGGCAATGACCAGGTCATTTTCGGGCTGACCGCGGGCGAGATGGATGGCGGCGAAGGCATCGACGGCGCCGTCTATCAGCACGCCATTTCAAGTGCCGCCAAAGTCAATGTGTTCAATACGGACACTACAAGGTGGGAAGAAGTGATTGCGGGTGGCATTACCGTCGTTGCCACACCGAACACAGCAAAAACCGGTTCCGATTATGAAGTGTCGAAAATCGGCTACGGTGACATCCACGAAATAGTGCTGAAAGAAACCGTTATTGAAGAGGGTAAGAAGACCACCACCATCCAAACCCGCTCCATTGTAACGCATAAGAACGTATTCAGTGGTGTCAACGCCGACCTTTTGAAGAATGTCGAGTGGATTGCCGGATCCAATGTCAACGATAAATTTGTCGGCGATGCTCTTGCCCAGACATTTTATCTCAATGGCGGACGCGACGTCGCAGAAGGTTTGGGCGGAGACGACACCATTCATGGCGGTGACGACAACGATACTGTTGATGGTGGCGAGGGCTATGATCTGACCTTGGGTGGCGCTGGTGATGATGTGTTGCGTGACACCGGCACAGACACGGGACCCAAGCCCACTGGTGATGCCAATGTTGCGCCAACGAAGCTGGGCGACACCCTGATCGGCGGAGATGGCCTGGACACCATTTACGCCGGTGCGGGTGACGATCTTGTCTTCGGCGATACGCCGCCCGGTATGGAGGATGCCTCTGCGGCCGGTGCCAAAGTGGCTTACAAAGACTTCCTGTATGGAGAAGCCGGCAAGGACACAATTGACGGCGGCGCAGGCAATGATGTGATTTCAGGCGGCGACGGTGACGACCACCTGTTTGGCGGACTAGGCAATGACACGATTTCCGGTGATGCGGGCCGTGACCTGATCTGGGGTGGGGAAGGCAATGACAGCCTGATTGGTGGTGCAGACGGCGGCGCGCTGTACGGCCAGGAAGGTGACGACATTCTCACCGCTTCAAATGTCGGCACATTGCTGATGGGTGGTTCTGGCAAAAACACGCTGAGGGGCGGCAATGGCCATGACACCATCATTGGTGGTGCGGATTCGGACATCATTCAGGCGGGTGATGGCAATGACCTTATCTTCAATGAAGGTGCTGCGGCGAAAGTGCAGAACCAGGTCTTTGGCGGCGGCGGCAACGACATTTACGTCATGGTCGATAAAACGCTGTTCGATCTGTTTGATGGCGGCGCGGGAATAGACTGGGTCAGCGCACAGTTTCTGACCAAGGGCGTCGATATCAACCTGGAACGCCGAACGGCAGACTGGGCAGGCGGTGCAGCTCCGTCCAAAGACAGTCTGCGCAGTGTCGAGCGGGCTATCGGCTCGGAGTTCAACGACATTCTGACGGGCAGTTCAACCGACAACTACCTGATTGGCCGTGGCGGGAACGACTCACTGAACGGCGGCAACGGAAAAGACATTCTGTTTGGCGGTGCCGGCAGAGATGAATTGCGCGGAGGTGCCGGCGCTGACCTTTTGGATGGTGGTGCGGGAGATGACTATCTCTACGCATTGGGCGGTGACACATTCTTCTTTGACGGTGATTTCGGTCATGATCTGGTTTTGGCGGAAGAAGGGGGAAACATGGCCCGGGCGCTGCTGATTTTCACCGGCATCGATTATCGAAATCTCTACTTCGTTCGCGAGGACAATCATCTGCTGGTCCGCCGTGAACAAGTCATTCTGGATACCGACAAGTCGCAGTTCATGGGTCAGAGCGGCGTTATGGTGATGGATTTCTTCAAGGAGGAAAATTACAACGGCTTTGCTATCGCCGATCAATCCGGGCGAGCTCTGGTGGGTGTCCAGGTTGAAACGCTGACCAACGCCATGGCTGCTGCGACGGATGTCAGCTCACCGGGCTATGCCCAGTTTATGCAGCCAATCTGGAACGCGGCCTGGACCATCACTGCCCCTGCCTAGGCCCAAGCTTTCCTGTAACAAAAATGCCTTCGCGATCTGGCATCGCGAAGGCTTGAAACGAGCATTTAGCGCTTTCGATTGTCGAAGGCGCTTTTACTTTTTCCCGAAGGCTTCACGAACCTCGCTTTCAGTGATGCGAGCGTCCGGATTGCCCTTCTGGTTCAAATTCTGTTCCTCAGTTCCATCACCCATCATGCCCGGGTGCGGATCGGTATCCGAAACAGTTCGGCGCGCCAGATTGTTGGCCTCAGTCCACCCGGACATCCAATCTGCCCGAAGGCTGGACCCCACAGGGTATTCGCATGAAGACATTGGAAGATTGTGTTCAAACGCAAGCTTGCCTTGCGCAAAAGCATCCGTGGCCATCGAGATCTCCATTTTTGCTATAAGCAAAGAACGCCTAGATGGCGGTTTGGTTCCCACCTGTTGAAACGGATGGTTGATCGGCAAGTTGATCTGACAAATCAGAAAAGGCAGTTCTAATCCAGGAAATCGCTGAACTGTTCAATCTCCTGCTGGCTGGTGGACCAGCTCGTTACGAGACGAAGCAGCCGTTCATCGGGTTGGATGATAAAATCCGCCGGATCAGGCACAGGCCAGTCATAGAACATTGAGCCCGCGGCTTGCAGTCTCTCCGCCGCAGCATTTGGCACAATAACGAACGCTTCGTTTGTGGTGCCATCCCACGCAAGGCGTGAGGTGGGCGAACTGTTTATGGCTTGCCGCAAAAGAGTGGCCATAGCGTTGGAATGGGCTGCCAGTTCCAACCAGAGATTGTTCTGGAAATAGGCCAGGAACTGCGCAGCAATGAAACGCGATTTGGAAAAAAGCTGCGCTGAACGCTTGCGGATGTACGGAAACTGGCGTGCCTGTTCCGGATTGAAAAACACCACGGCTTCTGCGCACCAGCAGCCGTTTTTCGTGCCGCCGAACGACATGACATCAACACCGGCTTGCCAGGTCATCTGCGCCGGTGTCAGACCAGTTGCCACCAATGCATTGGCAAAGCGTGCGCCGTCCATGTGCAGGGGCAGGGCATGTTGATGAGCAAGCTGCGAAATTTCCGCCAGGGCGGCAGCCGAATAAAGCGTTCCTGCTTCGCCAGGCTGGCTGACAGATATAGCCATCGGCTGTCCGCCATGCACAAATTGCGGGTCAAACCCTGCAAGCTTGCTGGCCAAGGCGGCCGAGTTCATCAGGCCGTGCGCACCGCTGACTGCAGCCAGCTTTGCGCCGGGCGAGAAAAACTCCGGTGCGCCACACTCGTCAACATGAATATGCGCCTCGGCATGGCATAGAACTACACCGCCCGGCCTGTTATAAGCAGAGAGGGCCAGAGCGTTGGCTGCCGTTCCGGTGCCTACGAAGTATACGGCGACCTCTCGCTCGAACACTTCGTTAAACTGCGCGGCGACCTGACGATCGAGCGCACTTTGCCCATAGGCCGCCACTGCGCCCTGCGAGTGCTGGTTGAGAGAAGCTGCGATTGCCGGGTGTACGCCGGACCAATTGTCTGAAGCGAAGAACATGGACAGCGAATATACTGCGAAAAAGCCCGTGTAAAGTGCATTTAAATCGATTAAATTAGCTTTCTTAGAACTGTGAAAAAAAATTGAACCGTTTGAAATAGAAGCATTGCAGATTGTAGAAAAACCTGCGATAAACAGGATAGGTCAGCATGGCTGTCTTATTATCGAGAGCAAAAATGAGGTGCGGAACGCGCCTCACACCGCAGTCGGGAGGGTGTAATGAGAACACAAGCGCGTGAGTGGCGGGCGGCAAAGCCGACCCAGCCCCGGTTGCTGCCCGCAAAAACCGCTTTGTACGACCCTGCCAATGAGCATGATGCCTGCGGCGTTGGCTTCATTGCCAGCATGAAAAACCACAAGTCGCACGACGTTGTGCGCAAAGGTCTGCGAATTCTTGAAAACCTGACTCACCGGGGCGCGGTTGGCGCAGACCCGTTGATGGGTGATGGTGCGGGAATTCTTGTGCAGATTCCTGATGAATTTTTCCGGCAGGAAATGGCAGCGCAGGACGTGACCCTGCCGCAGCCTGGCCACTACGGCGTTGGCTTTGTGTTTATGCCGCAGGATGCAGACCGCCGTTTGCATTTCAAGGAACTGTTTGAAAAGGCCGCAGCCGAAGAAGGGTTGCAGGTCATAGGCTGGCGTGAAGTGCCGGTCGACAACTCATCGCTTTCCAGGGCGCCGGAAATCATGGCGACGGAACCGGTTCACCGGCAGGTCTTCATCCAGCGTTCCACCTCCTGCGTGACGGATGAGGACTTTGAGCGCAAGCTGTTCCTGATCCGCAAGGTGGTTTCCAACCGCGTCTATGCGGAAATGAATGCGGTTGATACGGATTTTTACGTCGTGTCGCTGTCTTCGAGCACCATTGTCTACAAGGGCATGTTCCTGGCCTATCAGGTTGGTGCGTATTATACAGACCTGCGCGATGAACGGTTTCAAAGTGCACTTGCATTGGTGCATCAACGCTTTTCCACCAACACATTTCCATCCTGGCGGCTGGCTCACCCATACCGCATGGTTGCGCATAATGGTGAAATCAACACCCTGCGCGGCAATGTCAACTGGATGGCGGCGCGTCAGGCATCGGTTGATTCCGAGCTGTTTGGCAATGACATTTCCAAGCTGTGGCCAATTTCATATGAAGGGCAGTCCGACACGGCGTGTTTTGACAATGCCTTGGAATTTCTGACGCAGGGCGGTTACTCGCTGGCCCATGCAATGATGATGCTGATTCCCGAGGCATGGTCTGGCAACAAGCAGATGCCGGCTGACCTGAAGTCGTTTTACGAATACCACGCTGCCTTGATGGAGCCGTGGGACGGCCCGGCCGCCGTTTGCTTTACCGATGGCAAGCAGATTGGCGCAACGCTGGACCGCAACGGTTTGCGGCCGGCCCGCTATGTCGTGACGGATGATGACTATGTCATTCTGGCATCCGAAGCTGGCACGCTGGAAGTGGCCGAAGAGCGCATTATCAAGAAGTGGCGCTTGCAGCCCGGCCGCATGCTGCTGATTGATCTCGATAAGGGCCGCATCGTTTCCGACGATGAGCTGAAGCGCGAGATTGCCACGGCCAACCCTTATCGCGACTGGCTGAAAAACAGCCAGCTCATTCTGGAAGATCAAAAGCCGGTGGCACCGCGCGCCGCGCGCTCGGATGTGTCTCTTCTCGACCGGCAGCAGGTGTTTGGCTATACGCAGGAAGACACACGGTTGTTGATGGCGCCGATGGCCACGGTGGGCCAGGAAGCTATTGGGTCGATGGGCACGGACACGCCCATTTCGGCCATGTCCGACCAGTCGAAGCTGCTTTACACCTATTTCAAGCAGAACTTCGCGCAGGTAACCAACCCGCCGATCGACCCTATTCGCGAAGAACTGGTGATGAGCCTTGTCTCATTCATTGGCCCGCGCCCGAATATTTTTGATCTGGAAGGGACATCGCGCCGCAAGCGGCTGGAAGTTCGCCAGCCCATTCTGACGAATGGCGATCTGGAAAAAATCCGCAATATTGGTCACACCGAAGACCGGTTTGACACCAAGACACTGGACATCACCTACCCCACCGAACAACGCGCCGAGGGGATGCTGGGCGCGGTGGAGCGCCTGTGTGAGCGCGCCGAGGCTGCCGTGGTCGGCGGTTACAACATCATCATCCTGTCAGATCGGCAGGTTGGGCCGGATCGTATTCCCATTCCCGCGCTGCTGGCCTGCGCGGCTGTGCACCACCACCTTATTCGCAAGGGGTTGCGCACAGCGGTCGGACTGGTCGTGGAATCTGGCGAGCCGCGTGAAGTGCACCATTTTGCTTGCCTTGCCGGCTATGGCGCAGAGGCAATCAACCCCTATCTGGCGTTTGACTCGCTGCTCGGCATGCATGCACGCGGTGACTTTCCACCAGAGGTGGACCAGAAGGAAATCATCAACCGCTTCATCAAATCCGTGGGCAAGGGACTGCTCAAGGTCATGTCCAAAATGGGCATATCGACCTACCAGTCCTATTGCGGCGCGCAGATTTTTGACGCTGTTGGCCTGAAGACCGGTTTTGTCGAACATTACTTTGCAGGCACGGCGACCACGATTGAGGGTGTCGGGCTGGAAGAAATTGCACGCGAAACGGTGGAGCGTCACGAACGGGCGTTTTCGGCAGATCCTGTGCTGGCGCGCGCTCTGGCTGTCGGCGGCGAATATGCTTACCGCGTGCGCGGTGAGGCGCATATGTGGTCACCAGAGGCGGTGGCCACGCTGCAGCACGCTGTGCGGCTGGATAGCTGGGAGAAGTACAAGGAATATTCGGCGCTGGTCAACCAGAGCGCCGTGGCCAGTTCGACCATTCGCGGCTTGTTCCGCATTCGTATGGCGGAAGAGGTCGGCCTGTTGCCGGTGCCGCTGAGCGAGGTGGAACCCGCCTCGGAAATCGTCAAGCGCTTTGCCACTGGCGCAATGAGCTTTGGCTCGATTTCCCGCGAGGCGCACTCGACACTGGCAGTTGCCATGAACCGCATTGGTGGCAAGTCCAACACCGGCGAGGGCGGCGAGGAGCCAGACCGCTATCTGCCCCTTCGCGATGGCAGCTCCAACCCGGAACGCTCTGCCATCAAGCAGATTGCATCGGGCCGATTTGGCGTGAACGCCGACTATCTTGTGAATGCGGATATGCTGCAGATCAAGGTGGCTCAGGGTGCAAAGCCGGGTGAGGGCGGGCAGCTGCCCGGCCACAAGGTGGACGCAACGATTGCCAAGACCCGGCATTCCACGCCAGGCGTTGGCTTGATTTCACCGCCGCCACACCATGACATTTATTCGATCGAAGATCTGGCTCAGCTGATCTACGACCTGAAAAACGTAAACCCCCAGGCGGACATCTCGGTCAAGCTGGTGTCGGAAGTTGGCGTTGGCACGGTTGCCGCTGGTGTTGCCAAGGCACGAGCCGACCACATCACGATTTCCGGTTATGATGGCGGCACCGGCGCTTCGCCATTGACATCGATCAAGCATGCCGGTTCCCCATGGGAAATGGGTCTGGCGGAAACCCAGCAGACACTGGTGCTGAATGGCCTTCGCTCACGCGTGGCGTTGCAGGTGGATGGTGGCCTGCGTTCTGGCCGTGACGTGATCATTGGCGCGCTGCTGGGCGCGGATGAATTTGGCTTCGCCACCGGCCCGTTGATTGCGGCTGGCTGTATCCTGATGCGCAAATGCCATCTGAACACCTGCCCGGTTGGCGTGGCAACGCAGGACCCGGTTCTGCGCAAGCGCTTCAAGGGCACGCCGGAACACGTTATCAACTACTTCTTCTTCGTGGCTGAAGAAGTGCGTGAGCTGATGGCTGCAATGGGCGTGCGCACGCTGACGGAACTGATTGGCCATGCCGACCGGTTGGACAAGCGGCCGATGATTGATCACTGGAAGGCGCAGGGGCTGGACTTCACCAATGTGTTCTACAAGCCGGATGCACCGCATGAGGAAATGCGCTGGACCCGTCTTCAGGAACATCCGATTGCCGATGTGCTGGACCGCAAGTTGATTGCCGAGGCTGAGGCTGCGTTGGCGCACCGCCAGCCGGTGGTGGTGGAAACGCCCATTTCCAACGTCGACCGTTCGGCCGGTGCCATGTTGTCTGGCAAGGTTGCTCAGAAATATGGCTTGAAGGGGCTGCCGGATGACACGATCAAAGTGCTTTTGACAGGCACCGCCGGGCAAAGCTTTGGCGCATTTCTGATGCGCGGCATTACCTTTGATCTGGTGGGTGATGGCAACGACTATGTGGGCAAGGGGCTATCGGGCGGACGGATTATTGTTCGCCCTCGGGCAGAGACGCGCATTGTGCCGGAAGAATCCATCATCATTGGCAACACGGTTCTGTATGGCGCCATTTCCGGCGAGTGCTATTTCCGCGGTGTTGCGGGTGAACGCTTTGCCGTACGCAATTCCGGCGCCATTGCGGTTGTGGAGGGCGTTGGCGACCACGGCTGCGAATATATGACCGGCGGTGTTGTGGTTATTCTTGGCCAAACCGGGCGCAACTTTGCTGCTGGCATGTCGGGCGGCGTTGCCTATGTCTATGACGCAGTCGGCGACTTTGCCGAGCGCTGCAACATGGCCATGGTGGACCTGGAGCCAGTGCCGGAAGAGGACGAGCTGTTGGAAAAGCTGCACCACCATGGTGGTGACCTGCAGCACAAGGGGCTTGTTGACGTTTCTTCCGATATGACCGGTCATGATAATGAGCGTTTGTACCAGCTCATTTCCAAGCATCTGCATCACACAGGCTCCGAGCGAGCCCGTGACATACTGGATAACTGGGAAGTGCATCGGCCGAAATTTGTGAAGGTGATGCCGGTTGAGTATCGCCGGGCGCTTCAGGAAATGGAGCGTATGCGCATGGCGGTTGCTGCCGAGTAAATCTCGAAACAGCAAAATTGCAAACAAATGCTGGAAAGTTTTCGCTTCAAATCAGGGCGAGGATTTTCCAGCCGGTGGCCCTGAAGTGTGGCCTTAAATCCGAAAACGTGAATTACAGGGACGGAGTGGAGAATGGGCAAGGTTACGGGCTTTCTCGAAATCGACCGGCAGACGGCAAAATATCAGCCGGCGTCGGACCGTATTCGCCATTTTCGCGAGTTCACCCTGCCGATTTCCGATGATGAAGTGGGCAAGCAGGCAGCGCGTTGCATGGACTGCGGCATACCATTCTGCCATGGGCCCACCGGCTGCCCTGTCAACAACCAGATTCCCGACTGGAATGACCTGGTTTATTCCGGCGACTGGGAAACCGCGATCCGCAACCTGCATTCGACCAACAACTTTCCCGAGTTCACCGGCAGAATTTGCCCCGCGCCATGCGAGGAAGCCTGCACGCTGAATCTGGAGGACGTGCCGGTTGCCATCAAGACCGTGGAGCAGGCACTGGCCGACAAGGCCTACCGCCTTGGGCTGGTGCAGCCGCAGCCGCCGGAAACCATTACAGGCAAGCGGGTTGCCGTTATCGGCTCTGGTCCGGCTGGCATGGCCGCGGCCCAGCAGCTTGGCCGGGCGGGGCATGAAGTGGATGTGTTTGAGCGCGAATCCCGCCCCGGCGGTCTGCTGCGATACGGCATTCCTGATTTTAAAATGGAAAAGCACTGGATTGACCGCCGCGTTGAACAGATGAGCGGAGAGGGTGTCACCTTCCACTGCGGCGTGGAAATCGGCAAAGACAAGCAACTGGACGAGCTTCTGGCCCTGTATGACGCCGTGCTTTATTGCGGCGGCGCTGAAACCCCGCGCGACGCGGGCATTCCAACCAATGACCTGACCGGCATCCATGATGCCATGCCCTATCTGGTGCAGCAGAACCGCCGCGTGGGTGGCGAAAGCCTGCAGAGCGTTTTGTGGGAAGCGCCGGAAATCTGGGCCGGTGGCAAGCATGTCGTGGTTGTTGGCGGGGGCGATACTGCCTCGGACTGCGTGGGCACCGCATTTCGGCAGGGCGCAGTCAAAGTAACGCAGCTCGACATTCGCCCCATGCCACCGCAACTGGAAGACAAGATGACGACCTGGCCCTATTGGGCAACCAAGATGCGGGTTTCGTCCAGCCAGGCGGAAGGTGCCGTGCGCGAATTCCAGATTGCCACGCTGGAATTTGTTGGCGAAGACGGTGTTTTGACCGGGGTCAAATGCGCCGAGGTGGACCAGCAGCGCCGTCCCGTGGCTGGCACGGAATTCATCATTCGTGCGGACCTGGCGTTCATCGCCATCGGCTTTTCCGGACCCGACTATAATGGGTTGCTTTCGGGCGCTGGCGATACGCTGGAGCGGGCAGTGGACCGGCGCGGCAATGTTTCAATCAAGGCAAATGACCGCGACTACGCCACCTCCATCGACCGGCTGTTTGTTGCGGGCGACGTGCGGCGCGGCCAGTCGCTTGTGGTCTGGGCTATTCGTGAAGGGCGGCAGGCTGCCCATGCCATCGACCTGAGCCTGATGGGCAAAACCACGCTGCCGCGTTAGTGGCAAAATTTATGGCGTTGTTTGTGGCCAGCTGAAATTATCCGCCCGCCCTTCCTGCGAGGGTGCGGGCAGGCCGGAGTAAACCAGCTTTTCGCGCGGGGATGGATCGACATTGGGCTTTGCCGGTTCCGCGGGCGCGCGCAGCAATTGTTCGCCTCCATCAAAGCCGGGGTCAGAAAACGCAACCGGGGCAAGTTTGGTGGCATTGCCAGGGTTCACAAGTGGCGCAACAATCTGCGGTAGCGCTTCTTCCGGCGCAACAGCCATCGCCCCGCCGTCAGTCGGCAGGCCGAGTATACGCTGGATCGGCTTTTCAACGAAAAAGGCCAGCTTGGCTATTCCGGCGGGCGTCAGCGTGATGCCGTCAGAATTGCGCAGGCGGGTCTGTTGGCCAGCCACGTCCGGGCCAGAAGTGATATAAGCGCCGCTGGCATCCGCAAAGCCGCCCCAGATATCAACAAACTCGCCGCCTGCCGCCGTAGCATGTTTCTGGTAGACGCCGTTCAGAAACGTCATATCGACGCTCATCCGGTCGGATTGATAAGACGGTTGACCCACCCAGACCAGCGGCAGGTTGTTTTCCCGCGCCAGGGCGACGAGGGATTTGACCCGCTTTTCGTATTCCTGCGTCCACAGGTCCGAGCGCAAGGGCTGTGATGCGCCGCCATGCCGTATGGCCTGCCGGTCGTTGCCGCCCAGCATGATGGTGATCAGGTCGGGCTTTTCAGATTCTATAAGCTTGGGTAGCGCGTCGTTCCAGTCGTAAAAATCATCCCGCACCAGACCGGAAGAGCCATTGGCTTTGCCAATCACCACTGCATGGGCGTTGCTGGCAAAGCTGTCTGTTAAACCGCGCGCCAGAGATGACGCCATAAAATCGCCGACAACCAGAATTTTTCGGGCGTCGTCGGCCTTGGCAACTGCGGGCGCCACAGGTGCCGCGGCCGGTGCGCGGTTTCTTGCCGTGGATGATGTGCCTTGGCGCCGCGGGGCTTTTTTGCGCGTTGTGCGCTGCTTCTTGACCGTTGGCCGCGGCTCTTTCACAGTTTGCCGCTGCACACCAAACAGCATTTCCAGAAGATTGCGCGGCTTTTCCTGCGCATAGGCAACCGGCACAGGCATGCCGGTTATGACCACTGCCAGAGAGAGCGGGTAACAAAGAAGGCGTATGCGCCGACCTACGCTGTTAGCCCTGCTCTTCATGCTTTACTGCCTGCGCAAAAGGTCGAGCAGGGCCTTGGATGCGTTGCCATCTTCTGCAACGCCCCTTTGCCGCTGGTAAGCGCTGATCGCAAGCCGCGATCCACTGCCGATTTTGCCATCAATCTTGCCGTCATAAAGCCCTTGCCGTGAAAGCCGCTGCTGCAACTCGTACCGCTCTGCCACTGAAAGGGGAGTATAACCCCGCGGCCAGTTTTGAACAAATTCGCCGCCGCCGGCAATTCTGTCGGCCAGATGACCAACGCCAAGCGCATACAGATCTGAATTGTTGTAACGCTTGATAACAAAGAAGTTGCGCGTCATCAGAAACACCGGACCATTGGCTCCGGCCGGCATGATCAGATTTGCGTTATCGGATCCTTGAGGAAAACCCTGACCGTTTGCGCGCCTGAAGCCCAGGCGCTGCCACTCGCCCAAAGTCTTGTTGGCACGCTCCAGAGATTTCAGATTGACGCCGCGTGGTGCGGCAACTTCGTAACCCCAGGTTTTACCGGTCTGCCAGCCATTCTGCTTCAACAGATTTGCAGCCGTGGCAAGGGCATCTGCCGGCGAGTTCCAGATATCGGCACGCCCGTCGCCATCACCATCGGCCGCATAGGCCAGGTAACTGGTTGGAATAAATTGCGTGTGACCCATGGCACCCGCCCACGAGCCGGTCAGCCCTCTGGGTTGCACATGGCCTTTCTGCACAATCTTCATTGCACCTATCAACTGCTCACGCGCAAATTTGGCGCGGCGTTGATCCTGATAGGCAAGGGTTGCCAATGCCTGCGGCACGTATTTCAAAACATCCGGCCGCTGCAAAACTTCGCCATAGCTGGATTCCATCGACCAGATGGCCAGAAGGATGTTGCGGCTGACGCCATATTTGCGCTCAACAAAGTCCAGAGTGCGCTTGTACTGCTGCGCCATGCGGCGGCCATTGGCCACCGTTTCCTCATTGACGCGGTTGTCCAGATAGTCCCAGGCGGCATCACGAAATTCCGGCTGGAAGCGCGCTTTCTGCAATACATCCGGATCGGGTTGCCGCACGCCGGCAAACACGGCCCGATATGTGTCGCGGCTTACGCCATTGGCTACAGCGGTTTTCTCAAAATCGGCAATCCATTTTTGAAAGCCAGCATCGGCCATGGCTGGTTGCAGGCCACCGATAACTAAGGCAAGTGAAATCAACGCCGGTTTGATAGTTCCGCGAAAGCGCACAATTCCTGGCATTTCGTTCCTCCAATGGGAGTTCAGATCATCTGCGAGCCACTCATGCTAGGCCAATGACGTTAAGGTTTCCTTTACCACAGATTATTCTGGCACATGGGATGTACTTCAAGGGTTGTTTCTGAGGTGTCTATGCGGCGAATTGACGGCGCTTGATGCACGCCACGTGCTGGCTTTATGCTGCTCTGCAATTGCACAGGCGAAATTTTGGCAGGAGGAGACAGTCGTGATGCAGGGTAATGAAACGGAGCGTCCGGTTCTGACTGGCGTTGAAGGGCGCGCCGGAATTATTCGGTTGAACAGGCCAAGGGCGTTGAACGCGCTGACACCGGAAATGGTGCGCATAGCGCAAGGAGCCTTGACCGAATATGCCCGCGATCCGGCCGTGTCCCACATTGTGCTGGAAGGCGCTGGCGACAGGGCCTTCTGTGCCGGCGGTGACATTCGCTATCTGGTAGAGAAAGGCAAAGAGCAATCTGGCGAGGCGGAAGCGTTCTGGCGAGATGAGTACCGCCTCATTCACACTCTGGCCAACTATTCCAAGCCGGTGATTGCCTTGATGGATGGCATCATCATGGGGGGCGGTGCCGGACTGGCCATGCATGTGTCTCACCGCATTGTGACCGACAATACCCGTTTTGCCATGCCGGAAGTCGGCATCGGCTTTCTGCCGGATGTGGGCGCGACCTACCGGCTTGCTCGCGCGCAGGGGGAAACCGGGCGCTATCTGGCGTTGACGGGTGAAACAGTGGGCGCGGCGGATGTCATCCATGCCGGCCTTGCCGATCATCATATTCGCGCCGAAAGGCTCGGCGAATTCCGCAATGCATTGCTGGCTGCAGATGCCAGCCAACTGGAATCGGTGATTGAGCAATATGCCGAGAAGCCTGAGCCTGGCCTGTTTGAAACATATGAAGCGCAGATCGAAGCGGTGTTTCGCCATGACACGGTGAATGATATTGTTGAGGCGCTGACGCACCGCAGCCTGGAATTTTCCAAACGCACGCTGGCGACCATTCTTTCGCGCTCTCCACGCAGCCTGCTGGTTACGAGCGAGCTGCTGCGTCTTGGGCGGACGGCACCCACGCTGGAAGATTGCCTGACGCGGGAGTACCATGCCGCCTGCCGCTGCCTGTCTGCGCCAGACTATTATGAGGGCGTGCGCGCTGCGGTTATTGACAAGGACCGCAACCCTAAATGGTCACCCGCAACTTTGGCGGAAGCCGGAGCCTTTGACCCGGAAGATATTGCGCCTGTGCCGGGCGTGCCCGACCCCGTCTACTCATAAGAGTGCGTGCTCTGGTCGATGCCGGAATTTTGTGCCAGAGCACCGCCGGACTGAAACCGACACAATGCTTCTACAGGAACAAGCATGACAACAATCATCATTGAAAAGATCGGTCGTGCGGCCCTGATCCGCCTGAACCGCCCCGAAGCATTGAATGCTCTGAACCGGCAGGTGGCGAAAGAGCTTGCCGATGCTGCCCAAAGCTTTGACCGGGACCCGGATATTGGCTGCATTGTCATCACCGGTTCGGAAAAAGCCTTTGCAGCCGGGGCCGACATCAAGGAAATGCAGCCCGCCAGCCACCGCGAAATGTATGGTCAGGACTGGTTTGCCGACTGGGACCGCTTTGCTGCCACACGCCTGCCCACCATTGCCGCGGTGAACGGTTATGCGCTGGGCGGCGGCTGTGAACTGGCGATGATGTGCGACATTATCGTGGCCGGGGAAACGGCCCGTTTTGGTCAGCCGGAAATCAAGCTGGGTGTGATGCCGGGAATGGGCGGCACGCAGCGCCTGACCCGGTTGATCGGCAAATCCAAGGCGATGGAGCTTTGCCTGACAGGCCGGTTGATGGATGCGCAGGAAGCCGAGCGTTGCGGCCTTGTTGCCCGAATTTTCGCCACGGCGGAGCTGGAGGCCAAGGCGCTTGAAATGGCTCAGACCATTGCCGGTTTTTCCCGAACCATTGCCATGATGACGAAGGAAACCATCAGCCGGGCGGAAGAAGTTTCCACCGTGGAAGGTGTGCGGTTTGAGCGCCGGATGTTCTATTCCATGTTCGGGCTGGAGGACCAGAGAGAGGGCATGGCTGCTTACATCGAGAAGCGCAAACCGGAATTCCCGCGCGATTGATTGGGCGGTCTGGCGTTGACAGTCTGTTGTAGGTGCACCCGGTGGGATGAGCCGGTCTGGCCTGCCATATAGATGCCAACGACAAACGCACGGCGAATTTGCTGGTTCGCCCACGCAAGCGGAGGCTTTGAACAATGCAATTGACCGGAATTCACCATCTGACCGCCGTTACGGCTGATGCCAAAGGCAACCACCGTTTTTACACCGACACGCTGGGCATGCGGCTGGTGAAAAAGACCGTCAATCAGGACGATGTATCCGCCTATCACCTGTTCTATGCCGACGGTAAAGCCAGCCCCGGCACTGACATCACGTTTTTCGACTGGCCGGTGGAAAGGGAACGGCGGGGCACCCACTCCATTGTGCGCACCGGGCTGCGTGTGGCTGGCCGTGATGCACTGGAATTCTGGGCAAAGCGGCTGGAAGAGGCTGGTGTGCAGCATGGTGGCATTGTGACCCGTGATGACCGGCTGACCCTGGATTTCGAGGATTTTGAGGGTCAGCGTCTGTCTCTTGTTGACGATGGCGGTCAGGGAGAGGTGCATCCGTGGGACCGCAGCTCCGTGCCGGAGCAATTCCAGATCCGCGGCCTTGGCCCCATTGTTATGAGCGTGCCGGATGCCGAGCGTACGGAGCTAGTGGTCACTCAGATTCTTGGCATGCGCAGAGCGCGCGACTATGCCGGGTTGGAGGGTGCACGGACCCTTGTGTTTGAGATGGGCGAGGGTGGTGCTGGCGCAGAATTGCATGTTGCGGTGGAGCCAGACCTGCCGCAGGCGCGGGCCGGGGCCGGCAGCGTGCACCATGTTGCATTTCGCATTCCGGATGGCGACTACGACGCATGGACGCAGAAACTGGCACATTTGCGCCTGCCACAAAGCGGGCCGGTGGATCGTTACTATTTCCGCAGCCTGTATTTCCGCGAGCCCAATGGCATTCTGTTTGAGATTGCCACTGATGGCCCGGGCTTTGCCGCGGATGAACCGATGGAAAGCCTGGGTGAGAGTCTGGCCTTGCCACCATTTCTGGAGCCACGACGCCAGGAAATTGAAGCTGGCCTGAAGCCGCTTTAAAGTATTTCCAGTTGAAACGCCTGAGTTACAACGTCAGGCAAATGCGTGAAAACAAGCATTTCCAGTTGAAACGCTTGAGTTTCAACGTCAGGACAATGCGGGAAAACAAGCATTTCCAGTTGAAACGCTTGAGTTTCAACGTCAGGACAGTGCGTGAGTGCCAGCATTTCCCGTTGTAGCGGTAGTGCTACAACGGGCGTTGGTCATCGATTGTTGAAGCGAATTGGCAATGTCAGCGAAACCGGTGCGCCGTCCGGCGGCGCATCATATGGCCCGGCGCGCTGCACCAGTTGCAGCGCCTGCTGGTCCAGAGCCGCATTGCCGGAAGAGCGGACCAGTCTTGATCCTGTCAGCCTGCCGCCGCCATCCATTGAAAACTGCACGGTGACAACCGCGGCCTGTCTGCCGGAAGCGCGCGTGCGGCTGGCAGCGCGGTTAACCCGCGCCTGAATGCGTGATTGCCACGTTGCTTTCGCTCTTGGTGAAACCTGCGCACCCTGGCTGGCCTGGCGGTTTGGCTGGCCCGTGGACGCGACAGAGGGTGCCGGAGCCGCCCTTCGCGATTGCGGAGGTTTGGGGGCTGGAGGCTTCTGCTGGCGTTGAGGTTTTACCGCCTCTTTTCTGGGTCTTTCGCGTTCCCGCACGGCCTGGCGAACCGGTGGCTCCGGCGGGCGTGGCCTGACTGTGGGCACCGGAACATTCAGCACAGCATCGGAAGTGGTTTCCATCTGCGGCAGTTCCGGAGGCAAAACGTCCGGCTCCTCAACAGGCTCCGGCTCAACAATTGGTTCTGGTTCGGCCACCGGCTCCGGCTCAACAACCGGCTCAGGCTCAACCACTGGCTCAGGTTCAACTACGGGCTCCGGTTCAACAACCGGCTCAGGTTCAACTACGGGCTCTGGTTCAACTACAGGATCGGGTTCCGGCTGTGGCTCAGGCTCTTCCACCGGAGGCGTTTCAGTGACTGGTTCCGGTTGTGCCTCCGAATGTTCTTCCGCAACTTCCGCATCTGTGGCTGCAACAAATTCAGAGGCGGCAGGCGGGGCCATGTCAATCAACACGGCCGCTTCCTGAATGCCGGAAGGCGCCGCTTCGGGCGTACGCATGAACCCATACCAGGCGGCCGCACTGTGCAGTGTCAAAATGGCTGCCGCCGCTGCTCCCCATCGCAGGGTGGTCAGCCCGACATGTGATTTTTCTATTCGCCGGTAGTGTGGCAACCTGACCGTCATTGCGCCACCTGAGGCTGCGGCTGGCTGCCAGCCTCCAACCCGACCAATGCAATTTTCAGATAGCCGGCACTGCGCAGTGCATTCATCACATCCATCAGGTCGCTATAGGCCACAGCGCCATCGGCCCTCAGGAAAATACGCTGCTCCCGGTCGCCCTCGGTACGGGCATCCAGCGGAGTTTGCAGAGTTTCCATTTCCACTTCCTGCTCGCCAAGCACCAGACGCAGATCGTCCTGCACGGTCAGGTAAACCGGCTCATCGGTTCTGGGTGCAGGTTGCGCATTGGAAATCGGCAGATCCACCGGAACATCCACAGTGGACAGCGGGGCCGCGACCATGAAAATGATCAGAAGCACCAGAACAACGTCGATAAAAGGCGTCACGTTGATGTCGGAAATCTCTCCGACATCATCATCTGACGATTCTTTGAGTTGAATGCCCATGACGCTACACCGCTGCCTGGTTGAGGCGATGCAAAGTGGATGACACTTCAACGGTGTCTCTGGCATCCAGATCTCGCGACAGATGTTGCAGGATGGCGGCTGAACCGTCGGACAGAATGGAGCGATAGCCGCCAATGGCCCGGGCGAAGTTGTTGTAGATGATGACGGCAGGGATGGCCGCAACAAGTCCAATCCCGGTTGCCAGCAAAGCCTCGGCAATACCGGGAGCAACAACCGCCAGATTGGTGGTGTTGGCCTGACTGATGCCGATGAACGAATTCATGATGCCCCAGACGGTGCCAAACAGGCCGACAAAGGGTGCAGTGGACCCGATGGTCGCCAGTACGCCGGTGCCGCGCGTCATACGACGGCCGGCACGCGCTTCGATACGGGTCAGGGAAATTGCAACGCGTTCCTTGATACCATCGGCCGCCAGGGCGCCAGAGCGTTGCCGCTCATCATTGGCTGCATGCACCAGCGCTGCTACCGGCCCGTTGCGCAGCGCGCCTCTACCTTGCCCTTCAAGGTCAGCCAAAGACCGTGCGCTTTCCACCCGGCGCACTGCCACGCGCGCCCGTCTTTTGGCGAAAATCAATTCCAACGCCTTGGCCAGACCTATTGTCCAGGTCACCAGCGACGCAAAAACCAGCCCGATCATCACAGCTTTGACCACCCAGTCGGCGGCTATGAACATGCCCCAGGGCGAAAGATCATGCGGCAGCGTGCTGAGCGGGGCCTGCTCTGTTTCAACAATTGTCGGATCTGCCGGTTGTATCTCCACAGGCTCACCCGCAGTTGGGGCGGCAGGATCAGCGGCCGGTGGAGGGGCGACGATGGGTGCGGCAGCCGGAGCGGGGTCGGCCGGCTGGCTTTCAACCTGTGCCATGGCAGTTGGTGCCGTAAGCGCCAAGGCAAAAAGCAAGGCGCAGGCCGCCGTGGAAAACTTCAATGTCATTGCGCCGCATCCTTTGACCGCGGATTTAACCTTGTGTCTGACGTTCAGTGCCAACGCCAACCGAGTGCTATGATGCACTTATTAAATCATGAATAAAAAAGTCAACTATTTTGCGGGAAGATCGACAAATATCTCTGGATAGAGCTTTGAGATCCGTTGAAAAATCTGTGATTGCAAGGGACTGAAACGACAATGGCGAATGCAGTGGTCTGCATCCGCCATTAATTTAAATACATAATATCAGTGATTTGTCAGGGTTTTCTGACGTGGTTTATGAACCGATGTCAGCCTTGACCGCATCAAGACCAGGCTCGCCGGTAAAGGTTGTCACACCTGCAAGCCAAGGTGTCAAAACATCCGGGCTGGCCGCAAGCCATTCTTTGGCTGCCGTTTCCGGCTCCTTGCTGTCGTTCAGGATGCCGCCCATGATTTCATTTTCCAGTTCCAGTGAAAATTCCAGATTGGCAAGGAACTGGCCAAGATTGGGACACTCGTCTTTCAAGCCTTTGCGGGTGTTTGTGTCCACCGTCGCGCCGCCAAAATCCGCGCCGAACACATCATCGCCGCCAGACAGGTAGCGAAGATCAAAATTGGCATTCATCGGATGCGGTTCCCAGCCCAGAAACACAATCGGCTGTTCGCCCCGTGTCTGGCGGGACACCTGCGAAAGCATGCCCTGCTCGGAAGATTCAACAAGCTCGAAGCCGGAAAGGTCGAACTTGTTATCATTGATCATTTCCAGAATGAGGCGGTTGCCGTCATTGCCGGGTTCAATTCCATAGATACGGTTGCCCAGCTCATCGCGGAATTTTGCAATGTCCTCAAACGATGTCAGGCCTTTGTCGTAAAGGTAGGCTGGAACTGCCAGCGTATATTTTGCGCCGGTCAGGTTGGTGCGGATAACCTCGATTGTGCCCTTATCGCGATATGGGGCAATGTCGGCTTCCATTGTTGGCATCCAGTTGCCCAGAAACACATCAATGTCACCATTGGCCAGCGAGGTGAATGTAACAGGCAAGGCCAGAATGCTGGTCTGCGGTTCATAGCCGAGGGCTTTGAGAACAATGGAGGCGGTTGCCGTGGTTGCGGTGATGTCTGTCCAGCCCACATCCGCAAACCGGACCGCCTTGCAGGACTGAGGTTCTGCTGCGACTGCCTGGCCTGAGAAAGCGGCGATTGTAACAATGGCCGCAAATACCGGCATTTTGAGTTTCAAGGCGAGCGACATAGATTCCCTCTTTTGCTAAAATAACAATCTGAATGGTTCACTAGCTTGTCTTGCCGTAACTGCACAATGACATGTAAGCGGATATCAAGAAGTCTGGCACGAAGACCAGAAAAGTCAATTGGCTGTTGAATGCGCGTTCAAGTTAAATTCTATTGGATATGCGACATTTATTTGCCAGTATGTGCCGAGTCATATGCTAGTGATCGAAAATCAACCAGTTCATTGAACGCTTGTTCAATATCTGTTATTCTGCCCGTGAAGGATTTTTTATGAGCAAAGCTGCGCCCGCACCCCGCATTGGAGTCGAAGATGAGCGCCGCCGCCAACTGGTGGATGCCACCGTGGAGTCTATGGCGGAGGTGGGTTTTGCCGCATCCAGCCTGACCGAAATCGCCGGCAGAGCGGGGTTTGCTGCCAGCCTTGTATCACATTATTTCGGTGATAAGGATGGCCTGCTTGAAGCAACATTGCGGCATCTGGCCAGCCGTGTTTCCGATGCTGTGCTGTTGCGCCTGCGCGCCGCTGACGGCCCGAGAGAGCGTATACAGGCTATCATTGATGCCAATCTGGCACCGGAAGAGTTTGACCAGCGCACTGGCAGTGTCTGGCTGGCCTTCTGGGGGCAGGTCCTGCATTCCGACCGGTTGAGGCGGGTTCAGCGTGTTTACCAGCAGCGCATGCTTTCCAATCTTCGTCATGACCTGCGGGCGCTGGTATCGACTGAGGATGCACCGCGCATCGCTTTGGCCATTGCCGCGGTGATCGACGGGTTGTGGTTGCGTTCCACCCTTTCGCAAACAGTGGA
Organism: Aureimonas fodinaquatilis; assembly: GCF_008369445.1. GTDB lineage: Bacteria > Pseudomonadota > Alphaproteobacteria > Rhizobiales > Rhizobiaceae > Aureimonas > Aureimonas fodinaquatilis. The sequence continues at coordinate 1,173,544 of NZ_VTWH01000001.1, forward strand.
AACCGACAGCGAAGCTGCGCGCAGCATGGCCAGCGAATTTGTGGACCGGGAAATCGCCGCCGCGCGCCCGGCTGCGCCGAAGTCACTGCCGCGCCCGGCCGTTATTTCCTCCGCGCCGGTGGCGGGTTGCTATATCGACGGACACCTGGTGACCGACATTCGGGGCCCGGCTTTTGCCGACATCAATCCGGCAACAGGCGAGGTTTTGGCGCAGGTGCCAATTGCCGGTGCAAACGAGGTGGACCGTGCGGTGCAGTCTGCCAAAAAGGGCCAGGCTGTCTGGGCGGCAATGACCGGTGCAGAGCGTGGCCGCATCATGCAGCGAGCCGTGGCCTTGCTGCGCGAAGAAAATGATGAGTTGGCCGAGCTGGAAACCCGTGACACCGGCAAGCCGGTGCAGGAAACACGCGTTGTGGACATTGCCTCCGGCGCGGATTGTCTGGAATATTTTGCCGGACTGGCGGCGGGACTGGTTGGCGAGCATGTGGATCTTGGTCCGCAGGCGTTTGGCTATACAAGGCGGGAGCCGTTGGGCATTGTTGCCGGCATTGGCGCCTGGAATTATCCGTTGCAGATTGCTGCGTGGAAAGCCGCCCCTGCGCTGGCGGCCGGCAATGCCATGATTTTCAAACCAGCGGAGCTGAGCCCGCTGTCGGCGCTGAAACTGGCGGAAATTTTCACCCGCGCCGGAATGCCGAACGGCGTTTTCAATGTGGTGCAGGGCGATGGCTCTACCGGGCAATTGCTGTCTCGCCACCCCGACATTGCCAAAATTTCGCTGACGGGTGAGGTTGGCACCGGCAAACGTGTGCTGGCCGATGCTGCCAACACCATGAAGCAGGTGACATTGGAGCTTGGCGGCAAATCACCATTGGTGATTTTTGATGATTGCGATCTTGATGATGCGGTTTCCGCGGCTCTTCTGGCGAACTTCTATTCCGCCGGCGAGGTCTGTTCCAACGGCACCCGTGTGTTTGTGCAACAGGGGCTGCATGAGCGGTTTGTTGAACGATTGGTTGAACGCACGGCCCGCATGATTGTTGGCGATCCGCTGGATCCGGCGACACAGGTTGGCGCGCTGATTTCTGAAAAGCACATGCAGAAGGTGCTTTCCTACATTGAAGTTGGTCGGCGCGAGGGTGCGCGGCTGGTCAGTGGCGGTCACCGGGTAACAGATGGAGCACTGGCACAGGGTGCCTTTGTTGCCCCAACGGTGTTTGATGCCTGCCGCGATGATATGCGCATTGCCACAGAGGAAATCTTCGGCCCAGTCATGTCGGTTCTGACCTTCCGCGACGAAGACGAGGTTGTAAGCCGCGCCAATGCAACCGAATTTGGTTTGGCCGCTGGCGTCTTCACCCGCGATCTGGCGCGCGGGCACCGGGTTATTGCACGCCTGGATGCCGGCACAACCTGGATCAACCATTACAATCTAACGCCGATCGAGCTGCCATTTGGCGGAGTGAAGCGATCCGGGCTTGGGCGTGAAAATGGCCGCGCCGCTCTGGAGGCGCATACACGCGTCAAGAGCGTCTACGTCAATCTGGGGCCGGTGGAAGCTCCCTACTGAAGCATTTCCTGTTGGGGCGCAAACGCTTCAACAGCAGGGCAATGCAACACAACAAAGGGTTGGAGCAGTTCAGGTGACCTGAACTGCTCCAAGGTATGTCATGCACGAACAGCGGTTTGATTATGTCATTATTGGTGCGGGTTCGGCCGGTTCGGTGCTGGCTTCCCGCCTGAGCGAGGACAAGTCAAACCGGGTGCTTGTGCTGGAATATGGCGGCTCTGACCGGTCCATGCTGATCCAGATGCCCAGCGCGCTTTCCATTCCCATGAACATGAAAAAGTACAATTGGGGTTATGAAAGCCTGCCGGAGCCCCATTTGAACAATCGGCGCATGAACCTGCCGCGCGGCAAGGTGCTGGGCGGGTCTTCGTCCATCAATGGCATGGTGTATGTGCGCGGCGCGCCGCAGGATTTCGATGGCTGGGAAAAGCTGGGTGCGCGGGGTTGGTCCTATGCCGATGTGCTGCCGTATTTTCGCAAGGCAGAGAGCAGGCAGAGCGGTGGTGACGACTATCGCGGGTCGGAAGGCGCATTGCACACGCGCTATGGTGAACTGACAAACCCGCTGTACCAAACCTTCATCGAAGCCGGGCGGCAGGCGGGTTATGATGTCACCGATGATTACAATGGCGAACATTTTGAAGGCTTCGGCCGACTGGACATGACCGTGCATAATGGTCGGCGCTGGTCTGCGGCAAATGCCTATCTGCACCCGGCAATGGAACGCGCCAATCTGACCGTGCAGTTGCATGCGCTGGTTGAGCGGATTGTTTTTGACGGGCGGCGTGCCACGGGTGTGGAGTTTCTGCTGAATGGTGAGCGGCAGGTGGTTCACGCCAGCCGGGAGGTTATTCTGTCCGCCGGTTCCATCAATTCGCCCAAGCTTCTGAAGCTTTCAGGCATTGGCGGTGGTGCAGAACTGCAAGGCCATGGCATTGACGTCATTGCCGATCGACCCGGTGTCGGGACAAATTTGCAGGACCATCTGGAGTTTTACTTTCAACTTGCCTGCACCCAGCCGCTGACCCTGTACTCCGCGCAAAGTCTGGTGGCGAAGGGGCGCATCGGGGCGCAGTGGCTGTTGATGAAAAACGGCCTCGGGTCCACCAATCATTTCGAGGCTGGCGGCTTTATCCGCTCGCGTCCCGGTGTTGAATATGCCGATATTCAGTTTCACTTTCTGCCGTTGGCGGTGACGTATGATGGCAAGGGGCTGGCGTCCGAGCATGGTTTTCAGGCGCATGTCGGCCCGATGCGCTCCAGGTCGCGCGGGCAGGTGCGGCTGGCATCAGCAGACCCGAGGGCTGCGCCGCTGGTGCAGTTCAACTATATGAGCCACCCGGAAGACTGGGAAGAAATGCGCGCCTGTGTGCGGCTGACGCGGGAAATTTTTGCGCAAGCGGCATTTGACCCCTATCGCGGACGGGAGATTCAGCCTGGTGCCGATGTGCAGAGCGATGAGCAGATAGACGCCTTTGTGCGTGAACATGTGGAAAGCGCCTTCCACCCGTCCTGCAGCAACAGAATGGGGCAGGCGGATGACGCGTTGAGCGTTGTGGATGAAGAGACGCGGCTGATCGGGGTGGATGGTCTGCGCGTTGTCGATTCATCGATTATGCCTGCAATTACCACCGGCAATTTGAATGCTCCGACAATTATGCTGGCGGAGAAAGCGGCAGACCATATTCTGGGCAGGCCCATGCTGCCAGCGGTGCCGGTGAAGTACCACCGGCCCGAAAACTGGCAGACAGCGCAGCGTTAACCCAGGCCAAGCTTGCGCAAATGCGCCAGAATGGCCCTGGCAGCGTGTTCTGCCTCAGGGGCAATCAGCAGTTCTCCATCACCGCTTGCCGCTTCCGTGGCGGCCTTCAAGCGCTCTGCCGCGCTGCCGCCCAGAGCGGTATTGCGCATCAATCTGGGGCGGGGGCGCAACGGCCGCTCGACAAGCTCCTGCTGCCAATCTGGTCCATCCGCCGCAAGTTCAGAAATGACGCCGCGGCGCTGGCGGGCAAATGCGAATGGCATTGCAGCCAGGGCAGAAGAATGCACCGTCACCAGCAACGGCCCCGTCTGGTGTATGCGGCGGCGCTGGCCTTTGCCAAGCGCCTGATCCAGAACAAACGCATCACCATCCACGCTGATGGCAGCAATGTTGGCCAGGACCGGCCAACCCATGGCTTGCGCCAGAAGATAGGGAAGCATGCCGGTTGCATCACGGCCACTGCGCCCGCCCGCCAGAACCAGCGCCGGCTTGATGTCGTTCAATCTGGCCTGCAGGGCAGGCAATACATCCAGACTGTCCGGAATTGCCAGGTGCTCAATCTGCGTAAGCCCATGGCCCAGTGCTGGCGCGACCGCCTGAAGATCATTTCCAGCATAAAGGCCTAGTGTTTCAGCCTGTAGCGCGTTTGCCAGCGCAATGGCCTGCAACTCTTCCTGCTGTGGTTGCGGGTTGCCGGTTTCCGGGTGGCGTGCGGCGGACAGAAGAACAACCGCCTTCATGCATCTTCCTCCGCCAACAGCGACAGCAGCGCAACCATGATGGGGTGTGCATCGCCGACAATGGCCAGATCAGCCCGGGCTATCATGGCGGCATGCAGATCCGTGTTGACTGCGATAACGTGCTGGCAATCCGCAATGCCTTGCAGATGCTGCGGAGCGCCAGCAATACCAAGGGCAAGGTAGCACCCGGCTGCAAGCACAGTGCCGGATGCGCCCACCTGCGCCTCACGCGGCATGAGCCCGGCATCGCAGACAACGCGGCTGGCACCGGGCGTTGCCTTAAGGGCAGCGGCAAGCTGGCGAAACAGGTCAAAATCCACAATGCCATTGCCGGCAGATGCTACGAAATCTGCCTCCGTCAACGGCAATTGCCCGGTGTCCAGAGGCAGCATCTCTGCCTGCCATTCGCTGCAGGTTGAAGTCGGGGCGGGCAATGGTCGCGCCTCACGCTGGTCTGCGGCATAGGGCGGCACCATATCTGGCGCGATTGTGATTATGGCGGGCGGCGTCTGTGCAACTTGTTCAACTCTTTGAGCAGGCAGCCCGCGTACCAGCCCGCGCTCGCTGACTTGCTCGGCATTGGCGAAAAACGGCAGGTTCAACGCAACGGCAAGGCGGCGGGCAAGGTCGCCGCCGTCAAGCGTTTCCGCAACAATGATATGGCGCGGCTCTAAGGTTCTGATGGCCGCAATCAGGCTTTCAGCGCGGGCTTGCGGGTGTATGTCAGGCGGCAAGACGCAAACGCGGTCTGCCCCGGCGGCCCCCGCCCCGTCAACCGGCCTCTCGGCAATCAGAACGACTCCGCCCGATTTGCCAGCGAGAGCGCGTGCCGCGCCCAGCACCTGCCGGTCAACCGGGTTCAGGTCGCTGATGCCTCTGTCTGCCACGGCAACCACCCAGAATTCCGGATTCTCAACAATGATTGCCAGTTGCTGCCGTTTTGCTGTTTCAACGGGTTGGAATCCAGCGGTCGATGTGCGGTCAAAACGCGGGCGTGCGTCGCCGGCAACCCGCATAGCTTCCCGCGCCAGACGCGGGTCCCTGCGCGGGCGGCTCATGCTGCCACCGGCGTTTTCAGCGGTTGCGTTTCCACCGCGCGCAAAACCAGTTCTGCAAGGTCCATGACATCGGGGCGCTCACCAACAACGCCTTCCAGCATGGCGGTGCATTGCGGGCAAGCCACGGCCAGAAGGGTCGCACCCGTGGCTTTTGCCTCATTCATGCGAATATCGGGAATGCGCCTTTCGCCCGCAATGTCGCTCAGCGCTGCGCCACCGCCGCCGCCGCAGCAACGCGACCGCATGGCATGTCGCGGCATTTCCCTGACGTCCAGCCCCAGCCGCGCCAGAAGTTGGCGCGGGGCAGCAACCTCGCCATTGTACCGGCCCAGATAGCATGGGTCATGGTAGGTTGCGGTTTGTGCGGGCAGGTTTTGCACCGTCATGCGCCCGTCTGCTGCCAGCTCTTCCAGAAACTGGCTGTGATGGGTTACCTGATAAATGCCGCCCAGCGCTGGATATTCATTGCGCAAGACATGCAGAGCGTGCGGGTCGGCGGTGACAATACGGTTGAACTGATATTGCGCAAGAGTTGCAATATTGGCAGCTGCGAGGCGTTGAAAACCAGCCTCGTCACCCAGGCGACGGGCAATGTCGCCGCAATCGCGCTCCTGTGGCCCCAGCACTGCAAAATCGACCCTTGCATGCTGCAAAAGCCGCACCAGCGCACGCAATGTGCGGCCATAGCGCAGGTCGTATGCGCCTTCACCCAGCCACAACAGAACATCTGCCCGGCCTTTGGTGGTCATCAGCGGCAGTTCCAGCCCGGCGGCAAAGTCCAGCCGCGAAGCCAGTGGCCGCCCTCCCGGTTCATCTGCCTGCCGCAGAGCGGCAAGCGCGGTTTCAGCTTTTGCCGGCAGCGCACCCAGTTCCATGGTTTGGAACCGGCGAAGATCCACCACCGCGTCCACATGCTCAATCATCATCGGGCATTCTTCAACGCAGGCGCGGCAGGTGGTGCAGGACCACAATGTGTCGGGATGAATGGCGGCATCCGTGCCGATGATCGGCGCATTCTCGTCATGCGCCATGGCGCGGGCCAGATCGGCGATGAGGTGCCGGGGGCTGAGCGGCTGGCCAGCGGCAAAGGCAGGACATGCGCTTTCGCACCGCCCGCATTGCACGCATGCGTCAAAGGAAAGCAGCCGGTTCCAGCTGAAGTCCGCCGGGGTTTCAACCCCGAGCTTTTCCGCGTCAAGATTTGTTGGGAGCAGATTGCTGGCGAGATGACCGGAAAAGCGCGTGGGCCGAGGATGTGCCGCCAGATGCAAAGCGCCAGCCAGAGCATGGCGCATCGGCCCATTGCCCGCCTGCCATGCCAGTGCAAGCCCGCCAATCGTGGCCATGGTCAGGCCCAGAACCTGCGGTGCTGGCGCAAGGGGCAGGGCGGCCATGGCGCCACCGGCAGAATAGAGGAACAGAAGCGCCGGCAGAAAGCGGAAAGCCCCGCCAGGAAGCCGCCGTGCAGGATGCAGCGCCCGGCGTGCCGCGGCGAGAAGGCTGCCCGCCAGCATAACCAGAAATGCGCCGCCGGTAAGCCATGCGTAAAGCGTGGAGTGCGCCAGAAACGGCAGGAAGCCACCCAGTGACAGAATGGATGCCGCAACCAGTCCGCCAGCCGCCAGCGCATGCATGCGGGCAGCACGTTGATCGCGCTGGACAATGGCATGCACATCCACCAGATAGCGCCGGGGCAAAGCCATCAGGCCGGATCGCCAGTTGACCGCAGACGCGCGGCCCTGTCGCCAAAGCGCAGCCCGCTCTCCCAATCGGAACAGTGCCAGCCCGACCATGGCGGCAACCAGTATGGCCAGCGGCAGGATCATGCTGTTCCTCCGCGCTGCACCATGGTTACAAATCCTTGCACAGGCGCAATGCGTCAAAAATTGCCGCATGGATGTTGCGCCCTGCCACGGCATCTCCCAGCCGGTAGAGTGCATAGCCGCCAGCCTGGGGCAAAGGCTGCGGCTGACCCAGCAGCAAAGCATGCTGGTCTGTCTGGCCATGATTGGCCGACCGGTCTTTCAGCTCGAAATACAATGCATCCAGCGGCAGCGTGCCGTAGTCCACCACCACGCGGTCAACCACCCGCTCTTCCTCAACATCGGTGTATGTGTTGCGCAAGGCGGCAACCAGCCGGTTGCCTTCAGGATAGATTTCAACCAGCTCCATATTGGGCGACATGACAACGCCCAGCCGATACAGGTCTCGCAGGTGGATCGGCTGGTTTGTCGTGCCAATTTCCTCGCCTATCATCCGGTCATGAGTGGCAATTTCCACCAGGCAACCGGATTTGGCCATATGCTCGGCGGTTGAAGCCGCATTGTGCGTTCCCTGTTCGTCATAAAGCAGCACAGAGCCGGTGGGGGTTACCTTGCCGCTCAAAACATCCCATGTTGAAATGGCATGATCCTGAGCGCCCTTTGCATGGCCAAGACCGGGCCTGCCGCCGGTGGCAATCACCACAATATCGGGCTGCTCCGACAACACCAGTTCCGTTGTTGCTTCCTGTCCCAGCCGCATGTCCACGCCCAGTTTGACAACCTGCGCGTTCAGCCAGCGGGAAATGCCGGTCAATGCCTCCCGCCAGCCCGCCTTGGCCGCAATGGAAATCTGCCCGCCGGTGGCTTTCTGCTTTTCAAACAGCACAACCCTATGGCCCCGCAAGGCCAGAACCCGCGCCGCCTCCAGCCCGGCCGGACCACCGCCCACCACCACCGCCTTGCGTGCCACTGGCCCGGGAACAATCACATGTGGCATTGTTGCCTCGCGCCCGGTGGCGGCGTTCTGAATGCAAAGCGCATCGCCGCCGGTGTAAATTCGGTCTATGCAATAGCCCGCACCAACGCACTGGCGAATGTCATCTTCGCGCCCGTCCTGCAGCTTGTTGACCAGATGCGGATCGGCAATATGCGCCCGTGTCATGGCCACCATATCAACATGGCCTTCTGCCACGGCCCGCGCGGCAGTGGCCAGATCGGTCACGCGTTGGGCGTGAAACACTGGCACGTCCACCTCGCGCTTGATGGCGCTTGGCAGATACAGAAACGGCGCGACGGGAAAGCTCATATTCGGCAGCGAAACCGCATGGGCAATATGGTCGCGTGCCTGTCCGCCCATGATGTTGAGAAAATCCACCAGTCCGCGCCGCGAATATTCCGTGGCAATTGTCATCAGGTCGGTTTGCGAAAGTCCATCTGCCACCAGCTCGTCGCCCGACATGCGAATGCCGATGATGTAGTCATCACCCGCAGCAGCGCGCATGGCCTCCAGCACCTCAATGCCGAACCGCATGCGGTTTTCAAGGCTGCCGCCATATTCATCCGCGCGCTCGTTGCTGGCCGGACTCCAGAACTGGTCCACCAGATGGCCGTGCGCCGCAGAAATTTCGCAGCCATCCAGCCCGCCAGCTCTGGCTCGTACGGCCGCATCGGCAAAATCCTTGACAACGCGGGCAATGTCTTCTTTTTCCATGGCCTTGGGCGTGGAGCGAGAGGCCGGCTCGCGCCGCACTGACGCCGAAATGGTGGGCAACCAGTTGTCCGTGTCTGAACGGGTGCGCCGGCCCATATGCGTCAGCTGGATCATCAGCTTGGCGCCATGGCTGTGAATGCGGTCTGAAAACTCCTGAAAAAACGGTACGACGCTGTCATCCGCCACGGATATCTGCGCCCACGGTGTGGCCGGACTGTCCAACGCCACCGACGATGAACCGCCAAACATGGTCAGTCCGATGCCGCCACGGGCTTTTTCTTCATGATAGAGCTGATAACGCTCTTGCGGCTTGCCATCCTTGCCGTAGCCGGGCGCATGGCTGGTGGACATGATGCGGTTGCGGATGGTCAGACCCTTGATGGTCAATGGCCGCAACAGGGATTGTGCATTGGCAATCATGACACACCCTCAAGCGCTTCTGACGGCCTGTAGTCATGTGGCTGGCGTTCGGCGCGCGGCGCATAGCCGTAATGGCGGCGATAGGAAGAGGAAAAATGCGCTGAGGATACAAAGCCACAAGCCATGCCAACGGCAGTGACCTTCATGCTGGATTGCCGCAGCAGCAGCCGGGCATGCGCCAGCCTCAGGGCCATGTAGTATTCCGCCGGGCTGACGCGCGCATGCTGCTGGAACAGCCGCTCAAGCTGGCGCGAAGAGAGGCCCACTCTCTGAGCTATGGCCGTTATGGCCAGCGGTGCATTCAGAGTGCGTTTCATCAGGCGCGCCGCTTCCTGCAATGCCGGGTGCAGGCGTTCCTGCCCCTTGGCAAACGGGCGTTGCGACTCCGCACCGCCCCGCAGACGTTCCAATATGAACTGCTCGCTGATACCGCGTGTCACCTCGCTGCCAAGTCGCGCTTCTATCAGCCGCGCCATCAGATAGGTTGGCGCATTGCCACCGGTGCAGGTCAGCCGGTCGCGATCGACAACGAAAATATCGTCAACAAAGCTGATATCGGGAAATTCTTCAGATATTGCCGGCAGGCTTTCCCAGTGGATGGCGCACCGATAACCATCCAGCAGACCTGCCTGCGCCAGTGCATAGGAACCGGTGCAGAGTGAGCCTAGCGCTATGTCGCGGCGGGCAAGGCGGCGCAGCTCTTCCAGAAGCCGCAGCCCGGTTGCCTGCCGGATACTGACGCCGCCGCAGACGAAAACAACGTCTGGCCGCTCCATATCCGCAAGGGCGTGAGTTTCACCCATCCACAACCCGTTGGATGCAACGGCCGGTTCGCCGGACAGAGTGACAACCTGCCATTGATAAATTGCGCGGTCGGCAATGTAATTGGCCATGCGGCAGGCTTCAATTGCTGCTGTGGCGGCAATCATCGAGTAATTCGGCATGGTCAGAAAGCCGAAACGCACCATGGCAGAAAGGTCGGTTTTGGCTGTCATGACATCACCTGTCTATAACAACGTCTGATCGCGGCCGTGAACAGCAGATCAGGATCATTCCCTGATCAACCTCGCGTTGCCTTATGCCACCCTGATGGGACATTTCAACATCACCGGAAACCTTGCGGGATTTGCAGGTGCCGCACAGCCCTTTCGTGCAGGAAGAGGGCAGGCGAATGCCCGCGCGGCGGGCGGCGTCCAGAATGGTGATGTTTTCCGGGCAGTCCACAACGCGCCGGGTTTTGGCAAACTCGATCCGGTAGGTGGTGATATCGGTGGAAAGCTCGTCCGCTGCCTCTTCCACTGCTTCCTGTTCGGCAGGCGAAAGATCCTCAAACCGGAAGCTTTCCTGAAAATAGCGGCTCATATCAAATCCGGCTGCAGCCAGTACCGCATGCACCGCCGCCATAAACGGCGCGGGCCCACAGACAAACACCACCCTGTCCATGAAATCCGGCGCAAGAGCTGTTAAGGCGCCATGTGTCAGGCGTCCGCGCAAACCAGACCAGGCCTCATGCGGGCTGTCACCCTCGCAGATATAGCCGACGCGTATGGAGCGGTTGCGCCGGGCCATGAAATCCAGTTCATCGCGAAAAATCAGATCGGCCGGAGAGCGCGCCGCATGCACAAACAGCGTGTCGCGTATTTCTGCCAGATCAAATGCACTGCGCGTCATCGACATCATCGGCGTAATGCCGCTGCCACCTGAAATCAGCAGATATTTCGGCTGGGTTGGTTTCACCGTCCAGCTGAAATCTCCCATTGGCCCGGTGGCTCGCAGCATCATGCCGGGGCGAAACTGGTCGTGCAGCCAGTTGGAAACCGGGCCGCCTGCCACCCGCTTGACCGTGATGGAAACCGTGTCAGGTCGTGTCGGGGTTGAAGAAATCGTGTAGCAGCGGTAGATGGTTTCACCGGATATTTCGAACTCGAACGTCAGAAACTGTCCCGGTTGATAGGTGAAATGCCGTCCTTTGCGCGGGGCAAAAACAAAGGTTTTCACATCGGGCGTCTCTTCACGCACCGCCCTGCAGATCAGCACGTCATCTTCGTTCGGGTTCCACTCGTAAAAACCCGTGGGCGAAGAAGCTGGTTGTGGGTCCATTGCGCTCACCCTTGACCTTTCAGGCTTTGGCCGTGACGCGCGTTGGCCCGTGCCAGGCGAGCATGCGTTTGATGTACCAGTTGCAAAATTTATCAACCAGCATTTCGGTGTGCGGAGAGTAGGGGCCGGGCTGGTAAGCGGGCGATGTCGCGCCTTTCTGGCAATAGCCCACCAGATCGGAATCCTGCTGGTTGGTGGCCATCCACACGCCGATCAGATTTTCCAGATCGTAATCCACACCCTCGACGGCGTCCTTGTGCACCAGCCATTTCGTGCGCAGCAGCGAGTGGTTGGCATCCAGCGGAATGACCGAAAATGTGACCACATGGTCGCCCATGAAATGGTGCCAGCTATTGGGCTGGGTCCAGAAGTGCAGGGCGCCCATCTTGTCGCTGGGCAGGCTGCCCAGCCGCTTTTTGCTGGCGGCCCTGGTGTCAAGCGTGTGGCTTTCTCCCGCGCCATCCAGCGGCAATCTTTCCGCGCGATAGCCGGTAACCATATCGTCCAGATGTTCCTGGCAGCGCGAGGGAATGCCCATACGCTCCCAGTCGGTGTGCTCAGCGGTGACCAGGCAGGCATAGCGCTCCGCCTGCTCCCGTTCCAGATCGTCCAGCTCTTCAGGCGCAAAGCCAAAGCCATAGGCAAACAGCGGCACGGTCAATTCCGGGTGGTTGGCCCCGCAATGGTAGCATTCGCGGTTGTTTTCCATGGTCAGCTTCCAATTGCCCGGCTCTATCAGGTCATGCTGATAGGCAATTTTCGTCTCGCGAATATTGTGCGGGGCAATGTAAGGCGCCATCACCGCTGCCATGCCGTCAAAGTCTTCCGGCGGCTCTTCGGCCAGACAGATGAACAGCAATCCTTCCAGCGAGCGGATGTGAACTGATTTCAGCCCATGGCACGAACGGTCGAAATTTTCGCCCATATGCTCGGCGTGGATCAGATCGCCTTCCAGATTGTAAGTCCATGAATGGTAGCGGCAGACCAGATTGCCCACTGTGGTCTTTTCTTCCAGCACCAGCCTTGCGCCACGGTGCCGGCAGACATTGTGGTAGGCGCGCACACCCATATCGTCGTCGCGCACAATCAGAATGGAGTTGCGGCCAATGTCCACCGTCACGACATCGCCGGGTTCGGGCACGTCGGGTTCAACGCCGACGTAAATCCAGTGCTGCTCGAAAATTGCCTCCATGTCGGCGGCAAAAATTTCCGGACTGGTATAAAACGGCGCTTCCAGCGTGTAGCCCGGAATGCGGCGTGCCAACAGTGATGCCAGAGAAGATTCAGAGCGGTCCAGCATGGGCGTTATCTCCGCAAAGCCCGTACATTTTAAAGCGCTTCAGCTGATTGAAAGTTCATCTGAAAGGCTGTCAATCTGTGTCGTGTCGCATTGTTCAGCCGTCGAAACGACCCTGTCTCAACAAGAAATGCTCGCAGCCAGTCTGGAGCTATTCTTATTGTGATACTTTACTACAAGCGACGAAATCTGGCGCTTTCGCGACACGCCTCAATTTAGGCTGGCAGCGGCGGCAACACCGCATCCTGCAAAGCGCGGCCCTCTGCAGATTTCAGGTGCAGAGATGGGCCGGTGGGGGCTTCTTCCACGACAGCACCATTATGCAGCACAACAAGTCGTTGGCAGAAGCGGTTAACCAGCCTCAGATCATGGGTTATCAGCAGGAAGGAGACGCCAAGGCCTTTCTGAAAATGACCAAACAATTCAAATATCTGGAGCTGGTGCTTCAGATCAAGGTTGGAGGTGGCCTCATCCAGTATGATCAGGCGCGGTTGCGGAGCCAGAGCGCGGGCTATGCAGACCCGCTGCAACTGCCCACCGCTCAATTGATGCGGTAGCTTTTCGGCGTCGCAAGCATCCAGTCCCACACCATGCAACAGCTCATCCACCCGCGACATCTGGTCCTTGTGCGGCATGGCGCACAAATGCCGCAGAGGCTCGCTGATGATGTCCTTGACCAAGTGACGCGGGTTAACCGCGCTTTGAGGATCCTGAAACACCATTTGCACGGCTTGGCGAAACTGGCGCCAATCCGGCTTGCTGAAGTGCGACAGCGACTTGCCGTTAAACAGAACGCTTCCTGCGACTGGCTTTTCGAGCCCGCTGAGCAGACGCGCCATAGTGCTTTTGCCACTGCCGCTGCGGCCCAGCAGCGCCACGGATTCCCCGCTGGCAATGGTCAGGCTGGCGGCGTCAAGCACTGGCTTGCCTGTGTGGTATGCTTTGCGGAGCTGGTCGGCGGCAAGAACGTTCAAAATGCGCACTCCAGACCGTAGAGCGTTAGATGCGCCCTCAGCAGCCGCCGGGTGACCGGGTGGAATGGTTGGCAGAATATATCGTGCGTGCTGCCGGTTTCGACAATCTTCCCTTTGTCCATAATGGCAACACGGTCTGCCAGCCGGGCGACCACGGCCAGATCATGTGTAATCAGCAAAAGGCCCAGACCGTAATCTGTGCGCATCCTGTCCAGCAAATTCAGAATGTCGCGCTGCAGCACCAGATCAAGGTCGGTGGTCGGCTCATCGGCTATCAGAAACGGCGCGTTGCCCAGAAGTGCCAAGGCAATCATCATTCTTTGCAGCATGCCGCCGCTCATTTCAAACGGATGCAGTTTGAGCGTGCTTTCCGAAGCATCAAGCCCTGCGCTCTGCATGGCAGCAGCAAGGCACTCCGGCCATTGCGATTTCGGCACATTCATCGCCCGCAATGTTTCAAATGCATGGGCCTGCATAGTGCGCACCGGGTTAAATGCGCTGCGTGGATTTTGCATGATGCTGGCCACCAGCCTGCCGCGCAGTTGCTCCGGGGGCAGAACTTCACTGCCAAGGCGCATGCTGCCGCTGCTCATCAGTGTACCGGGTGGCAGGGTGCCGAGCCCTGCTGCACAGGTCAGTGATTTGCCGGAGCCACTTTCACCCACCAGCGCAAGAACCTCGCCCCGGTTCAGCACCAGCGAAACATCATCCACCAACCTTTGCGGCTTTTGACCATGCGTGGTGGTAACGCTGATGTTGCAGAAGGAAAGAGCACCTGCAGTCATATTTGATGTTCCGACATCAAGGCCGGGTCCAGGCGATCGCGCATTGCATCGCCCAACCGATTGAACGCCATGACGCTGATGAAAAGCGCCAGGCCGGGCCAGAAAATCATTAGCGGTTGTGTCCAGACAAACTGCCGCGCATCAGACATCATCACGCCCCATTCGGCAGCAGGGGGCGCGACGCCCAGTCCGATGAAGGAAAGGGCAGAGATGTGCAGCATGATGTGGCCAATGTCCAACGTGGCCAGAACAACAAGTTGGGACAATGTGGCGGGCAGCAAATGATCGACAAAGATTCTGACACGGCCGGCACCGGCCATGCGGGCGGCCAGCACAAACTCTCTGTGTCTGAGCGACAGGACGATGCCGCGCACGATTCTGGCGTACCATGCCCAGTGCGACAGGGTGATGGCGATGATGACATTGATCAGGCCGGTGCCAAGAATGGCAATGAGAAACAGCGCCAGAACCAGAGTTGGAAATGTCAGGAAAATATCGGTGATGCGCATGACAATCTGATCGTACCGGCCGCCGATAAAGCCGGCAGAACCGCCAATGACAATGCCGAGCGTTACAATGAGCGAAAGGGTTATCGCAACTGCGCCCAGTGAAATGCCTGCGCCTTCTATCAACCGGGAGAGGATGTCGCGGCCCAGATGATCAGTGCCCAGCCAGTTCGCGCTGTCTGGCGGCTGCAAGCGGTTGGCAAGGTCGATCGCCTGAGGGGAATAGGGGGTCAGCCAGCTACCGAACAGGGCGGTCAGCGCCAACAGACCGATGATGGCTAAAGCCATGCGCTCCGGCCATCTTGCGCTTTGCTGTTTCCTTGCGCCGTGCCGGGGGCGGTTCAACACCAGATCGCTCATTCCACACCTTTGGCAGAAAGGCGTATGCGCGGGTCGGCCCATGCGTAGAACACGTCAACCACCAGATTGCAGAGAACGAAAATCGCGACCATGACCAGGGTGAAGCACTGGATGACCGGATAGTCCCGGTTGAAAATTGCCGAAACAGCAAAGCGGCCGACACCCGGCCAGCCAAACACTGTTTCGATGATCAGGGTGCCGCCGATCAGTTCACCAATATGCATGCCGGTGGCCGTGATAATCGGCAAAAGCGCATTGCGCAGAATATGGGCTTTCTCCACCCGGCTCTCGGGCAGGCCGCGCAGCCGCGCGTAAGTGACGTGCCGCTGGCTTGCCACTTCCAGCATGCTGGCACGCAACAGCCGCGCATTGATGGCGATGGACATGCAGGAAATCGCAATAGCCGGCATGATGAAATGGGCAATACCGCCTTTTCCCATGGGTGGTAGCCAGCCCAGATGTACCGAGAACAGGGCGACGAGAAGAAAGCCAAGCCAGAAATTGGGCATGGAAACTCCGGCAAAGGCAATGAAACCAACAAGCCTGTCCGGATATTTGCCCCGGTGCCGCGCCGCCAGCATGCCCATGGGTATGGACAGGCCAAGTGTCAGGACCAGCGCCAGCCCCGCCAGTTGCAAGGTTGCGGGCAGGTAATACAGAATATCCGGCAGGACCGGGCGTTGCGTGACATAGGAAACGCCGAAATCAAGCTGCAATGCGTTGTACAGCCAATCCAGATATTGCGTGACGAGCGGTTGGTCGAGCCCCAGAAATTGCCGTGCCTGTTCCAGCGCCTGCGGCGTAGGCGGCACGCGGGAAAGGCGTAAATAGTCCATTGCCGGGTCGGAAGGTCCAAGTCGAAGCAGCAGGAATATTGCCAGAGAGGCCACCAGCAGCATCAGCGGGATCAGAGCCAGACGGCGGAGAACAAAGCCCGCCATGGTCAGTCGTTCTGTCGTATCAGCTTGTCGAAGGGAATCTCGCTGGAAATTGCACCAAAGGGCACGTCACCCAACTCTGGCTTTGCCACGACAATTGCCCGCGCATAAGTCAGCGGCAGGTAGACGGCTTCTTCGTGCAGGCGAGTCAGAATCTGCGTATAAAGGTCCTGCCGGGCAGCCTCATCAGTTGAAAGCAGCACCTCGCCAATGCGTGCGTCAATCTCGGCTTTGTCTGTCAGGCCAAGCTGCGCCTGGTAATCTGCGTGTGAGGGAACCCGCATTGAGCTGACGAATGCATGCGGATCATACGGCGCGCCCCATGTCCGGTTGAAGATCATGCCAAACCGTCCGTCAACCTGGCGGGCGTTGATGCTGCTTTCCTCTTCCCCCACAAGCACTGCGCTGATGCCGATTTTGGCCAGCTCCGCCTGGACAACTTCGGCCATGGCCCTGGCATTTGCGTCATTGCCGATGAAGCAGAGATCAATGATGAGCGGTTCGCCGTTTCGGCTGCGTGTCACGCCGTCGGTATCGGTCATCCATCCGGCATCTTCCAGCAGCTCAACGGATTTCTCCGGGTCATAAGCATAGGGTGCCAGACCGATATCTGCATAGGGAACATTGGCCGCAAACAGTGTGTCCGCGCGGCTTTGTGTGCCGTGAAACAGGTGGCTCACCATCAGGTCCTTGTTGACCGCGTGGTTGATAGCCCGGCGCACTGCCAGATCGGCCGTCGGGCCATGGCCTGTATTCAGCGCCAGCATGTGCGTTTCCATAGGCTCGGAAAGCTCTGCTGTTGCTGTGCCGGAGTTGCGAAAACGCTCGAACGTATCGGGCGAAATCTGGCCATCCACGCCGTAGATCAGATCGATTTCGCCTGTTTCAAATGCGACGGTTCGAGTGTTCGCGTCCGGAATGATCTTGATTTCGACGGATGGGTAATCCGGCTTGGCGCCCCAATAGGTGTCATTGCGGACAAACAGGTCAAACTCAAATGGCCGCGCTTGTGCAAAAATCCAGGGCCCTGTGCCGACTGGCGCAAGAATTCCTTCTTTTGTGCCCTCATTGATGAACTGTGATGGCGCTGCAAAACGGAAAGGGCGCAGCAAGGCAAGCTCTTGCAACAAGGGGTAATATGGCTCTTTCAACGTCAGTTGCAGGGTGTAATCACCAATAGCGTCAGCAGACAGAATCTGGTTGGCTAGCTCCAGCCAGGCGTGCTGTTGCCGATTGGCCAGAACAGCATTGAAATTGGCAGCGGCCGCCGCCGCGTTAAAAACCTCGCCATTGGAAAAACGCACATCCAGCCGCAATTGAAAGATATAGACCCGGCCATCTGGCGATACGTCCCAGGCCTGCGCCAGCCAGGGCACAATCTTTCCATCAGGTTGATAGCGCACCAGAGGTTCGTAAACCATTCCCTGCGCAAACATCTGGTTGGGGCTGTAAAGATGGGGGTTCAACGGCCCGGCATTCACCGGCCACGAAAATCGAATGGCTTCCTGAGAGACAACCGGGCCAGTGAGCAGGAATAAAGACAAAGCCGTAGAAGCAAACCGCCACACCAACATAAAGCGCCTGACAAATTGTACAAGTATGATAACCATACAGGATCATCATCTGTCACATTCGTCAAGGTGCAAAGTGCTATTCGTGGTTAGCTGAAGTTGGCGGAACTGTCCGTTCAAATAGAATTTCCCGGCCGAACGTGACCCTGACTGGTGCCCTTATCGTTTGCCATTCACAGCGTAATCAGCGTCATCGAAACCTCAGCATTCGGGATGGTTGACCGCCAGCCCGCCTTGCGAGGTTTCCTTGTATTTGGTTGCCATGTCGCGGCCGGTTTCGCGCATGGTGGCAATGACCTTGTCCAGAGAAACAATATGCTGGCCATCACCGCGCATTGCCAATGATGCAGCCTGTACGGCGGCCACCGCGCCAAAAGCGTTGCGTTCTATACACGGCACCTGAACCAGCCCGCCAATCGGATCGCACGTCATGCCAAGATGATGCTCCATGCCAATTTCGGCGGCATTTTCCACCTGCTCATTGCTGGCGCCCAAAGCAGCAGCCAAGCCGGCTGCCGCCATGGAACAGGCCACACCGACCTCGCCCTGACAGCCAACCTCGGCGCCGGATATGGAAGCGTTTTTCTTGAACAGGCCACCAATCGCCGTGGCCGCCAGCAGAAAGTTCTCCATGCCAACGCGTGATGCGCTGGTGCAATGGTTCTGATAGTAACTCAACACCGCCGGCACCACACCCGCAGCACCATTGGTCGGCGCAGTCACAACCCTGCCGCCGGCCGCATTTTCCTCATTAACAGCAATGGCGTAGAGGCTCACCCAGTCCATGATTTCATGCGGGTGGCGCGCATTGCGCAAATGGTCTGCTTCCAGTTTGCCTTTCAGCGCTTTTGCCCGGCGTTTTACAAACAGGCCGCCGGGCAATTCACCCTCTGCCACCAGCCCCCGATCCACACAGCTCATCATCACCCTGATCACCCGATCAAGATGCTCGGTCACTTGTTCTGGCGTGCGCAAAGCGTGCTCATTGGCACGGACAATTTCGGCTATCGACAAGCCTGTTCTGCGGCCAATATCCAGCAAAGTGCGGCCGCTGGAAAAATCAAACGGCACGTTGACCGTCTCAACGGTGTCCAGACCGACTTCCGCTTCCGGCACAACAAATCCACCGCCGACAGAGCACCAGCGCTGTTCCAGTATCACCCGCCCGTCGCCGTCGAAAGCGGCAAAGCTCAGAGTGTTGGGGTGAACCGGAGCCTCTGCTACAAAATCGAAAATCAGGTTGTCAGCTTCGGTGAAATGCACGCCGCGCCCTTGCGGCAGGCGCAGGCGGCGCAAGGCTCGCACGGCTGCCACAACCTCTGCCACCTGATCCGGCTCTATGCTTTCAGGCGATTTTCCACACAGGCCCAGAATAACCGCCTCTGCCGTGCCATGGCCGCGTCCGGTCCATGCCAGCGAGCCGTAAAGCGTGGCGTCTATGCGCGCGACGTCGGCATAATCTGGCTGGCCTGCCAGATCGCGCACGAAACTGGAAGCGGCACGCATGGGCCCCACCGTGTGCGATGAGGATGGGCCTATGCCCACTTTGAACAGTTCAAACAGCGAAACCATCAGCCGAAATCCTCTCCCAATCCCAGCTTGCGGATTACCCGATATATTCTCGGCGCGCTTCTTCCAGGTAGTTCCATGCATAAGGCGCGAAAGAGCGCCATACATCTATATGATAGTGTTCTTCGCCCGAGCGTAACAGCAGAATTTCGGTTTTGGCCAGCACCGTGCGCGTGCAGCCGCCAATTGGAAATGCTGTATTGCCAAGATCGAGCGGGCAACCGGAATTGATGATGCGCGCCGCCATTGGACCGCTGACACTGAACGAAACCGACCGGTGGCTGACATCGACCAGCGAATGCGCAAACGGCTTCAAGGCCTTGACCAGTTTTTCATGCAGATCCGGGCCTTGCGCCAGCGGCGCGGTCAGCAGCCACTCGTCCGGTCCCAGCCACAAAGCGCGCCGGTCATCATTTTCCGAAAACCGGCACGCCAGTCGGGGCAGGGGCGTGCCTGTAATATCGTCAGCCGCAGCAATGGCCGCATCATCCCGCGTGCGAAAGCTCAGGCGGCTGCGCGCCTGAACAAGCCGCAACTGCACGGCTTCCGACGGCCTGCTGGAAGCTGCCAACATATCAAGCGGATTTTCATATCTTGGCTCAGCCATTGAGGCGCTCATTGTCTTTGTCATAGAAAATCGGGTCAACCACGCTGACCGCTATGCGGCCATCCGGCATTGGCACATCCAGCTTCTGGCCCAGACGTCCACGCCCGCCCTGCACCAGAGCCAAAGCAATGGAGCGGCCCAGCGTTGCGGAATAATAGGCCGAAGTCACATGGCCCAATGCCGGTATCGTTGAAGCTGCGGTGCGCTCATCCGCATGAGCAACAAGCTGCGCGCCTTCCTCCAGAACGGTTTGCGGTTCATCGGTCAACAGGCCGACAAGCTGCTTGCGGTCCGGCGCTTGTAGTGCAGCACGCTGCAATGATCGCATACCGACGAAATCATGCTTCTTGCGGGCAACCGCCCAGCCAAGGTTCACATCGTCCGGCACGGCAGTTCCATCGGTTTCCTGCCCCACGATGATGTAGCCTTTTTCGGCACGCAGCACATGCATGGTTTCCGTGCCATACGGCGTCAAGCCATGCGGCTGACCTGAAGCAAGGATGGCTTCCCATATGGTGCGCCCATAGCCGGAAGGCACGTTCACCTCGAAGCCAAGCTCACCGGTGAAGGATACTCGCCAGATGCGGGCGGGAATGCCCGCTACCTTGCCATCGCGCCATGTCATATGCGGCATGGCATCGCGCGAAATATCCGTGCCTTCGACCAGCGGCGCCAGAATGTCGCGCGCCCTTGGGCCTTGCACAGCTATGGTGGCCCATTCTTCGGTGATGGACGTCAGCCAGACGTTCAAATCCGGCCACTCGGTCTGCAGGTAATCTTCCATCATGTGCAGAACGCGCGGAGCACCGCCTGTGGTGGTGGTTACGTGAAACCGGTCTTCGGCCAGACGGGCAACCACACCGTCATCCAGCACAAACCCGTCTTCTCGCAACATCACACCATAGCGCAATTGCCCAACCGCCAGTTTTTGAAACGGGTTGGTGTACATGCGGTTCATGAATTCCGCGGCATCGGGTCCGGCAACTTCAATCTTGCCAAGGGTCGAGGCGTCGAAAATGCCCGCGCGGTCGCGTACGGTGCGGCATTCACGCGCCACTGCGGCGTGCATATCCTCACCTGCCTGCGGAAAATAATGTGCGCGTTTCCAAAGGCCCACATCTTCAAACGCCGCACCGTGCGCTGCTGCCCATTCATGAATGGGCGTACGACGCACCGGATCAAACAACTCGCCCCGCGCGACGCCGGCAAACGCACCAAAACTCGTTGGCGTATAGGGCGGGCGGAAACTCGTCAGCCCGACTTCCGGCACAGACTTTTCCAGCGTATCGGCAACAAGCGCCAGCGTGTTGATATTGGAAAGCCGCCCCTGATCCGTTGCCATTCCAGACGTTGTGTAGCGTTTCACATGTTCAATCGAGTGGAAACCTTCCTGCGTTGCCAGTTTGATGTCCTTGGTTGTCACATCATTCTGGAAGTCGACAAAGGCCTTCAGCGCATGAGGCTTTCGACGATGTGGGGTAGCGCCGACAAAACCGCTCTGGCCAACGGAAACGGCATCAGTGATGAAATTGCGCGAAGCGCCGGATTGGCCCGCTTCCCAACCATCTGCCAAAACTGCTGCAAGGTCGAAAACGCCCCGGCATGCACCGGCAGAACACTCATTTTCCGCTGAGGCAGCCGGGATATAGGCTTGCAACGCCGTGTCCCAGCGCAGCTTGCCGCGAGATTGGGAAAACAGCGAAACGCTGGGCGTAAACCCACCGGACATCAACAGCGTGTCGCAGGGCACAGTTTCCCCGCTTCGCCAGCCAACCCGGCCGAGAATGACACTGCCGAGCCGCAACCGGCCACGTGTGCCGATAACCGCGGTTTCGCCATAGACCGGAATTCCCACCGCTCGCGCTTTGTCCGCCCAGGGGCCTGTCGGGTTCGGGCGCAGATCTGCAATGGCCTTGATTTCCACCCCGGCCGCCAGCAGGTCCAGCGCAGCGCGATAGGCACTGTCATTAGCGGTAAAAATCGTAGCGGATTCTCCGGGTCTGGCGGCATAGCGGTGCAGATACTGTCTTGCAGCTTCCGCCATCATGACACCCGGCCTGTCATTCTCCGGGAAAGCCAATGGCCGCTCTATGCTGCCGGTGGCAAAAATCACCCGTCCAGCCCGCACCTGCCACACTCTTTCTCGTGGCAGGCTTGCTGCAGGGGCAGCAAGGTGGTCCGTTACACGCTCAACCAGGCCCAGAAAATTGTGAGGGTAGAAGCCGAATGCCGTTGTGCGGGGCAGAATGGTCAGGCCGGGCCGTTTTGCCAGCTCGGCCAGCGTCTGCTGCAACCATTCTGCTGCTGGTACACCGTCTATTGTCGCTGTGTCCTCATACAGCAGCGACCCGCCGGGTTCTGACTGTTCATCGCAAAGGATAACCCTTTTGCCGTTTTCACTTGCAGCAAGGGCCGCGGCAAGACCGGCAGGACCAGCGCCCACAATCAGCACGTCGCAATGTGCATAGTGCTGCGTGTAGCGGTCCGGGTCCGCCCCGGTGGGCACGTGCCCAAGCCCTGCTGCGCGGCGGATCAGCGGCTCATACAGCTTTTCCCATGCTTTTTTCGGCCACATGAAGGTTTTGTAGTAAAAGCCGGCCGACAGAAAACGCCCTATGGCATTGTTGACTTCACCAACATCCCAGTCCAGCGATGGCCAGCGGTTCTGGCTTTCGCACTTCAGCCCGTCATAAACCTCAATCTGCGTCGCGCGCAGGTTTGGCGTATAGCGACCTGGCCCCCGATCCACACCAATAAGGGCGTTAGGCTCTTCGCTGCCTGCGGTTAAAATGCCGCGAGGACGATGGTATTTGAACGATCGCCCGACCAGATGCACTCCGTTGGCAATCAACGCGGAAGCCAGCGTGTCGCCCTGAAAGCCGCGATAGGTTTTGCCGTCAAACGTGAAACTGACCGGCTTGTTTCTATCGATCCTGCCGCCAGCCTCATTGCGAAAACCGCTCATTGGCCGCCCTCCGGCCCGGAACGCTTCGTCGCATTCTCCTTGCGTTGAAACGAAGCTGCTTCAACGGCAACCGGTCTGGGCTCTCCGACTTTGTATGTCGCAGTTATGAAGTCGGTTTGAGTGTCGCGCAACGCATTGAGGAAACGCCCGCATCCATGAATATGCCGCCAGCGCTCAGCGTGCATGCCGCGCTTGTTGCTGCGGTTGTACAGATACGAACCCCAATCATCCAGGCTCACTTCAGACGGTGTGTGCGCCCGCACAACATGGGCCTCGCCCGCATGGCGAAATTCCAGTTCCGACCTTGGTCCACAATAGGGGCAGTCAATCAGCAGCATGGGTTTGCCTGTACTGGTTAGTGCGCAACGGCTGCAGCGGCAGCTTCGTCAATCAGCGTGCCATCGCGAAAACGTTCAATGGTGAATGGGGCATTGATAGGGTGCGGCGTGTCACGCGCCATCGTATAGGCAAGAAGATTTCCGGCACCCGGTGTGGCCTTGAAGCCGCCGGTTCCCCAGCCGCAATTGACATACAGGCCGCGCACCGGAGTTTTGGCTATAATGGGCGATCGGTCCGGCGTAACATCAACAATGCCGCCCCAGTTGCGCAGCATGCGCAGCCGGCGATATTGCGGAAACAACTCGCAAATCGCGTCCAGCGTGTGGGTGGCAATGTGCAGGCCTCCGCGCTGGGTGTAGGAGGTGTAAGAGTCTGTGCCCGCACCTATGACCATTTCGCCCTTGTCAGACTGGCTGATATAGGCGTGAATGGTGTTGGACATGACAACGCATGGAAAGTCCGGCTTGACCGGCTCGGAAACCAGCGCTTGCAGAGGAAAGCTTTCCAGCGGCATGCTGACTCCGGCCATATCCAGCACAACGGACGAATTGCCCGCGGCAGAAACGCCAATGCGGCTGGAATGAATGGTGCCGCGCGTTGTTTCCACCCCGGTAACAGCACCATCCGCCCCGCGCAAAATTGCCTTGACCTCGCAGTTCTGAACAATGTCCACGCCACGGGCGGATGCGGCCCGTGCATAGCCCCAGGCAACCGCGTCGTGCCGCGCCGTTCCGCCCCGTCGCTGTAATGACCCGCCCAGCACCGGATAGCGCATCGTGGCCGCATCTATGTTCAGTGGCGGGCAGTAATCCTTGCATTGCTGCGCGGTCAGCCACTCATTGTCCACGCCAGCCAGCCGGTTGGCATGCACATGCCGGCGAAACACCTGCACATCATGAATATTGTGCGCAAGCATCATGACACCGCGCGGTGAGTACATGACGTTGTAATTCAGTTCCTGCGACAGGCCTTCCCACAGATTGAGCGCGTGGTTGTAAAGCGCTGCCGATTCCTCGAACAGATAATTGGAACGGATGATGGTGGTGTTGCGGCCGGTATTGCCGCCGCCGATCCAGCCCTTTTCCAGCACGGCAACATTGCTGATTCCGTGTTCGCTTGCCAGATAATAGGCGGCGGCAAGGCCGTGGCCGCCTCCACCAATGATGATTGCGTCATAGCTGGCGCGCGGAGCGGCGTCGCGCCATTGCGCTTTCCACCCTTTGTTTCCACCCAGCGTCTTGGCAATGATCTGAAAGCCGGAGAATTTTTGCATCATTTTTCAGGTCCAATCCGAACATTGCTACCATGGCATCGCGCACTCAATTGTTGCGATAATAAAAACGGCGCACGACTTGTATAAAAGCGACATGAGAAAATTTCCGACATTGCCGCCAGCGCGTATGCTCTTCGCTTGACATATCAGGGCCAATGACTAGCTTGGCAGGTGTCCAAGGGGAGTTCCGGGTAAGGAACTGAGAGGCCGATTGCCACACAAGGCGCGCGGCGACCCTAAGAACCTGATCCAGTTGACACTGGCGTAGGGATGGAGTGAGCCGCACTTTCATCTGCCATGTCGCTTTTGCCAAACCATTTCCCAATGGTGGCGGGGCACATTGCAGGTCTGGCTTTATTCACTCACTGGCCAGTGTCTGGGTCTCCACAACGCGGAGATGCGATATGATTGCTGTTCTGGGGGCTGGCGTTGCCGGACTTTGCACGGCCGTAAGGCTGGCAGAGGCGGGCGTGCCGGTTACGCTTTATGAACGGCAGGAGCGATTGGGGCAGGGTGCGGCCTCATGGCTGGCCGGCGGCATGCTGGCACCTTTTTGCGAGGCGGAAACGGCCGACGATTGTATTGTCCGACCCGGCCTTGCCGGCATTGACTGGTGGGCCGCACACACCAGCACCTTGAAGCGCAACGGCACTTTGGTTGTGGACCCGACGCCCGGCCTGGTGGAGCTTAAGCGGCTGAGCCGCAACACCAGCAATCACCAGACGCTGGAGCGGCCGGAATTGAGCGACCTTGAGCCAGATCTGGCGGGTCGATTTTCGCAAGCTTTGTTTTTTCCGGAAGAGGCGCATTTGCAGCCACGTGCTGCGCTGGGTGAATTGCTGGCGCGTTTTGTGCAATTGGGTGGCCGCACGGCTTTTGGGCAGGACGTGATCACGCCCGCCAGTCTGTCCGCCGAGGCGGTGATTGACTGCCGCGGGGTTGAGGCAGAGGCGCCAGGTCTTCGCTGCGTTCGCGGGGAAATGTTGATAGTGCGCTGTCGCGATATCACACTGCAAAGACCGATCCGGCTGCTGCATCCGCGTTGGCCGCTTTATGTTGTGCCGCATGGTGAAGACCGCTTCATGGTTGGCGCCACAATGGTGGAAAGCGCCAATTGCGGCCCGGTCACATTGCGTTCTGCTGTGGAATTGATGAATGCGGCTTACTCTTTGCATCCGGCCTTCGCAGAAGCGGAAGTTCTTGAGCTGGGCGCAGGCATCCGACCGGCCTTTGCTGACAATCTTCCGCGCATCATCCGCAATGGACGAACAATAAGCCTGACGGGCATGTATCGGCATGGGTTTCTGCTGGCGCCCGATTGCAGTGAACAAGCTGCCGCATATGCGTTGGCAGAAAGAGAGGTTGTATGAAACTTCAAATCAATGGCGATAGCGCGCAAAGCAATGCGCCGGATCTTGCGGCGCTGGTCAGCGAGCTGGGCTACGACGAAAATCGGGTGGCTACGGCATTGAATCGCGTGTTTGTGCCGCGGTTGCAGCGAGAAGCGGCGAGGCTGACGGAAGGGGATAGCGTGGAAATTCTGGCCCCCATGCAGGGAGGCTGAAGGTGCAGATTTATAACCGGCGCTATGAATCCCGCCTGATGGTGGGCACAGCGCAATATCCATCACCCATTGTTCTGCAGAACGCCTTGCGGGCGGCCGAGCCAGCACTGGTCACCGTTTCACTGCGCCGGGAGGCGGCGGCTGACAAGGCCGGCGCGGCATTCTGGTCGCTGATCAATGAACTGGGCTTCGATGTTCTGCCCAACACTGCGGGCTGCTACAGTGTCAAAGAAGCTGTAACCACTGCACAAATGGCCCGGGAAGTGTTTGGCACCAACCTGATCAAGCTGGAGGTCATTGCCGATGCGCAAACCTTGCAGCCGGATGTGTACGGGCTGGTGGAGGCGGCTGAAATACTGTGCCGCGATGGGTTTGAGGTTCTGCCCTACACAACGGAAGATTTGAGCGTCTGTGAGCGGCTGGTGCAATGCGGATGCAGCGTCCTGATGCCCTGGGGCGCGCCGATTGGTTCGGGCCTCGGTTTGAACAACCGGCATGGCCTGCAAGCACTGCGCAACCGTTTTCCGGATTTGACCCTGATTGTTGATGCGGGGCTGGGCGTACCATCGCATGCCAGTGCGGCCATGGAGCTAGGCTATGACGGAGTGCTCTTGAACACTGCAATTGCCCGCGCCGCTGATCCCGCTGCTATGGCATCGGCCTTTGCCCTGGCTGTGAAGGCCGGTCGACTGGCCTTTGAAGCCGGGGCCATCGAGCCGCGCAATCTTGCGCAAGCATCAACACCGGTTCTGGGGCGTGCCTTCACATGACAAAGCTTGATCCGTTTTATCCGGTAGTGGACAGCGCCCAATGGGTGAAGCGTCTGGTCGGGGTGGGGGCCAAGCTCATCCAACTGCGCATCAAGGATATGGAACTGCCGCTGCTGAGGCGAGAAATCCAGGAAGCCAGAGAGATTTGCCTGAACGGCAATTGTCAACTTGTGATCAATGATCACTGGCAGATTGCGCTGGAAGAGGATTGCGATTTTATCCACATAGGGCAGGAAGATCTGGAGACCGCCGATCTTGCGGCAATTCGACGCGCCAATATGCGGTTCGGGCTTTCAACTCACAGTCAAGACGAGTTGGAAACGGCGCTCTCGGTCGCGCCCGATTACGTGGCGCTGGGACCAATCTGGCCAACGCAATTGAAGGTCATGCCGTGGGAACCCCAGACGCCACAACGACTTGCGGAGTGGCGCAGGCAAATTGGAGCGCTGCCACTGGTTGCAATTGGCGGCATTACCCTGGACAGAGCGCCCGAAGTATTTCGGCATGGAGCAACCTGCGCGGCGGTTGTTCGCGACATAGTGGCCTCTGAGAACCCCGAAAACCACACGCTTAAGTGGTTGAGTCTCACTCGAAAGTTTGACATAGATCAACCGTGAGCTAGATGTAATCCTCTTGCTAATATTCTGCGGCAGTTAAATGGATAAAGGATATTGCTCTAGGGAATTCATTTGTATTTGCAGCGCCTTGCTCATTCAAGCTTGTGTAACGCTGCGGGTGGACATGCCCATTGCCGAGCAGTCTTGAAACGTTTAAACGGCGTAGTTGCTAAGGCGACGTAACTTTTTCTGTCAAGCAGATTTCCGTCGCAACACAACCATAAATATTCAATTAGAGGTTGATTTTTTATAGCAATTAATGCATATCATAAGTTACAAATTCGAATATTGAGGGAGTTGCCCGCCATGCCTGCGATCAAGCAGTTTAACATTCGACCGCTGTACCAACAGGTTGCGGATGAGTTTATAACGCGCATTGTGTCGCGTCAGTGGGCGCCGGGGCAGATCATCGAGAACGAGTCTGACATTGCCCGCTCGCTTGGCATCAGCATCGGTACTGTGCGCAAGGCTTTCGACGTGCTTGCCGAATATGCTCTTCTGGAGCGCCAGCAGGGCCGCGGCACGATTGTTGCCGATTTAAGCTCCGAAAGCATGCAATCGCGGTTTTCCAACATTCTGGATGAAACGGGCGAGAAGGCCGTTTTGAGCACTGAAGTTGAAAATGCCGAATTGCAGAAAGCCCGACCGGAGGTTTCCACCGCGCTCGGTCTGACTGACAAATCAACGGTGCTGCGCTTCGAGCGCAACCGTAAATTCAAGGGCCGTCTGGTTCTGAAAGAGACAGTGTTCATCCCGTGCGATGCCTCGCGCAAATCCATGCCGCAGGACAAATTGCGAAGCCTTGCCGAGGGTGGTTGGGCGGCTAATGGTTTGGCCACCCGCAAATCAGAGCGGATTACCCCGGCTCTTGCGTCCGCGGACGATGCTGCGGCACTCGGAATTTCACAAGGCGCACCCGTGCTGCATCTGGAACGTGTGATCCATTCCTATGAAAACGTCGCTCTGGAGCTGTGTTACTCGGTTTGCAACCTCGGCGATGATCTTTCCTACGGTGTGGAAAGCTGATTTTTCAGCCGGTGGCTTTTTTCAGCCATTGGCCCAGTGATTGCAGCGCCGCATCGCGATAGGCTGGCAACTCATTCAATGTTTCGTGCCTGGCGCCGGATATCAGTTCCAGCGTCAGGTTTTTTTGTCCGCAATGCTGCAGTTTTTCCGCCAGCCTTTGCATTGAGCCACCTTGCTCTGTGACCGGGTCGGCAGTGCCCGCAAGCAGGTGAATGGGCAATCCTGCCGGCAGGCATGCCAGCGATTTTTGCCGGCCTCCCGTCATGACCATCTGCAGCAGGTTCTGTGCCATGGAGTTTGTGGCCGTCCACCCGCAATGCGGATCGGCAATGTAGGCAGCAACGGCATCTCTGTCGTGGCTCAACCAGTCAAAGTCAGTCTGTCTTGGGGAAACGCTGTTTCGCCAGCTTTCAAATGTTGCGCGCCGCAACAGGCCGCTTGCAACGTCCGACCCTTTCAAACCCTGCTCCGCCTTCAATGCTATCCGCGCAAGATGTTCCTGCGGACCAACATCGAAATTGCAGTTCCACAGGCACAGCCCCGCCATGTCATGGCTGTGCGATATGGCATAATTCAGCGCCAGCAGCCCGCCCATGGAATGGCCGAAAATAAGGACTGGCAGTGCGCCGTGCCTGCTCAACGCCAGCGCTCTCACAGATTGCCAGTCGCGAACAACTGCCTGCACCCCATCTTTGCGGGCAAACTGCCTGGGAGGGGCGTCAATCGCAGTCGTTGCACCATGGCCGCGGTGATCCGCTGCGTAGGCGTGAAAGCCGCGCTTCGACAGCCAGTCGGCAAATGCGTGATAGCGGCCGCTGTGCTCTGCCAGCCCATGCATAACCAGCATAATGGCGCGGGGCCTGCCTGTAGCCATGGTCCAGCGAACCGCGAGCCGCGCCCCCGTGGCAGATGTCAGAGTCTCGGTGCTGTCAAACATGAAATTATCGCATAGACCGTGAGGGTGACAAAGGAGCTTTCAACTGTGTCGATGCCCGGCACAATCCCACCAAAAGCGTTACACACTTTTGCGTAAACTGTTTTATGGTTCACGACATGAAACGAGTTCTTATCACGCTTGCGGCGTTTGTCCTGACAATTTTGCCTGCAAATGCACAGGTGCCAATGACGGGCACCTTTGTTGCTGAAGCAACTTGTGCCGCGCCTTCCGCCATCAGGGAAGGCGGGCCAAACCCGGGAAATGTCACCGTTGCCGCCGGACAATCCTACCAATTGCTGGGTAGAAACTCTGTACCGGGCAGCCATTACCTTATTCTTGTGCCGGGTGCAGAGCCGGAACGCCGCTGGGTGCCATATGGCTGCGGGCGTGTCGGCAGCCAGCCAGACAGCACGCAGGAGGCGCGACGAGCCGTTCCTGACATCGACGCATCACAACCAGAAGTCGAAGAGTTTGTTCTGGCGGCCAACTGGCATGCCAGCTTTTGCGAAACACGCCCTGATATGCGTGAATGCAGCGGCGGCGATTCACCATTGAGCTTCGCGCTTCATGGTTTGTGGCCACAGCAAGCCGGGCAATATTGCAACGTGCCGGACAGAGTCAGATCAGCGGATGAAGCAGGGCGTTGGAGTCGCTTGCCAGCCGTCGAGCTTTCACGCTCTGCAGCGCGCAACCTGGCGCATGTCATGCCCGGTGTGGAATCGGGGCTGGACCGGCACCAGTGGGTCAAGCACGGCTCCTGCTCGGGCCTGCAGCCAGACGTTTACTTCAACAGTGCCGCCCGCCTGATCAACCAGTTGAACGAGTCACTGGTGGGCGAGCTTTTTGTGCGCAATGTCGGCAACACGCTATCATCCAGGCAAATCCGCCGGGCATTTGACGATGCCTTTGGTCGTGGGGCAGGCGACCGCGTGCTTGTGGATTGTGTCACCGTTGACGATCGCCGCCTTATCCGCGAATTGCGGATTTCTCTCGCCGGGCAAATCTCGCAGGACCAGCCGCTTGCAAGGCTGATTGCCAGTGCACCGCAGCAGGCATGGGGCTGTCGCGAAGGAGAGGTGGATGCACCAGGGCAGGCGCGCATCAGGTGATTTGATCGCCCGAACGCGCCAATTTTTAGTCTGGTCGCATTGTCTTGCGTTGAAACGAATCCGTTTCAAAGAGAAATGCTTTGACGCGTTTCAGCTGATTTGATCACCCGTAACGCGCCAATTTTTAGCTTGGTCGCATTGTCTTACGTTGAAACGTATCCGTTTCAACGAGAAATGCTCCGGCCAAAAAACAGCGGCCTTCATCAACCTTTGTCAGGAATTTCGTAATCTGCCGAATAGCGCAACTCGCGCATCGGACGCACGGTGCGGGTTGATTCGGCGTAAGTCGGATGCGCCTTGTAAGCGGCGAGCGCGTCACTATCGGCAAATTCACCGTAAACGATGATGTCGATATCATTGCCCATCGGGTCCACCTTCCCGTTCATGCACACTTCAAAATGCGTGCTGTGAGGAATGGTGCCCAGTGTTTTCAATTTCTCCACAATCGCCGGAATGTCGGCCTTGTCACGTGCACTGAAGAAAACAATGTGGCGTATCATTCTCGTGTTCCGATTGCTGGCTGGCGCATATGGCGACTGGATCGAACGGATTGAGCTTCACGTCAAGCCTTTGCATTCTCGCCCTGTCTTCGCCATATAGAGGCGTAATTCACATGCGCTGCTGATTTTTTGCCTGAAACAGGTTCTGTTCGGGCAGATATCAGGTCACAGCGCCTTTGTTCACCAGCTTGCAGGAAATCCGGGACGGCTCATGGCTCGCCAGTTCATTTATCACATGTCCGACCTTACCAAGGCTTACGGAAACAAGAAGGTATTGGAGAATATCAATCTCTCCTTCTACCCAAACGCAAAAATCGGCATTCTCGGCCCAAACGGCGCCGGTAAATCCACGCTGCTGCGAATCATGGCGGGCACGGATAAGGAATTTACCGGTGAGGCCTGGGCGGCGGAGGGCGCAACAGTTGGCTATCTGGCCCAGGAGCCCAAGCTGGACGAGTCGCGCACGGTCGTCGAAAATGTGATGGAGGGCGTTGCTGATAAAAAGGCAATTCTGGACCGTTACAACGAACTGATGATGAACTATTCCGACGAGACGGCGGAAGAGGGTGCCAAGCTTCAGGATATCATCGACAGCCAGAATCTCTGGGATCTGGAAAGCCAGGTCGAAATGGCGATGGATGCGCTGCGCTGCCCTCCGGGTGATGCGCTTGTGGCCCCGCTGTCGGGCGGTGAAAAGCGGCGCGTTGCGCTTTGCCAGCTTCTTCTGGCCAAGCCGGACATTCTGCTGCTGGACGAGCCGACCAACCATCTGGACGCCGAAACCATAGCCTGGCTGGAAAAGCACCTGCGTGAATATGAAGGCTCTGTCCTCATGATCACGCACGATCGCTACTTCCTGGACAATGTCACCGGCTGGATTCTGGAGCTCGATCGTGGGCGGGGTGTGCCTTACGAGGGCAACTATTCGACCTACCTTGAAAAGAAGTCCAAGCGGATGGAGCAGGAAGGGCGTGAGTCCGACAGCCGAATGCGCGCCCTGAGCCGTGAGCGGGAGTGGATGCAGCAGGGGCCAAAAGCCCGGCAGTCCAAGTCCAAGGCCCGCATCAAAGCCTATAATGAGTTGGTTGAGCTGGCCGAAAATCGTCGCCCGGCAGATGGCAAGATTGTTATTCCGACTGGTGAACGGTTGGGCAACCGGGTCATCGAGATTGAGAATCTGACCAAGAGCTACGGCGACCGGGTTCTGATCGAGAATCTTTCGTTCAAGCTGCCAGCAGGTGGAATTGTCGGGATTATCGGGCCGAACGGCGCGGGTAAATCCACCCTGTTTCGCATGCTGACGGGTCAGGAAACAGCCGACTCGGGCGAAATCAAAATCGGTGAGACAGTGGATCTCGGCTATGTTGACCAGAGCCGTGACGACCTTGATGCAGATAAAAACGTCTGGGAAGAAATCACCGGCGCTGTCGATATTATGAAGCTGGGCAAATACGAAATGAACTCCCGCGCTTACGTTGGGAACTTCAATTTCAAGGGTCCGGACCAGCAGCAGAAGGTTGGCACTCTTTCGGGTGGTCAGCGCAACCGCGTGCACCTGGCCAAAATGCTCAAATCAGGTTCCAATGTCATCCTGCTGGACGAACCGACCAACGATCTGGACACGGAAACGCTGGCAGCACTGGAAGACGCGTTGGAAGAATATGCGGGCTGCGCAGTGGTCATCAGCCACGATCGCATGTTCCTGGACCGGCTTGCCACCCACATTCTGGCATTCGAAGGTGACAGCCATGTCGAGTGGTTCGAGGGCAACTTCGAAGATTATGAGCAGGACAAGATCCGTCGCCTTGGTCCGGAATCGGTTAATCCCAAGCGCCCGACCTACAAGCGCTTGACCCGCTGATGCATCTGGCGGCCCGGAAAACAATGCTCCGGGCCGCCGCTAGCCTGGCTTTCATTTCACTCATCTTCAGATTTCAAAAATTTAATTCAGTTATTTTCTCGAAGAGCACTGTCTTGCCGCTACTTGTTCATGCAAGCAGTGCACCCAAACGGGAAATTTTATGAACCGGCTTGATTTCGCCCAGTTGTTTGCAGCCCTTCCATCGCCGCATCTGGTATTGGATACAAATATGCGGGTTGCCGCGGCAAATCCTGCTTACGAGGCAGCAACGGGCAGATCATCGACAGACTTGGCCGGAATGGATTTTTTTGAGGCGTTTCCCGGGCGGGGAGCAGCCGTTCGGCAGATCAGAAACTCATTTCTGACCGTTGTTTCCACCGGCCAGCCAGACCGGATACACAGCATTCTCTACCCGATTGCAGAGGCCGGTGAACCGCGCATGGAAGCCGCCGAGCGTTATTGGCGCGTGGTGCATACGCCGCTTTTCGATGCGGCGGGACAGCTCGCTTTCGTGCTGCACAGCGTAACTGACCTGACAGAAATAACGCATCTGCGGGCCGCGGTCACTGTGCCATTCAGCAATCTGTTGCCCGATGCCGATGCTCGGCCAGATGATGCGCTGCTTGGGTCTGGCGGAGTTGAACGGCGCAAAGATGCGGACTTTCGGCGGTATTTCCAGCAGGCACCGGCCATGGTTGCGGCATTTCAGGGTGCCTCCCATGTCTTCACCTTCGCCAACGACACTCTGGTGAAATATCTTGCCGGGCGCGAGCTTGTCGGGCGCACTCTGGCACAGGCTATTCCCGAGCTGACAAGCATGGGGCTGGAGGCCGAGTTCAACCGGGTTTATCAAACCGGGCAGCCATTTCACATTGGCGGTTTGAACATCCCATTGCAATTGAGTGAGGACGGCAGCCACGTCGACCGGTATGTCGATATTTCGCTGCATCCCATTCGCGATTCAACCGGTGAAATCATCGGCACCTTTGGTCAGGCCACAGACCAGACAGATGCCATACAGGCATCCCGCCGGCAGCGCCTTCTGCTGGATGAGTTGAACCACAGGGTCAAGAACACTCTTTCTGCGGTTCAGTCGATCGGACGGCAATGCCTGTTTGGTGGTAAACCGCCGGAGGAGGCTCGCAGGAATTTTGACTCCCGCATACGTGCACTATCGATCGCGCATGATGTGCTGAGCGAGCGTTACTGGCAGCAGGTAGAGTTTCAAGTCGTGGTTGAACGGGAACTGTCGGCCTTCAACAGCAACTCTATTGTGCTGGACGGACCGAAAATTCTGCTGGACCCTAATGAGGCAATAGCGATTGCGCTGATATTTCACGAGTTGGGAGCAAATGCGGCAAAATATGGATCGCTGGCGCAACCAAATGGCAGTCTGCACGTTGTATGGAGCGAGGATAAGGCAGTTCCAAACCGCTTGAACGTTGAGTGGCGTGAAACTGGAGGCCTTGAACAGAACGTCAGTGCGGAGCCGGGCTTCGGTCTCCGCATGCTTCGGCGAATTGTTGAGGGTGAATTGAGTGGTCAGGTCGATTTCGAATTTAATGCGGCAGGATTTACCTGTTTGATGAATTTTTTAATAGAACAGCAGGCGAGAAAACCCGATGGCTCAGTTGGATGACGAAGCACACAGTTCTGGTCTGCGGGTCTTTATTGTAGAAGATGAAACGCTTGTCGCCATGCAGTTGGAAGACATGCTTTTTGATCTGGGGTGCGAGGTTGTAGGTCTGGCAATGCGCTTGCAGCGAGCCTGCGATATGGTTCAGGAGGTTGGGCCAATCAGCGTTGCGGTTCTTGATGTGAACATCAATGGCGAAAAAGTTTTTCCGGTCGCGCAATATCTCAGAGGCAAGGGTGTGCCGCTCGTATTTACGACCGGCTACGGTCGCTCGGGACTGGAAGGTGCCTGGGACGAATGGCCGGTCCTTTCCAAGCCTTACACGATGGAGCAATTGTCGGATGCCATGCAGGAAGCGGTGTCTGTCAATCTTTCGGGCCTGTCTGGCGGATCGGACACACCCGTTCAGAAAATCGGCAGTAGCCACGCAAGTCATATATAAAACATATAAAATTGTTTGACTGATAGATCATTGCTTGAATAATGCTCCCTAAGATTTTTAAAGCTTAGGAGCTGATTATGGTCGGAGCGTCAAACACCGCGGCAAATGCCGCTGGGCAGCTTTCGTCAACCAGCCGCGATACATATTACCTGACTGATGGAAATGTGCGGATCCCTGTCGAGCCCGGTCAGAAGGTGACCGTCAAGCCACAGGCGGGGCAACGCTTTCGTCTGGTCAAACGGCCGCCCTATATGGTCGATGAGAATGTCGGTGAGGTGGTGGCCGTTGCAACTGAAGCCGGGGATGCCGCTGATCTGGTCCTGATGGCCGATAATGGTGGCCAGGTTGTTCTGGACGGATTTTACAGCACAAATGCCTTTGTGGAACTGGCTGGAAAAGATGGCGGCGTGTTCGTTATTGACCGCACAACGTCGGCAATTCAAATCGGGGCCGATGGCAGCCGCCTCATTCATTTTTCCGGTGATTGGAGCGCGCTGCAGGGTCTGTCCAGCAGCTTCGCCGCGCAATACGAAGTTCTGAGCGGGGCTTTTCTGCTGCAGGGTATTTCGGTGCCGCCCAGCCTTGGCTGGCTTGCAGGCCTAGGTGCCGCTGGGGGTGCGGTTGGTGCTGCACTGGGTGGTTCCAGCTCCAGAGGTGCAGACTCTGCCACAGACGATGGCGATGATGACGCGGTTCAGGTTGCGCCGACAATTGTGTTTGGCACCGGTGTGGGTGAGCGGACATCAGAATCTTCGGCAATGCAGTCCGGCGGTGCGGTGCGCGTGACCGGCGGCTTTGGTGAAACAGTCACGGTTGTTTTTCAGGGCAAGGAAGCTGTGACAAAATCCTTTACCAGCTATGGCACGGCGCAGGCTGTGCGGCTGACAGAGGATGATCTGGAAAAGCTGGGCGAGGGGACGGTAACGGTAACTGCCACGGGCCGTACCATGGCTGGCAAAGCTGGGCCTGCTGCAACAACCAGCTTTGTACTGGATCTGGCGCCGGAAGCGCCAGTTCTTGAACTGATATCCAATATTGAAAATGGCGCCACCCGTACCGAAGCTTTGCAGGAAACCGGCGTCATGCGGGTATTTGCAGAGGCCGGGTCTACCGTTTCTGTCATCATTGTTGGTCAGAACGGCACAGTGTTGAAAACTGTTCTGGTTGGCAGTGAACCCGGGCTGGTAAAGCTGACTGAGGATGATCTGGAGCGACTGGGCGATGGCCCGGTGGATGTTTCCGCTACGGCAACCGATGCTGTGGGCAACCGCAGTGACATTGGCGAAATCGCTTTCAACATCGACACAAGTGAAAATGCGCCGGATCTGTCGCTGGGCAACGACCTGTCAGGAGGCGGAACAGCCGCGGAAGTGCTTGCTCATGTGGTGGCTGTCTCAACCGACACGCAGGCTTCAATTACTGTGACATTCACGCGTGGGTCCAACAGCGTTGTCAAAACCGTCGAGAACGGCTTTGAGGGTCAGCATATTGCTTTGACAAATGAGGATATCGCAGCGCTGGGCGATGGCACGGTGCAAATATCCGCAATTGCCTCTGATGCTGCCGGCAATGTCAGCACTGCTGCAACGTCCTCTTTTGTGCTGGACACGGTTGCACCGGAATTCACCACGCAAACACTGACTGCCAAACTCGTGGCCAGTGCCAACATTGTTCTGACATTCAGCGAGTCCATCATCGCCGGAAGCGGGATGATTACACTGACGTCCGGATCGCAGACACTGACATTTGTGGCAAGCGACACAAGTCAGGTCACGATCAGCGGCGACCGGTTGACCATCAATCCGACAAGCGACCTGATTGCTGGAGTGCGCTATGAGGTGACGATCGGTGCCGATGCCGTAAGAGACGTTGCGGGCAACGAATTTGCCGGGCTGGCACAAGGCGTTTGGGGCTTCGATACCCAGCCGGCGCCAATCTATCTGACAGACATTGCCAACGGCATTGGCGGCTTTGCCATAACCGGCTCTGCAGGACATAACAGCGGCTACAGCGTAGCGGGCGTCGGAGATTTTAACGGCGATGGGCTGAGCGATATTCTTATCGGCGCGCCTGGAGGAACCGGGACGCTTGGGCGTTCATATATCGTCTGGGGCAAAGCCAACAACAATGCAGTGACTGCTGGCGACCTTTCTGGCGGTCAGGGCGGTATTGTGCTGATGGGCGAAAATGTTGGCGATATGACTGGCCAGTCCGTCGCCTTTGCCGGAGATGTGAATGGCGATGGTTATGACGATGTGATCATCGGCGCATCCGAATACAACGGAAAAGCCGGCATGGTTTATGTTGCCTTCGGCGGCAGCTCGAACTCGACGATCGAGATGAAGGATTTCGGCACCAACAGTCGGGGCTTTTACATTTCGAGCTCAGAGGCCAACGGGCTGGTCGGCTACAGTGTTGCCGGCGCAGGCGACGTTAACGGCGATGGTTATCTGGATATACTGGTTGGCGCAAATGGCACCAGCAGCGGAAGAGGCCGCAGCTACATCGTGTTCGGCAAGAGCAATCTGGACACGGTGAGTCTGGAAGATGTTGCTCTTGGCAATGGCGGCTTTGTGATTGATGGGGAAACTGCCGGCAATGGATCGGGCTTTGCCGGTGACGGGCTTGGCTACAGCGTGTCGGCTGGCGGAGATATCAATGGCGACGGTTATGCAGATCTGTTGATTGGTGCGCCGGGTTACTCAGATCAGCAGGGCCGTTCTTACGTCATGTTTGGTCGTGCCAGCCCAACCAGTACGCTGGCAGCAGACCTGGCAGCTGGTGCGGGCGGCTTTGCGATTATTGGTGAAAGCGGCGACTATGGCAGCGGCCACACAGTCGCCTATGCCGGCGATGTCAATGGCGATGGTTTTGCTGATATTGTGGTGACTGCACCTGCATATGGTGCTTTTGCCGGTCGGTCATATGTCGTGTTTGGCAAAACGTCCAACATGAACATTGACCTGGCTGATGTGGCGGCTGGCACGGGCGGGTTTGTCATTACCCGCACTGATGACTTGTCATATGCAGGCTTTAGCGTCTCCGTGGCAGGTGATGTCAACGGAGACGGTTTTTCGGATTTGCTGATTGGTGCCTTTGG
Organism: Aureimonas fodinaquatilis; assembly: GCF_008369445.1. Lineage (GTDB taxonomy): Bacteria > Pseudomonadota > Alphaproteobacteria > Rhizobiales > Rhizobiaceae > Aureimonas > Aureimonas fodinaquatilis. The sequence goes on from NZ_VTWH01000001.1 coordinate 1,211,414, forward strand.
TGATGGGAAAGATACCAATACCGGCAAAGGCATGACCTATGTCGTCTTCGGAAAAACTGACAATTCTGCGGTGGAGTTGGAAACGATTGCCGCGGGAGAGGGCGGGTTCGCCATTATTGGTGAAGTTTCCGGAGACCACAGCGGATTTGCAGTTGCCGCTGGTGGCGATGTCAACGGCGATGGTTTTGCAGATCTGGTGGTAACAGCCAAGGATGCTGTCGGCGGCGCCGGGCGCACCTACGTTATTTTTGGCAACACCACAGGCGCGTTTAACGCCACTCATGTTACCGAAACCGGAACGGATGCTGCTGACAGCCTAACTGACGGTGGCAATTCCAGAACCATTGTGGCGGGAGCTGGTAACGACAGTGTTCAACTGACGGGTGCAAGCATAGCCTATGGTGGACTGGGAGATGACAATTTCATCATTGGGGAAGCCATGCGCGCAGCTCTGGGTGATACGGTTAGCGGCGGACGGTTAGCACGCATTGATGGTGGCGCTGGCAACGACACGATCACACTGCAGGGCTCCGGTATGGTGTTGGATTTGACCCAACTTGCTTTCCAGGGGCAGGAAAATCCAAATGGCGGCAGCCGTATCAGCAGCATAGAGAAAATCGATCTTACCGGTTCCGGAGACAACATGCTGATTCTGGATGCGCAAAGCCTTCGCAGTATGGTTGGCAATGATAGCGCCGGCACTAAGACGCTGTTTGTTGATGGCAACTCCGGCGATATGGTTGATTTCAGCAATGATGCATTGTGGTCTGTCGGCATGTCGCAAGAGGACGTCGGCGGGACAATGTATAATGTGATCACCAGCACCACGATGCCGGCAGTTGTCTACCTTGAAGCCGGCGTTACTAGCACCGTATTGCTTGGCTGATCCGGTCGTCGCGCTGTTTGCAATGTCAATTTTCCGTGCCGTGCGTCCGATATGGCGCACGGCACAGTTTTAACTTCAGCCTGCATGCTTTACAGGGGTGATTTCACAGGAGCGTTCAGGTGATGTCTCATTCATCCGAACGCTCTTACTCTTCGTTTTTGCCGCATTGTCCTGGCGTTGAAAACAGTGCCGTTTCAACAGGACATGCTCTGAAGCAATTGGCGCTTCACAACATGCGAATGCGCCAAAAGGAAAAGCCCCGATGGATGAGTTCGTTCGAAGCCTGATGGAAAATTACGGTGCGTTCGGCATCGGACTTCTGATGTTTCTGGAGAATATCTTTCCGCCTATCCCGTCGGAAATCATCATGCCTTTGGCTGGCTATCAGGCCGCAATGGGGCAGATGTCCATCATCACTGTCATCTTTGCCGGCACTGTTGGCACTGTGCTCGGCATTCTGCCCTGGTACTATCTTGGGTATTTCTTTGGCGAAGATCGCATTATCCGGCTTTCAGACAAATTTGGCCGGTGGATGACTATGTCGGCGTCTGATGTGCGAGCGGCTGATCGCTGGTTTCGCCGCTACGGCTACTGGGCCGTTTTCCTCGGCAGGCTGGTGCCCACTGTCCGCACCCTTATTTCCGTACCTGCCGGGCTTGCGCAAATGCCAATGCCAGCCTTTCTCTTGTTCTCGACCATCGGCAGTTTGATCTGGACGTCATTTCTGGCATTTTCCGGCTACATCATGGGCCAGAATTACGAGCTGATAGATGGTTATGTCGGGCCGGTTTCCAATATTGTCGTTATCGGCATTGTGCTGCTTTACATTTACCGAGTGGCGACCTTCAAGCCGGAAAACCGCAGGCCAAAAGCAAAAGCCGACCTGTAACAGGGCGGCAGTCACTCATCGGCTTCATCGGCCGCCTGATGCTCCGGCTGGGACGTCAGGTGGCGGGTTGCACCCCAATCGTCCAGCACTTCGTTAATTCCATCCAGCACAAAGAACAGGGCCTCGTCCCTGCCATAACCCTCGTCCCGCAGCGTATCGTAATCCGTGTGCTGATGGCGAATATGAGCTATGGCCGCCAACCATAGAGCCTGGGCTGGCGGCATGTCGCGCAGGTGCGGGGCTTTTGCAGCTTCCCGAATGGCCTCCGCATCATAAAATGGCACACGCGGAATGGTGAGGGTGAGCGCCCGGTCGATAGCCTTCTGTCTGTTTGTTGCCATTTCAATGGACCTTGCTCAAACCAGTCGCGTCATATAAACATATCCTTATGTCTATCTTATTCGCGGTGAATCGTGAAGGCCATGCTGCCATTTACTGAATGTGTCGATCTGTTGAAGGCAGTGGGTGAGCCGACGCGGCTGCGTCTGGTTCTTCTGTTGTCGCAGGGCGATTTGACGGTCAGTGATATGGTGACAATTCTGGGTCAGTCGCAACCGCGCATTTCCCGTCATTTGAAGTTGCTATCCGAAGCGCGGGTTATCAGCCGCTATCAGGAAGGGGCGTGGGCCTACTTCCGGCTGGATGATGGCGCAGCGGCCGGGCTTGTGCAATGCATTTTGCCAACGCTTGACCTGTTGGACCCGATGTTGACCAGAGATGCCGAGCGGCTGGAACTGGTGCGGCGCGAGCGTGCAGAGCGCGCAGCGGACTATTTCGCCAGCAATGCGGCGCAGTGGGACAGAATTCGCTCCATGCATGTTCCGGATGCTGAAACGGAGAAAGCGTTGCAGGCGGTTCTGGGTGATGAGCCCTATGGTGCACTGCTGGATGTTGGTACCGGTACCGGGCGCATGCTGGAACTGCTGGCCCCGGCGTCAGCGCGCGCGCTGGGCATCGATGCTTCTCGCGAGATGCTGGCAATTGCCCGCGCCAAGCTGGACAGCAGCAATTACTCACATGTTACCGTTCGTCAGGGAAGCGCATATCATCTGCCAGCGGATGGCGGAAAGTTCGACCTCATAACCCTGCACCAGGTTTTGCATTACCTGGACGATCCCGCCAATGCGATAAGGGAAGCGGCGTCAGTGCTGAGCCCCGGCGGTCGGTTGGTGATTGTCGATTTTGCCCCGCATGATTGCGAGTTTCTGCGCACCGACCATGCGCATTTGCGCCTTGGCTTCAGCGATGAAACCTTGAACGGGTATTTTGAAGGTGCCGGGCTGGCTTTGGAAGCCGGGCAAACATTGCCACCCGCTGGAAAAACCGGCGAAGAACTGACCGTGCTAATTGCGCTGGCGCGCAAACCGGCCAACGCATTGCCGGGCGAGCATCTGCGCTCAGCGCAACTTGCCTGACAGGAAAGAGATTATGTCCGACACAAGCATTCGCAAGCCGGCAATTCGAGTTTCGTTCGAGTTCTTCCCGCCAAAATCACCTGCGATGGAAGAATCGCTATGGAATGCAGTTCAGCGGCTTGCGCCTCTTTCCCCCGCGTTCGTTTCAGTGACCTATGGGGCAGGTGGCTCCACGCGAGAGCGCACACACCACACTGTCAGCCGGATTTTGCAGGAAACCGCACTGGCACCGGCGGCGCATCTGACCTGCGTCGACGCCTCACGCGAAGAAGTTGACGAGGTTGTTCGGCAGTACCGCCAGACAGGCGTTCGCCATTTCGTGGCTCTGCGTGGCGACAGCCAGAATGGTGCGGGTGCCGATTTTGTCGCTCGGGCCGATGGCTATCGCAACGGTGCGGAGTTGACGGCTGGACTGAAATCCATTGACCCGGACTTCGAGATTTCAGTTTCCGCCTATCCGGAAAAGCACCCTGAAAGCCCGGACTTTGCCACAGACATCGATTTGCTGAAGCGCAAAGTGGACAATGGCGCTACGCGCGCGATCACGCAGTTCTTTTTCGACAATGAACTTTATGAGCGTTATGTCGAGCGCGTTCGCCGGGCCGGCATCTACATTCCCATAGTTCCCGGCATTGTGCCGATCCACGATTTCACCAAAATCAGCCGGTTCTGTTCCAGCATTGGCGCATCAATTCCACAATGGCTGGCTCAGCGCTTCGAGGGGCTGGAAAATGATCCGCAAACCCGCTCTCATGTTGCTGCGGCGGTGTGTGCAGAGCAGGTGCTGGATCTCACCCGCCGCGGTGTTTCAGATTTCCATTTCTATACGATGAACCGGGCCGATCTTGTCTATTCCATCTGCCATATTCTGGGCTTGCGGCCTGATGCGGCAGCCGGAGTGGAGAAGGTGGAAATGGCGCACGAAAAAGCCGGGCTTTAAAAGGCCCGGCTCCTATCGGTCATTGAGAAGCACCTGGCATAGCTGCCGAATGTCAGGAAATGACACCCGTAACCAACGCACCGATAAAAACAAAGGCGGCGCCTATCATCAGCAGATTTAGCGAACGCGTAATTTCCATCGGAAACAACTCCCTTCTCACGGTATGTTGCAGTTTGAATTAATATAAACGCTTCGTAAACCCAAAATCGTTGCGGCAAAGCCGAAGAAACAGAAAAATAATACGCAAGAACCTAATTTAAAACGATAAAAATGCTGAAATTTTCCAGAACCCGTTAATCCGTTAGATAAAATTCGCTGCAACGCGGTAATGTTTGTCCGTGAGCGAAAACGCCATAATCTAAAGGAATTTACGCCTTTCGAGGTAGATTTGATGATTGGCGATGACTGTGCACTGCAACCATAAGGCAGGCGCCGCGAACCTCGCATCGAACGGTTTTTTGCCAATGCGATAAAGTTTGCCAAAAAGCCAAGCGGAGGTTTCAGTGAATAATATTGGGATCCAATTGGCTGCACGCAGACACAGAACGTTGCTGCAAATGCGCGGGTCCGATCATGGAAACGGCCCTTTCCGAAAAGCAGAAGCAGTTTCTGAGAATGGATGTTGGAGCGCATGCGCGCATGTTGCCGCTGCTTTACCCTGACTATGACAGGAAAGTGGCTCAATGCCGTATCTGATGAAACCGATCGGCGTGAGCCACTATTGTATCAGGCCCGGTCGGGCCTGACACCGAAATGCTCGTGAATGATGTTCACATTGCGCTTGTGCGATTTGAAATAGACGTCAAAAACGTCGCCCGCGACCGGCACGGCACCAACCACTGTGTCGACGCCAACATTATAGGCCATTTTCAACAGCAGATTGCGTGGCACGCCCATGCGCCGTGCTTCGTTGATGATCAAAAGACCAACAAGCGCGCCACCTGCGTCACCCACCAATGGCATAAGGCCCATCACCGAATCCGCTCCGAAGCGGATGCCGGTGCCCGGTATGCGAATGGCGGTATCCATAACCCGTGCCAGCAACGCCAGCCGCTTGAGGCGGCGCAGGCGTTCTGAATGTCCCATCGTCGCATGGTCACCGGGCAGAATATATTCGACCGTGATCATTCCCGCTTTTCCTCCGTGGGAACGCCGGAACACACCGGCGTACTCAATATAGGAACGGATTGACGGCGTTAAAGGCTCTACTGCAACCTGCCGAGCAGGGCAGGGGTTGGCCAGCCATCACCGGGCAAGCCAAGCCGCAATTGCTCTTCACGTACGGCCGCTCTGGTGTTGGCACCCAGGATGCCATCCACCTTGCCGACATCGTAACCGCGCGAAACCAGCCGCTGCTGCAACAGTTTCATCTGGTCGCCATCCAGCCCCGGTTGCGGATTGCCGGGGCGCACTGCTGGCGCTCCATCAAGCCGGGTTCCGAAATAACCCGCTGTCAGCGCATAGGTGAGCGAGTTGTTCCAGGTGATGTAAATGTCAAAATTCGGGAACGCCAGAAATGCCGGACCGCCGCGGCCCTGCGGCAGAACGATGGAAGCAGGCAGCGAGTCGCGCTCCAGCGGTGAACCATCAGCTTTTGTTACACCCAGGGCAGCAAAATTGGCCCGCGGTTCCTTGGCAACAAGCGCGGCACGTTCAAACGGAAAATCGTCTGGAACACGGATTTCTTCAAGCCACGGTTCGCCAGCGCGCCAGCCCAGCGACTGGATGAACTTGCCCGTGGTTACCAGAACATCGGGCACATCCGTCAACAGGTTGATCTGGCCGTTGCCATCAGCGTCTGTTCCGAATTTGATGTAATCTTCCGGCAGCATCTGGGTCTGCCCCAGCTCACCTGCCCATGCCCCACGCATTTGCTGAGGCGTCAGGTAGCCACGATCAACCAGTTCGATAGCACCCATCAGATGGGGGCGAAAAAGTTCTGGCCTGCGGCAGTCATGCGCCAGCGTGGCAAGTGCGTTCAGTGTGTCAAAATCCCCCAGCACCTTGCCGTAGTCGGTTTCCAGCCCCCAGAAGCTGGCAATCACTGCTCCCGGCACACCCGTTTCCGCTTCTACCTTGTTGAACACGGAAGCATATTTTTTCAGATTGGCTCTGCCATGTTCCAATCGGTTGTTGTTGACCATGCGGCCCTGGAACTGCATCCACGCCTGTTGAAACACGCCCTGGGCGCGATCCCGCTGAAGAACCTTCTGGTCCTGGCGAACATTGGCCAGGGCTCTGTCCACACCAGCCGGAGACATGCCGCGCGAGATGGCTTCTGCCCGGACGCCCTGAACAAATTCACCAAAATTTCCACCGCAGGCAGCGGTCTGCGCAAGTGCGGCAGTGCTGGTTGCGAGTAAAAGGGCCAATGGCAGGCCGAAACGGCGGGCAGCAGACATGATGAATCCTTGGATGAGCCAATATTAAAGTGGGCAAAGCGCGAGAAAATGGCGGTTTGAAGATTTCGGCACGTGTGCCGGGCACATATATTGCATAGCTCGACCATCACATGCGATTTAACCGCGGCGGTAGAGGTGGCCGGCTCGTGGTGTCGCCTCATTGTCATGCCGATGAAAACGACCCTCGTGCAACGGGAAATTTTCTAGCGTTTGGAAACCGTGGCCAGCCATTTGTGCCAGTCTTCGCGGGTGCCGGCATAGGCATTGCGGTCCACCTCTCCACGAATACCCGCAACGGTGCCCGTGGCGGTATACTGCCACAGGTGAAACTGCCGATCCTCGTAAATTTCGTCAGGATGGGCGGCAACTGCCCGAAGCCAGAATTTATGTCCCGGAAATGCGCCAACCAGCCTTTCCCTGTGCATATCGACAGTCGAGTAAATCATGGGGCGCACGCGATAGTGCTTTTCCAGCGCATCCATGAACGCGCCCATTTCTCGAATCACCTCTGCTCGCTCAGGACGGCGTGTGCAAGTGGGAGAATGCGGTGTCCATTCAACGTCCAGAACCGGCGGAAGCGACAGGGCATCCTGCGGCACATTCTTGATGAACCATCGGGCCTGCTCTATCCCCGGGCGGCACCAGTAGAAAAAATGATAGGCGCCGTGGGGAATGCCCGCTGCCCGCGCTCCACGCCAGTTTTCATGAAAACGAGAATCCAGAAGGTCTCCACCCTCCGTCGCTTTGATGTAAACAAACTCGACGCCGTCCCGACGAGCAGTGTGCCAGTCAATTTCCCCCTGATATTTGGAGATGTCGATGCCGTGGATAGGGTAATGCGCTGAAGTCTGGCCGGAAATGCGTGTGAGTCCGAGGTCTTCAACACTCAGTGATGCCGTTTGACAGCCAGCGATTGCGAGGACGAGTGGAACCGTTGCCAGCGATAGCAGCCTTTTAAAAAGATTCTTCCGCATGATTTCGCGTCACCCCCGTCGGACAATTCTGACTTGCGTTTCAGTTGCGACGCTGCGCTAACTATCTGTATTAATTTAAATTATTTGCGCTTTTAGCCCGCGCTTTGAACCAAGCTTGCCCTATTTGCCTTACCTCAGCCTGTCAGTTGCCTATCACCGTGGGAAATAAAAATTAACGCAGAGTGATGCGACATTTTGAACTTTATTGCCCTTACCGGGTTTGAAAGGCGGTGGGACGATACAAAAGGATGGAATTCCATGCGTAGGTCTTTGATAGCTTTAGGCGCTGCAGCGCTGCTGGGTCTGGCGGCCTGCTCAGACAATTCGAGCACCCCGGCTGATCCTGCGCCACCGCCACCGCCGCCATCGGGCGCTGCGACACCGCCCGCGGATGCACCGCCACCGCCGCCGCCACCAGCACCTGCTCCGGGTGGCACAACTGGTGGTACTCAATAGTGTCAAATTTGGCGGCCCTACGGCGCATCTGCCATAGGGCCGCAACAAGACAATTTCGCGAAACCGCTTCAAAGTCGCGGCGTCTGAGGGTATGACTGTGGCAATATTGCTGGTCGAGGGTGGGTAAGCCCCGGCTGGTTCTTTTTTTAAACAGTATCGGCTGCTCTCTGCATCCGGTCGGGAAAGCCGGATGTCGATCCTCGCTACTCTTGGCGCATTGATGCGCGACCTTGCAAAGCAAGGTCTATCCGCTCTTGAAGCAATTTTCGAGCGGCTGCGCACTCTGTATGCCGGCGATACTGAAACCCGAAGGCGGGTTGCGTTTTCCGTTGCCATGATCGCGCTGGCTGCAAAAATGGCGAAGGCGGATGGTGTCGTAACCCAGAATGAAATCACGGCATTCCGCCGCATTTTTGTCATCCCGCCTGAAGAAGTGGCAAACGTGTTTCGCCTCTATGATCTGGCGCAGCAGGACACCGCTGGCTACGAATTATATGCTGCCAGATTGCGCAGACTTTGCAGCACATCCTGCGATGGCGACTGCGCCATGTTGACGGACGTGCTGGACGGGCTCTTCTTCATTGCCGCGGCTGACGGCATGGTGCACGAGCGCGAACTGGACTTTCTGTCCGATATTTCCCGCATATTCGGGCTAAGCGATCGCGAGTTCGAACGGATCAAGGCCCGGCACGTCCTTTCCGGACCACAGGGTGACTATGCGATTCTGGGTGTTTCGCCTACCGACACAATGTCGGTCATTCGCAGCCGCTACCTTGATTTGGTCAGGGAGAATCACCCTGATCGGCTGCAGGCGCGGGGACTGCCGGAAGAGTTCATGGCCATTGCAACTGAGCGTATGAAGGCCATCAACGCCGCCTGGGACAATATTTCCAAAGTGTCTGTCGCGTGATTTTTCAACCAGACAGCGTCATCGTAAATCGTGTGGTGGCATCTCAGAACTTCGGCGAAAGGCGCGGTTGCGCCGGGCCCGATATGCTTGTTCTGCATTATACCGGTATGAAAGATTGTGCGTCCGCCTTGCATCGGCTGACGAAAGAGGAGGGCGGCGTTTCCTCGCATTACCTGATCGAAGAGGACGGCACGGTTTTGCAGCTTGTGCCGGAAAAATCGCGGGCTTGGCATGCCGGACAGAGCTTCTGGCGGGGCATAACCGACATAAACTCCCGCTCTATCGGCGTTGAAATTGTGAATGGGGGCCATGATTACGGGCTGCCACCATTCCCGCCAGCGCAAATAGAGGCAACGATCCGACTGTGTCGTGATTGTGTCGACCGTTGGGCGATTGCGCCGGAAAACGTGGTGGCGCATTCCGATATAGCGCCGTCACGCAAACAGGATCCCGGCGAATTGTTTCCTTGGGATCAACTTTCGGCGGCAGGTGTGGGCCTGCATGTTCCAGCGCCTAAAATTGCCAGTGGGAGATTTTTGTCTGCAGGCGATCGCGGGCAGCCAGTGGAGGCCTTTCAATCCATGTTGGCGGCGTTTGGTTATGATTTGGAATGCAACGGTGTGTTCGATGAAACAACGCGTCTGGCCACAATTGCATTTCAGCGCCATCACCGGCCAGCACAAGTGGACGGGGTCGCGGACGCAAGCACAATTCGCGTTCTCCACACGCTGTTGACCATGCGGCCCAGCCTTTTGTGAACAGGGCGTGTTAGCCATCAGCATTGCCGGAATTGTTTCAACCGTTAACATTGCGTGATTGAAAAGACATATTGCTGCACCCTTTCCTTTTGCAAAAGACGGCCTAGAAGCCTTGGCGTGTATTGCAGGGTGTCGATAGATCAAGCCGGTGGGCGCGTTTAGGCTGCTGGTTTTCAATCTCAGGAATATAATGAACAGACTGCCCGCTATTCTCGGGTCGGTAATGCTTTTGCTTGCCCCGATACAATTTGTACAAGCCGATACGGCCTCGACAACTTCAACCGCGCCCTTGGCCGAGCCAGAAAGCCAGAAAATATTTGCTGATGAGCCTTTTGCAGATTTGATAGCTGCGGAGGCCGAGCGTGCAGGCGTGTCGGTGGAGCTGGCCCACGCGGTGGTTTTTGTCGAAAGCAACTATCGGCCCGAGGTGACAGGCTCAGCGGGCGAAATCGGGCTTATGCAGATCAAGCTGGCAACCGCCCGGGACATGGGATTTCGTGGGAGCCGCAAGGCCCTGTACGATCCAGCGACCAACTTGAAGTATGGCTTGAAATATCTGGCTGGTGCGCAGGAGCGTGGCGGCGGCACATTGTGCGGCACCATTCTGAAATACAATGCCGGGCACTTCGCCAAACGCTCTAACCCGACCTCACGCAAATACTGCAAGAAGGTGAATTTGCAGTTGGCCAAATACTAGGTGGCAGACATATTGCCGCTCTGATGGCGGCGTGCGGCGTTTAGCCCGATTTGTTGCCTTGCGACTTGGCGGAAGGCATAGTGCCAGCATGACGATGGATCATCATGATGCGTATATTGCCGCCGCCCCGGAGCAGTTCCGCGCCATGTTGAGCCAATTGCGCGCCCAACTCTCGCGGGCGCTGCCGGACGCGACAGAAGTCATCAAATACAATATGCCCGGCTTTCAGATCGAGGAAACGATCATTGCGGGCTATGCGGCCTTCAGCAAACAGTGCGGCCTGTATGTCGATCCGGCAGCCATCGCCGCATATGCTGACGAAATCTCTTGCCTGAAACTCACGGCCACGAAGACCGGGGTTACATTCTCGGCAAAGCAGCCGATCACGGATGAGCTTGTGGAAAAACTGGCCGTCAGCTCGCGCAGACTCAAGGGCTTCTAGCGCTGTTGGATCACTGAGCTCAAACCCCGGCTATCTGATGATTGCCGCACTGGTTGCTTGACATTTGGCGGCTGCCGCCACAGTTATCGCGCGCCAGTTGGCCGGGCGGCCGCTTCACGTCAATGCCGAAAGGTGGCGGAAGAGGAAAGTCCGGGCTTCGCGGAGAAACGGTGCCGGGTAACGCCCGGCGAGGGTGACCTCAGGGAAAGTGCCACAGAAAGCAGACCGCCTTGAACCCGCTTGCGGGTTGTAAGGTAAGGGTGAAAGGGTGGGGTAAGAGCCCACCGCGTTTCTGGCAACAGAAATGGCAAGGTAAACCCCACCGGAAGCAAGACCGAATAGGAACGGCGTGGCAGCTTGCTGCCGGTCTTCTCCGGATTATGCCGTTCGGGTAGGTTGCTAGAGGCGCAGCGTAAGTTGCGTCCCAGAGGAATGGTCGTCGCATGGCCCCCGGGCCATGGCACAGAACCCGGCTTATAGGCCAACTGGCTCCTTTGATTTTTTGTATGGGATAACGCCCCACCGGGGCGAAGTCTTTGGTGCGCCTTGTTAACCATTTGATAAATTTATAAAAAGTAAATTCCGGCCTGCGCTTGCTCCGGGCTGGATTCCATGCCTGTGGGGTGCTTTCCCATTGACGCCCAAGATGGCCCATGGTAAACGATTAGACAAAATCGGGGTCGTCGCCTGGGGCGGCATTCACATCATCAATCAATCATTCCTGTTGCTGTGCGATGGGGTGGCGGTTCGTGTTCGGGCTGCTGGCGGGCTTTGTTTTGCCGTAAATCGAACGGGGGTTTGAATGTCGCAAAATCGGTTGAAAGGGCGGGTGTAGCGCTTGATGAACCGGTTCCTGTCCAACGCCGTCAACAACATCGACTCGAAGGGGCGGGTGTCTGTGCCTGCAAGCTTCAGGCAGGTGCTGGCGGCTAAGGGCTTTGGCGAATTGTATGCGCTGCAATCGATCGGTCATCCGGCAATTGATGTGGGTGGCATGGATCTTCTGGAGCGGTATGAGGCGCGCATGGCGGCGGAGGACCCGTTTGGTGAAGCTTTTGCCGACATGTCGCTGTTTGCCTATGGCGACGGGGCGTTTTTGAAATTCGATGCCGAGGGGCGCATTACCGTGACGGATTTTATCCGCTCTCATACCGGCATTACTGACAAGGTGGTGTTTGTCGGTCGCAATGATTTCTTCCAGCTTTGGGAGCCGGAGCAGTTTGAGCAGCACCGGGCAGAGGCGCGTGCGCGCCTTCAGTCCATGCGGGCAGGCGGGCGCTGATGGCTGAGGAGCGGCATATTCCTGTATTGCTGCAAGGCGTCATGGAGGCGCTTTCCGTTGCGCCCGACGATCTTGTGGTGGATGGCACTTTCGGTGCCGGCGGTTACAGCAGGGCAATTGTCGAGGCTGGCGGGCGTGTTGTTGCTATCGATCAGGATCCTGCTGTCATAGCCGCCGCAGGCCCGATATTGCACGAGCTCGCCGGGCGCCTGCGCCTGGTTGAGGGTCGTTTTTCCGATATGCGGGCCATTGCGGCAGAGCCGGTTGATGCGGTTGTGCTGGATATCGGCGTTTCATCCATGCAGATTGACACGCCGGAGCGGGGCTTTTCTTTCCAGAAGGATGGCCCGCTGGATATGCGGATGGGCGCATCCGGGCCGACGGCGGCAGATGTCGTCAATCGGCTCAAGGCTGGCGACCTGGCGCGTGTTCTTTCATTCCTGGGCGAAGAGCGGCAGGCGGGGCGCATTGCCAGAGCTATTGAGGCGCGGCGTGCCGAGCGGCCATTTGAAACAACGCTTGATCTGGCAAATCTGGTTGGACGTGTTGTCGGGCGCAAGCCGCAGGACAAGATCGATCCGGCAACGCGGACATTTCAGGCGCTGCGCATCTACGTCAATGATGAACTGGGTGAACTGGCGCATGCGCTTTTGGCAGCCGAAGCAATGTTGAAGCCGGGCGGCCGACTGGTTGTCGTGACGTTTCATTCGCTGGAAGACCGGATTGTGAAGCGCTTTCTGCGCGATCGTTCGCAGGCTGCGTCCGGCTCCCGGCACATGCCCGACCTTGCGCAGGAAAGCGCGACTTTCGCCACACGCAACAAGGCGGAAACCGGTTCTCCGGAAGAAATTGCGCTGAACCCGCGTGCGCGTTCGGCCAAGTTGCGCTGGGCGGTTCGCACTGCGGCCCCTGCGCGAGCGGGAGATGATATGTCGAGCTTTTTTGATTTTCCCGCGCTTGCTGCGTTGCCGCAAACAGGAGTTGTACGCTGATGCTGAGGCCACTTGATATAGTGTTGGTTGCTGTAATGCTGGGCGCGGCCACCTGGACATTCAGCATCAAGCATGAGGCGGAAGCGGTTGAGGAAGCTCTGCGCGATGTGGACCGGCGCATAGGGCTGGAGCGGGACACGATTTCGCTGCTGGAGGCGGACTGGAGTCTGTTGAACCAGCCTTACCGGCTGCAGCGGCTGGCCAATGCTTTTTCGAGCGATCTTTCGCTTGTACCAATCACCCCGGAACAGATTGTCGGTCCTGAGGAACTGCCCTCGGAGCCTGTTCCGGTGATGCCTGAAGCCAATGACAGAAACGCTGGCCTGATCGCCAGAAACGGGAGTGTCGTACAATGATGGCATTCTGGAAAAAAGCCGCCAAGACAAAGCCGCCAGAGGATGTATCGCCGGCCGAGTGTCTGCGCCGCAGGCGCCGGGTCGAGCCGTTGCGCAACCGGCCACGTTTCGTTTTGGCAATCGGCATGTTCTGCGCCGTTTATGCGGTTATTGGCGGGCGGCTGCTGTTCTGGGGTGTTGCGCCAGATGAGGCGGCTGCCTACAGCGCTATGCGGCACGACGGATCTGCGCCGCGTCCCGATTTGATCGACCGCAATGGCGAAGTGCTGGCAACGGATATTCGCAGTGCCTCGCTGTTTGCCGAGCCGCGCAAGGTGGTTGATGCTGATGAGGCGACAGAGCTGCTGCTGAGTGTGCTTCCGGACATGAATCCGAAATTTCTGCACAATCGCCTTTCCGGCACCAGCGGCTTTGCTTGGTTGAAGCGTGACATCACGCCCGCACAAATGCAGGCCATTCACATGCTGGGTATTCCCGGTGTTGGCTTTCGCACCGAAAAGCGCCGTTTCTACCCTGGCGGCAACACTGCCTCGCATGTGGTTGGCCATGTCAATATCGACAATCAGGGCATTGCCGGCATGGAAAAATACGTCGATGACAGCGGTTATCGCGCGTTGCAAAATGCTGGTCTGGCTTTTGGCACGGACCTGGAGCCTGTTGAGTTGTCGCTGGATGTGCGTGTTCAGCATGTGGTGCGCGACGAGCTTGCAGCGGCCATGGAAAAATATCAGGCCATTGCAGCAGGATCGGTTATTCTGGACGTGGAAACGGGCGAAGTCGTTGCCATGGCGTCATTGCCTGATTACGACCCGAACAATCCTGTCGATGCGCTGAAAAAGGAAAATCTCAACCGCATGTCAGCGGGTACCTTCGAGATGGGGTCCACCTTCAAGGCATTCACAACCGCCATGGCGCTGGACAGCGGCAAAGTGCGCATTACGGATTCGTTTGACGCACGTGCGCCGATCCGTATCGGCGGCTTCACCATTTCAGACTATCGCGGAAAGAACCGGGTTCTGACTGTCCCGGAAATCTTCATGTATTCTTCCAACATTGGCACTGCACGTCAGGCAGATGCCGTGGGTGTGGCCGAGCACAAAAGCTTCCTGACCCGGCTGGGCCTGTTGAGCCGCATGCAGACAGAGTTGCCGGAAGTGGCGATGCCAACGCAGCCGCGTGAATGGAAGAAGATCAACTCCATTACCATTTCGTTCGGCCATGGTGTTTCCACAACGCCATTACAGACCGCCGTTGCGGCGGCGGCGCTGGTGAATGGCGGCTATTTGATTCCACCGACATTCCTGCCACGATCCAAGGCAGATGCAGATGCCATGAAAGTTCCGGTCATCAGCCAGCGCACGTCGGATGAAATGCGCTATTTGTTCCACCTGAATGGCGAGCAAGGCTCTGGCCGTTCCGCCAACGTGGCGGGCTATGACGTGGGTGGCAAAACCGGAACGGCTGAAAAGGTTGAGAATGGCCGTTACCAGCAAGGCAAGCGATTCAATGCCTATCTGGGCGCATTTCCGATGAGCAAGCCGCGCTATGTTGTGCTGGTGGTGCTGGACGAGCCACAGCGTGCGCCGGGGCAGCCTTTTGCCACCGCCGGTTGGAACGCTGCACCAACGGTGGCCAATATTGTGCGCCGTACAGCAACTTTTCTCGATGTACGGCCCAATTTCGGCGAAAAGAACCCGCAGCTTCTCGTGAGCTATTGATGGTGATTCCCGGCAGGCACAAGCCTGCCGGTTCTGCCGCCACCAACCGCGTTCGAATTTTCGACAAGACATGGCATTCCCGGTTGAAACGAAATCGCTTCAACAGCAGGACAGTGCGATAGAACAACAAGCAGCGCTTCAGGTGATCGAAGATCGCATGGAGCGCTCTAGTGGATGGTAGCCGATGAAGCTTTCCGACCTTTGCCAGAACCTGATTTCCGTGCCTGCCGGGGCAGAGAACCTGACCATAGGCGGTTTGACGGCAGATTCCAGAAAGGTCGTGCCTGGATTTCTGTTTGCCGCTTTGGCTGGAACGCGGGCCGATGGCAGCGCCTATATTGAAGAGGCCGTCAGCCGCGGCGCCATCGCAGTGTTAACGGCTGAAGGCGCAGATGTGTCGCCCGGCATTGTGCATATTCGGGCCAAAGACCCACGACATGTGCTGGCCATTATGGCGGCGCGTTTCCATGAACGCCAACCGCAGACCATTGTTGCCGTTACCGGCACCAGTGGCAAAACGTCAGTTGCGGCTTTTACCCGGCAGATATGGCAGACGGCAGGCAATGCCGCGGCTTCAATTGGCACAACCGGCGTGCGCAGTCCGACACGCGATGATTATGGCACGCTGACCACGCCCGATCCGGTGGATCTGGCGCTGTTGCTGCGCGAACTGGCAGATGAGGGTGTAACCCATGCTGCGATGGAAGCATCCAGCCACGGGCTGACACAAAGGCGGCTGGATGGGGTGCGGCTGGCGGCTGGCGGTTTTACCAATCTTGGCCGCGACCACATGGATTACCACCCCACGGTGGAACACTATTTCGAATCCAAGATGCGGCTGTTTGATACGCTGCTGCCAAAAACTGCGCCTGCGGTTGTTTTTGCCGACGATCAGTGGTCTGCGGCAGCGATCGATGCAGCTTCCCGCGCAGGGTTGAACGTGCACACCGTTGGCCGTAACGGCAATTTGCTGAAGTTGAAGCGGCTGGAGCATGAGCGTCACAGGCAAATTGGCGAGATCGAAGCCGAAGGGCGGCTCTTCCGAATTGTTCTGCCATTGGCCGGTGAATTTCAAATGGCCAATGCGCTGGTTGCAGCGGGCCTGGCCATTGCCAGCGGAACTCCGGTGCAAACAGCATTGGCTGCGCTTGAGCATTTGCAAGGTGCACCGGGACGGCTTGATCTGGCAGGCACCGCGCGTGGCGGCGTGCCAGTGTTTGTTGACTATGCACACAAACCGGAAGCACTGGAAAACGTGCTGGCGTCTGTGCGCCCGTTTACCACTGGCAAGGTCATTGTTGTGTTTGGTTGCGGCGGGGACAGAGACAAGCTGAAACGGCCTATTATGGGCGAAATTGCTACGAGGCTGGCTGACGTGGTGATTGTGACAGATGACAATCCGCGCTCGGAAGTGGCAGAGGTTATTCGCGCAGAAATTCTTGCGGCGGCGCCGGGGGCTTTGGAAATTGGCGATCGTCGCACCGCCATCCGGCAGGCAGTTGCCGCCGCAGAGGCAGGGGATACAGTTATTGTTGCTGGCAAAGGCCACGAGATTGGCCAGACCATAGGCACTCAGACCCAGCATTTCAGCGATATCGAGGAAGTGCGCGCCGCAATTTCGGAGATTGGTCAATGACAGAACCGCTATGGACGGGCGAGGCGATTCTGGCAGCAACGGGCGGCCGTCCGATCGGCAATATGCCTGAATCCATAACGGGTGTTTCCATTGACACCCGCACGGTCAAACCAGGCGAGGCATTTTTTGCCATCAAGGGTGAGCGGTTCGACGGCCATGACTTTTTAAGCGCGGCAGTTGCCAGCGGCGCATCACTGCTGGTTGTGTCGGAAAAGCGTTTGCCGGCGCTGGCGCGTT
Organism: Aureimonas fodinaquatilis; assembly: GCF_008369445.1. Taxonomy (GTDB): domain Bacteria; phylum Pseudomonadota; class Alphaproteobacteria; order Rhizobiales; family Rhizobiaceae; genus Aureimonas; species Aureimonas fodinaquatilis. The sequence continues at coordinate 1,228,404 of NZ_VTWH01000001.1, forward strand.
TTTCCATTCCGTTGCTGGTGGTGGATGATGTGCTCAAGGCAATGGAGCGGCTGGCTGTCGTAGCGCGCATGCGCACCCGTGCCAATGTCATTGCCATTACTGGCAGCGTAGGCAAAACCACCACCAAGGAAGCTTTGCGTCATGCGCTTGCCGCCTGCGGCACCGTGCATGCTTCGGCGGCCTCCTTTAACAATCACTGGGGTGTGCCGCTGTCACTTGCCCGGCTGCCGGAAGATACAGATTTTGCAATTTTTGAAATTGGCATGAACCATCCGGGCGAAATTCGCCCGCTGGTCAAGCTGGTTCAGCCGCATGTGGCCATTGTTACGTTGATTGCGCCAGCGCATCTGGGGCATTTTCGCGATCTTCAGGAAATTGCAGAGGCAAAGGGCGAAATTTTTGAAGGACTTGCCGCCGGTGGTGCTGCCATCGTCAATGCCGATGACCCGTTTGGCCCGCACCTTGCCAATATGGCGCGGGCGGCAGGGGCAATGCGGATAACCAGTTTTGGCGAGGCCGCAACTGCAGAATACCGGCTGATGCGCTACCAGAAACTGGATGGCGGCAGCAGCATGGAAGCGCGCATTGACGGCGTGAATGTGGATGTGCGGCTGGCTTCTGCCGGGCGGCACCTTGCACAAAATGTGCTTGCAGTGCTTGGCGCTGTTGATCTGGTGGGAGGCGATCTTGCCAGGGCAGCCGCTGCCCTGGCTGGCTGGAGAGCTGGAAAAGGGCGGGGCGCCCGCCATGATGCGGCTTTGCCGGATGGGGGCAGCTTCCAGGTGATCGACGAAAGCTACAACGCCAATCCTGCATCCATGCGCGCTTCAATTGCGGTATTGGCAAGCACGGAGCCGGGCCCTGGCGGGCGGCGTGTCGCCGTTATGGGTGATATGCTGGAGCTGGGCGAACATGCCGATCAGTTGCATGGAGAGCTTGCACAGCCGCTGGCAGAAGCGGCTGTGGATGCCGTGTTTCTTGTCGGTCCAGCCATTCGCGTGCTTGCAGATGCGCTGCAGGGGCAGATTGCCTGTCAATGGTTTGGCTCTGTTCAAGAGCTTCAGGCAAGGCTGAAAGAGTACTTGAAAGCAGGTGATGTTGTGATGCTGAAAGCGTCCAACGGAATCGGCCTTGCAAGGGTGGTAGAGGGGTTAGTTGTTGCCAATGGACATGCGGATGAAGTTGCAACCCCTGAAACATCTGCCCAGCCTGCGGGGTAAGTCATGCTGACCTATCTTGCAAATCTGGCGGATGATGCTCAGATCTTCAACGTCTTTCGCTACATAACTTTTCGCACCGGCGCGGCGATGATCACCTCCTTCATCGTCGTTTTTCTGTTTGGTCCTTCCATCATTGCCATGCTGCGTCTGCGGCAGGGTCGTGGTCAGCCCATTCGGGCAGATGGACCGCAAACACATTTCAAAAAAGCCGGCACGCCCACTATGGGTGGCCTGATGATCCTTTCAGGCGTAGTCGTGGCCACGCTGCTCTGGGCAGATCTTGCCAATCTCTATGTCTGGGCAGTGCTTCTGGTCACGCTGGGCTTTGGTGCCATAGGCTTTTATGACGATTACCTGAAAGTCACGAAGCAGAGCCATAAAGGGTTTTCCGGGCGCTCGCGTCTGGCACTGGAGTTTGTGATTGCCGGTCTGGCTTCGGCCATCATCGTCTATGCCGGAACGGATGGTCTGGCGACGTCTGTTCCAATGCCGTTTTTCAAACAATTTCTGCTGGATCTGGGTATTTTTTACATTGGTTTTGCGGCTTTTGTCATGGTTGGCTCCGGCAATGCGGTTAACCTGACAGACGGGCTGGATGGGCTGGCGATTGTGCCGATCATGATTGCCGCCGCGGCGCTGGGGCTGATTGCCTATGTTGCCGGTAACGTCAACTTCGCCAACTATCTGCAGATACATTTCGTGCTGGGCACGGGTGAACTGGCAGTGCTCTGCGGTGCGGTGATTGGCGCAGGACTGGGCTTTCTTTGGTTCAACGCGCCGCCGGCGGCTATCTTTATGGGTGATACGGGGTCGCTGGCGCTTGGCGGCTTGACCGGTGCGGTCGCGGTGGCAACAAAGCACGAGCTGGTGCTGGCCATTATTGGCGGTTTGTTCGTGATCGAGGCTCTCTCGGTGATTATCCAGGTTGCCAGTTTCAAGCTGACCGGCAAGCGCGTTTTTCTCATGGCGCCTATCCATCACCATTTTGAAAAGCTTGGCTGGACGGAAAGTCAGGTCGTGGTCCGGTTCTGGATCATCGCTTTCATGCTGGCCTTTGTTGGTCTTTCAACCCTGAAGCTGCGGTAACTGTATGATAGCAGCGCGCACATTCGCAGGGCAGGCAGTCGCCCTTTTTGGTTTGGGCGGCTCTGGCATGGCAACTGCTCAGGCCCTGGTTGCCGGCGGCGCAAATCTTGTGGCCTTTGATGATAACCCGGCCAGCGTTGAAGCGGCGGCGATTGCGGGAATTCCGACGGGGGATCTGCGCAATCTGGATTGGCAAGGGCTGGCGGCACTGGTGCTTTCACCGGGCGTGCCGTTGACACATCCGCAGCCGCACTGGTCAGCGGCGCTGGCAAATGAAGCGGCCGTGCCAATCATTGGTGATGTGGAAATTTTCTCGCGGGAGCGGCAGGTGGCTGCGCCCGTTTCGCCCTTCATCGCGATAACCGGAACCAATGGCAAATCCACCACCACGGCGCTGATTGCCCATTGTTTGAAAGTCAGCGGGCGTGACACGCAACTTGGCGGCAATATCGGCGTTCCGGTCTTGACCCTCGATGCGCCGTCTGTGGACAAATTCTACGTGGTTGAGTGCTCCTCTTACCAGATTGATCTTGCCCCATCGCTTGCGCCGTCTGTTGGTGTGCTTCTGAACCTTTCTCCCGATCATCTGGATCGGCATGGCTCCATGCAGCACTATGCTGACGTCAAGGAGCGGTTGCTGCAGCACGCCGGTGTGGCCGTGATTGGTGTCGATGACGAATTTTGCCGGGGAATTGCAGCGCGGCTTGAAAGCAATGGCCGCAAAGTTTTGCGAATCTCACGCGCGGAGCTGCCGGATGACGGTTTCGGCTTTGATGGTCAGGCGGTGATCGGCCAAAGCGAGGGGCGGCAGACTGTCCGTTTTGATCTGACGGGCATTGGCTCTCTGCGCGGCAGGCACAATGGACAAAACGCTGCAGCAGCCATTGCGACCTTGTTTGCTGTTGGCCTGAGTGAAGGCGAGATTGCCGCCGGGCTGACCAGTTTTCCGGGGCTGGTGCACCGCATGGAGCAGGTGGGACTGGTGAACAAGGTTTTGTTCATCAATGATTCCAAGGCCACCAATGCCGATGCAGCGGCGCCAGCGCTGGCCAGTTTCAAACGCCTGCACTGGATTGCCGGCGGGGTGCCGAAGGCTGGCGGAATTGAAACGCTGGAGCCGCTGTTCGGCCACGTTGCCAAGGCCTATCTGATTGGCGAAGCTGCAGATGACTTTGCCAGGACTCTTGGTAAACGAATTCCTTACGAAATTTCCGGTACACTGGAGAAGGCCGTCGCAAGCGCTGCGCGTGACGCCGCCAATACCGGGCAGGACGAGGTGGTTTTACTGTCTCCGGCTTGCGCCAGTTTTGACCAGTTTCGTAACTTCGAAGTTCGGGGAGACGCGTTCCGCCTGGCGGTAACGCGAATTCCGGGAGTTCAGCTTTTCGCCAAAGGGTGAGCCATGGCCGTCAGTCGTGCACAAAAAGGCCTGATCGCAGACTGGTGGTGGTCCATTGACCGCTGGTTGCTGGCTGCATTTCTGATGCTGATGATTGGCGGCATGATGCTGTCTTTCGCGGCAAGCCCACCGGTGGCCGAGCGAATTGGTCTGGACTCATTTCACTTTGTCAAACGCCATGCCGTGTTTCTGGTGCCATGTATTGCCATTATGCTGGGCACGTCGCTGCTGACACCGCATGGCATTCGCCGTGTGTCGTTCTTCATGCTGGGCGCTTCGCTGGTCGTTATGGTGCTGGCGCTGTTTTTTGGCATGGAGGTCAAGGGTGCACGGCGCTGGATGTATTTCGGCCCGTTTGGCGTGCAGCCGTCTGAATTCATGAAGCCGGCCTTTGTGGTGGTGTGCGCATGGCTGTTTGCCGAACGCGCCAGAAGACCGGAAGTGCCGGGCAATTTGCTGTCCTTCATTCTGCTTCTGGTGGTGGCGGCCCTGCTTGTGGCCCAGCCGGATCTGGGCCAGACCATTCTGACCGCTGGTGCATGGGGTGGTCTTTTCTTCATGGCCGGCTTGCCGTGGATCTGGATTGTCATGCTGGGTTCAATCGCCGTTGTCGGCTTTCTCGGCGCCTATCTGTCATTTTCCCACGTGGCCAGCCGCATAGACCGCTTTCTGACGGGTGAGGGTGACACGTTCCAGACAGACACTGCGCGGGAAGCGATCATGCGCGGCGGCTGGTTCGGGCAAGGCCCCGGTGAAGGAACGGTCAAGCGCATTCTGCCGGACAGCCATACCGACTTTGCTTTCGCCGTCATTGCTGAAGAATTCGGCATCATAACCTGCATGCTTCTTTCGGCAATTTTCTGCTTCATCGTCATTCGCGGCCTGCAGGTGGCATTTGCGCAGCGCGATGTTTTTGCCCGTCTGGCAATCTCGGGCCTGGTCATGCTGTTTGGCATGCAGTCCATCATCAACATGGCGGTGAACCTTCAGCTCATGCCAGCCAAGGGCATGACCTTGCCGTTCATTTCCTATGGCGGCTCATCCATGCTGGCAGTGGCTATTTCTGCCGGGTTTGTGCTGGCATTGACCCGCAAACGGGCCGAAAATTCCTCGCAGATCGATAGGTTGAAAAATCGCACAATGGCGCTTGGCGGCGCCTATGGTGCGCGGTAACCCCATGGCAAAGCGTGTTTTGATAGCCGCAGGCGGCACTGGCGGACATTTGTTTCCGGCCCAGGCGCTGGCGCATGAACTGCAAAAGCGTGGAGCAGATGTGCATCTGGCAACAGATGACCGTGCAGGCCGGTTCACCGGAAATTTCCCCGCAAGCGCCGTGCATCTTGTGCCTTCGGCCACATTCGGCTCTCGTCAGCCTGTGGCCATGCTGCGTTCGTTGTGGACATTGTGGCGGGGCTTTCGCACATCCAGCGCTTTGCTGCGCCAGTTGAAGCCCGATGTTACAATCGGCTTTGGCGGATACCCCACCGTGCCGCCGATGATGGCAGCAACGCAGGCCGGATGGCCGACACTGATTCACGAACAAAACGCTGTCATGGGGCGGGCAAACCGCTTTCTGGCGCGCCGGGTGATGAAAATTGCTGCCGGTATGGCGCAGGACAATCCTGTCGCGGAAATTGCCGGCAAGATTGTTGTTACCGGCAATCCGGTGCGCCCGCCAGTCTTGGAAGCGGCAACCATTCCCTATACCGCCAGCCGTAAAGGCGAGCCGTTCAATCTGGTGGTGTTCGGCGGAAGTCAGGGTGCCAGTTTCTTTTCCCAGGCCATACCGGAGGCCATTGCGCTATTGCCGGATGAGCTGGTTGCCCGATTGCGGGTTACGCAGCAGGCGCGGGCGGATGACGAAGCGGCAGTTCGGGCCTTCTATGCAGAAAAGGGCATTCCGGCAGAAGTTTCACCATTCTTTGCCGACATGGCGCAAAGAATTGCCAAGGCACATCTGGTGATCAGCCGCTCCGGCGCGTCAACCGTTTCCGAAATTGCGGTGATTGGCCGCCCGGCCATTCTGGTGCCTTACCCCTATGCGCTGGACCATGATCAGGCTGCCAATGCCGCCCGGTTGGAAGCGCAGGGCGGGGCCATCGTTGCACGGCAGGCTGAGTTGCCGCCATCGCGGCTGGCAGAGCTGATTGCAGAGATTGCCAACAATGCCGCCACAGCTGAAACCATGGCCGCTGCTGCGCGCGCAACCGGTATTCATAATGCGGCAGAGTTGCTTGCCGATCTGGTAGAGGCTATGCCCGCCCGCAAGGCCATCAGGTAATTTTGACTTTCACAAGGATAAACCGCTCATGAAAATGCCGCCAAATATCGGTCCGGTGCACTTTATCGGCATAGGCGGCATTGGCATGAGCGGCATTGCCGAGGTGCTGGTCAACCTGGGCTATACGGTGCAGGGCTCGGACCAGAGCGAAAACGCCAATGTGCAACGTCTGCGTGAAAAAGGTGTGACAGTGCATGTTGGTCATGACGCCGCCAATCTTGGCAAGGCCGAGGTGGTTGTGGTTTCCACCGCCATTCGCCGCAGCAATCCGGAACTGGCGGCAGCACGCGAGCGATTTTTGCCAATTGTTCGCCGCGCAGAAATGCTGGCCGAACTGATGCGGTTCCGGCAGGCCATTGCCATTGGCGGCACTCATGGCAAAACCACCACCACATCCATGGTGGCGACGCTTCTGGATGCAGGCGGCATGGACCCGACAGTGGTGAATGGCGGCATTATCAACGCTTATGGCACCAACGCCCGCATGGGTGATGGTGAATGGATGGTGGTAGAGGCGGACGAATCCGACGGCACATTTTTGAAGCTGCCTGCCGATGTCGCGGTCGTGACCAATATCGACCCGGAGCATCTGGATCATTACGGCACATTTGACAAAGTGCGGGAAGCCTTTCGCAATTTTGTTGAGAACGTGCCGTTTTACGGCTTTGCCGTCATGTGTCTTGACCATCCGGAAGTGCAGAAGATGGTGTCGGAAATTGAAGACCGGCGCGTCATCACCTATGGCGAAAACCTGCAGGCCGATGCGCGCTTTCACAATGTGCGGGTGAATGGGCCGCGCTCGGTTTTTGATGTGACCATTCGTGATCGTGTGACGGGCGTTGTCACCGAGTTGAAAGATCTGGTGCTGCCGATGCCGGGGCGGCACAATGTGTCCAACGCCACTGCCGCCATCGCCACCGCACACCGAATTGGCATTTCCACAGAGGCGATCTTGCGCGGTCTTGCTTCCTTTGGCGGCGTCAAACGTCGCTTCACCCACACCGGCCAGGTCAATGGTGTGGATATTTTTGATGATTACGGTCATCATCCGGTCGAAATCCGCGCAGTGCTTTCCGCCGCACGCTCGGCAGCCAGTGGCCGGGTAATCGCCGTCATGCAGCCGCACCGTTACACCCGGCTGCAAAGCCTGTTCAACGATTTTGCCGCTTGTTTCAACGATGCCGATACGGTGATTTTAACCCCGGTTTATGCTGCCGGTGAAGAGCCGATTGAAGGTATCAATTCCGACAGTCTGCTGGAGCGGTTGAAACTGGGCGGTCACCGGCATTCGCAATTGGTGACGGGGCCAGGTGAAATTGCACCACTGGTTGCGAAAATTGCTGAACCCGGAGACATGGTTGTGTTTCTGGGTGCAGGCTCTATCACCCAATGGGCCTATGCGCTGCCCGACGAATTGCGCGCATTGTCGCAGAAGTCTGCGTGATGGACGGGTCCGGGTTGCTGAACGGGATTGCGCTGCCACCCTTGCGTGGCAAGCTGACCCCAGACGCGCCAATGGACAAGATTACGTGGTTTCGCACTGGCGGCTGTGCCGAATTGCTGTTTCAACCGGCTGATGAAGACGATCTGGCAGCGCTGCTTGCGGCGCTTCCGATGGAAATTCCAGTCACAATTGTTGGCATCGGCTCCAATCTGATGGTGCGAGATGGCGGCATAAAAGGCGTGGTCATCCGCCTTCCACCCAAGGGCTTCGGGGCGGTAGAGCTTCTGCCGGATGGTCAATTGCAGGTTGGCGCAGGCGCTTCGGACAAGCGGGTGGCAGCCGTCGCACTTGAAGCGGGCCTGGGCGGATTTCATTTCCTGCATGGCATTCCCGGCTCGATAGGGGGTGCTCTGCGTATGAATGCCGGGGCCAATGGCGTGGAAATGGCTGAACGCTTTGTTTCTGCAAGGGCGGTGGACCGGCGGGGCGTCGTGCATCAATTGAACGCTGAGGCGATGGCATACCGGTATCGTCACTCAGGTGCACCGGATGACTTGATTTTTACACAATGCGTTCTGCAAGGGCCGACAGACAGTGCCGCTTCGATAAAAGCCGCAATGGATGCAGTGCAGCATCACCGTGAAACGGCCCAGCCGGTGCGTGAAAAAACTGGCGGCTCGACCTTCAAAAACCCGGATGGAACGTCAGCCTGGAAAGAGGTTGACCGGGCGGGATGCCGCGGCTTTCGAATTGGTGATGCGCTGATGTCCCAGATGCACTGCAACTTCATGATCAATGCCGGGAACGCCAGCGGTCATGACCTTGAGCTGTTGGGCGAAACGGTTCGCCGTCGTGTTTTCGAAACGTCCGGAATTTTGCTGGAATGGGAAATTCAACGCATTGGCGCATTCGAGCCGGGGCGGGAAGTTGCGCCGTTCATCCCCTAAGGGCATTTCCGGTGAAACTGACCTGACGCATCGGCAGACCAATGCGGCGAAATGAACTGCCGGTCTGCCGTGGAGCGCCATTCGATCACCTGAAACTATCCAGGGTAGTTTTGGTGAATTGGTAAACGCATTCTTTTCAAATTCACTTACGATTTTCTTTCCAACTGCCGCTGAGATTAACCACCGCTTAACCATCACGGAAGCATGAATGGTTTGTGTAACCTTCTGCGATGGAGTGTGGATTCGATGCAGCAGCATGTGGCAGTTCTGATGGGCGGCATGTCCAGTGAAAGACCGGTCAGTCTTTCGTCGGGCAAGGCCTGCGCTGCTGCTTTGCAGGCAGAAGGTTATCGCGTTACCGAACTGGATGTCGGGCGCGACATTGCCTCGGTGTTGACCGAGCTGCGGCCCGATGTGGCATTCAACGCATTGCACGGCCCGTTCGGGGAAGATGGCACCATTCAGGGTGTTCTTGAATATCTGGAAATTCCCTACACGCATTCCGGCGTGCTGGCGTCTGCCCTGGCCATGAATAAGGAAAAGGCCAAGCTGGTTGCTTCCAATGCCGGGGTTGGCGTGGCGCAATCCATGCTGGTGGACCGGCTGGAAGTGGCGCGCGGCCACGTCATGCCCACGCCCTACGTGGTCAAGCCGGTGGCGGAAGGCTCCAGCTTTGGCGTTGTTATTGTGCGTGAAGATCAGGCGCACCCGCCGCAGCAACTTTCAGCAGTTGATTGGACATTTGGCGACACAGTTATGGTGGAGCGCTACATTCCCGGTCGCGAGCTGACATGTGCAGTCATGCATGATGTGGTTCTGGGCGTCTGTGAAATCGTGTCCAATGACCATGCCTTTTATGATTATGATGCGAAATATGCACCGGGCGGCTCGACGCATGTTGTGCCGGCGCCATTGCCTGACGCGGTAACAGCCAGAGTGCACGAATATGCCCTTGCTGCGCACCGCGCCCTTGGTTGCCGAGGCGTTTCGCGCTCGGACTTTCGTTACAACGACCAATTGGATGAGGTTATCTGGCTGGAAATCAACACCCAGCCGGGAATGACCCCCACATCGCTCGTTCCGGATATCGCTGCGGTTTACGGTCTGCCATTCGGCAAGCTGCTTGACTGGATGGTGAGGGACGCCTCATGCAAGCGGTAAGACAACCTCCACGCAATGCCGACATGCGGCCAATGAGCCGGGCTATCATGCGCGCACATATTCTGCTGCGCCGCTTTTCCGGTTACGCCCGCACATGCCAGGAATTTCCGCTGCCAAGATTTTCGGTGCTGGCAACGGTGGTGCTGGGATCAAGCCTTTTATACGGCGTCACTTCGGGTGGGCACACGGGCCTGGTGATTGACACTCTGGCAGAGCCAATGGGTTTTGCCATTGATCAGGTTGATGTCAGCGGCAACTCCGAAACCTCGCAGATTGATATCCTGCAAGCAATTTACACTGTTGGTGCGCAAACCCTGCCGGCATTGGACGTTGTGCATGCGCGTCAGGCGCTGGAGGAAATGCCGTGGGTGGAAAGCGCCTCGATCAGTAAAGTCTATCCGGGCCAGGTCATCGTCGAGATTGTTGAGAAACAGCCATTTGCCATCTGGCAGCATGGTCAGGATCTGGTGATTGTGGACCGCAGTGGCAAGCCAATCGTTGATTTTGCCACCACACGCTACACCGAGCTGCCATTGGTTGTCGGTGCCGGCGCCGATAAGGCCGCGGCAGATTTTCTCGACTATATCGAACTGGTGCCTGAGCTGAAGCCGCGCGTTACGGCATACATTCGTGTGGGGCAGCGCCGGTGGGACCTGCGGCTGGACAATGGCGTGACAATCCGCCTGCCAGAAAATGATGCGGTTGAAGCGGCAGCGGAAGTCGTGCGGATGGACCGCCAATATGGATTGCTTTCGCGCGATATTGCTTCGGTGGATATGCGTTTGACGGACAGAGTGACTGTGAAGCTGACGCCGGAGGCAATGGCCCGGCGGGAAGCTGCCATGGCCGAGCGTGCAAGAGTTGCCAGACAGGCAAGAAGGGAGAACCCGGCATGAGCCTGTTTCTGGGTATGAAAGATTCTCTGCCGCGTATTGAAAAGCTTTCGCCGCGTCGCACGCACCTGTTCTCGATCCTCGATGTAGGATCTTCCAAGGTGACATGCCTGATTGCGCGCCTGCGCCCGCGCCCGGAAAGTGAAGTGCTGCCTCACCGCACACATGTGGCAGAGGTGATTGGCATTGGTCACCAGCGATCACGCGGCATCAAGTCCGGCGTGGTGGTGGATCTGGCGGCGGCGGAGCAATCCATTCGCGCCTGTGTGGACGCTGCCGAGCGGCAGGCCGGGCTGACGATTGAAAGTCTGATTGTTTCCGTAACGTCCGGGCGGCTGAAAAGCATGCGCGGCACGGCAGAAATGACCATTGCCGGTAACGAGGTGGCGCAGAATGATCTTCGCCGTGTGCTGAACCAGTCTGCGCGCACGCAAATGGCGCCGGGCCGCGTTGCACTGCACTCTGTGCCCTTTGATCTTTCGCTGGATGGTGAAAACGGTCTGGATGATCCTGTTGGCATGGTTGGTGAAGTGCTGGGCGCGGAACTGCATGTGCTGACAGCCGAAGAAACGCCGTTGCGCAATCTGGAAGCAGCCATCAACCGCGCGCATCTGGTTGTCGAGGCTTTTGTGGCTGCGCCCTTTGCCTCCGGCCTTGCAACGCTGGTTGAAGATGAAGCGCGCATGGGCTCCGCCTGTATTGATATGGGCGCTGGCACAACCACGATATCGATATTCCAGAACGGGCACTTTGCCTATGCCGACGCTGTGGCAATGGGCGGACAGCACATCACCATGGATCTGGCGCGCGGGCTTTCAATCCGCCCCGAACAGGCCGAGCGTCTGAAGGTCATGCATGGCAATGCGCTGACCGAGCTTCTGGAAGATGGCGAGCCTGTAACTGTTGAAGCTTTGGCGGATGATGACGGGGAAGGCGAAATTCACGTTTCGCGCTCGCTTATTGCCCGGATTGTTCGCCCTCGGGTGGAAGAAACTCTGGAATTGATTCGTGACCGCCTGGGAAGTTCCGGGCTGGGTCATGTGATTGGCAAGCGCGTGGTTTTGACCGGCGGTGCCAGCCAGCTTGCCGGAATGTCGGGAGCAGCCAGGGAAATTCTGCAACGCAATGTCCGGCTGGGGCGACCAGTTGGCGTTTCCGGTTTGAGCACAGCCAACAAAAGCCCGGCTTTTTCAACGTCGGTCGGCTTGCTCATCTACCCGCAGATTGCCTGGCAGGAATATGTGGCGGAAACCTCACCTCTGGATTTTGCTTTCGACGAGAAAACCCGTGTCGGAAGAATTGGCTCATGGTTGAGGCGAAGTTTTTAGCGTTTTGAACTTGCCGCGCAAGTTTCACGCGGGGCAGCGAAAGTATGGTGCGCAGTACGCACTGGCATGAATCAAATCAAAAAGGGCCGGCGCGGCGAGGCGGCCAACTGCGAAAAGGAACCTTTGGATATGAGCATCAACCTCCAGAAGCCGGACATTACCGAGCTTAAGCCCCGCATCACCGTGTTTGGTGTAGGCGGCGGTGGCTGCAATGCTGTGAACAACATGATCAATGCTGGGCTGGAAGGCGTGGAGTTCGTTATCGCCAATACCGATGCCCAGGCACTGCGCTCGTCACGCGCAGAGCGCGTCATTCAGATGGGCGTCGCTGTAACCGAAGGTCTCGGTGCAGGTTCCCAGCCGGAAGTTGGCCGCGCCGCTGCTGAAGAATCACTGGATGAGATCTGCGACCATCTGCTTGGCTCGCATATGTGCTTCGTAACCGCCGGCATGGGCGGTGGTACCGGCACCGGTGCTGCACCTGTTGTGGCACGCGCCGCTCGGGAAAAAGGCATTCTGACAGTTGGCGTGGTGACCAAGCCTTTCCACTTTGAAGGCCAGCGCCGTCTGCGCATTGCCGAGCAGGGCATTGAAGAACTGCAGAAGAATGTGGACACGCTGATCGTTATTCCGAATCAGAATCTGTTCCGCATCGCCAATGACAAGACCACCTTTGCCGATGCATTCGGCATGGCAGATCAGGTTCTGTATTCCGGCGTGGCATGCATTACCGACCTGATGGTCAAGGAAGGCCTGATCAACCTGGACTTTGCCGATGTGCGCTCTGTGATGCGTGAAATGGGCAAGGCAATGATGGGCACGGGCGAAGCTTCCGGCGAAGGCCGCGCAATGGCTGCCGCTGAAGCGGCAATTGCCAATCCGCTGCTGGACGAAACGTCGATGAAGGGTGCGAAAGGCCTGCTGATTTCAATCACCGGTGGTCGCGACCTGACGCTGTTCGAAGTTGATGAAGCGGCTACCCGCATTCGCGAAGAAGTTGATCAGGATGCCAACATCATTCTGGGTGCAACATTTGACGAAAACCTCGAAGGCGTGATCCGCGTTTCTGTTGTTGCCACCGGCATCGACAAAACTGCTGCAGAAGCTTTTGACCGTCCTGCAGAGATGCGCCCGGTTGCAGCGCCTGCACCACGCGCCGCACCCGTTGCACCTCCGGTTCAGGAAGCCCCGGGGTTTGCTCAGCCAACGGCTCAGTCATTTGGGCAGCCCGCCGCACAGGTGCCTTCGCTGGGTGCCGAGCTGGAAGATGACTTCACCGCGGCTCTGGAAGCTGAAATTTCCATGGTTGCACCACAGGTTTCTCCGCGCACTGTGCAGACACCGGCTCAGACCCGGCTGCCACGTGTGGAAGATTTTCCACCAGTGGTTCAGGCGGAGATGGACCGTCATAATGGTATGGATGCCGGCAATGAGCGCGGTGCGCTTGGCCTTATCCGCAAGCTGACGAGCGGCCTTTCCCGTCGCGAGGTTGAGGGTGATGATGCATATGCGGCGCCGGTAGAGCGTCGCCCTGCACCGGAGCACAACCCATACGCCAATCGGCGTGTTGCGGCAGACTCAGCGGCTCGCCCTTACAGCCAGCCAAGGCAGCAGACCGACGAAGAGCAGCTGGAAATCCCGGCATTCCTGCGTCGCCAGTCCAACTGAGTGTAACAAACCGTTCACAAAAATAGCGATTGTTACCATCGACCCGCACCGCAAGGTGCGGGTCGATTTTGTTTAAGGTACTGAAAAATATGAGATTTACCTTCGGTTAAGCAAGTTTTCGGTAACATGGGGTAAAGAAGCGTGATTTGGCCAACAGCCTGCTAAACCCTAGTTTCCAGCATGAAAATAGCGGGTGTGGTTTGAGATGATGGTTTGCCCTTGTGGCAACTGATTAACCGCCCCGGAATATGCAGTGAAATTGCATGCGACATGGCAGGCACGACCTGCCGGAATCAAGGATGTGAACTTGGCTAAACAGCAACAGACGATTGGTGCCAGCATTGGCTTCAACGGTGTCGGCGTCCACAGCGGTGAAGCAGTGGAACTGACGTTGCATCCGGCAGATGCCGGAACCGGTGTTGTGTTTCAGGTGACCACGCCTTCTGGCGGCATACGCGAAATCAAAGCTGTCTCTGCCAATGTTTCCTCCACTGATCTGGCAACCGTTGTGGGTGAACCCAATGGGCCGGGAGTGGCCACAATCGAACATTTGATGGCGGCTCTTTACGCCATGGAAATCGACAATGTGATTGTGGAGATCGAGGGCCGCGAAGTGCCGATCATGGACGGCTGCTCGCACGCTTTCGTTCAGTCTATCCGCGAAGCCGGTTTTGTGCCGCAGCTTGCCGCACGCCGCTATGTTCGTGTGCTGAAGCCGGTGCGTGTGGAAATGGGCAGCGCATATGGCGAATATCGGCCGCACGATTCGACCCGATTCGAAATCGACATCGATTTCAGCTCTGCGGCAATTGGTCGCCAGAGCTTCAAGGCCGACCTGACTCCCGATCTTTTCTGCGAAGAAATTTCAAGAGCACGCACTTTCGGTTTCATGAAGGATGTTGAGCGTCTTTGGGCATCAGGTCATGCCCTTGGCTCTTCGCTGGAAAATTCCGTTGTGATTGGCGACGATGACGGTGTTATCAACCCTGGCGGGTTGCGCTACGTCGACGAATTCGTACGCCATAAGGCCCTGGACGCCATTGGCGATCAGGCTTTGGCCGGTGCGCGCATTCTGGGCTGCTACCGCTCCTATCGCGGTGGTCACCGGTTGAATGCAATGGCGTTGCAGGCGCTGTTGTCTGATCCGACCGCTTTTGAAATGGTGGAAGTGCCGGTTCGCACCGGCACCCGCGCAAGGCGCGAATTGTCCATCGGGGCGGCTTCGCCGGCTTATGAGCCGCAAAAACTCTGAGTATAATCACCAATTGCCTCAAAAAAGGCGCGTTAAGCGCCCTTCAAACATTGTCGGCACACTGGTCTTTCAAGTAGAAGGGCGGGGGAAGCGGGGCGACCCGCCGCCGTGTATGTAGCTGGGGAATTCGGACATGCGTCAATATACGCCCAAATTCAGCAGGTTTGCTTTTAAGCGGCCGTTGGCAATTGCTCTTTTGGCAGGGGCGGCAATATTACCTGCTGGCTGTATGTCCAGCAAAGATTCGGACATTGATGCGCTGGCTTTGGCATCGCAGACGGAACCGGCAGACCAGCTTTACAATCAGGGCCTCGCCAATCTGGAAGCAGGGCGGCTGAAAGAGGCGTCCGCCAAGTTTGAAGCCATCGACCGCCAGCACCCTTATTCCGAATGGGCGCGCAAGGCACTGGTCATGCGCGCATTCACATCCTACCGTTCGGGCGATTATGATGAGGCAGTGTCATCTGCCCGCCGTTACCTTTCGCTCTATCCGGGTTCGGATGAAGCAGCCTATGCGCAGTACATCATTGGCCTTGCCTATTTCCGGCAGATTCCGGAAGTCACGCGGGATCAGACAGACACGGCGCGCGCTGCTGCTGCCATGCAGGAAGTGATCGATCGCTATCCGGATTCGGAATATGTGGACGATGCGCAGGCAAAGCTGCGTCAGGCCAGAGACCAGATTGCCGGCAAGGATATGCAGATCGGCCGTTATTACCTGGAACGGCGCGATTATATTGCAGCGGTGAACCGCTTCAAGAATGTGGTCGACAATTTCAGCCAGACCCGCCATGTCGAAGAAGCGCTTTACCGTCTGGTGGAAGCGAACCTGGCGATGGGTATCCAGCCTGAAGCGCAGGCTGCAGCGTCGGTTCTGGGCCAGAACTTCCCGGAATCACCTTGGTACAGGGATGCCTATGCCCGGTTGCAGCAGGGCGGGCTTGAGCCAAGGGCAGCCGGTCCGGGGTCCTGGTTCGGCAATGCAGCCCGCAGGCTGGCTGGTGCGCCAGCGGCTCCGCAGGGTTGATAAGCCACTGAAGCAACATGCTGGTCCACCTTTCAATCCGCGATATTGTTCTGATCGAAAGGCTGGACCTGACGCTGGCAGATGGCCTGTCGGTTCTGACAGGCGAAACTGGTGCTGGCAAATCCATCCTTCTGGATTCGCTGACGCTTGCCCTTGGTGGACGGGGTGATGGTGGCTTGGTGCGGCACGGGGCTCGCCAGGGCGAGGTCAGCGCGGTTTTTGATCTGCCGGCCGACCATGCTGCCCGATTGAAGCTGGCTGAAAATGGCTTTGATGAAGATGGCGACCTCATCCTTCGCCGCATTCAGGGTGCGGATGGCCGCACACGGGTGTTTGTCAACGATCGGCCCTCCAGCGTTTCCCTGATGCGGGATCTGGGTGAAAGCCTGGTGGAAATTCACGGCCAGCATGATGATCGGGCTCTGGTCGACCCTTCTGCGCACCGGCGGTTGCTGGACGCCTATGGCGGCCTGACAGGTGAAGCGGATGCTGTAGCAAAAGCGTATTCTGCGTGGCGAGCCGCTGCAACTGCCTTGGCCGAGCAACTGGCCAGGGTGGAAGCTGCCGCGCGTGAGGCAGAATATCTTCGCAGTTCTGTGGATGAGCTTGCACAGTTGAACGCACAGGTTGGCGAAGAAGTGGAATTGGCTGACCGGCGGCAGATCATGATGCGCTCTGAAAAAATTGCCGGCGATGTGAATGAGGCGAATGAAGAACTGTCGGGCCATGGCTCGCCAGTTCCAGGCCTGGCCAGCCTGCTGCGGCGGCTGGACAGGCGCAGGGAAGAAGTGCCCGGGTTGCTGGATGAGGCAATTGACCGGCTGGGTCTTGCGCTGGATGCACTGTCAGACGCGCAGACCAGTCTTGAGCGTGCGCTTTTCAAAATCGAATTCAACCCTGCTGATCTTGAATCCACTGAGGAGAGGCTGTTTGCACTGCGTGCTGCTGGCCGCAAATATTCCGTGCCGGTGGATGATCTTGCGGCATTGCACCTGCGCATGGAAAGTGAGCTTGCCGAACTGGATGAGGGTGCCGGCCGTGTTTCTCGGCTGGAGCAGGATGTTGCGGAAAAACAGGCGCATTATGTGGAACTGGCGACCAGCCTGTCGCAGCGGCGGGTTGAAGCTGCAACGCAACTGGAATCGGCAGTTGCAGCCGAGCTGCCGGATCTGAAGCTGGAGCGCGCAACATTTCTGGTCAGCCTTGTTTCCGATGCAGAAAACGGCATGCCCAGTGGCTTTGATACCGTCGAGTTTCGCGTGCAGACCAATCCGGGCACATTGCCCGGACCAATGATGAAGGTGGCCTCGGGCGGCGAACTGTCCCGCTTTCTGCTGGCCTTGAAAGTGGCTCTGGCCGACCGCGGCTCGGCGCCGACACTCGTCTTTGATGAAATTGACACGGGGGTTGGCGGTGCGGTGGCGGATGCTATTGGCCGCAGGCTGGAGCGTCTGGCGCAGAAAGTGCAGGTGCTTTCTGTAACCCATGCGCCGCAAGTGGCGGCACGGGCTGCAACTCATCTTCTCATTTCCAAATCAGGCGAAGAAACGGTATCAACCAAAGTTACACCGATGGATCGGGCAGCCCGCCGTGAAGAGATTGCGCGGATGCTGGCCGGCGAGACGATTACTGATGCGGCCCGCGCGGCCGCAACGCAATTGATGGGCGAGGGAGCCTGATCAGGCTATGCCACAGGAAAAGCCGGTTGAAGAGCTGACGCTGGAGGAAGCGGCATCTGCCTTGGCCGCGTTGGCGCAGGAAATTGCCGAGCACGACCGGCGTTATTATCAGGATGATGCGCCCACAATAACCGATGCGGATTATGACGCCCTGCGCCGGCGCAACCTGGCCATTGAAGCGCAGTTTCCCGAACTGGTCCGTTCCGACACGCCATCGGCCAAAGTCGGCGCGCCACCGGCGGAAAAGTTTGGCAAGATTGTTCACTCTGTGCCGATGCTGTCGCTCGACAATGCGTTTTCCGATGCGGATGTTGCAGATTTTGCCAAACGCGTCCGGCGATTCTTGAAACTGCCAGACACTGCACCGCTTGCCATTACCGCAGAGCCGAAGATTGATGGCCTTTCGCTGTCACTCCGCTACGAGAATGGCGCGCTGGTCAGCGCTGCCACGCGTGGCGATCATACGGTGGGAGAAGATGTGACTGCCAATGCGCGGATGGTTGCGGATATCCCGCAACGTCTGAATGGCAAGCCGCCGGAAATATGTGAGGTTCGCGGCGAAGTTTACATGAGCCACGCTGATTTTTCTGCGCTGAATGAAGAACGGGCCAGTGCGGGCTTGCCGCTGTTTGCCAATCCTCGCAACGCGGCTGCGGGGTCCATGCGGCAACTGGATGCCTCGGTTACCAAAGCCAGGCCGCTGCGCTTTTTCGCCTATGCATGGGGGGAAATGAGCGAGTTGCCTGGCGGTACCCAAAGCGAAGTTGTGGCAGCGCTGAAAGAATTTGGATTTCAGATCAATCCCTTGATGCAACGATTTGATTCCGTTGAAGAATTGATTGCACATTACCGCAAGATCGAAGAGCTGCGTTCCAGTCTGGGTTACGATATTGACGGCGTTGTCTACAAGGTGGACCAACTGGACCTGCAACGCCGCCTCGGATTTGTGGCCCGGCATCCGCGCTGGGCAATTGCGCATAAATTCACCGCCGAAAAGGCACTGACCCGGCTCCTGGATATCGACATTCAGGTGGGGCGGACAGGGGCGCTGACGCCGGTGGCCAAGCTGCAACCGGTCACGGTGGGCGGTGTGGTGGTTTCCAACGCGACATTGCACAATGCCGATTACATCAAGGGCATTGGCCAGAATGGCGCGCAACTGCGTGAGGGCCGCGATATCCGTATCGGCGATATGGTGGTGGTGCAGCGTGCAGGCGATGTGATTCCGCAGATCCTGGACATTGTTCCGGATCAGAGGCCTGAGGGCGCAACACCCTTCGTATTTCCTGACCGCTGCCCGAAATGCGGCAGCCATGCTGTGCGGGAAGAGGGCGAGGTGGTGATACGCTGCACCGGCGGGTTGATCTGCCCGGCGCAGGCGGTGGAGCGGATCCGGCACTTTGTGTCACGCAATGCCATGGATATAGAGGGCCTGGGCGACAAGCAGGTCGAGTTTTTCTATCACGCCGAAGACGCTTCGCTGCGCATACATTCCCCCGCTGATATTTTCACTCTGGAAGCGCGGCAGGCGCAGTCTCTGACGCGGCTTGAAAATTTCGACGGCTTTGGTGCGCGGTCGGTGCGCAAATTGCTGGATGCGATCAACGAACGTCGCAAGGTGCCTTTGTCTCGCTATATCTTTGCGCTGGGCATTCGCCATGTTGGCGAAATCAATGCGCGCAGGCTGGCGCGTCACTACGGTTCCTACGCAGCCTTTGCAGCGGGGGCGCAGCAGGCGGTGGTGCCGGAGGACCGCAAGGACAAAGGCAATGATGCTTGGCAGGAGCTGAACGGCATTGATGGCATCGGCACTGTGGTGGCGCAGGCCGTGGTGGAGTTTTTTGCCGAAGCGCATAACCGCGACGCCTTGAATGCGCTTTTGGCAGCGGGCGTGGAGCCGCAGGACGAAGTGCATCAGGTTGCCGATGCCGGATCACCCGTGGCAGGCCAGACCATCGTGTTTACCGGGGCGCTGGAGAGGATGTCTCGCGAGGAAGCCAAGGCCATGGCAGAAGAGCTCGGCGCAAAGTCCGTGGACTCGGTTTCGAAAAAAACCAGTCTGGTTGTTGCCGGGCCGGGTGCCGGCTCGAAGCTTAAAAAGGCCGAAGAGCTGAACATACCGGTGATCGATGAAAATGCATGGTTTGAGTTGATTGGTCGCTGAGGATGTTTCGCTCAAGGGAATTTCGCGCGGGGCTGCGCGATGTCGGGCCAATTCTGGTGCCCATGCTGCCATTTGGCACGATCTACGGCGCGTTGGCCATTGATGCCGGGCTGACGCCCGCTCAGGCTCTTGGCATGTCGGTGTTTGTCTATGCCGGCGCTTCGCAAATGGCGGCCTTGCAGTTGATCGTGCTGGCAGCGCCAATGTGGGCGGTGCTCCTGTCCATGCTGATCATCAATTTTCGCCATGTGCTGTATTCGGCTTCTGTCGGGCGCAGTCTCAACCGGTTTTCACCAATGGCCAAGGCAGCGGCGTTTTTTGTGCTGGTGGACCCCAGCTTTGCTGCGGCCGAAGCGCGCGCAGCGCGCGGCACGCTGACAAAGACCTATTACTTCACTTATTCCCTCACGTTGTACATTGTGTGGTTCGCAGCAACGCTTGCCGGAATTGTTTTTGGCGGATTGATTGAAAATTCCCGGGCTTTTGCTCTGGATTTTGTGCTGCCGGTTTACTTTCTGGCACAGGCCATGGCGTTTCAGAAACGACCAGGGTTTTTTCCTGTTGCCGGTGCCAGCGTCCTTGCTTCGTCAACTGCTTACTTTGCTCTTGGCTCACCGTGGCACATCATGCTGGGCGGTTTGGCAGGCCTTATTGCAGCCGCGCTGATGCCACTTCCGGTCAAGGAAGGTCAGCAATGAACATCTGGCTTCTGATATTTCTGGCAACGTTGGCAACATATGCAACGCGCGCTGGCGGGCATGTTGTTCTGGCGCGCATGGGGCACGTGTCACCTCGGGTCAATGCCCTGCTGAACGCCGTGCCTGCGGCCGTGCTGCCAACGCTGGTGGTGCCTGCATTTGTGGATGGCGGCTGGCTGGAGAAGTCGGTTCTGGTACTGTGCGCCGCTCTGGCGCTGCGCTTTTCGCTGCTGAGCACGGTTGTTGCAGGTACAGCGATTGTCATTCTGGCGCGTGCACTGGGTGCATAGATGAACTTGCCATGCCCCTGAAAGTGAAAAAGCGTCCCGGGTGATTGCCCGAGACGCTCCAATTCTATTGTCTTCGAATTGCTCCAGCCGTTGAAACCATTCTGGCTCAACGTGATGGCTCTAAATCAGGCTTCCTGAATTGCGGTGATCTTCCACTCATCGTGGTGATCGCGCAGGAAGGTCCAGATTTCACTGGATTCCACCGGCTCACTGTCAGACCCTTCAACGATTTCACCGGTCTGCCGGTCCCGCAGGAACAGGATCATTGAATAGCGCATGGCAACAGTTGCGAATTCACGCGAGCCTTCTTTCCAGCTTTCGGCAATGTCACCCTGTTCCAGATGCACATCACGAACTTCACTCTTGACGCCGCGTGTCGCATTCTGCCCCAGCTCTTCAGACAGATAGGACATGATTTCCGGCGTGGTGATCTCGCGGATTGCCGCATAATCTTCCTTGCCGAAAGCCTGCTGCAACTGGTGCAGGCGCTGTTCAAAGATTTCCAGGTCCGGCGCCATAATGCCCAACTCGTCCGGCTGCGAAGCGTTGGTAGATGACTGGCCGACGCCAGCGCCCAGATGGCTGAAATCACGGCCAGCGCCACCGCCTGCATTGTTGTTCTGGCTTGGCTCTGTGTTGAAATTCAGCGGCGAAGGGCGGTTGCCAGCCGCTGCTGGCTGACGCGAGCGAAACAGACGGAAGAGCAGAAATGCCAGGCCACCGAATATGGCGAGCTGTGCCAGCATCGCCAGCATGCCACCCATTCCGCCAAAGCCGGCGCCCATCAACGCGCCAATCAGACCGCCCATCAGCAGGCCGCGCATGAGCGGGCTGCCGAACATGCCACCGCGGCTGGCTGCCGCTGCCGCACCGGCCGTGGCTGGTGCCGCTGCCGGATTGCCCGGCGTAGTCGAGCGTTGAACAGGTGCTGCTGCGGGTGCTGTGTTGGTTGCCGGTGCAGCCTGGTGCGTGCGCGCACCGCGGCTGCCAAAACTGCCGCCACGGCGAGCTTCGGCGTAATCAATGGCCGTCATCGTAAAGACCAGAGTTAAAACTCCGAGCAGTGTTGCCAGTCGAAACCTGTGCAGCGCGGCCATTGCCGAATCCTCCATGCATAATCTGCAAAGGATATAGGCGTGGCAGGATGATTGATTGAAGGGGCGGGACGCAACTTAGTGAGTTTTGTCGATCAACTTATCGCTATGATGGATCAAGAACGACTTTATCAGCGTTGTTGATGAAAGGTTAACAAATCGTTCAGCATCGGTTCAGGTGCGGAATGCTTCATGGGGGCAGAAGCTCTCCAAGGAGACAGGTCATGTCATTAGTACAGTCGATAAAAGGTAAGTCACTGGCGGTTGCGCTTGCGCTGGCAATGTTGCCTGCAAGCGTGGCTGTGCCACAAAATATGCAAAGCAGTGCAGGGTCGCTGATCAGCAGCCTGTTTGGTGCAACGGCGGCCAAGGCAGACCCATGGCGCAACTCATATCGTCGCGGGCACCAAGGCGGTTGGAATGGCGGGCGGAACTGGGATAACCGCCGCTACCATAACCGCAATTACAACAATCGGTATTATCGCAACTATAACAACGGCTACTATCGCAACCGCAACAACGACGCGACGGCGGCGATTGTGGGCGGAATTGTCGGGCTTGGTCTTGGTGCTGCCATTGCCAACTCGTACAACCAGCCACGTTATGTGCAACCAGCGCCGCAATATTCCTATGCGCCGGCACCGTGGTCGCGGGAGTGGTATCAGTATTGTTCGCAGCGTTACCGCAGTTTTGACCCGCAAAGTGGTACATTCCAGCCGTATAATGGGCAGCGTCGCATGTGCCGCTAACGACCGGGAATTTCTCGGGTAAAATTGATCTTGCCGGAATGCAGCTCCGCAATTGTCAGATTGCGGGGCTTCTTGCTGTTCTCAAACAGGTTTGGTTGCCGCTGCCAGCCATTGCCGGTCATTGTCATTCAGCAGCGGCGACAGTTTGTGGCGCACCGCTTCATGATAGCGGTTCAGCCAGTCGCGTTCCCACGTTTCAAGCAAGTCCTGCACGACCAAACGCAGGTCAATCGGTACAAAAGTCAGCGTTTCGAAACCATGCATCGGCATATCGCCGCCCTCAATCGGAGCAGGTGGGGTGACAACGATCAGATTTTCAATGCGAATGCCAAAATGCCCTTCGCGATAATAACCCGGTTCGTTGGACAGGATCATACCGGTTTCCAAAGGCGTTGCGCCGCGCTTGGACAGGGATTGTGGTCCCTCGTGTACAGCAAGGTAAGAACCAATGCCGTGGCCGGTGCCATGGGCATAGTCGCAGCCTGATTTCCACAAAGCTGTGCGCGCCAGCGGGTCCAGATCCTGGCCACGTGTGCCCGCTGGGAACCGAATGTCCGAAATGGCGATCATGCCTTTCAGCACAAGAGTGAACTTGCGCCGACGCTCTTCATCCACCGCGCCAATTGCGACCGTTCGGGTGATGTCTGTGGTGCCATCTCGGTACTGCGCCCCGGAATCAATCAGGAACAGCTCTCCCTCCTGAAGGGTTCGATCGGACTGAAAATTAACGCGATAATGCGGCAGAGCGGCGTTAGGACCAGATCCGGCTATGCTGTCGAACGAAACATCCAGAAGCGGCATTTGCGTCTGCTGGCCGATGACACTGCGAGCCGCTTCAAGCCGGGTCGCCGCTGAAATTTCGCTGACGGAGCCAGGTTCCTGCTGGTCCAGCCAGTGAAGAAACTGCACCATTGCTGCCCCGTCGCGCAAATGGGCCGTGCGCGCGCCTTCCAGCTCAATGGCATTTTTACGGGCGCGGGGCAGGCGTGCAGGATCAGGCTTTTCAATGACCTTTCCGCCGCCCTCCATAATCAACTGAGCAATTTTTTCTGCGGTGAGGGCAGGGTCGATCAGCACTTTTGCGCCCGCACCCAAAGCCTTCAACTCCGCTTCAAACTCCTCAGGCAGTTTCAGATCGGCCAGTTGGGACAAATAACGGAGCGCCTCTTCATCCAGCTTTTCCGGGTCAATGAACAGCATTGGCCTGGCCTGCAGCCGCAAAATCGCAAAACCCAGTGCCAGCGGTGTGTGGGGCACATCTGAACCGCGAATGTTGAAGGCCCAGGCTATTGATGACGGGTCAGAAATGACGGCGGCATTGCCACTGGCTGAGCTGATGGTTTCAGCCAGTTCAGCCAGCTTGCTGGCAACATTGCGCCCGGCAAATTGTTCGGGATGCAGAACCACTGCGCCCTTGGGCGGCAAAGGCCGGTCTGGCCACAACCGATCCACCGGGTTGTGATCCAGCGGGACAATCTGAAAACCATGGTCCGAGGCGGCTTGATTCAGCGCTGATATTTCGCCTCGCGTATGAAGCCATGGGTCAAAACCGATCGTCAGACCAACGGCCTTGTCTGCGAGAAAGCGCGACAGTGGCATATCCACAGAGCTGCCAATTGCAACCGCGTTGGCGTCCACTTGCTGGCTGGCCTGAGTCGTATAGCGTCCATCCACAAACAACACCGCGCTTTCCGGCAGAACCAGCGCATAGCCGGCAGAGCCTGAAAAGCCGGTGAGCCAGCGCAGCCGTGCGGCGCAATCGGGAATATATTCGCCTTGATGCTCATCCGCTCGTGGAACAATGAACCCATCAACCCCAAGTTGCGCCAGTGATTTGCGCAGCAATGCCAGCCGCTCCGCGCTTTCCAGGGAGCTGGCGGTTTCTTCAAACGATTGGAACATCTGGCGAGTCCTTTGGCGAGGATGAAGATTTTATGAACGAAGTCGAGAATCGCAGTGCAGTTTACGAACAGCAGCTATGCATAACCATGGCTGGCTCGGTGGCTTGATATAGAGCATATTTCAAACAGGGAGGTACTCATGCATTGGCCTGATTTGGCCGATGTGGTTGCAAAAAATTTGCGCCATGGGCACCCATTCTGCGCAAAGCCGCCTGAAAGCTGAAATGATGTTGACGATAAATGACGAGCGTTGCACGCAATATTCCCCGCGGTTTCCGCAGCTTGCGCGCCGTATTTCCAGCGCACAGGGCCGCCGCCTGCCGTTTCGCCTGCAGTTGGTAGCAGGCCGCAGCAGCGACCGCGAACCCATGGCCATGCAGGCCGGATATCGCATGTCGCTGTTTGATGCTGCTGCGCCCGAGCGCAACTGACCTTTACAGCTTGGTTGAGCCGCACTGGTTTTCGTTGAAGCTCGAACGGTCAACGGGAAACACTATCTGGTCAGATGCAGTGTGACCCATTCTCCCAGCTCCACCGTTTTGCGGTGGTGCAAGCCACTGGCAAGATAGGCCCCCAGCACATCATCTCGCTGCCGGGTCAAAATTCCTGACAGAATAATATTGCCGCCAGGCGCAAGTTGCTGCTCCATCTCCGGGGCCAGCGTCATCAGCGGCCCGGCCAGAATATTGGCAATGATCAGGTCAAACGGGCCTGCCTGTTGAAAAGCAGGGGAGTCAAAACCGGTGGCGACCACGGTTTTCACATGCTCATCCGTGCCATTGCCGCGCACATTTTCTTCCGCCACATCCACAGCCACCGGATCGATATCGGTGGCCAGAACCGGAATTTCTGCCAGCTTGGCCACGGCAATGGCCAAGACCGCACTGCCGGTGCCCAGATCCAGCGCGTTGGCTGGGGCAAATTTCTGCACGATCTCATCAATCAGCATCAGGCACCCGGCGGTTGTGCCGTGATGCCCGGTGCCAAAAGCCTGTCCGGCTTCAATCTCAATGCCAATATCACCTGCTTCCACCCGGTCGCGGTCATGCGCGCCATGCACAAGAAAGCGCCCGGCCCGAACAGGTTTCAAGTCAGCGAGCACACTTGCCATCCAGTCGATGTCCGGCAGATCCTCAACCTCTGGCGTTAACGGCGCGAAGACCGCGCGGATCGATGCCGGATCAATCTGGTCCGGATTTTCGAAATAGGCGGACACTTCGTGAATATCCGCAGCCTCATCAATTTCAATTATTGCGATTGGTGCGCCGTCTTCGCCAAATGTTGCGTCCAGACGGTCAAAAGCGGCCTGCGCTTGTGCACGCGGTGCTGAGGCGAAATATCTCTGCTGTCCCACCGGTTTTCCTTTTTTGATTATAATGTGGTCAGGCGTTTAAGCTTTTCGCGCGCAGTATCGGTGTTTTCACCGTAAGCCAGTGTGCCGACAAATTGTCCTTCACGCCCCAGCAGAAACACAGAAGCCGTATGGTCCATGGTGTAATCGCCATCGGTTTCCACGCGCGTGTAATGCACGCCCCAGCCTTTCAGCATGGCGCGCACCGCTTCCGGGTCGCCACTGATCGCGGTGATGTTGGCATCCAGCCCGCTGATATAGGACTTCATGACCTCCGGCGTGTCCCGCTCCGGGTCCACGGTAACGAAAAACACTTTCAGCTCCTGACCGTCAGCGGCGAGAGCCTGCTGGTGACCTGCCAGTTCATAAAGCGTTGTCGGGCAGACTTCCGGGCAATGGGTAAAGCCGAAGAACACTGCCGCCGCGCCGCCGCGCAGATCCGTTTCAGAGATTGTCTCGCCGTTCTGGTCTGTCAACTGAAAGGGCGTGCCATAAGGCTCCAGCGCTTGCCCGACCGTGGTCACCTGCCGCGCGCCAAGCGCCCATACGATGGCAAGAGCCACCGCCACGACAACAACCATGCTCCATAGAGCCCAGCGCAACCGGGCAAAAGGGCGCCGTGGCGCGCCATCGGGTTTTTCAGCCATTTTGCTTCTCCAGATATTTCACCCGCGATACATGATCGTTTAAACGGGGCATAGAGCTATTTGTGCAAACAGCACATGATTCAGCAGGAAGTGCGACGGTGACAGACGAAACTCATGAGATTTCGCAGGATTTGCGCTTTCGGCAGGATGAGCCGAAAATTCACAGCAGTGCAGACCTCAAGGGCGTGCGGCTGGGGCGGTTTTGCGAAATTGGCCCACGCTGCCTGTTGCGGGATGTGACTTTGGGCGATTTTTCCTATTTCGAACGGGGCGGCGAGGCAATCTACACGTCAATCGGCAAGTTCTGTTCAATAGCTGCCAATGTGCGCATCAATGCGCTTGATCACCCGATGCAGCGGCTGACCACGCACAAGATCAGCTATCGCCCGAATGAGTATTTTCGATATCTCCCGCTGGATTCCAGTTTTCGTCAGCAGCGGAGGGACAAACCGGTTTCGATCGGTCACGATGTGTGGATTGGCCACGGAGCAGTGATTATGCCAGGTGTCAGCATCGGCAATGGCGCCGTTGTTGGTGCCAATGCCGTCGTCACAAAAGATGTGGCGGCATTTGCTGTTGCGGCAGGTGTACCGGCCCGCAAATTGCGCGACCGTTTTTCACCAGCCATTGCCAACAGAATTGCTGCGCTGGAATGGTGGAATTGGCCGCGTGAATTTCTGTTTGACGCGGTGAGCGATATGCAGCAACTGCCGATTGAAATTTTTCTGGACAAGTGGGAGCCGCTGGCACTTGGTCAATAGGCGCTGGCTGGCGGAACGGGTGGGGGCGACATCATGGCGAAATATCCAATCTGGCAGGTCGATGCCTTTGCCAGCCGCCTGTTTGCAGGCAATCCGGCGGCGGTGGTTGTGCTGCCGTATTGGCTTGGCGACAAACAACTTGCTGCCATCGCACAGGAAAACAACCTCTCTGAAACGGCGTATCTGGTTGGAGCGGGTGATAACACCTGGGAATTGCGGTGGTTCACCCCTGCAGTCGAGGTGCCCTTGTGCGGGCATGCCACTTTGGCCAGCGCCTATGTGCTGCAGACGGAGCTGGGGTTTGCGCCCCCGTTTCACTTTTTGACCCGCAGCGCCGGTGTCCTCACGGTAACAGCCACGGCACAGGGCCTGGAAATGGCTCTGCCGCGCCGTAACCTTCTGCCAGGTGGTGACCCGGGCAAGGTGGAAAATGCCATTGGCATTCGGGTGCTGGAAACCCGGCTGGTGCCCGTTGCCGGTGATGAAACCATTCTGGCGCTGGTTGAAAATGAGTCTTCGCTGATGACCATGCGACCGGATATTGCCGCCGTGGCGGCGCTGGATGCGCGCAGCCTGATTGTAACGGCGCCAGCGGATGGCGGGGACTTTGTTTCAAGATTTTTTGCTCCGCGCCATGGCCTGGACGAAGACCCCGTAACGGGTTCTGCCCATTGCGCGCTTGCACCTTACTGGGCAGAGCGGTTGAACAAGACCGAATTTCAGGCGCGGCAGATTTCTCGCCGGGGCGGCGAATTGTTCTGCCGGCTGGTGGACGATATCGTCTATGTATCCGGCAATGCCGTGCTTTATCTGGCCGGGGAAATCCGGCTGGGCCAGAGCGAAATTCGCTAACCAGTTTCAGCTTTTCGTAAAATCTGCCGTCCGCACCAGATTGGCCATGAAAAATATAAGCATCATGAACAGGCTGAAGGCGACGAAGATCATCGAGAAACCGGTTCTTTCTGCCACGAGGCCTATCAGGGAGGGGGCGGCCAATGTGCCCGCATATCCCATAGTGGCAGAAACGCTCATGCCCACACCTGTAGGCACTCCGGCTTGATTACCCGCAGCGGAGAATGCGATTGGCACAATATTGGCGATGCCAAGACCGACAAAAGCAAAAGCCAGCATGACAACCCAATATGAACCGGACAGACCAGCAACCAACAGGCCAACTGCCGCGGTCAGACTGGACCATTGCAATGTCCTGACAGCGCCGAAATGAGCGCGAACTGAATCTCCGGAAAACCTGACTATGGCCATTGTGGCGGAAAGGGCTGCAAACGCCCAACCGGAAAAGGCAAGATCTGCGCCCAATTCGTCTGTGAGATAGAGCGCAGACCAGCTGCGAATTGCGCCTTCCGGTATCATGCCCAACAATGCGATGAGACCTATAAGATAAATGGTGGGCGACTTCGGGAAGGAAAAACGCAGTTTGCTGGAGAAGTCGGCCGCCGGATCCTTGATGACGTGCCGCCAGGTGACCATCAACAGCGCCGCACTGATGACGCCGACGGCAAATGCGTGACCAACAAAGCCCAGAGTTTCAATTGCAGTGCCGCCGGCCGCTCCTCCAACAAAGCCGCCCAGACTCCAGAAGCCATGTGAGGAAGACATGATCGGGCGGGCGTAGGACTGCTCGACCACTGCAGCGTTTGCATTCATGGAAACATCCATGCCGCCGCTGACGCCGCCGAACAGAAACAGGAGGATATAAGCGGGCCAAAGCGACGTTATGAGCGAAACGCATGGCAGGGCAAAAACAAACGCTACGGTGAAAGCCAGTGTGACGTTTCTGGAGCCATATCTGGCCATCAGCCAGCCAGACAGTGGCATGAAAATCAAAGCGCCGACGCCGAATGCCACAAGCAACATGCCCAAAGTGAATTCGGTAATCTGCAATTGCCGAACCATGACCGGAATTTGCGACGCCCAACTGCCCAACACTGCGCCGTTCAGAAAAAACAATGCAGCCACAGCCCATCGCGCAGGCTGGCTGCGAAAGAAAACGCTTACATTCACGAAAATTACTCCCAAATCCCCTCAAAGTCGAAGATATGGAGTGTGAAAAATTTCAGCAATGCTTATTATGAGGATATAATGAAATCGCCTACATTGCCGTTTGTGGCAATTTGAAACAGGCGACCAATCTCGGCTCGGTTGGATTTGCGACTGGATGTCAGCGATCAGATAGGCTGGACAAATCCTTCCAGCACGCGCTTTTGCCCGGCTTTGTCAAAATCAACGGTCAGCTTGTTGCCATCCACAATCGCAACCGTGCCATTGCCAAATTTCAGGTGGAACACTCTGTCACCTTCAGAAAACTGACTCGGCGTTTCTGCTACCGACTTGGCGATCAATTCCCCGGAAATCTCGCGCGGGCCGCCCGCAATGGCCGATGAGTAAAGGCCTGCACCCTTGCGTGGCGGCTGGTTTGATCCTCGCGATGCCTGGGCAACATAGGGTTCGTTCATCCTGCCGGCAAAGCCCGTGGCAGGTTCGTTGCGGGTGGTGCCATCGCGATTGATGTATTTGTCTGCCCGCCGGGCCGCATTGTCACGCGGGTTGCTGCCGGAAACGCCGTTTTCACCATAAGAAATACGGCCATCGCGCCCGCCGGGGTAGCCTCCCGCCTGAGCGGCAGCCTGCGCGCGCTTCCAGCCCGGCGTCTGGTAGGAAGACGTGGAAAACGCATCCTGGTCCCAGCGGCTCGCGCCATAGCCGCCGTAGGAAGATGAGGCCTCAGCCACTTCCACATGCGCCTCTGGCAACTCCTCCAGAAACCGGGAAGGGATTGTGCTCTGCCACAGGCCATGAATGCGCCGGTTGGAAACAAACCAGATCTTGACCCGCTTCTTGCCCCGCGTCAGCCCCACATATGCCAGCCTGCGCTCTTCCTCCAGTCCAGAGCGCCCACCTTCATCCAGCGAGCGCTGGTGCGGAAACAATCCTTCCTCCCAACCGGGAAGAAACACGGTCTCGAATTCCAGCCCTTTGGCCGAATGCAGCGTCATGATTGATACCGCATCCATGCTTTCGTTCTGCTCAGTGTCCATAACAAGCGCAATATGCTCCAGGAAACCGGGCAGGCTGTCATAGTCATCCATCGAGCGGATCAACTCTTTCAGATTGTCCAGCCGCCCCGGCGCTTCCGCTGACCGGTCGTTCTGCCACATCGCAGTATATCCGGATTCCTCCAGAATGGTTTCGGCCAGATCGGTGTGCCGCATGTGGGTGACCATCTCGCCCCAACGGCGGAAATTGTGGACGATTTCTGCCAAAGCTGCGCGGGGGCGAGGCTTGAACTCCTCGCCCTCAATCAATTCCCCGGCAGCGGCCAGCAGCGGAATGTTTTTTGCACGCGCATACTCATGCAGAAGCTTGATGGCAACATCGCCAAGCCCGCGCTTGGGCGTGTTGACAATCCGCTCAAAGGCCAGATCATCGGCCGGCTGCACGGTGACCCGGAAATAGGCAAGCGCATCGCGAATTTCCATTCGCTCATAAAAGCGGGGGCCGCCGATGACCCGGTAATTCAGGCCCAGCGTTACGAACCGGTCTTCAAAGCCGCGCATTTGAAACGAGGCGCGCACCAGAATGGCCATGTCGTTCAACGCATGGCCCTTGCGCTGCAACTGCTCGATCTCTTCGCCAATGGCGCGGGCTTCTTCCTCGCTGTCCCAGGCGTTGGTGACAGCAACCTTGTCATGTTCGGGATCAACAAGATCGGTGAAAAGGGTTTTGCCCAACCGCCCTTCATTATGCGCTATCAGATGCGCGGCGGCGCCGAGAATGTGCTGGGTCGAGCGATAATTTCGCTCCAGCCTGATAACCTTTGCGCCGGGAAAATCTTTCTCAAACCGCAGGATATTGTCGACTTCTGCGCCACGCCAGCCATAAATGGACTGGTCATCATCGCCCACGCAGCAGAGGTTGGGCTGCTGCCCCGCCGGCCGCTGTGCCAGCAGCCGCAGCCACAGATATTGTGCGATGTTGGTGTCCTGATATTCGTCCACCAGAATGTAACGAAACCGGCGGTGATATTCTGCCAGCAGATCGGGATGATTGCGCAGAATGTTGATAGGATGCATCAGCAAATCGCCGAAATCTGCTGCATTCAGAGTTAAAAGCCGGTCCTGATAAGCCTGATACAGCTTTCTGCCGCGACCTTCGGCGAAGGCGCGTGCGTCACCCTGTGGTATCTGGTCTGGGGTCAGTCCCTTGTTCTTCCAACCATCCATCAGACTGGCAAACATCTTTGCCGGCCATCTTTTGTCGTCCAGTTGCTCGGCTTGCAGCAATTGCTTGATCAGGCGGATCTGGTCGTCCGTATCCAGAATGGTGAAGTTGGATCGAAGCCCGACAAGTTCCGCATGACGGCGCAGCATTTTTACGCCGATGGAGTGGAATGTGCCCAGCCATGGCATGCCTTCCACTTCCTGCCCGACCATGTGGCCGATTCGGTGTTTCATCTCCCGCGCGGCTTTGTTGGTGAATGTTACAGCCAGAATTTGTGACGGGTGCGCACGCTTTGTAGCCAGAATATGCGCAATGCGGCTGGTGAGAACGCGTGTTTTACCTGTGCCTGCGCCAGCCAGTACCAGAACCGGCCCCTCTGTGGACTCCACAGCGTCGCGCTGTTCGTCGTTCAGCCCGGAAAGATAGCCCGCATGGGTTGTGGCGGGGGCAGCGCCGCGTGCGGCCAGGGCTCTGGCTGCAATGCCGGACGGTTTCATCGGGGGTAATTTATCGCTTGAATCGTTCATCACGCTTAGTTTAGTCAAATTCCAGGAGAACACTAGGGGAACATGGTTTTGGCAGTAGGCATAAAGCATTTCCCGTTAAAGCGGAATCGCTTTAACGACAGGACAATGCGAAAGCAAAAGGCCGGCATTTCCCGTTAAAGCGGAATCGCTTTAACGACAGGACAATGCGAAAGCAAAAGGCCGGCATTTCCCGTTAAAGCGGAATCGCTTTAACGACAGGACAATGCGAGGGGAGAAGTGGTGTGGGCGGCATGGGTGATCGAAAGATGACTTGAATCGCAACAAGTATTGCTACTCGACAAAGCAATCAATGTCTGGCCTATCCTCACACAGACCGCAAGCATGCAGGTTGAAGGAGATCATAACGGTGAAACTGTTCATCGCCATTGGCGGCGTTGTCGTGGCACTGTTGATGGCGGCGCTGGTCGCGCCGTATTTTATCGACTGGACAGCGTATCGTACGGCTTTTGAAACAGAGTCAGAGCGTATTCTTGGCCATCCGGTCAAAGTGCGCGGGGAGGCTTCTGCGCGCCTTTTGCCGTTTCCGAGCCTGACATTCACCGATGTGACAATTGGGCGCGAGGGGGCGGGTGAAATTTCCGTCACGCTGGAGAGCTTCCGAATGGACGCGGAACTGGCACCTTATCTTTCAGGCGAAATCAGAATTTTCCAGATGGAGCTGGGCAAGCCGCATCTGGTGCTGCCCTATGGCGCCGGGTCCACCAGCCCACAGATTCCCGCAAGTCTGGATGGCGGCGCCAATGTGGTTCTGGAAAACATTCTGGTAACCGATGGCTCCATCAGCCTGCAAAATGGCACGAACGGCCAGCGCCGCGAATTGAAATCCATCAATGCCAGTCTTTCGGCCCGCACTTTGCGTGGGCCATTTGCCGGTGGTGGCACGCTTGTCAGTGGTGGTGAAGCATTGCAGTTTCAGCTTTCCTCCGGTGTTGTGGAAACGGGTGGCCACTGGCCATTTCGGCTGACGCTGACGTCCAACCGGCTGGCTGCCTCGTTTGCCTTTGATGGCTCGACAGAGCTGGGGGATGGCGGCACTGATTTTGCCGGTAATTTTGAAATGCTGTCGCCGGCGGCTGGCATGCCGCTATCCGACACTCTGCCGCCCGTGCGCGCCACAAGCAAAATTGCGTTTGCCAGCAGCGAGGCGCAGCTCACAGATGTGCGGGTGGAAGTGGGCAAGGGTGAGCGTCCCTACGTGCTGAAAGGCCAAGGGCAGATTCTGCTTGGCAGCATTCCGCATTTCGATCTGGCACTGGATGGCGAGCAGGTCGATGTGGACGCAATTGCCGGGCAAACGCTGGATGAAGGCGTTGTGCCGACGTTCGCAAACCGGGTGGAAGCACTGCGAAGCACATTGGCAGCGGTGCCGCCGGTGCCAATTCCCGGGCAGGTGACGCTTGCATTGCCGGTGGTAACGATTGGCGACACGGTTCTGCGCGGCATCAGCGTTGTCGGCTCGCCAAGTGTGGAGGGCTGGGGCGTCAGCGATTTTCGTGCAGAGTTGCCCGGTCGTACGCTGGTGGAGGCAGAAGGCTTTATCAGCGCCCGTGAAAGGTTGAGCTTCCGTGGGGATATGCTGGTTGCCTCTCGCCACCCGGCCGGCCTGGTCAGTTGGCTGGGCGGTGATGCAGGGTCGAGTCTGTCGCAGATGACCCGGGCAGGCTTTTCGGCACGCGTGGAACTGGCACCCGAGCGGCAATTGCTGGATGCACTGGAAGTGGATGTTGGCGGCCAGATCCTGAGCGGCAGGGTGGAGCAGATTTTGCAGGCAGGCGGCAATGCATTGTCTGCGGACTTGTCCGGAGAGGCCGTCGACCTGAACAGTTTCAACTCCTTTGCAAAACTGTTCACTGGCGAGTCTGTTTTGTCCAATGCCTATAACGTACTGGATATCCGCTTTAATGCCGGGCCAGTGGCTCTTGACGGGCAGTCGGCGCAGCGGCTGGAAGTTGACCTGACCAAATCCCATGACATTCTGGATCTGCAGACGCTGGTGGTGGAAAATCTGGGCGGCGCAAATCTGGAAGCGCGTGGAACAATTGCCAATCTGGCTGCTGCTCCACAGCCAGACCTGGCGTTTGATATCACCATGGACGGGCCATCCGATCTGGGCCGGGTCTTGCAGCAATTTGCTCCGCAGTGGCCTGTTGCGCAGACTGTTGCCGCAAAGCTGGGCGCGCAAACTCCATTGGCCCTGACTGGAACCTTGTCCTCGTCGGAAGAGCCTGGCCTGTTCGAAGCCGCTGTTAGCGGGCAGGCTGCCGGGACAGATATCAGCGTCAACGCAACAATCGATCCGGACGCCAGCAAGCGCCAAAGGCTGGCAGTTTCCCTTGGCGATGCAAACGCGTTGGAACTGTTGCAGCAGTTCGGCTTCGCCGGATTTGATATTGGTCTTCCGTCTCCCTTGCAGATTTCGCTCAATTTGGATGGCGCGCCAGATCAGGCGCAGACGGCAATGACGGTTCTTGCGCCGGATTTTTCCTTCAGCGCGCAAGGTCCAACCCGTTGGAATGCAAACGGCTTTGTTGAAGGCACTTTGCAGACAAAGCTGCAAACCGCAGACCTGTCGCCTTGGCTCACCGCTGCTGGAGTAGCCTTTGTGCAGGGGCTGGACGCTGTTTCGGCAGATGTGTCTGCCACGCTGGCAAGTTCGGCAGAGGGCTGGTCGATATCGGAGGCTTCAGGGCAGCTTGGCGATGTGCAGATTAGTGCTGCCGATCTGACGCGGGAGGCAGCCATGCCGGTGCGCGGCAGCATAGCTGTTTCCGGCCTTTCGCTGCCATGGTTGGCAACGATGGTCTACGGCGTGGAGCCAACTGGCAATCCATGGCCAGACACCGCCCTTGGCACATCCTTGCTGTCGCAGCTTCCCGAATTTGCCATTTCAATGACCGCCGGAAAGCTGTGGATTGATGCGCAGACTGAATTGAGCGATGTCACGGCACAAATTGCGGGTTCCACCAGCAGTCTGCAGTTTGGCGATGTCGCCGGCACTTACGCTGGCGGGCAGGTTGCCGGAGCCGCCACCTTCAGCAATTCCTCAGGTTTCGGCACGTTGGAATTTGATGTGACCGCGCAGAATATCGCCCTGCCGCAAGACGCCGCGGTGACAGGGCTGGTGTCAGGACAGCTTGCTGGTCGTGC
The DNA here is from genome assembly GCF_008369445.1 of Aureimonas fodinaquatilis. GTDB lineage: Bacteria > Pseudomonadota > Alphaproteobacteria > Rhizobiales > Rhizobiaceae > Aureimonas > Aureimonas fodinaquatilis. The sequence goes on from NZ_VTWH01000001.1 coordinate 1,263,378, forward strand.
TTCTGGCCAGACCTATCAGGAAATGGTCGGGTCAATCACAGGCGGCGGCGAGGCTTCAATTCAGAATGCCGGCTTCACCGGTTTCAACCCGCCGGAACTGGTGACGCTGCTTGGCCATGCCGATGCGCAGGAGTTTCAGTCTGCCGCGCAAGGCATTGATGTTCTGGCTGCCACTTCAACCGCCGCACCAAGAACGCTTGCACAGGTCAGCTTCCCGCTGAAGCTTGCCCTTGGCACGGCAATGGCAGGGCCATTCAGGCAGGTGGTGGAGACTGAAACACTTACCGGTCAGGCAAGTCTGAAACTGGCGGACTGGTCCGCCACGGCGTCTCTGGGTGTGATTTATCAGCCGCCGGAAGGCGAATTCACCGGCGATGCCATCCCCAGCCTCACCTATGGCCTGTCGGGTTCGCAGAACGACCATTTCGCCGTTGCAGATGTTTCGCCTCTGGCAAGCTATATCTCTCAGCGTGCCTATAACAACGAGCAGATCCGTGTGCAGGATATGCGGGATGACCTGCAGGAAACATTGCGCCTGCGCCGCGAGGCCCGGTATTTTGAAGGATTGAACCGCCAGCGAGAGGCTGAAGAAGAAGCACGGCAGCAACAATTGCTTGAGCAGGAGGCTTTGCGCCGCGCCGCTATCTCAGCTCAGCGTCAGGAGGCAGCACCCGTTCCGTTGCCCGCACCGGACATCCAAACGGTTCCGCCCGAGCCAGCGCCTCAAGCCGAGACAGCAGAGCCTTTCCGCTACGATTTGCCGGATTTGAATTTGCCGGAAAGTTATGATGGCTTGCCGGGAGTCAACCCGACTTTGCAATGACGGGCTCCATGCGGCATCGACTTGCGCATGCCGCTGATGTGCGATCAGCCCTTGCCAGACACAGCTCTCAGGGCAGGTTGAACAGGCGACGTTTCCGCCTCACTGGCTGGCGCAGGCAAGCGAGACAGAGCATCTGACAGCACAAAAACACGCAATGCTGAAGACAGGTTTTCTTCCTTGCCGCGTGCCCGGTCAATTTCCGCGATCAGGGCGGCAAGCGACAGTTCACGCCGCGCTGCTATGCCTTTCAGGCAGTTCCAGAATAATTCCTCAATGCTGATTGAGGTGCGGTGACCTTTGATTGCCACAGACCGTTTAACAATCATTTCTTCTTCCCACCCGGATCAATTTCCAGACGCGCACCATCAAGCCGCTGGCGAGTTTCTTTGTTTTCAACCGCGGCCATGGCTTTGTCACGCTTCGAAAGGCCATGAATCAGGCGGTTCTGTTCTGCATCATCCGCCGCCTTCTGGCGGGCAACCCGTTTTCTGGCCGTGCGAAGATTAACAATGTCCGCCACGTTCAACCTTCAAGGCTTTTTGCGAAATGCATCCAGCGAAACGACATCGGCCGAAGGCTTTTCTTCGGCTGCCTCGTCAGCACCGTCATCAGCGTCGTCTTCATCTGTCGATGGTGGCTCATCGGCGTCAACGCTTGCGACAGGCGCGGGGCGGGCAGGCGCATCCGCAATGCTGGCTACCGAGGCACCGTCCGGTTGCTCATTGGCAGCTTCAACTTCGCGAACGTCAAATTCCAGCTCGAAGTTCACCGCAGGATCATAGAAGCCGCGAATGGCGTTGAATGGAATGAGCAGTCTTTCGGGAATGTCAGAGAAGGAAAGGCCGATTTCGAAAGCTGTATCGTTGACCGAAAGGTCCCAATACTGATGCTGGATGACGATTGTCATCAATTCCGGATATTTTTCCCGGAGACGGGAAGAAATGCGCACGCCGGGAGCGGACGTCAGAAAGGTGACGAAGAAGTGATGCTCTCCGGGCAGGCCGGTTTTGACAACCTCGTGCAGAACCTTACGGATAACGCCCCGTAATGCGTCCTGCGCCAGAATATCGTAGCGGATGAGATCCTGACTCATAAGGCGACCTGTTTGCTCATTGTACCGGCAACTGCTGCGCCGGATGACTGTTGAGCCGAATTGCTTTCCGATTGAAAACACCAGCTTGATTTTCTCTTAGCTTGTGTTTGCGGCGCATGAAAGTCCTGTCAAACCCGGTTGCGAATAAATGTTTGCAAAGGGGAATAATGGTCACGCAATTGCTGGTTGCGAAAAAGTGCGTTTTTAAAGGAAAAGGTGAAGGCTTCTGTTGCCAGGTGCCTTCGAACCCCGCCTGCAAGTGCGAACCCGCAGGGCTTAATTTGAAGCTATCGCACCGCGTTAAGCGGCGAGACGTGCTTCCGCATAGTTGTCGTTTGCAACTACTTTAACAGCCCGATGACGGTGGTACCATGCCGAGCGAAAGTCCGATCTTTACACCCTCGTCGATCCTATTTCGCCCCCGCCTCAACCCCTTGACTGCAAGGGACTCAGGTGGAGGCGCCGGGTACCGCCCCCGGGTCCGAATGGTTTATTGCACCGGCAGTTTATCGCCATAGCCGGATCAAGTCCGACAGGAGCTATATAAGCACAGGAAAGGCATCTGAAAAGCGTTTGCCACAGGAAATTGTTGTCAAGCTTGCGAAGGCCATGGCGCAGAGGCCGGTTTGTGCTAGAGAATTGTGAACGCCTTGGTTGCTGACTTTCCCTGACCGGTTTGAAATTTCGAACGGAATTCATCATGCGCGCTTATCTCGATCTTCTTTCCCGTGTTCTTGAAGAAGGCGTTGATCGCGATGACAGAACCGGCACCGGCACTCGCTCGGTGTTCGGCCACCAGATGCGGTTTGATCTGGCGGAAGGTTTTCCGCTGGTTACAACCAAAAAACTGCATCTGCGTTCAATCATCCATGAGCTGCTGTGGTTTCTGCAGGGCGATACCAATATTGCCTATCTGAAGGAAAACGGTGTTCGCATCTGGGATGAGTGGGCGGACGAAAATGGCGAGCTTGGCCCGGTTTATGGTGCGCAATGGCGCTCTTGGCCAGACTATAATGGCGGGCATATTGACCAGATTCAGCAGGTGCTGAGTGCGATATCAACCAACCCGAATTCCCGGCGGTTGATTGTTTCTGCATGGAACCCGGCTCTGGTGGATGAAATGGCACTGCCGCCCTGCCACTGCCTGTTTCAGTTTTATGTGTCCAATGGCCGCCTGTCCTGCCAGCTTTATCAACGGTCGGCGGATATTTTTCTGGGCATACCGTTCAACATCGCCTCTTACGCGCTGCTGACACAAATGGTGGCGCAGGTTTGCGGCCTCAAACCGGGTGATTTTGTGCACACTCTGGGCGATGCGCACCTCTATTCCAACCATTTTGATCAGGCGAGAGAACAGCTTCGTCGCCAACCCCGCCCATTGCCAACACTGGAATTGAACCCCGAAGTGCGGGATCTTTTTGGCTTCCGGTTCGAAGACATAACGATTTCGAACTATGATCCGCACCCGCATATCAAGGCTGAAGTTGCGGTTTAGCCGTCTCTGTCGCAACGTCCTGACGTTGAACGAAACTGTTTCAACGGGAAATGTTGAAACTCTCTTTTTGTCGCATTGTCCTGACGTTGAAACAAAACTGTTTCAACGGGAAATGCTTATCCCCACAAAGCAGGCTCAGGCGGGGAAACAGTGGACGGGCCGTAGAACAACCCGTTCGGCCGGTCTTTCGCCAGCAACAGAGGTCCGTCCAGGTCCACAAAATCGGCATCCTGCGCCAATATCAATGCTGGTGCCATGGCCAGTGATGTTCCAACCATGCAGCCAACCATAACGCCAAAGCCAAGCTTGCGGGCATAGGTCATAAACTCCAGCCCTTCAGTCAGTCCGCCGGTCTTGTCCAGCTTGAGATTCACATAGTCATATCGCCCGCACAATTTGTCGAGATCACGCGTCTGATGCACCGATTCATCGGCGCAAATCGGCACGGGATGCGGTATCCGTGCCAGAAGATCGTCCTGCCCGGCGGGCAAGGGCTGTTCCACCAGGCTTGCGTGAATTGCCGCCGCGGCCCGCATGTTCTGGCGAATATTGTCCGGCGTCCACCCTTCATTCGCGTCGATGATCAGCCGTGTGTTCCGGGCCGCGGCACGCACCGCGCGCATTCGGTCTGCATCATTTTCCCCGCCAACCTTGATTTTCAAAACCGTGCGATGCGCCATTTTGCTGGCATTGGCCGCCATGGCCGCGGGCGTGTCGAGAGAAATTGTATAAGCAGTGTCAACCGGCCTTGCCGGCAGAACCCCCAATAGCTGCTCTATGTTGGTGCCGTTGGATTTGGCCTCAAGGTCCCAGAGCGCACAATCCAGCGCATTGCGTGCCGCACCCGCTGCCATGTCCTGCGCCAGGCTGCGGCGCGATGCACCGGATTCAATGCCGGTGCGCATCAACTCGATGCTCTGCACCACGCTTTCAACGGTTTCGCCGTATCGGGAATAGGGAACGCACTCACCATGGCCGCTGCCATATTCATCGCTGATGCTGACTTTCACCACCACCGCCTCGGTTTTCGACCCGCGGGAAATGGTAAAGGCGGAAATCAGTGGAAATCGCTCAACTGTGACCGAAAGACGACGTGCCATGAAAACCTCGTTGTAACAACCTGAATTACCAAATGCTTCGGTGACAAGCTAAACCGGGTTAGCTACCGTTGCCGAACGCTCGAATCGGCTGATGGTCGTGCAGACTGATACTTCATGGCGGAGCTTTCTACGATACAATGGCGGATATTTCGCAGACCGGCGAGAGACAGGTAGCAGTACCACAGATTTCTGCTGAAAAAGCCGGTGACGCCGTTCAACTGGCCATCAGCGGTGACTGGCTGGCCCGCACAGTCGGTAGCGTAGAGAAAAACGTCAACAAAACTCTGAACACCAACCTTGGCACAGCCGTTGCCGTTGACTGCCAGAATGTTGGCCGGCTGGACACATCCGGCGCTTATCTGATTGAGCGGCTGGTGCGTGGCCTGACCGAAAAAGGTGCCAAGGTCACGCTGGAGGGTGTGGGCAAGGCCAGCGAACCGCTGTTTGAAGTTGTTCGCCGCTCTCTCGACACCAAGCATGTGGAAGAAGCAAAACCGCGCCGCAACAAGCTGCTGGACATGCTTGAAGGGCTTGGCCGCTGGGTTGTGAATGTCGTTCAGGAATTTATCGATGGCCTGAACATCATCGGCGCATCGCTTTATGGTGCAGGCCGGCGGCTGACGGGCCAGACCCAGTTTCGCCCTGCCGCTATCGTGTCTCAAATGGACCATATGGGCGTGCGCGCTCTGCCGATCATCACCTTGATGAGCTTTCTGATTGGCGGCGTCATTGCGCAGCAGGGCGCGTTTCAACTGCGCTATTTCGGCGCGGAAATTTTTGTGGTTGACCTGGTCGGCATTCTGCAACTGCGTGAAATCGGGGTGCTGCTCACGGCCATCATGATTGCCGGGCGCTCCGGCAGCGCCATCACCGCTGAAATTGGCTCGATGAAAATGCGGGAAGAAGTGGATGCGCTGCGCGTTATCGGGCTCAATCCGATTGGCGTTCTGGTTTTTCCCCGCCTTCTGGCGCTGACGCTGGTGCTGCCGCTTCTGGCCATCGTGGCAGATCTGGCCGGCATTGCCGGCGCCATGGTGGTCACCTATTTCTATTCCGGCATAACGCCGGAAGCGTTCATCATGCGGCTGCGCGGGGCAATTGACGTCGGCACCATTCTTGCCGGCGTTATCAAGGCTCCATTCATGGCCATCATCATTGGCGTTGTCGCAGCCTCCGAAGGGTTGAAAGTCGGCGGCAGTGCTGAAAGTCTTGGCCGCTGCGTTACCTCCTCTGTGGTCAAATCCATCTTCCTCGTTATCCTTCTTGATGCCATGTTCGCGATTTTCTATGCAGCCATCGGATATTAAGCCAGCCAGCAACCGGAACGACGGCGCTGAGCCGGAGGTGATCATCACCTGCCGGGATGTGACCGTGCGCTTCGGCTCCAAAACCATTCTCGAAGGTCTTTCGATGGATGTGCGGCGGGGCGAAATTCTGGGTTTTGTCGGCGCTTCCGGCACCGGAAAGTCGGTTTTGCTGCGTACCATTCTGGGGCTGAACGCCAAACAGAAAGGCACGATCGAGATTTTCGGCACCGATTATGAGCGGGCAAGCGATGCGGAGCGCCTGGCGGTTGAACAGCGCTGGGGCGTGTTGTTCCAGCAGGGTGCCTTGTTCTCATCGCTGACGGTTCTTGAAAATATTCAGGTTCCCATGCGGGAATATCTCGATATTTCGCCCAAGCTTATGGAAGAGCTGGCGCGACTGAAAATCGATCTTGTCGGGCTGGCTGCGGATGCCGCCGGCAAATTCCCGTCAGAGCTTTCCGGAGGTATGATCAAACGCGCGGCGCTGGCGCGTGCGCTGTCACTGGACCCGGATATTGTTTTTCTGGACGAGCCGACATCGGGCCTGGACCCGATTGGCGCGGCAGAATTTGACGAATTGATCATGACTTTGCGTGATACTCTGGGCTTGACCGTTTACATGGTCACGCACGATCTGGACAGCCTGTTTCATGCCTGTGACCGAATTGCCGTTCTGGGCAAAAAACGTGTGCTGGTAGAGGGGGATCTGGCAACAATGCTGGCAAGTGATGACCCATGGGTGCGAAGCTACTTCCATGGCAAACGGGCCCGCAGCGTTGTGACTGAAGAGAACCAGCCGGTAGATGGCGACAAAACGGGTATTGCAAGCCCGACGGATGGGAACGTTTAACACTATGGAAAACCGCGCCAATTACATCCTTGTCGGGCTTTTTACCCTGGTCATTCTGGCTCTGAGCTTCGGCTTTATCTACTGGTCAGCCAATGTGTCAGATGCCAATCGGCGAGTTCCGCTGATTGTCAGAATTGAGGGCACAGTGTCTGGTCTGTCGGTTGGCAGTCAGGTTCTGTTCAATGGTCTGGCGGTTGGTGCTGTCACAAATCTGCGCATCGACCCGAACAATCCGCGCGTGGTTATTGCGACAACGATGGTTGACCGCACCACGCCCATCACCACCTCCACCACCGCGACGCTCGGTTCCCAAGGCTTGACGGGTGTCAGCTTTATCGGCCTGAGCGGCGGCAATGTGAATGATCGAAACATCATTGAATCCGCACTTGCCCAGGGCGCAACCCCGGTTATTCGGGCCAGTCCGTCAGACGTGACGGACATTCTGGCAACTGCCCGCGATATTTCCGAACGCGCCAACAATATTCTGGGTGAGTTTGAAAAGCTGGTCCGCGAGGTTGGCCCTGCGGTCAGAACCACCGCCAGCAATATTGCCAGCACATCGGAACACGTCGAAGTGTTCACCGCCAGCCTGGCGGCCAATGCTGACCAGATTCCGGACTTTGTCGCCAGCCTTGGGCGTTTGTCGGAAAGCGCCAATACCGTTGCGCTTCGCCTGCCACCGCTGATCGACAATGCATCCAACTTCATCAATGCGCTGGATGTCGAATCCGTCAACAAGTCTGTGCAGAATGTCACCGCCATTACGCAGGCAGTGCGTGACCAGACAGACAATTTCACCAGCGCGGTTGAATCCGTCACATCCACCGCTCGCAGCCTGGGCCGGGTTGGCGATGTCATCAATGACAATATCAACTCGGTGAACCAGTTTGTAGCAGCGCTCGGCCCAATTTCCACGCAGGCGCAGTCGGTGGCTGAAAAGCTGGACACAACTCTTGAATCCGCTCAGTCGGTTGTTTCGTCCATCAACCCGGATGAAGTTCGCTCCACAATTGCAAGCGTTCGCCAGTTCTCTGATGCGTTGAGCGCACAGTCGGACACATTGAGTGGAATATTCACGGGCACTCAGACCGTTCTGTCATCATTGAACAGGGCGTTGGATGGCGTGGATGGAACCCGAAGACAGATTGACCAGCTTCTTGCCGGTATCAATCCTCAGGATGTGACGCGTGCATTTGGCCAGATCACATCGGCGACGACCAATATTGCCAGCGCCGCCGAGTCGGTGAACAACATAGCAACGGATCTTGGCAATCGGCGTGAAGAAATTGACCGGATCATTGCCAATACAGACACGACAACCGCCAATCTGCGCGCAGCATCTGTGCAGGTCCAGTCCATCCTCGGCTCTGTTGATGGCATGGTCAACAGCCCGGATGGGCAGGGGCTTGCGGAAGAAGCGCGGGTAACATTGCGCTCCATTCGTGAAACGGCGGATATTATTCGCGTCAACATTGGTCCCATCGCGGCCAATCTGAACAGCTTCTCCGGACAGGGGCTGAACGATGCGCGCGCGTTGATACGCGAAGCAACCGGCGCAATCTCTCGGATTGAGCGGGCCATTATCGGTTTGGCAAACAATCCAAGCCGGATCATTTACGGCGGCAGTGGTTCCGGTCAGGTTCGCGAATTTGACGGGCGGAACCGTCGATGAGCAAGCAACGGGCGTTTTCGGTACACTTGAGTGAAGAGGGCAGTATGGCAGGGAAAACCTTTTTGAAAGCCGGTATTCTGGCTGCCGTGGCACTGAGCCTCAGCGCCTGCGCCTCGCTGACGCCACCGCCGCAGACATTTGACCTTAATCCGCCCACGCGCGCGGTTGCGGGCACGCGCGTGGCCAATATTCAGGTTCTGGTGCCAGAGCCAACCACCAACAGCACCCTGGACAGCGAGCGCATTGTGGTTATGCCTTCCACCCAAACGGTGGAATATCTGGGCGGCAGCCAATGGAGCGACAGGCTGCCACGGCTGGTGCAGTTGCAACTGGTTCAGGCCTTCCAGAATTCGGGCAGAGTTGCCGCAGTGGGCATTCCTGGCCAAGGTCTGGCGATTGATTATCAGGTGGTGATTGAAATCCGCCATTTTGAAATCTCATATGCTTCCGGCAGCCCGGTTGCCAATATCGAGCTGGCTGTCAAAGCGTTGAACGACAAAACCGGCATCGTCCGCGCCACCCGAATTTTCAAGGTTTCAGAGCCTGTATCTGGACAGGGCAGCGGCCAGTTCGTGGCGGCGCTGAACTCGGCATTCGACCGTTTGTCACTGGAACTGGTTGAATGGTTCGTCCGCGCCGCGTGATGTGAATGGGTAGTCTGCGCGACCGATTCAGGTCGTGCAGATCTCCCAGGGAAGGATAAGCTTAAGCGCCGGTGCTTGAGCCGGAAATGCCGGGGCAGACATGTCACGCTTCAGTCTGAAGCAATCCAGCCCCCCGGGGGCGACCTCTCATTCAAGCGGCCATTCAGAGGCGACGGACTCCATGCCGGCTGTCAGCGGGCAGTTTGCAGCTCTCGGGCAAAAGCCGCACTGACCATCTTGATCAACTGCTCATGAATTTCGCGGCGGGACTGCCCACCACCGTCGAAACAGATGGGATCACCCACTTTTTCTGCCTCTGCAATTGCCGCACCCTTGGGTTTGCACTCACCAAACATGCTGTAATGGCTGGCATCTTCGATGATTGAATACCTGCTCCGCGCAATCAACTTGGCAATTTCGGATGCAAGCGCGGTTTGGGGTATGGATTCCGGGTGGCCAAGGTTGACCAGGTCAACAGGAATGGAGATCCCGGCAAAGGAGCCAGGCTTGAACACGTCTGCCGGAGCAGGGTCAATCGCCATAACAAACAGGATCCTTTCGTCCTCGTTGTTGCGACCAGCCAGACCCATATCCAATGCATGAAGGTCGACACCACTTTGCCTTACCCACTCGCAAAGAGATGCGTTGAGCGTGTCTGTGTCGCAATAGCCTGCCAGACGCATCGGGTCGAAACGCGCACCGGCCAACGCAAGGGCGGTGCCGCCACCCATTGAGAGCCCAAGTGCTCCGATTTTTCCTTCTGCAAGATGATCCTGGAAAAGTGGCAACTTCTGCATCAGATCCAGAGTCGCACTGATGTCGGCTGGCCGCAGCCAGAGTTTCATTGTTTCAGCGGCTGATCTGGTTACTCCGCCATTCCCGGGATGAGCCGGAGCCGCGACTATAAACCCCTGCTTTGCCAATGGTGTTGCCAGCCAGCTTGCGGCCTGCGGATTTCCGCCCAGACCGGCGCCATGGGAAAGCAGGATTACCGGATATTTTCCGCGAGAGATCGGCGCTTCGAGCATGGCATTCGTGCCCTCAAAGAACACGCTCTCGCCGAGAGTCACCTGTTTGCCGCCGGCATCCGCAGGGTACCAGACGGTCATGGCGAGATCTCTGTTCCGCTCCTGCGAGTGAGTGACGAATTCTTGCACGCCAACAAATTCGCCAGCGGCAACGGGGTGGTTCAGCATCAGAATTGCAGAGATTGTGCTGCAAAACATCAATGCGATGTCTGTGATCGTTTTCATGGATGGCTCTTGTGGCTGTGGGATCAGCCCAAGCCTTGCCGGGAAACACTGAACGATGCGTCCTTGAACGCGTTTTCGAACGTGCGAGATCAGGATTCAGGTCGTTTTGTGCGATGGATACGGACCAGCCTGCGAGGTCGTTTCTGCTGCCGCAGATATCAGGCCGCCGCCACGCCGGTAGCTGGTGGGAGTCATGCCCGTTACGCGCAGAAATTCCCGGTTGAAGTTTGACTTGGTGCCAAAGCCTGATTCCAGCATGATTGTGGTGACTGGATCACGCGTTGTAACCAGCCGCGCCTTCGCATCGTTGACGCGGTATTCGTTCACAATCTGAGAGATGTTGCGACTGTAGACCCGGTTCAGGGCGCTGGAAATCTGTCGCGCCGGAATGCCTGAACGCCGTGCAAGCCGCCCCAATGTCAGGTCCGGATCGCGATAGAGATTTTGCTCCAGCATCAAACTGTCCACGCGTTTTGCTATGGCTTCGTCATCTTCCGTGCTCGTGGCTGCCAGCAGCGGTGAGAAAGCGGCAAAATCGTCCGCAGCGACATTCGTCTGCATGTCGGGGCGAGTGCGGTCTGCAACCGTTGCGGCGTAGCCCGCAATTGCCAGCCACAGGACGCTTGAAATGGCCAAGACCGTTTGCGCCTGTCTGCCGTCACCGAACTGGAAATCGAGCGAAATAATCGCGTCAATGAAGGCCGTGGCGATCAGCATGATCGCCATTGCAATGAGCGCTTTGTGCGCGGTCCATTCATCTGCGATACGGACCGCGGAAAGTGCCTCCGGCCCTTTCCGCGCAAGCCGTAAGAGCGCAAAACCGTATCCGAGATAAATGGCAATCAGAACAACATCGATTGGTGCGCGCCAGAAGGCGACCAGAAGCGCAACGAGAGCGGCCGGCATCAGGTGCGGCAAAAGGTGCTTGAAGCCTGAACTGCCGTTGCTGTGCAGTTGACTGAATGCTGCAAAGGACAGCGCTGGAAGGATGGCCGCACCGACGGGTTGAATGAAACGAGCAGAATGCCAGCCGACACTCCAGTTCAGTCCTGACAGAACCGCTTGAGCCGCAAATGCAGCAATCAGCAGGTGAGAGAGACCGAGTTTCTGTTCCCCCTGCCGGATCATCCGCACAAGGAGAAGGCACAGGAACAGGGAAATTACAAAAGGCAGCGGTATCGACGGCATGCACGACCATTATCACAAATTGGCATTCGGATTTTGCTTTAACCTGCCTTGGCAATCGAACCACAGGCCCAACAACACGCAGCGTCGAGCTGAAACGCCCGACATAAAAAACGCCGCGCTTCTGACTGAAGCGCGGCGGCTTTTATGGTCAAAGGTGGTTAGGCTCAGACACCAAACCGCCCCGATGCATGGGCAAGCATCGTGTAAACCTTGCCCGTGTCGGACACCAGATATTCGCCAACGCGGCGGCCGTCTGGCTCGCGGCGCTGCAGATCATTCATCAGCGCTTCGAAATCTGCGATGTAGCGATCCACAGCCTGTTTGAAATCCTGTTCGCGCTGGTATTTGCGACGAACCTCATCAAATGTCTGCTGACCTTTTGTTGTGTAAAGCCGGCGCGTGAAGACGTTCTTTTCCCCGCGGCGATAGCGATCCCACAACTCAACGGCTGCCTCGTGTTCCATCGCCACTGCAATGTCGGTTGACAGTGAGTTGAGTGAGTCCACAACGCTGCGTGATGGCACATTGCGTGCCGGCAGTGGCTGTTCGGCAAATTCGGCTGTCAGCGCAGCTTCCAGCGCATCCGCTTCCTTTTCCTCTTCCGCCGAGGCGCGGCGCAGAAGGTCTGACACCCAGCCACGACCCTTTGGAGCGGAGGCGGGTGATGATGTTGCCGGCGCAGCCGGAACAACGGGCTGTGGTGCCGTTGCTGCGGTTGCTGTGGCTGTTCCATGAGGTCTTGCAGGGTAGGCAGTATCAACCCGGCGTGGCTCTACCGGACCGCGCATGTCGCGTGCCAGATTGCCATCCGCGCTGATGCCACCCACGGCTCGCCGTTCAAACTCCTGCACCGACACACGCTGTTCTTCTTCCCGAACCGGAACCGACACGGCGACTGGCGCTGCCTGCGGGCGTACGGCAGGCCGTGCGTCCAATGTACGGCCAGACTGCGAAACAATCTCGCCCAGTTCCTTCAGTGCGCGGATCTGGTCAGATACGGCCCTGCGCATGGCCTGTGTGCTTTCGCGGGCTTCATCCGGCAGTTCGAAAACGCCGCGCTTGAGTTCCTGACGTGTGGACTCCAGCTCCTGACGAAGATTTGCTGCTGTTGACTGCATTTCTTCCGTGGCCTGAACGAAGCGACGATTGGCCTCGTCCAATGCAACTGACAGGCTGTCACGCATTTTCTCAACTGCGGAGGACGAACTGGTCTGCGTAGCCTCGATACGGCGGCTGATAACCTCTTCCAGCGAACGAACGGTTTTTGAGATTTCTTCCGAACGCTCGGACAGGCCGGTTGCCAGCGTTTCCAGGCCAGAGCGACGCTCTTCCAGGGTATGGCTCATATTGGACTGAACAGCATCCAGCATATGCGCGGCTTCTGTCAGCATTGAACTCTGTTCGGAAAGCCGCTCGGCAATCGCGTCCACGCGCTCGTAAGTGCCGGTCGAAATCTGATCGAGCCGCGAGACATTCTCGCTGAACTGATCGGTCGAGTGCTGCATGATGCCCACTGCGCGCTGCGTGCCATCGGACAGCTTGCCAGCGGTTTCGGCAAAACCCTGTTCGACGGTGTTCAACTCGGTCTTGGCTTCGTCCACCAGCTTGCCAAGCATGCCGGTGGCATTGTTGATCCGGTGGATCAACTGGCCAGCTTCCAGAACCAGATTTTCCTGCGCGTCGGAAACCAGAGACGCTGCATTTTCCGAGCTTTGCTGCAGGTTTTCGCCAACTTGTACCGATTTGGCTGAAACCTCGTCCATCAAACGGCGTGCGTGGCGGCTGAACGATTCCACAAGGCTGGCGTTTTCCTGCTGCAGACGTTCGGCAGCTTCGCGTGCGCTTTCGCCAAGTGTCGATGCCAGCGCGTTGCCTTCTTCTGCCAGGCGGTTGAAGAGCGGGCGGGCTTCTTCATCCAGCAAGCGCGAAATCTCGCCATTGCGATAAGCCAGCATTTCTTCCAGAGCCTGCACCCGTTCGGCAAAGGCGTCGCCAACCGCCTGCGCTCGGTTGGAAAGCGAATTTTCATTGGCCTCCAGCCGCAGGCTCAGTTCGCTTGCAAATGCGTTGGTTGCTTCCACCACCTGTTCACGCGCCCGGTCGGCCTCGAGGCGAATTGCACGAGAGATGCCGGACAGGGTTGCGGAAATTTCGTGCGTGTCGCGGGTCAGTATGTCCTTGGCCTCACGTGCATCTTCAATCAGGCGGCCGGAAATTGCACTGGAGGCTTCTTCGGCCTCACTGCGCAGGGCAGCACTGGCAGACCCGATATCCTTGCCAATGGTGATGGCAACATTTTCCAGCACATCGGCGAAGCGCTCTGCCTGCGAGTCCAGCTGCCGGCGCAGTTCATTGCTGCGCTCGTCCATTTTTTCAATCGTGTCGGCAAGGCCAGCAAGCATTTCAGAGGCGCCAGTGCCAAGAGCCTGCCGAACCTCGGCTGTGACGTCACGCACCCGTCCTGCGGCGTTGTCCAGGTCGCCCGTCAGATCAAGCGAATGGGTGGCCAGTTCCTTGCGAATTTCGTCAATTTTGTCGGTGAGAATGCGCGCTGCTTCCTCAACACCGAACGCCATGTTTCTGGCGTTGCTGGTCAGCGACTGTCTGGAAACGCCACCGGCCTCTGACAGCATGGCGCTGGCCGAAGCAATGGTCTCTGCAAGAGCCTGTGCTTCGCCGGTCAGCTGACCGCGTGCGCCTTCGGTCTGCAGGCGGAATTTCTCAGACAGTGAGTCAAGGTTGCCAACAAATTCGCCGGCCATATCCGCAAGCTTGCCGCGAGCGGCTTCCGCTTCGGTACGCATGGCAAGGGAAGCGCCAGCGAGATGGGTAACAAGCTGCTGGTTGTCGCCAGTCAAAGCCTCGCGGCTTGCCTGTGTCGCCTCGTGCAATTGTTCCGTGGCCGAGCGGATTTCTGCCGTCATCCGGCTCAGATCCTGCATCAGCTTGGCGCGGGCATCTTCGCCCATTCCCGCCATGTTGCTGCTTGCAAACTGAACCTGCTCCACAAACTGTGCAGTCTGCTGATCCAGTTCGGCGCGTGCATCTGCTGCGCTGCGCACCATTTCTCCGGTGGCGCCAAGTATGGAGTCGCGAACAGCCTCGGCAATCTGCGCTGTTCGGCCGGCCAAGGTTTTTTCAACGCTGGCAAGGCCACGCTCCAGCGTGGTGTTGATTGCGCTTGTCCGCTCGTCAAACGACTGTGTGATGTTCTGCGATCCGGTGGAGAGGACCGTTTCAAGCTGGGTCTGCCGGTCTTCCAGTGCAGAGGACAGACGGCCATCGGCTTCAACGAATGCAGCGCGCAGTTCAGCTACCCTGTCATCCAGCGCCTGCGCAATATCGGCATTGCTGCGTCCCAGCTCTGTGGAAAGCCTGCCGGCCTTTTCTTCCAGTTCTGCCAGGAAGGAAGAATGGGCGCCATCAAACAGGCCACCAATGGTTTCAAGGCGGCTGTCAATGCCTTCAAACAGACCGGTCCGCAGATCCGATCCCACAAGTCTGATCTGGCTCGTGCGGCTTTCCAGCCCTTCGACCAGCGACCGCAGGGCCAGCTCCATTGCGCCAAGAGCAGTGGTTGCACTGGTCTGGATGCTGCTGGCAAATTCCTGCCGTCCGGACGTAATGCTCTCTGAGAACTCTGCGGCGGACTGATCAATTCCCGAAAGCAGGTGCGCACGCGATTCATCAACAACACTGCGCAGTTTTTCAACCCGCTCACCCAGCCGGACAGACACGCCCTCAACCACATCGTCAAAGCCGCTTTCAAGGCGGATTGCATGTTCGGTGATGCGAGAAGCCAGCTCGTTGCGGTCGTTTTCAGACCTTGCAAGTGCAGCCTCCAGTCGCTGGATGGCCTCGATATCAATGGCATCATTCTGCCGGTCAAGCGACGCGATAATCTGGCGACCGGCGGATTCCAGTGCCTCTTCGCCAGCAGCAATTCTGTCCGCGATCATGCGGGACAGTTCGCGGCTGCTTTCGTCCAGATTGGCGAACAGCGAAGTTGCATGGCTTTCGAGCGAGGAAGACAGCGTTTTCGTGCCTTCTTCCATGAAATGAGCCAGCGAGTTGCGGCGTTCTTCCAGAAGGCTGGCAATCAGGCCCATGCGCTGTTCCAGCCCGGACTCCAGCATTTCGCGGTTTTCTTCCACCAGGCTGATAATCTGGCGCGAACGATCATTGATCTTGTCGGCCAGCAATTCGGTCTTGCCTTCAAATCCACGAAGCAGGCGACCATCCACATCTTCCAGAAGAGCGGCCAGCCGCTCGACATTGCGGTCAATAGCTCCGGTGATTGCGCCACTATGCTCGTCCAGCGTCGAAACCATGGTTTCACGCGCCAGCGCCAGAGATGTGTCAAGGTCGGTGACACGCTCTGACAGGCTGGCGGTAACCAGATCCACCCGCTCGCCAATCTGACCGGAGAGCAGACGTGAGCGCTGATCAAAGTCTTCCAGCAGGCGACTATCGACGCTTTGAAGCATCGTCGACAATTGCTCGACACCGGTATCAACGGCAGTTGCAACCGCTTTGCCGCGCTCTTCCATAGTGGCGGCAAGATTTTCCTGAGTGAATGCCAGCGTGGTTTCAATATCGCCGATACGGTCGGTAACCAGCATGTCAAATGCCTTGGCCCGCGCATCGAGCATCTCAGCCACGACTGCCGCACGGTTTTCGAACACGGATTCGGCATTGGCCAAAGCTTCTGCGGCACGGTCGGCAACGGCCGACTGACCTGTGGCAAAAATTGTACCAATCTGATCACTGCGCTCGGCATAGACCTTCTCAAGATTGGTCACGCCGACATCCAGCGCATTGCCGATCTGGCTTGCAGAGGTTTCGATAGCCTCAACCTGCTGGCCCAATGTGCCAACAATGTCCTGACCCTGATTGTTGATGAAGAGTTCCAGACGCTGCAGGCGCTGTTCAAAGCGGCTCAGCACATCTTCGCCCTTTGTCTGAAGCAGGTTCAGGCTTCTGGCAATCTTGTCGTCAAACTGCTGGTCCACATCGGAAGCCATACGTCCAGCCTCGCCCGAAAGGGCAGAAAGCCGGGTTTCGACATGCGAACTGACCAGTTCCGTAAAGCGTGCGCTTGCGTCGTTGATCTTTTCAGCGCGCTCGGCCAGCATGGTTTCAAGGCTGTTGAGAAACAGCGTGTTATCGACGCTCCAGTTCTCGCTGCCATTCGAAAGAGCGCCGGAAATTTTTTCGTTGGCGCTGTTGATTGCAGCGTGGATCCGGTCGCTCAATTCTGTAGCGCCACGGGTAATTTCCTCGGCCTTGCGCTCAAGCTCACCTGAACGTTCTTCAATCAACCGGTTGACCGCCTCGGTCGCCTCACTCAAACGCTGTCCGGCTTCATCCGCAGTTGAGGCAATGCGGGCGGCCAGTTCCTGGCCTGTGCTGTCCAGCGCCGCCTGCGTGGTGCCGCTCTGTTCCTGGAAAAAGCGAGTCAGACTACGGCTCTGCTCTTCATAATGACGCGAGATCTCATTCGTCCGGTCGTCCAGCAGCGCGGTGAAATTGTGGGCAGCAGTCTCAATGCGCTCGGCCGCATGCTCCGATGCGCCTTCAACATCATTGGAAAGCCGCTGGTGCGAACCGATGAGGAGCGAGCGGACCTGCTCGGCGTGGCTCAGCATGGCCTCACGTTCGGTGCCAAGTTCGCCAACAAGACCGCGCACGCGCACTTCATTATCAGCAAAGCTGCGCTCCAGCCCGGCCACTTCTTCGGCAATCCGCTGCTCGAAAGCCATCAGGCGGGCCATGGGAGCGTCAATTGCTTCCGAAGGGCGGAAACCAGCGGCACGCCCCTGGTCACTCTGACCGATGCGCAGCGCCACCTCGGCAAGCGAACGGCTCATCAGCCGCAAATCCTGCATACGGCGAACCATTGCCGAGAAGCCGAGAATCATAAGCGCAGGCAATACACCGCCCGCGACAAACAGCGCCGAGGATGCACCCGCATTGGCGCCTGTCAGATTTTCGATACCGAAATAGCCAAGTGTCGCATATCCGGCCAGACCCACCCAGGCAGCCGCGGCCATACCACCAATGGCCAGCGGGCGGGCCGAAGCCTTGCGGCTCAACAACCCGTCTGCAATGACACCGGCAGACCGGCGCTCATCATTGGCGGGGGCGGGCTGGAAGCTCTGCTGTTCGGCGCGTGCTGCAGCCTGCGCCGACACAGCGGCAGCAGCAGTTGCAGCCACTTCCGGCCGAAATGCCGGTTCGTTTGCTGCAGGTTCAGCGGCGGCGGACAGCCCAGCCTGCAGATTATCCTCGTCCGGGTCGGAAGGTGCAAAGGCCAGGTCGTCTGACATGTTGGGTTCGGAAACCCACTCATTGTCTTGAATTGATTTTAGAATGTTGTCTTCATGATCATCCAAGACCATATCGGGCTCAGGCTGTTCGACAACGGTTTCTTCCACCTTGAAGGCGCTGGCGGCGGCTTTCAGGTTTCGGTCGAATTCCTCGAAGACGATATCGAAATCCTCATCCGGAACTTTCTGAGATGTGCTCGGCTCATCGTCCGCGAACTGCGCATCCCGAAACGCCTCTTCGAGTTCGCGTTCGATCATCGCTTCATCGGAAAGCTCGACCGTTCTGATCTTCGACATTGTGCGCCGCCTTGCATTTCGTTTGCATTCACCCGCCATAATTTCCGTTATGAACGATGGCCGGGCGGGTGAAGCGTTTCGTTTATGAGACCATAAAAAACAGCAATCCCGTATCTTTATGGTAGAGATGGGGCAAACAGAAGGGAACTGTAAAACCCGGTTCCCGCCGCAAAGTTTAAAATAAGGTTAACAAGATTTGCCATCAGGAGTTGAGTTTCCTTGTGTGGCAATGGTTTGCGCCGATTGCTCTGTTAACTTTCTTCCGGCGGTTTGGCTCCGATAAGCCGCTATTTTTCCATTTCATTTACCATGCCCTGCAAAAGATCATGGCAATGGCCCCAAACTGCCGCAAAACCGTCTGGTTCAATGCGCCATTCTGCAACAAGATCAGTTGATAACTGAGCAGGGCGCCCCGGTAGGCTTCCTGCCAAATTTGCCAGGAAGCGAATCATGACACTGAGTGCAGCAATTTCCGCTCCGTTCCAGCCTGTCGACACGGTTCCGACCGCTATGCGCGGGCCGATAGATTTTGCATTTCTGGCTGGAAAGTCTGGCGGAGACAGACAGGTAGAGCGCAACGTTCTGGCGTTGCTTCGGTCTCAGATCGGGCTCGTGTTGCAGCGTGCGCCACATGCCAGTGAACAGGAGTTGCGCCTGATGGCAACTGCCATGCGCGGTGCAGGGCGCCATGTTGGTGCTTTTGCCATTGCCGATGCTGCGTCAGATGTCGAAAAAGCGGCACCTGCCGTGCTGCGATTGAAAATGCAGGCTTTTACTGATGCGTTGAACGAGGCCGCAACGTTTCTGCGCACATTGGACTAAGCTTTCGGGCATACGAGTTACACTCTGTTGATGCTGGCTGCCTGGCCTTTAAGGTTTGAAACCCGTTGACAGATTAAGTTTCGACCGCCAAATCCCGGTTATGACCGAGATTGTTTTTGTTTCCCCTGATGGTACCCGCTACACGGTTGATGCTGCAAATGGCGCCAGCGCCATGGAAGCAGCCGTTCGCAACGATGTTCCCGGCATCGACGCGGATTGCGGAGGCGCCTGCGCCTGTGCAACCTGCCATGTCTATGTTGACGATGCCTTTGCAGGCGCATTGCCGGAACCGGAAGCGATGGAAGAGGATATGCTGGACTTCGCTTTCGACGTGCGGCCGAATTCTCGATTGTCCTGCCAAATTCGTGTTAACGACGCTATTTCCGGCCTGGTGCTGCATGTGCCGGAGCGGCAGGGATAGCGCTTGAAATCATAACCTTACGATCTTTGTTTGATACCTCGTCTCAAGTCATTTCTGTCGACTGAGGTCGGTGTTTGTGCTCGCTGCATAATCACAGAAATTCAACGCCACTGATCAAAAGCTATCATGAAAGCTGATCAAACCTATCAAAAGAAACTAGGTATTTGAGTTGTACCAAGGCGGCTAGGGTTAAAAAAACCCAGACGGGCCGTGTTGAGTATGAATATCGTCGGCCCTCCTAATTATAAATAGGGAGGATAGCAAACCAATGCCATTTCACCGTTTTGAAGATCTCGAAGCCGTCGCATTAACACCCCATCTTTCTTCTGCCGTGGCTCCGGTCATTGAAGGTAATTATCTTTATTACTGCCTCAATCAGAAAAAAGCCGGTACCGGCTCAGAACTACATTATCATCCAAATGAGCTTTTGATTTTTACTCTAGAAGGCACAGTTAACGCGGTCATTGGCAAGGACCGGCAGATTGTAAAGCCGGGCACCTTCATTCTCATCCCGTCCAACGTTCGCCATTCGCTGAAAGCGACCGAAGATGGCCCCTGCGCATATCTGTACATCAAGGATCAAACCTGGTCCGTGGTCGGTATTGCTGCGGATGAGGCTCTGCCAGACAAGCCAATGACACTTGAGGAAGTGAACCGGAAATTCTCTGACGGCGAAATTTCTGATCGTAAAGGTGCGGCCAGCACGGCCAGCGGTGAACCACCATCTGAAATCATCATCGAGGGTGTGCCCAACTGCTATTACCCAATTCTCACCTCGCTGGATGAACCGTTGCGAGCTGGCAAACGGGTGGACTGGATTGAAGGTGAACTGTGCGCTTTCGGTTTCTTCGAACTGCCCGCAGGTTACGAATATGCGCAGGATATGTCGGCCCATGAGCGGTTCATCTATGTGCTGCAGGGCAAAGTCGACGCGGATGTTGCTGGCGAACGCAAAAGCGCGAGCAAGGGTGACATCATTCAGGTGCCTTTGAACGCCTCTTTCAGCCTTAACATTCCGGCAGATGAACCGACGCGGCTTGTGGAAATTCGTTCAACCGCATTTCTGCAGGATACAATGGAAGAGCGGCGCAGAGAATTCGTCGCTTAATTAAATTTAAATATATCAGAAATTTATGACGTTTTTGTAATGTAATAAGTCAATAAGCTGCTTCAATCGGGAGTTGGGGCGCGATGTAATGGGAGGATTGCATGATTGTGTATCGGAAATATCTGACTGGTCTCTGTGCATCGGTTGCCATGGCCGTGGGCCTGACTTCCATGGCCACTGCCTCTGAAAACTGGCCAGAGCGGCGCGCAGAGTTCATCTGTGCAACGTCACCAGGCTCCGGTGCGGCACAATGGTGCCAGTTGATGGGTCGTCTGGTCGGTGACGAACTGGGGCAGCCGGTCGAAGTTGTTTTCCGTGCTGGCGGCAATGGCAACGAGGCCGCTGAATATGTGGCCAACCGCCCGGCCGATGGCTACACCTGGTTGCAGCGCAATTCCAGCTTTGCCGGTTATATGGGACTGCCGACATTTCGGCCGGATCCAAACCAGTTTCTCAATATCGTTGATGTCGAAAAGTTTCTCTATGTGGTCGCGGTTTCCACCAACAGCCCATATGAAACCTTTGAAGACGTTATTGAGGACATGAAGGCTCGTCCCGGCGTTGTAACCGCTGCTGGCGGCGCCATTGGTTCCGCCCACCACATTCACCTGCTCAAACTGTTCGAAGCATTTGATGTCGAATGGAGCTTTGTGCCTTATCAGGGCTCTGGAGAGCCACTGCGCGATACCTTGGGTGGCCATCTGGACGTCGCAATGGGCCCGCCCGGAATCTGGCAGCCGCATGTTGAAAACGGTGCAGCCAGAATGCTTCTTCTGCTGAATGAGGAACAGGTGGAACTGCCGGGCATCGGAGAGTTGCGTGTTCCTGCTGACCTGAATGAGGACTATGAATTCAGCCACCAGATTCAGGGCGTGTTCGTCAAAGAGGGCACCCCGGACGACATTCAGTCCAAAATTCAGGACGCTTTCGAGCGGGCGCTCGAGTCCGATGGCTACAAGGAATATCTGGCCAACAATACCCACGTTGTACCGGCATTCAGCCGAGACACCGAGGCTAATACGGCAAGGTTCCACCAGCTTCGTGAGGAAATTGCGCGCTACCTGAAAGAGTCGGGCCTTACACAATAGGTGCCCTGATGGCAGCGGCACCAGCCGCTGCCACCCCAAACTTTCGCATCTCGATCAACGAGCGGTGGTGCCATTCGGCATTGCGTGAAAACTGGCCGGTTAAACATGACAAAGAACACCGTAGACCTGGCGACCAGTGTCGTCTTGCTGGGGCTTTGCGCCTTTGGCTTTTACCTGACGCTTTCCTTTGCGCCGCCTGTGCTGCGCGGATATCCGGGCGCGGCATTCTTTCCGCAGCTTATTCTGGTGCTGCTGAGCGTACTTTCGGTCTGTCTGCTGGTTCGCTCGCTCCGTCGTGCTTCGGCAGACAAGCAGGCTGGCAGGGTTATTCCGGCAAATTCGCCGCTGGGTGAAAACGGCGCGCTGTTTCTGATCGCCGTTGTTACGGCCATCGGCATGGTGGTGCTGATGCCAATCGTCGGGTTCGAAATTGCCGCCTTCACCTATCTTGCCGGCTATCTTTACTTCCGCTTTCGCAAGCCACTGCCAACCTTGATCGGAGCCGCCTCCGGAATGTTGGTGCTGTATGTCCTGTTTGTTCTGGCGCTGCGTGTGCAACTGCCTCTGAAATTCCTGCCTTACTACCTCTAGGCATTTCAGCCATTTGCAAAACTGCAAAAGGCTTTTCGTGTTTCTCCGCAATACCGCAGGCATACCTGGCGCAGCCTTGCCCGGATTGTCTCTGACGCAGAAGGTCGATCTGGATGGATAATTTTTCTGAACTCGCTATTCCAGCGCTTCTCATGATTTTCGACCCGGTGACATTTGGCCTTGTGCTGGGCGGAGTTATCCTCGGTATTTTCCTTGGTATCCTGCCGGGCATCGGCGGCTCGCAAGCGCTGGCGCTGATGTTTCCGTTTACATTTCTGATGCCGCTGGAAGGTGCGGTGCTGTTCCTGCTGGCGATTTACTCCGCCGCGGAATATGGCGGCTCCATTCCTTCCATTCTGATCCGCACTCCCGGCACCGCTGCCAATGCCATCACCGTGCTGGACGGCTATCCGATGGCCAAGCAGGGGCGCGCCTACCGCGCGTTGATGATCTCGCTGGTTTCGGGCGTCTTCGGCGGCATTGTATCCAGCGTCATATTTGTTTTCGCGGCTTCCGGGCTGGCTTGGGTGGGGCTGCGGTTTGGGCCGGCGGAAATGTTTGCAATCGGGCTGTTCGGGCTCTCGGTTGTTGGCAGCTTTACCGGAGCGGACCCGATCAAAGGCTTTATCGCAGCCACCATCGGCTTGCTGCTGGCCACAGTTGGCGAATCCGGCTTTGGCGGCATTCGCTTCGATTTCGGCCTGCCATTCCTGGCTGAAGGCATTCCGGAAGTGGTGATGATCATTGCTTTGCTGGCGGCGCCGGAAGCCTTCCGCATGCTGGAGCAAATTCGCGTCATGGGGCCGGGCAAGGATGGTACGGAAGTCATCAAACTGCGGGAGGATGACGGCCTGCCATTCCGCGACTGGATCAAGCTTTCACCATCCTTCATGCGCGGAAGCCTGATCGGAACTGCAACCGGCGTTCTGCCCGGTCCGGGGCCGACCATTTCTTCGGTTGTTGCCTATAATGAGGAAAAGCGCTGGTGCAAGGACGGCGACAAGTTCGGCACCGGTATTGATGAGGGCATTGCTGCGCCGGAAGCCGCAAACAATGCATGCGTGGCCGGCGCTCTGGTGCCCGCTCTGGCGCTGGGTATTCCCGGTTCAGGCGCCATTGCCGTGTTGATGGGCGTTCTGATCAGCAAGGGCATTGTGCCGGGGCCAACCCTGTTCACCAGTGGTGGGCCGTTGGTCCTGTCGATCTTTTTCGGCCTGATCCTGTGCAATATCCTGCTTCTGGTCATCGGAATATTCGGCATGCGCGCCTTTGTGCCAATCGCCAAGGTTCCTGCCGGAACTCTGGGGCCTTACATCATCATGCTTCTGGCCGTGGGCGCATATGCCTATGACAACAATATCGGCCACTCGATCATGGTGCTGGGCTTTGGTGCGCTGGCATTTGTCATGGAAAAGCTTGGCTTCTCACCCATCCCGATGATCCTTGGCTTTGTCATGGGCGGTATCATCGAGGTGAACCTGAACCGCGCAATGATTTTCGCCGGTGGTGATTTCTTCACCGTGGCAACGCGTCCAATCACTCTGTGCATATTGCTGGTTGCTTTGCTCAGTGCGGTCTTTGCGTTCAAGCGCGGACGTTCCTATGAATGAAGCCTGGAGCGTTTCGGCTGACCGGATGGTCATCTGAAACGCTCTTGTCAGTCGCCCGCCCGAAGCCTGTCACGTAGCGCACGCTTCAGCCGCAGGTTCATTTCCCGAAACTCCTTGCGGTCATAATCGCGTTGTTCATCCTCATGCCATTTCAAATAGCGCTCGGATGTTCTGTGGACCGCATTTTCAAGCGTTTCACAATCTGGTGCAGCCGATGAGTTGCGAACCGCCATTTCAAGCTTTGTCACCCATTTACGGGCGATATCTGCATGGTGCATTTCATGACGCACCACGTCACGCTCAAATGTTTCCCATAAAAATATGGTTTCCTCGGACGCACCGCTTCGGTTGGTCCATTTGGGCAGGGAAAGCTCGACAACCAGGGAAAAGTCGGCGTTATCGATCACGCAGCCACGCTCTGTTGGCTTGTAGCTGACAACGCCGTCAAAAGTGACAGTCGCGGCACCGGGGTGACCAGAGGCGCTTTCATTGAAATGCGGCCCATTTTTCAACATTGAAGCTTCCAGCTTTTCCAGCGTGTTGCCATAAATGGGGAAATAGCTGACGCGCTGTTTGACGCTGGCCGCAATTGCCGAGGAGGCAAGCCCCAGGGTAAGCCCGAAAGTGCAAAGCAAGGCGACTGTGCATTTCATAATTTTTCCGCCAGACTTTGGTTCATCGGTTCGCCAGACTAACGCAAGACACAGTCTTTACGAAGCCAGTCTTATGATATGGGCATCAAGGCTTCGGAAATCGTTAACGTGAGGTGCCAGAGTATGAAACGTTTGATGCATCCGGCACGGGTCTGGCGTCTGGCGCATGGGCGCTCACTGAAGCTGGGACCAAAAGCCCGCATCATGGGCATTCTGAACGTGACGCCCGACAGCTTTTCCGATGGTGGGCGCTATCGCGATAGCGTTGACGCGGCCGTCAGCGCAGCTTTGGCAATGGTGAATGATGGCGCAGACATTATTGATATCGGCGGCGAGTCCACACGCCCCGGCGCTGTTCCGGTCAGCCCGCTGGAAGAGCAGCGGCGAATCCTGCCCGTCATTGAAGCGTTGGCGCAGATGTCCGACTGCCTGATTTCGGTAGACACCTATCGTGCGGAAACGGCACAAAAGGCAGTTCTTGCCGGAGCGCATGTGATCAATGATGTTTTCGGGGCGCAGAAGGACCCGCAAATGGCAGCGGTGGCCGGAAATCTGCAGGCTGGCCTGTGTTTGATGCACACCGGAAGAGAGCGGAAGAAACTGACTGGTGTGATTGATGACCAGTTTGAATTTCTCAACAAATCCATAGAGATTGCCAGAAAATTCAATGTATCGGATGAGAGCCTTGTGCTGGATCCGGGCTTCGGGTTTGAAAAAGACCGCAACGAAAATCTGGAGCTGATGCTGCGTCTGGACGAACTGCATGAATTGGGTTTTCCGCTGCTGGTCGGCACTTCACGCAAGCGCTTTGTCAAAGCCATGATGGAGCGGGATGACCCCGAACCCGACATCGCCACCGCTGCCACCAGCGTGCTGCTGCGAGAACGGGGCGCGGATATTTTCAGGGTGCATGCAGTGCGGACCAACCGCGATGCCTTGCTGGTTGCTGACGCAGTTCTGGCGGCAGGACAGCCGCAATGAACCGGGCGTGCATCGGCCTTGGGGGCAACATTGGCGAACCCGTCGCCAACATGCGTCGCGCGCTTGAAATTCTAAGCCATAGTGAAAACACATCCGTGCTGGCGGTGTCACGCCTTTACAAGACACCGCCTTGGGGTGTCACGGACCAGCCGGACTTCTTCAACGCCTGCGCCTTGCTGGAAACAGCCTTGCAACCCGAGCTGTTGCTGGATTTGTGTCTGAGCGTTGAAATTTCGTTGAAAAGGCAGCGCCATATGCGATGGGGGCCGCGCACAATTGATATTGATGTGTTGACCTATGGTGAAACGCACTGGGCCAGTGAGCGGCTGGAGCTGCCGCATCCGCGTATACAGGAACGCGCATTTGTGCTGTGTCCGCTGGCTGATATTGCGCCAGACATGGCAGTGGCAGGCAAGACCGTGCGCCATTGGCTGAGCATGACTGATACCGCGGGAATTGATGCGGTTTCTGCTGACGGGACGTGGTGGCAAGACCAGAAAGTTTACTGAGAAATTCTTATATATGATATCATATTTGTGAAAGACAAATAACTTTAGAGCGTATAATCTGACGGCAAGGGCGAGGTGGGATCGTCCCGGGATTCTTCAGTCCCTTCAATCAATGCAACGTATAGCCGCGGACAGGAAGCTGTGTCTGGCGGTTTGAGTTCGCTGTCAGGATAGAGTTCATCATGACCAGACTTTGCAAATTTGCCTGCACATCAAACTATGGGCAGGTAACACGCCGTTTGCTGGCGACCGCGGCCTTCGCGCCATTGCTGGCGCTGGGCGTGCTTGGGGGCACACCGGCTCTGGCAGAGCCTTCAGGCAATTGTACAGTCACAGGAAATGCCTCGGTTATCAGCTGCCACGTTGAGGAAATCGCCTTCAGTGCGGTTGATGGCGTCGTCACTGCAACGATCGACTCGGAACCAACAGGCGCAATTGTTTTCAATACGAGCGACAGCTCGACCGACCCGCTTGACGCGACTTTGACCATCATCGGCAGCACCACCGTCCACAGGGCGGATTATCCCGCCGTGGTGATGTTCACCGAGCGCAGCAATGTGCAGATGAAGCTGATCGCCGGGGCGGATGTATCGCTGACGTCTGACAAGGATTTCGGCGCGATATGGATGCGCAACAACAGTTCGGGCAGCATGTATGCCGACAATGCCGGCACGGTGATTGCCAATGGCACAGAGCAGGTTGGCATAACGCTGACCACGCATGGCGGCGACGTCACTCTGATCAACTCCGGAAATGTCACATCGACGCAGTATCGCGGCCTTTACGCTGATGGCAGTGGCGAAGATGAGCTTGTGGTCAGCATAACCAACACCGGCACCGTCACGGCAGAGCAGGCGGGCATTCGGGCGATCAACTATAACGGTCTGGCCACTATCGACAATTCCGGACAGGTGGTCAGCAATATCCGGCAGGGCCTGGTAGCCTGGTCTTCGGCTGGCCCTTCTTCCGTCATCAATTCCGGCACGGTGACCGCGAAAGACGATTCCGCCGCGGTTTCCTGGTCGGAAACCGGAAATGTCACCATTACCAACAGCGGCACGCTTGTTTCGCAAGACGATACAGATCACGCGGATGCGGGCATCGGCCATTACGGCATCCATGCACGGGTCGGCGTTTCCGGCGACGTTTTGGTTGAAAACAAGCTGGGCGGCTCGGTTTCCGGCGAGCAGATGGGCATCTGGGCTGAAACCAAACTTGGCACCAGCACTGTTCAGCAGGATGGTATCGTCTCGGGGGCCAGCGGTGTTGTCGTCACCAGTGATGATGGCGCAGTTTCGTTGACGAACACCGGCACAATCAATGCCACGGGCCCCGGCGTGACGATCAGTGGAACGTCCAACATGGTGGAAAACACCGGAACGATCGTCAGCAGTTCAGATGTTGATGCAACCATTGTTACCGGTGATTTCGATACAACGATCCGCAATTCCGGCCGGATTGCCAATACTGGCGGCGGTGACGCCATCAGATTTGGCAGCGGCGTAAACCGGCTCTATGTCAACGCGGAGAATTTGAACATTGAAGGCATTGTAAAGGGCGGTATCGGCGAAGATTACCTCATTCTGGACACCGGTGAGGCGGCCACGGTTTCGATGCTTTCCGTTGGCGCCAAAGGGCAGTTTCGCAATTTTGATTACATCGAAAAGACTGGCAATGGCGTGCTGACATTTGCCGATAGTAGCGGCGGCTTTACCGGCTCTACGCTGGTGAAAAGCGGTGAACTGGTGGTCAATGGCGACAATGCGTTATCGGCAGTGACTGTGTTTGCCGGTGCCACACTTTCCGGATCGGGCAAAGTGGGGGCGACCGCGCTGCAGGCAGGAGCGACCATTGCACCGGGCAACAGCCCAGGTACGCTGGAAATTGTTGGCGATTACAACCAGGCAAGCGGCACTGTGTATGAGGCGGAACTGGTGCCGGGCAGCATGGTGTCCGATCTGATAGCAGTGAGCGGTGCGGCGACAATTGACGCCGGTGCAGTGTTGAACCTGAGCAGATACGGCAGCGGCGAATTTGCCACCAACGCACATTACACCGTGCTGACCGCCACTGATGGGGTTGCCGGCACTTATGAATTGACTGGCGAAAGGGCCATCTCGGCATTTTTCGAGCTGGATGCGGTCTATGCGCCCAACGCCATCTACATCAACGCTGTTCAAACCCGTCCGTTCACGGCAGCAGCGGTAACACCAAACCAGTTCGCAGCGGCCACCGGTGTGCAAAGCCTGAGCTACGACAATGCGCTGCGGCTTGCTGTTGGCGCTTTCCAGAGTGATGCGCCCATGCCGGCGGCGCTGGACCAGCTTTCGGGTGAGGTTTACGCCTCTGCCAAAACCGGCCTGTTGCAGGACAGTCGCTTTGTCCGGGAGGCAACGACACGGCAATTGCAAAGCAGTTTTGAAGGCGGGGAAAGAGCCATCTGGATGCAGGGTTACGGTTCCTGGGGCAGCTTTGATGGCAATACCAATGTGGCTGGCGCGAACCGCGATGCGGGCGGGCTGTTCCTGGGCGTAGATGGTTCTGTACAGGACGCGTTGCGCATCGGTGTTGTGGGCGGTTACGGGCATTCAAAGCTTGAACTGGATGGTGGCCGGGGCTCCGTATCGGCTGACACCTACAGCCTGGGCGTCTATGGCGGCGGGCAGTGGGACGCGTTCAACCTGAAGCTTGGTCTCAATCATGCCTGGCATGATATGTCATCCAGCCGCGCCGTGGCCTTTTCCGGATTTGCCGATGCCCTGTCTGCCGACTATTCCGCAAGAACAGCGCAGGCCTATGGTGAAGTCGGATACGGCGTTGATGTGAAATCTGTTTCGTTCGAACCATTTGCCGGCATCGCTTACGTGAATCTCGACACTTCGAGCTTCACAGAAGCGGGTGGGGCTGAATCACTGAGCAGCAATGGTGATACGCAGGAAGCCAGTTTTACCACGCTGGGTCTGCGAGCGAGCAGCGACTTCAAGGTCAACGGCATAACGGTTTCGGCCAATGGTATGGCCGGGTGGCGTCACAGCCTGAATGACGATGTGCCGGCCAGCACCAACTCATTTGCCGGATCGGGCCTCTTTGCCGTTTCCGGTGTGCCGCTCGCGCAGGATGTAGCCGTGTTAGAGGCAGGATTCAGCGCCGAGTTCCGCCCCAATGCCAGCTTTGCTGTTAACTATTCCGGGCAGTTCGGCTCCGGCATTTCAGACCATGGCATCCGCGCTGGTCTGCGCGTGAAGTTCTAAACATTGAAAAGGCCGCCTGAGGTGATCAGGCGGCCTTATTAATAACTTGATGACCTTGCAGCTAGTCTTCTTGAAGCGCGGTCTGGCGGACGGAGCCTGCTTCGCGTTTCAGCTTCATGCCCAGCACAGGTACCAGCTTGCCGTCCACCTTGACCGAAATTGTGACATTCAGCGCATCCCGGCTTTCCATTCGCGCAACCATGGCACCGTTCAGGCTTTTGCGGTCCAGCCCGAAAACCATGCGGTCGCCTTCGATAACGCCAGAGCTGATGTCCAGCCCTGCACCTTTTGCACCGTCCAGAAACGCGCCCTGATAGGTTGAGCCATTGTGCGAAACTTTTGCGGTCATTTTCTGTGAAAACAGACCGACGCGGCATGTGCCGTCAAGTTCCATCGAGGAAGGGCGGTTTTCGGTGCCGCCAGCCAGATCGCAAGTGAAACGTGTGCCCTTGTATTTGCCGGCAACAATTTCCCCCGGGCCAATCCAACGCCCGTCAATATGCTTCAGAAAAGCATCCGAAGAACCGGCAAAGCCAGTTGCAGTGGTTGCCATAAGCACAATGCCGGCAAGAATGGAGCGAAACATGGAACGGGCCTCGAAGGTCGGGAACATCAGACTGCCATTATTTCGAAAAACGGTTAATCGTTCCTTTCCGTCCGCTCATTCAAAACGGCCGAAAGGTCGCGGAACATGCTGCCCATGCCCGGACGCTGAATGGAAAGAAACGGCATAGGGCGGCACAAATCCATGGCGGCGAGGCCAACTCGCGCTGTCAAAAGCCCGTTAACCACGCCTTCTCCAAGCTTTGCCGAAAGTTTTTGCGCCAATCCATGGCCGACAACCTGCTGCACAAGCCCATCACCCACCGCTATTGAGCCAGTTACCGCCAGGTGTGTCAAAACGTCGCGGGTCAACCGCGCAAGGCCAATTGTGCCAGGGCGTGCGCCGTAAAGTTCAGATATTCTGCGAATTAGCCGCACAGTTTCGTAGAAAACAAATGCCAGATCGACCAGCGCACGCGGGCTGACGGCAGTGACAACCGATACGCGCTTGGCCGAGCCCAGCACGAGTGCGCGAGCGCGCAGGTCCAGCGGCTGCAGCAACTCGCGCTCGGCCAGCACAATCCTGTCTCGACCGTCAATCACCTCATTCTCCAGCGCATTCAGGCGCTGGCGTCCGGCAAAGGTTTCCGCCCGGCCGGAAAGCATGCTGGAAAGCCTGGAAATGACGTGGCGCGCGGCGGTTTCGTCATTGCTGTCATAGGCCTGGCGGGCCTCTCGGCGCTCTGTCTCCACCTGACGCAGTTTCATAAGGCCGCGCAGCTCGCGCAGGGCAACGCCAACCGCACCGATAACCAGCACTGCGGATGCAACCATTGCAGCATAGCCAAGCCAATCAGCCCTTGCGAAAAAATCCCGCACCAGACTGTCAAGGGCAAGGCCGACACTCATGGAAACAACAAGGCCAAGTCCGGCGAAAAACACCTTGCCGAACGTCAGGCGTCGCCGGCGCGCGGGCGCCTGCAAAGTGCCGGTGGCAGAGCTTTCCAGCATTTCCAGTTCCAGTGCCTCTTCCGGGTCAAGCTGCACCATGGAAAGGTCGGTTACGGCGCGCGGCGCACGGGCAGGGCGCGGCGGTGCCGGACTGGCAGGTGTGGTATCAAATGCCCGGGGCGGGCGTTGTCTGTCATCGCTCATGCCAGCCGATCCCCAATCAGAAATTGCAGGGCGCGATCCAGTCGAATATGCGGCAGCGACAGGGTCAGGCCGCTTTCATCCTTTTCAAGCCTTGGTGGCTTGAAGCGCACAAAGGTCAGGGGAGCCATGGAGGCCAGAGCTTCATCACCAGCGGCCAGCAATGCCGCCGGGTCTTTTGGCAGATCTCCGGGAAAAATTGCCGTTTCAGTTTCGCCGTCAAACAGCTTGCCCGCAATCCGCTCACCCATCAACGGGGTGCCAACAATAACCGGCAATCGCTCGCCATGGTCTTCAACGCTGGCTTCCCGCGTGGCACGCACTGCCGCCATGGCAATGACCTCTGTCTGCGCGCCGGAAAATTGCGCGCGCTGAACTGCTGAATTGACCAGCCTGCGCACAATTGCCTCCATACGCCGATGACTTTCCCGATGCAGATGGTCAGCCTTGGTGGCAGCCACAAGAAGCCGGTCCACGCGCCGCGTCAAAAGCCCGCCCAGCCAGCTTGCCCTTCCGGGGCGAAAGCAGGTCAGAATATCGGTCAGGGCGGTTTCCAGATCTCGCACCGCGTCGGGCCCGGCATTAATGGCCTGCATGGCATCCACCAGCAGGATCTGCCGGTCAAGCCGGGCAAAATGCTCACGGAAAAACGGTTTTACAACAACGGTTTTATAGGCCTCGTAACGCCTTGCATGCACGGCGGCGAAACTGTTTTTCGGATATTCGGCGCCCGGCGTTACAGGCAGCGGCGCAAAGGTCAATGCTGGAGAACCTTCCAGATCGCCCGGCATGAGAAACCGGCCCGGGGCCAAGGTCGACAGGGCGGCATCATCTTCCCGGCAGCGCCGCAGATAGTCGGCAAAACTGGCGCTCAGCCTCTGGCTGGTCACTTCATCGGCAGGGGCTGCCAGATCAATCTGCCGCATCATTTCCAGAAAAGGCGATGCAATGGCGCTGCGCTGCGGCAATGACGCACGCTCCAGGGATTCCTGCGAAAAAGCAGCAAAATCCTTATCCAGCAAAGGCAGATCCAGCAGCCATTCGCCGGGATAGTCGACAATATCAAGTGAAATGCGCCCGGCGGAAAACAGCCGCGACCAACCTGATGCCGACTGAAACTCAATGGTCAGCCGCAGTTCCGAAATGGCGCGGGTGGATTGTGGCCATTGTCGATCTTCCAGAATGGTACGGACATGTTCCTCATATTGAAAGCGCGGCACGGCATCATCCGGCTGTTCTTCCAGATAAGTGCGGCCAATGCGGCCTTCTGCCTGCGCATTCAACAGCGGCAATCTTCCCCCATGCAGAAGGTTGTGAACAAGCGCGGTGATGAAAACGGTTTTTCCCGCCCTGGATAGGCCGGTCACGCCAATGCGCAGGGTGGGGTGAAACAACTCGGCTGTGCGGTCTGCCAGATTGTCCAGCGCATAGCGCGCTTCATCGGCAAGGCTTGGCATGATTGATGCATACTCCCGTTCGGGGCCGTTTCAATTCGCGTTCAGGCAATATCCGGAAGCAGCAGCTTTTCCAGCCTTGCAGCGCCCGGGCGCATGGCGCCGGCCAGACGGGGAACCTGCAGCACTGCGAGCACGCCGGTGGAAAGCCCGCCAGCCATAGCGGGTGGGACGCCGTCCACCTCCCGGCAGAGCGATATCAGAAAATCCTCCATGCCGGGATTGTGGCCCACAATCAGTGTTCCATCCTGCACGCCTTGGCATGTCAGGTCGTAGTAAACAGCTTCATCGGCATCATACAGCGCATCCACAAATTCGATTCGCGAATCGTCTTCGGCAATTCCCATGCCCCGCAAAGTCGCCCGGGTTCGTGCGGAAGGCGATGAAAAAACCTTGGAAAACTCCAGGCCCGCAGTTCCGGTTTTAGCCAGAAGACTGCGCGCCTGAAGCATGCCTCGCGTGTCCAGATCCCGCTGAAAATCACTCTGCCCCGGCATGGGTGGGGAGGCATGGAAGTGGCGAAGTAGGTAAAGCCGTTGGGCGAATGGTGCTGACATATGCTTATTTTGCCGCTTTCTGCGCGCTCTGCAACGGGGCATGTGACTGGTTGAGAAGCTTTAAACCATTCTTGCGTAAAATGCAGTAATTGCTAGTTCTGATGGCTGATGCCTTCGAAGGTATGTTGACAATAGAACCATCTTGTAGGGGCGAAAAACTGCCGGTATAAGCAGCGCAAAATGACGGTTATAGAGGAAGCGAAATGAGCGAAACTCTTCAAGTCGAAGGCGAACTCAGGGAAGATGAGCCTTTCATGAATGACCGTCAGCGGGAGTATTTTCGCAAGAAACTCCTTGCCTGGAAGGTTGAAATCCTGCGTGAATCCCGTGAAACGCTGGATGCACTTGCATCGGAAAACCCAAACCTTGCTGATGCGGCGGATCGTGCTTCTTCGGAAACCGACCGTGCCATAGAGCTGCGGGCGAGGGACCGGCAGAGAAAGCTCATCGCGAAAATCGATGCAGCTCTCGAGCGGATCGATGAAGGAACCTATGGTTATTGTGAAGAAACCGGCGAGCCTATCAGTCTGAGGCGGCTGGATGCGCGTCCGATTGCTACGCTTTCGCTGGAAGCGCAGGAACGGCATGAGAGGCGTGAGAAGGTTTATCGGGACGAGTAGAACCACTCATTGCCAAGCGTAAAATTAAAACGGCCGGATGAAAATCCGGCCGTTTCTTTGTCTGCAGCGTGTCTTCCAAAAGCGTTTCAGAAAGAGTGATTGATCTGAAACGCTTTAACTCTCTGTTTTTTCACATGGCCTCATCGCTAAAACGAGGCCGCATGAACGAGTTGGGCTCTAGCGCCGTTCTGGCGATTCGAGGGTGAAGTCGCGGAGCAACGCGTCCATTTCATCCTCAAGCGTTGGCATTTTCGTTGCTTCCTTGCGCGCAGCTTCCGGTTCCGGCTTTTCCGGTTGCGCTGTTGCGGCCGGTGCAGGGGTGGTGGCTTGCGCTGACTTTGCCGCTGAACGGGTGTTCAGTTCCGCTGTCAAAAAGCTTTCAATGTCATTTTTGGAAGCACCAGCATTGCCGGAGGGTGCCGGCGGCGTAACCGCCGGGGCGGTAGCCGCTGGTTTTGCGGTCAGTGGCTGCTGGCGCGGAATTTGCACATTGCTGGCAAAACTACGCACCTGAAGTGGTTGTGGCGCAGGGGTCGGCTCTGTTGACTCCGATTTGGCAAACTCCGCTGGTTCAGCCGCTGCTGGTGCTGCCTGCTGCGGAATGCCGGTCGTGCCGCGCAATTGCATGGTGCCAGAGCTTTCCGGCGCCTGGGGTGCGGGGCGGGCTGTTGGCAGGGTGGGCGTTGCCATGGAGCGCGGTGGCTGCACCGGGCGTGGTGGTTGAACCTGTGGCGCAGCCTGTGGAACGGTAAGGGTCGGTTCTGCCGGAGTTTCCAGCCTCGGCTCTGGCACTTCCTGTGCTACTGGCGCTACTGGCACCGCGACAGGCGCAGGCGCAGGTGCAGCGGCCGGCTTACGCACCTGCGCAGCCGGTGCGCGTGGCATGGCTACAGGTTCCGGCTCGGCCCGCTTTGGAGCAGCAGAGCTTTCGTTAGCAAAGGCGGGATCTATTCTTCGACCAGCCGGTTGGCGCACAATGCCGGACTCTATCAGCACGTCGTTCAATCCGCCGATCAGAACAAGATGTTCAACTTCGTCCCGGCGAATAAGAACCAGCTGCCGTTTCTGATCGACCGGGGTCATGTCCAGCACGGCAACACGCGGTTGGGCGTTGCGCCCGCGGTGCAGCCTGCCGCTGCCAGTAAGGCTGCGAAACAGTGCATAGATGAAATAGCCAATGATCAGAATTGCTGCGATGGCCAATATGACAGCGACAGCCGAGGCTATTCCTGCGCCCCCAAGAGCGTTAACGAGCCCCTCAAACATTCTACGGTCTCCCTGGTCGTCCATATTGGCCAGTGGTTTATCCGTTGGCTGCAATGGTCATTATATAGCTTCCTGCTGCAATTGCTGCCAGCAAACCGGCAGGCGCAGCACTCTGCACCGGTTCTGTTATGAAATCTTGCTCACATCAAGGGCCGCGACAGCTTTGAGTGGTAGAATTGCCAGCGGTGCTGAATATATTCCTGTAATCTGCGGCAGTTTTGCCGCTTCTGGACATGTAGCGCAGTTTCGCAGCAAGTTGCCATACAAGGCAAATAACCAACAGGACTCTACACCTTGGCCGATGGCTTCTCAAATGACTGCTGAAACTTCAGTTCCGCCCAAAAAGCCATTGGTGAACCGCAGTGCAGGGCACGCAAATGTCTGGCGGTTGCTGGCATTAAGCGCATTTCTGTTGGTCGTGGCGGGTGCATTGGCACTTTGGGGGCATGCGGCTGGCGGGTTCGCGGTTTTGGCGATTTTCGGGTTTCTGGCGGCAATCGGTGTTCTGGCATGCTTCGCGCTGGCGCTTGGCTTCCTGCAGTTTTCCACCCGATCTGCGGATGCGGGGCTGGCGCAGGATTTTATGGACAATCTGCCCGTTGGAACGCTGATGACCGATGAGCGCGGGCGAATCATCTATGCCAACCGGGCCTATGGTGAAGCCACGGGCATGCATTCGGCGCAGGATGCGCGCACATTTGAGCAGCTTCTGCTGCGAGAGCCTGAGGCGGCGGAAGCCACCTACCGTCTGTCCAATCTGGCCCGCGAAGGAGGTGACGGGCAGGAAGAGTTTCGCCTTTCCCGGGCCTTGTCCGGCAAGGCGCAGCCAACATGGTACCGGGTGCGGGTGCGCGCGCTGAATTCTGGCGCGCGGCGGCTGAGTGTCTGGGAAATCTGCGATATCACCGATGAGCGGACCGAACAGGAAACTTTCTTCCAGGAGCTGCAGGACGCTATCGACTATCTGGACCACGCGCCGGTGGGCTTTTTTGCTTCTGATGAGGTTGGCAGCATTGTCTACCTGAACGGAACGCTGGCAGGGTGGTTGGGACTGGACCTGACTGCACTGGACGCCGGGAAACTGGCAGTGGCCGATATTGTTGGCGCTGAGGGGCGAGCTTTGTTGCAGACCGCCGCCCGCGCAGAGGCCGGGCGTATGCGTGTGGTGGACGTGGACATGGTGACACAGTCCGGCAAGCGTCTGCCTGTTCGCTTGTTGCAGCAGGCCGAAACAGCCTCAGATGACAGGCTTGGTCGAATGCGCACCGTTGTTCTCAACCTTTCTGCCAGAAAAGAGCATGAGGTTGATGCGCTTGAAAAGGCGGAAATCCGGTTCAATCGCTTTTTCAATTCCTCCCCCATGGCCATAGCTTCGCTGAACGGAGCCGGGCATCCGGTTCAAGCCAATGCAGCGTTTGCACGCCTGTTTGGTGAAACCGTCGCTGATGGCACGGTCGCACTGGAAAAAGCCCTGCGTGATGAATCGCACGAGGCTATTCGCGGTGCCATGGAAACGGCCATGCAGGGGCGTGCGGGCATCCCGTCTCTGGATGTTGAGCTTGCTGGCGAAGACAGCCGTTCGGTGCGGCTCTACTTCAGCGCCGTGTCGGATATCAACGGCGAAAGCGATGAGGCTGCACTGGTCTTTGGTGTCGACTTCACCGACCAGCGCGCGCTGGAAGAGCAATTTGCCAAAGCTCAGAAAATGCAGGCAATCGGCAATCTTGCCGGCGGCATCGCGCATGATTTCAACAATGTGCTGACAATCATCACCGCGTCGGTGGATTTTCTGTTGCTCAATCATCGCAGTGGCGACCCCTCATTCCAGGACCTTTTGCTCATCAAGCAAAGTGCCAACCGCGCAGCATCACTGGTGCGGCAGCTTCTGGCTTATTCCCGCCGGCAGACCATGCGGCCGAAAATGCTGAACATGACGGATGTGGTTGCCGACATGCATTTGCTGCTGCGGCGCATTTCCGGTGATCTGGTCAAGCTGGAGCGGCACCATGCGCGTGACCTTTGGCCAGTGATGGCAGATATCGGCCAGTTTGAGCAGGTGATCACCAATCTCGTGCAGAATGCGCGCGATGCCATGCCGGATGGCGGCAACATCGCAATTTCGACGCGCAATGTTGCCTCCGCGGAAGTGGCAGGCTTTGGCTATCCCGAACTGACCTATGGCGATTATGTGCTGGTTGAGGTGGCGGATTCCGGTACAGGCATGCCGGCAGATGTTGCCGAGCGTATTTTCGAGCCGTTCTTCACCACAAAGGAAATCGGCAAGGGAACCGGACTTGGGCTTTCGATGGTTTACGGAATCATCAAGCAATCAGGCGGCTTCATTTTCGTTGATTCCCGAATGGGTGAGGGCACAACCTTCCGCATTTTCCTGCCACGGCATATGCCAGTTGAACCAGCGGTGGCGAAGGTCGAAACGACAGCCGAGACAGCGCATCCTGGCAGCAAGGTGGACTTGTCCGGTACAGCAACAATTCTGCTGGTTGAAGATGAAGACCATGTGCGTGCGGGCAATGTGCGGGCGCTGAAAATGCGCGGTTATGACGTGCACGAGGCGTCATCCGGCATTGAGGCACTGGCCGTCATGGAAGAAATAGGCGGCGAAGTGGATCTTGTTGTTTCCGACGTGATGATGCCGGAAATGGACGGCCCGACATTGTTGCGGGAAATGCGCAAGACCCGGCCTGAACTGAAGTTCATCTTCGTATCGGGTTATGCCGAAGACGCCTTTGCCAAAAACCTGCCCGAGGGTGCCCGCTTCGGCTTTCTTGCCAAGCCGTTTTCCCTTCGTGACCTGGCAGTTGCGGTAAAGGACATGCTGGAGGAATAGGCTTTTCCTCCCGCGCAAGGTGCAGAACAAAACAAGATCAAACACTTGCGTGATGAGAACAAAGTATGTACATTCAACCTCGAGCCGATAAGCGTTGCGCACCGCGACAACGCGTGAAATAAGGACCGGGCTGAGATGGCACAAAATTCACTTCGTCTTGTTGAGGATGTTTCGGTGGACAAAAATAAGGCGCTGGAAGCAGCACTTTCGCAAATCGAAAGAGCTTTTGGCAAAGGCTCCATCATGCGGCTTGGTGCTGCAGAAAAGCTGGATATCGAAACGGTTTCAACCGGCTCACTTGGTTTGGATATTGCGCTGGGCGTAGGCGGTTTGCCAAAGGGGCGAATCGTCGAGATTTACGGTCCGGAAAGCTCCGGCAAAACCACGCTGGCGCTGCACACCGTTGCTGAAGCGCAAAAAAGCGGCGGCATTTGCGCTTTTGTTGATGCTGAACACGCGCTTGATCCGGTCTATGCCCGCAAGCTTGGCGTCAACCTTGATGACCTACTGATCTCGCAGCCTGATACAGGCGAGCAGGCGCTTGAAATCGTGGACACGCTGGTTCGCTCTGGTGCCATTGACGTTTTGATTGTGGACTCGGTTGCCGCTTTGACACCGCGTGCGGAAATCGAAGGTGATATGGGCGATTCCTTGCCCGGCCTTCAGGCCCGTTTGATGAGTCAGGCGTTGCGCAAATTGACCGGCTCGATCTCCAAGTCGAAATGCATGGTCATTTTCATCAACCAGATCCGCATGAAGATCGGTGTGATGTATGGTTCGCCGGAAACCACCACTGGTGGCAACGCACTGAAATTCTACGCTTCGGTTCGGCTGGATATCCGGCGCATTGGTGCGGTTAAGGACCGTGAGGAAATCACCGGCAACCAGACACGCGTCAAAGTCGTCAAAAACAAGCTGGCTCCACCTTTCAAGCAGGTTGAATTCGACATCATGTATGGCGAGGGCGTGTCCAAGCTGGGCGAAATCCTCGACCTCGGCGTCAAATGCGGCATTGTTGAAAAATCCGGTGCGTGGTTCTCCTATAACAGCCAGCGTCTGGGGCAGGGCCGGGAGAATTCCAAAAACTTCCTGCGTGAAAATCCGGAAGTGGCCGCCGAGCTGGAAGCCTCTATTCGCCAGAATTCCGGGTTGATTGCTGAAAAGCTTCTGGAAGTGGGTGACGCTGAAGGCGAGTGATTGCCTTAAGCGGTCTGATTTTTCTGAATGGATAATGGTGCGGTTTTGCATTCGACTGAATGGCAAAGCCGCACCAGATTTGTTTGCGATGGCGGCTGTCAAACGCAAAAGCGCTACACAGCCGGGTTCAAATCTGCCGCTTCTCGTTTTCTACATTTCGTTTTCGTCTGAAACGCTCTAAAGCAGCATAGGCGGCTTGCTGGTTTATAAGGCAAGACCAAGCCACAAACTGCCATTCCAGGGTGTATTGAATGAACGGCGTTAATGAAATCCGGTCAGCGTTTCTGCAATATTTTGGCAAGCATGGTCATGAGCAGATAGCCTCGTCGCCGCTGGTGCCACGCAACGATCCGACATTGATGTTTACCAATGCCGGAATGGTGCAGTTTAAAAATGTTTTCACCGGCCTTGAATCCCGGCCTTACAACCGTGCAGCGACATCGCAGAAATGCGTGCGCGCCGGTGGCAAGCACAATGATCTGGATAATGTGGGCTACACCGCCCGCCACCACACATTCTTTGAAATGCTGGGCAATTTTTCCTTTGGAGATTACTTCAAGGAAAATGCAATCGAGCTGGCCTGGAACCTGATCACCAAAGAATTCGGGTTGCCCAAAGACAAACTTCTGGTCACGGTTTACCACACTGATGAAGATGCGGCCAATTTCTGGAAAAGCATTGCGGGTCTTCCGGACGATCGCATCATTCGTATCGCAACCAGCGATAATTTCTGGGCCATGGGCGACACCGGCCCTTGCGGCCCGTGCTCCGAAATATTCTATGATCACGGCGACCATGTGTGGGGTGGCCCTCCTGGCAGCCTGGAAGAAGATGGCGACAGATTCATTGAAATCTGGAACCTGGTTTTCATGCAGTTCGAGCAGATGCCGGGTGGGGAGCGGGTAGAACTGCCGCGTCCCTCTATCGATACAGGCATGGGGCTTGAGCGTGTTGCGGCGGTGCTGCAGGGCGTGCACAACAATTATGATATCGACTTGTTCCGCCAGCTTATCAGAGCCTCGGTGGATGTCATCGGCGCGCCGATAACGGATGAGACGGTTGCCAGCCACCGGGTTATTGCCGACCATCTGCGCGCGACCGCATTTTTGATTGCCGATGGCGTTCTGCCGTCCAATGAGGGGCGTGGTTATGTTCTGCGCCGCATCATGCGGCGGGCGATGCGCCATGCAAAACTGCTCGGCGCGCGCGAGCCGGTTATTTACAAGCTTTTGCCAACTTTGATCGGCGAAATGGGCCGTGCCTATCCTGAGCTGGGGCGGGCGGAAGCGCTGATTTCGGAAACATTGCAACTGGAAGAAAAGCGCTTTCTGGTCACGCTGGACCGCGGCCTTTCGCTTTTGAATGATGCAACGCAGTCCATGCATGCGGGTGACAAGCTGGACGGTGAAACGGCGTTCAAGCTTTATGACACCTATGGCTTTCCGCTGGATCTGACACAGGACGCTTTGCGAGCGCGTGATATTCACGTCGACCTGACCGGTTTTCAGGATGCAATGGCCCGCCAGAAGGCTGAAGCCCGCGCCAGTTGGGCAGGGTCGGGTGAGGTGTCTGACGAAACGGTCTATTTCGGTATTCGTGAGCGACTGGGTGCGACCGAGTTTCTGGGCTACGACACCGAAACTGCCGAAGGCCAGGTTGCGGCTATTGTCGTTAATGGCAAGGAGGTCGAATCGGCTGCCGAAGGGCAGGAGGCCTCAGTTGTGCTGAACCAGACGCCGTTCTACGGCGAATCCGGTGGCCAGGTCGGCGACATGGGTGTTTTGAAGGCGGAAGGCGTTACCTTCAATGTCAGCAGCACGCAGAAGGTCGCGGGCGGCTTGTTTGTTCATCGCGGTCAGGTGTCCCGTGGCACATTGGGCGTCGGTGCTGCGCTGGAATTGATTGTTGATCATGGAAGGCGCAGCAATATCCGCGCCAACCATTCGGCCACCCATTTGCTGCATGAAGGTCTGCGGGAAGTTCTGGGCACGCATGTTGCGCAGAAGGGATCGCTGGTTTCGCCGGAACGTCTGCGTTTTGACTTTTCGCACCCAAAGCCAATGGACGATGCGGAATTGGCAGAGGTTGAGCGGCTGGCCAATGAGATCGTGTTGCAGAATGCGCCGGTTGAAACCCGGCTCATGGCGGTTGATGACGCGATTGCCATGGGTGCAATGGCGCTGTTCGGCGAAAAATACGGCGATGAAGTTCGCGTGGTTTCCATGGGTCAGGCGAATGAAGGCGACAAAAAGGGCAAAACCTTTTCTGTCGAGCTGTGCGGCGGTACGCATGTTCGGGGAACTGGCGATATTGGGCTTGTTCATGTTCTGTCGGAATCTGCCGTTGGTGCAGGCGTCCGGCGTATCGAAGCTTTGACCGGCTCGGCGGCACGGGCCTATCTGCAGGAGCAGGACGCACGGGTGCGCCGCATCGCCGCTTCACTGAAGGTGGGTGCCGCAGAAATCGCTGATCGGGTGGATGGTTTGCTGGAAGAGCGCCGCAAGTTGGAGCGTGAACTGGCAGATGCCCGCCGCAAACTGGCTTTGGCGGGTGATGGCGGTTCCGCTGCACCGGCACCCAAACAGCTTGGTGACGTTGCTTTTCTGGGTCGTGTGCTGGAAGGCGTGCCAGCACGTGAACTGAAAGCGGTGGTTGATGGCATGAAGCAGGGGTTAGGCTCCGGCGTTGTGGCCGTGGTTGCCGTGGATGATGGCAAGGCCAGTGTCGTTGTTGGCGTGACAGACGATCTGACCAGTAAAATCAACGCAGTTGACCTTGTGCGCGCTGCGGCTGAAGCAATCGGCGGCAAGGGCGGCGGTGGCCGGCCGGATATGGCGCAAGCCGGTGGACCGGATGGCGACAAGGCTGAATTGGCAATTTCGGCAGTGGAAAAACTTCTGGCTGCCTGAGCGGATTGAGCATTAAAAAACGCCTCTGCATGGAAACGTGCAGAGGCGTTTTCGTCTTCAAGAATCACATAGTGCCTAAGGGCCAATGGGCCTTAGTAAACCGCGCGCCCGCCAGACAGGTCGAACACGGCGCCGGTTGAGAATGAGCAATCTTCGGAGCTGAGCCAGGCGATCATTGCCGCTGCTTCCGAAGGTTCCAGAAAACGATTCAGCGGAATTTTCGACAGCATATAGTCGATATGTTCCTGTTTCATCTGGTCAAAGATCGGCGTGCGTGCAGCCGCCGGAGTCACCGCATTCACCAGAACGCCGGTTCCGGCCAGTTCCTTCCCAAGCGATTTGGTCAAGCCAATCAAACCCGCTTTTGATGCGGAATAGTGGGAGGCGTTCGGGTTGCCTTCCTTGCCTGCGATGGAGGCAATATTGACGATACGCCCATAGCCTTTTTCAATCATGCCCGGAACAACGGCGCGTGAGGTGAGGTAAGGGGCTACAAGGTTCACTTCCAGAACCTGCCGCCAGACATCCGGCTGCAATTCCCAGGTTTTGCCATTGCCGCCGGTAATGCCGGCATTGTTGACAAGGATGTCGATCTTGCCAAACTGGTCGCGCACGGCATCGGCTGCCTGACCAACCACGGCTTCATTCGTCAGTTCCACAACCTGACCGCTGGCCTTGCCGCCAAGCCTGGCAATGGCTGCATCAATTGCGGCGGGGTCAATGTCCCAAATGACCGCATGGGCTCCGCTTTCAATAAAGCGCTTTGCAGTCGCCTCTCCCAGTCCGCGTGCCCCTCCTGTTACAATGGCGACGCGCCCGTTCAAGTCAATCTGGTTCATAACCCCTCCCGGTGGATTTGCTCAGTCCATGATGTAGTCAATTGCCGTAGCGGAAAACCGTGAGTGGAATTCCGCCAAGCGATCTGCACCCTTTTCGCGCGAGATGACAAGGTGTTGCAACAGGGCATTGCAAGCTTCGTCGGTATCACCTGCCTGCAGCGCGCCGACAATCGCAAGGTGTTCTTCCAGAAACGCGTCTGTGCTGGGCGTGCGCATGAGAATGCTCTGCATGTGTTTGCCGGAAATCTGCGAGGCGCGAGACCGCAGCAAAGCTTCGGTCAGGTCCCTGTTGGGGCAGAAGGAAAGGCAGGTGCCGTGCAGGTCTTCTTCCAACAGGCCAAGCTCTGCCATGCCAATATCCGGGAAGCGGGTGGTGGCATTTTGCAACCGCTCGGCAACCTTTGCCAGAACAGGTGCCGGTAGCAGGGGCGCTGCGGCTCTCAGGGCCACAGGTTCCAGCAGTTCG
Source organism: Aureimonas fodinaquatilis (assembly GCF_008369445.1). Classification (GTDB taxonomy): domain Bacteria; phylum Pseudomonadota; class Alphaproteobacteria; order Rhizobiales; family Rhizobiaceae; genus Aureimonas; species Aureimonas fodinaquatilis. The sequence continues at coordinate 1,306,314 of NZ_VTWH01000001.1, forward strand.
CGCAGTTCATACAGGTCGCGCAGGCGCTTCTGATCCAGCGGAACAATCCACCAATGCGCTTTCTCGCCTTTCACCACAACACCGGCCTGCTGCACTTTGAGCAGAATTTCCCGGGCAACAATGCGGCTGACGTCGTAGTGGCGCGCCAATGCCAGTTCGTTGACCCGAAACCGCCCGAAAAGCGAGCGCTTCAGAATCTCGCGCTCAACTTCGTAATACAGGGTTTCGGCCACACTCAAACGCTCAGGCGCAAGTTCCTGAGCAGAATCAGCCAGCATTTCGGCAGTGATATCCAGGCGCAGGGGCGCATCGGCCTTCCCAACCATGAGTCCACGACCGGCAAAGCGAAACAAAAGCCCCTCTGATTCCAGCTGTGCCAATGCCTGTTTGACCGGCGAGCGGCTGGAATTGAAAAGTTCGGCCAGAGGGCCTTCCAGCAACACGGCACCATGCGGCAACGATCCGCGCGCAATGCTGGCGCGAACCGTGGCACAGATCCGGGCATAGGCTGGTACGCGCCCGCTGGATGATGTTTCAAAAGGAGCGTTCATTCCGCCTCAAGTCACAGCGCCCAACTGCCAGGGCACAAATTCATTATCGCCGTAGTCATAGGTCTCGCTTAATGGCGCTTCGCCGGAAGCAACTGCAATGATCTTGTCGAAAATCCGCTGCCCGGAGGCCTCAATGCTGTCTTCGCCAGTAACGATGCCACCGCAATTGATGTCCATGTCATCACTCATATGAGTGTACATTTCATTGTTGGTGGCAACCTTGATGCAGGGCGCAGGCTTGAAGCCTGAAACCGAACCGCGCCCCGTGGTGAAGACCACAAGCTGACAGCCGCCGGCTACCTGCCCGGTGACGGCGACAGGGTCGTAGCCCGGTGTGTCCATAAACACAAAGCCGGTCTGGTCAATCAGCTCGGCATATTCATACACAGCCTCAAGCGGCATGCTGCCACCCTTGGCCACTGCGCCCAGCGACTTTTCCAGAATCGTGGTCAAACCACCTGCCTTGTTGCCGTGCGACGGGTTGTTGTTCAGCTCGGCACCATGGCGGGCCGTGTATTCACGCCACCATTCAATGCGGTCCATCAGTTTCTGTGCAACGGCAGGGGTTGTCGCACGGCGAGTCAGCAGATGTTCGGCACCGTAGATCTCCGGTGTTTCACTCAGCACGGCCGTTCCACCGTTTTCCACAATCAGGTCTGCGGCATATCCCAGCGCCGGATTGGCCGAAATGCCGGAATAGCCATCAGAACCGCCGCACTGCAGCGCCACCTTCAACTTCGACAGCGGCTGAGTCGTGCGCTTTACAGCGTTAACCGCGGGCAGCATTTCCTTGATGATGTCACTCGCGACCTCAATGGTCTTGCGCGTGCCGCCAAGCTGCTGAATGGTCATGGTGCGCAGGAAGGGGCCTTCCTCCAGGCCGTATTTTTCGGTGATGAACGAAATCTGGTTGGTCTCACAACCCAGACCGATCATCAGAATGCCACCAAAATTCGGGTTGCGGGCATAGCCGTTCAGCGTCCGGATCAGGTACTGATAGCCTTCGGTCTTCATGTTGATGGCGCATCCGGTGCCGTGCGTCAGCGCCACAACTCCGTCAACATTATCAAAGCCGTTCAACCCGCCGCCACGATTGAAATGGTCGGCAATGGCCCGAGACACGGTGGCAGAACAATTCACTGAAGAAATGATGCCGATATAGTTGCGTGTTCCAACCTGGCCATCCGGGCGCAGATATCCTTCAAATGTGCGGCGCTCATTTTCCGGCAGCAACGGAGTTTCCCGGCCATCGGCAGCGAATTCGTGGCGCACATCACTGTCCTGCATTTCCAGATTGTGCAGGTGGATGTGCTCACCGGGCTCAATTGCCCGTGACGCAGTGCCGATAACCTGCCCGTATTTCAGCACAGGCTCGCCAGCGGCAATGTGGCGCACGGCCACCTTGTGCCCACTGGGTATCGTGGCACTGGCGATAACGCCGGGCGCAACGGGGGTTCCGGGCTCTACTGCCAACCGTGCAACGGCTACATTATCGCGCTGGTTGAGAATTATGGTGGCGGAAACGTCATTAACGGATGACATGGCGACCCTTAGAATTTTTAAAATTGATCATTGCCTACAATAGCCATTCTATGATAGCGCTGCGTTAGTCAAGAAAAATCAACGGACTTTTGCAAGCGAAATGGGAGGTTTTCCGGTACTAACGCAGAAGATATAAAGTTTTTGTGTCTTTATGGCGTCTATTGGTCCGGTTTGCCATTAAAACTCTAAGTCTAAATGCTGGCGCGGAATGTATTCGCGCAGACGGAGCTTTTGTGTCTTACGAATTCGACTTTTCATTTTTGTCGAGCTACATGCCAGAGCTTTGGATCGGTGTTCAGCAGACTATCTGGATGACACTGCTTTCCATCGTTCCCGGCTTTGCGCTTGGCACATTCTGCGCGGTGTCCCGGCTCTATGGCGGGCCTTTCGCACAACGCGCGGTCACGATTTATGTGGAGGCGATCCGCAACACCCCATTGGTCATTCAGGTTTTCTGGCTGTTCTTTGGTCTGGCTGTGCTGGGCGCGCGCATAGGTCCGTTCAATGCGGCGGTGATTGCGCTGACCATCAATGTCGGGGCCTACACCACGGAAATCATGCGGGCGGGCTTTCTCAGCATTCCCAAAGGCCAGCTTGAGGCGGCCTCCTGCCTGGCC
>NZ_VTWH01000002.1:0-1002891 GCF_008369445.1 Aureimonas fodinaquatilis
GGCAATTGCCCGCTCGCTGGCCATGCAGCCACGGCTGATGCTGTTTGACGAGGTAACTTCGGCACTGGACCCGGAACTGACCGGTGAAGTGCTGCGCGTTATTGCCGGGCTGGCGGCGGAAGGCATGACAATGGTTCTGGTAACCCATGAAATGGCTTTTGCACGTCAGGTCGCCGATCTCATCGTGTTCATGCACGAGGGAAAAGTCTGGGAAACCGGAACCGGAGACATGCTGTTGAACCCCAAGACACCGGAGCTCAACCAGTTCGTCGGCAACGGCCTGTGAGTTTTTCTGAACATTTCTACCGGCAGAGGAAGCCGGTTCTCTGGAGGATAATGAATGCTTAGACATGCTTTTACTGGTGCATTTGCACTGGCTCTGTCATTTGGTTTGCTGGCGCAGCCCGCGCACGCAAACAAGCTGGAAGAGATCAAGGAACGCGGCCGCGTTATCATTGCGATTGACCTTGGTCATCCTCCTTACGGCATGCTCGACGGTTCGGCACAGCAGACCGGATCAGACGTCGAAACCGCCAAGCTTCTTGCTGAAGATCTGGGCGTTGCACTTGAGGTTGTCGCCGTATCCGGTGCCAACCGTGTGCCATTTCTGATTTCCAATCGTGTTGATCTGGTTATCGCGTCTTTCTCGATCACCGAAGAGCGCAAAAAGGTTATTGATTTCTCGCGTCCTTACGGCGTTATTCCTGTTGTCATTTCCGCACCTGCATCCATCGCCATCAGCAGCCCTGCCGATCTGGCCGGCCAGCAGATTGCCGTGGCGCGTGGCACAACTGCCGATATTGAAGTGACCAGACTGGTCAAGGAATCCGGCGCTAACGCCACCATCGTTCGTTACGAAGATGAAGCAACGGCAACGACCGCGGTTGGCACCGGCCAGCAGAGCCTGTTTGCCGCAGCACTTTCGACTGCGCAGGATCTGGCGGAAAACAACCCGCGCCTGGAACATGAGGTCAAGCTTGAAATGGCCGCTTATCCAATGGCCATTGGTCTTCGCAAGAACGATACTGAACTGACAGAATGGGTCAATGAGTGGGTTTCGACCAACCTGCACAATGGCAAGCTGAACGCAATTTACGAAGAGTATTTCGGTCAGTCTCTGCCAGCAGAAATGTTGCAGTAAACTTTCGTCATTGAAGCTTAATATTGGGCTGCGCCACTCCTCCGGGGGTGGCGTGGCCTTTTCCTCACATCATCCTTTGATCATGGAATATGCGATGACATCGTCTCACTCTCAGCAGCCTTTCACCGGCCTGTTTCCCGTTGCCCCCACACCATTTCGTGAAGATGGCTCAATTGACCTGGAAGGTCAGCGCCGGGTCATGGATTGCATGATTGACCAGGGTGTGGATGGCATCTGCATTCTGGCAAACTACTCCGAACAGTTTCTGCTGTCTGACGAAGAGCGCGAAACGTTGACAAAGCTGTGTCTGGAGCGTGTGGCCGGGCGGGTGCCCGTTATGGTGACATGCAGCCATTTTTCGACGGACATAGCCGCGGCGCGTGCCAAACAGGCCGCTGAACTGGGCGCAGCAATACTGATGCTGATGCCGCCCTATCACGGCACTTTTCTCAAAGCGGATGAGAAGCACACCTACGAGCATTTTGCGCGTGTGGCTGAGGCTTCCGGCCTGCCGATCATGATTCAGGACGCGCCACTTTCAGGCGTGGCGCTTTCGGTGCCATTCATGGTGAGAATGGCGCGGGAGCTGCCGCTGGTTCGCTATTTCAAGATTGAGGTGCCGCAATCTGCGGCCAAGCTTCGCGCGCTGATTGAGCAGGGCGGCGAGGTTATTGAAGGTCCGTTTGACGGCGAGGAAGCCATCACCATGATGGCCGATCTGGATGCCGGTGCAACAGGCACAATGTCCAGCGCCATGCTGCCGGACCTTTTGAAGCCGATTTTTGAACATCACCGTGCCGGGCGGCGTGAAGAGGCCGCAAAAGCCTATGCACGCATTCTGCCGGCGGTGAATTATGAAAACCGCCAGTGCGGCCTGCGCGCAGCCAAGACAGTCATGCAGGAAGGCGGCGTGATTGCATGCGACCGTGTTCGCCATCCGTTGGAACAGCTGCACCCGGCAACACGTGCGGGGATGCTTGAGCTGGCCCGTGAGGTTGACCCTATTGCACTGCGTTGGGGCAAATAACACCTGTTCCATTGCCGTAACCTGTGTTACGGCAATTGAGGACTTGTGATTTCGAAGTGCGTCCCGAGCGTCTCAACTGGTCGAAGATTGACCTGAAACGCTCTGGATCTTTGCTTTGTCGCGTTGTCTTGCGGTTGAAGCGATTCCGTTTCAACCAGTAATGCTCAGAGCGCAACCGGGAGATGGAATTTAATGAAGCTTGTACGTTTTGGGGCCGCCGGTCAGGAAAAGCCGGGCGTTGTGGATGCAGACGGCAAAATCCGCGATGTTTCGGCTATTGTACCGGATTTTTCGGGCGAGCATCTGTCTGATGCCAGCCTGGACAAACTGCGCAAGGCCGATCTTGCCAGCCTGCCGGTTGCGCCTGCCGACTCGCGCCTTGGGCCTGTTGTAGGGCGTGTTGGCAACTTTCTGTGCATCGGCCTCAACTATGTCGACCATGCGCATGAATCCAATCTGCCGATTCCAAGCGAGCCCATCATCTTCAACAAGTCGCCTTCGTCCATCACCGGCCCGAACGACAAAGTGTACATTCCTATCGGTTCGGAAAAGACCGATTGGGAAGTTGAAATTGCCGTCGTCATCGGCAAAGACGCTTACAACGTTTCTGAAGAAAGCGCACTAAACTACGTTGCCGGTTACACAATTTGTAATGACGTTTCCGAACGTGCGTGGCAGATCGAGCGCGGTGGCCAGTGGACCAAGGGCAAGAGCGCACCAAGCTTTGGCCCAATCGGCCCATGGCTGGTGACGCGGGATGAAATTTCCGATCCGCAAAATCTTGATATGTGGCTGGATGTGAACGGTGCACGCGTGCAGACCGGCAATACATCGACTATGATTTTCACGATTGCACACATTGTTTCCTACCTGTCCAAATTCATGAAGCTGGAAGCAGGCGACGTGATCACCACCGGTACACCTCCGGGCGTGGGCATGGGTATGAAGCCGCCGCGCTATCTGAAGGCTGGCGACACTGTGCGTCTGGGCATTGCTGGTCTGGGTGAGCAGCAGCAGTCGGTGGTTGCGACCAATGGCTGATATCTGGCCAGGCGCAAACGAAACTCTACCGGAAGACGCAGACAAGGCCGCTCTGGCCGGTCGCGTCTGGCGGCCTGATCTTGGTGGCCCGGCGATTGTGGCCATTCGCAACGGTGATGTGGTGGATATTTCTGCTGCATTTCCGACCATGCGCGACCTGTGCGAAGCTCCTGACCCTGCCGCTGCCTTGCGGGAAGCGACAGGCGAAACGCTCGGCTCGTTTGCTGATCTTCTTGCCAACGCGCATCCCGACAAAAGGGATGCGACGAAGCCGTGGCTTCTGGCCCCGGTTGATCTGCAGGCCCTTAAGGCCGCAGGTGTGACCTTCGTCGTCTCCATGCTGGAGCGGGTGATTGAAGAGCGCGCCAAGGGAGATCCTTCCGCTGCCCGGTCAATCCGGGAAGAAATCGGGCGTCTCATCGGCACTGATCTTCAGGCACTGCGCCCCGGTTCACCGGAGGCGATGGCGCTGAAAAAGGTGCTGATCGAAAAAGGTGTCTGGAGTCAGTATCTGGAAGTGGGCATTGGCCCGGATGCTGAAATTTTCACCAAGGCGCAAATCCTGTCTTCTGTTGGCTCCGGGCAACTGGCTGGCGTTCGTCCGGATTCGGCATGGAACAATCCTGAGCCGGAAATTGTGCTGGCAATTTCTTCCGCGGGCAAAATTGTCGGTGCCACTCTTGGCAATGACGTGAACCTGCGCGACTTTGAAGGACGGTCGGCGCTTTTGCTGTCCAAGGCAAAAGACAACAATGCAAGCTGTGCAATCGGTCCGGTGCTGCGCTTCTTTGATGGCGAATTCTCGCTGGACGATGTTCGCAAGGCACGTCTGGATCTGACGGTGACAGGGCAGGATGGCTTCAAGCTTTCAGGCTTTTCCCTGATGGACAAAATCAGTCGTGATCCGGCTGACCTGGCGTCCCAGGCGTTGAATGATCATCATGCCTATCCTGATGGGCTTGTGCTGTTTCTTGGCACATTGTTTGCCCCGACAGACGACCGGGATGTGGAGGGCGAAGGCTTTACACACAAGGTGGGTGATGTTGTCACCATCCGCTCGCCGCGGCTGGGCGCCTTGTCCAATGAAATCCGCTCTACCGATGCTTGCGAAAAATGGACTTTCGCCGCAAGTCATCTAATGCGAAACCTGTCGAAGCGGGGATTGATCTAGCGCAGGCGACAATGAGCGAATACTTGTTACTGGGTGTGGATGGCGGCGGCACTCGCTGCCGCGTCCGTATTACAACAGGTAGCGGCATTTTTGTTGGCGAGGCCGAAGGTGGCAGCGCCAACATATTTTCCGACCCGGCTGGAGCACGCAACTCCATTGTTGAGACGGCCACTGCGGCCCTGGCACAGGCCGGTCTGGAAGAGCGGTGTCTGGCAAAATGCCATGCGGGCCTGGGGCTTGCCGGTGCAAATCTTGCAAAGACCGCCAGCGATTTTTCTGAACAGCAGCTTCCCTTTGCCGCTTCAACCATCAAAAGCGATGCCATAACCGCCTGCCTGGGCGCCCATGCAGGGTGCGATGGCGGCATTGCCATTCTGGGCACAGGGTCGGCCTATGTTGCCAGAGCGGGCGGTGTGGAAACGCTGTTCGGCGGTTGGGGGCTGACGCTTTCAGATGGTGGCAGCGGGGCGGATATCGGTCGCGCGGCTTTGGCAGCAGCATTGCTGGCGCATGATGAGATGGGCCCGCAAAGCGGCCTTACAGAGGCGATTCTGGCCAGCTTTGGCGGCAGTGCTGCGGCTGTTGCACATTTTTCAAGATCAGCCACCCCACGGGATTATGGCAGCTATTGCCCGCTGGTCTGGGATTTTGCTCGCGGCAATGATGCAGTGGCACGGCACATCATACAAGCGCGGGTGGCTGCGGTGGAAAGCGGGCTTCGGCGGCTGATGGCATTGGGTGCGCCAGCCATTGCCTTGTTGGGCGGTCTGGCGGTTCGATACCAGCCGCTTTTGTCTGATGACATTCAGACATATCTGCGTGTACCCGCCGGCGACGCACTGGATGGCGCTCTGGCTTTGGCCCGGCAGCTGAAAACATCTCTCGTTGAAACGGGTTCGTCTTGACCATGAGACAAGGCCTGCAGGCAAAGAACGGGTGCGTTGAAGCTGATCAGGGATTGCGTCAGACGCTTTAGAAAAGCGGGCGCACAACAATCGTGTCACCCGGAATCACCGGGTCGGTGATCAGCACACGTCCGGTCATGACCTGACCGTTGACCTGCCGCGTCAAATCTACCGTGCGTTGATCTGCTCCGGATTGAAAGCCGCCTGCAATTGCAACGGAGTTTTGCACGGTCATGCCGGGCATGAAGGCATGGCTGCCGGCATTCTGCACCGCACCCATCACAAAGATCGGCCGATATTCGGCCACTTCCACGGCCACATCCGGATGCAGCAAAAACCCGTCGGCAAAACGGGCAGTGATGGCCTGGCGCAGTTGATGCGTTGTGCGTCCACGTGCAGGTACTTCGCCGATCAGCGGCAACGACAGATATCCTGCCTGATCCACGGCGTACTGGCTGGAAAGGTCGTTCTCACCATAAACGGTGACGCGCAGCATGTCGCCGGAATCGACGTAATGTTCACCGGTGAGCTGCGGGTGAAACGCTGGAGCAGGGGGCGCGTAGGTGCTGCAACCGGACAGTACGGTCAAGCTCAAGACAGCCAGGACGCCCCATTTTTCCATGCCGCCCACCGGATATTGCAACTGGAGATTTAATAGCCGGTTTATGGTTAATCATGAGTAAAGATCAGTGGAGCAGACTCTTCAATCCGAAAAAGCTCTATTGGCGCGGCGGTTTTTCCATCCAGCGAATAACCAGCATCGCGGGCAATATCCAAAGCAGGCCGGTGAGCAGGAAGTAAGCGAGGTGAACCCACGCGCTGGATTGCGACAGTTGCGCGACGGCCACCGCCGTTGCCACCACTGCATACACCACCACTATGATAACCAGCAGAATTGTGCCGATGAGTTTTTTCAGTCGCACGGGCATTGTCATTGGTCCTGTTTGTTCAAGTCAGGACACAAAACCGTTAATCGCTCCCACAAACTTGCGATCTTTGCCGTTTGGGTCCACATGAGCATTTCAGATCGCTTCATCCGATCATCCGATCATGTGAAGCGCTCTAACTCTTGGTTTTGTCGCATTGTCCTGCTGTGGAAGTGATTCCACTTCCACAGGAAATGCTCTAACGGCAGTGCGCAGCAACTGCCAGCCTTTCATTGATTGACGGCGTGTTTTTGATGAACAGTTCGCAGCTCGGCCACGCGGCCGCCACCGGTCTTCCTGCCAGCCAGACATTGGCCAACCGGACTGCCATTCGTTACTGGCTTTATGTCGTGGCGCTGATGGTTTTCGCGCTTGTGGTTGTGGGCGGCGCTACCCGCCTGACAGATTCCGGCCTTTCCATTACGCAATGGAAGCCGATCCATGGCGTTATTCCACCGCTGTCCGCGCAGGAATGGCAGGAAGAGTTTGATCTATACCGCCAGATACCTCAGTACCAGCTTATCAACAAAGGCATGAGCCTGGATGAGTTCAAGAATATTTTCTGGTGGGAGTGGGCGCACCGGTTTCTGGCACGCGGCGTGGGTATTGTTTTTGCCTTGCCTCTGGTCTTTTTCTGGGTAACGGCGCGAATAGAAGCCCGATTGAAGCCACGGCTGGTCGGCCTGTTGGCGCTGGGCGGTTTGCAGGGTTTCATTGGCTGGTGGATGGTTGCCTCCGGCCTGAGTGAGCGGACGGATGTCAGTCAATACCGCCTGGCGGTGCATCTGACGCTTGCCTGTCTGATTTTCGCCGCCACAATGTGGGTGGCCGAAGGCCTTAAGCCCGCAATCAAAGATGCCAAAGCCAGTCTGCTCAACCGCCGCCTTGGCGTTGTGCTGATTTTTCTGTGTCTTTTCCAGATCTATCTCGGCGGACTCGTTGCCGGATTGAATGCCGGGCTGGCCTTCAACACCTGGCCGCTGATGGATGGCGCGATCGTGCCATCCGGCCTGTGGGTTATCGAACCTCTATGGCGCAACCTGTTCGAAAACGTCATGGCGGTTCAGTTCAACCACCGCATTGGCGCCTATCTGCTGTTTGCAGCCGCTGCTGCGCATATGGTTCTGTGCTTCCGCGAGGCGCCGGCGTCGAAATATGCCTTGCTGTCCTTTTACCTGTTCGCAGCCATTCTGATTCAGGCTGGAATGGGAATTGCTACGCTGTTGCTGCATGTGCCCATGGGCTGGGCCCTGAAACATCAGGCATTTGCCATAGTTGTTCTGACACTGGCGATTGTGCATGCGCAGGGCATGCGCAGATCAGGCTGACAGCATCAGGTCCATATTCTGCACGGCTGCGCCTGAAGCGCCTTTGCCAAGATTGTCCAGCAGCGCCACCAGATTAAGCCGTGTTCCATCCGGCGATGCAAAAACATGCAGTTTCATCAGGTCGGTATTGGCCAACTCGGTCGGGTCCAGCCGTTTTGCGGCGGCGCTTTCTGCCGGTGAGGCAACCGTGACGATGCCTTGACCGGCGTAATGGTCTGCCAGAGTGGCATGGACGGTTTCAACCGACACGCCTTCGAGATGCAGAGGGACCTGCACCAGCATCCCCTGCGCAAAACGGCCGACCGAAGGCGCAAAAATCGGCTCGCGCGGCAAACGGCCGTAGAGTTTCATTTCGGGCAGGTGCTTATGGGCAAGATCCAGCCTATACAGAAAATGCTCGCTGGTGATGTGGTCGGGACGCGCTGCATCTTCCATCTGCGCGATCAACTGCTTGCCACCGCCAGTATAGCCCGAGACCGCATTGACCGACACAGGGTAGTCACCCGGCAAAAGTCCTGCATCACGCAAGGGGCGCAGCAGTGCTATTGCCCCTGTTGGGTAACAGCCCGGATTGGCAACAAACCTTGCGTCGCGAATTTTGCTTGCTTGTTCCTTTTCCAGCTCGGCAAAACCATAAACCCAGCCCGGCGCGGTCCGATGGGCGGTGCTGGTGTCAATTACTCTTGTGGTTGTGTTGCCGGACAAAAACGCAATGACCTCGCGCGAGGCATCATCGGGCAGGCACAGAATGGCGATGTCGGCTGTGTTCAGCAGGTCTTCCCGCATGGCCGCGTTTCTGCGCTCTGCCTCGGGAATGGACAGCAATTCCACATCGGCACGCCCTTCCATCCGGCTGCGGATCTGAAGACCGGTGGTGCCATGTTCGCCGTCGATGAAAATGCGTGGTTTCATATTGAAATCTCAGTCCTGTTCAGCCGCGTCAACTCGAAGTTTTGGCAGCTTCTGCCTTCAGGCCGATCATATACATGGCCACGGTAGCGCCAGCAATTGCCGTTATGTCAGCATGGTCGAAAGGTGGCGAAACTTCCACCACATCCGCTCCGACAATGTTCAATTTTCCGAGTTTGCGCAGAACGGACAGCATTTTGGCGCTGGAAGGGCCGCCGGAAACCGGTGTGCCAGTTCCCGGTGCAAAAGCCGCATCAAGACAGTCTATATCGAACGTCAGATAGACCGGGCCTTGCCCGGCGCACTCGATAACCGCTTCGGCGATGGCACTCGCGTCCAGCTCTTCAACATCATAGCCATGCATGATTCTGATGCCGTAATTTTCCGGCGCGTCAGTGCGGATACCAATCTGGATCGAGCGGTCTACATCCAGCAGGCCCTCTGCGACAGCGGCAGTGACAAATGACCCGTGGTCAACGCGGTTGGTGCCACCAATATCCTGTGTCAGCGACCACGTATCCTGATGCGCGTCAAAATGCACAAGGCCAACAGGGCCGTGCTTTTCAACATGCGCCTGAAGCAATGGAAGCGTGATGGAATGATCGCCGCCCAGTGTCAGCAGAAACCGGCTTTGCGCGAGAATTTTCGACGCCTCAGCCTTCATTGCGGCATGGGCCAGTTCCGGCAGGCGATAGTCGATCATGCAGTCGCCATAATCGACAACCTTCAACGTTTCAAACAGGTCGATGTGGAACGGATATTGCGGGTCATTGTCGAAAATCATTGATGCCCGGCGAATAGCGGCCGGACCAAAGCGCGCGCCGGGGCGGTTTGAAACTGCCGAGTCAAATGGCACGCCCCACACTGTGATGTCAGCATCCACAGCTGATTTTGTATAGCGCCGACGCATGAACGATGCTGCACCGGCATAGGTCGGGTCACTGGCAGCGCCCAGATCTGATGTTGCCGTAAAGGCGTTGTCGATGGATTTGGAAGCCATGCCGTATTTCCCAAAAGCATTTCTCGTTGAAACGGACCATTTCAACGGCAAGACAATGCGACCAGCAAAGAGTTAGAGCGTAGTGTGGGTGATCGATAGATCGCCCGCAACACTCTAAGCATTTCTCGTTGAAACGGACCATTTCAACGGCAAGACAATGCGACCTGCAAAGAATTAGAGCGCAGTGTGGGTGATCGATAGCTCACATTTGACGATCGACCAAAAAACAAAAAGGGCCGCAGTTTCCCGCGACCCTTGCAGTTCCGGATGGTGAAGCGATTAACGCTTCGAGAACTGGAATGAACGGCGAGCCTTGGCTTTACCATACTTCTTACGCTCAACCGTACGGCTGTCGCGTGTCAGGAAGCCGCCCTTTTTCAGAACCGGGCGAAGGCCTGGTTCATAAAAGGTGAGGGCGCGGGAAATGCCATGGCGCACAGCGCCGGCCTGGCCCGAAAGACCACCGCCAGCAACGGTTGCGATAATGTCAAACTGGCCATCCCGAGCAGCAGCTACGATAGGCTGACGCAGGACCATCTGCAAAACCGGACGCGCGAAATATTCCGAGAAATCACGGTTGTTGATGGTGATCTTGCCAGAACCTGGCTTGACCCATACGCGTGCAACAGCGTCCTTGCGTTTGCCGGTGGCATAGGCGCGGCCATATGCATCGAGCTTCTGAACGTGCACCGGTGCAGCAGATGCTTCTACTGCATTGGAAGAGCCAAGCTCCTGGAGCGAATTGAAATCGGCCATTATGCAGCCCTCGCGTTCTTGGAGTTGAGCGCCTTAACGTCCAGAACTTCCGGAGTCTGGGCAGTGTGCGGGTGCTCTGCGCCGGAGTAAACGCGCAGGTTTTTCAACTGGCGACGGCCAAGCGGGCCGCGTGGCAGCATGCGCTCCACAGCCTTTTCCATAACACGCTCAGGGAAGCGGCCTTCGAGAATTTCCCGAGCCTTGCGTTCCTTGATGCCACCGATATAGCCGGTGTGCCAGTAATAGGTTTTGTTCTGGTATTTCTTACCAGTGAAAACCACTTTGTCGGCATTGATGATGATGATGTTGTCACCGTCATCAACATGCGGAGTAAAAGTGGTTTTGTGCTTGCCACGAAGGCGAAGCGCGACCAGTGAAGCAAGGCGTCCTACGACAAGCCCTTCGGCGTCGATCAGGATCCACTTTTTCTCCACCGTCTCGTTTTTCTGCGAGAAGGTTTTCATGGGTCTACCCTTGGAAATCCGTTCAAAAACCGGAAGCGAACCTCCAGCATACGAAAAAGATGGCCGCTGGGACCATGCTTTGACGCTTCAATATTGTGATAAGCCCATAAAATCAAGTGCTGATTTTGCATGTTTGGCCCCGAAACCCCTTAAAACGCAGAGGTTCCGGGAGGTGGTATTATTTAACCACATATATAGGGTATTTGAATACCGTTATTCGAGTTCGATCAGAATTTCGTTCCGGCGAAGGAAGCCCGGTGTCCATGGCGGATTGTAAAATGCGTAGACCGGATCACCCTTCTGGGTCAGATTCTCATCAGCCAGATAATTGTAGATCGCCATCAGCTTTCTACTGGCCAGTGATGCTGAAAATGCCCCGCTGAAACGAATGGCGACAACGCGGCGGGCAGGGACTTCGACAATTTTGACGTCATCTGTACCCGGCGCAGGAACTGTGGACTTGGTGTATTTGCCAGGCATTACAAACCGAATGGCCCAGCCCTTGCCAGTCTCACCTTCCGCCAGCTGCTGCATGACAGGAGTTGTCATTGCAATCTTGCGGCCCGACCGGTTGCTGGCGCGGATGAAATTGAACAGAGTTTCAAAGCCGGTGCGACGCGCTTTTTCGTGATATCCGCTCTTGATGGTTTCGGCCACCAGCATGGGCTTGTAGCTGCGAATTTCAATGTCACCGTCCTGACGCTCGACGTCATAATCCGGCTCTTCGGCATGCTCCGCAATGCGGTTTGTCGCATAAAGTGCAGCGCCCGCCGCGATGACCAAACCACCGGCAACAACGGCTGTGGTTACCCCCGGATTGGCGCGCATAGTTGCCATCAGCCCAGTTGGCTGTTTGTAGCGCCGAAGCTGGCGCATGGTTGGCAAGCGGAGGCTGGACAGCGCCGGGGCCACTGCTGGCAGATAGGTCTTCAGCGCGTCCGCCCCATCACGCAGATGGCCGCCCACCTCGTGAGCGCCGGAGCGCAGCGTCTCTCTGGCTGCATCGGTGTCCGGCAGATGCCACCCGGATACCAGATCCGACAGAAAATTCTGCGGTCTGGCCTGGTTTATTCCGGGCAATCTGCCGATCTCGCGGCGAATGCGCTCCAGCGTGCCCGATCTGGGATTCACCCGCTCGGAGATCTGATGCTCAATACTGGAAATACGATCTCCAATGTCGCTCAGCGCATCTGATAATTGCTCGATGGCTGTGGGCTTGTCACGAAACATTCCAATCTCCTGCACATAAACTGGCTTTACGAGTGCCAAAAATTAACGCGCCAGCGCCTTCTTGGTTGCGCGGCAACATTGCGGACTTTCCGTTTTGGCAAATAGCCATATTGTTACATGTAGAGAGCATGTTTGCTCTGCCAACCAACAATCTATGTGAAGGTGCGCGTATGAAAAGCCCCGAATTTGCTCCCAGCCCGCATCTTGGACATCTTGATATGACGGTTCGGCTGGAAAAAGCCGATTACAAGGAACGGCTGAAAAAGGTTCAGAAGAAATTCGTCAAGATTCAGCAGGCTTATCTGAGAACGGGAGACAGCGCGGCCATCGTTTTCGAAGGCTGGGACGCCGCCGGAAAAGGCGGAACCATACGACGTATGTCCACGGTTATGGACCCGCGCGGCTTCAAGGTCTGGCCAATCGCCGCTCCCTCGCCGGACGATATGAAGCATCATTACATGGCCCGGTTCTGGGAGCGTCTGCCGATCAAGGGCGAAATCGCAGTGTTTGATCGTTCATGGTATGGCCGCGTGCTTGTGGAGCGGGTGGAAGGTTATGCCACTGAAGCCGAATGGCGGCGGGCCTATGACGAGATCGTGGCATTTGAAAATTCCATTCAAAGCAGCGGTATCCGCATTGCAAAGATATTTTTGTACATCACCCCGGAAGAACAGTTTGTGCGGTTTCGGGACCGGATGGAAGACCCGCTCAAGCGTTGGAAACTGAGTTATGAGGATTTTCGCAACCGCGACAAATGGGGGCTTTATGAAGAGGCCGCCAACGACATGTTTGCCAAAACCCACACCAGTTTTGCACCATGGACCGTAATTGCCGCGAACGACAAGCATTTTGCCCGCATCACAGCGCTGGAAACCATTGCCGATTGCTTGGCCGCCGGAGTGGACTTGAAACCACAGCAGCCAACGGAAAAGCTGCTCAAACAATATGAAAAAATGCGAGCGGCTGAACAGAAACCCTGATCAGCCGTCTAACTGATCCAGAGCGGCGAAGCCCAGTTCCAGATCGCGCTGAAGGTCTTCCACATCCTCCAGCCCGATCTGCAGGCGGATGACCGGACCTTCCTTCGGCGCGACAGCTACCGTTCTGTCCGACAGTTCCACCTGCAAGGCGAGGCTTTCAAACCCGCCCCATGAGTAACCAATCCCGAAAATTTCCAATGCGTCGACAAAGGCCGCACCTTCAACATCGCCTCCGCCAGCAAGCACAATGGAAAACAAACCCGTGGAGCCGCTGAACTGGCGTTTGAAAAGCTCATGGCCTTCAAAAGATGGCAAGGCGGGATGGAGCACTTTGGCAATGCGAGGGTGGGTTTCGAGCCACTGAGCGAGTTGCAATGCGGATTTTTCATGCCGCTCAATGCGCGTCGGCATTGTGCGCAGACCACGCAGGGTCATGTAGGCATCGTCCGGTGCAGCGTTGATCCCCATGGCCATCTGGGTTTCGCGCAGCCGACCATAGCACTCGGCCGTGGTGGAAACGCTGCCCAGCATGATGTCGGAATGCCCCGCCGGATATTTGGTGAGAGCATGAATGGAAACATCCACGCCATGGTCCAACGGTCGGAAATAAAGCGGGGTTGCCCAGGTGTTGTCCATCATAACAACTGCACCGGCCTTGTGTGCGGCGGCACTCAAAGCCGCAACGTCCAGCATCTCGAATGTATTGGAGCCCGGTGCCTCCAGCAGCACTGCTTTTGTGTTCGGTCGCAAATGCGATTCGAAGGTCTCGGTCGAGATTGAAGGATCAAAATAGGTGATTTCCACCATCATGCGCTGCAACACACTGCGACAAAATCGACGTGTCGGAAAGTATACTGAGTCTACAACTAAAAGATGATCGCCTGCTGACAAAAAAGTGAGAAGCGGCAAGCTGATTGCTGCCAGACCCGAGGGAACAAGCACGGTGCCATGCGAGCCTTCAAGCTCGTTCAAAGCTGCCTCCAACGCCGCTGTTGTGGGGGTGCCGGTCAGGCCGTAAGTGTATTGCTGCCCGTTGCGGCGCAAGGTTGCCATATCGGGAAACAGCACCGTTGATGCATGAACGACTGGCGGATTTACGAAGCCGTGAAACGAGCGGGAATCAAACCCCGAATGTGCTGCCCGGGTGTGAAAGCGCTGATTCTGTTCAGTATACTTACGGTTGTTGCTCAAAATAGTATCTTCCCGCTCATGAATAGGGCAGTAACTTTGGTTACACCATTCGCACGTGCAAAATATGCGATCTAAGCTTGACCTGCAAAACATTATCGCATGTGATTGGCAGTGTACGAAGTCATTGTCCGGGATATCCCGCGTTAGCCATTTCGGCAATGATTGCGGTATGCTCTAATAACAAATTGGGAAGGTATTCTGATGAATTTGAAGCTTCTGACCGCGGCATTGTGCCTGACAGCAATGGGTGCGACAGCCGGAACGGCCGCTGCCCAGACGCTGGAAGAAACCAAGTCCCGGGGGACTGTACGCTGTGGTGTCAACACGGGGCTTCCAGGTTTCGGCTTCCAGAAAGATGATGGCGAATGGGCCGGCCTCGACGTTGATTACTGCCGCGCGATTGCTGCGGCAATTTTCGGCGATGGGACAAAGGTTGCTTTCTCTCCGCTTTCCGCAGTTCAGCGCTTCCCTGCACTTCAGAACAGCGAAGTTGACGTTCTTGCGCGCAACACGACCTGGACTGCCAGCCGTGACTCTGCTCTCGGCCTGGATTTCGCTGGCATCAACTATTTCGACGGCCAGGGCTTCATGGTTCGTGAATCGCTTGGCGTAACGTCGGCGCTTCAGCTGTCGGGCGCAACAGTTTGTGTACAGAGCGGCACCACCACCGAGCTGAACCTGGCGGACTATTTTGCCGCTAACAATCTGGAATATAACCCGGTCGTTATTGAATCGCAGGCAGACGTGAATGCTGCCTATGACAGCGGTCGTTGCGACGCGCTGACAACAGATGCTTCCGGCCTGTATGCCTCGCGTCTGGAAATGGGCAATGCAGACGAGCATATCGTTCTGCCCGAAATCATTTCCAAAGAGCCACTCGGGCCTGCAGTTCGCCAGGGCGATGCAAAGTGGTTTGACGTTGTGAAGTGGGTTCACTTCGCACTGTTGAATGCTGAAGAGTTTGGCATCACTCAGGCCAATGTTGAAGAGATGAAGACCTCGGAAAACATTGAAATCCGCCGTCTGCTGGGCACCGAAGGCACCTATGGTGCTGATCTTGGCCTGCCAGCTGACTGGGCCGCACAGGCTATCACCGCTGTTGGCAACTATGGTGAAATCTTCGAGCGCAATGTCGGTGCCGGCTCGCCGCTGGGCATTGCACGTGGCCAGAACGCTCTGTGGACCGATGGTGGTCTGCAATACGCTCCTCCGGTTCGCTAAACCCGACCGGATTTGAAGAATGCCGCGGGTCATGACTGGCCCGCGGTTACTTGTTACAGGCGCATTTTCGCTTCGACTGACGCAATTGCCGTCCCAACTTCCTCTTTTGTCGCAGTTTCAGCGCAAGGACCCATGGCGGCTTTGCCAAAACTGCTCAAATAGCTGACAGGTGCCCATGACCGCTGATACTCAGACGATCAAAACCGCCCCAACGCGCGAAAGCCTTTTGACCAATCCAGCGTTTCGGAGCGTGGTAATTCAGATCGTTCTCATAGGCGCGCTGTTCGCCTTTGGCTGGTGGATCGTTCACAACACCGCTACCAATTTGAGGTCTGCCAACATCGCGTCCGGCTTCGGATTTCTGGAGGGCAGGGCAGGTTTTGACATTTCCCAGGTGCCGATAGCCTATACCAGCAACTCCACATATGGGCGGGCGCTGCTGGTCGGACTGGTCAACACGCTCATCGTTGCTGGAACCGGTATCGTGTTCGCAACGATTCTGGGCTTTATTGTGGGCATCGGCCGGCTGTCGCACAATTTCGTTATTCGAAGCGTTGCGACCACCTATGTCGAGATTTTCCGCAACCTGCCGCCTCTTCTGGTTATTCTTTTCTGGTATTTCGGCGTGCTTGCCGTACTGCCATTGCCGCGCAATGCCATTGACTTGCCGTTTTCGAGCTATCTTTCCAATCGCGGCCTTCAAACGCCATCAATGGTCTGGGGCGATAATGGCTGGATCATCGGCGCGTTTCTTCTAGTTGGAATCATCCTGACATTTTTTGTCAGTCGCGCTGTCAAAGCCGAGCAGATGCGAACCGGCCGGCGCAGGCCGATGTGGCTGATTGCGCTGGGCCTTATCGTTGGCCTGCCGCTGGTGGTATTTGTTCTTCTGGGAATGCCTTTGACCTTTGAAGTGCCGGTTCAGGGAACATTCAACCTGACGGGCGGCTTCAGCATCCGTCCGGAATTCCTGGCAATTTTCCTGGCTCTGTCGGTCTATACCGCATCCTTCATTGCCGAGATTGTCCGGGCCGGTATCCTTGCGGTTTCCCATGGGCAGAGCGAGGCTGCCGCCGCGCTTGGTATGCGACGCGGACTTGCGTTGCGGCTTGTGGTTGTACCCCAGGCGCTGCGGGTCATCATTCCACCGCTCACCAGCCAATATCTCAACCTGACCAAAAACTCCTCTCTCGGCCTGGCTATCGGCTATCCCGAACTGGTTGCCGTCGGATCGACGGTTTTGAACCAGTCCGGTCAGTCAATCGAAGTCGTGGTGATCTGGATGACGGTTTATCTGGGCATCAGTCTGACGGTTTCGGTGCTGATGAACTGGTTCAACCGCCGGATGAAACTGGTGGAGAGATGATAGATAGGGTGCAAAATTTTCGATTGAAAACAGTATCTTGTGTATGGATTTTAAGCCGATGGTAGATCTGAACTCAGCTTTTGTCGCGCGGGAGCAGAAACAACCTCTGCCGCCTCCGGCCAGCGAAGCTGGCGTTTTGGGCTGGCTGCGCACCAATCTTTTTGCCACGCCGGTTGATGCGATCATGTCCACCATCCTTCTGGCTGCATCGTTCTACGTTGCCTGGCAGTTGTATATGTGGGGGATCGCCAATGCCGTGTTTGAAGGCACGGATCGCCAGGCCTGCCTGCCGCAGGAAGGTCGCGAAGTAGGGGCCTGCTG
The DNA here is from genome assembly GCF_008369445.1 of Aureimonas fodinaquatilis. Lineage (GTDB taxonomy): Bacteria > Pseudomonadota > Alphaproteobacteria > Rhizobiales > Rhizobiaceae > Aureimonas > Aureimonas fodinaquatilis. Next base: position 16,978 of record NZ_VTWH01000002.1, read on the forward strand.
GGCATTCATCAAGGCGCGCTTCAGTCAGTTTATCTACGGCCTGTATCCAGTGGCAGAACGCTGGCGCGTGGATGTTGTGTTCGCCGTGTTCGCCGCGCTGCTGGTGGCCCTGGCGATACCGCGTGTGCCCTACAAGCGCTTGAACGCCATCCTGCTGTTTGGCGTGTTTCCGCCGATTGCACTGGTGCTGCTGACGGGTGGACGCTATTCACTTGGCGGCACAACACTGGCTCTGTTCTTCATTATGGCGGCTGCCGCAACGCTGTCTCTGGCAGTTGGCAGAAGCCCGTTGGTGAACAGTCATGGGCTGATGAAACTGGCTAAAATCCTGCTGGTTCTTTCCATTCTGGCCTTCATGGCCAACTGGGTCGTATCCTCCGGCCGCATCACCATTTTAACATACCGCTTCACACTGGTATCGGCTGCCTCATTCTACCTGGCATTCGGCGCCATCATTGCAGCAGTTCTGGCCGTGGCGCTAACTGCGGAGCGCAAGCGCCTTGCCCTGGGATTATTGACCCCGGTGGCGGTCGCCGTGCTTCTGCCCTTTGTGCTGACGGCAAATTTTGGCTTGCCGCAGGTTGCCACCAGCATCTGGGGCGGTTTGCTTGTAACGCTGGTCGTTGCGGTGGTGGGTATTGTGGCATCGCTGCCGCTCGGCATTCTTCTGGCGCTTGGCCGCCAGTCGCAAATGCCCGCGGTGCGCCTGATGTCGGTCATCTTCATTGAATTCTGGCGCGGTGTTCCGTTGATCACCGTGCTGTTCATGGCAAACTTCATGCTGCCACTGTTTTTGCCAAGCGGTGTTTCGTTCAACCAGCTTCTGCGTGTTCTGGTTGGCGTGTCGCTGTTCTCCGCTGCCTATATGGCAGAGGTCATTCGCGGTGGATTGCAGGCCATCCCCAAGGGTCAGTACGAGGGCGCCGATGCCATGGCGCTGACCTATTGGCAGAAAATGCGGATGATCATTCTGCCGCAGGCGCTGCGTCTGGTCATTCCGGGTATTGTGAACACCTTCATCGGGCTGTTCAAGGATACCAGCCTTGTCTACATCATCGGGCTGGCCGACTTGCTCGGCACCGTGCGCCGTGGCTTCAACGATCCTGTCTGGATCACACCGTCCACACCGGCCACCGGCCTTGTCTTTGCGGGTTTTGTCTTCTGGCTCTTCTGCTTTGCCATGTCCCGCTATTCTATCTACATGGAACGCCGTCTCAGCACAGGTCATAAGCGATGATGCTGCTGAACCTACGCGCGGTCGCAACGGCGACTTTTTCCAGAACCCCATTTACGGAGTGCCCGAATGAGTGCTGAGGCAAAAGCTGCTAACACGGCAAAATCAACTGCTCCCGCCATTCAACTGATCAATGTCAACAAGTGGTATGGTGAGTTTCACGTGCTGCGTGACATCAACCTGACGGTTCAGACAGGTGAGCGCATCGTGGTCTGCGGCCCATCCGGCTCGGGCAAGTCCACAGCCATTCGCTGTATCAACCGTTTGGAAGAGCATCAGAAGGGCCAGATCATTGTTGACGGTGTGGAGCTGACAAACGATCTCAAGAAGATTGATGTCGTGCGCCGCGAGGTTGGCATGGTGTTCCAGCACTTCAATCTTTTCCCGCATCTGACAATTCTGGAAAACTGCACACTGGCCCCGATCTGGGTTCGCAAAATGCCCAAGGCCAAGGCCGAGGAAATTGCGATGCATTATCTGACACGGGTGAAAATTCCCGATCAGGCGCACAAGTATCCCGGCCAGCTTTCCGGCGGTCAGCAACAGCGTGTGGCAATTGCGCGTTCCCTGTGCATGAGCCCAAAGGTGATGCTGTTTGACGAGCCAACCTCGGCGCTGGATCCGGAAATGATCAAGGAAGTGCTGGACGTCATGGTTGGCCTGGCGGAAGAGGGCATGACCATGGTCTGCGTAACGCACGAAATGGGCTTTGCCCGGCAGGTGGCGGATCGGGTTATCTTCATGGATGCTGGCCAGATTGTTGAGCAGAATGTGCCGGAAGAATTTTTCCGCAACCCGCAACATGAGCGCACCAAGCTGTTCCTGTCGCAAATTCTGCATTAGCAAGTCGGCTGGGTACTGTTCTCTATGGGAACAGTGCCAGGCCAGCGCGTCTTTCAACGTGACGCCCGGTTCCGATCAGGACCGGGCGTTTTTTATTATCAGCCCTTTGTGAAGACGCAAGGAACGCTCAGCGTTGAAGAGCGTTGTGTGGTAGCTTGCATCGATATTGGGGGATGGTGTGTCGGGACCAGTTCAGCCGCCGGAGCGCAAAACTGTTGTTGCGCCTAATATCGGCCTTGTAACCAAACAGACGGTGCAGGTTGGCCCCAGATGGGCCGTCATCGGCATATTTCTGATATTGCTGGGTGGGGCTCTCTACCTCACAGCCAGTTTTCTTCTTCCGGTGGTGTTCGCAATCCTGTTCGCGCTGGTGCTCAGCCCGATTGTTCGTTTTGCGAGGCGACGCCTTCGCATTCCGGAACCAATCACGGCGATTGTTCTGGTTGTAGGCACCCTGGTCGGGTTCACCGCCATGTTCTATGCGCTCAGCGATCCGATGACTCAGATTGTGCGCAACGCCCCAACCTATGCTCAGGCTGTCGATGATGAAATATCGGAAGTTCGCCGCCGCTTTAACCAGCTGACCAGAGCTCGCCATGCGGTACAGGAACAAACGGAGGTTGCAGTAGACGTACCGCAGGAAGATGTGCCGCAGGAAGTCATCGTCCGATCGCCATCACTATTGGACAGCGCCGCCACCACAGCGCCGCAGATGTTGGCTGGAATTGCTTTTGCGCTGATATTTCTGTTCTTTCTGCTCGCTTCGGGAGATTTGTTTCACTCAAAGCTTGTCCAGACCATGCCGACATTCTCTGACAAGAAAAAAGCGCTCTCGATCGCCCACGCCATCGAAAAAGAGCTGTCGCGTTATCTTTTCACCATCACTCTGATCAATATATGCCTCGGCTTTGCCATCGGCTTTGTGCTCTGGCTCGTCAACATGCCCACACCTGCGGTGTTTGGTGCGCTGGCGGCAATTCTGAACTTCGTTCCCTACATCGGTGCTATTGTCGGCCTGGGGCTGGTGGGTGTTGTCGCTCTGGCAGAATTTGGCGACGTCACCACGGCGCTGATACCTGTAGTTCTATATTTTGCCTGCACGTCGATTGAAGGTCAGTTCATCACGCCGCTGGTGGTGGGTCGCCGGTTGGAGATGAATGCGGCGGCGGTGTTTCTCTCAGTGGCGTTCTGGGGGTGGATCTGGGGCATAACCGGAATGTTTCTGGCCGTGCCAATCATGGTGGGTGTCAAAATTCTGGCCAGCTATGTTGATGGAATGCAGTCTTTCGGAAACTTTCTGGCGTCCGACTCTTCGCCAAATACTCAGGACGACACAAGTTGAGCCTGGAGCCTCACATGCGATTTTACGATCGCCTGTGATCAGAACTCGGGCGGTTGCCAGTCATAGAGCCAGCCCAAGGTGCTGCGCAATTTTTCCTTAGGTGTCAGACGCAAGGCAAGGTCGCGACCATAACTCAGTGGTTTCGGCATATGGTACATGACGTCGTGAAAGCGAACGCGCTTCAAAACCTTCGTGATGCGCGGTCGCCGCTGCGCTTCATACTGTGCCAGCGCATCCTTGCCATATGTGTGCAGGCAGTGGGCCAGAACAGCGGCGTCTTCGATTGCCATGGCCGCCCCCTGCGCGGCAAAGGGCAGCATGGCATGAGCTGCATCACCAACAAAAGCGACCACGCCATTAATGTGGTAAGGCCTTTGCACAGGCGCAGTTGATAGAGGCCATTGACCGACATAATCGGCGATCTGCATCAGTTGCGCCAACTCGCTGTTCCAGTGCGAGAACTGTTGCAGCAGGGCGGTTTTATGCCCGCTATCATCCGCATCGGGCATGTCAGGGCTAATGAAAACCAGATTGATCGCCGTGCCGGAATGGATGGGGTAAGACACGGCGTGTCGCGCAGAGCCGACCCATGCCTCCACGGTGGCAAGCCGGTGATTGGCCGCACTGGCTGGCAATATCATGCGAGATGCGGTGAAGCCGGATCGGATCGGACTCGCGAAACCCTGGCTTTCAGCAATGGCGGAATGAATGCCATCTGCCGCCACAAGCAGCGGTGTATCATGGCTGGACACTCTGCCGTCAGATTCCAGTGTCAGCGCTGCATGGTTTTCACGCAACTCGACGCCTGTAACGCCTGTGCCCAGATGCAACCTTATTTGTGGATTGGCCGTAACCTCTGAGAACAGGACACGGTGTAGATCCGCCCTGTGTACAGAGAGATAGGGTGTGCCATCTTGCGAGCGCACGGGAACGGTGGCGATGATGCGACCGGAACTGCCGCTGCGAAGGGTGACAGTGTCAGCCTCTGATGCCAGAGCCTGCAGCTCTTCCAGACAGCCAAGGCGCTGGATGACACGCAACGCATTGGCAGAAAGCTGCAAACCGGCGCCAACCGGCAAAATTTCTGTTGCGCGCTCGAAGATATCAACCTGATAGCCGGTCCGGGCAAGGCAGAGTGCTGCCGTCAGCCCTGCAATTCCAGCACCGGCAATCGTGGCGCTGCGCACCTTCAGGCAGCTTTTATGGCTTGGTCGTCGTAAAAGCTGCCTGCCGGCACAGTTTCCTTGTAGGAAAGGGCCGCATTAAAACGGTAGAGCGTCGAGCAATAAGGGCAGACCTTTTCGCTGTCATCGCCCATGTCGAGGTAGATATGCGGGTGATCAAATGGCGGGATTGCCCCCACGCACATGAACTCCTTGACCCCGATCTCAATCGTCTCGTGGCCGGAATCGTTCTGAAAATGTGGGGTTGCATGCCCGGCCATGAGGACCGTCTCCGATTGCTGAATGAATTGGCCGGACCATACATGAAACAACCCGGCTATGAAAAGGCCGCAACCATCTTATGCAGCAAAGCACTGGTACATATGACCGATTGCGGGTTATGACGCCTCATCTGAAGCGGATGGTGGCGAGAATGGCGTTTTTTCAGCATGAAGGCCTGGAACTGCATTATATCGATGAAGGTCCGCGTGACGGCTTCCCGGTGATGTTGGTGCACGGCTTTGCGTCATCGATTCTGGTCAACTGGCAGGAGCCGGGCTGGGTCGATACGCTGACTAAGGCCGGGTTGCGCGTTATTGCGTTCGACCACCGGGGGCATGGCAAGAGCGCCAAGCCGCATGATGCAAGCTTTTACACACCGCGGGCCATGGCCAGCGATGCGGATGCGCTGCTGGAGCATCTGAACCTCGAACGCGCGGTGTTTTTCGGCTATTCGATGGGCGCACGTGTGAGCGCTTATGCGGCCCTGCATTACCAAAGCCGTGTCGCCGCACTGGTTTTGGGTGGGCTGGGCTATGGATTGATCGACGGTGTTGGTGACTGGGACCCGATTGCAGAAGCCTTGCTTGCACCATCGCTGGCTGATGTGACGGATGAGCGCGGCCGCATGTTCCGCAGTTTTGCCGATAGAACGCGGAGCGACCGGCTGGCGCTGGCGGCCTGTATCAGCACATCGCGTGAAGAGCCGAGCGCCGATGAAGTGGCAACCATCACCGTTCCGGTGCTGATCGGCGTCGGCACTCGCGATGATATTGCCGGCTCGGCGCAAAAGCTTGCCAATCTTATGCCCAATGCGCATGCTTTTGATATTGCAGGGCGCGATCACATGCTGGCAGTGGGCGATCGCACCTTTAAAGCTGAAGTGCTGCGCTTTCTGAACGAAAACGGGTTCACTCTGGCGGACTAGTCGTTTAATTGAGGCTATCACTGTTAATGCGTCGGCGGATATCTATCTAAAGTTTAGCTATCGGGCGCGGGGCAGGAAAGGCAGGACCATGAGCGTTTCCAACAAACCATATCAGGATCGACTTCAGTCGGTGGATCCGATCTGGGCACGCGTGCGGGATGAGGCGCTGGCGGCAAGCGAAAAGGAACCGGCACTGAGCGGGTTCATTTACGCAACGGTTTTGAACCACGACACGCTGGAAGCAGCGATGGCGCACCGCATTTCGCAGCGACTGGACCATCCGGATCTGCCTGCCGTGCTGATAGACCATGCCTATGGCCAGATGTTCATTGCCGACAAATCCTTTGCGCAGATGCTGCGCACCGATATTCAGGCAGTGTTTGACCGCGACCCGGCGTGCGAGCGTTATCTGGAGCCGCTCCTGTACTTCAAAGGTTTTCACGCAATTCAAACGCACAGGTTGGCGCACTGGCTTTGGAACAGTGGCCGGCATGATTTTGCCCTGTATCTGCAATCGCGTTCATCGGCTGCCTTCCAGACAGATATTCACCCTGCAATGAAAATGGGACGCGGCATTTTTCTCGATCACGCCACCGGGCTGGTTGTCGGCATGACCGCGCAGATCGGTGACAATGTTTCCATATTGCAGGAAGTCACCTTGGGTGGCACCGGCAAGGAGTTCGGCGACCGGCACCCGAAAATCGGCGATGGTGTGCTGATTGGCGCAGGCGCAAAAATTCTGGGCAACATCACGGTTGGCAAATGCTCGCGCATTGCCGCGGGTTCGGTCGTTTTGAAAGACGTGCCGTGCAATTCCACCGTTGCGGGCATTCCCGCGAAAGTTATTGGAACCTCTGGCTGCTCAGAGCCGGCGCGTACCATGAACCAGTGCTTCGGCAAGGATGCTGAGCCGCGTAAAACAAGCAATCCGGCGTGATGCCGGACCTGATTTGAGGAGAAGCCCGTGAAGGGTGATGAGATTAAAAAAGTCGAAGCCTATCTGAAGAAAACCTTCAAGGCGGCCGATATTGAAGTACGGGCGTTGCCAAAGAAAAGCGGCGACACTGCCGAGGTTTACATTGGCGGAGAGTTCGCGGGTCTGATTGCCAAGGACACGGATGAGGGGGAACTTTCCTACCACTTCACCATGACCATTCTGGATATTGATCTGGAAGACTGAAGCGGAAATCAGGTTTCGGCTGGCAATACGCCGCGCCGGGTTTTCAGAGCCTCTGGTGAAAGCCAGGGGCTTTTTTATTAACCAATAATTTCAAATTTCGCAGATCGGCTTGACTCAGTTCAACAAAAAGAGAACATTAAGCGAACAAATAGGGAAAGGAATGAGAATATGGCATTCGTTCGTGAGCTTCTCTCGTTAACTGTTCTGTCCGGCTTTGTGGTTTCGTTCTCGCTGGTCCTGCACGCCTTGTAAGCAATTCCGGTGGAATGTCCGCTGGAGGGGAAGACGCTGAGACAAAGCGGTATTATGTAAAGGCAGCATCAAAGCAGGAGTGTCGCCGTGAATGACGCAACAGCCGGATCAGGCAAACCGCTGAAATTCATTCATCTGCGCGTGCACAGTGCTTATTCACTGCTGGAAGGTGCCCTGCGCGTTGACCAGATTGTGAAATATGCCAAATCCGATGGCATGCCTGCCATTGGCATAGCTGACACCAACAATCTTTTTGGCGCTCTGGAGTTTTCCGAGAAAGCGGCAAAATCCGGCATTCAGCCAATTGTCGGCTGCCAGATTGAGGTGGATTTTCAGGACGGTGATGCAGACCTTTCAAGCGGAAGGGAGCGGGAAGCTGTTGCCAGCTCGGCACCACTGGTTCTGATCGCGGCAGATGAAATCGGCTACGAAAATCTGGTCGAAGTCGTATCCATGGCCTATCTGCGCCATGGCGGCGACCACCGTCCGCATGTTCTGGCATCCTGGCTGCAGCAGCACGCCGCTGGCGTTATCTGCCTGACGGGCGGCCCGCTTGGGCCGATTGGTACTGCGATTGCCGGAAACAAACCGGCAATGGCGCGCAGCAGGCTTTTGCTGCTGCAGGAAATTTACGGCGACAGGCTATATCTGGAGTTGCAGCGCCATGAGCGGCGCGGCAAACGCACTGAATTGCAAAGTGTTGAACTGGCCTATGATCTCGGCATACCGCTTGTTGCCACGAATGAACCATTCTTCTTCTGCCAGGATGATTTTGATGCGCATGACGCACTGGTTGCGGTGGCAGAAAACCGGCTGGTCAGCCACGAAGACCGGCGGCGGCTGACCCCCGATCATTGCCTGAAATCGCAGGAAGACATGGCAAAGCTGTTTGCCGATCTGCCTGAAGCGCTGGAAAACACCATAGAAATTGCCAGACGCTGCTCCTACCGTCCGCAATCTCGCAAGCCGATTTTGCCGCGCTTTACCAGCGGAGATGAGCAGGCGGAAGCGGCGGAAATTGCCGAGGCGGCTGAGTTGCGGCGGCAGGCAGAGGAGGGGCTTGAAGAGCGGTTGCGCGCGCACGCTGTTGCCCCGGGAGAAACCGAAGACAGCTACCGGCAGCGCCTGGACTTTGAGCTGACCGTTATCGAGAAAATGAAGTTTCCCGGCTATTTTCTCATCGTTGCCGACTTTATCAAATGGGCCAAGGCCAATGGCATACCGGTTGGGCCGGGCCGTGGTTCGGGCGCGGGATCGCTGGTTGCCTATGCCTTGACCATCACCGATCTGGATCCGCTGCGCTTCTCACTTCTGTTCGAGCGCTTTCTGAATCCGGATCGCGTTTCCATGCCGGATTTTGATATCGACTTCTGTCAGGACCGCCGGGAAGAGGTCATTCAATACGTCCAGCAGAAATATGGCCGTGAACAGGTGGCGCAGATCATCACGTTCGGTTCCATGCAGGCGCGCGCTGTTTTGCGCGATGTGGGCCGCGTACTGGAAATGAGCTATGGCCATGTGGACAAGCTTTGCAAACTGGTGCCGGCCAACCCGGCCAATCCCGTAACGCTGGCCCAGGCGCTGGAAGAAGAGCCGCGCCTGCAGGAAGCGCGCGAGAGTGAAGAGGTGGTGGACAGGCTTATCTCCATCGCTCTCAAGCTGGAGGGGCTTTATCGGCACGCGTCCACCCACGCGGCCGGCATCGTGATCGGCGACAGGCCGCTTTCGCAGCTTGTGCCAATGTATCGCGACCCGCGTTCAGACATGCCGGTCACCCAGTTCAACATGAAATGGGTTGAACAGGCAGGTCTGGTCAAGTTCGACTTTCTGGGCTTGAAAACCCTGACCACATTGCAGACTGCGGTGCAGTTGATTGCCCGGCGCGGGGTGGATATTGACCTGGGCGCTATTCCGCTGGATGACCCGAAAAGCTTCGAAATATTGTCGCGCGGCGAAACCGTGGGCGTGTTCCAGGTGGAATCTGCGGGCATGCGCAAAGCGCTGATAGGCATGCGGCCCGACTGTTTTGAAGACATCATTGCGCTGGTGGCCTTGTATCGCCCCGGTCCGATGGAAAATATCCCTGTCTACAATGCGCGCAAGCACAAGGAGGAAGAGGTCGAGATCATTCATCCGAAGATCGAGCCAATTCTTCGCGAAACGCAGGGCGTCATTGTTTATCAGGAACAGGTGATGCAGATCGCCCAGGTTCTATCCGGCTATTCGCTGGGCGAGGCGGATTTGCTTCGCCGTGCCATGGGCAAGAAAATCCGCGCAGAAATGGACACGCAGCGCGTGCGTTTTGTGGACGGCGCGGTCGAGCGGGGGATTGCCAAGGGGCAGGCCAACACAATTTTTGATTTGCTGGCAAAGTTTGCGGATTATGGCTTCAACAAAAGTCACGCCGCAGCCTATGCGCTGGTCGCCTATCATACGGCCTACTTAAAGGCGAATTACCCGACAGAATTTCTGGCGGCTTCAATGACGCTGGATATGGGCAACACCGACAAGCTGAACGATTTTCGTTCAGATGCGGGGCGTCTTGGCATAGAGGTGGTTCCCCCATCCGTCCAAACCTCGTTCCGGGCATTTGAAGTGGACAATGGCCGGATTTTCTATTCACTGGCCGCCATCAAGGGGATTGGCGAGCACGCGGTGGAGCATATTGTAGCAGAGCGCCAGAACGGACTGTTTGCCTCTCTGGAAGATTTTTGTGCCCGTATTGATCCCAAGATTGTCAACCGGCGCACGCTGGAAGGTCTGATTTCAGCGGGTGCGCTGGATTGCTTTGGCCATGACCGCGCGAGGTTGAGCGGCAACATCGACAGTCTGGCGGCTTATTCGGCAATGATCCATGAAGGACGCGCGTCTGGCCAGCACGACATGTTCGGCGGTGCGGGCTCCGGACCTGAGCCTTTGCGATTGAAAGATTCAGCGCTTTGGACAACAGCCGAACGGCTGCTGCGGGAGTTTCAGGCCGTGGGCTTCTATCTTTCAGCCCACCCTCTGGATGAGTACAAGGACGTGCTGCGCCGGTTGAATGTACAAAGCCATGCCGAGCTTGTTGCAGCGGTGAAAAAAGGCGCCACTGCAGGCCGCGTGGCCGGCACGGTGACCTCGCGGCAGGAGCGGCGCACGCGAACTGGCGGCAAGATCGGCATTGTCCAGCTTTCCGATCCGACCGGACAGTTTGAAGTTGTGATGTTCACGGAAACTCTGGTCACCTATCGCGATATGCTGGAGGCCGGTGCTTCTGTCATCATTGCAGTGTCTGCGGAAGAACGGCCGGAAGGCATTTCGCTGCGGGCGCAGACTGTGCACAGCCTTGAAACTGAAGCGATGAAAATGCAGAAGGGCCTGCGCATTTTTATGCGGGACGCCAAGCCCCTGGACAGTTTTCGCGGCCAGTTGAAGGAAGGCGGCGACAGCACGGTGGCGCTTGTTCTGGTGCAGAACAATGGTGAGCGCGAGGTGGAAATCAATTTGCCCGGCCATTTCCGCGTGTCACCGCAAATGGCGGGTGCCATCAAAGCTGCACCCGGCGTTATTGATGTTGAACTGACCTGAGTCAGAACGCCAGCATCCTTTACACCTTGCTCTATTCCTTGGGTTTGGGACCGCGAAATGTGTAGCCGGTCTCAATGGCATTATCGCCAAATTTTCCGCGCAGGATTTCCAGCGCTTCTTCTGCCTTGGCGCGTCTGGCCAGCCCTGCATCCAGCATATCGGGCGGATCTGCCAGATGGGCAGGTGCAAATTCGTTGCAGCCAATGCCCAGAAGCCGGAATTTGGTGCCGTCCAGTTCTTTCAGCAAAAGCTCCCGCCCATGGGCAAACAATCTATCGGCCAGCCGCGTCGGGTCGCTGAGCTTGCGGTTGCGCGTGCGGCTTTGAAACTGCGCAGTCTTGAGTTTCAGAACAACCGTTGTGCCTGCAAGTTCGGTTTTCTTCAAACGGCTGGCAACCTTTTCACAAAGGCGGCGCAGTTCCGGCAAAAGCTCGGACGCGGTGGAAAGGTCGGCGTTAAACGTGGTTTCTGCTGAAATGCTCTTGGCTTCGGAATGCGGTGTCACCTGCCGATGATCAATTCCACGCGACAGCCGCCACAGGCGTTGCCCAATGACACCATATCGACGCATCAGATTTTCCTGCTCCATTTCCTGCAACTGGCCAATGCGGGTTATGCCATTTTCTCTCAGCGTCTTTTCCATTGCAGCGCCAACGCCCCAAATCGACGTGACCGGGCGCTGCGCCAGAAAGCTGAGTGTTTCCTCCCGTCCAATGACTGAAAAGCCTCGGGGTTTTTGCAGGTCCGATGCCAGCTTTGCCAGAAACTTGTTGTGCGAAAGCCCTATCGACACCGAAATTCGCAGATCCCGTTCAATTTCAAAGGCCAGACGTGCCAAAGACAAGGCCGGCGGTGCCTTGTGCAGCTTTTCTGTGCCAGAAAGATCAAGAAAGGCTTCGTCGATTGACAGCGGTTCGACCAGCGGTGTCAGCGTGCGCATTCTTTCCCGCACCTCACGCCCCACCGCCGCATATTTCGCCATGTCCGGGCGAATGATCGTGGCATGCGGGCAGAGTTTCAGGGCCTGAAACATAGGCATTGCCGAACGCACGCCAAAAATGCGCGCATTGTAGCAGCAGGTCAGAACAACCCCGCGTTGCCTGCCTCCAATAATCAAAGGTTTGTCTGCCAGATCGGGCCGGTCACGCTTTTCAACCGATGCGTAAAAGGCGTCGCAATCAATATGGGCAATCGCAAGATCAAACAGTTCGGCGTGGCGCAGAAGACGCGGGCTGCCACACTGGCCGCAACGCTGAGCAGACTGCAACTGCATGCTCAGACAATCGCGGCAAATGACTGCCTTTGCCTCCTGGTTCATCGACGTTCAGCCTCGTCCCGGTCAAAAATCATGAAGTGTGCCCCAGCAACTGCCGGATCATTGTCTCTGCCTGCGGCCAGGTTCTGGCGCTTTGCACACCGGATGGAAGGGCTGGCAAATAGGGCCAGAACAGCTTGCTGGCCATGAAGTGCAGAAGGCCCGTATCCGGCGCACTGCGGCGCACCTCCGCCAGATTGGACGGCAGATCATCGACAAATGCAATTGGTCCGGTCCAGAGCTGCGCCAGTTCGTGGATGACCGAGCCCTTTGGCCTTTCGGTCGCTATCATCGGAAAATTCAGGCCGGATGCATCGAGATACTGACGCCGTCTGGCATGGTAGCTCGGCGTCATTGCCGTCAGAAAAACAATGTCGGCATGTTCGGACAGATTGGCCAGAGCGCTGGCTGCCCCCGGCACAAGTGGCTGGCGCGTCTCCTGTTCGTCGTACAGCCGCATCACCAGTTGTTTCAGTTCATTGCCGCCAAGTGCCTGCCCGGTGGACATGGATTTTGCCGAACCGGTGAGTTTGAACTCTTCCGGATGCAGCGTCGCGCCGTTTTCATTCAGAATTGAAACAAACGGGTCGATGAATTGCAGCACAACCTCATCAATATCCAGAACCAGAAGGTGCGGCTTCTCCGGTTTCAGCTCGGACAGGGCCGGGCCTGCTGTCACGGGTTTGCGATTGGCCATTACTCGGCATCACCAAACACTTGCCGAAATGTCGCACGGGCAGCGCCGACAGTGGCCGGGCTGATATTGGCGAACTCGGCAAATTCCATCAAAGTCTTCTCATGCCCCATGATAAAATCCAGCAACCCGGCAAAAAAGGCCGGCTCTTGTGCTGCCTGCCGTAAATCTGCAACTGTGAGTCCTGAAAGGGCGAGAAAACGCTGCAACAATATCGGATCCTGCGCCAGAAATGTCAGCGCTGAAACGCCGATTTCCTGTGCTCCAGCACCGTTGGCGGTGTTGATGCGAGAATTGTCTGAATGAATCATAAACAAAGATCCGAAATTTTGAACGTTGATCGATTCTCAATTCTTAAATGATATCAGGTTACGACTCGATGGCAGGATGCGTGAGAAACTCGCCTGTCCGCAACATCAGCACGGTAGTGGAGTTTTGCGGATGTCGAAGACCGTAATGATCGTCGAAGATAATGAGCTTAATATGAAGCTGTTTCGCGATCTGATTGAAGCACATGGCTATGACACCGTGCAGACGCGCAGCGGTTTGAAAGCTGTGGAGCTGGCGCGTGAAACGCGACCAGACCTGATTTTGATGGACATTCAGCTGCCCGAAATTTCCGGTCTGGATGTCACCAGAACCATCAAAGCCGACGCAGAGCTGAAATCGATTCCCATCATTGCCGTTACGGCATTCGCCATGAAGGGCGATGAAGAGAGAATCATGCAGGGCGGATGCGAGGCCTACATTTCAAAGCCCATTTCCGTGACGCGCTTCATCGAAACCATAAAACAGTTTCTTGGCGACTGAAGCATTTCCTGCCGAAACCGTTTTTCAGAGCGGCAAATGCACGCAATCAGACGGCCGGCAGCTTTGCAGGCGATCGAGAGATTTCACGAAACGCACCGCACATCCGGCCAGCAGCGATTATGATGCCAGCACAAAAAATCAGAGCATCAACGCCATTGAAAAAATTGGCGAAAATGCTCTGATAATGCAGCTGTAAAAGCGCTGAAAGTCGAAGATTACTTGATCTTCGCTTCCCGGAATTCAACGTGCTTGCGCGCAACCGGGTCGTACTTTGTCTTCACCATCTTGTCCGTCATGGTACGGCTGTTTTTGGTGGTGACATAGAAAAAGCCAGTGTCAGCGGTGCTGAGCAGCTTGATTTTAATGGTTGTAGCCTTCGCCATAACGGTCAATCCATCTTGCAGGGGGGACCGGCAGAACGGAGTCCCCACCGCCGGTATTCAGCGGCGGACACTACTTAAACACAGCCGGAAGTCAAGGTCTGCGGCGTATTCTGGCAAGCCTGAACGCCATGAAAATAAAATATGCGGCAAACATACTGGCCAAGGACCATGCGAAACCGCTGGTTCCGAACACATCCATAGAGCCACCAATGAGCTGTGGCCCGATCAACATTCCCATTGAATAACAGAAAATGAACGCTGCATTGGCCGATGCCAGATCATGGCCCGACAGGCGAGAGCCCAGATGCGCAAGGCCTACGGTGTATAGACCAGCGACAACACCGCCCCACCCGAACAGCACAACGGCCATTGCCCACCAGCTACCGCTGATGAGCGGCAGGACCAATGAGCCTGCCAACCCTATTCCTGCGAACAGCAGGAGGAGGCTGCGTCTGTCACGCACCCTGTCGCTGATAAGGCCAATGGGAATTTGCAATGCGACGCTGCCGAGCCCGACCGCCGTCAGCAATTGCGCGGCAGACGCTTCGTCCATGCCAAGCCTGCTGCCGAATATGGGAAACAGCGCAAAACCGCCAGCTTCCACTGCGCCAAACACCAGCACAGCACCGGTTGCAGCCGGAACAGAAAACAGGTGGCGGCGAAAGCCGGAGCCTTTGTGGGTTTTTGTCAGGGGTGGCTCTCGATTCCATGCCGCAATAAGTGGCACGGCAGAGGCGAGCAAAACGGATGCGCCAATGGCAAAGGGGGTGATGCCCTGGGAGCCAACCTGCGAAAAAACAAATGGGCCGGCGGCGAATCCGAGTGCCAGCGATGTGGCGTAAATTCCGAGGATCAGCCCGCGCCGTTTTGGTGGCGCCGCCATGTTGATCCAGAATTCGGACAGGACAAACATGGTGGTGACGCTGAAGTGGAACACCAGCCGCAGCAGTGTCCAGGCCAAAAGGGATGTAAAATAGTAGAAACCCAGTGCGGAAATCGCGGCAGCCAGAATGCAGATCAGCATGGTCAGCCGAACGCCCAGACGCCGGGCGATGGGCGTTGTCAGCGGGGTGGCCAGAATGGATGCCAGCCCGGCAACGGCGGTGTTGAAGCCAATGACGGTGGAGGAGAAGCCGCGCTGTTCCAGAATGACGCTGAGCAGCGGCAGGCCCAGGCCCAGAGCCACGCCGACAGCGGTTATGGATGCGATTGCCGCCCCCGCGCCAAGCCAATCTACCGTATCTATTTCAAGGGACTTGTTATCACTGTTCATCGGATACGACTTTAATGGCATTTCCCGTTGAGGCGGAATCGCTGGTACGGCAGGATAATGCGACAAACAAAGAGTGCAGAGCAGTTCAGTGGAACGAGAGATCGCATGAAACGCTCTAAAGCAGGTTTATGGCAAACTGTTAAATCAGGGCGCGGCAGAATGCGCCATTTCGGCGGCGATGGAACACCATTGGATGCGTCGGGTCATAGAGCGCGCCGCTTTCCATTCTTTCAACCAGCGCCGCCAGAATGATGCGTGTGATGTCAGCCAGAGGCTCTTCCGCCAGCCTTGGCAGCGACATCCACTCCACACTCGTCAACTCATTGGTCGGCAAGGCACCATCCGGGGTGTGCCAGGCAATGCTGCGCGCGCTGACAGCAAAAAAACGCGTGTCGTATCGTCGGGGCAGGCCAGGGGGCGTGATGGCCCGAGCCACTGGCGTCAGCAGTTCCGGAGCGGGGATAACCGACGACTGGTTAAAGGGCTGCCATGCCGGACTGGCGGTCTCGAACTGACCTTTGTGGCCAATCATCACGCCGGTTTCCTCATAAGTTTCGCGAATGGCAGCCAGAGCCAGGGCAACCGGGCGGGTGGCGGAGAAACGACGTGTGGTCTGGGCGGTTAGTCTTTCTTCTGCGGGCCCATCAAGTCGAAACTGCCGTGCCAGACGCAGATCTTCCGGGTCCACCCTACCGCCGGGGAATACGGTTTTTCCAGCCATGAAAATGTGGGTGTGTGCACGGCGACCAACCAGAATAAGCGGTTCTGAGCCGCGGTCATCGACGATAAACAGCGACGCAGCATCTCGAATGGCAGGTTTTGAAGTTGGTGCGGATGTCATGAACCTGTCCTAGAGCATTTCTCGTTGAAACGGTTACGTTTCAACGGCAAGACAATGCGACAAAACAAAGAGGCTGAGCATTTCTCGTTGAAACGGTCACGTTTCAAAGGCAAGACAATGCGACAAAACAAAGAGGCTGAGCATTTCTCGTTGAAACGGTGACGTTTCAACGGCAGGCAACTCCGCTCCGCTCCGGTGTTCGTCAATGCTGCTCTTTGCTGTTCTTGTCGAACCCATGCAACCGCAAGGCCCATTGCAGGGCGATGGTGGCACCTTTGACCGGCTGCATGAGGCCTATTGTCATGACTGTCGTTAATGGAACCCAGATGGCCAGGTGGCCCCACAAAGGCAAATCCAGCAACTGCTCCGCTGCCATGAACAGCGCCACGACAATATGCCCGACCACAAAAATGGTGATATAGGGCGGCAGGTCATCGGCTCGCTGATGGTGGTAAACCTCACCACAGACCTGGCAATGATCCACACTGCGCAAAAAGCCCGAAAACAATCTGCCCTTGTTGCAATTCGGGCAACGGCACAAAAAACCACTCCACAAAGCTGGCATCAGCGGACGGGGGGCCCCTGCATCTGTCGCAGATTTCTCGCCGCCAAGCTGCAGAGTGATGTCACCTTTGTTGCTCATCGGCCTTTCCTGCGTTTTTCCTTTGGCCTGTCACCCGGGCGGCGCAGTCGGCTTCTCGCTTTATGAAATGAGGCCGTTGCACCGGGCAATTTGCGCGGCTCGCTCAGCATTTCAAAGCGGATCGACCCGGCAAGCGGCACAGCTTCGACCAGCCGAACCATGACACTGTCGCCCAGCCGGAAGCCCAGATGGCTGCGCTGTCCGACCAGCATATGGCCCGCTTCGTCGTAATGATAGTAGTCATTGCCCAGGCTCGAAATCGGGATAAAGCCATCTGCGCCAAATGTTGGCAGTTGTACAAACAGGCCCGATTTCGTCACCCCGGTGATGCGCCCGGCAAATTCGTCGCCAACATGCTCTGCAAGATGATGAGCTATCAACCGGTCCACCGTGTCGCGCTCTGCTGCCATGGCCCGCCGTTCGGCCTTTGAAATCGTGTCGGCGGTGCCTTCCATTGACGCTTCATCATCGGAACTCAGGCCGCCTTCGCCCAGCCCAAGGGCCTTGACCAGTGCCCGGTGCACAATCAAATCCGCGTAGCGGCGAATAGGCGAGGTGAAATGCGCGTAACGCGCAAGGTTCAGGCCGAAATGGCCGATATTCTCAACCGCATAAACTGCCTGGCTCTGAGAGCGCAGCACCACCTCATTCACCAGGCTTTCATGCTCGGTATCGCGAACATTTGCCAGTATATGGTTGAAATGCGCAGGCCGAAGGCTGCCGCTTTTGGCCAGAGGCATGTCCAGTGTGCGCAAAAAGTCACGCAACGCTTCCAGCCGTGCCATGGACGGAGCATCATGGGCACGGAATATCAACGCCTGATGCTTTTCCTCCAGTGTCTCGGCAGCGGCCACATTGGCCTGGATCATCATTTCCTCAATCAGGCGATGGGCATCCAGCCGCTCGGGAATAACAACCCTGTCCACCTTGCCGTCAGGCCGCAGCAATATTTTGCGCTCCGGCAGGTCAAGATCCAGCGGCTGACGGTGCAGCCTTGCCGTGTGCAGGGCCTGATAGGCTTCCCAAAGCGGGCGCAGCACATTTGCCACCATATCCGCGCTGACATCACCCTCAGCGCCATCCACCGCCGCTTGTGCCTGTTCATAGGACAGTCGCGCGTGGCTGCGCATCATGATCCGATGAAAATGGTGCCGGCGTTTGGAGCCATCCTTGCCAAACACCATGCGAACGGCGAGAGCAGGGCGGTCCACGCCCTCTCGCAGTGAGCAGAGATCATTGGAGATGCGCTCTGGCAGCATTGGCACAACGCGGTCCGGGAAATACACCGAATTGCCGCGCAGCAAGGCCTCCGCATCCAGTTTGGAACCGGGCCGCACATACCATGACACATCGGCAATGGCCACGGTGACGATGAAGCCGCCCGGGTTGGCAACGTCACTGTCCGGCTCTGCATAAACTGCGTCGTCATGGTCTTTGGCGTCGCGCGGATCAATGGTGATCAATGGCACATCGCGCCAGTCTTCACGGTGGTCCATCGTGGCAGCCGTGGCTTTTTCCGCCTCGTCCAGCACGGCCTGTGGAAAAACATACGGAATGGAATGAGCATGCAGGGCAATGCTGGATATGGCGCGCTCGGTACCGAGCGAGCCGATGACCTCAACCACCCGAGCCGAAGGCAGCCCCGCACGTGCAACGCGGTGCGGCTCCACCTCCACCAGATCGCCATCCTTGGCGCCGCCTGTCTCGTCGGGCGCAACTCGATATTCCAGTTGACGCCGTTCTACCGGCTCTATTCGCCCACCACCGAAATTGTTGCTGCGGAAAACGCCAAGGGCCGAGCCGCCGCGCTTTTCCAATACGCGAATGGTGCGAGCGGTCGGCCCATCCTCATTGTCATAATCAAAATGCGCAAGAATTCGATCGCCAATTCCGGCGGTGTTGCCGCTGGTCTGAATAACCCTGAACCGTGGACGCGGGCCTCGTGCCTCTTCATCCCAGCCAGCAGGCTCTGCCAGAAGGCCGCCTTCATCATCGCGGTGGCGAATTTCCGCCACGCCGATCTTCGGCAATTCGCCCGGCGCAGAATAGTGCTTGCGCCCACCTTCCACCACGCCTTCAGATTGCAACTCGGCCAGAAGCGTTTTCAATTCGATACGCGCGCCGCCTTTGACGCCAAAGGCCTTGGCCAGATCCCGCTTCGTGGCGCGCCCGGGATTTTCGGCAATAAAGCGCAGAATCGCCTCGCGGTTCAGTTCCGGCGCTTGCGGTTTGCCTCTATCCCGGCGTGCCATTTTGCTCATTCCGCCTTTTTCTTCGTTGCTTTAGCCGGGGCCTTGGCTTTGGTTGCCTTTGCCGCGGGCTTGGCCTTTGCGGTTCTGCTGGCCGCCGCCTTTTTGGCGGGCGCTTTCCTGGTCGCGGGCTTCTTCGTCCCGGTCCCGGTTTTTTCCGCCCGTTCGTTCAAAATCTGAATGGCTTCTTCCAGCGTAACCGAGGCCGGGTCCTTGCCTTTGGGCAATGTGGCGTTGATTTTGCCAACATTGACATAGGGTCCAAACCGGCCATCGCGCACCGTGATGGAGCCGCCAAATGTCGGATGTTCGCCTAACGTGGCCAAGGCCGCCGGTGCCGAGCGGGCTCCGCGCCCGCCGCGTTCTTTTTTCTCGGCAATGACGGTTACGGCCCGATTGAGGCCTACGGTGAACACCTCATCCACCGATTCAAGATTGGCATAGGCACCATCATGCTGGAGAAACGGTCCGTAACGGCCCAGGCCTGCCAGGATTGGTTTGCCGCTTTCCGGGTGCAGACCAACCTCACGTGGCAGGTTCAGCAACTGCAAGGCTTTTTCAAGATCCATTTCAGAAGGCAGCCAGCCCTTGGGCAATGATGAGCGTTTTGCCTCCTTGCCTTCGCCGCGCTGGACATAGGGGCCAAACCGGCCGGAACGCAGGGTGATTGCCTCACCGGTTTGCGGGTCAGTGCCAAGCTCGCTCGGCTCATTGACAGCTTCACCTGCCGCTTCTGCACTGAGGTTGCTGCCCAGTTGCCGTGTATAACCGCATTCAGGATAGTTGGAGCAGCCAACAAAGGCACCGAACTTGCCAAGCTTCAAAGACAATGCGCCGGAATTGCAGCGGGGGCAGGTTCTCGGTTCTCCGCCATCTTCCCGGGCAGGAAAGACCAGAGGTGCCAGTTCCTCATTCAACGCGTCCAGAACGTCTGTAACGCGCAATTCCTTTGTCTGGTCAACCTGAGAGGAGAAGTCCTTCCAGAAATCACGCAGCACTTCTTTCCACGACAGCTCACCGGCGGAAATCCGGTCGAGCTGCCCCTCAAGATCGGCAGTGAAATCATACTCGACATATTTGTCGAAGAAGTTGTGCAGAAACGCTGTAACCAGCCGTCCTTTGGAATCCGGCAGCAGCTTGCGCTTGTCCTGAACGATGTATTCCCGGTCCTGCAGGGTTTGCAGCGTTGCGGCATAGGTTGAAGGCCGCCCGATGCCCAGCTCTTCCATTTTCTTGATGAGCGAGGCTTCTGAATAGCGCGGCGGCGGCTCGGTAAAGTGCTGACTTGCATTGATCGCCAGACGCTTCAAATCCTCTCCAGCGCGGATTTCCGGCAAACGGGCGGAATCATCATCATCATCGGAGGATTGGCCGGCCGGTGCGCTGTCATCCCGATGTTCGACATAGGCGCCAATGAAGCCGTCGAACCGGATGACCGACCCTGTGGCGCGCAGACTGGCGTGGCGCGCACCGTTCTGTGCCAGAATTTCAACCGTAGTGCGCTCAATTTCGGCAGACGCCATCTGGCTGGCGATCGCCCGCTTCCAGATGAGGTCATAAAGCCGCGCCTGGTCCTTATCGAGAAAACGCTCCATGTCCCGCGGCAGACGGTCAAACCCTGTCGGGCGAATGGCTTCGTGCGCTTCCTGCGCATTCTTGGCCTTGCTGGAATAATAGCGTGGTTTTTCAGGCAGGTATTTTTCGCCGAATGTTGCAGCAATTGCCGAACGAGCATCTGCAATGGCTTCCGGTGCTATCTGCACACCATCCGTACGCATATAGGTGATGAGACCAACCGTTTCACCGCCAATGTCCAGGCCTTCGTAAAGCCGCTGAGCAACCTGCATGGTGCGTGAGGCGGAAAAGCCAAGCTTGGCGGATGCTGCCTGCTGCAGTGTCGAGGTGGTGAAAGGCGGGCCCGGATTGCGCTTTGTCGGCTTGGCCTCAACGCTTTCAGCGCGAAAGCTGGCCCCCTCCAGCATGGCGCGGATCTGATTGGCGCGATCTGCATTGCCAATCGACATTCGCGTCAGTTTCTCGCCCTCAAAACCGGTAATGCGGGCAACAAAGTCCTCGATGCGCGGCGTTTGAAGCTGCGCACCGATCTGCCAGTATTCTTCTGAAACAAACCGCTCGATTTCACTTTCGCGATCGCAAACCAGCCGCAGCGCGACTGATTGCACGCGGCCGGCAGAGCGTGCGCCGGGCAGTTTGCGCCAAAGCACCGGCGAAAGCGTGAAACCCACCAGATAGTCCAGTGCCCGGCGCGCCAGATAGGCATCGACCAGGGGCACATCAATTTCACGCGGGTTGGCCATGGCGTCCAGCACGGCTTTTTTGGTGATGGCGTTGAACACCACGCGGCGCACCGGCTTCTGGCCCAGAACACGTTTCTGTTTCAAAATCTCCAGCACATGCCAGGAAATGGCCTCACCCTCTCTGTCAGGGTCAGTTGCCAGAATAAGGCCATCGGCAGCCTTCACTGCCTGTGCAATCTCGTTCAGGCGCTTCTGGGCAGGCTTGTCGACCTCCCATTCCATCTGAAAATCTTCATCAGGGCGCACCGACCCGTCTTTGGCTGGCAGGTCACGCACATGGCCAAAAGAAGCGATAACTTTGAAGTTGTTACCCAGATACTTATTGATCGTCTTCGCTTTTGCCGGCGATTCGACGATTACGACGTCCATTGGCTACAGATCCCGGTGCTTGTACCGGAGAAGGCGGCATTGGTTGCAGCCTTCACCAGAATCATTTTTCTGCGCTCAAATGGACAGCCACGCGGCAACGGTCAACCCCGCCTGCCTTTATTCCCACCAAGTCGCATTTCACCTGCTGGCATACTTCATACTAGCCGCAAAGGGAAACGCGCCCATCGGCATGGCGCTGTAATTTGCCTGCAAGGTTCAGTTCCATCAGCACCAACTGCACCATCGGACCGCTGAAGCCAGTGTGGGCTACAAGCTCATCCAGAGAGACCGGAACGGTGCTGAGGGCGGCAATAATTTTTGCGCTGTCATCCGGTTCGTCGCCATCAACAGGGCAAATCTCGCTGATTGATTTTGAGTCGCTGCCGGAAAATATGCCGCATTGGTTCAGTGCCTTCAGAATATCGTCCGGTCCTGCCACAAGAATCGCCCCTTGCTGCAAAAGCGCGTTGGTGCCAGCCGAGCGGCTGTCCAGCGGTGAGCCGGGAACGGCCATTACCGGACGCTGCATTTCCCGCGCCAGCCGCGCACTGATCAGCGAACCCGAACGTTCCGCCGCTTCTACCACCAGTAGTCCGTTGGCAAGGCCCGCCACCAGCCGGTTGCGGCGTGGAAAATCTGCCGGGCGCGGCTCCCAGCCAAAGGGCATTTCCGATATCAGGCATCCGCCATGGTCCAGGATTGCGCGCATCAGCGGTTTGTTTTCCGGCGGGTATGGCCGGTCCAGCCCTCCGGCAAAAACCCCGGCCGTGCCGGTGGTCAGGCTTGCTTCATGCGCCGCAGTGTCAATTCCGCGCGCCAGGCCCGATATAATGCAAAGTCCCGCTTCACCTGCATGTTTCGCAAGCCGCTGAGTCAGCTTCATCCCGGCCAGCGATGCGTTGCGTGCGCCAACAATTGCCAGTGACGGCCGGTTCAGAAGGTTCGATTCGCCCATGATGGTCAAAACCGGAGGTGGAGGCGCAATGGTGCCCAATAAAGCGGGAAAACTGCTTTCACCCTGGAAATGAAGTTTTGCGCCAAACCGCTCGGCTTTCAAAAACTCCTGTTCGATGTCAGCCTCTGACGCCAGAACAATGCTGCGGTATTTGGCCTCCCGGCAATGGGGCAGTGCCACCAGCGCATTGCGGGCGCTGCCAAATCGGCTTGTCAGTGCACAGAATGTTGCCGGACCTACCTTGACGCTGCGGGCCAGCCGCAAACGCGCATAACGTTCGGTTTCAGAAAACTGGCCGCACGCTTGCAACTTATTTTCCGCCGCCAATTTTCCCTTCTGTTCCAGACAGAAGGCGTTGAATGTTGGCATGGTGCTTTAAATAAACCAGAACAGTGAGTATGCCTGTGAGCAGTGCTGCAACCGTGTTGCCCATGGCAAAAAGCGCAACCGGCACAATCAGGGTTGCAACCAGAGCCGCCAGTGACGAATAGCGGAACAGGAAGGCCATGCTCAGCCACGCAGCGGCAAACACCGCCACACCCCATGGCGCAAACCCAAGCAGAACACCGATATATGTGGCCACACCCTTGCCGCCTTTGAACCCAAGCCACACCGGAAACAAATGCCCGATGAAGGCAGAAAGCCCGGCAATCGCCGCGGCTGGTTCGCCCCAGCGCGCCGCAATCACCACCGGTACCGTGCCTTTCAGAACATCACCGGCCAGTGTCAGTATGGCCAGCGCCTTATTGCCGGTGCGCAGCGCATTGGTCGCGCCAATATTGCCCGAACCGATAGAGCGCAGATCCCCCAGACCAAAGGCCCGAGTGAGCAGAAGCCCGAACGGAATGCTGCCGCTGAAATAGCCCAGCGCGGCGCAGAACAGCAATATTGCCAGGGGAACCTGCGAGAAAAACCCGTTCATGCAGCGCCGCCATCCAGATTGAACACAGTTTGCCCGGCCACAATGGTTCGCACTGCGCGACCCTGGAACCGCGCATTTTCAAACGCCGTGTTTTTCTGGAGCGAATGAATGTCTGTTTCAGAAAACACATATGGCCGGTCCAGATCCACCAGAGTGATATCTGCCGGGTTGCCGGGCTGCAAAGTGCCGCGGTCCAGTTTCAAAAGTCTGGCTGGACCAGCGGTGAGGGCAAAGATCAGGCGCTCCAGCGAGACCTGGCCTGAATGGTACAGGCGCAGACTGGCCGACAGCAGGCTTTCCAGACCAATCGCCCCGACCGCCGCCTCCTGAAACGGGCGGCGCTTGCCATCGGCGCCCTGCGGATCATGCGCCGAGACAATAATGTCGATAGAGCCATCTGCCAGACCTTCAACCATGGCAAGGCGGTCATCCTCTGACCGCAAGGGCGGTGAAAGCCGGAAGAAGGTTCGGTATTCGCCAATGTCATTTTCATTCAGCGATAGATTGTTGATCGACACGCCGGCGGTAACATTGGCCAGCTTTTGTTTGGCGCGGCGCACAACATCGACTGAACCGGCGGTTGAAAGCTGTGCCGCGTGGTAGCGAACGCCAGTCAGCGCAGCCAGCCGCACGTCACGCTCCAGTGGAATAACCTCAGCCTCGCGCGCAATGCCCGTCAGTCCAAGCCACGAGGCCAGAAGCCCCTCATTCATGACACCGTTTCCGGTCAGGTCCGGATCCTGCGTGTCATGCATGAACAGCCCGTCAAAATCACGCACATAGGTCATGATCCGGCGGATCAATGCCGGATTGGAAAGGGTTTTGCGCCCTTCGGTGAACACATTGACACCGGCATCGGTGAGAATGCCGATTTCGGTCATCTCAGCGCCCTTCAAACCCTTGGTCAGGGCAGCGGACGGGAAGACATTGACCCTGGAGGTTTCACGCGCGGTGTGCATGACAAATTGCGCCAGCGCCACATCATCAATGACCGGATTGGTGTCCGGCATGGTCAGAATTGATGTTATGCCGCCAGCCGCAGCCGCTTGCCCAACAGATTGTATGGTTTCGCGATGCTCGTAGCCCGGTTCACCCATGAACACGCGTGCATCCACCAGACCCGGTATGGCCAGAAGCCCGTCGGCATCCACAACCAGTGCACCGTCCGGCTTGCCCTGATTGCGGGCGCTGGCGCCAGCCGCAACAATGCGACCATCCTGCATCAGAATCGAGCCAGCTTCGTCCTGATTTCTCGCTGGATCGAAAACCCTGGCATTTTCAATGAGTAGCGGCTGTTGGCTCATGCGGTTTCTCCACCGTCGCCAGCCAGCCATTCCATGACAGCCATGCGCACGGCAACGCCCATTTCAACCTGTTCCTCAATCACGCTTTGCGGACCATCGGCAATGCCCGAGGCAATCTCCACACCACGGTTCATTGGCCCGGGGTGCATGACCAGCGCGCCCGCTTTTGCCCAGCCAAGTTTCTGCGCATCCAGACCGAAGTGCCGGAAATATTCCCGCACGGAAGGCACGAAAGCTCCTTCCATCCGTTCGCGTTGAAGACGCAGCATCATCACCACATCGGCGCCTTCCAGCCCTTCATCCATGCGATGAAAAACCGTAACGCCCATATTTTCGATGCCTGCAGGCAAGAGTGTGGAAGGGGCGACAACCCGAACATTTGCACCCAGTGCATTGAGCAGCAGAATGTTGGAACGGGCGACCCTTGAGTGCAGCACATCGCCGCAAATGGCAACGGTCAAGCCGGCAATCTGCCCCTTGCGGCGGCGAATGGTCAGCGCGTCCAGAAGTGCCTGCGTGGGGTGCTCATGTGCGCCGTCTCCGGCATTGACAACCGAACAGTCAACTTTCTGCGCCAGCAGCGCCACGGCACCGGCTGCGTGGTGGCGCACCACCAATATATCCGGCTGCATGGCATTCAGTGTCATGGCCGTATCTATCAGCGTTTCGCCTTTTTTCACCGACGAATTGGCAACAGACATGTTCATGACATCTGCGCCCAGCCGTTTGCCGGCCAGTTCAAAAGAGGCCTGCGTGCGGGTGGATGCTTCGAAGAAAAGATTGATCTGGGTCCGCCCCTTGAGGGCAGACTTTTTCTTGTCGCGGGATCGGCTGACTGCGATTTCGCTTTCGGCGAGATTGAGCAGATGGTGAATTTCAGGCAGCGACAAATGCGCAATGCCCGTTAAATGCCGACGCGGATGTGGCGAGGATGCTGTTTCAACGTTCATATCAAGCGTTGCTCTTATGCCCAAACCAGCGGATGCGGCAAGCAGGCCGTGTCACTCATCAACCGGAAAATTTGTTGCTGTTGTGTTCAGATGTCTCATTCTGTCGAGTGCGCCCTGTAAAATGAAGGCCGCTGCGGCTGAATCTATACGTTCTGCACGTTTTTTACGCGAAAGGTCGGCATCTATCATCGTGCGTTCGGCAGCAACGGTGGACAGTCGCTCATCCCAGAACACCACGGGGCGTGCATCCCCCCTGCCATAATTGCGCACAAAGGCTCTTGTGGCCTGCGATCTTGGGCCTTCCGTTCCGTCCATATTCAACGGCAGGCCAATGATGATGACGCTGCACCGCGCCTCATCCAGCATTTTTGCCAGTGCCGCCGCGTCGTCTGAAAAACGGGTGCGCTTGAGCACAGGGCGCGGCGTGGCGAATCGCAGGCCAAGGTCTGAAACGGCAAGACCGATGGTTTTTGTGCCCAGATCCAGCCCGGCAATCACCGTGTTCGGCAGCAAAAGACTTTTTATTTCTGCTATATCAACCACTGCCACGCTTCTTGATCCTTTGCCTTGCAAGCGCCAATATGTCTTGCATCCCGTTCAGCCACACCCGCCTGGAGACGCTTTAGCATGAGACTGACCTATTATGGCCATTCGGCATTTCGGATTGATACAGACCGGTCATCCATTCTTGTTGATCCATTTATCTCCGGCAACGGCCATTTCAAAGGGTCGCTGGAGGAGGTGGCAGAAGGTATAACCCATATTGCGCTGACCCATGGCCATGCCGACCATGTGGGCGACACGGTTGAAATCGCCCGCCGCACAAATGCGGTGGTGATTGGCAATTTTGAGCTGGTGAGCTGGCTTGGATCAAAAGGCGTTGCACGCACGGAGCCGGGCAATACGGGCGGCACCCTGCACTTTGAAGATTTTTCAGTAACGTTCACACAGGCGTTTCATTCGTCCGGTCAGGTTGAAGCGGACGGCAGTGTGATCGACCTTGGATCTGCCAACGGGCTTGTGTTCCATTTCGCCAAAGGGCCGACGATTTATCACATGGGTGATACGGATATTTTCGGCGACATGGCGCTGGTTCAGGAACTCCACCAGCCGCAGATCGGGCTGGTGCCGATTGGCGACCGGTTTACAATGGGTGGTGCTGTGGCGGCTCTGGCGTGCCGGCGTTACTTCCGCTTTGAAAAAATCGTGCCAATTCACTGGGGAACATTCCCATTGCTGGACCAGACAGCCGATGGTTTTGTTGAGGCGATGGAAGATGCGGCAAAGACCGTGCTTGCGCCGCAAATTGGCGTTGCGTTCGATATCCAGCCGCTTGAAACCGCCTAAGGGCGTTGTCTCCTGCGCCTGGTGTCGATATAGCCACAAAAGATAGTTCCGGTATGGAAGGCTGAACCTTGTCCGTCGATATACAAACTGTTCGCCGCGTTGCGCGGCTGGCCCGTATTGCCGTTTCAGACAATGATCTGGAAGTGATGCAGGGTGAATTGAATGCCAT
This sequence comes from Aureimonas fodinaquatilis, assembly GCF_008369445.1. Taxonomy (GTDB): domain Bacteria; phylum Pseudomonadota; class Alphaproteobacteria; order Rhizobiales; family Rhizobiaceae; genus Aureimonas; species Aureimonas fodinaquatilis. The sequence continues at coordinate 44,308 of NZ_VTWH01000002.1, forward strand.
TCTGGGCTTTGTCGAAAAACTGGAAGAAGTTGATGTCACCGGCGTTGAAACCATGACATCCGTGACTCCAATGGAAATGCGCAAGCGCGCCGATGCCGTAACGGATGGCAACAAGGTTGCAGACATCCTGGCCAATGCGCCGCTTTCGGAAGACAATTTTTTTGTGGTTCCCAAAGTGATCGAATAGGGTTTTTCAGGCCTTCCCGGCAAGTCCGATGCTTCGCTGCACCCAGTTGATGATTGTGAATTTTGAAGATGACCGAGCCAACATCCCTGACTATTGCAGAGGCCCGCGCCGCACTGAAAGCCAAGAGCCTTTCTGCGCTGGAGCTGACCAATGCCTATCTGGCCGCGATTGAAGCGGCAAACCCGGCAGTCAATGCTTATGTCGCGGTTACCGCAGACAAGGCGCAGGAAATGGCAAAAGCCAGCGATACGCGGCTTGCTGCAGGGCAGGCCGGAGCGCTGGAAGGTATTCCGCTGGGTATCAAAGACCTGTTTGCAACCGAAGGCGTGCACACACAGGCCGCCAGCCATATTCTGGATGGCTTCAAGCCGCGGTATGAATCCACCGTGACGGCCAATCTGTGGGCAGACGGCGCGGTGATGCTGGGCAAACTGAATATGGACGAGTTTGCCATGGGCTCTTCCAATGAAACCAGCCATTATGGCGCGGTTGTGAACCCCTGGCGCAAGACGGGCAGTGAGGAAAAGCTGGTGCCGGGCGGGTCTTCCGGTGGTTCCGCCGCAGCGGTGGCAGCGCAATTGTGCGCGGGTGCCACGGCAACGGACACCGGTGGCTCCATTCGCCAGCCGGCCGCCTTTACCGGCACCGTGGGCATCAAGCCGACCTATGGCCGCTGCTCGCGCTGGGGCACGGTGGCTTTCGCTTCTTCGCTGGACCAGGCGGGGCCCATTGCGCGCGATGTGCGTGATGCCGCAATCCTGCTAAAATCCATGGCCTCGGTGGACGTGAAGGACACGACCTGCGTTGACAGGCCGGTGCCGGACTACGAGGCAGCCGTCGGTCGATCTATCAAGGGCCTGCGCATCGGCATTCCAAAAGAATACCGCGTGGACAATATGCCGGCCGAAATTGAAGCGCTGTGGCAGCAGGGCATTGCCTGGCTGCAGGACGCTGGCGCTGAAATTGTTGAAGTGTCGCTGCCGCATACGCAATACGCTCTTCCAGCCTACTACATTGTGGCACCAGCCGAAGCATCGTCCAATCTGGCGCGGTATGACGGCGTGCGCTACGGCCTGCGCGAATCCGGCAAAGATATTACGGCAATGTATGAAAATACCCGTGCCGCCGGTTTCGGGCGCGAGGTTCAGCGCCGCATTCTCATTGGTACCTATGTGCTGTCGGCCGGCTATTACGACGCCTACTACCTGAAGGCCCAGAAAATCCGCACCCTGATCAAGCGGGATTTTGAAACGGTGTTTCATGCGGGGGTCGATGCCCTTCTGACACCGGCAACCCCCAGCGCCGCTTTTGCAATTGGCGATGAGGAAATGAAAAAGGATCCGGTGCAGATGTATCTGAACGACGTGTTCACCGTCACGGTGAACATGGCCGGTCTGCCGGGTATTGCGGTGCCAGCCGGCTTGTCAGCGCAGGGAACACCGCTTGGTCTGCAATTGATCGGCCGTCCGTTCGATGAAGAAACGCTGTTTGCTACTGCTTCGGTGATCGAGCAGGCAGCAGGGCGTTTTACACCAGCCCGCTGGTGGTAAAAGTGACAGCAATTTGCATCGGGCCGACATACGGTCTGCGCTGAAAATTGCTGGCAAACTGGGGTTAGAGAGTTTTGCAGTTCACAGTAACTCAAAACTTTCTGGAATTTTTTTCCGGCTTTGCCGGCATGAAACAGAGTGTATCTGATGGCCATCATTGATTCGCGCACACCTGATCCCAAGAAGTTCATTTCCGGCGCCACTGGCGACTGGGAGGTTATCGTCGGGCTGGAAGTGCACGCGCAGGTGCTTTCCGAGGCCAAGCTGTTCTCCGGCGCTTCCACGCGCTTCGGTTCCGGGCCGAATGAAAATGTCAGCCTCGTGGATGCGGCAATGCCGGGCATGCTGCCGGTCATTAATGAGGAATGCGTAAGACAGGCCGTGCGCACCGGGGTGGGGCTGAAAGCTCAGATCAACAAGCGCTCGGTGTTTGATCGCAAAAACTACTTCTATCCGGATTTGCCACAGGGCTATCAGATTTCGCAGTTTCAGCAGCCCATCGTTGGCGAAGGCGTGTTGCAGGTTTCTGTCGGGCCGGATTCCAAGGGCGGTTTTGACGAAATTGAAATCGGGATCGAGCGGCTGCATCTGGAACAGGATGCCGGCAAATCGCTGCATGACCAGCATCCGACCATGTCTTTCGTGGATTTGAACCGCTCTGGCGTTGCGTTGATGGAAATTGTTTCCAAACCGGATATCCGCTCGGCTGAAGAAGCGCGCGCCTATCTGACCAAGCTGCGCACGCTGCTGCGTTACATGGGCACATGCGACGGCAATATGGAAGAAGGCTCGCTGCGGGCCGACGTCAACGTATCGGTGCGCCGCCCCGGCGGCGATTTTGGCACGCGGTGCGAAATCAAGAACGTCAATTCCATCCGCTTTGTCGGGCAGGCGGTGGAAGCGGAAGCGCGGCGTCAGATTGCCATTCTGGAAGATGGAGGCGAGATCCAGCAGGAGACCCGGCTGTTTGATCCGGCAAAGGGTGAAACCCGCTCCATGCGCAGCAAGGAAGATGCGCATGATTACCGCTATTTTCCTGACCCGGATCTTCTGCCGCTGGAATTTGACGATGCATTCATTGCGGATGCCGTTTCCACCCTGCCGGAACTGCCGGATGACAAGCGCGCCCGGCTGATCGCCAGCGGGCTTTCAGCTTATGATGCATCCATTCTGGTTTCGGAAAAGGCGATTGCCGATTTTTACGAGCAGGTTGCTGAGGGCCGGGATAACAAGCAGGCTGCCAACTGGGTGATCAACGATCTTCTGGGAGCGCTGAACAAATCCGGCAAGGATATTGATGAGACGCCGGTTTCTGCCGATCAGCTGGGCGGTGTTCTGGATCTTATTCGTGAAAACACGATTTCCGGCAAAATTGCCAAAGACCTGTTCGAAATTCTGTGGACTGAGGGCGGCGATCCGCGCGAGCTGGTGGAAACACGCGGATTGAAGCAGGTGACCGACACCGGGGCAATAGAAAAGGCCGTGGAAGAGGTGATTGCCGCCAACCCGGAAAAAGTTGCTCAGGCACTGGCAAAGCCGACGCTGGCAGGCTGGTTTGTCGGGCAGGTCATGAAGGCGACAGGCGGCAAGGCAAATCCGCAGGCTGTGAATGAACTGGTCAAGGCCAAGCTGGGATTGGAATAGTTGGACATTCGCGCGCAGGCGTAGCATATGCGCTTGAGTGCAACTGTCGTCGCATGCTCCGTGGATTGCTTCACCTCTTTATTTTGACGCAATTCCCGTCGTAATACCGCTATACGCTGAGAGCGTTCAGTTGATCGGATGATCTTTTGAAACGCTCTGGCTCATTGCTTTGTCGCATTGACCTGCTGTTAAAGCGATTTTGCTTCAACAGGAAATGCTATAGGCTGAAATTGCTTCCGAGTGGCAGGAACAGGGTTATGAAGTTTAAAGACTGGCTGGTGGAAATTTTTACCTGGTGGAACAGCCAGACCATTGGCACCCGTTTCTACACGTGGCGTTTCGGCCAGCGTGTGGGCGAGGATGAGCGCGGCAATGTCTATTACCAAACAGCCGACGGCACCCGCCGCTGGGTCATTTACAACGGCCCTGCAGAGGCTTCCGCCATTGGCGCTGGCTGGCATGGCTGGATGCATCACCGCGTAGCCACGCCTCCCACAGCAGAGAACTACAAGCCTTATGAGTGGGAAAAGCCGCATCAGGAAAATCTGACCGGTACAGCCTTTGCCTACAGACCCAAAGGCTCCTTGCTCAATACAGCCGAACGCCCACGCGTCACCGGTGATTACGACGCCTGGAAGCCTTGATGCGGTGCTTCAAAGGGGTTTTGGCGGGGTGTATGGCTGCAACAATGCTGGCGCTGATTGTGCCTGCGGATGCTGCGCGCATTGAAAACCGCTTTGCGGTGTTTTCCGGGCTGGACAAGATAACAGGGCGGATCACCAGCTTTGACGTTGCGATCAATGAGAGCTTCCAGTTTGGCACTTTGCAGGTAACGCCACGCATCTGCTACAGCCGTTCGCCCGACGAAGCCCCGAAAACCGACAGCTTTGTTGAGGTTAATGAGGTGACGCTGGACCGCCAGGTTCGCAGAATCTTTACGGGCTGGATGTTTGCGGATTCACCGGGTTTGAACGCAGTTGAGCACCCGGTCTACGATGTCTGGCTGAAGGATTGCAGCACAGAATCCACGTCTTCAACGCCGCCGCAGTGAAAATCGCCATCCAGCTTCAGCGCCTTGCGCAAGAGCGAGTGGTAGCGCGCGCGTGAGATTTCAAACGCACCGAATCTTGTCAGATGGCTCGTGAGAAATTGCGTGTCCAACAGGCTGTAGCCGCCACGCAGCAAGCGGTGGCACAAATAGACCAGCGCAATTTTGGATGCATCGGTGCGACGGGAAAACATGCTCTCGCCAAAAAATGCTCCGCCAAGGCTGATGCCGTAGAGGCCACCCACCAACTCACCTTCGTGCCACGCTTCCACGGAATGGCCATAACCCATTTCAAACAGGCTGAGATAGAGATCGTGGATCTGGCCGTTGATCCAGGTTTCCTGCCGGCTTTGCGTTGTTTGCGCACATAATGTCAGGACCTGCTCAAAATTCGTGTCAAAGCGAATTTCAAACGGATTTTGCCGCATCGTGCGTGCAAGCCGACGGGGAACGTGAAACCTGTCAAACAATATGACGCCGCGATGCGTGGGGTCGATCCAGTGGACCGAATCCCCGGTCTGAGACTCTGCCATAGGAAATATTCCACAGGCATAGGCTTTCAGTAGCAACTCGGGTGTGACTGCATCGTCATCCGAGCTTGTCATGGCTGTTCACGCTGCCGCGTTGGCGCTTTCCAGATATTTTTCCAGCCAGTGAATATCGTAATCACCGTTCTGAATATCCGGGTTTTCGATCAGGTTCTGGAACAAAGGCAGGGTTGTCTTGACGCCATCGACAATAATTTCGTCCAGCGCACGGCGCAGGCGCATCAGGCACTCATTGCGTGTGCGGCCATGCACAATCAGCTTGCCGATCAGGCTGTCATAAAAGGGCGGAATCGAATAGCCCTGATAAACGCCCGAATCGATGCGAATGCCAAGGCCGCCCGGCGCATGGTAGTAGCTGATCTGGCCAGGTGAAGGGGCAAATGTGCGCGGATCCTCTGCGTTGATGCGGCACTCAATCGCATGGCCGGAAAAGACCACCTGCGACTGGGTAAGGGAAAGCCCCTGACCGGCGGCAACCCGCAATTGCTCATGCACAAGATCAAGCCCGGTGATGGCTTCCGTTACCGGATGCTCCACCTGCAGGCGTGTGTTCATTTCAATGAAATAGAACTCACCGTTTTCATACAGAAACTCAATCGTGCCAGCGCCGCGATATTTCATTTCGCGCATGGCCTTGGCGCAGATTTCGCCAATTCTTTCACGCTGCTCGTCGTTCAGCGCTGGCGAGCGGGCCTCTTCCCAGACTTTCTGGTGGCGGCGTTGCAAAGAGCAATCACGCTCGCCAAGGTGAATGGCATTGCCTTCACCATCGCCGAAGACCTGCACTTCGATATGGCGCGGCTTGGCGAGATATTTTTCCATGTAAACTGCGTCATCGCCAAAGGCTGCCGCGGCCTCCGAACGGGCCGTTGCCAGCGCCAATGGCAGTTCGGCAGCCGAAAGCGCAACCTTCATGCCACGCCCGCCACCGCCCGCAGAGGCTTTCACCAGCACCGGGTAGCCGATTTCCGCAGCAACTTTCAGCGCCTCGCCATCATCGGTTACCGCGCCGGCAGAACCTGGAACCACCGGAATACCCAGACGCTGGGCCGTGCGCTTGGCTTCGATCTTGTCGCCCATGGTGCGAATGGTGTCTGCACGCGGGCCGATGAAGGTGATGTTATGCGCTTCCAGAATGTCGGCGAAGCGGGCATTTTCTGACAGAAAGCCGTAGCCGGGATGCACGGCATCTGCGCCTGAAATTTCACAGGCAGCCAGAATTTGCGGAATGTTCAGATAGCTGTCGCGGGCAGGGGGCGGGCCGATACAAACACTTTCATCGGCCAGTCGCACATGCATTGCAGCGTTGTCGGCGGTGGAGTGAACAGCAACTGTTGGAATGCCGAGTTCCTTGCAGGCGCGCAAAACGCGCAACGCAATCTCGCCCCGATTGGCGATGAGAACCTTTTTGAACATAAACACCCTTCCCACCGATCAACGATCGTATTCCCGACTGCCAATTGTTGTCTGGCGCGAATGAACGGAGTGATTCTCATCTCCGCTACCGGGCCGCGCCCCACATAAAACCGTTCTACGTTTTGCCGACATTGCTTCAGAACGCTTTTACCGATCACTCGATGATGCAAAGCGCCCCGGTGCATTGTTTGTCGCATCGTCCTGACGTTGAAGCGCAACCGCGTCAACGCAAAATGCTTTACCCAATGACGACAAGAGCCTCGCCATATTCCACCGGCTGGGAATTTTCAACGCAGATGCGTTTGACAACACCAGCGCGTGGCGCAGGTATCTGGTTCATGGTTTTCATCGCTTCAATGATCAGCAGCGTATCGCCTTCATTGACGCTTTGTCCCACTTCCACAAACGGCTTGGCACCGGGCGCGGAGCTCAGGTAAACCGTGCCAACCATAGGTGAGGGCACGCTGCCGGCTTCTGGTCCGCTGGCAGCAACGGGTGCAGCCGAAGGCGCTGCCATCGGGGCAGGCGCCGCAGGCGCGTATTGCGCCGGGAAAGTTGCTGCATAGCCGCCAGCCGCGACATATTCCTTCTGCCGTGAAACGCGAATGCGAAGATCGCCCTGTTCCACTTCGATCTCTGTCAGATCCGTATCATTCAGAATATCGGCGAGTTCGCGAATGAGCGATCGATCGACGGCGTTGTCTTCTTTCGACATTTCTTATCCTTGCAAACCACGGGCAAATGCGTTGCAGCCCTATAGCCGCTTGTGAGCGTTACGGAAAGTGTAAGCGCCCACAAACTTGCCGATCAAGAGCAGGTTGCACTTCCGCACTGGCGCACATTGGCGATTTTAGCGGCGAGTTCATCTGCGCCAACAGCGCCAATGACGACCTCGTCGCCGACTACATATGACGGGGTTCCGGTGATTTGCAACGTCATGGCGTGCAAAGATACGGCCCGAAGCTCCGTATCAATCTCCCGGTTTTGCATGGCTGCGCGAATATCGGCCTCAGATGCGCCCAGTTCCCTGGCCACTTCCAGTGCCCGCTCTTCATTTCCGGGGGTGCGCGACATCAAAAGTTTCGAATGAAACTCGCCGTAACGCTCTGGCATGATTTCGCGGAAAGCAAGGCTGACACGGCTTGCCGCCGCTGAATCGGGCCCAAGAACCGGTGCTTCTTTCAACACAACGCGCAAATTCGGGTCGGAATCAATCAGCGCCAGCATGTCGGCATGGGCGCGTTTGCAGTAGCCACAATTGTAATCAAAAAACTCGACGATCGTAACATCGCCTTCCGGGTTGCCCAGCTCAGCTCCCTTTGCGGTCTGGAACAGGGTTTCTCCCGCCATGGCAATCGCAGCTTTCTGCCCTTCGCGCTGTTCGGCAGTGCGCTTTGCTTCCAGCGCCGTCATGGCTTCTACCAGCACTTCCGGCTGCGCAATCAGGTAGTTGCGAATGATCTCTTCGATCTCGGTCTTCTGCGAATCATCGAAATTTTGTGCCAGCGCCGGGGAAAGCGGCGATAGCAAAAGGGCCATGGCCAGTGAAAGTTGCAGCTTCAAAGCCTGTTTCCTTAATCCGCAATCCGCGTCAGCGGGTGGTTATAATGTCGTTGGCCTGTTGCCAGGATGGAGTTCCGGGGCGGAATTTCTGTTGTGCCCTTGCGGCAAAAACCTTCGCTTCCCTGAAATTGCCCGCCTGCCAGTAGCCCTCTGCCGTGGCCAGCTCTGCCGAGCCGACTTCGCCGATATTGCCATAAGCCATCGCCAGAAAGCGATACGCGTTATAGTTGTTCGGCTCAATGTCCAGGCCTTTGCGAATTTGCGCAATCGCTTCCTTCATGAGCGCCGGGTTGCCGGTGGTTACCAACGCCTGGCCGATGGATGCCTGCAAAAGGCCGGATCGGGAGGGCGACAACTGCACCGCGCGTTTGAAGGCAGCAGCAGCTTCCTGGCCGCGGCCTCTTTCCATCAGAATTTCGCCTTTAACTTCATGAAACCATGGCGTGTTGGGGCTGGATGCGATCAGACGGTCTATTTTCTGCAGCGCCGCACTGGGCGAGCCGGAAAGCTGAGTGGCAATGGCATCTCCATACAGCGCGGGCTGGCTGTGCAGGTCTTTGCCGAATGTCTGCCGCACCATATTGGCCCCACCGTTGTACGCAGCAATTTTTGCCCGTGCCAGGTCGTGGCGCAGTTGCAGCTCCGGCGGATCCTTACGGTCGAAATAGGGGCTTTCACGCGCCGCTGTCTGCAAAAAGCCGATGCGGTCCTGAGGAGCCGGGTGAGAGCTGAAATAGCGGTCGGTGCCGCGGCCGGAAAGAATATTGTTGCGCAACAGGCCTTCAAAGCTTTCCAGCATGCCCCTTGGCGACTGGCCAGTCTTGTTCAGATAGGTCAATGCCGAACGATCGGCAGTTATTTCCTCTGTGCGCTGATAGGCCATCAGACTGCGCCGGGCCACGCCACCGCCGCTCATCATGATGCCGCTGCCAACGCCTGCGGCCTCGCGCGAGTTGCCGGCGGCACCTGCGGCGGCCATGCCGGCGCCCAACAAGCTGGCAACAACGGCGATAACCTGCGCCCGCGCCATCTGATCGCGCAGCCTTTCCTGATGGCCACCAGCCAGATGGCCGATTTCGTGCGCCAGAACGCCGATGGTTTCATTGGGCGTTTCGGAATTGAGAATGGTGCCGGTGTTGATGAAAATGCGTTGTCCGGCCACAAAAGCGTTGAACGTCAGCTCGTTGACCAGGATAATTTCCACCCGGTTGGCAGAAAGGCCCGCTGCCTTGAGCAGGGGGGCCGAATAATCCTTGATCAGCCCCTCTATCTGCGCATCACGCACGACGGGCAGACGCGGCCTGCCGGATTGCGCTTCAGCCACCTGTGCCATCATTGGCGAAAACGCTGTGGTCAGAGCAACAGCGGATATCAGGGTCGCACGCCATATGCGGCGAAGATTTCTTTTCATGTTAAATCCTGCCCCCAAGATTCGATTCGTGCCGGATAGGTTTGTCTTTTCTTGTCTGGTGATTATGAGGCTTTTTAATGCTTGTGCTACCCGAACTTCGGCCTTCTGAAAGATCTGGCGTTGCGCCCTTTCATGCAATGGATGTGCTGGCGGATGCAAACCGCCTGAAAGCCAAGGGCGTACCGGTTATTTCGCTGGCATTGGGCCAGCCGGGCGCACCGGCTTCCAGCCACTCGCTGAAAGCGGCGCGCGACATGCTGGAACATGGCGTTGTTTCCTACACTGATGCGATGGGCATCTCGCCATTGCGCCATAAAATTGCCGGGCATTATCGCTCTGCTTATGGCATTGTGGTGGACCCCGCTCAGGTCATGGTAACCACTGGCTCGTCAGCCGGGTTCAATCTGGCATTTCTGGTCGGGTTTGACGCCGGTGCCCGCATTGCAATTGCCGCTCCGGGCTATCCGGCCTATCGCAACATCATGAAGGCCATGGGGCTGGTGCCGGTGGAAATTGACACCGGTCCAGAGGATAACTACGTGCTGACCGCCGAGCGGCTGGCGCATGAACATGCAAAGCAGCCCTTGCAGGGCGTGCTCATTGCCAGCCCGGCCAATCCCACCGGCACGGTAACTCCGCGTGACGAGCTGGAGCGTCTGGTGCAGTTTGCCGACCGCGAAGGGCTTTTGTTCATCTCGGACGAGATCTACCATGGGCTTGTTTACGGCGAAGCGGCCGCTTCGGCGCTGGAGTTTTCCGATCGACCTTTGGTCATCAACTCCTTTTCCAAATATTATTGCATGACAGGCTGGCGGGTGGGCTGGCTGGTCTTGCCAAAGGCGCTGACCCGCGCCACCGAACGCGTGGCGCAAAGCCTGTATATTTCCGCACCGGAGCTGTCGCAGGTGGCGGCACAGGCTGCGTTCGATGCCAAGCAGGAGCTGGATGGCGTGCGTGCGGGCTATGAAATCAATCGCGCGGCGATGATCGAGCGTTTGCCCCGGCTCGGCTTTTCAGGAATCGCGCCCATTGATGGCGCGTTCTATACATATGCCAAACTGCCGGAAGGTTATGGCACAGCCAGTGAATTTGCGCGCCGGGTGTTGCACGAGGCTCATGTCGCCATAACACCCGGGCTGGATTTTGATTTGTTGCACGGCGAAACGACAGTGCGTCTGTCTTATGCCGGAAGTCCCGCATCCATTGCCGAGGCGCTGGACAGGATCGCGGCGTTTCTCAGAGCCTAAACCAGTTCCAGCCGGTAAAAATCGACCGCGCTCTGAAAAAACAGCCGGTCCTTCTCATCGGCGGAACAGCCATTTGTCAGAAGTTTGAAGCTGTTCCACAGAACGGTATAGCTGACAGACTGTTTTTCGACCGGGAAATTGCTTTCAAACATGCAGCGGTCTGCGCCGAACAATTCGATACAGGTTTCAACATAGGGCTTCCACAGGGCCGCAAGTTCTTGTGATCTGGCAGGGGCAGGGCGGTTGCGCAGGTTGAACCCGCTGCGCGCATTGCTCATGCCGCCAATTTTGACAAAGACATTCGGGCAGGTGGCAAGCTCCTGCATGGCGCTGCGCCACAAATCAAAGCTTTCCTGACGCCGCCCGTCATATGGTCCGGCACCGAATATGCCGCCAATATGGTTGAGAACAATTCTCACTGTGGGAAATGCGCGGGCCAGTGCGGTCACTTCAGGTATTTGCGTTGGCAGCGCCGTCGCATCATAGGTGAGATCGCGGTCGGCCAGACACCGGAAACCGGCGCGGAATGCGTCTGAGCCGAGCACGCCGGGCTCTATCTCCAGATCAGGAAAGCCGAGTGCCGCGTCTTCATGGTAGAATGTGAGATTGCGAATGCCGCGAACCCGGCGATATGCACAATGCATATCCAGAATCTCGCCCACAGCATCGCCAAGCGAAAGATTGGCAAAGGCAACTAGTCCGGCAGAGATATTGGCAGGAGAATAGGCGCGGCTGCGAGCCATAGCGGCCATGCCGTTCAGAAACTCGGTTTCACCCAGAGATTCCAGCTCTTTCGGGCCATCGGCGCGGTACATTGTGCCGGGTGTAAGGCCGGGGCGCAAAAACGCCCCGGCCTCTACAGTAACAGAGGCGCAGACATTGTGGCCCGTGGCCAGGTCGGCTGCAAACTCGTCAAACAAGTATCTGAAATTACCGGAACCCGGCACGGGCCGGTCCCAGTAATGATGATGGGCATCGCAAATGCGCTGTTGCGGATCCAGTGCATCTTCATGCGTTCTGGCCAGCCATTCGGAATCCGGCAGTCCAACTCCAGCCATGTCCAGCCCGCTCCGTGGCAATGAAAGCGCATAACATTCGCATCAGTTTCTGCCGGGCACCGGCAGGGCGAATTGCCTTGAAAATCAGCTCTGGCGCAGTTCAGCAGCTATCGCGTCGAGTGTGGTGAAGGATGTGCCTTGCAAAGTTTCCAGCGGGTCACGGCAAACCGGTGTCTGAATGATACCCATTCGATACAGAACATATTTCAGTGCCGGAAAAACGCCTGGCTGTATCAAGGCATCAATGACCTTGTTGCAGCGCCCCTGCATGTCCAGCGCGCCAGCCATGTCACCCGATTCAAACATCTGCCGCATGGCAAGGTAACGACCGCCCATGATGTTGTAAGTGCTGCCAATGCCGCCATTGGCACCTGAGGCCATGCCGGCCAGCAGCATTTCATCATAGCCGTTCAGCAAAAGTAGGTCAGGGTAAAGGCGGTGAAGCTGTTCCATCTGGTACATGTCTTTGGCGGTTTGTTTGACACCAATGACACCGGGAATTTCCAGGAGGCTGGCCAAGTCTTCCAGCGTGAAGTTCACGCCGCTCATCGCCGGTACATTGTAAACCACCAGCGGCACGCCGTCTGCGGCCGAAACAATGTCTTGATAGTAGCGGCTGATATTGGCCTTGGAATGGCTGAAGTAAATCGGCGGAATGGCCGATACCGCATCATAGCCAAGCGCCTTGCAGGTGTTGGCCAGAGCCTGACATTCGCGGGTCGCCATCGCACCCACCTGTCCCATCAGAACAACGCGGCCGTTGTTTTCCTCTGCTACCGTTTCGAAAACCCGTTGCCGCTCTTCCTGCGTGTGCAGCAGAGCTTCGCCTGTGGAGCCACCAACGTATAATCCGTCTACGCCCTGTCCGATGACGAAATTGACCAGCCGGCGCAGATCGCCATGGTCGATTTCACCATCTGAAGTGTACGGTGTCATCAAGGCAGCATGCAGGCCACGTAGCCCGCGGGGGGAAGTCGTCATCAGTGTTTACTCCGCCCGGCCGGTTTCATCATTGTCTTTGATGAAGTCCATATCCAGTTCCAGTCCAAGGCCGGGAAGGTCCGGAATGTGCATGAAGCCATCAATCGGTACCGGCGCATTGCGGAACAACATGCCGGTTATGTCCTCAAACATCAGAAGGCGTTCCAGGAACAAGCCGTTCGGAACGGCTGCAACCAACTGAAGATGAATATTTTCCATAGCATGCGGTGCAAACTTGATGTTCCATGCCTGCGCGATTGCCGCCGCTTTGAGAAGCTCTGTGTAGCCACCCACGCGTGCGCCGTCTACCTGTAGAATGTCCACGGCTTCGGCCATGACCAGATCACGCACACCAAATTTCGAGTATTCGTGCTCACCGGTGCCCAGCGGAATGTCCGTGCCGCGCTTGAACTTTGCCAGACCCGGAATGTCATCGGCAAATACCGGTTCCTCAAACAGGTAGATGTCAAACTCCCGAACACGGTTGGCAACCTGAACGGCGGTCGCCGCGTCCCAGCAATTGTTGGCGTCCAGAAGAAGATCAATGTTCGGGCCGACAGCCTCGCGCACCTTCTGCACACGCTGCACATCCCGCCGCGGATTTGTGCCGCCTTCCACGCCGACCTTGAATTTGATCTTGCTGAAGCCGCGAGCCACCATCGACTGCATTTCAGCCACCAGCTCGTCGTCGGAATAGGAGGTCCAGCCGCCGCTGGAATAGACCGGAACCTTGGTGCGGCTGCCGCCAAGCAGGCGATAGAGCGGCAAGTCAACAATCTTGCCTTTCAGATCCCACAGCGCGATGTCGATGGCGCTCAGGGCGCAATACATCAACCCCTTGCGACCAACACCACGCAGATAGTGGAAAAATTCGTTGAAGATCCCTTCGGATTCCAGCGGGTCACGGCCAATCAGCATCGGCGCCATATTGCGGTTGATGAGCTCACGCGTGGCTTCGCCGCCCACCTCGTGATAGGTGACCCCGATGCCTTCCAGCCCCTGATCGGTGGTGATGCGAACAACCGTGTAGCCGATCATCTCCACCTTGCGGGTGGCATCGGCAAAGCCGCCAGTGATGGGCGTCGACACCAGATGGACGTCAACCTTCTTGATCTTATGCTGCACGACAGGATCCTAACGAGACTGCGACCGGATGCGATTTATCGACGGCAGTGATTGAGAATCCACTGCAGCAATAAAGCAAATAAGTCTGACAAATTTTTCAATGCATCAGAAATTGCGCCGGGAATTGGCGCGATGTCAACCGGAATTTGGCTGGACATAGCGGAATGCAGAAAAAAATCTGAAAATATGTCAGGCAGCCTGAGGCGCGTCTTCGGCATTCAGTTCCATGCCCAGCCGCGAGGCCGTATTTTGAATGTGAATGCGGGCGGCGGCACGGGCTGCCCGAGTATCCTGCGCCTGAATGGCGTTGAAAATTGCTCTGTGCTCTTCCTGCGATTTTGATCCCTGGCCTTGCTTGAGCGCGGAATTGGCCCGGGCCACAGCGATGCTTTTCATGACGGAGTCCACCAGAAGATTGAACAGCGTTTCAAAGTGCTGATTGCCGGCCGCCTTGAAAATCAACTGGTGAAATTGAACGTCGGCCTCCAGCCCAAGCTCACTGTTGCCACCGGCGAGGCTGGTTTCCATAAGCTCAATGGTCTTTTCCAACTCCAGCAGGTCTTCAGAAGAGCGGCGCTTGGCGGCCAGGCCAGCCGATTCGGCTTCAAGAGCGAGCCGCAGTTCGATCATCGCAATGATGTCGCTGTCCTCTGTGGGTGTGGTGAACTCCAAAGGTCTCGGCGGCAAAGTATGACTGACAAATACGCCCTTTCCCTGCTGGGAAATGATGTGTCCGCTGGAGGCCAGGCGCGCCAGCGCCTCTCGCAAAACCGTGCGGCTGACCCCCCAACTGGTGGACAGTGCCTGGACCGAAGGTAGCATGCTGCCGGGTGCATGTTCGCCATTGAGAATCTGCGCAAGCAGGCCGGTTTCGACCTGGTCAACCAAGCTTGGGGAGCGCTGCACAATGGAGTTCTTGTCGATCATCGGTTGCATTTCCTAACAATCACGGTAAACGTATCAGCTTATCATATCACAGGATGATAGCGCGGCACAGGGCAGCCGCGTCTCGCATGGCATCTCAGTCTCGGGTTTCCGGGCCTTCGGGTCCGGGCTGAATGAAGTCAGTAAAAATTTGTCAGTCAGCATTGATTGAATTTCAACGATTGAGCGTGTTGACTTGAGGAAGTTGCGAGAGATAAGGGCGAATGTAAGCGGTTCCAAATTTGCGGTCCGCTCCACACTTCTGGGAGGCAGTTTATGGGCATGAAATTGATTAAAGGCATTTCCGCCGCAGCGGCACTTCTGTGCAGCACGGCTGTGTTTGCTGAAGATATTGAGGTTTTGCACTACTACACGTCCGGCGGCGAATCGCTGGCGGTCAATGTTCTCAAGGAAGATCTTGAGGCCAAGGGCAACAAATGGATCGATTCCGCGATTGCCGGTGGTGGTGGGGCCAACGCGATGACGGTTTTGAAAACCCGTGTCATCTCCGGCGATGCGCCAAAGGCAGTGCAGATGCGCGGACCAGCCATTCAGGATTGGGCAGAGCAGGGGGCACTGGTTGATCTGGAAGCTGTATCCCAGAACTGGGATGAAGAACTGCCGCCAGCCATTGCCGACGCTTTGAAATATGACGACAAATATTACGGCGTGGTGAACTGGGTGCACCGGGTTAACTGGATGTACATCAACAAGCCATTGCTGGATGAAGTTGGTGCGCAGGTTCCAACAACCTGGGATGAGTTTTTCGTAGTTGCTGACAAGTTGAAGGCAGCGGGCCACATTCCGATTGCGCATGGCGGCACGCCATATCACGACGCTGTGTATTTTGAGGGCATCGTCCAGTCTCAGGGCGTGGACTTCTACCGCAAGGCCATTCTGGAAGGTGATCCGGAAGCGCTGAACTCGCCGCAGATGGTTGAGGTTTTTGATATTCTGCGCAAGTCGACCGAATATTTCGACGGTGCCACACAGGGTCGCCCGTGGAACCTGGCGGCTGCCATGGTGATTGAGGGCAAGGCCGGCTTCCTGTTCATGGGAGACTGGGCCAAGGGTGAGTTCTCTGCCGCTGGCAAGGTGCCGGATGTGGATTACATCTGCGCCGTTCGTCCGGGCAATGAAGGCATTTTCACCTTTATTGCGGATGGTTTCACTTTCTTCGGCCAAAGAGGCAGTGACGGTGCAACGCCGGGTCAATTGGAGATGGCATCGGTGATCTCCAGCCCTGATTTTCAGGAGCGTGGCGCAAAGTTCAAGGGCGCTATTCCGGCTATGAAGTCCGCTTCTCTGGACGGTTTTGATTCATGCTCGCAGAAGGCAGCAGCGGATCTTCTGGCAACGTCGGAATCCGGTGGTCTGGTGCCATCTCAAAATCAGGGAACGACGGAAGCGGTTCTTGGCGCAATCCGGGATGTTGTGACGAACTTCATCAACTCCAATCAGGATTCCGCAAGTGCGGCAGCCGAGTTGGCTAATGCCGTGCAGGCAGCGAAGTAGGGTTTGAGGTGATGCATGGGCGGGGGCTTAGGCCTCTGCCTGTGGCGCTCAAGCATTTTCAGCAAAAGTGCGAAGCGGTTTTGCGTTGAACAATGCGATGGAAAAGACGTCATTTTCAGCAAAAGTGCGCAGCGCTTTTGCGTTGAACAATGCGGTGGAAAAGCCGTCATTTTCAGCAAAAGTGTGCAGCGGTTGCGTTGAACACTGCGATGGAAAAGACGTCATATTCAGCAAAAGTGCGAAGCGGTTTTGCATTGAACACTGCGATGGAAAAGACGTCATTTTCAGCAAAAGTGCGCAGCGGTTTTGCGTTGAACACTGCGATGGAAACGACGTCATTTTCAGCAAAAGTGCGCAGCGGTTTTGCGTTGAACACTGCGATGGAAATGACGTCATTTTCAGCGGGTACGCGCAGCGCATTTGCCAAGATCAGTTTTTGAAAACAAAGAGTTTGAGCGTTCCGGGTCGTCAAAAGATCATCTGAAACGCTCTGGAGGAATGGCAATGTTCTTGAAACGACAGGATCAGACCGAGTGAGTGCTCTTCAAGAAACCACAACCAGTGCAGCGCGCGGCCTCCGGCAGCCATCGGCCTTATCTCTCTGGGCTGATCGCTGGATTCCGCTGCTTGTACTGTCACCCAGCATGCTGCTCAGCTTTATTTTCGTATATGGCTTCCTTGCGGCAACGGCTGTCTTGTCATTCACCAACTCCACGCTGATGCCGCGATATGTTTTCACGGGCTTCGATCGATATATTGACCTGTTCAACAATCGGGTCTGGTGGACCTCTGTTGTCAATCTGGCTTACTTTGCCATTCCATTTATTGTCATCAGCCTGTTTCTGGGCCTGCTGCTGGCAATTCTGATGGACCAGCGCATTCGGATGGAGGGCGCGTTGCGCGCCATTTACCTCTACCCGCTGGCTCTGTCGCAGATTGTTGCGGGCACGGCCTGGCAATGGCTGTTCAACCCCGATTACGGAATTCAGGCCACAGTGCGCTCATTCGGCTGGCAGGGGTTTGAATTCAACTGGCTCAACAACCCGCGGATGGCAATGGCCTGCGTGGTGATCGCCGCCACCTGGCAGTGCACCGGCTTTGTTGCCGCACTGTTTCTGGCTGGTTTGCGCGGTGTGGACGAAGAAATCATCAAGGCCGGAATGGTGGACGGTGCATCAATGCCCACAATCTACCGGCGTATAGTGCTGCCAGCCATGTGGCCGGTGTTCTTTTCGGTGGTGCTGCTGCTCACCCACATGTCGATCAAAACCTTCGATCTTGTGGTGGCCATGACAGCGGGCGGACCCGGAACATCAACATGGTTGCCGTCCATCTTCATGTATAATTTTGCCTTTGAACGCGGGCGAATGGGTGTGGGTGCGGCTTCGGCGGTGATGATCCTTGTTATGGTGGTTACTGTGCTGGTGCCACTGATGTATATGGAAAAGCGGGCGCAAAAAAATGCGGCATGAACACACTCTCGCGCGTCTGGCTATCTACGGGCTGCTGTTTCTGTTTGCCGCCCTGTTTCTGATGCCGTTTTACGTGGTTATCGTCACCTCGCTGAAAACGCTGCCCGAGCTGCGGCAGGGCAATATGCTCGCCCTTCCCGAAGGGCTGACCTTTGCCGCATGGGCAAAGGCCTGGGGCACGGCTTGCACCGGTGCGGCCTGCGAAGGACTGCGGCCGTTCTTCATGAACTCTGTCATGATTGTCATTCCCTCGGTGCTGATTTCATCGGGCCTTGGCGCGATCAACGGCTATGCCTTGTCGCAATGGCGGTTTCCGGGGTCGGAAGTCATCTTCACAATGTTGCTTTTTGGTTTTTTCATTCCGTTTCAGGCCATTTTGCTGCCGGCAGCGCAATTTCTGGGTTTTGTCGGGCTGGCCAACACCATTCCGGGCCTGATCATCATTCAAACGGTCTACGGCATAGCTTTCTGCACGATGCTGTTTCGCAATTACTACGTTGCCATCCCCGGCGAGCTGGTAAAAGCGGCACGTGTTGATGGGGCAGGGTTCTTTCTCATATTCCGACGGATTTTTCTGCCGCTGACCCTGCCGATCTTCATGGTCTGTGTGATCTGGCAGTTTACGCACATCTGGAACGACTTTCTTTTCGGCGTGGTGTTTTCCGGTCCGGATTCCCGCCCGATCACGGTTGGCCTCAACAACCTGGTCAACACGTCCGAGGGCGTCAAAGAATACAATGTCGACACTGCGGCGGCGCTGATAACCGCCTTGCCGACTTTGCTTGTCTACATTGTGGGCGGGCGATATTTCCTGCGCGGCCTGACCGCTGGCGCTGTCAAAGGATGAGCGCGCTTTCACCCAGCTTCTTCTGCCGCAAGGGCAGCTTTCAGTTCAAACGGTACGGCCACGCGCTGTAAGGAAACGATAATGGCAGGCTTGAGCATCAAGGACGTCCACAAGAATTACGGCAGCGTGCCGGTTCTCAAGGGCATCAATATTGAAGTTGCAGAGGGTGAGTTCCTCATTCTCGTCGGCAGTTCCGGCTGTGGAAAATCCACGCTTCTGAACATGATTGCCGGACTGGAAAGCATCACCACCGGTGAAATTCGCATCGGCGGCAGGGTTGTCAACGATCTGCCGCCAAAGAGCCGCGATATTGCAATGGTGTTTCAGTCCTATGCGCTGTACCCATCCATGACTGTGCGGGAGAACATCTCTTTCGGTCTGGAGATCCGCAAGGTTCCGGCCGAGGAGCAGAAGCGCATCGTCAACAGCGTGGCTGAATCCCTGCAGATTACCCACCTTCTGGATCGCAAGCCCAGGCAGCTTTCCGGCGGGCAGCGCCAGCGGGTTGCCATGGGCCGGGCGCTTGCCCGTGATCCGACACTGTTCTTGTTTGATGAGCCATTGTCCAATCTGGACGCGCAGTTGCGCATCGAGATGCGCTCGGAAATCAAGCTGATGCACCAGCGCACCGGCAAGACAATCTGCTATGTTACCCATGATCAGGTGGAAGCCATGACGCTGGGCGACCGCATCGCCGTTATGAAGGATGGCGTTGTGCAGCAGCTTGGCCGCCCGCAGGAGGTTTATGACTCGCCTTCCAACATGTATGTGGCCAGCTTCATCGGCGCGCCGCCCATGAACTTCATTCCCGGAAAGCTGGAAATGGCTGGTGAACGTTTGGCCATGCGGCTGGAAACCGGTGCGGAAAGCGGCTTGCTGATGCTGCCTTTCCAATTGGACACCGTGTCTGCCCGGCCTGGTGATGATATCATTCTGGGCATCCGTCCGGAACGCCTGACCTCAAAGGTTGGCAAGGAGGCGGACGGCTCTGCCATGCAGCGCCTGAATGTTCTGGTGGATATTATTGAACCGACAGGGCCCGATACGCTGGTTTTCGCCACGCTGAATGGAAAGCGCACCTTATGCCGTGTGCAGCCCGATATTGCCCCGGCAGTGGGTGACAGATTGCCGATCGATTTTGATCTTTCGCTTGCCTTGCTGTTTGACCCGGCAAGCGGCAAGCGGCTGGATGCGGGCCGCACATAGTCCGCGGGTTTCGGGGCATATCAGTTAAACGCTGCAATGCCCCGGATCATTTTGCTTTGCTGGTGCCGCGCGGAACGGCGGTGGAGCCGCGGATGATGAGCGCAGCCTCCAGCCGATGCGGTACTGAAAGTTCGCCCAGTTCAAGATAACGCACAACAAACTCACCCACAGCCTGACCGATCTCTCTCGCGGGGACCTGAATTGTTGTCAAGGGCGGGTCCATGTGCTCGGCCAGATCCACATTGTCGAAACCGGTGATGCTGAAATCTTCCGGCACTTTGTAGCCCGATGTCCGTGCCTCGATCAGCGCCCCGGCTGCCAGATAGTCATTGGCACACATCACCGCTGTCGGGTGGGTGGGTTCCGCCAGCAATTGCCGCATGCCCATTCGCCCGGAGCCGATTGTCCAGTCCCGCACGGGGATGAAGTGCTTCGGGCGCACCGCAAGGCCGGCGTCTGCCAAAACGGCATTAATGCCTTCTATACGCTGGCGAATACGGTCATTGCCCACAAATGGCCGGGTGATGATTGCGAAATCCCGGTGACCCAGGTCCAGAAGATGGTGCGTCAGCTTGGCCATTTCACCAAAATTGTCGAAGCCAATGCAGTTGGGTCGTCCGTAATGACCCGATGTGTAGGTGATGACGGTGAAAATGCCGCGTTTGTCGAGCAGTTCAAACAGCGCATCGGGATGGTCTTCTCCCATCAGGATCATACATTCGACGCCCTGCTGAATCATTTTTTCAGCCTGCGCCAAGGTGCGGTCCGCATATTCGTCCGGCCGGCCCAGCAGCAGAGTATAACCCTGTTCGCCCAAAGTGCGCTGCAGCGTTTCCAGCATGGCCGCGATGGCCTGGTGCCCCAGAGTTGGAATGAGTGCGCCAACGGTGCGTGTGCGCAAGGTGGCAAGCGCCTTGGCAGCGCCATGCGGAATCCAGCCCAGATCTTTGATCGCGGCGTGCACGCGATCTTTGGTTGTTTCGGAAACCGTGTCCGGAGCATTCAACACCCGCGACACGGTTGCTGATGACACTTCAGCCGTGCGGGCGACATCTTCCAGCTTGACCCTTGAGGACGTGGAACGCCGCGTGCGGCGACGCTTGGTGGTAGGTTCAGGAGCCAATGCAATTCCTTAAGGCAGTCGTTGCTGCACATTGGATCCGGGCAAAATGCCAAGCGCTTTCGGCCCGGATATGTTTTGCTGCGACTATAATATAAAGGCCGGGTTTGAACAGCCATCGCTGCGGCCCGTCACAAGCGAAGCGCTTTCATGGCGGCACACGCAGCTCCAAAGCCGTTGTCAATATTCACCGTAACAATGCCGGGTGAGCAGCTTGCCAGTGCCGAATGCAGGGCAGTGGCCCCGCCTTGCCCAACTCCATAACCCACCGATGTGGGAACGGCGATAACCAATGCGTTGACCAGACCGGCGATAACTGAAAACAGTGCGCCTTCCATGCCTGCAACTGCAATGACGATGCGATGCTGGCCAATAAACTCCGCTCTTTCCATCAGCCGCCACAGGCCGGCCACACCAACATCGCGCACCATGCTTGCGCCCTGACCCATAAATTCCAATGTGCGCTGCGCTTCTCTTGCCACCGCATCGTCCGACGTGCCAGCGGACACAATGCAGATTGCATTCGGTTGTGACACGGGTGAAATCGCGCCCAGAAAAGCTGTTTGCGACACCGGCTCATAGTTCAGTGCATCGCGCGCTGAATCCGGCAGATCGGCAAATTTTTCAGCAGAGAGGCGGGTGAACAGCATGCGGTGCTGGCCGTTTGTTGCCTCGCCCAGAATGTCGGCAATCTGCGCCGTCGACTTGCTCTGACAGAACACCGCCTCGGCAATTCCAGTTCGCGCCTGTCTGTTCCAATCCCCGACAAAACCTGTGGTCATATGTGCCGCTCCGTGTGCCCGACTGCCTTTAAAATTTAAAAGAAACTACAGAGCACGGCGCTTTCATGAAAGTGCGCTATAGACTTGCCTATCAGGTCATCATATAAGCTGGTTATATAATGAAACCAAGGCGATTTCGAACGTCGCACGCGCTGCACGATTTAAAATTGCACGATCCAAAAACGATAGAGCGATCGCCCCGACAGCGGGCTGCTAGCGCTTGTAAAGCTTGTTGGGATAGCGTCTGGAATGTCCGATAAAATCAAAGGGATGCGCAAAGGGCTCGCGAATTACGGAGACGCCGGATTTTCCCTGTTTCTGCGCAAGGCCTTTATCAAGGCCATGGGCTATTCCGACAAGGCGCTGGACCGGCCAATCATCGGCATTACCAACACCTATTCCGGTTACAATGCCTGCCACCGCAATGTGCCGGAATTGATCGAGGCCATAAAGCGCGGCGTGTTGATGGCCGGTGGGCTGCCGATCGATTTTCCAATTATTTCAATGCATGAGGCGTTTTCGCACCCGACAAGCATGTTCACCCGCAACCTGATGTCAATGGATGCGGAAGAAATGATTCGAGCGCAGCCAATGGACGCTGTGGTGCTGATTGGCGGTTGTGATAAAACCGTGCCCGCATTGCTGATGGGCGCGGCCAGTGCCGATGTTCCGGCTATTCTGACAGTGACCGGGCCAATGATAACCGGCAGCCACAAGGGCGAAAGACTGGGTGCCTGTACCGATTGCCGGCGCCTGTGGGGCCAGCACCGCGCTGGCACGATTGACGAGCAGGAAATTGAGGAAATCAGCGGCAAGCTGGCGCCCGGGCCGGGAACCTGCATGGTGATGGGAACTGCCAGCACCATGGCGCTGGTTTCAGAAGCCATGGGCATGATGTTGCCAGGCGGGGCCGCAATCCCTGCGGTGCATGCCGACAGATTGCGCCATGCAGAAGCCACCGGCGAGCGCGCGGTGGAAATTGCCCGGGAAGGTTTGAAGCCCACAAGTGTGATGACCGAGGCCTCGCTGCGCAATGCGCTGCGTGTGTTGCAGGCGGTTGGCGGCTCCACCAATGGTGTTGTGCATCTGGCGGCGATTGCCGGACGGCTGGGCCTTGATATCGACATGCAGGAGTTTGACCGCATGGGTACGGAAACGCCGGTGCTGGTGGATCTGAAGCCGTCCGGCCAAGGCTATATGGAAGATCTGCACAAGGCGGGCGGCCTGCAGGTCGTGTTGAAAAACATTGCCCATCTTCTGGAAAAGGACGCGCTGACCATTACCGGGCGCACGCTGGGTGAAGAAATTGAGGCAGCACCGCCAAGCTGGCCGCAAAATGTGGTGCGGCCATTGAGTGACCCCATTCATTCCGGTGGCGGAATTCGCGTTTTGCGCGGCAACCTCGCGCCCAATGGTGCGATTATCAAGCAGGCAGCAGCCACGCCCGAATTGTTGAAGCATCGCGGCCGCGCGGTGGTTTTTACCTCTTTGCAGGATATGGCCGAGCGGCTGGATCTGCCGGATCTGGACGTGCGGGCAGATGATGTTCTGGTGTTGCAGAACGCCGGACCGAAAGGCGCACCGGGCATGCCGGAGGCTGGATATCTGCCAATTCCCAAAAAACTGGCGGCGCAGGGCGTGAAAGACATGGTGCGCATTTCCGATGCACGGATGAGCGGCACCGCCTTTGGCAGCATTGTATTGCACATCAGCCCGGAAGCCGCCGATGGTGGGCCTCTGGCGCTTGTGCGAGACGGCGACATGATTGAACTGAACGTTGAAGCGGGGTCTATCCGTCTGGATGTGCCTGAAGACGAATTGCAGCGCCGCGCCAAAGAGTGGAATATGCCCGAATTCGTCGACATCGAGCGTGGGTATCGGAGACTTTACTTCCAGCAGGTTCTTCAGGCGGAGCACGGCTGCGACTTTGATTTTCTGCGCAAATATCCGCTTAACAACAAAACCCTGTAAGAGGTTTTCATGCCATCTGTTCAATTTCCTGCAATGCGGTTTGCTCACCTGGACAGCGTGGAGCTTCCGCAGGTTGCGCGGGTCAAGCTGGTGCATCCACGCGGTGAACCGATTGGCGATGTGGCGCAAGCCGTGCGTGACGCAGTTTTGCAGAGCAGGAGATTGCAGAATCTGCCAGCGGGCAGCTCTGTCGCTGTTGCGCTGGGCAGCCGTGGCATTGCCAAAATTCCGCTGATTGCAAAAGCTGCCATCGATACTGTGCGCGCCATGGGGCATGAGCCATTTATTGTGCCGGCCATGGGAAGCCATGGTGGCGGCACGGCGGCGGGGCAGGTGGATGTGCTGCGCAAGCTGGGGTTGAGCGAGGAAGCGCTGGGTGCGCCAGTGCACGCCACCATGAATGTGGTGGATTACGGCGTAACGCCGGATGGCTCGCGCTGCAAGTTTGACAAAAATGCCGCCGGGGCTGACGCGGTGGTGGTGATCAACCGTGTCAAATCACACACGACCTTTGACCGCGAGATTGAAAGCGGGCTGGTTAAAATGGTGGCCGTGGGGCTGGGCAAGGCAGAGGGCGCGCGCTCTGTGCACCGAACCGGCCCGCCGGCATTTATGGATGTGCTGCCGGAGCTGGCGCGAATTTCGCTGGAAAAAT
Source organism: Aureimonas fodinaquatilis (assembly GCF_008369445.1). Taxonomy (GTDB): domain Bacteria; phylum Pseudomonadota; class Alphaproteobacteria; order Rhizobiales; family Rhizobiaceae; genus Aureimonas; species Aureimonas fodinaquatilis. The sequence goes on from NZ_VTWH01000002.1 coordinate 68,578, forward strand.
CACCGATTGCATTGGGCATTGCGCTGGTTGAAAACGCGCAAAAAGACCTGGTCGTAGTTGAGGGCGTTGCGCCCGAGGACTTTTTTGAAAGCGACAAGCGGCTTTTGAAAGTGGCCAAATCCTTCATCGCCCGGCTGCCTTTCGGTAAAATGGATGCGCTGGTTGTGGAGCTGATTGGCAAGGACATCAGCGGCGCGGGCATGGATTACGCGGTTATGGGCCGCGCCGATCTGCGCACCATTCCCAATCCGGCAGAACCCTTTGCCTCGCGCGTTACGGTTCTGGGTCTGTCAGAGGCAACGGGCGGCAACGGGCTGGGTGTCGGGCTGGCGGATTTCAGCACGGTGGATGTTGTTTCGCGCATTGACCTGCAACAGATTTACATGAACTCGCTGACCTCCACTCTGGTTGAGAAATCGCGCATTCCCATTGTTCTGGAGAACGATCTGGATGCTTTGCGCGCCACCGTGTCCACGAGCTGGTCGCGCTCCGACCCGGAAACCCGGCTTTGCATCATTCGCTCGACGTTGCATCTGGAAGAAATTCTGGTTTCCGCCTCGCTGCTGGACGAGGTGCAAGCCAGTGGCAAGGCCGCAGACATTGGCCCCCTGTTCGATCTGCGCTTTGATGAGCAAGGGCGCATGCTGAGCCACGCTTATGCCAGAGATGAAGCCGGAGACGTGAAATGACCGTAGTGAAGATGAACGTGGCCCTGATCGGGTGCGGCTGGGTGGCCGGGCTGCAAATGATCAACGGGTTCAACCATGTTTCCGACCTGTTCAATGTCCAAACCGCTTGCGACAATGACCTGGCGAAAGCCCAGGCATTTGCGCGGGAATATGGGTTGCCGGAGGCTGTGGCCAGCTATGAGGCTGTGCTGGCAGACCCGCAGATTGATGCGGTGAGCATTTGCACGCCGCCATCCTTGCACCATTCCATGGTCAAGGCCGCTCTGGCGGCAGGAAAAAACGTCATTTGCGAAAAACCTTTCACCAGCTCGCTGGAACTGGTGGATGACATCATGGCAATGGAAGCGCTTTCATCAGCGCGGGTGATGCCGGTGTTTCAATATCGCTTCGCGCCCGGTCTTCAGCGCATACGCCGCATTCTGGCCAGCGGAATTGCGGGCAAGGCCTACACTTCATCCGTTGAAACCGCATGGCGGCGCGGATCAGACTATTACGCGGTGCCATGGCGCGGCAAATTTGCAACCGAACTGGGGGGAGTTCTTCTGACCCAGTCAATCCACATCCACGACCTGTTTCTTTACTTGCGTGGGCCGGTTGCGGAGGTCAAAGCCTTCAAAGCCACCCGCGTGAACCCGATTGAGGTGGAGGACTGCGCTGTTGCAGCCCTGCGCATGGAAGACGGCTCGCTGGCCTCGCTCACCGCGACGCTTGGCTCCATCCGTCCCGTCACGCGCATCAGACTGTGTTTCGAAAACATGGTGATCGAGCGGCAGTGTTTCGATGAGGAAGCGCCGCGGCCCGGAAACGAGCCCTGGACGATTGTGCCCGTCAGTGACGAAGTCGCCCGGAAGGTGGCGGACATTTCCGCCGAACCGGCCGAGCAGTACACAAGCTTTGCATTCCAGTTTGCGCAGTTTCACCGGGCAATCAACACCGGTGAACCATTTGCCGTAACGCTGGAAGATGCGCGCCGCTCTCTGGAACTGGTGACGGCACTGTTTCACTCTGCTGAAACCGATGAGACCGTGTCGCTGCCAATGGATCAGCATCACGAACGCTATGGCGGCTGGATCAGCCATTCGTCCAGGGCGGCAGGCAGCGCAGCCGCAGTTCCGGCACTTCAGGAATAGTCGCATGACATATGACTACATTATTGCAGGCGGTGGCACGGCGGGGGCGGTTCTTGCCAATCGCCTTTCGGCACGGCCGGATGTTAAAGTGCTGGTCATTGAGGCGGGGGAAGACACGCCGCCGGGGCGTGTGCCCGCCGAAATTCTCGACAGTTTTGCCGGACTGGCATATCTGAACGACCGGTTTTTGTGGAACGATCTGCGCGTCACCACTGAATTGCGCTCTCACAACCGGCCGGAGCAGGCTCCGCGCGCGCGCAAATATGAGCAGGCGCGTGTGCTGGGCGGCGGCTCCTCCATCAACGGGCAGTTCGCCAATCGCGGGTCTCCGGCAGACTATGATGAATGGGAAAGCCTCGGCGCTTCCGGCTGGAACTGGGACAGCGTTCTGCCCTATTTCCGCAAGCTGGAACGCGACTATGATTTTGATGGCCCGCTGCATGGCAAAGATGGGCCGATTGCTGTTTCCCGCATTTTCAAAGATCAGTGGCCGGAACATGCAAAGGCCATGGCACGAGCCTTGGAGGAGGCGGGTTTTGACTATATCGCCGATCAGAATGGCGAATTTGTTGATGGCTATTATCCGGTAGCCATCAGCAATGTGTATGATCGTCGCGTTTCCACGGCAATCGCCTATCTGACCTCCACCGTGCGGCAGCGCCCTAATCTGACCATTCTGACCCGAACACAGGTTTGCCGCCTGTTGTTTGATGGCGCACGCTGCGTGGGGGTGGTCGCTGCCGACAAGTCTGGTGAGAAAACCTACCACGCAAGAGAGGTTATTGTTTCCAGCGGTGCAATTTATTCGCCTGCGCTGCTGCTGCGCTCTGGCATCGGGCCGGCGGCAGAGCTGCGCGCATTGAATATTGATGTTGTGGCGGATGTGCCCGGTGTCGGCAAACGGCTGATGGACCACCCGGCTGTGGCCGTTGCCGCCTTTGTCAAACCGCAGGCGCGCATCAACGGTCGCACCCGCCGACATTTGATGCTGGGTCTGCGGCTTTCTTCCGGAATGGCGGGCATTCCCGCGGGCGACATGGCGGTGTCAATCTCGACCAAGTCGGCTTGGCATAAGGTGGGTGACCAATTGGCGACCGCCAATATCTGGGTCAACAAAACCTATTCCGACAAGGGCGAAGTGAGGTTGAAATCTGCGGACTGGCGCGACCAGCCTGCGGTGGACTTCAACCTTCTGGCAGACCCGCGCGATATTGAGCGGCTGATGGCCGCCTTCAAAACCATGGCGGCGGCAATCCAGTCGCCATTGATGAGCGATGCAGTGGCAGACCCGTTCCCGGCCAGCTACAGCGACAAGGTGCGGCAGGTGGCAGCCATCACCCCGCGCAACCGTGTTCTGACCTCCATTCTGGCAAAAATGCTGGACGGGCCAGACAGCCTGCGTCGCATGCTGATCCGCACATTCATACTCGAAGGCGCGCCGCTGGAGGTGCTGCTGCGCGATGATGATGAGTTGGAAGCCTTTGTGCGCCGCGCGGCCGTTGGTGTGTGGCATGCCAGTTGCTCGTGCCGAATGGGCGCAATGGAAGACCCGATGGCGGTGGTTGATCCTGAAGGCAGGGTTAAAAATACCTCGGGCCTGCGGGTCATCGATGCCTCAATTTTCCCGACAATCCCGTGTGGCAACACCAATCTGCCGGTTATCATGCTGGCGGAACGCATGTCCGACCTGATCCTGGCCGATGCCGAAGTGCACGCGGCATGAAGCGTTTTTGTTGAAGCGGCCTCGTTTCAACATTGAGATTTAAAGCATACCCGGAGACACAAATGACCAGATTGACCCTGCCGGCCACGCCAAGGCCGTTTTCACTGCTGATCGACGGCAAGCTGATTCCGGTTTCGGAGCGCGAGCCGATTGTTCGTGAGAACCCGGCCCATTGCAAACCGGTCAGCCTCTATCCGCGCGCCACCGTTGCCGATGCCCATGCCGCAATTGATGCGGCCCGCCGCGCAGCCGATAGCCGCGTATGGCGCGATATGTCGGGTGCCGAGCGTGCACGGCTTCTGCTGCGCGTAGCACGGTTGATTGATGAAAACCGTGTTGAGCTGCGGGAAATTGAAAGCCTGGAAGTTGGCAAGCCCATCAGCCTGGTTGACCGCGAAATCAACGGCACGATTGCACATTGGGAATATGCGGCAACCCTTGCACGCCACGCATATGGCGACACCTATGACAGCCTTGGCGACAACAATATGGCGTTCGTTTTCCGCGAGCCGATTGGCGTCGTCTCATTGATCACGCCGTGGAACTATCCCTTCCTGATCCTCAGCCAGAAGCTGCCATTTGTGCTGGCGGTCGGTGGTTGTGCGGTGGTCAAGCCCAGCGAACTTTCATCCGGTACGGCGCTGCGTCTTGGCGAGTTGCTGCTGGAAGCCGGACTGCCAGCCGGTGTTGTCAACATTCTGGCCGGTTCGGGCGCTGAACTGGGCGATGTCATGAGCCGCAGCCCCAAGGTGGACATGGTGTCCTTTACCGGTTCAACCACCATTGGCCGGATCATTGGCCGGGTGGCCGGTGAAACGCTGAAAAAGGTTTCGCTGGAGCTGGGTGGCAAGGCAGCGCATATTGTCTGCGCGGATGCCGACCTGCAACTGGCTGCCGAAAAAGTGGCTCTGGGCGCAACGCGCAATGCCGGCCAGGCTTGCGTGGGTGGCCACCGGCTGGTCGTGCATGAAAGCATTGCCGACAATTTTGTCGAAGCGGTGCAAAAGGAAATCAGCAAGTTGGTGGTGGGTGATCCGTTGGACCCGGCAACAACTATGGGTCCGGTGGTCAGTAAAGTGCAGTTCGACCGGGTGAATGGCTATATCGCGGCGGGCGAAGACGCCGGTTGCGAAAAATGGGCCTTGCAGGATCGCGGGGCGGGTGCCTTGCCGGGATACTTCGTGCAGCCCACTATTTTCACGGGCGTTCAACCATCCATGGTCATTGCGCAGGAAGAGATTTTCGGCCCGGTTCTGTCTGTCATGCGGTTCAAAACCTTTGATGATGCGCTGGCGATTGCCAACAGCACGCCATACGGGCTTTCCGCCGGGTTGTGGACGCGCGATCTGGATACTGCTTTTGCCTTTGGCCGCCAGTTGAAAGCAGGTACGGTTGAGGTGAACACATTCTTGGCAGGCGCGCCGGAACTGCCGCTCAGCGGTTTGGGCGACAGTGGCGTGGGGCATGAGCGTGGCCGGTTTGCTATTGAAGAGTTCACCGAACTGCGGACAATTCAGCTTCAGCTCAATCAGCCCAGACGTTAAGAGGAAGCGGATATTATGGCTTCAGCCAGCAATTTCGAACTGACCATTCATCTCGATGCTGTCGGGGGAATTGCTGGCGACATGTTTGCTGCCGCCATGCTGGATGCATTTCCGCATTTGCGCCAGCGGGTTCTGGCGGATATCAGTGCCATTCTGCCGGAGAATGTCGGTCAGGTTCGGCTTGAGCCGGGGGAAAGCGCGCATATTTCAGCATTGCGTTTTCTGGTCGAACTGGCAGGCGATCACCATCACCATCACCATCACCATCACCATCACCATCACCACAACCATGATCACAGCCATGAGGATCATGACCATGACCATGACCACAGTCACCACCACCGGCATATCGGTGCGCATTCTTCAAAATATACGGATCTGGTAGCGGTCATCGCCGCAGCCAATCTGTCGCAAGGCACTGCCGAACAGGCCATTGCCATTCTAACGGTGATTGGTGAGGCCGAGGCCCTTGTGCACGGTACAACGCTGGATCAGGTGCACTTCCACGAGATTGCTGACTGGGATTCGCTGGTGGACGTGGTCGCCGCAGGCAGCATAGCCGCCGCTTTGCACGGCGCGCGCTGGACAGCATCGCCGTTGCCACGCGGTGGCGGACTGGTGAAAACGCAACATGGGCAGTTGCCGGTGCCCACGCCTGCCACAACGGAAATTCTGAAAGATTTCATCTGGCGCGATGATGGCGTACCGGGCGAGCGGGTGACGCCGACCGGCGCTGCAATTGTGCGGCATTTGATTGGACATCCTGAAATGCCAGTTTCGGCAGGGGCCCAGACGCTGCATGGCAGCGGCACCGGCGCCGGTACCCGAAACCTGCCGGGCATACCCAATATTCTTCGTGTGCTGGTTTTTCAGGCTGTAGCTCAGGCTGGTGCAGATGAAGTGGATGTCATCAGCTTTGATGTGGATGATATGACTGGCGAAGAAATCGGCGTTGCACTGGACCGGCTGCGCGCTGCACCCGGTGTGCTGGATGTTTCTGTTGGCCAGCGCATTGGCAAGAAATCCCGCCCGCTAGTGGATTTTCGCATTCTCGCCCGTCCCGAAAACACCGATGCAATTGCCAGCCTGTGCCTTTCGGAAACGTCCACCATTGGTCTGCGCCGACACCGGGAGGCGCGTGTCACCCTGCCTCGACAGGAATTTGCCGAAGGTGACGGGCAGGCCGCCCATAAGATTGTAATCCGGCCAGATGGCTCGCGGACCGCCAAGGTGGAAAGCGACGCCTTGCAGAATATCGGCACACTTGCAGCGCGCAGACGCGCAGCGCGGCAGGGGAGCGAAACTTGACCGCGCAGGGCATTGTAGCCGCATTGCAGCGTCTTGAAACGGCGCTGGCAGCACATCCGCCATTGGCTATTGCCGTCAGCGGCGGGGTGGACAGCATGACACTGGCTTTTCTGGCCCACAGGATCAGCGATGTGGAGATGATCCACGCCAGTTCACCGGCGGTGCCCGCTGAGGCAACGGCGCGGGTTGAGGCATATGCAAACCGGTTTGGCTGGAAGCTGACAGTTGCGCGAGCGCGCGAGTTTGAAGATCCGGATTATCTGGCCAATCCGGTCAATCGCTGTTTTTTCTGCAAGTCGAACCTGTATCAGCGAATATCAGAACTCAGCCCGCGCAAAATCGCTTCCGGCGCCAATCTGGATGATCTTGGCGACTATCGCCCCGGTTTGCTGGCGGCAGCGGAACGGCAGGTTGTGCACCCGCTGATTGAAGCGCAGATCAACAAGCAAATGGTGCGGGAACTGGCCCGCGCCGAACGGCTTGACGATCTTGCCGAGTTGGCGGCCCAGCCCTGCCTCAGCAGCCGAATTGAAACCGGCATTGGCATTAACGCTGACGACCTGGCCTTTGTGCATATGGTTGAAAGCGCGGTCCGGCAGATTGGTGGTGCGCCTGCGGATGTGCGCTGCCGGATAACCCGAAACGGTGTTGTGCTGGAACTGGAAGCGGAAAGCAGTGAGCGTGTCGTGCATGAAGCGACAGCACTGGCCAGCAGGCTGGCGGCAGACAGCGGGCGTCAATGGTCCATGACCCGGCCCTATCAGCGCGGATCTGCTTTTCTGCATTCCAGGCCCTGACATATCGTGGCAATTCACCCGCAATCCCGGTCTTATCTGTTGTTGCTGGGGCTGACACTGGGCCTGCCCAGTCTTGGTACAGACATGGCAATGGCGTCGTTTTCCGCCACGGCTCTGGCTTATTGTGTAACTCCGGCAGAAGTGGGTTACGCGCTCTCATCCTTCATGGTTGGTTTTGCTACCTCGCCTCTGTTCTACGGCCCACTGTCGGATAGATTTGGCCGCAAGCCGGTTTTGCTGTCCGGCATTTTTCTGCTGGCCGCGGCATCGTATGTATCCGTGTTTGCAACCAGTCTGCCGGGGTTGATTGGCTGGCGGCTGGTGCAGGGCGTGGGCGCGGGTGTCTGCCGTCCACTGGTTATGGCCATCATCCGCGATGGTTTTGATGGGGCAGAGGCGCGTTCTGCGCAGTCATATGCGCAGGTTGTGGCTATGTGCGGCCCCCTTTGCGGGCCAATTCTGGGCGCACTTCTGCTGTTCTATGCTGACTGGCAGATCATCTATCTGGCGCTTGGCACGATTGCCGCAGCCATTGGCCTTTGTGTCTGGTTTGGATTTGCTGAAACAACTTTGCCGGAACACCGGGTCAGGGTGCGCGCCATTGAAGTTTGGCAGCATTACCGTGCCGTGTTGGGCAACGCCACCGTGCGCACAAACATCATGCTGGCGGCCTGCGCTTTTGGCGGACAGTTTGTTTATGTCAGTGCCTCGCCGCTGTTGCTGATGACGCGGCTGCAACTTTCTGCAGCAGCATTCGGGCTTGCATTTGCCACTGCTGCCACCGGCATGCTGCTTGGCAGTCTGCTAAGCGGCAGGCTTAACAGTCTTCGTGTCAACCCGCGCTATATCATGCTGGCCGGGCAGTGCATCTGCCTCGGCGCCAGCATCGCGCTGTTTGTTCTGCTTGCCACCAGCAACCTGGCCGTGTGGTCCTGCATCAGTCTGGGGTGGTGCTCCACATTCGCCTTTGGCCTTGTCAGTTCCAATGCTGCGCAACTGGCGTTGGCTCCCATGCGGTCTGCCATTGGCTATGTGGCAGGGCTGATGGCGTTTGTGCAGATTGGCACAGGCGTGGCAGCCTCCACGCTGGTGTTTGCCCTCTACAATATCGGCCCGGCATGGGCATTTCTGTTGATGGCCGGTTTTGCAATTGCCGGTATCGCTTTGCTATTGCGGCCAACTGCGGCATAAGCTGTCTTACATAAAGCGCTGCATGCAAAGGGGTCTGACGTGTCACTGCCAGCCAGAACAGAGGATTTGCTTGCGCACCGCCTGACCGGCCTTTTCGCTGAAAAAGGTTTGAAACCCGGCGACAGACTGCCGCCTGAGCTGGAATTGTGCAAAATTCTGGATGTCAGCCGCCCGGCGCTGCGCGAGGCGCTGGCCGGGCTGGAAGCTGTGGGCATGCTGGCAACCCGCAAGGGAAGCGGGCGTGTTCTGCTGCCGATGGATTTCAACACCGCGCTGGTCGGGCTGGCCGGCTTTGTGCCGCTGAAGGACAAGCGGCTGCTGGATCTGTTGTTCATACGCCAGTTGCTGGAGGTGAATATTCTGCCGGTTGCTGCGCCGAAAATCAGCCCCAAGGCCCTGCAGAGACTGGAAGAGGTGACGCAGCAGATCGAAGAAAAGGCACAGGCTGGCGAGTTTTTTGCCGACGAAGATTACGAGTTTCACCGGCTTCTTTACAGTGGTCTGGGAAACGAGGTGATGAACGGCGTCCTGGATCTTTTCTGGAGCACGTTTTCACGGCTGGATCCGCACAGGCTTTCCCACACGCAGCGGCTGGACGAAACTGCAGCCCACCACCGCCGCATTTTTGATGCAGTAAAAGAGGGCGATATTCGCAAGGCGCAATATCACCTTGATGCACATTTTTACGACACGGCATTTGCCGTGTCGCATTATGAAGAAAAGCCCTCTGAAGATCAGGCGACCTTATAGGTTTTCCAGGCTTCCTGCGTGAATTCCACGCCGTGGCCAGGGCGATCCGGCACAACAATCTCGCCATCTTCCATCAACAATGGATGGACCAGCAGATCATCCATGAACGGGTAGAATTCCAGATAGGTTGAGCGTGGCAGGGCCGCAGCAACATGAATGCTCAGCACCGACATGAAATGCGGCGCAAGGCCAAGGCCAAAACTGTCCGCAACATGGCCGATTTTCATGGTTTCGCTGATGCCGCCGACAAAGCAGATATCCGGGTTGAGAACATCGGCCACACCCTCGCGGATGAATGGCATGAAATCGCGGCGCGAATGCACGTGCTCACCCATGGAAATGGCCATTGGCAACGCCGAGCGCAAACGGCGGTAGCCCTCAATATCCTGCGATAGAATGGGCTCTTCGAACCAGAACACGTTGAGATCGGCAAGGCGTTTGCCCAGCCAGAGCGCAGCGGGCAGGCTCAACCGTTCATTGGCATCACACATGATCAACGGCTCATCGCCAATGGCGGCGCGCACTTCGGTGATGCGCTGAATATCCTTGTCCGGCTCGCGCCCGACACGAATTTTCACCGCTTTGAAGCCCTCGGCAATATATCCGGCCGAAAGCTCTACCAGATCGTTCATCGGCAGTGATGGGCTGGCTTTGCCGCTGCCGTAACATGGCACCCTGTCACGAGCCTGCCCCAGTGCCTTTGCCAGTGAAAGCCCCTGCTGCCTTGCCCGCAGGTCCCAGATCGCAATGTCAATCGCGGCGATGGCCATGGAGGCAATGCCGTGGCCCAAGCGATGAGTATAGTGGAACAATTCGGCGTTGATGATTTCAACTTCATATGACTCGCGGCCAACAATCCGCTCGAGCAGGATGGTGTCCAGCAAGGCTTTGACAGAGGCACCGCCACCGTAGTCTGACGTGAATGTCCAGCCGGTGCCGGTATGGCCGGAACTGTCCTCAACGGTCACGCCAATCAGCTCGAACTCTTCATCGCTGCGTTCTGCTGCCGCCCGATTGGATGGAAAACGCAAAATCCAGCTCGTGGCTTTGGTGATGCTCATGCAGAGGTCCTCATGACTTGATACTGTGGAAGCGATGGCTTTTGGTCTGCCGTTTTGTCCGGCCGCTGGCGCGACACTGTTCCGACAGGAACAGCTTTAGTCTTCCAGCGCGACTGTGCGTTCAGGGTCAAATGACAGGCGCACCGCATCGCCCGTGGTGGCCCGCGCAGGCGGGGTGGACTGAACGCGCAGGATCGTTTCCGGGCTGTTGTTCAACCTGACAAAATAATCCACCAGACCGCCAGTAAACACGGTGGAATCAACCACGCCTTCCAGCTCGTTGAATCCCGGCTCTTTGGCTTGCGATTGCCTGCTGATGGAAATATCCACCGGGCGCACGCAGAGCTTGACCGCGCCAGTGCCATTGCCAAGCGCACCGCCGGCGGCACGTATGGCTGTACCATGGAGCTGGCCAATCAGGCTTTCACCATCTCGGCTGGTATTTTCCAGCGTCAGAATGTTTGCCAGCCCGATAAAGGAAGCAACAAACTCGTTGCGCGGCAGATTGTAGATTGTCGAAGGCTCGCCGCTCTGCTCGATCAGCCCGTCGCGCATGACCGCAATGGAATCGGACAGCGCCAGAGCTTCTTCCTGACTGTGCGTTACATAGACCGCTGTTATGCCCAGTCGCTGTTGCAGGGAGCGGATTTCAAAGCGCATCTGTTCACGCAGCACTGCGTCCAGATTGCTCAATGGCTCATCAAACAACAAGGTGCGCGGTTCCGATGCAATAGCGCGCGCCAGTGCCACGCGCTGCTGCTGGCCACCGCTGAGCTGGTGCGGGTAGCGCTCACCCCGATTGCCCATGTTCACAATGTCCAGAACTTCCTGCACCTTGCGCGCAGTCTGGTCTTTGCTGAAGCCCTTTTGCTTCAGGCCATAGCCAACATTATGCGCCACGGTCATATGTGGCCACAGCGCATAGGTCTGAAACACCATGCCCATATCGCGCTTTTCCGGCGGCATGACCCTTGGCCCGTCAGACATGACCATGCCACCGGATTGAATGGTGCCGGATGTCGGAATTTCCAGACCGGCAATCATCCGCAAAGTCGTGGTTTTGCCGCAACCACTGGAGCCGATCAGGGACACCATGTTTCCGGCGGGCACATGCAGGTCAATACCGCGCACGGCCTGAAATGTGCCATAGTCCTTTTTCAGATCCCGGAGACGAAGATCGTGAGCGTCGGTCTTGGAGCCGGCTTTTGCAATTGTGGTCATCTTCGTCTCCAGAAGTTCGATTACTGGCCAAATGCCTTGGCGAAGTCTGCGGTCTGCTGTTCACGATTTTCAGTGATGTAGGCAGAATCCACCGGCACGATGTTCACATCCGCAACGGCTGTGCCGCCGGGCAGGGTGTAGTCCACATCATTGCGGATAGGCGCGCAGCCAAGCGCATCCGGCATGATTGCCTGGGCTTTTGTGCTGACCACAAAATCCAGCCATGCCTTTGCAGCATCCTTGTTGCTGGAGCCGGCAAACATGGCAAAGGAAGACAGTTCACCCGGCGAACCGGCTTCCGGCCAGACCAGCGCAGTCGGGTCGCCGCGCCGCTCCGAAGTCTGGCCATTGGCCAGAAGCTGAATGCCGATAGGGCGCTCGCCGCTGGCGGTCAGATCGCGGATGGTGCCGTGTGAGCTTTCCAGCCGCATGCCATTGTTTTTCAAGCCGGTGAAATAGTCCCAGCCAAAGCCCTCTTCACCGTGTTCCGGCAAATATTGGGTGACAAACCACAGGAAGGAATGGATCGATTGCGAGCTGGCGGGATCAGCCATGGAGATCTTGCCGTTGTACTTCGGATCCAGCAGGTCCTTCCAGGTGGTGGGGGCATCTTCCGGCTTGATCTGATTGGTGTTGTACTGGATCAGATAAGGGTTGATGCAGGCAGGGATAACAATATTGGCGGGGTCGCGTGCTTCCTGCCGAATGCCTTCAATGTCTGCGGGTTCATAGGCCTCAAGCGCATTGTGGCGTGCCTGCAAGGAATTGAGCGATGCCTGATTAAGGCCCACCACGTCTGCCTGTGGGCTGTTGGCCCGCAACTCAAGTTCCAGCGTTGAAAGCAGTTCCTCACCCGGCTGCACCGAAACCTCAACGCGCACATCCGGATGGTCTTCGTTGAACGCTGCGATCAGCGGGCGCATATGTTCATCAGGATAGGCCGAATAGATCCGCAGAGGTCCGCTCTGGGCCAGTGCGCTGGTGGCCAGCAGCATGGTTGTGGTCGCACCGGCAACCGCCATTGTTATATATTTTCTTGTCGTCATGGTTCTCTCCCTTAGTTTATAAGTTTAAGTGCAGACTGCTTTTTGGCTTAAGACAGAGCCACGCCACGCATGGCTCCCGTGCGGCGGGCCACAAAGGTCGCCAGCCCGAACAGCGCGCCAACCACCGCGAAAATCGTCATGCCAAAGGCGCTTGCGACTGCCAGCCCGCCATTGCCATTCCAGATGCCGAGCAGGGCGGTGGACAAGGTTTGCGTGCCGAAGCCACGCAGAATGACAGAGGCGCTCAGTTCCGGAATGGCCATGATGAACACCAGCAGCCAGGTGTAGACGATGGCCGGCAACATCAGTGGCACGGTGATGCGCAGCAGCGTCTTGAACTCGCTGGCGCCAAAAACGCGGGATGCTTCTTCCAGTTCCGGCGCAATCTGCAAAAGGGTGGTCTGGCTGTTGCGCACGCCCAGAGGAATGAACCGGGCGAGATAGGCCACAAGCAGGATCATGGGCGTGCCATAGAAACCCAGCATGTTCATTGGCCATGTCAGGTACACAACCACAAGGGCAAAGGCGAGTGCGGTGCCCGGAATGGCCAGCGGCAGGATGGACAGGTAATCAAGAAAAGCCCGGCCGCGAATTTTGGTGCGCAGGATAACATAGGCAACCACCACTCCCATGATGGAAACCAGAGTGGCGCTGCCTGTCGCCAGACCCAGGCTCAATGTTGCTGCACGCAGAATGCTGGGATCGTTGAAAACCAGCACATAATTGTCCAGCGTCCAATTGCCCGCCGTGAAGCCATTGCCGATGCTTTTCATCAACGACGCGGCGGTCATTGCACCATAGGGAACGACCAGCGAGGCAAAAGTGTAAACCACACCCAGAACTGTAAGCAGATGCGTGATCCAGCCCATGTTGATCGTGCGGGAACCAAAGGACTTTCCGCCCAACGTGCGATAGCGCTCGACATGGCGTGTGCTGAAACGCTGGGCCAGCAGCGCCAGAATGGAAAGGCTGATCAGCACCATTGCGGCAACGGAGGCGGTGGCAAAGTTCAACCGCACCATGGCATCACGAATGGCCACAGTCAGCACATTGATGCCCAGCATCTGCGGCGGGCCATACATTGCCAGACTTGTGGCAAAGGCCAGAAGCGCACCGGACAGAACGGCAGGGCGCAACTGCGGAATGGTGATCTGGCGGATGGCACGCAGGGCAGACGCGCCTTTCATGCGGGCTGCCTCTTCCAAAGCCGGATCAATATTGTTGAAGGCAGGCACGAGCGTCAGAAACACAAAGGCAACGCCGCTGGGCAACGCGGTGAGAATAAGGCCCCAGAGCGAGAAGATGTTAAGCGGACCGGTGGGCGAAGAGATGCCGAACATGCCGCGTATCAGCATGTTGAAATAGCCGGCATTCGGCCCGGCCAGCAGAATGTAGCCCATTGCCAGCAGAAATTCCGGGCTGATAAGCGCGATCAGCATGGTCACGCGCACCAGCCCTTTGAATTTCATGTCAGTTCGCGCCACGCCGAAAGCCAGTGGCCCGCCGATAACCACACTCAATACGGCTATGCCTATTGCAACCAGAAGGCTGTTCAAAGTGGCTGTCAGAAGCGCGTTGCTGCCGAAAAAACTGGAATAATGGTCGAGCGTTACACCCTCATCGTAAACACTGCTGAAAATGATGACGAGGATGGGCAGCGCAATCAGGAAAAACAGCCACAGGCAGGCGACAATCCATGCCAGCCTTCCCATTCCGACAGCAAAAAGGCGACCAACCGGCCGGCTGGCTTCAGTGATATCGCTCAATTGAGACGGTCTCCACTAGGCTGCTGTTCTCTTCCGCAGAACAAATATTTTGTAAGACAAATTTCCGGAATTGGCGGCAGTTCTTCTCATCGTCGGGCACAAATATACAATCGAACTGCCTATCTCTATTAGGCTGAGTGCTATTGTCAAATGAATTTATGAAGCAGCGCTCGCCAAGATGTTGTCATACAAATTACGCTCAACTTTGACCGGCTCGCCGTTTTGAAGACTGGCCGAGGCTGCCGTTAAAACTTCGACAATATGCGCGGCAGCGGCAAAACGCAGGCGTGTCGGGCGTGGTTCTTCCGCGCCAGCAAGCAGTTCTGCTGCCGCCCGGCCAAATGCGGCCACGCGGTCATATGGCTTGCCTTGAAGCCTTCTTTCACCGTCACCCGCGTCAAAGGCATAGGTTTCCAACAGGCTGCCCGCTTCACCATTCTGGCTGATTTCGAAGCGCGACGTCGCATGATTGCTGTGTGTCAGCCGGGCTGTGAGGGTGCCACCTTCATCGCGTTGCAGTTGCACTTGCGCAATGGGACCAAGAACATCCAGCAGCGGTGTCAGAACATGCGGCCCAACATCCCACAGGGTTGCACCTTCAGCCTGCCTCCAGACAGAATTGGCATAGGGGCTGCCTGGCGCCATGCCGCCGGAACGAAAGCTGGAAGCGCCAAATTCGGTTTTTTCCGCATCTGTTTCAGCAATAAATGCCGCAACTTCGGGAATATAGCGCCGGGTCAGGAAGCAGACCGCAGCAACCGGGCTGGCGACAAGCGCGCTGCAAATCGCAAGCGCTTCCTCCTGCGTAGTTGCAATCGGCTTTTCCAAAATCACGTGCTTGCCGGCTGAAATTGCCTTAATAGCCAGCGCTGGCTGAATATTGGGCGGCAGGGCAAAGCTGAGCGCATCCACCTGAGCCAATGTTTCGTCAAAATCCGTAAGCCCGGCAATGCCGAATTTGTCTGCCAGTGCCGCAACACGGTCGGCATTGCGACCATAAACCGCAACAAGATCAATATCCGGCGCAGCTTGCAAAGCCGGAATATGCACGGTTTCAGCCCAGTGGGCCGTGCCACAAACGGCAATTCGCAATGGGGGCCTGCTCATGACTGTCCCTCCGGGCGCATGGCTGCCACCAGCCGGTCAATGGATGGTTCTGACTCTATCTCGAACACCAGATCCACTGTGCGCTTAGCCGCATCTTCGCTCAGCACTGTGCACAGCAACTCGGTGGCCTTTTCGACAACCTGTTCTGTGGTCATCGGGTTTTCCTTGCGCCCCAGAACATTCAGTCCCTGCGAAGCCTCAAATATCTGCCCGTTGCATTCAACTTCAACCCGCGCTTCAAACCGGTCCTGACCCGCATCATTGTCCTTCAGGTCAATTTTGCGGCCCATTGCCAATATGGCTTCGTCTTTCATCCGCTCCGGGTCATGCGAGGCATCAAAGCCCAGCCGCCCTTCAACCAGCATGGCGGCCATGCAGTGGCGCAGGTTAAGGTCCGGCATGCGGTTAAGGTCACCAATCACCTTGTACCAGTCAGGGTCGTAACGCAGCCGGATGGCGGAAACCTTCGCAGCGTCGAAGCCGTCCCGCGCCATAATATCCTCCAGTGCTGCAAGCGGTGCCGCAATGGGAAAGCCGACAGAATATTTCTTGATGTCGGTTTCCAGAATTTTATGGCGCGTTTCCAACTCGTGAAAAAGCCGCTCCGGCTTGGTTGCCGGCGACAGCGCTTCAAAGAAATTGCGGTCCGCGGGGTCAATCACGTCGCCGCTGCCGGTAAAGCCGGAATCCACCAGCAATGCCGCTTTCACGGCGTTGCTGGCAGGCATGCCCGCAAAAACATAGCTCTTCAGCGTGTGCGCTCCGTCCAGCCGCCAGGTCGTCATGCCGGAGGCTTCCTGCGCCAGATAGTTCAGCAGAATCTGGAAACGCTCGGCGTCAAAGCCCATCAGGCTGCCGGATGCATAGCCAGCGCCAAACAGCGGCCCATAAGCGTGGCAGGAAAGCGATGACCTCGCAAAGCTCATGGCGGGGGACATTGCCTCGCCAAAGCGAATGGTCATTTCATAACCCAGATACACTGCATTGAGGAAATCGCGCCCGGAAACCTTGCGCGCTTCCGCCACCACCAGTGCCGCCGGCAAAACGCCGCAACCGGGGTGCGTCTGGCTGTCTTCATGCGAGTCATCGGATTCATCGGCATGCGCCGCCATGCCATTGGCCAGGGCCGCCTCAATCAGTGAACTGCGTTGATTGGTGCCAATAATGGAAGCTTGCGCATGGCCGCCGGTTATGCCGGCATAACGCTGCCCGGCAAGGCCCGCTTCCAGCGCGGCGCCAGAGACGATAGCAGCCAGTGTATCCAGAATATGGATCTTGGTTTTCAGCGCAACATCGTCTGGCAGCGTGGCAGATTTCGTGCCAACTGCAAAGGCAGCAACGCGTTTGCCAAACTGCAAATTCTCTTGTGTCATGCGTATGTCCTCCCCACCAAAAACCAGACTTGTATCAAGCAGCCGGTTCGAACAGGCTCTTATCCATCAGCTTCAGGTTTTCAGCGACTGTGATTTTGAACGGGATCTGCGAGAGAATATGCTTTTCAAGGTCGATCCCAGGCGCAATATGCGTCAGGTGCAAACCAGTTTCCGTCAGTGCGAAAATGCCCCGTTCTGTAAGGTAAGTGACTGACTTGCCCGCAGCAAAAGCCTGCCTTGCATTGAACGTCACCTGCTCAACATTTTCGACAAAGCGCTGAATCCGCCCTTCGGTCTTGACCGTCACACCATCCGTGGAAATTTCTTCTTCCAGCCCGCCGGTCGTCAGAGTTCCGCAGAACATCAGCGTTTTGATGCCGTGAACAATGTTGATGAAGCCGCCGCATCCCGGCAGCATGCCGGAAAACCGGCTGACATTGACATTGCCATACTGATCCACCTGACCGAAAGACAGTATGGAAACATCCGGGCCGCCACCTTCGTAAAAATGGAAGACTTCCTGCTGTTCCAGCACCAGTTCCAGATTGCGCGATGCGCCGCCAACCTTGGGCCAGCCGCCCATTGGCCCCTGTTCAACGGTGAAGTAGATGTCGTCGCGCCCGATCATTCGTGCAGCTTCGGGCACATCATACATTGGAATGCCCGCGCCCAGATTGACCATGTCACCCTCTGCCAGCAGCGAAACAGCCGTGCGGGCAATAACATCGCGCGGCAGATTGCGCGGCACCGGTGGGGCTAGCTCTTCACGCGTGGCACCGGTGATGACCGGGTCCTGCTCATCCTCCCAAGGCTCTGGCTGCACCACGACTGCCGTGACAATCGCGCCGGGAATAAGCGCCATGCGCGGGTGGATTTCGCC
Source organism: Aureimonas fodinaquatilis (assembly GCF_008369445.1). GTDB lineage: Bacteria > Pseudomonadota > Alphaproteobacteria > Rhizobiales > Rhizobiaceae > Aureimonas > Aureimonas fodinaquatilis. Next base: position 86,164 of record NZ_VTWH01000002.1, read on the forward strand.
AGCTTTTACAATCCGGTTCACCTCTGCCAGCACAATACCGCCACTGTTATGCGCGGCAAAGGCGACATCCAGCACACCGTGATTGAACGCCTCGCGATCAAAATACAGGTTTCCCCGCTCATCCGCTGCGCTGGCCTTGACCAGTGCAACGTCAATCCTGAGCGATGGATAGTAGATCATCTTGTGGCCATCCACATCGACAATGCGGCTATAGGGCGTTGCCGCATCATTGACTCGGCCACCCTCGACAGCGGGGTCAACAAAGGTGCCAAGACCTACAGGAGTGGCCAGTCCCGGCCGACCGGATGCAATGGCCCGCAGCCATTGCACGATGCTGCCCATGGGAAAATTGTAGGTGGCAAAATGGTTTTCTCGGATGCCGACATTCAGCTCATGTTCGGAAGACCTGGAGAAACTGGACACAAAAATCCGTTTCATCAGGCCGGGCTTCGCCAGCCGGTTCAGGCCTGTGTCCTTGCCACCTTTGCCGCCGCGCGCACGCTCTACCATCGCCACTGCGATAACAGTCAGGTCCGATGGGGAATTTTCCGCCACATAACGATCGGAGACAGCCTCGATCAGCGATTCCGGCTCAACGCGATATCCGCCACCGGAAATTGCAATTGTTGCGTTGTCGCGCACCATGGAAGCTGCGGCTTTCGCGTCGATGAGTTTCATATTTCCCCGTGGCGTAAAAATGTGGTCGGTAGTGGCTGAAAGCGGCATGAAGCCATGTCTATTTTTGCGAAGTTTATAGTAACGGGTTACTGTAATTGCCTGGCATGGTCAAGCTGGGTCAGATGGAGCGTGAGCGGATGAGCGAAAAAAGAACCCGACGCGGCGGTGAGGGGCGAATTGGCATTCGCGATGTTGCTCGCGATGCCGGGGTTTCCGTTGCCACGGTTTCGCGCACCCTGGCCGGAGATGGCTATCCAGTATCGGATGAAGCACGGCGTAAGGTTCTGGAATCCGTCAAGAAACTCAATTTCGTCCCGAATGATCTGGCCCGCGGCCTGACGCAAAGCCGCACCAACACCGTTGGCGTTATCGTGCCAAATCTCGTGAATCTGTATTATGCGCGCGTTGTTATCGGGGTTGAGGAAATTGCCGCGCAAAACGGCATATCCATCATCTTCTGCAACACGAACCACAATATTGCCAAGCGGGAGCAGGACATTAACCTCCTCCTGCAAAAGCGGGTGGATGGCATCATCATCTGCGGCAGCGGAACCGATTATGAAAGCGGCTCCGGCCGCCTGGCCAACGGCAACGCACCATTCGTTGTGCTGGGTCGAAATGAGCGGCTGGACTATCCCTCGGTTCACGCGGACAATTTTCGTGCGGGGTACCGCGCAACCCAGCATTTGGTCGACCTTGGCCACCGCCAGTTTCTGTTTCTGGGCGGACCGGAAAAATGGCCCGATGGCAGCGATCGCATAGCAGGGTTTAAAGCATGTCTTGCCGAAAATGACATAGAATTTCAACAGGATATGCTGCTGTTTGGAGATTTTGCCGAAGAGAATGCCTATCAGCGGGTGCTGCATCTGGGGCGGAATTTTCCGGCAACCGCCGTGCTGGCTGGCAATGATCGCATTGCCCTTGGCGGTATGGCGGCTGTGGTCGATCTTGGCCTTCGTATTCCTGATGATGTGGCATTTGTCGGCTTTGACAACATTGCCACAAGTCACTACCTGCGCCCCTCACTCACCACAATGGATATGCCCGCCCGGCTGATAGGAGCTGAGGGAATGCGCGTTTTGCTGCGCATAATCGCCGGAGAAACCGTGGCTTCACGCACGGTATTCGAGGCCGATCTCTTGGTGCGCCAATCTTCCGGTGGCACGCGTTTGCAAGCTTGAGCCATTGCTTGACCGTGTTAATGGCCTTGGCTAGAACTGTAACCGGTTACTGTATTTTTGATTCGAGGAGCGACCAATGTCCGATGCCTTGCGTGCGGGTATCATCCCGGCACCTGTCATGCCGTTCAACACCGATGCATCCGTCGATTGGGAAACCTTTGATCGCTATATGGTTGAAATGGCTGATGGCGGCGCCAGCGCCATTGCCGTCAACATGGCGGCGGCAGAGGTAACAACCCTTGAACTGGAAGAGCAGGTTGAGGCGGTCAGGCGCGCAACCAAAGCCGTTGCAGGCGCATGCCCGATTGTCGCAGGCATCGTTTCCGGTTCGACCAATGGCGCCATACGCATTGCCAGAGAAGTTGAAGATGCCGGCGCAGAGGGCATTGTCGTCTTTCCGCCATTGCCAACGTTCAGTTCCCGGCCTGTGGATGTTGCCATGGTGGTGGACCATCACGCGGCAATTGCGCAGGCTGTGAAGATGCCGGTCATTGCTTTCAACACCGGCAATGCAACTTATCCGGCGGGGACTATCAAAGCTTTGTCGGACATTCCGTCGCTGGTTGCCATCAAGGATGCGGTTTTCAACATCGAAATCACCGCCGAAATGGTGGATGAGGCGGAAGAGACCGGCAACCGCGTTGTTGTCATGACGGGGAATGATACATTCGTGCTGGAATCTCTGATGCTTGGTTGCCCGGGCGCCTTGATTGGTTATGCAGGCACTGCAACAGCCGAACTGGTGAAAATGCAGCGCCATGTTGCGGCTGGCGAGATAACAGAGGCGCATGAGGTCTGGACGCGTCTTGGACCGCTGGCCCGCTTTGTCTGGAGCGCACCGCTGCGCGATTATCGCCCGCGGATGAAATATGTTCTGGCGCGGCAGGGCGTTCTTCCCAACACCGTCACACGCGCGCCGCAACCGGGTATTCGAGATGCCGACAAGGCGGTTATCGACGCTCTGTTTGAGAAACATGGCTATGCCGATGCACTGTATCGCCCGCGCGGTCGCGCCTGATTTTCCAATCTGCCATTCAGGAGTTGCCGCATGGCCGACTTGAGCAACCACATTCTTCTTGAACGCCCGTCAAAGCATGTGGCGTTGATCCGTATTGAGCGGGGCGAAAAGCGCAATGCGCTTCACAGCTCCATGGTGATTGAGATTGGCCGCTTGCTTGGCCAATTGGAAGCCGATGATACCGTGCGCTGTGTGGTGCTGACCGGCACCGAGCAGATTTTCGCAGCCGGGGCTGATATCAAGGAAATGCTGGAGCATGGACCATCCGGCACAGCCAACAACCCGCTTCGGGTAGCGGCATGGCGGCGGATTGAAAACTTCCCCAAGCCTGTCATCGCAGCCGTGAACGGCATTGCCTTTGGCGCTGGCAACGAGCTTGCCATGACGTGCGACTTCATCATTGCCGGTCGCAATGCTCAGTTTGGCCAGCCTGAAGTCAAGATTGGCGGCATGGCCGGGGATGGCGGCACGCAACGCCTGCCTCGCAAAATGGGTCCGAATGTTGCGGCCTATATGCTGATGACCGGCGACCCGATCGAGGTCGAGCGCGCCTATCAACTCGGCTTTGTGGTTGAGATTTGTGAAGTGGAGCAGACAGTGGCGCGGGCTATAGCCATAGGCAACACTATTTCCGAACGCGCACCAATTGCGGTTAAAAACACCAAGGCATGCATTCGCACCGCAGTGGGTGCCACGCTGGAGAATGGCATTGCCTTTGAACGGGATGCGATCTGGCGCAACTCCATGACGGATGACAAGCTGGAAGGCACTCGTTCTTTCGTAGAGAAGCGCCCCCCGGTTTTCACGGGAAAGTAAGGCCAGGCCGTTGCAACGGCAAAATTGCCCTTCCGCGGCAGTTTCTGATATAAGGCTTGGATCAACGGGCGGCTGTCACAGGCCGCCCGAATTGTTTTGCGCATATATTCAGTTGACGACGCCGTGAGAAAATCAGTGCAACAGACGGAAATAAAACAACAAACGGGTTGCAGCAACGTTCCGGTTTTCGCCGTGGCGCCGATGATCGACTGGACTGATAGAAATTGTCGTTTTTTTCACCGATTGATGACGCGTCACGCAAGGCTGTTCACGGAAATGGTCGTGGATGAGGCGATTTTGCACGGTAATCGTCAGAAGTTACTGGGTTTTGATCCGGCAGAACACCCGCTGGTGCTTCAACTGGGCGGATCCAACCCGGCAAAACTGGCAGAAGCGGCCAGAATTGCCGAACAGTTCGGCTATGACGAAATCAATCTGAATGTCGGCTGCCCCTCGGACCGGGTTCAATCCGGCACGTTTGGCGCTTGCCTGATGCTTCAGCCGGAGCTGGTGGGCGAATGCGTTGCCGCCATGCACAATGCCGTTGCCGTGCCGGTAACCGTTAAATGTCGCATCGGTGTGGATGATCAGGATCCCGAACCGGCTTTGGACAATCTGGCAGATGCGGTGTTTGATGCCGGTAGCGCCGGCATCTGGGTGCATGCCCGCAAAGCCTGGCTTAAAGGTCTGAGCCCAAAGGAAAACCGTGAAATCCCTCCGCTGGACTACACACGCGTAACCCGCTTGAAACAGCGATACCCCGCGCGATTTGTCGGCATTAACGGAGGCATTGCCAATGTTGCTGCTGCGCAACCTCATTTGCAACATCTGGACGGGGTGATGCTGGGCCGTGCTGCCTATCATGACCCCGCTGATCTGTTGAATGTGGATCCGCTGTTGTTCGGGCGGAAAGCGCCCGTGGCCGGACTGGCCGACGTGGTGATGCAGATGGCGGATTATGCCGCGCACCATATTGCCAATGGCGGCAAGCTGGGGCAGGTGACACGGCATATGCTGGGCCTGTTCAATGGCCGCCCCGGTGCGCGGCAGTGGCGCCAGATCCTGTCACAGGCGGCCTATGCGCCAGGTGCCAGCCCGGCGCTGTTGCTGGAGGCCATGGCGAAGGTGCAGTTTGCCGGCAATGAGGCGTCAATCGGTGAGAATGAGCCTGTCGCCGCGGAACTCGACTGAAGCGAGCTGCCCCAGAAAGCTCATGCCCAATAAAGCCATGCCAATGCCGTCACCGTCGGTGACCAGCGCATTGACATTGCGCCGGGTGATGGGGCCGATCGACACTGTGTCGAGCCGGATCAGCGCTGCAGATGCTATGCCATTGGCCGTGCGCACCTGCGCTGTGTAGGAAAGGCTGTCAGGGTCAACACCAATCCTGCGAGCCATTTCCCTGTCAAAAGCAATGGTGCTTGCGCCGGTATCAACCAGAAACGAAACGTCCACACCATTGACCTGACCATTAACATTGAAATGCCTGTCAAAACCCCGCGCAACGGAAATCTGCTGCTGACCATCGACCGTGCTGACAACGTTGCGACCCGGCACAAGCGCTCCGAGCATACGTTGCCCGACCGATTCAAACTCCGATGAAAATGTGTAGCCCATGATCAGAACCGCAAATGCACACACCCATAAAAGTGCGCTGCGAACGGCCTGGGCAAAGTGGCCGCGAAACATGAACAGCATGGAAGTGCCAAGCACGGCGCCAATGGCTCCCAGATAAACAAGCTGGGCAAAATCATCGGCTGGCAAACCAGCCACCTGCCCATCCGTATCCAGCACCAGTACCAGAGCCGCCAGCCCCAGAATTGCAAGGATAAAGATCAAAATCGTGCTGTTTCTCATTCAGGTCTATCCATGAGCAAAGCTGAATTAAAAATGGACGCGACCCTTGCAGGAAGCGAACGGAACAATGATCATGAAATGCAATAACCTTTTGTCAGCACCATGCCTGATTGCATATAGGTTACGAAGAGCAATTTCGGTATATGTGTGGTGGATTTTGCGCAAGCCATGGATGTAGCGCAAAGGCTTGCCAAGGTGAGCGCGGTTTTGAAACGTATCCGGACTTGCGCAAGTGGTCTGACCATAGCACAAGAAGGTTCCTGATTTCGCGTATATGGGACAGTAGATGGATAGGCTCGACAAAAAGATACTGAGACTGCTTCAGGAAGATGCCACTCTGGCGGTTGCTGATGTTGCCAAGCGTGTCGGGCTTTCCACCACACCCTGCTGGCGGCGCATTCAGAAACTTGAGGAAGAGGGCGTTATCAAGCGGCGCGTTGCCATTCTGGACCCGCAGAAGATCAACGCCCGCGTTACGGTGTTTGTTGCCGTGCGCACCTCATCACACTCCAATGAATGGCTGCTGCGCTTTTCCGAAATCGTAGCTGAATTTCCCGAAGTGATCGAATTTTACCGGATGAGCGGTGATATTGACTATCTGCTGCGGGTGGTCGTGCCGGATATTGCCGCTTATGACGCCTTCTACAAACGTCTGATCACCAAAATCGACATTCGTGACGTGTCGTCATCTTTTGCGATGGAGCAGATCAAATACACGACGCAGATGCCGCTGGACTATCTGATACTGGACAAGGAACAGCGCGATATCTGAAAGCGCAGATGCGCGCATGGCTGACCACTGAGGTCAGCCATGCGAATTCATGCGCGGGGTTTCAGCGCTCAAGCCGTGCCAGAAGGGACGAGGTGTCCCAACGCGACCCGCCCATCGCAATCACTTCACCATAAAACTGGTCAATCAAGGCTGTAATTGGCAGCGTGGAGCCATTAGCCCTTGCCTCCTCAAGGCAGATTCCAAGGTCCTTGCGCATCCACTCAGCCGCGAAACCAAACTCATATTGCTGAGCGATCATGGTTTTATGCCGGTTCTCCATCTGCCACGAACCCGCTGCGCCCTTCGAGATGACCTCGATGACCTTCTGAATGTCCAGCCCGGCATTGCGGCCAAACTGCACGGCCTCCGCCAGACCTTGCACCAGACCTGCAATGCAAATCTGGTTCATCATCTTGGCCAGTTGCCCACTGCCTGCCGGCCCCATCAAACCCACCATGCGTGCGTAAGCGTCAATGACCGGGCGCGCTTCGTTGAAGTCGGCTTCCTCGCCGCCAACCATGACCGTCAGCACGCCGTTTTCCGCACCAGCCTGTCCACCTGAAACGGGAGCATCCAGAAAACGCCCGCCGGCTGCACGCACCGCCTCGTCCAGTTCACGCGCCATAAGCGCAGAGGCTGTTGTGTTGTCGATAAGAATAGCGCCGGGCTTCAGAGCTGCCAGAATACCATCCGGACCGTATGTGACCGAGCGGATGTCGTCATCATTGCCCACGCACATGAACACAAAATCTGCATCTGCAGCCGCCTTGGCTGGTGTTGCTTCTGCGGAGCCTGAAAACTCGCCAGCCCATTTTTCGGCCTTCGCCAATGTCCGGTTGTAAACTGTAACATCATGACCGCCCTTGCGTTTCAGATGTCCGGCCATTGGATAGCCCATGACGCCCAGGCCGATGAATGCAACTTTTGCCATTTTTTACTTTCCAGACTGCTCTTGTTACCCACACTCAGTCTATGTTTAGCAACAGTTTTGCGTCATCTGCCAGTGCGGTCATGAAAATTTCGATGATCGATTGAGCATCATGGGAATTATTGAAATACAGATTAAGCATTACATTCTATGCACTTTCATTTGCCAAATGTCATGATATGCTTTTACCGCAGGTATCAGGCCGACTGAACGTTTCAATGTCGGGGACAATGCAATGGAAAATCCGGTTTTAAGCTCGGATGCATTGCGCCAACGCATTCTTGCTAGTGCAACCAAACTTTTTATGGTTCGCGGGTTTCAGGAAACCAGCATAGAGGAAATTGCGCGCGACGCAGCCACAACCAAACGGTCTCTGTATTCTCGATACGCCTCGAAGATGAAACTTTTCGAGGACGTGGTGCACAATGTGCTGAAGACCATTTCTCCACGCGATTTTGTCAGGCCGCGATCAGATGGCGTGGAACAAAGGTTGACCGAGCTGGGGCACTACATTGTCAGACTGTGCTTCCAGCCTTCATCTCGCGACTGTTTCAGAATCATGCTGGCGGAATCGTGGAAATTTCCTGAAATTGCCAATCTTTGGTTTCGATTGACAGTGACCCTGCGCGATGTGGTGCAGAAGGTTTTGGATGTGGCTGTTCGTTACGGCGAACTGTGCCCCGGCAACAACAAGGTTCGCGCGGGGCAATTTCTTGCTCTGGTTGCCACTGAGCCAATGCGGCTGGCTCTAAGCTCCGAGTTCCGGCTGGTTTTCACTTCGGAGCATGAAAGGCATGTTCAGCAATGCGTGGAGCTGTTTCTTCATGGATGCAGTTCACACAGCAGGAAGCTGAAATAGCGCTTACCGAACGAGGTGCCGCGTCAGCCTGCGTTCCGCCAGAACCGTGAGATTGCGGATTGTTTCCACGATCAGGAGATAAATCACCGCTGCCCAGACATAGGTTTGAAAATCATAAGTCTGGCTATAGGCACGACGGGTGACGCCGAACAGATCAAACACAGTGACGATGGCAATAATGGCTGATGATTTGACCATGAGTATCAGCTCATTGGCATAGGGTCGCAGCGCCACCATCATCGCCTGAGGCAGAATGACTTTGAAAAATGCGATGACGGGTGGAATGCCCAGTGACCGCGCACCCTCCCATTGCCCGCGGGCAACGCCCTGAATGGCGCCTCGCAGGATTTCCGCTTGATAGGCCGCGGTGTTCAACACCATTGCCAATACGGCGCAGTACCAGGGGTCACGGAAAAACCACCAGAGGCCAACGGTTTCAAACTCTGCACGAAAACTGCCCAGGCCATAATAGATCAGGAATATTTGCGCGATAAACGGCGTTCCACGGAAAAAATTGACAAATCCGGAGGCGGTGCCCCGCGCTATCCTGTTGGTTGAGAGGCGACCAAAGGCCACGGGAACCGAAAGCGCCGCACCGATGACAAATGACACCGCAACGAATTTGACGGTGATGTACAGGCCTGACAGATAGCGTTCGCCATAGCGCTCGACGAGCGCCGGATTGTACACACTGAACAAATAGTAGATCAGTCCGGCAGCGGCCGCCGCCCAGAAACCCATTGCCAGTATTCCGGCCAGCCCCGGCCGGTTGGTTGTCGCGCTGGCCGCCTTCATCGTGCTGCCTCCCCACGGCGGGTCCATTGCTCAATACGGGAGATGCCGATGCCCGAAACAAAAGTAAGGATGAGAAAAAGCACGCAGGCCAGCGAGAAAAACAGGAAAGGTTCCCGCGTGACGCGCGCCGCCACTCCGGTTTGGCGCATGATATCGGCAAGCCCGATAACGGAAACCAGCGCTGTATCCTTCAGAAGGTTTTGCCAGCAGTTGGACAGTCCGGGCAGAGCATGGCGCATCAATTGCGGAAAAACGATCTTGTAGCCAATGGCAAAGCGATGCATGCCCAGCGCCCGACCGGCCTCTGCCTGCCCAGGCGAAATGGCCTGGAAGGCCGAAAGAAAAACTTCCGATGCAAAGGCCGAAAACACCAGTCCAAGTGCGATCATGCCCGAAACGAAGCTGGATAAGGTCAAAGCCGGAAGACCGGTTGCTCCGGTCATGGCATTGATGAGAGATTGCCCACCATAATAAACCAGAAACAGCGTCAGCAATTCCGGTAGTCCGCGAAAAATAGTCGTGTAGATATTGGCCGAAAGCCGAAGCGCCGGGTCTGCGCTGCGCTTGGCCAGCGCCATGGCAAGCCCGCCCGCTATGCCAACCGGCAAGGTGGCAAGCGAAAGCGACACTGTCACCAGAACGCCACCGATAATTTCATCGCCCCAGCCCGCATCGCCATAGGCAAGCAGCGACAAAAGCTCTGTCATGAACGGCCCTCTTTGGCGGTGCTCCGCAGAGCTGCCGGTTTATGCTGATTTCCAAACCTTCAGGCCCGAACTCTGGCGAGCTGACCTGAAAACCCTGCCTGCTACAAATTTCCGGTGCAGCAATGCTACACCGGAAATCAGCAATATCAATCAATTAGAATATTTTTCTAAGGTCTTGGCAGGCCTATTCGCCATAGACGTCAAAGTCGAAATACTTGTCCTGCACCTTCTGGTAGGTGCCATTTTCACGAATTGCCAGAATGGCTTCGTCAAACTTGGTTTTCAGCTGCTCATTGCCCTGGCGCAAGGCAATGCCGATGCCGGGGCCATAGATCTCCGGCTTGGCTTCCAGCTGGCCAATGATCTTGCAGCAAGCGCCCGCGTCGCTGTTGATCCAGTCTGAAAGAACGACGATATCGTCAACAACCGCATCCACACGGCCATTTTCAATATCGAGCTTGTATTCCTCAGCTGTTGGATAAACCCGCACGTCCGCATCTGGAAAATAGGTTTCCGCAGCGGTCGAGTGCGTCGTGCCACCCTGGGCGCCGATTGTTTTTCCGGCCAGGGTTTCAGCGGTGGCTTCTGTCAGGTCGCTGTCTTTAGGTACAGCAACAGCGCCACCGGTGTTGTAGTATTTGTTGGTGAACAACACCTGCTGTGACCGTTCAGGAGTGATGGACATGGATGCGACTATGGCATCAAACCGGCCATTCTGGAGGGCAGGGATAATGCCGTCCCAGTCCGAGGTGACAAAAGTGCAGGTAACTTTCATTTCATCGCAAAGCGCCTTGGCAATGTCGATGTCAAACCCTTCAAGCTGGCCGGCAGAATTCAAAAAGTTGAATGGCGGATATGCGCCTTCCGTCCCAATTCGCACCTCTGTCCAGGTTTTGTCAGCATCTGATTTCTGGGCGCTCGCCACACCGGCGACCAATGCAAAAGTTGCGACTGCGGAAACCAGGCGTAAAAATAAACGCATAGACGGCATTCCTCCAAATTTTTCTAATCGTTCGCACATGCACAAAGCATAATATTCCGATAGTGCCTGTTTCGACGCAAATGGCAACTACCTATTGGCCGCAGACTGAACGTTCATTCGTCTGGCAAAAACCGTTGGGCGTTACGAAGATCGTCGGGCGTGTTGACGTTGAAAAACGGGTCAAGGTCGGCAAATGGCTGGAATTCAACCATGTGAATTGTCGTCCTGCGTGCAAAGGCCATAACCTGTAGTTTTGCGTCCGGCTGACTCAAATATTTTTCCAGCTGGCTCAGCAATGCCATGGGCCATAGTGCCGCAGTGGGGTGAGCTCTGCCATTGCTGCTTGCCATGTTCACGGCAGTGCCAGACCTTGCACACATGCGGGAAACATAATCAATCGGCAGAAATGGTGTGTCACCGGCAACAGATAGCAGATGCGTGATCCGGGGAAAATTGCGCTCAAGATGGGCTGCTGCGGCGCTTAGGCCGGCCAAAGGGCCATGATGGCCGGTCAACATGTCCGGGACGACAGGCAGGCCGAGTCGCTCAAAGCCGTTGTGCAGCGCGGCATTGATCAGAAGCGGGCTGACCTGTCCCTGCATCTGCGGAATGATCCGCTCAATCAGAGTGGATTTGCCCAGTGGCGTCAGCGGTTTTGCAACAAGGCCTCCCATCCTTGTTCCTTCTCCACCGGCCAGGATAACTCCGGCTATTGTCATCGCGGCTCCCGCAAAACAGCGCAGGTGGTGCCCAACACTCCCATAACAACCATAAATGTGGCCACCGCTATGGGGCTGTGTGCCAGAGCAGAGGCGAATGCGGCAGCACAGGCGCAGATGCCCATTTGAAAAGCGCCCAGCAGCCCCGCGGCAGCACCCGCGGCTTCCGGTTGAACGGACACTCCGCCCGCTACGGATGTTGGAACGGACAAGCCGTTGCCAACACCCAGAACCAGCATGGGCAGAAAAAGCGTAGTGGGGGTAATATATCCCGCCAGAAAGCAGACCAGCGTGATGACTGCAGAAAACAGCGTCAGGCTGCTGCCGATAACCATCATCCGGTTGATGCCAACCCTTTGCGACATGCGGCCAGTTATAAAGTTTCCCAATATATAGCCAAGTGAGCAAACCATGAACCACAAGCCATATTCTGCCGGGCTCATGCCCAGAATATGCGAGGCTATGAAGGGCGCGCCCCCGAGGAAACCAAAGAAAACCGCAGAAATCAGCGCCGCAGTGCTGGCATAGCGCCAGAATGCCAGCGACCGAAAGAGAAAGCGGTAGGAATTGAGCTGCATCAGCATCGGTTTGCCGCGGGATTGATTGGTTTCCGGCAGAAAAAACGCAATCAGAGCAGTTGTAATAACTCCGCACACTGCCAGCAGCCAGAAGACTGAACGCCAGCCCAGCCATGTGTCGAGAACGCCGCCAATTGCCGGGCCAAACAAAGGCGCAACTGCCAGACCCATGGTGACATAGCCAATCATGCTGGCTGCCTTGTCACGCGAGAACAGGTCGCGGACAATGGCTCTGGAAAGCACCATCCCGGTGGCGCTGCTGGCCTGGATCACACGCCCGGCCAGAAAGGTTGGACCATCCTGTGCATAGATGCAGAGCAGGGTGCCCAGGAGATACAGCATCATCCCCGCAAGAATGACGGGTTTGCGGCCGAATTTGTCGGACAGCGGGCCGGCCACGAGTTGAACCGCGGCCACCATGACGAGAAACAGCGACAGGCCAAGCGCAATGGTCGTCGGGTCTGCGCTAAGGTCCGAGGCAATGGATGCCATGGACGGGATGAAGATGTTGATGGCGAGCGGCGAGAGTGCCGAGGCGCATATGAGTGACAGGACCAGCAGTGGGCCGAGACGGGTTTTTTCCATGCGGTCTGTCATCAATGCGCCTGCGTGCGAGCAAGTATCAGGCGATTGCGCCGCCTTTCACGAGAAAACGTATATAGGCCCGATGCAACGATGATCATCGACCCGATGATTTCCCACTTTCCAGGCACATCTCCAAACACGAGATAGCCCAGAATGGCCGCGAATATCAGCGAGGCATAACGCAGTGGGGCAACAAAGCCCATGTCGCCAATACGCAGGGCAGCAACCATGAGAATATTGGCGGTGCCCATCAGCAGCGCGGCAGCAAAAAGCAACCCGTAAGTCGGGTTGGAAATGGGTGTTGTGCCGGTGAATGGCAGAAAGGCTGCGCCTGTCAGCGCAATTGCGGTTGAGGTGACACCTGCCACTGACAGCGACGACAGTTCCTTGGGCAGTTTGTGCACCACAAGGTCGCGAATGGCAGACACAAGCACCGAGAGCAGAACGAACACCGAATACATCGTGAACCCTTCCAGCCCGGGGCGCACGATGATCACCACTCCGATAAAGCCGACAGCCGTAGCAGACCAGCGCCGCCAGCCCACACTTTCGCGCAGAAACAACGCCGCGCCCACCGTTACCGCCAAGGGCAGTGCCTGATAGATTGCGGTTGTGTTGGCAAGGGGCAGATGCGCCAGGGCAATCATGTAGAGAAGTGTCGTCAACGAGTCGCCGAATGCACGGATGAGCAGATATTTGTTCAGAAGAAGCCGGGGAGCGGGCAGGGCATTTTTCCACCAGCCGATCGAAAAAATGAAGATGGCGATCATGACACCGCGCACCGCCATAACCTGGGCTGGCGCCATATCCTGCATGACGAACTTGACGATCGTGTCATTGATCATGAAGCACGCAACCGACGTGATCATGAGAAGGCTGGCACGAAGATTTTCTGCCGGCGACGCGCCTGCAATCGGAACTCTGACGATAGGCAAGATAATCTCGGAATAAGATGCGGGACTGATAGTATGGAATACTTCTTATCCGGCTTAAAATCGAGATCGATTTTACAGTAAAATGCCGCTGCGTTTCCGCAGCGGCCTGTATTTTGATACAATTATTGTATCGCGATGGAATTAATACGTGTTGCGTCCGACCAAAGCGCCGGTGCCCGCACCAGCCAAGCCACCAATCAGCGCGCCTGTGCCACCACCGACTGCGTTTCCGATGGCTGCACCACCAACGCCGCCGATTGCCGCGCCGCTGACTGTGCGCTCTGTCTGAGTGCAGCCTGCGGTCAGCAGAACAATTGCCGCCAAGGCAGCGACCGACTTGATCTTGCTCGTCATTTCCGAAAACCCTCGTTAATTGCCAATTGTGAATCGGCCTGAAAGTCGCATAATTCAGGTTGCAAATCTATTACGACACGGAGAATTTGTTTCAGCCGCCCGTTACCGACATGGTGCGCATGACTGCAGGCTGGTTGTTCCAGCGATCAATAACGAAGTCATGACCTTTGGGTTTGCGGGCAATCGCCTCTCCAATTGCTGCATGCAGAGCCTCATCGCTCTCCGAGCTGCGCAAAGGCGCTCGCAGGTCCGCAGCGTCATCCTGCCCCAGGCACATATAGAGAGTGCCGGTGCAACTGATGCGGACACGGTTGCAACTTTCGCAGAAATTGTGAGTCATGGGGGTTATGAATCCAAGCCGGCCGCCGGTGTGCGCAACGTTGTAGTAGCGGGCTGGCCCGCCCGTTCTGTGGCTCGATTCTGCAAGTGAAAAACCGTGTCGCTGCTCAAGCTGGCGACGCAGCACCGTCAGTGGCAGATAATGCTCCGTGCGATCCTCATCCACCTCGCCGAGCGGCATGGTTTCAATCAGCGTCATATCCATGCCCATGCTGTGCGCCCATTCGATCATATGGGGGATTTCGCCCTCATTGAAGTTGCGCAGGGCCACAGTGTTGAGCTTGATGGAAATGCCGGTTTTCAATGCCGTTTCAATGCCGTGCATAACCTTGGCAAAGTCACCACGACGGGTGATCATGTGAAATTTTCCGGCGTCCAGTGTGTCGAGGGAAACATTCAGCCGCTTTATTCCACAGGCTGCCAGCTCGCTGGCATATTGGGCCAGCTGCGTGCCATTGGTCGTCAATGTCAACTCCTGCAAGGCGCCACTTTGCAAATGGCGCGACAGCGAGCGAATGAGTGACATCAGGTTTTTGCGAACCAACGGTTCGCCGCCGGTCAGCCGCAGTCTTTTCACGCCGCGTTCAATAAACGCACTGCACAGACGGTCCAGCTCCTCAAGGCTGAGCAAATCCTTTCTGGGCAGAAACTGCGCATGTTCCGACATGCAGTAAACACAACGCAAATCACACCGATCCGTCACAGAAACACGCAGATAGGTGATTTCCCGCCCGAACGGGTCCACCATCGCGCCCTCCAACTGAGGGTTTGTCAAAAATCTGCTTGCGTTGTTCATGCCGGTTTTCCGCAGCGTTCAGTTGTGCACAATGTGGAAGCGCGCTACCTCGGGGTCAAGAGACAGACATGGTTTGGAGAGTGTTATGAGTCAAACAGTAGCGCCCCCGCGTGAAATTCGCGTTTCAAAAGACCGTGCGGTTCTGACGGTTGTGGGTCCCCAGGAGGGAGAGCACAGCTTCTCAGCCGAAATGTTGCGGGTTTTGTCACCGTCTGCCGAAGTGCAGGGTCATTCTCCGGAGCAGAGGGTGACGGTGGGTGGCAAGCGCAATGTCAAAATTGCCGATGTGCGCCCCGTCGGCAATTACGCCATTCGCATCGTGTTCGATGATCACCACGATTCCGGTCTGTATAGCTGGGCATATCTGGCACAGCTTGCCAGCGAGCATGAAACCCGGTGGCAGTCCTACCTCGACGAACTGACGCAGAAGGGATTGAGCCGGTAGAGCGCATCGTTTGATCGGATCGTGCGATCCCTGAGCTGCCCTTGAGCTCTGTCAGCCCTGATGCCTGTTCGGGACAAAGGGCGGCAGACGTTCAAACGCCTGTTTCAACGCATCTGACCAACCATCGGAAATGCTTTGATAATATGGGTCGCGCTCATCAAAGCGTTGCGCATAGCCCGCTTGCAGTGAGTCCGCCTCATAAACCTGCAGATCCAGCGGCATGCCTACGGACAGGTTGGATTTGATGGTTGAATCAAATGAAACCAGAAGCAGCTTCGAGGCTTCCTCCAGCGACATTTCAGGATCATAGGTGCGAACGATGATTGGACGGCCATATTTGTGCTCGCCAATCTGAAAGAACGGGTTGTCTGCACTGGCTTCGATGAAGTTGCCCTCAGGATAGATCATGAACAGCCGCGGCTTGCCGCCCCTGATCTGCCCACCCAGAATAAATGTGCCGGCAAAGCGACTGTCTGCAGATTGGCCCGATGGGCTGGTATAGGCAATAACCTCTTTGAGCGTATCGCCCACCAGCTTGGCGGTTTGAAACATTGAAGGCTGGGTAAACAGCGATGGGCGGCGTTCTGACGGGTGAAGCCCGCGCTCTTCCAGCAACGAAACAGCGGCCTGCGTGGTCGCCAGATTGCCAGCCGACAGAAGGCAAAGAAAACGGTCGTCCGGCAGGGACCAGCTTTTCATTTTGGTGACAGTGGAAATATTGTCGACGCCCGCATTGGTGCGGGTGTCCGACATGAAAACCAAGCCCGCATTGACCAGCAGCCCGACACAATAAGTCATTCGTCAATTCCCCGGCGAGTTGCTGCACTGGGAGCTGCAAAACCGCGCCTGTTCGCTCTATTTCAATCACGCAACGGACATCTGCCGCAGCCGCTAAAAACTATGCATAAAAACCCGATGATTCTGGATTTTTGCGCAGTCAGCAAGATATCAGAAATTGAAATATGCGCAGAATTGCCGCTCTTGCAACTGAGTATACCCGGTTATCCCGGACTATCGGCTGCCGGTCCGCCGCATTTCGCATGAATGCGGGCAAACCAGAGGTTGCAGTCGTTCAACATGGCAGACCATCAGCCGGAATGGTCTAGTGATAGAACCGGTAGGCCTTGGCAATTTCATCAGACAGGCGATTGCTGTCGATGATGAACTGCTCCAGAAACTCGTGAAGCCCACCATCGATGATATCTCCGACAGTGGTGTTTTCCAGCCGGGCTACAATGGTGTGCACCGTCTCATGGCATTCATGCGTTTCGCCATAGGTGCGGGCCAGATAGACGAGGCTCTCTTCAATCAACCGGTAGCAATAGGCCAAAGATCTGGGCATGCGGCGGTTGAGGATAAGAAAGTCGATAATATCCACGGCTTTCAGCTCTGCATCATATTCCCATGCATAGGCACGCAACGCCGAAACCGAGCGCAGAATGGAGCCCCACTGATAATTGTCGAGTGATGAGCCGACAGAGGAATGTTCCGGCAGCAGCACCCAGTATTTCACATCCAGAATGCGCGCGGTGTTGTCGGCGCGTTCCAGAAATGTGCCGATGTTGCAGAAATCAAAAATCTCATTGCGCAGCATGGTACCGTAGAAACAGCCGCGGATCAGTGCGGTCCGCTGTTTGACCAGGCCCAACAGCACAGGCAGTTCGCATCTGGGCCTGGAAAGCTGGTCACGCAGCACCATCCAGCTTTCATTCAACGCTTCCCATGTTTCCTGGGTCAGTGCGGTGCGAACCATGCGACCGTTCGTACGGGCTGCTGCCATGGAGTTGAGAATGCTGGATGAATTTGCCGGATCCCGCAGCATGAAATCAGCAATTTTATCAGGATCAAAACTGCCATGTTTGGCCAGATACTCATCCAGCACACCGGCGGTTACCAGAATGGAGTTCCACTCATCGGGTTCGGATGAAAGATTCGTCAGCGAAAGACGCAAGCCCGCATCGATCAGGCGCGCAGTGTTTTCTGTTCGCTCAATATAACGCTGCATCCAGAACAGCCCGTTGGCTGTGCGACCTAGCAATGGCATGAATCAGGCCTCCAGCACCCAGGTGTCTTTGGTGCCGCCGCCCTGGCTGGAATTAACCACCAGGGAACCCTCCTGCAACGCCACGCGCGTCAGGCCACCAGGAATGATTTTGATAGTTTCGCCCACCAGCACGAATGGCCGCAAATCAACATGGCGCGGGGCTAGGCCTGCTTCCGTAAGAATGGGCACGGTGGAAAGCGCCAAAGTTGGCTGTGCAATGTAATTGGACGGGCGCTGGCGAAGTTTTGCGGCAAAAAGCTCTATTTCCGCCTTGGATGCTGCAGGGCCGACCAGCATTCCATAGCCGCCGGAACCGTGCACTTCCTTCACCACCAATTCGTCCAGATGTTCCAGCACATAGGCAAGGCTGTCTGCCTCTGTGCAGCGCCAGGTCGGCACATTTTCCAGAATGGCGCTGCGTCCGGTGTAGAACTGAACAATTTCCGGCATGTAGGAATAGATGGCTTTGTCATCTGCAATGCCGGTGCCCGGAGCGTTGGCAATGGTGATGCCACCGTTTTTATAGACATCCATAATTCCTGGCACGCCGAGCATCGATTCCGGGTTGAACACTTCAGGATCCAGATAGGCGTCATCAACACGGCGATACAGGACGTCTATGGGCAGGTAGCCCTGCGTTGTTCGCATGGCAATGCGTCCGTCCACCGTCATCAGATCGGCGCCTTCAACCAGCTCAACGCCCATCTGATCGGCCAGGAAAGCATGCTCATAATATGCGGAGTTGTGGATGCCCGGTGTCAGAACGGCGATGCGCACCGGCCCGTTGCAGGCAGATGGTGCCACCCCTGCCAGAGAGCGGCGCAAATGCCGGGGGTAATTTTCAACGGGGCGGACGCGGTTCTGGGCGAAAAGTTCCGGAAACATCTGCATCATCGTTTCGCGGTTTTCGATCATATATGACACGCCGGAGGGCGTTCTCGCATTGTCCTCCAGCACGTAGAAGCGGTTTTCTTCCGTTCGAACAATGTCGACGCCGATAATGTGTGTGTAAACGCCGCCGGGTGGACGAAAGCCAACCATTTGCGGCAGAAACGCCTCATTGCCCTCAATCAGGCGTGCCGGCACAATCCCGGCCCGCACAATTTCCTGATCGTGGTAGATGTCATGCAGAAAGGCATTCAGCGCCTGCACCCTCTGCTCGATGCCTTCAGCCAGCGGTGCCCATTCCTGACCGGAAATAATGCGTGGCACCAGATCAAAAGGGATAAGCCGCTCTGCCGCATCCTGTGCGCCATAGACGTTGAAGGTAATGCCAGTGCGGCGGAAAAGGCCCTCTGCCTCACTGGCTTTCAACGCAAGGGATTTGGCTTCCTGTAACTGAAACCAGCTCTGGAACTGGTCATATGCCTGCCGTACACCGCCATCCTTCGTCAGCATTTCATCGAACGGCATGCGCAACAACCCCCGGTCTTTGTCTCTTATAGAGAATGTCGCAGTTCGTTTATTTGCCAAGCCCTCAAAAGGATAATTCGGCAAAATACGACCTCTATCTCGTCAGGCAGCATCCACTTTGATCAAGATGCACGCAAGATGCAAACAAACCGGGCTGCAGGGCAACAAAAATCAGGCAGCCAGCAAGCGCGTCATCGCATTGCGCGCAGCGTCGATGATGCGGTTCTGAGTCGGCTCATCAAGGTATGGGTGCATTGGCAGGCTGACGACCTCTTTCGACAGGGCTTCACTCACTGGCAGTTGCCCGGATTCGACCGGGAATGCGCGGTAGGCCGTCTGCAGATGCAGCGGCTTGCCATAATAGATCACGGTCGGCACGCCGGCCTCGCGCATATGCGCCATGAAGGCATCACGGTGACCGCCGGGTACACGAATGGTGTATTGAGCCCAGGTGGAAACCACGCCGTCCGGCAGTCTTTGCGGGGTTACAATATCAGACAATGTGCTGGTATAGCGTGCGGCGATTGCCTGGCGGGTTGCGATTTCCTCGGCAAAAAGCGGCAGCTTTTCCAGAAGCACCGCTGCCTGGAATGTGTCCAGACGGCCGGTTATACCAATTCTCAAATTGTCGTATTTATCAATGCCTTGTCCGTGAACGCTAAGAGAACGCATGATCGAGGCGAGCTCTTTATCATCCGTTTGCACCGCGCCGCCATCTCCGTAGCAGCCCAGAGGCTTGGCCGGGTAAAAGCTGGTGGAAAGCACATCGGCAAATTTGCCTGCCTGTTGGCCATTCAGCGTGGAGCCGTAACCCTGGGCGGCATCTGCCACCAGTTTAAGCCCATGCTTGTCTGCAATTTTGCGCAGTGCCGGATAGTCTGCAATCTGCCCGAACAGGTCTACGGCGATGATGGCCCGCGGCGTGAGTTTGCCTTCCGCCTGAACCTGCAGAATGGCGCGCTCAAGCCCCTCGGGATCGATGTTGAATGTGTCTGGCAGAACATCAACAAAAACGGGTGTTGCACCGACCAGGGCTGCAACCTCCGCTGTTGCGGCAAAGGTGAAGCTTGGAACGAAAATTGCATCGCCCGGGCCAAATTCCCAAGCCATCAAAGGCAACAGCAATGCATCCGTGCCCGACGCACAACCCAGTGTGTGCTCAAGTTCTGCAAAGGCAGACAGTTTCTGCTCCAGCTCCGCCACATCAGGACCGAGAATATAGGCGCCACTGTCCAATATTGCCTTCAGCCGCGCTTCGACGCCCTCTCGGATGCGCTTTTGTTGTGAAGCCAGATCAATAAAGGCAATAGGGCTGTTCATCCTGGATATTCCTGCTTTTGCGATGCAATAGAATTTCGCTAGAGCATTTTCACGCTGACAGCTATTCACGTTTGTCGCTGAATTATGCGGCTTTGTGATGTGAAGGGCTGGAGCGAAATGCGGCAGCGGCATTTGTGCCTGCCAGTTGTATGGCATTGACTGCCAGCCATGCTGCCACTGCAAACAGCCCCGCCTCAAGCAGAAACACCAGCATATAGCCGGTCACCAGTGTTCCATGGGTCCAGCTAACTACATCCACGATAGCGCCGGCAAGCAACCCGCCGGATCCGAAGGCAAGCGCCTGTGCCGCGCCCCATATGCCCATCCGCAAGCCTTCATGTCCATTTCCGGCAGCACCCGCCAGTGCCATCATGGCGCCAATGGCCGAAACCGTGAAACCGCCCAGACCAAGGCCAAGCGCAAAAGTCACCCCGGTCAACGGAAAATCCGGGCCGTAAAGCGGACTCAGCGCCAGTGCGGTCAGACATATGCCCGAAACGCCGCAACCAAGAAGCGCAGTAGAGCGCAAAACATTGGGCCAGCGCGGCGCGAAAACACCGCCGGCCACGGCCACAGCCGCCATGCCAATAAAAATTCCGCCGTTCTGCCAGGCTGACAGTCGTGTCGTCTGAGCGGGTGACAGGCCGAAGGCCAGGCCGCCAAACGGTTCCAGCACGACGTCTTGCCCGCTATAGGCCAACATGGAGGCGAAGACAAAATAGGCAAAGCGGCGTGTTGCCGGTTCGCGCCATGCATCGCGCATGGCCGCATTGAAACCGGCTTTTCCTTTGCTGGCTGAGGGTGTTGTTTGTGAATTCTGTTCAATGCCAAGCGTGGCAAAATATGCGGTTATCGTTGCGATAAGTCCAACAACAGCGGAAATCAGAACAAGGCGCGAAAAGGAAAACGGCTCCAGAAAATGCGCAGCCAGAGCCGTTGTCAGAACAAAACCACCAATCATCATAGTGAACATGATGGTTGCGGCCGGACCGCGACGGGCCGGGCTGACAACGGCTGCAGACAAGGTCAGAAGTGAAGTGCCCGCCGCGCCGACACCCGCACCGATGATCAAAAATGCCAGAAATGCCAGTGCTATACCGCTCCAGCCGCCATTGTTCATGAGTTGAGTGGCCAGGGCTGCCATGACGCCGCCACATGCCAGAACCGCAACGCCGCCAATAATCCAGGGCGTGCGCCGCTGCCCGCTATCCGAGCCATAGCCAAAACGCGGGCGCGACAGCTGCACGGCATAATGAACGGCAATCAGCATGCTTGGCAGAATTGCCGGCAGGGCCAATTCAACAATAATAATCCGGTTGAGTGTAGACGTGGTCAGGACAACAACGGCCCCGATTGCTGTTTGCACAAGCGCCAGCCGGAAGATTGTCAGCCAACCCTGTTCTGCGCCCATAACTTTTCATTCCCTGTTCTGCTGCACATCTACATAGGCGATCCGGTGCTTTGTGGCAGCCCGAACTTTTCCGCCATTGTCATGTTTTTCGCCGGCATACGTCAGAAAGATGAGGGAATATTCACCTTGTTGCATGATGTTTTCATTTGATAAACTGTCACATGGGGGCTTATGAGCGTATACTTGTAACAACCCATGCTGGCGGAGATGAGATGAAACGGAAGAACGGCGTCATTCTGGCGACTGCATGCGCGGTTGGCGTCGTGGGTCTTGTCGTGGGCTATTGGCAGTTTGACGGGGCGCGGCTTCAGTCAGACGAAAAGGTTGCTCTGGCAAAGCCCGAGGCTGCGCCCGCGCCACTGGCAAACGGCGCTCCTGCTTCTGCCGCATCGCCTGAACCCGCAGCGCCCGCACAGGCAGCCGCGGAAATTCCGGAATTTGATATCATTCGTGTCGAGCCAGACGGCTCTGCGGTGATTGCCGGGCGTGGTGCGCCGGACAGCGACATTTTCATATACAGCGGCGAGCGGCTTGTGGCCAAAGCCCGCAGCAATTCTGCTGGCGAATTTGCTCTGACGTTGGAGCAGCCCCTGGTTGTCGGCGATCACTCACTGCGAATTGTGTCCGGTGAAGGAGAGGGCGCCATTGAATCTGCACAGCGGGTGCTGGTCAGCGTGCCCATGCCGGGGCGTGAACAAGAGCTTCTGGTGATGCTGCAGGAACCCAACCGGCCATCTCAGGTCATTGCAGCGCCCAGCACGGCGCCGCAAGTGGCTGGCACTGCCCCGCAGCAGGCGGACAGTGCGGTAGCAACCGCACAGGCCCCGGTTGCCGACCCGGATGCACCAGCCATTGGTGCGGTGGAAATTGACGGTGACCAGCTTTTCATTGCCGGCACTGCGGCAAAGGGCGACAAGGTTCGCGTTTATCTGAACGATGAATTCGTGACGGAAACGGAAATAGGCGACAAGCGGGAGTTTCTGGCTGGCGCAGTTCAGGAAGTACCGGTTGGCCAGCATGTTGTGCGGGCAGATGTCGTGGATCGGGCCGGGCAGGTTATGGCGCGTGCCGAAGTGCCATTCAACCGGCCTGAGGGGGATAGGATGGCGGCAGTGGCCTCTTCGCCTGCCTTGCCGGGTGCCTCTGCTGCCGAAAAAGCCGATTCCACTCAGCTTGCAGCGGCCGATGGCGCTCTGCAGCCGGTTGGCGGCCGTGTCATCATCCGCAAAGGCGATACGCTCTGGCGGATTTCACGCGATACCTATGGTGATGGTAGTCGCTACACGGTGATTTATCTGGCCAATGGTGACCAGATCCGCAATCCGCACCTGATTTATCCCGGCCAGATTTTCGTTATGCCCGAGGGCGATGGCGACCGGGCAACCGGCGGCTGACACTGTATTTGTTGCTGCCGCGGGCTGGCAAATGCGCTATCGCATAGCCAGTTAAGCATAAAGCACCATCCCCAAATGCCTTCCGGATATTCGTTTTGACAGATATGAGCCAGCACCCCCACTTAAGTGACGGGGGAGCGACATTCAGAATACTTCGCAAATTGTGGCCTTATATGTGGCCAGCCGAGCGCCCGGATCTGCGCGCGCGGGTGGTGTGGGCCAGCGTTTTTCTGCTGACAGCCAAAGTGCTGACCGTTGGCGTGCCCTATTTTTACAAATGGGCAACGGACGCGCTGGATCAGGGAAATGCAACGCCGGGCTGGTTGCCGCTGTTTCTGACGGGAGCAGTGGCGCTTGTTATTGCCTACAATGTTGCGCGGGTCATTTCAGTCGCATTTAACCAGCTGCGCGATGCGCTGTTTGCCAGCGTCGGGCAATATGCTGTGCGCCGACTGGCTTACCGCACCTTTGTGCACATGCATGCTCTGTCGCTGCGCTTTCATCTGGAACGGCGAACAGGTGGCCTGAGCCGGATTATCGAGCGCGGAACCCGTGGCATCGAGACCATTGTCCGGTTCACCATTCTCAATTCAATGCCGACCTTGCTGGAATTCCTGCTGACAGCAGCAATTTTCGGCCTGACATATGGCGTGTCCTACATGCTTGTGGTGGCCATGACCGTGGCGCTTTATTCGTGGTTCACCGTCTGGGCCAGTGATTGGCGCACCGTGATTCGCCGCGAGATGAACGACAGTGACACAGAGGCCAACACACGGGCGGTTGATTCCCTGCTCAATTTTGAAACCGTGAAGTATTTTGGCAATGAGACCATGGAAGCAGAGCGGTTTGACCGCTCCATGGCCCGGTTTGAACGCGCGGCAACAAAGACCTGGACCTCGCTCGGCTGGTTGAACTTCGGACAAGGGGTCATTTTTGCCATCGGCATGGGCATTATCATGATCATGTCCGCGCGTGAGGTTCAGGCCGGTACGCAAAATCTGGGCGATTTTGTTTTTATCAACGCTTTGTTGATGCAGCTTTCGGTTCCGCTGAACTTCATTGGCTTTATCTACCGCGAAATTCGCCAGGGTCTGACGGATATGGAGCAGATGTTTGACCTGCTGACCGTGCGGCAGGAGGTCAAGGATGATCCGGATGCGCCACCGCTGACAGTGACTGCGGGCGCAATCCGGTTTGAAAATGTGCGCTTTGCCTATGATCCGGAGCGTGAGATTCTCAAAGGCATCAGCTTTGACGTGCCGGCCGGAAGCTCCGTGGCAATTGTTGGCCCTTCCGGCGCTGGAAAGTCCACCATTTCACGCTTGCTGTTCCGCTTCTATGATACGTCTTCCGGGCAGATCACCATTGATGGCCAGAACATCGCCAAGGTCAGCCAGCACAGCTTGCGGGCTGCCATTGGCATTGTTCCTCAGGATACAGTGCTTTTCAATGACTCCATTGCCTATAACATCGCCTATGGCCGACCAGGTGCCACCGAGGCTGAGGTTTATAGAGCGGCAGCGCTGGCGCAGATTGGCAACTTCATAGAATCGCTGCCAGATGGCTATAAAACCATGGTGGGCGAACGCGGGCTGAAGCTTTCGGGCGGAGAAAAGCAGCGTGTCGCAATTGCCCGAACGATTTTGAAGGCGCCGCCAATTCTGGTGCTGGATGAAGCAACCTCGGCATTGGATACGCACACCGAACAGGAGATCCAGGGTGCTCTTACCCTTGTTTCCCGCGAGCGCACCACACTGACCATCGCTCACCGCCTTTCAACCATTGTTGATGCGGACGAAATTATCGTGCTTCGCGCCGGCGAAATTGCCGAACGGGGAACGCACGCATCCTTGCTGGCACAACGCGGCCTATATGCCGAAATGTGGAGCATGCAGCGCGAAGTGGACGAGGCTGAAGAGGCGTTGGAGCGCGCCCGTGCGGCGGATGCGCTTGGTGTGGTTGAACGCAAGCGGGTGTCAGACCCGCTTGAACCCGGCCAATAAGCCCTTTACATCGCTGTAACAGAACAGTCGCAATTTTATAACGCGAACTGCACGGGCAGATGTGCGTGAAATTGCTTGAAGGAAAAATTCCATGAACATGCTTCAGTCAATTCGCAACGCTCTGGTGCCCGTGCACCGCGCGGGTTACCCGTTCATCGCCGGGTTTTTTGTTGCCTCGCTCATTCTGGGGTTTTTGTGGGAACCGCTGTTCTGGATCGGTCTGGTTCTGACAATCTGGTGTGCCTATTTCTTCCGCGATCCGGAAAGAATCGTGCCGCAGGCCGACCATCTTGTTGTCAGCCCGGCTGATGGCACCGTGTCGCTGGTTGGTCATGTTGTGCCACCGACTGAATTGCAGTTGGGTGATGAGCCAATGCTGCGGATTTCGATTTTCATGAATGTGTTCAATTGCCATGTTAACCGCGCCCCGGTGCGCGGCGCGATCCTGCGCACGGCCTATCGCGAAGGTGAGTTTAAAAATGCAGAGCTGGACAAAGCCAGTGAGGTTAATGAGCGTTCATCCATGATACTGGCAGGCCCATTTGGTGAGGTTGGCGTGGTGCAGATTGCCGGTGCGGTGGCCCGGCGAATTATCAGCTTTGTCAAACAGGGTGAAACTTTGGAAGCCGGCCAGCGTTTTGGACTTATTCGATTTGGCTCGCGGCTGGATGTCTATCTTCCAGATGGAGTTGTGCCACGTGTGGCTGAGGGCCAGACCGCGATTGCCGGGGAAACAGTGCTTGCCGAACACGGGCAGGAATTGGCAAGCTGGCCAGCACGCAGGGATTGATATTGATGCAGGATCCAGCAGGCGGACCGGAAGAACCAGCGACCATTCGCTATTACTCCCGCATTCCCGTGCGCCACATTCTACCAAATCTCATCACCATTCTGTCGATATGCGCAGGCATGACCGGCATTCGCTACGCATTTGAGGGTCGCTTTGAGCTGGCGGTTGTTCTGGTGCTGGGTGCTGCGTTTCTGGACGGGATTGACGGGCGTATTGCGCGTCTGGTCAACGGCCAAAGCCGCTTTGGCGCTGAGATGGACTCGCTGGCGGATGTGGTCAATTTCGGCGTTGCGCCAGCCCTGGTGCTGTATGCGTTCACACTTCACGATGCCGGTGCCGGGGGTTGGATAGCAGCCCTGCTTTACGCCAGTGGCTCTGCCCTGCGGCTGGCGCGCTTCAACACGATGCTGGATGAGCCCAACCGGCCTGCATGGAAGAGCGCTTACTTTGTTGGCGTGCCCGCACCTGCCGGAGCGGCCCTGGCGTTGTTTCCCGTTTATCTTGGGTTCAGCGGCGAAAGCACCGGTTTTCCGCAGATCACTGCAATGTTTGCCTCGGTCTATCTGGTCGTTGTCGGCCTGTTGATGGCCAGCCGCATTCCGACCTATTCCGGCAAGACAATGGCCATTCCGGTCAAACGCGAACATGTGGTTCCGCTGGTTCTGGTGGTAGTGCTCTATATCGGTCTTTTGCTCAGCTACTTCTGGGAAACGCTGGTTGTTTCTTCGCTGGCTTATTACGCAGCCATGCCCCTCGCCATACGTTCATATCGCATTGCCCTGGCCAAACATCACGAAACCGAATGATGAGAGCTTCACCTGATCAGCGTATCAGTTGAAGCTCTCTGACTTTTCTGTCTCACAGGCATGCCGTTGAAACGATGTCGCTTCAGCGGCCGATGCTGGCACTTTGTCGTGTAGGACTGTCCGTGCGTTGAAACATAAGTTTCAACGGGAAATGCTGGTTTTCTCTTGTCGCATTGTCCGTGCGTTGAAACAAAAGTTTCAACGGGAAATGCTGGTTTTTCTCTGGTCGCATTGTCCTTTCGTTGAAACAAAAGTTTCAACGGGAAATGCTGGTTTTTCTCTGGTCGCATTGTCCTTTCGTTGAAACAAAAGTTTCAACGGGAAATGCTCACTCTGGCACGCGGTAGCTGAGAAAACGGTTTTGCGGCACATCGAACAGTTGGCCGGTCCGTGTGACTTCCGGGTAAAGCAGCGGAAGAATTTTTGCCGCAACATCAGCCGGGCGGGGCAGGGTGTCCGGGTCTTCCCCCGGCATTGCCAATGCCCGCATGGCAGTGCGTGTCGCCCCTGGATTGACAGAGTTGACACGCAGCGGAGTATTGACCGTCTCATTCGCCCAGGAGCGTATCATCGCCTCGCCCGCCGCCTTTGACGCCGCATACAAGCCCCAATACGCCTTCGTGCTGTGCGCTGCGCCAGATGAAAGGTAAACAGCGCGCCCTGCATCCGACATGCGCAGGAGAGGATCAACGGTGCGGATCATTCGCCACGTTGCGTTGACGTTGATGGACATCGTTTTTTCAAACGTCTTGGCCTCAATATGTCCCAGCGGTGCAAGAACGCCCAGAACACCGGCATTGGCCACCAGAATGTCCAGCTTGCCCCAGCGTTCGTGAATCGCGCCGCCAAGCTGGTCTATGGCCGCCATGTCCGTCAAATCCAGCGGCACCAGCGTTGCGGTGCCACCAGCGGCCTGAATTTCATCGTCCAGTTCTTCCAGACCGCCAACTGTCCGCGCTACGGCGATCACATGCGCGCCTTCCGCTGCAAGCTGCTTTGCAATGAAATATCCGATACCGCGTGATGCGCCGGTAACAAGGGCTATCCGCCCGTTAAGCTTGTCGGCCATTTGATGCCCTTGTCACAATATTTCGCGGCGTTTCGGCATAGTGAACATGCCAATCCGCCGCGGATCTGTTTTGCCGCATATGCGAGCGCGGTATCCAGAGCCAATTTATGATCATACGATCACCTGAATGGCTCTGACTCTCATGTGTCGCATTGTCCTGCCAGTGAAACGCGAATGTTTTCACCGGAAAATGCTTCAGCCGTAATTTGCCATGACAGACAGTTTGCGCACCGTGCTAGGCGGTGTTTCCTGATCCTGCAAGCGCGTGGGATAGTCGCCTGTAAAATAATGATCAGTGAATTGTGGAGCATCATCATTGCGCGACTCGCCACCCACGGCCCGGTACAGCCCGTCCAGCGACAGGAAGGCAAGGGAGTC
This sequence comes from Aureimonas fodinaquatilis, assembly GCF_008369445.1. Taxonomy (GTDB): domain Bacteria; phylum Pseudomonadota; class Alphaproteobacteria; order Rhizobiales; family Rhizobiaceae; genus Aureimonas; species Aureimonas fodinaquatilis. The sequence continues at coordinate 114,136 of NZ_VTWH01000002.1, forward strand.
CGCCCCGATATATTTGCACATGGCGTCCAGCGAGGAATACTGGTTTGCCAGCAGCCTTTCAGCATCCGGCGTGTCGATGCCGTAAAAATCCGGATAGAAAATCATCGGGCTGGCAACGCGAATATGCACTTCGCTTGCGCCAGCGTCGCGGATCATCTGCACAATTTTCAGCGAGGTTGTGCCGCGAACAATGGAATCATCCACCAGCACAACACGCTTTCCTTCAATCATTGCACGGTTGGCAGAGTGTTTCAGCTTTACACCAAAGGCCCGGATCTGCTGCGTCGGTTCAATGAAGGTGCGGCCGACATAGTGGTTGCGGATAATGCCCAGCTCGAACGGGATGCCGCTTGCCTGTGCATAGCCTATAGCAGCAGGGGTGCCCCCATCCGGCACCGGCACAACAACATCGGCTTCAACCGGCGCTTCCTGTGCCAGATGCTTGCCCATGGCTTTGCGCGCCGTATAAACACTGCGTCCGCCAACAATGGAGTCCGGCCGGGCAAAATAAACATACTCAAACAGGCAAAGCCGCTCCGGGCCGACCTTTTCGTCCCGCGTGGAATCGATCGAGATCGAGCCATCGGGCTGAATTTCGCAAACAATGACTTCGCCGTTTTCCACATCGCGGATGTATCTGGCGCCAATAATGTCCAGAGCACAGGTTTCCGAACAGAAAATCGGTTTGCCGTCCAACTCACCCATGACCAGCGGCCGAATGCCAATCGGATCACGCGCGGCAATCAATTTGGTACGGGTCAGAGCCAGCATCGAGTAACCGCCCTCGACATGGCGTATGGCATCAACAAACCTGTCGGAAGACGAGATGTGTTTGGAGCGCGCGATGAGGTGCAGCACAACTTCCGTGTCTGACGTTGCCTGGAAAATGGCACCATCGGCGATCAACTGCTTGCGCAATGTCAGCCCGTTGGTGAAATTGCCGTTATGGGCAATGGCGATGCCGCCCACTTCCAGCTCGGCAAAAAGCGGCTGCACATTGCGCAACGCTGTTTCGCCCGTGGTGGAATAGCGCACATGGCCAATGGCCATCTGGCCGGGCAGGCGGGCCAGCACCGAAGGGTCGGTATAGTGATCACCCACCAGCCCCATGCGCTTTTCCGCATGAAACTGCTTGCCGTCAAAAGACACCAGCCCCGCGGCTTCCTGGCCGCGATGCTGAAGTGCATGCAAGCCCAGGGCAGTCAGGGTTGAAGCATCAGGGTGGCCCAGAATGCCGAATACACCGCATTCTTCGTGCAGAGTGTCACCGTCCAAGTCTTCAAACGGAAGATTTTCCATTATCCACTCATTTTCCGGCCCACGGGCCAATTGAAGTTGTGCCCTGCATATGGGGGCTCAAAGGCACATTCGCGAATATAAAGATTGGCGGACGCAATTTCCAACGCAAAACCACCGAAATTGCTTCCGCCCGCGTAACACTCGGGTTCTGGCACACCGTCTTCCTGCTGAACCATGACCGTTTCAACAGGGAACGCTTTTAGTTGGCAGGCGCAGGCGCAGGTGCCGGTGCCGGTGCAGGCTGCGTCGTGCCGTCTATCAGGTCTTCGATAGTTCCTGCATCTTCCGTTTCAGCCGGTTGCGGTGCGGTTTCACCAGCAGGTGGCTGGGGTGGTGTGCCCAGCTTGGAGTTTGCAAAGTCAACCAGCCCGTCCATTTTGCCGGCCAGGGTGCTGCCCAGATTATCCAGAAACGGCTTGCTGGCAGCATTTGCGATCTGTGGATGCTGTTCTGCCGGGTTGAGCCAGTTGAGAAACACCACTGCCACCACCATGAGCAGAATGCCCCGCGCCACGCCGAACAGGAAGCCCAGCATGCGGTCGATAGCACCAACCCGGCTGTCGATGATGAAATCTGCCAGATGCAGCGTGATGAGCGAAACCACAATCAGCACCACCACAAAAATAACCAGCGCGGTGACCGCCATGGCCAGTGTGGGGTTGGAAATATACGGTTCGGCATATTGAGTGAAACGCGGGAAGAAGTACCATGCTGCTGCGGCGGCGGCGACCCAGCTGACGATGGACAGCACCTCCCGCGAGAAGCCACGCACCATGGCCAGGATGGCAGAGATAAGGGTGATCACGACGAGCGCGATGTCGAGCAAGGTAATGTTCATTCTGATCCCTGGCTTTTGCGGTACAGTCTGGGCAAATGAGGTTTGTGCCCCGTCTTACACTCGCGCATGCGGTGAAAATCAAGCATTCGTTTTCTTCAGTCCGCTTGCAACTCTTACCACCAGATCGGCAAGCGGCCCAATCTGGGTGGATGTCATGCCGCTTAAACGCGGCAATTCTGCGCTGGCTGTTGGAAAAACCGCCTGACGAAAGCCAAGCTTTTCCGCTTCCTTCAATCTTTGTGCAGCATGGGCCACCGGCCTGACCGCACCTGACAGGCTGATCTCGCCAAAATAAACGCAATCGGCGGGCAGAGCTATGCCTGAAAGTGAAGAAACAAGAGCAGCCGCCACGGCAAGGTCCGCCGCTGGTTCATTGATCCTGTATCCACCTGCAACATTCAGATAAATATCATGCTGGCCAAGCCGCACACCACAATGTGCCTCCAGCACAGCAACCACCATTGCAAGGCGTGGCTGATCCCAGCCAAGCACCGAGCGGCGCGGCGTGCCAAGGTTGGATGGTGCAACCAGCGCCTGAATTTCCACCAGAACAGGGCGTGTGCCCTCCACTCCGGCAAACACGGCTGCGCCGGGCGCCTGCGTGTTTCGCTCGCCCAGAAAAAGTTCTGACGGGTTGGAAACTTCACGCAGGCCACCATCGCCCATTTCGAAAACGCCGATTTCGTCGGTTGCGCCAAATCGGTTTTTGACGCCGCGCAAAATGCGGTAGTGATGCCCGCCTTCACCTTCAAAATAGATCACGCCATCCACCATATGCTCAACCACCCGCGGACCGGCAATCTGGCCTTCCTTGGTGACATGGCCAACCAGCACCACCGCGGTGCCGGATGATTTGGCGTAGCGAATCAAGGTCTGTGCCGCTGCCCGGACCTGAGTAACCGTACCGGGTGCGGAATCAGCAATGTCGGTCCAGATGGTTTGAATGGAATCGATGATCACAAGATCCGGTTTGGCATTGCTGGCCAGCGTGGCCAAAATGTCTTCGATATTGGTTTCCGCCATCAACTGAACGTTGCTGTCTGCCGCGTTCAGCCGCTGTGCGCGCAGCCGAACCTGCGCCACGGCTTCTTCACCTGAAACGTAAACAATGCTGTAGCCACGCCGGGCCAATGCCGCGGCGGCCTGCATCAACAATGTGGATTTGCCGATGCCCGGATCTCCGCCAACCAGAATTGCCGAGCCGCGTACGAAACCGCCTCCGGTTACCCGGTCCAGTTCCGACATGCCGGATACGATGCGTGGTGCTTCCTCCGTTTCGCCGGACAAGGAGAACAATGCCGAGGGCCGGCCCTTGCGCCGTGCCTGAGACGGGCCGCCACCGATGCCGCCCGACTGGCTTTCCTCGACAATTGTGTTCCATTCGCCGCACGCATCGCATTTGCCCTGCCAGCGCGTGTAAACCGCGCCGCAATTCTGGCAGATGAAGCTGGTTTTTGCCTTGGCCATATGCGGCTGCTACCCGGTTTCCAAGTTCTATTCAAACCGCTCTGGCAAATGAGAATCCTCTGCCAGATCGGTGAACCGCGTGAATTCGGCCTGAAAGGCCAGCTGAACGGTTCCGGTCGGGCCGTGACGCTGCTTGGCGATGATCACCTCGGCCTTGCCCCGCGCCTCATCCATTTGCTGCTGCCATTTCAGGTGCTCATCCGTTCCGGGCTTGGGTTCCTTGTTCTGGAGATAATACTCATCGCGATACACAAACATCACCACGTCGGCGTCTTGCTCAATCGAACCGGATTCACGCAAGTCCGCCAATTGTGGCCGCTTGTCTTCCCGGTTTTCGACCTGACGGGAAAGCTGTGACAGTGCGATAATCGGCACCGAAAGTTCCTTGGCCAGGGCCTTCAGGCCGGTGGTGATTTCGGTGATTTCCTGAACGCGGTTTTCGGATGCGCGCCGGGACGAACCTTGCATAAGCTGCAAATAGTCGATCACCATCACATCCAGCCCACGCTGCCGCTTCAGCCGCCGCGCCCGTGCCGCCAATTGCGCAATGGAGATACCACCGGTCTGGTCGATATAGAGCGGGGCGCGCTGCATCATTTCGGTGCAGGCAACAAGCTTGGCATATTCGGCATCGGTGATATTGCCACGCCGGATTTTGGAAGAAGAAACTTCGCTCTGTTCGGAAATGATACGCGTGGCCAACTGCTCTGCCGACATTTCGAGCGAAAAGAAAGCAACAACCCCGCCATTCTTGGCTTTGAAAGAGCCGTCGGCCTGTTCTGCCGCCTCGTAGGCACTGGCAACATTGAAAGCGATGTTGGTGGCCAGCGAGGTTTTGCCCATCGCAGGGCGACCCGCCAGAATGATCAAATCCGATGATTGCAGGCCACCCATGCGGCGGTCCAGTTCCCGGATGCCGCTGGAGGTTCCGGAAAGCCCGCCGTCACGATCCTTGGCGGCGCCCGCCATTTCGATGGCCAGCGCCATTGCATCGGAAAACGGCTGAAAGCCACCATCATAGCGCCCGGTTTCAGCCAGCTCAAAAAGCTTGCGCTCAGCTTCTTCAATCTGCTTTTTTGGCTCCATGTCCAACGGCGCGTCGAACGCGTCATTGACCATGTCTTCGCCAATGCGGATCAGCGAACGGCGAAGCGCCAGGTCGTAGATGCCGCGGCCATAGTCTGATGAGTTGATGATGGTTGTGGCTTCTGCAGCCAGGCGCGCCAGATACTGCGCGACGCTGATATCACCCACCCGATCATTCGCCGCCATGAAGGTTTTGATCGTGACCGGATTGGCAATCTTGCCCATGCGAATCATTTCCGATGCCTTGCCGAAAATTTCGCGGTGCAAAGGCTCGTGAAAATGTTCTGGCTTCAGAAAGTCATGAACAATGTAATAGGCATCATTATTGACCAGAATTGCGCCAAGCAAAGCTTGCTCTGCCTCGATATTGGATGGCGCCTCGCGATAAAGCTGCCCATCTTGCTCGGCCTTGCGCGCCGTTTCGGCCATAGCTGCCAACCTTATTTTTCGAGACACGACATTTTAGAGTGAGCGCAGGATTAAGTCACCGCTGTGAATTGGCACGCCGCAGGATGGGGCACGGTAAAAGCGCCGGGCAGCATCATCAAAAACAGCGTGGGGCCGGGCAGTTATATCCCGACCCCACGCTGTGGAAAACTTGGGGAAAACTGCCAGATCAGGCAGCGGTTTCCTCATCTTCTGCTTCTTCGGAGTCCGCGTCTTCCGCTTCATCCTCGGCTTCAACTTCGTCTTCATCGGTGCCGTAGATAGCATCAGCCGATGTCAGAAGCTCACCGCGTGCCTGACGCTCTGCTTCATCCGGCGAACGGGCAATATTGACGTCGACCTTAACTTCAACTTCCGCATGCAGAATGATGGAAACAGAGTGAAGACCAATTGTCTTCAGAGGCTGATTCAGGTTCACCGAATTGCGGCTGATGTTGAAGCCTTCGGCCTTGATCAGCTCTGCAAGATCACGTGCAGAAACTGAACCGTAGAGCTGGCCTGTTTCACCGGCGGAACGGATGATGACAATGCGCTTGCCTTCAAGCTGGCTGGCAATCGACTGCGCGTCGGTCCGGCGCTCTTCGTTGCGGGCGATCAGCTGTGCCTTCTGTGTTTCGAAACGTGCACGGTTGGCCTCGTTGTTGCGCAGCGCGCGGCCAGTTGGCAGCAGGTAATTGCGAGCAAAACCATCGCGCACACGCACAGTGTCGCCAAGCTGGCCAAGACGGGCAATGCGTTCAAGAAGAATGACTTCCATAGGATTTTCCTTTGAGTTCAGAATTTCAGTTTGAATTTCGGAATGAGTTGTTGCGAACCACGTTGACAATGCCCAGCACCATGAACGCGAGCAGCGGCAGCGAGGTAAACAGGATGAGAAAGTAAACGGTGAACAGGATCAGCATTCTGCCCGGAACCGGGCGGGTCAACCGGTGCATGGCTGCAAGGCCAACCATGGCAAAGGCCATGCCCAAAGCCCCTGTGAAAACCGAGGCGACAACCCCGACGGTGCCACCCAGAAGTGATGCGGCCAGCACCAGCGCCAGCACAATCAAGGCGGAACCGGGCAGGCTGAGCGTGGCCGGAATATCATCCACCGGGCGGGCAAGCTTGCCACTGGCGCGGGTGATGAAACCCGCGACATAGAGCAGACCGCACATGATGAACAAAAGCATGCCGGAAACCAGATAAGGCACAATGCGAAGCGCCATGTCGGCAAATTGCAGTTGTTCCTCGGCGCTCATGCCGGATTGGCCAAGCTCCATCGCCTGCACGACATACAGGCCAAACTGTTCCAGGCTAAAGCCGATAAGCCAGCCGATGATGATGCACGCACCCGCAGAAGCAAGAGTGATTGCCAGCAGAATATGCGATAGCGGATACCACTCAAGATATTCAGTGTTGTCTGATGCGGTGAACGAGCGGGAAAGACCGGCCAGATGACCGACCCATGCTGCCGGCAACGCCATGCCGACCAGAAGCGGGGCGCTGGCAAGAAGGGAACCGGTGGCGATGGTGAAGACTGCGCCCGCAACAAGCGCCGAAACAAGCCCAGCGAGACTGCCCCAACCCAGACTGGCGATAAAAATCGGCAGCGGAGCCAGCATGGCAATGATGATGCCAAGAACTGACTGGCTGACAACGGCTGCGAAAAGCAGGGCGCTTGTCAGGCCGGTGGCCAGTGAAACGAGAATAGCGGACTTATGCATTGGTTCTTTCGCTGTCCTGCAGATCTTGCAGTTAGGAGCCTTTGCCCCAACTTGGCGTTTTGCTTCTTCGCCCCCTGCCACGGAAGGCGAAGTCTGGCGGCGCAGGCGCCGCCAGACAGAATTTTACTTCAGCACATATGGCAGAAGGCCGAGGAACCGGGCGCGCTTGATGGCACGTGCCAGCTCGCGCTGGTTCTTCTGCGAAACAGCCGTAATGCGTGAAGGAACGATTTTGCCGCGCTCTGAAATGTAGCGCTGCAGAAGACGCACGTCCTTGTAGTCGATCTTCGGCGAATCACTCGCTGCAAAAGGATCGGACTTGCGACGACGGTGAAATGGCCGGCGTGTCGGCAACTGGGCGATATCAACCATTATACGGCCTCCTCGCTGCGCTCACGGCGCGGGCGGTCTTCCCGGTCACGGCGTGGTGGACGGTCGCCGCCATCACGGTCGTTGCGACGTGGACGGTCATCACGCTTCTGCATCATGGCCGACTGACCGTCTTCATGCTCCTCGACGCGAATGGTCATGTAGCGAAGAATGTCTTCGTTGAAACGCATCTGGCGTTCCATCTCAGCAACAGCGGCCGAAGGCGCGTCGATGTTGATCAGGGTGTAATACGCCTTGCGATTCTTCTTAATGCGATATGTCAGGGTCTTCAGACCCCAGCTCTCGACCTTGCCGACTTTGCCGCCATTAGCTTCAAGCACGCCGCGATATTGTTCAACGAGCGCTTCGACCTGCTGGCCGCTAATGTCCTGCCGGGCAAGAAATACGTGCTCATAGAGCGCCATATGGTTGCCTTTCCGTGTTTTAGCTTCACAATCCTGCTCGATTGACAGCGGCTAAGCCTCTGCAACTCTCCCGGAAGCAGCCCTTGGCGGGCTGGGTATGGAAAAGGCGCGTCAGTTGAGACGTCGAGAGCAGGGACACGGGAAGCGATGCAGGGCCTTACAGACCATGCGACGGCGGAAACCGCCCTTCCGTTCAGCCCCCGGCTGACAAATCGAGCATTGACGTGGCGGCATTTACGCGATTTCTCCTCAGTTCGCAAGGCTTGGCTTGACATGGCCGGTTCCGATACTCATTGACCCGCGTTAACAACAAAAGGAATTTGCTGACATGAAACTTGCATTGGTATTTCCGGGGCAGGGCAGCCAGGCAACTGGCATGGGGCACGAGCTTTACCAGGCATTTCCTGAAAGTCGGGCAGTCTTTGATGAAGTTGACGCGGCGCTGGGCGAAAAGCTGAGCCAGTTGATTTTTGAAGGACCGGACGAAACCCTGACTTTGACGGCCAATGCGCAGCCTGCCCTGATGGCGGTATCACTCGCCGCATTGCGGGCGATGGAATCACGCGGATTCAATCTGGCAAGCGCCAGCTATGTTGCAGGCCACTCTCTGGGTGAATATTCCGCACTGGCTGCCGCGGGCGCTTTGTCCATTGGTGAAACAGCCCGGCTGTTGCGCATTCGGGGCAACGCAATGCAGGCCGCCGTGCCTGCGGGTGAAGGCGCCATGGCCGCGATTATCGGTCTGGAAAATGACGCATTGGAAGCAGTGTGTGCTGCGGCCAGCGAAGATGGAACGGTGCAGATTGCCAATGACAATGGCGGCGGCCAGCTTGTGATTTCGGGCAGCAGGGGCGCAGTGGAGCGGGCGATGGCTCTGGCTTCTGAAAAGGGGGCCAAGCGCGCAATCGCGCTGCCGGTATCTGCACCTTTCCATAGTGCCTTGATGCAGCCTGCCGCCGACAAGATGGCCGAGGCGCTGCTGGGTGTGGACATTCATCAGCCCACCGTGCCGTTGATAGCAAATGTCATGGCGGCACCGGTTTCCGACCCGGAGCGGATCCGCGCTCAACTGGTGGAGCAAGTGACCGGGCAGGTGCGGTGGCGCGAAAGCATGATGTTCCTGGCCGATGATGCGGTTGATACTCTATTTGAAGTGGGGGCCGGTAAAGTGCTATCGGGCTTGGCAAAGCGGATCGACAAACGCCTGACCAGCCTGTCCATAGGCACACCGGCGGATGTCGAGGCGGCGATGCAGAAGCTGGGAGAATGAGTGGCATGTTCGATTTAACAGGGCGCAAAGCGCTGATCACCGGAGCAAGTGGCGGTATTGGTGAGGCAATTGCCCGCACGCTGCATTCTGCCGGTGCAACCGTTGGCTTGCATGGCACGCGCCGGGAAAAACTGGACGAACTGGCTGCTTCCCTGGGTGAGCGCGCACATGTCTTCACGGCCAATCTGGGCGACAGGGAAGATCAGAAGGCGTTGGCCGAAGCGGCTGACAGCGCCCTGGACGGAGTGGATATTCTGGTCAACAACGCCGGAATCACTCGCGACGGCCTTTTCGTGCGCATGTCGGATGACGACTGGGACAGCGTTGTGGAAGTGAACCTGACCGCGACATTTCGCCTGACCCGGGCTCTGACACATCAGATGATGCGCCGCCGTTATGGCCGCATCGTCAACATCACGTCTATCGTCGGGGTTACCGGAAATCCCGGCCAGACCAATTACTGTGCTGCCAAGGCGGGGCTTATCGGCTTTTCAAAATCGCTTGCGCAGGAAATTGCTTCGCGCAATGTGACGGTTAACTGCATTGCGCCGGGCTTTATCGAAAGCGCCATGACTGGCAAACTGAACGAAAAGCAGAAAGAATCAATTATGTCTGCGATTCCCATGAAACGCATGGGTGATCCGGCAGAAATTGCGGCTGCGGCATTGTTTCTTGCATCTGGCGAAGCAGCTTATGTTACAGGACAGACTATTCATGTGAATGGCGGAATGGCCATGATCTGATAAAGCTTTTCGGGCCATGTTGCTGCAAGGCGCAGGGCCCGGTTTTTCAGGAGCGGAGCTGCCATACGCCAGCACTTTGCAGCCTGGCCGCTTGATTAACCGTCTGGCGGCGTCTAACGAGAACGGCGAAACTAACTCATTAGAGGATATAATATGAGCGATACCGCTGAACGGGTGAAGAAGATCGTCGTCGAGCATCTTGGTGTAGAACAAGAGAAGGTGACAGATAACGCCAGCTTCATTGATGATCTTGGCGCAGACAGCCTGGACACGGTCGAACTCGTCATGGCTTTCGAAGAAGAGTTCGGCGTTGAAATTCCGGACGACGCTGCCGAGACGATTTTGACGGTTGGAGATGCGGTCAAGTTCATCGAAAAGAATCAGAGCTGATTCTTTCGTTGGTGCATTACGCGTTGCCGGGCTGAAAGGCCCGGCAAATTCTGACCGCGGCGTGGCCAGTGTGACGCTGGTTTGTGCCTGCTGCTGTGCGGCGTTTGCCCGGCAGCCTGCGTAAAGTATAAAAGGGTGCTTGATGAGGCGTGTTGTAATTACCGGCCTTGGCATGGTGTCACCACTGGCATCTGGCGTAGAAGCAAGCTGGAAGCGTCTGTTGGCCGGTCAAAGCGGCGCCGCTCGTATCACCGGGTTTGAGGTGGATGATCTGGCTTGCCAGATTGCATGCCAGATCCCGATGGGCGACGGCAGCGACGGTACTTTTTCTCCCGATCTGATTATGGAGCCCAAAGAACAGCGCAAGGTTGACCCATTTATTGTTTATGCGGTCGCCGCTGCTGATGAAGCTTTGGCCGATGCCAACTGGCATCCTGAAAACAATGAAGACCAAGAGCGTACCGGCGTCCTTATCGGCTCGGGAATTGGTGGTCTGGAAGGCATTGTTGAGGCGGGTTACACACTACGCGACAAGGGTCCTCGGCGGATATCTCCGTTCTTCATTCCCGGTCGGTTGATCAATCTGGCGTCCGGCCATGTTTCAATCCGGCACAAGCTGCGCGGCCCGAACCATTCGGTTGTTACAGCCTGCTCCACCGGTGCGCACGCCATTGGCGATGCGGCAAGGTTGATTGCGCTGGATGATGCCGATGTCATGGTTGCCGGCGGAACCGAGTCTCCTGTCTGCCGCATTTCCATGGCAGGTTTTGCTGCATGCAAAGCGCTTTCCACCATGCGCAATGACGATCCTACCAGGGCATCCCGCCCCTATGACGCAGACCGGGACGGTTTCGTCATGGGTGAGGGCGCGGGCATCATGGTGCTGGAAGAATACGAACATGCGAAAGCCCGCGGCGCAAAGATTTATGCGGAAGTGGTGGGTTATGGTCTGAGCGGTGATGCGTTTCACATCACGGCACCATCCGAACACGGCGAAGGTGCCGAGCGCTGCATGCGCGCCGCTTTGAAGCGGGCAGGGCTGGAGCCTTCGCAGATCGACTATATCAACGCCCATGGCACTTCGACCATGGCCGATACGATTGAGCTTGGTGCGGTGGAAAGATTGCTGGGCGATGCGGCAAGCCACGTCTCCATGTCATCCACAAAATCGGCCATTGGCCATTTGCTGGGTGCTGCCGGTGCGGTGGAGGCAATTTTCTCAACCCTCGCCATTCGCGACAATGTTGCGCCGCCGACTCTGAATCTCGACAATCCTTCGGTTGAAACCGCCATTGATCTTGTGCCCCACGTCAAGCGTGAACGGCAGATTGATGTTGTATTGTCGAACTCGTTTGGATTTGGCGGAACGAACGCTTCGCTGGTTGTAAAGCGGGTTACGGACTGAAGCATTTCCTGCTGAAGCGGACTCGTTCTGGCAGCAGGGCAATGCGCAACAAAGAGCTCAACATTTCGGGCGATTACGGCATCGCCTGGAATGGTCCAACCCGGCTTTCGCCATATTGATCCGGTAACCCGAGCGAAACTGTCAGACGGTTTCGTCCGGGCGGTAACCGCAGAGCATTGAGTCAGGGTATTTCGGCGAACGGATCGCAAAGCGGAAATACCCTGCTGCATCAATTGATTTGAGAGGCTCGTATCCTGTGACTGATCTGACGAGAGGCGGCGGAAGAACACCGGATTCTGAATCCACTGGAAAGCGGCGCAAAAAAGGTCGTTCTCGCGGGTCGCGCAACGCCATCATCGTTTTCATCAATTTCATGCTTGGCTTGGCCGTCATTGCCTTGATTGGCGGTGCGGCCATGTTTTACTGGGGCAAATTGCAGTTTGAGGGGCGTGGCCCACTGCAACAGGATGTAACCTACATGGTTCCGCGTGGCGGAGCGCTGGCTACAATCTCTGACGGCCTGGCGAATGCCGGCATCATTTCAAATCCACTGGTTTTTCAGGTAGGAGCGCGGCTATCCGGTGCGGGTGGCCAGTTGAAAGCGGGCGAATATGGTTTCCCCGCTGGCACATCCATGCAGCAGGTCCTGGAAAAACTGGTGGCCGGGAGATCGATCGTGCACTCTGTCACCGTGCCGGAAGGTTGGACGGTCGCGCAGATTTATGCCCGGCTTGAGGGTGACGACGCTTTGATGGGCAATCTTCCACCCATGCCGGCTGAAGGAAGTCTGCTGCCGGAGACATATACATTCACGCGCGGCACCAGCCGTAACGAGCTGATTTCGCAGATGTCGGATGCGCACACTGCGATGGTGGAACAGATATGGGCCACCAGGGTGGACAATCTGCCGATCGATACGGTTGAAGAGTTTGTAACGCTGGCTTCGATTGTCGAGCGGGAAACCGGTGTTGATGCGGAACGGCCGCATGTGGCTTCTGTGTTCATCAACAGGCTGCGCCAGAACATGCGGCTTCAATCGGATCCAACCTTTATCTACGGAATCTGGGGCGGCGCGGGTAAGCCGTCAGGCGAACCGCTGCGCAGGTCTCATATTCAAAGCGACACGCCATACAACACCTATGTCATACCGGCCTTGCCACCTGGCCCGATTGCCAATCCCGGGCGCGCTGCGCTGGAAGCTGTGGCGAAGCCGCTGGAAACCGACGACCTGTATTTCGTGGCTGATGGTGAGGGTGGGCATGTGTTTGCCCAAACGCTGGCAGAGCACAACCGCAATGTTGCACGATACCGGGAAGTGATGCGGGCGCGCGGTGCCGCTGCCGCTGCTGAAAACAGTGACGCCGAGTTGGTTGAGTAAGCTTGAAAGAGTGCCGTAATATGGGAAAGCCCGTTGCCAGCATGACGGGCTTTGCCCGCTTTGAAACCGACATTCAGGGACGGCTTGTCGCCTGGGAGCTTCGTTCGGTCAACGGCAAGGGGCTGGATGCCAAAATCCGCCTGAACTCAGGTTATGAAGCTCTGGAACCTGACATACGCCGGATGATGTCCGGGCATCTGGTCCGTGGCAATCTGCAAATTTCCTTACAGCTGCAAAAATCGATTGGCGAAAGCACACCTGCCGTCAACATGGCGGTGTTGATGGACTATGCTGCGGTTTGTGACAGTCTGGTTGCTAATGGGCATGCGGCTCTGCCAACGGCAGATGGCCTGCTGGCGCTGCGCGGGGTTATTGACCAGCCGGTGGACATGGTGGTGCAGCCGGACAAGCCGCTGCTGGATGAGATGCTGCTAGCGTTTGCCAGTGGGTTGGACCGGTTGATCAGTGCGCGGCAGGCCGAGGGGCGGGAGATTGCCCAGGTGCTGATGCGCCGTCTGGATGAAATGGAAAGCCTGGTGGTTGCTGCGGAAGCGGATGATGCGCGCAGACCTGCCGTCATTCAGGCACGGTTGAAAGCGCAGGTCGAAGCTTTGCTTGGTACAGGCATCGGGCTGGATGAAGGTCGCCTGGCACAGGAAGCCGCGTTGCTGGCCACCCGGGCGGATGTTCAGGAAGAACTGGACAGATTGCGCGCGCATATTGCCGCCGCCCGCACTATGCTGGCGGAAGGTGGGGCAGTTGGGCGCAGGCTCGATTTTCTATCACAGGAATTTAACCGCGAATCGAATACACTGTGCGCGAAATCCAACGCGACGTCGCTGACGGCAATCGGTCTCCAGCTCAAGGTCGTTGTGGACCAATTCAGGGAACAGGTTCAAAATATCGAATGAGGCCGCTCGTTGACACCGAATCCCCGCTGCCGATTGCCCGGCGCGGGTTGATGCTTGTTATCTCCTCTCCATCAGGTGCAGGAAAATCCACCATTGCGCGCAGCTTGCTGGAGCAGGACAACCGTTTCTCCCTGTCCGTCAGTGTAACAACACGCAAGCGGCGCCCAAGCGAAATTGATGGAGTGCATTACCACTTCATCACGCATGATGAATTTGACCGGCTGAGAAATGGCGACGCGCTGCTGGAATGGGCAGAAGTGCATGGCAATTTTTACGGAACGCCTCGCGAAGCAGCAGAAAAGGCCATGCGTGAAGGCCGGGACATGCTGTTTGATATTGACTGGCAGGGCGCGCGCCAGTTGCAGGACCAGGCCAAGGCCGACATTGTCTCGATCTTCATTCTGCCACCTTCAATGGCAGAGCTCCGCTCGCGTTTGAACCGGCGGGCGGAAGATTCCGCCGAATCCATCAATATGCGGCTGCGCAATGCCAAGGTGGAAATAGAGCGTTGGCGCGACTACGAATATGTTGTCATCAATGACGATCTGGATCGCGCATTTGCCGCCGTTCTATCGATTGTTAACGCAGAACGTCTGCGCCGCGACCGCCGCCCCGGCCTGTTTGATTTTACCGCTGATCTTCTGGAACAAGCAGAGCGGTTGATGGAAGAATAGTGGGCTTCAGAAGCGTTTCATGTGATTTTTCGTCCACCTGAAACGCTCTGCCAAACAATCTGCGGCATTTGCGTTGCTTCACAGCGCATTTGCCAGAGACACAAACTCTGCCACTGAAAGGGTTTCTGCCCGCCGTTGCGGATCGATGCCCACCAGTTTCAGCAGATTTTCTCCACCCAGACTTTTCAGGCTCTGCCGCAGCATTTTGCGACGTTGGCCAAAGGCCGCCGCCGTAACCTTTTCCAACGTCGCCAGATTGGCTTGCAAAGGTTGCTGGCGTGGCACAAGCTGCACCACGGCAGATGTGACTTTTGGCGGTGGCGTGAATGCCTGAGGCGGAAGATCGAATAAAATTCTGGCATCGCAACGCCAACCGCACAAGACACCAAGTCGGCCGTAATGGGCATCATCAGCGCCGGCAACAATGCGCAGGGCAACTTCTTTCTGAAACATCAAAGTCAGTGATGTCCACAGCGGTGGCCAGTCTGCGACCGTCAGCAGATCCAGCAAAATCTGTGTGCCAACATTATAGGGTAAATTGGCGACAACCTTGAACGGCCCGCCAGCCAGATCTGCCAGATCACATTGCAGCGCATCACCCTCAATCACATCCAGCCTGCCCGGAAAGGCGGCGGAGATTTCAGCCAGAGCAGGCAGGCAGCGCGGGTCTTTTTCAATCGCGATAACCTTTGCCGCGCCTTCCTGAAGCAAAGCACGGGTCAGGCCACCGGGACCGGGGCCGATTTCAACCACAACATCCTGGCTGCTCACTTGCGCCTGCCGGGCAATTTTTCCGGTCAGGTTCAAATCCAGCAGAAAATTCTGGCCAAGGGCTTTGCGTGGGTCCAGCCCGTGCGCCGCCAGAACATCACGCAAGGGAGGCAGCGTTGGAGAGGTGTTCACTGTGTATGGGTCCGAAAATTATGCCGCGATTGGGCCATGCGTGCTGCAAGATCAATTGCGGCAATGAAACTGTCCGGTCTGGCCCGCCCTGATGCGGCTAGCCCCATCGCAGTTCCGTGGTCGGGCGATGTGCGAATGATCGGCAGGCCAAGTGTCACGTTCACTGCCTGATCAAAGCCCAGCGTTTTAACCGGGATGAGCGCCTGATCATGATACATGCACAAGGCGACATCGTAAGTCGAACGCGCTTCCGCATGAAACATCGTATCGGCAGGAAGCGGCCCGGTGGCGTCTATGCCCATGCCTTGCAACTTTTGCACCGCAGGCACAATGACGGAAATATCCTCCATGCCCAGCGCCCCACGCTCGCCCGCATGGGGGTTCAGCCCGGCAACTGCCAGAACCGGCTTTTCAAGGCCAAAATCCATCTGCAAATGCCGCACCACGATCTGCGCTGTTTCGACAATCAATTCTGTTGTCAGCGCGCCCACAACCTCGCTCAACGGAATGTGGATGGTCACAGGAACACAGGAAAGCTCAGGCCCTGTCAGCAACATGACCGGCTGAATCTGCCGCCCGCTGGACCGCGCGCACAACTCTGCCAGAAACTCCGTGTGGCCGGGGTGATTGAAGCCGGCATCATACAGTGCCTTTTTATCAATCGGGGCTGTCACCAGCGCGGAAGCTTCACCGCCAAGCACAAAAGCGGTGGCACGCTCAATTGCCTCCACCGTGCCCGCAGCGTTCTCGGATTTCAGTTCCCCCGGGCTGTCCAGGTGCGTGTTGTGCAGGGGAATGACCGGCAGGGCGTTGGCAAATGTTGCGGCAGCATGTTGTGGAGAATCGAGATTGGCGATTTCAACCCTGATACCCAGCCGCTCGGCGCGCCCGGCCAGCATCACCGGGTCGGCCAACACGAAAAATGGCGCCAATTGAAGTTTTTTTCTGTCTGCGTAGCAGGAAACAATCAGATCCGGGCCAATGCCAGACGGCTCACCAACTGAAATTGCAATCGGCTGCATGTCTGACCCTGGCAATGATATCATCTACGGACAATGGTTGCCGCATCACGCAGTCTTTTCAAAAGGGCCGCATCCGGCTCGGCGTTCTGGCTCAAGGATTCAAGATCCTGCGCCTGGTAAACAAGCTGCGCCGCACGGTCATCGGAAACGTTGCGGGCGCTGCATACGGCAATAAATTCCACACCGCGCTCGGTTACCTGGGGCCGCGTTGTTCCGCCGGTGGAAAGCCGCGAAACTTCGTCTTTCCAGCGTGGTGGCAACTCCGGCTGGGTAATGCGGCCAAGATCGCGCACAGTCACATCACGCAGACCTTGTGCAAGCTGCACAGTTTCGTTGCAGCTGCGAAAGCGCTGGCGCATGGAATTGGCTTCGCCGGTGCGGCGTTCCTTTGCGCTGCCTTCCGGCACCACAAATATTACCTGCTGCAACATATACTCAGTGGTGGAGGGCTTTTTGCCGCCCTGTTGCAGCATCCGCTGAACAACATCCTGTTCACTCAGCCGCTCGGCCTGCTGCGTGTTCATGCGCACAACCTGGCCCCAGCCCATCTGCACGCGAATATATTCTTTGAATCCGGCAGCGGTGAAACCAGCCTGCGAGAAAACCTGGCCCAACTGCGCCTCTGACAGTTTGTTCTGTTTGGCAAAATTGGCGAAAGCTGCGTCGACCGCAGCATCCGGCACGCTTACGCCACGACGGCGCATTTCCTGCCGCTTGATCACTTCGTCGATCAGCTCATTGGTCGCAGCCTCGGCCGTAGCGGGCGAGCGACGAAGCTTCAGGAATGCCTGCCGAAGCTGGACCTGATAGGAGGTCACGGCTTCTTTATTGACCACAACCCTGATCTGCGTAGCGGCCACCGCCTGATCTGTGACAACGGCGCTCAGGCTGACAGAGCCGAGCAGAACCATCGAAGCGAGTGCGCTGCTTGCAAATATGCGTTTCAAGGTCATCAAGGATTCAGGCTCCCGCTCTTCAAATCAGCCGCTTCATTATCTGCTTTATTGCCTGTACGAAACTGTTTTGGCAAAAGAATGATCGTTTCCGGCAAAATCCGTAGTTGCAACTGATAAAACCGCGTTATCTGGCGTTTGCTGCCATATTGAGTGAAAACGCCATCTGGTTGAAAAGCCAGAATAGCCGCTTTCACCTGAAAAAAGCAATTTTTTCCCGTTGTTCAATATGCTGCGGCACGTCTGGCTCTAGTCATTGCCAAGATTGTAATTGAAGTCGGTTTCCACCAGCGTGCGCAGAGACAGCCGAACCATGACGGTGCTCTCGGAAGATGCGAGCTGGTAGCGGTCATTGGTGCTTTGATAGGTGGCGATCAGGCTGAAGCATTCATCCGCGTAGCCAACGCCGAACGATTTGGAAATGATCGAGTCATTCTCGATGTCATAGCCGACCGACCCAAAGGCAAGCAGCGTATCGGTCAAGCGCACGGATGCATTGGTCTGAACCTGCTGCCGGTCCACCGGCAATCCATAGATAGGCTGCGCCGCAATCTGCGAATAGGTGACCGAGCCGCTGAAACGCCCGGCGGCAAAGGATGATGAAAGATCGGCACGGCGCAGATCGAAATTGCTTTCATCAAACCGGCCCTGCGCGCTCAAAGTCACGCCAACCGGCAAAGTCAGAGCAACGCCGGACACATAATCCGAGCGGTCGGTTTCCAGACCGGAATCGTAACCCACCAGCGAAAGATCATCTGCCGCAAATGGGTTTTTGCCAGCAAGCTGGTAGGATTGGCCGGCAATGGCGTTGAGGAAATAGCGACCGCCCAACACGCCGGAATATTGAATTCCGACATTGGCGCGGGTGCCGCCTTCCATCCGGTCATAGCCGGTGAATTTGTCGTGACTGAACAGGTTGGTCGAATTGAAAACCAGCGTCTGCGAATCTTCATTCGGCAGTTTTCCAGCGTCCATTTCATCCGGGCGGATCAGCAACTGTGCAATCGGTTCAAACACATGCGATGTGTTGGCTGTTTCGATCAGGTAGGGATAGCGCGCCTCAATGGCTGCGGTTGCCATGCCGCGCGCACCGGTTTCGTTGATCGAAATGGCACCAAGGTCGCTGTACAGCGAGCCGTAATCATAGCCAGGCGATTCCATTTTGGCGGTGTAAAGGTCGCCTCGTCCTGCCACGGAGGGGGTCAGCACCAGCCCTCCATCGGTGATGTATTCGCTTTTCCAGCTTGTTTCCACGGTGGCGCGTGCGTAGTCGCCTTCCAGCGTGTTCTGCCGGAAAGTGTCTGTCCGATATGGAAATACGCCGGATCCGGTGCAGCGCCCTTCATCGTAAAACGGTTCTTCGCAGATCAGAAGCGAAGCCGGGAAGGTGTTGTCCCGCCGAATATTGGTGATGTTGGCGTCCAACTGCACCTGTCCGCCCAGGATCTTCTGCTCGGCGATATACTGGTAGTCCAGCGATGGCAGAATGTAGGGCTGCACCTCCTCGTTGAAGGTGTTCAAAGTCTGGACGTCGAATTTCTGAGCACGCAGATCAAAGAAGCTCTGGCTGCCAAGCCCGGTCAGATAAATTTCCGAAGAGCGATAAATGTCGGAAAAATTGTCGATCTCATAGGCATTGGAGAAATTCGGATCACTCTGGGCCAGAACATCCCAGCCGAACGTCCATTGTTCGTTCAGGGCAAAGCGACCAGTGGTGCCGATCATGCCACGGGTTTTGCCTGGCACATCTTCAAAGCTGGTAATGCCATCTGACCAGAAATCGTCAAACCTGTCCGGATTGTTCTGCGAAATGCCCGCTGCCTGCAACGTGAAATAACCGTTGCCGAACGCCTTGCGGTATTCCACTTCGCCCAGAAAACCCTGACGCGAATAATAGGTGCCGGCAACCGTGGCGTCCGAACTGTCGGAAATTGCAAGGAAGTAAGGTACGCGCAAGCCAAAACCGGTTTCATCGGACTGGCGGAACTCAGGCGCCAGAAAGCCGCTGCGGCGCTTGACCGTAGGATCTGGGGAGGCAAAGTAAGGCAGATAGGCCAAGGGCAGGCCATAAAGTTCGAACCTTGCACCATAATAGCGAATGATCTGGTTCTTCTGATCCCAGACAATGCGGCGCGCCTTTACCTGCCACAGAGGTGGGCGGTCCGGGTTTGCCTCGCAAGCCTCACAGGCGGTGTAAACTCCGCGCTCAAATGTTGTAACCGACCCGGATTCGCGCACCGCTTCTGCTGCGGCAAGGCGCGTATTGTCCGGTGTTTCAATGCGCAGTGCCTCGATAAAGCCATCGGCAAAATCATCGGTCACATCAATGGCGTCGGCGTAAACCTTGTTGCCACCCGGTTCCAGCAATTCCACATCGCCAACAGCCACCAGTCGCTTCAGATTCTGATCATACACAATCTCGCGAGCAACAAGCTTGTATTGGCCATAATCTATCTGAACGCCGCCAGACGCCGTTACCGTTGCGGATTCGCTGTCGTAGGAAACAGTGTCTGCCTCCAGAAACAGTTGCTCGCCCGCCTCGATATTAACGTTGGCACCCAGAGATTCCAGGCTTTCCTGTGCGTATCCGGCATCGCCCTGACCAACAAGCGCGCCCAAGGCAACACCAGCCAGCAATGCGCCTTTAACAAACAACTGTCTGCGGGCGCTCGAGCGGCGCGAAGTCCCCCTCGCGATCATGTTACCCATCCTCCTGATGGAGCAGGACTGTTACCCCGAACAGACCTGCCGCCATGGCCGGAAACCACGCCGCTGCAGCGGGTGGAACTACTGAACTGCTTCCCAGCGCTTGCGCCAGAAATGTTGCGACATAAAGCACGAAGCCAGCCGCAACACCACCTATGATTGTGGCTGTGGATTGCCCCGTACGAGAATATTGCACGGCCACGGTGGCCGCTACCAGCGTCATTGCCATAAACAGTGCCGGTTTGGCCAGCAATGTGAACAGCCGCATGGAAAATGCGTCGGCATTATAGCCAAGACTTCTTGCCGCTTCGATTTTGCCTGGAAGTTCCCAGATCGAAATGGTTTCAGGATTGGCCAGCCGTTGCTCGATATATTCCGGCAACAGGGTTGTCGGAATGGAATAGGATGCCCGCTGTTCCGGCGAAAAGCCCACACGGGTGACAACGGGCTGGTGCAGAACCCACATACCTCTGCCAAGCGTGGCGTTGGGCGCATCAATCCGCTCACTGGCAATACCATTGTCATTCAACACAAAGGCCGTAACGCCGCCCAGCTCACTGCCGCCTGCAGACACGGCCTTTGCGCCGATGATGGAGTTGACCCCGTTGCCGCTCTGGCGAAGCCATGGCGTGCGGTTGGCATTGTCATCTGCCCGGTCGCCGGCAAACTGCGTTTCCAGATCGGCAGACCAGTTTTGCGCCACCGTTGCCAGCGGGCTGTAAACGGCCGTGGCAAACACGCCAAGCAGCAGCGACCCGGCCAGAAATGGCAGCAAAATCTGCCAGATGGAAATGCCCGCGGCCCTGGCAACAACCAGCTCCATTTTGCGGTTCAGCGAAACCAGCGTGAAAATAGAGGCAAACAGCACGATGAACGGAAACGCCTGCTCCAGAAAGGCCGGGACGCGGTAGGCAGAAATTGCCGCTACAGTGGCAAAGTCAATGCCGTCGAAACGACCGCGGCGGCTCAGCTCTATCAGGTCAACCAGATAGACCAGCGCCAGCACCATGGCAAAGATTGCCACCACATTGCTGATGTATAGCCGCATGAAATAGAGGTTTATGGTGCGCCGGTTCATGCTGCACGTCCTTGCCGGCGGCGGCCGGGCAGCAGCTTTTGAGCGAACCGCATGGCGTTCTGCAAGCCGGCTTCCACCGCATGCACAAAGCGCGATTCCACGATATTGGTGTTTCGATGCAGCAGCACCAGACTGGTGATAATGCCCATGATGGGCAGGGCATAGACCAGCAGCACAAGGGCGGTGTTCTTTTCAACCTGCGACACTGCCATGAAGCCCGCCGCCTTGAGCAGCAGAGCGCCACCCAGTCCGATGATCATCGTGGCGCCCGGACCCTGACGGTTGGTGCGGGGCGGGCTGGCCACTGCTACGGCCCACAGAGCAAATGCCAGCGCATACAGCCAGTCACTGCGCCGCTGTGACAGCTCTTCAATAAAGCGGTTGGGGTGCGTCTGGAACAGCGGATCATTTGGATCGGGGTTGACCAGTTCGCCCGTGCTGCGCTCTGACATGCGCACCCAGTCGCGTGAGGAAACCGGGCGCAGATCAGCCAGGTCAAAGGCGTAGGTCTGAAATTCAATTACCGATATGGCCTTGTCATCTGCCGTGCGGCGATGAAGCTGGCCGTTTTTCAGCACCAGAAAAGATTCGCCGTTCAGATCGACAATGTTGGCTTCCTGCGCAAAATAATTGACGTCCATTTCAGGGTCGCGCGTATCTGCCAGAAACAGGCCGCGAATGGTTGCACCGCGCGTGTCTGAAACGCTCATGATCAGGCCATCCTGAATGCGTTCAAACCGGCCGGGCTGCAAAAACAGCGAAATGGCATTGGCGTTGATGGAGCGAATTCCGTCCTGAAAAGCCTTTGAGGCTTTTGGTCCGGCATAGTTGGAGTTGAACAGCACCAACGCCGCCGCAATGATGCCAACCAGCATGATGGGCCGGGCGATCAGATATTGCGATGCACCGGCAGCGGCCATGACAGAGCGTTCCGAATCTGCGTTCAATGAATTGAGCGCCTGTATGGAACCGACCAATATGGCGAAAGGCAGGACGCCCGCCGCCAGATCGGGCATCAACATCAAGGCTATCCATAGAATGTCGCTGGCGGCTCCAACCGTGGTGCGAACCAGATCAACGCGCTGCAGAACCTGAACCACCCAGACGACAAGAACCAGCGCTGCCAGCGATGCCAGGCTGAACAAGGCTGCGCGCTTGAAGATATATCGTTCCAGTAGCGTCATCGACCGCATGAATACTCGCTGTTTCCCGACGCATTTAACATCCGGCGTGTTGGCTGCAAAATCAGTGATTGCATCAACCTCGTTATAGAATGAGCTACCTTGGCTAAAGAAGGGCGAACAATCATGGCTAACAAAGTATGAACGTGAGAACTCTCTTGCAAAGAAGCGCTGCATTTCCAAGATAGGGTGGCGTTGAAATTTTTGACGCCCATATGATGATTCTCGATAAATCTCCCAATTTCCGGAGTTCTGCACATGGCTTCCACGCCGCTAATTGCTTTTTCGTCGCTTGAAGCACCCGCCCAGGGCGTCATGGTTCTGCTGGCAGGGGATGGCGCCATTTTGCCTGCTTCCATTTCCGAGGCGTTGAAGAATCAGATTGCGCGGGCCGCAACGGCAGCGAAATTCAAGGGTAAGCTGTTGTCTACGCTGGAGGTGCTGGCACCCGACGAGCCGGGAGTGGACAAGGTGCTTGTATTGGGCACCAAGGGTGAAGCCGAATTGACAGAAGAAGACTGGCTAAAATTGGGCGGTGTCGCCATGGCCGGTATTAAGGGCGCAGAAAATATTCTCATACGCGCTGAAATCGACGAGCCGGTTTCCGGGGCAAATGTTGCGGCCATGGCGCTTGGTGTTCTGCTGCGCGCTTATGAGTTTGACCGTTATAAATCCAAAAAGACCGACGATGCCGATGTAGAGGCCGGGTCCGGCAAGACAGCGACTATTTCCTTTGCATCGGCCGATGCGGATACTGCGCGCACCGCTTTTGAGGCAATTGATTCAGTCGGTGCAGGCGTTGTACTGGCGCGCGATCTGGTGAATGAGCCCGCCAATATTCTGACCACGGTGGAATATACCCGCCGCATTGAAGCCTTGCGGCATTACGGCCTGGAAGTGGAAGTCCTGGACGAAGTGAAAATGCGCGAGCTGAAAATGTTTGCGTTGCTCGGCGTTGCACAGGGTTCGCCCATGCCGCCACGCATGGTCATCATGCGGTGGAACGGCGGCCCGGAAGGTGAAGCGCCAGTAGCGTTCGTTGGCAAGGGCGTGGTGTTTGACACAGGTGGTGTTTCCATCAAACCTGCGGCAGGCATGGACGAGATGAAAGGTGACATGGGCGGCTCTGCCGCCGTTGTCGGCCTTATGCGCGCATTGGCTGGCCGCAAGGCCAAGGTGAATGCTGTCGGCGTTGTCGGTCTGGTGGAAAATGTTGTGGATGGGAACGCGCAGCGCCCAGGCGACATTGTAACTGCCATGTCCGGCACAACGATTGAGGTGCTGAACACCGATGCCGAGGGTCGGCTGGTTCTTGCGGATGCGCTTTGGTACACGCAGGAGCGGTTCAAGCCGAAATTCATGGTCAATCTGGCAACATTGACCGGCGCCATCATCGTGGCACTGGGCAACCATTATGCCGGACTCTTCGCCAATGATGACGAGCTTGCCGAACGGCTTTACGAGGCGGGCACTGTCACCGGTGAAAAAGTCTGGCGGATGCCTCTGGGCAAGGAATACGACAAGATGATTGAGGGCAAGTTTGCCGATATCCGCAATATTGGCGGTGGGCGTGCGGCTGGCTCCATCACCGCCGCGCAATTCCTGCAGCGCTTTGTCAACAAAGTGCCGTGGGCACATCTGGATGTGGCAGGCACCGCAATGTCTTCACCCTCGTCGGAATACAACCAGTCCTGGGGTTCCGGCTTCGGCGTCCGGCTGCTCAACCGCCTTGTTGCCGACCATTATGAAACGCGCTGAGTAACCGCCCTGTGGCCGAGGTGTTTTTCTACCATTTGACAGAAAGCCGGCTGGAGGAAGCCCTGCCGGACCTTCTGGAAAAGTGCCTCGCACGGGGGTGGCGTGTAGTGGTGCAGGCCGCCACGGAAGAGCGCCGCGATGCGCTGGATCAGCATTTGTGGGTTTACCGTGACGAAGCTTTCCTTCCGCACGGATCTGATGCGGAAGGCAACAGCGCACTGCAGCCGATTTTGCTGACCATAAACCCGGCGCAGAATGCAAATGACGCCCAAGTGCGCTTTCTGGTGGAGGGTGCATGCCCGCAAACTCTGGAGCCTTACGTGCGCGGCATCTATCTGTTTGACGGGCATGACGCCGATCAACTTACTGTTGCCCGGGAGCGGTGGAAGACAGAAAAGGCCGCAGGTCACAGCGTGGTTTACTGGCAGCAGGGCACAGACCGGCGTTGGGTCCGCAACGCCTGATCAGTCCTGTCGTTGAAGCCCAAGTGCCTCGACGGGAAATGCTTATCTGCTTGTCGCATTGTCCTGCCGTTGAAGCTAACGCTTCAACGGGAAATGCACTCCTTTGCTTGTCGCATTGTCCTTTCGTTGAAGCCAAAGGCTTCAACGGGAAATGCACTTCTTTGCTTGTCGCATTGTCCTGTCGTTGAAGCCAAAGGCTTCAACGGGAAATGCTTTAGTCCGCCATTGCCGCGTCATACTGCTCCGACGCTTCAATCCACTCCAGTTCAACCTTTTCCAAAGTGCGCTCAGCCACGGATTTTTGCTTGGCAAACTCCGTGGCTTTGGCGGGGCTGGATGTGTAAAGCGCCGGATCGCCCAGCTTTTCGTCCAGATCTGCAATGGTCTTCTGCAATCGGGACAATTGCGTTTCCAGCGTGGTGATCTGCCTGCGCAAAGGCTTCAAAGCCTCACGCTTTTCAGCCGCGCTCCGGCGCTGCTCAACCTTGGATACCGGAAGTTCCTCTGGCGCGACTTGCTCCCGCTCTTCGCGTGAGGCGGCCTTCGACCCGGAAAGCACCAGCTTCTTGTAGTCTTCCAGATCGCCATCATAACGCGAAACCGTGCCATCGCCGACAATCCACAGTCTGTCCATGGTTGCCTCGACCATGTGCCGGTCGTGGCTGATCAGAATGACAGCACCGGGATAGTCGTTCAGCGCCCGCACAAGACTTTCGCGCGCTTCGATATCCAGATGGTTTGTCGGTTCGTCCAGAATCAACAGATGCGGCGCGTTCAGCGTGGCAAGACCCATCAACAGCCGGGCCTTTTCACCGCCCGACAGCTTGTCGGCAATGGTGTCCATTTTATCCGTGCCAAGCCCCATGCGCGCAACGCGCCCCCGCAACCTGGATTCCGGCGTATCGGGCAGGGCGCGGCGCAAATGCTGCACCGCCGTTTCGTCCGGGCGCAGATCATCAATCTGATGCTGGGCGAAGAACGATATGCGCAAGCCACTTGCGCGCGTTACCGTGCCGCTATCTTCCTTCAATCGCTCGGCAATCAGCTTCGCAAATGTCGATTTGCCGTTGCCGTTGGAGCCAAGCAGAGCGATTCTGTCATCATGGTCGATCCGCAGGTTCAGGTTTTTCAGCACCGGCATTCCGGGTGTGTAGCCAACCTGCGCATTTTCCATCCGGATGATCGGCGAGGGCAGCATTTTATCCGGAGCGTCGAACACGAACGGCGTAACATTTTCTTCGACAATGGCCGCCAGCGGCTGCATACGCTCCAGCGCCTTGAGCCGGCTTTGCGCCTGCCGTGCCTTGCTGGCCTTTGCCCGGAACCGCTCAACAAACGCTTCCATATGTTTGCGTTCGGCCTGCTGCTTGGTGATCTGCTTCTGCAACAGCTCCATTTTTTCGGCCCGTTGCCGCTCAAACTGGTCGTAAGAGCCGCGATAGAAATTCAGCTTCTTCTGATCCAGATGGATGATCGAGTTCACCGCATTGTTCAGAACATCGCGATCGTGGCTGATAATCAGAACCGTGTATGGGTAGCGGGCCACGAAATTTTCCAGCCACAGCGTGCCTTCCATGTCGAGGTAGTTTGTCGGCTCGTCCAGCAGCAACAGATCCGGGCGGGAAAACAGCACAGCAGCCAGAGCAACGCGCATGCGCCAGCCACCGGAAAACGAAGACACCGGGCGCGATTGCGCAATCGGGCCAAAGCCAAGGCCGCTGAGAATTGAAGCGGCGCGCGATTCTGCAGAATGGCTTTCAATATCGGCAAGCCGCATGTGAATTTCCGCGATGCGGTGCGGATCCGTGGCAAGTTCCGCCTCTGCCAACAGAGCGACGCGCTCTTCATCGGCTTGCAGAACAATATCAAGCAGCGAATCTTCCGTGCCCGGCGCTTCCTGCGCTACCTGCCCGATGCGTGCATTGCGGGGCAGCGACACGTTGCCGCTTTCCGAAGCAAGATCGCCGGTGATCAGGCGGAAAAGCGTGGATTTTCCAGCACCGTTACGCCCCACAAGCCCGGCCTTCACACCATCTGGAATGGCGAGGCTGGCATGGTCTATCAAAAGGCGTCCGGCGACGCGTGCGGAGAGGTCGTTGATCTGAAGCATGCGCTGCTTTTGCCACGCCTTGGCCAGCGGGAAAAGAGCGCAGTGTGCAGTTGCGAAAGTTTATGCCATCTGTGACGATGGAAGCGCGGCAACAGACAGGGGCGTTCGATGGAAATTTTTCTCTATGAGCTTGTCGGTCATGATGTGACCAGACCATTTTCACCCCATTGCTGGAAAGCAAGAATGGCTTTGCGCCACAAGGGTCTGGAATATACCAGTCTGCCAGTGCCGTTTACCAAGGTGCGCCATGTCGAAGACGGTTTTGACCGCACGGTGCCCGTGCTGCGCCATGGCAAGGATGTGGTGCAGGATTCTTTCGCCATAGCGGAATATCTCGAAACCACTTACCCCGATCGTCCAAGCCTGTTTGGCGGAGAGGGCGGCCGTGCCATGGCCCGGTTTGTCGAAAGCTGGTCGCATGTCCACATCCGGTCCTTTGTTGTTTCCGCCGCATTGATGGACATTTACTCGCTGCTGGACGAGGTGGATAAAGAGCATTTCCGCCGCACGCGAGAAGCTTTTTTTGGCATGCGTCTGGAAGATGTTGTCAATCGTGACCCCGCCCGGCTGGACGAGTTTTCCCGCTCGCTTGAACCAATGCGCCTGACTTTGAAACGTCAGCCATTCCTGAACGGCAAATCGTCCGGTTTTGCCGATTATATTGTGTTCGGTCTGTTCCAATGGCTGCGCATCACCTCCAGCGTGCGCCCGCTGGCACCTGATGACAGCGTTTCTGAATGGTTTGAGCGGTGTCTCGACTTGTTTGACGGCGAGGGTCGAAAGATCACGGCGGCCTGAAGTGATGAGCACTTGCCGCATGGATGCGCTGGCTTTATAGACCCGCCATCCAATCAAGTCTGTTATAGAGGAACAGCCACATGGCTATTGAACGCACTTTCTCCATGATCAAGCCGGATGCGACCCGCCGCAATCTGACTGGCGCTATCACCAAGGTTCTGGAGGAAGCCGGTCTGCGCGTAGTTGCTTCCAAGCGCGTCTGGATGAGCCAGCGTGAGGCTGAAGGTTTTTACGCGGTTCACAAAGAGCGCCCATTCTTTGGTGAATTGGTTGAAACCATGATTTCCGGACCAACCGTCGTTCAGGTTCTGGAAGGCGAAAACGCCATTCTCAAGAACCGCGAAGTTATGGGTGCAACAAACCCTGCAAACGCCGATGAAGGCACAATCCGCAAGCTGTTTGCAGTGTCGATCGGTGAAAATTCGGTTCACGGTTCTGATGCGCCGGAAACTGCAGCTCAGGAAATTGCCTACTGGTTCTCCGACACTGAAGTTGTTGGCTGAATTTCAGACGTCTGAAAAAAAGGGGCGTTCTGCACATCAGCAGGACGCCCCTTTTTTCTTTAAAGCCTGTGCCAGCGGTCTGTGGCTGAAAGATCCGCATCCTTGGCATCCACCCAGGCGCCGACGGTGCCATCCAGCAAATGTTCGCGTTTCCAGAATGGGGCCCGGGTTTTCATAAAATCCATGACATAGGCACCCGCTTCAAATGCCGCATGCCGGTGAACAGAAGTGCATCCAGAAAATACAATTTCCTCACCTGGGGCTATTTTTCCAAAACGATGCACCACACAGGCCGAAATCAAAGGCCAGCGTGCCGCAGCTTCTGCCAGAATGTTCTGAATTTCCCGTTCTGCCATGCCGGGGTAGTGTTCCAGTTCCAGCGCGGATAGGCGGCCACCTTCATCCCGGCAATAGCCGCAGAACACAACAGCGGCCCCGGCTGCGCCGTCTGAGGATAGATTTGCAGTTTCTGCTGCAATATCAATTCTCTCCGACTGGACGACAACCCGGAACATCAGGTCAGCCACCCGTCATCGGCGGGAAAAAGCCGATTTCGGTAGCCCCGGCAATCGGGGTATCCTGTTGCACATGCTGGTGGTCTATCGCCACCCGAACCAGCTCGCCCGGCTGCAATGCGTGGTAGTAGTTGTCGCCCCGGCATTCCAGCCAGCGCAGAAGATCGGAAACTGTTGTCACCCCGGCCGGAAGCGACACTGTTTCCTCTGCAACGCCAATACGTTCCCGGATAGATGCAAAATAAGCCAGTTTCACTTCTGCCTCCTGCAACTTGCTGAGAGGATTTTAGACGGACTTCTAGACGTCTATATGGCGCAGGCCCGCACGAAAATAATCATACCCGGTATAAAGTGTGATAATTGCCGCCACCCATAAAAACAGAATGCCCAACTCGGTGATGAACGGGAACAGTTTATCACCTGCCGGGCCGGCCAGCAGAAATGTCAGTGCAACCATCTGCGCAGCCGTTTTCCATTTGGCAAGGCGGGTCACCGGCACGCTGACCTTTAGCGCCGCCAGATATTCACGCAGGCCCGAAACCAGAATTTCGCGGCACAGAATCACGATTGCTGCCCAGATTGCCCACCCGGCAATGGTGCCATCTGCTGCCAGAAGCAGAAGCGCCGCTGCCACCAGCAGCTTGTCGGCTATCGGGTCCAGCATGCGGCCGATATTCGACGTCTGCTTCCACGCCCGTGCAAGATAGCCATCCAGCCAATCGGTGATGCTTGCTGCAATAAACAGGAACATGGCCCACCAACGCGCCGTGTCCGACCCGTGCAACCGGCCTTCCACGAAAAAGCAGAGCACCACCAGCGGCACCGCAACGATGCGCGAGTAAGTGAGGATATTGGGAATGTTCAAGGCCCTGGAGGACATGGAAGATACGCCTGTCTGAAAATTACCCCCCTTTGAACCCGTCAGGGGGCGCTGCGTCAACATGCAACACGCAAGTTGACAGGTCTATTCTACGACAGCGCCGTTATGCGCCGTTGAAGTGATCGTAAATAAGGCGCGCTGTCGCCTCTGAAATTCCCTCCACTTTCCGCAGGTCACTCAACCCGGCACCGGCAACTGCTTTCGCCGTGCCAAAATGGTGCAGCAGCGCCCGTTTTCGCGAGGGGCCGATTCCGGAAATTTCATCCAGCGGATTGCTGGTAAATTCCTTCGCGCGGCGGGCGCGATGCGTGCCAATGGCAAATCGATGGGCTTCATCGCGCAGGCGTTGAACAAAATAAAGCACCGGATCGCGCGGTGGCAGCGAAAATTCTTCGCGCCCCTGCACAATAAACCGCTCACGCCCCGCATCTCTGTCCACTCCCTTGGCAATGCCAATGGTGGTCACCTTATCTTCAATGCCCAGTTCAGCCAGAATCTGACGAACGGCGGAAACCTGCCCCTTGCCGCCGTCAATCAGCACAAGGTCTGGCCATGCCGGCATGTCCGGCTCTGCGGCTTCATCATCCACCACCGGCGGCACAGGCCCGGCTGACCCGTGCTCTTTCAGCATTCGGGTGAAGCGGCGGGTCATGACCTCGCGCATCATGCCAAAATCATCGCCGGGGGTAATGTCGGTGCTGCGAATGTTGAATTTGCGATATTGCGATTTGGCAAAACCTTGCGCCCCGGCCACAATCATGGCGCCCACCGCATTGGTGCCCATGGTGTGAGAATTATCGTAAACCTCGATGCGCCGGGGAACATAGGCCAAGCCAAAGGTTTCCCGCGTTCCGGCAAGCAACCGCGCCTGAGAAGATGTTTCCGCCAGCCGGCGGCCCAGAGCCTCGCGGGCATTGCTGGCCGCGTGTTCCACAAGATCCCGCTTGGCACCGCGAGCCGGAACCGCCAGTTGCACACGGCGGTTGGCGCGGGCTGACAGTGCCTCGGCAAGTAGCGCCTGATCCTCAACTTCTATTGGTAGCAGGATCAACGGTGCAGGCGGCTTGTCATCATAAAACTGCGCCAGAAAGGCGCTTAAAACCTCGCCGGGTTCCAGCGAGGAATCCGCCCGCGGAAAATAGGCCCGGTTGCCCCAGTTCTGGCCGGTGCGGAAAAAGAAAACCTGAATACAGGTGAGGCCGCCTTCCTGATGAATGGCAAAGACATCTGCTTCTTCCACGCCCTGCGGATTGATGCCCTGATGGCTCTGAATGTGCGACAGCGATGCCAGCCTGTCGCGGTAGATCGCGGCGCGTTCAAAATCCAGTTCGTGCGAGGCTTCCTGCATGGCTGCGGCCATGGACTGCTTCACCTGCATGGATCGACCTGACAGAAAATCCTTTGCCTCGCCGACCAGCCCGGCATAGTCGCTGATGGAAATTTCGCCCGTGCATGGCCCGGAGCAGCGCTTGATCTGATACAAAAGGCAGGGCCGCGTGCGGGTTTGATAGACATTGTCCGTGCAGGTGCGCAGCAGAAACGCCCTTTGCAGCGCATTCACCGTGCGCCCCACAGCACCTGCAGAAGCGAACGGGCCGAAATAATTGCCTTTGCGCGCGCGCCCTCCGCGATGCTTCAGAATTGCTGGCGCTTCGTGATCCGCCGGTATCAGGATATAGGGAAATGACTTGTCATCCCGAAGCAAAACATTAAAACGAGGGCGCAAGTGCTTGATCAAATTGGCTTCGAGCAGCAGCGCTTCGGTTTCAGTTCGTGTGGTGACAAATTCCATATGTGCAGTTGCGCGGATCATCCGTGCTATGCGATTTGTGTGGCCGCCGAGCCTGGTATAGTTGCCGACCCGCTTTTTTAGCGATCTGGCCTTGCCGACATAAAGCACCTCATTGGCCGTATCGAACATCCGGTAAACGCCGGGGGAATTGGGCAACCGCCGCACAAAAGCGGCAATCAGTTCCGCTCCGCTCAAGTCCTGGCCGATAGCAGGGCCGCCATTGTCCCACTCAATTGCCGCCCGCGCAGCCACAGTCACCGGCTCGGCGCTATCCTCGATATCGTCATCCAGTTCCAGATCATCGTTCGCAGGGTCGAACTCGTCTGCCATTCACATTACATCCAGTTTGCCAATTGTTGCGGCTGTAGCGCGCCCACACCATATAAGATGCTGCATGCGAGATTGCAGCCAAATGATGAAGTCTTACCGGCATTTTGCCGGTTCGCTTTTAAAGTCACTGTTACCGGCTTGCCATTTTCGCGACGTGGAATGTTGTTTATGATGAAAGCGTTGGTTTGAAAGGCACATGAAATGTCTCGGCTCGGCGTCATATCGCTGGTAATTGCAGGTTTGGCGGTGGGTGCAGGCCCGGCGCTGGCCGCCGATGCTGCGCCTTTGACAGACCTGGATATTCCTGTCGTTTCATACCCGACGCACACATGGAGTGGCCCATATGCTGGCGGCTTCGTTGGGTACAATTTCGCCAAGGTTGATGCACCGGGCGCGCGCATAAGCTCTGAAGGTTTTATCGGCGGCGTCTATGCAGGCTACAATCTTCAGTCTGATCGGTTGGTCTATGGCATCGAGGCAGATGCCGGTGCAAGCAATGTCGATGGCAGCGCCAGCTTTGTTTCCGGCACGCCCATTACGTCCAGTTCCAACGCATTCGGTTCACTGCGCGCTCGTGTCGGTGTAACTTACGACCCTATTCTTCTGTTCGCCACGGGCGGCGTTGCAGTGGCTGAAAATGAACTTTCAGTGCCCGGTGCGCAGGACAGCGCAACACATTTCGGCTGGACGCTTGGCGGCGGTATTGAAGCTGCCCTGGGCGAGAATGTGACCTCGCGCGTCGAGTATCGCTATTCAGATTTCAACAGCCGCAGCTATGATCTCGGGAATGTCACCATATCTTCAGGATATGATGAACACTCCATACGGGCGGGCGTTGCGCTGAAATTCTGATCAAAGCATTTTGCTTTTTGCCTTGTCTCGCTGTTGAAACGACGACGTCTCAACGGAAATGCGTGGTTTTTCCTGGTCGCATTGTCCTGACGTTGAAACGAAGACGTTTCAACGGAAATGCTCGGGCTTTTTCCTGGTCGCATTGTCCTGATGTTGAAACGAAGACGTTTCAACGGAAATGCTTCAGAACCGTCGCAGTGACTGGCAGTTGGCACCGTAGACCAGCCACGCATCATAACCCAGGAAACAACCTTCCGCGCGCCAGCCGATTGAGGCAAACCCCATAGGATACTCAATCACATAGTAGAAATAGTTCTGCGTGGTTACGCCTTTGTAGTCGCCACCGGTCACCAGAGCCTGCCCCTGACAATAACGCCGCTCTACCGTGCGAATATCATTCGAAGGGAAATAGGCCTTTTCCTGCAAAGCCGAAAATTCAACAATGCTCAGCGGTGCATGCAGAACGCGCGGCGCGCCATATTCAAACTGGTCTTCCACCTTGGCCAGAACACGCGGGTCATTACATTCAGGCACCTTGGGCCGGACATTGTCATAAACCTGCCCCTGCGGCACCGTGCGATAATAATCTGCCGCAGCTGCAGGCCAGGTCGCCACCGCTGCCAGAATCAAGGCGAAAGCGCCTGCAAATTTGCCCGAACTCATGTCTGCCAGTTCCCCTCAGTATCAGCCCGTTTCGGCCGATCTCAGATCGTCGGAAACAGTCCAACTCTTTGTTTGACGCAGTGTGCTGCCGCCAAAGCGATTCCGCTTCAACGACAAATGCTTTAGCTGCAACCAAGAGTATAATATTTCATTGGCGTTCGCCAGCCAGCGTTTTGATGGTACCGCGGGCATTTGGGCTTATTGCCAGCAATGGTTGCAAAATATCCATAATCGTCTGCGCTTCCTGCGCAAAGACATAGGGCGGGTTGATGACAATCAGGCCAGATCCGACAAGCCGATGCTCATCAGCATCACTTTCCCGGCAAAACTCTGCCGCAACAATATTGGCAATGCCGCTTTGCGCAAGCTGCCGGTGAAACTCTTCCACCACCGACCGGCGTTTGATTGGATACCAGATGGCATAGATGCCGCTGGACCAGCGCTGCCATGCGCGTGAAAGCTGCTCAACAATGCGGGAAAACTCGTCCACCGCCTCGAATGGGGGGTCGATCAACACCAGACCGCGTTTTTCCTTGGGAGGTACATGTCCGCCCAAGGCCAGCCAGCCATCGAGCTCTATGGTTTTCACCTGCACGTCACCAGCAAAATGCGATGCCAGCGTTTTGAAGTCCGCAGGGTGCAGTTCATAGGCCGAGAGCCGGTCCTGCCGCCGCAACATCTGGCGCACAATATAGGGCGAACCGGGATAGGATGGGAGCTCAAGCTGCTTGTTCAACTCTCGCACAATAGCCAGATAATCGCTCAGCAGTGGATGTTGATCGGCATCACTGGCCAGCACGCGCTGAATTCCCTGATGAAACTCGCCAGTGCGCACAGCTTCATCAGCGGTCAGGTCGTAAACGCCAATTCCGGCATGGGTGTCATAAACCCGAAATGGCTTGTCCTTGCGTTTCAGGTAATCGACCAGCCGTGCCAGCAGAGCGTGTTTGTGCACATCTGCGAAATTTCCGGCGTGAAATGCGTGACGATAGTTCAAATTTCAGGTCCAGTGCTTCAGAATTGCGGGCAGGCCGGTTCGGTGAGTAGCCGCCCCCGGCCAGATTTGCCATAAGCTGCATAAATGCATCCATGGCGCAATTGAATAAGATTGCCGCCTTTTTCTGGTTTATAATCGCTCCATGAACAAGCCACTGCCAAATTCACGGGCGTTCACCGCCTGTCCACATGACTGCCCTTCCACCTGTGCGCTGGAAGTGGATGTGCTTGATGCAAGGACCATTGGCCGGGTGCGCGGCGCGATGGAAAACAGTTACACCGCCGGGGTGATCTGCGCCAAGGTGGCCCGCTATGCCGAGCGTGTGCACAATCCTGACCGGCTGTTGCATCCTATGCAAAGGGTTGGCCGCAAGGGTGATGGCCAGTGGCGTAATATTGAATGGTCCGATGCGCTGGATATGATTGCCGATGCCTTTGTAAAGGCAGAGGCAAAATATGGCTCCGAGGCGGTCTGGCCTTTCTTTTATGCGGGCACAATGGGGTTGGTGCAGCGCGATGGCATTGAACGCCTGCGCCATGCCAAGCGCTATTCCGGTGAGTTCGGCTCTATCTGCGTCAACACGGCGTGGACAGGCTGGTATGCCGGGGCAGGTGCCATGCGGGGGGTAAGCCCGGAAGAAATGGCAAAATCTGATTGCGTGGTGATCTGGGGCACCAATGCGGTGGCCACGCAGGTTAATGTCATGACCCACGCCATACGCGCCCGCAAAGAGCGCGGGGCAAAAATCGTGGTGGTCGATATTTACGACAATGCCACGATGAAACAGGCTGACATGGCCTTGAAACTGCGGCCCGGTACAGACGGCGCCCTTGCCTGCGCTTTGATGCACATTGCTTTTCGCGATGGTGCTGCGGACCGGCATTATATGGCAGAATATACCGATGACCCCGCGGGGTTGGAGGCGCATTTGCGCAGCCGCACTCCGCAATGGGCTTCAGAAATCACCGGTCTGACGGTCGAGGAGATCGAAGCCTTTGCCGCTATGCTGGCCGCAACGCCGCGCAGCTTTTTCCGTATTGGATATGGCTTCACCCGCCAGCGCAACGGCTCTGTTGCCATGCATGCTGTTTCCAGTATCGCCGCTGTTTATGGCCACTGGCGGCATGAAGGCGGCGGGGCTTTTCACAGCAATAGCGGCATATTCCGCATGGACAAGTCGCTGATTGAAGGCACCGCGTTTGCCGATCCATCAATCCGGCATCTGGACCAGTCAAAATTTGGCCGGGTGATGACGGGTGATCGTGAAGCCTTGCAGGGTGGCCCGCCTGTAACCGCAATGCTTGTGCAGAACACCAACCCCGCCAATGTCTGCCCGGAGCAGAGGCTGGTGCGGGAAGGTCTGCTGCGCGATGATTTGTTCACCGCTGTGCATGAGCAGGTGATGACCGACACGGCGCGGCTGGCCGACCTTGTGCTGCCCGCAACCATGTTTCTGGAACATGATGATATTTACCGTGGTGGCGGGCAGAGCCACATTCTGCTTGGACCCAAGGTTATTGACGCGCCTGAGACGGTTCGTTCAAACCATTTCGTGGTCGAGGAACTGGCGAAGCGGCTGGGCGTCAGCCATATGCCCGGCTTTGGCATGACCGAGCGCGAACTGATCGACCAGCTTTTGCAGGTCAGTGATCGCGGCACCATTTCCGAGCTGGAACAGAAAAAATGGCTGGATGTACAGCCCGAATTTGACGATGCGCATTTTCTGAACGGATTTGGCTGGCCGGACGGCAAATTCCGCTTCCGTCCCGACTGGCTGGGCATGCGGCCGGGCATTCGCCCGCCAGACAGCATGGGCCTTCTTGGCCCCTATGCCAGCCTGCCGGAGTTTCCTGATCATATGGATGTGCTGGAAGCGGCGGACGCGGAACATCCGTTCAAACTGGCCACATCCCCGGCGCGCCAATTCCTGAATTCCAGTTTTGCGGAAACAAAGGGCTCGCTGGAGCGGGAAGGCAGGCCGGAACTGCTGGTCCACCCGCAGGATATGGAAGCGCTGCAACTGGCAACCGGGCAGCGGGTGAGAATTGGCAATGAAAGGGGCGAACTGGTTCTGACCGCAAAAGCCAGCGATACGGTGCGCCCCGGTGTGGTTGTCCATGAGGGATTATGGCCCAATCACGCCTTTGAACTGGGTGAGGGGATTAATATTCTGGTTGGGGCGGAATCGCCTGCGCCGTTTGGCGGAGCAGCGTTTCACGACACAAAAATCTGGATCCGGCCTGCTGACAATATTCCCGTTGAAACGGTCTAGACTGCTGGCGATATCAAAATGGTCTCGCACCGGCTTGTTCCGTGCAGAACCACTTTATCGTCTGCCATGGAAACCTGACCGTTGAGCGCCAGCGCCAGAGCATGTGGATAGAGCTGATGCTCAGCGTGCAGAAGGCGCTGTGCAAGACTGTCAGGCGTATCATCGGCCAGCACTGAAATAGCTGCCTGCGCAATGATTGGCCCGCCATCCATAACTTCGGTGACATAGTGCACCGTGCAGCCATGCACCCGCATGCCCGCCTGCAAGGCGCGCTCATGGGTGTGCAGGCCGGGGAACAAAGGCAGCAGAGACGGGTGAATATTGATCATCCGCCCTTTATAGCGCGCCACAAATCCGGCCCCGAGAATGCGCATATAGCCAGCCAGGCAGATAATGTCCGGCCGGGCAGCATCCAGAGCTTCTGCAATCGCCGCCTCGTGGTCGCCACGGTTTGCATACAGCTTATGATCGACCGCAAGGGTTGCAATACCGGCGGCTGCCGCTGTTTCCAAACCCTTGGCATCTGGCCGGTTGGAAAGAACCAGACAAATCTCTCCCGGAAAATCATCGGCGCGTGCCGCCTCCAGCAATGCACTCATGTTTGAGCCACGCCCGGAGATCAGAATGGCGACCCGCTTTTTAGGTGCTGGACTGCTCATGCCAGTTGCAACGCGCCGTTAAATGTCACCGCTGCTTCCTCGCCCCTCGGCAAAATGCGGCCCAGGGTCACAACCGTTTCACCCTCTGCCTGCAGGATGCCAGTGACAGCTTCGGCATCAGCCGCACTGACCACCAGAATCATGCCGATCCCACAGTTGAATGTGCGAAGCATCTCGCTTTGCGCAACATTGCCCGTCTGTGCCAGCCAGCGGAAAACCTTTGGCGTGTCCACTGCATCAAGATCAATGTCGGCACGAAGCGTATCGGGCAAAACCCGGGGAATGTTTTCCGGGAAGCCACCGCCAGTGATATGTGCCAGAGCCTTGACGCCACCATTCTGCCGTATGGCGGCCAGAATGGAGCGCACATAAATCCGCGTCGGTTCAATCAAGGCCGCAGCCAGTGTGCGGCTGGTGTCAAAAGGTGCAGGCGCGTCGTAATCTGCACCGCTGGTTTCAACAATGCGGCGAACCAGCGAATAGCCGTTGGAGTGAACGCCTGATGAGGCCAGACCCAGAATAATGTCACCTTCAGCAAGGCTGGCGCTGGGCAGCAACTGCCCACGCTCTGCCGCGCCAACGGCAAAACCGGCAAGATCATAGTCTTTCTCGGCATAGAGGCCCGGCATTTCGGCCGTTTCGCCGCCGATCAACGCGCAGCCTGCCTGTCTGCACCCATTCGCAATGCCTGCCACTATGGCTTCCCCCTGCACGGGGTCCAGCCGGCCGGTGGCAAAATAGTCCAGAAAAAACAGGGGTTCGGCACCTTGCACGACAAGGTCGTTAACGCACATGGCCACAAGGTCTATGCCAATTGTATCATGCAGGCCGGTGTCGATTGCGATTTTCAGCTTGGTGCCAACGCCATCATTGGCCGCCACCAGCACCGGATCTTTGAAGCCCGCGGCCTTCAGGTCAAAAAGCCCACCAAAGCCGCCAATTTCGCCGTCTGCGCCGGGGCGGCGGGTAGAGCGCACCAAAGGCTTTATCCGCTGAACAAGTTCATTGCCCGCATCAATATCCACACCCGCATCGCGGTAGGTCAGACCCGTTTTTTCGTTATCCGTCATCGTCCAGCCTCTTCTTTGCAATTCGGTTGACAGATGCAGCGCCCGGAAACAAGTGGCTTATGCAGAGTTTTCGTTGAATGCGGCTGTACAACATCACTTGACCGCCTGCCATGGCGCTGCCATCTCATAACAGTGGTGAAATGCCCGTTGGAGAGTATGATAGCTAAATGGTAGAGGATCGGACCCGCCTTATCCGGCGTCAGGCAATGTTCTGGGCAGGCGCTCTGGCGGGCGTTCTGGCATTTTTCTGGCTGTTCAGCTCCATTCTGCTGCCATTTGTTCTGGGCATGGTGCTGGCATATTTTCTCGACCCTATTGCCGACTGGTTCACCAGCAAAGGCCTGTCGCGTTTGACCGCCTCTCTGGTTATTCTCGTGCTGTTTCTGGTGCTCATCATCGCCATCATGCTGGTGGTGGTTCCGGTCATCGGCAGCCAGATCGGGTCTTTCGCGGCCAATCTGCCGCAATATCTGCAAGGCCTGCAAAAGCTGGCTATTGATGCCCGAACCGGTCCGCTTTCCTGGCTGTTTCAGGATCAGGAACAAAGCCTCAGCCAGGATTTTTCTGAAATCGTGCGGCAAAGTTCCAGCTTTTTCACTTCGTTTGCCGGGCAGCTGTGGACATCCAGCCTGGCCGTGGTCAACTTCCTGTCATTGTTTGTCGTAACGCCGGTGGTTGCATTCTACCTGCTGCTCGATTGGGACAACATGATCGCAAAAATTGATTCATGGGTACCACGCCAGCATGTTGTAACGGTGCGCCGCCTTGCCCGGGAAATTGACCGATCTGTGGCCGGTTTCGTGCGCGGACAGGGCAGCCTTTGTCTGATTCTGGGCACTTATTACGCGGTGGGTCTGACGCTGGTTGGTCTCAACTTCGGCTTGCTCATCGGCTTTTTTGCCGGGGTCATCTCATTCATACCCTATGTGGGTTCGGCCCTCGGGTTGATCATCGCAGTGGGTGTGGCGCTGGTGCAGTTCTCACCGGAATGGTTCTGGGTGGCAGCCACAGCGGGAGTGTTTTTCTCCGGCCAGTTTATTGAGGGCAATATTCTTCAGCCCAAACTGGTGGGTGCATCCGTCGGGCTGCATCCGGTATGGTTGATGTTTGCGCTGTTTGCCTTTGGTGCCATGTTTGGCTTTGTTGGTCTGTTGATAGCGGTACCGGCGGCTGCGGCGGTGGGAGTGATTGTGCGCTTCATGCTGGGCAAATATCTGGAAAGCGAGGTCTACGAAGGCCGCACTCTGGAAGCTCAACCCGCCACTATGGTGGAAAATTTTGACCTGTCGGCGGATGTGAACGGTGGTTACACGTTGAACAAAGGGGATGACAGGTGACAGAGCTGCGGCAATTGCCGTTAGAACTGCCGCACCGACCATCCTTTGATCGGGCGGATCTGATTGAAACGGATGCAAACCGCCTGGCCATTCATGCAGTGGACAGCTGGCCTCAGTGGCCGCATCCGGTACTGGCAATTGTGGGCCCGCCGGGCAGCGGCAAAACCCATCTGGCAGAGGCGTGGGCCGCGTCTTCCGGCGCGCAGCGGCCACAGCGTGGCAAGTCTTTTGATCTGACACCGGGTTTTGCCTGTGTGATTGATGATCTGGACCGGAAAAAGCCGCAAGAGGAAACATTGTTCGGCATTGTGAATGCGGCGCGCATGGGGTTGGGCACGGTGCTGGTGACCTCACGCAAACCGCTTTCCAGTTTGCGCTTTCGCCTGCCGGATCTTCGCTCCCGCCTTCGGGCGGCAACCATTGTTTCTCTTCAGGCGCCGGATGATGCGCTTCTGGAAGGGGTCTTCGTCAAGCTGTTCTCGGACCGGCAGATAGAGGTTGACCCGCGCATGTTCGCGTTCATTCTTTCACGCATGGAACGGTCGGTGGTGGCGGCAGAGCAATTGGTGGATGCTCTGGACCGGGAAAGCCTGGCAACCGGGCGCAAGGTTACACGTGCTATGGTTTCGCGACAGCTTTCTGTCCCAAGCATTTCCCGTTGAAGCGATGAGCTTCAACGATAGAACAATGCGACCAAGAAAAGACCAGCATTTCCCGTTGAAGCGATAAGCTTCAACGACAGGACGATGCGATAGAGAAGACCAGCATTTCCCGTTGAAGCGATGAGCGCCTACTACAGGCCGTACAACGAAATTGAAGTTTATGCGGTTCAGGTGATCGTCATAACGCTTGAAAGCCTGTAGAATTTATATTCGCAAAGCGTCACGAAACCGTCGTGGCTTTTGTCTATGCGCCCGGTACACTCTGCCATAAAATTGCGGGAGAAGATTCGCGTGGACGATATGCCGAAAAAAGTCACCCGTGCTGCAAAGCCCACCCAGTCACGTCAACCGCGCCAACCGCGCAGGAAGCTGCAACCCCCGGTTGAGCTGAAGAAAGTGGAAGAGGCTGCTGCAGCCATTGTGGACGGTCTTGTTGGAAACAGCGCGGCAACCGCTGCGATGATTGCTGCCCGCGGTGACACTGATGGCGTTGCTTCCCGAATTCCCGATTTGCCACTTATGGAGGCAATCGGTGTGGTTCAGGCTACTGCCCGTCCGGTTGAGCCGGAAATTGTGCTGGAAGAGCTTCCAGCCGACCGCTTTATCAACCGCGAAATTTCCTGGCTTCAGTTCAATCGGCGGGTGCTTGAGGAAGCACGCAACATCAATCATCCGCTGCTGGAGCGTCTGCGCTTTTTGTCCATCTCGGCCGGCAATCTGGACGAATTTTTCATGGTGCGCGTGGCCGGGCTGGCAGGGCAGGTTCGTGAAAAAATTCCGGTGCGCAGTGCTGACGGGCTTTTGCCGCAGGAACAACTGGACCGTGTGCTGGACGAAGTGGAATTGCTGCAGGCCGACCAGCAGACAACTCTGGCCGAACTGACAAAAGAGCTGCGTAAGGAAAAGATCAACATCATCGGCGCAGATCAGTTGAAAAAGGCTGATCGTGACTGGTTGGAAGATCATTTTGATCAAACGATTTTTCCGGTGCTGACACCGCTTTCGATTGACCCGGCGCATCCATTCCCATTCATTCCCAATCTCGGCTTCTCCATGGCGCTTTCGCTGGTGCGCGAACGCGACTCCCACCGTATGAACGCTTTGTTGCGCCTGCCGGTGGCTCTGCAGCGCTTTGTCGAAATGCCGCCCTCGGAAAGCGGCGAGTTTCGCTTTGTGCCGCTGGAAACTGTTGTTGCCGCCTTTATCGGACGTCTGTTTCCCGGCTATCGCGTGCGCGGGCAGGGCACATTCCGCATCATTCGCGATTCCGATATCGAGGTGGAAGAAGAGGCGGAAGATCTGGTTCGCCTGTTCGAGACGGCGCTGAAACGGCGGCGGCGCGGCTCTGTTATCCGCATTGAATTCGACCCGATCATGCCGGAAAGCCTGCGCAATTTCGTGGCCACCGAACTGGGCGTTGCGGAAAACCGGGTGTCGATCATGGAAGGCATTCTGGCGCTGGATTCCGTGTCGCAGATTGTCAGAACCCCGCGCGAGGATTTGAAATTCGAACCCTATATACCGCGTTTTCCGGAGCGGATCCGCGAGCATAATGGCGATTGCTTTGCCGCTATCCGGGAAAAGGATATCGTGGTTCACCACCCGTATGAATCCTTTGACGTGGTGGTGCAGTTTCTGCGGCAGGCCGCCTCTGATCCCAATGTTGTTGCCATCAAGCAGACGCTTTACCGCACCTCCAATGACTCGCCCATTGTGCGCGCGCTGATAGACGCGGCGGAAGCCGGAAAATCAGTCACCGCATTGGTTGAACTCAAGGCTCGTTTTGACGAGGAGGCCAACATCAAGTGGGCTCGTGATCTTGAGCGCGCCGGCGTGCAGGTGGTTTTCGGTTTTATCGAAAAGAAAACCCATTCCAAGCTTTCGCTGGTGGTGCGGCGCGAAGAAGGCCGGATCACATCCTTTGTTCATATGGGCACAGGCAATTATCACCCGATAACGGCCAGAATTTACACCGATCTTTCCTATTTCACGGCAGATCCGGACATTGCGCATGATGTGTCGATGATCTTCAACTACATCACCGGCTATGCCGAGCCAAATGAGCTGCGCAAGCTGGCGGTTTCACCGCTGACATTGCGCAAACGCATTTTGCAGCACATTGAGGAAGAGGTGGAGCATCAGCGGACTGGTCGTGGCGGCCAGATCTGGATGAAGATGAATTCCCTCGTCGATCCACAGATTATTGATGCCCTGTATCGCGCCAGTCAGGCC
Organism: Aureimonas fodinaquatilis; assembly: GCF_008369445.1. Lineage (GTDB taxonomy): Bacteria > Pseudomonadota > Alphaproteobacteria > Rhizobiales > Rhizobiaceae > Aureimonas > Aureimonas fodinaquatilis. The sequence continues at coordinate 156,281 of NZ_VTWH01000002.1, forward strand.
GGTGTGGAAATCGATCTTGTCGTCCGCGGAATCTGCTGCTTGCGCCCGCGCGTGCCGGGGCTTTCAGACAATATCCGTGTGAAATCCATTGTCGGCCGTTTTCTGGAACACAGCCGGATTTTCTGTTTTGGCAACGGTCAAGGGTTGCCATCGGAAAAGGCTCTCGTCTACATGAGTTCGGCAGACCTGATGCCACGCAATCTGGACCGGCGAGTGGAAACCATGATCCCGATCACGACGCCGACCGTGCACAGTCAGGTTCTTTCGCAAATCATGCTGGGCAATATTCTGGACAATCAGCAGAGCTGGTCGGTGCTGTCGGATGGCACATCCCGGCGGATTGAACCATCAGGCAGTGAGCCACCGTTCAACGCCCAGCGATATTTCATGACCAATCCGAGTCTGTCGGGCCGCGGCAAGGCATTGAAGTCAAATGCGCCCAGACTCATAGCAAGGCAACGCGCGGAGCACTCCCGTTTCGATTGATCTAACAGGACAAGGTCGCATTCCCGGGCGTTCGCCCGTGGCTGTGGTCGACATTGGTTCAAACTCCATTCGCCTTGTCATGTACGAGGGGAACAGCCGCGCACCCACGCAGCTTTTCAACGAAAAAGTATTGAGCGGTTTGGGCAAGGGGTTGGCCCGAACCGGCAAGCTTGAAGACAAGGCAGTGGAAAGCGCATTGGCGGCGTTGACGCGGTTTGCCGCGTTGACCAGGCAGGCCGGGTGCGAAACCGTTTATCCCATTGCCACCGCGGCTGCGCGGGAGGCCTCGAACGGGCCGGAGTTCATTCAGGCAGCAGAAAAGGCCATTGGCCGGCCCATCATCATACTGTCTGGTGCGGATGAAGCGCGCTTTGCGGCAGAAGGCGTTCTGGCGGGCTTTTATGCGCCGGACGGAATAGTGGGCGACCTTGGCGGCGGCAGCCTTGAGCTGGTGGAAGTGGCCAATGGCAGCATTGGCACCGGTGTGACATTGCCGCTGGGCGGTCTGCGCCTGCGGGATATGGCTTCTGAAGACCTTGGCAAGGCGCGTGAGATTGCGGATGAGCATATAGCGTCGAGCAAGTTCGCCGAAATATCGCCCGGACGCACATTTTACGCCGTTGGCGGAACCTGGCGCAATTTAGCCCGCCTGCACATGGAACAGGTGGGCTACCCCCTGCATATCATGCATGGTTACCGCATAACGCCGGAAGAAATTGCCGATTTCCTGGCGCTAGTGGTGCGAACGGATCCGGAAAAGCTGACTGGCATCAATGTGGTTTCCCGCAGCCGCCGCCCTCTGCTGGCATATGGTGCGGTGACAATGCAGACGATTATTGATCTTTTGCAGCCAGCCGACATCATCATATCCGCCTATGGCGTGCGGGAAGGCTATCTGCACTCGTTGCTGCCGGAAGAGGAAGTGGCAAAGGATGCGTTGATGGAGACAGCGCGGGAGCTGTCTTTTCTGCGGTCGCGCTCGCCTCTTCACAATGAAGAATTGCTCCGCTTTGCCGACGAGACCTTTAACATTCTTGGCATTGATGAAACGGCTGAGGAAGAGAGACTGCGCCACGCTGCCAGCCTGATGGCGGATGTGAGCTGGCGCGCCCATCCGGACTATCGTGGCAGCCAGGGTCTTTCATTCACCGTGCACACCGCCATTCCGGCGCTGGATCACGATGGACGAACATTTCTCGGCCTGTGCAATTACTTTCGATATGAAGGCTCTTTCGACCAGACATTTCTGCCCGATCCGGCGCGGATGATGTCGGCAAGGCTTCTGGAGCGCGCGCGCATTCTTGGCTCGCTGTTCCGCGTCGTGTTTCCTCTCACCGCCGCCATGCCGGGTGTACTGCCACGCCTGAAGTGGATTCAGGATCCACGCGGCGGCTTCACGTTGATGGTGCCGCAGGACCTGGGCGATCTGGCGGGAGATCGGCCAAGAGCCAGGTTTGCACAGTTTTCCAAGGTGGTGGAACGCACGTTGCGACTTGAGGTCAGTTGAAAAGCGTTCCGGCGATTATGCCGGAACGCTTCTGCACACTGTCAGGCTGCGGCAGGCATGGAAATCCAGGCCTGATCCCAGATCGGCTTCATATATTCGCTGTAGCCGTAAGGGTCCATGGATGCATCGACCGCCGACGCCATGGCCGTTGTCAGCAATTCAACGGAAGTTCCGACAAGGGCCTTACCGGCCTGATCGGCAAAAGCAACCTTGTCCGCATTGGTGCCAGCAAAATAATCGACAATCAAAACCCCGGACGTTCCCATATATTCGGATTTGTCCACGAGATGCATCGTCTGCTCACGCCGTATCAGCAGGTTGTTGTCCTGCCTGACAAAATAGAGATTTCGATAATCGATACCGGTGAAGATGAACAGACTGTCTGTCAGGTTGCCACCATCTTCCGCCTGCACGACATCGTGCCCGAATGCACCATCGAAGAACATGGTGTCACCCCCGCGCGCGAAAATGTAGTCGTCTCCTTCGCCGCCATCAATAATGTCGGAGCCAGCGCCGCCCAGCAAATCGTCGCGGCCTTGACCTCCAAACAGCATATCCTTGCCCGAACCGCCCGTCAGCGTGTCATTGCCACCTCGGCCAATCAGCCTGTTGTCGCCTGTGTTGCCGGTCAGAATGTCGTCTTGCTCCGAACCCTCCACCCATTCGATGCTGCGCACAGTGTCTTTGGAGGGTGTTTTCCCACCAAGCAAATCAGCAGTTCTGCGCTCTAGGTTGATGTCGACGCCTTTGGTTGAAAACCGCATGGACAGCGTGTCGCGACCGGCACCGCCATCAAACAGATCGTACAGAGTGGCATCCGTCGCAACAAGAATGTCGTCGCCATCCTCTCCATACAGTTCGTTGGGCGCGTTCTTGTCGCGGCCATCATCAAACAGAATGTCGTTGCCGCTACCGCCCAGCAAGGTATCGCTGCCTTCGCCGCCGCTCAACACATCATGCCCCAAGCCGCCGCGCAGTTTGTCCCGGCCTGCGCCGCCAATCAACACGCTGGCGCCAGACCCCGCCTGAATCGTGTCATCGCCGTCCATGCCATAGAGCGCATCCTCGCCGTCACCGCCGGAGATGGTATCGTGGCCATCGCCGCCCCAGATTGTGTCGTTGCCCAATCCGCCACGGAGCACGTCGCTGCCCGCGCCGCCAAATATCTGATCATTGCCGGCGCCTCCATCGATTGTGTCGCTGCCAAAGCCGCCATCAATCGTGTCATTGCCGTCTTCACCGCTCAGAACGTCGTTGTAAACCACGCCGGCTCCAGCCTGTAAGATACGACCGCTGGCATCTTTGCCTGACGCTTCATCGCCAAACACGACGTCGTCTCCAGCTCCGGCGCGTATTGTGTCATTGCCGTCGCCGCCTATCAGCGTGTCGCCAGTGTGCACAGGTGCATGAGGCTTTTTAGGATCAACGGGTGCGGGCCTGGAATCGTCTCCCGTGTCAACCAGCACGTCATTGCCAGCATCACCAAAGATCAGATCATAGCCTTGGCCACCGTCAATACGGTCATCTCCCGTGCCGCCGAGAAGTTGATCATTCCCGTTGTTCCCGGCCAGAATGTCATCACCGCCATCGCCAAACAGAGTTTCATCGAAATTCGAACCGGACATGCTGTCCCAGTGCGATGTGCCGTAAATCCATTCAACAAGATGAAGGAGGTCCTGTTGCGAGTTTGAATAAACATCACGGACAGTCTCAATCGTGCGGGTGATGACGACGCGTCTGGATTTACCTTCCTGAATTTCTGTTTCCATCAGTTTAACCTGATGGAAAGTGCCATAACCGCTCTTGTTGACCTGATATTCCTGCGCAAATCTGTTTGGGTCGAGAATGCCATTGACCCGCAGCCCGGGGGATTGTGCGGTGAATGAGCTCATAGCAAAGCGATAATCGACACCGTCAAAATTATCGCCACCGCTGGCAAACATTGCGCGTGCCCCGGCTATGACAATATCGTTGCCAGGGCCCATTTCCATTCGGAGGCCCCCGTCCACCCCGGACACCAGACCCTGGTCTTTCGAAACAGGTGCATAGGCGGCCGAAGATGCAAAGTTGCGAACATCAGCCGTTGTCGCACTTGCGCCATCGGTGATGACCATTCTGTGCGGAGTCTCCGGCAGTTTTGTGCCATAAATTGTTGTTTTACCTACGCTCGTCTCATACCGTTCCTTATCGGTGGTGACCATGACAGGTGTCAGGAACAGGAAATACTGTTCCGTGGCGCTGGACTCCAGATTGATGGCAATTCCGTCCAAGCCTCGACCGATCATACCATTTTCGTTGGGTGTGAGCTTCTGGCTGTCGTAAAAATAGTTGCGGTTGCTGTTCACGCCATTGGCAAAAGCGCCGCCCAGCAATGCCGAGACCATAGCCATATCGGTTCTCAGTTCTTGTCCGGTCACGGCAATGACCCGTTTGGATTCCACCTTGCTCGACATTTGACGCAGCAGCATCACATATTCATGCTGAACTTCTTTCTCGCGCGAGTCGAAGCCATCGCTCCAGAACAGGTTTATTGCCTTTTCTTTGGAGCTGCCGGTTTTGGGAAGGTATTCCTCAAGTATCAGGCGGCGCATACTGCTGCCGTTATCATCTCCCAGATGTGGAAATTCGCTGAACAGGGACGCGATCGGCATTGAACGCAGAATGAATTCGCGCTGCATGTTGCTGAAGTAGCTGGCCAGGGCCAGATCGCCCTGCCATTTCGTATCACGATACTTCCAGGTCTGGGCAGCGGCCATTTCTCCAAACTGGGCTGCATAGTACAGTGTTTTCGGGTTGATGCCCGACAACATCGTTGCTGTGATCAATCCACCCGATGCCGGTGCAAATGCAACGAGAAGGCCAGCCATGATCTGCATTGCCAGGCCGGAACTTGCTGCAACAACATAGTCCGCAGACGCACCGTCATTGACGCCAGCATCAATGATATCCAGGATTTCCGCGCTGATGTTTGCAAGTCCGGCCAGACCATTCAGCGCAGCCATCTGGCTGCCAGAGACGGTTCCGAGGACATCCATGCCTTTTTCAGAAAGATACACACCGCGTAAAATTTGCGTCGCGGTGCTGCTAATCCGAAGCCCATCACGCCAGGCTTCCAATGAATTTTGGCCGTCACTTTTTGTGTTCAGCAACTGGTAGGCCAGTTGAAGCCCGTTGATTCCTGCAATTCCAAATCCCGCAGTTGTCAGAGAAGCTCCGGACAGGCCGAAGCTCAGCCCATCCGTATCTGAATAAGTGAGCAAGCTATTGCCAATTACGTAACTTTCCAGAACAAACTGCAAAATCGACTGATATGACTTGATAAGATCTCCGCCATTTTCAGCAACAAAAAAGGGTTTCGTCTCCAGTATATTAGAAAATGACAGTAGTGATGTGATAATTTGCCTGTTTAAATCATTCGTCGCGTGAGCTTTTTTTTCTGCATTTGTGGAGTTTGAGACAATTTCGCCATTAAGAATACTGGAATACCTTCCGGAAACATTTAAACCCTCGGCAGGGCGTGAGAGTAAAATTTCCTGAAAAACCTGCTGCTCCCTCGCGGTGGCATACGCCAATGGCGAGTTGAACATTCGTGAGTTGTTCCACATGGCGTTGTATACGCCATCAAAGGTTTTTTGGATGTTTCTGTCAGAGTACAGAACTTCTATTGCAGGAGACTTCGGTGTGACCACGTTATGTGAAACGGGTGCTGCAACGACGCTCTCAACAAACGTCTGGGTGTCAGAGGCTTTTCGCAGAATGGCATTTAGAAATGCCGGGTTCTGATGAACATTATCGGCCGGTATCTCGTTTTTTTGTCCGAAGAGTTTACCCAGAAGCCCATCAAGCGTTTCCAATTCCTGACGGATCAGCTTGTATTCTTCGATGGACGCGGCAATCCGGCCAAGCAACTCAGAATCGTTGCCTTGGCCTTCAATTGTAGAATCTGTCATTTAACTTTCCGACATACCGGGGAGGACGCGCCGGCTCATTCGGTGACGAAGTTTACTGACTTTATCACAAGAAATGCCGACGATTCCGGTCCGTATATCGATCCTGCCGTACAGCTACAACAATATTAAGATAAAATAGTGTGTAATTAAGTGTATTTCACCTATGCGTTGTTTTGCATTGGAATGAATTACTACCAGCGCAGGCGTGCAACTGCATAAGGAGGCAAGGTCAAGGTTTTGGCGCTAAAGGCTTTTGTCATGCTATCAAGGGAATCTTCTTCCTGTGCCGCTTGGGCGAAACTGTCCGCATCCAATAAAAACAGATCTTTCGGTGTCGCAGGCAGCTTTACGGTCGTCTCTTCGCCAAAGCGGTTGGCCAGCCACAGCACGGTCTTGTCACCTGAGTGGGCAGCAATGGCTTCCACATTGTCCGGTCCGTGGACATTCAGCATGGCCGAGCCACCCATCTGCGCAAGACCAGCCACCACATGGTAAACTGGAAACAAGCCGCCATTTTCATCAAAATAGGGCTGTGGCCAATCTTGTGGTGCATGGAGCAAACCGAATGCGCCGGTTGCTCCGCCAAGCGTTATGGTGCTGGCATGGGCCTTTGCCAAACGTGAGAAAAAGCCAATGGCCCATGCTGCACCCAGAAGCCCCCGTTGGCGGGGGTCATTAAAGTTGGCTGCCTGCCGAATATTGTTCGGGTTGGCCATTGGCGCATCGCCATAAGGGTTCATGCGCATGGAAATGGCGCTTGGCCCAACGGCGAAAGGTTTGCCAGCCGCAATTGCGGCGGCGCTGGCAGCAATAGCGGGCAGGGACTCCAGACCCTCCATGATGGAATGATCATCGCCTGCATGCAGCGTGGCTGTGGTGGTGAAACTGACCAGATCCAGCAGATCCACCGGAGGGTGCTTCCGGTTCATCTCTGTGAAGTAGCTGAACATGCCGCCGCCCAGCCGCGCGCCCGGAAAAGCCTGACGGGCAGCGTGAAACAATGCGCGCGGCGGTGGAGCATCCGGCCATTCACTGCCGGGCAAAGTGCATTTCAGGTCCGGCGCGGGAGATACCAGCACAGTTTCAAACGGATTGCCAAGCTTTGCCACCATTCGGCCAAGGTCTGCCAACTCTGCCTCGAACTGGTCGACTGAAACAACAACCGCTTCCAGCCACAGCAAATTGCTGATCGATTTTGCTGCGCCAACAAGTTTTTTCAGCTCATCGAACCCGTGGCCAAGCTGCGGATTATAGAAGCAGACGACATGGGCTGGATTGGCTGCGCGCAATTGGTCGGATGCCGCCTCTGCACTGTCTGCCTCTTCCGGTGTCAGGCCTATGCCCAGAGGCGGCACAAGGCTGGTGGTCTCCTCCAGTGTTAATATGCTGGACAATGCTTCATTGCTGGAACCAGCCGAACCGGACACCGTCAGGCTGACAGATTGCTGCAACTTTTCGCCAGCGGGCAGGGTGTAGGGCCATGGCAGCGCCAGTGGTCGGACATAGGTTTTGTAGGAAGCGTCCGTCCAGTTGCGCTGGTCTTCCATTTCATAGATGTCGCCCTCCATGCGGCAGGTGACAGAAAGCCCGTGCGCAGCTTCATGAGTCAGGGCGCGCAGGTTCATCATCGGCTGTACAGGGTCTATCAGATCCGGAAATTCTGAATCTTCCGTGGAGCCATCCGCATGTTCAATGCGAACCGGCTTGCCGGACACGCCGATAATTGGGTGCAGCACAACAAAGCCGGTACGATTTGTTTCAAAATTGGTTTGCGCTGCGCCTTCTGCGTGAAACTCCAGTTCGCCGCTGACAGAGCCAATAATGCGGGCCGTGTAGCCAAAGCTTTGACGATCATCCCTGGCCATGGCTGTGTAGGTTACGGTGAAACCATCGGCGTCCTCTTCCACAACAAGGTCGCTGATTGCCGGGTTATAAGTTCCCCAGTTTCTGTCCCGCACAATGAACGAGATAGCGCGAATGATTTCCACACCGCCATAGCGGATGTGGCGCAGATTCCCCGCATCCAGTTCAGCGGTCAGTTCACCGGCTCGCAGAATGCGCAGCGGCTCCACCGGCTCGTCAGTGCCGAAAAGGCTTACGGAAAGAGTGGGTTGTGCTGTCATCGATTGACCCTTGTGCTGATCAGACGCTCTGCAAGCAGTGCAACAATGATAATCGTGCCGATGGCGGTGCCCTGCCAGAACGGCGAAACGCCCATCAGGTTCAGGCCGTTGCGGATCATGACCATGATGATGACGCCAAACAGGGTGCCCACAATTGAACCCCGCCCGCCATACAGGCTGGCACCGCCGATGACCACGGCGGCAATGGCGTCCAGTTCCATGGAATTGCCCATTAACGGGTCTGCCGACAGGATTTGGCTGATGGAGAATGTGATGGCAACCGCCGAAAGCGCGCCGGCGATGACATAGGGCAGGACCGAGTAGAACAGCACATTCAGGCCGGCAGCGCGCGCTGCCTCCTGATTGGAGCCGACGGCGTAGATGGTGCGCCCGCCCTTCGTGTAGGTGAGGTAAAGCCACGCAACCACATAGAGACACAGCAGAAACAGAACGTTGGTCGGTATTCCCAGCACAGTGGTGTAAACCAGTGCCTGCATGGCATCCGGGATGGTGGAAATGGCGGTCTGCCCGGACAGGATGTAGGCAAGGCTGCGGCCAATAGCCATGACACCGAGCGTCACGACAAAGGCTGCAAGGCCGAACACGTTGATCAACAGGCCGGAGATGAGGCCGATAAACCCGCCGCATGCCACCGCCAGGGCGATGGCTGGCACAATTGGCATTTCGCGCAGGGCAAGGCCAAGCACAATGCCGGTCAACCCGGCAACGGAGCCAACAGACAGGTCGATGCCGCCGGTCAGAATAACAAAGGTCATGCCTACGGCCACAATGCCAATGACGACAGACTGGTCCAGAATGTTGAAGATGTTGGATTGCGTCAGGAAGTAGGGCGACATGAATGACAGGCACACCGCAATGGCCAGCGCCAGAAGCGTCATGCGCACTTCCAGCCTTTGCACCAGTTTCTTCAGCACGCCCGGTTTTTCATGGCGCGCCAATCCCGGACCTTCGGCAGTTGCAGCGTTTTTGTTCATAGGGTTTCCGCCATGGCAATAATGCTTTTTCTGATTTGTTCCGGTGCCGGTTTTGGCGCGTTGCGCGGAAGGGTCAGCCCAACCCAGCCAAAATCATGGCCGCGCGCGCTTTGAATGGGCACAAGCAGCGTGCTGCGCTCGCCATCGCCTTCTTCAACAAATTCACTCTGCCGCAGTTCAAGCGCCAGTGGTATGTGCGTTTGGCTGAATTTGCGCGCCTCGCCACTTTTGAATCCGGGGTCGGCACCGGGTTGTTCAACAACCGTGTTAAGGCAGATGAGGTTTTCTGCCTCCAGCAAAACCCAGAAGCCTGCACCGCCATGCTGCTGCGCCAGCTTGTTCAGCACATGGGTGTTGCGCTCCATCGAGGTTCTGGGTGCGGCCAACAGTGTCAGTTTTTCCTCATCCAACGCGTCACTTGGCAAATCGGCGATGGAACGCCCATCGCTGATAACTACAATACGGTCGCTGAGGCCGAGCAATTCCTCGAAATCGGATGAAACGATAATCAGCGCCACGCCTTTGGCCGCAATGTCGCGCAGCAGCGCATAAATTGTGGCTCGGGTGCCGATATCGACGCCTTTTGTCGGCTCGTCCAGAATGAGCACGTCGGGCTTGAGCAGCAGCCAACGCGCAATAATGATCTTCTGCTGCATGCCGCCGGAAAAATTCAACATGCTGGCATCCAGCAGACGCTCTGCCGGCAGGCCCAGCTGGTCCAGCAACTCGGCTATCTGCTTCTCCCGCGAGCGGTAATTGCAGAAAAAGCCGCGCTGGCCGCCAAGATGGGCAAGGAGAAGATTTTCCTTGACCGAAAAGTCCGGCACGATGTTCTGGGTGCGGCGGTCTTCGGCCACGAAGCCCATTCCCGCACGAATGGCATTGTCCGGCTTTTCGGCAGGCAATGGCTTGCCATTCAGCCAGACTTCGCCGCCATGTCTTGGCCGCAAACCGTAAACAGCCTCGATGGTTTCAGAACGACCGGCGCCAACAAGGCCGCCCAAGCCCAATATTTCGCCCTTGCGCACAGAGAATGAAACATCGCGAACCGTGGGCGTCGAGCGAAGATGTTTCACTTCCAGCGCCACAGGACGTTCCGCGCTGGCAGGGGCGGATGGCGGCCGGTGATAAATCGCCCCCAACTCGCTGCCAACCATTGCCCGAACCAGATCAGCCTGGCTCAATTCTGACGTGCGGCGCGACTGCATGACAGTGCGCCCTTCACGCATGACGCTGACCTTGTCGGTAATTGCAAACACCTCTTCCAGACGGTGCGAAACAAACACCAGCCCACGCCCGGATTCCCGGAGGCGCGCCATGACATCAAACAACCGTTCGACTTCGCCTGGGCTGAGTGAGGCTGTCGGCTCATCAAAAATCATCAGCTTGGCCTGCACGCCCAGTGCCTTGGCAATTTCAACCAGCTGCTTCTGCGCAGATGAAAGCCTGCGCACCTCCCGGTCGAACGGCAGGGTTTCCGCCTGCCCAAGCTCAGCCAGAATGGCTTCGCCGCGTTTGTGCATATCAGCATAATCAAGGCGGCCCGGCCGACCCAGCTCCGGCAGGAATATGTTTTCCAGAACAGTCAGGTCGGGCACAAGACTGGTTTCCTGCATCACAATGGCAATGCCCGCCTGCAGGGCTTCCCGCGTGTTGCGCAGGCGAAGTGGCTGGCCACGGTAGAACATTTCGCCGGAATCTGGCGTGTAGTGGCCGGAAATCACCTTGGACAGCGTGGATTTGCCCGCTCCATTGGCTCCAAGCAGGCCGTGCACCTCGCCCTCGGCCAGGTCAAAATTTGCCCCGGCAAGAGCCTTGGTGCGATCAAATGTCTTGGTTATGCCCTGTGCGACAAGCAGGTGTCCTACACTGTCAGGTCTATAGGCTGTTTCAGGCTGCGCCACGCTTGCACTCCGCGAAAAAAATGGCCGCGCATAGCTGCGCGGCCATTGTTCAATCAGACTTCGTTGGCGAAAACAGTTTCCTTAACCGTTGGCAGTTCCTGCGCAATGTTGGTGCTGGTAATGGCGAGAATTGGAACCGTGATTTCCTTTTCCGGCGTCTTGCCATCCAATACATCCAGCATAGCCTCACCCGAGCGCACACCCATGAGGTATGGCTGCTGCATGCCGGAAACGACCAGTTCGCCGGATTCCAGCAGCGGCACAAAGTCGGGAATACCGTCGAAGGCGGCAACCAGCACTTCACCATCCTTGCGCGCGGCTTTGATGGCGCGCAATGCGCCAAGCGCCGGCTGGTCGGTCTGAACAAACAAGCCACGAAGGTCCGGATTGGCCGTGAGTATATCCTGCGTGAACTTGAAAGTTTCGTCTGTGGTGTAGCTTTGCATCTGCTGCAACGCCGCTTGCTTGCCGGTAAAGCCGCCTTCCTTCAGCCCATCCAGAAAGCCCTGGGTGCGGGCCTGGCCGTTTTTGCGGGCCTGCGAAATGGCAACAATGCCCACAGATCCACCTTCCCAGCCCTTTTCCTTCAGCGCCGCGGCCAAAGCCGTACCAACATCATGGGCACCTTCGTAATTGTCGGAGATGATGAAGGACGAATAGTCGCCGCTATTGGTGCCGATATCGGCAATGACCACCGGAATATTGGCGCGCTGTGCCAGCTGCAGAACGCTGGGTGCGGTGGAGGAATCCGTAGGTGAGATGACAATGCCCGCCACGCCTCTGGCGATGGAATCCTGTGCATTCTGAAGCTGTGTCTGGGCACTGTTGTGCGAATCCAGCGCCTGAAAGCCAAAGCCTTTGGCCGTAACAGCCGCTTCTACACCCTTGGAAAGATAGCGCCAGAAAGGCAGGTCCAGCCCTGGCGTCAGATAGACAATGTCTTTGTTCTGGGCAAAGGCCCGGCCGACCGACAAGCCTGTGCCAGCCATAAGGGCGGCACCGGCGGCGAATTTAAGAAGTGATCTGCGTTCCATGTTTCCTCCCAGAAATTAACATTTGGACAAACGCTGCTTGACCGGAAAAAGGCATCAGCTTTTGCGAACCCCTTTCTCCAGCAGCATTTGCGTGGTTGCGTAAATGCGTCCCGTGTGCACTGAGAATGCGGCTGCCGCGGCTTCGCCGTCTCCCGCTTCCAGTGCAGTCACGATGGCGCAGTGCTCATGGTAGCTTTGCTCGACAGCGCCTTGCTGTGCGACAGCACGGCGGCGGTGTTCCATCATGTAAGTGTACAAATCCGTGGCGAAATCGGCCAGAAGCCGGTTCCCCGAGGCTTGATAGATTGCCACATGAAATTCCCGGTCGCAGATGAGAAACCGCACCGGGTCGTTCAACGTGGCGCGCTGGGCGTTCAAGAGTTGATGCAGATTTTTGACAACAGGCGTTTTGTGCCTCAGCGCTGCATCCAGCACCAGTTGCCGCTCCACAAGCATGCGGGCTGCATGCACAGAGTCGATGTCGTAGGCGTCAACCGCGCGCGCCTGCGCCAGACCCACCATGACCGGCCCGACATCTGCCGCAAGAACCCGCGTGCGCGCCCCGTGCGAGATTTCCAGAATGCCTCTGGCTGCCAGCGCCTGGACTGCACTGCGTACAGCATCACGGCTGACACTCAGGGATACGGCAAGATCACGCTCGCTTGGCAGCGCGTCACCCACTTGCAAAATGCCACTGGCAATCAACATGGCAATTTTATCCGCGATGACATCACGGATAGGGCGTTTGACAATCGCTTCCTGAAAGGCCGGATACTCTGCCAGAAGTGGGGTTTCACCAAGGCTTGTCATCGCGCTTCCTGATAAACTGGTTGGACCAGTCAACCACTTCATGCAACGGTGTTTCCCGTTGCGTGTCAAGTGCAATCAGAAATGACAATTTGCAGCGTTCAGCCTGATGGCGGAACCGGGACGATTTCCACCTTGCGGTTTCGGTAAACCAGTGCGGATTTTCCGGCCAGCAGTTCCAACGCTCTTTCACCGAACAGGCGGCGGCGCCATCCGGACAAAGCAGCCACGCCGGACTCTTCACCTTTGGTTGCCAGCTTCTCCAGGTCGTCGCTGGTGGCAATCAGTTTGGCGGCAACACCTTCTTCCTCGGTCACGATTTTCAAAAGCACTTTCAGAAAATCAACCGCGGCACCGGTGCCCTCCGGCAGCACCTGCGGGCGCGGCAAAACGGGAAGATCGGCCTTGGGAAGGGCCAGCGCGCGGGCCGTGGCCGCCAGCAGATCGCGCCCGGACTGTGATTTTTCATAACCGCGTGGAATGCTGCGCAAACGTGCCATCGCCTCTTCCGTGCGTGGCTGTTGCTGCGCAATCTCCATCAGGGCATCATCTTTCAACACACGGCCTCGTGGCTGGTTCTTGTTGCGGGCCTCACGCTCTCTCCAGGCGGCAATTTCCTTTAAAACCGCCAGTTCTATCGGCTTCTTGATTCGCCCTTTAATCCGCGTATGCGCAAGTTCGGGTGGCATGTCATAGGTTTCGGGCGAAGACAGCGTGGCCATTTCACCGGCCAGCCAGTCTTCACGGTCCTTGTAAGCAAGCGTTTTCTTCAACGCACGATAGGCGTCCCGCAGATAGGTTACATCGGCCAGCGCATAATCAAGCTGACTTTGTGAAAGCGGGCGGGCACGCCAGTCGGTGAAGCGCGAGCTTTTGTCGATATGGCCGTTGGTTGTGCGCGCCACCAGTTGGTCATAGGCAATTGCCTCACCAAAACCGCAGGCCATTGCCGCTATCTGCGTGTCAAACAAGGGTGCTGGTATTATGCCGCCTTGCTTGTAGATAATTTCGATATCCTGCCGCGCTGCGTGAAACACTTTGATAACCGCAGGATTGGCCATCAGCTCAAAAAATGGCGTCAGGTCCATGCCAGGTGCCAGCGGGTCAACCAGAACCGCCAGCTCATCACTGGCCATCTGGATCAGGCACAGCTCCGGCCAGAACGTTGTTTCGCGGATAAACTCTGTATCCACGGTTACAAATTCAGCTTTGCCCAAAGTGTCGCAGGCTTGCGCAAGCGCGCTTGTCGAGGTGATTGGCTCCATGGGCGCTTTCATAGTGCATTGCAGCCGTGGTTTGAAGCGTGTTCATGCTGCTTAGCCAAATCTTGACATCAGGAGAATGCCATGCGCTTTTCCGCGGCAAATCTAGGGCTTAATCCGTTGACCAGTTTGGCTCCCTTGCCGGAGCCGGGAAGAAGAAGACCATGCATCGCTATCGCAGCCACACCTGCGCGGCCCTCCGTACCCCTGATGTGGGCAGCACAGTACGCATTTCCGGTTGGGTCCACCGTGTCCGTGACCATGGCGGCCTGCTGTTCATCGACCTGCGTGACCACTTTGGCCTGACCCAGATTGTCGTTGATCCTGATTCGCCGGCATTCAGCACTGCTGAACAGGTGCGCAGCGAATGGGTTATTCGTGTTGACGGCGAGGTCAAGGCGCGTTCGGCTGATACGGTGAATGCAAAACTGCCAACCGGCGAAATTGAGCTGTTTGCCAGCGAGATTGAAGTTCTGAGCCGGTCCAGGGAACTGCCGCTGCCGGTGTTCGGCGAGCCAGACTATCCGGAAGACACGCGCCTGAAATTCCGCTTTCTGGATTTGCGGCGGGAGACTTTGCATCGCAACATCATGCGCCGTACGCAGATCATCTCTTCCATGCGCCGCCGCATGGCGGATGAGGGCTTTACAGAGTTTTCCACGCCCATTCTGACTGCCTCTTCGCCAGAGGGCGCTCGCGATTTTCTTGTGCCATCCCGCATTCATCAAGGCTCGTTCTATGCGCTGCCGCAGGCCCCGCAGCAGTACAAGCAGCTGATCATGATGAGCGGCTTTGACCGCTATTTCCAGATCGCGCCGTGCTTCCGTGATGAAGATCCACGGGCAGACCGCCTGCCGGGCGAGTTTTACCAGCTCGATCTGGAAATGAGCTTCGTGACGCAGGAAGACATTTTCCAGACGATGGAGCCGGTGATTCGCGGAATCTTCGAGGATTTTGCCGACGGCAAGCCGGTGAGCCAAACGTTTCGCCGGATTCCCTATGATGATGCTATGCGCAAATATGGCTCGGACAAGCCAGACTTGCGCAACCCGATTGAAATGGAAGCTGTGACCGAGCATTTTGCCGGCTCGGGCTTCAAGGTTTTCGCCAACATGATTGCCTCTGACCCGGCAGTGGAAATCTGGGCGGTTCCGGCAAAAACCGGTGGCTCGCGCGCATTCTGCGACAGAATGAATTCCTGGGCGCAGGGCGAAGGTCAGCCCGGCCTTGGCTATATTTTCTGGCGTGAGGAAGAGGGTGCATTGTCTGGTGCCGGCCCGCTGGCCAAGAATATTGGCGATGAGCGGACAGAGGCCATTCGCACCCAACTGGGACTTGCGGCCGGGGATGCCTGCTTCTTTGTGGCGGGCAACCCGAAGAAGTTTGTCGATTTTGCCGGTGCCGCGCGCACCCGCGTTGGCGAAGAGTTGAACCTCATCGACCGTGATCGGTTCGAGCTGGCATGGATTATCGACTTCCCGTTTTATGAATGGCAGGAAGAAGAAAAGAAGGTCGACTTTTCGCACAACCCGTTTTCCATGCCACAGGGCGGAATGGATGCACTGGAAGGGCAGGACCCGCTGTCAATCAAAGCCTACCAGTATGACATCGTCTGCAATGGCTTTGAAATCGCGTCCGGAGGCATTCGCAACCACTTGCCGGAAGCCATGGTGAAAGCGTTTGAAATTGCAGGCTATTCCCGCAATGACGTGGAAGAGCGCTTCGGCGGGCTGTATCGCGCGTTTCAGTATGGCGCACCGCCGCATGGCGGAATGGCAGCCGGTGTGGACCGCATCGTCATGCTGCTTTGCGGCGTGAAAAACCTGCGCGAGATCACCATGTTCCCGATGAACCAGCAGGCCTATGATCTGCTGATGAATGCACCTGCGGAAGCGACACCGACCCAGCTGCGGGAATTGGGCGTTCGGGTTGCTCCTCAGCCCAAGGCCTGAGACTTGATCGGCAAGTTATAAATCCGGGGCGTTTGAGCCGGATCGCAATGATCGGCTCAAACGCCCCGGATTTTTCAAGGTCGAATTGTTTTCGCTGAAACGTAACCGTTTCAACGAAATGAGACCTACTGGTTTGAAATCACATCAAGATTCAGCACCTGCGGCAACGTTTGGGGCGCACCAACCGCAGCACCAATGATTTGCGTGGCTGGCACAGGTGCCGGAGGCGCAATGGAGATGGTGATGTTTTTCGGATCGTTCAGATACTGTGTCACAGCGTCTGAGACCTTGGTCTGGAATTCCGGATTTTGCAGCTGTGCCAGAAGCATTGGCAGCTGCGAGCTGAGCGTGTTGACAAATTCTGTCCGGCTTTGACCAGATTTGCCGGCAAAATAGTCCAGCAATTTTGGCGTCAGCGAGTCATCAGTGAATGCCAGGTTGGCATTGATCAGCTGAATTTGCGACATCAGGCCCAGCATCGCCATGCCGGCACCCTCATTGTTTTCCGGAGCGGCCGCCATTTGCTGCTGCAACTGCTGCAATTGCTGGATGAATGCCGGTGTATAGCCGTTGATGGTGTAGGTGAAGTCCAGCTTGCCACCATCTTCAAGTTCAATGGTCATCGGGTCCAGCGTCAGCATGCCCGTGCCGGGGTGCCACTCGGCACTGCCGTTCATATTCGCGCGAATTGGCGAATAGCCCATTTCAGCCAGAGGCTGTGATGCCGCCTGTGCCTGTGTGTTTTCATTATCTTCGGTATTGATCACCAGGCCGGTCAGCACAAAACTTCCGCTCATATTGCCTTCAGCGGTAATGGTGTTGTCGGCAGTGATTTCAGCGATGGTTGAAATGTCCTCGCCCTTGTCGCGTATGGCAACGTCGCTGATTGCCAGCTTTTCCATGTAAAAGCTGGTTGGAAGCGCGTCTGCATTGGCGACTGTGCCTTGCAGCACGATGTTTTCGCCAACAAAGCTGCCAAGGTGGAAGCTGCTGGTATCATCAACCGATTCAACATCGGCCAGCGCCACTCGCTCAATTTTAAAGCCGTCTTCCGGTGTGCCTGTTACCGTTTCAAACGTCACATCGCCCAGATTGACGGTGCTGTCTGCCGGACCAACCGTCAGGCCTTTCAATACGACGTCGTCGCCATTGGTCTCCGCGGCCGTGTAATTGACGACCATATCCTGCGCGGCGGCAAGGTCCTTGAGACGCTGGCCCAGCGCTTCGCCATCGGCGGCAAATGCGGAGGTGGAGCATAGAAGGGCGGCGGCCAGACCGGAAAGCAGGCGGCGGGAGCGAATTGCAGACATTGGTTCATTACCCTCTTCATAAGCGTACGTTGATTCAACCGGGGATTGGTGAATCGCAAAATTCCATCTTCGGTTTATGGGGCGGGCGGACGATATGGCAATGCGAAAACGCAAGGAATGCCGCAAAGCTGCGACGATTTTATGTTTGTCGTTGGATAACCTCGACCGGCGCTTGTGCTTTTTGCCAGCGTCCATTACGCGATGAAATATGGGTAAAAAAGCGGACGGCCCGTTAAGCGGCGGTGACATTGAACCGGTTGACCTGAAGGCGGCGCTGGAAGAGCGATACCTTGCCTATGCCTTGTCCACAATTATGGGCCGCGCCCTGCCGGATGTGCGAGACGGGCTGAAGCCTGTGCACCGGCGCATTGTGCATGCGATGCGCATTCTGCGGCTGGACCCCGGTCAGGGTTATAAGAAATGCGCCCGGATTGTCGGCGATGTGATGGGCAAGTTTCACCCGCATGGTGACAGCTCGATCTATGATGCGCTGGTGCGACTGTCGCAGGATTTCGCTATTCGCTATCCGTTGATCGACGGGCAGGGCAATTTCGGCAATGTGGATGGTGATAGCGCCGCTGCCATGCGCTACACGGAAGCCCGTATGACCGAAGTGGCAACGCTTCTGCTGCGCGGTCTGGATGAAGATGCGGTGGATTTCAAAGCCACCTACAATGAAGAAGATCAAGAGCCGGTGGTGCTTCCCGGCGCATTCCCCAATCTTCTGGCCAACGGCGCAACCGGCATTGCAGTTGGCATGGCAACGTCGATACCGCCGCACAATGCGGCTGAGATATGCGATGCCGCGCTGAAGCTGATTGAAACACCGGATGCCAGCGTGGATGTTCTGCTGCGCTATATCCAGGGACCGGATTTTCCCACTGGCGGCGTGGTGGTCGAAGGTCAGGCCGCAATTCGGGAGGCATATGCCACGGGTCGCGGCTCGTTTCGCGTGCGGGCGCGGTGGGAAAAGGAAGAGCAGAGCCGTGGCGGCTATGTCGTCATTGTAACTGAAATTCCCTACATGGTGCAGAAGTCCCGGCTGATTGAGAAAATTGCCGATCTGCTGGTCGCCCGCAAGCTGCCGTTGCTGGCCGATATTCGCGATGAATCAGCCGAAGATGTTCGCATTGTGCTGGAGCCGCGCAGCCGGTCGGTTGATCCCGAATTGATGATGGAATCCCTGTTCCGGCTGACGGATCTGGAAAGCCGGATCCCGTTGAACATGAATGTTCTGTCGGGCGGCAAGATTCCCAAAGTCATGTCGCTGCGCGATGTGCTGGTGGAATGGCTGGAGCATCAGCGAGAGGTTCTGGTGCGCCGGGCGGCGTTTCGCCTTGGGCAGATTGAACGGCGGCTGGAAATTGTTGCCGGCTATCTCATCATTTTCCTCAATCTGGATGAAGTGATCCGGATCATCCGTGAGGAAGATGAGCCCAAACAGCAATTGATGCGCACATTTGAGCTGACGGATGTTCAGGCGGAAGCAGTCCTGAACCTGCGTTTGCGGTCTTTGCGCAAGCTGGAAGAGCTGGAGCTGAAGCGCGAGTTTGACGCGCTGAGCGCAGAGAAGCAGGAAAAAGAGGCGCTTCTGGCCTCTGCCCAGTTGCAATGGAGTGCCATTGCCGCAGAAGTGCGAGCGGTCAGGGAAACTTTCTCCAAAAAGACCAAACTGGGCAAGCGCCGCACTTTGTTCGCCGACGCGCCTAACCACATGTCGGATGTGATTGCTGAAGCGCTGATTGAGCGTGAGCCAATTACCATTGTGTTGTCGCAAAAAGGCTTCCTGCGCGGCATGCGCGGACATCTGGCCGACACCTCTACACTGCAGTTCCGGGAAGGCGATGCTCTAAAGCTGGCATTTCCGGCGCACACAACTGACAAGCTGATTTTCCTTTCTACCAATGGCAGAGCGTTTACGCTGGGAGCGGACAAACTGCCTGGCGGGCGCGGGCATGGTGACCCGGTGCGACTGGCTATCGAGCTGGAGGATGATCAGGATATTGTGTCGGGCTTTGTTGTGAACCCGGCTGAAAAGCGGCTGATTGTTTCGAACCAGGGCAATGGTTTCATTGTCAGCGAAAATGAGCTGCTGTCCGGTATGCGGCGCGGCAAGCAGGTGCTGAATGTTTCCGACAATGCGCGGCTGGCACTGGCCCTGCGCGTTGAGGGCGACAGGGTGGCGGCCGTGGGCGAAAATCGGAAAATGCTGGTGTTTCCGCTCAGCCAGATTCCGGAAATGACACGCGGCAAGGGTGTGCGGTTGCAGCGCTACAAGGATGGCGGGATTTCCGACCTGCGCATCTTCAACATTGCCGATGGCCTGACCTGGGTGGATTCTGCCGGCCGCACCTACAGCCGCTCTGAAGCGGAACTGTTTGAGTGGAGCGGCGACAGGGCGCAGGCTGGCCGACTGGTGCCCAAGGGCTTCCCTAAAAACGGAAAATTTGTGGGTCGGTAGCCAGCGCGCTCCGGCCTCAACGACGGTGGCCTAGGCTGTCTGGTCGCCGGTTTTTTCATATCGCGCCCAGCCGGATGGACGCAGATGCTCCTGTGGCAGAAAGCGGATCTTATAATCCATTTTGGCCGAACCCTCGACCCAGTAGCCAAGATAGAGATATGGAAGGCCCAGCGCGCGTGCGCGCTCAATATGGTCAAGGATCATCAGGCTGCCAAGGCTGCGATGCGGCATTGACGGGTTGTAGTAGGAATACACCATAGACAGCCCGTCAGCCATGACATCGGACAGGGCCACGGCCACCAGATCGCCATCTGACACTGTGGTGAAGCTGGAATCCGGCCCGCGCTGACGATACTGAATAATGCGGGTTTCCACCTGGCTGTCTTCCACCATCATGGCATAATCCAACATGGACATTTCAGCCATTCCACCATCGGCGTGGCGGCTGTCCAGGTAGCTTCTGAACAGGGAATACTGTTCGCTGGACGCAACCGCCGGGCCCATCCGGCCCACCAGGTCGCGGTTGGTGCGCAAAACTCTGCGCATGGAGTGGGACGGTTGAAACTCATCCACCAGAATGCGCACAGAAACGCAGGCACGGCATCTTTCGCAAGCGGGGCGGTAGGCAATGTTCTGACTGCGGCGAAAGCCACCCTGGGTCAGCACATCCAACAGCTCGGCGGCGCGGTTGCCAACAAGATGCGTGAAAACCTTGCGCTCGATCTGGCCGTTCAAATACGGGCAGACCGCCGGCGCAGTGAGAAAAAACTGCGGTGTTTGCGGATGATGTGCAGTCATCTCTCACAACTCACGACGACGCGGTGCACCTTTGCCCCGCTACAGTACCAGTTTGACCCAAACTGAAGCGGAGGGAAAGGTGACGAAAGGACTTAGGATGCGAAATGGATAAAATTTCCACTAAGCCTTTAGATCATGAATGTTTCGAATGACCACGGTGCCCAGAAGATAGTCGTGCAGCAGTTCCTTGCGCCGGGTGAACAGCGAGAACAGGAGCACCAGCGGCGTCAGAGTGGCAATCGACGCCCAGAACAGCACCGCATGCAGAACGGCAAACACCGAATCCACCGGCGCGCCGTCCAGCCGCATCAGGCGTATACCAAACAGACGCATGCCAATGGTTGCCTGGCTTCCGCTGCCCATGGTGAAGCCGACATACAGAATTGCCACCAGCGGTAGAAGCGCAGCATAGAGCAGCCAGCCGAGGCCAAAGGTTATGACACCCAGAATGCCAACGACGATTGCTGCTGGAATCAGCAGAAGAAGCACGATGGTAAAATCCACCATGAATGCCAGAATGCGTCTTGTGCGGACGCTGCTGAAAGCGCGCACATCATTCAGAATTGCATTTGATTCCAAATCGACAGTCTGGCTCATTGCTTGTTCCTGATAAAAGCGAATTTGTTCGCCTGAAAATGGGATAGGCCACGCCTTTATGCAAGAACGGGTGGTTATTTTGAAAAGCGCTCCGCAACCATAGGTGCAAAATAGCTGAGGATGCCGGATGCACCAGCTCGCTTGTATGCCGTCAGAACTTCCAGCATTGCAGCGTCACGATCCAGCCATCCGCGTTCCGCCGCTGCCATGATCATCGAATATTCGCCGGAGGTCTGGTAGGCGAAGCAGGGCAGGTTGAACTCCTGCACCATACGGGTCAACACATCCAGATAGGGCAGGCCCGGCTTGACCATGATCATATCCGCACCTTCCGCAATGTCCTGCGCGGCTTCGCGCAGGGCCTCGGCGCCATTGCAATAATCCATCTGGTAAGTGCGCTTGTCGCCTTTCAAAACGCCGGACGAGCCCACAGCATCGCGAAATGTCGCATAGAACACCGAAGCATACTTGGCGGCATAGGACATGATCATCGTGTCGCCCAGATGCGCTTCGTCCAAAGCCGAGCGGATCATGGCAATGCGACCATCCATCATGTCCGATGGCCCGATAATGTCACATCCCGCCTGAGCCTGGATCAATGCCTGCTGGCAAAGCACTTCAACTGTGGCGTCGTTGACAACGCGCCCGTTGCGCAACAGACCATCATGGCCGTGGCTTGTGTATGGGTCCAATGCCACATCGCACAATATGCCGATTTCCGGCACCGCGGCCTTTATGGCGCGCGTGGCACGGCACACCAGATTGTCCGGGTTCAGCGCTTCGCTGCCATCCTCATCCCGGCAGGCTGTGTCATTGAAAGGAAACAGCGCAATAACCGGAATTTCCAGATCCCGGGCGCGCAAGGCAGCCTCTACCGCGCCTTTGACCGAATAGCGGAAAACACCCGGCATCGACTCCACCGGTTCCGGCCCACCATCTCCATCCCGGACAAAGACCGGCCATATCAGATCGGAAGAGGCGATTTGTGTTTCCCGGATCAGGCGGCGTGACCAGTCATGCTGCCTCAATCTGCGGTAGCGGCGTCCGCCTGTTGCAGCATCGATTGCGGGTGTTAACTCCGACGGATCGCGCCTGTGCATCAGACTTTTCCTTTCGATACTGCTTATAAAACTATACAACCAAAAATTGAATCCCTGACGACTCACGCCCTGTGAGATCGCCTGTTGGGAACTTTGGCAGACTTACTAGGACGGTTCGGCGCGAAACGAAATAGCTGGAACATTTCTATCTTTTGTTTCGCGCGCATTCGCTGGCCAATCACTGCCGGAACTGTGGTTTAATTGGTGTGCAGATGCAGAAAAATCAGGACCTTCTAGACCGGAAAATTTTGATAAAAAAGATTATCAAAATTCTATATCGCGTTGTCGGGGCAACATTTTTCGTCGCAGGAATTTTCTACTGGATATGCATTGTCGGCATATTCGACAAGGAGCTCTGGCGCTTTGACCAGATGCCATTCGGCTGGCGGCTGGCCACTGCCAGTCTGGCTGTGCTGTACCCGGTAACAGGTCTGGGCCTGTGGCTCTTTACGGCCTGGGGTCTCGTTCTCTGGATCGCGGTTGTAGGAATTGATGTCGCGATTTACGGCGCAGTTCCGGGCTTTTTCGGCAACAGTGTAATGATCGGCCTTCACGCAGTGGCTTTGCTGGTTGTTCTGCTTTTGTGGCTGGCGACTGTTGTAACCAGCCGCAAACTGGCCTGATCAATAACCAATTGTTAATTGCATTGTTAAAAACGCTTGAAGCGGTCCAGGCGAACACTCAATGTCCTGAACTGCCTTAACACGCTGTTTTGTCGCACTGTTCCCGCTTTGAAATGCCAGTGCTTCAACGGGAAGTGTTCTGGTAACGCGCCGTTAAGAATAAATTTTAACAGCGGATTCAGACTGACACCCGCATCATCTTTCGCAGTACTGCCGCAGTTGCGGTGTTGTGACGTATGAGTGTCGGAGTACACCGCATGACAGGCCAAAGATTTCACCAGACCGCTCAGGATCATCCCATGGAAGATCGCGGCGATTTGAAATCGCTGTATATGGAAACGTTGCAGTTGGTGGAGCGGCTTCATCGCCGCCTGCTGGACGTGGTGAAGGACGAGTTTGACCGCAACGGCCGAACTGACATCAACGCCGTGCAGGCGCTGCTGCTTTTTAACATAGGCGACAGCATTCTCACCGCTGGCGAGTTGCGTTCTCGCGGGTTCTACCTTGGCTCCAATGTGTCGTACAATCTGAAAAAGCTGGTTGAACTCGGCTTCATCGATCATCAGAAATCCTCCAGCGACAAGCGGGCGGTGCGCGTGTCGCTGACCGAGGCCGGGCTGGAAGTTGCTGAAATCGTTACCGAGCTCTATAATCGGCATATCGGCTCGATCGACAAGGTCGGCGGGCTGGACGAGCAGGAATTTCAGAAAATGAACCGGTCTTTGCAGCGACTTGACCGGTTCTGGAACGATACAATCATGTATCGGCTCTGACGTTTCAGGCGCGCTAAAAATGCAACGTTGGCGCAATAGCGTAATTTAACATTTTGTTTTCCACTCTTTAGCCATAATGCCGTGGCTTGCAGAAAAATTCGGGTCCGGCTTGCCCAGACGTCCGGGTCAACAAGCAGGGGGTTTGAATGGTTGATGCCATTTCCAGGTTAGCGCGGGCCAAAGTGTCCCGCCGCACCGTGGTTGCCGGAGCGGCTGCCGCTGCCGGCATTGCAGCTTTGCCAGGCAGCGCTTTGGCGCAGTCGGCGATTGACGGTGTTCTGACGGCGCCCAACCGCGGCGGATGGAACGATCAGTTCGACACCCGCTCGGCCAATGTGGCAACAGTTGCCTCGAACCAGCCGGTGTTTTCGCCGAACACATCGTCGGCAATGCAGCAGGCAATTTCTTCATATCAGCAGATCGCAATGTCTGGCGGGTGGAGACGAGTTCCGGAAGACCAGACACTTCGTCTTGGCGTTCAGCACCCCAATGTCATGGCACTGCGTGAGCGTCTGGCAATTTCCGGAGATCTGAGCCGCACAGCCGGACAATCTCCTGCATTCGATACTTATGTTGATGCCGCCGTTAAGCGCTTTCAGGCGCGCCATGGCCTGCCAGCAGACGGCGTCGTGGCGGCGCACAGCTATCAGGCAATGAATGTGCCGGCCGAAGTGCGGCTTGGTCAGTTGCAGACCAATCTCAACCGGTTGCAGAAGCAGAGCTACGACGCACAGCGTTTTGTCATGGTCAACATTCCGGCGGCCTCGATTGAGGCGGTGGAGCGCGGCAATGTTGTTCAGCGTCATACGGCCGTTGTCGGCAAGATTGACCGCCAGACGCCAATTCTGCAATCGCGCATTACCAATCTGAATCTCAACCCATATTGGCATGCGCCAACATCGATCGTTCGCAAGGACATCATTCCGCTGATGCGGACCGATCCGACTTATCTGGAACGCAACGACATTTTCATCTACGCCTCGGATGGTCGGGTTATTCCTCCATCTGAAATCGACTGGAACACCGAGGAAGCTGCACGCTATCTGTTCCGGCAGAACCCGGGCAAAAACAACGCCATGTCTTCGGTCAAGATCAACTTTCCGAACCCGCATGCCGTTTACATGCACGACACACCGCAGCAGAGCGTGTTTTCGCAATTGATGCGGTTTGAATCATCGGGCTGCGTGCGTGTGCAGAATGTGCGTGACCTGATTGTGTGGATTGCGCGCGATACGCCGGGCTGGGATCGTTCGGCAATTGAAAAGGTTGTTTCTGCCAGAACACGGCAGGACATCAACATTTCAAATCCGGTGCCATTGCACTTCACCTATCTGACGGCGTGGGCAACTGATCCAACCGTGGTGCAGTTCCGCGACGATATTTATCGCATGGATGGATCAGAGCAATTGGCCATGTCGGACTCACGCCCCGTTGCCTACCAGCCTGGTGAGCAGGTCGTTACCGGCATCACCTACTGAAAAAGGCGGATGGTGAAACTTCTGGGGCCAGACCACTTCCTGTGATCCTGCGATCGGCAGAAATGGTCTGACTCTACAGTGCTTCACATTCTTGGCCGTAGAAGCGTGACGGCCTTAACGTTAGATGTGCTGGTGCCGGAAGTCCTGGACTTCCGGCATTTCTTGTTGGTACAGCAAGTCGATATTGGCGCGGGCGATCTTTCCATGATAGACCGCAGCCAACTCGCCAGCAGAGGAACGCGCTGGCGCTATCTAGTCGGAGCAATCGATATGTCGCAGGCCATCGCAGAACAACCTTCGCACCGTCATGAGGCCTTTTTTGCAGACGGTATCGCCGCCAGCGATCCGGAATTGTTTGCAGCCATGAGAAGCGAGCTGCATCGCCAGCAGCATGAGATTGAGCTGATTGCTTCTGAAAACATTGTCTCGCGCGCTGTGCTTGAAGCGCAGGGCTCTGTTTTGACCAACAAATATGCAGAAGGTTATCCGGGGCGTCGCTATTATGGTGGCTGCGAATATGTGGACGTAGCTGAAACACTGGCGATTGAACGTGCCAAGGAAATTTTTGGCTGCGGCTTTGCAAATGTTCAGCCCAATTCCGGCAGTCAGGCCAATCAGGCCGTTCTGATGGCCCTTTCCAGCCCGGGTGAAACCATTCTGGGCATGAGCCTCGATGCCGGCGGGCATTTGACACATGGTGCCAAGCCAAATCTGTCCGGCCGCTGGTTCAACCCGGTTCAGTATGGGCTGGATGTGGAAACAGGCCTGATTGACTACGACGCGGTTGCAGCTCTGGCAGAGCAGCACAAGCCCCGCATCATCGTAGCGGGCGGTTCTGCCTATTCCCGCCGCATTGATTTTGCGCGCTTCCGCGCAATTGCAGATGCTGTCGGCGCGTATCTCTGGGTCGACATGGCGCATTTTGCCGGTCTGGTTGCAACGGGAGAGCATCCCAGCCCGTTTCCGCATGCACACATCGTTACATCAACCACGCACAAGACCCTTCGCGGACCGCGCGGCGGACTGGTGCTGACCAATGATGAAGACATTGCCAAGAAAGTGAA
This sequence comes from Aureimonas fodinaquatilis, assembly GCF_008369445.1. Taxonomy (GTDB): domain Bacteria; phylum Pseudomonadota; class Alphaproteobacteria; order Rhizobiales; family Rhizobiaceae; genus Aureimonas; species Aureimonas fodinaquatilis. The sequence goes on from NZ_VTWH01000002.1 coordinate 182,505, forward strand.
TTCGGCAATTTTCCCAGGCTTGCAGGGTGGGCCCCTGATGCATGTCATTGCCGGTAAAGCGGTGGCATTCAAAGAGGCTCTGACGCCGGAATACAAAAGCTATATCAAGGCAGTAGTGGAGAATGCCAAAGTATTGGCTGAAACACTGCGCGCAGGGGGTCTCAACATCATTTCGGGTGGTACAGACACGCATCTGATGCTGGTGGACCTGCGTCCCAAAATGCTGAATGGCAAGGCGTCGGAAGCTGCACTTGGCCGTGCGGGAATTACCTGCAACAAGAATGGCGTGCCGAATGACCCGGAAAAGCCAACCATCACATCCGGCGTGCGTCTTGGTACACCAGCAGCGACAACCCGCGGCTTTGGCGCTGCAGAGTTCCGCGAAGTCGGCGAACTGATTGTCGAGGTTCTGGATGGGCTGAAGCAGTCCAACTCGCCGGAAGGCAATGCCGTTGTTGAAACCCGCGTGAAGGAAAAGGTGCTGGCACTGACAGACCGTTTCCCGATTTACCCCAGCCTTGGATAAACCATGCGCTGTCCATATTGCGGATCACAGGAAACGCAGGTCAAGGATTCACGCCCCGCAGAGGACGGCGGGGCTATTCGCCGTCGGCGGACCTGCCCGGATTGCAATGGGCGTTTTACAACCTTCGAACGGGTTCAACTGCGTGAGTTGACCGTGCTTAAGCGCTCTGGCCGCAAAGTGCCGTTTGAGCGCGATAAGCTGGCGCGATCCATTGAAACCGCTTTGCGCAAGCGCCCGGTTGACAGTGAGCGGATGGAGCGGATGATTTCCGGTATTGTCCGGCAACTGGAGTCCTCGGGTGAAAGTGAAGTGCGTTCGGAAGATGTCGGGCTTCTGGTTATGGAAGCCTTGCGCGGACTGGATGACGTTGCCTATGTGCGTTTTGCCTCGGTTTACCGGGATTTTCGCGAGGCAAGGGATTTTGAGGCGCTGATCCAGGAACTGGCGACGCTGCCTGTCAAGGAAAAGGACTGATCGCCGGCCATGTCACCCGTTAACGGTGTGGCGACTGAAGCGGATCGCCGTTACATGGCCGCTGCCATTCGCCTGTCTCGATGCCATGTCGGTCTGACCGGATCCAACCCTTCGGTTGGGGTGTTGATTGTTGCGCAGCACAACGGCCATGAACCGAAGATTGTTGGCCGTGGCGTGACTGCAAAGGGTGGGCGGCCGCATGGTGAAGTGCTGGCCCTGCAGGAAGCGGGTGAAGCGGCGCGCGGCGCAACTGCTTATGTGACATTGGAGCCGTGCGCGCATCATGGTGTAACGCCGCCCTGCGCCGATGCGCTGGTGCGTGCCGGGATTGCCAGGGTTGTTGTGGCGCTGCAAGATCCTGATATGCGGGTGGATGGCCGCGGTTTCGCCATTTTGCAGGCAGGCGGGGTGAGTGTTACCCTCGGCGTCGAGGCAGAGGCTGCGAAAGAGCCGCTGAGCGGTTTTTTCAGCCGTGTCCAGCATGCCAGACCCTACGTGACACTCAAGGTTGCACAGTCGGCTGATGGCGCGATTGGTCGGGCTGGTACTGGTCAGGTTGCCATCAGTGGCGCAATCGCCAATCGTCAGACACATTTGCAGCGCGCCTTCAGCGACGCAATTCTGGTTGGGGTTGGAACGGTTCTGGCGGATGATCCGCAATTGACCTGCCGTCTGCCGGGTCTGGAGGATCGTTCACCGCTGCGCATTGTCTATGACCCGCTGCTTGCTACGCCGCCAGGCTGCAAGCTGGTACGAACAGCCAAACAGACTCCAACACTGCTGGCTGTGTCGGCAGAGGTTGGCGAAGCCGCCAAAGCGCCGTATCTGGCGGCGGGGTGCCGATTGCTGGACATCAATGACAGGCAGGATTTTGCAGGCTTTTTCGCATCCCTTGCCAGCCTCGGAATTTCCACCGTGCTGTACGAAGCCGGGCACAGGCTGGGGCAAGCGATATTGTCCGCAGGCCTGGCGGATCGCCTGATCGTCGTACGCTCGCCCGTGATTGTTGGTGCAGAAGGGGTTGCCTCGCCGCTGACAAATGCGCATTTGCAGCACTACAGCCTGACAGAGCAAAATTTCTTCGGCGATGATGTCTGGTGCGAATATGAAAGAAGGGATCGCTAGTGTTTACCGGAATTATTACCGATATTGGCCAGATAAGTGCGGTACGCGAACTGGACGAAGGGCGCGCCTTTCGCGTGGAAACTGCTTATGACCCGTCCACGATCGCCATTGGTGCTTCCATTGCCTGTGCGGGCGTCTGTCTGACGGTGACGCAACTGGCCGCGCCCGGGTCCAATGAACGCTGGTTCGAGGTTGAGGCATGGGAAGAAGCCCTGCGTCTGACAACAGCCGGCGCCTGGCAGCCCGGCAGCCGGCTGAATCTGGAGCGGGCGCTGTGTGTTGGTGACGAACTTGGCGGGCACCTTGTTTCGGGCCATGTGGATGGTAAAGCAAGCATTGTCGATGTTCAGGATGAAGGTGAAGCGACAAGGTTCAGGCTGCGCGCCCCGCAGGATCTGAAGCGCTTCATTGCCCAGAAAGGCTCGATCTGCCTTGATGGCACGTCGCTGACGGTTAACGGCGTTGCCGACGATATTTTTGATGTGCTGTTGATCCGGCACTCGCTCGGTGTCACAACTTGGGGCGAAAGACAAAAAGATGATGTGGTTAATCTTGAGGTTGACCAGATTGCGCGCTATGCCGAGCGTCTGTTCGGCACCGGTATTCCACAGTCTGCGGGATAACGGGTGCTGTAAAACCATTCAAGCACATGTGTGAAATCGGGTCGCGTCCGGAAATCTTTCAGGTTCCGCGGTCCATTTTGCCGGCTTCTGTTCAGGATTTGTATTTGTAATGTCATCTGCTCCGCACATTCTCATCGTTGAAGCTCGTTTTTACGAGCATATTGCCGATCATCTTCTGGAAGGTGCCAAGGCGGCGCTGACAGCCGCCGGGGCAACGTTTAACGTGGTAACCGTTCCGGGCGCGCTGGAAGTTCCCGCGGCCGTCACCATGGCGCTGGCGGGAGAAGATGTCGGCGGCACGTCCTATGATGGCTATGTTGCGCTGGGCTGCGTCATACGCGGCGAAACCTACCATTTCGAAATTGTTGCCAATGAATCCAGCCGGGCGCTGATGGACCTTTCGATGGAAGGCGTTGCAATTGGCAATGGCATACTGACGGTTGAAAATGAAGAACAGGCGCTGGAGCGAGCCATCGTTGCGCGCAAGGACAAGGGCGGAGCGGCTGCAGCAGCGGCGCTGACCATGATCGACCTGCGCAAATCGTTCGGAGCCTGAGCCATGTCCGATGCTTTTCCCAAACCGCCGCGCTTAGCCAACAAGCGAGGCGCGGCGCGTTTGGCAGCTGTGCAGGCGCTGTATCAGATGGATGTTGGCGGCACGAGCCTTCTGGACACGGTTGCAGAGCATGAAGCCTTCCGGCTGGGCCAGGAGGTTGATGGCGATGTGTACCGTGAGGCCGATGCTGCGTGGTTTCGAGACATTGTGTCAGGAGTCGTGCGTGCACAAAAGACCATCGACCCGCTGATCCACTCGTCTTTAACCGCGGACTGGCCACTTGCAAGGCTGGACACCACCCTCCGGGCAATTCTGCGCGCTGGCACTTACGAAGTTACCAGCCGCAAGGATGTGCCGGTGGCCGTCATCGTTTCCGAATATGTGGACATTGCCAAGGCGTTCTATTCTGAAGATGAGCCGAGGCTGGTCAATGCTGTGCTGGATCGCGTATCGCGCCGGTCCAGAGGTGAGGGGCGCGGGCAGGAAATCCGGGCGAAGGATTGACAACCTGCCGTTCCAAATCTAACTGCTGGCTTGTGTCGGCGATATTGAAAATCTTTCTGCTCTTCTTGGTGGCCGCCTGTCTGGCGGCTCCCTTGCGTGTTGCAGTGGCGGCGGAAGTGACCTGCCCCTCGCAGCAGAGCATCCGCGTGTGCAGCATCGACACGGAAAATGCACGCGTTGCCAAGCAAGCGCCGGCAGAGACTTCGTGCCTTGGCAAGGCTGTTTTGCATGCTGCGCAATCAGATGCTGTGCGCATGGCGGACAAAATGTTGCTTGCGCACACCATCGATCTTTTGCCGCAGGGCAGTGCAGGCGGCAGGCTGGAACGGCCACCGCGCGAACTGACAGTCTGATCTGACTTACCACTCAATTTCATTTTGCTATGCCGCAGGCTGACAGCCGCGGAAAAAGGATCTGACATGTCAAATATTGAAACACGCGTTGGCGAGCGTATTCCCGCCTTGGCCGGATTTTACGATGCATTGCGTGCGCCCTCCGAAACCCTGTTGCGGGTGATTTGCGGAGCGGCACTGATGGTGCACGGTTTCCCCAAAATCATGGATCCGTTCCGGATGACTGGAATGGTTGAAAACCTTGGCTTCTATCCAGGTGCGTTCTGGTCGCCACTTTTGGCCGCAACCGAATTTCTGGGTGGTCTTCTGCTGGTCATCGGCCTGTTCACTCGGCCCGCAGCACTGGCTGCAACGGTCGTTCTGCTGGTAACGGTGTACTTCCACTGGGTGGTTCAGGCCGAAGGCTTTTCGGGCGCTGAGAAATCCATCCTCTGGGCGGCTATCACCTTTTTCTTCTTCATCCACGGCGCCAACAAGCATTCGGTGGACCACAAACTGGGTCGCCAGTTCTGACATTGTGAATGAAAACTGCCGTGCGGCTCAACAACAGGGCCGTGCGGCAACCCCTTTCCGACCAGATGCGATACCGCTTCCCATTGAAGTTGAAACTGCTGTATTAGAGCGGTTCAGGTGATGATTTCGTTCACCTGAACCGCTCTAACTTTTTGTAATGTTTCATTATCTTGCCGTTGAAATGGTCACGTTTCAACGAGAAATGCTCCAGCGCGTATCAACTCCACGGGTTCGGCCACCATGACAATGAATATGTTTCTGACGCCGCTTTTGCTGGTGGTATCCAATATCTTCATGACGTTTGCCTGGTATGGGCATTTGAAGCACAAGGCTTCTCCGCTGATGATTGCCATCATGGTCAGCTGGGGAATTGCGTTTTTTGAATATTGTCTGGCTGTGCCTGCCAACCGTTGGGGAAGCGAGTATTACTCGACAGCCCAGCTTAAAACCATGCAGGAAGTCATCACCCTGATGGTGTTTGCCGGCTTCTCGGTTTTCTGGCTGAAAGAGGCAATTACCATCAACCATCTGATTGGATTTTGCTTTATCGCGCTGGGTGCGGCCTTTGTTTTCAAGACCTAGTCTGGAAAGCTTTGCCGGAAAATCATTTATGTGACGAAATTGACTTGGCATTGTCGCACAAAGCGGCCTTTATACCCGTCATCACGGGTTAGGGGATGATGTCATGTTCTTGCGCAAGCGCTCCATCGCAACAATTTGCACCGCAGTGTTCCTAAGCAGCACCTTGATGGCCGATGCGTGCACGCGCTTTGTCTACAAGGGCGGCGGCGATCAGATCATTACCGCCAGATCCATGGACTGGAAGGTCGATGTCGGCACGAACCTGTGGGTTTTTCCACGCGGCATGGACCGTTCAGGTGAGGCCGGCCCGAACTCAATCAAGTGGACGTCCAGATATGGCAGCGTGATTGCCAGCGGATACGACGTTTCCACCACAGATGGAATGAATGAGGCCGGCCTTGTTGCCAACATGTTGTGGCTTGTGGAATCGGAATATCCGCATTTCGATGGCACCGGCCCGGGCCTGGCGATTTCAGCGTGGGCGCAATATGTGCTCGACAATTACGCCACGGTGCAGGAAGCCGTTGATGCGCTGCGCGATGAGCCGTTCACCATTGTTACGGCCAATGTACCGGGTGAGGACAGGCTTGCTACGCTGCATCTTTCCATTTCGGATGCTGGCGGTGACAGTGCTATATTTGAGTATGTGGATGGCAAGCAGGTCATACACCACAGCCCGGACTACAATGTCATGACCAATTCTCCACTGTTTGAGCAGCAATTGGCGCTGAACAGCTATTGGCAGCAGATTGGTGGCACGGTGATGCTTCCCGGAACCAACCGGGCATCCGACCGCTTTACGCGCGCCTCGTTCTATGCCGGTGCAATACCAAAAACTGACGACAGGGTGGAAACGCTGGCCAGTGCCTTCAGCGTCATTCGCAATGTGTCGGTGCCACTTGGCATTTCCACACCGGAAGAGCCCAATATCTCATCCACACGCTGGCGCAGCGTGTCCGATCAGACCAGCCTGCAATATTTCTTCGAATCTGCCATGACGCCGAATGTGTTCTGGGTTGATCTGACCAAACTGGATTTTTCGCCGGAAACCGGAAAAACAATGAAGCTTGATCTTGGCGCAGACCAGAGAAACATATTCTCCGGCGAGGCCAACGCGGAGTTCAAGGAAAAAGAAGCGTTCAAATTTCTTGGCCTTTAGAGCCTAGCCGTTGTTTCCCGGATCATGAGCTCAGGTTTCAGAAGCGTGGTTTGAGCCACGCTTTCTCCTGCAATGCTGTTCAGGATGACCCGTGCGGCATTGCGGCCCAATTCGCGCTTGGGCTGATGCACAGTGGTCAGCGCCGGCGAAAGATGAGAAACGAGTTCAATATCGTCAAAGCCGATGATCGAAACATCCTTTGGTATGCTGTAGCCCGCCCTTTGCAGGCTGGCCATGAAGGCACAGGCCATTTCATCGGAGAAGGCCAATATGCCTGTTGGTCGCTGGTCCGGGGAAAGCATTTGCCAGCTTTGTGCCGCCTGCTGCCCCGCCTGCAGCCTAAAATCTCCGGGAAACAAAGTCAGACGTGCACTGTGCGCCGCCTGTTGCGCGCCTGCCAGCCGGGCTTTGTGCAAAACATTTTCCGGAGGTCCGCAGATCAGGCCAATGTGATTGTGCCCTAGTGCCAGCAAGTGCTCAATCGCCTGCCGCGATCCTGTGCCATTGTCCAGTATCACGCGGGGCAGGTGGCTGCCCTCTATCCATTCACAGGCAGTAATCACCGGCGGCAGGTCCGGGTTTCCTGCCATGTTGCCAAGGCTGGCGCGACCATCCAGCAGAATAATGCCATCCGCGCGTGAAGGGTCCAGAAAACGGTGCAGCGCCAGTTGCGGCGCTGCATCTTCCTGCGTGTCAGCCACCAGCAGATTGTAGCCGCACCGTGCCAGTTCCCGGCCCATACCATCCAGAATTTTGGCGAAGAACGGATTGCCGAGATTTGGCACAAGCGCCACCACGCAACCTGTGCGCTGTTTGCGCAAATTTCTTGCAGCGTGGTTCATGCGGTAGCCGGTGGCATCCACCGCTTGCATGACTGATTCCCGCGTGGCGTCAGCCACAAGGTCAGGCCGTGAAAGAACGCGACTCACGGTTGCAGCGGAAACGCCTGCAACCTTCGCAACATCCGACAATCTGGCCCTGCCGGCTATGGTCTGCCTCTTGTTCATGGCGCGACAATATGGCTTCGCGCATCGGGCTGCAAGAAATCGTTTGCAATCGATTGCAGTCCAGTGCAGCTTATAGGCAGGGAGTGAGATTTCATGCAGACGATTAAGGGCCCGGCGCTGTTTCTGGCGCAGTTTGTTGGTGCAGACGCGCCGTTTGACAGTTGGGTCGGCCTGACCCGCTGGGCGGCCGAATGCGGCTACCTTGGCGTGCAGGTGCCCACAAATGACGCCCGTATTTTCGATCTGGATCTTGCTTGCACATCCGCTGACTATCGCGACGAATTTCTGGGAATTGCTCGCGACAATGGAGTGGAGGTGACCGAGCTCTCCAGCCACTTGCAGGGTCAGCTCGTGGCCGTTCACCCCGCCTATGATGCCGGGTTTGATGCTTTTGCGCCGCAGGCGGTGCAGGGCAATGCGCAGGCGCGGCAGGAATGGGCGGTTGATCAGGTCGGCAAGGTCATTCGCGCCAGCCGTCTGTTGGGCCTGGATCGTATGGCAACTTTTTCCGGTGCACTGGCATGGCCGTATCTTTACCCGTGGCCGCAACGTGCGCCGGGTCTGGTGGAAATGGCGTTTGATACGCTGGCCACGCGCTGGCGGCCGTTGCTTGATCTGGCGGAAGAAAATGGCGTCGATGTCTGCTACGAAATTCATCCAGGCGAAGATCTGCACGACGGCATAACTTTTGAAATGTTTCTGGAGCGGGTCGGCAATCATGCCCGGGCCAATATGCTCTACGATCCGTCGCACTATGTGCTGCAGCAACTGGACTATCTTCAGAACATCGACATTTATCATGAGCGGATCCGGATGTTTCACGTCAAGGATGCCGAGTTCAATCCGACAGGGCGACAAGGCGTGTATGGCGGGTTTCAGTCATGGGCAAACCGGGCTGGACGGTTCCGCAGCCCGGGAGACGGGCAGGTGGACTTCAAGGGCGTATTTTCCAGACTGACGCAGTATGGTTTTGACGGCTGGGCCGTGGTTGAATGGGAATGCGCCCTGAAACATCCGGAAGATGGGGCGAGGGAAGGCGCGCGTTTTGTTCGCGACCACATCATTCGCGTCACGCCGCATGCATTTGACGACTTTGCCGCTTCGGACATTGACCCGCAGGCCGTCAGGAAGGCGTTGGGGCTATGAGCAGAATTCGCCTGGGAATGGTTGGGGGTGGCACGGGCGCCTTTATCGGCGCCATTCACCGCATAGCCGCGCGCATGGATGGCGAGTTTGAGCTTGTGGCCGGGGCCTTGTCATCAGACGCCGCGCGCGCCGCTGCAAGTGCCGAAGAACTGGGAATTCGCAGCTATAACAGCTTTGAAGACATGGCCAGGGAAGAGGCCGGGCGCGCGGATGGTGTCGAGGCGGTGGCGATCGTAACACCCAACAATCTGCACGCGGCTCCGGCGATCGCGTTTCTGCAGGCGGGCATCCATGTCATCTGCGACAAGCCACTGGCGGCGACGCAGGAACAGGCGCAGGAAATTGCCAATGCCGTTCGGGCCAGCAGCGCGAAGTTCTTTCTGACGCACAATTACTGCGCCATGCCGATGGTGCGCGAGGCACGCGCGCTGGTGCAGGAAGGTCGGCTGGGTGAAATTCGTCTGGTGCAGGCAGAATATCTGCAAGGCTGGCTGACCGACCCGGCGGCAGGCAAACAGGCTGAATGGCGCACAGATCCGGCGCGGTCTGGCGCGGGTGCCATTGGCGACATTGGCACACATGCCTGGCAACTGGCGCAATTTGTCACCGGTATGACGCCAGGTCACCTGTCGGCAGATCTGTCCAGCATGGTTGCGGGGCGCGCAGTGGATGATGATGCACGCATTGCCTTGCGTTACGCTGGTGGTGCCAAAGGCGGCCTCTGGGCCAGCCAGGTCGCCACTGGTCAGGAAAATGGCCTGTCATTGCGAATTTTCGGCAGTGAAGCAGGCCTGGAATGGAAATTGCAGGACTGCGAACGGCTTATGCTGTTTCCGAAGAACGGCCCTGCCCAGATGCACACACGGACACAGGATCGCAGTTTGTCCTTCCGCACGCCGCCCGGCCATCCGGAAGGGTATCTGGAAGGCTTTGCCAACCTGTATCGCGATATCGCGGCCATCATCCGCGGTGACGATGCGGCTCAAACCCGCGTGCCGGGTTTGGAAGACGCTTTGTCGGGCATGGCGTTCATTGCGGCAGCGCAGGCATCTTCCCGCCGCGATGGCGCTTGGGTGGAGGTGTAGCCTTGGCGGTTCTGACTCTCAGCAATGTTTCCAAAAGCTTTGGTCCCATTCGGGTTCTGCACAATGTTGACCTGGCGCTTCAAGCCGGTGAAGTGCACGCGCTGATCGGCGAGAACGGAGCTGGAAAATCAACAATCATGAAAATTCTCGGCGGATTTCTGGATCCGACAGAGGGTGATGTGTTGTTGAATGGCAAGCCTGTGCGCTTTGCCAGCGGACCAGAGGCAGAGGCTCAGGGCATTGTTGTCATCCATCAGGAATTCAACATTGCGCCGGATCTGACGGTTGCAGCCAATATATTTCTGGGGCGAGAGCTGGGTGGCTGGCGGCTGAACCACACGGCTATGCGGCAGGAGGCAGAGCAGTTGCTGCGGCGCCTCAATACGTCCATTTCGCCCGACGCCGTCATTCGAGACCTTTCTGTGCCGGACCGGCAGATGGTGGAAATTGCCAAGGCCCTGGCGCGCAATGCCCGCGTTTTGATCATGGATGAGCCAAGCGCGGTTCTGACACATCGTGAAGTTCATACACTTTATGAGCAGATTGATCGGCTGCGTGCCGATGGCGTTGCCATTCTCTATTGCTCACACCGTCTGGATGAGGTGGCGCACCTTGCCGATCGCATCACCGTTCTGCGAGACGGGCGCGTGGTGCGCCAGGCGGTTCGTGGTGAACTGGATGAAGGCGGCATGGCCACAGCCATGGTTGGCCGCAAACTGGAAGATTTTTACCCGCCCAAAGGCAACCCTTCATCGGAGCCGGCACTGACAGTTCGCAAGCTGACGGTTCCGGGCCGGGTCAAGGATGTTGATCTTGTGCTGCGGCGCGGGGAAGTGCTTGGCATTGCGGGGCTTGTCGGTTCCGGCCGCACCGAGCTGGCAGAGGGGCTGGTTGGCCTGCGCCCTGCCACGGGCGAAATTGAAGTGCAGGGCAAGCCGGTCAGGATCAATGACCTGCGAGATGCGTTTGATGCCGGGCTGGCCTATCTGACAGAAGATCGCAAGGAAGCCGGTTTGCTTCTGGACAAGGGCCTGCGGGAAAACCTGACATTGGCAACGCTGGAGCGGTTTGGCAATTGGCGGGTGGACAGGAAGGCTGAAGAAGCGGCCCTGCAACGCGCCACGCAGGAATTTGATATCCGCGCACCCAGCCCCACCATACTTGCGGGCAAACTGTCGGGCGGCAACCAGCAGAAATTGCTTCTGGCCAAGACCATGCTGCCCGAGCCGCGCATCATCATCATCGATGAGCCGACACGCGGCATTGATGTGGGCACCAAGAGCCAGATTTACGCATTCATTCGCAAGCTGGCCGAAGACGGGCTCAGCATTATCGTCATCAGCAGTGAAATGACCGAGGTTATCGGCCTTTCCGACCGGGTGCTTGTCATGCGCGAAGGGCAACTGGCGGGTGAAGTTTCGGGTGATGCGATCACCGAAGACAATATTGTGCGCCTGGCAATGGGCGTGGGCAGAGAGGCCGCATGAAGAAGCTTGATCTCCACACGCTTGGTCCGCTGATCGCCCTTGTAGCGCTGGTTATTCTGGGCGCGATGCTGAACAGCGCCTTTCTTGCCCCGGCCAATATTACCAATGTTCTGGCGCGATCGGCCTTTATTGGCATGATTGCCGTTGGCATGACCTTTGTCATCACTGCGGGTGGACTTGATCTGTCCGTTGGCTCCATGGCGGCCTTTCTGGCCGGTGTCGCCATTATTGCCATGAACGCGCTTGTGCCCAGTGTTGGTGTTACCTGGGGAACCATTGTTCTGGGCATGGGGGTGGCGGTGATTGGCGGCATCGCCGCTGGCTACCTCAACGGTGCGCTGGTAACCAAAGCCGGTATTGAGCCTTTCATCGTTACATTGGGCACCATGGGCATTTTCCGCTCTCTGGTGACATGGCTTGCCGATGGTGGCACGCTGAGCCTGGATTATGGCCTGCGCACTCTTTACCGCCCGGTCTATTATGGCGGAATCGGCTGGATCACGTGGCCGATCATCGTGTTTGCCATTGTTGCAATTGCCGGTGAATGGATGATGCGGCACAGCCGGTTCGGCCGCCATGTGGAAGCCACCGGTTCCAACGACCGTGTTGCGCGCTATTCGGCCATCGACGTTAACCGTGTCCGGCTTCTGACCTATATGCTGCTGGGCATTCTGGTCGGGTTGGCAGTGGTGCTGTATGTGCCGCGCCTTGGCTCTGCTTCCGGTTCAACCGGTGTTTTGTGGGAACTTGAAGCCATTGCTGCCGTGATTATTGGTGGCACCGCGCTGAAAGGCGGGCGTGGCCGGGTCTGGGGCACCGTTGTCGGCGTGCTCATTCTCAGCCTGATCGACAATATTCTGAATCTGGCCAATCTGGTCAGCCCCTATCTCAACGGGGCAATCCAAGGGGTCATCATTGTGCTTGCTGTTGTGTTGCAGCGAGAAAAACGCGCCGCCGACGAGCGGTAATTGCAAGGGAGGAACGACATGAAACGCAGAACCCTGTTCAAGGCAGCCACAGCGCTGGTAGCGGTAATGGGCCTGGGCACCGGCATGGCCGTGGCACAAGATGCTGAAAAGACGATTATCGGTGTTTCCATCCCATCGGCAACACACGGCTTCATGGGTGGTTTGAACTGGCACGCACAGGACACAATCAAACGTCTGAGCGAAACCTATCCCAATCTGGAATTCGTTCTTTCCACTGCCGGTGCTTCAGCCAAGCAGGTCAACGACATTGAAGACATGATGGCCACCCGCAATATTGATGCGCTTGTGGTGCTGCCATTTGAGTCCGAACCGCTGACTGCGCCGATCAAGGCGGTCAAGGATGCCGGAAAGTTCGTGACCGTGGTGGATCGCGGCCTTTCGCAGGAAGGCATTGAAGATCTGTATGTCGCTGGCGACAACACAGCATTTGGCCGTGTCGCCGGTGAATATTTCCGCGACAATCTGGAAGCCGGTTCGAAGATTGTGGTGTTGCGCGGCATTCCAACCACGCTGGACAATGAACGCGTAGAGGCATTCCAGAAGGCTTTGGAAGGCTCTGACGTCGAAATCCTGGATATGCAGCACGGCAACTGGAACCGCGATGACGCTTTCAACGTCATGCAGGATTACCTTTCCAAATATCCGCAGATCGATGCAGTCTGGGCAGCAGATGATGACATGGCCATTGGTGTGCTTGAGGCCATTTCCGCAGCCAACCGCAGTGACCAGATGTGGGTCATTGGTGGTGCTGGCATGAAGGAAATTGTCAAACGCATCATGGATGGCGACAAGCAGTTGCCAGTTAACGTGACATATCCGCCGGCTTTGATTTCCTCAGCCATTGAAATGACCGCACTGAACTTTGTGTCCAACGCACCTGTATCAGGCCGGTTCATCATTGGTTCAAGGCTGATCACTCCGGAAAACGCCGAGCAATATTATTTCCCGGACAGCCCTTTCTGATAAAGTCTTTCAGGGCGTAACAAGGCGTCTGCGCAGCGGAAAAGCTGCGCAGACGCTTTTTTGTTTTCAGCCATGGCCAATTGCCGGCCTGGCATTTGCCTGAATATTGCCGTTTCGATCGCCATAATACCGCAGGTTGGGTTTTTCGTAAGATTCATGATTGTAGTGTGCGGGGGATGTTCTATTTACCCAGTCCTGCCATCTCCCTATCAAAGTTCAATATCGGAGCGAGTGTGAAGAAGCCCCTGATACCCGAACAACTGTCAGAAAATGACAGCACTTTGCTCGGTCGCATTATCCAAGATCTTAGAATCGGTGATGAGTATTTCTGGTATCCTGAGCGGTTGGTGCCTTATGAGCATTGGGTAGGGCACATTCCTTTTGCCTATTGGCTTGTGAAGGTTCTTCAGCCTCGGCGACTGGTGGAGCTCGGCACACATCGCGGCAATTCATATTGCGCAATGTGTCAGGCTGTTTCCGCGTTGCAACTGGACACGGTGGCAACGGCGGTCGACACATGGCACGGCGATGTTCATATGCAAGTCGAAGAGGGCTTGTTTGAAGAGCTTTCAACCTATCACGACCCGCGTTATGGCGCGTTTTCAACTCTGCTGCGCGCAATGTTTGACGAAGCGAGGGCCTGTTTCTCGGACAGTTCAATAGATCTGCTGCATATTGATGGTACGCACACTTACGACGCAGTCCGGAAGGATTTCGAGACCTGGCGTTCGACGCTGACCGACAGGGGTGTCGTGCTGTTCCACGACATTGAGGCCCGGCAGAATAACTTCGGTGTCTGGAAGCTGTGGGAAGAGTTGTCCAGGGACCATCCGTCTTTCAGTTTCAAGCACAGTTTTGGGCTCGGAGTTCTGGGAGTTGGCAACAATCTGCCACCGGAACTGGTGACACTGTTTGAAATGGCAAAGACGCCCCAGCTTGAAGCGCTTGTCCGCCGACTTTTTTCCAGCCGTGGCAGTGCCCTGGTTCATTCACTGAAAGAACAACAGGGCCGGCTGCAAATCAGGCATCTGGAAAAGATTGCCGGGCCTGAAGTGCTGGGCCATATGGCGGAAACTGCCAGACTTCGCGAAGCTGCGTTGACCAGAAAGCTGCATCGGGCCGAGCATGCCGAAGGCTTGTTGATGCAGACATTGCGCCAGACTGAACAGAATCTGGCAGAGCAGATCGTTCTGCGTGAGCAGGAGACGTCGGTTCGCCAACAAACCGAGGCCCAGCTTCAGGATATCGTCAGCAGCACAATGTGGCGGGCCACCGGGCCCTTGCGCAATGTCAGCCATAATTTTCCGCGGGCAAGGCGGTTGAGCCGCAAAGCGGCCAAAGCTGCCTGGTGGACAGTGTCCGGCCAGCTTCCGCAAAGATTGGCCGCGCGTAAGGCTTTTGTCGAAGCGGTCAGCACCGAAGTCGCTCGCCCGTCTGCCGTTGTTCCGCAGTATATTTTCGCAGATGCAAATACCGTGTTGCAGCCTGCCGCAACAGGAAGCGTTGCCGTACACCTGCATGTGTCCTCGCGTGAGGCTGTTGCGGATGTTGCGTTTCGGCTGTCGCGTATAGCCGCCCCGTTTGACGTTTATGTTTCTGTTGTGGAGCGCTTGAACCAGCCTGACTTCATCGAGTTCGTCAGAACTGCTCTGCCGCAGGCCGGCAAATTTACCGTTCGCGCGGTGCCTGACAGTGCGCCTGAAATCGCACCGCTGACAGTCGAGTTCGGCACTGAGTTGACGGCCTATGATGTGATTGGCCATTTCCATGCGGGCGCGCAGGCCGACCAGCAGATCGACACTGTCCTGCGTGAGCTGGCGCTGGACAGCTTGTTGGGCAGCGCTGGCGATGTGCCGGCCTATGCGTCGAAAGTGCTTCACCTTGTTTCGCCCGAGGTCAAGCTTGTTGTGCCTCAGCATCATCCCGAGCTTGACGCGGCTTCCCACGGTGATGACAAGGGAAGCGCATGGGTTCGGACCATTCTTTCACGAAAAGATGGCAACGCCCAGTTCGACACGCCGCCGGTTAATTTGCCGGCTGGTGTGATGTTCTGGGCCCGCGCTGATGCGTTGAAGGATTTTCTGGCTCTGCCGCTGACTTACAAGGACTTTGACGCCCAGCCTCATGCAGATGATGGCAACGTTGCGCATATGCTGGAACGTCTGGCTGTTTCGCTGCTGGCAGATGCCCGGGGCGATATTGTTCAATTGCACCATGCCCAATACGATGTTCCGGCAGATTTTGCCGAAGAGCAAGAGGACTATTCCACCTCGATCGTCCACAACGACGTGAAAATACTGGCTTATTACCTGCCGCAGTTTCATCCCAACCCGAAAAACGATGAATGGCACGGCAAAGGCTTTACGGAGTGGACAAAAGTCAGGGCTGCCAATCCGCTTTTCAAAGGGCACTACCAGCAGCGCGTGCCGCATGCAGACCTTGGCTATTACCACATTGAAGATGACAGGATTTTGCGTCAGCAAGCAGACCTGATGAAAAAAGCTGGCGTGCATGGCCTGATCTTTTATCACTACTGGTTCTCAGGCGAGCTTATTCTGGAGGAACCCGTCAAGGATCTTCTGGCCAATAAAGACATCAATATGCCGTTCTGCTTTTGCTGGGCCAATGAAAACTGGACCAGACGCTGGGATGGCAGCGAGCGGGAAGTTCTGCTCGGTCAGAACTACTCAGCCGACGATGCGCGGGCGTTTATTCAATATCTGATCCCGTTTTTTCAGGATGAGCGCTATATCACCGTGGACGGCAGACCCATGCTGCACGTCTATCGCCCTTCGTCGATGGTCAACCCCGAAGAGTATATTGCCATCTGGGCGCAGGAGTGTGAAAAGGCCGGGCTGAAAGCGCCCTATCTGGTTGCTACACTGGCGGCTGGGGCCAGCAGTCCTGAACAGTTCGGCATGGATGCGGGTGCCGACCGGGTGTTGTATGATTGGACAAATGGTGCCGTGAAGGACATTACGGCAGCCGTGCACTCTTACGGCGATATTGCCGGCAGGGTTTTTTCCTACGATGAAATTGCCGCGCATTATGAAAAGGAAATTCCAGCGGGAGCTTTCACGCGCTTTCCCTCCATTGTTCCCGATTGGGACAACACTGCGCGTTATGGCTATCGCGCCCATGTCCTGCATGGCAGCACGCCGGAAAGGTTCCAGTCATGGCTGGAAGCGCTCGTTTACCGTGCCAATGTGACATTGCCGGAAGACCGCCGGTTCATATGCGTCAATGCCTGGAATGAATGGGCGGAAGGCGCGCATCTGGAACCGGATGTTCGCAGCGGCTACGCATATCTGAACAGTGTCGGCCGGGTGCTTTCCGATATTCCATATCACGCAGTGCAGGGCACCAGAGCCAGGGCTGATGATGCGGTTATGTTTGTCACGCACAGTTGGGGAGGCGGCACGACTGGCCATGTGGCAGACCTGGCCAGGGTCATGCGGCGGAAGCATATTCCCACCCTCATGCTCGTGGCCGATACAACCAATCGCAGCAATATTGCGGTCGATATGGTGGATGACAGCGGTTCAACCCGCATTGCATCCATCAGCACTCAATCCGACCCGTCTGTTCTGTCCCGCTTGTTTGATCGGTACTCCGTAAAGCTCGTGCACATTCATCACACCATCGATATGCCATCGAACACCGCCGACTGGCTGCAACTGGCATGTCTTGGCGCAGGGGTGCCATACGACGTGACCCTGCATGACTATTTCTCGGTCTGCCCGAGAATTTTTCTGGTGAACCGATACGGAGATTATTGCCGCGAGCCAGCGGAAAATGTCTGCAATGCATGTATTGCGCCAGACAGGCCATTTGGCGCGACCTCGATCAGCGACTGGCGCAGCAAGTCCTACAGGCTGCTGCGGCATGCAAGGCAGCGCTTTGTGCCGGATATTGATGTGGCAAACCGCATGAACCGCTATTTCCCTGACTTGAAATTCACAGTTCGCCCGCATCCCGAGAAAAAGCGGGACAATGCGGCAATCGAGCGGTTGCAAAAGCGCGCCAGCAGACCGGCAGGGGAAAAACGCATTCAGAACATTCTGCTGCTCGGGCACCTGAATGTGCATAAGGGCGAAGATGTCATTTTCGATTGCGCGCAACTGGCGTCGGGAATGAACCTGCCTTTGCGCTTTTCAATACTGGGTGACGTTATTCGGGTTCAGGATTTCAAAACACTGGCCAATGTCAATATTCTGGGGCGTTATGACAACAATCATGTCACCGAGAAAATAATTGAAAGCGGTGCGGATATTATATTTCTCTCATCAATCTGCCCGGAGACCTACTCTTACGCGTTGAGCGAAGCTCTAACGGCAGGGCTGTACCCGGTGGCCTTTGACATCGGTGCTATTGCATCGCGGATTAAAAGCCTGGAATGGGGCACTGTGTTGCCGATACAGTTGCAGCAAGACCCGGAAGGTCTGGCAAAAGCGCTTATCGCAATACGCCCGACACCGCCCAGTCAGAAAGTTTTTGATTTTCTGAAAGGTCATGATTATCAAGACGTAATGAATGAGTATTACGATTTTGATTTAGCTGAAGCTGCGGTTTCCAATTGATGTTTGGGCCTTGCGCATGATTGCGCAAGGCCCAAACCAAACCGGATGGAGTGCTGACGACGAATGAGGCTTAAACGGCTTTTGCCGAGTCAAAAACCGGTTCGAAACCGCCCCACATCATTCGCATTCCATCAAATGGCATTTCAGGAAATTCCTGGCCCTGCATATCGGCTTCCATAGCCTTGGCTGCGGCCTCACAGGTGGCTTTGTCCGGCCATGCGCACCAGCTGAAAACTGGCACTTCGCCGTCTTCCGCCAGACTGGCCCGATAGAAGTCTGTCTGTTTGCCATGCGGAACATCCGTTCCCCACGCCTCAACTATGCCGGTGCATCCGTGTGGCCGGAACATCGTTTCCCAGGCGTTTTTGGCCATATCGGTGTATGCCGCCTTGTTTTTTTCCGGCACCGCCAGCGCGAAACCCTGAACATAGCCAACGCCTTTGTCTGTGCCTTCCGCCAGAACCGGTTCGAAACCGCCAAAGATCATCCGGCTTCCATCAAACGGCATTTCAGGCATTTGCTGCATGGCCGGGTCGGTTTCCATTTTCTTCCACGCGGCATCCGCAGCAGATTTGCTGGGCCACTCAATCCACGAGAAGATAATGCTCTCTCCGTCTTTGGCGTTCACCGCACCATACAGATCGTTCACTTTGCCTTTTTGAACATCCACACCCCAGTTTTCAACCATCCGCTGGGCGCCGTAGGTTTGAAACAACTTCCACGCGGCCTGCGTATGCTCGATGAATTTTTGCCGGTTGTCTGTTGGCACCGCGGCTATAGTCCCGGTGTAATAGGTCATGGTTATTTCCTCTCCCGATTTTCCCTGTGAATCGTTTTTGGCAATGTGAACCTTGTAGTCCTAAAAAGAAACCGATAGTACGAAAATATGACGAGAAAAAGTGACGATATGCGCCTGCGCTATGACGAGGGATGTCTGGCAGTTCACGCACTGAACCAGATTGGTGACCGCTGGGCACTGCTGGTTGTGCGAGAATTGACGTTTGTGCCCAAGCGCTTCCAGATGCTGCGGCATGGTTTGCCGGGAATTACCGCCGGGGTGCTGACCGCGAGACTTGTGCAACTGCAGAAGGCGGGCGTTGTGGAGCATGATGAGCGTCTGGGCGTCTATTCCCTCAGCGAAGCCGGGCGCGGCCTGTTGCCGGTTCTGGAAGCGCTATGCCGGTGGGCATTGACCATTCCCGGGCATGACCCGTCTCGTTTCATCAGCCCCACGGCGTTGATGATCTCCATGGGTGTGAATCTGCAGCGCCAGCGCGTTCAGGAAGGTCAGTATCTTGCAGGCTTCGCCTTCGGCAAGGAAGCTTTCGAGGCTAGCATAGTTGATCATCAACTGGTTACGGTTGCTGTTGCCCGTCCAAAAGCTCCATTTGTTTTGAAAAGCAGTGGAAATGGCATGGCAGCCGCAGTTTACGGCCCCGTTCCACTGTCGTTGCAAATGGCACAGGGCACTGTCGGGGTTGAGGGCGATATTGCCGCCGCGCAAACATTTCTGGATCTGTTCCAGTTACTGCCGCAGCCTGCCTGAATTTTTCCGCCTCTTCGCCATTTCTGGTTCCAGCTGCTGCGACATTTCGTCAATCACTGGCGATAATGGTTTCCAATGAGCGAGGCAGCACCTATGACACTTACAAAAGGTATAGTTTTCAGATGTTCATCTGACATGTAAGCGTGTGGAGTAGCCAGCTTGATCAACTCGCGTTCCGGCCCCGGCGAAGGAGAGTTGGCTAAGCTCATTCAGGAGGTCGACTGGAGCAAATCACCAGTCGGGCCGCCGGCTGGCTGGCCAGCTTCACTTCGCTTCGCGGTGGACATGATTTTGCCCGCTCATTCCCGGATCGTTCTATTCTGGGGACCGGAGTTCGTCACATTTTACAATGACGCTTATGGACCGACAATTGGCGTCAAGCACCCTGGTGCATTGGGCCGCCCCGCCCGGGAAAACTGGTCGGAACGGTGGAATGATGATCTTGGCCCCTTGCTTGAAAAGGTGCGTGAAACTGGAGAGACGTTTTCCTGCAAGGGCCGTCCGTTTTACACCGAACGTCACGGCTATCCTGAAACTGTTTATTTTGATCTGTCCTATTCGGCCGTTCGTGATGAAGCGGGCGCCATTCAAGGCGTGCTCTGCCTTGTCAATGAAACGACAGAATGGGTGCTGGCTCAGGCAGCTCTGGAAGAAAATGAGCAGCAGTTGGCAGCAATCATTTCTCAAGCCTCTGGCGGCATCGCCGTTGCCGATCTTACAGGGCAAATGACCCTGGTGAACCGGCGCTTCTGTGAGATTGTCGGCTATTCAGAGGCGGAGTTGCTGCAAATGAACATGCAGGACATCACCTATGATGCCGATTTGCATGAAAACCAGATATTGTTCAGCCGGCTAATTGATGGGGAAGGCGATTTTTTCATTGAAAAGCGCTACGTCCGCAAAGATGGATCGCTGGTCTGGGTCGGAAACTCTGTCGGGCTTATCCGCGACGAGCAGGGCGTTCCTGAGAAGGCGCTTGCTGTTGTTGCGGATATCAGCGATCGAAAGCGTGCCGAGGATGAAGGGCGGCGTCTGGCTTCAATCATTTCATCATCGCAGGAAGCCATTCTGGCGACCGACCTTGAGATGATCATCACCAGTTGGAACACTGGAGCAGAAAAGCTTTATGGCTACGATGCAGAAGAGGTGATTGGCCAGAAACTCAGCATTCTGGTGCCCGCGGACCGCAGTGGCGAGGAAGCGGATACGATCGATTGCATGCGACGCGACGAATTTCTCGCACCTTTCGATACGCAGAGGGTGCGAAAAGACAACACCATAGTCGACGTTGCATTGACCGTTTCGCCAATCAAAGACGAACATGGAGTGGTCACAGGGGCATC
The DNA here is from genome assembly GCF_008369445.1 of Aureimonas fodinaquatilis. Lineage (GTDB taxonomy): Bacteria > Pseudomonadota > Alphaproteobacteria > Rhizobiales > Rhizobiaceae > Aureimonas > Aureimonas fodinaquatilis. The sequence goes on from NZ_VTWH01000002.1 coordinate 203,066, forward strand.
GATAATTGCGCGCGATGTTACCGAGCGTAAGCATGCTGAACGTTTGCAGCGTGTTATTGCGCAGGAAATGCAGCACCGGGTTAAAAACATTTTTGCAACCGTGCAGGCAATTGCCCGGCAGACATTCAGCGGCAGTTCCGATGTTGCCGCTTCCATTCAGGCGTTCAATGGCCGCATAATGGCCATGACCAAGGCTCATGATCTTCTGCACAGTGAAACTTGGGATGGCGCGGACCTCTGGGCGGTTATTCGCCAGGCAACAGCACCTTATGATGCTGACCAGTTTGAAATTTCCGGGCCCAACGTTCGATTGTCGCCAAGGGCTGCGCTTGCCTTGTCACTGGCCCTGCATGAACTTGCCACCAATGCAGCCAAATACGGTGCTTTATCCGCATCGAGCGGCCGCGTTTCAATCGAATGGTCGATTGCAGAATATGCAGACCCGATCCTGCATTTCTGGTGGAAGGAAAGCGGCGGGCCGGAAGTGTTTCCACCGACCCGGCAGGGGTTTGGCTCCAAGCTTATTCAAAATGTGCTGGCGGCCGAGTTGCGTGGTGACGTGACCGTCTCCCATAATCGCGAAGGTCTTGAATTTGCTGTGACCGCTCCTCTGGAAATTTCCTGGGATAGCTGAAGCTTCTAGATCGGATGTCCGGTCCCGCAACTGCAAAACAGCGGGAACCTTACTGGCAAGGCAACATTAGATTCCTGAAGCCAGTCCGGAGAACGCTGATGTCTGATCGAGCAACATTTACACCCTATGATCAGCCGACCGGCGGATGGGGTTCGGTCAAATCTCTCGTCAAGCATTCCACCGAACAAAAGGCTTTGTCCACTCTGCCCGCGCTGGTGCGCGACCACAACAAGACCGGTGGTTACATGTGCACAAGTTGTGCCTGGGCCAAACCTGGCAAACCCCATATGGCAGAGTTTTGCGAAAATGGCGCAAAGGCGACTTTCTGGGACTTGACGTCAAACCGCACGGGACCAGAGTTTTTTGCCCGCCATACCGTGTCGGAGTTGCTGGGTTGGTCGGATTTTGACCTGGAAAATCAGGGTCGCCTCACGCACCCGATGCGATACGACCGGGCCACCGACAAATATGTCGAGGTTTCCTGGGACGCGGCCTTTGCAGATATTGGTGCCAGGCTGCAATCATACACTCCGGAAAGTGTCGTGTTTTACATGTCCGGACGCGCCAGTCTGGAAACATCGTTTATGTATCAATTGCTGGCGCGCCTGTATGGCAACAACAATCTGCCGGACAGCTCCAACATGTGCCACGAAACAACTTCGGTAGCCCTGCCGCAGAGCATCGGCACACCGGTTGGCACCGTGTTGCTGGAGCATTTTGCCCACACCGATTGCATTCTTTCGTTCGGGCAGAATGTTGGAACAAATGCCCCGCGTCTTTTGCACAGTCTTCAGGAAGTTCGCGAACGCGACGTACCAATCGTGGTTTTTAATCCGCTTCGCGAGCGAGGGTGGGAATCTTTCATCAGTCCGCAGCGTGTTGGTCAGATGCTGACCAATTCTCCTACACAGATTGCAACGCAATATTATCAACCGCGTGCCGGTGGCGATATTGCCGTGATGATGGGAATGGCTAAAGCCTTGTTTGCGTTCGATGATGAATCGAAGCGGGCCGGTTGCGAGCGCGTTCTGGATGTGGATTTCATAGAAGCACACACGCATGGATTTGATGAGTTTGAGCAGCAGGTTCGCGGCACCGACTGGCATGAAATTGCCCAGGCAGCTGGCCTGACCCGCGGCGCGTTGGAGGAAGCCGCGCTGACATATGCCAATGCCAGATCAGTGATCGCCATTTACGGCATGGGCCTGACCCAGCACAGGCTGGGCGTCGACAATGTGCAGATGCTGATCAACCTTCTGCTGATGCGCGGCAACATCGGCAGGCCGGGTGCTGGCATCTGCCCCGTACGCGGGCATTCCAATGTGCAGGGCCAGCGCACTGTCGGAATATCGGAAAAAGCGGAGCTTGTGCCGCTGGACGCAATGGCGGAACGGTATCAATTTGCGCCGCCACGCAAAGATGGCCTCAACACAGTCGAGGCTTGCGAGGAAATTCTGAACGGAAAAATCAGCGGGTTCATTGGCCTGGGCGGCAATTTTGTTCGCGCTGTGCCGGAAACCGAATTGATGGAAGCAGCATGGCGCGGGCTGGATCTTTCGGTGCAAGTTGCAACCAAGCTTAACCGCTCTCATCTTGTAACCGGCCATGCATCCTACATATTGCCGACACTTGTGCGGCCTGAAATTGATGTTCAGGCCTCGGGGCCTCAAATTGTGACGATTGAGGATTCCACAACCTGCATTCACGCCTCACACGGGGTGCACAAGCCGGCAAGCGAGCATCTGCTTTCAGAGCCACAAATTGTGGCGCGGCTTGCCATGGCTGCATTGAAGGCCAACCCAAAAGTACCCTGGTCAGAATGGGCTGGGAATTACGCGCTTGTCCGAGATGAAATTGCAGCGATATTTCCTGGGGACTTTGTGAATTTTAACAACAGGTTGAATGTGCCGGGCGGTTTCCCAAGGCAGATTCCCGCTCGCGAGCGGGTTTGGGAAACTGATACCGGAAAAGCGAATTTCAAGCTGCCAAGGGCGCTGCATGCCAGCTTCGATGCGGGTGACGAGCCGGATGTTCTTCGGCTGATGACCCTGCGCTCGAATGACCAGTTCAACACCACCATTTATGGCATGGCCGACAGGCTTCGTGGCATTCATGCATCTCGAATGGTCCTGATGATCAATGCCAATGACAGGCAGCGTTTGGGAATTGCGAAAGACGCCTCTGTGCGGCTTTGCGCTGCGGTGGATGACGGGATCGCCAGAAGCGTGGATGGCTTGCAGCTCATAGATTACGACATTCCGGAGGGAACGCTTGCCGGCTATTATCCGGAATGCAATGCGTTGATACCGCTCTGGCAGTTTGCCGATGAAAGCAAAACTCCGGCAGCAAAATCCGTTCCCGTCAAAATTGAAGCTTCATGAGCAAGAGCTGAAAGATGGATATGGCTTTGATCATAGGTTACCTCGCATCTGTCTGCTCGATGACAAGCTTCGTGCCGCAGGCGTGGAAGATTATCAAAACGGGCGATACCGAAGCCATTTCCAAACGGATGTACACCGTCACAGTCATTGGCTTTGCACTCTGGTCGGCTTTTGGATTCCTGCGTATGGAATGGCCAATCATTCTGACGAATGTCGTCTGTTTCTTTCTTTCCGGATTCATTTTGACGATGAAATGGCTGCCGAGGCGTAAGCGGGAAGCGGTTTCGGCAAAGCTTGACCCGGACAAATAGTCTTTTGCCCACCCGCGCTTATTCACGATTGCTTCAAGGTGCCCAACAAATTTGGAACCATTTGGCCCACCGGTCGTACCGGATAGTGAACAAACTTCAGGGCAATCATCAATGAGCAGCTACCCTTACGTAAAATATGCGCCGCCAACTTTCGCCGGTTCAGCGTATCGAATTATATCGGCCTTCCCAATTGCCGCCTTCAGCCTGACCATCGTCACCGATGTCGCCTATTGGCAGACCGCAAATCTTCTTTGGTTGCATTTTTCCGAATGGCTGCTCTTTGCCGGTATTATTTTCGGAGTATTGGCTGCGCTGGTGCGTGTTCTGGAAGCTTTCACTGGCGGAACGCGCCATAAGGCAGCGTATTACATAGCCGGTGCGGCTGTTCTGCTGCTCGCGCTGGTCAACAATTTTGTTCACACGGCCGACGGCATTACGGCCGTTATTCCTTATGGGCTGGCACTATCCATTCTCACGGCTGTCGCCATGTGCGCAGCTGGCCTTTTCGGCCGGATTGGAGGCCATTATGCGTAAGCTCAACGTTGCCGCGCTTCTGGCAGGTGCCTCATTTGTTGTTGTCGGATGCAGCGATTCCGACAATTTTGATATACGTCAGCAGATTGGGCCGGACCCGGTGCTTCCAGCACCCTCGCAGAGTTTGCTTCCCGACCTGAAAGTGGCTGAAGTTGTCGGCTGGCAGGAGGGGCAGACCCCGACCGTTCCGGAAGGGCTGGTCATTGCACCTTACGCTACCGATCTTGCCAATCCTCGCACTGTTCACACTCTGCCCAATGGCGATGTTCTGGTGGTGCAGTCCAAAGCGCCACCCGGCAAGCCGCTCAACCGCCCGAAGGATGTGGTGCGTGACTGGATCATGGCCATGGCGGCCGGGGACGGCGGCAACGAGAAGGAAACCAATCTCGTTACACTGTTGCGCGATACCGATCGCAATGGCGTGGTTGATGAACGCGTGGATCTATTGACCGGACTGACCTCTCCATTTGGCATCGCCTGGCATGATGGCACACTTTATGTTGCAGCAGCCGACGCCATCCTTTCCTATCCCTATGAACTGGGCGCAACTGAAATCACGGCAGAGCCGACAATATTGGCACCTCTGCCCGGTGGCCCTATCAATCACCATTGGACCAAAGATCTGGCTCTCAGCCCGGATGGCCGCTTTCTCTACGCTTCTGTTGGCTCCAATTCCAATGCGGGCGAAAGAGGACTTGAGGCGGAAAAGGGCAGGGCCGCAATCTGGCAGGTAGACCGTGAAACCGGCGCAGCCAAGGTGTTTGCTTCAGGATTGCGCAACCCGAATGGATTGAACATTCATCCTGAAACGGGCGAACTCTGGACCGTTGTCAACGAGCGGGACGAGCTGGGACCAAACCTTGTGCCTGACTACCTGACATCAGTGCAGGAAAACGGATTCTATGGCTGGCCATGGAGCTATTTCGGCCAGCATGTGGATGAGCGGGTTTACCCGCCGCGACCTGATCTTGTGGAAACGGCCATTGCGCCTGACTATGCCTTGTCCAGCCACGTGGCCGCATTGGGTCTGGCTTTTACGAATGATTCCGCAATGCCGGAAGAATTTGCGCAAGGCGCGTTTGTGGGCAATCGCGGAAGCTGGAACCGCAACACGTTCAACGGCTACAAGGTTCTCTACATACCGTTCGTTGATGGAAAGCCCGCTGGCGAAGCCCAGGATGTTGTGACCGGATTTCTGGAGAGCGATGAAGCCCGTGGCCGTCCTGTAGGTTTGGCGATGGACGGTACAGGTGCGCTGCTGATTGCCGATGATGCAGGAAATACAGTCTGGCGTGTGGCGGCGGCAGATGGAACTGTTACGCCTGAACCATTTTCAACAGACAGGGTTGTGCAGGATACTGTGGGGCAGGGGCAGGTAACGCAACCTGCAGGGCCTGCCGCTGATGGTGTATCTCCAGTGGAACCGCCACAGACGGACATTGCGCCTGCAATATCACCGGAGGATGGTGCCGCCCCGCCGCAAGAGGCGGAGTAGCCTTTCCTACTTCGCGCTGTTCAACCAGCGTCTTACGATGGCCTCGTCAGGATCGAGGCCATCGGGCACCGATTTCAGTCGGGAACGAATGCCCTTGATTTTGTCGTGCAGCGTGTCATCCAGCCAGGCATTCACCGCATCCGGGTGCACATAGCAACGACGGCACACACTGCGTGTATTTCGCAACTGGGCTGCCACATGATCAATCACTGCATTGAGGGCAATGGTCTGACCCCGCTTGGTTTCGGGAAGCGGTTCTTGCGCAAAAGCCAAAGTGGCCAACACAGTGGCGCCCCATGTTCTGAAATGTTTTGAACTGAAGGCAGGTCCGATAGCCTGTTGAATATACTCATTCACATCATGCGAATTGATTTTGCGGCGTGAACCGTCTGTATCAATATATTGAAACAGATTTTGCCCGGGCAGATCCTGAATGGCCCGCACGACATTTGCAATGCGACGATCTGAGAGTTTCAGGTTCCACTGCTTGCCGGATTTGCCTTTAAACGCAAAGCGCAAGGCGGATCCTTCAATTTCCAGATGGCGATTGCGAAGCGTTGTCAGGCCAAAACTGGCGTTTTCGCGGCGGTAGGTATCATTTCCAATGCGGATAAGCGTGTTGTCCAAGAGCCATATTACCGAGGCAATCACCCGCTCTCGCGGCAAGCCATGCCGCCTGAGGTCGGCATCCACCTGCTGACGCAGTTTGGGCAGCTCATTGGAAAAAGCCGCAAGGCTGGAGAATTTGGCTGCATCTCGGCATTGGGTCCAGGATGGATGATAACGGTATTGCTTGCGGCCTTTCTGGTCCCGTCCGGTTGCCTGGATATGTCCGGTGGTGTCGATGCACATCCAGACATCCTGCCATGCGGGCGGAATAACCAGCGCCTTCAGGCGAGCCACGGTTACCTTATCAGAAACGCGCTTTCCATCGCTGTCGTAATAGGCAAAACCTGTTCCGGATTTTCGCCGGGTAAATCCCGCTTCACTGTCATTGACGTAAACAAGCTCAGCCTCCTGCGCTGATACTGTTGCGGCGGCCCGCACTCTTGGGAGCTCAATGACGTCCATGTCCAGCGCCTTTTCAAAGAAAGTCAGCCTATTCAAACGGTGGAGCTGGAATGGCGTTCCCGGCGCATTGAAAAATCCTGAAATCGAAGGCCGGGCGCCGAAGTCGTTCGGCACAACCGCTATTCTTTTCTGATGACGCAGTTGAGAAGATCAAGGACGGCACAATTACCAATTACATCTACGATCCCTCAACTGCCAGCCTGGTGTACCAGGGCACTGATGCGGCATAACAGCCGATCAGTGTCCCAGAACCTTTTGCATGGCGTCAGGGCGGTCATGCACGGCGAGCTTGTCCATGATTGTTGCACTTGCATCATTCATGCCGATCAGCTCAACGTCCACGCCCGTTTTTCGAAATTTCAACACTGCCTGATCGATGGCGTTTACGCCGGTCAAATCCCAGATATGTGATTGGCTGACATCGATAATGACCTTCTGCAGCGGCTCGGTAAAATTGGACGCGGCCAGAAACTCATCGGCTGAAGCGAAGAAAATTTGCCCCTCAACGCGGTAATGGCGCTGTGTGCCGTCGCTCGAAAGGCTCGAACCAACCCGAAAGATCTGCGCGACCTTCCATGCAAAAAACACTCCGGACAACAGAACGCCTATGCCAACGCCGAGCGCCAGATTGTGCGTGAAAACCATGGTGATCACCGTTGCAAGCATGACGATGCTGGAACGGCGAGGGTGGTGACCAAGGTCGGCCAATGACGACCAGCGGAATGTGCCGATTGATACCATGATCATGATGGCAACGAGCGCTGGCATGGCGATCAGCCCCACAATATCCCCCAACACCATCAACAGAAACAGGAGGAAAGCCCCGGCAGTGAATGTGGACAAGCGCGTGCGTCCGCCCGACCTGACATTGATGCCGGACTGGCCGATCATCGCGCAGCCCGCCATGCCGCCGAAAAAACCACTGGCGATATTGGCGATGCCCTGACCAATGCTTTCACGATTTTTGTCGCTGGTTGTATCCGTCATCTGATCGACAATGGAAGCTGTCAGCAGGCTTTCCAGGAGGCCCACAGCGGCAACAGCGACAGATGTTGGCAAAATGATCCAAAGCGTTTCCAGATTCAACGGAATGTCTGGAAACAGCAGCACTGGCAGCGCATCCGGCAACTCGCCAAGATCCGCAACAGTGCGCACGTCTATGCCGAACGCAATTGACAATCCGGTCAGCAGCAGAATGCAGATAAGAGGCGACGGCACAGCCTTGGTCAATTTGGGAAACAGGTAGATGATGGCAAGGCCAGCGGCAATCAGCACATATGTCTGCCACGTCACTCCGATCAACTCGGGCAATTGTGCCATGAAGATCAGAATGGCGAGTGCGTTGACGAAGCCTGTCATCACCGAACGCGAGATGAACCGCATGACATAGCCGACGCGCAAATAGCCAGCAGCGATCTGGATCACCCCGGCAAGAATGGTTGCTGCCAGAAGATATTGCAGACCATGCTCACGCACCAAAGTGCCAAACAGCACGGCGGTTGCCGCCGTTGCCGCAGAGATCATCGCTGGTCTGCCGCCGGCAAAGGAAATGACAATGGCAATGACCACAGAGGCATAGAGCCCGACGCGTGGATCAACACCCGCAATGATGGAAAAGCCAATGGCTTCGGGAATAAGGGCCAGTGCGACAACAATACCGGCCAGGATATCGGCACGGACATTGGAGAACCAGTTGCGACGCAGGTATTCAGTTGGAAACATTGACTCACAATACAACCCACGCGGCCAGCAGAAGTGTGCCGAGCTTATTCTGTATGGGTTTTAATTTGAGTGTCCGGCGGATCGGCGGCCGGAAGAGCCACCCGGAATTGCACCGGGTCCAGGGTTGATAGAGTGCCATTGCCACAACCGCTCACTGCTTGCAAGCTGAAGCGAGTGTGCCAAAAGTGTTGATCGACCGTCTATGCAAATGGCGGATGGCTCACAAAAACACTTGAAATGAGCGGCGCAGGGGATGTTGCGAGGTTTTGCCTGCGGGTTTATCGGACGCGTTCAACGAGGGGTGATTTCCAGGTGCCATCAATGAGCGAAGCCTGTGGCAGATAATAACGCAAAGCCAGCATAAACGGACCCTCGGGTGCAGGCAGCCAGTTGCTTTGTAGATCTGCTCCGGGCGACTCCGCTTGAATGTAGATCGTGACTCCGCCGTCGGCATCCTTTTTCAGCTCAGGCAGCATCGGCGAATTGATCAGATAGCGGTCGATCGCGTTGGCGACCAGAAACTGTTCCGGCAGCTTGTACATGGTAAGCGACCAGAACGCATTCACCGGTGGAAATTCGCCTCCTGCAAAGCGTAAGCGGTACTGGCCGGTAGAACCGTCCAGTCGCTGATTGTCAGAATCCTTTTCATAAAGCGGGTAAATTGCCTCTTCTTTGGAATTGGCGCCGATGCCGACCTGAGTGCCGACGGCGCGCCGTATATAATCATTTTCCAAGAACGATCGGGTGCCAAAAAGGTCGTCGACATTGCCGCCGAGGCTCTCTCGTCTCTCATCAATCTGTTTCTGACCATCCGCCATTCCGGCTTTCAACGCATCCTGCAGTTCTGGCGAAAGCTGTGCGAAATCGAACGGCTCGCCCGCCACGATACCAATCCGTTCAAAACGTTTTCGTAGGTCAGTTTCTGTGGGGTGCACCGGCTCCGCGAACTGAAGTGCAAATGCAAGAACGTTGAAAAACTCGGGTGACAGCTCTTGAGGCGATGGGTTAACAGGCTTCACCCAGTCAATAACAGGTGCCGCTGGTGGGGTGGGCGTCTGCAAAAATTCAGAAAGCGGACGAATCTGATACTTTTTCTGAATGGCAATGACATTGTCCAGATCGGCGGGATTGAAAAGCTGCGTGCGGCCCACAATGTTCACGAACGACGTTTCGGCCTTGAACACCCTCTCAATGCCATCTGGCATTTCCCCGTCCCAATCCGGTCCGGCAAACAGATAGTTGCCACCAGAATTTCCCGTTGCCCGAGTGCCCAGATAATCGAAATTGAATGTGTAAATATCCATCATCTGGAACACAAAATAGCGCTCTTTTTCGATAGCCGGCACCGTTAGAACGATTGGCTCTGCACGCAGATCCAGCCCGATAAAGGTATAGGGCGTGTCGGAGTTCGGGGTAACAAAGGCGGTGTCTTCAGGGGTGAAAACGCGTGCAATGTTCAGGAGTGAGTTGAACGGTCCCTTATATTGGGAATTGTTCCTGTCCACCGAGAAAGCGTACATTGTAGCGTAGCTAGTGACGATCGGCACACCGTAAACATAGGCATCACGAGCGATTTCCCGCGTTTCTTCAACTGTCGCATCAGGTTGCCCAGAATTGGCCTTCGGTGATGCCAGCAAACAGGCTGAAAGCATCATCAGAGTGAAAAGTGTGCTGCGAAATCTCACCGATTGCCCCCTTATGGTTCCACTGACGGCCACGCTTTGTGGCGTGTGGAAATTCATGACGACCCACGCATCTGTTCTTCGACAGGTCCCCGCAGGTTTGCTAAGAATTCAGTTCAGCCCCGCCGCACAATTTTTGGTGGTACCCAACGTCCGTCGCGGGCATCAGCCTTCGGCAGATATAGCCGCATAACAGCGTAGAATTTGCCGGCCGGAGCGGGAAGCCAGTTGGACTCTAGTTCGGGACCCGGGCTTTCATGCTGGAGATACAAGGTGATCCGGCCCGTATCATCCTTCTTCAAACCAGAAAGCATGGATGAATTTATCAGGTAACGATCCATCTCATTGGCAACCAGAAATTGGCTGGGTTGATCGTACATGGTTATTGACCAGAATGCGTCCACCGGTGGGAGCATGTTCGCATCAAAGGATAGACTGTATCTGTCGCGGGTTGCATCCAACAGAGTTCGATCGTCATTAAAGACGTACATGACATAGAGCGCTTCCTCCAGGCTGTTGCCATATATGCCACCCTGCGCGGCAGAGGCGCGGACCATATACTGTCCCTTCATCTGCTCAGGGGAACCGAATGCCTTTGAGGAATCCACAATCTGCGCGGCAGTGTTTCTGATCTCGTCATACGTCGTTACAGCGCCTGCTTTCATCTGCGAGACCGTGTCCGCAGGCAGTTTTTGAGGCGGCCAGTCTTCGCCGGCGACAACGCCCAAATTGGTCAGGATTTCCCGTTGCGCTTCATCGCCTTCATATGGCGGTGCAAACTGCAGGAGGAATGCGGCCAGTTGCCAGTAGTTTGACGCCATCAATTCTTCCGATATTGGTGGCCAGTCAACGGCTTTCGGCGCGGGCGGAGCTTCGGTCCCGGCATATTCGGACAGAAGCTGTGCCCTGTATCCCTCTTGTATTTTCTTGACCTCATTCAAATCGTCAGGAGAGAAAAGCTGCGTACGCACAATGCCAATACCGAGCTCGGTGGGCATTTCGATCACCCGTTTGATGCCCTGAGGAACAACACCGTCCCAGCCCGGGCCTGTGATGAGGAAATCGCCACCTTTATTGCCATCCAGCCGTGTACCCGGATAGTCGACATTGTTTGTATAGAGATCAACCAGCTGCAGGGAGTAATAGCGGTCATCTTCAATCGCCGGCATGGTAACCACCACTGGCTCGGCGCGCAGATCAAAAACGATGAAGGAGTATGGAGTATCGGAATTCGGCGTGATGATTGCCGTGTCCTCAGGCGTGTAGACCCTTGCAATGCTGACCAAGCTGTTGAGCGGGCCTTTATATTGGGCGCCACCCGGTTCCAGGGCATACTGATACATCGTCAGATAATTCTTCACCATCGGGTAGGTGTAGATGTATCCCTCACGGATTTGCGCCTGAATGTCCTGCTGCGCAAGAGCAGGCAAAACAGGCAGTACGACAGCAGTTACAGCCATCGACAAAAAACTGCGGCGTTTCATTCAACATCCTCCGCACGACACAACTACAGGTTCTAATGTACCTGATTATATGCTTTAGACATTAATCGAAAGATGTTTGATAGCTAGATTGAATTTCTCAGCTACGGCAACTCTGAGCGGCCGAAATGCGTTGTTAGGACGGGCCACAAAAAAAACCCAATAGCTAGAGTAATCAAGTTAGTGAATGAATTCATCGGGCACTCACCGCAATTTCTCTATGGGTCGGCTGGTAATGGCGCTTGATAGTGCAAATTCTGAGAGAGCACCTGCGCTATGACCGCTCGGGGCTTTTTGTTTGAAACGGCCGGACGTTCGAAGACCCGATGAGCTTTCTCGATGTGCTTCCCAGGTTGGATTTTCTGACAATTTACGTCATGATCGCTGTGATCGGCATCGCTCTCAGTGCGGTTTGGGGGGCTGTCTGCTGGCAGCATCGCAGCTTCATTTCAGCGCGCGTCTGGTTTGTCGGTTGCATAGCGCAGGCTGCCGGCGGTCTTTTGTTGCCGTTTCAAATCGGCAACCTTGCCGCCCCGGTCGCCTCACTTGCATTTGGCCTTATCGTGTTCGGGTTCTGGTTGCTTTGGTCCGGAGTGAGAGGCTTTTACGGTCGTGATCTGCGTATAAAGACTGCCGTTGGCGCAAGCGCACTTTGTTCACTTCTGACCGTAATTCTCTTCGACAACAAAGAGCATCTCGCAATTTTATATGCAGCCGGGCAAATCGTTCCGCAGGTTGCTCTGTTGCGGCTTTTTCTGAAAACAAGAGGCCGCTCAATCGGTGCACTTATCGGTTGTGCAGGTCTGTTCATCGGCCTCACCAGCCACGTCATCGTGGTGGTGATGAACATCGTTATTCTTGCAGGGTCAGGTCCGGTGCCCGATTGGTTTGCGCTTGCGGCTCTGACAATGGTCGGCGCTGTCATGTGTGGCCTTCTGCTTAATTTTGGCCTGGCAGTGATGACCATCGACCATTTGCGGGAAGAGCTGGCCATTCTGGCCAATACGGAATCGTTGACCGGCCTTTTGAACCGCCGGGGGTTTGAGGATAATGCCAAGGGCGCGCTGATGCTCGCTGCTGGTCCTGCATCTATGGTGTTGTGTGACCTCGACCACTTTAAATCTGTTAATGATCGCTTCGGTCATACGGCCGGAGACACGGTTCTGCGAGAGTTCAGCGAGATTTTGCGATCGCATCTGCGCTCTGTTGACATCTGCGGGCGTGTCGGCGGCGAAGAGTTTGCTATTTTGTTCCCAGGGTTGAGTTTGTCTGAAGCGCGAAAGCGCGTGGGTGATTTGCGCAAACGCCTGAACCAGACGGAGTTTAAATCCAGAGGTGAGGTTTTCTCAGTTACAGCCAGCTTTGGCATTTCTGAAAGACTGAAGGGTGAGCCTTACGAAGTGTTGTTCAGCCGCACAGACCGTCTTTTATATGCCGCGAAGGACAGCGGGCGAGACCGGATTTTCAGCGGTATAGCTGGATTGTCGCAAACCGTGAATGGCCCAGAGGATGAGATTCGAACCCACGATACCGTCACCAGTTTGCTCCCTTAATAGGGGGAGAAGATCGTTATTTCTCAGGATCACCGCGCTTCATTCTGCCCATTCTCGAAAATCCCACCCGAAATTCACGGCATGAAATGCAAATGCCGGGGTTCCAAGTTTGGTGCATCTCTGCCACTCGCGAGATTCCATTCTCCTTCACCTTATGGAATTTGCAAATCCTTGGTTTGAGCGTGGAACCAAGTTGCCTAAGTGTGGCGACAGACGTGAGGCGCTATCAGACCTGCATCCAAGCCGGCTGCCGTTACTGCTAAACCAAACGGCTTAGCTCTATGGCCAGTGCCTTCGCTTTGCCTCGAAAAGCCCGGGCCATCGACGCCTATTGTTGGCAAAGTTGACATGACGGTGATTACGCGCGGAGCAACCATTTCGGCATGCTCTCCTGGCGGGAGGGAACTGGCGCAGATTACGATCTGCAAATTGCTGAAGATTTGCTGCCCAACTGGTTCAGCTCTCCGGTGGATATACGACGGACCAAATATGCTTATGCGCATATCGGCCAGCTGCACAGCGATCAGGGTCGCAAATCTGGCCTGATGTACGTAGCGCTACATGAGACGTCAGCCGCGCCAGATGCTTACGCCGCAGGCCGAGGTTGGTTATCGGGCAGATCCGCAACGGTGATTCCATACAGCATGGGTGCAGGAGAGGATTATCGCTCAACCCTGCAGCCAGAAATGTTGCTGCGAATGATAACGTGAAGGCTGCCTGATCGGGGTGCCAAGCCCCATCCTGTCTACCCGGCCTGGCGATTGCGAGCGTCTTCCATCTTCTGCTTGAACGCTTCGGTTTTGCGTTTCTTCTCCATCTTGCGATAGAGCCACATGCCATCTGCTTGACGTCCGCAGCTTGGGCAGAAATGGGCGCGAGACGTTTGGCTCATCAAAAACCATGGAATTAGCCAGAGCCCGAATGTGAAAACTGTTAGCAATAAATGGAGTATGTGGTTGGGGGTGTTGCGTTCCGCGAGAACAATCTTGTCCTCATGCCTGCAATACATTTGCTCTTTTCTAACGCCCACTGAATGCTCCTACAATTATTGGCAGGAAAGAAACATCATATAGATGAATTGTCTAGTGGTCGCGTGCTTATGAGTGCCAATGATATGAAATTTAAACATTCATAAGAATGTGAGGTTTAAATTGAAAGGATGTATGGTTGTCGCGTTGGTACTTAGGCAGACGAAATCACGGTCTTCGGCTTTAAAACTGGCGCGCATGTTAGCTACCGCCCGTCGTGTGAGGAGACGGACACATCCGGGTTCTATTTCCGCAGTGAACCTCCTAGGCCTCACCCAGCCTTCACTACCTATGTTCTATGGGCGCACGACGCCACGGCAGTGACAATTATGAGTGTCAAAGACTAATCTCATTGGACAAAGCGAAGGCTTTCCAAGCGCTTCCAGGAAAGCGCCCAATTAAATTTAAATGGGCGCTGTTTTTAGCTTTTACAAATTTCCCCACCTCAGTGCGCATGTTCCTGCAAATTCTGCTTCGCTCGGCACTCTTAATACAGAGGTAGTGGTGGGGGAAAGCCTGCTTAAAGGCCTGAAATGGCGGAGAGGATGGGATTCGAACCCACGATACCGTCACCGGTATACTCCCTTAGCAGGGGAGAGAAAATCCCTATTTCTCAGGCTCTCAGGGCCTCATTCCCCCAATTCTCCCCCAGTTCTCGAAAATCCCATCCAGAATTCAACGCGTCCAATGCAAGGGACGGTGTGCCAAGCTTGGTGTATCGCTGCCACTCTCCCGACTTCCAGCCGCCTTCATCTTGCAACCTTCGAACATCCTTGGTCTGAGCGTAAAACCATGTCGCCCAGGTGTGACGGCAGACGTGCGGGGTTATCGTGTTCTCGTCCAGCCCCGCATCCTTCACAGCCTGTGCAAATGGTTTGGCTATCTGACCACCACCAGCATTTCGCATTGAAAAACCCATCCCATCGTGACGCCTGAAAAGAGGCCCATCCACACCGACTGTGGGCAGCGTGGATAGCGCGGCGATAACGCGGGGAATTAACGAAATCCTGCGCTCCTCGCCATTCTTTGTGTTTCGAAGAATTGCGTACTTGTGGTCGAGTGATACGTCACGAGAATCCAGAGAAAGTGCTTCACCGGTTCGGCAGCCCTGACCGAAGAGCATTGTCACGAGCGCAGGAAGAAAAGCGTTCGCGTTTTTGCTGATCGAAATAATGATGGCATCGGCTTGAGCTGGGGTAGTAAACACTGTTCTTTTCCTATCGCCAGTTGGAGATTTGATGCGAGGGGCGACACATAGGTCATCCTCTGCGGCGCAGTTCAGAATGGCCTTCACAGGCGTGTATAATTGCCGTCGGATTGTCGCTGGTGACCTACCGGGGTAGAGCGCATTTGCTGCTCGGCGCATTTCTGCGTTCGTCACTTCCGATACCAGTTTGTCAGCAAAATGCCGTCGAACAGGTTTCAGAAAACGCGCGTTCGGATGTTGCCTCTCATACAGATCCAGCGCCTGAATGAACGTTAACTCGGCTTGTTGATCATACGTATCGGCGCATAACTCCGCGATGATGCCGGGGAGCGAGGCTTTAGCGTCGGCAAGCTTTTCGCATTTTGTGCTGATTTCAACCCTGCGACCGCCGACCGTGCCGCGGGCATACCAGTACGGGCTTTTCGGACGTTTTTTAAGTTCGAGCATTTTGGCTCCATTATTCTGTCGAGGTCTTCCGGAAGAAAAAACATCTCTCTCCCAACCTCTCTGTACGCCCCGATCTCCCTTGCTTTTCGCCTCAAAGCGCGCTCGGAAATACGGACACCCGCCATCAACAGCTTTTCCACAGCAGCGGCAGGAGAAATTACGCGTTCAAGCTGCGCGCTCATGCTCACCCTCCTTTCCCTCGCATTGCCAGTGCGATCACCGAAGCCGCATGCCCAATGCACAAAATCAACATAACTGTTCCGGCAAACGTCCAGAACGATGAGAAGATGAATTCAAGGATGGTCATCGTTTGGCCTCCACGTCACGCCAAGTCGGCATTGCCCTTTGAAGCCGCGATCTATGTGGCTCAGGGCAAACTGCCCATCCAATGCGCGATATGAGCTTGAACAGTTTCCAGCGGATTGCGGTCATTCCCCGTCCTCCTGCTTGCGCAGGGCAGCTATGGCGACCTGACGTATTCGCTCATAGTTTGCCTGACCGGGGCCGCTTCCCAGATTGCCTTCAGCAATATTTCGCAGGGCAATCCTTATCCGTTCAGCATCGACCGGGGCGGGGTGTCCAAAGTCCTTGAGCGCAAAATCACGTTCTGCCTCTTTGGCAACATCAAAGGCTTTGAGTAGCCATTGCGGTTCGGGATGCCAATCAGTGGAACCGAACCAAACGGTTATCGGCACGATGGAGCGGGCGTCTGTTTCGCCGCGCCAGTTGGTATAAGTCAGCGTCACCGCCTGCCCGGTATCGGCTGCGGGCTCCGCATCCATCTTCGGGTCACTCCAACCAAAATCGTAATCAAGCGCTCCCATAATAGAGTGACACCGCGCTTCCCAAGACCTGTGTGTCTCGGACATGGCCTGCACAGCATTTTCGATACGGTCTTTCAGAGTAGCTTCATTGTCGGTATCGGCAGCGGGCTCATCGCTATCAGCGTGGGATCGAATGCGTTCGGCGATCTGAATTGATGCCGTTTCCAGAAGACCGGAATAGTCGCCCCAATCCTCGAATGTTAATGCCACCTTTGCCGCTTCCTCGAAAGCATCACGGCGGGCAGTCGATAGGGCGTTCAGAACAGTGCGGATATCCTCGCGGTCCTCAAACGTCGTGGCATGGAAGAAGGACGGATTGCGCAGTAGTAACACCACCCGCTCAACGGCTTGTTTCAGTTCAACCGTCATTGTGATTTCCTCGCGACGTGCCGAGCCTTGCGCGCAGCCTTGGACTTGTCCCGGCGCTTGCGTTTGGCTGTCTTCATAGGTTTTGGGGTGTCTCGGATGGTTTGGTGCTGGCTAAACCGACCAGTGGCATGCGGTTTGAGCCCCAGAGCCATAAAGACGGCTAAATCTACGTCTTCCTCTATCCTCAGAGGTTCATCCGTCATGGTCGGTTCCTTTCAGAAGGGCGCGGGCTTTTAAAAATCTGTTGGCATCAACGTGGTTTCCGGGCGGATTACCGCTGATCAATGCTAGCTCTGCGGCTTCTGCAAATGGATGAAGCCCCGCCTCCAACTCTGCATTGCGGGCTTCCAGTGCTTCAATGCGGTCGGCTGCTTCGATGCGCGTGTCATATGTTGGATCAGCCACCCAATCCCCAAAATCGCGCCGCAGCCGCTGTTTCAGGTCATCACTCACCGCCAATGGCTTTGTGTCTGTGGTCATGCGACGTTCCTTTCCAGAAGCTCGGCTTCCTTGCACATCCGGACCCAATCGCCCCATTGCTCTGCAATTGCCTCGGCATGCCCAGGCGTGAATTTGGATCGCGCCATGCGTCGTTCCTCCGGGTCTGCGGTGGGTGCCATCTGATGAACTTCGTCGCGTGCCGTGGAACCATCCAATGTCCCCGTGGGGCCCAGCTTCGGTAGGCCACCTTTAAGCCGCCAAGCTGTTGCTTTTTTCACGTTGTCCGGGCCGTTTTCATCGTGGCCAAACCACCAAGGTTGGACGATCTGATCAGGCTTGCCGATCATGAGCTGCGCATATCCCAGCATCACCGGGTTTTCCCATGCGGCAAAGCGTACAGGGCAGTTCTGCATGTGATGCCAGAACGCCCATGCATGCCGACCCATCTCAAGCCAGCGATCCTCGTTCAGGCCACCGTTCTTGCTCATGTTCAGGTACAGATGCTTTGCGCCGGAATTGGCCAAGAATGTGCATGTGCGATGGAAGATGGCCAAATCCCAGCCATCGCCCTCTATGTCAGACCAGTCGCCCTGATGATGAGGACCGCCGACCTTTGATGGCGAGAAATCACACGACACAGCGTAGTGTCCTCGCGCGATAAATGCATCGCGCACAACGCCGTTGTGCTCACCGCCAATAAGAACGCGCAGCCCCGTCATTTGCAGCCACATGCAGGCTTGGCTTTCGCCTTCCGCACCTTCTTTTTCGCAGGGGCTTTCTTGACGGCAACCGGCTTCAATGACGCTTCGTAAGCGGCCAGCTCCTGATAACGCCCAGCCCGCGCAAGATCGCAGCGGACACCTTTGAGCATCAACGTGGCGTGTGCTTCCCGGATACTGCATTGTGTGTAGAGCAAGGCTCTATCATTTCCGATGGAAATAATATTTCGGACCACCTGTCCTGACTTGTAACCCGCAGTAGGAAGTGCAAATCCGACTGCACCAAAGGGCGTTCCGAGCGATACCGCATTCGTGTCGCCATTGCCGCTGATGGACGGCGCGACAACCGTGACGTTTTTCGACGTGACATTGACGCCTCCGTTGTTGGCCGATGCGGCAGCATTGCCTCCGGTCGCATTGGCTGTCGCATTCTGCTGCTGGGTCTGTCCTTGGGTTTGAGCCTGCGCCTGGTGCTGTGACTGCTGGTTCGTGCTGAACCATTTCTGCACCAGTGTTTGCTTGGGCTGCTCGACAGGTTTGGATGGTGTCTCTGCCAGAGCAGGGGATGCCAGCACGATGCCGGTAAGGATGATCGCGAGCTTCATGACCGGCCCTCAGCTTTTGCGATGGCGGCAAGCATCTGCTCTTGCAGCCCGTCGAATTGCGAATATTGGGTGCCGGAAAAATCCATGACGCTATCAATGCGCTTGAGGACTTCCAGCAGATCAGGCGCTGCGGCAATCAGCTGGGCGTTTGCAACAGCTTCTCTCTGGCTTGTTGCATTATCCCACTCGTATGGCCATTGCCCGCCTGTCCGTACGACTGTTTTGTCGGTTTCGTTGACGGCGGATATTGACAAAGGCCAGCCAGTCCATTGACCGCCACTATCGTCAATGAACACGGACCAAGGTCCAGGCGTGTGCTTTGCCTGTGTCATGGCTTTGCTCCTGTTCGAGCTGGACGGTTGTTGAAGCCAGCCAGACCGCAGAGAAATGCGACGGCGGCGAATTCGAGCGGGATGAAAAGGAGGCATGCGGTAATCATGGTTGCGTCTCCCTTGATGTCTTCACGTAGCGGCCACGGCCCCAGTCAAATTTGAAGCCTTCCGGCTTGCTGAGGGCAGATTTCTTGTCTGTTTGGAACCCGTCGAATTTCGCTTCGAGGCGCTTGGCGCGGGCAATGTCGGCAACGTCTTTCTTCGTTTTGGGCGCATGGCAGCAGGCTTGACCAAGCAGCTTGCCGTCGTCCGGCTTGAGCGGCTTGCTCTTGTCTCTATGCATGGCATCCGGAATCGTGTGGTCGATCTGGTACGGTTTCTTTTTGAGCACGAGGCCACAGCCTTCGCAGACGACAAAGCCGTCGGCATTCCTTGCTCGATCCACGATCTTGGCCCGAACTTCTCTGGTGAACTCGCGGCGGGTCATTGCTTCACCGCCAGTTCGCGGCATGACCGGCGAAGATCCTGTTCCCATCCGCTCCAGAATATCGCTGCGCGTAGATCCTCGTGCGTGTGCGCTTGGATAATGCTGTGCAAGATGCCGCGATGAGGTGATGTCCGGGGCAGGGCGTCACGACGATGCTTGATGGCCGTAATCATCGTGCGCGCTCCTGATCTTCGCTGAAGATCACGCCTTGCTCTGAGAACACCCGATAGATGCCTTCAATGTAAGCCGTCTTCTGCGCTGTGTTCATGAGGCGCGTTACCGGAAAATCGATAGGTTCTGCCATCATCTCAAGCTTGCGCTCGTAGGGCATTGGTTTGATCAAGCGGTCGTATTTTTCGGCGAACAGTTCGCTTCCTGCCCGCAGGATCGGCACGCCGATTGTCAGCTTGCAGAGAGCACGCACTTCCTCATGGGTTTGATCCGTCTGAGCGGCTATCTCGTTGAGCAATCGGCGCTGAAGCCTGTTCTGCTCAACGCTGCGGCGCTTGCCTTTGACGACCTCGGCTGTGAATGGCAGCGGTCGGCTGGCAATGAGCGCGGTTAGAGCATCGCGCTGGATTTCGTTGGTTATAACTCGTGTGGTCATCACCCGGCCTCCAGCGTGCTTGCCTTGGGCAGGGATTTCCTCAGGTCACGAGCCGTGTTCAGAACACGGTTACGGCTCACCTCATCGAGGTCTTCGATCTCAGATTTTTGCTTCATCCACCATTTCTCGAGTGCCAATTGATCCGGCGAGATTTTCATCGCCTCAATCATGGTGTCGGCAATTACAGCATTGCGGTCATTGACCCGGGCCGTGGGTTTTGGCCGCTGCTGATTACGGTCGATAGCGCTCTCCGCATCATCATCCAGCGGTGGCAGTCCTAGGGCGGCCATCAGGGAATAGCGCAGGCCGTAGGTCATCGCTGATCCCGCACCCTGTGGATCACGCTTGGACATTGGCACATGCATGGTGGACTGCATCCACTCACCGCTTTCGGCGTGCGTCAGGCGTGTCGTTACCTCAATGCAGCCATCGACCACGATGCCAGGTGCTTGATTGAAGACTATGCCGTTTTCCTGAAGGTGTGGGCGCGCAGCCTCCACCACGGCCTCAAGCGAGGCATAGCTGTTCTTAAAATGCGGGTTTTTGCTGTCTTTATGGACGCCCTCGACTTTGCCTTGAAAGGCCAGCAGGGAAGTCATCAGTTTATTGATTGTTGGGCTTGTGACGATGCTCATCAGACAACACTCCGATGCTCATGCACTTCGACACCAGGAATGGAGCGCGTCCCCGCATCCACCTTGCGCTGGGCCAAAGTGCGGAAAAACTGCGACAGTTCTTCGTGATGGTTTTTCCAGCAGAAGCGGGCGAACTCCGTCATATCGACAACTTCAGCGACATAGCTGGTACGCAGAGATGTGGCGCGGCTTCCACCCTTGGCCTGGGCCTTGTCGTTCGCGGCTCGACGCGCAGCGGTTTCCGCCTGCTGTGCATCACGCAGGAGGCGTTCGGCTTCCTCACGTTGTGCCAGATCAGCTTCACGGCTGGCGCGAATAGCTGCCTCAGCTTCTTCGCGCTTTCGATCAGCCACAATGCGCGCAACCTCAGCGATGGCCCGCTTTTCATCATCCAGCTTCTTCAGATATGGAGCGAGCGCCTTTTTGCAGGCGTCTAGAGCCATCGGGCCTTTGCCGGTGACGCTTTTCGTCTCGCCGATCAGCTCATTGTAACGAGCCTGAATTTTGCTCTTGGCATCATCCAGCGGCTTCACTTCTTCCTTGCGACGGTTATCCGCTGCCTTGATGGCTTTGCGGATTTCGTCCATGAGCTTTGACACCTGCTCAGCAACGGCATGCTCAACGATGTCGTCGCCGTCCAGCCAGTGCTTGGCTTCCTCGTACAGCGCTTCAATCTCGTCACGGGAAATCTCAAAAGGTGTTGCCTCTGGAGGATTGTTGTGATGCCGCATATCAATGGCTTCCGACATGACGGGCCTCCATTTCATCCATGAATTGCTTGATGAGTTGACGCGCTCTGGCATGGCCGTGTTCTGCAATCAGGTCGGCTATCGCAGCACGAGCGGTAAACTCGGTGTATCCGGCGTAATCAGGAGCGACGATTGTCGGCTCTGGCATGATGGTGCTGGCTCGATGCGTCATTCCGCAGCCTCCAGCAGATCGTAGCCGAGGCGCATGTCACGCTCTTGGTCTGGGTCTTCCCAGTTGCGGGCTTCCTCTTGAAGCTTGTCCATGATCCAGTCGGACGTGGCAGGCTTCAGGCAGTGCTCCCAGAGACAGTCATCCAAGTGGTGCTCAAGATTGACCGAATGGCCGTTGCGGGCGTTCTCGATCCTTTGCAGTGAAACAACCCGTTGCTTGCCGGATGCCTTGCTCGTTTCAATGAAGGCTTCTCCAATGTCGAAGTTGCCTGCTTCCTCGAGGTAGAATGTCACCGTCGCATTGAAATAGGCGTCGATTTCATAGCCATTGAGGATGATAGGGATATCCTCGACATACAGCTCAACATGGGGTTGATTTATCCAAGAGGGGATCATTTCTGCACCTCTGCGTAGGATGAATTGAAGGATTGACGGGACTCCAGGACGTAATCGCTGCCGAGCTGTGCGAAGACGTATCCCGCACCTATGAACAGAGCGATTGTCAGGAGTTCCAAGATTGGTTTTGCGTATTCGCGGATCATGGCTTGACCTCGCGAGCTGCAATCATGGCGTCAGCTACGCGGTAGGCTGCGCCTGCCGCCTCTGCCGGATAGTGCTGAAGTCCGAGTGATTTGCTATTGCCCAGAAAACCACTCAAAGCCTGACCCGCGAACTGATCGCGCAATGACCCGACGCTTTGCAGGCGGTGGACGATCTCAGCATTCATGCTGCGGCCATTACGCTCTGCTGCTGATCTGATTTCCTCGCGCAGTCCGTCTGGTAGGCGTATTTGAAAGCGCTCTGCCTTTTCACTTGGATATTGTTCACGAGCCATCACATCGCCCTCCAGTAAGCAGCAATGATCTCGCCAATGGGAGAGATTGCAGTGAGGTAGGAAAGGGTGGCTGTCAGGATGGAAGCCATGATCAGGCTGGGATGATTGGCTGTGCGGCTCATGACCGGCCCTCCGCTTTTGCGATGGCGGCGCGGGCTTCGTCGGCCACAATCTGAAACGCAGCCAGCCTGTCTTTTCCTGGCTCCATGCTCGCCGCATGAGCCAACCTTATTGCCACGGTCAGCAGATCAGGAGCTGCGGCGATCAGGGGGGAATTCTCAATATTGCATTCCGCAATCAGAGCCTTATCGCCTCCATATTTCCCATCTCCGAGAGGGACTTTTGCTGATATGGCGGCATCCCAGCAGCAGCCGTGCTCAACCATTTCTCCAATAATTATCCATGGCCCGGGCGTGTGCTTCACCTCAGACATCGTAGAGCCCCATTAAAACGAGGATCATGATAAGCGCGATGTAGACGGCGTATTTCACCGCCTGAATGATGCCATCAACGCGCCGGTTATTGTCGGCTTGCGAGGGGCCTATGATCTTCATGGGCTGCATGGGTCATCTCCTGTGTTGGAGACATACAATCACTGCTTGCATAAAAGTGCAAGCGAAACTTGCATAAAAAATGAAGATGGCAGACTCGACTCTCGCCGCTGACGAATCAATAATGAGAACATAAAGGGAACGGAGCAGGGCAGATATGACGGGATACAGCCCGCCAGTGTGGCATTTAAAGGCTTTGGCAGTGGAGTGCAGTGATTGTGGTCGAGAGAAGTGGCTGAATACTCACGATCTCGAAAGGGTGTGCAGGCGTCAGAGCGGGCCGATGCGAGATTTTGTCGCAAAGCTGCGGTGCCAAGCCTGCAAAAGCGAGGGCAAGCCGGGAGACGCTGTATCAGTTCAAGGGGTTTTTCGAGATGCTCGAGAAATCAAAAGCCGAGAAGCTCTTTCGCTGGGATTACGCGGTATACGCGATCTATGTCGGCGAGCTTAAATTCAACCTCCTTTGCGGGGTTGAATTGCCGACAGATCAGAAGCCCGGACTGACGACCAATAAGCCGCTTGATGAAACCTTTGCCGTTTTCATGTTCCGCTTCGGGCTTCAATTTTATCACGATGTCATCGCCGGGGATTGGCTCCCGCCCACCGCAATAGATTAAGTCGCCCGGCTCGAAGCGCGGCTCCATGCTGGTTCCTAGAACATGCAGGGCAAAAACGTCTTTGACGTGGGCAATACCGACAGGCCTCCTTACGTAGTCCACAACATCGCTGTAGGTCGTAAAGTCTGAATCGCCACCGCCATAGCTGACGCCCTGAACGGGAACGTCCTTCGGGCCTCGATCTGGCATTGGTGCAGGATCTGTGACCTGCTGAACCTCGTTCAAGGCTTGCTCTATGTCAACGAAACGCAATTCGCCAGAGAGGGCGGAAACAGGGTCTATTCCAAGAAAACCAGCCAACTTGCGTAAGTTGGTCATGCTTATTTCGTTGTCGCCGCGTTCCCACTGGCCCACGGCCTGGTAAGTCACAGCGAGGGTTGCCGCAACTTCCTTCTGGGTCTTCTTGCGCTGCTTCCTAGCAGTCCGGATCACATTTCCGAGCGTTCTGTTCATACTGTTGTAGTGCGATGCAAGTTGATCGCCGTCCACAAAAGACTGGCTTGCATTATTAAGCAAGTCATGCTTGTATTGGGCATGAGCGATAAAAACTCCATGTTATCGGCCTTGCAGGCCGCAATTGTCAGCGCTGGAGGGGCGGTGTCTCTCGGAGCGCGGCTTGGCATAACTTATCAGGCTGTGAGCCAGTGGAAGGTGTGCCCGCCTCTTCGCGTTCTGGATGTCGAGAGGGCCAGTGGCGTTTCTCGCCACGATCTTAGGCCAGACCTTTATCCTCGTCGCAGCCGTCATCGTGCTCGCCGCCCTCTATCTGAAGGCGCGCCAGCATGAGCACGTTCCAGCCCCTTCGCTCCAGAGATCAGGTCATCAAGTACCTTGAGCAGAACCCGGAAGTTGTCCGGGACGCTCATGCACGGATGGAGCATCGCCCGCGCAACCCCATGACCATGACCGCCCGCATGCGTGATCTGCTGGCATTCATCCGCGACTACATCAACGAGCATGGCATTGCGCCTTCGTGTGAGGAAATGGTCGAGGCAATTGGCCTTCGGTCGAAAAGCGGCGCGCATCGATTGATGGTGGCGTTGGAAGAGCGCGGCCATATCGAAAGATCGTTTTCCCGTGCTCGCTGCATTCGGATCATCAACCCTGAGTATCAGCCGGCTCAACATGCGGCACCTTCGAGGTTCGCATGACACCCTCTGTCGCCCTTCGCCTTTGCCGAGATATGGGACGAGCGCCTTTCGTGATCATCACCAAAGAAGGCTTTCCCATCGCTCATATCCCGCGTCCAGCCAAGGATGGATTGTCGCTGGTTAAGGCTGCGCGACTTCTGCGTGTGGAGGATGCGCGATGAGGTTTTTGATTGCCACCGTTTCTGGCGGCACTTTTGGCTATTTTGGTCAGCTCATCGCCAGAAATACACTGGAGAGTTTTGACCCGGCGTCGCTGGTGGTCGGCATGCTTATTGGGGCGGTCTGCGTAGTCATCGGCATAGTTATGGATGCTATCTGAATGACTAGCTTTCCTCTCCCTCCATCGCTTGGCGATCAGCGCATTGGCGATCAAGCCAGCGATATAGGTTTCAAATTCCGATCCGTCGCCCTTGCCGGGGCTGTTCGGATCATGGGCAGCGCGCTTGCCGGCGCAGCAGCCCTCAGTGCCCGTGTTCGGCGGGTCTTTGCAGTTTTCAAGAAGGTTTCCGTCAGCGGCTCTCTCCATGTCGATCAATTTGACATTGGAGCCACCCATGAACGCGGAATTTTCACCCAAGATCTTGGAATTTTCACCCAGGAATACGGAAATGTCTGACACGACAGCAGCGCACTTGATGGATGAAGTGATTGGCGAACGCGGTATCCGCGAGCCGGTTAAATCCATGCTTGAGCGCGCCTATCGTTCCCTTTCCAAGGTTAACCCCAAATGGACCCGACGCCGCGTGCGGGCGATCTGGGACAATGAGGCGAGCCGCATCGAGTACCGCGAGATCGTGGAGATGCAGGCAGTCATTACCGCGAGGAAACAACATGCCGACTTTCGCGCAGAAACCGCGCGGCTGGCGGCGATGCATATCAATCAATCGGCGGATCGGCTGGGCGCTATTGCTCAGGACGAGAGCTGCCGATCTGGCGGAATGGATCGCCCCTGAGCTTCGCTCAGAAACGCCGGACGAACAACGCATCAAGGAGACGAACGACAATGGCAACGAACGGTATTGAGGAAAACGACCGCACTCAGCTTCGCTCGTTCGTTGAGCGGATAGAGCGGCTGGATCAAGAGAAGAAGACAATCGCGGATGACATCAAGGACGTTTACGCCGAGGCCAAGGGCAACGGGTTTGACACTAAGGTTCTGCGCAAGATCATCGCACTGCGCAAGCAGGACACCAATGAGCGCCAAGAGCAAGAAGCAATCCTAGACCTGTATATGCAGGAACTCGGAATGCAGCCGAGGTTGCTATGACCTCAATCATTTCCGAAACCGATTTCCGTGCAATGACAGGCAAGCCGCGGCGGTCGAAATACGGCAACGTACGTGTCGAACACAACGGCATCAAGTTCGATAGCAAGGCTGAGTACAACTACTTTCTGAAGCTGGAGAGGCGAGAAGAAAAAGGCGAGGTGTCCAACATCCGCCACCAGGTGCCGTTCGTCCTCAAGGGCGAGAACGGCCAGATCGTTGCTGTCTACAACGCTGATTTCGTTTTCTACGACAGCGTTACGGGCCGTGAGCGCGTTGTCGATGTGAAGGGCAACAAAGGCGGCAAAGGCACAATCACGCCTGTGTTCCGCCTCAAGGCAAAGCTTATGCAGGACAACCACGGCATTACGGTCGAGGTCGTGTCATGAGCATCGCTGCCGCTATCCGTCGAATGATTGCCGCTGGCTTAACGATAGAGCATGCGCTCGTAGCGGCGGAAGCTATTGAGGCGGAACTTCCCAAACAGAGATCGGCGGGAGCAATTCGGCAAGAGCGCTACAGGCGTAACAAAGCGTCACAAGTGACGGAAAGTGACGCTTGTGACGGTAGTGACGCTCCCCCTCCTTCCCCCTCTCTTTCCCCCCAGACCCCCCAAACACACCCCCATCCACCCGCGAGAGATATACCCGCGCGTAAGGGGGCCTCTCGCAGCCAATCCGAACAAGAGTTCGAGCAGTTCTGGGCAGCGTATCCTCGGAAGGTCGGCAGGGGCCAAGCGGAGAAGGCATTCGCCAAAGCCCGGAAGGATTTCGAATTCCAGGCCATTCTTCACGGTGCTCAGCGATACGCCGAAGAGCGCCGTCTCGAAGACCAAACATTCACTCGCCATCCAGCGACTTGGCTGAACGGAAAAGGCTGGCAGGACGAACCAGCTCCGAAGCCTCAGACAGGACAACGCCATGAACAACGTAACTCGCATTCCTCAAGGCCAAGTCTCAACGCCAGTGTCCGGGAAGGTGTCCGCAGCGCGCTTGCTGGACGACGCTTTCGAGAGCCTGTCCAGCCGAACAATCATGGCAGTGGGGCCGACTGGCCAGACGATGAGCATTCCAGTGGCATGGCCTCACGGTCGTTCACCCTCGAACGACGAGAAGACGGAACTTATGCGGATAGTGAACAGCATTCATACCGCCATGCAAACTCCCGCCACTGAGGATGAGCTTGAGGATAATATCGACCTGCTGATTTCCGGACGTGCGTCATCAGGCAAGGTCGAAGGCGGCAGCAGGGGCAGGGTGTATGCGCTGGTTTTGGCTGATGTGCCGGGCGCAATTCTCAAAGCGGCGGTGACGAACATTCTTCGCGGCAAGGCGGAAGGCATTAAGGCCGAATTTCTGCCGACCACTGACGTGATGCTCGAATATTGCGAACGCTTGCAGCGCAACGTGATGGCCAAGGCCGTCATGGTCGAGCGGATGCTCAACCTTCCAGAGCTACCAGCGCCGGAAGAACGCGAAGGTGACTTTCAGGCCATGCGTGAGAAGATCTCGAAGCTGGCACAGACGGTGAGGGTGGCATGATGGACGGCGGCTATCATCCTCAACGCATTCTCTACGACTACCGACAGCCCCGATCCTCAGTGATCTTGCGCGAATGCACCAAGAGCTTTGCCAGAGAGCAGGTAAACCGTGGCGTCCATCCGAAAGGGTCAATCTGGGTTCCTGGTAACTGCGAGGGATCGCATGCCCGGCCTGAAATGGGCGATCTGTTCGGCCCAGATCCCGCATGGAAACCAGCCACGCCGCTGAACGCAGTTCCCGACGATCATATTCCATACCAGACACGGTGAATCCCAATGGACAACACATCACCCGTAACTCACCCCGCACCCCATGACGGCAAGCAATATTCAATCCCGCATGTGGTTCGCAGTCTGACCGTAATCCATCCAGGCGGCGATGGCAGCAAATCAGTCCTCATCAGCCTTCCAAAGCTACAGTGTCAGAAGGATTGGCAGTGATGATTGCGTCACACGATCTATCTGGCTTTACTCCTGAGCAACTGGCATCTGCACCTCGTATCTGGGCAGGGCGACCCGGCTTTCAAACACGCGTGTTCGATCCTGACTGGATAGCGCAGCGCAGGGCTGAGATTGACTGGCAGAAGGCCAAGGCTGCTGCTGAAGCCGCAGCGGCCGCAAAGGCTGGCGAAGCTATACCTGAATTCATTGGCGAGTTCGATTTCGATGCCGCTCTTGCCAAGTATCATTCGAGAAGCGGCCCGGCGCGCAGACAACAGGTGTTGCGCCAGCTCCTGGCGATTTATCCCCGCTTTACGAGAGCTGATATCGTTGGCCATCGCCGCAGCGTAGATCTCGTGTCTGCCCGCCATCACATCATGTACGAGATGAGGCGCCGCTGCGATTGCAGCCTGCCAGCTATCGGCCAGATCATGGACCGGGATCACACAACACTCATCCACGCAATCAGGAGATGGCCCGAAAAGGCCAAACGTCTTGGCATCCCATGCATACCTCTGGAGGGAGAGTGATGCAGGTCACCTACTATCCGAGGTGGTTTCGGCGGAAAATCAAGCGTGAGCATCTTTGGCAGGTGCAGGCTGGCAGATGCTTCTACTGCGATTGCGAAATGGCCAAATCTCAAAAGAAACGGAAACCGAATACGGCAACCTTTGACCACATTGTTCCGAAGTCCGCCGGCGGGAAGCATGAAGCAGGCAATATTCTTCTTGCTTGCTACGAGTGCAACAGCGCCAAAGCCGACATGCCCGCATCCGAATTTCTGAAGCTGCGACTTGGAGGCGGTGATGCCCACCAGCCCCAGCAGCACCCACGAACAATGACAAGCCTGGAGGGCAGACTATGAGTTCATTCGCCGCAAAGCGCCGGGCCCGTCAGGCAAAGCGGGCAGGGAGGAAAGCCAAGGAGGGTGAGCGCCACGAATGTGGCAAGCTCGTCCAGCCGCCCAAGCAGGAGACACAGAAGCAGCGCATGGCCACCGTTGTAGCCCAGCGGGTGAAACACCTTGGTGTGTCAGACGAAGTTGCAAAACAGCAAAGCTCTGGCAATGCGATCGAGTACCTTGGCCAGATGAAGCTGATCGACGGCGGGCTCAACAAAAACCAGGTGCATGCTGCTGAGCGAATTGAGGAAGCAAAGGCCGCTTACGATGCCGCAATCCTTCTGCCCCGTCAGAGATCATCCAGCGATTACGATGGTCCGCGCGGTGCCGGTAGCAGTGTCATCACTGATGAATACGAGAAGCAGGCCAAGCGCTCAATTGAGACATGGGCCATGATGCGCAGGGCAATCCTCGAAAGCGGCCCATTGGGCATGATGGCAGTAGAGGCAATAATCTTTGAGAACAAGCTGGCGTACAAGCTGCTGGGTGATCTTCGCCTTGCTTTGAACCAAGTACACCATGCGTTTAATGCTCCAGCGCCACGAAGATTTTCCGAGATGGCTTGACACGCATGCCGTAGGCATGTAATTTCCGTAATGCATTGGTCGGAATTGTGTAAAAGCGGTTCCGGCCATTTTTGATTCAGAGATCATGGCAGCCGAGTATGGTGGTGAACATCTATCGTCTATGAGGGCATAGCGGGGTTAAATCGCGATGGCCTGAGACGGTGATCTACGGATTGGGCTCAAATCCCTAACTGCCATGCCCACAATCTCGACATCGTGTGGCTGAGTTATTGAAAACCAGCCCAACGTCTCGATTTGATGCGCATGTAGTTTAATCTCGTGGGCGATGGAATTACTTTTTTCTACGGAATAGCACCAACCTTTGATTGTTTGACGCGCACAAGAATTTACCTCCCTACGAGCGCTTTCCGTAAAAGGTTGCTCGGGAAAAATGATCAATTGATCTCGCGTGTTGATAGAGGTGCTTAACAAAATAGCATTGTACTTCATATCTTATCCTTGCGTAAGTCTTACATATAGATATGAGTATACGGTTGATTTTAAAGAGCCCCGTCATTGCAGGAATAAAGTATTCTGTGGATTGCGATGTCAAAAAACAGGCGCAGCGAAGTGCCTACCCGTTAGATTAATCCTAAGCCTACTTTGTAACTGCTTCTCGTATGCCATGAAGCATTGCCAGCGTCATATCCGAGAGATCACGTCTCCCATTCTCCATTGCCATGTGCAGAGCATCAGAGAACTGCCCCGGCCTCAATGAGCCATTGTCTTCAAGACATCGAACGAGTGCTAGCAGGGCAATATGATGCGCCGTCATATGGGCGTCTAACACTTCGCCGTCAGGTGAGAGCTTGCCAGTCATATTGAACACCTCACGTCTTTTTGTATAACTCGCGGGAGCTTCTGAGTCCCGACCGTACTTCAGTTTGCGGAAAGGCCCGGGCATCGTCTATGACCGGCTCGTCCCAAGGCTCCAGATTATGGAACAGCGCCCGGCAGGCAAGAGCAATGTGCAGCGGTATGATAACAGGATCGCCGTTGTCGCGCCGTGTGCCGCGTTCGTAGTTCTCGATTGTCGGCTTCGATACGCCAAGGGCTTGTGCAGCAGTTGCTTGCGTCAGGCCCATTTGTTTACGCCAGTCCTTGAAACTCTCAGGGGTCATGATAATATCTCCAACATAAGGGGGTGAGACTGTATCCTCTTCGGTCGGGACCAGCATTTGCGCTGGCCCCTTGGGAGTTACTTCCAGATCAGTGTCAGGCGCCAACCGAACAATCTGATCCGAAGTACCACTTTCCGAAGCTTCACATGTCTCACCCCCTTTCGTTTGCGTTAGGCCTGATCGCCTCCCGCCTCATTGTTGTATCGTACTATGTACGAATATGCAATGGGTATTTGCGCAATTTTACCGATTTTTGTACGAATTATTCCCCGTCGCGCTTCGGTTCGGCGGGGTTTCTGTATGGAGAATCCAATGGCTCTCGACGGTAAGCGAGGCCGCTTCGTCGAAGAGTATCTGGTCGATCTCAACGCGACACGGGCAGCTATCAGGGCAGGGTATAGCGCCCGCAGCGCAGAAGTCACCGGCCACCGGCTGCTAAGGGATGCTAAGATCGCGGACGCAATCTCGAATGCCCAAAGGGATCGGTCGAGGCGGACGGAGCTGACCGTTGATCGCGTCCTTTTAGAACTGGGCCGCATTGGCCTGTCCGATATCCGGGGCGCGTTCACGGACAAGGGCAGCCTTTTGCCGCCAGAAGAATGGACGGATGATTTCGCCGCGTCTGTCGCGGCTGTAGAGGTGATTTCGCGCAATACCAATGAGAAGGATGAGGACGGTCGCACCGTCATCGAGCATGTTCACAAAGTCAGGCTCTGGGACAAAAACAGCGCACTTGAGAAGATCGGCAAACACCTCGCTATGTTCATCGATCGGCACGAGCACACGGGCAAGGGCGGAGGGCCGCTATTCCCGCCGACCATCGCATTCGTGAAAGATGAGGATTAGCCTTTCAGGTCCGCAGCATGACTTCGTGTCTGCGCCGGAGCAGTTCCCTGCCATGGTCGCTGGCTTCGGGGCGGGGAAAAGCCACGCAGCCATCATGCGGGCCATTGCAAAGAAACTCTGCTACCCGAAGCAGAATGTCGCCTACTACCTGCCAACCTATAGGTTGGTCGCGGATATGGCCTTCCCGCGTTTTGCTGAGGCCCTCTCGGAACTGAGTATCCCGTTTACGATCAATAAGACGGACGCGGACGTGATAATTGGTCCTGGCGGGGCGTGGGGCAAGATCATCCTCCGCACGATGGATACGCCGGAAAGGATCGTCGCCTACGAGGTGGCAGACAGTATCGTCGACGAACTCGACACGCTTCCTAAGGACAAGGCGGCGGATGTTTGGCGCCGGGTCATGTCGCGAAATCGACAGAAGAAGCCGGACGGGTCTCCGAACACGATCGGGGTGGCGACCACTCCGGAAGGGTTTCGGTTCGTTCACTGGAGATGGGTGGAGCAAGCTCAACCAGGCTATCGGATTATTCAGGCCCCGACCTATTCGAACAAGCACTTGCCGGCGGACTACGTCGATAATATCCGCAACGATTATCCGCCACAGTTGATCGACGCTTACATCGAGGGACGGTTCGTTAATCTGACGTCTGGCTCGGTCTACAGCAGCTTCGACCGGACGCGTTGCAATAGCGACGAGACAATCCGTGAATACGAACCGCTTTTCATCGGACAGGATTTCAACGTTGGCGCCATGTCGAGTGCCGTAATCGTCCGCCGTCCTGATGGCTGGCACGCCGTTGATGAAGTGGTTGGCATTCTTGATACGCCAGCGCTCATATCGACGCTGGCAAGCCGTTATGGCGGTCATAAGCTATATCTCTACCCCGATGCCTCGGGCGGGAGCCGGAAGACGGTCAACGCCAGCGTTTCGGACATTGCTTTGTTACAGAAGGCCGGAATTTCGGTTCGAGCCCCTGCCAAGAACCCGCCGGTCAAAGATCGCATCCTGGCATTGAACGGTGCGTTCGAGCGGGCTGAATTAAGAGTTAACGCCAAGCGGTGCCCGACTATCGCAGCAGGTCTCGAGCAGCAGGCATTTGACAAGAACGGGGAGCCGGATAAGTCGAGCGGCTACGATCACATGAACGACGCACTCGGATACTTTGTCCATTACGAGATGCCGATCCGCAAGCCGATCGCCGCCGTGCCGGTCAGGTTCACATACTGAGGGCGCGATGCCAGTCAATTCTACACACCCGCAGTACGACGCCGCTAGGGATACCTGGCGCAGGAACCGCGATGCGGTTGCAGGGCAAGAAGCAATAAAGGCTGGCGGCGAGCTTTACCTTCCGCGGCCTAATGCGGCGGACGCAAGCGATGAGAACCGTGCTCGCTACGATCGCTATCTCGAACGCGCACTTTGGTATGCGTCACCGGAGCGCACGAAAAACAGCCTAATCGGCGCCGTTTTCCGCAAGGGTCCCGAGAAGCAGGAGCTTGTTCCGCAGATAGAATATCTGGCGGAGGATGCCGACGGGGCCGGGGTGTCCCTAGAGCAGCTGGCAAAGCACGTCGTCGGCGAGCAGTTGGAAGTGGGACGCATCGGCATACTGGTGGATTATCCCGCTGCGGAAGAAGGATTGTCGGAAGAGCAGGTGCGTCGTCGGAATCTTCGGGCTACGCTAGCGCTTTACGACACTGAGAGCATTATCAATTGGCGGGTGGCAAAGGTCGGTGGCCGGCTCGTTCTCACGCTCGTCGTGCTCAAGGAGCTGCAGCAGACCGAAGACGATGGATATGCTGTCGAGACCGAGGAAGTTTATCGTGTCCTGAAGTTGGAAGATGGCCACTATGTGCAGCGTCTCTTCAACAGCAAGGAAGAGCAGATCGGCGAGGATATCGAACCTCGCAATGCAGCCGGGCAAAGGTGGACGGAAATTCCGTTTGTCGTCATCGGGTCGGAGAACAACCGGGCTGATGTTGATCGCGCCCCACTGACACACCTTTGCAACCACGCCGTTGCCTACTGGCAGACTAGCGCGGACCACCGGGAGAACCTATACACCCACGGCCAGCTTACACTGGGCATCGCGTCCGACCTTTCGGTCGAGGACTGGGCTTCAGCAAATCCAAAAGGTGTTCAGGTCGGAGCGCCGGTAGGAATTTTTCTTGGTTCCGGCGGGTCGTTTCACACTGCATCGGCACCAGAAAGCACTAGCCTTTCGAAAGCTCTTGAAGACCTCCGTGCTGAGATGGCCGAGTTGGGCGCGCAAATCATCACGAAGGGCGGTCAGGCCCAGACGGCTGAGGCGGCGCGCATCGATGCATCAGCGGAATCGTCGGTGTTATCTAATCTTGTCGGAAACGCGTCGGAGGGTCTGGAGCAAGCATTAGAATGGGCGGCTGAGTTCATGGGCGGCGATCCCACGGCCGTACTCTTTACGCTCAATCAGGAATTTTTCGACGAGGCTCTGGATCCGCAGACCCGCACAGTCATGCTCCAAGAGCTGGATCGCGGTCTTATCGCGAAAAAAGACTATCGTGCCTCGCTTCGCAAAGCCGACCATATTGACGCTCTTCGGAGCGATGAGGAGATCGACCAGGACGTAGAGGGGCAGGGCCCGGCGCTGGGGATGATGGCAGATGGCGCTGAATGACGAGATCCTTGATCGGATCATAGCACACCAGATCTGGACGCAGCGCTATTCGACAGCGACGGTTCGCAAGGTCATTGCCCTCCTAAACCGGGCTGACAAGCGCATCGTTGATCGGCTTGCGACCCAGATGCTATCGGAACTGAGCGTCGAGCGGAGTAACAAACTGCTGGACGCTATACGGACCATCGTTGCTGGCGCATATGGTGTAGCAATCGAGGGGCTCACTTCGGAGCTATCTAGCTTTGGAGCTTACGAGACGGGTTTCCAGAACAACCTGCTCCGGCAGGCTCTTCCTGATACGTTTGAAACAGTTCGACCTAGCGCGTCTCAGGTTGTGGCGGCCACAAAGGCGAGGCCATTCCAGGGGCGCCTGCTAAGGGAATGGGGCAAGGATCTTCAGGACAGCGCTTTCAAGCGTGTTCGCGACACGATCCGTATGGGCATGGTCGAGGGACGGACGACAGACCAGATCGTTCGCGACATCCGCGGGACGAAGGCTCGGAACTACGAGGACGGCATTCTTCAGCGCAATCGCAGGGAGATGGAAAGCGTCGTCCGCACGGCAGTCAACCACACGGCAAACGTGGCGCGTGAGGAAACTTACAAAGCGAACGCCGATATTATTAAAGGCGTGCGCTGGGTGGCAACGCTGGACAGCAGAACCACAACGATCTGTGCCTCCCGGGATGGAAAGGTTTACCCAGTCGACAACGGGCCGAGACCGCCGGCGCACTTCGGGTGCAGATCGACGACAGCGCCCGTGACGAAGTCCTGGAGAGAGATGGGCTTCGACGTCGATGATCTGCCTGCGGGAACGCGAGCGAGCATGAACGGTCAGGCGCCAGCAGACCTGACCTACAACGAATGGCTGCGAAAGCAGTCGGTCGAAACACAGGAGGAAGTTCTCGGAGTGACCAAGGCACGCCTCTTCCGGCGGGGCAACATGCCCATCGATCGTTTTGTTGACAAGACCGGTGCCGAGTATACTCTTGATGATCTTAGGCAGCGTGACGCTGCGGCATTTGTGAGAGCAGGACTATAGCCAGGTTCAAGGTCATCGAGGGCGGCGAGAAGCCAAAACCCTTTCGGGCGCGCAAAAAGGGCGAGCCGGAGATGCTGGTGTGTACCTGCGGCTCGTCAACTTCGATCGAGGTGAAGATCGGCCGAATGCTGGTAGACGGCAAAGTGCAGGGCGGAACGAAGCAAATCCTATGCTTTCACTGCCAGCGAGTTGTTTTTTAATTTTCTGTATTGTTGCAAGGGAAGCTTTCTTGCATTGCGAATATCATAATCATAGCAATTGGATCAGAGTGTTTTGGTTCATTCCTAACAATATATCCATCCAGTAGCGAAATTGCGTCCCTTCCAGTTATGATTTTGTTTCCTGCAATACAATATGTGGGCCTTCCGCCGATGTGTAACGTAACTGCTCTCGACCAAGAAATACCTTCATGTATTCCCGATATAAAAATTTTTGCCTCATTCGTTTCCTTGTTTTCTTTATACCACTGAACATCGATTGCAAATCCTGGTTGTGCAGGTGAGGGACCAATAAGATACAGATTGGTCAGCAGTATCAAACTAAGAATTCGGAACATCTATACCTCCAGCCGCTTCCGGGCGGCTTTTTCATGCGGCAGGGCCGCACCAACCTATCAGGGATAGGAAATCATGCCACTGAAACTCGTATTAGACAGCCTCGACGGGCTGGATGACACCACGCGTGCCCTATACTCGGAAAAGGACGGCAAGTTCCGCCTTGATGTTGAGGGCGTAGAAGACACCGAGGGGCTGAAGCGAAAGAACGCCGAACTCCTCGCCGAGACGAAGAGCGAGCGCGAAAAGCGCCAGGCTCTCGAGCGTCAGCACGAGGAAGCCGAGCAGGCCCGGCAGCGTGAGGCCGGTGAGTTCAAAACGCTCTACGAGAAGTCGCAGACTGATTTGGAGAAAGAGCGAAACGACAACCGCACCTTCCGGCAGACCATCCAGGATCGCGATCGTGAGGCTGCAGCGGCATCGCTGGCCTCCGAGCTCACTCGCGACACTGCGCGCGCCGCTCTCCTGAAGAAAGAGGCGCTGGCCTTCGCGGAGTTCACAGATCAGGGTGTTCAGTTCAAAATCGGCGGCATCCAGCAGGATAAAGCCAAGGTGCTTGAGCACTTGAAGACGCAGTACCCGTTCCTCGTGGACGGCAATCAATCCAACGGTGGTGGGGCCAACGGTGGGAGCGGCGGGGCCGCAGGAAAGAAACTCTCAGATCTCAACGACGAGGAGCGTCTGAAGCTCGCTCGTGAAGACCCCGCAGCCTTCCGCAAATTGCGTGAAGCCAGCCTTTAAGGAACGGATATGCCGTACACCACTCTTGGCGACCTGTTCGCCCGTGACCGCGTCACAACCTATGAAGTGCTCCAGTCCTACATGGACGCCGACCCTGTAACGGTAACGCCGTTCTTCGAGTCGGGGATTTTGACGTCGAACCCGCTTCTTGCCGAGGCTGCCGCCTCCGGCACGGGTATTGTCGAGATGCCCTACTGGCTCGGCATCGATAGCTCGATCGAGCCGAACTATTCGAACGACGTTTATGAAGATGTGGCCGTTCCCCGTTCGATCGGCACCGGCTACCTGCGTGGCCGCAATGCCTATCTGAACGAGGGCTTCGGGACCATGTCGCTGGTCAATGAAATTCGTGGCCGCGATCCGCTTGCGCGTGTAGCCTCCCGCCTTGACCAGTTCTGGCGTGAGCAGGCTGAGCGGCGTCTCGTCGCCACAATGCGCGGTATTTTTCTTGCGTCCGAGGCAGACGATCTGGGCTTCGTAGCAACAGGCGCTGTCGGGCTCGAAGGCATCATCGACGCAACGATGACGATGGGCGACAACTTCGGCGCCATCGCTGGCTACGTCATGCACTCTGCAGATTTCGCTACGTTTGCCAAAGCCGATCTGACCGAGGTTCGCCGCAATCGCGAGACGAACCTCCTGGAGCGCACGATCAATGGCCTGCCTGTGATCGTGAACGACCAGGCCATGGTGATCGGCACTGGTCCGACGGCTCGTCGCGTTATTGGCGCGCTGGGTACGGGTGCATTCGGCTACGGATCTGCTCTTCCGGCTGTTCCGCTTGAGTATGAGCGTGAGGCTGCGCGCGGCAATGGTGGCGGTGCTGAAACGCTGTGGACCCGTCGGAACATGATTGTTCACCCGATCGGCTTCGACTTCACGTCCGACAGCATCACCGGAAACGGCACGGAAGGTCGCCCGCGCTCTGCTGGCTGGACTGACCTAACCAATCCGGTGAATTGGGAACTGGCCGAGGGTGTCGAGCGCAAGAAGGTGCCCATCGCCTTCCTCGCTGCCGCCGCTTAACCCTTCACGTAATTGGAGACTAATACAATGGCTAATCATTCCCCGAACCGCGACAACTACGTCGCCAAGAAGACTTGGGACGAGGCGATGAGCGGAGAGGCTGCCAAGCCTGCCGAGGATGCCAACACCCCTGAGCCAACGAAGAATGAGGCTCGCAAGAATGGTGGTGGTGCCAAAGCGCAGCCCTCCCGTGGGCTCGCAAGCGCTTCGAACTGATTAACGAAGCGGGGTTCCGGCCCCGCTTCTATCCCATCGGAGGCCGTAATGCTTTCTTTCACTGATCCTGCCGCCACCGTCGAAGAGGCGGACGCCTACGCTTCCCCGCGCCGCTGGACGGACTGGGAAGCCGCAGCTAGTGAGGACAAGGCAGCTGCAATCCTTCGCGCACAAACGTTCGTTGCTGCGACCTACAATGGCCGATGGATGGCGGATTGGGAGAACGCGGAGGCGCCTGAGAACGTCAAGTTTGCCATAGTGGAAGCTGCGCGACGTGAGTTGCAGGCTCCAGGGTCCTTGGCGCCAGACGTGAATCCGAGCGGCGTCATCAAACGCCAAAGCAAGGCTGTCGGGCCATTGAAGACTGACATTGAATACGCTGACGGCAAGGGTGCTCGTCCGTCTGTGCCGATGGTTGGCTATCTTCTTGCTGGTCTTGTTGGCGGGATGGGTGGCGGTAATTTTCGGGTAGTACGGTCGTGAGCCAGATCTTCGACTATTCACAATCGCAGCAGGATGCCGATGAACTCATTCGCGAGTTTGGGCAGGTGGGCGCGATCCGAGTGCTGGAGGAACGCTCTGACTGGGACGATTTCCCAGCCTCGGTAACCGATCACGCTTGTAGTCTAGTCGTGCTACCGATCGATTTGCAAAGCACCGGATATGACGTCGCTGGAACGCTGATAAAGTCTGGAGACGTGCAAATCCTAGTGTCGGTTGTCGGTCTCACCGTGACGCCCTCCACAGTCAACAGCGTTGTTACGGCAAATGGCGTGTTCAACATTGTTCGCGTCAACACGCTTTCTCCATCCGGAATGCCAGTTCTGCACGACATTGTGGGGCGACGCTGATGGTCGGGTTTGCTGATCAGGTTGCTCAATGGTCCGACAACACCCGAACTAAGGTTGAGATCGCAGTCCGCAAGATTTCCCTAGATGTTTTTTCTGCCGTCATATTGATGTCACCGGTTGATACCGGGAGATTCCGGGGAAATTGGCAGGTAGCCATAGGGAATATCCCTAGCGGCACGATCCAGATTGACGACAAGGACGGAACGGCCAGTATTGGTAGGGTGCAGGCTGCGACGCTCGGCTTAGAGGCTGGGCAGATCATCTACTTGGTCAATAACCTGCCGTACGCCCAGCGCCTTGAATATGGATACTCTCAGCAGGCTCCTGGTGGGATGGTTCGGCTCACGGCTCAGCGGTTCCGGCCCATCGTTGAAGCAGTTGCCCGCAGTATTAATGGTGGGTGAGATGGCTTTAGACTTGAACATCCACACCGCGCTCGAGAGGCATCTTCGCTCCTATGCCGAGCCAAAATTAATACGCGTAGCCCGGCAGGGCTATGCCTTCACGCCTCCCGTCGAGGAGGGTTATGACGAGACTTGGAACCCCATCGAGGTTTCAGCCAGTTATCTACGCACCTCGTTTTTGCCAAACCGCAATGAACGCCTGCTCATCCAGGACCCGACGCATCGTCGTCTCGGAATTTATCAGATCGACGTCGTTGATGTGGTTGGCCGGGGCATATCGTCCGCATTGCGCCTGGCAGGCGAAGTAGCCGATCATTTCGGCATGGACACGTTGCTGACTGCTGGCGTTGTCACGGTTCGCATCACAGCGGCCCCATCACTCGCACCGCCTATCATCGATGCGGCGAGCATGAGCATTCCGGTTTCGGTGTTTTACGAGACCTTGATCTAACGGAGAAAAACTATGGCACAGAAATACCCCGTTGCCGGCTGCAAGTTCTACATCAGCACCACGGCGTTTACTCTTCCTGAAGGCGATGTCGTCGCCGCTGACTTCACGGCACTGACCTTCGTCGAGATTGGCGGCTGGGAAACAATGGGGTCGGTCGGTGATACGGCAGAACTCATAACCACGCAGCTCATCAACGAGGGCCGCGACGCGAAGCTCAAAGGCACGCGCAACGCCGGTTCCATGGAAAATACCTTCGCGGTAATCCCGACCAATGCCGGCCAGTTGGCCCTAATCGCGGCCGAAGCGTCGAGCGACAACTACGCTTTCCGCATTGAGATGAACGATGCCCCGGCCACGGGCGCCAGCCCAACGAACGGCATGCGCTACTTCGCCGGCATCGTCATGGGTGCTGCGGAGCAGGGTGGATCTGCGAACACGGTTCGGATGCTCTCCGCAACCGTCGAAGTCAACACAAACATCGTGACGGTTCCGCCGTCCGCTACGTGAGGCCCATCGCTATGGAAGACAACAAGTCGAAACCGGCCAAGGAGGTCGAACTTACGACCTCCTACGGTGTGCCCATTGGCGTCACAGTAACCTTCAAGACTCAAACCGAAAAGGTTGAGCGCGAGAAAGGCGAGACTGAAGGCCAGCACAAGCTGCGTACCATCGCCAAGAACATATCCGGCTGGACTACGCTTTACGTCGATGGCGAGAAAGTCACTTTCAGCCAGGAGCGGGCGGTCGCGCTAATGCAACGCTATCCGCATTTTGCGAAACAACTAGGGAAAGCATGATGGATCTCTCAAGCCTACAGCGCGATAGCGCCAAGGTTGAAGCTGGCGAGTGGGTCGGCGACATACCAGGGTTTGGCGAAGCGCGGTTGCGTGTTCGCGGCCTCGAAAGTACGGCCTTTGCTGCAACGCGTGCCCGTAAAGAGCGCGCCGTTCCGCGCAATCAGCGTGAGCGTGATGGAACGCTAAAGTCGGACGCCGCGCGTCGGATATTCGGTGAGGCTCTTGCCGATGTCATTTTGCTTGATTGGGACGGCATCACGGAAGGCGGCAAGACGGTGCCTTACGACGCCGAGCGGGCTGCTTTACTGCTGACCAATCCTGACTTCAGCCCGTTCGCCGATGCGGTTGTCTGGGCGGCAAGTTTTGTCGACCGCGCCCGCGTGGCGGATGCTGCAGAGGTGGGAAACGGCTTGCCGAAGTCGTCAAAAGGGCGCTGAAGGGCGACGACCTTGTCCTCCCTGGCGATTTGTTCCCGGGGACTCTCGAATGGCTTCACGCTTTCTGGGAGTTGGGAACGGATCGCCAGATTGGAATGACAACTGGGCCGATTCCCGCCGCGTCCATAGAACGGTGGTCTTTCGGCATGGGCGATGATGACGCAGAGTGCTTCCGTGTTGCCATCCGCTGCATGGATCGGGAATATCTTGCATTTGCAGCCTTGCCAGAGGATCAGCGCCCGCAAGCCAAGAATCGAGATATGACCCCGGAGCTATTCGATGCTCTGTTCGCTTAGGATTTCACTCAAGTATCTTGAACGGGTCCATATCACCGGGAGGCGATCCTGTCCCAGCGTCGAAAGAGACTTGGTAATCCCCTTGTGGGACCGAGTACGGAGCGCATCGTCGGACGGCTCTCACTGCTGCTTCCACGCTGGCTCGCCATGCGGGGTTTCCCGTGTCTCCGGATGCATTGCCGAAATCGATGATCTGACCGTCCGCCGCTAGGCGGACAGTGATCTCGACATCAGCACTCGTCCGCGGGGGAGCCCAGCATCGTTCTGCTTGCTTCTGAACTGTTTGCCCTTGGGCGAGAGCCGTCGTTGGCACCGCCAACAACACGACCGTCAGCATCATTTTCATCCGGGGATCCTTCTCATGGTCGATATTGCTACTCTTGGCATAGCCGTCGAAAGCAAGCAGGTCGATAGCGCGACGACATCCCTAGGAAAATTTACCGGCTCGGCAGGTGCCGCCGAACGTGCCGTGACGAAGATGGGCAAGGAGTCGAGTAGCGCCGGGCGCGCTGCCGCCGCCGCTAATGACAATGCTGCTCGATCCGCCAACAAAGCCGCAGTGGCTTATGCTGGATGGGAAAGGGCTGCCGCCAATGTCGGTCGTGTGCTTGGGGCCATTGTTGGGGCACTCGCCACGGGTGCGCTTGTACGGTACGCCGACGCGTGGTCGGACATGCAGTCCCAAGTCGGCGCCGCGACCCGCGACATGGAAGCCGCACCGGCGATGATGCAGCGGCTCGTTGACATCGCAAACGCATCATACTCCCCGCTGCAGCAAACTGTAGAAACGTATTCCCGAAACGTCTCGGTACTGCGTGATATGGGAGGCACGGCCAAAGACGCTGCTGACTTCACTGAAAGCATGAATAACGCTCTTGTGCTGACCGCTACGCGCGGCGAGCGTGCCGCATCGGTTCAAAATGCACTTTCGAAGGCTATGGCGGTTGGCAAGCTCCAGGCCGATGGTCTGGAAACCGTGCTGGCAAACGGTGGAGCGGTTGCGGAGGCCCTGGCTGATGAACTCGGCACGACTGTCAACGGCTTGCGCGCCATGGCCACCGCCGGTAGGATCACGGGCGACGTCATCGCGAACGCTCTCATCAAACGAACCGAAGAGTTTCGCGCCCGTGCGGCAGAAATGCCCGCCACGGTGGCGGATGCTTTTGTCCGCATCCAAACGAACCTGACAGCGTTCGTCGGTCAGATGGACCAAGCGACTGGTGCTTCAGGATTTCTCGCGGAAAAGCTTATCTGGGTTGCCGACAACATCGACACGATTGCGAAGGTTGCAGCGGTGGCCGGCGTTGCTCTCACGGTGGCATTTGCCCCGGCAATATTTGCCACCATAATCACAGGTCTTAATGCCGCAACCGCTGCCGCCGTGGCGTTCTCTCTCGCCATCAGCGCCAATCCCATCGGTGCGACCACGGTAGCACTTGCTGCGGCCACGGCGGCGGTGATGTTTTTCGGTGATGAGGTCGCAATCAGCGCCGACGGGACTGTGACACTGAGGGATTACGCCGTTGCCGCGTTCACTTCCATCGGCGACGCGGTTCGTTCCTTAGGTGAGTGGTTTGGCACCGTCTTCGGTGGCCTTGAAGGTCATGTTGACACGGCGATTACTGCCGCGACGACGCTATTTACGGGTGGCTTCACTACGTGGATGACTGTTCTCCGCACCACGATCAACTGGATGATCGGCGTCGTCAAAACCGGCGTCGAGAATATAGCCACGCTTGCAAAAGTCGGCTTCGAGCATGGTTTCACCGCAGCTGGTCAGCTAGCGTACAACGCGGTTGTTGAGTACCTAGCCTTGATGATGCAGAAGGCCGTCGAAGCCGCGAATTTCATAATCGAGGAACTCAGCCAAGGCATCAACCGGTTAAACCGGATATTGCCCAATACGATGCAGCTTGGGAATCCGTTCTTAACTCTCGATTATGATCCCCATGCCATCGCCGAATCTATTCGAGGCACGAAGGTCGAAGTTACCGATGCCGTGAAAGAGATCGATGCGGCCATGTCCGCGAATGCCAAAGCCAATATGTCCCGCGATTACCTCGGTGAACTGGGTGCGGCATGGACGGGCGCGGCCGAAAAGGTATCCGCGGCGCGCCGGGCGATTGAGGGTGAAGATACGGGCGACGGTCTGGGACCGGGCG
The DNA here is from genome assembly GCF_008369445.1 of Aureimonas fodinaquatilis. GTDB lineage: Bacteria > Pseudomonadota > Alphaproteobacteria > Rhizobiales > Rhizobiaceae > Aureimonas > Aureimonas fodinaquatilis. The sequence goes on from NZ_VTWH01000002.1 coordinate 246,021, forward strand.
GCGGCGCATTGCGCTCGGCAAACAACGACAATAGCAAGAGCGGCGGCCGCAAGCGCAAGACGGAATCGGAGAAGGCTGCAGAGAAAGCCGCCAAGGAGGCGCAGCGTCTCTCCGACGCCTACGACGGCATCACGCGGCGCGCTCAGCAGCGCATTGTCGACCTCCAGATCGAGCGGGATGCTCTTGGTATGACCGAGGAGGCTACCGCCCGCCTGCGTTATGAGACCGAGCTTTTTAATTCTGCCATCAACGCCGGCATCAACCTGACAGCGCAGCAAGAGCAGCAGTTGCGCGGCTATGCCGCCACGATGGCTGCGATCGAGGAAGAAACACGCCTTGTGAAGGAGCAGATGGATTTTGCCCGTGGAGTTACGGGTGGCTTCTTCTCCGACATGCGGTCCGGCCTAGAAAGTGGGAAAGGGATTTGGCGCTCGTTCGCCGACTCGGTATCCAGCGCACTCGACAAGATCATCAACAAGCTTCAGGACGGCCTTCTCAACTCCCTGTTTGGAGGTGTCAGCGGCGACGGTGGCGCGGGGCTTCTGGGCGGCTTGTTTGGCGGTGGGAGAGGCAAGAGCGGTGGGGGAAAGAGTTCCGGCGACGCCGTGAGTGCCATGACAAATTTCCTAGGTTTCAAGGAAACCGGCGCCAGCGGCAAAAGCATCAACAGCTTCATGAAATCAAATGGGGTAGACATTGATGCGGCTCGCACTGCGTGGTGTGCCGGTTTCGTTAACAGTTCCCTGGAATCTGTCGGCGTAGACGGTTCCGGCTCGCTGGTCGCCAACTCGTTTCTGAATTGGGGCAGCAAGGTCAACCCTGGGTCGGCGTTGCGCGGCGACGTATTGGTGAAGTCACGCGGCCTTGGCGCCAATCAGACAGGTGGTCATGTAGGCATGGCCACAGGTGCATCTCGTATGGGCAGCAATGGCCTTGAGCTGCAGATGATCTCTGGCAACCAAGGTAACGCTGTTTCGCAGACGTGGGAAAAAGCCGCCGCGTTGGATGTGCGACGCGCAAGCGAAACACTGTCGGAAAGCTCGAAGCAAATCAGCGGAGCCGCATCGTCTTTCGGCCAGAACTTCGACCTCAGTACCTCGACCATGACGAGCACCATGGAAGGCACTGTCAGCCAATTTGCACCGAAGTTCGGTAGCAGCCTCGATCAGTTGCTGAAATCCATTCAGGGTGGCGGCGGAAGCGGGTTAGGCAGCCTAGTCAGCAGCTTGTTTGGGCTCTCGCCTCGCGCCGCAGCGGTAACAGCAGCCGGTGGCGCTGGCTTGTGGTCATCAGGCGGCTATACCGGACCCGGCGGCGTGCATGAGCCCGCAGGCGTCGTCCACAAGGGCGAGGTTGTCTGGTCCCAGCGCGACGTTGCCCGTGCCGGCGGTGTCGGCACGGTCGAGGCCATGCGCAAAGGTAGGCGTGGCTATGCCGGCGGCGGCGCTGTTGCCGGCGTCTCGGCAAGCGGCGGCGGCGTGTCAATAAACATCATCAACAATGCCGGCGCACAGGTTTCGCAACAGGAACGTACGAACGCAGACGGATCCACGTCTATTGACATCATGGTGGATCGCATGGTCGCCCAGAAAATCGGCACCCGTGGAACTGACTCTAATAATATGATGCGCCAGAATTTCGGCGCGCGACAGGTTCTTGCGAGGCGATGAAATGGCAGTTGACAATTGGCCGGCAAGCTTGCCGCAGAGGTTCATCCGATCAGCGTTCAACGAGAAAATTGGAAATGGAGTCTTGCGGTCGCAGATGGACTCAGGACCGGCCAAAACTCGGCGCCGCTCGTCTTTCATGCCCAGCCAGTTAAATGTTTCCTTGATGATGAGTGTTGAGCAGGTCGTTACACTGCGTAATTTCGTCGAAGTGACATTATTGGGTGGCAGCCTTCCTTTCACAATTATCGACCCGCTAACACAGGGTCGCATAATGGTGCGGTTCGTTGAAATGCCATCGTGGCGCGCAATGTCGCATGACATATACGAAGTATCATTGCCATTGGAGTCACTAGGGACGGTTGCGACGTGAGGACGCTTTCACTCACCATGCGGCAAACGCTGGCAGGGCAAGATAGCGGGCGGGTGGCTGTCGTCTTGCTGACGATCAGCCATCCAATGATGTCAGTGCCGTTCCGGTTTTCGTCTGATCCAACGCAGCTCCTGTCAGAAACACCACTGCAATACGGCACAATCAGCAGAGGCAGCCCGTTTCTGTTCTTCCCGTTCTCGATCAGCCTGCCTGATGATGTCGGCGAGCGTGCTCCCGTATCGCAAATCCAGATCGAAAATGTCAGCCGCACGATGGTTGAGCTGATCCGTTCTGCGCCATCTCGCGCAACAGTTGGAATTGAGTTGGTGCTGGCTTCATCGCCCAGCAGCGTTGAGGTGGCATTCCCGCCTTTCGATCTGAATGGCGCAACATACAACGCCGACACGATCACCATGGAATTGTCGATGGACAGCCTTTCGAGCGAGCCATTCCCGGCTGGCCGCTTCAATCCCGCAGGCTTCCCCGGTCTGTTTGCATGAGGATCACGGCGATGACTGCTCTTGAAGCTTTCAACCATCTGAGAGATCGCATTGAGAAATTGGAAGTCGAGAACCGCGCTCTGAATAGGCGTTTGACTGCCGTCGAAAATGGTCCCTCAGTTAACAGCGTGCTCTTCGAGGAAACGACACCACAGGGTGGCAAGGTCGTTTTAGTAAGATATCCAGAAGGGTATCGGCTACGCCATCACGGCGAGACGGTATGGCGAGAGCAACCGGTCGAATGATGCTCGACCACTACGTCGGCCTTCCGTTTGCAGAGCGCGGACGGGATGGCGACGGCTTGGACTGTTGGGGCTTGCTACGGCTGATCTACCGCGAACAACTCGGCATCACCCTGCCGTCGTTCGCAGACGCATACATGACAACTGAAGATGGCGTGGCGCTGGCTGACCTGATGGCCGGTAACATGGGACCATGGATTGAGGTCGCGCGGGATTCTGAACGTGTGGGGGACGGTGTGCTGATGACGCTTGCCGGTCAACCTCGTCATATCGGCATCGTGGCTGCGCCAGGCTTCGTCCTTCACATTGAGCGCGGCATGGGTTCGATCATCGAGCCTTTCACTTCGCCTCGCATCAGTCGCCGCATAGTCGGGTTATTCCGTCACCGGAGTGCAGCATGACGACATTACAGCGCCGGAAGCAGGAGCTTCAGGGCAACGTCTATGGATCAGGCGATACCGTCAAAGTGGTGGTCGCCTCGCATCCGCTGCGCATGGATCGCGTCGAGATCATCATGCTGGCGGGTTTGTCGGTTGCTGAGATTGCCGAGCAGGCGGCAGTTGAAACCCGGATCAGCGATCTGGCAACCGCGGTGGTCTGCTACATCGACGGTCATGTTGTTGAGCGGACAAACTGGTGTCGGGTGCGTCCGAAAGTCGGCACGACGATTGTTCTGCGCGCTGTGGCCGAAGGGCCAATCTTCGCCGGCGTTGGTGCAATTTTCTCAGCCATATCTGCTGCGACTGCCAGTGTGTCTGCGTTTATTGGCGGTCTGGGTATTCTCGGCAAGGTCATCGGCCTTGGTTTGGCGATCGGTGCGCAGTATCTTCTGAGCGCATTGTTTCCAGTTCGTCAGCCGCAGCTGGATCGCGAAGTTCAGGAGCAAGGCAAGCAAGCATTCTCAATTTCTGGCAGCCGCAACTCGGTTGCCACGTGGGAAGCTGTGCCTGTTGTGATGGGTCAACATCGTATGACGCCGTATTACGGTGCGCAACCCTACACGGAAGCCTTTGGCAGCGACCAGTTCTGGCGCGGATTGTTTGCGTGGTGCTATGGCTCGGCAACCATTTCGGATGTACGCATCGGCGAGACACCGCTTCACAGTTTCCAGGACGTGCAGATTGAGCATGCCTGGGGTTATCCGGGCGAGGGTGAGCTGAGCCTCTACAACCGGCAGGTGATTGAAGAGCCGCTATCCATCGATCTTGAGCAGTCATTGGGTTGGGTATCTCGCACAACAGCGACCGGTGTGACGGAAATCAGCGCAGATATTGTGTTCCCGTCTGGCCTCTACAGCATGACGCTGAGCGACGGTCGCAAGCATCTTCGAACCGTCATTCTTGAGGCGCGATACAGGAACATCCATTCGCTGGAATGGTATAGCTTCCCGCAGATGCGTGTGAGTGAACGCACCGTGGATCCGGTCAGGCGAACCTTTGTCGCTTATGTTCCGCCTGGGCAGTATGAAGTTCAGATCATCCGGATCACCACAGACGATACGGCAACGAACAATCAGGACTTGCAGTTCGTCTCCAAAACAATTCTGTCGGCCATCCGAGGCGCAAGGCCGACCAGCCCGATCACCTTTAATCGCCCTCTTGTGCGCTCAGCTGTTCGCATTCGTGCAAACCAGCAGCTGAATGGCGGTCTGGATAGCCTGAACGGCATCGTTTCCGCTCACGCCGTCATGGGCTTCAATGGCACACACTGGCAGGCAGCTCTGCCAACGCGCAACCCTGCGAACTGGATCCGGCATGCTTTGCAAGGTCCGATGAACGCCCGTCCGGTTCCAAACAGCCAGATCGATATTCCAGCTCTTGAAGAGTTCTGGCGCTACTGCAATGCGCAAGGGTTCAACTACGATGCGGTGATTACGTCGGCACGCTCCGTCTTTGATATGGTTGCCGAGATCGCTGCCGCTGGCCGTGCCGTGCCGGTCTTCAAAGATGGCAGATGGTCGGTGGTCTGGGATCAGGCGGAATCGCCTATCGTGCAGCAGTTTACGCCTCGCAACTCTTGGGGCTTTGAAAGCCGCCGCGAATACATCGTCATGCCGCACGCCTTCAAAGTTCGGTTCATCAATCGGGAGAAGGGCTTCATCGAGGATGAGCGCATTGTCTATGACGATGGATACAACGCGACCAACGCCACGCTGTTCGAAGGACTGGAATTCCCCGGTGTAACCGATCCGCAGACTGTTTGGCGGCACGCTCGTTTCCATATCGCTCAGCTGCGCCTGCGCCCTGAAACCATCTCGATCAACGCCGATTGGGAGAACCTGATCTGCACACGCGGTGACCGGGTTCGCATTCAAAGCGACGTCATGCTTGTGGGTCAGGTGTCGGGCCGCATCACCGGCAATTCACCCGGCTTCCTGCATGTTGATGAGGTTGTCACGGTCGAGGCTGGCAAGCGCTACACTCTCCGCTGGCGCGACAGCAATATGGCAAGCTTCTCTGTTGTCCTGAACGATCTGCCTGTCGGTGAATACACCCGCATTCCATGGGCAACCGGGTTCCCGGCAGTGGGCAACCTGTTCAGCTTTGGTGAGGCCGGGATTGAAACTGCCGTCTTTCGGGTTCTGTCGATCGAAACGAATACAGACCTGACAGCGCGCATCACTTTGGTAGACGACGCCCCGGCAATCAGTCTGGCTGATCGCGGAACCATACCGCCGTTTCAGTCTAACGTGTCGCGTCCGCCTGATCCATTCTTGCAGCCGCCAACAAATATTCAGACCAATCAGGAAGCCTATCAGGACGGTGAGCGTTGGTTTGCCCGTGTCAGGCTGTCATGGGATGCCCCACGCATGGGCCGGGTGCAGACATTCGAGATCGCCATGCAGGACCGCTCGACAAGTGGTGAATGGCGAGCCCTCGGAAGCGCGCCAGCATCACAAACGCTGTATGTCATCGAAGGTCTGGAAGAGGGCATCTATGCCTTTCGCGTCCGCGCTGTTTTTGACAATGGCACGTTCTCAGGCTGGCTGACTTCGGAAGGCATCTCAACTACAAGCCTGCTTGAGCCGCCAGCCAATGTGACCAGCTTCAATGTTTCGGTGCTGGGTGATATCTCAACGCTTGCGTGGAATTCGGTTCCGAATGCCGCTTGGTATGAAATCCGCTTTGTGCCGTTCGGAACTGAGCCGGTCTGGAACAGCGCAACACCGCTCGTGCCGCGTGCTTCTGGCACGTCTGCGCAGGTGCCGACAATGGTTGGCTCGTATCTGATCAAAGCTGTTCGCGGCAACGGGGTTCGGTCAAGGGCGGCAACTGCCATTCAAACCAATGTTGCCGGTCTGATCGGCCTCAATGTCGTGGAGATCCTGACAGAAGCTGGATGGCCGGGAGTGCTGGATCGTCTGGAAATCTCCAGCGGCAATCTGCGCCTGCTATCGAAGAACGTAATCGGTAACTGGACGGCGCTCTCTGATGTGCCAAGCATGGCCGTCGGTGTTGAGGGCTCTGGTTCAAACGTCCAGATCGAGGGTTATTACGCCTTCGCTCAAGTTGTTGATCTGGGTGGAATTTATACCAGCCGTCTGACCGCATCCATCGATGCAGAAGGCGCTGACCTCACCAACGTCATTGGCAACTGGTCGGCATTGTCGGCAGTCACTTTGATGGACAACAGCGAGCCGGAAGATTGGGGCGTTGAGCTTCAGTTCCGGACCACGAATGATAGCCCGTCTGCCAATGAGTGGTCTGAATGGAGGCCACTTGTCGTTGGTGACGTGACAGCCAGAGCCTTCCAGTTTCGGCTTCGTCTGAATGGCAAGGCTGAGATGGACAATGACTATTCAACCATCAGCCCGATTGTTCACGGCGTTACCGTCTCGATTGACATGCCTGATCGCGTGGACGCGGCAGAGGATCAGCTCGTTCCGACAGCAGGGCGGCGGGTCACATTCGAGCCAGCCTTCGTTGCCCTGAAAGGTCTTGCCATCGCTGCACAGGACATGGCGACAGGCGACCGCTACGCCATCACCAACAAAGATGAGACAGGGTTCTTCATCCGGTTTTTCAACTCCACAAATACAGCCGTCCCACGCACCTTCGACTATGTCGCCAAGGGCTACGGCAACCTTCTCAACTGATCGGAGAATGATATGAGCCAAGGCTTTCTTGGAACGCTTGAGGCAGCAGCCACGAGCGGTGGTGAACTTGCGGCCCTTCTACGGACTTGGCAGGATGCCGTTCACTCACAGCACTCCGGCGCTGCAAGGCCATCTTACGCCCAGCCTGGTATGTATTGGCTTGATACGTCAACGACGCCATGGGTGCTGAAGCTCTTCACCGGCACGGTTGATGTTGCCATTACGGCAGTCGATCCGGGGTCTGGACTGGGAACATCGCTTGCTGGGTTGGTTGACGGCAGTGTGACCGGTGCAAAACTTGCGGATGCAACTATTCCTCTTAACAAGCTTGTCGATTTGAATGCTCAAAGGGTCTTGGGGCGCACCTCTGGTAGCGGCCCGGCCAACGAACTGGATATGGACGCGCTCTGGAACATGATCGCGGGACAATCCGGTAACTTCGCTGGCTCAGGCGCGATGGCTTTCCCAATAAACGTCTTGGGCGTTCGACGGACGGCACTATACCAATGGGGCACCATTCTTGGGCCAACATCAGACTATGTCATTGCTTATCCAATGGCCTTTCCAAACGGCGTCCTGAAACCAGACGTCACAATGTTCAGCGGCGGAACTGGCCTAGTCGCGGTGACCTGCAACGTCGAAAGTGTCAACACCGCATCCTTCACGGTTCGACGCAGAATTATCTCAAATGGCGGCACGGTGGCGACCAGCACCATTGGCGGCTACTGGTCAACGTGGGGTTGGTAACATGGCAGAGATCAAATACTTCGCGTCATTCGATAACAACGGCTTCCCGACTGCATACTATTGGGGCGAAATGTGGCCAGTGGTCCCGGCGAACACGGTGGAAATTTCAGAAGCACACTATCTGGAGTTCATCAATAATTCCGGCGCTCGCGTCTGGGATGGCGAAAAGCCTGTCGTTTATGAGCCGCCAGCTCCTGACCCTGAGCCAATCCGCATTCCTGCCGCAACTTTCTTCGACAGGCTGACAGAGGATGAGGCAGATCAGCTTGATGATGCCATGATGACCAAGACTGTGAAGTTTCGCCGCGCCTGGCAGGCAGCCACGTCATTCGATGAGGACAGTGATCTGTGGCCGGTGATGCGGGCTGAAATGGTCGATCTGTTCGGCGAGCCCCGCACAGCAGAGCTGCTGACGCTCTGACCCGAACCAAAATCTGACGTTGATCGCCGCCCATCGAGGCGGTTTTTTATTGGGGATTTCCATGGCCAACACCCTCTACCCGAAATTCAAGGAAGCGCTGCTGTCCGGCGATATCGATCTTGCTGGCGAGCCGGTTCTCGCCATGCTGGTCGATACGAGCGAATACGCGTTTGACCCGGCCCATGACGCATTGAACGATGTTCCGGCAGATGCCCGGATCGGCGATCCGCAGGCGTTGGATGACAAGACCATCACCGACGGCGTGTTCAATGCGGCAGAGGTGACATTCACCGCTGTTCCCGCCGGCGGCGTGGCGGGGGCCATTGTCATCTTCGCCCAAGGAGCATCGGAAGCGCAATCGCGACTGGTCGCATTCTTCGACACGGTTGGCGGTCTACCGATCACGCCGAACACTGGCGATCTTATTGTCGAGTGGGACGCCGCCGCAATCCTGTATCTCTGAGGGCTGACCCATGGCCGAGACCATCCCAGCCCCGCCGATCGTTCGGGGTTATGCATATGCTGTTCGCATTGCCGTCGAAGGTAGCGAACCGGCATTTCCGCAAGGCTCGCGTCTGCGCGCACAGGTACGCCGCTTCACCTATTCGCCGGTGATTGCCGATCTCGACACGAGCAACGGCGGGCTGGCGAGGGTGAGTGACAGCACGATTGAGGTTAGGCTGACCGAAGCCCAGACCGCGCTGATTGATGGCCAGTCCGTAATGCTGGATTTTGTTCGCACCGACGTCAACCCGGATGCCTATCAGTATTTGCAAATCCGCCTGCCGGTGATCATGCCAGTCACGAGGTCCGCATGAAGACGGTCACAGTCGCTCGTCTCACTCGCCTGGCGACAGTCAGGGCTGCTGATAGTCTGCGCGTGACATCAATCGAAACTGCGCCAGCGCGGGAAGGCAGCAACCATTATCTGGACGTGCTAGCCATAGCCTCAACCAGTGGCTTGGTTGCGCCAACGGTGCGTGTAGCACCTATACGCCTTCGAGTGCCTGCAATTGGACCTGAGAGCGGCGTCGTCTCGCCGAATGTTCGACCCGCGCCGATCCGCTTGCTGACTCCACCAATTGCCGCGACGAGCGGTTTGTTTTCGCCAGCGCTTCGACCAGCTCCTATAAGGCTGACCGTCCCGGCCATCGCATCAGGTTCCGGCGTTCTTGCGCCAACAGCCAGAGCTGATGCGCCTTGGTACGACAACCCCATGTTCGACACTTGGGGCGCAGGTGTAGACTGGAACAATGACCGCGCCTTTATGCCAATCGGCCCAAAGGTCGGCGGCAAATATCCCAAGCGCGAAGCGGCAATCAGCGAAATCATCACGATCGAAGGCCCAGCCGGTCGCAGCTACATACCCGTGAACGGTTTACCCTTCTCATATGATACACCTGAGAACGCACCGCGCATAAGCTGGGATAGAGGGAAGCGGCAATATTGGATAGATCCAACCCCGCGTTTCAATCGCATTTACAACGCTGCGATCTTCATCACGCCTGTGACTATCCACATGATCAACTACAGCTACCTGTTCAGCTTCTACGGCACTGGATATGTGGAATGCACTGGCGACACTGTACCGGGTGGCTCGTGGCGTCTCGATGGCACCGGCGCGAACGAAATGGTTTGGGCCTTCCTGCCTCATCCCGATTCCGGAGATGTTACGGTCACACCGCATGGTGATGTCCGCTTCATCAACGTCGATACCCACGGCGTGACCGGCCTTGATCCGAACTATCCCACCAACTTTATTCCGACCGGCAATGAGCGCGTTGATCGGCCACGAGAGCATGCGGTGCTGGCACCGGATATCGTTGCGATGCTGGGGCAGGCGGGATCAATGCTGATCCAAGGGCAGTTCACGACCGGCGTCAACAATCTTGTGCCTGGTGGCAACAACCGTCGCGTTATCGTCGGCTGGGATCATGACGCCTATCTCGGCATCGATGGCGATGGGAACGTGGTTAACAACACCGGCCACGGCAATCTGCTTTCAACGCCGCTTGGCTCTGGCGACAGCTACGATCCATTCCGGGTGGTGTTCAGCTTCCAGGACCGTGACGGCGTGGGCGGTGATGGCATAAGGCGCGTGGCAGCCAATGGTGGAGCCGTGGCTCAACATGCTCATCCATGGCAGGGCGGGCCGGGCGACCACACAGGCTTCACGCTCGCCCGCGTGCCGAACTGGTTCCAGGCGCAAGATGCCGGCGCAGGCGGCTATGATCTGATGCTGTTCTCGCCAGAGCTTATGGCAGCAACGGACGTGCAGGCGGCATCCGTATATTCATAGCAGCGATCATTCTGGCCCAAACTTCGATCACCTACTTAACAGTGACCCGATAGACTTTGCCAAAGACGGGATGAGCTTGGGGTCCAACGCCACATTCGTAATCGCCGTTTAATAGGCGCGGATCCTTATAGAAAGCAGATGCGGCATTATAAACTACGCTGCGGCATGCCTCCACTGAGCCGACATCGTCAAAAGATTTGAAGACCGTTAAGTCAGATCGAGACGGATAAAGATAGGCGTCGACTTGCTCCCAAGGAGCGGAGCTTTCTGTCCAAAACCAATTTGCAACGGTTTTTGCAGGGTCTCCGAGCCAGAACCACAAAGCAACGCCGATCACCAAAAGAAATCCCATGCTTTAACCTCCAGTAGCCGGCCAAGCTCGACGCGCCGACTGCTTAACATGCCGCGCAATTAAATTTTGCACAACTGCGGAGCTTCCTATGAAAATGAGCAATCGCGGTCTGGCCGAATTGGCCGGACACGAAGGAATTGTCACGTCCAGATACAAGGACAGCGTTGGCATCTGGACAATCGGTGTGGGCCACACCCAGGCTGCCGGTCCGCCTGACCCTGCGAAAGACACGCGGACATATGAAGTCCAGGAGCTGATTGAACTGTTCCGGAAGGATGTAGCGAAATACGAAGCGGATGTGCTCCGTGCGGTGAAGGTGCCGCTGACACAGACGCAGTTCGATGCGCTGGTTTCCTTCCATTACAACACCGGCGGCATCAGTAATGCGCAGCTTACCAAGTCGCTGAACGCCAAAGATTACAAGCGTGCAGGCGATCAGTTCATGGGCTGGTCCAAGCCCGCAGAAATCATTCCGCGCCGGCAGAAAGAGCAGAAGCTTTTCCAGAGTGGCGTCTATTCGAACGGCGGCATGGCGAATGTTTATCCTGCTTCAGCATCTGGTGCTGTTCAATGGGGCAAAGGCAAGCGGATTGACGTGTTGAAGCTGCTTGAGAACAAGCCGACGCCACCACCATCTAAGCCCGACGACGCAGGCGCCTCAGTGCCAAGTGACGGCAGTTCGCCACCACCTCGCACCCCGTCCACCATCCTCGCAGAAATCCGGGCTCTCCATGAGGAGCTTGCAGCAGCCATCGGCTGACACTCTTCCACAAGGAAACATCGCCATGAAAACCGACACACGAGTCGTGGCTGCGATCGACAAAGCGCTGAACAGTGCCGTTGCGTCTTCGCACATCAACCTCACGTCAACTGACGCAACAGCCGTGCGCGATCGGCTGATCAATGAAGTCGCGCCGACAGTCATCAACCTGACCAACAACGAACCGCTGTGGCAATCGCGCGTCCTCTGGGGCGCTCTGCTGTCCGCAATTGGCGGCACGGCTGCGCTGATCGGCTACCCTCTGTCGGCTGAATATCAGAACCGTGTGCTCGAAACGATCATGCTTTGGGTCATGGTTGGCGGGCTGGTGTCTGGACCAGCGCTTACCTGGTGGGGACGTCTTCGCGCCCGCAAGCCGATTGGCACCTGACCACCCCATGCGCAGCAAGGATTACCGTACCCATGGATCTAAACGGCGACCTCTTCGGAAAGAACACACAGTTGGTGGTCGCCGGTATTGCCGGAGGCCTTGTCCGTTGGCTGACACTTCGGGAGAGCTGGCGGAGTCTTCTGCCAACTCTTCTGGTTGGTGCGCTCACTTCAGTTTATCTCGGCCCTCACTTCACAAACTGGCTGTCTCCGATCCTTGGAGCCATCACACCAACGGGAACCAGTGAAGACACGCTTGGCGGCTTTCTGGCTGGGGTGGTGGGTATTGGCCTGACTGGCCTCATCATCGACTTCTGGAATGTGAGGCGCGGCAAGATTGTACCATCGGAAACCGATAAGGGGCCGACGACATGAGGAACAAGGCAAAGGTTGCAGCCAAGTTCGCGATCGGTCGCGCTCTTGCTGTCATGTATGGCGCATTAGTTGGCATCGGATTCTGGGCCATCATGCTGATGGTTGGCCCGGTAATCGAGGCGCGGCTCTATCCTGTGATCCACCATTTCACGATTGAGGATGTAGTCCGAACCCCGGCAGGCGTGCTGTTCACGCCGCACTTCTACAAGCAGCGCACAGCGTTTTATCAAGGCTCATCGTGGGAGGTTGTGAACGAGGACGGTTCGAACGTCAGGGTGCAGGCCCAGTTGCCGACCGTCTTTACCGCGCCGGAGACAGGCCCAGTTGGCCCGCGTGTAGGCCGGCAGATATTCCTGCCATTGCCGGAGGGACCGCAGTGCTTCATTGGTACCTACTTCCACGACACTGGATTTTTCTGGCAGGCAGCAACGAGGTTCGGGCCGTTCTGTATCCGGTAAATAAATCGAAATCATAAGGCGCCGAATTCGAGGTTAAGCGGCCTCCCGTAAAATAGCTAGCTGCAGTTTGTCCTCAAGCCTGCCGCTGCTCTGTATTGAGCGCTCCTTTATAATTCCGAGTTGCAAACCGATGTGTTGGCGGACACCACGAAGCGCCCCAGTTACATTTTCAGCCTCGTCAAAAGCTTGAGTGGCAGCGGTTCTCTGGAGGAAAGCCGCAGCGTGCAAACGAACAACACGTGTGATTTCGTCATCGAGACCATCAGAGGGACTTAATATTTGAACTGCCTCGAAATGACATTTCTCTTTAATCAAAATCGAAGCCAGGGTTGATCTGAGTAACCGGCGCTCTCTATCGAAAGGAACAATTTTGAGGGCAGTTTCGACACGCTTTTTAGCATCACCGATCCTGCCAGATCTCAATTCAATAAGTGCGCGCAAATTCTCTGCTCGCCATCCGGCCTGCGTTTCGCTGGTTATCCCGCTAATAATATCAAGAGCTTCGACAAACTTGCTTGAGATAGCTAGAAGAGATGATTTAGCGATAGGAGCTCGTAAATTATACGGTGCTGCTGATATTATGGCATCATAGGCCTCAAGCGCCTGATCATCAGCACCAAGCGACTTAAGCACACTAGCACGCTCAAGAGCTGCTGGAATATACTTCGGATAATTTGCGCTCACCACGTTTAGCAATTCCAGAGCGCGCGTCCGTTCACCCATTCTTCGAACTGTGACAGCCTTTCCGACTTGAAGTCGAGGATCGTCGGGAAACTCTTTCATTCCCTTATCCAATGCATCTTGGGCCTCACTAAAGCGGTTTAATTCTATAAGAGTGTCCGCTAGGCCGATATAAGGTGAGGGCAAGAAGGGGAAACGCGCCATGCAAACATTGTAGGTGGACAGTGCTTCTATATGCCTGCCCTGAAGTCGTCGAAGATCCGCTAATCCGAGTTGGGCGGTACTATCATGCTCATAATTAGTAATAATTCGATTGTATTCCTGCTCAGCTCGAGCAAAGTCGCCTGTCAGTTTCGATATAGTAGCCTGTCCATTCAAAGCAGACAGGCGAAAGAATGCATTCGTGTTATCAACTCTGATATAACTATTGCGCGCTTCGGTGAATCTTCCAAGTTCAACTAAAGTAGAACCACGGCCTGTAAAAAGTATTCCTTCGAAAGGAAACTCCGAAAGGGCGTTGTCATATACTGAAAGAGCTTCATCTAAACGTCCAACGTCTCTCAGCGTTGCTCCCAAGCCGGCGTAGGCATGAAATACATCATTGTGATCCCTATATAGCTCTATACTCGATCTGTAAGCCGCCTCTGCCTCTGCTAGCCTACCTTGGGCCCTCAGAATACGAGCGCAACCAGTCGCGTAGAATGACGGCGCTGACGCCTTGACCCGTTCGAGAACGACTTGAGCTTCCATAAATCGGTTTAAAATTATGAGTGCGTCTGCTAAATGACCGTGCGTCATTGTGTCTTCAGGGCAGATTTCCGTGGCACGCTGCGCCCATTCGAACTGTAGTTCGAAAATTGCAACCTTCTGAGCTTCTTTGCTTAATTTGCAGAGTGATTTTGCGATGTCCGAAGTGTCACTAGTGGCGCGTTGGCTTTCAATCAACGCTTCTGTGAATCGGCGGGCTGACTTGATATCTCCAGATCTTAATTTGTCGATAATAGCCAATTGTTGCTGAATCGCATTCTCATAAGCGCGCCTTGCGGCCGCGCCATACGGCGCTAGATTAACCTCATGATCCTGGATTTCTGCCGCGGATTTCAGCTTTGGCAACACCATCTGTGGCTTGCGGAAATCTTCAGTCCAATATCGAACGATGCCTCTATAATTCTGTAGTGACACTAAGTCTTTGTAGACAGAAAAAATTGCTAGGCTGGCGTCAGATGTTTTTATACCCTTTGCGAGCTTGGTGAAGCTACCCCTTCTAATCACTATCGCTCGAGTGTTTTCCTTCGTGTCGGAGCTCGCAAAGCTCGCTTGTGGTATTGCGTCGAATCCATTCCGAACACGAGTAATCTCATCTTGATGGTCGCAGATGTCATGAAGAAGCTCTTCCAGATGTTCAAGCTCTCTTACGGCCAAGAGCGCTCGCTCGATATTGAAACTTGGAAGAAATGGGTGGCTGAAAAAGGTATCTGTAACTCGACGTCGGATAGTCGCGCTTGATATCAAATCATTTAGATCGACCGCCAAATCCCGTCTGTCGGAATCATCATCATCTGACTCCAACAATAGTATAAATAGTCTGACAGCTACATCCGCGTCATGCGCTGTTCTGGTGGCAGTTTCTGCTGCAACCTTCGAAGATACTTCGATGACCTCAACATCGTCGCTATTTTGAAAGGCGTACCCAAGTTGGGCAGTCTCCAAGCGCACACCTTCGCCGACCCCAAGATCGTACAGCACATGCCCAGTAGCTGATGGAATCGCGTATCTGGCCAGGTGACCTGAAATGATGGCTTGCATTATTGCTCTTCCACCTCCACGCCAATATTTTCTAAGTGGCGTTTGACGTTCCGCCAAATATGCCGTTCAGGCCCTTTAGGAAGGGTTGTTGCGATCACCTTCGATATAGAATTGCGGTTCAAGGAGCCGAAAATATGAACCTCAACGAAGTCCGCATCAAATCCATCACGCTGATCCATCAGAATTGCAGGATAAGTCTCAACCTTTGTGGCGGAGGTTATTTGGGCATATAACTTGGCCTGCGCTAAGAGATGTCTAGATTGCCAGTCTGCTCGGTAACCCCTCGGGGGCAAGTCCCCCACGACGATCGCATGCTTCTTAAGAAATAGCGATGGATTTTCCTCAAATACGGACGAGCGCTGCTCAATTACATGCTCTTTAAACTCCACATGGAACGAGCCGTAATATTTCACTCCAATTCCGTCAAGCGAGAGCGCTGCGAAGTGTAGTTGATCATGGTAGTGGGGATTGATTGTTGAGTCGGCTGCTTCCCGGGTTCTATCCCACTTGTTATCCTCTGGCTGTCTCTCGCCGGCTCTAAACTGTTGGTAGAAAGTGGTCATTGCAAGATTGCCGTTAGAAACTATCTTGTCCAAAGGCCCAAGATTCCTTGTCATTACAACCTTGGACTTGGCAACTTCGTCTCCAAACTGTGTAAATTGCTTAAGCGATCCGGTGGTTTCGGCCATTCTTTTTGCGGCCTGTACCCTCTCATCTAAGGCAGCAACTTCTTCTCCCTCGCGGGAGGCTCTTACGTTTGGCGGTAGTGCGGCAAACCCACACGTAGGGCAGTCTCTTAGAAAGGGCGACAGTTCGTGATTGCAGCGCTCACATTTCTCGATTCGCGTATTAGTTGTCTGTGGCACCATCACATCCTAAAACCATCACTCCGAGCAACATTAATCATGAAACATTGAAGTTCCAACCGTATCATCAGCCTTTAGAGTGTATATCTCAACAGAGGCAATCGAGTCATCAGACTGGGATGTGCGATGTCATTCTCGAACTAAAAGGCAGGAAAACGGGAGAGGAGAAGGCCATTTCTTCGGCTATCTTACGTGGAAGCCGAATAGGCAAGGCGGCCACTGTTTGCTCACCGCCGTCTCTTTTGAATAATGTCACGTTTGAATAATGTCACGAACATCGGTCAATTTGAATCGAGACGCAGACCCCTCCGCCTTATGGAAGCAGTATGTTTAGCCGCGGCGATCTATATGCTGTTTCTCGATCGGGAAGTCTTGGGCGCGGGCATTCCGGCTTTTATCATCCATCAACGAAATCATCGCTGCGCCGATCATCATAGCCGCGATGGAATACGCAATGATGCGGTCGGGTCGTAAGTTCGACATCCCAAATCCTGACATTGACAGGTAGATGCTGAGGTAACTAACCACGCAAAATTGTGCAATGCGGCAAATGTATCAAATTGTATCGATTGTGATTCGCCGGAGGCATGCGTCGGCAAAAATCAAAGATGACCTTTTTTGTGAAGCTCAAGACCGGAAGCGGATAGCCTTACTTCGGCCGTGCCATCAGTCAGGGCATAAATTTCAACCAAATCACGCTCCAACAAAGTGCGAAGGTATGGTGCGAATGCTGGAGGAAGCATCGACACGGCGTATCCGCCACCGGAAAGCTCAGCCAATGTATCAAGCACAGAAGGAGCTAGGTCGCTCAAACGCCCAGGCATGCGATCGAACTTTCCATATGAGAAGGTTTCCCGTGTTTAGTACTGGAGTGTGGGTACGGTCCAGCGCATTAGTCAGGCTGGATGATCACTAGTGAGTGTCACTTAATAACCTTCGGGTGAAACGTGCACGGCTCTTCCGGGGAATGCTTCTGCATTATCCGGGCACCGTTTTGCAGATAAAGTGTGTGGTTCGGATACTGTTTCACCGCTGCCTCCCATGCGCCCCGGATCACGTATACGCAATCGGATGTGGCGAGCGTCGTTGAATAGTCCAGCAGCTTCTCCTGCCAATCCAGCTCGCGCTCAATGTGAAATAGTGTCGGGTGAATACGCGGATAGCGCCCCATAGCCTTGCCTCATGTGTTCTCTCTTTGTTCTAAATCCAACAGTCAGAGAGATTCGACAAGTGGCTATTTCAGCAGCTGCGAAAACGGGATGTACTTCGTCGTCCAATCAGCATCGCCAATCTTGCTGACAAGCTCGATCGAAAACGTGTCAAAGCCTTCTGGGAACTTGTCTAGCGTCTCAGCTGCCAGACTGCGCAGCAACTGCATCAGCTCATCGTCTGAAACCGGTGCGCTACTTTGAAGCACCTCTTGATCACTCAGCGCTTCATTGTTCTCGTCAACGGCAGTGTATGCGTAGCGATTGGCTGGGTGTGGCATCGTTTTGTGCTCCGTTAAGACACGGACAAATAGGACTGTTCTGGCCGTTGAGAATGGATGTGTGGGCGAGGTTTTCCACATTCTGAATTAGATGTGGATGGGAAATCACTAGAGCAAGCATTCCCCCAATTTTCCCCCACAACAGTGTGAATGTTCCTGCAACGTTCTGCATAACACAGCACGATTCTACATGGACGATTGTGGGGTAAAGCCTGCTTAAGGGCCTGAAATGGCGGAGAGGATGGGATTCGAACCCACGATACCGTCACCGGTATACTCCCTTAGCAGGGGAGCGCCTTCGACCACTCGGCCACCTCTCCGTAACGGTCAGATATCATATTCCAATGCTTCTGCAACCTCATACCTTGCATTAATTTACAGGATACCCGCCTCCGGCAAGGCAAGTTGTTGAAACTCCGGTGAAACAGCGCAGAACCCACACTAAAAAATTTCCTGTGCGGGCGAAGTAAGCATCGTTCAGAATTTGAAGCGCAACTCCTTCACGCGCACCATCAAAACTAGGTGTCATCACTTCCGGTCTTCCTTCGTTTCTCCCATTCCGTCCAGAAATGGATGACTAAAAGCAGGGGGATGGATATGAATGTGGCGGCGATGACTGCGGCGAGCGTGGAGATACCGGTTTGAATGTTGAGGATCAAAACCGCAATCGTGCCCACTGCTAACAAATATTCAAAAAGTGCCAGCGACCAGCCGGTCAAGCGGTCGAAAGCGGCTTTGAAGCTTCTCGTGCTATGATGTTCAGGCTCTTCGCTCATTTGATACTCCCGTCACTCTGTATTTGACGTCAAATGGGAGCAGAGTCTTGGTAGGATCCACTGCAGCGCTTGGCTGGAGCCAGTCTGCTTGGCTTTTAGGGTGCTTAAAAACTGCCAGTTCGGATTTAATTCCAAATCGGGAATTCAAACTACCCGCCGCCAGTCGGCAATCCGCTTAAATGCAGAAACTACTTTTACAAAAGCCTAACCGGTGTCTCTCACCCGTTCCTTGCTTTCAAATTATCTTTCATGAAAACAGAGCACCAATGTCGCCAAACTCTACGATTAGCGCGTGGGTTTCCCGATCCAGGAAGGCGGACCGGTTGCAGAAGTTGCGGTAGCAGTTTCAATTCAGGTGAAAGAAGCCAGTTGGCGCGGATAAGTCACGTCTTTTCAGGAGAGAGTTGAAGACTGCGGCATTAAAGAGTAAACGACCGCGCATGATTATCTGGATATCTCTTGGCGTCGCTATCGGCGCATCGCTCGGCCTCGCCGTCTTTAAAAGCATCGGCCTGGCTCTCGGGCTTGGTTTGGCATTGGCCGTCGTGCTTGGTACCGCAGTGCGATAGTCAGCTAGGGCGTGACAGACGACGAGCGTTTGCCCGAACCTTCTTACGATAGCCTTTGACAACAGTTTCGGCGGTGCCCCCATGAGAGAGGGTCATTCCGGCTGCGCCTGCAGCAGACAGCTTTTCAGCCACCATTCTTTGGGCTTCGCGTTCTCCAGCCTTGCCGCCTCTGGCAAGCTTCATCGTTCGCAGGAACATCACCTGTTGTGACTCGATACCCAGCATCATCATATCATACCACAATCGGTGCATATCCATCTCCTGAGCAAGCTGAGATAAACGTGGCAGGAGAATGGCGGTTCCGTTGGTCGGAAATTGAGGCAAATGCCAGAGATGTGGCCACCGCGAAGGCGATGGCCACAGCCTGCAAAACCTATTTACGTGCTGGAATGACCGGCAGCATAACCCAGTTTTCCTTGCCCTCGCCAAGATGAAGCGTTGTCGTACCGCCGAAGATCTCAATCGGACGATCGACCGGGTCATCGTGCAGGAACGGACCCACGCCTGTGAACTTGTTCTTCATGTTGGAGAGCCCGGCATCTGGCGGGCCTGGATAGACATAATCGCGGCCTCTGACCGACAGCGCAATACGGCAACCCGCAGGCACCACAATGCATGTCGGCCAGATTTCAATATCCAGCTCGTAAACTTCGCCCGGTGTGAGCGGCTGCTTTTCGTCATGCGTATGGTACGGGCGATATGGCTCGCTTTTCTGCGTGTCCAGCTTGCGGTGCGACGCCCGCAGCCAACCTTGCGCAACCGGAGTGTTCGGGTCCAGCGCGCCCTGGAACACAACTTCCTCAAGGTTTGGCGTCAGCACGCGCACCACAAGGAAGAAGTCTGCATCTTCGGTTGATGAAGAAATATTGAGGCGCGCGGCAATTGGTCCTGTCAGTTCAGTATCCGCCTCCAGTGGCTCTGTCAGGAAGGTGACACCATCACCCAATGCCTTGAAGGAAACCTGGCTGCCTTGTGAGGTCTCATCCTGAGACAATGTGTGTCCCTTGGCGCCCAGATGATACTTTGTCCACTGGGTCGAAGGCAGCGGCCACGCATCTTCATGCCGCTCAACAAAGTGGTCGACATGGCGAACCTGCAACTGAACCTTGGGCTGCTGGTCCCAGCCATTCTTCTCACCCTTCAGGAAGTGGTTGAAGAAGCGGAGTTGCAGGTCGATACCATAGTCGGTGTAAAACTCGGTCCAATGCTCAATGCCGTGAACTTCCAGCCACTTGTCTTTGGAAGATACGTTGGAAAAACCTTCAAAATTGCCGCGCGGGTGCAAGCCTTGGCCGCCCCAATTGCCTGAAGAGAGAACTGGCACTGTGATTTTGGAAAAATCCGGCGTGCGCGCTTTCCAGTACTCGTCGTCCATCGCGTGTGCGCGAGCCACCTGACCGAAGTCGAAACGCGCTGACCCGCGCTCTTCGCTGGTCAAGGATTCCGGCCCGGACACCCAGCCTCCGGTCAAACGGCTGCGGTAGCCATTTTCTCCAAGCCCGTATTGTACCGACTTAACCTGCATATCGTACCAATTGGCAACGAATGTGCACAGAATGCCGCCGTGGTGGGTGCAATCGCGATAAAAATCCGCAAAGCCTTCCCAGATGCAGATTGCAGTCAGGTGAGGCGGGTTCATCGCCGCAACCTGCCATTGGTTGGTGGCATAGTAAGAAATACCGTTCAGGCCGATTTTGCCGTCACACCAATCCTGTTCCGCCGCCCATTCTATGCAGTTGTAGTAATCCTGCGCTTCACGCGGGGACCACACTTCCATATATCCGGGAGAGCGCCCGGCACCGCGGGAGTCCACCCGCACGCAGGCATAGCCATGCGGCACAAACTTTTCCGGATCAACAACTTCCCAGCTTTGGTATTTGTTGGTGGAGCCGGCAACAACATCAGGATGTTTTGTGGTCATCCGATCCCACGCAGACTTATAGCCATCTTCAAAATGCAGCCACTTGCCATAAGGGCCGTAGCTCATGATGACAGGATATTCGCCATCTTCCTCCGGACGAAAGATATCGCAGCGCAATATCACACCATCTTCCATAGGAATTGGAACATCCCAGTCTATTCGCATTCCATCGCGATATTCGGTTTTTTGCCCGTTAATCAACGTTGCCTCCTCAGTTTTATATGCAGTCAAGGGATAAAGCGGCTGTTGGTTTGAAGATTATCTGCCCAACACCCAGGTGATGCTTTCCGGGAAGAAAACAAAAACAAAGACCCAGATCATCGTAATAAGGAAGAAGGGAATGACACCGATGAAGATATCTTTCAGCGAAACCTTTGGATAAACCTGGCGAAGAATATAGCAGTTCAGGCCCACCGGCGGAGTAACCAGGCCAACTTCTACAAGTATAGTTACGATAATGCCGAACCAGATAGGGTCATAGCCAAGCGCCATGACAATGGGAAACGTGACCGGCAGCGTCAGCAGCATCATGCCAATGCCATCCAGAATCATGCCCAGGATCAGATACAAAAGCACGAAAAACAGGATGATGAAGATCGCGGGCACATCTGTGTCCGAGGCAAGGCTGATGAAGGCATCAAGAACGCCAGTCAAAACCAGAAAACTGGAAAGCAGGGTCACGCTGACAAAAATGAGAAACACCATCGCGGTCAGGCGGATGCTGTCCGTTGTTGCCTCGAACAAGGTGCGAAGTGTCAGCCGGCGCGTGACCATGAGGTAAAGCAGAACAACGACGCTACCAACGCCAGCCGCCTCGCTGGGCGTGAACGCGCCCGAGTAGATGCCGCCCATCAACAAGGTGAAGATGACCACGATTGGCAAAAGACCAACCAGCGACTTGAATCGTTCTTCCCAACTGAAAGATGGACCGCGCGGAGCGCGCTCTGGCGAAATTTTGGCGACGACTACGATGTAAAGCGCGTAGGAAATTGTAAGCAGAATTGCCGGGAATATGCCCGCGATGAAAAGGTCGCCGATCGAAGAGTCGGTGGCAATGCCGTAGAGGATCATCAAGAGGCTGGGCGGGATCAGGATTGCCAGCGCACTTGAAGACGCAATAGCACCCGCACCAAGCCGCAGATCGTAGCGATACCTTTCCATTTCCGGCATGGTGATTGTGGCCATTGTAGCAACGGCGGCCCCGCTGACACCTGTTACCGCACCAAAGCCGGCACCACTGACCACTCCGGTGATGGCAATGCCGCCGGGCATGTGGCCTGTCCAGCGGTAAACACAATCATACAGATCCTGCCCGATACGGCTTTTGGAAATCAATTGCCCCATGAAAACAAACAGCGGAATACTGCCGAGCAGAAGGTCCATGCCCTTGCCGGCAAAGGCATGGTAGAGTTGACCTGCCGCACGCTCCAGATCGAAGAAAATGGCCTGTCCGAAAAAACCAACTGCAAAAATTGACAGTGCAATTGGTATGCCCAGCATGATCAGGACGACCACGAGCACAAGTCCCAGGCTACCCAGTATGATCGGGTCGATTGACGCTAGAAAATCCACGCGGAATTGCTCCTTCGTTACAGCGGCTCTTGAGGTGGCTTCAGGCGACGAGGGTCGGGGGAGGCGGCGGAATGTCCCGCCCGGTCAATTTCAGGTAGAAATCGTAGACAATGGCCAGGCAGAAACACGCTGCGCCGAAGACTACGATCGCTGCCAGCCAGGAAATCGGGATGTTCAACAGTGGTGTTGAGGCACCGTAGCCCGCGTAATGGAACATCGCCTTATAGGCCCCGTAAACCAGAGCACCACCCATGATGGCGGCTATGAACAGGCTGATATAGTCAACGATTTTGCGCAAGGTCGGCGAGAAATTGTCGTAAAGCATATCCATGCGAACATGCGAGCGCGACAGCCAGCTATCCGCCAGTCCGAGTGAGAATACCACCAGCAGACCGGCCGACAGCAGATCCTGCACACCGAAGATCGGAGCGCGAAAAACATAACGCAAAGTGGCTTCCAGGCTCATGACAATGGCCACTGCCAAAAGCGCGATGCAGCTTACATATCGTAAAAATTTGACAAGGCTGATCATGGGAATTCCACTTCCGCGAAGCACCTGCGCAAGCTGTTTCCAGTGCGGCTGCGGTGAACTCAATTTTGGGCGTGGGGAAAAATATCTGAAGCAGCATTGCTGCCTCAGATATTCTGGTGATCCAGCTTACTTTTGGAAATCGTAGCCGGAAATCAGGTTGGTTGTCGGATTTTCCAGAATGATCTGAAACAGCTCGTCATCATTCATCGCTTCCAGCCGGGAATATTCCGACCTGAACTGCGCGAGGAACTCTTCACCGGGCAGGTTTCTGGCGCTCATTGTATCCAGCCAGTTCTGCTCAACCGGTGCAAGCGCCTCATCCCAACGCTTCTGCTCTGTTTCATCAAGATCTATGAACTCGATACCACGCTCTCGCATGGTTTCATTGCCTTCGCGGGCAAGATCGTCATAGTAAATCTTGGTTTCCGCAAAATTCCACAATTGAAGCCAGTGGTAGAAAGTGGCCTTCAAATCGTCCGGCAAAGAGTTGAAGAATGTCGGGTTGATACAGAATTCGGTTGGGTTGGCCCAGAGGTTTGCCTCTGTGCGATACTTGGCAAGCTCGTTAAGCCGGAATGTAATTGTACCGGCATCATGCATGGGCGCTCCGTCCAGCACGCCGGTTTGCAATGAAATGTACAGTTCTGCCGGAGCTACAGCCACTGGCGCGCCGCCCAGGGCAGAAACGATCTGGGTTGGAATATTGCCGGTTGCCCAGATTTTATTGCCCTGCACATCATCTAGCGTGCGCATTGGCTTGCTGGAAGTGATCATCTGATTGGGTGGGGTATAGGCTATGCGGCCAAGATAGACGCCGCGCGCTTCATATGTGTCGCGCGCATATTCCGGGTAAACACTGTGTGCGGCCATGGAGCCGGGTGTGCTGCGTTTGATCAGATAGGGCATCTGGAAACCGAGCTGCAGATCAAATCCGCCGGGGCTCAGCATGATGTAGCAGGTGCCAAGATCGGCAACGCCACTGGAAACCGCCTCAAACCCACCCGCATTTCCGTCTGCCAGTGTGTTGTTCCAGAAAGGGCGCACAACCAGCTTGCCGCCGGTATCTTCCTTCAAACGCTCAAAGGCACGGAGCGAGATTTTTGCGACTGGAGTTTGAGCACCAAGGAACGAGTTGAACCGAATGGTGATCGGTCGCCCGTCATAAGTGATTTCAGGTGCCCACTCAGTTTCGCCATCAAGCCATTTTTCAACATTGGACTTTTCAGCCTGGTCTTGTGACAGAGCGGGACTGGAAATCAGGCAGCAGCAAGCCATTGCCGTTGCCAGCTTTTTCAAAATCATGATGTCCTCCACAGATATTTGCCGAACGCTCTGCTTCCTCCTCAAGTCGCAAAACGTTGGATGTCTCAGGTATTACGCAGTTTCAAACGCAAATCGGCTTCCCGTTTGTCGGGAAACTATGATGTTTCGCCAATTGCCGACCCACTTGCACAAATTGTGCCAGATATTACCATATCGAAAGACGTGGGTTACTTGGCTTAGTTGTATGCAGCATTCGATAAGGATTTACTTTTGTCAATAAACTTTCGAAAAAGAAATGTCGCAGTGAGTTTTGAAAACAGGTTAGGATCAGTGAATTCCGCTGCTGCCAAAGGGCGATGATGATGAGTAGCGCTATTAAAGAGCTGAAAGTTGCGGCACCTACCGTACAGAAAGTCCATGAGATCGGCGGAAGGCTGAAGGATTTGCGGGTGCGTGCAGACATCACGCTCGCCACGCTGGCCCGAAAATCCGGGATATCAGCGGCCACATTGTCGAAGATTGAAAACAACAAGGTTTCACCGACATTTGCCAATCTTGTGCGGCTGGCGTCGGCCCTTGAAATTCCCTTGACCGAACTGATCATGCTGCAGCCGGAAGCCGTTGCAGCGCCTCCACCAGCGCGTATTTCCGTAACCCGCGGCGCCGATATCAATTTTTTGCGCACGCCAAATTACGAGTTGGGAGCTCTGTGCACCGAAATCATCAACAAGCGAATTAACCCGCTGTACAACCGCATACTTTCATTCGCTTCGGACCCGAATGATTCACTGGTTGGCCATCCTGGCGAGGAAATGGTTTTTGTGGTGAAAGGCAGTCTGGAACTGCGAACCGAATACTACCAGCCGATCACGCTGGAGGTCGGTGACTGTGCCTATTATGACAGCGCCATGCCGCACAGTTTCACTTCGCTGTCTCCAGAGCCGGCCGAGGCTCTCGTGATCTGGATTCCGCCCAGTGACTTGTCGCTGGATGCGGCGCGGAACTATGTACAGGAGATTTTTTCCGATAGCGCCAAAGGCAAAGGTCGGTAGATCTGTTGATTCGTATGCGCTGGACCATAGAGAAATCAGCGTGGGCGGTCTGCGTTAAATGGACTGATTGACACCGGCTGGATGATATTGAAGGATCACTACCCATGGTGGAGGGTCCATGAGTCAGCAGTTCCCGCACGACAGGCAACAAAGCATGGCGCGGCTGATTGCCGAGCGGGGAAGCTTAACCATTGAGGACCTTGTTCGCCATTTTGAAAGTTCTGCGCCCACGATCCGCCGGGATCTGACATTGCTGGAACGGGCAGGACTGGCCTCCAGAACACATGGTGGCGTGATTTCGCCCGGGATACGGGTTGGAAAAGCTGATGCGCCGTTTCTGGACAAGCTTCGGCGCCATCACGGTGCAAAGCGCCGAATAGGCAGAGCGGCTGCCGCGCATGTGGAAAACCGCCAGACGATTTTCATAGATTCGGGCACCACGGCTTTGGCTCTGGCGCAAAGGCTTGCCGGACGCAGCGTAACAATTGTCACCGTGGATTTAAAGGTCGCAGAAGCGGCTTCCGTCGGAAACACCCAGGTGCATATTGTTGGCGGGCTTATTCGAAATGGCATATACAGTATTGCGGGCGATGCGGCGTTGAAGGCCGTTTCAGAACTGAAGTTTGACACGTTCTTCATGACGGCCGATGCGCTTGACCTTGCCGGAGTTTCCAATTCTTCGCGCGAGGCGGTGGCCATTGCGCAGTTGGGTATGAAGCGCGCCAGAAGGACAATCCTGATATCCGATCATTCCAAACTGGGGCAGCGCAGTCTGGTGAAACTATGCCCACTATCCGCGCTGGATCTCTTGATCACCGATAGAGTGGCAGCACCGGTTATCGAGCCCTATCGACAAACGATCCAACGGGTTGAAATGTGCTGATTTCAAGCCCGTCTGCGGGCCATGATCCAGATAAGATATGGCCCCCCGATCAGCGAGGCGAAAAGCCCAAGCGGTAATTGATACGGAAATATCAGCGTGCGTGCCAACCAATCGGCCAAAACTAGCATGATCGCGCCCAGAAATGCGGCTGCAACAACATGTTGCAGCGGACGGACAAAGCCGAGTTGACGTGCCAGATGCGGGCCCAACAACCCCGCAAATGACAACGGACCAACCAGCAGAGTTGCACAGGCCGCCAGCAGCGCGGCCAGAACCACCAGAAGATTTGAAGCCGAATTGTAGGAAATTCCCAAGGAAATGGCGCTGGATTTGCCCATTGGCAGAAGAGCCAGCCACCTGCCGAGAAACATCAGCGGTGCCAGCAGCACCGCAGCAGCCAATAATGACATCCACGCCTGACCTGGCTCCGCACCCTCCAACGAACCGCTTAGCCACGCAAGCATCTGCAAGGCCGCCATGCCGCCCTGCGCGGTTACGGCGGTCATTGCGGCACCGGAAAAACTGCCCAGCGCAATGCCTGCCAGCAACAGGCGTTCCGGCCCCGCAGGATTGCGCATGGCAAGCAGCAGAATGGCAGCCAGCGCTACCAGAGATCCGGCAAGGCAGGCAACGAAGCTGAGCATTCCCCCTGGCGCCGGAACCAGGATGAGCAAAAGCGCGAGCCCAAGCCCCGCACCCGAACTGATGCCCAACACCTCAGGGCTGGCCATCGGGTTGCCGGTCAGACGTTGCAATATAGTTCCGGCGGCGGCCAACATACTGCCAGCCGCAATGGCAATGGCAATTCGCGGCGCACGCCAGACCAACAGTTCCTGAAAACTGTTTCCCGTTGCCAGTTGCCAGCCATCTACGCCGCGTCCAAGACACAGCGAAAGCACGATACACAAGACCAGAACCGCCAACAGGACAAGCATCGCCAGCTTGGGGTTCTTCAACCTGTGGTTATGATACGGCATATCCAGTCGCGACATGCTGTTGCGCAAACGCGGCAAGAGCCACAACAGCACCGGCCCTCCTAGCAGAGCCGTAACGGCGCCTGTGGGCAAAGCCTCCTGCGCTGCAGGTGTTGCGGCCTGCGCCAATCCATCGGCCAGCAACAGCAATGCCGCACCAATGGCCGGGGCTGCAAGAAACTGGGCTTTTGCGGTTCGGGCGCCAGATGCACGAGCGATGGCCGGAGCGGCCAGGCCGACAAAGCCAATGATGCCAACATATGCGGTAACGGAGCTTGCAAGCAATGTTGCCAATCCCAGTCCGCAAAATCGCAAAAGGCCCACCCGCACACCAAGATTTCGGGCGCTGTCTTCTGCCAGTGTCAGGACGGTCATTGGACGCAGCAGGAGGGCCACCGCAGCCAGGCAAACAAGCAGACGCCATGCCAATCCCAGAACAGGCTGCCAGCTATCCTGTGCCAGCGAACCACCGCCCCAGATGAAAATTGACATGACATACTCGCCACGTCCCAGAATGAGCGTTGCGCTGAGCGATGTGGCCATCAGCGATATGATCAGCCCGGTGATGATGGTGCCGACCGGCTCAAACTGCCTGCGCCAGTTCAACAGGAGCACAAGGCCAAGTCCGATAATGCCGCCAGCGAATGCGACTGTCTGGAAACTTCCTGCTAACAAAACCGGGAAATAAAGAGTTGCCGCAACCAGAGCCAGTTGCGCTCCGGCAGCCACGCCCAGGGTTGAGGAATCAGCAATGGGATTGCGCAAAACGGTTTGCAACACGAAACCTGCAAGGCCCAGAGCAGCCCCGGCCACAAGCGCCATGGCCGAGCGTGGCAGCAGTGAATGGTAAAGCAGAAGAGCCGAAAATTCATTTCGCCGAGCCAGATCAACAGCTGGCAGAAACTGCAGAAGAAACAATAGAATGCACAGTCCAGCGACCGCCAGCCAGATAAAAAGCCTGCGGTTCATAGCAGCGTGTTTTCAGCCAGCAGTGCATTGGCAAACAGCCCGGCAAACCGGCGAATGGCCGGCAGCGAGCCAAAGGCATTGGCTGCGTCCAGTTGAAAAACGCGCCGGGCTTTAACGGCTGGAAGGGCATTCCACAATACGCTTTGGCTTAGAGCCTGTTGTATATTGGGGGTTACCGGACCAACCACCACGATCATCGCGTCAGGCCTTTCGGCCATGGCCTCGATACCAATTGGCGAAAAGGCCGGATAGGCTGTGTCTACGCCAAAAGCATTTTCAAAGCCAAGCAGCTCCATTGCATTGCCAAAAAGTGAATCTTCCCGATAGGCACGGACGGCACGAGCATTGGCCATATCCACCAGGAAAACGGGACGGGATGCGGCCGCGCTCAATTTGTGCCGCAGAACGGCAAGCTCGCTTTGGGTGCGGGTAACGTAGTCCTGTGCCAGCTCGTTGCGGCCAAGTTCGGCACCCATAGCCAGAATGGCGGCTTCCATTTTTGGCAACGGCCGAACGTTGCTTTCAAACAGGCTGAATGTGCGTGTGGGCGCTATGCGCGACAGCAGGCCCTGTGACTGGCTGTTGAACGGCGAAAGGTAAATCAGGTCCGGGGATAGGGAATAGAGAAGCTCCATATTGATGCTTCTTCGCAAACCCAGATCAGCCACGGTATCTGGCACCACTGGCTCAACAGCCAGTTGGCGGAACATGGTCAGTTCCGCTGCCGCAACGGGAACGACGTTCAAAACCAGCAGATTTTCGAGAAGCGCCCAGTCGAGCGCTGCCACTCTGGGCGTTGCAGCTTTTGCAAAAGCGGGTATGGCGAACGCGGTACCCCCCAGACCAGCCAGAAACGTGCGACGATCCAGCCTTGAACTGACTGCCAGGTTCTTCGATAAAAACTGATCGGCAAGCCGGCTATTCACTGAGTTGAATCCATTCACGCATCTGTTGAGCATCCGTGCATAACGGATACCAAGATGCTTTGAAAACGGCTACTGATAGACAAAAGATGATCGGTCATCGGAGACAGGAAGCATGCCGGACACAAAAGTTGCAATCATCACAGCGGGTGGCAGCGGCATGGGGGCGGGCGCCGCGCGCCGCCTGGCGGCAGATGGCTTTCAAATCGCAGTTCTGTCTTCTTCGGGCAAGGGTGAGGCCTTGGCCGATGAACTTGGCGGCGTGGGTATTACTGGCTCCAACCAGTCCGTTGAAGACCTGCGAAAACTGGTGGATGCCGCCATGGAGCGCTGGGGCAGGGTGGATGTTCTGGTGAACAGTGCAGGGCATGGCCCCCGCGCGCCGGTTCTGGATCTGACAGATGAAGATTGGCACCGGGGTATGGATGTTTATTTCCTGAATGTTGTGCGGCCAACAAGGCTTGTAACACCGATCATGCAAAGCCAGGGCGGCGGCGCGATCATCAATATTTCAACCTATGCCGCCTTTGAACCCAGCCCGACATTTCCGACATCCGGCGTTTTCCGTGCAGGGCTGGCGGCCTTCGCCAAATTATATGCCGACAAATATGCGGCGGAAAACATTCGAATGAACAACGTGCTGCCGGGCTTTATCGACAGCTTGCCGGAAACGGACGAACGGCGGGAAAGCATTCCGATGGGACGCTATGGTACAGTTGAGGAAATTGCCGGAACCATTGCGTTTCTGGCATCGCCGGCTGGAGGCTACATAACCGGGCAGAATATCCGCGTGGATGGTGGTATCACCCGATCGGTGTAGGGATTTTGCCGCATTGTCGTGCCGTTGAAGCGATGCCGCCTCTACGGGAAATGCTTTTTGTGAAGCTGCAGAAAACCGATATTGGGGGTTGATGTGCGGTTCTGTTTTGCTCAGTTGTTCCCGGCAGTTCTGCTGCTGGCAAGTTGCGCTGGCAACCCCCAGGGGGTTTTGCTGCCGTTGACCGGTGGTGTCGTCGTTGAAGGTGCTTCAACGGTGGATATGCTGGTGGCGACAACGCGTGAGGCAATGGAAGATCCGTCCTTTCTGTATTCGGGCGAGAGGGGCCCGGATCTGAGCCTGATCGACATGCAGATTTCAATTCCACCGGCATCTGCGCGCAAGGTTGGCGAAGTGCAGTGGCCCAAGCGACTGCCACCAAACCCCGCCAAGGAATTTGCCACCCTGCAGGCGGAACCGCTGAATGTGAGCGAAAGCCGGGTCTGGTTGAAGGAACATCTGGGGCCTTCTCGCCATGTTTTGGTGTTTGTGCACGGATTCAACAACAGGTTTGAAGACTCTGTTTTCCGCTTTGCCCAGATTGTGCATGATTCCGGAGCGCAGGTTGCCCCCATTCTTTTCACCTGGCCATCTCGTGCCAGCGTGTTTGATTACAACTACGACAAGGAAAGCACCAATTACTCGCGAGATGCGCTTGAGGAGCTGCTGAAAGCAGTGGCCAACAGCAAGGATGTCAGCGAAGTCACCGTGATGGCGCATTCGATGGGCACCTGGCTGGCCGTGGAGTCCTTGCGGCAGATGACAATCCGTGATGGCCGCATTGCACCCAAAATCAAGAACGTAATTCTGGCCTCGCCGGATATCGACATTGATGTGTTTCGCAAGCAATGGCAGCAGTTTGGTGACCAGAAGCCGAAATTCACCGTGTTCGTTTCAGCCGACGATAAGGCGCTTGCCATAAGCCGCCTGATTTCCGGCAATCGCGGACGGTTGGGTGCGGTCAATCCAGCAGAAGAACCATACAAGACAGAGTTTGAGCGCGCTGGCATAGATGTTGTGGATCTGACAAAAATTGACGGAGCGGACTATCTGAACCACTCGAAATTCGCGCAAAGTCCGCAGGTGGTACAATTGCTTGGTCAAAGATTGATCAATGGCCAGACCATGACTGACTCCAGGCTTGGAGTTGGTGAATCCATCGGCGCGGTTGCGGTTGGCGCAACACAGATTGTCGGGCACACAGCATCTGCTGCAATCAGTATTCCTATCGCAGTGGTGGATCCTGAAACACGCCGCAATCTGCCGGGCCAGTTTGAGGCAGCCACCAGCGCCACCAGTGCAACATTGGGTGCAGCGCTCCCGGACTGATGGATGGCCCCTTTATGAGTTAACGGTCTGGTTCTGCAGGGGAGGAGCCGTGGCTCAACAACTCGTCCAGCATATCAAAGGCAATAGCGACGCTCATCAGCCGGATACGGTGACGGCCAATATCGCCAAAACGCTCTTCCCTATGCAGCACCGTTTCGCCAAGGGCCGCACCAAAATGCACCAGCCCCACAGGCTTTTCGGCCGAGCCGCCGCCCGGGCCTGCAATGCCGGTTACAGACAAAGCGATTTCGGCGTGCGACGCCTTGAGAGCACCGATGGCCATGGCCCTGGCAACCTGACTGGAAACCGCGCCATAAGTTTCCAGGAGATTCGAAGCAACGCCCAGCATTTCGTGCTTGGCCGCGTTGGAATAGGTGACATATCCGCGTTCAAGAACGGCCGAGGATCCGGGAACTTCTGTCAGATAGCCTGCTATAAGACCGCCGGTGCAGGATTCCGCCGTCGCAACCTTCATATGAAGGCCCGCAGCCAGTTTTATCAGCCTTGCAGCCTCTGCCAGAAGTTCTTCATCAGCCATTCTCAAGCCTCTCCATAAATCACGCTTGCCGTTGCAATGGCAGCAATTCCTTCCCTGCGCCCTACAAAGCCGATTGTTTCATTGGTCGTGGCTTTGACAGAAACGCGCTCAAGCTCCAGGCCGGTCATTCTGGCGATTGCCTGGCGCATCTCAAGCCGGTGGCCGGCAATTTTTGGCGCTTCACAAATCAGGCTGATGTCAGCATTGGCAATCCGCCCGCCCTTTTCTGTGACCAGCCGAACTGCATGCTCAACGAAAATGTGTGACGCGGCACCCTTCCATTGAGGGTCCGTTGGCGGAAAATGGTCGCCAATATCACCCGCGCCACAGGTTGCCAGCAAGGCATCTGTCAGCGCATGCAGGCCGACATCCGCATCCGAATGGCCGGACAAGGCCATGTCATGAGCAATTTTAACACCGCAAAGTGTCACATGGTCGCCGGGAACCAGCTTGTGCACGTCGTAGCCATTACCGGTTCGAACATCGATCATGGAATTTTGCCTCGCTATCGCCTTGTCTTGCAGATCAAGCTGCGCCTCTGCCACCAGTAGATCATTGGCATAGGTGATTTTGATGTTTTCTGGTGTGCCTGCCACAAGATGCACCGGCAGGCCCGCCCACTCGGCGATGGATGCATCATCGGTGAATTCCTGTTCACAAACCGCTGCCTGACGATGCGCCGACAATATTGGCTGGTATGGAAAGCCCTGCGGAGTTTGTGCCGCGTAAAGCCCGGCGCGTGGCACTGTAACCTGCACCAGCCCGGCGCCATTGCCGCGCTTGAGAGTGTCCGCAATTGGCAATGCGGGAATCGCACCCGCCAACTCGCTGACAGCTTCTGCCACCTTATTCACCACGCCATGGGCAAAAGGCCGCGCTGCATCATGAATCAGCACAGTTTCAGGCGCAAAATCCACAAGCGCTTCCAACCCTCGCAATACGGATTCCTGCCTCGTTCTGCCGCCGATCACCAGATGCGGCTGGATGCCCGCCAAGGCGCAGGCATGTTGGCATAAGGCCTGATCATCCGGGTGGATGACCACGACGATATGATCCACCGAACCATTGGTAAAATTGCGCAAAGTGTGGGTCAGCACCGGCTCACCACCGATATTGCGGTATTGTTTAGGGCCGTGCGCCGCACCAGCCCTTTCACCTCGACCCGCCGCAACAATGATCGCCGCACTCTTCATAACCGCCACAAAAAGCCCCTCGCAAACTCCCGGCTATGGCTGGACCACAATCGGCTGGAAGGTGCAAGCTTTCAACAAAAATGTCGCTCCTGCACAATTGGGTTGCACCGCACTAAAAACTAAGTAAGCCTATATGAATTGCTTGCTATTTGAGCATGTCTATATAAAGATCACTCATGGTTTCAATTCAGCACAAAATTGCGGCAGGCAACGCCTGCACGCCAGCGGCATCGGGCTGGGCAAGCACACCCTTGCTGTCGGGTCCGCTTCTGTTGAGAAACCGTGTTTTCTGCGCGCCTCTGTCCGGGATAACCG
Organism: Aureimonas fodinaquatilis; assembly: GCF_008369445.1. Lineage (GTDB taxonomy): Bacteria > Pseudomonadota > Alphaproteobacteria > Rhizobiales > Rhizobiaceae > Aureimonas > Aureimonas fodinaquatilis. The sequence continues at coordinate 279,169 of NZ_VTWH01000002.1, forward strand.
ATGTGCCGTTCCGCAGGCTGCTTCGTTCACTGGGTGCAGATCTGGTGTTTTCCGAAATGGTTGCCAGCGGCGAACTGGTGCGTGGCTCTCGGGAAAGCATGCGCCGGGCCATGGCAGACGGGCAGGGTATACGTGCCGTGCAACTGGCTGGCCGTGAGGCTGGGACAATGCGTGCGGCCGCGGAAATTCTGGCCGCAGAGGGCGTGGATCTGATTGATATCAATTTCGGTTGCCCGGCGAAAAAGGTTGTCGGAGGCTATTCCGGATCTGCGCTGATGCGTGAGCCTGAACTGGCGCAGCAGTTGATAGAGGCCACTGTGCAGGGCGCTGGGCCTGTTCCGGTAACACTAAAAATGCGACTGGGCTGGGACAGGCAGAACATGAACGCGCCGGAGCTTGCGGCTGGCGCTGAAAAAGCAGGCATCAGGCTCGTAACAGTGCACGGGCGCACCCGTGATCAGTTCTATAACGGCAACGCGGATTGGGCAGCCGTGCGCCCGGTTAAGAATGCCGTGTCCATTCCGGTGATCGTCAATGGTGACATTTCTGGTGAAAAAAGCGCTTTGAATGCGCTGGCGGCCAGTGGCGCTGATGGCGTGATGCTGGGGCGGGCTCTGTGTGGGCAGCCGTGGCGCGCCGGACTGCTGAGCGGACGGCTTGGTGTTGCCGAACTGGCATCAATTGATTTTGGCGACATGGTGCGCGGGCATCTGCAAGGCATGCTTGGCCATTACGGTCAGATGCCGGGACTTCGTTCCGCCCGCAAGCATCTTGGCTGGTATTTCGATAGTTTTGACGGGTTGGCCACTGGCGATCTGGCGGCAGAGCGACAGGCAATCCTGCGGTCTGACTGTCATGAAACAGTGCTGCGGCGACTTGGCCACCTGTTCAACGGAGTTTCACTTGCCGAGGTGGAGGCGGCAACCCAGTCCCAATGGCAGAAGGCAGCTTGAGAGCAGTGGCAAATTCGACCAGCCAGACAAATGACCCTTTTCAGATTCTGAATGCCTTGCCGCATCCGGTGATCGTGATAGCGCCTGATGGCAATTTCAGCTTCGCCAATTCCGACGCGGAAATATTCTTTTCAGCAGGCGCAAGCTATCTTTCGCGCCGGCGGCTGAAAGAGTTTGTACCCGCCGACAGCCCGCTTTTTTCGCTGATTGACCAGGTGCGAAATACCGGCTCGCGCATCAGCGAATATCGGGTGGAGCTGTCTTCGCCGCGTCTTGGCGGAGAACGGCTGGTTGATCTTTATGTTTCAGCCTTGCCGGAGGAGCGCGATCATGTGGTCGTCATGATCCTCCCGCGGTCAATTGCCGACAAAATGGATCGGCAATTGACGCACCGCTCTGCCGCCCGCTCGGTCACCGGGCTGGCTTCCATGCTGGCGCATGAAATTCGCAATCCTTTGTCGGGCATCAGCGGAGCCGCACAATTGCTCGAAAGCTCCGCCTCGGATGAAGACCGCATTCTCACACGGCTGATTCAGGAAGAGAGCGAGAGAATTGGCAAGCTGGTCGATCGCATGGAAGTGTTCTCCGATCAGCGGCCTATCGAGAGATCCGCGGTCAATATTCACTCGGTTCTGGAACACGTCAAAACGCTTGGTCGCAGCGGATTTGCCCGCAACATCAAGATCAGCGAGATTTATGATCCGTCGCTTCCGTCGGTTCTGGCCAACAGAGACCAGTTGATTCAAGTGTTTCTGAACCTGGTCAAGAATGCCAGTGAAGCCGTTGCGCATATGCCGGATGGTGAAATTCGGCTGGTTACGGCATTTCGCCCCGGCATTCGCCTTTCCGTACCCGGAAGCCGCAACCGGGTAACCCTGCCGCTGGAGTTTTCTGTGGAAGACAATGGCCCGGGCGTGCCGGATGATATCAAGGAAAACATCTTTGATCCGTTCATCACCACCAAGCCAAGCGGCACCGGTCTGGGACTGGCATTGGTTGCCAAAATTGTTGGTGATCATGGCGGCGTCATCGAATGTGACTCCCAGCCCGGCCACACGGTTTTTCGAATTTTAATGCCCGCCTGGAGTGAAAGCATGAACGATTCAAGCAGTGTCATCGGGGGGGCGTTTTAATGGCCGCGGCTCAGATTCTTGTTGCGGACGATGATGCCGCAATCCGCACCGTTCTTTCCCAGGCGCTGCTGCGCGCCGGTTTCGAGGTTCGGGTTACATCCAACATCGCCACGCTGTGGCGCTGGGTTGCAGGCGGCGAGGGCGATCTTGTCATTACCGACGTGTTGATGCCGGACGGCGATATTTTTGATGTCTTGCCGCGCATGCGCAACACGCGCCCGGACCTGCCGGTTGTGGTCATGAGTGCGCAGAACACGTTCATGACAGCGATCAAAGCCTCGGAGCGCGGGGCCTATGACTACGTGCCGAAGCCTTTTGACCTTGGCGAACTTGTGGCCATTGTCCGCCGGGCGCTGGCCGAGCCGAAATCACGGCTGCGGGCAGATGCAACCGACAGCCAGAGCGAGGCGATGCCGCTGGTTGGTCGTTCACCAGCAATGCAGGATATTTACCGCGCGCTGGCGCGAATGATGCAAACCGACCTCACAGTGCTGATCACCGGGGAATCGGGCACCGGCAAAGAGCTGGTGGCGCGCGCATTGCATGATTATGGCAGGCGGAGCAAAGGCCCTTTTGTTGCAATCAATATGGCCGCGATACCGCGTGATCTGATTGAATCGGAACTTTTCGGGCATGAAAAGGGCGCCTTTACCGGTGCGCAGGCGCGGGCTAGCGGGCGTTTCGAACAGGCAGAAGGCGGCACACTGTTTCTGGATGAAATTGGCGATATGCCAATGGAAGCGCAAACCCGGCTGCTGCGTGTTCTTCAGCAGGGCGAATACACCGTTGTTGGCGGGCGCACGCCCATTACCGCGGATGTGCGCATTGTTGCCGCTACCAACAAGGATCTGCGCCAGCTCATACAGCGCGGCCAGTTCCGCGAGGACCTGTTCTATCGGTTGAATGTTGTGCCGCTGCGTTTGCCGCCATTGCGCGAGCGCATCGAGGATCTGGCAGATCTGACACGGCACTTCTTCGCGCAGGTGCAGAACGAAGGGCTGCCCCGCAAAACGTTGGGCAAGGGCGCGCTGGACGTTATGCGCCGACACAGTTGGCCCGGGAATGTGCGCGAGTTGGAAAATCTTGTGCGGCGATTGTCTGCGCTTTATCCTCAGGATGAAATCACTGCAGATCTGGTCGAGCACGAAATTTCCAGCGATTTTGTGAGAAACACCGCTGATGAACCGGAAAATGGCAAGGCGGTGGACCTGTCAGCTTCGGTTGAGCGCTATCTGGCAGATTACTTTAATTCTTTTGGCGACGATTTGCCGCCCCCCGGTCTTCACGGGCGGATTCTGCGTGAAATCGAGTATCCGCTGATTGCTGCAGCACTGGCTGCAACACGAGGAAATCAGGTAAAAGCAGCAGACCTGTTAGGCGTCAATCGCAACACGCTGCGCAAAAAAATTCGTGACCTTGATGTAATGGTTGTGCGCTCGATCCGGTAGAAATTTCTCACAAGGTCGTTGCAATCTAAACACAATACGTTGCAAAACTGCCACGAGTGAAACAACACGGCGACTCATGGCAGTTCAAACTGTTCAAACGGAAGAAGGCCTATCTCTCCTGCGGGACAGACGGCGCTTCATGCTGATCCCCGGTGTGCTGGCGGTTATCGGCGCGCTTGTGACAGGTGCGGTTTCGTTTGTTGTTCTGATGGGCCTGACACCCATCGCGCCAACGGAAACGGTTGTCACAGTTGCATCGCTTGTTAACGGGCTTTTTGTGCTGCTGCTGTGCGCGCTTATCGGGCGCGAGGTCATGCGCATGGTGCGGGCAAGGCAGCAAGGTAAGGCTGCTTCCCGCCTGCATGTGCGCATTGTTGTTCTGTTTTCCATTGTCGCGGCCTTTCCGGCCATTCTTGTTGCCATTGTTGCGGGCATAACGCTGGATCTTGGTCTGGACCGCTGGTTCGAAATGCGCACCAGGGCCATTATTGACAACTCTATCAGCGTGGCCCGCGCCTATGTGAATGAAAATGCCCGCAATTTGCAGGGTTCGACCCTGTCCATGGCATATGACCTGCAGGCGCAGCGCAGGCTCTATGATCTGGACCGCAACGGTTTTCAGCAATTGATGACCGAGCAGGCACGTGGCCGGTCTCTGCTTGGGGCGCAACTTCTGCGGGCGGAAGGCACGCCATTTCTGAAGGCCGATGTGACGGCCGACAAATCCTTGCCCGCGCCGCCTGCCGACGCGCTGGAACAGGCAGCCGGCGGCAATCTGGTGTTCATTCCGCCGGGTGTGACCAATCTCGTCGGTGCGGTAACCCGGCTGCGCGATTTTGGCGATATCTACCTATACACAGTGCGCGCTGTGGATCCGGAAGTTCTGGCGGCGCTGCGTTTGATGGAAGATCGAACGGCGGAATATTCCGCGCTGGAATCCAATCGCTTTGGCATGCAGGTAGCATTTGCCCTGCTTTACCTTGGCATTACGCTGATTGTGCTGCTGTCCGCTATCTGGACCGGCATTGGCGTGGCGGACAAGCTGGTCAGGCCTATCCGCCTGTTGATTGGCGCGGCGGATGAGGTGAGCGAGGGCAATCTTTCCGTGTCGGTTCCCGTGCGGGTGTCAGACGGTGATGTCGGTTCGCTCTCCAACACATTCAACAACATGATCCAGCAACTGCGCAGCCAGAGAGCGGAGCTGGTCAACGCCAAGGATATGATTGATGAACGGCGCCGCTTCACCGAAGCGGTTTTGTCAGGCGTGACGGCGGGTGTCGTGGGTGTCACTGCCAAGGGTGCAATTTCCATGCTGAACCCGTCGGCAGAGCGGATTCTTTCCACAAGCTCGCATGACGCCGAAGGAAAGCCGCTTTCCGACCTGTTTCCGCTGATCGGTGAAATTCATCAGTCTGCAATGCTGTCTCGCAAAGGCGAGCATCAGGACCAGATCAAGCAGCGCGACCGCGTGCTGAACATTCGCGTCACATCGGAAGGGCACAGCCCGGGCACCCAGTCCAGCGTGGTGACGCTGGATGATATTACCGATCTGGTGGAAGCGCAGCGTTCATCCGCCTGGGCCGACGTTGCAAGGCGCATTGCACATGAGATCAAAAACCCGTTGACGCCAATCCAGCTTTCGGCAGAGCGCATTCGCCGCCGCTATGGCAAGCTGATTGACAGCAACGACCGCGAGGTTTTCGACCGCTGCGTGGATACGATTATCCGGCAGGTTTCCGACATTGGCCGCATGGTGGATGAATTCTCGTCCTTTGCCCGCATGCCCAAGCCGGCCATGGAGCCCAAGGACCTGCGTGAAGCGTTGAATGAAGCCATTTTCATGCGGGAGATGGGAGACCACGGTATTTCCTTTACCGATGAAATCCCTAAATCCGAAATGTCAGGAGACTATGACATCCGGTTGCTTTCGCAAGCATTTGGCAATCTTGTGAAAAATGCTGTCGAAGCCTTTGAGCAGGCTGGTCAGGATGACAGGCGCATTATTGTTCGCGCCCGTACGGAGGGTGAATGGCATATTGTTGAAATTCAGGACAACGGCACCGGCTTTCCCGCAGAGTATCGGGAACGGCTGCTGGAGCCCTATATGACGACCCGCGAAAAAGGCACCGGCCTGGGATTGGCTATTGTGCGCAAGATTGTGGAAGAGCATGGCGGCTCGATCGAGCTGGATGATGCACCACAGGGCACAGGTGCGCTGGTTCGCATCCGGCTTCCGGGTCAAAAAACACAAAATGTGGCCTCGGCCACCCAAATTCCAACGACGAATGGTGAGGACTGATGGCTTCTGACATCCTGGTCGTCGATGACGAGACCGATATCCGTGATCTGGTTTCGGGCATTCTGGAAGACGAAGGGCATGAAACCCGAACTGCCGGCAATTCCGATGCCGCGCTGGCGGCTATTGCCGACCGCGTTCCACGGTTGATTTTTCTGGATATCTGGCTGCAAGGCAGCAAGCTGGATGGGCTGGATCTTCTGGAGGTTATCAAGGCGCAGCACCCTGAAGTGCCTGTGGTGATGATCTCCGGTCACGGCAATATTGAAACTGCGGTTTCTGCAATTCGTCGCGGCGCATATGATTATATCGAAAAGCCGTTCAAGGCGGACCGCCTTGTTCTGGTGGCCGAGCGAGCGCTTGAAACATCAAAGCTCAAGCGCGAAGTGCTGGAATTGCGCCGCCGCAGTTCGGATTTTCCGGACCTGATTGGCAAATCACATGTGATGAACCAGCTGCGCACCACCATAGACCGGGTGGCGCCAACCAACAGCCGGATCATGATCCTGGGTCCTTCCGGTTCAGGCAAGGAAATGGTGGCGCGGGCCATTCACTCTGCCTCTATCCGCTCCAATGGTCCGTTTGTGGCATTGAATGCGGCAATGATCACGCCTGATCGCATGGAAGTGGAGCTGTTTGGTACGGAAACGCCCGCCGGCGTGGAACGCAAGGTCGGTGCATTTGAAGAGGCGCATGGCGGCGTTTTGTATCTGGATGAAGTTGGCGACATGCCGCGTGAAACCCAGAACAAGATTTTGCGGGTTTTGACGGAACAGACATTCGAGCGTGTGGGCGGTGCCAAAAAGGTCAAGGTTGATGTGCGCATCATCTCTTCCACCGCGCAGAACCTTGAGTCACTGATCGCCGAAGGGGCGTTTCGCGAGGATTTGTATCACCGCCTTGCCGTGGTGCCGATTGCGGTGCCGCCACTGGCCGACAGGCGGGCCGATATTCCCATGCTGATCGAGGCTTTCATGGGCCAGATTGGTGAACAGACCGGCATTCGGCCCAAGGAAATCAGCCCCGAAGCCATGGCCGTTCTGCAATCCAGCGACTGGCCAGGCAATATTCGGCAATTGCGCAACAATATCGAGCGGTTGATGATCCTGTCGCGGCAGGATGAAAATGCGGCGATTTCGGCCGATATGCTGCCGCATGAGGTCAGCGATATGTTGCCACGCACCCCAAGCCAGTCCGACGGCAGAATCCTGGCGCTGCCACTGCGTGATGCTAGAGAAGTGTTTGAGAAGGAATATCTGGTTGCGCAGATCAACCGCTTCGGCGGCAATATTTCGCGCACCGCCGAGTTTGTCGGAATGGAGCGTTCTGCGCTGCACCGCAAGCTCAAATCTCTTGGTATCTGACAACCGGACCTACGGCCATGAAAGTCGTCATATGCGGGGCAGGCCAGGTCGGTTACGGCATAGCTGAAAGGCTGGCGGCGGAGTATCATGATGTGTCGGTTATCGACACATCACCCGCGCTTGTGCAGGTGGTGCGCGATACGCTGGATGCACGCGGCATTGTGGGCCATGGCGCTTATCCGGAAGTGTTGCAGGAGGCGGGAGCCGACCAGGCAGATCTGCTTGTGGCTGTGACGCTGCATGACGAAGTGAATATGGTTGCGTGCCAGGTGGCGCACTCGGTGTTCAACATTCCCACAAAAATTGCGCGCATACGGTCGCAGTCATATCTGCGATCAGATCTGCAGGATTTTTTCTCCACCGATCATATGCCGATTGACGCCATCATCTCGCCGGAGCGTGAGGTGGGCGAAATGGTGCTTCGGCGAATTTCCTTGCCCGGTGCCATGGATGTCATCCGTTTTTCCGACACCAGCATGGTCACGGTGGCCATCGAGTGCCGGGAAGATTGTCCGATCGTCAACAAGCCGCTGGGTCAGCTGACGGAGCTTTTTCCTGATCTTGGTGCGACGGTGGTGGGCATATGGCGCGGCAATGAGCTTATTGTGCCCAACACTGCCGATGCATTGGTAACCGGCGATATTGCCTATGTTGTTGCAGACGAGGGGCAGATCAAACGCACTCTGCTGCTGTTTGGCCATGAAGAGCCGGAAGCAGGCCGCATTGTCATTGCCGGCGGTGGCAATATCGGCCTGTTCGTTGCCCAGGAAATGGAACGGCGAAAACTGTCTGCGCGTCTGCGGTTGATCGAGGCAAATGCAAGCCGGGCGCATCAGGTGGCAGACCAGTTGAACAACACCATTGTTCTGAATGGCAGTTCGCTGGATCAGGCCATCCTGCGTGAGGCAGACATTGACGATGCCGATCTGATGATTGCCCTGACCAATGACGACAAGGTCAATATTCTTTCCAGCGTTCTGGCAAAGCGGCTGGGCTGCAAAACCAATCTTGCCCTGATCAACGACCCGGCATTTCAGACTTTCACCCGGCCACTGGGCATCGATGCCTATATCAACCCGCGTTCCGTGACGATTTCACGCGTGTTGCAACATGTTCGCCGCGGGCGCATTCGTTCCGTCCACTCCATTCTGGATGGGCGTGCGGAACTGATAGAGGCTGATGCATTGGAAACTTCGCCGCTGGTTGGCGTATCGCTGCGTGAGCTGGATTTGCCGGACGGATTGCGTATCGGCGCAATATGGCGCAATGAGACTTTTATCCGCCCCGATGGGCAGATGAAGATCAAGCCCAGGGACAGGGTGGTGATTTTTGCCGCGGGGCACGCTGTTCGCAAGGTCGAACAGCTTTTTAGAGTTAGTCTTGAGTTCTTTTAGTATATATACCCTATGCTGCAGCCATAACGGCTGGTAGTTTCCAAACTATACGGGATTGATTCCGCCCGGCACCTCGCAGATTCACTTGCCACGTCCTATATGGTCGGAAACGGTGAAGAGCCAACAACAAAAAATGCACAGACAGGACGGGCAATGGCCGAACGATCACAGAACCTTCAGGATGTTTTTCTTAACGCAGTTCGCAAGCAGAAAATTTCCCTGACAATCTTTCTGGTCAACGGCGTCAAGCTAACCGGCATTGTTACATCTTTCGACAATTTCTGTGTGCTGCTGCGTCGTGACGGGCACTCGCAGCTTGTTTACAAGCATGCAATTTCAACAATCATGCCATCACAGCCCGTGGTGATGCATGAAGATGAAGACTGATTGATTGAAGCAATCTTTGATTGAAAAAAACGAATCCGCAGTTGAACATCGCCAGGCGCCAACACGCGCCGGTGTTTTCGTACCTGCAGTAAAGGCACCCGCTCCGCTGGAAGAGCCGGGTGATGTTGTGAAACGTGGCTCTGACGAGCGGCTTGCTGAAGCCGTCGGGCTGGCAGCCGCAATCGATCTGGATGTGCTCGCGGCAGAGGTTGTCTCGGTTGGCAAGGCACGCCCGGCAACCCTGATCGGTTCCGGCAAGGTGGAAGAGTTGAAGGCTCTGGTGGAAACGCTGGAGCTGGAACTGGTGATCATCGACCACCCACTGACCCCGGTGCAGCAGCGCAATCTGGAAAAAGAACTCAACGCCAAGGTTCTGGACCGCACTGGTCTGATCCTGGAGATTTTTGGCAGGCGCGCCCGCACCAAGGAAGGGCGGTTGCAGGTTGAGCTTGCACATTTGAACTACCAGAAGGGTCGGCTTGTTCGGTCGTGGACCCACCTTGAACGGCAACGTGGCGGCGCGGGTTTTCTGGGCGGCCCCGGTGAAACCCAGATTGAGTCCGACCGGCGGCAATTGCAGGAAAAAATCAAGCGCCTGGAGAAAGAACTGGACGCTGTTCGGCGCACACGGACATTGCATCGCGCCAAGCGCAAAAAGGCACCACATCCCGTAGTGGCGCTTGTTGGCTATACCAATGCCGGCAAATCAACACTGTTCAACACCATGACCGGTGCCGATATTTTCGCCAAGGATCTGCTGTTTGCAACGCTGGATCCGACTTTGCGCCGGTTGCGCCTTGCTCACGGCACCGAAGTTATTTTTTCTGACACGGTGGGTTTTATTTCAGAACTGCCTACCCATCTGGTCGCAGCGTTTCGCGCCACACTGGAAGAGGTGATTGAAACCGATCTTGTGCTTCATGTGCGGGATATGTCCCACCCGGAAGCCTTGGCGCAGGCCGGTGATGTTCGCAAGATTCTGAAAAGTCTGGACGTTGACCCGGATGACAGCAAACGGGTGATTGAGGTCTGGAACAAGATAGATCTTCTGGACGAAACGGCGTTGACCCATTTGCAAACAGCAGGTCAGGCTTCAGACTCCGGAGTGAAGGCGCATCTTGTTTCGGCACTGACCGGCGAAGGTCTGGAAGCTTTGCTGGCAGATGTCGAAAGCCGGATAGCAGGCGATGCCAGCTCGCTGAACATTTATGTTCCAGCGCAGCGCCTGAACCTGCTGCCGTGGTTTTATGACAATTCAACCGTTGTCAGGCGGGAAGACCATGAGGATGGCGGCGTCTCCCTGGCACTGACCATTACCGACCAGGCCCGCAGCGACCTGCGGCAAATGTCGGAAGAACATTCCGGGTTGCGGATAGAATAGGCTGAAGCAGTGTGTCGACGATGGACCATCATCGTTCATCGAGCAATGCTGAAGGGTCAGGGCTGTTTGGCGCGCTGCCAAAGCACCTCCATCTCTTCCAGGCTGGCTTTTTCAATACTTGAGCCGGTGCGTGCAAGCTCTTGCTCGATATAGGAAAAACGATCGCGGAACTTTTGCACTGTCCGCCGCAGTGCCACTTCCGGGTCTATTTTAAAGGCCCGGGCCAGATTGACGACGCTGAACAAGAGGTCGCCCAGTTCATCCTCCTGTGCGCGGCGGTTGTTGGTTTCCAGCGCATGCGCGAATTCGTTGGTTTCTTCCCGCACCTTATCTATGATCGGCTCTGGATCAGGCCAATCAAATCCGACTGTTGCGGCTTTTTCTTGAAGCTTCGTGGCAAGAATCACTGCTGGAAAAGCGCCTGATACCGTATCCAGCAGACCGGCTTTTTCCGGCTCTGGCCGCAGGTGCCAGTCTCCGTCCTCGCTTTGTTTCGCAGCGCGGTCCAGCCGCTTCTGCGCTCGCTGGGCTTTCTCGTCTGCCTTTATCCGGTTCCAGTTGCCCTTCACCGCACCCGCATCGCGTTGTTCCGCATCTCCGAAAACATGCGGGTGTCTGCGTATCATCTTGGATGTGATGCCTGAAACGACGTCGCCAAATTCAAACAAACCTGCTTCCTGTGCAAGCTGGCTGTAATAGACAACCTGAAGCAGAAGATCACCAAGCTCTTCACAAAGATCTTCGGCATCGCGCCTTTGGATTGCGTCAACCACCTCATAGGTTTCCTCAATCGTATAGGGCACGATTGAATCAAAACTCTGCTCCAGATCCCACGGGCAGCCGGTTTCCGGGTGGCGCAATGCACGCATGATTTCGACAAGGCGTTGAATATCGCGGGAAGGGATCATCATAAAACTGTCCAAATGGTCTTGTCGAAATGCGGCGCGGATGCCGATTTTTGTCTTATAGCCAATCACATCAGCAATCGCAGCATTTCAAAACGCAGATTTTGCATGGGAGCCGATATGCCCACCTCGGATGCGGAGAATGTCATCAAGCTGTATCAGGAACACGCGGCATCATTTGAAGAGCAGCGTGGGCGCGATCTTTTTGAGCGAAACTGGCTTGATGCATTTGTTCGGACCATGCCACCGGCAGGTGTTGACGTGCTGGATGTCGGATGTGGCAACGGCATGCCGCTGGCGGGATATCTGATTGAGCAGGGATGCCGCATCACCGGAGTAGACGGAGCGGCTGAAATGATTGACCGCGCCACAGTGAATTTTCCGGACCAGAGCTGGCTGGTCGCCGACATGCGTAAACTGCCTGAGATGAAGCGCTTCCACGGTATCATTGCATGGCACAGCTTTTTCCATCTGACATTTGAAGACCAACGGCAGATGTTTGCAACATTTGACCGATTGAGCGCCGCAGGGGCGGCGCTCATGTTCACCAGTGGACCAGCACATGGCGAGGCCATAGGAACTTTTGAGGGCCAGCCGCTCTACCATTCCAGCCTGGACAGTTCGGAATATCGCGACCTGCTGCAGGCATATGGATTCACGGTTGTGGACCATGTGAAGGAAGACCCGTCTTGCGGAGGAGCTACCGTCTGGCTGGCCAGAAAGGCCTGAATGCCATAAGCCGCACCCCTGCGTGGTGAGGCCTTCAGGCCACGTTCTGCAGACGCATTTTGCCACCGTGAAGGAAGCACGCCTTGGTGAACAGCGTCAAATCCAGATAGTTTGGCAGGCGAATATCCTTCAGATCAGGCATTGTCTTCACCTCCGCATCAAACGAGCGATCTATCTGCGATATGAATGCCAGCGTGGCGCCCGTGCGCTGTGCAAATGCTCCCAGCGCCAGCATCTGGTTGGAAAGCGGCGGTTTGCTTCGTTGCTGGTCGAGCAATTGCAGATAATCGATGACCGCCACACAATTGGCAGCCTCTTCACCCAGATGATCGATGATGAATTTGGCGCAAATGTCTTCTGAGGTGACAATCTCAATCTCAGATCTCAAGTCCGTAGCGGTTTCTTCCAGACGGCAGAGGCTGTTTCTGGCCTGAGCTTCGGTCATCTCCAGCGTGAATAACACCGCGCGACGTTTGTTTCTGGCCGCTTCAAGCAGCAAGGTCAGGCCCAGACTTGTTTTTCCATGTCCCGGGCGACCGCTCAAAAGCAACAGGTCGCCATTGGCGAGCCGGGGCAACAATGTAAGCCTTTCAGGCTCACCCCCGGGTTGCGCGGCCAGCAAGCTCCAGCGAGCAAAACCTTGTTCCTGAGCAATCTGGTCCAGTGCCTGGTTGAGCGGAATGGCCTGGCTCCTTGCCAGCAATTTGGCGCGGCGCTTGAGCTGGAAAATTGGTGCAGAAAGTTTCATCAAAGCCCTCCGTTACGAGTCGTAACCGCAACCCCTCCTCATGCGACCCTCGAACAGATGGTTCGATTGTGTTGTGTTACCCTGCATGTGTGATACTTCCCCATTTGGAGGGGGGAGGCGCGGGCCAAGCCTTTGGCCGGAAGCTAGCAAGCCGCATGGCTCAGGGCAATGCCTCTCCGGTTTGATTGCGGGTTCAGGATTTGCAGGTGGTGCTCATGACAAACTATTTTGAAAGCCCGTTTAAAGGCATTCCGCTGGACCAGCAAGTGAGCCATCCCAACATTGTCGTCGGCCGCTACAGCTATTATTCCGGCTATTATCACCGCCACAGCTTTGAAGATTGCGCCCGCTATATTCTCCCGCAAGAAGATGCGGATAGACTGGTCATCGGCAGTTTCTGCTCAATCGGCTCGGGTGCTGCATTCATTATGGCTGGTAATCAGGGGCATCGAACGGAATGGGCCAGCACATTTCCGTTTTTCTATGTGCCGGAATCTCCGGAATTCGCCGGCGCGCATGACGGGTACAAGCCCAGCGGCGACACCGTTATCGGCAATGATGTCTGGATTGGTTCTGAGGCGATTGTCATGCCGGGGGTGCAGGTCGGGCATGGGGCTGTGATTGGCACACGCGCAGTTGTGACACGAAATGTCGAACCATATGCAATTGTTGTCGGCAACCCCGGCAAACCGCTGCGCAAGCGATTTGGTGAACCACAGATTGCCATGCTGCTGGAAATGGCCTGGTGGGACTGGACAGATGATCAACGCCAATCTGCTATGCCGCTTCTGACCAGTGGCGACATTGACGGGCTTTACCGGCACTGGCAGGCACAGTGACAGGGACATTGCTGGCCGCCAGCTAGCTATGCCGAGTTCTTTTGCGCTGACGAAGCGCCAGACTTCCGCCAGCCAACAGCACCACAGGCACGGATGCGGCAATCAGGCTTGGCGGGTGCTTGGGCAGCAATTCCCAATGCGGTGTCAGAAACTCGCTGGTGAAAAACACTTCGCCAGAATACTGGCAGCCGATAAAGGCAAGTCCTTCCTGAACCATCTCAGCGTCAATTTTCGAGGTGAGGGCATTTGCGTCGGGTGCTACCGCGGGCATATCCCGCATATAAAGAAGCAACTGTTTGGCCGCCGAAAGATAGGCGTGGCTGCATTCGTTGAACGGGCTTTCTTCATCCGAAGCGGAATAGGGCGCCATGCCCCAAAAGCAATAATAGCGCTGAATCCGCGCGTAATTGCTGAGCTTGCGGAATTTGGGGTCGGTCGTATTGTGCCTGTCCGCCAACGCAATAATGTCGCCGTAGTGCCGTGACAGCGCAATCAACTCACCATGGCCGCTGCTTGGAATTTCAAGCCCGCTGGCGTTCAACGCTGGCAACCGTCTGCCATGTGCTTCGGCGCTGTTGTGACACAGCGCCAGAAGCAGGCAGGCCAGTGCTAGACGGGCCATGATCATGCCCCGTTCCCAATCAGGCCGGAACTCTGGCGCCGCCCCGGTAGTGACCGGAAGACACCAGCGTTTTTTCAGCAAGATAGCCAAATGCCAGCGCGATTGTTGTCCAGATTGTCAGCTGCATACCCACAGTTGCCAGGCGGAACTGATAGAGCGAAAGCGCCGGGAAGTTTTCCGGAACTTCGTTGATAGTGGGCAAAAGGCCAAGAACAACCGCAAGCACAAGGATATAGGCAACCAGCGCAGCAATAGCTGCATTCCAGCGGCCAAGCGCTGGCAGCAGGCGCTGCCACAGGACTACAGCAAGATACATCGCGATAATGGAAACAATCATCGTGATGAAGAACAGGCCAGTGCGTGGACCAATCGTTTCAGGATCGCCAACGGCAGGCGGGTTTGGCGGGTATTTCAAATCCGGCACAAGCACAAGCGCTATAAAAGCCGCCAAGCCCAGCATAAGGGAAAGCGCACGCGGACTGATATTGCCAACCCGGCCATAAAGCCCGGTGAACACAATGGAAAAAATACCGCCCATTGCAACAGCATAAAGCGCAATGGCGGTGAACAGACCAATGCCGGCCTGGGTTTCACGCGACACAGGTGCAGGCTCTTCGGCCTCAACAACCCCGGCCTCATCACCCATTGGCTGCTCAGCCGCCATAAGTTCTTCAAAAGCTATTGCACGTTCAATTTGCGGTTCGCCGAATGTGTGTGCGAAGCCAAAAGCTATCAGCCCTGCGAAAAGGCCGGCAAGCATTCCTCGCACCAAAAGATTTACAGTCATGACAACACCGCCTCAGTGACAGGGGAAACCCAGAAGGTGACGGCCATCATGCAGAAACTCATGCACGGGAACACCCTGGACCAGTTGCAATGCGCCTTCCTCAGAGCTGACGAAGTAAAGGGCGATCAGCATCAGTAAAGTGCCAAAAATAGCCCAGGGCACATACTGGCCAAGTGGAATCGGGGTGGCGATTGGTCTCGCCGAAAAAGCTGTATCAGACATATTGTCCTCGCTGGATTGCGCGTCCTGAATTCAGACCTGTTCCGCGATCCTGTGATCGCATGAACCGGTCTGACCCGTTGTTCTGTCGCATTGGCATGCTGTTGGAACGTGGCCGTTTCAACCGGAAATGCTTCAGATTTACCCAATCACCGGGTCTGGCTCTCGCTTGTCAGGCGATTACAGTGGCGCGACCGCTCCAGAATTGCACTGGCTTCCAGATGCTGGGTGCATATAGGTATCAATTTGCTGTCTCTACTGTCAATCAACCCGCCGAAAGCAGTTGAATATGAATAAAAGCACTCGTTTAACTCTGTTCTGCCGTGGTGCAACTACAGCAAACCGCGAGTTGAGACTGACATCTGAGGGGCCGCTTGAGCCGGAGCAAAGTGAAAAACTTGTTCAATGCCTGCGAGAGATCAGGCATGCAGACAAAGTGTTCAGTGCTCCGGAAGCGTCTTGCATTGAAACCGCACATGCGCTCTCCGCACAGCCGGAAATATGCCCGGCCTTTCGCGATGTGGATTATGGCAGATGGAAAAGCCTTGCCTTGCATGATCTGATGGAGAGCGAGCCGGACGCTGTTTCAGCGTGGCTTGGTGACCCGGCTGCGGCACCGCATGGCGGGGAGTCTCTGGTCGATGCTGGCGCCCGAATATCGGATTGGCTGAGCTCTCACATCGACCATGGTGGCCACTGTCTAGTGGTTACGCACCCGACGATCATCAAGCTGGCAATTCTGGGTGTGCTGTCTGCGCCGCTCGCTTCAACAGACCGTATCGACGTGGATTTTGCATCCGCAACATATCTGAACAGCAATGGTTTGCGCTGGTCGCTCCGACTGCGCAAACCAGTCTAGATTCGTAATTGGCGAGGCTGTTTCACTAAGTCAGGCTTTTGCTGGCTTGAGTGCCCATGCTCCGGCAAGACCGACGAACAAAAGGCCTGCTGCGATGATGAGAAGCGCTGCGCCCAGGCTTGCGACCTGCGCGATGCCGCCAACTGCTGCCGGACCCATGAGTATGCCCGCATAGCCAATGGTCGTAACAGCAGCGATTGCCAGGCTTGATGGCATGCGTGTTTGCGCACCAGCGGCCGTAAACAGCACCGGAACTATGTTTGATGCGCCCAGACCAACCATGAAAAAGCTGGCGAAAGCCAGAGACTGGCTGGTGGAGACAACGGCAAGAACGAAACCCACGGCGCTGACAACACCGCCAAAGATCAGAACATTTGTTGAGCCGAATGTTTTGATGATTTTATCACCAGTCAGGCGGCCAACGGTCATGGCGACAGCGAATGCGGCATATCCAAGCCCGGCAATTGCCGGTTCGACACCGTGTGAGGTGATCAGGAACAACGCGCTCCAATCCAATACGGCACCTTCACCAAGAAACACGATGAAACAACAAATACCGATGAAAACGACGATGCCTTTTGGCACGACGAAAAGCGGTGTGCCTTCTGCTTCGCGGTTGCCATAGGCAAGAAGGCCGCTGCGCGATGCAAACAGAAGCACGACAACTGCCAGACTGACGGTGAGGGTGGCGTAAAGTGGCGAAAGCCCTGCCTGCATGAGAAGACTGACGCCGCCCGCACCGAGAATGCCGCCGAGGCTGAACAGCCCATGAAAGCCCGACATCATGTTTCGACCGCTGTCTTTTTCGACCATGACCGCCTGAATGTTCACAGCGACATCAAGTGTGCCGATCGCCGCGCCAAAGAATGCCAGCGACAGAGCCAGAGTCAGAACATCGTTTGAAAGCGCCAGCATTGGCAGAATGGCGGCAACCGCGATGGATGAAACCATGAGGACAGCTTTGCAGCCATATTTGCTGGCCAGAACGCCAGTCAGCGGCATTGCAACAATCGAGCCAAGCCCAAGGCACAGAAGCACCAGCCCCAGTGAGCCATCACTGATTTCCACCCGTGCCTTTGCGAAAGGGACCAAAGGTGCCCAGGCAGCCATGGCAAGACCGGCGGCCAGAAACATCGCGCGCGTTCCCATCTGCTCACGAGTGCCGGATCTGTGGTGAATATGCGCATTTCTGGCGCTATCAGAGACGTGAGAATTCATCAGGTTCAAATCGGTCCGAATTTATTGTGTACGTTCGTACATTGAGGCGTGTATATGCTCCTGAGTATAATTGGTAAAGCCAAATTGCGTAGGGAAGATGTGAGTGTGGCAACAGGACCGAAACGGCGTCACGACCCTGAGCGGCGGAACCGCATCATTCAGGCAGCGCTGAATGTCGTGGCTGAACATGGTGTCGATGGCACGTCCCATCGCCGCGTGGCTGCGGAAGCCAACGTGCCGCTTGGTTCAATGACATATCACTTCAATGGTATGGACGATCTGCTGTTCACTGCGTTTGAGCAATTCACGCAGTCGGTTGCCGCCAGATTTCAGGATCGGCTGAATGCAGCCCAAACGGTGGAGGAGGCGCGCTCGGCTGTGGTTGATCTGATCTGCGGAGATGTCTGGGTTTCACCGCGCAATATGACGCTGACATTTGAACTCTACGCTTATGCCAATCGCAAGCCCGCCGTTCGCAGCATCATGTCCAAATGGATGGCTGGAAGCCGCAAGGCTTTGAGCCGCCACTTCGATGCGGCAACATCGCGTGCGCTTGACATGGCAATCGAGGGCATCACCATTCACAACTCCGTTGAAGTGGACAGCATTTCGCGCGATGAAGTTGCGCGTATCATTGAACGGCTGAGCCGGGATCAGGCTGGTTGAAGCCGGTGAAAATGCTATGAGCGTTGATGAGAATGATGTCGTTAGAAGTCCTGCAGGATCCAGTGCGGGGCAAAAATGTGCATTGACCAAACTATCGGGTGACAGATGATTGAAGCAATTTCTCAAGCCGAGGTAGAGGGTTTCAGGTCTGCCACGCCCGGAACTGGCAGCCGCATCCATCTCAACAATGCTGGTGCAGCGCTGATGACAAGCGGTGTGGTATCAACCGTAGTCGATCATCTTCGCCTGGAAGCCGAGATTGGCGGATATGAAGCCAGAAACCAGCAGGCTGAGCGCGTTGAAAATGTATATGGCAGCGTATCCCGGCTGTTGAATGCTGACCCTGATGAAATAGCGCTGGCGGAAAATGCCACGGTCGCATGGCAATGGGCTTTCTACGCACAGACGTTCAAGCCGGGCGACCGTATCCTGACGACGACGGCCGAATATGCCGCCAACTACCTTGCCTATCTTCAGGTCTCACGGCGAACCGGTGCCGTTATCAGCGTGGTTCCGGATAATGCCAATGGCGAACTTGATCCCGTCGCCCTTGAGGCAATGATTGATGAACGGGTGCGTTTGATCAGCATAACCTGGGTGCCGACGAATGGCGGGCTGGTTAACCCGGCGGCGGCCGTTGGCAAAATCGCAAAGGCGCATAAAATTCCATATCTGCTGGATGCATGCCAGGCTGTCGGGCAAATTCCGGTGGATGTTGCCGAGCTTGGTTGCGACATGCTCACCGCCACCGGACGGAAGTTTTTACGCGGCCCGCGCGGAACCGGTTTCCTGTATATATCCCGCAACCTGATGCAGCAGACTGAGCCGGCGATGATCGACATGTATGGCGCCAGATGGGCGGGCGGAGATCGCTATGAATTGCGCCCGGATGCCAGGCGTTTTGAAACATGGGAAGCAAACTATGCTGCCCGGCTGGGGCTTGGTGTGGCGGTTGAGCAAGCGATTGCCATAGGCCTCCCGCGCATTGAGCAGCGTGTCAAACATCTGGCGGCATTGTTGCGCGCCAAGCTGATCGAGGTGCCCCGAGTGACGGTCCATGATATGGGCAAAGACCCGGCTGCAATTGTCACGTTCACGCTTGATGGCCTGCCAGCCACTGACGTTGCAGCCAGATTGCTCGACAATCGCGTTAATGTATCGGTTTCTTCGCCGACCAGCACGCCGGTTGACAGCACAAAGCGGCATCTTCCAGATCTCGTTCGTGCTTCGCCGCACTACTACAACACTGAAGATGAAATCGAGGCGATGATCGATATTGTGCGCTCGATTCCCGCAGGATAGGCCGAGCCTCAATTCCGGATTCTGCCATCTTGCCGTGTGGCGATGACGATTTTACCCATTCCGTGCGCCATCCCCAATGACATTCTAGAGAAGCGCTGACTCGAAAACAAACGTTCTAACAATCATCGAAAAAACGACGATCCATCACTCTACTGTCTCTATAGACATAGTGCATATTTGCTCAGCGAATTTAGCGGCAATGGCGAGTGGTTACGGGATTTTCGATGGCAGTAGTGAGCGAACGGCAGCCACAGGCGACAGGTTGGGGGAACAGGTTTTCGCTCGCCGCTGCTAGGCCCACTTTAAAGGGGCTTTCCCTGATCATGGCGATCCTTGTGCTGTGGCAGGTTGCATCTTCGCTTGGCTGGCTGTCGCGAGTGCTTCTTCCAGCACCGCTTTATGTGGCCGAAACGATTGCCTACCTGATCCAGTCCGGTGAGCTTTTCGGCCATGTCAGCGCAAGCGCGCTGCGGGTCGTTCAAGGCTACGCCATAGCGGCTGTTCTTGCGCTGGCGCTGGGAATAGCGATGGGTCTCTTCCGCACACTCACAAGCCTGATTGATCTTCTGATCCAGATACTGAAACCCGTGCCGCCCATCGCCTGGATACCACTGGCAATTCTGTGGTTTGGCATCGGCGAAGAGTCGAAGATTTTCATCATCTTCCTTGGCGCATTTTTTCCGATCCTCGTCAGCACGGTCGATGCTATCCGGCAGACCGACCGTCGTTATGTAGAGCTTGCGAAAGCGCTGCAGCTTCCCCGCAGACTTTTCATTTTACGGATCATGCTTCCTGGAGCGCTTCCGCAGATCATGAGCGGCCTGCGCCTCGGGCTTGCGCTCGCATGGATGTGCGTTGTGGCGGCGGAACTTATCGCGGCCTCGCAGGGCATCGGATTCTTAATCATGGATGGTCGTGCAGTGTCGCAAGCCGACCTTGTGCTGGCTGGAATGCTGACCCTCGGCATCCTCGGCAAATTGACAGATGATGCGTTGAGGATAGTTGAGCGACGGTTCACCCGGTGGCGGCCAGACTTCAAAGGATTGGGTGTCCAATGACGGTTTTGCTCGCCAGGCGTGCGGTGGCCAGTGCCGATCAAAATTCAGACGTCAGACAGGCCGTCACGGTTCGAAACGTCTCAAAGTTCTTCAAAAGCCCTCAGGGCAGCATCGTCCACGCCCTCGACAATATCACCCTGGATTTTCCTGCCGGCAGTGTGACAGCTATCGTTGGTGCCAGCGGCTGCGGAAAAAGCACGCTTCTGCGCATTATCGCCGGTCTGGAAACTGAACATACAGGCACTGCCAGCCTCGACGGCGCCGAGATCACCGGTCCCGGGCTCGATCGCGGAATTGTCTTTCAGGACCATCGCCTGCTGCCGTGGATGACTGTCGAGGACAATGTTGCTCTGGCACTCCACAACCTTGGGGCCAGAGAGCGCAACCGTGTTGTTGAGGAAAAGCTGTCTCTGGTGGGTTTGAGCGGCTTCAAAAAATCTTACCCATCGCAGCTTTCCGGCGGAATGGCGCAGCGAGTGGCAATAGCCAGAGCATTGGCACAGAAGCCAAAGCTTCTGCTGCTTGATGAGCCATTTGGCGCGCTGGACGCAATCACCCGTCTGGAAATGCAGGACGAGTTGCTCGCGGTCCAGAAACACGAAGGGGTGACAACCATACTCGTTACCCACGACATCGAGGAAGCACTCTATCTGGGAGATCGCATTGCCGTGCTCTCCAGTCGTCCGGGTCGGCTCAAGGCCCTGATAGACGTCAACCTGTCTCGACCGCGAAGCCGGGGGAATGCGGATTTCGCGGAAATGCGGCTGTCACTTTACGAGCAGTTTTTCCGCCACGGCAAAGACGGTCATTGAACTTTTCTCACCTTACTCAGGAAAATCCGACATGAAGACCTTGAAGACACTTGCCCTTGTGACAGGGCTGCTGACCACAATTGCCCAGCCCGCTGCGGCCGCTGATGTCCTGCGCATTGGCTACATGGCCTTCGTGCCGTATTCCGCCATTCTTCTGGCACGGGAAAACGGATGGGTGGAAGAGGAGCTGGCAAAGAGCGGGCGTGAAGATGTGAAGGTGGAGTGGGCCCAGTTTGCAGGCGGGCCGCCGGTCAACGAGGCCTTTGCTTCCGGCGCTATTGACGTGGCTGCATTGGGTGACTCGCCAGCAATTGCCGGCCATGCGGCAGGCATCGATACGCGGCTGGTGGGGCTGGCCTACAAGGGTGGCGCGGCTCAAGCGCTGCTCGTGAAAAGCGACTCCGAATACCAGACTGTATCAGAGCTTGCCGGTAAAAACGTGGCGACGCTTCGAGGCGGCAACGTGCATGAACTTCTGGTGCTTGTTCTGAATGAGGCCGGACTTGAAATATCGGACGTCGAGTTTGTCAACCTTGGCCTGCAGGACATGGAGACGTCACTGCTTCGCGGCGATATTCAGGCCGCGCTTGTGTGGGACCCGGTTTTCACCAGGCTTGAAACGGAAGGCAAGGCACGTGTTTTGCGGGACGGTGCCGGCCTCAAAAACAATTTGAACCCGGTTGTGGCCTCGGCTGACCTTATCGAAACCGATCCAGACCTTGTGAAGGCCTATCTGAACGCTCTCAATCGCGGCGCGGATTTCATCAGAGAAAATCCTGAAGAAGCTGCCAATACGCTGTCGCCGATTTTCGCACTGACACCCGACCAGTTGCTGGTTGCGTTCGAACGATCGGAGTTTTCCCCGCAGGTGACAGACGAGGTTGAGGCCGAAATCACCCGGTCAATTGCTTTCATGCTCGAAAACCGCCTCATCCGGCAAAGCTTCGAGGTCAACGACTTTGTTGATGTGTCTCTCTCGGAAAGCCAATGAGTTTGTCGCAGACTTTCGGCCTTTCAGGAAGGAACGCCGTTGTGACGGGAGGAGCCCGCGGTTTGGGCTCTTCCATCGCAAAGGCGCTGTTTGAAGCGGGCGCGCGTGTCGCGATTATCGACAAGGCAACGCCGTCAGAGAGCTTGCTCGAACAGCTATCTTCCGGTGACGGCAAGCCGCTGTTTGTAAGCGCCGATCTGGCAGAACGGGCATCCGTTGAAGCCGCCGGTGAAACCATACTGGAATCGTTTGCCGGTGAGGTGGACATTCTGGTCAACAATGCAGGCATTCAGCACCGGGCAGGCGCACTCGACCAGAGCTTTGAGCAGTGGCAGGAGGTGATCTCCGTTAATCTGACAGCCGCGTTCTTGTTGAGCCAGCGTTTTGGCAAGGGGATGGCTGCGCGCGGGCGCGGCAAGATCATCAATCTTGCCTCGATACGAAGCACCGTAGGGTCGCATGGGGCAATTGCCTATGGCACCAGCAAAGGCGGACTCGCCCAGCTGACACGATCGCTTTCGAACGACCTTGCCCCGCATGGCGTGCAGGTCAATGCAATTGCTCCGGGCTTCATGCGAACCGACATGACCTCGTCGCTTCAGGCCGATCAGGTGCAGGCGGCCGAAGCACTCTTGCGCATTCCGTCCGGGCGTTGGGGCGAGCCTGACGATCTGGCCGGTCTTGCCGTGTTTCTCGCTTCGGGCGCTTCCGACTATGTAACCGGCGCCATCATTCCATGTGACGGCGGCTTTCTTGCTGCCTGACCCAACAGAGCCAAATCAATTCAGGAGACTCTAGCGATGCAGATCGTCGACGCGCGCGTCCGCCCACCCATTTCGATGTTCACTGACAGCAAGCTGTACGAAAAGGATTTTTTGCACGGCTTTCGCAAGCAGGCCGGTTACGGGCATGTTCCACACCCTGACAGTTCCAGCATCGACATTGTGCTTGATGAGATGCGCAGCAATGGCGTGATCCACGGCGTTGTGCCTGGTCGGGCAATCAATCCGACATTTGGCGGTGGCGACCAGAACTCCCTGAAAGACCTGATCGCTGGCAGTGATGGCTATCTCACCGGGCTGGTTGCGGCAGACGCGGCAAGTATCAGTGACGTCGGAGCCTTCATCGACGGCGTTCTCAAGGATGGCTTCAAGGGGATTACGGTCGAAAGCGCTCTGGCCGCCGGGCATCATCCCGTTGATCATCAGTCTAACTTCCCGATCTACGAGGCTGCCCAGTCAGCAGGACTGGTCACATATATCATGGGCGGTGGAAGCGCTGGACCTGACATTGGATACAGCGATCCGGTGTTCATTGATCGTGTCGCGGAGAACTTTCCGGATTTGAAGATTGTGGCTGTCCATGGCGGCTATCCGCATGTTCAGGAAATATGCGGTGTTGTTTTCAGGCGCGCCAATGTGTGGGTGCTGCCTGACCTTTACTTCCCAGGCCTGCCGGGCGAGGCGGATTATCTGGCTCTTGCCAGAACATTCGGGCAGGAGCGGGTGATTTTCGGAACCGCATATCCTGTGTCACCGCATGGTGAGCATATCAAACGATATCTGGACCTGCCGATCACAGACGCGCTGAAAGAACGGATTCTCGCCCGCAATACAATCGAACTCTTCGGACTTGACCTCTAGTTCGATGAAGCCGCAGCCTGAACACTATGATTATATCGTCATCGGTGCCGGCTCTGCCGGCGCCGTTGTCGCGTCTCGCCTGTCCGAACGGAGCAACCTGAAAATTCTTCTGCTTGAGGCAGGGCAGGCGGAGCGGGGGCTAAAGTTTCGTTTGCCCGTGCTGACACCCTTTGCTCTGGCGCAAAGCCGGGCAAATTGGGGCTTTGAAACAGCTCTGGAGGAAGGACTGGGCGGGCGTCGATTGTCCTGGCCCAGAGGCCGCGGGCTTGGCGGCTCTTCTCTCGTCAACGGAATGCTGTGGGTGCGAGGCGATGCCGCCGAATATGATCTTTGGGCGCAGAATGGCTGTCATGGGTGGTCATATTCGGACCTGTTGCCGCATTTCAAACGAAGCGAGCGCTTTTCTGCCGTGCGCAATGAACAGCGGGGACATGATGGCAATGTTTCCGTTGCAATTCATCGGCCAACCGACCGGCTGACGGACGCTTTTCTGGCTGCATGTCGAAACCAGCAGATACCGTTGATTGAGGATTATAATGCAGGGGTTTCCGAGGGGGCTGGATATCTTCAGTTCAATCTTCGCAATGGCCTGCGCCATGGAACGGATTTCGCCTATCTCGAAAGTGCGGGAAAGCGCAGCAACCTTCATATTGAGACTCGTGCTTATGTGCGCCAGATCCAATTACAGGGCACGCGCGCAGTTGGTGTATCCTATCAACGGGATGGGAAGGAACATCAGGCTCATGCACGATCGGAAATCATCCTGTGCTGCGGCGCCGTTCAGTCTCCACAACTGTTGGAACTGTCGGGCATCGGAAACGAAGAGATACTGAGCCAGGCAGGCGTTCAGACGCGAGTGCATCTGCCGGGCGTTGGCGAAAACCTGCGGGACCATCTGAACAGCCGATTGTCATTCGCAACCAGCTATCGGGGCACGCTGAATGACGTGCAACACAGTTATCGATGGAAGGCTTTGGCGGGGTTGAACTGGCTGGCCCGAAGAGGGGGGCCATTATCCATCATTGGCGCAACTGCACACGCGTGGGTCAGGACTGCACCGCACTTGCGTCGTGCGGACGCAAAAATCCAGTTGCTTCACTACAGCGCCGACCACGCGAACGGAAACATCAGCGCCCAACTGGATGCAGCGCCAGGTTTCAGCCTTTCAACATTTGTTTTGCGCCCGGAATCGGTGGGGAGTACGCACATACGCGCCCCGGAAAACACCATGCAGCCCCATATTTCACCCAACTACCTGACCCATGCAGAAGATCAGGCATCGACCATCCGATCATTTCAGATGATCCGTACCCTTGCTGACGACGCAGAATTTGCCCGTCTGATAACCCGCCAGGATCAACGGCTTAGCACACTTCACTCAGACGACGAGATTTTGTCGTGGGCGCGCGAAAGTGGCTTAAGCTCGTATCATCCAATCGGAACATGCAGAATGGGCCATGACGAAATGGCAGTCGTTGATGACAAGCTCAGGGTGCGTGGGCTGCATGGGTTGCGGGTGGCAGACGCCTCTGTCATGCCTACAATGCCATCGTCCAACACGCATGCGCCGTCTGTCATGATTGGTGAGAAGGCCGCTTCAATGATCCTTACGGGCGACGCTGCGGTTTGAAATGCATCATTGCAAAAGCATGGTGGCGATGACAGCATGAACTTGAGCAAATGGTGAAAATCGTGCGCTATCTGTTGTCAGCCCCGGCGGACACCTTATTGCCTCAGGCAAAAAGACGCTGGAGATCCGTCGATGGCGGCCAGATTTGGCCGCAACTGAAGATTTGCCGATCGTTGAGAACGGACGCTTTCTGACGCAAGATGGTGATGAAGACCGGAATGGCGCAGCCGTTGCCATCGTCAAAGTGAAAACTGTGCGTCCGTTTGTGTTGAGTGATATGGAAGCTGCCTGTGCCTCATATTTTGAAGACGGGTGGTTTGCGTGGGAGCTGGTTGATGTTCGACCGGTTCACGCCGCCAGGCACATTGTTGCTGCGCGTGGAATATACGCAGTTGAGTTCGCGCCATGAACGATCGTTGCAAGCTTTTCGATTGGTGACGGGTGGACCGTTACAGGCTGAAGACAAAGGCGCGGCTATTGCATGTTCGCTGATCATGTGAGCGCTCATGTCGTCGTCAATGTCAGCACCACGAATAACACGCCCGTTGTTGGGTCGGCATATCTGAACTGATACCGAGGCGAGGCGATGTCGCATTTCTGAAGCGTTTGAATATCGAACTGCCGTGCGGTCTCATCAGGCAAAGTTGCATAAGGAATATTATGGAACGTAAATGACATGGATGAAGTGGCTGATCTGGCCGTATTGGTCCATATCCTCTGATGCCGACCATCGATCACAGATCAAATGATAGCTTCAGCCCATCATATGCCGGCCGGATATGTGGCGGCAGTTCATTGCACAATGTCTGATAATCCAGCGGCGTGTGCATGTGTGTCAACACAGCGTTTGGAACCTTGAAGCGCGCAATCCATTCCAGCGACTGAGCCAGTGACAAATGACTTGGATGCGTCATTCGCTGCAAGGCATCGATGATCAGCCAGTCAGCACCCTTGATTTCCGCAATGGCTGGATCAGGAAAATCAGATACATCGCTGCAATACGCCACTGGCCCAATTCGAAAGCCCAGAGAATGTATGCTGCCATGGATCTGGCGGAATGGCTGAAACAGGATGCTGCCGCCCGGGCCCGGAACCTCGAAATTATGCCCGGCATCGATTTCGACATGGCGGACAATCGGCGGATAATTGCTGTAGGCCGGGGTTTTGTAGCAATAGCCAAAAGCTTCGTTGATCCGCTCATAAGCGGCGGAATCTGCATAAACATCAACAAGTTGACGGGTAATCTGCGCGTAGCCGCGAATGTCATCCATGCCGTGTATATGATCAGCATGCGCATGAGTGATCACCACCGCATGCAGGTTGTGCGCCTGGGCAGCCAGCATTTGCTCACGAAAATCCGGCCCGCAATCAATGGCAATGCTGGTTTTGCCGTTGGGACCGGTCAGTTCAACCAGCGCCGCCGAGCGCCTGCGCCTGTTGCGTGGCTCTGCGGGGTCACATGCGCCCCAATCACCGTTGACACGCGGCACTCCGGGTGACGAACCGCAGCCAAGAATGGTGAAATCCATCCTGCCTTTCACGTCGCTTCCACCCGTTGATTCAGCATATTAGCAATGGTTCCTAAAGCGTTCTGAGATCTGGCGTTTTTGAGAATAACCGGAAGAAATTATCGCTTGTCGCCCTGGCAATTTCAGGCAGATCCACATCTTTGACGGTTGCAAGAACCTCAGCCGTGTAGCGTGTATAGCCTGGCTCATTGCGTTTTCCGCGATATGGCGGCGGAGCAAGATAGGGTGCGTCTGTTTCAACCAGCAATCGGTCCAATGGCACGCCATCTGCAATTTCACGAATATCCAGCGATCGATTGAAGGCCAGAATGCCGGAAAACGAAACGTAGCCGCCAAGTTCAACGCCGACATCCGCCAGCCGCTTTCCCGAAGAAAAGCAATGCAACACAAAGGGAAATGCGCCTATTGCTGTCTCTTCGGTCAGGATACGCTCCATATCCTCGTCAGCACTGCGTGCATGAATGACCAGCGGTAAACCGGTTTGCCGTGCAGCCGCAATATGTTCGCGAAACACCCGCTCCTGCGTTTGCGGTGTTGCCTTATCGTAATAATAATCCAGGCCTGCCTCGCCGATGCCAACAATCTTGGCATTCTTGCTGGCAAGCTCTATCAGGCGCGCAGCCGGCACGTCTGGCTCATCTGCGGCGCGGTTGGGGTGCGTGCCCACCGTGGCAAACACATTGGCATAACGCTCGGTCAGCGCAAGCAAAGTGTCAATTTTTGCCACTGTGGTCGAGATTGTCAGCAGAAGTTTGACGCCGTTTTCGGCAGCCCTCTGCACCACCAGATCCCGATCTTCATCAAAATCGGGAAAATCGAGATGACAGTGACTATCGACAATAAACAACGAGTTCATTTCGCTTCAGTTTCCACAGTTTCCACATAGCGAGGAAACACGCCTTGCGGCGCGGGCATTTCAAGTCCCGGCACCAGCATAATGCCTGGAGCAAGCTCTTTAAAGCTGCGTGTCTCTGGCGAAAGCCCCAAGAGATCCAGCAGCCGCGACATTGAATCCGGCATGAAGGGTTGCAGCAAAATCCCTACCCGGCGCAGAACTTCCGCTGTGACATACAGCACCGTTGCCATGCGTGCCGGGTCGCTTTTGCGCAAAGCCCAAGGTTCCTGAGCTGCGAAATAACGGTTGGCTTCAGAAACAACCGAAACAACAGCCGCCAGCATGAGGTGCAGTTCCTGCCGGTCCATGGCCGTGCGGCTGCGTTCCAGAAGCGCTGCGCTCAGATCGAGAATAGCGGTGTCCGCGGCATCAAAATCGCCCGGCTGCGGCACTTTTCCTTCGCAATGCTTGGCAATCATCGACAAGGAGCGCTGAGCCAGATTGCCCAGATCATTGGCCAGTTCCGAATTTGTCCGATTAACGATTGCTTCGTGGGAATAATTGCCATCCTGCCCGAATGGCACCTCACGCAGCAGAAAGTAACGGAACTGATCCAGCCCGTAAGTCTCAATCAACGCCGCCGGATCAATAACATTGCCCACGGACTTGGACATTTTCTCGCCCCGGTTGAACAGAAAACCGTGCACGAAAACGCGTTTGGGCACAGGCAACCCGGCCGACATCAGAAATGCCGGCCAGTAGACAGTGTGAAAACGCACAATATCCTTGCCAACTACATGCAGGTCCGCCGGCCAGAAGCTGCTTTTTGCGCCATCTTCCGGAAAGCCTGTTGCTGTCAGATAGTTGGTAAGCGCATCAACCCACACATACATGACGTGCTTTTCATCGCCCGGAACCGGAATGCCCCAGTCAAATGTCGTGCGTGAGATGGAAAGATCGCGCAGGCCCGATTTTACGAATGACAGGACTTCATTTCGCCGCTCCGCAGGTGCAATAAAATCCGGATTGGCTTCGTATAGAGCAAGCAAGCGGTCCTGAAACTGCGCAAGCTTGAAGAAGTAGCTTTCTTCTTCAACCCATTCGACGGGCGAGCCTTGCGGGCCAACGCGCACGCCCCCTTCCCGCAGCTCGGTCTCTTCCTCGCCATAATAGGCTTCATCACGTACCGAGTACCATCCGGAATAGGAGCCTTTGTAGATATCGCCCGCATCCTGCATGCGCCGCCAGATTTCCTGACTGGCAATCTTGTGCCGCTCTTCCGAGGTTCGGATAAAGTCGTCATTCGAACTGTTGACCCCGCGGCCCATGCGGCGAAACTCTTCAGAATTCCGGTCGGCCAATTCCAGCGGTGCAATGCCGAGATCTCTGGCGGTTTGCAGCATTTTGATGCCATGCTCGTCTGTTCCGGTCAGAAACAGAACATCAAATCCATCCAGCCGTTTGAAGCGCGCCAGAGCATCCGTCGCAATCAATTCATAAGCATGGCCGATGTGCGGGCGGCCGTTGGGATAGGAAATCGCGGTGGTGAGATAATAACGTTCGGCCATGACGGATCAACATTCCATGTTTGGGCAAGCGCGATTCGGCGACAGGCAAACGCACTTTTAAACGTGGCAGATAAAGCATTGCAGCCTTGGGCTCAATGAAAAGCCTTCACGAACGGCGGGTAAATCAGGCGGGCGAATGGCCCCGTGCGGCCGCCAATCCGTGAAAGAAGGTTAAAACCACCTGCTTGCGGTCAAGGTTGAAGGCGAATGCTTCGCGCCATCTTGCATCTTCCGCTGCCCAGAAAGCAGCAAGCCTTTCAGCCTGTGCCAGATTTCCTGCCTTTGCGGCAGTTTCAGCCTCCACAGCCAGCAAGGCGAACAGGTCCTGCATCATCAGATCAAATGCTGCTTCGCGCCCCTTAAGCGTCAGCGCATCAGACAGTTTGACCAGCCCTGCCCAATCCGGATTTTTTGCCTCAAACAGCCGCGCAACTTCGGCACCCACTTCCAGCCCGCCGCTGACAAGGCGCTGAAATGCGGTGCGCAGACTGCCGCCGGATAGTTCAGCCGCGTTTGTGGCTTCCGTTGCGGTAACTCCCGCAACGTCGCTCCGCAGCAGCGGCACCATATCGTCCACAGCCAGCGGCGCAAATTTCAACACCCGGCACCGTGACCGGATGGTCGGAAGCAGACGACCCGGCATATGGTTGATCACCAGAAAAACCGAGCGAGCCGGCGGCTCTTCCAATATTTTCAAAAGGGCGTTGGCAGCACTGCGGTTCATATCATCAACCGGGTCAACAATGGCCACCCGCCAGCCCAGCCCGGCCGTTGTGTGAAAAAAGTGCATCAGCCGACGAACTTCATCCACAGTGATCTGGGTTTTGAAACCGGGCGTCCTGTCAGATTGCGGGCGAGCCAGATGCACCAGTCCGGGGTGGCTGCCCTGGGCAATCTGTCGTGCTACAGCGGATTGGTCGCCGTTTTGCGCCAGAAGCATGCGTGCAAAGGCAAAGGCCAGAGTGGCTTTGCCAATGCCATTGGGCCCCTGCAACAGCCATGCATGGTGCATTCGGCCGCCCTGCAGCGCGCCGTTCAGCTCTGCCCATGCACTGGCATGTCCGACAAAACCGTCTCTTCCGGCTGGCGGAACAATGCCGTCAATATCGTCATGATGGGCAACATTGACTGCAGGATCCAAGACTATTCACCCGTGCTCTGCAGAAAAAACATATCCACCTTTACCAGAATTTCCGCGGCAACCTCTGCTATCGGTCTCTGCGCGTCAATCACGTGGCAACGCTGAGGCTCTTTTCTGGCAATTGCCAGAAATCGCTGGCGGCGCGCTTCATGAATTTCGGTTTCTTCGCTTTCAAACCGGTCGGCATTCACATTTCCGCGCCGGGCATTGGCGCGGGCAAGCCCAACATCCGCCGGCAGATCCAGAATGAAAGTCAGGTCTGGCTGATGCCCCTGCAGAACGGCTTTTTCCAGAGCAGCCAGAAAGGGGCCGTTGTCATCCCTGCCCTGATAAACCCTTGTGGAATCAATGAAGCGGTCGCAGATCACATCCACATTACCCGCCAGATTGGGCGCGATCACCGCCGCAACATGGTCTGCCCGCGCGGCAGCAAACAAGACAGCCTCTATGTCATTGCCAAATTGCCGGGCTGCGCCGCTTAACACAAGCTCGCGAAGGATATCGGCCCCGGTCGTGCCGCCTGGCTCCCGGGTCACATGCACATCGCGGCCCCGGGCCTCCAGCGCCGCGGCCAGCCGCTCTACCTGAGTGGTCTTGCCGCTGCCCTCGCCGCCTTCGAACGTAATGAACAGTCCTGCCACTGATGGTCTTTCCAATGCATTCAAAGTGAACGTATCCAGCCGAAAGCCAACTCCTGCACAGCACCCAGCGCGCGGCTGGAAAAACTGCCCTGAGGAATATTCTCGCCCGCAAACAGATCACGGGTGATGCTGGCCTGATTCTGAATCCGCATTTCCAACTGACCGATCTTTTGCCCTTTTTGCAGCGGTGCCCGCAAGGGTCCATCATAGATCACAACTGCCTCGACCAGATCTGGCGAGGCATTTGGCACATAGGCGATGATGTCGTCATGTGTGACCAGCGAAACAGTGCTTTTCAAACCACCGAACACCTTCGCGTGGCCGATTTCATCACCGGCAACAAACAGCCGCTTGCGGGAAAATGTGGTGTTGGACCAGTCCAGAAGCCGCTTTGCCTCCGCTGCGCGTTCGGCATCGCTGGCAAGGCCACCCAGAGCCATGAAGGTTTTGCGGCCTGCCTTTTCCGTTACGCCAACAAGCGAGAAGCCGGATGCCTCGGTAAAGCCGGTACCAATGCCCGTTGCGCCAACATCCAGGCGCAGCAGCGGGTTGCGATTGCGCTGGAAAATCTTGTTCCACTCAAAATCCGGCTGCACATAGATCTGGTAGTAGTCAGGATAGGTCGATTCAATGTGCTTTGCCAGTTTGACCAGATCACTGGCGGTCACCACCTGCCCGTCCGCAGGAAGCCCGGTCGGGTTTACAAAATGGCTTGATGTCAGGCCAAGCTCCTCAGCCCGGCGGTTCATTCGGTCAGCGAAGGCCTTTTCAGAGCCGGCAAGGCCCTCAGCCAGAATAATGCAGGCATCATTTGCGGCCTGCACGATTGCGCCCTGTATCAGGGCATCCACCGGTACACTGGATTTGACGGCGGCAAACATGGTGGATGTGCGCGAAGGTGCGCCGCCCGTACGCCATGCATGTTCACTCACCGGAAAACTGTCGGTTATGCTGATTTCGCCGCGCTTGAGAGCATCGAAGACAATTTCCATCGTCATCATCTTGGCAAGCGATGCCGGGCCAAACTCCGCATCGGAGTTTTTCTCAAGCAGGATTGCACCAGTCTCGCCATCTACAATCAGTGCTTGCGCAGCTTTGGTCTGGTTGAACAGAACGGGCTTGTCACTGGCTGGCTGGGCATTTGCTTCAAAAACCAGAACGGTCAGGGCCAGAGTCAGGGCCTGCGCAAAGCGATTTGCCGAAAACCGTTCCATTGCCATCCGATGCCCCTGCTCTAAACTCCACTCGCGTTGGAACCGGCTTTACAAGTCAGTTGCACGCAGTGTCAGTCTAACAGAGTTGAGCATTCGCGCTACGGCCAAGGTGCAACTACAAGGCACCCTTTGCCAGCATCCTTAACGGATGAAAAATCAGTCTCTCAAAACAAAGGCGTCTGTTGCACCTGCATCCCAGAGCATCTGCACCACCCTGTCGGCGCTTTGGGCGCTGTTCAGCGCCAGTGTCAAGGAAGCGCCCTCGCCCATCTGTGCAGGAACAGCGTCAATTTCCAACTGACCAATCTGCGCCGTCATTGCCTGAATTCTGGTGATCAGCTTGCTGTCGGTCAGCACCCCGATTTCGATCACTTCAGCCTGGGCCTGCCCATTTGCCAGGGAGGCCAGCGCGCTGAAGGCGCGGGATTTCGGCTGCTCCGACGCATAGGACAACAAGTCGGAACGGGGTGTTGGCACGGGCGCAAATGCAACTGGAGTTACAGCATTGCCCGGCATTGAAAAGGCAGGTGCAGGGCGTGTTGCTGTCGGTGCGGCAGTGCGAATGGCGTCCAGTGAGCGAACGCCGGGCATGCCGGCTCCGGTTTGTTCGCTGCCCAAAAATGCCGTCTGAACAAGGGCTCGGTCGTCCATTCTGGTGTTGGATGCCACCATGACGCCAGATGCCAGACCATCACTGGCGGGATCAGCATTGCCGGGGCGGAAAGATGCCATCAGAACTTCGCTGTCATCGCCTTCAACCGGCGCGCGGCCAACATAATCGACCTGAACATTTGCGATGCCGTCTTGCTTGAAGTCCAGAACATCTGCGGCGCGGGAGGAAAGATCGACAATGCGTCCATGGGCAAACGGGCCGCGGTCATTGATACGGACCATTACCGAATGGCCGTTTTCCTTGTTGGTCACACGAGCATAGGAAGGCAGCGGGAATGTCGGATGTGCAGCGGACAGGTGGTACATGTCGTAGACTTCGCCATTGGCAGTCAGTCTGCCGTGGAAGTTTGCACCGTACCAGGATGCTTTGCCGCTTTTGGAATAATTCGGCTCTTCCTTGGGGTAATACCAGTTGCCGCGAACCTTGTAGGGTTTGCCGACATGCTCTCTGCCGCCGCCTTTGCGCACCTGCTTCAGGTTCGATACCCGTGGGCTGGCAGCAACGCCATATTCAGCAGATGTGAAAGCGGGCGCGTCGGGTTCCGGAGCAAGCTCGGCGTGTGTTGTCGAACCTGACTGGCAGGCTGACAGAAGTGCCGTGATGCACACGAGCGCGGCGATATTCGTTGCTTTACCACGCAACGTATCGGCGGTCAGTTTCATCGGTAATCCCCTCGGATGTGATACCTTAAACAGCGGCCTTCCCCAGAACGCGGCCATCACTCGTCAAAAATTCTTACCAAAAATTTAACAAATGATGCAAGCATTTAATGTCAATGCTGTGTTTTTGACGTGACAGCACAAAAAACGTCTAAAAAATACGGACAGATTACTTTGATGTATAAAAAGAAACATACAAACATATAAATATTATAAGAACTGAACATTCGGGTTCCTTGTCCGCTCCGGCAGATTGGGGATAGTGCATGCCGAATGCTTGGCATCTGGCCGTTTCTCAAAACCTATTGCTGACCCACCTCGTAATACCCAATCGACATCGCTTCCTGCGAGTTTCGATTGCCTGCAAAGCTCGAATTCGTTGTTTATCAGAATGTTATTTTGGCAGAACGAACCAGATTCGAAGTTAAACGCTCAAGAGAGACCTCAAAAAATTCGCCCGATGCTTCGGCACCGGTCCAACTTGTGGTAGGCCGCCTTCAACCAAGTGGAGACGGCATGATCAGAGCGCTTTATGATTGGACTATGAGACTGGCGGCAAAACCACGGGCGACATACGCGCTTGGTGCTGTGTCCTTCGCTGAAAGTTCATTTTTTCCGATTCCGCCGGACGTTCTTCTCATTCCAATGGTGATATCGGAACGCCGGCGTGCGTGGTGGCTTGCGCTTGTCTGCACCGTCACGTCTGTTCTGGGCGCTTTGGCCGGATATTTCATTGGCGCTTTTCTGTTCGATGAACTCGCAAGGCCCATCCTGGCGTTTTACGGCTACGTGGACGAGTTCGCAGATTTCGCGGTCACTTATAATGACTACGGCGCATGGATTGTTCTGGTCGCAGGCGGTTTGACACCATTTCCGTTCAAGGTGGTAACGATAGCCAGCGGAGCCACCGGCTTGAACCTGGGCGTGTTTATTCTTTCCAGCATAGCGGCACGCGGCATACGGTTTTTCACCGTGGCCGGCTTGATCTATTATTTTGGCGCGCCTGTGCGTGATTTCATCGAAAGGCGGTTGACGCTGGTTTTCACAATTGGCGTAATTGCCGTTGTCGGGGGATTTGCAGCCATTCGGTTTATTCGTTGAATGAGCCTGTCAAAGGATACCGGTAACACGTGCGAATTCTTAAAGTTGGCAGTTGCCGAAGGTTGCAATGGGCACAACTTGTAGAATGCGATCGCCAGAATCTTTACCGGGTGCTACGAACATTCCGAATTTGACGTTCCGGGCCACATTAGATTGGCTGCTAGTTGAAGACAGTGATGATAGAAACCCCATTTTACATGCCGCGAGAGTCATCCAGCCAATTAGCCAGGCTGATCAGCGACTTCGACTGGGCTTCTACCAGCCTGGGTGCGATTGACAGTTGGCCATCCGCGGTTCGCTCCACCGTCGACATGATGCTTCGTTCCCCGATTCCGATTGTGACCTTGTGGGGCGAAGCCGGAGTTATGATCTACAATGATGCATATTCGATCTTTGCCGGATCGCGGCATCCTGACCTTTTAGGCAGTGATGTGCGCGAAGGCTGGCCGGAAGTTGCAGACTTTAATGACCACGTCATCAAGTCTGTATTCCGGAATGGCGAGATTTTATCATTCAAAGACCAGGAACTTGTGCTCAACAGAGGCAATGGGCCCGCCTCTGGATGGATGAACCTGGACTATTCGCCAATCGTTGACAGTGAAGGCCGGCCGCAGGGCGTGATTGCTTTTGTAGTGGAGACGACCGAGAAGGTTGTTGCCGACAAGCAATTGCGTGACGAGCGAGCTCGCCTGCAGCAAATGTATGAGCAGTCGCCTTCATTGATGGCGCTGCTGGAGGGGCCGCAACATTGCTTTGTATTTGCCAACCCGGCCTATCAACAGTTCATTGGCCAACAGGATGTGATCGGTCGTACGGTTTCTGAAACTTTTGCTCAGAAGCATGACCTGGACTACCTGACGCTGTTGGACACTGTGTATACGACCGGTCAGACGCATCGGGAAAATGAAACGACCTATGAACTGCCGACGGATGTTGGCGTTCAGCGGCGCCATGTCGACTTCGTTTTTCAACCCATTACCGATGTCAGCGGAACCGTCACCGGTATTTTCATCAACGGGGTTGATGTTACCGAACGCATTGCCGCCCAGGAAGCCATCCGCGAACGCGAAGCGCAGTTTCAGACCTTTGCCGAGGTAATGCCGAACCACGTCTGGACATCGCGACCGGACGGAATGCTTGACTGGTTCAATGACCGGGTCAACTTGTATAGCGGGCTGACAAATGAGCAGCTTGCGGGCCAAGGTTGGGCCGGTATTGTTCACAAGGATGATCAGGACAATGCCAAACTGAAATGGCAGGCGGCGCTCAGTTCGGGGGCCCTGTACGAGACCGAGTTTCGCATCCGCCGCGCGGATGGCGAGTATCGGTGGCATCTGGTTCGCGCCTTGCCGATCAAAGACGATACGGGCTCTATTGGTCACTGGATTGGAACCAATACCGACATCCACGATCAGAAACTGGCCGAAGCAGAGACGGTCGAGGATCGCAATCGTCTCTGGAAGCTCTCTCAGGAACTCATGCTGGTGTGTGATTACGCCGGCGTGATCACAGCGGTCAATCCGACGGCCGAGCGCCTTTTGGGTTGGAGCGAGCAGGAGATGGTCGGAAGAACACTGGCAGAGTTTCTGCACTCGGACGATCTGCAAAGCACGGCAGACGAAGTCCGCAAGCTCACGGCCGGCGAAGCCACTCTGGCGTTTCAGAACCGCTATCGACGCAAGGACGGGAGCTACTGCCTGCTGGATTGGACCGCCGTTCCGGATGGCGGTCGCATTCACGCCGTTGGCCGCGACATCACTGAAGAGCGACGGCTTGCCCGCGATCGCGAACGTATCTGGAATTTGTCTCCAGTGCTGAAGGTCATGGCAACGAACAAAGGTGGAATTGTTGCTGTAAATCCCGCCTGGACAGATATTCTGGGTTGGTCAGAGGCGGACACGCTTGGAAAGAGCATTTTTGAATTTCTCCCATCTGCACATCGCGAGCCGCTCAAAAACCAGCTCAAACAGTTGGTGGATGGTGCTGAAAGAACCTCACTTTCGGCAGTGGTTTTGACCAAAGACGGCGAAGAGCGCCACATTGACTGGACAGTCATCCGGGAAAACCAGACGATCTATGGCTTCGGGCGAGACATAACCAATGAGGAGCAGGCTGCAGCCGCACTGGCCATTAGCGAAGCAGCATTGCGACAGGCGCAGAAAATGGAAGCCATTGGTCAGCTTACCGGTGGCATTGCCCATGATTTTAACAATCTGCTGCAGGTTGTCGGCGGCAATCTTCAGCTACTGGCCAAAAATGTTGCCGGTGACGACAAGGCGCAGCGGCGCGTTCAGAACGCTATGGAGGGCGTTTCTCGCGGCGCACGCCTCGCCTCCCAACTGTTGGCTTTCGGTCGGCGGCAGCCGCTGGCTCCCAAAGCGGTCAATCTCGGGCGGCTTATTCGCAGCATGGATGCCATGCTCCGCCATGCTCTGGGAGAAGCAATCGAGATCGAGACCATGGTTGCAGGTGGTCTCTGGAACACCCTGATCGATCCTAACAATCTTGAAAACGCGCTGCTCAATCTTGCCATCAACGCGCGTGACGCCATGGAGGGACATGGCAAGCTGACGATCGAGGCTGGAAATGCATTTCTGGATGATCGTTATGTGCGAGATCATCCCGATGTCTCTGCCGGACAATATGTTTTGCTCGCTGTGACGGACACGGGTACGGGCATTGCTGCGTCGGCTCTGGAGCGAGTGTTCGACCCCTTCTATACCACCAAATCCGAAGGGAAAGGCAGTGGCCTTGGATTGTCCATGGTCTATGGCTTTGTCAAACAGTCCGGCGGGCATATCAAAATCTACAGTGAGCTCGGTGAAGGAACGACAGTCCGGCTTTATCTGCCAAGATCCACGCAGTCGGAAGACGACTTGGTAAGGCATGACGCTGGACCTGTTACCGGCGGAACGGAGACTATTCTTGTTGCCGAGGATGATGAGGGTGTCCGCGAAACCGTCGTCGAGACATTGAGCGATCTTGGCTACAAGGTTCTTCAGGCGTCTGATGCTGCCGGAGCACTGGCAATCATTGAAAGCGGCATTCCTATTGATCTGCTTTTCACCGATGTTGTGATGCCAGGCCCCGTCAAGTCAACGGAACTGGCCCGCAAAGCCGTGCAGAGAATGCCGCGCCTGAGTGTCCTTTTCACCTCCGGATACACTGAAAACTCCATTGTGCACGCAGGACGGCTGGATGAAGGCGTCGAATTGCTGAGCAAGCCCTACACCCGGGAGGATCTGGCTCGCAAAATCCGGCATCAGCTTGCCAATGCTGCACAGCATGGCACCGCAAGAAGCGTCGACCCGATCCAGACAGTACGCACAGATGAAATCCGGCCCTTCAGGATCCTGGTTTGCGAGGATGAGTCCCTGATCCGTATGTCCATCGTTGATATGCTGGAGGCTCAAGGTCATTTCGTTGTGGAAGCAGGCGATGCAGGCGCAGCTCTTGCACTGCTTGGCCAGCAGGAGGTTGACATTCTCATCACCGATGTTGGATTGCCTGACATGCCCGGCACGGAGCTGGCATCCCGGGCGCGCAACAACCGCCCGATGATGCCTGTCATCTTTGCAACTGGCTACAGCCGCGTCGAAGGAGTTGTTGAAGATGACACGACACGCATTCTCAGCAAGCCGTTTGACTCGGTTTCGCTTAGCAATGTGCTGAGCCACTTCCAACGCTGATGTTCAGGAGGTATCAAACCCTCCTTTGCCTCTCGGCGGACCGACATTCCTTAAAGCGCTTTAGCGCTGGTGGTGCGGCTGTGAAGATGCCGGTGCCTGGCACCGCGCACTGGCTGGGAATGTTGGTTCAGTTTGCCGATCATGTTTCAATCGTATCCGCGAAATGAACAGTTGCAACGAGTTGCCCATGCTCGTCCATGATTTCAATCCAATGATTGCTCGACAAATCCCGGCCATCCAGAATAGCTCTGCTCATCATATCCCGTGCATCTGCAACAGCTTCGGATTGCGCTTTTTCCAGATTTTCAAGTTCTGAACCTTCGAGGTCCACGATGACATTGTCACCGCAGCAGATGTTCAAGTGGTATTTCGGCATGATTTTTTCCGGTCGCAACAACTGCATGTCCCCTGTTGTAGCAACCCTTAACTCGCAAAAAGGATGCTGAAAAACTCCAGTTTTGCGGTTTCTACAAGGCCTGAGTTGCAGGTTGTCCGCTGAAGTCGGCATCATACTGGGACTTGACGGTAGATTATGCGGCGCTTGGCCGCGGCCAGACGGCCTTCCCGATTGTGCGGGCGTATTCAGCTTCGCTTGAGCCGTAACATCCCGCCGTTCGGACTATCAGCGCGTCACGATCCAGCACTATGATATGCCCCCTCATGGCCTTGATCATCCCTTCCCCTTCCAAAATTGCCACGGCATCTGTAACGCCCGCACGGCGGGCGCCGATCATTGAAGCAAGGACAGTGTGGGTCAGGAAAATGTCGTCGCTATTGGCGCGATCATGCGCCAGCAAAAGCCAGCGTGCCAGCCTCTCGGCAACAGTGTTGTGGCTGAAGGAATGCGCCGCTTCAACCGTTTGCAGGGTGGCGGTGTAGGAATATTTGAGCAATTTTCTGTGCAGGCTGGGGCTGGCATCGATTGCGCCGCGCATGGCATCAGCAGGAATGCGAAATGCCGTGCCTGAAACTTGAACGAATGTTTCCAAAGGCGTCAGGGTCAGATCAAGCAGCACGGGTATTCCAGTCATGCCTTCGCGACCAACGCAGGAAACCTGGACGCATCGACTGCGTTCGGGAGCCGATACGATGGATGCCATCCCATCTTCGATAAAGTGCAGATGTCTGATTGGAGACAGCCGCTGCACAAGCAGGTCATTCACTTTGAGTTTTACCGGCTCGAAAAAGGCCCGCAGCAACTGAAATTCGTCGTCACTGAGCGATCTTAGCAATCGGTTTTGAACATTGCATAAATCTGGGAACATAGCCTCCTCCTTCGCGGCGGGAGACATAGCCTCTCAGTGTGCCTACGCCAGATGGTCTGCGGCACCATAAGCGGAATATGTAGTGCGCTTTTTCAGAAGGTCACGGAAGATAGTTTGCCAGCAAGCAATATCCAGGACCTCACGGGTTTCCTGCGCCCTTCAGGCTTCAAAACAGACCTTGCTGACAAGGTTGACACGGCAATCCTGAAGGCGCTAAAGACCACCTCGAAAGTCGTTCGATAGCGGATGGTGGCAGGTCTCAAACGGGGCCTATACCTGATCCAAAAAGCTAGCGTTTCCAGGCTTCGGATGGGTGGCCGAGTGGTTTAAGGCAGCGGTCTTGAAAACCGCCGTGCGGGGAACCGTACCGTGAGTTCGAATCTCACCCCATCCGCCATTTAGCTTTTCCCCAGGTTGTAAATTACCGCGAAAGCCATGAAATTCAGGGCTTTTCACAACAGCTCCATCGCATCCGGTAGCAGAGCATTCTCTGAAAGCGGGTACTAAAGCGGGTATCCACAAAGCAAAAAGCGGGTATTTTTGATGGGAGAAACTAGAAATCGATGACCACTGACGGTGCGCTACGCCGGGCGTCGCCATGGTACACAGCCTCGATATTATTGCCATCCGGGTCAAGCACGAAGGCTGCGTAATAGCCGGGGTGATACGGACGCTCGCCCGGTGCGCCATTATCACGCCCACCATGGGCCAACGCCGCTTGATAAAATGCATCCACCGTCGCACGGTCTTTGGCCTGAAAGGCCAAATGGTGCCGACCCGTCACTGCCCCCAGAGCCGCCGGACTGTCGGGCGTCGACACGACGAGTTCATCGGCCCAGAAATAACCGTCGCTCGTCCCTATGACTGGAATGTCCAGCACGTTCAGAACAGCGGTGTAAAAGTCCTGACTGGGCTTGAGGTCGCATACAACCAGCTGAATGTGATCGATCAGCCGTCCACGATGCAGTTGGGAAGTTTCCATGACCGTTCCACCCAATGTTTATCCATTGCGTCACAAAGCTTTCGATTAATCTGGATATTCCGGCTACCAAGGGCAAGAGTGAGCACCCGAATGCCGATGTGTTGACCTTGGTCAGTTTACCTTGGCCCGCAACGCCGTGGTCAGTTTTTGACAGGCTTCCGACAGAGATGCGGCTACTTTTTTACGCTGGGAAAGACAGCGTTTCTCAAATCCATGCCAACAGGCATATCCAATGATTGTCGTGAGGATAAAGGACACTGTCATCGACAGCCAGAAATCTGGAATCAGTACGATTGCCGCTTGCTGTATGGGAAAGGCATAAATGTAGACCCCGTAGCTGGCATCTCCGTATTTTGAAAAACCACTCGCCAACGGTGACAGACAAAGAATGAAAAACGGGATCCAGGCAAAAAACAAAATTGCGCTTTTTATTCCGGGCGCGAAAACTGCCAGCAGCGCAATTGCCACTATCGAGCCAACCGACGCGATCAACTTATGCGACGTAATCCTTTCCCAATAACAGGCAATCAGCGCACCGGCCAAGAAGTGAAATCCTGTCTGTGCCAGAAACCCGACATGCAAATGGAAGGTCGCAATGCGGTAAGCGCGATCCATTGTCTGGAAAAAAGGCAGGGACGCTATCGCCAGAATGCCGATCAACGCCGCTGCGAAAAGCCGCTTTGGCAGCAAGAACAGCCCGAAGATGACAATATACATGAAGAATTCATATTGAAGCGTCCACAGCGAGCCATTCACCCCCCTGTCCGGGCGATCTGTAAACAGACCCTCTATCCAATAATATGGTGGCGCAATAAATGAAAATGCGTCTTTTCTGATGTAGTAGAGGTGCGAGTCCAGGTTCTCATAGTTGTTGAATATCACCATTAACGCCAGTGAGGTTGTGGCGACGGCCACAAACAGGTTTGGCACAATCCGCAATGTGCGCGAGGTGAAATAGAAGAAGAAATCCTGCGAGCGCACGAGCGAATTGTACATCAGAAAGCCACTGACAGCGAAAAACGCAAACACAGCGACCCGCCCTACCGACGCATTCACCAAAGGGACGTCTGGCGCGGGAAATCCTGACAAGCTGTAATGATGAGAAACTAAAACGGCTGACGCCAGAAAAAAGCGGATAAAATCAAAGCTGTTATAGTGTCGAGTCTGTGCCATTTGTCACCGTCTTGTCATACGGTGCAGATACAGGACACAGACTCATTTAACTAGCAATATCCATTTATTGAGCATCTCAAGTTGAAATGTTCGGTTTGGTCACGAGCTTGCACACGTGGGCAGGTCTGTAGGAGTCTCTGCCGGTATCCACTACGAATATCGAATACCTGCGAGCTATAGTCAGGCAGTTTCCGGTCAAAATTGGGGTTGTTTCCAGCAGAGGCAAAGCCGATCAGGCAGAACTGGGCAGAACAAGCGACTGATAACCCGCCT
The DNA here is from genome assembly GCF_008369445.1 of Aureimonas fodinaquatilis. GTDB lineage: Bacteria > Pseudomonadota > Alphaproteobacteria > Rhizobiales > Rhizobiaceae > Aureimonas > Aureimonas fodinaquatilis. The sequence continues at coordinate 321,296 of NZ_VTWH01000002.1, forward strand.
GCCCCCGTGAATTGCGCTTTAATCGGCGCATCCCAAAGGGTCGACATCTTCGGGTTCCGTTGAAAATGGGCGGACACTGACGGTGCCGTTCTCCGGTATTTTTCCAATGTGCTGTTTCAGGACACGATAGCAGCTATCGTCAGGGGCATATTTGACGACGCTTTCACCGACTATGCCATTGGAGGATTCCGCCCGAAGTTGCAGTACGATGGTCCCATCTGCTTCCAGCCAGGCAACCCCTACCGTTTCCGCATGGGCAGAGCCGAAGCTGCTAATGGCCAGTGAAGCCGCAACGGTAAGCGCTTTGAGATATTTGCGCATTGGAATCGCCCCGCCACTTCATTTCAATAAAATTTCACGATCTGGCAAACCTTCGGTGTTTGTCAGCCATACTTCGCGCGCTCGGACCAGATATTCGGATGGCGCACTGCGTCATATGATATCCATTCGGCACTATCAGAAATTTGCTGCTGTTCACCGGTTTTTACATCGCTGATAGTGAGCGGACCAAGGCTCACACGCATAGTGTGAACATAGCCAGGCAATGTGCAGAATGCGCTGGCATCCACGTCCACGACGGCAGTTTTCCGATCGTAGAGTTTTTCCATCCAGGCAAATACGAGGAATCTGCCATCCTTCGTCCATGCAAAATGTGACCCCCAGGCAAAACCAGGAAACGGCTTGCCGGCAACCGTCAGCCTGCAATAGGAATCGCCGAATGGCGGCTCGGTCACGTAGGTCAAAAGCGCCTGTGTCTGGCCGTCCGGTGCGATGATGCGATAGTCACCATAGCCGCAATAAACACTTCCCCCATCGCTCGGGCATTGAACATTCTGGTATATGATTTCCGGTTGTACCAAAGCTTGAATCTCATCGTGGTGGGCAGGCAATAGCGGCGGCCGTGAACATCCAGGCTGCCGCAGGTCGGTGCTATCTGCCAAATAAATCGTAAGAGAGTCATGACCATCAACGGTTTCCACTTGCAAGCTCTCCTGTTACTCGAAGCGCTGGTAACAGCCGTGCATTACGTTCGGTCTGATGGGGTCTGCGAGGCTTGAACATGATATCTGCAACTGAGGCAAAAGCAGCCGTTCGTTGGAAATCAATTCTTGCAGTCCTGATTGCCGGGGTGATCGTGCTGATCGGCCAACGCATCCCGTTGCCGGGCATCAGTGAAGATGCGCTGATGCAATTCAATAAGCAATCTTCAGGCGGTCTGGAACGCTTGTCTATTCTGGCTTTAGGCATCCAGCCGCTTCTCTCTGCTTACCTCATCATTGAAATATGCAAGCTTGCGGTTCCAAAGCTTGGCAATTGGAGTCTGGCGACGCCAACGGGCAGACGCACGATGTTTATGCTGGTAACGTTGCTGGCACTGGTTTTCGCAGCACTCCAAGGCATTGGCATCGCGCAATCCCTGACATCGCTTGGGCTCATTGCGAAAGACCCGCTTTCGCCAATGTTGGTGATTGCAACGCTCGTCGCTGGCATCGCTGTACTGGCGGCAATCGCAGACCGGATAAGCATACCCTTGCTTGTTTACGGAGGGTTCTGGCTGACACTTTCCATTTTCAGCCTTCATCGACTGTCATCGGACATCAGCGCCTATCTGGAATTGTTGCGCTCTGCCGCCATCCCCCTTGCAGATTTCCTGATACCTGTCGCAATCCTCGCAACCTGCTTCGTGTCGATCGTCTATCTTTCTGAAAGACTCGCACGTAGTGCAACGGTTGCTGGAGCAGATGTCTTTGCCTGGTCAATTGTTCTGGTTTGGCCCCCCTTTGTCGCTGGCAGCATTGCCGGGGCGCTTACATTGCTTGTTCAGATGTTCGACCTGACGCCCGAAACATCATGGCAGGTGGACGGATTTATGATCGTCCATACGCTCATTCTGATAGCGGTTCTTCCAGCGGTGCTGGTTCTCTATTCGGGGCTCGCAACGCGTCTGGACCCGCGAGCGGCACAATGGGCGGACAAAAAATCCGTGCTTGCGGGCTTGGCGGCGGGCCAACTGGTTGTGTGTTCCGTTATCACCATTGCCTCTGCTTATTGGGCAACGATGCTTTCAGGCGCCGAACTGATTGCGCTGGCCGTCGTGTTCTGGGCGCTCTTTCGCTCCGTCCGCCTGGTCTGAACGCCTAATGTGGTGTTAGAAACATTGTTGCCGGACACAGCATGTTTTATGCGCCAAGTGTCCCAACTCTCATATTGATCGGCCAAAACATGGATCGTGTCGTTGCAGGGTCCCCCCAAAGGCTCGCCACGTCTTTCCCAAAAGCCAGGACGATATCTTCCCGGCCTGCATTTCTGGCGTTTCGAACTGCCGACCATGTTGAAATATATCCAAGGAAGTCATTCAGGTTCCACGCCAGCCTGATGTCCATCCGCGGTGGCTGTGTCTCTTTGAATGGAAATTGCATATCGCGATAGCCGCTATCGACCAGACTGCGTTCTGGCGACCAATACGGCCCGGCCTCATCGTGATAAAACCGTCGGAACCGGTCCTGTAACTCTTCTCCGGGTTGCAGCACTCCGTAGCTGACAAGAGCCAAAGCCGCATCTTTGACGCCAATTCTGCTGACCTCTTTGTAAAAATGCGGAAGATTGAACCAGTGAGCCGCTTGAGCGGCAACGATCAGACTGACACTGCGATCTTTCAGCGGCAGGTTTTCAGCACTGGCGCAAACATATTCAACATTCGGATGGGAAGGCGCACTGTCAAGCTGATCCGCGCTTGGATCACAGCCAATGACCCTGTCAAAATGCTGGGCCAAAAGAGTGGTGAGTTGACCGCTGCCACACCCGACGTCAACCGCGCAGCTGCGCGAAGGCGCTGTATCGGCAAGGAATTCTGCCAACTGCGCAGGGTAATCCGGTCTGAAACGGGCGTAATCTTTTCCACCACTTTCAAACCAGTTTTTCGGCGATCCCGGGTTGTTCGACATTAGCGTTGCTCTCAGTCATTTTCTGGCGGATTGTCAAATATGCTATAGCTCAATCGTCGAAAGCACATGGCAGCAAACCCTGCACATAACTTCCAAGGGGTTTAACATGGCGGGTGATCTGTTGAAGAAAAGTGATGGCACTGCTCTCCTGTCCGGCGGCAACCCGCAAATTGCCAAAGGATATGGCAACGCGCCGGTGCAGCAGTTCATTGCTGCAATGCCCGGCTGGAAACATGAGGTTGGCCGCCGCCTGGATGAGCTGATTGTTCTTGCATTTCCTGATGTGGAAAAGGCAGTCAAATGGAACTCGCCCCTCTACGGCACGGAAAAGGGCCTTTGGTTCCTGAGTTTTCATTGCATGACCCGATACATCAAGGTTGCGTTTTTTCGTGGATCGGAACTAAGCCCTATTCCACCCGTCAGTTCGAAACAGGCAGAGGTGCGGTATCTTCATATCCACGAGAATGAAGCAATCGAAGAAACGCAATTTTTGGAATGGATCAGTCAGGCAAGCCGCCTGCCCGGGGTCAAGATGTAACTTCGGGCAGGCCAGAAATTTGGGTCGATGCATCACTTGCAGCCCTTACATCACTGCCGGGCGGCTTCTGTAGAGGATAAACGCGGAAGAAACGAGCAGCAACGAAGCAGCAATAGCGATTGCGGCCATTGCCGACATGTTAAAAGCGTGCAGCGCGAGATCCATCATTGCAGTCGCCGCTTCCTCGGGCATTGTTGCCCGAGCGGCCAAAGCCGCATCAAAGCTGTCTATAATCTGCGGATGCGCATTTGCGACATCGGAACTGGACATTGCATTGGTGTAAATTCCCGCCATTGCACTGCCCAGAATGGCCACACCAATGGCGCCACCCATTTCGTAAGACACCTCCTCAATGGAGGCGGCGGACCCGGCGCTTTCGGCTGGTGCGTTCATCAAAATCGCAGATGATGCCGCCGTCATGGTAGCGCCTACACCGACGCCAATGACAATAAATGCTGCAATTTGCGCCAGCACTCCATGGTCCAGAGCGAAAAACAGGCCAAGCGTGCCTGCTCCTGCAACCATCATGGACGACCATAGAAGACGAGTGGCACCCATGCGCGGCATGACCAGACCTGCCAGCGGACCGGCGACAAAGGCCGCAAGCGGAAGAGGCAGAATGGCAATTCCGGCCTGAAGGGGTGACAGCGCCATGGCCAGTTGCAGACGCTGGCTGATTGCCAGTTCAAGGCCGATCAATGCCGCACAAGCAACCAGGGCGGCTATGACGCCGGAGCTGAACTCTTTGTTTTTAAACAGGGCAAAATCGACCATTGGCGAAGATGCGCGCCTTTGTCTGCGGTAAAACAAACCAAGAAAGCTCCCACTGAGTGCGAGATAAAGAAACGCAAGACTCCATACCGCATCTGCCCGCCCCAGTTCCTTGATCGCCAGAACCAGCGCCACCAGCCCAACCAGCACCTGGCCTGAGCCAACCAAGTCAAACGGACGGTTTGGATTGGCGGGATTGCGGGGGATAAGTCTTATGGCAGCAACGAAGGCAATGACGACAACCGGCACGTTGATCAGAAACACCGACCCCCACCAGAAAAACTCCAGCAATATGCCACCGAGAACAGGCCCAAAAGCAGCACCGCCAGCGGCAATCGAGGCCCAGACACCAATGGCAAACGCCCTCTCCTGCGGATCGTCAAACTGCTGACGAATGATGGACAAGGTGGCCGGCATCATCATCGCTGCACCGATTGCCAGAAACACACGCGCCAGTATCAGTATTTCCGAACTGGGAGAAAAAGCGGCAAGCATTGAGGCCGCGCCGAAAACGACAAGGCCTGAAACGAACATGACTTTCGCACCGTAGCGGTCGCTCAGCGCTCCCGATCCTGGCAGAAGGCCGGCAACAACCAATGCATATGCATTGACGATCCATAGCTTCTGGGAGGCGGAGGCGCTCAAGTCTGCGGTCAGGCGAGGCAGAGCCGTGTAAAGCACCGTCATGTCAATGACGATCAGAAGCAAGGCACTCGACACAATCGCCAGAACCAGCCAGCGGGACTGCAGAAACATGTTACACCATCTATATACGGCACACGGGACCATTCCCGAATGACCGATATAAATACGTACGTATTGAAAAGAAAGAGCGCATGGGCCGAAAAAAAACCATCGATCGTGACGAGCTGCTGGACACAGCCGAATTGATCATTCGAACGCATGGCGCTGCCGGGCTGACGATCGACAGTCTGGCAAAAGCTGCCGACATAACCAAAGGCGGAGTGCAATACACCTTCAGCTCCAAACAGGCCATCATTGATGCGATCATGGAGCGCTGGTTTGAAAGCTATACCGAGCTGTACACGAAACTGGCCGGAGAAAACCCTGCGCCAACCGACAGTCTGAAAGCGCACATAGAGGCAACAAGACTGGAGGAACAACCGACTGACGCCAAGTCAGCCGGCATCATGGCAGCTCTTCTGCAATCGCCGGACGATCTTGAAGGATCGCGGGTCTGGTATCAGGAACGGCTGAAGGTGTTTGATCTGAACACAGACGCCGGGCGCAACCTGCGCATGCTGTTTTACGCGACAGAAGGTCTTTTCATGTTGAAGCAGATGCGCCTGGCCGATGTTAGCGACAAAGAGTGGGACATCATGTTGAAGCACATCCTTGCCGCTGCATCGACATAGCCGCCAACGCGCTCAGGCAGGCATTGCCGCCGGAGAGCGCATCAACATTCCGAACAGATCGCGCGGATCATCGGGATCAGCAATCAGATCCAGAAATTCCAGAGTTTCCGCTCCTACAGTCTTGTCGTAGACATAGCGAAGCGCCGAAAAATCCTCGATTGCAAAACCCACTGAATCAAACAGGGTGATCTGGCGTTCACTGCTTCTTCCGGCAGCATGGCCGGCGATGACATCCCACAATTCAATCACGGGATGATCTTCTGCAAGTTGCTGAATTTCACCTTCAATTCGGGTCTGCGGCGGAAATTCGACAAATATGTCGGACCGCAAAAGAATGTCGCTGTGTATTTCAGTCTTGCCCGGGCAATCGCCGCCAACCGCGTTGATGTGAACGCCGGGGCCAACCATATTGTCGCTCAGGATAGTGGCATATTGCTTGTCGGCGGTAGCGGTGGTGATGATGCCTGCGCCTTCCACAGCCTCCGCCGCAGCGCTGCAGATTTCGATGGATGCAAATCCGTGCCGCGCGAGGTTCCTGGCACATTTTTGCGACGCCGCCGGATCAACGTCATACAGGCGAAGTTTATCAACTCCCAGCAACGCCTTGAATGCCAGAGCCTGAAATTCCGATTGCGCCCCATTGCCGATCAGCGCCATCGTGCTGTTGCCTTTGGGTGCAAGATATTTGCCCGCAACCGCTGACATGGCGGCTGTGCGAAGAGCCGTCAGCATGGTCATTTCCGAAAGCAGAACAGGATAGCCAGTGGCTACATCTGCCAAAAGGCCGAACGCCGTAACTGTCTGCAGGCCATCACGTGTGTTTTTCGGGTGGCCGTTGACATATTTGAAGCCGTAAAACCTGCCATCGCTGGTTGGCATCAGCTCGATGACACCATCCACGCTGTGCGAAGCAATGCGCGGCGTTTTGTCAAAGCTGTTCCAGCGCAGAAAATCTTCCTCAATATATTGAGCAAGTTCTACTAGGAATTGCTCGACACCAATCGAATGCACAAGCCGCATCATGCGGTCGACACTGATAAACGGCACTACATTCAATTGCTTGTCCATTCAGGCTACCCTCTTCTTGCCCGTTATTGTCTTGCCGAAAAGGCTGCTCACCAGTTCATTTGCAAGTGCGGCCGTGCGGCCATTCTCGTCCAGAGTGGGATTGAGTTCGACCACATCAAGGCTGGTGACCAGCCCGCTTTCATGAAGCATTTCCATCGCCAGATGCGCCTCGCGGAATGTGGCGCCGCCCTGGACAGGCGTGCCCACACCCGGAACCAGCGACGGGTCCAGAAAATCAATGTCGAAAGACACGTGCAGCAAGCCGTCTGCATCCCGCACTTCCTGAAGAAAAGACTCCAGCAAAGGTGCGACGCCACGGCGGTCAATGTCGCTCATATCATATGCGCGAAACTGCGATGCCGCCAAAGCATCCTTTTCAGCCTTGTCGACACTGCGCAAACCCAGAATGCACACATGCTCCTGAACCAGCGGAGCGGCAAGCGGCGGAAAATAGCCGTCAAATCCTGGCATGCCCGCCAGATAAGCCAGAGGGACACCATGCAGATTTCCGCTTGTGGTCGTATTCAGCGTATGCAGGTCAGAATGGGCATCCATCCAGAGAACGAAGAACGGTTTTCCCTGCTCTGCAGCGCGGCGCGCCAGACCCGAGACCGAGCCGGCTGAAATACTGTGATCGCCCCCCAGAAAAATCGGCAGACCATCGGCACTGGCCTCATAGGCCTTGGCCGCAATAGCCTCAATCCATGCGCTGACTTCCCGCAGATGTTTCAGCCGGTTCGGATGATCTGGCACCGCTCTTGGTTCTGGTGCCGGTATCGCACCAAGATCATCCACATCATGGCCAAGATCTTGCAGCGCTTCACCCAGACCCGCGTTTTTCAACGCTTCCGGTCCAAGAGCACACCCCGCAACCGGCTGCCCCAACTCAAACGGTACCGAAATCAATTTGCAGCTCATTTTACTTTCCTGGTCATTTCTGCACTCAGGAAATGCGATTTTGCTGGCACATGGAAGCAGCCATATTGCCCAATATGCGCTCATCACTTACCAATATGGCAAATGCATTTGTTCAAACTGGATAATAAATGGACGCTATCGATCAGCGACTCATCACCATATTGCGGCATGATGGACGACGGAGCCTTTCCGATCTGGCAGTGGAATTGGGGCTGACCCGTGCCACGGTTCGTGCGCGACTGGAGCGTCTGAAGAAGAATGACGAGATCATTGGCTTCACTGTCATTTTGCGGTCCGACGCCATCGACTTGCCCGTGCGGGGAATTATGATGATCGAAATCGGCGGACACAGCGCAGACGCTGTGGTGAAAACGCTGAACGGATTTTCCGAGGTCAGCGCCATTCATACGACCAATGGAAAATGGGATCTGGTGGTCGAACTTGGTACATCAGACCTGATCGCCTTTGATCAGGTTTTGCGCCGGATAAGATTGATTGCGGGCATCACCAATTCGGAAACCAGCCTGCTTCTGGCCACTCCCCGCAGCGTAAAAGCCAGACTCTGAAATTCCTTCAGCAGGCCATTTGCATCGCTGTATGGCAGAGGTTTGCCCTTCCTGCCAATTGGACCGGCGACGCGTTCAGCTTCGCAGAACCTCTTTCCGTCTCCCGGCATTGGAGAGTGCTGGTTGAGAGAAATCTACGATTGAGATAAAATATAAATCTACAATCTGCAGTACATTGTGAAATTAATTTCGATTAATTAATAATACAAACGAATGCCGGGCGGGTAGCTCCTATCAAAACGGCATCTTCCTTATTCAATATCCAAGTTGACTGCCATATTTATTGTATCATTTTCGCGATGTTGAGCAAAAATCTTGTCAACATACCTCAGGAACTGAACTTCTTGAAGAATCTTTTATACCTCTCTCCTGTACCATGGGCGAGTTTTGCGCAGCGGCCGCACAAATTCGTGTCATGGTTCCAAAGCCATTATCAGGGAAAAGTATTCTGGATTGAACCTTACGCGACGCGCCTTCCTTCGTTAGCGGATTTGCGCCGGTTTCAGAAAGCCAAGAGAAGTCTGGGAGTTACGCCATGTCCCGAATGGCTGACCATCTGTTCGCCATCAAGTCTTCCCGTTGAGCCGCTTCCCGGCTCCGGCTGGCTGAACCGCCGTTTATGGAAGAGCAGTTTAACGGATGCTGCCGAATTTGCCGGAGACGGTGAGTGTGTCATCGTTGTCGGAAAACCTTCCCGGCTTGCACTACAGATCATGGAAAGACTTCCAGAGCTCAGATCCATCTATGACGCCATGGATGATTTTCCGGCATTTTACACAGGTCTATCTCACGCTGCGATGAAAAGAAGCGAAGAAGCCGTTGCTTCAAGAGCCGACGAAGTCTGGACATCCAGCTCGTTTCTTCAGAACCGCTGGAAGACAAAACATTCGAATGTCCGCCTGATATTCAACGGCCTGGACAGTGACGTCATCAGAAATGTTGCGATTGCACCGTCCAGTTCCGACCAGAAGATATTCGGCTATATCGGAACTGTTGGTCAATGGTTCGACTGGGAAATGGTGGTCGCACTGGCGCGCAGTTCCCCGGGCGACCTTATCCATATTATAGGCCCTGTGTATAAGCTGCCGCCGAAAGACCTTCCCGGCAATATCCGGATGTTTCCGGCATGTGAGCATGAGCGCGCTCTTACGGAAATGGCGCATTTTGACGTGGGCCTCATTCCGTTTCTAAAGAACGAACTGACCAGATCCGTGGATCCTATCAAGTTCGCCATGGCCGGAAGAGATGAACCGAACGGTCGTTGATCGCATCAGTGACGCAATGTTCGCACCGACTGCAAAATCCCGCGCAAATCTTCTGAGCGAGGGTCTGGACGATCGTCGGATTCTGGTAACCGGCAACACCGTAATTGATGCATTGGTGGATGTCGCTGAACGGCTTCGCACTGACGCACGTCTGCGTGCGGGAATGGCGGCCAGATTTGCTGCAATTGATGCCAGCAAACGAATGATCCTCGTGACAGGCCACCGTCGCGAGAGTTTCGGAAACGGCTTTGAGCAGATCTGTCATGCACTGGCGCAAATTGCAGATCGGGGAGATGTCGAGATCGTTTACCCAGTGCACCTTAACCCCAATGTACGCGAGCCGGTTCAGCGAATTCTGGCTGACCGCAGATCAATCCATCTCATCGAACCGCAGGCCTATCTGGAATTCGTTTACCTGATGACGCGTGCTCACCTGATCCTGACGGACTCGGGTGGCGTGCAGGAAGAAGCACCGTCTCTCGGGAAGCCGGTTCTGGTCATGCGTGAGGTAACAGAAAGGCCGGAGGCGGTGGAGGCTGGCACCGTTGAACTGGTGGGCGCAAACCGGGCACAGATTGTCAAAGCTGTTGAAAGACTGCTCGACGATGAAGAGCGATATTCGGCTTTTTCACGCGCCCACAATCCCTATGGTGATGGGGCGGCTGCGCGGCGGATTGTCGGATATCTGGAAGACTGTGCCGCGGGCATGGAGACACAGATGCCTCAAAGTGCCGTTGCGTAACAGATAGTGCGAAACAACTCAGGGCATTTTCGTAAAGCGAAAATGTCCTGAGTTGTAAGGGGAAGAGACTTTCTGAAGCGCGAGCGCAAAGCTTCAGCGCTTGTCGAACCTGTATTTATGGGGAGTCCAAGGCCCCCATTTCTGTTCGTAAATCAGTTTGTTCTGCTCAAACAGTTCCATTTTCTTCTCGGCCTTCAGTGCATCGAAAGACGCCGACAGATGATGATGAATGAAAACATCGTCAGCTATGGCGTTGCGCAGACCAAGCGCCTGAACTCGCCGACAATAATCATCATCTTCAAAAAATCCGACGCGGAATGCCTCATCGAGGTTTCCGACAGCTTCAAATGTCTTGCGGCTGAATGCGACGCAGAAGAATGCAAGATTAGGGCAGTCGTGCAGGCGGCCGATGCGCTGCGCAGTATAATGGAGCGCCTCGGTGCGCATCTCGTTCATATCCGCGTAGTGAATTTCGATCCGCGCCTCATTGCCGATATTGTTGGTGACCGGCCCGACAAGCCCCAGGTCCGGGTTGCGCCTCAGATGCGCGACGAGGCTGCCCAACCAGCCTGGCGTGACATAGGTATCGTTGTTGAGAAGAACAAAATAATCGCCCGTTGCACGCGCAAGGCCCTGATTGTTCGCGGCGGCAAAGCCACGATTGTCCTCATTCAATATCAGAGTGCGGTTAGGCCCACCCTGCTCCCATAGCTTGAGGTAATCGGCAGAACCGTCGGTAGACGCGTTGTCGACAACAATGATCTCAAAATCATCATAGGCGGTGTCCTGCGACAGGCTTTCCAGGCAAACTTCGGTAAATTCAAGATTGTTGTAAGTGACAACAATGACGCTGGCGCGCGGTGACCGTGTCTTCTCGAGTGCGGTCAGAAATGCTTCTACCCGATGGTCCCATGTCTGCTCGGCGGCAAATTGCCGGCGTCTGGCCTCGTCTTCCGTGCCGGGAATGGCCGACAGGACGTCATCGACCTTTTCTAGAAAGTCAGCATGGCTTTTGGCGCGCTCAACACAATCGCCGAACTGCGATATTTCCGGCAGGTCAATTGATATGACGGGTTTGCCCGCGCTCAGATATTCATAAACCTTGACCGGGTTTGTTGCCAGGGTCAGTGGAATGACCTTGAACGGGAGAATGCAGACATCAAAGGCGTAGAGATAATAGGGAAGATCCGTATATTTCACCTCGCCGGTCATCACCACGTTTGGCAGTGCCGACAGCCTCTCTTTGGCCTTCACAGTGTCTGCGCCAATGAGCAACACGCAATCATCTGGCCGTGCACGGGCAATTTTTTCGATCAGGTCGATGTCGAACCATTCGGCAATTGCTCCGTAATAGCCAATAATGCGCCGGTCTTTTTCATCGCGATAGATCTCAGACGGGCGGTTGGCGAAATGCGTATAGTCTCCAGCATTGCGAACCATGGAAACGTTTGCATTGCTTTTGTTCGCTATGTCTTCAAGAAATGTGGATGTGACGATGACATGATCAGCCTCGCGCAGCAGTGCGTGCTCTTCGGCAATGGCATCCTTTGCATTGTCGCCAAAGCCCTCATGGTGGTCCATCAGATCGTAGACGAGCTTTCGATTTGGCACCTGATCCGCAAATGGCCGCCAGAAAGGATGCTGGACAAGCGACAGGATCTCACGCGGTGCGGCCCATTCCAGAAACATGCCCAGGCTGGCAAAAACTGCCGCCTTTGTTTTTGGCGATGGCATGCCGAAGTAAATCGCCGGCGCTCCTGGAACATGCAGATAAACGATCTGCAACGAACCATCTTCAGATAAAGGCTCTATACGGAAGCCCGGCTCCGCTGCGTCAATGAAATGGTTCGAGAAATAAAAAGTGCGATGGCCCCGATTGGCGAAGGCGCGCGCCAGATGCTGAGGCCGCTGCACGCGAAAATGCCAGTCGATGATGGCCCAGACAAAAACATCGGCCTTGGGTGAAATTTCTTTCGATGGCCTGAAACCCACGCTGACCGGACGAGACGACTTCACCGGAACACCGGGAAAAGCCCGTCGGTGCCGCAGAATTGCACTTTTCAGCTTGTGCTTGATTGGCGGTGACAGAGGCAGGGCCCGGTACACCGTTCGCAGGGATAGTTTTCCGGCCTGCCTGATATCCCGCACGCCATTGGTCACGGACCGCAGCGGCGCGGTCGCACGCCAGGAATGGCTGCTGTGAATGCTGTGAATCTGGGTTTCGCGTACCGACAATGCTTCATGGAGCGCCGCCACCTCGGCTTTGAGCGCATCATTTTCGGCTGCCTGTTCTGCCGTTCCCGTCAGGCTCTGTACAGCTCGCTGCTGGTCGCGGATGTCCCGGCGAAGCGCATTGATCGTGGATTCAATGGCCAGGACAGAGGCCTTGCCGGGCGCAGCAAGGACGTCGCACAGTTTCAGGGCGTATCGCTGAGCCACGTCATTTGATGCATAGACCAGCAATATCTGGTCGCCGGGCCAGTAACTGGGCTTTTCCTGTGATGCATCAATCACCCGAGCTTCAACGCAGTGAAACCTGCCGGCAACGGACGTTGGTATCATGTTCAGGTCAAACGTCACCTTATGCTCGCAGTGACGCTCCCGCTCCTGAAACGGTACAAGAATGACCAGAATGTCCTTTGCATAGGCAGAGACTGTCTCAAGCGTCGACCACGGGTCTTCAAAGTGTTCCAGTGTGTTGGAACAGAACAGGACATCGAAACGGTCTTCAATCGTCTGGGTCAAAAGATCGACATCGATGAAGCGCGGAATTTTATGCAGACTCCGCGCCTTCTCAATAGCTGGCCGCGCAAAATCAATTCCAGTGACTTGGCCTCCAAAAGTGTGGGCGAGAATTTCCGTTCCTTCACCCGTGGCACAACCCCAGTCACATATTGAAAGACGCTCAGCCTGCAAGGTGCGGCTCAACCATACAGGGAGGTTACCCAACGCAAGATTGTAGAAAAAGCGCGTTTGAGCAGGACCGGCCTTTTCGTCCCAATCTGTCAGAAAACGATCGGACCAGTATTGCTCGCTATTCAGATCAAGCGCCATGAAGCCTCTTCCTAAGTGTCAATTCGGGCATTGACGCAGCGCTGTAAAAGCGCTCACGCGATGTTCTCGATCGATTTGCTGATGTTCGGGGCGATGATGCCGAAATGCCTGTCACTCATGTCTGTACGCAGGTAAAGCACACCTTCGATATGCTCATAATAGGCCGGATGCACATTCGTTTTGTCTTCCACTGCAACGGCCACCAGATACTCGCTGGTGTTCAGCATGTTCTGGAATGTGAACCGGACGGTGACACGGCTGCCCGTTCCCCGAAAAGAAACGTGCCCATCGTGCCAGGTCGAGCCGACAATCAGATCCAGTCCGGAGAGTGTTTTGATCGAAAACGCAATTGCCAATGTTTCCCGCGCCACGTCTTCCGGCAGGTCCAGTTCAATGGCAAGCGTTATGTCTTCCCGATCCCGGAACACGCGTGCCCGGCGGCCCAGCGCGTTCAACGCTTCCACCCGCTTCACAATTCCACAATGCGAGCCCCAATGATTCAGCGGAACCGGTGCAGCAGGTTCCGTGCTCAGCTCAACCTCTTCAAGCTCGATTGCAATTTCCGGTTCGCCATCACCGGTTTCGGGCAGCGGCTGCTCGGCTCCTTCAAACAGACGCTGAATATATTCGGACGTGACTGTCTGGATAGACCCGTTCATCCGAACCCGCCCGGCGTCAATCCAGATAGCGCGATCGCACAGGGTGCGTACGGCCGATACGTCATGCGACACAAACAGAATGGAGGTTCCGGCATCGCGCAGCTTGCGAATTCTGTCATGGCATTTGGCCTGAAACTGCGCATCGCCCACTGCAAGTGCTTCATCGACAATCAGGATTTCGGGCTCAATAAGCGCCTGCACGGCGAATGCCACCCGCACATACATGCCAGTGGAATAGGTTAGCATCGGACGATCGAAAAACTCGCCCACATCGGCAAATTCTTCGATCCTCGGCATCAGCCGACCAATCTCGTCGGGGTCAAGGCCAAGAATTGCCGCGTTCAGTGCAGCGTTGTCCCGCCCGGTGAATTCGGGGTTGAAGCCTGCCCCCAGTTCCAGCAAAGCCGCAATGCGCCCATTTCTGACCACCTGTCCGGACGAGGGCCTGAGCGTGCCGCAGATGATCTGAAGGATGGTGGATTTGCCGGAACCATTGCGTCCGACAATGCCAACGGTTTCCCCGCGGGCAACCTCAAACGAAATGTCGTGCAGAGCCTCAAACTGCCGGAAATAGCTTTTCGGCGCCAAGCCTGCGGCGCGCCTCAGACGCGGCACAATCATCTGTTTCAGGCGGTCATGCGGGGCGGCGTAAATGTTGTACGCTTTGCTGACATGACTGACGCTGATGGCGGGCTCAGACAACATCTGCAAATCCACCACGCATCTTTTCAAAAATCCATCTTCCAAGCAGCATGACCGAACAAGCTGCCAACCAGTAAATTCCCAAGGCGGTGAAATTGGGCGTCTGTCCGAAAATCAGGACAGACCGCGCTTCCATAATCGGCACGGTGAGTGGGTTGAACGCCACGAGCATCCGAAGCCCCTCGGGCAACATGCCAATCGGGTAAAACAACGGAGACAGAAACATCATGGCCGTGACAAGCAGAGTAACGACTTGCCCCACATCGCGAACATAGGTTCCAAGTGCAGCCAGAATCCACGCAAGGCCAACCGCTCCGATCACCAGCGGAGCCACCACAGCAGGCAGCCACAGACCGTTCCACGACAGGGGAACGTTCAACACAAATGCTGCAACGAGCAAGACGCAGAACGCAACGAGAGCGTTAAACACCGCGACACCCGTCAGGATGACCGGCAGGATTTCAAGCGGAAACAAGACTTTGGTCACCAGATTGGCGTTCTGGACAATCTGGTGAGGCGCCCGAATGAGTATTTCGGATAGAAGATTATATTGGATAAGCCCGAGAAAAAGGACAATCGTGAAGTTGATTTCTCCCAGTCCCTCCTCTCTCCACATTCCCCTCAGGATCGAGCCGAATACCGAGGAATAAATCAGCACGATGATCACGTTCTGGATGACGTACCAGTAAAGACCGCCAAACGTGCCTTTATGTCTTGTCCGGATTTCGCGTTTGAGTAGCGGACCCAACAAATGCCGGCGCCTTCCGCTACCCTTTGCGGGCATTGCAGCATCAGGCATGGGGGGTAACCCACTGTAATAAAAGCGGCATAGATAGTCTTATGCCGTCACAGACGCTGGCTGCAATTGTTGAAGTTGCTGTCATTTCACTCTGAACCGAACGCTGACCTGATAAAGTTCTGTCACTATCAGCACCTGACTGGCGCATCGAACCGCTTGTATTCATATATATGATGAACGTCAATAAACAGGGTTATGCAGGTTAGTGCATCAGCGCCGCAGCAATGCACGCGACAGGACGAAATTCAGCAGCGTTGTCGCAACGATGACCATCAGTATCGCCAGCCTTGGCACAACACCCTGCTCTTGCAGTACGCGCAGGAAAAACAGTCCCGATAAAAACACCGCGCAGTAGCATCCAGCCAGAGACAAACGATCAATCACAGTTCTACGTCCGCCCTTGAACACCTTGTTCGGGTAGATGATTGCCACGAAGGCAAGCCCGGTCACCCACGCCACTATGTATGAGTGCGCCGGGGACACCACAAAAAGCAGGAGTTGATAAACAACAAGCGTCAGACCGGTATTGGCGATGCCAGCGGCCAGAAAGCGTAAACCGTCACCTTTGAGAAGGCGCTTTCCTTCGCCGTGCATTGTCTTCACACCGGGTTTTCCTGGCCAACCAGTTGTCGAAATTCTGAATAGTTCCTGATGTAGTCGCCTGCATCATAGGCATGCGATGCGGCAACCATCAGAACGCTGTCCGGGTCGAACTTGTACTGAACACCCCAGATCATCCGCGGCATGTACAAGCCCACAGTCTGGTCAACCAGCCGAACTTCACGCCGGCGGGTGCCATCGTCTACGACAATTGATACACCGCCATGCGCAGCGACCAGAAATTGCTGGCATTCATGGTGGGCGTGTTCCCCGCGAACATAATGGCTGGGAACTCCGTAAACGAGGAAAATTCGGGCGGGCACAAATGGCAGCCCTTTTTCCATTTGCAACGGCGTAAGACTGCCGCGCATGTCGGTGAAATGCGACAGACGCTCCAGCCAGCAACCTGCCACTCCCAGGTCAAGGCGGCTGCCAATTGCGCTTCCCAAAGAGTTTGAACCTGATGAAAACTCTGCTGCAACGTCACCTTGTGGCAGAGTGGCGCTGTCATGATAGCCGATAATGACGGCAGGATTGCCGACCACCGTGCTGTAGGGTGGCACATCACGCGTTACCACTGCCCCGGCCCCGACCATAGCACCGCGCCCGATGCGCACCCCGGGAAGAATGGTTGCATTGGCGCCGATAGACGCGTCGTCCTCGACAATGGTTTGGAGAAACTTTGCAGGGTACCGTTTGGAGCGCGGGAACCTGTCATTGGTGAATGTGGCGTTCGGGCCGATAAAGACCCTGTTGCCAATGCGAAGTCCGTCCCAAAGCTGCACGCCACATTTGAGCGTGACCTCATCGCCGATAACGACATCTGCCTCTACAAACACATTATCGCAGATATTGCAGTTTGCGCCGATGCGCGCGCCGGGCAGGACGTGAGCAAAGGCCCAGACGCGTGTACCCACACCAATATCCGTGCTTTCACACAATCCCTGCGGATGGACAAAATAACTGCTTGCGGTGCTCATATTCATGGCCTGAAAATGGAAAATCAGATCTGGTGGAAAATGCTTTTTTCGCGTTTGGCGAATGCATCAAACTCGACGACGCGGCTGACAATGCGCAGTGGCCGCCGCTTTGTGTTTTCGAAAGTTCGCCACAGGTAAGTGCCAACAATGCCTTGCGAGACGAGCATGGCAGATGCGGTGAATGTGATGAGAACCGAAAGCGTGGCAAAGCCGGGTTCTGATATGAACCCTGCAACGCGCAGAACCGCTATCGCCAAACCAAGGGTGGCACTTGCCGCGCACCCGAAAATGCCCAGCCACAGCACCAGTATTATGGGCAGGTCGGAAAACGAAAAGATGCTGTCCATCATGTAACGGACACGGCGCATGAAGTTCCACGCGCTGGTGCCCTTCAGCCGCTTCTGGCGTTCATATGGTATGAATTTGCGGCGAAACCCTATCCAGAAAAGCTGCGCGATCAATGAGCTGTTCGGCTCGCTGATACTTAAAACTGCATCCACGGCTGCGCGGTTGCATGCGAATATATCAACGCCGCCTTTCGGCACATCCTTGATGACAAGCTTTCGATAAAGCCACCAGAATGTGTTGGACAATGCATCCCGTAAGAATGCGTCGCTGCGCCCGGCGCGCTGGCCAAACACGATATCGGCCTTATCGCTTTCCAGCAGATGAAAAAAATTCTCGATGAGGGCTGGTGGCTCTTGCAAGTCTGCGGCCATGACGGCCACCACATCGCCGCTTGCCAGCTCCATGCCTGTACGAATTGCGGTGAAAGAACCAAAGTTGCGACTGTGAAATGCTATTTTGGATGCGAACGGCATCCGGTCGCGCGCTTCAATCAGCAACTCGCCCGAACGATCCGGAGAACCGTCCACCACAAATATCACTTCCATGCCACCCACCCGGTGGTGAAGCTCGGACAGCGCAGCAATCAGGTCACTGATGTTTTCTTCATTGCCATAAACGGGAATAACCAGCGAGCGTCGATCCGAAGGGCGGTCATTTTGTTTTGCGTTCAACATTGCACGGCCCTACTTCTTCCAGGATGCCAGTGCCTGGCAGACAGTTTCCACCTCGGCATCTGTCATGCCTGGAAAGCACGGGATGGTCAGAAGCCGGGAAACGCTGGATTCCGCCACTGGCAACCCACCGGGGGCCACGCGGTGCAGTTGCGCAATCCAACCTGTCTGATGGCAGTCAAGAATGGGATAGTGAACTTCCGTCGCAATGCTGTGCGCCTTGAGGTGGCTGCGCAAATCATCGCGATTATCACACAGAAGAACCGCAAGATGCGCCACAGAGCCGTTCGGGCTGCGCACAACCGTTATTCCTTCGCCGGACGCTGATGCGTATCGGTCAAGAATTGCCACGCGCCTGGCGTTCGCCGTCTCAAGCTGTTGCAGTTGCACGAGAAGAATTGCCGCCTGAACCTCGTCAAGCCGAGAATTGCGCCCGCCGGGCCGTGAAATATCGTATTTGGACGCCCAGCCATATTGGCGCAATGCATCACAGGCCTGTGCCAAATCCGGACTGTTGGTGGCGACAGCGCCACCGTCGCCAAATGCACCAAGATTTTTGGTTGGATAGAAGCTGAAAGTGGATATATCGCCGAGACTGCCGACTTTTTGACCGCGCAGTTCCGCCCCGTGTGCCTGCGCACAATCTTCAAGGATCGGGACATGAGAAAATCCACGCGCATCCATGTCGATTCGCAGCGCTTCAACATCAAAAACCCCGCCATACAGGTGGGTTATGTCAACAAATGCGGTGGCCTCTGTCAGCGCGGCCAGAACGGAAGCTGCTGAAACAAGCTGCGAACTGCGCTCAACATCCACATAGACCGGGATAAGACCGATCTGCCGCAAGGCAATGGACGAGTAGCCCCCCTGCATTTGGTGCAGTGATAACCTCCCGCCTCTCCTGCCCGCAGCGCTCTGCCAAAGCGCGCATGGCAATTTCCAGTGCGTCCGTGCCGTTGGCGACGCCAATGCAGTTCGTCACTCCGATATACTGCGCAAAAGCCGAGCAGAAATTGCGGTTCTGCTCTCCATTCAGCCACCAACCGGAGCGCACAGTGGTCAGAACGGCATGGTCGATCGCCTCAGCGTCCTGCTGATAGACTCTCTTCAAATCATTCAATGGAAGCGCCATTGGAACTCCGTCTGTGCGCACAGCAATCTGCCCTAACGTTCCGAAGAACTTTAGATGCCTTATAATATAAATGATAAATCTATCAAGCTGGATCGGCTATGGTCGCTTCTGCGCGACACGGGCGCGTGTAGGCTGCCCGAAGCGAACTCTGGCTTCAGGTGCGCTTTAACTTTGCGGCTGAACTGCGCCGCCTGGAGTTCAAAATCTTGAAAATTGCTGAAATATTTAGCTGGCTAACGCGATGTGGCGGGGCGTTTAGCGCCGACCTGATCGGTTTTAATCGACAAACTCTGTCAGACGCCGAGGCGTTTTCGCATTCCAGCAAATGCGAAAACGCCACTTTCAGACCGGTCAGGCTTTGGGAATGACTGGCAGAAGAATATATGGAAGCTCGGCACCATCGAAGTGAACGGTGTTTCTGGTGTCGAACAGCGCAGGCGGACGATCATCGGGATCGTCGTGAATAAAGGGCCCACAGCCTGTCATCGGCCGCTTCATGTTGGAAAGCACCGCTGGCGCCCCAGGTTTTTCGTAATCTCGCCCACGAATGTTGAGTGCAAAGCGGTATCCCTTTGGAACCACAACACTGGTGGGCAGGATTTCCACATCGAGAGACACAGGCTCGCCCGGAGTCAGCATCCATTGTTCATCATGGTTGTGATAGGGGCGATACGGAGTGGATTTTTCCGCATCCAGCTTGCGATGCGAGGCACGCAACCATCCCTGCCCGACCGGTGTGTTCGGATCGAGTGCGCCATAGAAGTGCACTTCCTTTCCCTGCGGATCAAACACCTGCAAGACCAGAAACACGTCGGCGTCCGCAGTCTGTGATGACAGATTGAGCCTGACGGCTGACGGACCGGTGATTTCCATATCCTCGGTCAGAGGCTCGCTGAAGAATGTCAGCCCGTTGCCCATTGTTTCGTAGGACATATTCGAAGCTTGAGTTGGCGCTTCGGTTGCCAGACTCATCGTGTCCGGATGGAGGTAGTATCGCGTCCATTGGGTTCGGGCCAGCGGCCACTCATGCTCGCCACGTCCGGCAAATCGGACTTCGCCCGGACGGCGGATCTGGAGTTGAACCTTGGGCTGATTTTCCCAGCCATTCTGCTCGCCCTTCAGGAAATAGCCAAAGAAGCGCTTTTGCAATGCCACGCCGTAATCGGTGTAAAACTCTGCCCAGTGCGCGCCGCCATGCATTTCAAGCCATTTCTGTTCGGACGCTGCCTGCAAAAATCCTTCAATATTTCCGCGCAAATGCAAGCCCTGTCCGCCCCAATTGCCTGCACTCAGCAACGGCACGGTAATCTTGCTCAAATCACCGGAAAGGTTCTTGTAATAGTCGCCGTCAAGATTGTTGCGCAGCAGGTCGTTGGGCATGTCAGCCCGGTTGCGCTCAAGCTCATCCTCGGCCAGCGTTTCCGGACCGCAAACCAGTTCTCCGGTTACCGGGCTGCGCGGCCCACGGTCACCCACGCCGTGTTGAACGGTTTTGACCTGCATTTCCTGCCAGTTCTTGCGAAAAACTGACAAAATGCCGCCGTGATGGGTTGCATCGCGGTAGTTATCCGCAAACCCCTCCCAAACGCAGATTGCCGCCAGCGATGCTGGCTGGCGGGCCGCTACCCGCCATTGGTTGGCCGCATAATAGGAAATGCCGCTCATGCCAACCTTGCCATTGCACCACGGCAAGCGTGCAACCTGCTCGATGCACTCGCAAATATCGTCGGTTTCCTGCGGGCTGTGAACGGACAAAAACCCCTGGGAACGCCCGGCGCCACGGCTGTCAAAGCGAATAATGGCATAGCCATCCGGCACCCATTTTTCTGGGTCAGCCGTTTCCCAGTTGGCATATTTGTTGGACGTTCCTTCCAACGCATCGGAATAGTCCTGTGCCATGATTTCCCAGGCGGTTTTGTAGCCTTCCTGAAATGCCAGTCCCTTGCCATATGGCCCGTAGCTGATCAGCGCCGGATATTGGCCATCTTCTATGGGGCGGAAAATGTCGGCGCGAATAACGATGCCGTCCGGCATGGTGAACGGGGCATCCCATTCAATGATCATCCCATCGCGGGTTTCAGTTTTGTGCATGCTATAACTCCGAAAGATTGGGATTCAGGTGTTTGCCAAAGCGCGCTGGTAGAGAACTGACGCAAGGGCCACATCCTCCATGGCAACGCCCAGAGATTTGAAAATGCTGATGTCTTGCTGGCTTTGCCGTCCGGGTTTCCCGGCACAAAGCTCATCCAGCGTCAGAACGGATGCCCAGTTCATCGCTCCCTGACGATCCACCGCCAGAAACTCTGCGGCTTCCATTCGAGCCTGTTCCACATCATCTGTGGCCAACGTGGCTGCTCGCTGAACCAGCCCGGTTTCCAGTTCCTGGCGGGCAGAGGTATTTGCGCCTGCGGCATTGATATGAGTGCCAGCCTGCACCCAGCCAGACTGGCAGACAGGCGTGGCCGAGGTGGTGATGGTTGCAACAATGTCTGCGCTTTCCACAGCTTCCCGTGCCGTGCTGACCGCCATTGCCGCAACGCCGAGTTCAGCCTGAACCCGCTCTGCCAGTTCAACGGCGCGAGCGCTTGTGCGTCCGAAGATTCTGACACTGTTCAGTTGCCGCACACCTGCAACGGCCGCAACCTGCCAGAATGCCTGTTTGCCTGTTCCAATCAGCGCCATTTCAGTGGCATCCTGCCGGGCCATATATTTGGCCGCCAGACCAGAGGCCGCCCCAGTGCGCAACTGGCTCATATAGTTTGCCTCAATCACGGCCAGCAGGTCACCGCGTTCGACCGAGTAAAGCAGCACGTGATAGCCGCCATTGCCGCCCGAGCGGTAATAGGCCTTCAGGCCAAACACATCCCGAGCCGGGGCCTTGGCCGCCATGACATTGAAAAAGCCGTCTGGAAGCAGTGCGCGCTGGCGTGGCAGATTGGCCTTGTCCTGCGGTTTTTCACCGCACGGCAGCGCAAAAAAATCTTCCAGCGCGGCAAGTGCATCCGCCATGTTCAGGAGCGATCGAACCTGATTTTCGGCAATGAACAGCGGGGGAACAGACAAGATGCCTCTCCGTCAGATGGTCAGAAATAGGTGTGATAGGCGCAGCATTGACCTGGTCAATGCTGCGCCGGATGTCAGCTAAAGCTGCAATTCATTGGATTCCCGGATGACTTCCTCGCGGTCGAAATCGTTGATTTCATCCAGAAGATCGGTGGTGGAGACGCCGGACACATCGGAAATTTTGTCCGCAAGCCCGGTAAATGCCACCATGGCTTGCCATTGTTCTTCCGAATGAGCGCCAAAGCGTTGATCCGGCTGGCCTTCCCTTGGCATCCACTTGTCGGCACGGGCGTTCAGAATAACCATTGCATCTCGCATGGCTTCTTCTTCACTCACACCGCGAGGCTTGGACTCCGGATAAACTTCCCAGTGAAGGGCCACTGCCTTTTCGAGGTCGTTGTAGGCAAACACGGTAGACTTGGCCATTGCCCTGAAAAAGCGCACCATCGTGTCGCGCTGATCTTCGAGGCTGGATTTGCGAATGGCATATGAATTGCCGAAAAGCTGGCTCATGCCTTCCGTGTTGGGCAGATGCCGCAGCGGAAACCCGGCAATTTCCATACGGGAGAAACCGCCGTCCCAATAGGCCATTGCGTCAACACTGCCATTGTAAACGGCCTCACCAGCCGGGCCGCCCTCTCCTACGGGAATCCACTCGACGTCCACATCGGGGTTGATGCCAATTTCCTCAAGCATGGCGCGCGCGCCGAAATAGCCTGTGTCACCCTGATTGCGGATGCCTATTTTCTTGCCGCGCAACTCGGAAAGCTCTTTGATCTCGCTATCGTCCTTGACGGCAACCGACCAGTGCGGCTCGCGCAGCCAGCAATAGGGAAAAATCACATCCAGATCCGGATTGCCCGCGAAGGCGTTCAGAAACGCCACAGGTGAAATTGCCGAAGTGTCGGAATTGCCACTGGCAACTGCCTGCAATGTCTGACCTGCACCGGACATATTGATGATGTCGAGAGCAACACCCTCACGCTCGTAATAGTTGACGCGCGGGTTCTGCCCAACTGTCATGAACACAAGCTGCGCGTCGATGACGCCGGATGCGTTGCCAAGGCTGACAGTTGCCGTGTTCTGGGCAAACACCAACCGCGTTGGCATCAGGGAAAAGCCACCAGCGGCACCCATGGCGGTCACAAAACTTCTGCGATTCAGTTTCAAAGTCATTCCTCCACAAGGGGAGCAGCCCGCTTTTTTAATCCGCGATAACCGCCCTGATTTTTGTTGATCAACTTCCAACTGTCTGCTGGCCACTGCTTGTCCAGAAAAGCAGGCGCTTTGATACAAAGCGAAGAGAGCCATGCAAAAGCAGGCCGATCAGTGCCAGAATAATGAAAATCGAGAATGTTCCTGCCGTGTCCATCTGGGCGTTCATGGCCAGGATGAGTGTGCCAAGACCGCGCTGCGCACCAACAAATTCCCCGACAATCGCGCCAACGACGGAAAACACCGCCGCCATTTCAAGACCGGCAAAAATATATGGCAAGGCGCTGGGCAGCCGGGCTTTCCAGAAAATCTGCCAGCGGTTGGCGCCAATGGCGCGCATGAGCTCCAGCCTCTCCGGTTCAACCGAACGAAATCCGGCCATGCTTGTCACCAGCAACGGAAAGAAGGTCAGAAGGCAGATGATGACAACTTTGGAAGAAAGGCCAAAACCGAACCACAGAACGATGATGGGCGCCAATGCGATCTTGGGCAGGCTTTGAATGCCGACAAGATATAGCCTGAGCGTGGCTTCCAGAATTCGGAACTGCGAAATGATTGTTCCCAGCATCAGGCCAATGCTGCTGCCGATAACAAAGCCCAACAGAACCTCTGTTACCGTAACCCCGGTGTGCAGCCAGTAACCGGCGCGTGAATTGAATGGCTCATTCAGTCCGCTCCACAGGGCACGCATGATATCACTGGGCGACGGCAGAATGTATTTGGGCGTTTCCAGCCAGACCACCCCATATTCCCAGGCGGTGATGATGATCACGAGCAACAGGGGCGCAAGCACATATTCAGGGTGTGTGCGCATAAGAATGCGAAAGCGCGACGGTCCTTTGCGCGGAGCTTCCACAACTGCCGTTTCTGTCGGAACTGCGGTCATGATATTCCCTCGCCCGATATTGCGCTGTCGTCGGCATTGCCCATTCGGTAAAACAGCTTGCGGATATGGCTTGTCTGGCGCCCGAATTCGGGTTCACCCATAACGTCCAGACCACGCGGACGCGGTGTCGTTACCTCGATAATTTCCGAAATGCGGCCCGGCCGCGGTGACATGACAACCACCCGATCACCCAGAAACACCGCCTCTGGGATTGAATGGGTGATGAGAATGATGGTCTTGCCACTTTCCCGCCAGATGCGCTGCACATCCAGGTTCATCTGCTCACGGGTCATGGCATCCAGCGCACCAAACGGCTCGTCCATCAGCAATATGGAAGGGTCGCAAACCAGCGACCGGGTGATGGCCGCGCGCTGCTGCATGCCGCCGCTGAGCTCTGCCGGATACTTGCCTTCAAACCCGGCCAGCCCAACCATTTTCAACAAATCGATTGCGCGCGAGCGGGCCGCTTTCATCGGGCGTCCCTGCACTTCTGCAGGCAACAGCACATTGTCGAGAATGGTGCGCCATGGAAACAGAATGGCGTTTTGAAACACCATGCCAATGTCGCGCCGGGGCGCCGCAACCGGTTGCCCGGCAACGCTGACGTTTCCGCGTGTTGCGGGCGTCAACCCCGCCAGAATTTTCAGAAGGGTGCTTTTGCCGCAACCGCTGGGGCCGACAATTGTCACAAACTCGCCTTCCGAAACCGAAAGGTTGATGTCTGACAAAGCGTTGATCCGCTCGTCGCGCACGGTGGTGAAAATCTTGTCGAGCTTTTCGATATGAATCATCGGCTCCCCCCGCTTTTCAGCGGCGAGACGTGAATCCTGAGGCTCGAGCAACGTTGCCGTTGTTCGCTGCACTGTATTCCTCCCGTTGCACGAGTACTGGCTCTCTCCCAACCAGTAACGTGTATCCTATTGTATATCCACGATTGTGCGATGCCGTCTAATACCTTATTGGACAAGTGGTGATATCATTTTGGCATCGCATGGAGGCGGCCATGAATGACAGGCAGTTGGACTATTTTGTCGCCATTTCAGATGCGGGAAGTTTTCGCAAAGCGGCCGAAACGCTTCATATTGCACAGCCTGCTCTGACCCGGCAGATGAAGCAGCTTGAGCAGGACTTCGGGGTGCCCCTGTTCTTTCGCAGCAGCAAGGGAGTCATGCTGACTGAGGCAGGATTGCTTCTCCTGGAGCGGGCGCGGTTTCTGCGTCGCCACAGAGAACAAACCCGGGCAGATGTTGCAGCCCGTGGCACTGTGCCGTCTGGCCGGGTTGGCTTTGGTGCGCCGCCCTCAATCGCCGATATCCTGTTTCAGCCTCTGGCCGTCAGCTATCTGGAAAAATATACAAATGTGCAGCTCAATTTTTTTGAAGGGGTAGGTCGTCTGCACGAGTGGCTGTTCAGCGGCGATATTGATCTTGCCATACTGCCAAACAGCCGCCTTCTGGATTCACGGGAATATGAGCGTGTGGAGTTCGTCGCAGAGCCTATGTATGTCATCGGCGCAAAGGGCGCGTTTGACGCGCAGGATGAAATGTCGGCCGAAAAGGTTGTGCAATTGCCGCTGATCCTCACGCCAGCACCCAGCACCGTGCGTGGGCTGATAGACCGGCTGGTTGGACAGGACACCCGACAGTTGCGAATTGTAGCGGAAACGGAAAGTGCCAGGGTGCAGAAAAATCTCGTCGCGGCGGGTCTCGGGTTTGCGATTCTTCCGCACAGCGCGGTTTATGAAGATCAGCGCACCGGCCAGCTTTCAACCTGCAGAATTGCCAACTGGAATTTGCATCGCGTTCTGGCGTGGCGTTCCGACAGGCCGTTGACTGCGGCGGTTTCCCGGATGATCGAGCACACCACTCAGATCATGAAGCGTCTGGACGCACAGGGAGCGTTTGGCTAACCGGCATCAGCGCACAACGACCCGATGGAACCGAACAATTTCGCTGCCGGCATTGGCATATGCGTAAGTCTGCGCACTGCTGTAGATCGCAAAGTCTCCAGCCTCAACAGTGACCACGCCGTCCTGTTTTTCGATGCGCAGCCGCCCCGAATTCACAGCAATCATCTCGTGCCAGCCAGCCGGATCAGGCTCTGCCTGATACCGCTCCCCTACGGCGAGCGACCAGACCCAGAGCTGCGCTTCCTGTGAAGCGGGTACACTGCCCAGGAGAACAGCCTGGCTATCGGCACTGTTCCCGCGCCAGACAACTGCTTCGATACGCTGGCTGTTGACTTCGGGATCCACAACCATTGCCACAAAATCCACCCCCAGCGCGCTCGCCAGTTTATCAAGGCTCGAAAGACTGACATTGGTGTCCCCGCCTTCGAGGTTGACAATCATGCGTCTGCTGACCCCTGCCGCTTCAGCAAGTGCTGTCTGGCTCAAACCCGCATCCCTGCGAAGGCGACGCAGATTGCTCGATACGTGGCCGAGAACATTGTCGCGACCATCTTGACTGTGCAATATAATGCTCATAACAAGGCATTATGATACACATTCTCGCTCCCTGTAAAGTCTCATTCTCGCGTCAGGAGCTGGCGCTGATCGTCGTCACAATGGTGTGGGGGGCAACATTCCTGATTGTCCACACAGCAATGGCGCACAGTGGCCCCCTGTTTCTGGTGGGGTTGCGCTTTGCTGCGGCGGGCGTGCTTGCGGCATTGATTTTTCACCGTCAACTTCGCGGTTTGACCCGGCTCGACGTGATCGCCGGTTGCGCGATCGGGTTCACGATATTCCTTGGCTATTCTCTGCAGACCTACGGTCTTCAAACGATCAACAGCAGCACATCGGCCTTTCTGACAGCGCTCTACGTGCCGATGGTACCCTTGCTGCAATGGGGGCTCATGCGCAAACCGCCACGCGCGATGACATGGGTGGGAATTGGTCTGGCTTTTACCGGCCTGTTGCTTCTGGCTGGCCCCAACGCGTTACAGGTCGGGCTTGGTCGTGGCGAAGTGGTTACCGTCATCAGTGCCGTTGCAATTGCGGCCGAGATCATTCTCATCAGTCGCTATGCACCCCTGGTGGACAGCGCCCGGGTCACCGTCGTTCAACTGCTGGCCGCTTCCATTTTCGCCTTTGCAACGATGCCTCTTGCTGGTGAACATATTCCCGGCTTCTCGTGGGTCTGGGTTTTGGCAGGTGTGGGGCTGGGCGCAGCAAGTGCCGTTATTCAGCTTACAATGAACTGGGCTCAGAAGTCCGTGTCATCAACGCGCGCGACGATCATTTATGCTGGCGAGCCTGTGTGGGCCGGAATTGTGGGCCGTCTGGCTGGCGATCGCCTGCCTGCGCTGGCCTTTGTCGGCGCAGCCTTCATCATTGCAGGCGTAATCGTCAGTGAGCTTAAGCTGAAAAGCGCGCGCAAGCTCGATCTGCCGCTCGACACCAGATCTGTGTAACCCAATGTCTGACATGCCTGGAGCAGCCCTGCTTATGAAGCGTCTGGGCGCACCGGTAGCGTCTGGGTGACGCCGCCGCTAGGCGGTGGCGGTGGGTTGGGATGAACACGCTGCGCCAGCCAAATTCCCAACATGACAAGACCTGCGCCGGCATATTGCAGAAGCGTCAGCTTTTCTCCAAGGAAAACCCAGCCCAGCACCACGGCAGTGACGGGGCTCAGGAAACCCAGTGTAGAAACCAGCGACGGTTCCAGACGGCTAAGCCCGCGAAACCAGAAGTAGGTGGTAAAAGCCGCGCCAAAAATTGAAAGCCAGACAAGCCCCGAAATATTGGCGAATGTCAGAGTTGGCAGCGGTGGCTCCAGCAGAAATGCCACCGGAACCAGCAGCAGGCCTGCCGCTGTCAGCTGCCATGCTGTGAATGTCAGTGCGGACACAGGCGGTTGCCAGCGCCTGCTCAGCACCACACCCAATGCCATGGAAGCGGATGCAAACAGACCTGCTGCAACACCCAGTAGGTCAACTTTCGCTTCCGGCCCCAAAACCACCAGGGCAACTCCGAACAGTCCGGAAATGGCACCCAGCAATGACAGGGCACGAATTCTGTGCCCAAGAAGTCCATAGGCCAGGAAAATGACCACAAGCGGCTGGACAGCGCCCAGCGTTGCAGCAACGCCGCCGGGCAACCTGTAGGCGGATATGAACAGAAAGATCCAGAACACTGAAAAATTCAGTCCGCCCAGAAGGAAAACCCGCCACCACCACTGCACGCTTGGCGGCAATTGCCGCGACAAAGCCAGCAGCAGAAAACCCGCTGGCAAGGCACGCAACATCGCATTTGTTATCGGATAACCAGCCGGTAACAATTCACTTGTGACGATGTAGGTGCTTCCCCAGATTGCTGGCGCAATGGCCGTCAGCAGCAGGTCGACATGGCGGGTTTTCATATATTCAGGGATTTCGTGTGTTATCCGGCAATCTTATCCTGCGTTTTCGTATCAAAATCGCTGGCGTCATGCCGTTCATGCAACTGCTCGGCAGGATCACCGTTCAGCCGGTTGACAATACGGCCGCGTTGCACCGCTGGCCGCGCCAGCAGTGTGTCGGCCCATCTGTGGACATTCTTGTATTCATCGACTGACAGAAATTCTGCGCCATTGTAAAGCCAGCCCTTGATCAGGCCGCCATACCACGGAAATACAGCAATATCGGCAATCGTATAATTGTCGCCGCCCAGATAGGCGCTTTCAGAAAGCCGTTTGTCCAGCACATCAAGCTGGCGCTTGGTTTCCATGGCAAACCGGTCGATGGCATACTGAATCTTGATCGGCGCGTAGGCATAAAAATGGCCGAACCCGCCGCCAAGATACGGAGCACTGCCGATCTGCCAGAACAGCCAGGACAGGGTTTCGGCCCGTTCGGCCGGATCTTGAGGCAGAAACTCGCCAAATTTTTCAGCCAGATAAAGCAGAATGGCACCGGATTCAAAAACCCGCACGGGCTTTTCGGATGAGCGATCCAGCAAAGCCGGAATTTTGGAGTTCGGGTTGACATCCACAAAACCCGAACCGAATTGTTCGCCTTCTGAGATCCGGATCAGCCAGGCATCATATTCGGCACCCGTGTGGCCGGCAGCAAGAAGTTCTTCCAGAAGAATGGTGACTTTCTGGCCGTTTGGTGTGCCCAGGGAATAGAGCTGAAACGGATGTTTGCCAACCGGCAGTTCCTTTTCCTGCGTTGCGCCGGCAATAGGTCGGTTAAGACCGCCGAAACTCTTGTCCCAAACCCAAACCTTTGGCGGTGTGTAACCAGTTTGATCCGTCATGGCGAAAAACCCCGTTTTGCTTTCACAGGCGGTGCGCTCATCGCGCATGAGCGCCTCCCTATGTCTCAGCTATTTGAGCCTCGCATAGCGGTTGTTCAAGAAACCATATGCCAAGCTCGCACCACTTTGCGCAAAACCGGTCTTTGCGCATCGGACAAAATTGCGCCTGTGCCGACCTAGCAATCAGCACAGGCGCGCACGGACCGCATGGGAGTGATCAGCCCGTGAAACCATAAACGCTTCAGACGGCCGTTGCGCCGCCATCCACCCGAAGGCTTGTGCCCGTAACAAGCCGCGCTGCGGGTGATGCCAGATACAAAACTGCGCCTGCGACATCTTCCGGTTGCAGAACTTCCTTCAGCGGAATGCTGGCCATGGCCGCTTCCATATAGGCCGGATCATTGAAGAAGGGCGCAGTCATGGGCGTGACAACCACCGTTGGAGCCACCGCGTTCACCCGCACCTTATGCGGCGCAAGGTCAATGGCCATTGCCTTTGTCATGCCCTCTATCGCGTGCTTGGTCATGGCGTAAACGGTGCGGCGTGGTCCGCCAACATGCCCCATCTGCGAAGAGATGTTGACGATAGAGCCACCCGTTTCCTGCGCAGCCATAACGGTGCCGGCGGCTTGCGCCACCTTGAATGCGGCGCGTATGTTCAGCGCAATCAAAAGATCCAGCGTTTCATCATCCACATCCAGCACATATTGCAGCTTGTTGGTGCCGGCATTGTTGACGAGGATATCCAGTTGCTTCAGCGCTTTGATCCGGTTGGGCAATGCGTCGCCACGCACGTCCTCAACCCAGCTTTCCACCTGGCCGGGGGCCGCCTGCTCAAGGCTGGTCAGGTCTTCCGCCGTGCGCGCAACCGCAATGACGCGCGCACCGGCATTTGCCAGAGCAAGGGCGCAAGCGCGCCCTATGCCCTTGCCGGCACCCGTGACAAGTGCAACCTTGCCTGCAAGTATCCCAGCCTGCCCCGCCGCGCTCATTTGATTGCCTGCGGATTGATGGGTGAACCTGTGCCGCCGGTGATGATCAGTGGTGGACCGCAGAAGAAGAATTCATAAACTCCGTCATTGGCGCAGTCTTCGGCCAGCTCTTTCAGGAAGAAGATTTCGCCCATGCAAAGACCCATGGCAGGAATGACCACCCAGTGCCAAGGCTGGTTTGCCTCGGTCGTTTCATTCGGGCGAACCTCAACGCCCCATGTGTCGGAGCAGATCGCCGCAATCTCTTTTTCCTGGCACCAGTAGCAGTTTTCAAACTTCACGCCGGGCGCATCGCCACCGGCATAGCCGCCCCAGTCACCCTCATCCAGGCAACGCTCCATATGTCCGGTGCGGATGATGACAAAGTCTCCCTTGCCAATTTCCACGCCCTGCGCCTTGGCGCAGGCATCGAGCTCATCATTGGAAATGCCTTCGCCGTCTTTCAGTGACGAGACGCCGCGAAAACGGGCGATATCCAGAAGTACGCCACGGCCAACCATTTTGTTTCTGGAGTGCTCGATGCCAAGGACTGAAAGACCGCGTGAGTCAATCAACCTTGCATCATGGCCGTTATAGGTCTGCTCTTCATAGAAGATGTGGCCGAGTGCGTCCCAGTGCGTAGCGCCCTGAACACAAAGGTTCAACGTGTCATCTGCATAGCGGATTTTGTTCCAGTCCTGATTGCCGGCAACGGCATCCGTGCCGGTGGCCAGCATCTGGTGGATAGGGTTGAAGCGCCCGCCATACAGGCCGCGCTGCGGGCCATCCGCATCCAGCGGAATGCCAAGGGCGAAGCTCTTGCCTTTTTTGATCAGCTCTCTGGCCGCAACAATATGGCCGGGCTCTACGTGGTTAAGGGTGCCGACATGGTCGTCCTTGCCCCAACGTCCCCAGTTGGACAGCTTTTTGGAAGCTTCCTCAATTGCTGCCTTGCCTACCTTGATATCCATGACTGCATTTCCTCTTGTCTTATTATGTTTTCAGTCGCCGCCCAGATAGAGCTTGCGCACAATGTCGCTATCGCGAAGCGACTGCGGATCATCTGCCGAAAGCTCAATATGGCCGTGCACCAGCACATAGCCGCGATCGGCAATTCGAATGGCCTGCGGAAAGTTTTGCTCTGCCATCAGAACCGTCAGCCCAAGCCGCTGCTTCATCTCGGCAATGGTGTCGATGGTGCGCGCCACCAGAATTGGCGCCAGACCAACCGAAGGTTCATCCACCAGCAGAATTTTTGGCAATGTCATCAAAGCCCGGCCAATGGCCAGCATCTGCTGTTCACCACCACTCATTGAACCGGCAAGTTGGGTCCGCCGCTCTTTCAGCCTCGGAAAGGCTTCGTAACAGAAGGCCAGGCTTTCATGCCGCTTTGCACGCGCAGCAGCGCGGAATGAACCGAGAAGAAGGTTTTCTTCCACTGTCAGCTTGGGAAAAAGCCGCCTGCCTTCCGGCACGAGAGCAATGCCCAGGCCAACAATGTCTTCAGTTGAAAGGCGCGAAAGGTCATGTTCGACACCTTCGATTGTGGCGTGAACCGTGCCTTGCGTAGGCCGCACCTGCCCCATCACACATTTGATGAGCGTGCTTTTGCCGTTACCATTGGTGCCAAGCAATGCCACTGTTTCGCCCGACCGTACCTCCAGATCAATGCCTGAAAGAACCTTGACTGCGCCATAGCCCGCATGAAGGCCTTTGATCGTGATGCTATTGCCCAAGATAAGCCCTTTCCACGTCTTCGTGCCGCATAACCTCATGCGGATTGCCATCGGCTATTTTCTTGCCAGCCACGAGCACAACGATCCGTTGTGAAAACCGCATAACGGCGCGCATGATGTGCTCAATCAGGATGATGGCGATGCCGTCGGCATTCAGTCTTTCCAGCAGTTCGACAATTTCGTCGACTTCGCTGTCGGAAAGTCCGGCCATGGACTCGTCGGCGATCAGGAGCCTGGGGCTTGCAGCCAGGGCACGCCCCAACTCCAGCTTGCGCAGTTCCACCTGACTGAGGTCCTTCGGGCTCCAGTCCGCCTTGCTGTCCAGACCAATGCTGGCCAGAATTTCCATTGCTCTGTTGGCACTGCCCTCCGGCGGCGCCTCTGCAAGCGCAAACCGAAGCGGCACCTGCACGTTTTCCATCAGGCTCAGCTTGTTGAACGGGCGCGGAATTTGGAAACTCCGCACCAGGCCCATTCGCGCCCGCTGCCAGGCAGCGAGTTTGGTTATGTCCTGTCCCTGAAAGGTAATAGTGCCTTCTTCCGGTGTCAGTGCCCCAGTCAGGCAGTTGACGCAGGTGCTTTTGCCGGAGCCGTTTGGACCAATAAGCCCGACACGTTCGCCCGGTGCCACGGTGAAATCCACGGAGTCGAGTGCTGTAAAGCCACCGAAACGCTTCGTTACACCCTTGGCCTGCAGGATCGGCTGGCCGACTTGTTGATGTGGTGAAACCAGCCTCATGACCGCCCTTTCCGAAAACGCCGCACCATTCCGACAATGCCGGTAGGCGCCACAGTGACAAAGACCACCAGCACAACGCCGACGATGAGCAGGTTGGCTGCGGAAGAAATGGTGACAGTCAGAACCTGTTGCGTTGTTCCAAGCAGGATCGCGCCGATCACAGGTCCCCACCAGACTGCAGTTCCACCAATCAACGGCATGGCAATCGCGTTAACCGCCAGCGCAAGGCTGAAGGCGGACGGCGGATCGACATAAGTGATCAGATACGGAAATGGAGCACCGGCCATGCCAAGAATGGCACCGCTGATGGTTGTAGCCGTCAGTTTCAGTCGCAGGCTCGGCACACCGCTGGCTTCAGCGGCCACTTCATCATCACGAATGGCGGCAAGGCCCATTCCAATCCACGACCGTTCGATAGCAACGGCCACCAGAACCGCGGCCACGGCCAGAATGGTCATCAGCACCAGAAGGTAGTGCACATAGCTGGCAAAGGGCCACATGGCATCCGGGCGAAGAACATAGGCTCCGCGCGCGCCGCCCACAAAGCTCCAGTTGACGATCAGCGTTTGCAGCACGACCGCCAAAGCCAGTGTGGCAATGGAAAAGAACACCCCGCGCAGGCGCAATGTCAGATAACCGGTGCCAAGGCCCAGAAGGCCGGTCACAACCCCCGCTGCCAGAATGCTGAGTGGCAGCGGCATTGGAAGAATGTTGTTCAGCGCAATGGTGGTGTAGCAGCCCAGAGCAAAAAAGCCTGCGGTGCCAAAGTTGACGTAACCCGCATAGCCGCCAAGAATGTTCCAGCCTGTGGAAAGCACGACATATTGCAGGATGACGTAGGCAGCGAGAAAGTAATACTCGCTGACCTGTGTGCCAATCAGCAGTTCCACGGCAACAAGCGCCACGCCGAACAGCAGGATTGGCAGGCTGAAAGCCTTTGGCAAAACACGCTTTGCCGCCGGGTGTGAGGTGTAGGTGCTGCTCATCGGCCAAAAATCCCTGCTGGACGGAACGCGAGTGTCAGCAACAGCAGGCCGAAGGCGACTGCCGGCGACCATGATGGCCCCAGAAAGGTTGATGTCAGGGTTTCAGCAACTCCAAGGATCATGGCGGCAACCAATGTGCCGGGAAGGCTGGCCATGCCACCAAGAACGCAGATTGCGAATGCCCGGCCAATGAATTCACGCCCGATGGACGGTTCCACCGACTGAATGACAATCAGCAGCATACCGGCAATGATTGCCGTTCCAACAGCGATACCAAAAGCAATTTCCTTGGTTTTGATCGGGTTTGCCCCGACAAAACGCACCGCTTCCAGATCCTGCGCCACGGCCTGTATTGCCCTGCCGGTGAACGTCTTGGAGAGGTAAAGCTGGATTGCCAGCACCATCAACACGCCAACAACTGCCGGTGCGGCAAGACGCAGCGGAATTTGCACAAAGCCGATTTCATAGGTTTTGGCGAGGTAGGGAAGATCGATCAACCGGTAGTCCACACCGAAGATCAGCACCAGGCTGATTTCAACGATGAACATGATGCCGAAGAAAAAGGCCAGCCCCTGAAGGGAGTCATCACCGCGTTTTTCGAAGAAATGGTAATAGGCGCGGTAGAAGTAGCGACCGAAGAAAAAGCCGAGAACCGCAAACAGCATCGCTGCGAAAAACGGGTCAACCCCCATGCTGTTGATGGAGAGATAGGCCAGGAATGACCCGAGAATAATGAATGCCGGATGCGCGATATTGACAATATCGAGCATGCCGAAGGCAATCGTGATGCCGACAGCCACAGCAGCATAAAAGCCACCGAGCATGATGCCGGACGCCACCGCATTCAGCAGTAGATCCCAACTGAAGTCCATGAATATCCCCTGTCGCGAAATAGGGCGCCTGTGAAAAGGGGCGGTTCGGCATGAGATCTGATTATCAGATGGCACATGCAGCTATTGCCGCCGCCTTTCATCATCAGGCTTGTGAAAACAACTGACGGTATTTGCGGACCGCACATCTGCGCGCTCCGCAAACTCGCGCCATGGGCCTTACTTCGAGGCTTCGCTGAATGGATATTTCAGCTCACCGGATTTGAACTGGTCAGGATAGAGAATGACCTGACGACCAGGTTCCATGAACTGTTCAATGCTGTTGCCGGAAACACCCTGATACTGAACCCAGAGAATGCGTGGCTGGGCCCATTCGCCGCGTTCACCGAAACTGATGTCACCACCAATTGTCTTGAACTCTGTGCTGCGAATGTATTCGGCCAGTTTCTCATCGTCGAGCGACTGGGTTTCTTCCACTGCCTGACCGAGGATCTGCAGCTCGGCATAAGCCAGAGGAGCAATATAGAAGCCCAGAGGATCAATACCCTGTGGAGTTGCCTGCTCGCGATAGCGAACCAGGAATTCCTCAACGCCCGGGAACTTCATTGTTGGTTCAGGTGCATACAGGTCGTAGGAGACCACGCCATTCAGCGAGGCGCCGAGCTGGCTTTTGAGAGCTGCCGACTGCAGGCCGATCATGCCGCCGCCGAACAGTTTTACATTGTCCAGCCCGACCTCACGCACAGCGCGCACCATACCAGCCGAATCCGGTGGATAGGACGCAACAAAGACTACATCGGGGTTTGTGGACTTGATTGCACGAACAACCGACGCAAATTCAATGGTTTGCGGCGGATACGTGCGATCGTAAACGATTTTCAGGCCTGCTTTTTCGGCATTTTCACGTGCGCCAGCCAAGGCAATTGCAGGAAATTCCGCGTCACCGCCAACCAGCGCAATGGTCTCGGGCTTGGGGTCCATGGACAATGCAGCTTCGATGAAGCCTCTGGAAAATTCCGCCTGTGCATCCGGGCCGTTAGGCTGCATCTGGAAATAGCGGTCGTAATTGAACTTATCGTTCGCAGCCAGGCCGAAGAGTGTCATAAACACCTTCTTCTTCTGCATGACAGTTGGCATGGCAGCCACGATCTGGTTGGTGGCATAGCCCGAAATGACCAGATCAACCTTGTCCACATCAATCAGCTTGGCGTAGATGCCTGGAACGACCGAAGGGTTTGACTGGTCATCATAATAAACCAGTTCAATCTGACGGCCCAGGAGACCACCCTTGGCGTTCTGATCTTCCGCCCAGATTTGCATGGCCAGCAGCGCAGATTTACCAAACGCAGCCAGACCGCCTGACATGGCGATGCCCATGCCGATGCGGATTGGTGGCTCTGCGCTTTGTGCAAAAGCAGGCAGGCTTGTTGTTGCCAGACCAACAGCCATAAGCCCCAGCATTGCGCGACGCGTTAGACGATTAAGAACTCCCATTGCATTTCCTCCAGAAAGCCTTCTTTAAATTGTGCTTATTTTTCAGAGAGTTGCTGCCCGGATTTGATCCCCCCGGGCAGTATCAGTCACAGGATTTCAGATATTTGTTCTGTCAGCACCCTTCAGATCCAGAATCTCGCGTGCCTCATCCGGGGTTGCAACTTCCAGACCCAAGCCCTCAATAATCTTGCGTGCCAGATGCACCTGATCAGCGTTGGAACTGGCAAGTTTGCCTGGTCCTGCCCAAAGTGAATCTTCCAGCCCGACGCGAATGTTGCTGCCCATTGCTGCGGCCATTGCGGCGATTGGCAACTGGTTGCGCCCTGCCCCAAGCACCGACCAGCGATACTGGTCGCCGAACAGGCGGTCACAGGTGCGCTTCATGTGCATGACGTCTTCCGGGTGCGGGCCAATGCCGCCCAGAAGCCCGAATACGGACTGGACAAACAGTGGCCCCTTGACCAGGCCGCGGTCCATGAAGTGCGCCAGGTTGTAGAGATGGGCGATGTCGTAGCACTCAAACTCAAAGCGCGTGCCGTTGTCGTAGCAGGTGCTCAGAATGTATTCGATGTCCTTGAAAGTGTTTCTGAACACCAGATCGCGGGTGTTTTCCAGATGTTCACGTTCCCAATCGAACTTGAAATCCTTGTACTTATCCAACAGGTGATACAGGCCGAAATTGATCGAGCCCATGTTCAGTGAAGCGACTTCCGGTTTGAAAGTCGCGGCAGGAAGAACCCGCTCTTCAACTTTCATATACGGGCTGCCGCCGGACGTGATGTTGATAACCGCGTTGGTTGCCTGCTTGATGCGTGACAGAAACGGCTTGAAAGCTTCTGGCCGTTGATCGGGCCGTCCGTTTTCCGGATTACGGGCATGCAAGTGCAGAATGGCAGCGCCGGCTTCAGCCGCGGCCAATGCCTCCGCCACGATTTCGTCTGGCGTGATTGGCAGATGCGGCGACATGGTTGGCGTGTGAATTGCACCCGTTACGGCGCACGTAATGATGACTTTGCGAGCTTGAGCCAAGTCTCTCTCCCTATATGGCAGGTTGTGTTTTTTTGCCTTATTGAGCCAAAACTCATTACATATTGATTGGATTGTCAATAGGGTGATACGAAGGTAAATGATCCAGACATTGGAACAGTTCGTCGGAGACGACCTTGCCGAAAAAGACGAGCAGCGCTAAAGCGGCTGAAAACAGCGTACAGGTGGCAAATACCACCCCGCACGCCAAACGCCCCGCGGCTCGAACGAGGCTGGACCCGAGTGTGCGGGAGCGTATGATTTTGGACGCCGCGGTGGAATTTTTTGCCGAGCATGGCTTTGGGGCACAGACAAAAGATCTGGCAGACCGAATCGGCGTCTCTCAGGGCCTTATTTTCCGCTACTTTGGCACAAAGCAGAATCTGGTGGAGCAGGTTTACCAGCGTGTCTTTCTGCAACGCTGGTCATTGAGCTGGGAACTGGTGCTGCGGGATCGGACAGAGCCATTTCCAGAGCGGCTCAAGCGCTTTTACAATTCCTATTTTGACACGATAGATGAGTACCACTGGATTCGTGTTTCGCTATATGCCAGCCTTGCCGGACACGACATCATTGCGCGCTATATTCAAAGCCACGTCAGCAAATTGCTGGAAATCATTGCCCGTGAGCTTCGTGTTTATCGTGGGCTCGAGGAAACCGGTCAGATTGACCCGATGGAGATGGAGCTGGCATGGCACCTGCACTCCACATTCATCTATTTCATGATCCGCAAATATATTCACCGTTTGCCAGTCATTGACGACAAGGCGGCGCTGGTATCGCGCCTCGTGGCCAATTTTCTGCATGAGTTTCAGCCAGATCGCAAAACCTAGACCTTTGGCAATTCAGCTAAACTGAAGCATAGAATACAAAATTAGTATTCCATTTAAGTATAATATCTAACCAATCAGAATAGAGAAATCGTATACTGAGTTAATTGAGAAAATTAATCTGTAAAACCCTGCTGCCGAACACGACGACGTATTGCCTAATCAAATCGAATCATTTCTTTATAGGATAAATGTATGAAAATGGGGTGGCGTCGTGTTGATTTCAGTTGCAAGGACAGCTTTGACGTTTGGGATGCTGCTATCCCTTGCGGCGTGCGGAACCACTTACGAACTGCCGACCATTACCGAAAATAACAAGGCGGACGCTCAAAAGCTGTTTGCTGAGGCGAAGTCGGCCCCTCATTCGCAAATGGTTTCACCGGAAGCTGCGGAAAGTCGATTTCATCGCGTGAAAGACCGGGTCGGTCCCGTTGCCACAGAGTTGTGCAAGCAGGAATCCGCGGCAAATTCCCTCAAAGATTGCAATGCGACCATCGTTTATGACCGCACCCTGCAAGAACGCAATGCATTCTTTTACTATGACGATGAGCAACCCAGAATTATTGTCACTCAGTCCTTCGTTCAGACCACCAAAAATGATGATGAATTGGCGTTTGTCCTAGGACACGAATACGGTCATCTGATTGGACGGCATATTGAAAAGCAAAAGCAGCAACGAATTGCCGGTGCAATTATATTGGGTGCTGCAACGGCTTACGTTCAGGCGCAATCACAGACAGCCTACTCGTACGCCAGCCAAGCCGAGATGGATCGGAATATCGACGCGGGAATGGCAATGGGCGACCAAGCGTATTCACAGACCTATGAACTTGAAAGCGACATGCTTGGTGCTCGCATTGCTGCCGCTGCAGGGTATAACCCCAAAATCGGCGCTGCGTTTTTTGCCCGCCCGGAAGACTCCCGTTCGGTAAGTGGTACAAGTTTATCATTTTGGGGAACTCACCCGTCAGATGAACGCCGAGTGGCCATTGTATTGGCCACGCAACAGCAAATCAGCCAAAAACAGGGTCTGGTCAGAGAGAAACCGTCTCGGCAAACACCATAAATTGCAATCGGCCTTCAGGGCGCAGCATCACAAAAGGCGGTCCTGACAAGCACAGCCTGTTTGTCGATTTGATTGGCAAAATTTCTCTAAGCATAACGATATGCCAAATCGGCGGTTGCGATATTTTCCGGTGCCAGCGGCTGAATGGCACCGTCGCGCGGTCGAGTATTTTCCCTGAGAATCTATGACCGCAAACGGTGCTTTTTGCGGTCCATTTTTCATCTGTTAAAGCAAGAATAAGTTTCAGATGCCGAACCGCATCGTGGGAATCCGTATTTTTGCCGATGATAAGCCGCGTCATAGAGCGCGTGCGGCGGCTTTTTGCTTTTATAAATGCAGTATGCGCACTAAGCATTCCAGTCATCGATATTCAGGGTAGACATCATGGCGCAGAAAGCCACCATTTATAAAGTTGAGCTTTCCGTTGCCGATATGGATCGCCATTACTACGAGACCCATAAGCTGACCGTCGCCAAACACCCGTCAGAGACGGATGAACGGCTTATGGTGCGCATTTTAGCTTTTGCGCTGAATGCCAACGCTCAACTGGAAATGACCAGGGGTCTTTCAACTGACGATGAACCGGATATCTGGAAGAAAAGTCTGAGTGGCGAAATTGATCTTTGGGTTTTGCTGGGTCTGCCAAGCGAAAAGACTGTGCGTCAGTCCTGCAGCAGAGCTGATGAGGTGATTGTCTATTGCTATGGCGGGCGAACGGCGGAGATGTGGTGGGAAAACACCAGAAGCACCACAACTCGTCTGAACAACCTGCGTGTGGTGAACCTGTCCGAGCAAGACACCAGGGATCTGGCTCAACAGGCCAGCCGCACAATGAAGATCCAGGTCAATATTCAGGATGAAGAAGTGATGGTCAGTGTTGATGATGCAATCATTTATGTTAATCCCGTTAAATGGAAGAATGCTGCTTAAGGCAGCGCACCCCGGACCGATCACTAAAAGCCTAGACACCTCATGTATTTGAAAAAAATGACTCTGAAGAAACTGAAGAACATCAACGGCTACGGTTTCTCGTTAATCATAGCCGTGACGTTCGGGCTTATGCAGCTTGCTGAGATGACCGGCGAACCGCCGCTGTACATTCTTCAACCTCTGAGCATTGCCATATACATATTCGTGTTACTGTTCTTCGCCAACACGATCCGCACTTTGCTGATGCGACGGAGATTTGAAGCCGGCATCACATATGGACGGCTGGCGCGCGACATTGCCCTGTCCATGGTGGCAGCCGTTGTCAGCGGTGCAGGCATTTTCCATTTTTTCGGATACACGACTTTGGGTACCGCCTGCAAAGCCGGGCTATCCACAATGAATGACGCGCTCTACCTGGCTTCCGTCACATTCACCACTTTGGGTTACGGGGATTTTTTGCCCTGCCCTGGCTGGTCGCGCTTTGCCAGCGCAACGCTTTCCCTGTTTGGCAACCTTCATCTTGCCTTTCTTGTCAGCCTTGTGATGGTCATCATCGGCGAAAGGGAGGCAGAGGCCAAATCACGAACCGGCGAAAAAAAGCGGCAGAAATCACACGAAGCCGAGTGATTTCCTGTCGTTCAGCGCCGGGCAAAACCGCTATATTCCTAACGCTGTGGGCGCTGTTGCACATGGCCGGCCATTATTTTCGTCTGGGTTCACCCAGCGTGTGCATCAGGCGGTTCGCCCAGCCAAACACTGCAATCGAATGGACAAGATCCAGAATTTCCAGATCATCCAGACCTGCATTTCTCAATGCCGCGACGGGCAGGCCTGCCGGGTCATCCGTCTTGCGTGTCAGCGCCACAGAAAAGTCAAACAGCGCGCGGTCCAGGCCATGTAAGTCAGCATCGAGCTTGTCGCGCAAAATGGTCTCAATCACGTCACTCCGCTTCTCCAACTGCACATGTCTGCGCGCGTGCACGCTTGCGCAGAAAATGCATTCGTTCACAATGGAGGCGGCAAGCGCTCCCATTTCCCGACCGCCCCGGGACAGACCATCCTTGCCATACATGATTTCGTTGAACAGCGGGCTGCGGGCATTCAGCATCGGCGCTTCCTGAGCCAGCAC
Source organism: Aureimonas fodinaquatilis (assembly GCF_008369445.1). Taxonomy (GTDB): domain Bacteria; phylum Pseudomonadota; class Alphaproteobacteria; order Rhizobiales; family Rhizobiaceae; genus Aureimonas; species Aureimonas fodinaquatilis. The sequence continues at coordinate 362,569 of NZ_VTWH01000002.1, forward strand.
CAGAATGTAGTCTGAAACCTGAGTGGCTGAGGGCGTGATTTTCATCGCATCGCGCTGTTCGGCGGTTGCGCCTTCCAGTATGATCGGGCGGACACGCGGATGCCAATCCAACTCGTCCAGGGTGAAATCAACAACATGCTGGCTCATTTCAACCTCTTTTCAGCGCGCTCAAGCCCGCCACTACTAAAATTTGATAGTTCACGAATGCAATCAGCCCGGTCAGTGTCACAATGTCCCGGTCATCCAGCCCTGCAGAGTAAAGCGCCGCAATATCGGCCTCTGTTGTGTCCTTGGGTAAACGTGTCACCAGATCGACATGCCGCAAGACCGCAAAGAACCAGCCGTCGGATTTATCTGGCCACCAGGCCGGATCCGCAAGTGCCAGCTCAGCTGCGCCTGGGTCTTCATCATCCATCACTGATTCATATTGTTCGGCAAGGCCTTCACACTTCCACAAACGCGCCATGCGGGTTGCAAGCGCAGCTCGAAGTGCAAAGGAAAAATTGCGCGGGTTTTCCGGCCGCATGACAGCAAGATAATTTGCCTGGGTCATTTCTTTCAGCTTTGGCCGCTGATTGCGCAGCCGCGCCAGTTCCGAGCCGGGTCGGGCATCAAGGGCCGCATTGATCACGTCCGGCACACGATCACTCATACAGTGTTCTCCTTCATCTCCAGGCAGGCGTCAGCATCTGTCCACTCCGATCCGTCAAGTTCGGGCAGAGAATAGGCTTGCAGAGCGTCCCAATGCTGCTGAATGTCGCGGTTGAAAAGCTGCGCGCTGATGCTGCGTGCCAGCCATTTTGCGCCTTCACTGATAGCGGGGATGTCACCACTGACCTTGCCGAGGCTCATTGCAGACGCATAATTGAAGCAATGTATGTCGGCTAACCATGGCGCTTTGCCCATGTCTCGTTCGACAAACGAGAAGTCGTCATTCAGCCAGGGATAGCGCCCCTGTTCGCGGTTCTGCTCAGTTTCCCGCGGGGTAAACCTGTCCTCCCAGCACGCAATGTGACTGGCGACAAACCGCAATTCCGGTCGCAATTTCGGATCAACCGTGAAACCCGTTCCCAGAAGAACGAAATCTGTGGTGAAACTGCGCCCACTGCGGGTCTCCAGGACAATTTCACCATCGCGTTCCACCACCGAGGCGATGTCACAGTTGAAATGAAAGAACGCGTTCTTGTGTCGGCTCACTCGCAAAGTTGAATTGTGCGGTGCCGGCGTTTGCTGGCACGCAGCATAATGGCTGAATCGCCAGCGCCATTCTGCGGGCATTTCTGCATAGCCAGCGGTCATTCCGTAAGAGCCGACACCCATCAGCTTGTTAATTTGCGGCATTTCAGCACGCCGCGCCAGAAGCCGAACTTCTCCAGCTCCAGCCTCAAGTGCTTCAGCGGCATTGTCCACCGCGGATGCACCGATACCTATCACAACCACTCGCTTGCCGCGCAAGGCCGAAAAGTCGACCGGGTCAGACGAATGAGCCCAATGCAGATGGCGGGTTATAGACTTGATAAAGCTCGGCAGACTGGCATCGCCCATCCCTTCCCGGCCGGTTGCGAGCACCAGTTTGCGGGTGATGATCGGCGCACGGCAACCACCATTGATTTCCAACTCCAGATAGCCGTCTGGTCGCTGCAGAACAGATGTCAGTTCTGTTCCGTTTTCGACCGCGATGTCCAGTACCTTGCGGTACCAGCGCAGGTAGTCCATCCACTGCCGCCGCGGTATGCGATACAGCTCATCCCAGGCTTCACGACCAAACTGGGCGGTAAACCATGCCCGAAATGTCAAGCTTGCAATGCCGAAAGCTGGGCCAATCAGCGTTTTAGGAGATCGCAAGGTCTCCATTCGGGCATAGGTTACCCAAGGCCCCTCCTGCCCTGACGCTGCGCGATCGAGAATTCGGATGTTGGTAACGCCGCTTTGACGCAAGGCGAACCATGCAACAAGGCCGCACATTCCGCTGCCAACGATGGTGACATCGCTGACATTTTGTCCCGAATTTGTCGTTCTCGACGGCACCCAATTGGGTGCGGGATAGTTCAGGCATGCAAGATCGTCTTGCAGGCGTGCTTCCAACTGTTGCAGACCTTGATTTTTCACGTCCGTCTGAAGGTTCGCCATGGTCTTCAACGCCCCATCCAGCCGCCATCAACGAGCATGACTGAACCACTTACGTAGTCAGAGGCGGAAGAGGCAAGAAAGACAACCGGGCCAGCAAAGTCTTCCGGTTTTCCCCATCGGCCGGCAGGAATGCGGCCAACAATCAAGGCAGAACGCGCAGCATCTGCCTGCAACGCAGCAGTGTTGTCGGTAGCAATGTAGCCCGGCGCAATGGCATTCACGTTGACGCCGCGCTCTGCCCATTCATTGGCCAGCGATTTGGTCAATTGAGCAATGGCTCCTTTGCTGGCCGCATAGGCGGGCACATTGATACCGCCCTGGAAAGACAACAGGGATGCGGTGAAGATGACTTTGCCAGACCTGCGTTCCAGCATTCCCCGACCGATTGCCTGTGTGAGCACAAACTGGGCGTTCAGATTCACTTCCAGGATAGCGTCCCAATCTTCCAGCGAATGACGGGCTGCCGGTGCGCGGCGGATTGTGCCCCCGTTGTTCACCAGTATGTCTATCTGCTCGCGCTCCATAGCCTCGGCAAAGGCAACGACGGCCTCTCGCCGGGAAAAATCCACTGCATAGCCGGTGAATTGACGCCCGACACTACGAACAGCTCTTTCAATAGGACTGTCGGATTTCAGTGATGCACTGACCCCGATGATATCGGCTCCGGCGTCGGCCAGCGCAGTAGCCATCGCCGCCCCAATTCCACGGCTGCAGCCGGTCACCAGTGCTCTTTTGCCGTCGAGCCGGAAAGTATCCACCACGCTCATCGCCCGCCTCCCGCTGTTCAAATGCCAGTTGCTTTGAGCAAGGCTTCAGGATAGCGCGCGCCAGCCACCGCATCCGGTTTGAATGCTTTGGACATTGTCGCGAGCTCATCCTCTGTCAGGGCAATGCTGGCCGCAGCGGCATTTTCATCCAGATATTTTCGCCGCTTGGTGCCAGGGATGGGCACAACATCATGCCCTTGTGCCAGAACCCATGCCAGAGCCATCTGCCCGGCGGTTACTCCGCGCGTTTGCGCAAGTTGCCGAACTGTATTGGCCAAGGCGAGATTCTGATCATAATTTTCAGCAGCGAAGCGCGGATAGTTTCTGCGGCTGTCGCCTTCCTCCAATTCGGCCGCTGCAGCGACATTGCCCGCAAGAAAACCGCGACCCAATGGACTGTATGGCACCAGTCCGATACCCAGCTCTCGAAGAGTCGGAATGATGTTTGTTTCGATGTCGCGGCTCCAGAGCGAGTATTCCGTCTGCAAAGCCGCAATCGGGTGAACCGCATGCGCCCGGCGAATTGTTGCTGCTCCCGCCTCGGACAGTCCCAGGTATCGCACCTTGCCCTGGGCCACCAGTTCGGCCATTGCTCCGACGGTCTCCTCAATCGGCACTGTAGCATCGACCCGATGCTGGTAATAAAGGTCAACATGGTCAGTGCCCAGCCGTTTCAGGCTGGCTTCACAAGCACTGCGGACATAGTCCGGCGTGCCACAGACACCGCGCCCGCCGTCAGCGTAGCGAACGCTGCCGAATTTGGTAGCGATCACCAACTTCTCACGATGGCCTTTGATCACCTCTCCTATAAAGCTTTCATTCTGGCCAGAGCCATAGCTGTCGGCTGTATCGAGAAAGGTCACTCCGATATCGATAGCATGGCGCAATGTGGCGGCGGCCTCATCAGCGTCCACCACGCCGTAAGTGCCGGACATGCCCATGCAGCCAAGTCCAATGGATGGCACCGTAAGGCTGGAGCCAAGTTTACGCGTTTGCATATCGCCTCCTCAAAGCATTTCTCGTTGAAACGGTGACGTTTCAACGGCAAGACAATGCGGCCAGTTACGAAGCATTTCTCGTTGAAACGGTGACGTTTCAACGGCAAGACAATGCGACCAGACACACCCGAAGCGACCTAAAAATCGACCGTATCGGGGAACAGGCCGGAATTGCCGCAGCCCTGGATCGCATCAATCCTTCGCATTTCATCGTCCGTCAGGTCGAAATCAAAGAGCTGAGTGTTTTCGATAATGCGTGCAGGCGTTGTGGTTTTTGGAAGTGGCAACACGTCTTTCTGCAACAACCAGCGTAAGGTCACCTGAGAAACAGTGCGTTGCTTGTCGCGGGCGATCTCTTGAATGTCAGCAACCTCAAACAGTTTGCCATTGGCAAACGGGCCCCAGGCTTCAACCTGAATTCCCTCTGCCTTGCAGAAAGCAACAGCTTCATCCTGTAGAAAACTTGGGTGAATTTCGATCTGGTCGACCATCGGTCGCACTTCGCAGGCAGCCAGCAACGGCTTCAAATGGTGCGGCAGAAAATTGCACACACCCAGCACCCGAACAGTGCCTTTTTGATATTGTTCTTCGAAAAAGCGCCAGGTTTCGATGACGTCTTCCTGCCAACGGTCGCGATGCGGTTTGGCAATGGGCCAATGCACCATATACATGTCCAGATAATCCAGCTTCAGATTGTCCATGGTTCGGCCAAAAGCCTCAATGGCGTTGTCATAGCCGTGCTCGGGATTGCGCAACTTGCTGGTTATAAAAATTTGATCCCGTTCAATGCCGCTTTCGCGCACCGCACGGCCAACACCGGTTTCATTGCGATAGGCGGATGCCGTATCAATATGGCGGTACCCTGCAGCCAACGCATGCCCGACAGCTGCTTCGGTTTCCGCGCCATCTGGAATTTTCCAGGTGCCGAAACCCACACAGGGGATGCCGACGCCATTCGCCAGCATGAAGCAGTCCTTTACGGATTGAAGTTTCATGACTTATTCCTTTGCAAAACAGAGTGGGTGTCAGGCGGCGCCTAGCCAAACGACATCATCGGGAGTGCAAACCAACCGCAAATGCTCACCTGTAACTGACACACGGTGCTTGCTGTTCAGCCGCAGATTGATAGCGCCGCCACAATTGCCGGCGTTCAGAGAGATCAACTGATGGTCTCCGCGATAAATGACGCTGGTCACCTCGCCCTCAAATATTGCAGCCATATCACTGGTGGCCACACGCAAATTTTCCGGACGAATGGAAACTGTGCCATCAGTGCCTGAAGCAACCCCGACATTCAGCGGTATCGCCACGCCGTGCCACCGCAGCACTCGACCTTCGGCAGTGGTTTCAACGCGCCCTTCCAGCAGATTTGTTTCGCCAACAAATTCTGCAACAAAGCGAGAGACGGGCTTTTCGTAAATTTCGCGTGGCGTTCCGTCCTGCTCAATTCGCCCGTCACGCATAACCAGTATCCGGTCGCTCATTGTCAGAGCTTCGTCCTGATCATGGGTTACGAAGATGAAGGTTTTGCCGGTCTGCTGTTGCAGGTTCTTTAACTCGACCTGCACATCCGCTCGCAGTTTGGCATCCAGTGCGGCCAATGGCTCATCCAGCAACACAACGGCCGGGTCGGGCGCCAATGCACGGCCCAAGGCCACACGCTGTCGCTGTCCGCCCGAAAGTGCATCCGGACGCCGATCAGCAAACTGGCTGATGCGCAGCATATCCAGCAACTGGTTCACACGTTCTGTAACATGCGCCTTTGACCAGCGCTTTCGCTCCAGGCCGAAAGCTATATTTTGCCGTACAGTCATATGCGGAAACAACGCATAATCCTGAAACACCATGTTCGTGTTGCGCTTTTCCGGCGCCAGCCGCGTTACGTCCAACCCCTCGACCAGAATGCGACCACCGCTGACATCCTCAAAACCGCCCAGCATGCGCAGGGTTGTAGACTTGCCGCAGCCGGATGGCCCGAGCAGGGTTACAAATTGTCCTGACGCGATTTCGAGATTGAGGTCTTTTACGACCATCATCGCGCCATATGCCTTGTTAACGCCTTCGAACTTGACAATGGCCTGGCTCATCGGGCTGTTCCTTTGTTTCTGCGCGAGGCGCGTTCTGCCCAAATTCCAACCACTGCGGTAAGAACCAGAACGATGGTGGATATTGCGTTGATTTCAGGTGACATGCCCGCGCGCAGCTTGGCAAAAAGCAGCACCATCAGTGTCGGCTCATATCCGCCAAGGAAGAAGGCCCGGACAAAATCGTCATAACTTAGAAGCATGCAGAAGGTGGCTGCGCCAAATATAGCCGGGGTAAGATAGGGAATGGTGATCCGGCGAAAGGCGTCCCAGGCCGAAGACCCCAGATCGCGTGCTGCCTCTATCTGACTGGTGGGCAGCGACCCCAGACGCGCAAGCAGCATCAGAGTGGCAAATGGCACATTGTGAATAACCTGCCCCATGATCAGGGCCACCACACCGGGCTCCATGCCGATACTGCGTATGAATATGCGCAGCGAAATAGCCGAGATGATCCCGGGCATGACCGCAGGAAGACACAACAGCGCGAAAACCAGCATTTTTCCACGGAAGCGAAATGGCCCCATAAACATCGCAGTCCAAATGGAAATCAGCAATGTCAGCACCATGGATACAACAGCAATAAATGTTGTGTAGGCCATAGAGCGCATCATTTGCCCATCACGGAAAACCTGCAGATACCAATCTGTTGTCCAGGCATTGATGGGAAAGCCTATGAAGCGGCTGTCCTTGAAACTCATCAGAATCATCATTGCCAATGGCAGGCTGAGATAAAGTATGAAGGTCCAGTAACTCGATGCCAAAAGACGGGAGGAGAGTTTTCTCATCGCAGGATACTCCCTTCCTTGCCGCCGACAAGGCGCATGAATATTCCACAAACCACCATTGCGCCGACCAGCATGATGCCGGAAAATGCGGCTCCGATTGGCCAAGTGTCGCCAGCGTACATGAAGAAGCCGGCAATGGTTTCAGCGAACATTGTTGTGCGCGAGCCGCCCAGAAGAACGGGCGTAGCGTAAATGCCGATCGAGATCAGGAACACGAGCACGCAGCCGGAGGAAATTCCTGAACGCGACTGTGGCAGTATGATTTTCCAGAAACGGGTCAATGGCCCTGCGCCAAGGTCCGCGGCGGCTTCCAGTTGTGATGTGGGAATACGCTCCAAAGCAGCATAAAGGGGCATCATCATATAGAGCGATGTCAGGTAGATAACGCCAAATCCCACGGAAAAATTGGAGTAGATCAGTGAAAGAGGCTGATCGATGATGCCCAGCCAGATCAGCAGCATATTGATGAAACCACGGTTTCCCAGAAGGATCATGATCGCGTATGTGCGCACAATCTCACCCACCCAGAATGGTACCAGCAGAACCAGCATGAAGCGCAACTGCCGCTCAGGCCGCACCACCTTGGCAACGTAGTAGGCAACGGGATAGGTGATCATCAACGTTATGCCTGTGACAACCATGGCAAAGGTCAAGGTGCGAAAGAATTGATAAATGTAGATCGGGTCACCGAAAAACACTCTCCATGAAGCAAGGGTCCACACGGCTTGCTTGCCTACGGTTGGCGGATAGCTGCTCAAGAAGCTGATGCGCACCATTTCAACAATAGGCGCGACATTCATCGCAAGAATCCAGATCATCGGCAGGCTGCCGATCACCAGTGCACGCCGTAATGGCGTGGCTGACAGCAAGTCGATCAATTTTTCCCATAATGAGGAAGGCGGCATCCGTTCAGCCCGTTCTGGAGCAATTCGGCAAATATGCAAAAAAGCTGATTTCGAAAGTGGCGGTGGCGGCTGCCGGTTTCTGCGCTGTATGAAAATGCAAAAACCGGCAGACTGAACCTCGTGGAATTCAGGCCGCTTTAACCTGCTCAACCGCGGCATCAATCAATGGCCACTTCAGATCATTGGCCTCACTGCTGATGAAGATCAGCCGTTCCAGATCACGCGGGCTGAAAGCAATGGCGCGCTTCTCCAGATCACTTAGAGCCTCGTCCGCGCCATCGATGGTGGAAGCAAAGCCAGATGCCCGCACCATTTCGGTACCAACCTCAGGTGATGCCAGAATGGCATCCAGCAGTTTGTAGGCATTTTCAGCATTGGGCGAATTGTTGGCAAGGTTGAGGTTGTAAACAAAGCCGTAGCCGCCTTCCTTTGGAATGTTCACATCCAGCGGAAAGCCTTCCATAATCATCTTGGCGAAAGGTCCGGACCAGGCTTGTGCGGCCACAACTTCCTGATTGATGAACATCTGTTGTGACTCCGGACCGGAGGTCACATATTTGCGCACCATGTCCTTATGCTCGATCATCATGTCGCGGGCCGCATTGACAACTTCACGCGCTTTTTCCTCGTTTCCAAGATATTCAACCATGTTGCCGTCATTGCCCATGGCCAGGATCAGGCTGGAGAAAAATCCCTGGATCTCATAGGTCACCTGCCCCTTGAACTTCGGGTCAAACATGATCATCCAGCTATCGGCTTCCTCGTCAGAAACCATTTCCGTGTTGTAGCAAAGCGCATCCGCGCCGGTCAGAATGGGCATGCCCCATTTGTTGCCATCCATTGAAATCCAGTCGCTTTCGCGAAAAACCGGATTAACGTTCTGCCAGTGTATAAGCTTCTCCGTATCCAGCGGCGCCAAAAGATCGGAGCTGACAAACTGCTTGAAGCGATGACTGGCAATGGTCACAAGATCAGCGCTGGGATTGGGCGCTTCAGCAGCCATGAGATTGAACTGGGCTCCCTGGTCGTCAACCAGTCGAATGCGGATCTGCACGCCCGTGTCGCGCTGAAACTGGTCTATAAAGCTTTGTGGCAAAAAGTTTGCATAGGTCCAAACGTTCACCACATTGCTCTGGGCAAAGGCAGAACTGCGCATGACATAGGGGGTAGCCAGGGCGCCGGCGGCTGCACCCGCCGTTTTGAGGAATCGTCTGCGAGTGAATGGCATTTGCTTCATCATCATCATCCTTCCGGTAAATTGCCGGGCAGCGCCACGGCGAATTGATGTCAGGCTCAGGAATTGGCAGTCATGCCGGGAGTTTTGACACCCTGCTCCAGCCGCGTTCGCAGCGCGGCGGCAGAGATGCCGGAAAGGCCAAGCACGTCCAGAAGGTCATTGGCCCGGCGGAAATCCTCTCCATAAACTGCAGAGAGAATGTCTATTCCCGCCTCATGCAGTTGCATGGGTGCGCCACAGATCCGGCCAATCAACGCGGATGTCAGCAGGCCGAACGGCACGTCTTCGTAAACATAGCGGGTATCGAGTGTGGCAGGTCCATGCCCGCCCCGGCCGTCCTCATGCATTGCCCTGTTCATGTCGGATACAGATCCATAAGGCACATGGAATGACTTGTGAAAATGCTCCCGAACGGTTTTTACCGGAATGTCCAGCGCGGCGGCCACAGACAAGCGTTCATCGTCCAGCGCTTCCATCAGACGGCCGATACCGGGCGTCACATTTTCTGCCTGCCCCCAGACCTCGCCCCGCTCCATTCGCGTCAGGTTGCCCAGCACTATGGCCAGGTGGTTTTGCGGGTTAACGTTGCTCAGCGCAATCGCCAGTGCATTTTCGCGCGCGACAAATCGCTCACCGAACAACGTGGCGCACAGCGCCATGCCGTTGGCGAGGCAGTCTGCGGGAATGGTGGAGAGATCCACATTCTGCCGCACAGAGTTCAGCCACACAGAGTCTGGCGCGGTGCGCCTTCCGGTTGTGGCTGTTGTGCCCCAGATTATGACTGGAATGCTCAATCCCCGTTTGGCAATCTGCATTTGCAGATAAAGCCCGCTGAAAGAAATTTCCGAACTGACAATGATTGCCTGCTGGTGTGTCAGCAATGGCACCATTCGGTCGATGACGGCTCTGTGCGCATAGCCCGGCAGGCACAGCATGACGACATCTGCCTGGCCGAGAACTTCCGCCATATCCTCCGAAGCTGCCACGGGAAAATGCCCGGAAATTGCACCCGTCGCGTTAATTCCAGATGCCAGGGCGTCTGCCTGCTCAGGGTCGCGCGTCCACAAACTTGCTGAATGCCCATTGGTAGCGGCCAGCGCTGCCCCGCTCAAACCAATAGCGCCAGAACCCAGAATTGCCAGTTGCACCGAAATCTCCACTTGCCGTTTCCAACCAGAAGTAAGCCGCCAGCGAAAAGATTTGTCAATACGATTTTCGAATGATATTTGGTTCAATATTCTTTTTCTGAATTATCGACCCGTATTTGACTTGGCACGACGAATCCGCACATTCCATCAGTGACCGGTTGATACTGGAGGTGAACTCTTGGATTTTCGTGACGTGAATTTTCGCCAGTTTGATGCATTCTCCGCGGTTATGGCTGCGGGCAGCATTACCGGTGCGGCTAAAATGCTGGGCTGCTCGCAACCAACCATAACGCGATTGATCCGCGAGTTTGAAAGTGCACTCGGGTTTGAGCTCCTGCACAGAAGCGGGCCCAGGGTTTCACCCACCGAGCGGGCTCTTAAATTCCATCAGGAAGTCGAAGGTCTGATGGTCGACATGGGCCGTTTGCAAGAGCGTGTGGCGGAAATTCGCGAGGAGGCAACACCCCGCATACACATTGCCGCCACGCCGGCTCTGGCTGTATCTCTGGTGCCGGGCGCGCTTGCGCGGCTGGCTGCCGAAGACCTGCCGCAACGTATTCTGCTCAGTGCCGATCCAATTGAACGGGTTATCCAATCTGTTGTTTCGCGCAAATCAGAGCTTGGTGTCGCTTCATTTCCAATCGAGCATGCGTCGATTGAAACACACTGGCTTGCCGAAGCACCCTGTGTCGCAATCTTGCCGATCGGCCATCCGCTTGGTGGGCATGGTCATTTGCGGGTTGCCGATCTGAAGGATGAAAGGCTGATAGCTGCAGCGCATCCCTTTCGTCACCGCACCCGTATCGACCGCGCATTGCAGGAAAATGGCGTTGAACCAAACCGGGTGATTGATACCAATGCCTCCATAACCGCAATCAGCATGGCACGAGCTGGACTGGGTGTGGCAATTGTTGAGCCGGCAACCGCCTACGGCTACCCCGTAGAGGGCGTAGAAGTGTGCAGGATTGATGCGCAAATTCCGTTTTACTTTGGCGCAATCAGCCCGGTAAATGTTCCATTGTCACCAGCGGCGGAAGCCTTCATTCCCTGTGTCAGAGATTATGCTGCAGCAATTATTCCGGGGATACGGTTCAAAACAAATGTAGCCAAAATTTAAAGCGAGCTGAGTTTCAAAACAAGCTGCTGAGCTGTGGCGTGGTATTGATACTAGGGCGAGGAGACGGTTGGCAGCGGGTCGGTCAGCGTTGTCAGATAGCGGCTCAATGCCGCTGTTTCCTCTTCGGTAAAGCGCAGAACGAGTTTGGAGCGACGAACCAGAATATCCTCTGCGGTGCGCGCCCATTCATTCTCAACCAGCCACCGAACCTCTGCCTCATATAGACCGTGGCCAATTTCCTGCCCCATACCGCCAGGCGTCTGCAGAATTTCCCGCGCCAATGTGCCGTAGGACCAGAAGAGGCGCTCAACCACATCTGCCGCCACATCAGGCGCCAGCCTCTGCAACTGTTTCAGCAATGCATCTGCATCCTCCGGCTGGAAGTTGCCGCCCGGTAAAGGCGCAGAAGCTGTCCAGCTTTTGCCCTTTTTTCCCAGTGCATGTTCGAGATGCTGCAAGGAATCCTCTGCAAGGCGCCGATAGGTGGTGATCTTGCCACCGAAGATATCCAGAACCGGTGCCCCATCCTCCCGCGACATTTTCAGCACATAGTCGCGTGTTGCTTCCTGTGCCTTGGATGCGTGATCGTCATAAAGCGGGCGCACGCCGGAATATGCCCAGACAATCGCATCACGTGGGACTGGCGTTTTGAGATACTCCCCCGCCGCTGCCAGCAGATAATCTGTTTCCTGCGGCGTTATGGCTGCTTGAGCAGGGTCGCCGGTATAATCCAGATCGGTTGTGCCAATCAGCGTATAATCCCGCTCGAAGGGGATGGTGAAAATGATGCGTCCATCCCGGTTCTGGAAAATATAAGCCCGGTCATGGTCGTAAAGCTTGCGCACAACAAGGTGCGAGCCCTTCACTAACCTGACGTTGTGCACACTGGAATGGCCGCGCGTTGCCACCGCCTCATCCGTCCATGGGCCGGCTGCGTTGACAATGGCGCGGGCGTGCACCGTGCGGGCACCCAATCCGCCGGGCTCCATCAGGTCGATTTCCCACTTGCCACCAACGGCATGGCAGCCAACCACCCTTGTTCTGGTGAAAATCTGCGCGCCATGCGCCACTGCATCCCGAGCGTTCAGCACCACCAGCCGACTGTCATCCACCCGAGCATCGGAATATTCAAACCCCGTACGAAATTGCGGGTCGAGCGGCGCGCCCAGTGGTCCACTCAGATCAATGGTGCGTGTTGCCGGCAGGTTTTTTCGCCCACCCAGATTGTCATATAACAGGAGGCCCAGGCGCAGCATCCACGCGGGACGCAGCTCTTTGTGATGTGGAAGAATGAATCGCAAGGGATGGATAATGTGCGGCGCCATCCGCCACAGCACCTCACGCTCGATCAGCGCCTCACGCACCAGGCGAAACTCGTAATGTTCAAGGTAGCGCAGCCCACCATGCACAAGCTTTGTCGACCAGGATGATGTGCCGCTCGCCAGATCGTTCATTTCGGCCAAGCCGACCGAAAAGCCGCGCCCCGCAGCATCGCGTGCAATGCCGCAGCCATTGACGCCGCCGCCAATGATAAAAATGTCGAAGCTGCCTGGAACTGTCATATCATTCCTGTCAGGTTGAACCATGGCTGTTAGCAAAGACCTGCGCTTTAGATCAGTTCATTAAAACCTGTGTGAACTGGCTTGGTATGTTAGCAACATTGCGGCTATATGGGGAACGAATATAATTTCCATCGACCATGCAGAATGTGACTAAGTCTTATGCTGACCATGAAGGGCAAATACGGCCTCAAGGCAATGCTGCATCTTGCAGCGCAACCTGAAGACCAGCTGACGCAATCTGAAGAAATTGCTACCGCGCACAATATTTCAAAGAAGTTTCTGGATGCTATTCTGGGTGAACTGCGGAATGCGGGTTTTGTGCATGCCCGAAAGGGCCGCGGCGGTGGCTACCGGCTTTCCAGGCATGCGTCCGAAATTCGCATAGGGCATATTTTGCGCGTGCTGGATGGACCGCTGGCACCTATTCCATGTGCAAGCCGCACCGCCTATCGCCGTTGCGAAGACTGCCGGGATGAGGCCGTTTGTCAGGTCCGGCTGGTCATGCTGGAGGTGCGCAATGCCATTGCAGCGATTCTGGATGAAAAATCTCTCGCAGAACTGCTGACAATGCCCGATCTGGTCGAGCAGGACCTGGCAACCTTTGCTGCCAATGCTTAAGCCTGCTCCGCTGTCAGGAACCATATCATGAATCGTCCGCGCATTCTGATCGCCGGTGGAGGTGCAACCGGTGTTATTCTGGCGCGCCAGCTTCTGAGCATTCCACACAAGCAGTTCAAAGTTACAATTGTTGAGCCGCGGGAAGAGTTGGGTTCAGGCATTGCCTATTCCACGAATGAGCCTCTGCATCTGCTCAACACCAGAGTCAGCGTCATGAGCGCGCTGCACGACAAGCCGGATGATTTTCAAGCCTGGCTTGGAACGAGTGGCCTGGGCCGAGACCATGATTGCGATGATGCGCGCTCATTTGCGCCGCGGATGCTTTACCGTCTTTACCTGCAATCGCTGTTGGCGCCATGGCTGGAAAGCTCCGGTGATGGCAGGCTGCAGATCATACAGGACCGTTGCGTTCACATGAGTGCCATCAAGGCGGGTGTGGTGGCAACAATGGCCAGCGGCAGAACCGAACTGGCAACTCTGGGGGTTCTGGCGACCGGCCATGCCCTGGCCGAACCGGAAGCAACCCAAATCGGACTGAGCCCGCAAGCCGACGTTCTGATCATTGGCACCGGCCTTTCCATGGTGGATGAGGTCATCTCGCTGCGAAAGGCCGGGCATACCGGGAAAATTACCGCACTGTCGCGCCGTGGCCTGCTGCCGCGCCCTCACCGCCTGACCACGCCGGTCAAACTTGACCTGGCTGATATTCCCTTGGGTGCCGGGGTACCCTTTTTGCTGCACTGGCTTCGGCAGACAATCAGATGGACAGAGGCGAAGGGTGGCGACTGGCGTGACGTGCTGGATGGATTGCGCCCTTTCAACATGGCGATCTGGCAAGCCTTGCCGCAGCAATCGCGCGCAAGTTTTGTTCGCCATGCTCGCACATTGTGGGAAGTCCATCGGCACCGTTTGCCACCGAAATCGGACGCGATCATTCGGCAGGCGCAAGCCGATGGGCAACTGACCATCATCCGCGGTCGAGTGATGGGTGTGGACAAGGTCGGCGACCAATATCAGGTGACGATCAAGACCCGTGGTAATGAAAGCCGCCGGATATTTGGCAGAGTCATCGACTGTATGGGAATTATCCGCGATTTACGGGCCCTGGCTGGTAATTTGCCTGCTGCGCTGGTTGAGGATGGCACAGCACGAATGGATCCGTTGGCGATAGGATTGGACATTGCCCCGAATTGCGCAATCATTGCCAGGTCAGGGGTCATTTCCGAACAGATCTTTGCCGCTGGGCCACTGACCAGAGCAGGCTTGTGGGAGATCACCGCAATTCCCGATATACGCCAGCAATGCGCATCGCTGGCGCAAACTCTGGCCGAAAAACTGGAAAATATTCCGCAGAACGCCTGAAACTGCGCGTCGATTACTCGGCGGCGCCCGTATTTCGAGTGGCAAACAACCCGCGAATGTCAGTCATGTATTGCCTTGCAGCAAGCGCAAATATTGACGGGCCGTGCCACAGATATCGCTTCCACATGCGGCGCGGACTGACCGCCAACCGGTGCAGCCATTCCAACCCTGCCTTCTGCATGGCGGCTGGCGCACGCGCCTGCTCTCCGGTTAAAAAGTCAATGCTTGCGCCCACGCACAGCGCAAACCCATGGGTGCGCCCAGCCTTTGCCAAGTCATGGGCGAAAATTTCCTGCTTCGGAAATGACAGGCAGACGAACAGAATGTCCCAGTCTGCATCGCATGCGCGCTGCACCGTGCGCTGCCACTCGCAGGAACCAATCTGCAGGCGGGTATGACTGGAAATGTGGGTGATGCGCGCATCGGGATACTTGGCCTGCAATTGCAGCACGGCCTCATGGGAAGGGCCTATAACGGCCATCTGCACATCCGGCGTGAGTGCGTCTGCCAGAAGATCCCGCGTCAGATCAGACCCCGGACAGGGTGTGAGTTTCCTGCCGCTTGGTCGCGCCAACGCCGTTAGTATTCGACTGTCGCAGATATGCAGGGCGGCAGAGTCATAAGCTGCCCGCAATTCGGGATCACGCTTGTTGTGATAGCTCACGACATGGTCGACATTGGGGGTTACAGCATAGCCGTATGTTCCCTTGTCCACCCACAAACCAATAACCTTGCGAACACCTGCCATATCGGTGTTCAAAAACCGCATTCCCAGAAAAGGAACTGTCAGCGTCATAAAGGTCTCTTTAATTTCTACATGAAAATGATTCGCAATCGTATTTGTACATGTATCACTAGACAGAATAATCCAGCTTTCAGAAAATCACGAAACCTTGAATTAGTGAGACAGTTGGACGCAGACGAGAGTTTCTCTCAATCATCTAAATGAAAGCCTATGTAAATCACTCTTATGTGAACAGGAAATCTCATGGTCAAGCTTCTTGGTATCTCCGGTAGCCTTCGAGCTCAATCTTTCAATACTGCGTTGATGCGCGCAGCTGCAGTTCCGGCTAGATCTCATGCGGAATATACTTATACCACTTTAGAAGGCATCCCCCTCTATAATGCTGATGTGGAAACGCGGGAAGGTATTCCCGCAGCCGTCGAAAGTTTAAAGACGGCAATTGCAAATGCGGATGGCGTGCTGTTCTTTACACCCGAATACAACAATTCGCTTCCCGGTGTATTCAAGAATGCGATTGACTGGGCCAGTCGACCGGCAAGCGATATCAAGCGTGTGTTTGGTGGCAAGCCCGTTGCTGTTCTAGGGGCGTCCATGGGCAATTTTGGCACTGTTCTCAGTCAGAACGCATGGTTGCCGGTTATTCGAACCTTGGGCATGGAGCCCTGGTTTGAAGGTCGCCTGATGCTGTCTCGCGCGCAGGATGTTTTTGATGAGGCTGGCGAACTGAACGACGCGAAGACTGTTCGCAAGCTTGAAGAGTTTATAGGCGGCTTTGCAGAATTCGTTTCACGAAGATAATACCAACAAGGCAGCTCAGCCAAAAATTTCCGGCCGATACTGCCTTGAAGTTTTCTTGAGACGTCAGACGGTTATACCCGGAATACCGATGTTCCGGTGGTGCGGCGAGCTTCCAGATCTTCGTGGGCGCGCCGCGCTTCCTGTAACGGATATGTCTGGTTGATCTGAATTTTCACCGCGCCAGAGCCAATGACCTTGAACAACGAGCGCGCCGTTGCCTCCAGATCCTCTCGCGTGGATGTGTAGGCAAACAGGCTGGGCCGCGTGGCAAAAAGCGAGCCTTTCTGGTTCAGCACTGCAAGGTCGAAGTTGCGGATCATGCCGGAGGATTGTCCGAAGGAGACAAACAGGCCAAGCCGCTTGAGACAGTCGAGACTTGCGGGATAGGTCGCCTGCCCCACCGAGTCATAGACAACATCACATTTGCGCCCGCGGGTAATTTCCTTCACCGCTTCAACAAAATCTGTTGTTTGATAGTTGATGACATGGTCGCAACCATTGGCCAGAGCAAGCGCGCATTTTTCGTCTGAACCCGCAGTGCCAATCACCGTTGCGCCAAGATGTTTCGCCCATTGCGTGGCAATCAGCCCTACCCCGCCAGCGGCCGCGTGAAACAGCATCACCGTGTCAGGGCCAACCTTGAATGTCCTGCGCAACAGATATTCCGCGGTCATGCCCTTCAGCATCACTGCAGCAGCAATCTCTTCGTCAATTCCGTCCGGCAGATGCACCGCCTGCGAAGCGGGCACAAGAGCTTCTTCCGCATAAGCGCCGTCTGCTGCCGCATAGGCAACACGCTCTCCCACCTTGAAGCTTGTTACCCCTTCGCCAACAGCAACAATGGTTCCCGCGCCTTCCTTGCCAGGCACAAATGGAAATCTGGGTGCCTTGTAAACACCGTTGCGCAGATAAACGTCTATGAAATTAAGGCCGACAGCCTTTTGCCGCACCCGCAGCTGGCCGGGGCCGGGAGCCGCCAGCTCATGGTCCTGCCATACGAGTTTTTCGGGGCCACCGATAGCATCAACAACAATCGCCTTGGTCAAACCAGATGTTCCTTTTGATCCGGATCCGCGCCGCCGCCGTCCAAAAGCTGGACAACTGCGCCAATGAGCAGGAGGTAAAGTCCGGTGATGATGATGCCGCCTTTAACAAAAGCGGAGGTTTCAAAACCGGCTGCCAAAGCCCATAACCCGAAAATGCACCATAAGGCAAAAATCGCCAGATTAAACTTGCGGTATCGAACCACCCGAACCGGGTGCAAAAATTTAATCGGTGCAAAAGTGGTGACTGCGCAAAAGAGCACAACCGAAAATGCAATTGCGGCATTGGGTTGCACGGCAAACAGCGCAAAAACCACCATGTTCCAGGTTACAGGAAACCCGCGAAAGAAATTGTCTTTCGTCTTCATGCGGGTGTCTGCGTAATAGATAGCACTGGTGATAACAATCAGCGCAGCAGCAACAAACGACCATGCGTGGCCGATCATTCCGGACTGATAGAGTGCAAATGCCGGAATCAGCACATATGTTGCATAGTCGATGATGGAATCCAGCATGTCTCCGGACCAGTCCGGCAAAACGCGCTTGATATCAATTTTCCGGGCGATCGGCCCATCGATTCCATCAACAAACAAGGCCAGCCCAAGCCAAAGGAACATTGCGGTCCAGCGCTGTTCAGCCGCAGCAATGATGGACAGGAACGCCCAGAAGGCGCCGCTGGCAGTGAGAAGATGGACGGAAAATGCACGCCATTTTTCGTATGTAGTCGCCACGTCGCCGGATCGAGCCTCGCTTGTTTGGCCGTGGAGTATGGTGGCATAACGCGCCATTGTCACCCGGCAGGCCTCAGCTTTTACATCTATCAGGCGCTATCGCAACCTGTGCCCTATGGGCTAAAAGCGCTCAACGGCATAGAACAGGGGCGAAATGTCATGAAATGCGAGATTGCAGTCGTCGGCGGCGGCCTGACCGGCCTTGCCATTTCGCTTGGCCTGGCCGGCAAAGGCGTGGATACTGCGTTAATTGCACCGCCCTCCTCGCAAGATGGTCGCACCACCGCACTTTTTGGCGCATCGCTGGAATACCTGGCCAGCCTTGATGTTCTTGAAGCGGTGAAAGCGGTGGGTGCGCCCCTGCAAACCATGCGAATCATAGACGATACCGGGCGCATTTTGCGTGCGCCGATTGTCGAGTTTGAGTCGGCTGAAATCGGGCTCGACAGTTTCGGCGTCAATGCCCTGAATCGCGATCTCAATCAGGTGATGTCCGAGCGGCTGGCCGATTTTTCAAACGTGACACGTTTTGCAAGTCCGCTGCGCAAAATGCAGACCGATCAGGATATGGCTCATCTTGAGCTGGAAGACGGCACTCGTATTTCCACTCATCTGGTGGTTGGTGCGGACGGGCGCAACTCTCTGGTGCGCAAGAGTGCCGGTATCGAGGTGCGGACCTGGCCCTATCCACAAAGCGCAATGGTTTTGAACTTTTCCCATCAGCGACCACATCATAATATTTCCACTGAGTTTCACCGCCCGGCAGGACCATTTACCCAGGTGCCACTGCCCGGCAATGCGTCTTCGCTGGTCTGGGTGGAAAAGCCGGATATTGCGCGAACTGTTCAGCAGGCTGCACCGACGGAGCTTGCGCGCATGGTCGAGGAGCGGATGCATTCCATTCTCGGCGCTGTTGAATTGACCAGTGAAATTCAGTGTTTTCCGCTTTCGGGCGGGCGCGCGCACAGCTTGACCGCGCAGCGTGTGGCACTGGTCGGGGAAGCTGCGCATGTATTTCCGCCAATTGGCGCTCAAGGGCTGAACCTCGGCTTGCGAGATGTTGCCAGCATTATCGACCTGGTTGGCAGCGGAAAATCTGCCGCTGGCAGCGATGAAATGCTGCATGCCTATGAAAATGCGCGGCGCACTGACATTGCTGTGCGCTCTTTTGGTGTTGATTTGCTGAACCGCTCACTTCTGGCTGATATGCTGCCGATGCAGATTTTGCGCACGGCCGGGCTGCAGGCGCTTGCCTCGATTGCTCCTGCCCGGCGTTTTGCCATGCGTGAAGGTGTATCACCGGGTTCGGGAATTTTCGGAATGCGCGACCACAGCGCTCTTGTGCGTCGCTAAAGGCCGGGTTATCCCATTGTCATGCCAAGCAGCAACCCGATTTCACGCGCACGTTTTCATATTGGTCAGATAGTCCGCCACCGCATGTTTCCGTTTCGTGGCGTGATCTTCGATGTTGATCCGGAATTCGACAATACCGAAGAATGGTACATGTCAATTCCTGAACAGGCACGCCCGCGCAAGGACCAGCCATTTTATCACCTGCTGGCCGAAAATGCCGAGAGCGAATACATCGCCTATGTTTCCGAGCAAAATCTGGAACATGACGAAGCGGGTGGCCCGGTCAACCACCCGCAACTGGCTGAAATGTTTGACGGCCCGATTGATGGTCGTTACACGCTCAAGGCCTCTCGCCGAAACTGACCCAGGCGACTGGTCGCTTCCTCCTGATTCAGTATATCCGCGTTCAAACAATCTCTGGAGGTTGATGTTTCCAGATAGCGCAAAGCCGTGCGGGCAGATTTCTGGCGCAAATCCACCAGGCTGGATGGCGAGTAAAACGCCGCGTGCGGGGATAGCAGCAGCTTGTGGCGTATGGCTGAACGGGGCGCTCGCCATGCCTGCATCAGCGGGTGACTTTCCGGCAGCGGTTCAATTTCCAGCACGTCCAGCGCAGCGGCACTGATAGCGCCATTTGTCAGCGCATCTTTCAACGCGGCCAGATCCACCACACCACCACGCGATGTATTGACCAGCACCGCATCAGGCTTCATCGCGGTCAGTTGTTCACTGGAAATCAGATGCCTGGTTTCTGGTGTGAGAGGCGTATGCAGAGACACGACATCGCTGATTGCCAGCAGCTCTGCCAATGTATCCACCCGGCGAATGCCGAGCGCCAGTTCAGAGCCTGTGCTGCGATACGGATCATAAAACACGACCTGCATGCCCAGGGCTTTGGCCCGCAAAGCGGCCGCAGTTCCAATACGCCCCAGCCCCACGACGCCAAACACCTGCGTGGAAAGGCGACGAATGGTTGGCACATCCTGGAAGCGCCAGCCAGCAACCGGGTTTTCGTAGATAGCGCTGTTGTAGTGTGCAATGCCCCGCAGCAGCGCCAGCGTCAGGCCAATGGCGTGGTCGGCCACATCGGTTGTGCCGTAGTCGGGCGTATTGCACACAGCCACACCCCGTTTGGCGGCCGCTTCAAGATCAATATTATCGAAACCGACGCCTGCCCGCACCACAACCCGGCATCCGGGCATTTTATCCAGCACGTCCGCATTCACTTCAATCTCGTGATAGCAGACCATGGCCACGGTGTTCTGCCACACATCCTGCGGAATCTGCGCGATGTTTCCCGGCTGGAAAATTCGCACCTGAAAATCGTTGCCGTAAATTGCCTGTTCCAGATCAGCCTCACCTGAGAACTGCACGTCGGGCTGAAGTATAATCTTCGCCATAAAAGCCTCCTGTACTAGTTGATCAGACCGGCCATGCGCGGCAGCCAGAGCGAAACCGCCGGAACATAGGTGATGATGATCAGTGCGATGATTTTGACGACATAGAACGGCATCAAGGCGCGAGTTATCTGACCCATGGATTTGCCGCCGATGGAAGAAATGACCAGAAGATTGGTGCCGACTGGCGGTGTGTTAAGCCCGATCATCAGATTGACGATAACAACGATGGCGAAATGGATCGGGTCGATGCCAAACTGCACCGCCGTCGGTTGCAGAATTGGCACAAAGATCAAAATCGCTGGAACGGTATCAACGAAGGCGCCGACAAACAGCAGAAACAGATTGACCAGCAGCAGAAAGACGATCGGATTGTCCGTCATCATCTGAAAAAGATCGCGCGTGGCGTTCGGCACATTTTCCATTGCCAGATACCAGGCGAACAGATTGGACGTCGCCACAATGATCATGACCGTGGCGCTGGTCAGCGCACTTTCACGAAACACCTGGCCAAGTCTGGCAAAGCTGACGGCCCGATAACCGACCACGCAGAGCAGAAACGCATAACCGCACAGAACAGCGGCTGCCTCTGTTGCTGTGAAAATGCCGCCTCGAACCCCGCCAACAATGATAATTGGTGCAACCAGAACCGGCAGCGCCTTGATGGTTGCCTGAAGCAAAATTCGTGGCGTTGGTGCCGCAGTTGTTGGCATC
The DNA here is from genome assembly GCF_008369445.1 of Aureimonas fodinaquatilis. Taxonomy (GTDB): domain Bacteria; phylum Pseudomonadota; class Alphaproteobacteria; order Rhizobiales; family Rhizobiaceae; genus Aureimonas; species Aureimonas fodinaquatilis. The sequence continues at coordinate 384,066 of NZ_VTWH01000002.1, forward strand.
GGGTGGTTGCGGCAGGCATAGGCAACATAGATCATCAGCAAAAGCGCAATGAGCAGCGCGGGCATTATGCCGGCAAAAAACATTGCGCCAATCGAAAGCTTGGTGGGAATTGCATAGATGACCATGATCAGGCTGGGTGGCAGGATTGGTGCCATAATGGCACCCGACACAGTGAGTGCTGATGCAAACTCAACCGAATAACCGCGCGCCTTCATGGTTGGCAGCATGACCGCACCCAGCGCGGCAGTGTCTGCCGTGGCAGAGCCTGAAACACCGGCCATCATCAGGTTTGCCAGCACGTTCACCTGTGCCAGACCCCCGCGTATACGCCCGACGATGACATCGGCAAAATCAATAAGCCGCTGAATGACGCCGCCGGCCACCAGAATATTGCCCGCCAGAATGAACAAGGGCAGAGCCAGGAGGCCGTAACTGTTCATGCCCGCGAACATTCGCTGTGCAGCGATAGTCGGATTGTCCACCCCCGCCAGCATCAGGCCCGCAAGTGCCAACAAACCAATGCTGAATGCTATTGGAACGCTGATGCTGAGGAGGACAACCAACAAAACTACGAGAATAAGGGCCGAGATCATTCTGCCGGATCCTTTCGCACCAGTTGCCACGCCTGATTGAGCAGGGCAAAAAACGAAAGAAGGCAGGCGATTGGTATGATGCCGTAGAACAGCCCCATCGGCAGCCGCATGGCGGTGGAAGGCTGGTTCCAGCTGCTTTGTGCAAGGTGCCAGCCGCCATAGCCGATATAGACAACGAAAATGCCTGCGGTCAGAAGACCCAAGGCCCTCAGCCAGTTCGTCAGAACCGGATGTTTGTGTTCCGGCAACAGGCTGAGCTGAATGTGCAGCTTTTCGCCAATGGCGCGGTACATACCGAGAAATGACAGGACAACCAGAAGAAACTGCGAAAGCTCTTCAGGCCAGGCCATTGCCGCGTGGTTCACATATCGGGCAAAAACCTGGGAAATCATTGCCACGACAATGACGGCCAGACAGGCCACCATAACCGCATCAACAATTCTATGAACAACGGAAACAAGCTTCATTCGATTGCCCTTCCGCAAATCGACGCTGTTGAAACTTAATTTTTGAGAAGGCGACCGACCTGAACAGCGTTTCGCCAATGTCAAAACGCTGTTCATGCCTTTCAGAATCGAACTATTGCGCAGCGGCAGCCCGTTGCTGGCGGATATTGCCGATCTCGTCGTAAACGGCGGTGACAAAAGCCGGATCAAGTTCCTGGTTCAGATAGTCCTGCATCGGCTGCTGAACCGCGTCCCGGAAGCTTGCAACCTCTTCCGCGCTGGGAAAATAAATCTCCATACCCCTGTCGCGCAGCGCATCCACCGTCACGACACGTGACTGGTAGTTCCGTTCGCCATATTCCGTGGCCGAGGCCATTACAGCGCCGGTTGCCACGACCTCGCGAAGTTCCAGCGGCAGGCTTTTGAAAAATGCCTCGCCAATAACGATACTGTTCAGACCAAGCTGATGATTGTCCACTGTGAGGTGCTTCTGCACCTCATTGAAAGAATAGTCATGGATAACGCCAATCGGGTTTTCCTGCCCGTCAACAACGCCTGTCTGCATGGCGCCGTACAACTCTTCCCACGGAATTGGCGTGGGCGAGCCCCCCATGGCCTGCACCATGGCAAGCGACATCGGGCTTGGTGGCACTCGCATTTTTATACCGGCCATGTCTGCGGCGGATTTGATAGGGTGCTTGTTGTTGGTAAAATTGCGAAAACCGTAGGATGCAGCAGAAAGCATGCGCAGTCCGGCCTCTTCCGCCATTTTCAGATTGGTTTCTGTAAACAGATCGCTGGCCAGAAACTGATTGGCTTCCTCATCATTCGCAAACAGATACGGCGTCGCCAGAATCATCATCGGCTTGTAAAAGGCATCAAGAGTCTGCTCATCGGCTTGCGCAACCTGGATTGCACCCGCCTTGACCTGCTCCAACCCGTCCTTGATAGACCCAAGCTGGCCCGCCGGTGAGATGATGACCTCGATCTGTCCGGCACTTGCCCCTTCAACATAGGCTTTGAAAACTTCGTAACCCTTGTGCAGCGGACTTTCCGGCGCTTCCGAATGGCTTGCTCTTATCGTGTAATCAGCGGCCCACGCAGTTTGGGGCAGAACCAGCACCGCGGCAATTGCAGTAACCGAGAGTAATTTCCTGACATCATGCTTCATTTCAATTCCCCTCTTTTGATTATCGTTTTGATCTGAAATTTTTTGCGTTTCGTCAGACACGGTTCCCTCTGATTCAGAGCACTCCGTACTTTGCGTAGACCTCTCCAAGCAGCAGGCCGTTTTCCAGCTCTTCACGGGTTTTGTTTTCGCTGTTCACCTTTTCCAGTGCACCTGCCACGACCTTTTCGGCAATGTCCTGCGGCACCACCACCACGCCATCAACATCGCCAAAAATCAGATCGCCCGGCACAACCCGCACACCACCGCAATCAATTGGAATATCGCGTGCCATCATCTTGCCGCGCCCACGTGAATCGAGGGGGCCTATGCCACCATGGAAAACCGGAAAGCCCAATTTGCGAATGTGCAGAACATCACGCACCAGACCATCTGTCACACAGCCAACTGCTCCACGTTTGATGGAGGCTGTGGTGAGCAACTCTCCCCATGGTGCAATGCGTGTGGTTGGGCCAGCGCAACCCAGAACTGCAATATCATCCGCTTTCAGATCGTCGATCAGTTCAATCTCGACTTCATAGGGGTTTTCGCCATCCCGCACGGAATAGGTGTTCATGAATGACCCTGTGCGGGCGTAACCAATCAGTTTCTGCGATTCATCCAGTGGACGAACAAAAGGCGCCATCGCCTGGTTGGGCATGCCGTGATCGTCGAGAACATCTGAAATGACCGCCGAATAGAGAACTGACTTCAACGCCGCGAGATCAAAGTTCAGCTTACGCATTTATTCCCCCAATGTGCTAGATTAAACGTTTAACTAAAGACTATGATCGTTTGAGAAATGCGTCAATAGGACCTAGAGATTTTCCTGTTGGCATGGATTTTTTGAGTAGGGAGACTGCAGTGGCGGAAAAAGCCAATTTACACTCCGTTGCGGCGCATGCCGGGGTTTCCATTGCCACGGTCTCCAAAGTGGTCAATGGAATTCATCTGGGCATGTCGCAGGCAACGCTGGAGCGTGTGCAGGCTTCCATCAATGAACTTGGTTATCGTCCGAACCGAACCGGACGTGGCTTGCGCACCTTGCGGCGGTTCATGATCGGCTTGGCGGTGGTGGACCCCTCGCCCACTTTCCTGACAGATCCATTCACCACCAATCTGGTGGCCGGGCTTTCCAATTATCTCAGCGAACAGGACTTTGGCTTGCTGCTCCACGGCATTAAGCCACGTCAGGTTGAGCAGTCGTTTCTTGTACGGGAGAATGTCGTGGATGCGTTTTGCCTGATGCTGTCGGGCTCTGCCAACTCGCGCCGAACCAACACGGCAATGTTTGCCGGGCTGAATCACCCGCTGGTGGTGTTTCAATGCAAGCCGGACGAGACGCTGCAAGACATCTGCTACATCAACCAGGATGATCGCGGTGGCGCGTTGGAATTGGCAAAGCACATCTTGTTACGCGAGCCCGCCAATGCGCTGATTGTCATACCGGATATTTTCTGGCCGGCGATTGAAAAGCGGGTGGAGGCTTTCTGGGAGGTGCTTCGGGGTGCCGGTGTGGCCACCAAAGTTCTGCGGTGTGATGAGCATAGCGCCGATCATATTGGCCATTCCATCTCGCAGCACATTGGGAGGCACGGCCTGCCCGACGTAATTTTGGGCGGCAATGACAAAATTGCGGTTGCGGCGCTTCAAATGTTGGACAGCCGCGGGGTTTCCGTTCCAGATCAAGTGGCCGTGTCTGGCTTTAATGCGTTTGAGCAGCACCGGCACGCAGGCGGCAATCTGACATCTGCCAGTTCGCCAGCCTATGAGATGGGTGTCCTGGGCGGCAAACTGCTTTTGAAACGCTTGCAGAGCACGGCATTTGAGAAAAATGAATATACGTTACCGGTGAAAATCATTCCCGGCGCCACGGCGTAAAACCAAAAACCCGCACCGTTGGAACGATGCGGGTTCGGATGCTTGTTCGGTATGTTCAGCTCAGGAATTATTGAGCTGGCGGAGTTTCCAACGCCTGGTTCTGGGCATCTTCAAACCGCTTGCGGCGCTCTTCCGCCTGACTCTGCAGTGCCTGGTTCAGCTGCTGCTGGCGCTGCTCAACCTCTGGCTGTTCACGCGCTGGGCCGTCAAAAGCCTGTGTGAAGCCCGCGAGCGTTACATCAATCGGGTTTGGCTGACGCTGGAAGTTGACCGAAGTCACCTTCAGATTGCCGCCGCGCTTCATGGCGCTGACCAAGGCATCTGTCAGTTCGATTTCTGCAATGCAGCGGTCCGGGAAACAAACTGAATAATTCAGTGTTTGTGCAGCCTGTGTATCAATCTGGATCTGTACGCCAGCCGGAATGACACGGCCTGTCGGCACGACAGCCTGAAGAACGCGCTGGTTGACCGAACCGGTAACAGTGATCAGGTTCACTGCCGTTATCAGCTGTCGCGTGTCTGCAATCAACGTGTACTGGGTGTTGCAGATCGTGTTGTCTCCCTGCGGAGAGCATACCTTGAACCATTCAGCCGGAACTGATTGCGCCGATGCGCCTGTGACGGGCATGGCAGCAGCAAATGAAACAAGGCCGGCGGCAAGGGCGATGCGGTGAGCGTTTAGCAAACGGGTTTTCAAAGCCAGTCTTCCTCTCGGCAAATCACTCGTCTGGGCGATGTATATACCCAATATCGAGCTAGCCCGTGTTTCGCAAATAAGGCCGTTTAAAGACCTCGGCGTGCGATAGCCCCAACGGCGACGGTAGGCAAGCGGGGTATATTCCGATATTTTCGCAGGCGGTAAGTCAAGGAGTGCGTTTTCAATGCGGTTGGACAATTCAATGTTGCGGGCAATGGCGCTTGCCGGTTGCTCTCTATTTGTTCTGGCCGGGCCGCTGCATGCGCAAGAGCAATCTGCCCATGCCATTGCAATGCATGGGAAACCGGCTCTGGACGCCGGATTCAAAGCGTTTCCTTTCGTCAATCCGCAGGCGCCGAAGGGCGGCAAAATGGTCTATGGCGTGGTTGGGGATTTCGACAATCTCAACCCGGTCACCGTGCGTGGAGCTCTGACAACTGCACGTGGCATTTTTAATGATACGGAGTTCGGAAATTTCGTATTTGAGCCATTAATGCAACGCTCGCCCGATGAACCCTTCACTCTTTACGGTTTGATTGCCGAATCAGTTTTGACCGATGACGAGCGCAGTTTTGTCGAATTCACGCTGAACCCCGAAGCCCGGTTTTCCGACGGCAAGCCGGTGCGTGTGGAAGATGTGCTTTTTACCACCCGTATGATGCAGCAGCAGGGTGTTGTCAGGCCGCATTACACCAACTGGCTTTCCCGTGTTGAAAAAATTGAAAAGACCGGCGAGCGCAAAGTTCGTTTCACTTTCAACGAGAAAGCCGACCGGGAATTGCCGTTGCTGCTGGCCGGCCTGCCAGTGTTGCCCGAGCACGGCTTCGACCCGGAAACATTTGGCAACACCACGCTTGAGCCTCTGGTCGGGTCCGGCCCCTACGTGATTTCGACCGTGCGGCCGGGACAGCTTATCACCTATCGCAAAAACCCGGATTACTGGGGCAAGGACCTGCCCATCAAGCAGGGTCTGGACAATTATGATGAAATCACCGTCGAATATTTCCGTGATGTGAATTCGCAGTTTGAAGCCTTCAAGAAGGGCATTTTCTACATCTATCCGGACGCCAATCCACGCCACTGGGCAACAGCTTACAACTTTCCTGCCGTGGCCAATGGCGCTGTGAAGCGTGATGAGTTTCAAACCGGGCGCCCTGCCGTATTGAATGCCTTCTTCTTCAACACCAGACGGGAAATTTTTGCCGATCGGCAGGTGCGTGCGGCGCTGGCAATGCTGTTTGATTTTGAATGGGCCAATGCGAATCTGTTTCACGGCGCCTATCAGCGCACCTCTGGCTATTTTGACAACACGCATCTTTCCAGTCTGGGCCAGCCCGCCAGTGCGCTGGAAAAGAAGCTTTTGGGCGATCAGGCCGCTGACATTCCGGCAGATGTCATGCAGGGCGCATGGCGCCAGCCGGTGACCGATGGTTCCGGCGCCGACCGCAAAGTGCTTCGCGAGGCTTTAAGCCTGTTGCAGGCAAGTGGCTTCACGCTGAAAGGTTCGCAACTTGTAGATGCGTCCGGAAGACCGCTGACCTTTGAAATCCTTGTGCAGACCATTGACCAGCAGCGCATAGCGCTAGGCTATCAGCGCACCCTCGCCCGCATTGGCGTTAATGTCAGCGTGCGGCAGGCAGATGATGCTCAGTACCAGTTGCGCAAGCAGAGTTTTGACTATGACATGCTGGTTTCAGCCTTCAATGGCACGCTGTCACCCGGCGCGGAACAGGTTGGCCGCTGGGGCAGCGTGGCGCGAGATGCACCGGGCTCCTTCAACTATTCCGGCGTGGCGGAACCGGCGGTGGATGCCGCCATTGACGCCATGGTGCAGGCCACCAGCATCGAGGATTATGTTGCGGCCGTGCGCGCTTATGACCGCTTGCTGATTTCGGGGTCTTATGTGGTTCCGCTTTTCTACCTGCGGGACCAGTGGCTGGCGCGCTGGGACTTTATCCAGCACCCGGAAACCATTCCATTGACGGGCTACTATCTGCCCGCCTTCTGGCGAGCAGCCAGCAACTGAGACTTTGTTTGGGCGAGAACGCCTATGCGGCGTGCTTCTGCGCGTCTTCGGCAAAGCGGCTCAATTGTGTAGCTACCACCGCTGCGCCGTTAAGCCGTTGTTCCGGTTGCTGCCAATCCCGCATTAGAACGATTGAGTGGTCGGGCCGGATTTTGGCCGCCGCACCCTGTTCTGCAATATAGCGAACCAGTGCCACGGGGTTGGCAAAGGTTTTGTCGCGGAACTGTACAACCAGCCCTTTCGGCCCGGCATCCAGCTTCTCGATATTGGCCTTGCGGCACAGCGCCTTGATGAAAACAACCTTCAGCAAATGCTGAACCTCGTCGGGCAATGGGCCAAAGCGGTCGATCAATTCCGCACCAAAGGCGTCAATTTCCCGCGCATCATTCAAATCCGCCAGACGGCGATACAGGCTCATGCGCAATTGCAGATCCGGCACATAGCCTTCCGGTATCATGACCGCAGTGCCAAGCGTGATTTGCGGCGACCAGTTGCCATCGGTTTCAGGCTCCACGCCTTTCATTTCAGCAACGGCCTCTTCCAGCATCTGCTGGTAAAGCTCAAAGCCCACTTCTTTTACGTGGCCACTCTGCTCTTCACCCAGAATATTGCCCGCCCCGCGCTGGTCCAGGTCGTGGCTGGCAAGCTGAAAGCCTGCACCCAGCGTGTCCAGAGATTGCAGCACTTTCAGCCTTCTGTCCGCTCCGGCAGTCGGTGTCTTGTTGGCGGGAATGGTCATCAGCGCATAAGCACGCTGCTTGGACCGCCCCACGCGGCCCCGCAATTGATAAAGCTGCGCCAGGCCGAACATGTCGGCTCGGTGAATCACCATGGTGTTGGCACTCGGAATATCCAGGCCAGACTCAACAATGGTAGTGGATAGAAGCACATCATACTGGCCCTCGTAAAAGGCATTCATGATGTCATCCAGCTCGCCGGCAGCCATCTGGCCATGGGCAATTGCCACTTTGAGTTCCGGCACCTGCTCGTCCAGAAACTCCTTGATGCCGGCAAGATCGGCCAGGCGCGGCGCGACGTAGAAACTCTGCCCGCCGCGGTAGCGCTCCCGCAACAGCGTTTCCCGCACAGCCAGCGGATCAAATGGTGTAATGAATGTGCGCACCGCCATCCGGTCCACCGGTGGCGTGGTGATAAGCGAAAGCTCGCGCACGCCGGTCAGTGCCAATTGCAAAGTGCGCGGAATCGGTGTGGCTGAAAGAGTCAGCACGTGGACGTCGGATTTCAGTTCCTTCATCCGCTCCTTATGTTTCACGCCAAAATGCTGTTCTTCATCAATGATCAGCAGTCCGAGGTTTTTAAACTCCACCGATTTGCCAAGCAGTGCGTGCGTCCCGACCACGATATCCACCGTACCGGCAGTAACGCCCTTCTTTGCCTCGGACAGCTCTTTGCCGGATACGAGTCGGGATGCTTGTGCAATGTTCAGCGGCAAACCGCGAAAACGCTCGGAGAAAGTTTTGTAGTGCTGGCGAGCCAACAGCGTGGTGGGCACCACAACGGCGACCTGCACGCCATTCATTGCAGCAATGAACGCCGCGCGAAGGGCAACTTCCGTTTTGCCAAAACCCACATCACCGCAAACCAGCCGGTCCATGGGCTTGCCTGCCGCAAGGTCATCGGCAATGGCCTCGATAGCGTTAAGCTGGTCTTCCGTTTCCTCGTAGGGAAAACGTGCCTGAAATTCGCCCCAGAGGCCTTCAGGCGGCAGCAGCTTGGGCGCACCGCGAGTTTCGCGTGCAGCAGCAATGCGGATCAGCTCGCCAGCCATATCCAGAAGGCGCTTTTTCAGTTTTGCCTTGCGCGCCTGCCACGCACCGCCGCCGAGCTTGTCTAATGTGGTTTCTGAACCCTCACCGCCAAAGCGCGATAATAGCTCAATATTTTCAACTGGCAGAAACAGTCGATCATCACCGGCGTAATGCAATTCCACGCAGTCATGAGGCGCGCCCGCTGCATCAATGGTGCGCAGGCCGACAAAGCGACCAATTCCGTGATCAACGTGAACAACAATGTCACCCTGGGACAGGCCGGACACTTCTGAAATAAAGTCGGCACCCCGCTTGCGGCGTTTACCCCGGCGCACGAGCCGGTCGCCCAGAATGTCCTGCTCACCCACAACCGCGATACGGTCGGTTTCAAAGCCGTGCTCAACGCCCAGAACAGCGGCTGCAACCGTATTGCGTCCGGCCTCCAGGGCCTGTTTCAGGCTTTCCACCGGCTTGATATTGCCAAGACCATGCTCTTCCACAACCTGGGTCAGGCGGTCACGTGAGCCTTCCGACCAGGCGGCCAGAATGACCTGCTTGCCGCCAGCCCGCAGATTGGCGATGTGCTCCACCGCCGCATTGAACACATTGACATCGCCCGCCTGACGCTCTCCGGCAAAATTTCTGCCGTGGGTGACATCAAGGTTCACCACATCTGTTCCTGCATCGCTTTGCGCATAGGCGGAAATGCGCACTGGCTCCGCCCCTGCAACGCGCAGCGCCACCTCATCGACCGTCAGATACAACTCGTCCGGCGCAACCGGATTGTAAGGCACGCCACCGGCGCTCTGCCCGGCAATGCCGCGTCGCCGGGCCTCGTAATAATCCATGATCAGCGTGCGCCGCTCGCCCACCGCTTCAATCAGCAAATGGTCAAGAACCAGCGGAAAGCCTTCCACATAGTCAAAAAGCGTATCAACTTTTTCATGAAACAGCGGCAGCCAGTGCTCCATACCCGCAAAGCGCTTACCCTCGGAGATGGAGGCATACAGGCCATCATCCCGTGCCGCGGCACCGAAGCGTTTGATGTAATTGCTGCGAAACCGCGATATTGCCTCGTCGCGCAGCATCACCTCTGACACGGGCGCAAGCTCAAACACTTTGCGATGGCCGCTTGTGCGCTGGCTGGCGGGATCGAAAGTGCGGATGGTTTCCAGCGTGTCGCCGAAAAAATCCAGCCGCAAAGGCTCCTCATCGCCCGGGGCAAACAAATCCAGAATGCCACCGCGGACCGCAAATTCGCCCTTTTCGCGAACGGTAGCCACCCGGTCAAAACCGCCGCGCTGCAGAGCATCGACAATATGGTTCATGGAAATGCGGCCGCTGGCCTTTGCGTGAATGGTTTCCTTGGCCAGAACATCCAGCGCGGGCATTCTTTGCAAAAGCGCATTGGCCGTGGTGAGAATAAGTGCCCGGTGCGGCGACTGGCGCAGATTGGCAATGGCACCCATGGCCGCCAGACGTATAGCCGCGATCTGGCTGGAAGGACCAACCCGATCATATGGCAAGCAATCCCAAGCCGGCAGTGTCAGCACCGGAAGTTCTGGCGCAACAAACTGCATGGCATCTTCAATTTCAGCCATGTGACCGCCATCGCGCATGACAAACACCACAGGCTTGTCACCACCGCGATGCCGGGCAATCTCTGCCAGCAGAAACGGAATGTAGGAATCGGGCACATTGCCGATGGAAAAACCGCCAGGCTTGCCGAGGCGTTTTTTCAGATCCGGGGGATTGCTCATGACAGTTTTTCCTCCGGCAGAGTGTAAAAGTCCCGAATCCTTGCAAAAATGTCCGTGTCATATTCTTCGGGCGTTTCTTCGGTGCCCGTGAGCCAGGAAAACAACTGCCGATCTGGCGCATCGATCAGATGCTCGTAGATCGTCAGCTCATCATCCGTCAGCTTGTCAATTTCCGCGTCGGCAAAGCGGCCAAGCACAAGGTCCATTTCCCGCGTTCCGCGATGCCAGGAGCGAAAGAGCACCTTGCGACGGCGCGAATCCAGATCAATTGACGATCGGTTGGAACCTGACATCAGGGCATTCCTTCCTGCATGGCACAACGCAAAAACCGTGGAACAGGAGTTTTCCGTTCCACGTCCGGCTTCTATTTCAGTTTCAGACGTTTCATATAGGCGCATGAAACCCGGCTGTCAGCCTTTGCTTGCGGCCACATGACAGGTTATTGCATCATTTCATGCGCCCATCTGTTCTGGACACCCTGTTTGCATCAATAACCAGCCTGCCCGGCGTTGGCCCCAAGGTGGCGGCCACGATTTCCGGCCTTGTCTGCCCGCCCGGCGTGGAAGAAGCGCGCGTGCGCGACCTGTTGTTTCACCTGCCTTCCAGCACGATTGACCGGCGCAAGCGCGTGACCATTGCCGATGCGCCGGAAGGTGAGATTGTCACCCTGCAGGTGCACATAGACCGCGCGCAATTTCCGCCCAAGGGCACCAGCCAGCCGGCCAGAATTTACGCCTATGACGCGTCCGGCGACATTGCGCTGACCTATTTTCGACCGCAGCAGAGCTGGCTGGAAAAGCAGTTGCCACCGGGGGAGGAAATGCTGGTTTCCGGCAAGGTGGAGCATTTCAACGGCCGCGCGCAAATGGTGCATCCGGACTTTGTTGCACCGGTGGCAGAAGCCGAGCACCTGCCATTGGTGGAGCCGGTCTATCCGATGACGGCTGGCCTGTCGGCCAAGACCTTGCGCAAGGCCATCACTGAAGCCTTGTCGCGGCTTCCACAATTTGAAGAGTGGATTGAGCCTTCCATAACGAAGCGCCAGGGTTTTCCGGACTTTTCCGAAGCGCTTTTGCAATTGCACAATCCGGAAACGCCATTGGATGCAGATCCTGCCTGCCCTGCTTTTCGCCGCCTGGCCTATGATGAATTTCTGGCCAGTCAGGTTACATTGGCACTCTACCGCCAGCAGGCAAAAAAGCTGAAAGGTCGGGTTCTGGGTGGCAATGGCGAACTGCGCGCCAGAATGTTGGCCAGCTTGCCGTTTCAACTGACCGATGCGCAGCAGCACGTGCTGCGCGAAATTCTGGCCGATATGGCACTGCCGGAGCGGATGATCCGGCTGTTGCAGGGCGATGTCGGTGCAGGCAAAACTGTGGTTGCCCTGATGGCCATGGCGGCGGCGGCGGAGTCCGGCGCGCAATCTGCTCTGCTGGTGCCTACCGAAATTCTTGCAAGGCAGCATTTTGCCAGCCTTGAACCGCTGTGCCTGGCAGTTGGCTTAAGCATTACCCTTTTGACCGGGCGCGACACAGGTCAGGAGCGGGCGGCTAAGCTTAAAGCCATTGCCAGCGGTCAAACACAGATCATCGTTGGCACGCACGCGCTGTTTCAAGAAAGCGTGGACTACCACAATCTTGGCCTTGCGGTGGTGGATGAGCAGCACCGGTTTGGCGTGCACCAAAGGCTGGAGCTGACCCGCAAGGGGCAAGCGCCGGATTTGCTGGTGATGACGGCAACGCCGATTCCGCGCACATTGGTGCTGACTGCCTTTGGCGACATGGATGTTTCGCGCCTAGGCGGCAAACCCGCAGGCCGCCAGCCAATCACCACGGTTGCGGTTCCAATGGACCGCATTGGCGAAATTGTGGACCGGGCTGGACGCGCCATTGCAGAGGGCGAAAAGCTCTACTGGGTCTGCCCGCTGGTGGAGGAGTCGGAAAAATCTGATCTGACTGCGGCTCAGGAACGCTATGAAACACTGAAGCAGTTTTTTGGCGACCAGGTCGGGCTTGTGCATGGCCAGATGGCGGCGGAAGAAAAAGACGCTGCCATGGCGGCGTTCAAGAGCGGGCAAACCCGCATCATCGTTGCCACTACGGTGGTCGAGGTGGGTGTTGATGTTCCCGACGCATCCATCATCGTTATTGAACATGCTGAGCGTTTCGGACTTTCGCAGTTGCATCAGTTGCGCGGGCGCGTTGGCCGGGGCAGCAAGCAATCCTCTTGCGTGCTTCTGTACAAAACGCCGCTGACCGCCAATGCCCGGGCGCGCTTGGCAATCATGCGCGAAACAGAAGATGGCTTCCGGCTGGCGGAGGAAGATCTGCGCCTGCGCGGAGAAGGCGATTTGCTCGGAACAAGGCAATCTGGCGTGCAGAGCTTTAGGATCGCGAGACTGGATGTGCATGCGGACTTAATGGAGGCTGCACGCGACGACGCAAGGTTGTTGCTGACGCGGGATGCTGAGCTTCAGTCCGAACGTGGCCAGGCCGTGCGCACGCTGCTGTACCTATTTGGAAAAGACGATGCCATCCGCTTGATCCGCGCAGGCTGAGCTTCGGAGATCTGGCCAACTATCCGGTTGGTTCAGATCAGATCGTCAATTGTAACTGACAGTGCTGCAGCCAGCTTTTTTACCGTCTCAATCGATCCTGATTTTCTTCCAGCCTCAATATCGGCAATCTGAACCCTGTTGACTCCGGAAAGCTCGGACAATCCAGCTTGGGTAAGGCCGCGAAAATCGCGATAAATCCGGAGCGGATGCTCTCCATCGATCATGAGCTTTACAAGCTCGGCCGGGATAGATTCACCGCCATCAGCCATTGCCACGTCATAGGCGATGATGTGCGACAGTTCATCCGCCGCAGCTCTCAGCCTTTCATACTCAACTTTTTCTATCGTGACCCTCTCGGTCATGGTCAAACCGCCTGATGCATGCCGCTTGATCCACTTAACGGATCAACGGGCATGACAAGAGCAAACCGCCTACTCAACAGTAACGGATTTTGCCAGATTGCGCGGCTGGTCCACATCAGTGCCCATTTGCACGGCCGTATGATAGGCCAGCATCTGCAATGGCACAGCAAACACAATCGGTATCAGAATTTCCGGCATATCCGGCAGGACAAGAAGCCTCGCGCCATCCATAGCGCCCGAAGCCGCGCCCTTATGATCCGTGATCAGCAGAATGCGCCCGCCCCGCGCCGCAACTTCCTGCATGTTGGAAACAGTCTTCTCAAAAACCCGGTCATGCGGCGCAACCACAACAACCTGCATGGTTTCATCAATCAACGCAATCGGGCCATGCTTCAGTTCACCTGCCGCATAACCTTCGGCGTGGATGTAGCTGATTTCCTTAAGCTTTAACGCACCCTCCAGTGCCAACGGATAAGAGAATCCGCGCCCTAGATACAGCGCATGGTGCTGGGTCGCCAAATCTCTGGCAATGTGCTCAATCTCACCTTCCAGGTGCAGCGCCTCATTCACCAGCCTTGGCGCTTCCATCAGCGCGCGGGTAAACTCCAATTCCTCATCAGCCTTGATGACGCCGCGATCCACTCCGGCACGAACCGCCAATGCTGCCAATGCCATAAGCTGGCATGTGAAAGCTTTGGTTGAAGCAACGCCGATCTCTGGCCCGGCCAAAGTTGGCAAAACCACATCGGCTTCTCGCGCGATCGTCGATTCCGGAACATTGACGATTGCCGCGGTTTTCAACCCTTGCGACTTGGCATAGCGCAATGACGCCAGAGTGTCGGCAGTTTCACCCGATTGGGAGATGAAGAGCGCAAGATCAACATCGCTTAACGGGCTTTCCCGGTAGCGAAACTCGGAAGCCACATCCAGATCACATGCAATGCCAGCGTAACGCTCAAAATAGTAGCGGCCGACCAATGCGGCGTAGTAGCCGGTGCCACAGGCAGACAAGGCAATGCGTCGGACTTTCGTAAAATCCAGCTCCTGCCCCTTTGGCGTGCGCGTGCGCCCATCCGTCATGTTAACGTAAGCGCCGAGCGTATGGGACAACACTTCCGGCTGCTCGAACATTTCCTTCTGCATGAAATGGCGATGATTGCCCTTGTCCACATAGAACGGCTTACCTGCGGAAACAGTCACCGGCCTGTCTACCGGATTGCCGTCTTCGTCAAAGATTTCGGCGGCATCATGCGTCAGAATGGTCCAATCGCCATCTGCCAGATAGCGCACTTCATCGGTAAAGGGCGAAAGCGCAATGGCGTCGGAACCCAGGAACATTTCGCCCCGGCCAACGCCAATTGCCAACGGGCTGCCCCGGCGCGCGCCAATGAGCAGGTTTTCTTCACCCTTGAACAGAAAGGCCAGCGAAAACGCACCTTCCAGCTTGCCCAGAACATTGGCAACCGCCTCACGCGGGGCAGCACCACGGTCCATTTCCCGCGTTACCAGCACGGCAACAGTTTCCGTATCTGTTTCGCTTTCAAAGCTATAGCCGTCGGCCTGCAACTCTGCCTTCAACTCGCGAAAGTTTTCGATAATGCCGTTGTGCACCACCGCCAGACGTGCGGTGGCATGCGGGTGTGCATTGGCTACCGTTGGCGCGCCATGCGTAGCCCAGCGTGTGTGGCCAATGCCGATGGTTCCGGCAATTGGCTCTCCATCCAGCCGGGACTCCAGATTTTTAAGCTTGCCTTCAGCACGCACACGCTGCAACTGCCCAGCATCAAGCGTGGCAATTCCTGCGGAATCATAACCGCGATATTCCAGCCGTTTCAGCGAATCCACCAATCTGGATGCAACCGGCGTGTGGCTGATAATACCGATAATTCCGCACATAAAAAACTCCTCAAACGCCGGACAGATGCTGCGTTGCAGTATGATTATCAAATTTCATTCAATTAGCGGTGTCACATTTGATGTCGAAACATGACGTATCAACAGGCAGGCATTACTTTCCCGAAGCGGCCATTTTTGCGGCCTTTGCCGCCAGGTTCCGCTCTCGAATAGCCCGCCCCCTGTCCGGCTTTATAACCTGCTGGCCGCGACCTATCGCCAGTGCATCCGCAGGCACATCAAGCGTAACGACACTGCCGGAAGCAATGTAAGCGCCATCGCCAATTGACAGCGGGGCGACAAGCGCGGAATTGGAGCCCACGAACGCCCCTGCGCCAATATCGGTAAAGTGCTTCAGCACACCATCATAATTGCAGGTAATGGTGCCCGCGCCGACATTTGCGCCAGCGCCAATGCGCGCATCTCCAATATAGGACAGGTGGTTGATCTTGGCGCCCGTCTCAACACTGGCATTTTTGGTTTCGCAGAAATTGCCAACCTTGGTGTTATCCGCCAGCTTAGTGCCTGGGCGAAGCCTGGCGAACGGCCCGATTTCCACATTGTCGGCAATGCTGGCACCCTCTATGTGGCAGAAGGCCCGAATTGACGTGTTTTCACCCACGCTGACGCCGGGGCCAAACACGATGTTCGGCTCCAGCCGGCAACCAGCGGCAATCTGTGTGTCATATGCCAGAAACACACTGGCCGGATCCATCATGGAAACGCCGGCAAACATGAACTCTTCCCGACGCCGGGCCTGCCAGCGGGCTTCTGCTTCTGCCAGCTCCACCGGCGTATTGACCCCCAGAAGCTCGGTCTCGGAAGCTTCCAGCGCAGTAACGCGCAAACCTTCTGCGTGGGCCAGTTCCACAATATCGGTCAGGTAGTATTCGCCCTTGCTGTTGGCATTGCCAATGCTGCGCAAAAGCCGCGCGGCATGCGCACCGGCCAGAGCCATGATGCCGCCATTGCAAAAGCCGATCTGCTTTTCCTCATCGCTCGCATCTTTAAACTCGCGAATGGCGGTGAGCTGGCCATTCTGCAGAATCAACCGGCCATAGCTGCCAGGATTTGCCGTGTGAAACCCAAGCACGGCCACAGCCGCGCCCTCGGCCAGCGCGGCCCGCGCGCTCAGCAGGGTTTCCGGCAACAGCAATGGCGTGTCGCCAAACAGCACCAGCACATCGTCAAAGCCGTGGTCCAGCTCTGCGCCGGCGGCCAGAACGGCATGGGCGGTGCCCAGCCTTTCGGCTTGATGATAGAATTTTGCATCCGGGTGCAGGGCAGCAACTGCCTTTTCAACATCGCCGGCATCACGCCCGGTAACAAGCGCCAGCCTTTCCGCCCCGGCACTGACCGCCGCCGCCGCCGCATGGCCCACCAATGGCAGGCCAGCCACCGTGTGCAACACTTTGGATCTGGCGGATCGCATGCGCGTGCCTTCGCCCGCAGCGAGTATGATGGATAGGCAGGTACGTTTCATATGTTGGTCCGTAAGCCAGATTTTGCGGCCAAGGCTTTAGCCGATAAACTGAAGCGAGGGAAAGGTTTCGAGCAGCCAGAAAGACATGGCCTGCATTCCGCCGGTTATAAACAGGACACCGGTTGCCACCAGAAGCCCGCCCATGACCTTTTGCACCACGCCATAGTAATTTCTTAAACTGGCCAGAGCCTTGAGGAAAAAACCGGAAAATACGGCGGCCAGGATGAATGGAATGCCAAGCCCGGCGGAATAAAAGGCCAGCAGCACCGCGCCCTGCCCAACCGTTTGCTGTGTGCCCGCCACGCCCAGAATGGCGCCCAGCACCGGGCCGATGCAGGGGGTCCACCCAAAGGCGAAAGCCAGCCCCATCAAATATGCGCCGAAAAAATTGCGCGGCTTGTCTGGCGCGGCAACGCGCATTTCTCGAGAGAGAAAGCTGAGCCGCAGAACGCCCAGATAATTCAGCCCCATGATGATGATGCCAACACCCGCGACAATGGCCAGCCAATCCATATTCCGGCGCAGCAACTGCCCGACGCTGGAAGCGCCAGCGCCCAGGAGCACAAACACCGTGGTGAAGCCGAGCACGAAAATGACAGCGGATAGAACAACCCTGCCCTGCAATTTTGTCGATTCTGCCGTGCCGTCACGCAGATCGTCTACCGAAACGCCCGCCATGTAGCACAGATATGGCGGCACAAGCGGCAGCACGCATGGCGACAGAAAAGACAGCGAACCGGCCAGAATCGCTGTTGGGTAGGAGAGTTCCGAAAGCACGTGCAAACCCCTTGGAGCATTTACGCATTTCACTGAAACGAAAAAGCGCGCTTTTTCGTGACTTTATTGGCTCTCGCGGTTCTTACCCCGGACATTGCTGAACCGCAAATTCCATAAAACTTGGGCAAATGCACAAAAAACCTTGTTTGAGGTGATTGACGTGGGCCATTCCTCTTTTTATGTTCCGCGCCAGATCGCTACTCCCTCGGGAGATACGAGGGTGAGAGCGCGTAGCTCAGTTGGTAGAGCACGTGACTTTTAATCATGGGGTCCAGGGTTCGAATCCCTGCGCGCTCACCACATTCCGCTTTTCCAAAACGCTATTTGTAGGTGACAATCCGCTAAGGATTGGTTTGTTGGCGGTCGTCCGACGGGCATTTCCAGGGCAGTTGCATATCAATATATGTGCAAATGGCCCCCGGTTGCATATCAGTTGATTGGCACTGACCCTGGTGAAAACAAGGTTTCATGTCCGGTCTGTCGGCATGTGCGGACAGCGCGTATGTAGTGTGAAAATCTGAATATTTTTTCCGAAAACGTATCAGTATGACCCGCTACCGAACTGGCAAAAGACCACGCTGATACGTTGTGCGAAAGGCGCTGTGGATTAAGCCGATAGAGCCCGGTCAATGCAAAGCCGTGCCAGTTTGAGCCGACTGCGGTTGACCACCTTCCAGCGCGAGTCGAATCGACGTCGGTGTACGCCCATCACCAGCCGCCGGATCAACAGCAGCAGGTCAGCATCGGGAATCAATGGCACCAATGCGGTAAGCTCCGCATCGGGTGGGGCGATAATTTCGCTCGTGCTGTCAGTGACATAGGGGGCACCCGGCAAATGGAAAACGCGGCCATCAACCAGAACCACGCAGGTCATTCATGACCCTTTCGCGCAATGTGTGCGAAGTGGACTTCGCGACGGGGGTTTGAGGTTGTATAGAGGATTTTAGCCATGGAGCGCTCCTTTTAAGCGTTGTGTGGTCAGGCCGGGCGGGGTGCGCTAACACCTCGTTCGGCCGTTAGTGGAAGCCATAAGCTCCCACAGCGCAGGGTATTTTAGAACAACCAGCCGCGTCAATACATCTATATCAATACGCAATGATGATTCTGGTATTGCCCGGCCGATGCGGCGGATGACACGCACAAAGCACTGCCAAGCCAAAAAAATCGCCATCCCCGTTGTTCACAGGCAGAGTTATTTTTCTGTTGATTGCCGAGTCAATTTTCCATCTGCCTCATCAAATAGATTGAGGCCCGCGCCATCAGGGTTTAGCGTGGTTTGAGCAGAGGAAATGGCGCTGTTGCAGCCGTGCTTTTTTGTTTCGGCTGTTAAAAAAGTAAAAAAGCCTCTCCCCAAATGGATGCGAAAAATCTATATATAGGGGGTTCCTGTGTTCATAGACACAAGGTTTAGTTAATCATTGTCGGACATTGTGTGAGTCTCAGCGCAGGGTGCAATGCACGGATTTGCGCTGCGGTTCAACGGTTTCCAAGGGGGTCGGGTCATGGGCATGAAGATCGAACGTCGCTACACAAAAGCGGGGCAAGGCGCCTACGAAAATGTGGAATTTCGAAAGGCGACGAGCGAGATTCGCAACCCGGATGGTTCGGTTGTGTTTCGGCTTGAAGGCATTGATGTTCCTGCGCAGTACAGCCAGGTTGCCAGCGATATTCTGGCGCAGAAATATTTCCGCAAGGCGGGCGTTCCCAAGCACCTGAAAAAGGTTGAGGAAAACGGCGTTCCTTCATGGCTGTGGCGTTCGGTTGCGGATGAGTCGCGGCTGGCCAAGCTGCCAGAGGCAGAACGTCGCGGTTCTGAAATGGATGCCCGCCAGGTGTTCGACCGTTTGGCCGGCACCTGGACCTACTGGGGCTGGAAAGGCGGCTATTTCGCGGATGAGGAAGACGCCCTCGCCTTTCGCGACGAACTGGCCTTCATGCTCGCCACCCAGAAGGTTGCTCCCAACTCTCCGCAATGGTTCAACACCGGCCTGCACTGGGCCTATGGCATTGACGGGCCGGGTCAGGGCCACTTCTATGTTGACTATCAGACCGGCGAATTGACGCGCTCCACCTCTTCCTACGAGCATCCGCAGCCGCATGCCTGCTTCATTCAGTCGGTCAGCGATGATCTGGTCAATGAAGGCGGCATCATGGACCTGTGGGTTCGTGAAGCGCGTTTGTTCAAATATGGCTCCGGCACCGGCTCCAACTTTTCCTCGCTGCGTGGTGAAGGCGAAAAGCTTTCCGGCGGCGGCAAGTCATCCGGCCTGATGAGCTTTTTGAAGATTGGTGACCGCGCAGCCGGTGCCATCAAGTCTGGCGGCACAACACGCCGCGCCGCCAAAATGGTGGTTGTGGATATCGATCACCCGGATATTGAAGCCTATATCCAGTGGAAAGTGCGCGAAGAAGAAAAGGTGGCGGCTCTCGTCACCGGTTCCAAGGTGGTTTCAAAGCATCTGAAAAGCATTCTCTCGGCCTGCGTCAATTGCGAAGGCTCCGGGGATGATTGCTTTGACCCGATGAAGAACCCTGCCCTCAAGCGCGCAGTGCGCGACGCTAAAAAGGCGCAGGTGCCGGAAAACTATATCAAGCGCGTTATCCAGTTTGCCCAGCAGGGTTTCACCGACATTGAGTTTCCGGTGTACAACACCGATTGGGATTCCGAAGCCTATCTCACCGTGGCTGGTCAAAACTCCAACAACTCAGTTCGTGTTACCGACACTTTCCTGCAGGCCGTGGAAGAAGATGGCGACTGGAACCTGATTGGCCGCACCACGGGCAAAGTTACCCGCACGTTGAAAGCACGGGAATTGTGGGACCAGATCGGCTATGCCGCATGGGCATCGGCAGATCCGGGCATCCAGTATCACACCACCATCAACGACTGGCACACTTGTGCTGCGGCTGGCGAAATCCGCGCCTCCAATCCGTGCTCGGAATATATGTTTCTGGATGACACGGCTTGTAACCTTGCATCTTTGAACCTTTTGCAGTTCCGCAAGGCAGACGGCGTTTTCGATATTGAAAATTACGAGCACGCAACCCGGCTGTGGACGCTGGTTCTGGAAGTTTCGGTTCTGATGGCGCAGTTCCCATCGAAGGAAATTGCCCAGCGCTCATATGACTACCGCACTTTGGGTCTGGGCTTTGCCAATATAGGCGGCCTGCTGATGACAAACGGCATTCCTTATTCTTCAGCCGAAGGCCGCGCCATCTGCGCTGCACTTTCGGCCATCATGACCGGTGTGGCTTACAAAACCTCGGCGGAAATTGCCGGCGTTCTGGGTGCCTTCCCGGATTATGAGCGCAATGCGGAAGGCATGTTGCGGGTTATCCGCAACCATTCGCGCGCAGCCCAAGGCATTGCCAATGGTTACGAGGGGCTTTCGGTGGACCCGGTTCCGCTGGACCATGCCTCGCTGGCAGACAAGCAGCTTTCCATCCGTGCAAAAGCGGTGTGGACAGAGGCGCTGGAACTTGGCCAGAAAAACGGCTTCCGCAATGCGCAGGTTTCGGTCATTGCGCCCACCGGCACCATTGGTCTGGTGATGGATTGTGACACGACCGGCATTGAGCCTGACTTTGCACTCGTCAAGTTCAAGAAGCTGGCCGGCGGCGGCTACTTCAAAATCATCAACCGCGCCGTGCCGGATGCGCTGCGTTCGCTTGGCTATGCGGAAAACCAGATTGGCGAGATCGAGGCTTATGCCGTCGGTCACGGCAACCTCAATCAGGCACCGGCCATCAACCCCGGCACTTTGCGCGCCAAGGGCTTTGGTGATGAGCAGATTGAAGCGCTGAATGCCGCACTTGGCAGCGCCTTTGACATCAAGTTCGTGTTCAACAAGTGGACATTGGGCGAAGATTTCTGCCGCGAAAAGCTGGGCGTTTCAGACGAAGACCTGAACGATTTTTCGTTTGAGCTTCTGCCGTTCCTGGGCTTCAGCCGCAAGGATATTGAAGCTGCCAACATTCACGTTTGCGGCGCCATGACGCTGGAAGGCGCGCCATTCCTGAAGGATGAGCATCTGCCGGTGTTTGATTGCGCCAATCCATGCGGACGCATTGGCAAGCGGTCATTGTCGGTAGACAGCCACATTCGGATGATGGCGGCCTCGCAGCCGTTCATTTCAGGTGCGATTTCCAAAACAATCAACATGCCCAATGATGCCAGCGTGGAGGATTGCAACGCCGCTTACATGCTTTCATGGAAGCTGGCTTTGAAGGCAAATGCGCTGTACCGCGATGGCTCAAAACTGTCGCAGCCGCTGAACGCATCGCTGATTGCGGATGATGAGGATGAAGACGACGATATCATTGCAGAGGCAACAGAGGCGCTGATTTCGGCACCGGCAGCGGCGCAGGCGGCTGAAGTTGCAGAACGCATTGTCGAGCGCATTGTTGAACGGGTCATCCGTGAGCGGGAAAAACTGCCAAACCGGCGCAAGGGCTATACGCAAAAGGCTATTGTCGGCGGGCATAAGGTTTATCTGCGCACGGGTGAGTTTGACGACGGGCGTCTGGGCGAAATCTTCATTGATATGCACAAGGAAGGCGCTGCTTTCCGGGCAATGATGAACAACTTTGCCATTGCCATTTCGCTCGGCCTGCAATTTGGCGTGCCGCTGGAAGAATATGTGGATGCGTTCACCTTCACCCGGTTTGAGCCGGCGGGCATGGTGCAGGGCAATGAACTGATCAAGAACGCAACATCCATTCTGGATTATGTGTTCCGTGAGTTGGCGGTATCCTATCTCGGCCGTCACGATCTGGCGCATGTGCAGCCGGACGACCTGAATGCTTCCACGGTTGGCAGGGGCGTCCAGGGCGACAAGCCCGCAAACCTGCCGGTATCGCACGGCATGGTGCGTGGCAACACGTCGAAGTTCCGCGTAGTTGCATCAGCAGAGCCAGCAGGTTCAGCAACGGTAACACCGCCTCGCCCGTCAGCACCGGCGACAGCCACGGTTCGCAGCACAACAACGGTGATCAGCAGCACTTCGCGCCCGGTTATTGTTGGTGGTGGCGCGGCAACGGCTTTCAAGCGCGATTTTGAACTTGAGCCGCTGTCTGAACCAGCACCGATTGAGGATGTTTCACCAGCACAGGGGCTGTTTGACCAGCCGGTGGAAGGCCGGGTGACAGAGCGTGAAGTTGCCAATGTTACGGGCAACAAAACGGCTGCACGACGCGCAGAAGCATTGATGAAGGGCTACACGGGCGAAAGCTGCTCGGAGTGCAACAACTTCACCATGGTGCGCAACGGCACATGCCTGAAGTGCGACACCTGCGGCTCGACATCCGGCTGCAGCTGATGCGCTTGTAGGTAAAGGGTCTGAGTTGGATCCCAAACAGCATTAACTATGCTGAGAGCATCTTAAGATGCGAATTTTGAGCACTTTCGCCGGTATGGCGGAGGTGCTCAACAGATTCTTGTTAGCACTCGCACTAAGCAGCAACTTGTGATTTTGCAGAAGTGCGAATGAGTCCGCCCATGATGGAAAACGTACGTGAACTACGAACAGCCACATCTAATATTTTTTATGGATGTTTTTGGCACAGGCACGATTTGAGCACATGACTGTTTATCGGAGGCAGGGCTTATCATCAATCAACGAGGCAGAGGGGACGAAGCAATTGCCGTCAAGTACTCTTGCTATGACGAGCTATACAAGCAATGGTGCAACCCCAGAAACACTTAAGGGACCCGAAGGTCCCTCAAGGCGGTCAGCGTATAGCCAGACCCCGTGGCAAAGCCATGAACTTTAGCTAGACCATCCGATGAAATGTTTCAAGCGGAGCACCCCACCAGCCTGAAGCGAAACCCGCAACGTCATACAATTCAGTTACCCTGCTGCTACAACGCCGTAGGTGTCATAGGCAACCTGAATCCGCTCTTCCTCTGTACGATCTGGAAAGAGCGCGTAACTCGGTGCCCAGATTCTCGATACGCGTTCCATATGAATTGAAATCACATGGCGGATGGGGAAATCCACTCCAGCCAATCGCAGCAAATCTGCCCCGACAATCGCGAAATCGGGCTCTTCCGGCCCGATAATGGTCGCCGACCCGACAACCTTGAAGCCGCGTTGACGGAATATGTCGATAAAGCTCACGCAGACCGTTGGATGCGACCGAATATTGCGCACCGTATTCGTCGATGCGATGTCCGCCACAACGATACGATCATCACCATAAGATGAGAAAATCTCTTTGGGCGTGACGTTCGGCGTACCAGATGAATCGACCGTTGCCAGCCAGCATAGAACCGAATTCTGAATATCAGTTCGCATGGCCTGGTTGATTTTCGGCCCCGGCTGAATTTCACTCACGGCAGTGTCTCCAATATAAGCCGGAAGCCAAAGGCAGCCAGCACTGTTCCAATTCCACTCTTCACCCAGCGGTACTGATGCGAAACCGCAGACTATATCCCAAACCGGATTTTACACGCGACAATTTTACGCCTGATGCAGTCACCGCCACTCGGAACTAACGCATAAGAGGAATGGTTATCAGTAGCTTCCAATCCAGGAGATTCTGATGACCGATTTAACAATGGAAGAGCTTTCAGAGAAGCTTGGCAAGATTGACTTCTGCATGCTCAACACGGTTGGCGGACGTGGCAGGATCAACACCCGGCCGATGAGCAACAATGGCGACGTAGAGTATGACGGCGACTCATGGTTCTTCACATATGAAGACACTGAAAAAGTCGGCGATATACAACGTACCCCTGATGTTTCCCTGACCTTCACCGCGCCGCCGAGCCTTCTGGGAAAGCCGGGAATTTTTATCGCGGTAGAAGGCGAAGCCATCCTGGTCCGTGACAAAGCCCAGTTCGAAGCGCATTGGGTAAAGGACCTCGATCGCTGGTTTCCGGACGGTGTGGACACGCCCGGCATTTTGCTGATCAAAGTTTCCGCGCGCACGCTGGAATATTGGGACGGTGAAGAAAACGGGCGCATGGATGTGCGAACCGGGGGAGCCGTGCCGGGAACGACAGGATGAGCGGAACGCCCATTGACCGGGAGAAGGTTTGGACAGAGTTTACCGAGGCGGTCAACATGACCCCATCCAAACTGCAGAAATGGCTTGAAACAGACGAGAGCAAGGCCGCCGGATGGTCGGGCGATGATGGCGGGGAAACGATCGGGCGCCATTCAGGTCGCCGGATTGTCGAGATCAAGCACAAGCACAAAACAGACCTTACCGACGACGATTATGCCCATATGCGCAAGGTGGTTGGATATGTTCACCGCCATCTGGCCCAGGGTGGACCGAAAGAAGACCTCGAAAATTCAACCTGGCGGCATTCGCTGATGAATTGGGGCCACGACCCCATGGCGGACTGAAACCTCGCCAGCGCAGCGATGCAACGTAAAAAAAACGCTGC
This sequence comes from Aureimonas fodinaquatilis, assembly GCF_008369445.1. GTDB lineage: Bacteria > Pseudomonadota > Alphaproteobacteria > Rhizobiales > Rhizobiaceae > Aureimonas > Aureimonas fodinaquatilis. The sequence goes on from NZ_VTWH01000002.1 coordinate 408,874, forward strand.
CGCCCCGGCAACAGGGCGGCGGCGTTTGAGTTTACTGGCTGGTTTCTATCGTACGAGAAACAGCGATATGCTTGGGATAAATGTCACAAGACCCAGACAGAAGATGATGACCCCGACCAGAGGCACCAGATAGGGAATCATTTTTTCAATCCCGATATTGGCGACTGCGCAGGCGGCGAAAAGATTCACCCCAAGTGGCGGCGTAATCATGCCCATCGCCAGATTGAAAATCATGACCATGCCGAAATGGATCGGATCAATTCCGTAATGCACCGCTACCGGTGCCAGAATTGGACCCAGAACCACGATGGATGCCGACGTTTCAACAAACATTCCCATGATGAACAGGAAGATGTTCACCGCTATCAAGAAGCTTATTGGTGAGGTGAAGGTTTCGACGATCCAGGCACCGATTGCTGCCGGCACCCCTGCCCGTGTCAGGACAAACGAGAACACGCCCGCCATCGAAATGATGAACATGACGATAGCCGACGAAATCGCCGATTTCCTGATGACCTCACCAAATTGCGACATGCTCAATTCACGGTAGATCAGTGAAACTGCCAGTGAATACCCGACGGCGATAACGGACGCTTCAGTGGGTGTGAACACGCCGCCGTAAATGCCGCCCAGCACGATGATGGGCATCAGCAGCGCAAGGCTTGCACCCTTAAGTGCCGGAAAGAACGGAGGCCGCTTTTCGGCACGCACTTCAACAAAGCCCTTATAGCGCGTGTAGATGAGCACAAACACGCTCAGCGCCACCGCCACAAGAATGCCTGGCCCAATACCTGCAAGAAACAGGTCTCCCACCGATACGTTGGCGGACAAGCCGTAAATGATCATTGGAATTGACGGCGGTATCAGCACCGACAATTCTGCCGATGTTGCCTGCAGCGCGGCAGCAAAGCCAATCGGGTAGCCACGCTTGACCATGGCCGGGATCAACACTGCACCAATTGCCAGTGTTGTTGCCACGCTGGACCCGGACACTGCACCGAAAATCAGTGCCGTGAACACGCATGTCAGCAGAATACCGCCACGGATTGAGTGCACGCAGCACTCAACCAGTTCCACAAGCCGGCGGGAGATGCCACCCGCCGCCATGAGATTGCCCGCCAGGATGAAAAACGGGATGGCGGCAAGAGGAAATTTATCCAGCGCAACAAAGGCTTGTTGAGGAAACAAAACCATTGGCAGAGACGTGAACCCGCTGATCCCAATCAGGCTTGCCAAGCCAATCGCGATTGCAACCGGAATGCCGATGAGCATAAAAAGCGTCATCGTGGAAATCATAACAGGAAGCATTGCAACCTCGGATCAAAGCGCTTCAGCGCTGTCGGTTTTTGTGTGGGGATCGATAAAGTGGGCAATTGCCGCCAAAGCGGCGAACCCCGCACCGATTGGTATGGCCGCATAGACCCACGATGCAGAAAGACCCAGGCCTGCGATTGTCTGATTTCGCACCATGTAAACTGCGCGCCAGCCATTGTAGAAAAGCACGACAAGCACGATCAACATGGCAACCAGGATCATTGCGCGCATGAGCGTGCGAAATCGACCTTTTGTCATGTCAAAAACGAAATCGACCGCAATCATGGTTCCCGTCCGGGCACCGGCCATCAACCCCAGATACACCATCCAGATCAGCGATATTTTGATCATCGGCTCTGACCAGTGCGCCGGAACATGCAGCACAAACCGGCTGAACACCTGGAAAAGCGCCGCCGCGGACGCCACCACCAGCATCAGCGCCGCGCCCGTTACCACAGCTCTGTTGAGCAGGCGCTCGCTGCAGAGAAACAGCGAGCGTATGTTGGTGGCGCTCATTGCCCCACACTTCGAATTGCATCCAGCTTTTCACCGAAGCGCGTGCTCAACTGCTCAAATGTTGGCGCAAGCTTTTCGCGGAAGCTGTCGCCGTCCACATCTTCCTGAATCTCCACACCAAGGCTTCTCAGCGTATCGAGACCGGTTTCCTGTACCTTGGCAACTTCGTCCTTGGTTCGCGCCATGGCATTCACTGCGGCTTCACGGAAAATCTGCTTATCTTCATCCGACAGGCTGTCATAGATGCCGGGGTTGATCAGCACCACAATCGGCGTAAAGGCATGGTCGGTGATGCTCATATATTTCTGAACTTCACCGAAGCGATTGTTGATGATCGCCCCGATCGGGTTTTCCTGTCCGTCAACAACGCCCTGCTGCAGAGCCGAATACACTTCGGTAACCGCCATTGGCGTTGGCAAAGTGCCCAGAGCTTCCCACGCCTGAAGATGCAGGTCATTCTGCTGTGTGCGAATTTTCAGATTGGCCACATCAGCAGCAGTGGTTACCGGGCGAACACTGTTGGTGAGCTGCCTGAACCCGATACCGCCAGCAGCCAGGCCGACGAAGCCAGCATCTGGCAGCGTGTCAAGAATTTCCTGACCCAGCGGCCCGTTGAACACTTCCTGCGCATGATCGAAATCGCGAAACAGAAATGGAACGTCGAACACGGTGAATTCCGGAGCGAAATTTGCGACAACGGAAGTGGATGACATGGTCATTTCGATGGTGCCAAACTGCACACCTTCGATGACATCACGATCACCACCAAGAGCGCCAGCGCCCTGTAGCTGGATCTTGTAACGACCCTCGGTCTTCTCGGCTATTTCATCAGCAAACTGGCCAATACCAATCGTTTCCGGTGCAGCAGGGCCGCCAATGAAACCAAGATTGAACACGGTCTGCGCCTGTGCCACTCCGCTGCCCAGCATCAAAGCCAGTGCCGACACCATCAATTGCATTTTCATTTTTTCAGTCCTCCCCGGTCGTCTTCAGATCGTCCAGCGATCCACAATAAACTCTTCAAAATCCGACACATCGATATCAACACCCAGCCCCGGACCCTGCGGCACGGCAACATGGCCATTTTCATCAAGCTCAATGGCTGCAATGCACTCGCGCAGCGGGTTGTAGCCCACATCAATTTCATGCAGCGGATAGGTAAAGCGGCCCATACGCTGCACTGGCAGCGTCGAAGTGAAATGCAGGGATGCAAGGTAGTTCACGCCCGCTCCCCAAACATGCGGCACTGTCGGCACACCAAATGCCTCGGCCAAGGCCGCAATCTTTCGCGCCTCGGTGAAGCCGCCACACAGTGCAAGGTCCGGCTGCACTATCTCCAACCCGCCTTGCGAAAGCACATCGCGGAAAGCGGCCAGGCCGTAAAGAGACTCTCCGCCGGAAAGTGCCACTGGAAGTTGTTGGGCCAGCCTGACATAGGCGGGAAAATTGTCATGTGGAACCGGCTCTTCCAGCCAGGCAAGCTCCAGATCCTCGATCTGGCGCATCAGCCCGATGGCTTCCTTGACGGTTCCGGCCTCATTCATGTCTGCCATCAGCATTGCGTCCGGGCCAATGATGTCACGGGCGCGGCGCAAAGCGGCCACGTCCCGCTGCCGATCGATGCCGATGCGCAGCTTGAATGCGCGGAACCCCTGTTCAACATAACTGGCCAGGGCTTCATCCAGGTCGGCATATGGGTTGCCCTCGCGAAGAAGCGGACCACTGGCATAGGCCTGGACAGATTTGCGACGCGCGCCGCCAAGCAGCGCGTGAATGGGACGGCCCGCAACGCGCCCGAAGGCATCCCACAGGGCAATGTCCAGCGCACTGATGGCCATATGGTGCAGGCCACGCCGGTCCTGTGCTGCAAAGCCAAACAAAGGCGCAATGGCTGCACTGGGCAGCGTTACGTCAGCGCCAATCAAAGCGGGCCCCAGACGAGCGCGGATCATCTCGCTGACAGCATCCGCATATGCCCAGCATTCGCCCCACCCGACATGACCATCGTCCGTTCGCACACGCACCAGTAGCGATGTGCGCTTTTCGAACATGACGCGAGCATTGCCGACGCGGTTTGGCAGGTCGCAGGAAAGCGAAAAACCTTCGATAGATGTAATGATGCTTGGCACTGGCTTACATGTCCTCCCGATCACGGGCGGTTTATTTCATTTGGATCACTGGGTCCAATTTGAATTTCGAGGAAAATCTTATAAGATTTTCAAATGAATCGGCCCACACTTCAACAGATCGAAGCGTTTTTCTGGACAGCCACGCTAGGCTCTGTGCAGAAGGCTGCCGATCGGCTGTCTTTGTCGCAGCCCGCTGTTTCCCTGCGCCTGAAAGAATTTGAGAGCAATATTGGCGGCCCGCTGTTTGAGCGATCAGGCAGGAAACTGTATCCCACCCAGCGCACGCGTGAGTTGTTGAGGGGCGCGCACAATGTGCTGGACGCGGTTGATCAGTTGAGTTCAACCGCATCCACCAACATTGCAGGTGTGCTGAAAGTTGGATTTGCCGAAGGCTTTGCCATGGCATGTCTGCCGCGGATTATCGAAAGGCTGCACAAAACATATCCGGACATTCACCCGGAACTGACCGTTGCAACCAGTTCGTCCATTGAACCAGCGCTGCAGAACAGTCGGCTCGATCTGGCGTTTCTGGTTGAGCCGCATGAGATCGAGGGTTTTACCTATGTCTACCTTGGGCTGCAGCCTACGGCCTGGGTTGCATCAACCAGTTTCGATCTTTCGGGCGTGGTGACGCCCAACACACTTGCGCGAATACGCATTATTGCCAACCAGCCGGGAACCATAGGCTATCGCCAGGTTGTTCGCTGGTTTGCCTCGGACGGGCTTAACCCCGCCCAGCTCGATATCTGCTCCAGCGTTGCAATTCAGGCAAAGCTGATAGAGGCCGGAACCGGGGTCGGTATAATGCCTGTTCCGATGATTGAAGAGGCAGTCACCGCCGGCAGGTTGAGAATTCTGGAAACATTCCCGCCGGTGCAACCGGTGGCAATATTTCTGGTGCACCGCTCTGACGGACTGACTGCGGCAGGGCGCGCCTTGGTGGAATGCGTCAATGAAACCCTGATCGAGATGCAATTTCTGGTTTAGCCGTGCTTCGACTCAACACTTGTTGGTTGCGCTCTGCCTGCTTGCACTGCCTGCGCCAGGACCTGCCAGAAGCGAGGGTCATCGCACTGGGCACTGTTAAACCGCATGAAGTCTGCTGAGGTTTGCGCCGCGCTGAAAACATTTCCCGGAGCCAGCACGATGTCATGTTCAAGCGCCAGGCGGGCAATATCCGCCGAGTCACAGCCTTTCGGCAGCCGGCACCACAGGTAAAATCCGCCGCGTGGCATCAGCCATGGTTCAATGCCAATGGATCTGAGCTTCGTCGCAACTTCATGCTGTTTTTTCAACAGCCGCTGGCGAAGGTCTTCCATATGTTTGCGATAGAAACCGCCTGATAGAACATTGGCAATCACATCTGTTATGACAGGGCTTGGACCGCCAAAACTCGTCGCCACCTGCACATCTGCCAGTTCGGCAATCCATTCCGGGCGCGCGGCAATATAGCCGCAGCGCAAAGAGGCAGAAAGCGTTTTGGAAAAGCTGCCAATGCGGATAACGCGGTTCAGGCCATCCAGCGCTGCCAGCCGGATTGTGGGCTCCGGTTCAAAGTCGGCAAATATATCATCCTCGACCACAGTCAGATCATGGCTGGCCGCGGCATTCAGCAGCAAATGCGCATTATGGGCTGAAAGCGTTGCACCCGTAGGATTATGAAGTGCCGAGTTGGTGATGTAGAGCCTGGGCCGTTCCGTTGCCAGCACGGTTTCAAACGCCGCAATGTCCGGTCCGTTTTGCGTATATGGTACGCTGACCACGCGGATTTGATGTGCCCGCAGCAAAGCGCGAAAATTGAAATAGCACGGATCATCCACCAGCACGGCATCACCCGGTTTGACCAGCAGGCGGCAGATCAGGTCTATGGCCTGTGTGCCGGAGCCGCACAGCAAAAGCTGGTTTGCCGAAGCGTTGATGCCTTCGCCGTGCAAACGTGCAAGCAACAAACGGCGCAATGCATGGGAGCCGTGGCTCGCTGCGTAATCCGTCAGAACAGAAGCATCTGCCCGGGCAACATTGCGCAGGGCCCGCCGCAGTGCCTCCGCAGGCATCCAGTCGGGCGGCAACCAGCCACATCCGGGCTTTGCAGTGTCAGGCCCGGCATCCAGCGATTGCCGGGAAACCCAGAACGGGTCCACCGCACGCGCCTGAGCCGGCACACTCTCAGGCAGAGAAAGTGGCAGCAATGCACTGGCAGACACATAGAACCCGGAACCTGCCTTGGCCCTCAACAACCCTTCCGCCACAAGCCGGTCATAGGCTTCCACAACAGTGGCGGGCGAAACTCCCATGATCCCTGCAAAGCCGCGTATGGAGGGAAGCCTGTCGCCATTGGTCAGCGCACGTGAGGCTATCCGTGCCCGAACAGCCTCCATGACCTGCGCGGTGCGGTTTGTTTTTAACATTGGTGCTTGTTTGAACATTGCCAGATTGTACCTGCTTTCGGCCAATACAGTTTGATTGAATTGTACCGCTCTGTGTCTGAACTTTCCATTCTCTATCGCTTAGAAATTTTTGCAGGCAGATGATCGAGTCATATGATGAGCAGCGAACAGCAGATTTTTCGAGGATGGGGCAGCGGGCTTCTGGGAGTGTTGATTTTCAGCGGCTCCCTGCCCGCCACGCGCGTTGCGGTGGCAGACCTTTCGCCAATGTTTCTAACCTCGGCCAGAGCAACCATTGCAGCGTTGTGCGGCGCTGCCCTGCTTTTTGTGATGCGGCAGAAACTGCCGGAAAAGCGTGATCTGAAATCGCTGGTGATTGTGGCGCTGGGCGTGGTCGTCGGCTTCCCGTTGCTGACCGCCCTTGCTTTGCAATATATGACCTCGGCTCATTCCATTGTGTTTATTGGTCTGTTGCCGCTTTCCACCGCCATATTTGCCGTGCTTCGCGGTGGAGAGCGCCCTGCACCGCTGTTCTGGCTGTTTTCATGTCTTGGCAGCCTGACAGTTGTAAGTTTTGCATTTTCACCGCAAGGCTCATCATCGTTGATCGGCGATCTGTTGATGATCGCTTCAATCATCGCATGCGGGCTGGGCTATGCCGAAGGTGCCGCACTGTCTCGCCGCTTGGGCGGCTGGCAGGTCATCTGCTGGGCGCTGGTGCTTTCCGCGCCGTTTATGCTGGTGCTGACATGGCTGGCAATGCCGGCGACACTGCACAATATCAGCCCCTCCGCCTGGGTGGGCCTTGGTTATGTATCACTGTTCAGCATGCTGATTGGTTTTGTTTTCTGGTATCGCGGTCTGGCGCTTGGCGGAATTGCCACTGTAGGCCAGTTGCAGCTTGTGCAGCCGTTCTTTGGTCTGGCGCTTGCTGGTTTGTTACTGGGCGAACCCATTGCATGGACCATGATAGCCGCAACCATGATTGTGATGCTGTGCGTTGGTCTGGCTCGTAAGTTTGCCTGAAATGAAAAGGGCCCCGATTGGCATCGGAGCCCCTTCCAAGGAAATTTTAACAGGCTGCGCCTACAGCGCCTGATCCACATCACCCTCACGCACACGCGTTGGCAGGCCAATGCGGCCCAATAGGTCAAGGAATGGCCGTGGTGGCAGTTCCTCAACATTGGCCATAACCTTCACATCCCACTCACCTGTTGCAATCAACATGGCTGCGGCAGCCGCTGGCACACCCGCTGTGTAGGATATGCCCTGACTTCCCACCTCTTCATAAGCTTCCTTGTGGTCGGCAACATTGTAGATGAAAACCTCACGCGGCTTTCCATCCTTTTCGCCCTTCACCAGATCGCCGATGCAGGTTTTGCCTTCATAATCCGGCGCCAGAGAAGATGGGTCCGGCAAAATGGCCTTGACGACCTTCAACGGCACGACTTCCAGCCCTTCAGCGGTTTTAACCGGCTGTTCCGACAACAGGCCAAGCGTGTTCAAAACGGTGAATACATTGACGTAGTGGTCGCCAAAACCCATCCAGAACCGGATGTCCGGCACGTCCAGATTGCGCGAAAGCGAGTGAATTTCATCATGGCCGGTCAGATAGGTCGGCCGCACGCCAACAACCGGCAGATCCCACTCGCGGCGAATTTCGAACATCTTGTTCTTGGTCCATTCGCGGTTCTGCCACGACCAGACGCGCCCGGTGAATTCGCGGAAATTGGTCTCCGGGTCGAAATTGGTAGCAAAATAGCGCCCGTGCGAACCGGCATTCACGTCAATAATATCAATTGAATCCACGCGGTCGAAATAGTCATCCACCGCCAGCTTCGCATAAGCATTGACCACGCCGGGGTCAAAGCCCGCACCCAGAATGGCGGTGATGCCCGCTTCCTTGCAAAGCTCCCGCCGCTGCCATTCGTAATTGCCATACCACGGCGGCGTTTCGCAGATTTTCAGTGGATCTTCATGAATAGCCGTGTCGATGTAAGCAGCGCCTGTTTCAATACAGGCCTGCAACACCGACATGTTGATGAACGGTGCACCGACATTGATAACAATGGCGATTTCGCCAGCGCGGATCAGGCTTTTTGTAGCCTCAACATCTGTGCCATCCAGCGAGTGGGTGGCAATTTCGGCCGGAATTTTCAGCGCACCCTTGCTCTTGATGGATTCAACGATGGCGTCACACTTTGCCACAGTGCGCGACGCAATGTGGATATTGCCGAACAGATCGTTGTTCTGTGCACATTTGTGCGCCACAACCTGAGCGACACCACCGCCGCCAATGATAAGCACGTTCTTCTTCATGTCTTCGAAAGGTATCCTTGACCCGATTAGGGAAAAACTCCAGAGCTTATGAAAGACTCTGCTCGTAATCCGCGTAAGTGAATTCGCGGACAAGGCGAATAGAGCCATCGCTTTCGCGAATGGCGATGGATGGCATGCGAACGCCATTGAACCAGTTCTTTTTCACCATTGTGTAGCCCGCCGCATCCTGAATGGAAAGGCGGTCGCCCGGTGACAGGCGTTCAGGAAACTGAAACTCACCGAAAATGTCTCCCGCCAGACAGGATTTGCCGCAAATCATAAAGCTGTGTGGCCCTGAATTCGGTTCGATTTTCGCTTTTTCACGGTAAATCAGCAGATCCAGCATATGCGCTTCGATGGAGCTATCAACAATTGCCAGATCCTTGCCGTTGTATAGTGTGTCCAGCACGGTGACTTCCAGTGTGGTGCTCCGGGTAATCGATGCCTCGCCCGGCTCCAGATAAACCTGCACACCATATTTATCTGCAAAGGCCTTCAGCCGCTGGCAGAACTGATCCAGCGGATATTCTTCGCCGGTGAAATGAATTCCGCCGCCAAGGCTGACCCACTCCACACGCTGCAGAAAGCTGCCAAACAGCTCTTCGATCCGGTCCAGCATATCGCTGAACAGCCCGAAATCGGAGTTTTCGCAATTGTTGTGGATCATAAAGCCATTGATCTGACCCACAACCGCTTCAATTTCGTCCCCGCTCCATTCGCCAAGCCGGCTAAACGGACGAGCCGGATCTGCCAGGTCAAAACTGGAAGAGCTGACTTGCGGGTTCAGCCGCAGCCCGCGGTTCAAGCCTTCTGTCCTTTGCTCGAACCGGCGGAACTGGCCAATGGAGTTGAAAATGATCTTGTCGCTGCTGGCGATAACCTCATCAATCTCGTGATCAGCCCATGCGACGCTGTAGGCGTGGGTCTCGCCGCCAAACCGGCTGCGACCCAGCTTCACCTCGTTAAGCGAGGAGGATGTCGTGCCATCCATATAGTGCCGCATCACATCGAAAACCGACCAAGTGGCAAAGCATTTCAACGCCAGCAGAGCTTTTGCACCCGAATGCTGACGCACATAGGCCACCTTCTCCATATTGCGGAGAAGTTTTTCCTTGTCGATCAGATAGTATGGCGTTTGCAGCGTCATGGGGGCACTCACTAAAACAGCACCGCCCACAGGGAATGGCGCTGGCAAATATTGGAAAGCTGAAGGGCTGATAAAAGACAAAGCATGTTTTCCGCAAGCAGCTTTGTTAACTTTAACGGTCAAATGTGAGGGAAATATAACGTTGGCGCTAATTGTGCCAGGCGAACCAAAATCACCTTCCTTGACAATTGCTCGATAAGGTTCAAGCTTAAGGCATGAAAACAGTACGACCTGCCCGCTCTATTCGAATCGTAACCGTCACGGGCTATTAGCCCCGGCTCGGGCATTACCCCCGAGTCCGGGGATGTTGTTGTCTTTTCAAAAACTCCAAAAATTCATTTCTCTGGCAGATATGTCCTGAAATCTCAACGCGTGGCACGCGTGGGAATGGGACAACGCCCTGCCTTTGCAAAAAATTGAAAATTGAGACTATGGCCAAGCGCAAACCCAACATCATCATCAGCACTTCCGACTACAACCGACTGACGCTTCTGGCAGAAAGCGTTTCTTCGAAAATGCCGAAAGTGGCAGAAACCCTGCTGGCGGAGCTGGACCGGGCACGCGTGGTTGAAGGCGGCGCAACCGTGCGCCAGTCCATTCGCATGGGCTCGACAGTTACCTATGAAACGGAAGAGGGCCACAACCGCAGTGTAACTCTGGTTTACCCGGTAGAGGCCGATATCAACCAAGGCCGAATTTCGGTTCTGACACCCATCGGCATTGCTCTGCTTGGCCTGCGTGCCAGACAGTCGATCAACTGGACGGCCAATGACGGCGTTACCCACCAGCTGACAGTTCTCAGTGTTGAGCCGCCAAAGGAATAAGAGATAAACTTTCCCTTACATGCAATTAAAGGTTGCATTTTTTTATATAAAGAAAAAACTGTTCATCGGCACTAAGCCAACATGAACCGTTCTGCAGCATGTGTAGGGCACTTTCATAAACTGAAGCGGCTTTGCATTTAAAGTTGCAGCGAAACAAAGCGTTGGTGAAATTTCGCCAAATTGAACGGCGTCATTTCCAACGCGTCATGAGGCTTCAGGCCAAAGTTACAAATTACCCGCACGGGTAAGCTTTGGGGGCTGTTGATGAGTGACTTTAAAAAATACGCAGCAGAGTGCATAGGAACTTTCTGGTTAACCTTCGGCGGTTGCGGGGCGGCAGTCATATCCGCCGGGGTGCCAGAGCTTGGAATAGGCTTTCTCGGGGTAGCACTGGCCTTTGGCTTGACCGTGGTGACCATGGCTTATGCCATTGGCCATGTGTCCGGCTGCCACCTGAACCCGGCCGTTACCATTGGGCTTGCCGCGGGCGGGCGTTTTCCGCCGGGACAAATTGCGCCTTACATAATATCGCAAGTTGTGGGCGCCGTGATTGCAGCGGCGCTGCTTTATGCAATAGCGTCTGGCTCCGCCAGTTTTAACCCCGCCGGGGGCTTTGCTGCCAACGGCTATGGCGAACACTCACCGGGCGGCTATTCTCTCGGCTCTGCTTTCGCCATTGAACTGGTTCTCACTGCGGCATTTCTGTTCGTTATCATGGGTTCTACGCATGGCCGTGCGCCGGCAGGATTTGCACCCCTGGCCATTGGCCTGGCATTGACGCTCATTCACCTGATTTCCATCCCGATCACCAACACTTCGGTTAATCCGGCCCGCTCCACTGGCCCGGCGCTATTTGCTGGCAGTTGGGCTATTGGCCAGCTCTGGTTGTTCTGGCTGGCGCCGATCATCGGGGGCGCGCTTGGTGGCATACTCTATCGCTGGCTCAGCCCGGTTCCGTCGGAGGACATCACCGGCAACATAAAACCAGCCTGAGATCACGGTTCAAATCCACTGCTGGCCCGCAACAGGCTTCGGGCCAGCTTTACTGGAGGGGTACATGTTTCTTGTTCCGGCGTTTTTAATCGGGTTCATCGCTGGCCTGCGTGCCATGCTGGCACCCGCCGCGCTTTCGTGGGCGGTCTATCTCGGTTGGGTACCAGTGGCTGAAAACTGGCTTGGCTTTTTCGGCTCTGTCTGGTCCGTCAGCATATTCTCCATTCTGGCAGCAGCCGAGCTTGTTACCGACAAACTGCCCACGACACCCAGTCGCAAGGTGCTGCCGCAATTTCTGACCAGAATTGCCATGGGTGCCCTGGTTGGTTCCGGAGTCGGCGCGATTTTTGACCTGACAGTGTATGGTGCTGTCGCCGGAGCGTTGGGCGCAATTGCAGGCACATATTGTGGGGCCGCCGGGCGATCATGGCTGGCAACGAGTCTTGGACGCAGTTTGCCAGCCGCCTTGATAGAAGACATGATTGCCATTGGTGGCGCATTTTTAATTGTCAGGGCGCTGATATGACAGACGATTTCGACGCCATCATCATTGGCGCTGGCCAAGCCGGTCCACCATTGGCGGGACGCCTGACTTCAGCCGGCATGCGTGTGGCGTTGATAGAGCGGCACTTGATTGGTGGCACCTGCGTTAATACCGGCTGCACCCCAACCAAAGCGCTGGTAGCCAGCGCCCGTGTTGCACACATGGCGCGCCGCGCAGCGGAGTTTGGCGTGGAAATTGGCGGAGATATCTCTGTCAGCATGAGGGCGGTTTCAGCCAGAGCGAATGAAATTGCCGCAGGTTCCCGGCAACGCAATGAGGACTGGCTGTCCGGCATGGCACGGTTGACCCTCATTCGCGGTCACGCGCGTTTCACCTCAGCACAAACCGTCAGCGTAAACGGCATGTCCCTTTCCGCCCGCCGAATTTTTATCAATACGGGCGGCCGCGCAACCATACCCAACATGCCCGGCGTTTCAGATGTTTCGTTGCTGACCAATTCAGGAATGATGCAGGTGGATGTATTGCCCAGGCATCTGGTGATAGTTGGCGGCAGCTATATCGGGCTGGAATTTGCCCAGATGTATCGGCGCTTCGGTGCGGATGTCACACTGGTGGAAAAAGGCCCACGTCTGGTTTCGAGGGAGGACGAGGATATTTCCGCCGCACTGCACGACATTCTGGAAGCCGAAGGGATTGCCATTCGCACCCATGCAGAGTGCATTTCGTTTCAACCGGCAGGCGATGACATTCACGTGGCCCTGTCTTGCACGTCGGGTGCTCCGGAATTGACGGCAAGTCATGTTCTGCTGGCAGTTGGCCGCACCCCGAACACACACGACCTTGGCCTGGACAAGGCCGGCATCACCGTCGACAAACGCAGTTTCATTACAGTGGGAGAAGACCTGCAGACCAGCGTGGACGGAGTATATGCGCTGGGTGACTGCAATGGGCGTGGCGCGTTCACCCACACCGCCTATAACGACTTTGAAATTGTGGCTGCCAATCTCCTGGATGGCGAATGCCGCAAGGTCAGCGATCGAGTGCCGGGCTATGCGCTTTACACCGACCCGCCTCTGGGCCGCGCAGGCATGACAGAACGTGAGGCACGCGCCGCCGGAAAACGGTTGCTGATCGGCACCCGGCCCATGGCACGCATTGGCCGGGCGATTGAAAAAAGCGAAACACAGGGCTTTATGAAAATTATCGCTGATGCCGACACACAGCGGATTCTGGGCGCAGCCATACTGGGTGTGGAAGGTGATGAGGCCATTCATGGCATATTGAACGCCATGAATGCAGATGTGCCTTACACCACTCTGCAACACTCGGTACCAGTGCACCCAACGGTCTCAGAACTGATACCAACTGTATTGGAAAGCCTTGCGCCGGCATAAGCGGTTCGTGTGATCAGTAGCCAACGGTGAAGCGTTGACGCAGATGTTCCGGATTTTCAAGCTCGTCGACCAGAGCAACGGCGAAGTCTTCAAATGATATGCTGCTGCCCGATTCATTGCTGATAAGTGTGTCTTTCCCAAGCCGGAACTTGCCTGTGCGTTCACCCGGAACAAACAGCGCGGAAGGCGACAGAAACGTCCAGTTGATGTCAGGCAGCGCTTTCAGCCTATCCAGGAATTTTGCGCCGCCCAGAGCCTCGTTTTTATAGGCGTCTGGAAAGTCGGGCTGGTCAACCAGCCTTTTGCCCGGCGCCACCTCCAGGCTGCCAGCCCCACCAACCACCAGATAGCGGGGCACACCCGCATCTCGCACAGCAGAAATCAACAATTCAGGATCGCTTGCGGTGAAATGCACCGAGCTGATAACCGCATCATGCCCCTTTAGAAGAGTGACCAGGCCATCCTTGTCGTAAACATCACCCCTGACCGCAGTTACACGCGGCAAGCTGACAATCTTTTCCGGATTGCGCGCAATGGCCGTAACATCATGGCCGCGGTCTGACAGTTCCCGCAGAATGCGTGAACCCGCCTGGCCAGACGCACCGATTAAAGCAACTTTTGCCATCTTGATACCTTTCAAAACAACCGTGACTATACGGTCTGTTTTTGTGACCCGGTGCCATTTTGCAACCGGCTATCAACTGACGTAAGGTGAACACGGAATTGCCGCAAGACGTCATTTTGCCGTGACCTGGTCACACCGGAATGACCATCCGCCCATGCTCCAATGCTGAAAGGTGATTTAATGTCACTGCCAAACAAATCCACGCCTGATCTGCAGTCCTGCCCTATTCGTGATGTGCTGGACAGAATTGGCGACCAGTGGAGCTTTCTGATCCTGCTCGAGTTGCAGGACGGTGTCCGCCGTTTCAGCGAATTGAACCGCGCCATTGATGATGTTTCAAAGCAGATGCTGTCCCGCACTCTGAAGCGGCTTGAACAGGATGGATTTGTGCACCGGCAGCTTTATCCGGAAATTCCGCCGCGGGTGGAGTATCGGCTTACGGAGCTGGGGCGGTCATTTCTCGTACCGCTCAACGCACTGGTCGCATGGGCGGACGCTCACCATTCAACCATTAGAAATTGCCGGAAAACCTATGATGCCGCGCCTTGAGCGGAGGCCTTTCCATATATAAAATTGGCCCTGTCTTCAAAGACTTGCGAGAATTTTCTAAATGCGAAGTCGAACATGGATCCCATTAGCAGACCCAGGGTGCGGCTTTTGAATTCATACTCAATGAAAAAGTGCACCTTGCACCCTTCCGGCACGGCCTCAAACCGCCACTGATTTTGCAGAAAGCGAAACGGGCCATCGACATATTGAACGTCAATCTGGTTTTCCAGCGGTTTCAGATAAACCTGAGTGGTGAATGTTTCCCGCACCATTTTGAAAGCCACGGTCATATCGGCAACCAGCAGTTCCTTGTCGTCACGCTCTTTACGGGAGCGCACAACAAGGCGCTGACAAAGCGGCACAAATTCCGGATATTTTTCAATGTCTGCTACCAGGTTGAACATGTTTTCCGGTGTATGGGCAACCGTGCGCGTGCTCTCAAACTTAGGCATGGAAACGCGTTTTCCTCATCACGCAGCACTGGCGCTCTGGCGCACCTGACGCGCCAGACGCAGCCGCTCAAAATCTTCACCCGCATGGTGAGAAGACCGCGTCAACGGGCTGGAGGCCACGACCAAAAAGCCCTTGGTGTAGGCTATTGTTTCATACGACTTGAATTCATCCGGCGTCACATATTTCATCACCGCATGGTGTTTGCGCGTCGGCTGCAAATACTGGCCAATGGTGATGAAATCGACATCGGCCGATCGCAGATCGTCCATCAATTGCAGAACTTCGTTCCGCTGCTCGCCCAGCCCCACCATAATGCCCGATTTGGTGAAAATTTCCGGGTCCATTTCCTTGACCTGCTGCAGCAGGCGAATGGAATGGAAATAGCGCGCTCCGGGCCGCACCGTCAGATAGTTGGATGGAACCGTTTCAAGATTGTGGTTGAAGACATCGGGTTTGGCCGCGACCACGATCTCGAGTGCGCCGGGCTTGCGCAAAAAATCCGGGGTCAGAATTTCAACCGTTGTGTTGGGAGCGGCGGCGCGAATGGCACGTATGGTGCGGGCGAAGTGCTCTGCCCCGCCATCTGCCAGATCATCCCGGTCAACAGAGGTAATAACAACATGGTGCAGGCCCATTTGCGCTACCGCGCGGCCCACGCTTTCAGGCTCACTCTCGTCCAGTGCATGCGGCTTGCCAGTGGCAACATTACAAAAGGCGCAAGCACGGGTGCAAATGCCACCCATAATCATGAAAGTGGCGTGTTTCTTTTCCCAACAGCCGCCGATATTCGGGCAGCCGGCCTCTTCACATACGGTGATGAGATTGCCAGCCCGCACAATATCGCGCGTTTCAGCATAGCCCTTGGACACAGGTGCTTTGACCCGGATCCAGTCTGGCTTTGGCAAAACCTCGGTATCAGGACGATGAGCCTTCTCCGGGTGTCGCAGCCGGGGCTTTGCCCCGGCTGTAGATAAAGTGTCGAGCAATGTTACCATGACCGTTACTTAGTCTGTCCTTGCATCTCTCCCAACCGCAAAAACACCCTAACCTTTTGTTCTGATGCAATTCCGAAAGTGATCTGACGTGTCACTTGTCGGAACTCATCTAATATCGGCCACAGCTAACCGCAACGTCTGTTACGCACGGCCTTTTATGGCTCGCCACAGGAAAATCAGCAAGCAAGCGCCGACAATGGCGACGATCAGTTGCACGAGATAAGTGTCTGCTGTGTAAAAGCCCATGAGACTGAGAAGGAAGTTCAGGAACACAGCTCCGACGATACCCAGCAGAATATTCGTCAGAAGGCCGATATTTGCCCCCATGATTTTTTCTGCGATCCACCCGGCAAGTCCGCCGAGAATGATCGACATGATAATTCCAACGCCGTTCATACAAGCCACTCCTCTCTGACTGCTGGCGAAAAAAGCCAGCAGACGCAGTAGATGGAGTGAATTCGCCGCGGTCAATACCTGTCATTTCAGCAAATTGCCTTAAAGGCGCGAAACTGACACGCAAAAATCGCAGATTACATGTGAATGACGCGTCCATAAGCATCCAAAACACTTTCATGCATGGTTTCGGACAATGTTGGATGCGGGAACACCGCATGCATCAAATCTTCTTCTGTAGTTTCCAGCCCCATGGCGATGACAAAGCCCTGGACCAGTTCCGTCACTTCCGCTCCGACCAGATGCGCGCCCAGCAGTTCGCCGGTCTTTGCGTCAAATATCGTCTTCACCATGCCTTCAGGCTCACCCAGCGCAATGGCCTTGCCATTGCCGATGAACTTGAACCGGCCAACCTTGATGTCATAACCCGCATCGCGCGCACGAGCTTCCGTCAGGCCGACACTGGCTATTTGCGGCTGGCAGTAAGTGCAGCCTGGAATTTGCGTCTTTTTCATCGGATGGGCATCAAGACCCTTGATCTTTTCAACGCAGATTGTGCCTTCATGCTCGGCCTTATGCGCCAGCATCGGTGCGCCAGCAACATCGCCGATAGCGTAAATGCCCTCGACATTGGTTTTGCCATATGGGTCAATCTTGATAATGCCGCGCTCAACTTCAACGCCGACGCCCTCGAGGTTCAAACCTTCAATATTGCCCTGCACGCCAACTGCCGAAATCAACTTTTCCGCTGTCAGGGTCTGGCTCTTGCCGCCCTGCTCAACCACGACCTCAACACCAGACGCGGTTTTGTTGACCTTCACCACCTTGGCGTCAGACAGGATTTTCATGCCCTGTTTTTCAAACTGCTTGCGTGCCAGTGCGGCGATCTCTGCATCTTCCACCGGCAAAATCTGCGGCAGAAGTTCGACAACTGTAACCTCCGCTCCCATGAAACGGTAGAACGAGGCAAACTCAATGCCGATTGCGCCCGACCCCATGACGATCAGCGATTTTGGCATGACGGCAGGTTTCATTGCCTCAAAATAGGTCCAGATTTTTTCGCCATCGGGTTCAATGCCGGGCAGCACACGCGGGCGCGCTCCGGTGGCAACGATCACGTGCTTTGCCTTATAGGTGCCATGGCCCAGAACGCCCTTGGGCACCGGGTTCTGCGGTTGAACAGCAGGCCGGGCCGGATCTGTGACTTCAACTTCAACCGGCTTGCCCTTGGCAGCGCTGGCAATTTTTGCCTGGCCCCAGATCACATCAACCTTGTTCTTTTTCAACAGCATGCCAACGCCGCCATTGAGCTGGGCAGAAACCCCGCGCGAGCGCTTCACCACCGCTTCAATGTCGAATTCCGGCTTGGCAATTTTCAAGCCATAGTCTTTTGCGTGCTCGGCATAATGGAACACTTCGGCCGAACGCAGCAGCGCTTTCGTTGGGATGCACCCCCAGTTCAGGCATATGCCGCCCAGGTGCTCGCGCTCAACCACCGCCGTGCGAAAGCCGAGCTGTGCAGCACGAATTGCCGCGACATAGCCGCCGGGGCCACCACCGATAATGAGAATGTCGTAGGTTTCAGCCATGGTGAGTTCCGCGCTCCGCAAATTTCCGGGTTATTCCAATGTTTTGCCGAGGAACACCCTGCCGGATTGTATCAGGTGGTTCCGGCGCTGCGTGAACGCGATGCCGGAACCACATTTCAAGCCAATTTCGCTTTTGACAGGCTGCCCTGTCAGACCAGCATTGCCATTGGCGCTTCAATGAACTTCTTGAACGCAGCCAGTAGTTGAGCGCCAAGCGCCCCGTCCACCGCACGGTGGTCGGTTGACAGCGTCACGGACATGACATTTGCAATTTTGATTTCGCCATTGCGCACAACAGCCCGCTCTTCGCCCGCGCCAACCGCCAGAATGGTGGCGTGCGGCGGGTTGATGACTGCCGCAAAATCCTTGACGCCGAACATTCCGAGGTTGGAAACCGCAGTCGTGCCACCCTGATACTCTTCCGGCTTCAACTTCCGATTGCGGGCGCGCTTGGCCAGATCCTTCATTTCATTGGAGATCACGGACAGGGTTTTTTCGTCGGCTTTGCGAATGATCGGAGTGATCAAACCGCCTTCGATTGAAACTGCCACGCCAACATCCGCATTCCGATGCTTGAGCATGGCGCTTTCTGTCCACGACACATTTGCATCGGGCACCGCGTGCAGGGCACAGGCCATAGCCTTGATGACCATATCATTGACCGAAAGCTTGTAGGCCGGCTTGTCGCCCGCTTCAGTTTTGATCATCGGCGCAGCATCATTCAACTGCTTGCGAAGCGCCAGCAACGCATCCAGATCGCAATCCACTGTCAGGTAGAAATGCGGCACAGTCTGCTTGGACTCCACCAGACGACGCGCAATGGTTTTGCGCATGTTGTCGTGCGGGATTTCCTCAAAGCTGCCTTCCGCAAACAGTTTGCGAACTGCGTCGTCGCCAGGTCCCTTGGCCAGGGGTGCGGCTGCCGCCTGCCCGGTTGCTGCCGAAGCTGGCTTAGCGGCCGCCGGACCGGCTTTGGCCGCTGCTTCAACATCCGCGCGCACAATGCGCCCCTGCGGCCCGGTGCCCTTGACTGATGCAAGATCAACACCTGCATCTTTGGCAATGCGTCGTGCCAGAGGAGAGGCAAAAACCCGCTCACCGGACTTTGCAGGCGCTGCTTGTGCCTGAGACTTTGCCTCTGGCACCGAAGCCGATTTTTCAGCGGCAGGCGTTGAGTTTTCAGCCGCAGGCTTCTCGTCTGCCTTTGCAGCAGTCGAAGGGGTTTCCTCCGCTTTCGCTGCTGGCTCAGCATCCACAGCTTCACCGTCGGCGCTCAGCACAGCGATTGTCGCGTTCACTTTCACGCCCTGAGAACCGGCAGGAACCAGAATTCTGGCAACGACGCCTTCGTCCACTGCCTCGACTTCCATTGTTGCCTTGTCCGTCTCAATCTCGGCAATCACATCACCGGGCGAAACCTTGTCGCCCTCTTTCACCAGCCATTTGGCGAGGGTGCCCTCTTCCATGGTCGGCGACAGGGCCGGCATCGTTATATTGATGGGCATCCGTCAACACTCCTGAGATGGCCCTGTCGGGCGCCAATCCTTGTCAATCCGCCCGCACTCAACGGTAGGTGACCGCCTTAACCGCGTCGATAACATCCTTTACCGTCGGCAGCGCAAGCTTTTCCAGATTTGCGGCATAAGGCATCGGTACGTCCTTGCCACAGATTTTCAGCACTGGAGCGTCCAGAAAATCAAAGGCACGTTCCATAAGCTCGGATGCAATGTGCGAACCGATAGAGCCTTGTGGCCAGCCTTCTTCAACCGTTACGCAGCGGTTGGTTTTCTGAACCGAACGCACAACCGTTTCGATATCCAGCGGACGAATGGTGCGAAGGTCGATCACTTCCGCATCAATACCTTCAGCAGCAAGCTGCTCGGCAGCCGCAACCGCATAGGTCATGCCGATGCCGAAAGACACGATTGTCACGTCCTTGCCGGCTCGGTGAATGCGCGCCTTGCCAATCGGCACGGTCCAGTCGTCCAGCTTGGGCACATCAAAGCTGTGACCATACACAATCTCGTTTTCGAGAAACACGACAGGGTTCGGGTCGCGAATGGCAGATTTCAACAGACCTTTTGCATCGGCCGCACTGTAAGGCTGCACGACCTTGAGACCTGGAATATGGCCGTACCAGGCTGCGTAATCCTGACTGTGCTGAGCGGCCACACGAGCCGCCGCGCCATTGGGGCCGCGGAATACGATTGGACAGCCCATCTGGCCGCCAGCCATGTACAAGGTCTTGGCCGCAGAGTTGATGATATGGTCAATCGCCTGCATTGCGAAGTTGAATGTCATGAACTCGACAATCGGCCGCAAGCCGGCAAAGGCAGCGCCCACCGCAAGACCGGCAAAGCCATGCTCTGTGATTGGCGTATCCACCACCCGGCGCGCGCCAAATTCTTCCAGCAATCCCTGGCTGATTTTGTAGGCACCCTGATATTCGGCCACTTCCTCGCCCATGAGGAACACATCCTCACTGCGGCGCATTTCCTCTGCCATGGCATCACGCAGCGCTTCACGCACCGTTGTGCGCACCATTTCCGTTCCCTCAGGAACTTCCGGTGCAGCACTGACATTTGGCGCGGGTGCGGCCGGTGCGGCAGGCACCGGCCTGGATGCTTCCTGCGAGCTGGCTTCAGTTTCGCTTTCAGCCTTTGCTTCCGGCTCGGCCTTGGCTGGCTTCGCCTCTGCGGCATCGCCAAGCTCTTCGCCATCGGCCAGCAGCACTGCAATCGGCGCATTCACCTTCACGCCTTCAGTTCCCGCTGGAACAAGAATTTTGCCGAGCTTGCCTTCATCCACCGCTTCCACTTCCATCGTGGCCTTGTCGGTTTCAATTTCGGCAATCACGTCTCCGGGCGAAACCTGATCGCCCTCCTGCTTGATCCACTTGGAAACGGTACCCTCTTCCATTGTCGGCGAAAGGGCGGGCATCAAAATCTCGATTGGCATAACGTCGCCCCTTAACTAGCAGCCTGCGGAACTTCATCGGCATAGATATCGGTCCAGAGTTCAGACGGATCCGGCTCGGGATCACTCTGCGCAAAGTCAGCCGCGTCGGCGACAATGTCACGGACTTGCTTGTCGATCTCTTTGAGATCTTCTTCACTGACGCCGAACTTTTCAATCAGTCGCTGGCGAACCTGCTCGATCGGGTCCGACTCAGAGCGCATTTTCTGCACTTCATCGCGAGAGCGATATTTGGCCGGGTCCGACATTGAGTGACCACGATATCGATAGGTCATCATTTCCAGAATGATCGGGCCATTTCCATTGCGGCAATGTTCCACAGCAAGGTCTGCAGCAGCCTTGACGGCGCGCACATCCATGCCATCAACCTGAATGCCAGGAATTTTGAAGGAAATGCCGCGATGGGCAAAATTGGTTTCTGCCGACGCGCGGCTGACCGATGTTCCCATGGCATAGCGATTGTTTTCGATGACATAAATCACCGGCAATTTCCACAGGGAAGCCATGTTGAAAGCTTCGTAAACCTGCCCCTGATTGGCTGCACCATCACCGAAATAGGTGACTGATACAAAATCATTGCCACGGTAGTTGTTGGCAAAAGCCAAACCGGTGCCGATTGGCACCTGAGCGCCCACAATGCCGTGGCCGCCAAAGAAGTTCTTCTCTTTCGAGAACATGTGCATGGAACCGCCCTTGCCGCGGGAATAGCCGCTGCGACGCCCCGTCAGCTCGGCCATAACACCGCGGGCTTCCATGCCGGTTGCCAGCATGTGTGCGTGGTCGCGGTAGGCGGTGATAACCTGATCGCCCTGTTTCAGTGCGGCCTGCACACCAACAACAACAGCTTCCTGGCCAATATAGAGATGGCAGAAGCCCCCAATCACGCCCATGCCGTAAAGCTGGCCCGCTTTTTCTTCAAAGCGCCGCATCAGCAGCATTTCCCGGAAGGCCGACAGATCGTCTTCCTGCGAAAAATCGGCTGGTGCGGGAGTGGAGAATTCTTCCAAGGTCTTGACGATTTCGGCAGAAGAAGCCTTCGTGGTCTCAGCCGACGGGACGCCACTCTTTTGCTTGCCAGAAGCCATAAGCGCCTTTCCTTCTTATAAGGCAACTCGGCCGGACCAGGCTAAACCGGAGCGGTCCGAGCTGCGACAAAACAAAGAGTTGGAACATCGCGCATCAGGTAAAATCGCAGCAGTGTTCCAAGCTCGCCCCCTATCGGGACACGTGTCGAAGAAACGCACTACACCGCATTTCGATGCATGAGCAAGAAGCAAGCAAAAGATTACTGTGATTTCAGTTAAATGGTGCAATGCAGCATTAAATTAACCGGATTTTGGATAATAAGCTGCATATTCAGCGGAGTATAACGATCTCATCCACTGTGCCGACATTCAACGCGCGTCTGGCGCGTTCGTCAAGCATATCGCGTTCCAGTGTTCCATCACGCATCATCTGGACGCGCGTTTCAAGGCCCTGCCGCTTATCAAGAAGAGCGTCCAGTTCGGCTGACCGCTTATCCAGAAGCTCTGTCAGTTCACGCTTGGATTCGAGCCCATAACGCCCCTGCTGCGACTGCAGTCCGAAATAAGCCAAAACGGCTAGTGTCAGAACGGGCAATATCAGGCGACCCATGCGGGAGTTGCGCTTTTGAATTGTCCGCATGGCATCCGTACTCCAGTCTTCAGCTTGGCAGAGCCAGTTCGAATCGCGAATGCTCTTCCGCCGTTCGACCCTCTGCGAACGGTCTCGTATCTTTGCGGGAATTGCTTTAATGCCGCGTTAAGCAAAAAGCACAGCGACCGGGATTTTTTTCCTTGAATGCAAAAGGGCGGTGCTGAAGACACCGCCCTTTGCAATACCGTTCGGAAACCGGGAACGTTTAGCGCTTGAGAATAGAGCGCCCGGCATAAACAGCCTGGTCACCCAGCTCTTCTTCAATTCGAAGAAGCTGATTGTATTTTGCCAACCGGTCAGAGCGGGCCAACGAACCCGTTTTGATCTGCCCGCAATTGGTGGCAACTGCCAGATCGGCAATTGTGGTGTCTTCAGTTTCGCCAGAGCGGTGCGACATCACGGCGGTGTAACCTGCCCGCTGCGCAACATTCACGGCATCAAGTGTTTCAGACAGAGTGCCGATCTGGTTGACCTTGACCAGAATGGAGTTGCCAACACCTTTTTCGATGCCCTGGCGCAGACGCGCGGAGTTGGTGACAAAAAGATCATCACCAACAAGCTGAACCTTATCGCCGATCTTGTCGGTCAGAAGTTTCCAGCCAGCCCAGTCATCCTCGGCCATACCATCTTCAATGGAAATGATCGGATATTCATCGCAAAGCTCGGCCAGATAGGATGTGAATGCTGCGGCATCCAGCTTGCGGCCTTCGCCTTCCAGATCGTAAACACCATCACGGTAGAATTCGGTCGAGGCGCAATCCAAAGCGATGAAAATATCTTCGCCGGCTTTGTAACCAGCCTTTTCGATGGACGCGATGATGAAGTCCAGGGCCTCACGCGGGGAACCAAGATTTGGCGCAAAGCCGCCTTCATCGCCCACATTGGTATTGTGGCCGGCGTCCTTGAGCGCTTTTTTAAGCGTGTGGAAAACTTCAGCACCCATGCGCAACGCATCGGAGAAGCTTTCTGCCCCAACCGGCATGATCATGAATTCCTGAAAATCGATTGGATTATCGGCATGTGCGCCGCCATTGATGATGTTCATCATCGGCACTGGCAAAACGCATGAGGCAGCGCCGCCGACATAGCGGTAGAGCGGCAGATCGGCGGCCTCGGCTGCCGCTTTTGCAACAGCCAGAGACACGCCCAGAATGGCATTGGCACCGAGGCGGCTTTTATTTTCTGTGCCATCGAGCGAACGCAGAATTGCGTCGATGCGAATCTGATTTTCGGCTTCGAATCCGGCGATTGCTTCCAGTATTTCGGTATTGACGCCCTGCACGGCTTCACGCACGCCTTTGCCAAGATAGCGCTCGTCGCCATCGCGCAGTTCAACGGCCTCATGCGCGCCGGTTGAAGCGCCGGAGGGCACGGCGGCGCGGCCCATTGAGCCGTCTTCGAGAACGACATCCACTTCAACTGTCGGGTTTCCCCGGCTATCAAGAATTTCACGCGCTATAATGTCGATGATTGCCGTCACGGCCAAATCCTCCGATGAATTCGTAGGGGTGTCTTTAAAGCAATTCCAGCAAAAGTGTGAAACGGTTTTGCGTTCGGAATTGCGGCAGGTGAAAAAACAATTCCAGCAAAAGTGTGAAGCGATTTTGCGTCCGGAATTGCGGCAGGCGAAGAATACAATTCCAGCAAAAGTGCGAAGCGGTTTTGCGTCCGGAACTGCGGCAGGCGAAGAATACAATTCCAGCAAAAGTGCGAAGCGGTTTTGCGTCCGGAATTGCGGCAGGCGAAGAATACAATTCCAGCAAAAGTGCGAAGCGGTTTTGCGTCCGGAATCGTCAGGCGAAGAATACAATTCCAGCAAAAGTGCGAAGCGGTTTTGCGTCCAGAATCGTCAGGCGAAGAATACAATTCCAGCAAAAGTGCGAAGCGGTTTTGCGTCCGGAATTGCGGCAGGCGAAGAATACAATTCCAGCAGAAGTGCAAAACAGTTTTGCGTCCGGAAACGTCAGGCGTCCCAGCTTTTGGTGATCTGATCCAGTGCCTGAAGACGCATCAGCATTTCGCGCATATTGCCGAGCGGCACCATGTTGGGGCCGTCTGAAGGTGCATTATCCGGATCTTCATGGGTTTCCACGAACAGTCCGGCCACGCCGATGGATACAGCGGCGCGCGCCAGAGTTTCAACAAAACGCCGCTCGCCACCGGATGAGCCACCCTGTCCACCGGGTTGCTGCACCGAATGGGTGGCATCGAACACAACGGGCGAACCGGTTTCGGCCATGATTGGCAAGGCTCTGAAGTCAGACACCAACGTATTATAGCCGAAGGACACACCGCGCTCGGTCAGCAGCACATTGGAATTGCCGCTTTGAAGAACCTTTGCCGCAACGTTGGCCATGTCCCATGGCGCAAGAAACTGGCCTTTTTTGATATTCACGACCCGACCAGTTTCAGCCGCAGCAATGAGCAAATCTGTCTGCCGGCACAAAAATGCGGGTATCTGCAAGACGTCGCAAACCGCTCCAACCTCTCGGCATTGTTCGGCGGTGTGAACATCTGTCAGCACCGGAACATCAAAGCTTCGCGAGACTTCTTCGAAAACCGGAAGCGCGGCGGCAAGCCCGATACCCCTTCGACCAGTCAAGCTGGTGCGATTTGCCTTATCAAAGCTGGCTTTGAACACATAACCGATACCCAGCTCGTCGGTAATGGTTTTCATGCGCTCCGCGACCATCATGGAATGGTCGCGACTTTCCATCTGGCATGGACCCGCAATAAGAGCGAAAGGCTGGCTTTGCGAGAAGGATACCCCCCGCGCGATAACCGTTTGGTTGGGTGTGCCCATATTGCGCCCTTTTAAATCAGAATTATCAGACCAGTCGGGAACGCACCAATGCCGCCTCGACAAAGCTGGCGAACAGAGGATGTGGCTCAAACGGGCGAGACTTCAGCTCAGGATGATACTGAACCCCGATAAACCATGGATGGTCCACCAGTTCCACGGTTTCAGGCAAAAGGCCATCTGGTGACATGCCGGCAAAACTCAGGCCGGCAGCCTCCAGCCTGTCACGATACGAGCGGTTTACCTCATAACGGTGACGATGCCGTTCGCTGATCTCGGTGCTGCCATAGATCTGCGCAATTCGCGAACCGTCTTTCAACCGGGCTTCATAGGCGCCAAGTCGCATGGTGCCGCCAAGGTCGCCCTTTTCCGCACGCTGCTGCAACTCATTGCCCTTCAGCCATTCTGTCATGATGCCAACGACCGGCTCTTTGGTCGGCCCAAACTCGCTGGAAGCCGCATCTTCAATGCCGGCCAGCGAACGGGCCGATTCAATAACGGCCATCTGCATACCGAAACAAATGCCAAAGTACGGCACCTTGTGCTCGCGTGCGAATTTTGCCGCAAGAATTTTGCCTTCGGAGCCACGCTCACCAAAGCCACCCGGCACAAGAATGGCGTTAACCCGCTCAAGATAAGGTGTCGGATCTTCCTTTTCGAAAACTTCCGACTCTATCCAGTCAAGATTGACGCGCACGCGATTGGCAATGCCGCCATGCTGCAACGCTTCGATCAACGACTTGTAGGCATCTTTCAGGCCGGTATATTTGCCGACGATGGCAATGGTGACCTCACCCTCGGGATTGGCGATGCCATCCACCACCTGCAACCAGCGCTCAAGCTTTGGCGCCGGTGCCGGATCAATGCCGAAAGCCGCCAGAACTTCCGTATCCAGCCCTTCTTTGTGATAGGCAATCGGCACGTCGTAAATCGTGGCAACATCCAGCGCCTGAATGACCGCTGTTTCCCGCACGTTGCAGAACAGGCTCATTTTGCGCCGCTCTTCTGCCGGAACAGGCCTGTCTGCCCGCACCAGCAGAATGTCCGGCTGGATGCCAATCGACCGCAGTTCCTTGACAGAATGCTGTGTGGGCTTGGTCTTCAACTCACCCGCAGCCGGAATATACGGCATTAATGTCAGGTGGATGTAGACGACATTGCCACGCGGCAGTTCATTGCCAAGCTGGCGTATTGCCTCGAAGAACGGCAAGGCTTCAATGTCGCCAACCGTGCCGCCAATTTCCACCAGAACAAAATCGACATCATCATTTCCATTCAGAACGAAGGATTTGATAGCGTCAGTCACATGTGGAATGACCTGGACAGTTGCACCAAGATAATCACCCCGCCGCTCTTTTGCGATGATGTTGGTGTAAATCCGTCCGGTTGTGATGTTGTCCATCCGGGTCGCGGGGCGCCCGGTGAACCGTTCATAGTGCCCCAGATCAAGGTCGGTTTCTGCACCATCGTCGGTAACAAAAACCTCACCATGCTGGGTTGGGCTCATGGTGCCCGGATCAACATTGAGATAGGGGTCGAGCTTGCGAAGCCGCACCCGGTACCCACGCGCCTGCAGAAGTGCGCCGAGTGCCGCTGATGCTATGCCCTTTCCAAGGGAAGAAACCACGCCGCCAGTGATGAATATGTATCGCGCCATGGGCCTTCTCGATAATCGTTTACACAGATGATTACCAGCCAAAAATATGGCCGGAGAAATTTACGGCAGAGTTTTCCAAAGCTTTCCGCTCTGCCAGTTGCTCAAATCGAAAGAAGGCAACCAACCGTTCAAGGTTGATTGCCTTCAGACAATCTCAAGCCGAAATCAATTAGCAGGCGCGACAGGTGTCGTTTGCTGGGCAGGTGGTGTTTCCACAGGTTGAGCAGGCTGCTCAGGCTGCGCTTCCGGCGCAGCGGGTGCCTCAGCTTCCGGCGCAGTAGGCGTCACGGCTTCCGGCGTTGCAGGCGTCACGGCTTCCGGCGCGGCAGGTGCAACTGCCGGAGCGCCTGGTGAAGTCGGCGCCGCTGCCGGCTGCTGCGGGGTTGCGCCAAATGGCACACCACCTTCAGGCTCCGGTGCCGGCTCTTCAGGCAATCCGCCAAGCTGGTCCAGCAACGAGCCGCCCTCTGCCGGAACTGTAGTGGTGCCTTGCTGCTGCCGGTTGAAATTATCGAACACATCAGCCGGGCTGGAACCGCCATAGCGGGCCAGAATGGCCAATGTCATGGACGTGATGAAAAAAGCCGCCGCCAGAATGGCCGTGGTGCGGGTGAGTGCGTTTGCCGCCCCCCGCGCACTCATCAGGCCACCGCCGCCACCGCCACCCATGCCAAGAGCGCCGCCCTCAGATCTCTGAAGCAGCACCACCACGACAAGCGCAAGGACGATAAGAAGATGTATAACAATCAGAACTGTTTGCATGATGCCCTGGTTCAGCGGCTTTTTCGGGAATTTGGCCGTTTCTTATAGCAGCAAGCCAACAATTCCAAACGTTTTCGGCTGCTATCTGCCTATTCGGCCCTTACTGCCTTGCATATTGCAATGAAGTCGGCGGATTTCAAGCTGGCTCCGCCAACCAGTGCACCGTCAACATTGGCAACAGACAGAAGCTCAGCCGCGTTGTCCGGCTTGACCGAGCCACCATAGAGAATGCGGAAATCTGCGCCGCTTTCACCAAACCGCTCAACCAGTTTCTCGCGCATGAAGCGGTGCGCGTCTGCCACGTCATCAACTGTTGGTGTCAGCCCCGTGCCAATGGCCCAGACAGGTTCATAGGCAACAGTGCAGTTTGCAGCGGTCGCCTCATCCGCAAGTGATTCCCGCAATTGCCGTTCCAGAACCTGCAAGGTTGTGCCCGCATCCCGCTCTGCCTGCGTTTCGCCAATGCAGACAACTGCCACCAGGCCGGCATTCCAAGCAGCTTGAGCCTTGGCACGCACGGTTGCATCATCCTCGCCGTGCAGGGTGCGGCGCTCGGAATGGCCAACCAGAACGTGGCTTGCGCCAGAATCAGCCACCATTGCCGCCGAGATATCGCCCGTGAAGGCACCGGACTGCGCCGTGTGGCAATCCTGCCCGCCGATGGCCAGTCCGGTTGCGGCTGTTTCGCATGCGGCGGCCAGCAGCGTGGCTGGCGGGCACAAAAGCACATCGACATGGGCGGTGCTGCCTGATTCCACCGCATCGCGAACCGCCGCTATTTCGGCAAGACCGGCTTTAAGGCCGTTCATTTTCCAGTTACCGGCAATCAGCTTGCGAACCGCCATGTTTTCCTCCAGCCGCGTTATTTCGAAGCTGTGCGATAGCTGGAACCTGTATCAAAATCAAACCTGCGACTTGCACCCGAGGCCCACTCTTTCCTATTAGAGAGAGAGTTTTTCGGGGCGAATGCCCCTGCCCGATGCAAACGGGCTCTTTTGAAGGAATGTCGAGCGATGATGAATCAGCTACGGCGCGGTGTCGGCAGCTTCACAGTCAAGCTGCTTCTCGGGCTGCTCGTTCTCAGTTTTGTGGTTTGGGGCATCGCGGACGGCTTCGGCGGCAACACCGGTTCCAATGTCGTTTTGTCGGCCGGTAAAACCGATGTGACCACGAGTGAATATCAGTTCACCCACAATCAGGCGATGAACCGCATTTCACAGCAATTGCGTCGCTGGCCAACGCCAGAGGAACAGGCTGCACTGGGTGTGGACCAGATCGCGCTGTCGCAATTGACCACGGATGCCCTGCTGGACGAACAGGCCCGCATTCTGAGCATCAACCAGACGGATCAGGAAGTGGTCCGCCAGACCGCGATGGACCCGACCTTCCAGGATTCGACCGGTAATTTTTCGCTCACGACTTTCCGCTCGCTGCTGCAAAATGCCCGCGTTACAGAAGCGCAGTATCTGACCCTTCAGCATGGGCTGGCCCGTCGTGGGCAGATCACTGGAGCTGTCAGCAGCGGGTTCGCGCTGCCGGAAGCCTTCACCACGGCACTGGGTGTCTATAATGGTGAAAGCCGCTCGATTGTCTATGCAACCATGGCGCCGGAACCGGAAAGCTCCATCGCCGACCCGGATGAAACGGTGCTGAACGACTATTTTGAAGATGTGTCGGAAGATTACGCATCGCCGGAATATCGCGCGGTCAGCTTCATTCCGCTCGTTCCGGAAACCTTGTTTGACCCGGCTTCCATCACCGATGCGGAAATAGAAACGGAGTATCAGGCCAATCTGGCAGAATTCACCACACCCGAGCAGCGCCAGATTCAGCAGATCGTGTTTGCGGATACTGCGGCTGCCGAAGCCGGCGCACGTGAACTGGCCGCGGGGCGCAGCTTTCAGGACATTGCCATTGATATGGGCCGTTCTGCGGAAGACGTAACCCTTGGCTTCCGCTCCGCCGACCAGATCATGGATGCAAAGGTTCGCGAGGCCGTGTTTGCGGCAACATTGAACGAGCCGACGGGCGTCGTTGATGGTTTGTTCGGACCGGTTATTCTGCGCGTTACAGACATCACCCCGGCCAGCAGCCGCCCGCTGGAAGAGGTGCGCGAAGACATCCGCCAGCAGCTTGCGGCTCTCAGGGCCAGCGAGCAGGCCACAAAAGCCTATGAAGCAATTGAAGACATTCGCGGCAGCGGCGGCACGTTGGCGGAAGCTGCGCAGAATGCCGGACTTGAACTCGTGACTATTGCTGCCGTTGACCAGAAGGGCCGCAACCCCAGCGGTGTCGAAGTGGACAACCTGGTGGGCGGCAGCGATTTGCTGACCGCGCTGTTCCTTGCAGAGTTGGGCATGCCGACACAGCCGGTCAATTTCGCCACCGGCTCATATGTGTTTTTTGAACTGACCGACATTACGGAAGCCAAGGAGCGTCCGCTTGAAGAGGTTCGCGACGCTGTGATTGCTGACTGGAAGGGCGAAGAAGCCGACAGGCAGCTTGAAGCAAGGGCAAATGCGCTTCGCGACCGCCTGCTTGCGGGCGAATCCTTCGCCGACCTGGCACAGTCGGAAGGGCTGACCATGCAGAGTGCGGCGTCGCTGACACGGGCCTCCGGCCCGCAGCAAATTGGCGAACCGGCCACCCGCGCCGCATTTGGCGGGCCGCTTGGTCATGTTGCCACCGCGCCATCCGGCACAACAGGCCAGTGGATGGTGCTGGAAGTAACAGAGGTCAACGCACCGGCAGACCCGGCAAGCAGCGTGACTGCCGAGCTGAAGACCACCACCAGCAATGCAGCGCGGGATGATCTGCTGCAAAGCTTTATCGGCCGCCTGCAGGCAGACACGCCGGTGAGCTATAACCAGCGCGCCATTCAATCGGTACGGGGTTCTGTTCAGTGAGCACCGGCATAAAGCCCTTTCTGGCCACGGTAGCCAACGGGACGCCCCTAAGCCGTGAGGAATCGCGAGCAGCCTTTTCCGTGCTGATGTCGGGTGACGCGACACCGGCGCAGATCGGCGGGTTTTTGATGGCGCTGCGGGTGCGCGGCGAAACCGTGGATGAAATTGCCGGTGCCGTGGATGTTCTGCGGGCCAACATGGCGCGCGTCGATGGTGTGGATCAGGACGCCATCGACATTGTGGGAACCGGCGGCGACCACGCCGGCACATTGAACATTTCCACCTGCACTGCCTTCGTAGCTGCCGGCTGCGGGCTCACAGTTGCCAAGCACGGCAACCGGGCTTTGTCTTCCCGCTCAGGCTCGGCCGATGTTCTGGCGGCGCTGGGTGTGAATGTCGACCTGCCGCCGCAGGCAATCGGGCAAGTCATCGCCAAGGCTGGCATTGGTTTCATGTTTGCGCCCAGTCACCACTCTGCCATGCGGTTTGTTGGCCCCAGCCGGGTAGAGCTTGGCACACGCACGATTTTCAACATGCTTGGCCCATTGGCCAACCCGGCAGGCGTGCGAAAAATGCTGCTGGGTGTTTATGACCAGCAATGGGTTTTGCCGCTGGCACACAGCCTGAAGGCGCTCGGCACGGAAGCTGCGTGGGTGGTGCATGGCGATGGGCTGGACGAAATTACACTGTGCGGCCGCACATATGTGGCACAGCTTCGCGACGGTCAGATCAGCGAATTTTCCTTTGTGCCGGAGGATTTCGGGCTGAAATCCTGCACGCTTGAGGCAATTCGCGGTGGCGATGGCGCGGAAAATGCCATTGCCTTGCGCGGCGTTCTGGAGGGGAAACCGGGCCCCTATCGTGATATTGTGCTTCTGAACACGGCAGGTTCGCTGATTGTGGCGGGCAAGGCGGCGACCATGTCGGACGGACTGGTTCTTGCCAGCCGGTCTATTGATAGCGGCAGCGCGTTAAAGGCACTGGAAAAGCTGGTGGCAGCAACATCCGGCAGCAAAAGAGAAATGGCATGAGCGATATTCTTGCGCGGATTGAAGCCTATAAGCTTGAGGAAATTGCCGCTGCAAAGGCAACCACGTCTCTTGCCGAACTGGAAACACTGATCCGGGTGCAATCTGCGCCGCGCGGCTTTGCGGATGCCTTGGCAGCGAAAAAATCCAACGGGTTGTTCGGACTTATTGCCGAGGTCAAGAAGGCCAGTCCATCCAGAGGCCTGATCCGTCCGGATTTTGATCCACCGGCATTGGCGCGTGCCTATGAGGCGGGCGGTGCGGCATGCCTGAGCGTGCTGACGGATGAACCCAGTTTTCAGGGTGCGCCCGCATTTCTGACGGCGGCACGCGCGGCAACCCACCTGCCCGCTTTGCGCAAGGACTTCATGTTTGACACCTATCAGGTGGCCGAAGCACGCGCATGGGGTGCAGATGCCGTTCTCATCATCATGGCCAGTGTGGATGATGCCTTGGCAGCGGAACTGGAAGATGCGGCCATGCACCACGGCATGGATTGCCTGATTGAAGTTCATGATGAGCATGAAATGGAGCGTGCCTTGAAATTGCGCTCGCGGTTGATTGGCATCAACAACCGCAACCTGCGAACTTTCGAAACCGACCTTGCGGTGAGTGAGCGACTTTCAGTTCTGGTGCCGGCAGACCGGATTATTGTTGGCGAAAGCGGCATTTTCTCTCATGACGAGTGCCTGCGGCTGGCCAGTTCCGGCATTACCACGTTTCTGGTGGGTGAAAGTCTGATGCGCCAGACGGATGTAACTCAGGCAACGCGCGAGTTGCTTGGCCTGCCGGTTGATGCCGCATGAGTGGACAGGCGCTGACACATCTGGATGAGACAGGCGCCGCCTCTATGGTGGACATTGGCAGTAAGCTGGTCACCGCTCGTGTGGCCACAGCCGAGGGTCTTGTTCTGATGCTGCCGGAAACGCTCGAGCTTTTGCAATCCGGTGCAGCGAAAAAGGGCGATGTGATAGCCGTTGCCCGCATCGCCGGTATCATGGGTGCCAAGAAAACCAGCGAGCTCATTCCGCTCTGCCACCCGCTTATGCTGGACAAGGTCAAAGTCGATATTGAAGTTGAGCCGGAACTGCCCGGATTGCGCATCGTGGCTTTCGCCAGCGTTTCGGGCAAGACCGGAGTGGAAATGGAAGCGCTCACCGCCGTTTCCATAACCTGCCTGACCATTTACGACATGCTGAAAGCGGTCGACAAATCAATGACCATTGCCAGCATTCGCTTGCTGACCAAAAGCGGCGGACAGTCTGGCGATTGGCAGGCGCCGGAGCAGTCAAGATGAGCCTCCTGCCATTTGAAGCTGCGCTTGAGCGGCTTCTTGCCGGGGCATCAGCAATTCAGCGCACCGAAAGTTTGCCGCTGCGTCAGGCATCAGGGCGCATTCTGGCAGCAGACCTGCCGGCACTTCGCACGCACCCGCCGTTCAACTCTTCTGCAATGGATGGCTACGCCCTGCGGGCAGAGGATGCAAAAGCCGGAAAAATTCTTCAGATTGCAGGTGTTTCGGCTGCGGGTGGTGCACAGCTTCCCGAGCTGCCACAAGGCCAGTGTATCAGAATTTTCACCGGCGCTCCGGTTCCGCAAGCGGCAGATACCGTATTGATTCAGGAAAACACGGAGCTTCTGCAGGAACAGAACGCAATTCGCGTTGTAGCAAGTGCGGAGCCGAATCAGAATATACGGCCAACAGGCGGAGACTTTGCCAAAGGCCAGCGCCTTCTGATGGCAGGCAACCGCCTGTCTGCCGGAGCCATTGCACTTGCGGCAAGCGGTGGTCACGACCAGCTTACGGTTCTGGCCAAACCAGTAGTCGCAATACTGGCAACCGGAGATGAGCTGGTGCAGCCCGGTGGCATCACGTCAGCTTCTCAGATCATCGCATCCAATTCCTATGGAATCGCAGCTTTGGTTGAGGCCAATGGCGGCACTGTACTGGATCTGGGCATTTGCGGCGACACGCTGGAAGCCGCGGGTGATAAAATCGACCTGGCGATTTTGAACAAGGCAGATATTCTGGTGACGATAGGCGGCGCATCGGTCGGCGACCGGGACCTTGTAGCGCCTGCCCTTCAATCCCGGGGCGTTGTGCTGGACTTCTGGAAAATTGCAATGCGACCGGGCAAGCCGTTCATGGCAGGAAGCAGAGGCGCAATGCGCTGTCTGGGCCTGCCGGGCAATCCCGCTTCGGCTATGGTAACCGCTACGGTTTTTCTGCGCCCGCTGTTGCGCCGAATGGCTGGCCTGCCATTGCAGCCACTGCAAGCCGGCAAGCTGGCAAAAGATGTTGGCCAGGGCGGCTTGCGGGCCGAGTTCATGCGCGCCCGATTGCTGGAGCCTCAGGACGGCGGTCCGCCGCTGGTTGAACCGCTGGCGCGACAGGACTCATCGCTGTTATCAATTTACGCAGCGGCAAACGCATTGCTGTTACGGCCAGTGAATGCGCCGCCGGGCAAAGCGGATGACAATTGCCTGTTCTTTCATCTCGATTGAAACGCTTTACCCGCTTGCAGAACACAACTGGAACAGCTAGGTTTGTTCTGGTTTTGTTTTAGTTGATTCCGGGAGCCACGCCAGTGCTGACACGTAAACAGCATGATCTCTTGATCTTCATTCACGAAAAGCTGCAAGAGACTGGCGTGCCACCTTCATTTGATGAAATGAAGGATGCTTTGAACCTGCGGTCGAAGTCCGGCATCCATCGACTTATAACTGCTTTGGAAGAGCGTGGCTTTATCCGACGGCTGCCCAACAGGGCGCGC
Source organism: Aureimonas fodinaquatilis (assembly GCF_008369445.1). Lineage (GTDB taxonomy): Bacteria > Pseudomonadota > Alphaproteobacteria > Rhizobiales > Rhizobiaceae > Aureimonas > Aureimonas fodinaquatilis. The sequence continues at coordinate 443,586 of NZ_VTWH01000002.1, forward strand.
GCGCTGGATGTTGTTCGCTTGCCTGAATCCATGGGCAAACCTGCCAAAGCAGCACCGCCAGCCAAGGCACCCTCACCGCCAATCGATCTGGCAGCCAAGCGCCGGGAAATGGAAGCTGTGGCAGACGCCGGGATCAGCGTTCCTGTCATGGGGCAAATTGCGGCTGGCGTTCCAATCTCCGCGATTCAAAACAACACGCGGCATGTTTTTGTGCCACCGGATATGCTGGGCAAGGGTGAGCATTTTGCCCTGGATGTCCGTGGCGATTCCATGGTCGAAGCCGGAATTCTGGATGGCGACACGGTGTTGATCCGGCGGGTGGACACGGCTACGCCGGGCGAAATCGTTGTGGCGCTGGTGGATGATGAAGAGGCGACACTGAAACGCTTTAAGCGTGCCGGCAGCGAAATTGCGCTTGAGGCGGCCAATCCGGCCTACGAAACCCGCATTCTGGATTCGCGCAGGGTTAAAGTGCAGGGCCGGCTGGTTGGGCTCTTGCGGCGTTATTAAAGCGTCGCAGGTCATCTGATCATAGGCAGAGGCACTTTGGCTTTTCGTTTTGTCGCGGTGTCCTGTCGCTGAAAAACGACCTTTCCAACGAGAAACGCTAAAGGCCTCTCTGTCTCGTCACCTTGTTCTGCCGTTGAAACGTGATTGTGCCAGCCAGAAGCGCCGGAGGCCAAGTCTTGCTTCTACGGCTTTTTCCATTGTTCGGGCCAAGGTGCCAGCCGATGCTGGTTCCACTCTTCTGACGCAGCCGAAGCGGACTTTATTGCGGTAAACCCACCTCGACGGTCTGGAAATATTGCCACAGCGCCATCACGCCGCAACGTGCGAAGCGTTATCAATTCTGCGCCTGTGGCACATAGTTCCTGCTTCGAAGCTCTGGCAACTATGACGATATCAGCCTTCGCACACAGGCTTTCGGTCAGTTGCCACTCATCTGTCCAGGCCACACGCAAACCTGTCTTCGTCGTTGCCTGGCACACGCTGGAGGCGCATTGAAAAGCTGCATTCTGCGCGCCTGCTGGCATTACCTCTGCGCCAAAAGCCCTTTCCCATTGCTCGGCTATGAAGCTGCCGGGTCGTTCCTGCAGGTGGTGCAGCACTTTTCCATCATACAGGGCAACCTGCTTGCCATCCTCGAAAACCACAACTTCCGGCAGGGCTGGTCGCAGAGTGATGAATACCAGCCCGCAGACGATTGCCGGCACTGCCAACCAGCGCAGTGCACTGGCCATAAAACTGGAAATGAGGACAGCGGCGATAAAAAATCCAATCGACGCAGTGGGAATGATGCCGGATGGATAATCCGGGAATGCCGTTGCCAGCCAATCGGCAATTTTGAAAACAAGGGTCAGACCCCAGCCCAGGGCAACAAGAAATGGCTGGTCCAGCCCTAAAGGCATCAGGAAAGTGCCAATCAGGGCAAGCGGCATGATCCAGACGCTGAACAGAGGTGCAGTCAGTACATTGGCAATCAGGCTGAACGGCGCAACACGCTGAAAATGATAGGCGGCAAATGGCGCGGTTGCTGCGCTGGCGATAAACGAGGCCAGAAGTGCGAGCACAATCCAGTTGCCTGGATTGTTGAACATCGGCCATGGGCTATCCGCGGTTTCTCTGGTGTAACGCCTCGTGTACCAGCGGCTGATGGCAGCATAAATGCCGATCAGGGCGGCTGTTGCAGCAAAAGACATTTGAAAGCTGGCGGAAACAACCTCATGCGGAGAAGCGGCAACCACGAGCAGCGCGGCAATGGAAACATTGCGAATGGTCAGCGCCGGTCGGTCGATCAGAATTGCGCCAAGCATGATGACCAGCATCAGATATGAGCGCTCTGTTGCCACATTGGGACCGGCAATCGCCAGATAGAATGTGGAGACAAGCAAAGCGGCGGCAGCGGCAATCTTGCGTGTTGGATAGCGCATTGCAAGAGATGGCCAAAGCGCCAGACCACGGCGCGTCAGCAGCATGACAAAGCCCGCGACCAGCGCCATGTGGTAGCCGGAGATGGAAAGCACATGCGACAGTCCGGTGACCCGCAGATCGTCATTCACCTTTTCAGGAATGCCTGCACGCTCTCCGGAAATCAGCGCCGCGGCAACTGCCCCTTCCGGTCCTGCTATCACCTGGCGAACCCGCTCTGAGATTGCCGTGCGCAATGCGATAAGCTTCTCCTGCCATGCTGCTGTGCCGCTAAGGGCACTTGTTGAAGCGGCATTCTTATCAGGTGGTCCAAGCGAGTAGCCATATGCACCAATTCCGTTGAAGTAAGCTCCGAACGCGAAGTCGTACCCCCCGGGCAATGCCGGGCCACTGGGCGGAGCCAGGCGCACCAGACTGGAAAAGGTGCCGCCGATCGGTATTGGCTCATGCCTGCTGGAAACCACCACCCGAATTCGCTCTGGTGGACGCGATAAGGCAGGCCGCCGGGTGTGCTGAACATCGACCACATAGCGCATTTTGCCCCGTGCGTCGGCTTCCCGCTGAACCACCCTGCCCGTAACGTGCACGGTAGTCGGGCCAGACAGAAGAGTGGTCTGCACGCGTGATATTTCGTTAAAAGCCAGCAATTGCCCTGCTGCCATTGCGGCCACCAGCACACAAGCATAGTGAGCCCATGGGCGCGAAAGCTGCCAGATGGCAACAGCCACGGCACTTATGAGAATGATCAATGCCTGCACAACTGCCAGGCGCAGACCGTAACCGTAAAAGGCTGCAATTCCGAAAATCAGCCCAATCGGCACGAGATGAAAAGCCGAGCGAGCGCGATCTTCCCGCGCCAGGGCCGCACGCAACCAATGGCCAAAAGACAGGAACAACCTGGCCAGAGCCGGATTGGTTTTGAACTGGGCAGAATTGCCCGTTCCCAGCCTCATCAATCCGGTTGTCCTTTTTGCCATTGCACGCTTGTCTCACCTCGGACCTATGCTACACAGCAGGCAACGGAAGCTGAACGAAAATTCGGCGAATTCACCCGCCCGCGACCGGTTTTCCAGACCTTGCGCCCGCTGAGTGTGGTTATCGCTGATAATTGAATATCTGGAGTTTACATGACCGAAACAGTCATCACCCGATTTGCACCTTCACCAACCGGTTTCCTTCATATTGGTGGTGCGCGCACCGCCCTGTTCAACTGGCTGTATGCGCGCCACCATGGCGGTCGCATGCTGTTGCGCATTGAGGATACTGACAGGGAACGCTCGACGCAGGCGGCAGTGGACGCGATCATAGAGGGGTTGAACTGGTTGGGTCTGGAAGCGGATGAGCCGCCGGTTTCGCAAGTCGAGCGTGCTGGTCGCCACCGGGAGGTGGCGGAAGAAATGGTGCGCAACGGCAATGCCTATTATTGCTATGCCAGCCAGCAGGAGCTGGAGGAAATGCGCGAAAAGGCCAAGGCAGAGAAACGCCCGCCCCGTTATGACGGGCGCTGGCGCGACCGGGATGCATCTGAAGCGCCCGCCGACATCAAACCTGTCATTCGCCTGCGCGCTCCGCTGGAAGGCGAAACACTGGTGCGCGATCAGGTGCAGGGTGATGTGCGCTTTCCTAACAAGGATCTCGACGATCTGGTCCTGCTGCGTTCAGACGGGACGCCCACCTATATGCTGGCTGTTGTGGTGGACGACCACGACATGGGCGTGACCCATGTTATCCGCGGTGATGACCACCTGACCAATGCGGGTCGGCAAACACTGATTTATAATGCCATGGGATGGGACGTGCCCGTGATGGCGCATATTCCGCTTATTCATGGCGCAGATGGCGCAAAACTGTCCAAACGTCATGGTGCGTTGGGTGTTGAGGCCTATCGCGAGCTCGGCTATCTGCCAGACGCGTTGAAAAACTATCTTGCGCGTCTGGGCTGGAGCCACGGCAATGACGAGATCATGTCAATTGAAGACATGATCCGCTGGTTTGATATTGTCGATGTCAACAAGGGTGCAGCACGCTTCGACTTTGCCAAGCTTGAAGCAGTGAACGGCCACTGGATCCGCGACAGCGAGGACAGTGTTCTGACAGACATGCTGATCGGCGAGAAGGATTTCCTGCCGAATGGCGACATTCTGAAACAGAAAGATGAAAGCACCACGCGCCGCCTGCTTCTTCAAGCAATGCCAGGCCTGAAAGAGCGTGCGAAGACTTTGGTAGAACTGGCTGATAGCACAAGCTATTTGTTCGCCAGTCGCCCATTGGAACTGCAGGAAAAGGCGGCTGAAATACTGAACGGTGATGGACGGGCTTTCATTGCCGGGGTGCTGCCAGGGTTGCAGGCTGTGTCGGAATGGAAAGTAGCTGAGCTTGAGGCTGCCGTGCGCGACTACGCTGAAAGCAATGGTTTGAAGCTTGGCAAGGTTGCACAGCCGCTGCGCGCCGCTTTGACAGGGCGCTCCACTTCACCCGGTGTTTTTGACGTTCTGGAGGTGCTGGGCCGCGATGAGTCGCTGGGGCGTTTGTCTGACCAGTCGGCCTGAAGAATGCGAGCGTAAATGCACTGGTTTACGCTGCACCACAGCATAAACCACCATCGTCCCGCGATTCCGCAAATCGCGGGCCTATGGTGGTGAAAGACAGTACACCCAGGCTTGAATGCCCAATTATTCGGCATTTGCGTTGGTAAGACTGCTTATTTTTCGTTGCAACGCAGAAAGACCATGCAGAAAACTTGTCTGTGGGGGCTGGACGCGTTAGGCATGAGCACCAAAATCGATGTGTGCAACGCCGAACATTCTTGTTCGGCAGCAAGACGCGGAAGGGAGATTGCATGAGTGATGCGGCAAAGCTGGTGCTGGGCGAAAAAGATGCCGAACTGGGCATTCGCCACGGTACAATCGGGCCGGATGTTGTAGATATTGCAGCTCTTTATCGTGATACTGGCCTGTTCACATATGACCCTGGGTTCACATCCACTGCATCGTGTGAATCAAAAATTACGTACATTGATGGCGACGAAGGTGTTTTGCTGCACCGCGGCTATCCAATCGAACAATTGGCCGAAAAAGGCGATTTTCTGGAAATCTGCTATCTGCTTTTGTATGGCGAACTGCCAACGCAGCAGGAACGTGACGACTTCATCTACCGCGTAACGCGCCATACTATGGTGCACGAGCAGATGACCAAGTTTTTCAGCGGCTTCCGACGTGACGCGCACCCGATGGCCGTTATGGTGGGCTCAGTCGGTGCACTGTCGGCTTTCTATCACGACTCGACAGATATCACAGATCCGCATCAGCGGATGGTCGCGTCTATCCGCATGGTTGCGAAAATTCCAACCCTTGCGGCCATGGCCTACAAATATCACATTGGCCAGCCATTCGTTTATCCGCGCAACGACCTTTCCTATGCAGAAAACTTTCTGCACATGTGCTTTGCCGTTCCGTGCGAGCCTTACCAGATCAATCCGGTTCTCGCGAAGGCGATGGACCGGATTTTCATTTTGCACGCGGATCACGAGCAGAACGCCTCGACATCCACCGTGCGACTTGCAGGCTCTTCCGGCGCCAACCCATTTGCCTGTATTGCAGCGGGCGTTGCCTGCCTTTGGGGCCCGGCGCATGGCGGAGCAAATGAGGCAGCATTGAACATGCTGACCGAAATCGGCACCAAGGACCGGATCCCGGAATTCATTGCCCGCGCCAAGGACAAGAATGATCCTTTCCGGCTGATGGGCTTTGGCCACCGCGTCTATAAAAACTATGACCCTCGCGCCAAGATCATGCAGCAGACCTGCCATGAAGTGCTGGATGAGCTGGGCCTGAAGGACGATCCATTGCTGGAAGTGGCTATGGAACTGGAGCATATTGCTCTGAATGATCCATACTTCATTGAAAAGAAGCTCTACCCCAACGTTGATTTCTATTCAGGCATCACGCTGAAGGCACTTGGCTTCCCGACCACGATGTTCACCGTGCTGTTTGCCGTAGCGCGCACAGTTGGCTGGATCGCGCAGTGGAAAGAAATGATTGAAGATCCGCAGCAGCGCATTGGTCGCCCGCGCCAGCTCTACACAGGCGCACCGCAGCGGGACTATCTGTCGCTGGATGATCGCAGCTAGAGCGTTCTCCGCTGAACAGGTTTGTTTCGGCGGAAACAGGCGATCAAGAGTTCGCATGAAGAGATGTGAAAAACCGGCAAGGGTGGGTGCACCTTTGCCGGTTCTTTTATGAGGCTTTCTAACCCCGGACTTTATCCGCTATGGTTTGCAGAATGACGTCCGCGCCCAATTCTTCCGGCGGGCGGGAAACTGCCATACGCCGCCTCACCTCATCAAAACCTGCCATTTGTGCTGCACGCTCCGGTGTGTCCGTTAAAAGCCTTTCCAGACAGCGGCTGAGCAGTTCCGGTCGCACAAATTCGTGGAAATGCTCGGGCACCAGGGGGTGGTCCACCACATAATTCGGCAATGCTGCGGTCCAGCCGGTTATCAGATGCCGGAACTGGTAAGTGAAACCATCCAGCCGATAGCCCAGAGCCATGGGAACGCCGGCAAGGGCAAGTTCCAAAGCAACTGTACCGGACGCAGCAAGAGCAGCATCACCAACCGCGAAAGCCTGCCATTTGGCTTCATCACCTATCGCAAGTTCTGGCTTGTGAGGCCATGAGGCAAGCTTCTGTTCAACCAGTTTCTGCACACGCGGCACTACTGGCAAAATTGCGCGCAACTCTGGCATACGCTGTTTCAGCGCAGCAAACGTGCTGCCAAAATCATCCATCAGGCGATTGATCTCGCCCCGGCGTGAACCGGGAAGAATAAGCAGCACAGGCAGAGTAGCAGGTTTTGTGCGTGCGCCCTTCTTCCAGATGGCCTGAAGATGCGGTTCGCTCATTAGCGGGTGACCGGCATAGGTTGCAGGCGGGCCGTTCAATTCGCGAAATATGGCCGGTTCGAATGGAAACAGGCAGATGGAATGGTCCACCGCCGCGGCCAGAGCTTCCAATCGCTTTGGGCGGTATGCCCAGACAGCCGGTGGCACCACATTGATGATCGGCAGATCCGGCTGCGCCTTGCGCAATCGCGTTGCAACCCGATTGGTGAAGGTGAAACTGTCTATCGTCACAACAGCGTCCGGCTTTTGCGCCAACAGATAATCGGTTGTTTGTGAAAGGCGGCGCATCAATTGTGGAAGACGCGCAACAATTGCACCAATGCCGATAATGGACAGTTCCTCAATGTCGAACAGGCTGTTAAGCCCCTGCGCAGCCATAGCCCGACCGCCCAGTCCGACAGGTTCCACCACCGCACCGCTTTGCTTTGCCAGCCCGCGTATCAGGTCAGCCCCAATCCGGTCTGCTGACTCTTCGCCAACTACAAAGCCGATTTTCATGTTCAATCCTGAATTTGTGTCCGGTTTATTCCGACAATGAAAATGTCCTGTGCCTGAGCCGCTTCCACCACGCTCTGAGCATCAATAACCAGCGAATGGCCGGCTGTCAGGCCGATGCCTTTCAGGCCGCATTCCGCCGCCTGCGCAATGGTTTCAACACCGATGCTGGGCAGGTCAAAGCGCAGGTCCTGCTGCGGCTTAACACTTTTGAACAGCACACAGGGCTCCGAACGGCCAATCTTGCCACGATTGCGCAAATCGGCCACCCGTTTGAGCATTTCCCGCGTTCCCTCTATCCCCTCCAGAGCAATGACCCTGTCGGGCGAAGCAACCGCCGCCTGTCCGATGTCCAGCGCACCCAGCGAGATTGCGGCCTGCGCCGCGCGCATCAGAGCGCGTTCCGCAAGCTCACCTGGTTGCTTGCCCGTGATCAGCCCTTCCGGCGTCAAAACCTCCGGCAGGATTTCCTGAACAGAATGCATGGAAAATCCGCGCTTTTCAAAGGCGCGCGAAACAGCGCGTAACAGGCTGTCATCTCCGCCCCGCACGATGCTGAAAATTTCCGGTAGAAACATGAGCGTGCGCAGGCTCGGCAGCATGGAACGATAGTCCGGCCTGACCGATATTGTGCCGCACATGATCACGTGCCGTATGTCGAAACCGCGCATAACGGCGAAAATATCGCCGGTTTGCGACCATTTCATCGGGCGCGTGGGAAAGCCCGCCCAGTTATCATTCCAACCATCACCCACCGGAATGATGACCGGTGCCCAACCAGCTTCCCGTGCCTTGGCCGCAACCATGCGTGGCAACGCCCCACCACCGGCGATGAGACCCAGAGGCTCCCCCGCCGAAGCTGGCAAAAGCGGTGTCAACTCAGCCTGGTCGAGCGAGGAAAGCATAGTGCCCTGTCGCCACCCGAACGGATGAAACCCAGAAGGTCCTGAACCAGCGGATCTTCCGGAAATTCAGTTTCCACTTCTTCCATGTTTTCCTTGAAGGTCATGTCGTCAGAAAACAGCATGCGGTAAGCCTTGCGCACATTGCGAATGGCTTCGCGGTTGAACCCGGCACGCTTCATGCCAATCAGGTTCAGGCCAAACAGATGCGCCCGGTTGCCAAGCACCATGCCAAATGGAATGACATCACCTTCCACCGCAGCCAGACCACCAATATAGGCGTGGTGCCCAACCCGTGTGAACTGGTGGATACCTGAACCGCCGGCAATGGTGGCATAGTCACCAATTGTGCAGTGGCCCGCCAGCATGACATTGTTGATCAGCGTTGCATGGCTGCCAACGACGCAGTCATGCGCCACATGCGCGCCGGTAAAAAACGAGCAATTGTCGCCCACGGTTGTTTCCGAGCGACCCTGAATGGTGCCCGGGTTCATGGTCACGCTTTCCCGGATCAGACAGTTTTTGCCAATGACCAGTCGCGTATCTTCACCCTTGTATTTCAGGTGCTGCGGTGCATGGCCAAGTGATGCAAAAGGATAGATATTGGCATTGTCGCCAATGCTGGTATTGCCCGCCAGAACCACGTGCGAATGCAGCCGCGAATTGCTGCCCAGCACCACGCGCGGGCCGATATGGCAAAATGGGCCAATCTCGCAACCTTCGCCAACAGTGGCACCATCTTCAACAATGGCAGTGGGATGAATTGTGCTTGACGTCATGGCTGTTCAGGCCGCCTCTCGGGTTGCAACCATGGCGCTGACAGTTGCTTCGGCAACCTTATTGCCATCAACCTTGGCAACGCATTCAAAACGCCAGATATTGCCGCGCTTCTTGCTCTGCACCACGTGGTATTCCAGTGTGTTGCCAGGCACTACCGGCTTGCGGAACTTGGCCTTGTCAATCGTCATCAGGTAAACCAGCGACGGCGACCCTGACTTCTGCGAGCGCGTGCAGATTGCCCCGGCGGTCTGCGCCATGCCCTCAATGATCAAGACACCCGGCATGACCGGGTTTTCTGGAAAATGCCCCTGAAAATGCGGCTCGGATGCAGTCACGTTTTTGATGCCAATAGCGCTGCGATCACCATCAATTTCAATGATCCTGTCGACCAGCAAAAACGGATAGCGGTGCGGAAGAACCGCCATAATGTCCATAATGTCCATGCTGTCCAGCACGGCTGCTGTTTCACTCATTCTTCCCTCCAGTGGTGCGTCCAATCTTGGCCATTTCCCGCACCCACGTAACTTCCCGGAACCAATCTCGTACCGGATGCGCGGGAACCCCGCCCCAACGCGCCCCGGCAGGCACATCGCCCGCAACCGAACTGACCGCGGCAATTTGTGCTCCGTTGCCAATCGTCACATGGCCATTAACGCCGCTCTGGCCCCCAATAGCCACATTATCCCCAATCGTAGCACTGCCTGCGATGCCGACTTGCGATACGATGATACAATTGCGTCCGATACGGACATTGTGCGCAATCTGCACCTGATTATCGATTTTGGTGTTTTCACCAATCACCGTATCGCGAACAGCGCCACGGTCGATTGATGTGTTTGCACCGATTTCCACATTGTCCTGTACAATGACCCGGCCAATCTGAACCTGCTTCAAAATGCCACGACTGCCAATGGCATAGCCAAAGCCGTCCTGTCCAATAGAAACACCAGGGTGCAGGATAACCCGATTGCCAAGAAGCGCGTGCTGAACAGTTACATTCGGGCCGATAGCACAATCGCGCCCGATCCTGCAGCCGGCGCCAACCGCAGCGCCGCCGGCAATCACCGTGCCGCCGCCAATTTCCGCATCCGGACCGATGGTGGCAAAAGCTTCCACTGTGACATTGGCTTCCAACCGGGCTGATGGATGAACGCTGGCTTGCGGCGAAATGCCCGATGAACCGCCAAAAGCTGCGGGAGACATTGCAGCAGGAAACAGAGCCGCGCCAATAAGCGCAAAGGCCGTTTGGGTATCCGCTACCACAAGTATCAATTTGTCAGCCGAAACCAGCTTGGCATGTTTGGGTGCAACCAGAATTGCCCCTGCCCGGCTGGCGACCAACGCCTCCTGATACCGGGGGTTATCGAAAAAACTGATGTCCGTTGGACCCGCGTTTTCCAGCGTTGCAATGCCGTCTATCGGCGTTGCAGCATCTGCCGCAGTCGGTTCGACCGCACCACAAATTGCAGCAAGAGAACCAAGCGTATGCGGCTCGCCACGTTTAAAGAAGGAAGTCTCTGACATATGAGAACAATATCCTAAAGCATCATCCGAAAAGATGAATACGCTTGAGCACAAGATACTCGCAGACCGCCAGTCGAACCAATGCCAGAGTGGCAATGAAACACAACCGGCTCATGCGATATAAGCCTCAGTTGCTTCCACCGCTCATGCAACAATCAAAGCCCATTACGGGATTATCTTCTGGAAGCAGCCCTTACTATACAAAGCCTGTGCCACGCGCAATGCTTGAGATCCCACATGGCATGCAATGCCCGGGAATGACCTTGATTCAGCCGTCGCAAAGTCTAAAAAAATGCCCGCCCGGATTGAACCGGACGGGCACATGAAGCTGCTGACTGTTCCAGAGCATTGGGCTTCTGTTGAAACGACCTCGTTCCAACAAGGAATGCTTAGAACCGGGAAGAGAAGCCGAACGAGAATTCCTGCGTGCGGTCGAAGTCTTCCTTGGCAATAGGATAGGCGTAGTTGACACGGATCGGACCGAATGGCGAAGCCCAGACAAGGCCCACACCTGCCGAAGCACGAATATCAAAGCCTGTACCTTCTACACCCGGCTGATCGTCATATTCACTGCCCCAGAGCGAACCGACATCAGCAAAGGCCGCGCCGCGGAACCCAAGGTCGCGGGAAACCAGCGGCAGAGGGAATGTAACCTCAGCCGTGGCATTGAAGAAGTTTTCGCCACCGATGGACACACCGTTCTGACGAGGACCAATGCCCTGATATTTAAAGCCGCGAACGATATCCTGGCCTTTGAAGAAGTTATCAAAGACGCGCAGATCGCCGCCAAATGCCGTCACATTTCCGGCGCTACCGCCCAGCAAGCCGATGACATCATACTCTTCGTTCAACAGGCTGAAGAACGAGCCCTTACCCGTGGTGCGAACAAACTGCGCATCGCCGCCAAGACCGGCGATTTCCTGACCAGCCTGCAGGAACAGGCCGTCACGCGGATCATTGTTGTTGTCCAGCGTGTTGTAGGTCAGCGAGTAGGACGCCGATGAGGTTGAGTATGGGCTGTCGCAGATTGCCTGGTTGATAATCGGCGAATTTGTGTACATCGGCGAATACTGGCCGATGAAGCTGGCTGGTGTGGCCGAAATGAAGTCGCCACAGGTGCGGTAGGCTACAGAACCGCCTGGACCTGGAACCGGCACACCGTAGTCATCACCGAAGCGCTCTTCCTTGTAGTTGTAGGCAATTTGCGCAGTCAGGTTCTCGGTGATTGGCGCGGCAAGGCGCAGCGTGCCACCGGTACGCTCGATATCATAATCGGATGAGGAATTCTCAACCCGGTAAATATCGAAGCCAGCAGCCAGTCGGCGACCCAGGAAGTAAGGCTCGGTGAACGAGAGCGTGTAGTTACGCGCATCTTCACCAAAGCCAGCCGAAACACGAACAAACTGGCCGCGACCGAGGAAGTTGCGCTCTGTGATGCTGATTTCAGCAACCGGGCCCGGGTTTTCACCACCGGTCGTGTAACCACCACCGATCGAGAATTCACCGGTCGATTGCTCAACAACCTGAACAACCACGATAACACGATCCGGCTCGCTGCCTGGCGCCGTTGACACATTGACTGTCTGGAAGAAGCGAAGCGCTTCAAGACGCTGACGCGCCCGCTGGATCAGAACCTGATTGAAGGCATCACCCTCGGAAACATCGAACTCGCGACGAATAACATAGTCGCGTGTCTTGTTGTTTCCGCGAACCTCAATGCGCTCAATGTAAGCACGTGGCCCCTGATCAATCACATACTCAACGGCGATGGTGTTGTTGGAGAAGTCGCGGTCACCACGTGGGGTGACCTGCGCAAAAGCATAGCCCTGCGCCGCAACCGCATTGGTCAGGTTGACCAATGTGTCCTCAACCTTTTCAGCGCTGTAGGTTGCACCGGTTTTGGTGTCCAGCTCGTTCTGCAAGGATGCAGCGTCAATGCCAGGCACCGTGGAATCGATGTTGACCGCACCAAAGCTATAGCGCTCGCCTTCCTCGATGGTGATGGTCAGGTAATATTCGTTCTTCGCCTCATCCAGTTCTGCAACCGAAGAGACAATGCGGAAATCGGCAAAGCCACGATTATAGTAGAAGCGGCGCAGAGTTTCCTCATCAGCGCGCAGGCGGTCTTCATCATAGATGTCGCTGCGCTGCATGAAACCGAGGAGGCCTGTCTGGCGAAGTGCGATCACTTCTTTCAGACGGCTGTCACCGAAGGCGTTGTTACCAACGAAATTGATCTGTGCAATGCGGGTGCGATCGCCCTCCGCAACGTCAAACACAACATTGACCCGGTTGCCCTCGGCCTGAATTGTGCGAACCGAAACATTGGCATCACTGCGGCCAACGCGTGAATAGACTGCGCGGATGGCATCAACGTCGGCCTGGGCGGTGGAGGCATTGTAGGCTGCGCGGGGCGTAGTCTGAACCACAGCTTCAAGCTGTTCGTTCTTGACCTTCTTGTTGCCCTGGAAAATCACCTCGTTGACGATCTGGTTTTCGTCAACCTGAACAATCAGCGTGCCACCCGACTGGCTGACCCGCACATCCGAGAACAGGCCCGTGGCAAAAAGCCGCGTAACCACCTTGTCCATATCCGCAGCGGTGACATTCTGTCCCGGCGATATCTGACTGAGGTTGCGCACGGTTTCAGCATCAACCCGCGACGTGCCGCGAACCTCGACGCGATTTACAACCGCTGCTTGCGCTGAGCCAACAGTTCCAAAAGAAACAGCAAGCGTAGACGCCGCCAGAATTGTTGACGATAGCGCCACCGCAGAAAGAGCGTTGAGAAGCTTCGAACCAGCCGTCATAGGCTTAACCACCTTTTAATTTCCGCCAAGCAGACCGCACAAGAGAATATGCGACACTTGCCTTGTATCTGCTTTGTAATTGCGTTCAACCTGACTAAGCCTGAATCCGTTTAGGATTCATATAAGCGTTGCCGATGCGCCACTGCTAAGCCGTGTTATGGTTAACGTTTCACCAAGCCCCACTACCATAAACCCCCAATACGAGACAGAATATCGTTTGAGGATGCAAACAGCATCAAACCGATGAGAAGAGCAAAGCCGATTCGGAAGCTGACTTCCATAACGCGCTCACTCACGGGTTTACCCCTGGCTGCTTCAATTGCATAGAACACAAGGTGCCCGCCGTCGAGTATCGGAATCGGCATAAGGTTTAAAAGTCCGATGGAAACGGACAAAAGCGCAGCCATGTTCAGCAAGGTTGCAAAACCAAGACTGGCCGCCTGGCCAGACATATGTGCAATGCCGATTGGACCGCTCAACTGATCTGCCGGTTGCGCCCCGCGTATCAGACCAACCAGAAAGTCTACCGTGCGTTCGGTTATGAACCAGGTTTGTGCAGCACCGTAATTGATGGATTGAAGCAGCGACAAATGCTCGACCCGGAATGATGAGCTGTCATTTGTTGCAACGATGCCCACAACCGGCACTTTGAACTCATTGCCAAAAGCGTCCTGCTGGACCCGCTCGCGCGGGGTCACTTCCAAGGCCACAGGTGATCCGGCACGGTCAACCACTAGTGCAATTGGCACATCCGCACGGCTGGCGACATAGCGCTGAAAATCACTGAAATAGGTGATGGCATTACCATCGGCGCTGACAATCTTGTCTCCCGCCTGAATGCCGGCTTCCTGCGCCGGAGAGTTTTCCTGAACCTGCGCAATGATCGGGTCTGCAACAACCCGGCCATTGAAATAGGCTACGCCTGCGAAAATAGCGATTGCCAGAATGAAGTTGGCTATTGGTCCCGCAGCCACCGTAGCAGCGCGACGCCAGACGCTTTTGCTTTGAAATGTGCCCTCAAGCTGTTCCGGACTCAAATGTTCCAGAGACGCGTTGTCCGGCATGCTTGCCGCATTGCTGTCGCCCAGAAATTTCACGTAACCGCCAAGGGGAATGGCGGAAAGCTTCCAGCGCGTTCCGTGCTTGTCTGTAAAGCCTGCCAGTTCCTTGCCGAAACCCACAGAAAATGTTTCGATGCGGATGCCGCACCAGCGCCCTACCAGATAGTGGCCCAGCTCGTGAAAAAACACGATGACGGTGAGCACAAAAAGAAACGGCACAATATTGATCAGCACTGTATTCCAGGCAAAATCGACCAGTCCCGAAACGTCCATTGTCGTTTGCCTCCAGCAGCTCGCTGCTTATCAACTATAAATGGAATATGGCAAATGCCGGGTCTTCCAGGCCGCGACCTGCCAGACCTATCAGCCACAAAACTCCGGTGGCAATGACAAGTGCGTCAATTCTGTCCATCAAGCCGCCGTGACCGGGAATGAGCTTTCCGGAATCCTTGACGCCAAAACGCCGCTTGATCCACGATTCATACAGATCCCCTGCCTGCCCGACGATCGACAGGACGCCTGCCATCAGCAACAGGCCGAAACTGGCGCCGTGCATGAGGAAATGTGCGTAGACTCCCCCTGCCACCATGCCAGCCAGCAGTCCGCCAACCGCACCGGAAATGGTTTTCTTGGGCGAGACCAGCGGCATAAGCTTTGGCCCGCCAAACATGCGACCGCTGAAATAGGCAAAAATGTCGGTTGACCAGACCACGCAGATAACAAGGCCAAGTGCAATCAGCCCTTCAACGTCGTCACCCCGCAGCATGCCGGGAGCCAGCCCTGCAACACCGGCATAAAGCAAGCCACCCGCCACCCAGTTGGCCCGCTTTTCACGCCGATCGACAAAGGCGATGAACAGCGCCACCACGGCCACAATGAGGATGGCCGCCAGCTCAAAGTGAAACAGAAAGGCCAGAAGCGACAGAACAAGCGCGCGCCGCGCCAGATAAAACAACGGACCAGCCCGCTTGGCCCCGGTAATTCGCGCCCATTCATCAAAGACAATGTAGCCAGTGGCCACACAAAGCAGCCGGAACAATGTGCCGCCGGCAATTGCCAGACCCAGCACTGCCAGACCAAGTATGACTGCTGATATCAACCGAGGCTTCAGATCTTCCCAGGATTGTGCACGCGTTAAACGCCCTATTCCAAGACCCATGATCAAGACGCGATTTCTTGAGAAACGCCACCAAAGCGGCGATCGCGTGCAGAGAACTGCTCAATCGCCTCCTGCAGTGCGTGCCTGTCAAAGTCTGGCCACAGGCAGGGCAGGAACACAAATTCCGTATAGGCAGATTGCCAAAGCAAAAAGTTTGAAAGCCTCTGCTCGCCACTGGTGCGGATGATCAGATCCGGGTCAGGAATTCCAACGGTGTCCAGATGCTGATCCAGCATCTGCGCATCAATCTGGCTGGCAGAGATTGCGCCACTGGCAACGCGCTCTGCAAGCCGCCTGGCCGCCCTGGCAATTTCATCGCGCGAACCGTAATTAAAGGCAATGATCAGCTGCGTTCCGCGGTTGTGGAGTGTCAGGTTTTCCGCCTCTTCAAGAAGCGCCAGAATATCCGGTTTCAGGTTATCGCGCGCGCCGATAATGCGCACCCGCACGCCTGCTTCATGCAGTTCGGCAAGGTCGCGGCGAATGAACAGCTTCAGCAGCGTCATCAATTCGCCGACCTCATCCTCGGGACGGCGCCAGTTTTCTGAGGAAAAAGCAAAGAGCGTCAGAACCTCGATGCCAAGGTCTCCTGCCGCGCGAACCGCCTCTCTTACGGCTTCAACCCCGCGCCGGTGGCCCATGCTTCGCGGTAAACCGCGAGCTTTAGCCCACCGCCCGTTGCCGTCCATAATAATGGCGACGTGTCGTAGCTGTCGCAAAGTGAACCGCCCTATCCCAGAACCAACCAACAGCGGTGCTGCCTAAACCTGCATGATTTCGCCTTCTTTGGCCACCAGCAGACGGTCAATTTCAGACACGATTTCATCTGTCATTTTTTGAACTTTTTCAGAAGACTGGCGGCTTTCATCCTGCCCGAGATCGCCGTCCTTTTCCAACTTCTTCAAAGTTTCCATGCCATCTCGCCGCACATGACGAACTGCGACGCGGGCGCTTTCAGCATATTGATGCGCAACCTTGACCAGTTCCTTGCGGCGCTGTTCGTTCAGCTCTGGCAATGGAATGCGCAATGTGGTGCCGTCAACAATCGGGTTCAGGCCAAGATTGCTTTCACGAATGGCACGGTCCACCGCGCTGACCATGCCTTTGTCCCAGATGGAAACCGCAACCATGCGCGGTTCCGGCACGGTGACATTGGCAACCTGATTAAGAGGCATTTGCGAACCGTAAGCTTCCACCACAATCGGGTCCAGAAGATTTGCAGATGCGCGGCCTGTGCGCAAACCTGCAAGGTCACCCTTAAAGGAAGATACTGCGCCATCCATGCGACGCTTCAGCTCATTCAGTTCAAAATCGGACATGATCGTGCCTCTCTCTACCAGTCTGGGCGTTCAGTCAGAAACCACAGTTGCCCGACCTGAACCCGTCAGAATTCTTGCGAATTCTCCCGCCTCATGGATCGAAAACACAACTATGGGTATATTATTCTCACGTGCCAAGGCCACTGCAGCAGTATCCATGACGGCAAGCCCTTTTTGCAGAACTTCGTCATGTGTCAGGCTGTCGTAACGCTCTGCATCTGGATGAAGTTTGGGATCGGCAGTGTAGATACCGTCCACCTGCGTTCCCTTGAACAGGGCTTCCGCACCCATTTCTGCGGCACGCAGCGCTGCAGCGGAATCAGTTGTGAAGAACGGGTTGCCGGTGCCACCGGCAAAAATCACCACCCGCCCGGCTCTGGCATGCGCCAGTGCAGCGCGCTGCGAAAAGCTCTCGCAAATTTCCGGCATGGCGATGGCCGAAAGCACAATCGCATCAATACCAAGCTTGGTCAGTGATGTGCGCAGCGCCAAAGCGTTGATCACCGTGGCAAGCATGCCCATATGATCGCCAGTGACGCGGTCCCCACCTTTGGAGGCCACCGCCACACCGCGGAAGATGTTGCCTCCGCCCACGACCACCGATATTTCGACACCAAGCTCGCGGGCCTGCCGAATGTCACCCGCTATTCTGTCTGCGATTGTGACATCAATACCAAAGCCCTGCGCCCCCATCAGGGCCTCGCCCGAAACCTTCAAAAGAACGCTCTTGTAACGCAAGGCACATTATCCTTATTGAGCCAGTATTTCGGTCTGGATCATTTCAGCTCTTCTGCGAAGCGCCAAAAAGTCCCCAGCTTCTATCTTGTGCAGTTTCAAGCGCAAGCTCGCCAACGCGACCCTGTCTGAAATTGCATTCAGGCCAGCAAAACCCCGCCAGGTTGGCAGCCATACGCAAACCCGCACAGCAGGACATCTTACTGCCAGCTCTGAAATCCTGGTTTGCGATACAACAAGGGCGCCCGCTTCTCAAGCCGGACGCCCTTGCTTAATGCCAAATCCACTGGACGTTTCAGGAAACGCCAGCGGAATTTATGACAATCAGATTACTTTTTGCCGGCAACAGCAGCAACTTCTGCCGCGAAGTCGCTTTCCTCGCGCTCGATGCCTTCGCCCAGCGCGAAACGAACAAAACCGGTGATGCGGGCTGGTGCACCAAAGCCTTCTTCTGCCTGCTTCAGCGCAGCCTCAACGGTAAGGTCCGGGTTCATGACGAAGCCCTGCTTCAACAGAACAACTTCCTCGTAGAACTTGCGAATGCGCCCTTCCACCATCTTCTCAATGATGTTTTCCGGCTTGCCCGACTGACGTGCCTGCTCGGAGAAAATCGCACGCTCGCGGTCAACCGTGTCAGAATCAACATCCGAATCGTTGAGCGCCAGAGGATTGGTCGCAGCAACATGCATTGCAATCTGGCGGCCGAACTGGGTCAAAGCCGCTTTATCACCGGCAGACTCAATTGCCACCAGAACGCCCAGACGGCCCAGGCCATCAACAACCTGATTGTGGATGTAGGTTGCGACAACGCCGTTCTCGACCGACAGAACCTTGGAACGGCGAAGACCTAGATTTTCACCAATCGTGGCAACCGCATCACGAACGGTGTCGGTGACCGACTTGCCGCTGGAAGGAACAGTTGCGCCGCCTACGGCATCAACATTGCCGTCAGTGTTCAGACCAACAGTGGCAATTTCCCGAACCAGCGTCTGGAAGGCTTCATTGCGCGCAACAAAGTCAGTCTCGGAATTGACTTCAACAACGATTGCCCGGTTGTCGCCCGAAGCAACGCCAACAAGACCTTCAGCAGCAGTGCGTCCTGCCTTCTTGTCTGCCTTGGCAATACCCTTGGCACGCAGCCAGTCGATTGCTGCTTCCATATCGCCACCGGTTTCCGAAAGCGCGGTCTTGCAGTCCATCATTCCTGCGCCGGTCTTTTCACGCAGTTCTTTCACCATTGCAGCGGAGATTGTCATGGATTGGCCTTTGAACTAGGGCACGGGCTGATGGGCACCTGCCCTGAAAAGCCCTGCAAAAACAAAATTGAAGGTCGGGGTACGCTCTGACCGGATGCCAGACTGCCAACCGAATTTGAAAACGATCTGGCGCACCAACTCTGTATGAGCAATTCCAGAAGAATGCGAAGCGGTTCTGCGTCTGGATCTGCCGCACAATGTGGAGTCAGAGTATTTTCACGATTCGATGAACAGCAAAATACTCCGGAAGGGTGCACTCCAATAATGACGCCGCGATAACAGCCTCACTTTGACCAAGGCGCCCTGCATTTCAATCTGCAAGGCGCCTTGTTTATCATTAGCTGAACAAATCGCAGCCGAATTAGGCAGCGGCGCTTTGTCCGTCTCCCTCAGGAGCAACCTCTGCCGCGTCAGCCAGCGCAGGCTCAACCGGAGCTTCTTCCATGGCGCCAATATCAACGCCCATGGAACCCTGCTGACGCGCGATGCCGTCTACGGCCGAACGTGCGATCAGGTCACAATAGAGTGAAATTGCGCGCGCTGCGTCGTCATTGCCCGGAACCGGGAAATCAATGCGAGACGGATCACTGTTCGAGTCGACAACCGCAACAACCGGAATGTGCAGACGCTTGGCTTCATCAATTGCAATCGACTCCTTGTTGGTGTCGATGATGAAGATCAGGTCAGGAACGCCGCCCATGTCCTTGATGCCGCCCAAAGCGCGATCAAGCTTGTCGCGCTCACGCTGCAGGGTCAGACGCTCTTTCTTGGTAAAGCCATGTGCTTCACCGGCAAGCAGCTCGTCCAGCTTGCGAAGACGCTGAATGGAATTGGAAATGGTCTTCCAGTTGGTCAGCATTCCGCCGAGCCAACGAGAATTGACGTAGTACTGCGCCGAACGGTTTGCCGCATCTGCCACGATTTCCGATGCCTGACGCTTCGTGCCGACGAACAGCACGCGACCGCCGCGGGCAACCGTGTCGGACACAGCCTGCAACGCACGGTGCAGCAAAGGCACTGTCTGACCAAGGTCAAGAATGTGGATGTTGTTGCGCGCACCAAAGATGTAAGGCGCCATACGTGGGTTCCAGCGGTGTGTCTGGTGCCCGAAGTGCACGCCTGCCTCAAGCAGCTGGCGCATTGAATAATCTGGCAAAGCCATATCGATCGTCCTTTAACCGGTTAGCCTCCACGGAACGAAGCAGGAAAAAACCTGCCACCGGAGGGAAGAGCACCAGCAAAACCGGCACCGAACCCGACTTCCGTGTGTGGAATGGACCGGCCATTACAACAATTATGCCCGGAAAGCAAGAAAGCATCCCGAAGCGTTTACCATTGCAGCAAAACCGCTGGACCGGCGGAGCAAGGCCTAAAAGCAGCGTGTTGGTGACGTGCCGGAACCTGGAGCTGTGAGCCCGCCACCCTCTAGCATGCAGGACCGTTGAGATAGGTCAGATCCGACAGCTTTCCCTTAAGCTCATAATCACCGAAATCCAGGCGCATTTCATCGGACACACCGTTTTCATACAGGCGATAGCGTGCACGAAACACGGGCATGCCGTTTTCATTGCTGTCATTGTTGAAATAGGATTCGTCAATTCTCCAGGATTTAAGGTTCTTGACGGTTTCCTCGCGCCCCGGTGCTGCCGGCAGAATGACGGATGTGGTTGTCACCAGCTTTTCCGCCTCGACATCCCCATCAAACAATCGGCTTTCCACGAACCGTTCGCCCTTTTGCGCGCGTGAAATCAGGTCACTGGTATGCGCAAGCGGAAATCTGGAAAGCGGTAGTTCAAACTTGCGCTGCACCGGCTCAACCATGGCCACCGCAGTGCTGTCAGCCTCGTTGATTGCCGTTCCCTTGACGATGCCCTGATCCTGACCGTCGACAAATGTGTGGATCTCGAAATCGAATTTGTTTCCCCCGTCGCTTTCCTTTGAAAGCGTTCGCTGATCTGTCAGCGTGGATTCATCCTGCTGGTGAAAGCGCGCAGCAAACCGATAATCGATCTCATATTCATCACAGGTTGCGGCCTTCAGCGTGTAGGCGATTCGCCCTTCCACCGCGATGATTTCATCTGTTTGCGTTGCGAGAGAAAGATCGTAAACCGCCTGATGTGGGCGCAGCCATGCTGCGTGCGCACTGGACATCAGAGTGGCCATTGCCAGAATCACTGAGCTGATATGGCGATACGGCATTCTGGAGTCCCCCATTGACGACAGTGGTGCCGGCTATCTTGCGAAAACCCGCTGCCACCGCTTATTGATATGCAAACAACAGCCGGAGTCTTCATGACCTTGTCAATCGAAAGCCGCCTGGCCGCAAAAGGCCTGACCCTGCCCCCAGCAGCAACACCTGCAGCCAATTATGTCTCCTACGTGACCTACGGCAATATTCTGCAAACTTCCGGGCAATTGCCAATGGCAGACGGCAAGATTGCCGTAACCGGAAAACTTGGCTCCACGGTATCGCTTGAGCAGGGGCTGGAAGCGGCGCGCCATTGCGCCTTGAACATATTGGCGCAAACTCAGGCTGCATTGGGTGGCGATTTCGGCCGTGTAAAACGTCTGCTGAAGATCACGGTCTTTGTGGCAAGTGATCCTGCCTTTACGGATCAGCACAAGGTTGCAAACGGCGCATCCGACCTTCTGGTCGAAATTCTGGGCGATGCCGGCAAGCATTCGCGTTCCGCAGTCGGCGTATCAGCTTTGCCGATGGATGCCGCGGTTGAAATCGAGGCGGTGTTCGAGATTGCCTGATCAATCTGACATAGCGTCAGTTCTGGCGCATGTAACCCGTCGTCCTATCGCTCATCGCGGTTTGCACGACGGAAATGGCAGCGTGGCAGAAAATTCCGCCTCGGCATTTCGTGCTGCCATAGACGCCGGTTACGCCATTGAGTGCGATGTTCACATCGCCGCCGATGGCGTGCCGGTGGTTTTCCACGACAATGATCTGCAACGCCTGACAGGGGTGGATGCTCTGGTATCGGGCAAAACGTCGCTGGAACTTGCAAATCTGAAACTGGCCGGGACGGATGACCGCATCGACACCCTGGCCAACCTGTTGGCAATGACCCGAGGGCGCGTGCCTCTGGTGGTGGAGATCAAGGGAACGGACCAAAAGGCAGACGGCGCCTTTGTATCGAATCTGGCACCCGTTCTGGCGGGATATGATGGTCCACTGGCGTTGATGTCTTTCGACCGCTGGCTGATTGAGCAGGCACTGGCCGCGGAACTGCCATTTCCTGTGGGTCTGGTAGCAGAAAGCCTGCGGCCGGAATGTCTTGAGCAGCATATGGCGGTTCTGAACCTGGGCTGCTCGTTTGTTTCCTACAATGTCCACCACTTGCCAAACATGTTCATTGAACATGTCCGGCAGGATCGCCATTTACCCGTCATATGTTGGACAGTGCGCAATCAGGAAGAAGCAGACCGAAGTCGACCCTTTGCAGATCAGATTACTTTTGAAGGGTTTACGCCGCATTCCTAAAGCAATTATGGAATTTAAATGGCCGAAACGACGGACTTAAAAGACGAGTCAGATCAGCCGACGGCCATTGTCAGGGTTGTCAATTCCATTGATGACATCAGTGCGGAAGCATGGAATGCACTTGCCGGGATCAGTTCCGATCGGGAGGATCAGTGGCAGGGCAATCCGTTTCTGCACCATGCATTTTTGAAGTCTCTGGAAGATTCCGGTTGTGTCGATGAACGCACCGGCTGGCTGCCGCAGCATCTTCTGCTGGAGGTAAACGGTCAGCTCTGCGGCGCCGCACCTGCCTATCTGAAAAGCCACAGCCAGGGTGAATATGTGTTTGACCAGGGCTGGGCAGATGCGCTGGAACGTGCCGGAGTGGACTATTACCCCAAGCTGCAGATATCCGTTCCCTTCACCCCGGCCACGGGGCCGCGACTTCTAACCGGCATCGGAAATGACGCTTTAAAGCCTCTATTGGCAAGCGCGATCAAAAGCTATGTCACCACAACCGGCGTTTCCTCTGCCCATGCCACATTTCTGGAGCAAGGCGATCTGACAGCCTTGGTTGAACAGGGTTTTCTGCACCGCATAGACCAGCAGTTTCATTTTCGAAATCTTGGTTACCGCAACTATTCGGAATTTCTTGACAGTCTGGCATCGCGAAAACGCAAGGCTTTGAAGCGTGAGCGCCGGGAGGCACTGCAGAACGATATTCAGATCGAGTTGCTGACAGGCAAGAGTTTAACCGAGAACGCGTGGGACGCCTTTTACAGATTCTACATGGATACCGGCAGTCGCAAATGGGGCCGACCCTATCTGAATCGCCAGTTTTTCAGCCTTGTCAGCGAAAGACTGGCGGATCGTATTCTGCTGGTGATGGCGCGTCGTGACGGCCGCTATATTGCCGGAGCCCTGAATTTTATTGGCGCAGACAGGCTCTACGGCAGATATTGGGGTTGCATCGAACACCACCCCTATCTGCATTTTGAGCTTTGCTATCATCAAGCCATCGAGTTTGCGCTGGCCAATGGCATCAGCATTGTCGAGGCAGGCGCCCAAGGCGACCACAAGCTGGCACGCGGTTACGAGCCGGTAACAACGCATTCCGCTCACTATATTGCCCATCCAGGCTTGAAACAGGCAGTTGCCAATTACCTGGAACGAGAGCGAAGAGATGTCAGCCGCATCAGCGAATTGCTTGCGGATCATGCGCCATTCCGCAAAAATGGCATCGACGAATCCGGCTCAGGTTGAGAGCTGGTCAACAGATGGAAAAAGACATGGCGGCCTATCAGGACGACAATATATTTGCGCGGATTCTGCGGGGTGAAATTCCGAGCATCAAACTTTTTGATCTGCCGGAAGCCATTGCCATCATGGATGTCATGCCACAGTCTCCGGGGCATTGCCTTGTCATTCCAAAAGCCGCGTCGCGCAACTTGCTGGATGCCGATGGAGAAACGCTTGCAACTCTGCTGCCGCTGACGTCAAGGCTTGCACGGGCGGTCAAACAGGCCATGCATGCCGACGGAATAGTTGTGAAGCAGTATAATGAGGAACCGGCGGGCCAAACGGTTTTCCACCTGCATATCCATATAGTGCCAATCTATGCGGGTAAGGACCTGACATCCCACGCTGGAAAAATGGCAGATTTTGGCGAACTGTCGGCCCAGGCCGACCTTATCCGGACAGCTTTTGAAGCGCCTTCGTGAAAGGTCAGATGAGACCAGCCCACCAGGCACCAAATTGCAGCACGCATTGTGAGGCGATGATTCCCAGAATAACGCTGCGACGAAACAACAGGTAAGCTGCAAAACCGCCTGCCACTGCGCCGACGCGCGCAATCATGGGAATGGCTTCCAAAGTACCGCCAGGATAGAGCACCAGGCGAGCTATCACCGCCGCCACCAGCGCCGTGGCGATAGCCCGCACAAGCGCAATCGCGGGTGAAGTTTCAGATATCCGCCCGGACGAAACAACGCCCAGAAAGCGCCAGATATCCGTTGGCAGCCAGCCTGCCAGAAGAATGAACAGGTAAGGCCACCACGGCACGCCATAGCTGAAAAACGTCCATTCAGTCATGCCGCGGAATCTCGTTTTTCAGCCATTTTCCCGGCGGCAAACGCCAGGATGCCCCCTGCAATGCCTGCCACGAGAATGTCCAGATCCGGCGCAATCCAATGCGCTATGGGCAACAAGGCCATTCCAATGAATAAACCATATTTTCCAGCATGTTCACGGGCAGAGCCAAACAATGACATGAGGAAATAGACCGGCGTCAGGAAGGCCAGCGAAGCCGTTACCAGTGGCGGAAACTGACCCAGAAGATGAAAGGCCGATGCGACAACGACCAGATTGAGGAAATTCAGCGTCAATGCAAAACCGGCGAAAAACACCAGTCGCTTTTCCCTTGGCGCATAGCGCAGGTTTTCCATCGCAAACACCCAGCATGTAATGGCGATGAAGTGTGAGAGGACAATCAGTTTCCATTTGCTCGTTTGCGGTGTGCGCAGTTCCGGCATCAGGGAAACGATCATCGGCATAAGCCGCATGGAAGACAGGCAAACAGCCAGCGCAACGGCAGGCAATGAAAGCCCGGCGGCGATGGAACCCACGATGATGATTTTGGCCGGCAGCGCCCAGATTGAAAACACCATGAAGGTGGTTTGCATCCAGTCCAGCCCAGCCTCCCGCGCCAGGCCTGTAAAGCCGATCATGGAAATGGTCAGGATAATCGCCGGAACGCTGGCAATGCCCGACATGCCGCGCAAAAGCCAGTAGAGATTGGAGTTGCTGTCCAGATTGAGACGCGAGAACACGGCAATAAAGGTCCGAAGATGCTACAACCAGAGTTAGAGCATTTTTGTAACCCGATGGAAAGCAGATGCGCGCTGGATTTCAGAATCTTTGCCCGAAGCTCTCACCATGGAAAAAGGGCCGGAGACATTGATCTCCGGCCCTTGAGCTGTCAGCGATGCTTCTACTCCGGCTTGCGCGGCACCTTCGGCACCGTGCCCGATCGCCGGGACTGTTTGGTCTGCCGGGACTCAGCTTTGGGCGGTGGTGCCAGAGCAACATCACCGTCATTGTCAAAATCCAGCGCCTCGTCACTGGCCGCCGGCGCTGCCTTGCCTTTGCGTGATTTCGGCTCGGCGTTTTTACGCGCTTTTGGCAGTGGCTGGTCGGCAATGGCTTCCAGCTTCAGCTCTGCAACGCCGTTTTCACCTTTAGCCACAGTCACTTTCACGGTTCCGCCGCGCTTCAGCTTGCCAAACAACACCTCGTCCGCCAAAGGCGTTTTGATGTATTTCTGAATGACACGACCCAGCGGGCGTGCACCCATAGTTTCATCATAGCCTTTTTCAGCCAGCCACTTGATGGCTTCCGGTGCCAGGTCAAACGTAACGCCGCGGTCTGAAAGCTGGGCTTCCAACTGCATGACGAATTTCTGCACAACATCATGCACTACCGGAGTCGGCAGAGCGCCAAACGGAATTATCGCATCCAGTCGATTGCGAAATTCCGGTGTAAACAACCGATTGATCGCCTCCACATCGTCGCCCGTGCGACGATTGGTGTGGAAGCCGATTGCCGCCCTTTGGGCTTCAGATGCACCGGCATTGGTGGTCATGATCAATATGACATTGCGAAAATCAATTCGTTTGCCATTGTGATCGGTCAGCTTGCCGTGATCCATGACCTGCAACAAAATGTTGAACAGGTCTGGATGGGCTTTTTCGATCTCATCCAGCAACAACACGCAATGCGGGTGTTGATCCACACCATCTGTCAGCAGACCACCCTGATCGAAACCGACATAGCCGGGCGGCGCGCCGATCAACCGGGAAACGGTATGACGCTCCATATATTCCGACATGTCGAAACGCAGCAGCTCGATGCCAAGCGCCGAAGCCAATTGCTTGGCGACTTCGGTTTTACCCACACCCGTCGGTCCGGAGAACAGATAGCTGCCAATTGGCTTTTCGGGCTCACGCAGCCCGGCACGCGAAAGCTTGATCGCTGATGTCAGACTGTCGATTGCAGCATCCTGGCCATAAACAACCCGCTTGAGCTGGGCATCCAGGTTGTGCAAGACCGCTTCATCGTCTTTGGAAACCGATTTGGGCGGAATGCGCGCCATGGTGGCAACGGTAGCCTCGATTTCCTTGACGCCGATTTGCTTCTTGCGCCGGGATTCCGGCAAAAGCATTTGCGATGCCCCACTTTCGTCAATCACATCAATCGCCTTATCCGGCAATTTGCGATCGTTGATATAGCGAGCGGACAGTTCAACTGCAGAGCGAATGGCATCATTGGTGAATTTGACGTGGTGGAACTCTTCGAAATACGGCTTCAACCCCTTCAGGATGGAAACGGCATCTTCAATGCTGGGTTCTTTGACGTCAATTTTCTGGAAACGACGGACCAGCGCCCTGTCCTTCTCGAAGAACTGGCGATACTCTTTGTAGGTCGTTGATCCAATGCAACGAATGGCCCCGGATGACAAGGCAGGTTTCAACAGGTTGGAAGCGTCCATCGCTCCGCCGGATGTTGCCCCAGCGCCAATGACGGTGTGAATTTCATCAATGAACAGCACGGCGCCAGGATAATCTTCCAGCTCCTTGACCACCTGTTTCAGACGTTCTTCAAAATCGCCGCGATAGCGAGTGCCGGCCAGAAGCGTCCCCATATCCAGCGAGAATATGGTGGCATCCGCAAGCACCTCGGGCACGTCGCCCTCAACAATGCGCTTTGCCAAACCTTCGGCAATTGCCGTTTTGCCCACACCCGGGTCGCCCACATAAAGCGGGTTGTTTTTGGACCGGCGGCAGAGCACCTGGATGGTGCGGTTGATTTCCTCGGCACGACCAATCAACGGGTCAATGCGCCCGGTTCGCGCTTTTTCGTTCAGGTTTACGCAATAAGCAGTCAGCGCATCCTGCTTTTCCTTACGGCGCCCGTCCTCATCCTGTGCCTGGCCCATTGTCGATTGCTCGTCCTCGGTTCCGCGAACAGTTCGGCTTTCGGCGCCGCCGGGACGCTTGGAGATTCCATGGGAAATAAAATTAACCGCATCATAGCGCGTCATTTCCTGCTCCTGCAGGAAAAACGCCGCATGGCTTTCACGTTCAGCGAAAATGGCAACCAGAACGTTTGCGCCGGTAACCTCATCACGCCCGGATGATTGCACATGAATGACCGCGCGTTGAATAACGCGGTGAAAACCGGCAGTCGGCTTTGAGTCCTCTTCATGACTCGTCACCAGATTTGCCAGTTCCGTATCAATATATTCGATCAGGACCCGGCGCAGCGTCACCATATCAACGCTGCAACCGCGCAAGACCGCCGCCGCGTCGCTGTCTTCCAGCAACGCAAGCAACAAATGCTCCAGCGTTGCGAACTCCTGCTGACGCTCATTGGCGAAGGTCAGAGCCTGATGAAGCGATCTTTCGAGACTTTGGGAAAATGTCGGCAAGTTTCACCTCAATTCTTTTCCATCACGCATTGCAGCGGATGCTGATGCTGACGGGCAAAATCCATGACCTGTGTGACCTTGGTTTCCGCGACCTCATACGTGTAGACACCACATTCACCGACACCATGCTTGTGCACATGCAGCATAATCACCGTCGCTGCCTCCTGATCCTTCTGGAAGAAGCGTTCCAGCACATGCACGACAAACTCCATAGGAGTGTAATCGTCATTCAGAAGCAACACTCTGTAAAGACTTGGCCGCTGTGTCTTGGTTTTCGTACGCGTAATGACAGAGGTGCCGCGATCGGTATCGCCACCATCCTCCTGCCCGGACTGAAGCCGTTGCGGACTGCTATGCCTCTGAATCTGCAATTTGGTCATTCTCACTGCCACCGTCATAGACTGCTATGTAATGGCTGCTGTCGTCATTTTAAGGGAGCTGACGAAACAGCTATTGCATTCAGCCAGGATTTTTTCACCTGATTGAAGCTTGCGCCGATTTTTCACAAGCGCAAGAGCCAATCGGACATAAAAAAACCCCGACCGGACGGTCGGGGTCATTTGACAAAGCCAGGTCAGCCACCCCTGAAGGTGATCAGGAGACCGCTTGCCTGAAAAATCAGGATGCCTTGAAAGGATCCACATTTTTGAAGCCGGCAAACAGGCCCTCGAAAGGCCTGACGCTTTCCTTGGCGATTTCGCTGTAGATCTCGCCGACCTTGGTGGCCTGCGACACCCAGTTTTCATATGCCGATTTGGCAAAATCCGACTGCAGCTCAATCACCTTATCAAGCGTGCGTGTCTGGCTCAGCTTTTCAAAATGCTGTGCAGACTGCTCGTACGAGCGCTTTGTGAAGTCGGTTGTTTCCGCTGCCAGCTGCTGAAAACCCTTGGTTACAGCCGAAACTGACTTCAACGTGCCATCAACAGCTTCTTTGCCAACGCGGCCGGTCTCGTCGATAATGGTCATGCTCCACTCCCCATTTTTATTACCATCGAAGAAGCCCGTCTTCTTCATTGGCCCCAATATATTGCATTGCACAATTTATTGCAAGTCATGCTGCACTGCGCCAAACTTGACCAATTACCGGTTGTTGGTAACCGCCTGAATAATGATTCAATTTGAAGACAAGAAATCAGCAACCATAAACGGATTGGTAAGGCTCCGCGGCTACGGTTGGGGAAGACCCGTTGCAAAATTGCCATTCCTTCCGGGGAATCGGCGATTCGCCACTCAAAGCAAGAGAGCCTCAAACGTGCCATCTTTTCGTTTGCGTCTGACATCAGTCTTCAAAGGTTTCACCCGCTGCATCGGCATTGCGGCTTTAGGTACAGGCCTTGCTCTCGGCTCTATGGGCCAACAGGCTGCTGCCAATGAAAAATACGCGGCATTCGTTATTGATGCCAACAATGGCAAGGTGCTGTTCAACCGCTATGCGGATGACAAGCGTTACCCTGCCTCGTTGACGAAGATGATGACGCTTTACATGATGTTCGAGGCACTTGAGACCGGGCGTGCGAAGCTTTCCACCCCCATGAAGGTTTCGGCCTTTGCCGCTTCTCGCCCGCCGACCAAGCTGGGCGTACGGGCCGGCAGCACACTGTCCGTGGAAGAGGCCATCTACGGACTTATCACCCGCTCTGCCAACGATGCATCAGCGGTCATTGCAGAATATCTTGGTGGAAGTGAAGCCCGCTTTGCTGAAATGATGACAGCCAAGGCTCGCGGTCTTGGCATGTCGCGCACCACATTTCGCAACCCGCATGGCCTGCCCAACCCTGGCCAGTCCACCACCGCACGCGACATGGCAACGCTGGGCATTTCTCTGCGTGAGCATTTCCCGCAGTATTACAAATATTTCTCTGCCTCCTCCTTCAACTTCCGCGGCCAGACCATTCGCGGACACAATCGCCTGCTGGGCCGTATTGCAGGAGTGGATGGCATCAAAACCGGTTACATCAACGCCTCCGGCTACAATCTTGTATCGTCCGTTTCCACCGGTAACAAACGGCTGGTTGCCGTGGTCATGGGTGGGCGCACCGGCGCAACACGTGATGCCCATATGGCAGAGCTGATCAAGGAATATCTGCCGCAGGCAACCACCCGCAAAAGCGGACCTCTGATTGCATCGTGGACACCGGGTGGCAAAGGTGCAGCACCGTCTGCCGGACGTCGCACCGTTGCAGCCTTGCCAGACAGGGTCCCGGTACCAACCATGCGGGCAGCCTCCATCGATGCCCGGGTTGCCTCTGCCTATGGCTCCAATGCCGCTGGCGCTGTCAACCAGGCCATCGCAGCCCCGGCCAGCCGCCCAGCTATCGGGCAGGATGCATTGCGCAATGCTCTGAACCAGCGGGCTCCGGCACAGCGCCTGACAGTCCCAACGGCAAATGCCCTGGCGCCGGAAACTGTTGCGCCATCACCGGCAGCACGTCGGCCTTCCTTGCCAACTGCACCGATACCGCGCGCTTCAATACCCAACGCGCCACGGCCACCCGCTGCAATTCCATCGGCCTCGCTGGACGCTCGTCCAACCGGCTCTGTCGCCCAGTCCAGCGGCTGGATGGTGCAGATTGCTTCCACGCCCGCCAAGTCAACGGCCATTGCGATGTTGAACGAGGCTCGGCAACAGACCGGAAATGTCCTGGCCAATGCGCAGGCGCTGACGGAAGTCGTCTCCAGTGGCCCCGAAACACTCTATCGCGCACGCTTTGCCGGTTTTTCAACCCAGGCAGAAGCTGATGATGCCTGCACGGCTTTGAGAAGCCGCTCATTCGCCTGTTATTCAGTCGCTAATTAATTTTTGACCAGTCGCTGCCACTGCCAGATTTAGAGGTCTTATCATGCTGACGGCCGATACAAATTCGCTTACCCAAAAACACAACCAAGGGTTGAATTCGCCGAAAAATGCGAACTCTTCGTTGTTTTTGCAGGATGCGGCGGAACATTTGAAAGAGCATCGCGACGGCTGGTCACGCCTGCGTGCCAAAGATCTGGTCAGCCTGCTTCTGTGCCATGGCGCACGGGCCTGGCGCGCATCGCAGCCGGTGGCAAGCATTCGTATACGTGTCGGCTCGCCGCTTGGTGGCCACTCGGTTTCGCTTAAGCTCAAGTAGCAATACGGGTTCTGTTACAGGAGCCCCAAATCCGCGAGTTCGCGCTGCAGTTGCGGCGGCATGGTGGTTGACCAGTCATCCTCGGCCGCGATATCCGGCGGCGCATCTTCCGGCTTCAGGTAACGCCATCCTTGAAAAGGCCTGCGCGGCTGCCAGCGTGTACGAATGAACACCGGATCCAGCACAATACGACAGCGGTCTATTCCCTCGGCATCGACAAATTCGTCCAGCCGCAATATCGGCTGCCGCAATTGCACCTGCCCTTTTATCACCCAATAAAGCGAACCGCCGTCCAGAACCTCCGCCGTTCGGCGTGGCGTCATGCGGGTAACGTGGCTCTGCTCGGCAGCTTGGCCAGACCGACGCGCCAGTTCAAGCCTTTCGGCCACATAGGCCTCAAGGTCTTCAACCGTTTCCACCCCGACACACAACTTTATAATGTGTAAACTCATGACATGTTCTTGCCGCTGTGGCCTTCTTCGGTCAAGCCGGTATTGTTAGGGCGCGGAGCATTTCCCGTTGGAACGTTCATGTTTCAACTGCCGGACAATGCGACAATGCGAATTGTGAAAATGTGTCATCTGATCGACTGATCAGATGACATGCGACAGGCGACCGGGCGGGACGACATGACCTTTCTGAACTATCTGGACGTCAGCAATGCTGTAGCATTCGGCTTTTTCATCGCCGTTTGGGCAATCTACACATTGGTCGTCGACCACAGTCGCCTTTCAAAGCTTGGCCTGACCTATCAAATGAACCAGCAGCGAAAGGTGTGGATGCAAACCCTTTTGCGGCGCGACCTGCGAATGATCGACACCGCCATCATGGCCGGGCTTCAACAGGGCACCGGTTTCTTTGCTTCGAGCTGCATCTTTGCCATTGGTGGCTGCTTTGCATTGATGGGATCTGCCGAGCAAATTGCGATTATCGCCAGTGATCTGCCGTTGGATGGCATTCGGGATCGCGGGCTTGTTGAGCTGAAACTGCTGGGGTTGATGATGATTTTTGCCCATGCATTTTTCAAGTTCGGTTGGGCCTACCGCCTTTTCAACTACTGCTCGATACTCATAGGTGCCGTACCAATGCGCATGGAAGCAGATGCGGATTCCAGCGCGGCCGATCTGGCCATCGAACGTGCAACACATATGAACATCATTGCCGGAAGAAGCTTCAACTCAGGCCTGCGTTCCATTTTTTTCGGCATTGCGTATCTTGGCTGGTTTCTCGGCCCGGAAGTGCTGATGATAACCACTGTGATACTGTGCATCATGTTGATTCACCGGCAATATTTCTCGCCAGCGCGCCGCTCTCTGGGAGCCACTCACCCAACCAGCAATCCTTGAATCAAGGCGCGGGAAACAGTGCGTTTGTCCGCCCCGTCAGCCAGTAGGCGGCAAGGCCAATATATTCGCGAATGCTGAAATGGACCTTTTCCACATTGCGGATGCTGGCACTGGAAGGCTGCCAGACTTTTGGCCCGGACGGTGTTCGATAGTCCACCGGATATGGCAGCACATCAAATCCGGCCTGCCGGAAACTGCCAACCGAACGGGGCATATGATAAGCGGAAGTGACAAGAACCCAGACGTCGCCCTTCTCCGGTTTTGCCAGTGCCTTCGTGAATCTGGCATTTTCGAACGTATCTCGTGATTGATCTTCCAAAATCAGGCGCTCGCCTTCCAGCCCCAGATCAGCGAAGAGTTGCCCGGCCACCACGGACTCGGCGATGTCCGTCGTCAGCAACTCTGCCGAACCACCGGAAAAGATCAGCCGCGCCTCGGGATAGAGCCGAGCCAGGGTCACCCCGGCCGTTATCCGGTCTGCAGCATCATTCAGCTCCGGCTCGCTGCGCGTGCTGGCCACCCTTGTGTCCAACGCGCCGCCCAGCACAATGATGCCAGCAATGTTGTCAGGAAGCTCTGGCTGTGGAAACCGATTTTCCAGTGGGCTCATCATCAACAGGCCAAGCGGCGTCAGCGACAGAACCGCCAGAAGCGCCAGACCACCGCCAAGGAAAGTTGCCGCCAGTCTTTGCTTGCCCAGCAACAGCAGTACGAACGCAACCGCCAACGCCAGAAGAACCACCACAAGCGGTTGCACCAGATACCAGAAGATTTTGGACAGAACGAAAAACATGATCTCGATGGCTCAATGTTGCCGGGCAATTGACCACTTATTAGTGGGCAATGCTGGTCCGAGGGTGACGAACACATCCTATTGAACCCGGGCCGAAGTCAGGCCATGACAAGAAGCGCAACAGGATAGAGTCGGAATGGTTGAAAAGCAGCAAGCCAAACGTGGCCGCATCGAAGTGCTGGACCTCACGCGTGGCGTGGCGTTGGTGGCTATGGCCATTTACCATTTCACCTGGGATCTGGAATTTTTCGGCTATGTAGCGAGTGGCACGGCCAATTCCGGCGCATGGCGACTTTTCGCGCGAGGCATTGCGTCCAGCTTTTTGCTGATTGTCGGCATGTCTCTGGTGCTGGCCAATATGCGCGGCCTGCACTGGCCGGGTTTTCTCAAGCGTCTGGCGCAAATCGTGGCAGCCGCCCTCACGATAACTGTTGTTACCTACATCATCATGCCAAACAGTTTCGTGTTTTTTGGCATACTGCATCAAATCGCCATTGCCAGCCTGATCGGACTTTTTTTTCTGCGCCTGCCTTTCGGGATCACCCTGATCTCGGGCCTCGTTGTCATTGCTTTGCCAAATCTGTTCAGCACAGATCTCATGAACCCGCGCTATCTTGCATGGATCGGCTTTGCGGCTCGTGAACCCTTTTCCAACGACATTGTACCCGTGTTTCCCTGGACGGGGATTGTGTTGCTGGGCATTGCCGCTGGCCAGTGGCTTGGCAAAACCGGCGGTTGGTTGCGCCTTAAGGCTCTCAACCCTGCTATTCTTTCCACGGGAGCGTTTTCCCCTCTGCGCTGGATAGGCCGCCACTCACTGGCGTTCTATCTGCTTCATCAGCCGGTCTCGCTGGCTTTGATAGGCACCTATGCGGCTGTTTTTCCGCCAGACAGAACGCAGGAATTTGTCAGTGAATGCCAGACTGTCTGCGGCAACCAGGGACAGGATGCGCAAATCTGCCAGCAATATTGTGGCTGCGTTGCCGGTGAAATTGCTGGAACAAATCTTCTGGAGGCTTATCTTGCCAATTCAATCAGCGGCGAAAAGCTGCAACTGTTTGAAGAGAAAATCCTCACCTGTTCTGCCAAAACAATCCCCTAAGCCCTTGATATTATGCCGTTGGCGATATTCCCAGCTCGGCCATTCTGGTTAAGCAAGCCTCTTCGGTCTGTTCAAGCTCGCTTAACAGATCATCAATATCCCGGCGCTTCTGCTCAAGTTCGGCACGGCGCAGATTGACCTTGCGAATGATAGCGCGCAGTTGCCCAGCTTCACCGGGCGGTGAGCGATACATGCCCATGATCTCGCGAATTTCCGCAATGGAAAAGCCGAGACGTTTGCCGCGCAAGATGTTCTTGAGCAATTGGCGGTCTGAATGCCGGAAAAGCCGTGTGCGCCCACGACGTATAGGCGAAATCAGCCCCTCGTCTTCGTAGAAGCGAATGGTCCGCGTGGAGATGCCAAACTCCCGCGTCAGCTCTGTTATGCTGTAGTAATCCCTCATGGCCTCAATTCCGGTTGGCCCGAATATCTTTCTTCCAATATTTACGTAAAAGTCAATTCGAATGATCAGATGAGGCCGAACCACCAGCTTGCCAGGCCCAGAAATCCTAAGAAGCCGACGACATCGGTGATGGCTGTGACAAACACGGCGGAGGCAATGGCCGGGTCTGCGCCAGCGCGGTTGAGCAGAAGTGGAATGAGAAGACCCGCCAGCGAGGCAGCCAGCATATTCACCACCATGGCGACAGCAATGACCACGCCCAGGTCAAAATTGCCACTCCACGCCCATGTGACGCCGCCAATCAACAGCGCGATTGCTGTGCCGTTCAAAAGCCCGACAAGCACCTCGCGCCGCAGGATGCGCCCGGAATTGTGTATGTTGATGTCCCGCGTGGCGATGGCGCGCACCGTCACCGTCATGGTTTGGGCCGCGGCATTCCCACCCATGGAGGCGACAATGGGCATCAGAGCGGCCAACACCACCATTTGTTCAATTGTGCCATCAAACAGCCCAATGACCGACGCCGCCAGAAACGCCGTAAACAGGTTCACGAACAGCCAGGCCACGCGAGAGCGCGCTACTGTCACAACGGTATCGGAGATCTCTTCATCGCCAACGCCGCCCATCCGCAAGAGGTCTTCTTCCGCCTCTTCCTGGATAACGTCGACGATATCATCAATGGTCAGAACGCCGACCAGCCGCTCGTTTTCATCAACAACAGCCGCGGAGAGCAAATCATATTGCTCAAATATCTGGGCAGCCTCCTCCTGATCCATCTCCGCAGGAATGGCATGGCGGGTGGGATGCATGATTGAATCGATCTTCTCTGGCCGCTTGGCCCGAAGAATTTCATGCAGACCCACCGCCCCGAGCAGTTTGAACGAAGGATCGACGACGAAAATTTCCGAGAACGTCTCCGGAAGGTCGTCATCCTCACGCATGTAGTCGATGGTCTGGCCTACTGTCCAGAAAGGCGGCACTGCGACGAACTCCGTCTGCATGCGACGGCCGGCGGATTCATCAGGATAATCGAGCGCACGGCGCAACCGCAGCCTTTCCCGGAACGGCAAACGCTCCAGGATCTCGTTGCGGTCTCCCTCGCTCAGATCTTCCAGAATATACACAGCGTCATCCGACGCCAGTTCCGAAACTGCCTCGGCAATGCGCTCATTTGACATTGCGTCGATAATCTCAAGGCGGATTGCTTCGTCCACCTCGGTCAACGCCGTATAATCGAAATCGCCGCCCATAAGGCCAACGAGCCGCTTACGCTCATCCGTGGTCAGGTGCTCGAGCACCTCACCCAGTTCGGTCTCGTGCAGACCCTCAATTTCGGCCTTGAGTTGCACGGCGTCATGATCTGCAACCGCATGGCGAACAGCGTCAATGAAAGCCGGTACAACATTGCCGTCCGCATCATAAAGAGAACGACGTTCCACTTGCACGCGAGGCTCGCGGTTCGAATCATCCATTATTGCCGCGCCTCCTTACACATACGGGACCGTCAAAGCGGCAGAGCTCCTGCAGGCGGGCTGAGCCGCAAGAGTTCCGCGCATTCAATGGCAGAAATTTTTGAGCACTCGAACGATCCGTTCAAGCACGCGAAGCTGTATAGATATCGCCAGAATATTGCACCAGCAAAACCGTTCAGCTCCTTCACCTGCGAAGCTTCGTGCTGCAGGGAAGCCTCTCCTGCAACATTGAAAGCTTTAACCGGAC
Source organism: Aureimonas fodinaquatilis (assembly GCF_008369445.1). Lineage (GTDB taxonomy): Bacteria > Pseudomonadota > Alphaproteobacteria > Rhizobiales > Rhizobiaceae > Aureimonas > Aureimonas fodinaquatilis. The sequence continues at coordinate 479,893 of NZ_VTWH01000002.1, forward strand.
GGGTTGTCGCCCATGCCGATTTCAGCAAGTACCTGCTCTGTGTGTTCACCTAGGGCAGGTGCGCCACGTTCCAATGCCAATTGTGCTTTTGAAAAACTGATCGGTGTGCGCACGCCTGGCACGCTTCCGCCAGCCGCGGCATCGTTTTGCGCGTTGACCTGCATTTGCCGCCACTGAACCTGCGGATTGGCAAAAACATCTTCCACAGTATTGATCGGGCCTGCCGGAATGCCATTTTCTTCCATGAGGGTAAGAAAATCGTCGCGCCGGTAGCCTGCGATATATGGCCGCAGGCTGGCAGTCAGGCGGTCTCTATCGTTCACCCTCCCCGCATTGGTAATGAACTGCGGGTCAGATGCAAGTTCCCGAGCGCCTATCAGACCACACATGCGTGCAAACTGACTATCATTTCCCACTGCAAGAATGACGTGACCATCCTCCACTTCGAAGACCTGGTAAGGAGCGATATTGGGATGCGCATTGCCAAGCCGATGGGGCGAACGGCCCGAAACAAGATAGTTCAAGGCCTGATTGGCCAGAACACCTGTCATGCAGTCCAGAAGCGCGAGGTCGAGATGCTGCCCGGTGCCGGTGCGCTCACGCTGGGCCAGCGCGGCCTGGATGCCGATAACACCGTACAGCCCGGTGAATATGTCGGCAAAAGCTACGCCCATTTTCTGCGGCTCGCCTTCCGGGTCGCCCGTCAGATCCATGATGCCGCTCATGCCCTGCACAATGTAATCGTAGCCGGCACGATGCGCATATGGGCCGCTTTGGCCAAAGCCGGTGATGGAGCAATAGATCAGGCGCGGATTGATCGCCGCCAGGCTCTCATAATCCAGCCCGTATTTCTTCAAGCCACCCAGTTTGAAATTCTCAATCACCACGTCGGCGTTCGCCACCAATCGCCGAACAGCCTCCTGCCCGTGCTCGGTGGTGAAGTCCAGAATAACGGATCGTTTGCCCCGGTTGCAGGAGTGGAAATAGGCCGCGTCCAGGTTTTCGCCGGCAACACCCTGAACAAAGGGTGGACCCCAGCCTCTTGTGTCATCACCGGCCGGGCTTTCGACCTTGATCACATCCGCCCCCAGATCGGCAAGCGTTTGACCTATCCATGGACCGGCCAGAATTCTGGCGAGTTCCACAACGCGAAGTCCCTGCAATGGCGTGGGCATTTTGTCTCCGACAAGATTTTCTTTTTAATCAAAATTGCTGGCAATCTAATTAAAATTTTATTTTTTTCGTCCGTTTGGCGGTCTTTACACAACCATTACTTGCAGTCGCCGCGCTGTTTTTTCAATGCATTCACAAATACCAGCTACTTTCGGTGGTACATCCGCCGAACGACCAGACCGACATTGAATGAGCCCAAGCACCAGAGAATTGATACCCGTAACAGTTACAAGAGATTGTGGTCGGTGTATTATTGTTCTTAAATCAACCAAAGTTGCAATTCTCCCCCAGATTCAGGAGCCTCCCATGACCATCCAATTCCCACAGCCAGTTTCGCACTCTTTCGTTACCTCCGCTGACATCGGTTTGCCGCAGCGCGATGAGTGGACGCCACTTTACTCCGATATTGATCTTTCGCTGGATCGGGAAGAGGGAATTTACTGGTGCCACCTGCAACCACAGTCCCGGCCAAGCGTTACGCCAGAACTTTTGCGCGACGTTACTGCCATGCAGTCCTTCCTGCGAGCAAAGACCGCTGATGCCCAGGAAGAAGGTCAGGAAATTCCGTTCAAGTACTTTGTGGTTGCATCCCGGTCAGAGGGAATTTTCAACCTCGGTGGCGATTTGCGCCTGTTTGCGGACGCCGTTCGCAAGAAGCAGAAGCTGCTGCTGCGCACCTATGCACACGCTTGCGTTGATATCGTCTGGAACAATCTCACAAGCTACAACCAGCCTGTTGTCACTGTTGCGCTGGTTCAGGGCGATGCTTTGGGTGGTGGTTTTGAAACTGCATTGTCGTGCAATGTTATCGTTGCAGAGCGCAGTGCAAAGTTTGGCCTGCCGGAAGTTCTGTTCAATCTATTTCCCGGAATGGGCGCTTACAGCCTTATTGCGCGCAGAATCGGCGCTTTGGAAGCAGAACGCATGATCATGAGCGGAAAAATCTACACGGCTGAAGAACTGCACCGGATTGGCCTGGTTGATGTTCTGGCAGAAGATGGTCAGGGCGAAGCCGCGTTGCGCAGCTATGTTTCACGCCACAAGCGTATGCAGAACGCCATGCAGGCCGTGTTCCAGACTCGCAATCAGGTTGCAGGCATCACCTTGCAGGAATTGCGCAATGTAACCGACATCTGGGTTGATGCCGCCATGCGCCTGACCGCCACCGATCTGCGCAAGATGGAACGTCTGGCCGCAGCACAGGACCGTCGCTGCAACATCAACCAGCAGGAAACCGACGAAGCCCTTATGGCCGCAGAGTAATCCGCGGTCACTAACAGCAAGCAGTCACTTTCAATGTTTCGGGAAGCTCAGCGATCAACTTCCCGATCGGATATAAGAAGTGGACGACGTGCATGTTGACGAAGCAAAATCGAGCGGGCCGTTTCAAAATCCCGCTCGATTCCTTCAACAACGGCCGGTCCCCTTGCCATCAGATCCTCGGCTGATTTCGGCCGCCAGTTTCTGCAATCCTCAGCAACCTTGAGAACGCCAATATTGCCGGCACCGCTTTGCAGAGCGTGCGCCTTCTCGGCGTAGCCAGCAACATCGCCGGCTTCGACCACCTCGCGCATTTCCAGAAGCAATGCGCTGCCATCGGTCAAAAAGTCAGAAATGACTGCGGCAACAAAAGATGGTCCGCCGAGCGTTTCCAGATTTTTCAACATTGCGGTATCCACATGCCCACCACCATCATTGGATTGGATCGGCGGTGGAGGTGGCGGCGGCGCCGCAGCGACAGGCCAGCTCGGGGCAGCACCGGCAACGGCGCGTTGCTGACCTGCAGTCGCCGCCGGCGCATGTTTCTCATAAAGCTCATCTATATGGTCCAATAGAATCGGGCCATTGACCGGCTTGGTCAGACAGGCATCCATTCCCGCCCCAAGGGCATTTTCAGCAGCCGAGGCTGTTGCATCCGCCGTAAGGCCAATAATGGGCAAATGCGCCTGACCCAGAGCCATCATGCGATAAAGCTTGGTTGCTTCCAGCCCATCCATGCCGGGCATATTCAGATCCATCAGCACCAGCTCGATGCCGCCAGCCTCCATTGCATCAACCGCTTCCATGCCATTTGTTGCAATGGTAACAAAATGGCCTCCCGCCTCCAGGATCCGGCCAATAACTTTTTGATTCACCCGGTTATCATCGGCCAGCAGAATGCGCAGTGCGCGCTCACGTTTGACAATTCCGGGCCGTGAGGCGACCGCTGCCTGCAGTACCCGACCAGTCATTCGCATTGCGCGCTTCAACTCCATTTCCAGATCGTCGCGGCCGATGACGCACTTAACCAGACGCCGCACCGCGTGCGAGGGAAGTTCATCACTGACCATGTCAATGCCGAAAATTCCGGCAGGCGAAGCCGCACGCAGGGTTTCAACAGCATCTTCGGGCGACATGCCATTGGGCCATGCCAGATCCAGACCAGCGAGAAGAACCACCTGGTGTCGAATTTCATCCGGAGCAGGCAAGATGATCTGAGTCATCACCTGTTCCGGTGTGGCGCATGTTGCCACCTGTCCGCAGAGAGATGCAAGTTTTTCACGCGTTTCGTTCTGCAGGACGTTCAGCGGATCGAGTATGATGGCCTTCGTTTCCGAAAGCAGAGAGCCTTCATCAACAGGCTCCTCCAGAAACGCCACTGGCAGGGTGAGAGAAAAATTGCTGCCCTGCCCCAACTGGCTGCGCACCTCGATATTGCCATTCTGCAGCTTGACCAGTTCCTGCACGATTGCCAGACCAAGCCCTGTGCCGCCAAATCGGTTAAGAATGGTGCTGTTGGCCTGGGTAAACCGCAGAAAGATCCGGTCGATTTCCTCATCTGCGATGCCAATGCCGGTATCGCTGACCTCCAGATACAAAAACTGCTGGCCACCTCTGGTTAATGCGTCCGCAGAAAGGGTGACACTGCCCTGCTCGGTGAACTTGATCGCATTGCCAATCAGATTGATCAGAATCTCGCGGATGCGCCGCTCATCGGCTTCAATAAATGCCGGTGTTCGCGGTGTTATGTGCAGGTGAAACCGGATGTCCTTGGCACGGGCCTGCACCGCGCCAACATCGCGCACTCCGCTCATCATCGCTATGAGATCAAGCCGCCCCGGCTTTAGCTTCATTTCACCGGATTCGATGCTGGACAGGTCAATCAGGTCGTTGATCTGCGATAGCAGCGCGCTGGATGATAGCTGGATGATCTCGACCATTTCCCGCTGGTCACGCCGCAAAGTCGTATCTCGCAGCAAATCACCCGAACCGATGATCGCGTTCAGCGGCGTGCGCAGCTCATGGCTGACGCTGGTCAGAAATGCTGATTTGGCACGGTTTGCGTGTTCAGCCATTTCCTTGGCACGCGAAAGGCTGCGTATCAGCGTTGCCGCATAAAGCGGAACCACAACCACGCCGCCAAGAAGGCCAATGGCCAGCATGTAGTTGTGAGTCCAGTACGGCGATTCCAGCACAACAGCCAGAAATCCAACCGCGGCAATAACGGTTGCCGGATACAGATAGGACTCGCCATAACGAAAGCCGTTACCCAGGACGATCCAGTAATAAAACGGATAGAGGATGGAAACGGATTCACCGCCGATAGAAAGACCGCATGACAGCAATATCAGATCGACAAACATGCCGATGACACGGCGGGCGTGCGAAATGCCCGGACGCCAGATCAGATGGACAAGCAGGAGCGTGCCTGAAACCAGATAGATGACCGCAATCAGCCGTGCGGCAAATGCCGTATCGCTGACCGGCATGAGGAATAACGTAAACACCAGGATCGCCACTGAAATGACGAAACGGTTTAACGTGATCTCGTGCTCCCGATCGGGGCGGGCTCGCAGCCACGCCATCCATCCTTTTAATGTTTTCACCACACGTTCGGTCGCTTCATAGTAGAAATGGCCGCTGGACTGCTCACATTTTCGGCTGCAAAATTTTTACACAGTTTTACCGAAAATAGCGACAACGGTTCCATCTCTTTGTTCTGTTGAAATTTTGGACGCAATACAGCTACGCGCATTTGCCTGATTGGTTCAGTGCTACGACAAACTGTCAGCTATCTCTCGCCTGTTTGCGATCAGCGCTTTCAGGCAGTCATCGGCAGCAAGTGGCCTGCCCAGGAAAAAGCCCTGCGCAAACTCGCAACCCTGCTGCTGCAGAAATTCCAGTTGTTCCTGCCGTTCAACGCCTTCCGCAACAACCTGCAGTTTCAAACCGTGAGCAAGGCGGATTATGGCTTTGACGATTTCCGCATCGGCATCATTGCTCGGTATATGGGTGAGGAAACCGCGGTCGATCTTGATTGCGTCGATCGGCAATATTTTCACCCGGAGCAGTGATGAATAGCCTGTGCCAAAATCATCCAGGGTCATGCGCACGCCCATTTCCTGGAGCTGCTCCATACGGCCGGGCTGGTCCTGCTCAGGATCAAAGAAAGTGTTCTCGGTCAGTTCCAGTTCCAGATTGGCGGGCGGCAAACCGGTCTCTGCCAGAATGGTGGCAACCAGTGCTGGCACGTCGTCATAGTTGAATTGTACCGGAGCAAGGTTCACCGCCATGGACAAATCTTCGAAGCCCAGTTGACGCCAGTTCTGCGCCTGGCGGCACGCTTCCCGCAGCACCCATTCTGAAATTGGCGCAATCAGGCCGGTTTCCTCGGCAACGCTTAGAAATTCGGAAGGAGGCAAAAGACCGCGCGTCGGATGCATCCAGCGAATAAGTGCTTCCACTCCGGAAATCCGCTGCGTCGCAATGTCCACCTGTGGCTGGTAGTAAAGAACAAATTGCTGTTGGCTCAACGCATCGCGTATGGCCGCTTCCAGCAAAGAGGATTCCTTGATCCTGTCCTGCAGACTGGTGGTAAAAATGCTGTAACGGTTGCGGCCTTCGGATTTTGCCTGATACATCGCCAGATCAGCATTTTTCAGAATTTCATTCACATCATTGCCATGTGGGCCGACCAGCGAAATGCCCAGGCTGGCGGTGGCATTCACGCGGTGGCGCGCCACATCAACCGGCTCGGCAAGTGCATCCACAATCCGGCGGGCCAGTGTTTCGGCATCTTCCACGCAGGAAATATTCTCCTGCAGGAACGCAAACTCATCGCCACCCAGTCTGGACAGAGAAATTGTTTCATTGACCAGCAATTTGAGGCGCTGCGATATGATCTGCAAAAGCTGGTCACCAATGTAATGGCCCAGCGTGTCATTGACGGTCTTGAACCGGTCAATGTCCAGAAGATGCAACGCGCTGAACCGACCTTCCACTTCCCGCTGCATCAGCAATGTCTGCAAACGGTTGCTGAGATAGGTTCGGTTTGGCAGACCCGTCAGACCATCATGCAGAGCCAGTTCACGCAGGCGCTCATGCGCCATCTTCTGCTCGCTGATATCCAGCGAGGATGTCAGCACTCCGACAACCTTGGCATTGGTATCGAGCAATGGTGACTTGGTGGTCAGAAAGAACCGCTCACTGCCATCTGGCGAGCGGATAACCTCTTCATAAGGTGGCTGTGGCAAGCCACGCGTCAGAACACTCCGCTCCGCCTGCTCCGCACGTTCACGGTCATTGCCTGACAAAAGCGAGGCAGCGGGCAAACCCACGCATGCGCCGGGATCTCGCCCGGCATAAACCGCAAACATGGCGTTGACGAAGACGCAGCGTTCCTCGCGGTCGGTGGCGCTGATCAGCGCGGGAACCGTATCAATAACCTGCGCCAGTTGCTCACGGCTGTCGCGCACTGCAATCTGCCGGAAGTATTCACTATCCAGCAGTCGGCGTTCCAGCGCCTGCGCTTTCAGCTTCACGCTTTGCTGCTGCCTGCGAAAGCGCAGAAAATTGCGAGCCCTGCTCACAAATTCCTCGTGATTGACCGGGGTCTGAAGAAAATCCGTTGCGCCAGCCTCCAGCGCCATCAGGCGGAAGCTCAAATCTTCATATGCCGTGAGAACGATGATTGGCACATCAGCGGAATTGGGCATTTCCCGCAAGCGCCTGGTCAATTGGGCGCCGTCCATTCCTGGCATTTTATAGTCGGTAATGATCAGGTCCGGCTCGCCCTCTTCAAGCCAGTCCAGCATACGAAACGGACTCGCAAAGGTTTTGACGTTAACGTCATCACCCGCCAACTTCGAAAGGCGCGAATAAATTCGTTGGTTGCTGCCCTGGTCATCAACAACAACAATCAATGACATGTCCGCAATTGCCTTCTCGATCTTCCATGCCCCACTTCACCACTCCTGATGAGGTATTGCAAATATTATTGAACCTACAGTTTAATACAAACACATATCAGCAGAAAAGAGAAAAACGTGCCTAGGATGAATATCTCTACCTTGTCTAGACAAAAATAAACTCTGTTAGATACCAAGTCATTAAGCAATCGCTGTTTTGCCTTTTCCATCCCGCTTTACTGAATACAGAGCCCGATCTGCGGCGCGAAGCAGTTTTTTAAGATCGGCGCTTTCTGTGCCGAAAAACGCTACACCGATGCTGACACCAATGGTGTTGATCGCCTGCCCTGCCAGAGTGTAGGGCCTGCTGATGGCCGAACGCACCGTTTCAGCATATTGCTCCGCATGAGCGTGGCTGGCAAAACTGCCGACCAGCACAAATTCATCGCCGCCAATTCGGGCCACACAATATCCCGGAAGAGCCAGGTTCTGAAGCCGGTTGGACACTGCAACCAGTGTCAGATCACCCATATCATGGCCGAATGAATCGTTGATCGACTTGAAGCCATCCAGGTCGAGATACATGAACGCCCGCACCCTGCCATCTTCAGGTTGTGAACGCATTTTTTCCAGCTCAACGCCCAGTCCGGCACGGTTCAAAAGGTTTGTCAGCGTGTCCTGACGCGACAGTGCCTCGTTGGTGCGCTCGGCAATCATTGTGTCCACCAGAATTGACTGGAGAACAAAGGCCGAGCGGCACATGCTGAAAATATAGAACGGAATCTGGATCAACCCCAGATATAGAAGCGGCTGCCCTGCAAACGGCAACACAAAACACACCGGCCCGAAAGCCAGGATAATCATAACCGCGGCCAGACGCGGTGTGCCAAAATTGCGAATGCAGATGCCGCCAATCATGGCCGCAGAAGACATCATCACCAGCGTTGCGACCACCCAGTCGCCCGAAGCCATTGAGATGAAGCCGCCATATCCGACACTGGCCGCCCACAATATTGCGAACAGAATAACCGCATCCGTGGGGGTGGGCAGACCGGCAAGCGCCCTTTTGCGGGAATGAATCAGCAGCACGACACGAATGAGGCAGATTGCCACTTCAAGCGCCAGCCAGGCTACAAACTGGGTGCCCCCCAGGCGCACGGCAACAAATGCCGCAACAAACGTCGTGTTCAGCACACCGCCTAGAAAAATGGGCATCGTGCCATACAGTCCATTCATCAGGCGCACACGAACCTCAATCGGAGCTTCAGCCCCGATCGACGTCAACCATTTGCCGAGAGAGTACTTGGGCAGGCTGTATGCGAGCGACATTCTACCTGCGACTTCCCTGTCCCAAAACTGACGCTGCCACGGGTATATATTATTATACGTTGAGCAAGCAACTTGGTTCATATTGCGGTAACGGCTTACTGATAAAAATCAGGCAGGATGATTGCAATCCGCCCTAATTCATGTAGATTTTAAATGTTAAATTTATTTAGTGTTTGATCAGCTTGTCTCAGATTCACCCCCTCACTGCGGCGGACTTCGACACTTCATCCAGCGAGCCTTCTTCGCCGGAATCGTTGGCCAGCGCTTCCGGCATTGCTCCGGTGTGGTTGGTTCGCTGGCTGCGGATGCGCGGCAGCGTTGATCGCAGGTTGCGGGCTGCCCTCAAGCTGAATGGGCTGAAAGTTCACTATCAACCCATCGTTGACAGTCAGACCGCCCGGATTGTCGGCGCGGAAGCTCTCATGCGGTGGCAGCAGGTGGATGGCAGCCATGTTGCCCCCAACACCTTCATACCCGTGGCTGAAGATATCGGGGTTATTCGCCATATAACGGAAATTGCCATACGCGCTATCAGTCAGGATTTCGCCATCTGGCTGAAACAGGCGCCGGAATTCACCCTGAGTTTGAATGTCCTGGCCGACGACCTGACAGACCCGTTTTTTCATGAGTGTCTGAAATCTGCCATTGAAGACAATGGTATCAATCCTGCCCAGATTGCCTTTGAACTGACAGAGCGGCGCAAGATTTCGCGGCTCAAGGGCGGCAGGGCAACAAACAGCCTGTCCTCGCGAGGTTACAAAATCTATCTGGATGATTTTGGTACCGGCTATTCGAACATCGACTATTTCGGCAGGCTGACGCTGGATAAAATCAAGCTGGACCGCACCTTCATCATGTCGATTGGCAGGGATGAACGTCGCTCGTCGCTTATTCCACTCATGGTTGAAATGGCAAAACGCTACGGAATCGGCATTATCGCGGAAGGTGTGGAAACGGCGGAACAGGCTGAATTTCTTCGCGCGCTGGGCGTGGATCAAATGCAGGGATGGCATTTCGGCCGCGCAATGACCGCGCAAGCGCTTCTCGAGCATTTGCGCAGCGATTGCGTTGAGTCAGTTTAGCCTGCAACATTCTTGGAAATCGGCGCCTGAAACGAAAGGCCCAGATCCCATGGAAAAAATATCCATGTGTCCTGCGATACTTCCGTAATGAACGTGTCTACCAGCGGCCGGCCCTTTGGTTTGGCATAGACCGTGGCAAAGTGCGCCTTGGGCAGCATGGCGCGAACCAGTGCGGCTGTCTTGCCTGTGTCCGTCAAATCATCGATGATGAGAATTCCGTCGCCCTCATGCTGCTTCAACTCCGGCGCTATGCCTTTGAGAACCTGCAACTCGCCCTGCGTATCATAAGCATGGTATGACGCGACACACACAGTTTCAATCAACCTTGTGCCCAGCTCACGGGCAATGATGGCAGCAGGCACAAGCCCGCCGCGTGTGATGCACACGATTGCTTTCCAATCTTCCCGTACTCCGGCCAGACGCCAGGCCAATGCGCGGGCGTCTCTGTGAAACTGGTCCCAGGAGACTGGAAAAGACTTCTCGCTCGTCATGCAATTTGCTCCGTGTAAGTGTCTTTGGCGATAACGCGGGAAACTGCCATTCGCAAGTGTGGCGCGGTGGTAAAGTGTTCTTTCGCGCCCTCAGGCCGGACTTGATCCGGCTTTCTCTTTGCCCACGGCAATCAGCATCGCCTCAATATCCAGACGAGCAGCTTCAAGTTCCTGTTCATTACGACTGCGTGCCACAAGCTCGGTGCTGTAGCTTTTCCCATCAAACTTTGGATATGAACCAATGACGACACTCTTGTGCTTCGCCTGAACCTGCGCAAGTGGACCACCAATATCCCCCTCACCAAACGGGCAGAACACCGCGGCGCTCAAAATCTGTGGTCCTTGCGGCAAACTGGCCACGACATTGTTGACCATTGCTTGAAAAACCGCCGGCACGCCCGCCATGACGTAAACATTGTCCATCTTGAATCCGGGTGCCGTAGACACGGGATTGTCGATCAGCAATGCGCCTTCCGGCGTGCGGGCCATGCGTTTGCGCGCCAGTGTAAAATCCATCTCGCGCTGCCGGTAGTGTTTTTCCAGTAGTTCATAGGCTGTGGGGTGATAGCCAACGGGTACGCCAAACGCCTGCCCCACCGCATCTGCGGTCATGTCGTCATGCGTGGGCCCAATGCCACCGGATGTGAACAGATATGTGTAGCGGGCCCGCAGGGCGTTAATTGCAGCAGCAATATCCACGGGCTCGTCGGCGACAATTCTAACCTCTTTAAGGTCTATTCCTGCGAGCGTCAGAACATCGGCAAGGTAGCCGATGTTGCGGTCCTTTGTCCGGCCGGACAGCAATTCATCGCCAATAGCCAGCATCGCCGCTGATTCAATCATGTTCGCCCCGCAAAACTGCTCAATACCCGGACCGGAATGAGATGGTTCAACAAATGTAGACAGTGCGTTCAAGCCAATAGCATAGATTTTCACCGTGCCGGATAGCTACATGGCTCCTCACGAGTGTTTAACACCGCAATCATTCAGGAGCATGCAATAATGGCGAAAGTCCTTGTCCTTTATTATTCGAGCTACGGCCACATTGAAGCCATGGCAGAAGCTGTAGCAGAGGGTGCAAGGTCGGCGGGGGCGACTGTCGACATCAAGCGCGTGCCAGAAACCGCTCCGGCCGACGTGGTGGCCGCAGCCGGATTCAAAACGGTGTCGCAATACCCGGAGGCCACGCCAGACGATCTGCCGCAATATGATGCCATTATTGTTGGCGCACCCACGCGCTTTGGCAATCCGGCATCTCAGATGCAGTCATTCTGGGACAGAACCGGTGGCATCTGGGCACAGGGGAAACTGCTGGGCAAAGTTGGCGGGGCGTTCACATCATCTGCCACACAGCACGGTGGCAATGAGGCAACGCTGCTCTCCATCCACAAGACGCTGCTGCATCATGGGCTTTTGATTGCGGGCCTGCCCTATGCGTTTGCGGGTCAGATGCGCCTTGACGAGATTGTTGGTGGATCACCCTATGGCGCAACGACGATCGCCGGTGGCGACGGCTCGCGTCAGCCATCACAGACCGAACTGGAAGGCGCACAGTTTCAAGGCAAGCACATTGCAGAAATTGCAGCCAAGCTGAGCCAATAACAATCATCGGCAGAACAAAGCGAAAGCATCTTCGCCGGATTAACGGCGAGGATGCCACATCGTAATGTGGACACACCTTCAGGCGTTGAAGCAGATTTCGGCTTCAGAAACGCCTGAATTTTTATTTGTATGGATTGTTATAAATGCCCGGCTCGTCTCTGAGCATGGCACTTTCATCTCTTTCCAGTTCACGCAGAAGGTTTTCCAACGCCTGATTGTTGTCCTGCAAACGCAGGAGCAGATCAGGTGCACTGCGGACATCAAACATGTCCACAGATACTGCATCCGGAGAGAGATTTTCGTCGATATTAAACTGCTTTGCAGTTGCCATACCGAGACCTCCATCCCGTAGCTGAGCTACATTGCTGGTAAAAAGTTAACCACGGGTAGAAAATTGATACAAGAAAAAACTTTGAAAATTTCCATCAATTTTTTATGTCAACTTTGTGTCACTGGATAAATTCAATACAGTATCGATTTTATAAAGTATATTTTTAGACCCTACAAGAAAAATTATTAATTATTTCAACACATCTCATCACATTCAGTTGTGCTTTCCGTGCAAACATCGCAATCGCAGTTTAGCGCGCGATATAGCAAATATGTATGATTTCCAGACGTGACCCTGCGACTTCTTGACCGCAAATAAACTTGAGATTGCTCCTCGCAGGCAGAACTGAAATTAACCCTAAGCTGTTTATTCGCTGGCGGTGAACAGCGAAAAAACGACTTGCGCAACGCAGCCTTATTTTCTAGAGCTTTGCACAGTGTCGGAGCGTAGCGCAGCCTGGTAGCGCACCTGGATGGGGTTCAGGGGGTCGGAGGTTCGAATCCTCTCGCTCCGACCACTTTGCAAATGTCCATACGGAAGTGACAGGTGACATTTTGCTGCTCCCGGTCACTGCACAAATCCTCGATCAGTCTATTGGTTCGCATGTTCATCTTCGTTAGCGAGATCTCGCATTCGAAGTCTGCGCAGATACTCGCATATCCGCTGTAATTTTAAGTACGCTGCCAGCAAAGGCTGAACCGCGGCGCGTCTTACCGCGTTGATAGCGAATATCATTGGATCCCCGCGCTCAGGTCGGCGCTGAGCCCGGTTTCGGGAGAAACCGAAATGAAGAGCTTTTTTCGAGACAACGGCCTGACCATAGCCTTGATGACTTTGTTCATGCTGAGCTTCATAGGCATGCTCGGCAGTGGCTATTTCGTTTATGATAAGCAGTTGCACAGTCACGGCCTCCCCTCGATCCGCTTCTTCGCATATATGAAAAGCGGAGAGTTCCTGTCTGCGCTGTTCGAAAACTGGGAAAGCGAATTTCTGCAGATGTCTGCCTATGTTGTGCTGACGGCCAGTCTGTTTCAGCGCGGTTCATCTGAATCACGCTCGCCGGATGCGCCAGATCGCGCAGATGATCAGCTTCCACCGGATACGAGCAGGCGAAATCCCTATTGGTCATGGATTTACTCCCATTCACTCGGCATTGCCCTGACGCTGCTGTTTATCACTTCTTTCACGCTGCACTGGTGGGCGAGCATGGTGGCAGCAAATGATGAAGCTCTGCGGAATGGCGAGCAACTCGAGTCATTCATCGCCTATCTGTTCAGTGCCCAACTCTGGTTTGAATCTTTTCAGAACTGGCAATCCGAATTCATGTCGACAGCAGCCTTGGTTGTGCTTTCAATTATTCTGCGGCATCGTGGTTCGCCTGAGTCCAAGCCAGTCAACGCGGCCAATTCCCAGACCGGGTCCAGTTAGGGCTTCAGGTGCCCGGCTGTTCGAAGCTCTTTTAACGAAACTATCGCCCATGGCGTTGCGATAGCGTCTTTGCCAACGAAACTCGGCAATTGAAATTCTGTTTGTTGCGAAGGTTCCCTTCAGACGGGATAATACCATATACAACGATCAACAACCTATACGTGCTCGAAGCTTTGAAGCAGTCAAGGCAAGACTGTTGAACAATTCAAGCAGTGGCAGGTTTAAACGGAATTAGCGCACCGTGCGGTGTGGAGAAGTGCCTCACTTATGACGCGGCACATTGCTCAATGGAGATGTTGTTGATTGACGTAAATATTAAACGGGCGAGAACCGGTGTTTTAGGTCTCGACAACATTTTGAACGGCGGACTGACCGAAGGGCACGTATTCCTGATTGAGGGTAGCCCGGGCACCGGCAAAACAACCATTGCCTTAAGTTTTTTGCTTGAGGGTGTCAAAAACGGCGAGACGTGCCTCTACATAACGCTCTCGGAGACGGAACAGGAATTGCGCGCCGGTGCCGCCTCGCATGGGTGGGATCTGGGATCGGGAATTAATGTATTTGAACTCGTGCCGCCCGAAAGCCTGCTTAACGCAGACCAGCAACAAAGTCTGCTCTATTCATCGGATTTGGAGCTGGGAGAGACCACTCGTCTGATCTTCGATACGGTAGAACGTCTTAAGCCCAAACGTATCGTGCTGGACAGCCTCTCGGAAATTCGGCTTCTTGCGCAAAGCTCATTGCGTTATCGTCGACAAATTCTTGCGCTGAAGCATTATTTTGCACGCAACGGCGCGACCGTTTTGCTGCTTGATGATCTGACGGCCGATACGATGGACAAGACTGTTCACAGTGTTGTTCACGGTGTGGTGCACCTTCAGGAGCTGGCTCCGGAATATGGTGCGGAGCGTCGCCGTGTTCGCATCACCAAATATCGCGGCACTTCTTATCGCGGTGGCTACCACGATATGAAAATCAGGACTGGCGGTGTGGAAATCTATCCGCGACTGATAGCGCTGGAGCACCGCTCGAACTTTGAGCGGAAAACAGTATCGACCGGTATCTCTCAATTCGATGACCTTCTTGGCGGCGGTGTGGATCAGGGTTCAAGCACGCTAGTTCTCGGCCCAGCGGGTGCAGGCAAATCGCTGATTACAATTCAGTTTGCCATGTCAGCAATTGCCCGTGGCGAGAAAGCTGCTCTCTTTATTTTCGATGAAGAAAGCGTTCTGCTTTTCAAACGAATGAGATTGATGGGCATAGATCTGCAAGCGGCCGTGGACAAAGGCCAGTTGCATCTGGAACAGTTGGACGCGGCAGAGCTTTCGCCGGGTGAGTTTACTCACCGGGTGCGCCGCGTGATCACCGAAGCCGATGTAAAAACCGTCGTAATTGACAGCCTGAATGGCTATCAGGCCGCAATGCCGGAGGAAAATTCGCTTATCCTCCATATGCATGAATTGCTGCAGTTTTTGAACCGCCAGGGCGCCACGACATTTCTCACCGTCGCTCAGCACGGACTCGTAGGAGATATGAAAGCGCCGGTGGATATTACATATCTGGCCGACACCGTAATCCTGCTTCGATATTTTGAAGCGGTCGGTACAATGCGACGTGCGCTGTCGGTTATTAAGAAGCGCACCGGCCGGCATGAGGACACCATCCGGGAATATCGAATAACAGACAAGGGCCTGACCGTCGGTGAACCGCTCGATCAGTTTCAGGGAGTGTTACGGGGCGTGCCAGTCTTTGTTGGCAAGGACGCAGATGCGCTGCTGAATCAGGCTGAATAATCATGCCAAATTCAATTCCCGGCTCCCATGCTCTGTTGCTGACCCCATCGGGGCGAGACGCCGCAGTGGCATCCACGCTTCTTGGCGAGATGCAGATTGCAGCAAGGGCAGTCTCCAATGTGGCCGACCTTGCAGCCAATCTGAATGACGATGTGCTGTTCGCAGTCGTTACGGAAGAGGCATTGCGGTCAACTGACCTGCGGCCAATTGCACAATGGGTCAGCGGGCAGCAGAGCTGGTCGGACCTGCCATTTGTCCTATTAACCCAACACGGTGGCGGGCCGGAAAAAAACCCGGCAGCCGCGAGAATTTCCGAAACGCTGGGCAATGTCACCTTCATGGAGCGCCCGTTCCATCCGATGACGTTCCTCAGCGTTGCCAAAACCGCATTGAAGGGGCGCAAACGCCAGTATGAAAGCCGGTCGGTGCTTGAAGAGCTGCGAGAGAGCGGCAAGCGACTGAGCACAGCTCTTCTTGCCGGGCGACTCGGCGCCTGGGAAATGGAGGTTTCCACTTTCGATCTGACCTGTTCCGACGCTTGCAAAGCCGTGTTCGGCAGAAAGTCCGGCGAGCCATTTTCTTATTCCGAACTGCTGTCTTCCATACATCCCGACGACCTGGATCGCATGCGTGCGAGCGTGCACCATACGCTCACTACGAATGAAGATTATCTCATTGAATATCGCACGATCTGGCCGGATGGGTCGCATCATTGGGCCGAAGTTCGCGCACGTGTGGTTCGCTCAAACGGTCAGGTGCGCCTTGTCGGAGTGTCTTCGGACATAACCGACCGCAAGGCCGCGGAAGACCAGTTGCGCACGCAAAACGAGACTTTGGAAGCGCGTGTGGCTGCGAGAACGCGAGAGCTGGAAAACGCTCACCGCGTAACGCTGGAGCAGATTTCGCGGCGCGAAGTTGCGGAAGAAAAACTTCGCCAGTCTCAAAAGCTGGAGATGATTGGCCAGCTTACCGGCGGCATTGCCCATGACTTCAACAATCTGCTGATGGCAATATTGGGCAATCTTGACCTTCTGAAAAAACACATATCGGATGACCCACGCTCGGCACGGCTGATTGACGGCGCTTTGCAAGGCGCATTGCGAGGCTCTTCCTTAACCCAGCGCCTTCTGGCATTTGCTCGCAAACAGGACCTGAGTGTCAGTGTCACAGATCTGGGTGAGTTGGTTCGCGGAATAACGCATCTGATCGAAAGAACAATCGATACGACGATTGAACTGAATTTCGATATTGCGCCCGAGCCCGCCCTTGCCGAACTGGATGCCAACCAGCTGGAGCTAGCGCTTCTGAACCTTGTCATCAATGCGCGCGACGCGATGCCGAACGGTGGCACGCTGCGTATCGGGGTCGATTCCGGCACCTGGCCATCGGATTTCGGGGATCTTGAGCCCTTTGTTCGATTAACTGTCACCGACAGCGGCCACGGAATGGACAAGGCGACCTTGGAAAAGGCAACTGAGCCATTCTTCTCGACCAAAGGCGTCGGCAAGGGCACCGGGCTCGGCCTTTCAATGATCCACGGCCTGGTCCAACAATTGGGCGGAGAATTCAAGCTCTCCAGCACGGTAGGCATCGGCACAACGGCCGAACTGCTTTTCCCGGCAACAGATAAAGATATACAGATGTCGGCGGATGCTTCGATGAAAGAGATTGAAACTGCAACAAAATCACCGTCGTCATTGCACATTTTAATGGTGGATGATGATGCTCTGATTGCCATGAGCAGCGTCGACATGCTGGAAGACTTGGGACATACGGTTTTTGAGGCGAATTCCGGTGAAGACGCCCTGCGACATCTGGCCAGCGGCAAGACTGTTGACCTCATGATCACCGATTTTTCCATGCCGCGCATGAATGGTGCCCAGCTTGCCATTGCGGCCAGAGAAATCAGGCCGGGCCTGCCGATCATTTTAGCAACCGGCTATGCAGAACTGCCGCCTGGTGACCAGATTGATCTGCCCCGGCTGGGCAAGCCCTATGATCAGAAGCAACTGGAGACAATCATCGACCAGGTGGTGACCGCTGAAGTTTGCAACGGCTGACAACTCCGCAGCCGCAGATTGTTCAAGTCAGCACCGACCGGCAGTTGCCCTTTTCGTTTGAATGGCCGCCTGCTATAGGCGCCGAATGACCGATAGTTTACCGCCTTGCCCTGAATGCCGCTCCATCCATACCTATGCGATGGATTCCCTTCTGACCTGCCCCGAATGCGGACATGAATGGTCTGCTGCCGACGCTTCGCAGAACGCCGATGCAGAAGTGCGAGACAGCGTGGGCAATGTGCTGGCCGATGGCGACACGGTTTCGCTGATCAAGGATTTGAAGCTTAAAGGCTCATCCAGCGTGATCAAGGTTGGCACAAAAGTGCGCGGTATCCGGCTGGTTCCCGGTGATCACGACATCGATTGCAAGATCCCTGGGATCGGGCAGATCGGATTGAAATCTCAATTTGTCAAAAAGATTATTGAGGACTAGTGCGCTCGGCAACGCGAGCTGGATTTTCCAACGGACTCTGCGCTAGAACATATTCCGCCCTGTCATGGTAGCGCGCAATACCGAGATGCTTTCTGGCACGCCGCACCAGGGAATCGACAACGGCAACAGGAAAGCCTTGTAGTGTTCCGTTTCCGCTGGTCAGACGCGTCAGCAACCGGCCGGGCGCTGTTTGAGCAGACAGCCAGTCGATGTTTTCCCCCAGCAGTGGCCCATATGGTTTGGCCGCCGCAACATAGGGTGAAAGCTCCAGCCCGATCTGGTCGTACAGGGCCCGGAATTGCCGGCTCTTTGCGGCCTGCGCAAGGGATGGCGGACTGATATCCCTGTTCCAGGGCTTTGGCCCCATGGCGTGAACAAAGGCTGGCTTGCCGCTCACCAAAGATTGCAGCCTTTCAGCCGGGGTAAAACCGCCCGGCCCGAAACACTGAGCAATCTCCCTGCCCCTTTGCAGCAGACGCAGCGGCATTTGCGAGAATTCTTCAGAGCAGACAAGTGCCGTCAGCACTTCCTGATCGCCAAGCATGTGAATGGGCCGTTCCGACGCGGGCAAGGCTTGTGCCTGCCGGTACAATGGATGCTGCAGCATATCTGCCCAGCTTGCCATCAAGTGCCGGTGCGCAGATGTTACTCGCAAGATACCGGAGTTAACCGTCGCGTTCAGGCTGCGGCCGGGTTTCAGACCCCAGTTCACAGTGCGTTTGATACCGCCTTGCTGTTGGCCCCAATAGGTTTCCTGCGTTGCCAGCAATGTCTGCCGATCAAGCTGGCTGAAAATATCGGAGGCCTCTGCCCAGATGATGTCGGAATCGATCCAGATAACCTCGACATATCCTTCATCCAGCAAACGCAGCAAGGCCACAGGCTTCACGTTGAACCCCTGCGCGGGATAGTCCGCAAAGGACAAGACCCGCACTTCAGGAAAATCCGTCAGCCAGTCTGCAAAACTTTGCGGCATCGAGCGACAGCCAACGAAAATCTGCGCGTCAGGCATATGGGAGCGCGCACTTAGCACACTCAACTTAACGCCCGTGAAGCAGTCCGGGCGGTCTTCGTAAATGCAGATTGCGGAGCGGGGCAAGGTTTTGAGCATCATGAAAACCCGTGTGAATTGGCGGTCTGTGCCTTGTCGTTTGCCTTGCGAGACAATCGCGTTTCGCCCAATGCAATTCCTTGCGATGCTGCACGATAAACCAGTTGCATCTGATCAACCTTCTCTTCCCAGTCAAACTGGCTCAACGCCTTCTGGTAAGCGGCAGTGCCCAGCCTCTGTCGAAGTGCGGGATCGTTAGCCAATGCCCGCATGGCGTCCGCAAATCCGGAAATCAATGTTTCACGTGATGTTGGCTCAACAAGGATTCCGCAGGACGGGTCCAGATAGTCAGCCGGCCCGCCCCAGGCAGTTGCAACAACCGGCAGACCGGAAGCCATAGCTTCCAGAACAACAGCGCCGCCGCATTCATATAGACTGGAAAGCACCAGCGCATCGGACTGTGCCAGAAGGCTTGCGCATTTTTCCTGGCTTTGAAAGCCAAGAAATGTCACGCGGTCAGTCAGACCAAGGTTCCTGGCCTGTGCTTCCAGCGTCGGGCGCATGTCGCCGTCGCCAATAATGTCCAGCCGGCAGCCAGGAACGTCCCGAATACGATGCATGGCCTCCAGAAGTATATCAACCGCCTTCCAGTCTACCAGCCGCCCCATGAAAACAAAGCGCGTGCCTTGGGCCGCGGGCTGATCATAGGAACGTGGCTTCCACAGGCCGGTATCAATGCCGTTTTCCACCAATGTCACAACCTGACCTCGGCACCCATGTGGCAGGCCCAGCCGCGTGCGTTCATTGGCAACCAGCAGAAACGCCGCCTCGCGCTTGCCGCGCATGACAGAATGCATCGCCTCGGAAAATTTGCGCGCATAGCCCAGCACCGAAGACAGCACGCGCAAGCTCCGGCTGGATTTTTCAAAAGCCGGTGGATACCGCATATTGCCGTTCATCGGGCCAATAACCACCGGGGCGCCAAGAGACGACATGATGGAAGGCTCGCGCGGGGAAACAGGAATGGGTTGATGGACCACATCAATATTGTTTTCACGCACAAGCTTGCGCACAATTTTGCGCGCCGTTAACTGGGTGGAAAGCCGACTGGCATAGCCCACAGTGATGTAGGAAAGCTGCGCGGGCATGTATCGGCTAAGTTTCCAGGCAAGTACGTTGAGCCCGGTGTCGGGAATGAAGTGAATGTGATCCAGCGCCTCGGGCAGCACCCGCTCAATTTCTTCGCGAGTGCGGGAATGAACAACCAGCCACGCTTCAACGCCGCGCTGGCGCAAGCGCACAAAATAGTGCCAGGGCAAAGAAGCTTCGCCGCCAAAAGTCATGGACGCGTGTTCACTTACGATGAGAACCTTGTTCGGCTGTTCCATAAAGTCGACCACTTGCCTCTCACAAAAATCAGTAATTCCATATATTCCGGGTTTGATTGCGCTTAGCAATTTCAACCATAGCGGAAATGACTACGCCTATTGAGGTTATTTATGCTCCATGCGTACTTGACGGAACATGTGGCGGGGCGTAGCGAGTGCTTCAAACATTCTGGAAGCCTTGTTCAAAATGAACAAGCGAACCCAAGAGCAATTCGCGCAAAATACAAAGTGGTGTTGCGCCCGAGCTTGCGTAAAAACTGAAAGTAGGAGCAGCTTCGCATTTCATGAAAGAGCGAAATTGCACTAACCCATTGTTTTAAAGCAACTTCGACTGCTAACCACTGCCAATTTCTGCTGAACTTGCCCTTAGGGCACTTTCGCAACTCAAGATACCGCGCTTATCCAAAAGCGACACCTCAAGGAATTCTTCTTTGCCTTTTAGTTCTACCCACCCTGCCCTTGCCAAGGCTCTTGCCGGACGCTCTTACACTCAGGCAACGCCTGTTCAAGCGGCGACCCAGGATCCCGCGCTGGACGGCAAGGACCTGATTGTTTCTGCCAAAACCGGCTCCGGTAAAACGGTTGCCTACGGGCTGGCTTTTGCATCCGACCTTTTGAAAAGCGGCGACACACTGCCGCCTGCTGGTGAGCCTTTGGCGCTGGTGGTTGCCCCAACCCGCGAACTGGCCTTGCAGGTGCGCAGCGAGCTTGAATGGTTGTACGCTGAAGCGGGGGCACGCGTTGTCAGTTGCGTTGGTGGCATGGACCCGCGGGCCGAACAGCGGACATTGCAGGCTGGCGCGCATATTGTTGTCGGCACACCGGGTCGTCTGCGCGACCATCTGGAACGTGGCCGCCTGAAAATTGCAAATTTGCAGGTGCTGGTTCTGGATGAGGCTGATGAGATGCTGAATCTCGGCTTCAGGGAAGACCTTGAGTTCTTGCTGGAGGCAACCCCGTCATCCCGCCGCACGCTGCTGTTCTCAGCCACCCTGCCCAAGACAGTTCTGGCCATGGCAAAGCGGTATCAGCGCCAGGCTCAACGCCTGCAGGTAGAAGCTGCAACCGGTGGTCACTCGGACATCGAATATCGGGCGGTGCGCATTGCGCCCAATGAAATGGAACACGCAGTGGTTAATCTGCTGCGCCATGCCGATGCACCCAGCGCGATTGTGTTTTGCAACACGCGTGAAACAGTGCGCCATCTGCATGCTGGCCTGATAGAGCGCGGATTTTCCGCCGTGTCGCTTTCTGGCGAACTTGGCCAGAACGAGCGCAACCATACAATGCAGGCATTGCGCGATGGACGTGCCCGCGTCTGCGTGGCAACGGATGTCGCTGCACGCGGACTGGACCTGCCAAGCCTGGATCTGGTGGTGCATGCCGAGCTGCCGAATGACGCTGAAACACTTCAGCACCGCAGTGGCCGCACGGGCCGTGCCGGACGCAAGGGAGTTTCGGTGCTGCTGGTTCCGGTTTCCCGCCGCCGCAAGGCAGAAAGACTTCTGGCAGAGGCCAGCGTCAGCGCGAAATGGGGTGCTGCACCGTCTCCGGAAGAGATCCGCAAGCTGGATGACATGCGCCTTGCTTCTGACCCGATTTTGCTGGAGCCTGCATCAGAGCAGGACATTGCGACGGCTCAGTTTCTGCTGGAAAGCCGCTCGGCGGAAGAGATTGCAGCGGCCCTCGTCAGGATTTATCGTTCCAGATTGCCCGCGCCCGAAGATGTGTTTGACCCCGGCTTTGCCCGCGACGCCAAGCCGGACTATGGCAAGGATAAGAAAGAGCGGCGTGAGCGGCCTGCGGGTCCGCGCGGAGCCACAACCTGGTTCTTCATGAACATTGGCAAGCGCAACAATGCAGACCCGAAATGGCTGCTGCCGATGCTTTGCCGCCGTGGACGCATCACCCGGGACGATATTGGTGCCATTCGCATTTTCGAACGGGAAACCAAGTTTGAAATCTCGCAGGAGGCCGCCCAGCGCTTCGCCTCTGCCGCCGTTGGCACAGATGGCGACGATATCACCATCGGTCAGTCAGACCGCGTTCCCGGTGCTGCGGACAAAGCCGCACCAAGACGCAGCAAGCCGCCATTTTCCCGCGACAAGGAAAAAGCCGGCAAGTTTGGCGCAGGCGCAAAGAAGCCAAAGCGGAAAGGCTGAGCAATCCTTTAGGCATTGACAGAGCGCAGGTGATCCGCAGATCGCCTGCGCTTTTTGTCTCGCAGCGTTGTCGTATTCCTGTGAAGCGATTTCAATTCAACGGGACAGTATCCAAGTTGCGGGAACTCCTGAGTTTCAGGAGTTGCGCTCGATCATCGTATCAACGTCCATGATATGCCCGGAGCGTGCCACTTTGGTGCGCAGATAGTTTTCATTTTCTGTAGTGACACTGCCTTCAACTGGAACGCGTGCCAAAACCTCAATTCCACTTGCTGACAGATAGGCAATCTTTGCCGGATTGTTGGTCAGCAGCTCCACAGAGTGCACACCAAGCCCGCGCAACATCGCAACCGCGGCCTCGTATCGACGTTCATCGCCACCAAAGCCCAGATGCGCGTCGGCATCCACGGTATCCAGCCCTTGATGCTGCAAACCATAGGCCCGCATTTTAGAGGCCAGACCGGTTCCCCGGCCTTCCTGATCCAGATAGAGCAGAATGCCGCCACCCAGTTCGCCCAGAATTTGCAGCCCGCTGTTCAACTGGTCACCGCAATCGCATTTCAATGAGCCGAACAGATCACCGGTTATGCAGGATGAATGCACGCGCACCGGCACAGGCTGATTGAAATCCGGCTTGCCGACAATGATGGCCAATTGATCCCGCTGCGCAAACCCGCCGCGGAAAATGACAAACTCACAAGTGCCCGCATTCTTCAGCGGAACGGGTGTACGCGCCACTTCCTGAAACTGTTGCGCGGCCCCTCGATAACTCTCTTCGACATCATCGGCCATAACCACAATGCAGGCAGAGAACAGCGGTTCATCCGGTTGAATGTCCGCGACAAGAATGGCAGGCAGCAAAAGCGCAACGCGCGCCAGCAATGCGCTCTGCGCAGCCAGTGGCGTACCTGCGCTCCACTTCATCGGGGCAGCGCTGCTGCGCATGTAACCAAGCTGGCACAGGCTGTGATAATCCAGCCCGGCGGCAGGCACCAAGGCACCGCTGGGAGCGTCCAGGCCAAGAACCTTCGCTCGCGGTGGCGTCAGATAAAGCATGCCCCGATCAGCCGAGGCGGCCATGAATGCCTCGTATATTGCCGGGGTAGCAGTATCCAGCGCCAGAACGGCCACATCACCCTTTTCAGAGTGCAGAACAACCGGACGCCCTGCCCGCAATTCTGCTACCGCACGTTCCGCACGCAAAGTTCCAGGAGCGCCAAACACCAGATTCTCAACGCCTTCAGCGGAAACGGGAGATTTCTCGAAAGCCACGCCACGCCCTTTCCGGGGTCATTACCACTCTCTGCCACGACGAACATATGGATGCTGAGTGCATCTTTCGCCATGGCATACTGCATTTTTCAGGCGGCCTTTCGCAAAGCCTCGCCCTTTTGCCAACCCTCTGTCGTCTCCGCAGCAAAATCGGCAAATCGCCCGGCGGATATTGCCTCGCGAATGCCAGCCATGAGCGACTGATAGTAAGCCAGATTGTTCCAGGTCAGCAACATGCCGCCCAAAGCCTCGTCACAGCGCACCAGATGGTGAAGATAGGCGCGTGAATAGTCGCGGGTGGCAGGGCATTCAGACGTTTCGTCCAGTGGCCTGCTATCTTCCGCGTGACAGGCGTTTTTCAGGTTGATGCGACCATGGCGGGTAAACGCCAGGCCATGACGCCCGGCCCGGGTTGGCATAACGCAATCGAACATATCGACGCCCAGCGCCACGCTCTTCAAAATATCATCCGGCGTTCCCACACCCATCAGGTAACGCGGCTTTTCCACCGGCAGCGCGGGCAGCGTTTCGCCCAGCATGGCCAGCATTACGGACTGTGGCTCGCCCACGGCCAGACCGCCGATCGAATAACCCTTCAAATTCATTGCTGCCAGATGCTCTGCCGACCGGACGCGCAGATCCGGCTGGTCGCCGCCCTGTACAATACCGAACATTGCCTTGCCCGGTTGGCTGCCAAAGGCAACAGCGGAGCGTTCCGCCCAGCGCAGCGACATTTCCATGGCCCGCTCGATTTCACTGCGTTCTGCAGGCAGGCGGATGCACTCATCCAGTTGCATCTGAATGTCACTGTCCAGCAGTCCCTGGATTTCAATGGACCGCTCTGGGGTGAGTTCATAAGCCGAACCATCAATATGCGAGCGGAATGTGACACCCTTTTCAGTAAGCTTGCGCAGACTGGCCAGCGACATGACCTGAAAACCGCCGGAATCTGTAAGGATCGGCCATGGCCAGCGGGCAAACTCATGCAGGCCGCCCAACCGGGCAACCCGCTCTGCGCCCGGGCGAAGCATCAGATGGTACACATTGCCCAGAATAATGTCTGAGCCCAGATCCCGCACCTGCTCCAGATACATCGCCTTGACAGTGCCCGCCGTGCCAACGGGCATGAAGGCGGGCGTCCGGATGGCACCGCGTGGCATGGA
Organism: Aureimonas fodinaquatilis; assembly: GCF_008369445.1. Classification (GTDB taxonomy): domain Bacteria; phylum Pseudomonadota; class Alphaproteobacteria; order Rhizobiales; family Rhizobiaceae; genus Aureimonas; species Aureimonas fodinaquatilis. The sequence continues at coordinate 504,818 of NZ_VTWH01000002.1, forward strand.
GATTTCTCCGCGCCGGGCCAGACCATCGCGCGCCAGAAGTTCAAAGGTAAATTCGCTTGTCATGATCGTTCCAAAAGACACGCATCGCCGTATGAATAGAAGCGATAGCCTGTCGCAATGGCATGTGCATAGGCCGCATGCATTTTTTCCAGGCCGCTGAACGCAGAAACCAGCATAAAAAGCGTGGACCGCGGCAGGTGAAAATTCGTCAGCAAAACGTCCACTGCACGGAACTGATAACCGGGCGTGATGAAAATCTCTGTGGCAGCATGATACGGATGTATGACGCCATTTTCATCGGCGGCGGATTCCAAGAGCCGCAAAGAAGTGGTTCCAACCGCCACAATACGCCGGCCCTCGGCCCGCGCAGCATTCAACCGGTCGGCCGTGGCGGCATCCAGCGAGCCGATTTCACCATGCATACGGTGTTCCTGCGTGTCATCTGCCTTGACCGGCAAAAATGTGCCCGCCCCCACATGCAGGGTGACAAACAGTTCTTCCAGCCCGTGAGCTTCCAGAGCCGCCATGAGTTCAGGTGTGAAATGCAAGCCCGCCGTTGGCGCAGCGACCGCTCCGGCGTCCTTGGAGTAGATTGTCTGATAGTCCTTGCGGTCCTGCTCATCCACAGCCCTTTTTGAGGCTATGTAAGGCGGCAGCGGCAGGGTGCCTGCAATCGCAATGGCGGTGTCCAGCGCCGGACCCGACTGGTCAAAAACCAGGGTTGCCTCTCCCGCTTCACCCTTGTGCACCACCTGCGCTGAAAGTGCTTCGCTAAAGCTCAACCACTCGCCAACCTGCACCCGCTTGGCCGGCTTCAAAAATGCCCGCCAGCTGTCTGCACCCTGACGCATATGAAGAAGAGCTTCGATGCGGGCCTGTGTATCGCCCCTTTGGCGTATGCCGAAAAGACGGGCGGGAATGACCCTGGTATCATTGAACACAAGGCAGTCTCCCGGGCGTAAAAGGCCCGGCAGGTCGGCAATGATGTGGTCCTGCAAGGTTCCGCTGGCGGGAACCTGCAAAAGTCTGCCCGACTCACGCGGAAGAGCGGGCCGCAGTGCGATCCGCTCTTCCGGAAGGTCGAAGTCGAAAAGATCGACCCGCATGTCTGTATTCCGTTCTTACAGGTCTGCCGCCACGCGCATTGTCGTGATGGAATCAGGATCGCGAACCGGTTCGCCGCGCTTGATCTGATCAACCACGTCCATGCCCTCAACGACCTCACCCCAGACCGAATATTGCTTGTCCAGCCATGGCGCAGTTTCGAAACAGATGAAAAACTGCGAGTTTGCAGAATTCGGGTTGCCGCTGCGTGCGGCGGAAACTGTGCCACGCTTGTGCGGCTCGGCAGAAAATTCCGCCTTCAGATCCGGCTTGTCGGAACCGCCCATGCCGGTGCCCGTGGGATCGCCCGTCTGCGCCATGAAGCCATCGATTACGCGGTGGAAGACAACGCCATCATAAAATTCCTCACGCGCCAGCTCCTTGACCCGCGCAACATGCCCGGGGGCAAGGTCAGGCCGCAGCTTGATGACAACGCGGCCTTTGGTCGTTTCGAGGACAAGCGTGTCCTCCGGGTTTTCGAAGGTCATGTCAGTTCCTTTCAAATTCGGGCAATGGAAACCAGATACCAGCGCAAGCTGGTCACTTCCGGCAATACAACCACTGGTTTAATCAAGTTTCGCGATTCGAGGAAACGCCTCGCCGATGGACTTTCACGGACAAACTGCCTGAGTTTTATTCGCCCAGGCGCACCTTCAGCATTTTGTCGGGGTTGTTCACCACACCATTGGTCGCCGCGTCGCCTTTTTTGATCTGGTCCACCAGTTCCATGCCGGAAACAACGTCGCCAATGACGGTGTACTGACCGTCCAGAAAATCCCCATCCGCAAGCATGATGAAAAATTGTGAATTGGCCGAGTTGGGATCATTGGTGCGCGCCATGCCAACGGTGCCGCGATCGAACGTCTCGTTGGAAAATTCCGAAGGCAGGTCCGGCAAGGTCGATCCGCCACTGCCCGTGCCTGTCGGATCGCCGGTCTGCGCCATGAAGCCGTCAATCACCCGGTGGAAAACAATGCCATCGTAAAAGCCGTCCGCCGCCAGTTTGCGGATCTGTTCAACGTGACGGGGCGCAAGGTCCGGACGCAACTGAATTGTCACATCGCCCTTTTCAAGGCTGATCACAAGCCTGTTTTCAGAGTCGGCCTCCTGCGCTTCAGCAGACAACGTGAAGGTGGAGGCAATAATGCCGGCAACCAAACCCAGACGAGCAAAAAGCTTCATGGAAAAAACTCCGTTCCAAACCTGACGCATCGAGGAGGTTAACCCGCACGCCGGACCTTTTCTTTAATGGCTTTGGCAACCACTGGCGGAACGAACCCGCCAATGTCACCACCCATTTGAGCGATTTGCCGCACCAATGTGGCCGTTATGGGCCTGACCCCGGTGCTTGCGGGCAAAAATATCGTATCAATGGCCGGGGCAAGCTGCCGGTTCATTCCGCTCATTTGAAACTCATAGTCAAGATCGGTTCCGTCGCGCAGACCGCGCAGCAGAAAACCTGCCCCCTGACTGCGTGCGACATCCACAACCAGGCCCGAGAATTCAACCACGCGTAAGCGCTCATGCCCGGCCAGTTCACGGGTCGCCGCTGCAATCATCTCGGTTCGCTCCACCGGGCTGAACATCGGGGTTTTGCCGGGGTGAATGCCAATGGCGACAATCAACTCGTCAAAAAGCTGCAAGCCTCTGGCAAGCACATCCAGATGGCCGTTGGTTAACGGGTCGAATGAGCCGGAATACAAACCTCGCCGCGGCGTGTTCATCGCTTCGTAACCTTCTTTTCAGCCAAAGGCGTATCATTAAAATTAGAGACAATGCAGAAACCGCTTTGCCAGAAAATTCATGGCATGTTTAGCGCAGGAAAAGGCTTAGCGCGACCTGTCGCCAGCAGCCAATAGCGGTAAATGTGGAACAAAGCAGTTTGCTTTACGTTTCTCGCTCAATCAGGAGGCTTGGAATGTTGGCATTTGCTCTATCCTTGGCCATGGTCGTTACGCTGCTGACGGCCACCGCGGTCGCACTTCACAATGAGCTTGGTAAAAAGCGGGTCAAAGCTGCCGTCCGGCGCAATCGCGTTATGTATTGACGGGCTTTAAGCTCATCCGCAGACAACATCACTACTAACAAGAAAAGGCCGGACGCATGCGCCCGGCCTTTCTGATTCTGTTTGCAGCCGTTTACTCGGAACCGCCGCCCTCTGCTGGCAGCTCGTCCTCATCAACCTCACCCTCACCTTGATCAGGAATGCGTTCCACCGACACAACACGCTCACCTTCAGCGGTGTTGAAAATGGTCACACCCTTGGTGGCGCGGCTGGCGATGCGAATGCCATTGACCGGAACGCGAATCATCTGCCCACGGTCGGAAATCAGCAAAATCTGGTCGCCATCTTCCACCGGGAAGCCCGCAATAAGCGGACCGATATCGCCAATGCGCGAAACATCAGTGGCGCGAATGCCTTTGCCGCCGCGGCCAATAACGCGGAAGTCATAGGATGAGGACCGCTTTCCGAAACCAAATTCGCTGATCGTCAGCACGAACTCCTCATTGGCGCTGAGGAAGGCATAACGCTCTGACGACAGTGGCGCGTCTTCTGCGTTTTCTTCATCAATCACGTCTTCACTGACCGGATCACCTTCAACCGCCCTGCGCATCTTCAGATAGGTCAGACGCTCGGCCGGCGTGGCTTCCACATGCCGCATGATCGCCATGGATATCAGCTTGTCACCTTCGGCAAGCGACATGCCGCGCACACCTACGGAATTGCGACCGGCAAATACGCGGACGTCGGTGGTGCGGAACCGGATGCACTGCCCTGATGCTGCCGTCAGCAGCACATCATCATCTTCAGAGCAGGTCGCCACGGCCAGGATTTCATCCCCGGCCTCTTCCAGCTTCATGGCAATCTTGCCATTGCGGTTGACCTGAACAAAATCCGACAGCTTGTTGCGACGAACGGTTCCCCGCGTCGTGGCAAACATCACATTCAGGTTCTCCGCTGCAGCCTCATCGTTCGGCAATGGCAGAATCGATGTAATCCGCTCACCCTTTTCAAGCGGCAGCATGTTGACCAAGGCCTTGCCGCGAGACTGCGGTGTTGCCAAAGGCAAACGCCAGACCTTTTCCTTGTAAACTATGCCTCGGGAAGAGAAGAACAGAACCGGCGTATGGGTGTTGGCCACGAACAGCCGGGTGACGGAGTCTTCGTCACCTTTCAACGTCATGCCAGAGCGGCCCTTGCCACCCCGCCGCTGTGCCCGATAGGTGGTGAGTGGCACCCGCTTGATATATCCGCCATGGCTGACGGTGACGACCATGTCTTCACGCGGGATAAGATCTTCATCATCAAGATCGGAAGCGCCTTCCGACAATTCGGTACGACGTGGCGTTGCGAACTCGTCACGCGCAGCAGCCAGCTCTTCCTTGATGATGTCCCGCACACGAGCGCGTGACGAAAGAATATCCAGATAGTCTTTGATCTCGGCGCCGAGCTGGTTGAGCTCATCACCGATTTCATCCCGACCCAATGCTGTAAGCCGCTGCAGGCGCAGATCCAGAATTGCGCGGGCCTGGGTTTCAGAAAGCCTGTACGTGTTCTGCTCACTGATGCGGTGCGCCGGATCGTCGATCAGACGGATGAGCGGGGCAACATCTTTGGCTTCCCACTCACGGCCCATCAGCTGCTCACGCGCAGTTGCCGGATCCGGAGCCTCTCGAATGAGTTTGATGATTTCGTCGATGTTGGCGACCGCAATCGCCAGACCGACCAATACATGGGCCCGCTCGCGCGCTTTGCGCAGCAGGAACTTGGTACGGCGGTTCACCACTTCTTCGCGGAAGGCGATGAAGGCGGACAGAATGTCGATCAGGTTCAACTGTTCCGGCTTGCCACCATTCAACGCCACAATGTTGGCACCGAATGAGGTTTGCAACGGCGTGAACCGATAGAGCTGATTCAACACGACATCGGCAGCAGCGTCGCGCTTGAGCTCGACAACAACGCGATACCCTTCGCGGTCACTTTCGTCGCGAATATCGGAAATGCCCTCGACGCGTTTTTCACGCACCAGATCGGCCATCTTCTCGATCATCGAGGCCTTGTTCACCTGGTAGGGAACTTCGGTGATGACAATCGCTTCACGATCTCCACGGATCTGCTCAAAATGCACTTTGCCGCGCATGAGGATTGAACCGCGACCGGTGGTATAAGCCGAAGCAATACCCGCCCGACCCAGCACAATTGCACCGGTTGGGAAATCGGGCCCAGGAATGATTTCCATCAGTTCCGGCAGGGTGATGGCCGGATTGTCGATCATGGCGATACAACCATTCACGACTTCGCCGAGATTGTGCGGCGGAATATTGGTTGCCATGCCCACGGCAATACCGCCGGAGCCATTGACCAGAAGGTTGGGAACGCGTGCCGGAAGCACGACCGGTTCCATTTCCCGGCCGTCATAGTTCTCCTGAAAATCGACCGTTTCCTTGTCGATGTCTTGCAAGAGCGCTTCGGAGACCTTTTGCAGTCTGCACTCTGTATACCGCATCGCCGCGGCGGGATCGCCATCGATCGAACCGAAATTGCCCTGGCCGTTGATCAACGGAGCGCGCAGGGAAAAGTCCTGCGCCATACGCACAAGCGCATCGTAGATGGATGAGTCACCGTGAGGATGGTATTTACCCATAACCTCACCCACGACACCTGCCGATTTGCGGAATGGCCGGTTGAATGCCAGTCCCATCTCGGACATGGCAAACAGGACGCGGCGGTGCACCGGCTTGAGACCGTCCCTTACATCGGGAAGTGCCCGACTGACGATGACGCTCATGGCGTAATCGAGATAGGAGCGTTGCATTTCCTCGATGATGGAAACGGATTCGATGCCGCGCGGGCGTTCCGGCTGCGGCGTGTCGTTAAGATCGTCTACCAACACGGTTCCTTGGGTCTGTAAAACTTGGCCCGCTTATAGCCCGAGACCCAACCAATTTGCAAATATGCCGACCGGCTTCAATCACAGAAATTCATTCAATTTCAATGGCTTAAAATCGATGTGGATTTTTCTGATATTTTTTTCGACATTTTATCCATGACCGGCTTGTTCAAAGCCTCAAAATTCGGCCCAGTCATCGGGAAATTCATTTAAAGAATCGGATTATTTTATGATCGATATGCTTTTGACGGGCTTTGTAGCGTTGTTCGTCATCATCGACCCGCTGGGCCTGGTGCCGCTGTTTTTAACGCTGACGCCTGGCATGGCCCCGAAATACCGTCAGAAAATTGCCATTCAGGCCTGTTTCATCGCTTTTCTCATCCTCGGCACATTTGCTTTGGTCGGCCTGGTTGTCATTGAAACAATTGGCATTTCGCTTGGAGCATTTCGTGTGGCCGGCGGACTTTTCCTGTTCACCATTGCATTCGAGCTGGTGTTTGGCACCCGCCAGCATCGTAAGGAAAAAAGTGCGGAAGGCGCGGTAACACAGCCAAGCGACACTCCGCATATCGCAGCGTTTCCGTTGGCAATCCCTCTTATCGCCGGCCCAGGCGCCATATCTGCGGTCATTCTTCTGTCCGGCAATCTGCCGGGCTTTGTGGGGCAAACACTGCTACTGCTCACCATTGGCGTAGCCTGCGCCACCACATATCTTTTTCTGGCAGTGGCAGGCCCACTGGACAGGCTCATGGGCGTAACCGGCAGGGCCGTTGTGACGCGGCTTCTGGGCGTTCTTCTGGCCGCTCTGGCCGTGCAATTTGTGGCGGATGGCGCCTGGGAGCTCTACCGTTCAATGCGCTGATCGCCTTCCGGATGATTTTCGCGGCGCGGGGCATGCATAGGGACATTTGCACTGGCCCTGCCACAGCTCAAATCTGTCGGCGGATTTGCTGAGGCCGTCAGGAGTGTCAGCGGCAACGACTGCCTTTTTTAACCCGACGTCCGCGCTAATTTTACACAGAGTTCTTCACGAGGCAGGTGCGCGCATGAACAACATCGTATCCGGCAAAAGCGGTCATCACTCCCCGCTTGTCCCCATGATCATTTTCGTCCTTGCCGTTGTCGGCATCAGTCTGACAATCGGCTATCTGACGCCGCCAGGCACCTGGTACCAGAATCTCGTCAAGCCTGCCTTCAACCCGCCCCCCTGGGTTTTCGGCCCGGTATGGACAATTCTGTATATACTTGTGGCGATTGCCGGGTGGCGCATCTGGCGCATGGCCCCCAACAGCGCGGCAATGCAGCTTTGGGTCGTTCAGATGGTGCTGAACTGGATGTGGTCACCAGCATTTTTCGCGCTTCAGTCGCCTTGGCTGGCTCTGGTGATCATAGTGGCCATGTTGATTGCAATACTGCTGTTCATGGTTCAGGCACGCAGGCATGACAAGGCAGCAGCGCTGCTGTTTGTGCCCTATGCGTGCTGGGTCGCCTTTGCGACCTTGCTCAACGCATCAATCGCTTATCTGAATTGAACTGTGCGGCAAAATGTAACGCCGAAGCGCTCACCGCTTATGCAGTGAATGCTTCGGCGTTGAAGATTGCTGCAAAAAATCAGAACGGGATTTCGTCGTCCATATCGTTACCAGGCCGGCTACCGCCGCCGCTGCGATCATCATAGCCGCCGCCACCCGAGCCACCGGAGCGACCGCCACGGTCATAACCGCCGCCGCCGCCAGATGAAGACGAGCCGCCACCGCGGTCGTAACCGGCGCTGTCGCCGGAGCCACCTTCGCCACGGCCATCCAGCATCTGCAATTCCCCGCGGAAGCGCTGCAAAACAACTTCTGTGGTGTAGCGCTTCTGTCCGGACTGGTCATCCCACGAACGGGTCTGCAACTGCCCCTCGATGTACACTTTGGCGCCCTTTTTCAGGTACTGCTCAGCGACCTTCACAAGGTTTTCGTTGAAAATAACGACATTGTGCCACTCGGTCCTGTCACGTCGCTCACCGGACTGACGGTCGCGCCATGATTCTGATGTGGCAATGCGCAGGTTCACGACCGCATCACCGGAGTTCAAGCGGCGAATCTCCGGATCGGCACCCAGATTGCCCACCAGAATGACCTTGTTTACGCTGCCCGCCATGCTTCAACCTCAATTTCCAAATGTTCTTGAAGGAGCGAAACTAGCCCCTTGTGCATCGAGCGCCAAGCCGGTTTGTTGTTTCAACGAACCTTATCAACGCTCATATGCTTCGTTGACGTGAACAAAGAAAGAACATACAAAAGGCCACGTCAAGTGTTTTTGCAGAGGCACCTTTTCTCTGCCGCACTGAAGCACGATATGTGACCGAAACAAATCATTCCCTGGAACGGCTGGCTAGATGAAGAACGTCATCTCCATTCGCGGTGCGCGCGAGCATAATCTCAAAAATATCGACATCGATATTCCCCGCGACAAGCTTGTGGTGATGACCGGTCTTTCGGGATCGGGCAAATCGTCGCTCGCATTTGACACCATTTATGCAGAGGGTCAGCGGCGCTATGTGGAAAGCCTTTCCGCCTATGCACGCCAGTTTCTGGAAATGATGCAGAAGCCGGATGTCGACCAGATAGACGGGCTATCGCCGGCTATCTCCATCGAACAGAAAACAACCTCGAAGAACCCGCGGTCCACTGTCGGCACTGTTACGGAAATTTACGACTATCTGCGCCTGTTGTTTGCGCGCGTCGGCGTGCCCTACTCACCCGTTACGGGCCTGCCGATTGAAAGCCAGACCGTGAGCCAGATGGTTGACCGGATCATGGATCAGCCGGAAGGAACCCGGTTCTTTCTGCTGGCGCCAATGGTGCGGGGGCGCAAGGGCGAATATCGCAAAGAACTGGCAGACCTTCAGAAAAAAGGCTTTCAGCGCGTTCGCATAGATGGCGAATTTTATGACATTGCCGATGCGCCGGCGCTCGACAAGAAATACAAGCACGACATTGATGTTGTGGTGGATCGTATCGTCGTGCGGGACGATATCCAGGCACGGCTGGCGGATTCACTCGAAACATCATTGAAACTGGCCGATGGCCTGGCCGTTGCAGAGTTTGCTGACGAGAAAGATGAAGGCGGCAAGCCACGCCAGATCATTTTCTCTGAACGTTTTGCCTGCCCGGTTTCCGGCTTCACCATTCCGGAGATCGAGCCACGGCTGTTTTCCTTCAACAATCCGTTTGGCGCCTGCCCCACTTGCGACGGCCTTGGCACACAAAGGGCTATTGATCCAAAATTGATTGTGCCGGATGAAAACCGCACTTTGAAAGCCGGGGCAATTGCGCCCTGGGCAAAGTCCACCTCACCTTATTACACACAAACCCTGGAAGCACTGGCCAGGCAATATTCGTTCAAGCTCACCGACAAATGGTCGGCGCTGACGCAGGAGTCACAGGACGCCATTCTGCATGGCACCGGACGCACCAAAATAGAGTTCAAATACAGCGATGGCCTGCGGTCTTATGCAGCTAACAAAACCTTTGAGGGCATTGTTCCAAACCTCGAACGGCGGTGGAAGGAAACAGACTCTGCCTGGTCGCGGGAAGAGATCGAGCGCTATATGTCCTCCACGCCCTGCCCGGCATGCAACGGCTTCAGGTTGAAGCCGGAAGCTCTGGCAGTCAAAATTGCCGGGCAGCATATTGGCGAGGTTACCGCGCTTTCCATCAGAAATGCAGCCGAATGGTTTGCTGATCTGCCTGGGCAGATGAGCCAGAAACAGAATGAAATTGCGGTACGGATTTTGAAAGAGATTTGTGAGCGATTGAAATTTCTGGTCGATGTCGGGCTGGATTATCTGACGTTATCTCGTGCATCCGGCACGCTTTCCGGTGGTGAAAGTCAGCGCATCCGTCTGGCATCGCAAATCGGCTCCGGCCTGACTGGCGTCCTCTACGTGCTGGACGAACCATCCATTGGTCTTCACCAGCGTGACAATGAGCGATTGCTGGTAACGCTGAAACATCTTCGGGACATCGGCAACACCGTCATTGTCGTGGAGCATGATGAAGATGCGATCATGACGGCAGACTTTGTTGTCGATATCGGACCGGCGGCGGGCATTCACGGTGGGCAGGTTATTGCCTCCGGCACACCTTCTGAAATCATGGCCAGCCCGGCTTCACTCACCGGACGCTATCTTTCCGGCGATCTTGGCGTTCCGGTTCCGGCCAAACGGCGCAAGGCGCAAAAGGGCAAGGCAATCAAGGTTGTGGGCGCGCGTGGCAACAATCTGAAAAATGTTTCGGCAGAGGTGCCGATGGGTCTTTTGACCTGCGTTACCGGTGTTTCCGGCGGCGGAAAATCCACATTCCTGATCGAGACTCTGTTTAAAGCCGCGGCACGCAGAATTTCCAATGCGCGCGATGTACCGGCGGAACATGACCGGATTGAGGGTCTGGAGCTTTTGGACAAGGTGATTGATATCGACCAGTCGCCTATCGGCCGTACTCCGCGCTCGAACCCCGCTACCTATACCGGCGCTTTCACGCCAATCCGTGACTGGTTTGCGGCTTTGCCGGAGGCCAAGGCACGCGGCTATCAGCCGGGCCGCTTTTCCTTCAACGTCAAGGGCGGGCGGTGTGAGGCATGTCAGGGCGACGGCGTTATCAAAATTGAAATGCACTTTCTGCCCGACGTCTACGTGACCTGCGATGTCTGCCACGGCAAGCGGTACAACCGCGAAACATTGGATGTGACTTTCAAGGAAAAGTCGATTGCTGATGTGCTGGATATGACAGTGGAAGAAGGCGTGGAGTTTTTTGCCGCCGTGCCTGCTGTGCGGGACAAGCTTGCGACGCTGAAGGAAGTCGGGCTTGGCTATATCAAGGTTGGTCAGCAGGCTACCACGCTTTCAGGTGGTGAGGCGCAGCGCGTCAAGCTTGCCAAGGAACTGTCCCGCCGGGCAACAGGCCGAACGCTCTATATTCTGGATGAACCGACAACCGGCCTGCATTTTCACGATGTGGCAAAGCTGCTGGAAGTGCTGCACGAGCTGGTGGACCAGGGCAATACGGTGGTTGTCATCGAGCACAATCTGGAAGTCATCAAGACCGCAGACTGGGTCATTGATATCGGACCGGAGGGCGGTGACGGCGGCGGCGAGATCGTGGCCACCGGCACACCGGAGCAGATCGTCAAGGAACAGCGTTCGTGGACAGGCAAGTTCATGAAGGATCTTTTGTCACGCCGATCCATCGGGAAAGCTGAAGCCGCAGAGTGAATAAAGCTTGCGCAGCGCTGCGGGTAGCAATCCCGGCATATCCTCCGCGATAAGGCCGGGGCCAAACTCGCGGCCCGCAACCCCGTGCAGCCACACTGCGGCACAGGCGGCCTCGAATGCCGGAACTCCGTTGGCCAGTTGCGCCGCAATAATACCGCTGAGAACATCGCCCGTTCCAGCGGTTGCCAATGCTGGTGTTCCAGATGTGTTGATAGCTGCACGGCCATCCGGCGCAGCAATAACCGTATCGGCCCCCTTCAGCACAACCACACCAGCCAGTTTTTGAGCAGCAAGGCGGGCCCGCTCCACTTTGCCAAGCGCAGCTTCTTTTGCCAGCGATGGAAACAATCTGGCAAATTCGCCGTCATGCGGCGTTATAACAAGGTTGTCAGCGCTTCTTGCTGCCAGTTGAAACAAATCTGCAGAATGGCTGGCAAATGAGGTTATGCCGTCTGCATCCAGCACCAGCCGCCTTTTCGCATCCAGGACAAGATTGGCGTAGTCCCGCGCAAGATCGCCAATACCAAAGCCTGGCCCCAGCACAAACGCATTCAATCTGGCATCGCGCAGAATGTCTTTCAGCGCGTTTGCATCATCGCAGCGCTTCAGCATGATTGCCGTCAGATGGACGGCGTTGACTGCAACGGCAGATGAGGGTGAGAGCACGGTTACCAACCCTGCACCGGCTCTCAACGCAGCCATTGCGGCCAGTCTTGCCGCTCCGGTTCGGCTGTGACCGCCCGAAAAAACCGCCGCGTGGCCTTTGCTGTATTTGTGCTGGGCACTTTGCGGCCGCAGAAGTGCATCTGCCCATAGTTCAGGCTCGTTGGCAAAAATACGCGGACCGATATCTTCCAGCACGGTTTCCGGCACACCGATATCGGCAAGCAAAAGCCTTCCGCAGAGCGAGCGCCCCGGCTCCAGCAAATGCCCGGGCTTTCGTCTGAAAAAGCTGACAGTCAGGTTCGCTTGCGCGGCACATCCCAAGACACGGCCATCCAGCCCGGAAACGCCGCTTGGCAGGTCTATGGCAAGAACAGGAGCCAAGCCAGCCTGCAGCCGCTCAATCGCCTGCTTTTCAACTCCTGCCAGGTCTCTGCGCAAACCTGCGCCAAACAGACCGTCAACAACGAGGTCGAAGCTTTCCGGTGAAAATTCATCGAGTGGCAATGTTCCGCCTGGCCATTGTTCCAAGGCTTTTCGTGCATCGGCAGTCGCTGGCTCCCGCGCCATAAACAGAGAAACATTTGAACCTCTGGTTTTCAGCAGCGTTGCTGCCACAATGGCATCACCACCGTTGTTTCCCGGCCCGGCGAGAATCGCAACATGGGTTGCCTTGGTAAAATATTGCGCGATAGCATCGACAATGGCTGATGCGGCACTCGACATGAGCTGAAAACTGTCAACGCCCAATTCCACCGCCTTTTCATCGGCTTGCGCCATTTCTTCCGGCGTCAGAACTTCAGGATCCGGATATCGATAAAAGGCCATGGTCAAAATTTCCACACATTGCCTAAAATTATTGCACATGATTGGTGAAACAACAGGCACAACCCGCCACTACTGCTGTAGCATTCAGCATTGTGACGCGTTAGACAACCTATGAGCCTGTATATGGTTGGAGAGGACCACGATGAAAAAAGTTGAAGCGATCATCAAGCCGTTCAAGCTGGATGAAGTTAAGGAAGCGCTTCAGGATGTTGGTCTTCAAGGCATCACGGTGACTGAGGCCAAGGGCTTCGGGCGGCAGAAAGGCCACACCGAACTGTATCGGGGCGCTGAATATGTCGTGGACTTCCTTCCCAAGGTCAAAATCGAGGTTGTTCTTGCTGACGAGTCCGTTGCAGCCGCTGTTGAAGCTATTCGCAAGGCGGCGCAAACCGGGCGCATCGGCGATGGAAAAATCTTCGTTTCCAATATCGAGGAAGTGGTTCGCATTCGTACAGGAGAAGTCGGCGTAGACGCCATTTGACGTCTTAACCGCAAGAATTTTTTCAAGTCGTCCAGACAGGAAGGACCAAGATGACTTCGGCCAATGATATTCTGAAGCAGATCAAAGACAATGACATCAAGTTTGTCGATCTTCGCTTCACCGACCCAAAGGGCAAGCTGCAACACGTTACCCTGGACGTAGCAATCGTTGATGAAGATCTCTTCTCCGAAGGCACGATGTTTGACGGCTCGTCCATTGGCGGCTGGAAGGCCATCAATGAATCCGACATGGTTCTGATGCCTGATCCGGAAACGGCCCATATGGATCCGTTCTTCGCCCAGTCCACCCTGTCGATCTATTGCGACATTCTGGACCCGATCTCCGGCGAATCCTACAATCGTGATCCGCGCAGCACGGCAAAGAAGGCTGAAGCCTATCTTCAGCAGTCCGGCATTGGCGACACGGCATTTGTTGGCCCTGAAGCCGAATTCTTCGTGTTTGACGATGTGCGCTACAAGGCAGATCCGTACAACACCGGCTTCAAGCTGGATTCAACAGAGCTGCCGTCCAATGACGACATGGAATATGAAACCGGCAATCTGGGCCACCGTCCGCGTGTGAAGGGCGGCTACTTCCCGGTTCCACCAATCGACTCCTGCCAGGACATGCGTTCGGAAATGCTGACCGTTATGGCCGAAATGGGCGTTTCGGTTGAAAAGCACCACCACGAAGTGGCGGCTGCTCAGCACGAGCTTGGCATCAAGTTTGACACGCTGGTTCGCAATGCCGACAAGATGCAGATCTACAAATATGTGATCCATCAGGTCGCCAATGCCTACGGCAAAACCGCAACATTCATGCCAAAGCCGATTTTTGGCGACAATGGTTCGGGCATGCACGTTCACCTTTCCATCTGGAAGGGCGGCAAGCCAACTTTCGCTGGCAATGAATATGCTGGCCTTTCCGAAACTGCGCTTTACTACATTGGCGGCATCATCAAGCACGCCAAGTCGCTGAACGCTTTCACCAATCCTTCAACCAACTCTTTCAAGCGTCTGGTTCCAGGTTACGAAGCTCCGGTTCTGCTGGCCTATTCGGCACGCAACCGCTCGGCTTCTTGCCGCATTCCTTTCGGGCAGTCGCCGAAGGCCAAGCGCGTTGAAGTTCGCTTCCCGGATCCTACAGCCAACCCTTACCTCGCCTTCTCGGCACTGCTGATGGCAGGTCTGGATGGCATCAAGAACAAGATTCATCCAGGCGCTGCCATGGACAAGGATCTTTACGACCTGCCACCGGAAGAACTGAAGGAAATTCCGACAGTCTGCCGCTCGCTGCGTGAAGCGCTGGAGGCTCTGGATGGTGATCGTGAATATCTGAAGGCCGGTGGCGTGTTCGACGACGACCAGATCGATGCCTTCATTGAACTGAAAATGGCTGAGGTTCTGCGGTTCGAAATGACACCGCACCCGGTTGAGTTTGAAATGTACTATTCGGTCTGATCCGAAGACAAAACAAACAGTCAGACTGTTTCGGGCGATTGCGAAATCGCCTGAAACGGTTGGAAATTCAGAACTGACCGCCAGGGCAACGTTGCATTCACATGCAAAGTTGTTCTGGTTTTATTTTATGGCGAGGCCGCAACTTTGTGCAGCCTATTCGCCACCGAACATGCTCAACAGCACCGCAGCAGCAAATGTTACGTAAAATTGCGGGCTGGCTTCAGCAAAAAATTCCACGATGGTAGACATACAACCTCCCACCCCGACAAAACCTGACGCTGTGTCGGGCAATGCATTAAGGCGAGGTCAGACCGAAGCCCGCATTATCTTGTTGTCATCTTGCACGGGCGAGCCGTTTCCTTCGCTTTTATGATGGTAGCGCATTTTTTGCTTCAATCAAGCATATTGGTTCACCGTGCAATCAGCCAGTTCAGTGTATCGCGCCAGTCCAGCATGCGAATGGGCGTACCATGGCCCCCTGTGTCAAAGCCGACAAATCGGATCGGATAGGCCGGGCTTTGCGCCAGCGTTTTCTCAACAGTTTCCACCTGCCCCGCCATTGCGTAGACCCGGTCGTTGGAGCCATGTGCGATGAGCAATGGCAGTGCCTTGCCGCCGCGCGCCTTGACAGCGCCGGCCACTTTGGCCGGCGAACTGCTGGCGCCAAGCAACACCATTCCATCCAGCGAAGCAGCAAATGCCGGGTTCTGTGCCAGCGACCAGCAGACCTGGCCGCCCATCGAACCACAGGCCACAATATGTTTTGCCGAAGGGTATTGCCGGGACAAAGCCTTCAGCACCTCTCCAGCGCGTGCGGCGTCGGATGCTTCAAGCGCCCCGGCATCCATGGTCAGATAAAGGCCGTCTGAGCGCACAGCCAGGTTTTTCAGCCGATTAAAGTTACCGCCGAATGTCCAGTCGTTCATGCCCAGCCGCCGGTCACCGCCGCGTCCATGCACAAACAGCACCAGAAAGGCCGGGTCGGCCGACTTGCCCACCTGCCGCAGGGTCACATCGCCCTTAGCGGTTGCAATCGTGGCATCGCTCTCCAGCCCGCGCGAAAGCTCCTGCACATATTTGCCCTGTGCGCGGCGCTCCGGCACGCTGTCGCGCCCGTTAATGTCCTTCATTTCGTCGTAAGGCACGTCCAGCATTCTGCCCTGCATGGTGCTGGCAGTGTGCGGGCTGTAAGCAAACAGTGCATCCTTGTAGGGAGCGATCGGGCCATTTGCCATTGCTGATATGCACGTGGCCGCCAGTGTGGCCGCGACGGCAACGGATGCCCCGAGCATCTTCATGAATTGACCCGAAAGCCGCGATAGGAACCCTGCATTCTTTGCAACACTCTGCCCTCACTCAGAATCACGCTTTTTCACTATCCATGGTGAATGCCGCCCCGCCACTTGTCGAGGCGTGAGGCGACGGTGCAACATCGTGCCGAATCATGCAGCATCTGCCTGCAAAAACCGTGGAAAAGCGGAACTTGCAGCCTCTGGGCGCTTGTAGAACATTTCGTGAAAGTATACCCATCCTGCCTATGACTTCGAGTGACAGTGGCGGCGGTGAACTTTTGAAAAAAGCCGGACAGGAGCGATCATGAGCGACGATCTGTTTTCTGGCCCAACCACGCGTGCACGCCCGACAGCCGCAACACCCGCACCCGCTCCCGCAGCACCTGCGTTGGAGCCGGCTGCACCAGCCCAGCGAGCTGAATCCGACTACACGGCCGCCGATATTGAAGTTCTGGAGGGGCTGGAGCCGGTGCGCCGCCGTCCCGGAATGTACATTGGCGGCACGGATTCCAAGGCACTTCACCATCTGTTTGCCGAAGTCATCGACAATTCAATGGATGAGGCAGTGGCCGGCCACGCAACATTCATTGAGGTTTCACTGGAGCCAGGCGGCTTTCTGTCCGTCACGGACAATGGCCGCGGAATTCCGGTAGATCCGCACCCGAAATACCGGGACAAGTCCGCGCTTGAAGTCATTATGACCACCCTTCATGCGGGCGGCAAATTTGATTCAAAGGCTTACGAAACTTCCGGTGGTCTTCACGGCGTTGGTGTATCTGTGGTCAACGCCCTTTCAGAAACGCTGGAAGTGGAAGTTGCGCGCAATCGCAAACTCTATCGGCAGTTTTATGCGCGAGGACACGCGCAGGGGCCGCTGCAGGAAGTTGGCGATGTGCAGAACCGGCGCGGCACCAAAGTGCGCTTCAAGCCGGACGCTCAGATATTTGGTCAGAATGCCGATTTTGATCCTGCCCGACTTTTCGCCATGGCGCGGTCCAAGGCCTATCTGTTTGGCGGCGTGGAAATACGCTGGTCATGCGATCCTTCCCTTCTGGGTGAGGCAGAAGTTCCGCCAAAGGCGACTTTCCACTTTCCAGGTGGCCTGAAAGACTATCTGGAAAACAGCATCGGCTCCGAGCACCAGATCACCGGCCAGATGTTTGCCGGTCGCACCAAAAAAACCACAGGACATGGTGCGGTGGAATGGGCAGTTTGCTGGACTGCAGCAGATGGTGCGGTTCGTTCCTATTGCAACACCATTCCAACGCCGGAAGGTGGAACGCATGAAGCCGGGCTTCGGTCGGTGCTTCTGCGTGGAATTAAGGCATTTGCAGAGCTTTCCGGCAACAAGCGCGCCAATGTCATCACGGCTGACGATGTGATGCTAACGGCGTCCGCCATGCTTTCGGTGTTCATCCGCGAGCCGGAATTTGTTGGCCAGACCAAAGATCGTCTGGCAACGGCAGAAGCACACCGCATTGTTGAAAATGCCATCCGCGATAGTTTCGACATCTGGCTGGCATCTTCGCCTCAAGATGCTGCACGGCTGATAGACTGGGTGGTTGAGCGGGCAGATGAGCGTTTGCGCCGCCGCGCCGAGAAAGAAGTCAGCCGCAAAACAGCAACGCGCAAACTGCGGCTGCCCGGCAAGCTGGCAGACTGTTCACAAAACGGCGCCGCTGGCGCGGAGATCTTCATTGTTGAAGGTGACTCTGCCGGTGGCTCTGCCAAACAGGCGCGCGACCGGATGCGGCAGGCCATTTTGCCGCTGCGCGGAAAAATCCTCAACGTCGCCAGCGCCGGGCGCGAAAAAATGGGGGCCAACCAACAATTGGCCGACCTGATACTGGCGCTGGGTTGCGGCACGCGCTCAAAATACCGGGAAGATGATCTGCGCTATGAGCGCGTGGTCATCATGACCGACGCGGATGTTGATGGCGCACACATTGCTTCGCTGCTGATTACATTTTTCTACCAGGAAATGCCGGAGCTGATCCGCGGCGGGCATCTGTTTCTGGCTGTTCCACCTCTCTACAAACTATCGCAAGGCGGCAAAACCGCTTACGCCCGGGATGATGCAGATCGTGAGCGCCTGATGGCGCAGGAATTCAAAGGCAAAGGCAAGGTTGAAATCAGCCGCTTCAAAGGCCTTGGTGAAATGCTGCCTGCGCAGTTGAAAGAAACGACGATGGACCCGAACAAGCGCACCTTGCTTCGGGTGGAAATTGACGACGCACCGGAAGCTGGAACGGCGATAGCCGTGGATGCCTTGATGGGTAACAAGCCAGAAGCGCGTTTCCGGTTCATTCAGGAACGCGCTGCATTTGCTGAGGATCTGGACGTATGATCATGAAAAGCTGTTTCGCAAGGCGCCTTTGGCAGGGCGCAGCCATGGCGGCGATGCTGGTTCTGAACCCGGCCATCAGTGCGGCCCAGCAGGCACCCGCATCCGACGCGCCTGCGCAGGAAACCGCACCGGATGTAACCGTGCCGGCTGAAGTGATTAGCCTTTCCCCCTACATCAGCGATGTGCAGGTGTTGGGCCCGTGGACAGATAGCGGCAAGTCAGGCATTTGGCGCACGGCATTGCTGGTTAGTGCCGGGCAACCAAACGGCAACCGTTTTTTTGTGCAGCAGGTTGAAGAAGGCCCCTCAGACCTTACCGTGCTGCAAACGACGGAAATTACCGAAATTGCGCAGCTGAATGGCGCAATTGTGGGCTACAGGGCAGATGAACCGACGCCAGATGCGCCGTCGACTCTTTCCATCTTTCTGGACATTGTGCCACTGGATGCAGAAATTGCCGAAACCTTTGAGCTGTTTATCTCACCTGATGCTGCCTATAGATTTGGCCCGGCTTCCAATTGACCACCATGTCGTTTAAGAACACTTTCAGCCACTGGCAAAAGCGGCTGAAAACATTGCCTTAACTTGACTTTTCCGGGGTGCAGTTCTATGGCCCGGCTATCCAGCGAGCTTCCACTCCGACAATAATTCGTTCCAAAACAGAGATATACAGCGTTCATGCCATTTTCAGAGCTAGGGCTCAGCGCCAAGGTTGTCGCCGCTGTTGAGGCGGCTGGTTATACCGAACCAACGCCAATTCAGGCGCAGGCCATTCCACACGCTTTGCAGCGGCGCGATGTTCTGGGCATTGCCCAGACAGGCACCGGCAAAACCGCGTCGTTTGTGCTGCCTATGCTGACCATGCTGGAAACGGGGCGTGCACGGGCGCGCATGCCGCGCACGCTGATAATTGAGCCAACGCGGGAACTGGCCGCGCAGGTGGAAGAATCCTTTGTCAAATATGGCAGCCAGCACAGGTTGAATGTCGCCTTGTTGATTGGCGGTGTGTCGTTTGAAGACCAGAACCGCAAGCTGGAACGCGGCGTGGATGTGTTGATCGCGACGCCTGGCCGTTTGCTGGACCATTTCGAGCGCGGCCGCCTGTTAATGACCGGCGTGGAAATTCTGGTGATTGACGAGGCAGACCGGATGCTCGACATGGGGTTCATCCCCGATATTGAGCGTATCTGCAAAATGATACCCTTCACCCGTCAGACCCTGTTCTTCTCTGCTACCATGCCGCCGGAAATCACCCGCCTTGCGGATCAGTTTCTGCAGAACCCTGTGCGGGTGGAAGTGGCCAAAGCCTCGTCCACCGCGCAAACGGTTGAACAAAGGCTGGTTGCCTGTTCGACGAAAGATTATGAAAAGCGCGACATGCTGCGCACGATCATTCGTTCTCAGGGCGAAGAACTGACCAACGCGATCATATTCTGCAATCGCAAGCGGGATGTTTCGTTGCTGTTCCGCTCTTTGGAAAAGCATGGCTTTTCCGTTGGCGCACTGCATGGCGATATGGACCAGCGCGCCCGCACCATGACGCTGCAGGCGTTCAAAGATAACAAGCTGACTTTGCTGGTGGCATCAGACGTTGCGGCGCGCGGGCTGGATATTCCGGCCGTCAGCCATGTGTTCAATTTCGACGTGCCCACACATGCAGAAGATTATGTCCACCGCATCGGCCGCACCGGGCGTGCCGGTCGCTCGGGCAAATCCTTCACCATCGTAACAAAAGCCGACAAGAAATATCTGGACGCCATTGAAAAGATGATCGCCAAAGACATTGAATGGCTTGAGGGTGACCTTTCGACTGTGGTGGAAGGTGAGTCCAGTGGCAGGGATGACAAGCGCCCCTCACGGCGCGGAGCAAAGAAACCTTCGTCACGCGGCAAGAAAGACAGCGATGCCACTGTGGCGCCTGTGGACGAGCCGGAGATTGTCGAAACCGCGTCCATTGCAACCGAACCCGCTGCAGAGCCAGTCGCGCTGATTGAGCGCCCTCGCCGCAATGAGCGTCATGATCGCAACCATGACCGCGGCAGAAACGGCGGCGGACGTGAAGAGCCGACACCGGTTGGCTTTGGTGATGATATTCCGGCCTTTATGCTGATCAGCACCGGCGCTTGAAGCCCGGCCCGCGACAGGAGCGACGGGAACGGCGGACAGTTATCAGGATATGGCAGGTGGTTATTCTATCATCTGAAATGTTCTGATCGTTTGATTTGGCGCTATATTCCAATCTCAAACGAAGCCGTTTCACACGATCTCAAGGGTCGCCAGAACAATCTGACCTCAAGTCATTCGCATTGTCTTGCCGTTAAAACGCAACCGTTTTAACGAGAAATGCTTTGGACAATTCCGCCAGAATTTATGGCTGGACCGAGCTTTCCAGCAGAGACTTGTCCGCTGGTGTCAATTCCACAGACTCGCCGCATCCACAGGCAGATGTCTGATTGGGATTGTTGAACACAAAGCCCGTGCGCAGAACGGTGGTTTCAAAATCCATCACCGTGCCGAGCAAAAACAGAACAGCCTGTGGCGACACAAACACTCGCGCACCATCCTTTTCCACCACGTCTTCGCCTGGATTGGGCTGCTCTGCCAGCTCGATGGTATATTCCATACCCGCACAGCCGCCCTTTTTCACGCCAATGCGTATTCCCGCATCCCCACCTTGCGCACGCGCAGACACAAGTTCGCGCACGCGTGAAGCGGCGGCGTCAGTCAGTGTCATAATTGCAAAGCGTCCCATGCGAATACTCCTTCCGGGCGTCAGAACCAGCCAACGGCAACCTGTGCTTCTTCGCTCATTCGATCAGGCGTCCAGGGAGGATCGAACACCAGCTCAACCCGCACCAATTGCACACCCTCTACCGTGCTGACAGCATTTTCCACCCAGATCGGCATTTCACCGGCAACCGGGCAGCCCGGCGCAGTCAACGTCATCTGAATATCAACCGAACGATCATCTTCAATATCGATCTTGTAGATCAGGCCCAGCTCATAGATATCGGCCGGAATTTCCGGATCATAAACGGTTTTCAATGCGGCAATAATGTCGTCAGTCAGCCGTGAAAGCTCTTCGGCCGGAATGGCTGAAACGCTCGTTTCGCCATTCGTGGCCCTCGCTTCAAGCTGGTCTGCCATGGTGTCCGTCATAAGCTTGTCCTTCAAGCGAAAAACCGCTTCGCTTTTTCCAGTGCCTCGGCCAGCGCATCCACCTCACCGAGCGTATTATACATAGCAAATGATGCGCGACATGTTGAGGTAACGCCCAAGCGTTTCAACAATGGCTGGGCGCAATGAGTGCCTGCACGCACCGCAACCCCTTCACGATCAATCACCATAGACACGTCATGCGCATGCACGCCTTCCAGATCAAAGGCAACAATCGCACCCTTGTCCGGCGCGTTGCCATAGATGCGCAGCGAGTTGATGCGAGACAGCCGCTCATGCGCATATTGCGTCAACCGTGCTTCATGAGCAGCGATTTTTTCGCGGCCCACTTCCATCATGTAGTCAAGCGCAGCGCCCAATCCAATAGCCTGCACAATTGGCGGTGTGCCAGCTTCAAAACGATGCGGTGGTGCATTGTAGGTTACATTGTCTTCTGTAACCTCAACAATCATTTCACCGCCACCGTTGAACGGGCGCATGGACTCAAGCGCAGCACGCTTGCCGTAAAGCACGCCAATTCCAGTTGGGCCGTAAACCTTATGTCCGGTGAAGACATAATAGTCGCAATCCAGATCCCGCACATCCACAGGCAGGTGTACAGCCGCCTGGCTGCCATCCACCAGAACCGGAACACCATGTGCATGTGCCAGCGCCGCGATGTCGCGCACCGGGGTGATTGTTCCAAGAACATTGGACATATGCGTAACCGCCACAAGGCGAGTTCTTGGCGAGATTGCCCGTTCAAAATCTTCGATGGCTATCGAGCCATCAGCAGCAACCGGCACAAACACCAGTTTGACGCCCTGTCGCTCGCGCAGAAAATGCCACGGCACAATGTTGGAATGGTGCTCCATGATTGTGAGGACGATTTCGTCACCCTCACGAAAATCGGCACCCAGTCCATAGGAAACAAGGTTGATTGCCTCAGTTGCAGAGCGCGTGAAAACGATTTCCTCAACGCTTCCTGCATTTAAAAACGCCCGGACCTTTTCCCTTGCGTTTTCATACTCATCCGTGGCTTTGTTAGAAAGATAGTGCAAGCCGCGATGCACATTGGCATAGGAGGTGCTGTACGCTGTTTGGATAGCATCCAGCACCTGGCGCGGCTTCTGGGCAGAGGCGCTGCTGTCCAGATAAACCAGCGGCTTGCCATAAACCAACGTGTCCAGAATTGGAAAGTCGCGGCGCACGGCTTCAACGTCGTAGTCGAGCGAGGCCTGTTCCAGTTCCAACGTCATTGGCGTCTTCCTTTATTCCCGAACGTTCAGAGCCGCCTTTGCGGCCCTTTTCGTCAATTGGCCGAAAGCCAGCTGTCGATACGTTCCTCAAGCACTTCAACGATGGCTTCATTGTCGATGTCTTCAACCACTTCCGCCACAAATGCCTTGACCAACAGTGCACGGGCTTCCTTTTCCGGAATGCCGCGCGACATCAGGTAAAACAGATGATCAGCATCGATCTCACCCGCAGTTGCTCCATGGCCGCACTGGACGTCATCGGCAAAGATTTCCAGTTCCGGCTTGGCTGAAAAATCACCCTCGTCCGAAAGCAACAGCGAATTGCACGCCAGCTTGGCGTCGGTTTTCTGCGCGCCCTTGGCAACCTTGATCATGCCCTGGAACACGCCGTGACCGCCCATGACCACGTTGCGGAGGATTTCCGTTGCGGTGGTGTGTGCCACGCTGTGAGTCAGAGAGGTCGTGATATCCACATGCTGGCTGCCCGCGAGCAGGTTGACGCCGCGGATCTGGATATCGGCACCCTCACCCACTGTTTCGCAGTGAACCTCCTGCCGAACCAGCCCGCCGCCTGCGCTGAGCAGAAACAGCATGAGCTTTGAATTTGCGCCAAGGCTGATGCTGATCTGCCCCAGATAGCTTTCACTCGCAGCTTTTTCCTGGTCGATGATCCACAGAACCTCGGCGTCATCCTGAATGACCAGCTCTGAAACGGCGGTGGACAGCGAGCCTGCGGCTGCAGCCGGAACACGCTCAACAAAAACCGCGCGAGCACCTTGGCCGACATTGACCCGCGCAAAGGCCTGCGACCCGGCAGCACGGGGAATTGCCCGCAACTCAACCGGCTGGGCGAAGTTGACGCCGGCGTCCACCGTAATTTCTGAGCCAGCAGAACCGAGTGCTACGTTCAAAACCCGGATCGTGTCATGGTCACGGTCAAGATGATTGAAGGTGCGGCTCCAATCCGGCGCAATGGCGGACGTGGTTACAGTCAGACCCTCATGCGAGGAGTCATTTTCGGCACCCAGATTCACCACCACGCTGTGCGGCAGCAGGGGCGACAGCAAAGCGTCAGCGGCTTCTGCGGATTCCGGTGCAGCTTTCAGCGCACGATCCATCAACACGCGCAGGTCTGTATAATGCCAGGCCTCAACGCGGCGGTTTGGCAGGCCTTCCAACTCAAGCGCGGCCAAAGCCTGTCGCTGCGCGGCATTGCCATTTTGCGCCTGCGCCTGTTCTATCAGCCGCAGCTCAGATGGTGTTCTGGTTTTTCCAGTCTGCAATGACATGGTTATGCAGCCTCATCTATAACCTGAGCATAGCCCTGTTCTTCCAGATGCAGTGCCAGCTCCTTGCCACCGGATTTGATAATCCGGCCCTTGTACAGAACATGCACGCTGTCTGGCACAATGTGCTCAAGCAGGCGCTGATAGTGCGTGATCACCAGAAATGCCCGATCGGGTGAGCGCAGCGCGTTAACACCGTCCGAAACAATTTTCAGCGCATCAATATCCAGACCTGAGTCGGTTTCATCCAGCACGCACAGCTTTGGCTCCAGAAGCGCCATTTGCAGAATTTCAGCGCGCTTCTTTTCACCGCCCGAGAAGCCGACATTCAGCGGACGCTTCAACATATCCGGGTCAATTCTCAAATCTGCCGCAGCAGCTTTCACACGGCGAATGAAATCCGGCGTTGTCAGCTCGGCTTCGCCACGCGCCTTGCGCTGGGCGTTCAAGGCAGTTTTCAGAAACGTCATGGTTGCTACGCCCGGAATTTCCAGCGGATACTGGAATGCCAGGAACACACCGGATGCAGCGCGCTCAGCCGGGTCCATCTCCAGAATGGACTCGCCATTGTAAAGGATGTCGCCCTCGGTCACTTCATAGTCGTCGCGCCCGGCAAGGATATAGGACAAGGTTGACTTGCCCGAACCGTTTGGCCCCATGATTGCGGCAACTTCACCCGCCTTCACCGTCAGGTCCAGACCGCGAAGAATTTCGGTTTCTGTGTCAGCCACGCGGGCGTGCAAATTTCTGATTTCGAGCATGGTCTCTTCTTCGTTCTGTGAGTACAGGCGCCCGGCTCATGGCAAGGCGCGTCCAATCAATTCCGAGAGCGGGCCGTTCAAGCCCGCATTGCACTTGCAAATTTCTGGACTGGCTGGCTCAGCCCACGCTGCCTTCAAGGCTGATGCCAATGAGCTTCTGAGCTTCAACCGCAAATTCCATCGGCAATTGCTGGATCACATCCTTGACAAAGCCGTTCACGATCAGCGCCACAGCCTCTTCTTCCGGAATGCCGCGCTGCATGCAGTAAAACAGCTGATCTTCGGAAATTTTGGATGTGGTCGCTTCATGCTCGAACTGCGCGGTGGAGTTGCGCGCCTCAATATACGGCACAGTATGTGCGCCGCACTCTTCGCCAATCAACAGCGAGTCACACTGCGTGAAATTGCGTGCGTTGGCCGCCTTGCGATGTGCCGAAACCTGCCCGCGATAAGTGTTGTTGGAATGGCCGGCAGAAATGCCCTTGGAAATGATGCGGCTCGACGTGTTCCGCCCGAGATGAATCATCTTGGTGCCGGAATCGATCTGCTGACGGCCATTTGAAACCGCGATGGAGTAGAACTCGCCACGCGAGTCATCACCGCGCAGAATGCAGGATGGATATTTCCAGGTGATCGCCGAACCGGTTTCGACCTGCGTCCAGGAAATCCGCGACCGTGCACCACGGCAGTCGCCACGTTTGGTGACGAAATTGTAGATGCCGCCCTTGCCTTCCTTGTCGCCCGGATACCAGTTCTGCACTGTCGAATATTTGATTTCGGCATCGTCCAGCGCAATCAATTCAACCACGGCCGCATGCAACTGGTTTTCATCGCGCTGCGGTGCGGTGCAGCCTTCAAGGTAGGAAACGTAGGACCCTTTGTCTGCAATGATCAGCGTGCGCTCGAACTGGCCGGTGTTGCGCTCATTGATGCGGAAATATGTGGAAAGCTCCATCGGGCAGTGCACGCCCGGCGGAATGTAAACAAATGAGCCATCGGTGAAGACCGCTGAGTTCAGCGTGGCAAAGAAATTGTCCGAAACCGGAACAACCGAGCCCAGATACTTCTGAATAAGTTCCGGATATTCGCGAATCGCCTCTGAAATCGGCATGAAAATCACGCCGGCCTTTTCCAGTTCCTTACGGAAGGTTGTAGCAACGGAAACCGAATCAAACACTGCGTCTACAGCGACGCGGCGGCCATAGCCGTTTTCAACCGGCTCACCGGTTTCAGCATCAATCTGCGATGGCTCATCGACCCGGCGCACGCCTGCCAGAATTTCCTGCTCTTTCAGCGGAATGCCCAGCTTTTCATAGGTGGCCAGAATTTCCGGATCCACCTCGTCCAGGGAATTGGGCCCGGACATGGATTTCGGCGCGGCGTAATAATGGATGTCCTGGAAATCGATTTCCGGATAATCCAGACGCGCCCAACCCGGATTTTCCATGGTTTTCCAGCGCTCGAACGCCTTCAGGCGCCACTCCAGCATCCATTCCGGCTCTTGCTTCTTGGAAGAAATCAACCGGATAATATCTTCGTTCAGACCCTTGGGGGCCACATCCATTTCGATCTGCGTTTCGAACCCGTATTTATACTGGTCCACATCGATCAAACGCACCTGATCAATGGTTTCCTGAACTGCTGGCATTCTCGTCTCTCCATACTCGCCGGGGTCAAAGCCCGGTGGACGGCGTATTTGTTCTGCCCTGCCTATAGCCTAGTTTATAACCATTCAAATAGTCACTCGGGCAAAAAAGTTGAATAGCAAGTTCCTGTTTTCTTTTCATCCAACAGGTTCGATCGCATCTTTTCAGTCTGAACTCTGCGCAAATCTGGAAAACTGCTTTCCGGCAATTGCCAGAAAATGGTCGATATCGGCCTCGCTTGTGGCATGTCCCAGGCTGACGCGCAAAGCACCTGCCTGTGGTCTGGCCTGCAAGCCAGCATTAACCATGGCTTGCAGCACATGGCTAGGCCCCACTTTTCCAGATGAGCAGGCCGAGCCGGAAGATAGAGCAATTCCAGCAAGATCAAAGGCAATTTGTGCTGTTTCGGCCTGAATTTGCGGATGAAAAAACGCCGTTGTATTGGGCAGGCGCTCTGCCTTTTCGCCCAGAATTCCTATGTCGGTGCTGATACTGCGCAAGCCAAGTTCCAGCCTTTGCTGCAAATGACGCATTGTGTGCGCCGGGGTAACGGATGCGAAATACTGCGCCGCAGCGCCAAACCCGGCAATCAATGGCAGGCTTTCAGTGCCAGCACGACGACCCCGCTCCTGCCCGCCACCGCGAATCAGCGCATAAGGTCGGGTATTTTCATCGCGCAGAACCAACGCGCCCACGCCTTTGGGCCCGCCCAGCTTATGGGCCGACAGCAGAAGCGCGTCCGCCTGCCCGCCAGCCTGGTCAATTGGCAACCTGCCTGCCACCTGCACTGCATCCAGCACCAGCAGAACATCATGCCCATCCAGCGCGGCTCGCACGGTGTCCAGATTTTGCAGAACACCGGTTTCGCTGTTGGCAAGGGACAGGGCCAAAATGCCACCGGCACCGGCGAGGCTGTTCAGCCATTGCGCCAAGGCGTCGGGTATCAACACTCCGTTACTGTCTACCGCCAGCCGGGTCACCGCCACGGCATCAAACCCGCCGCCAGCCAATAGACAGGGATGGTCAGTTTCCAGAACGGCCAGCGCCGCCGCTTGCCATGGTTTGCCCAGTTTCAACCATTGTGGAGCCAGTGCCATTGCCGCCGCTTCGGTTGCGCCGCTGGTGAACAAAACCCCGTCCGGTGATACTGCGCACAGTTGCGCCACAGCACCGCGCGCGCTTTCCAGCAGGGCTTTGGCAGCCCGCCCTTCCGCATGCACGGAAGACGGATTGCCAGGCAACGTCAATGCCGCCATCACGGCCTGGTAAGCCTGAGGCAAAATTGGCGATGTTGCGTTGTAATCAAGATAGAGGCGCTTAGAACCAGCCGTCATTTTACCAGGGTCATGTCGATTTCACATGTCCGCATGTCGCAAATTTCTTGAATTTACGCAGCCAGACAGACTACATAGCGGATTCTGGAATCCGGTTTGTATTGGACTACTTCCAATTCATGGAAACTAGGCGGCTGCGTTTTTTCCGTCAAGGCGCAGCCGGCGATGCGATGCACGGTCGATAGGATAGCAAAAGTATGCCAGAAGTCATCTTTAACGGTCCCGCAGGTCGTCTTGAAGGCCGTTATCAGGCTGCGAAGGAAAAAAACGCACCGATTGCCATCATACTGCACCCTCATCCGCGGTTCGGCGGCACGATGAACAACCAGATTGTCTACAATCTGTTTTATATGTTCCAGCAGCGCGGCTTCACCACTTTGCGGTTTAACTTCCGCGGTATCGGGCGCAGTCAGGGCGAGTTCGACCACGGCATGGGCGAGCTGTCGGATGCCGCTGCTGCGCTGGACTGGGTACAGACTCTGCACCCGGATTCAAAAAACTGCTGGGTTGCCGGCTATTCTTTCGGCTCGTGGATCGGCATGCAGTTGCTGATGCGCCGCCCGGAGATTGAAGGCTTCATGTCCATAGCGCCGCAGCCAAATTCCTATGACTTCTCGTTCCTTGCACCGTGCCCGTCCTCGGGCCTGATCATTCACGGTGATAAAGACCGGGTCGCTCCGCCAAAAGACGTTCAGGTTCTGGTCGACAAGCTCAAGACCCAGAAAGGCATTCTGATAACGCAGAAGACCCTTTCCGGCGCAAACCACTTCTTCAGCGAGCATTCTGAAGAACTGTTGGCTGAATGCGCCGACTATCTAGACCGCCGCCTTGCAGGCGAGTTGTCCGACAGCCGTCCCAAGCGCCTGAAATAATCAATAACCTCCCTGCCTGTCCCTGTTCTGGATTCCAAGCCCATGACCGCATTCAAATCCGACTTCCTGCAAACTCTTTCGGAGCGCGGCTTTATCTATCAAGGCTCTGACATGGAGGCGCTGGACGCCACCGCAAAACAGGGCGGACTGACGGGCTATATTGGCTATGACGCCACAGCAGCATCGCTGCATGTGGGCCACTTGCTGCAAATCATGATGCTGCGCTGGCTGCAAAAGACCGGTGGCAAGCCGATTGCGTTGATGGGTGGTGGCACAACACGAATTGGCGATCCGAGCTTTCGTGATGAAGCGCGCCCGCTTCTGGATGATGCGGGCATTGCGCGCAATCTTGCCGGTATCAAAGGCGTTTTCGCAAAATATCTGGACTTTGACGGCCCGGCCCTGATGGTCAACAACGCCGACTGGCTGGACAAGCTGCAATATATCGATTTTCTGCGCGATTATGGCCGCCACTTTTCGGTCAACCGCATGCTGGCATTTGAAAGCGTGAAGCAGCGTCTGGAAAGAGACCAGTCCCTGTCCTTTCTCGAATTCAACTACATGATCCTGCAGGCCTATGATTTTGTGGAGCTGTATCGCCAGTATGATTGCCGTCTGCAAATGGGCGGTTCTGATCAATGGGGCAATATTCTCAACGGAATTGACCTGACCAGGCGCACGGCGGGTGGTGAAGTGTTCGCGCTAACCTCTCCGCTTCTGACAACCTCATCAGGGGCCAAAATGGGCAAGACCGCGGGTGGCGCAGTCTGGCTCAATGCCGAGATGAAAAGCCCTTATGAGTTCTGGCAATATTGGCGCAACACCGAAGACGGCGATGTCGAACGGTTTTTGAAGCTGTTCACCGAACTGCCGATGGGCGAAATTGCCCGTCTGGCGGCCTTGGGCGGGGCGGAAATCAACGAGGCCAAAAAGGTTCTGGCAACTGAGGTCACCGCACTTTGCCATGGCAGGGAAACGGCTGAGCAGGCCGCGGAAACAGCACGCACCACGTTTGAAGAAGGCGCACTGTCCGACAATCTTCCAACAGTTTCGCTTCCGGCATCTGAACTGGCCGGCGGAATTGGCATTCTGGCCGCTTTGGTCAGAGCCGGTCTGGCCGCCAGTAATGGTGAGGCACGCCGCCATATTCAGGGCGGCGCGGTGCGCATCAATGACGTGCCGGTCGCCGACGACAAGGCCGTTCTGGAAACCCCGCATGTCAATGATGGAGTGATCAAGCTTTCACTTGGCAAGAAACGTCACATTCTGGTTCGCCCGGAATAAGGCTCCTGCCCACCCGGCTTTGGAAAATCAAAGCCGGGTAAACATGACAGAACGGTCCCAAACTCATTGTCCTGCCGCATCGTTCGGACGTCGAGCCGCAACCGGTTCGGCAAATGCTTCAAGCGACATCCGGCAAGGTCAGCGATCCGTCGTCACTCAATGGCCAGAACGGGTTGTGTGCAACTTCCCAGACATGGCCATCCGGGTCGGCGTAGTAGCCGGAATAGCCGCCCCAGAACACCTCTTCCGGTGCCTTCAGGATGCTGGCGCCAGCCTCGACGGCTTGTTGAAACGCCGCATCGACATCGGCGCGCTCATGCATATTGAGAGCCAAGGTCATGGCTCCGGTTCCAAGCTCTCCGACAGGACGGTTCTGGTCATGCGCCAGATCATCGCGGCCGAACAAAGCCAGCACCAGACCGTTCAACTGATAGAAAAGCACGCCGTCACTGCCACCAGGCGCAGGAGTCCAGCCAAGCTTTGCATAGAATTCCCGTGCCCGGCTCAGATCCGAAACGCCGAGCGTTATAAGAGTTACGCGTTGCGGTGTCATGCAGCCTCCCTTCGAGGGCATAAAATTTCAATAAGCAAATATCTGCCGGAATATGCCCGGAGCAATCAGCGAAATCGGATTTACGGTGAGAGTGGGCTTGGTGAAGGCACCCGAGAGCCGGTAGGTTATGCCCAGGAGACCGCCTTCATTGCCATTGCCCAGAACCTGCCCGACCAGCGGCAGCGCGCCAAACACCCGGTTCAGGCCATAAGCGGGCATGAATGAACCGGAAATACTGATCTGTCCCTGGCTGTCATAGAGTATTCCATCGAAACTTGAACCAAAAACCGGGCCGCGCACGATACCGTTAGCAACGCGTAGGGTGCCGCTTGAAAATACAATTTCCGCATAGGCCTGATCAAAGAAAGCCTGACTGGTGCGCAAGTCTTTCCCAATCGCATGCGCCAGGCTGGCCTGTCCTTCAACTGGCGTTGTGCCAACGATCCGCTCAAGTCGAGGCTCATCCACCAGCGTAAAATCGCGCATGGTAATTTTGCCGACATAGCCTTGATCATTTGTGCCGGACAGCTCAATCAGCGCACCGCCACCGCGCATGTGAGAATAGAAGCCGGAAAAGCCCAGGAGCGAACCGGCATTTCCACTGCTGAGGCTGATCACATCCACCCCGTCGCGGCGTGACAGGTCTCCGGCGATCTGGCCCTTATCTGCAACCCCGGAAATGGACAGCGCTGTCAGTGCGCCCCTCCGGCTTTGATAATTCATCGCAAAATTGCTGAGACGTTGACCGTTAAATCCGCCAACCCTGTCAATATTGGCTTCGATGTTGAGCGAAAGCGACTTTCGATCCGAGCCGCCTTTCTGACCAATACCAGCCTTGATATCCTGCAGAATAGGACGCGCATCAAAGCTTTTGCCGGTAATGACCAGTGAATATCCACTGTCGGATCGTCTTGCCGTGAGAGACACATCATCATCGGGATTGAGTGAAAGTCCGGTGAGTTCGGCAGATTGAAGCCCATTGCCGTCCAGAACCGCCTTGCCACTGGCACTGAAACCCGCGCCTGTCAGACGCATGTTTTCCAATCGCGTTGTGTTGTCGGCAGAAACTGTTTCAAGCTCCAGCGTGGCAGCAATTCCCTTGCCTTTGCGCCATGCAATCGCCGGAATGTTCACCGTCGCCCCGGTCAGATCCACCGACACACGGGTCGGCTTGTCGCTCATCTGCGTTTTAACGTTGAATGGCCCGGTAACAATCGCCTCCAGCCCAGGCACCACATTTCCTGCCTGCCCCGCCTCGACCAGCAGATCCACGGTGATATTGCGCGCCTCGGCCACGTCTTTCTGAATGGGTATCCGCAAGCCAAGCTGCGCAGGCGAACCATCCATTCGGGTCTTCAAATTGCCGGTCAGCCTTTCCGGCACAATGTCAAGTGTACCATTGACCTGGCTGAAGGTGCGCCCCTCGATCGGAGAGCCTGGCGCGGCATCCGTCAGATTTGCCTTGACCTGCCAACCCAAAAGCTGATCAGCGGCAGGAATTTCGCTGCCCACGCGCAGATTGATGCTGGCCTGAACTGTGGCGGTGCCGCTTGCCTTCTCCGGCAGTATATCCAGCGAGCGCAAGGCTTGAATTGGTCGCGCATTGGCGATTTGCAAAAGCTGCGGCACGCTGCCGGCAAGGTTCAGATCCAGATCAATCAACTGGTCCCGCCGGTTGCCAAGCACTGGCTTGCTCAGCACAACAGATGAATCGGCCAGCACAACGGCATCCATGTCCTGAACCATTGCATCGGAAACGCGAATGGCGGTTTCACTGCCACGCGTCGTGAGTGTCCCGTTCACATGGTAGAGCCTTGGCAAATCTCCTACCGTGATCAGATCGGCATTGGCGACCGACAGATCGATTTGCAACTCCTGATCAGTCGGATTGCCCATTTTACCGAAAGCAGAGCCGAGCCGGTCGTGCCGCGCGTGGATAGCAATGCGCCCCGATGTTGCAACACCGTCATTGCCCAGATGACCCAGAACCCAGCGCCGAGCCTTGCCAGCAACATTGAAAGGCCAGAATGCCCGCAAAGCCTGTGCGGTCAACCGGTCGGTTGTGAACTCGAAATGTGTCAGCGCATCCGGCGTGGCATAGGCCATGGACCCGCCAGCACTGAGCGTTCCACCATCGGTTCGTACCTCGCCTCTGCGCAGTTCCAGTTTCTTTTCAACCGGATCAAACATGCCATTCAGTTCCACCTCTGCCTGCTGCTCAGCGGACGAGCCAACTTTTGATCGAATGTTTTTTGCATGCAGATCAAAGTCCAGGCGGTCGAACGACAATGCGCCACCAACCGCTGCGGCTTGCAACACCCCGTCTGCAACAAAGCTGACATCACGAAAACGAAACGGACTTGGCAGGAAGACTATTTTTTCCTCGTTGGAGCGGTAGCGAAGATGGATTTCGCCCTCCTCCACCCTTGTGTGATTGAGGCCCAGTTGCACGGCACCCGCGCCGATCTTCAAACGCAGGTCGCTGGTGAGTACAGGGTCATCCGTGTCTCTTGCAGCCGCAAGTTCCACTTCCAAGGTGGCGTCGCTGCCAAATGCGCGCTCATCCTCCCGGTCTGTTTCAGGCGCAGGTGGGGCAATCTCCACAAGGTTCAGCTTGCCTGAATTCAAAGCAAGTCTCGTCAACCGGCCATCAATGTCCGAGAATTCAGCATTTCCAGTCAGCCGGATTGGCAAAACGCCAAAATCAATCTGCGTATCCAGTTGCAGAAAGCCTTCATCATTGCGCAGCAGTTCCGCGCTTGCCACATGCAGCCCACTTTGCTGATTGGCAAGGCCGGGAATTCCGGTGATTGAAATGTCGGAAAACACGACGCGGCTGAAACGGAAAGATTGAAGCACGGCCAGGTGCCGTTCGATGTTTTCAATTGTGCCCTGGATCGTACGGGCAAGGAATGTTGCCGTCGGAAGCTCGGTAACCACTTCGCTCGCCGCCT
The DNA here is from genome assembly GCF_008369445.1 of Aureimonas fodinaquatilis. Classification (GTDB taxonomy): domain Bacteria; phylum Pseudomonadota; class Alphaproteobacteria; order Rhizobiales; family Rhizobiaceae; genus Aureimonas; species Aureimonas fodinaquatilis. The sequence goes on from NZ_VTWH01000002.1 coordinate 538,249, forward strand.
TAACATCCCCTTCCAAGGCACTGATATTTTTCGAATTATCTGTTTGAGTTGAAGGTTTATCGGGCAGAAGTGAGTTCAGGTCCAGCCGGGCGCCGGAAATTTCGAATTGCCCAAATTGCAGGCCGCCGGAGATGAGCGGGAGCAACCGGACGGCTACTGCGAAATGTTCAATTTCAGTGCGGGTCCCTGGGGCGTCCTTTGGTGCAAGTGCGACGTTCGACCATTGAACGGCCAAAGTGCCATCCGGCCTCAAGGCGTAGCTCTGACTTCCAAGTTCAATCTGATAGGCAGGGCCCACAAAGCTGGCGAGCGCCGTTTCTGCACGGTTTCGCACAAAGCTCTGGCCAAATTCTGTACCCAGCAGAATGTAGCCCGCGGCGGTTGCCAACATGGCAACCAGCAGAACAACACTGAGCAGTGCGCCAGTAACACGCGCCAGCCGCATCATCGGCCAGTCCGAATATTCAAGGTTGAAACACCAGACCAGCGAACCGCTTCATCCTTAAAATCGCTCGCAAACCCACTGGACCAACTCTTGTCAATTGCAGTATTGGCCCATTCAGAATTCATCATCAGATGCTCTTTATGATATAGCGGAACACAGCCGGGTCTTATCCCCAGTTTCCCATTTCAATGAGCGTAAAGGAAGGCCATTTCATGCTCTCAGTTGTCGAAGGCGACACTCTTCCAGATTTTTCTCTTTCCGATGCCGACGGCCAGACGGTTTCCAGGCAGCAATTGGGGGGAAAACCCTTCGTGCTGTATTTCTATCCCAAGGATGACACGCCGGGTTGCACCACGGAAGCGCTGGATTTTTCCGCATTGTTGAAAAAGTTCGAAGCATTGGGAGCAGAAGTCTTTGGCGTCTCGCCCGACAGTGTGGCCAAGCATTGCAAATTTCGCGACAAGCAGGGGCTGAAGGTGCGGCTGCTCGCAGACGAAGAGCACCAGCTTTTGAAGGCTGTGGGTGTCTGGGCTGAAAAACGCAGTTTTGGTCGCACCAGCATGGGGGTTGAGCGCACGACATTGCTGGTGGATGCCGATGGCAGGATTGCCAGGATCTGGCCGAAGGTCAAGGTGTCCGGCCATGCGGTTGAAGTGCTGGATGCAGTGCGCGAATTGAACGCGGCCCCAAGCATTTCCCGTTGAAACGGTTACGTTTCAACGACAGGACAATGCGATAAGCAAAAGGTCTTCGCATTTCCCGTTGAATCGGTTGCGTTTCAACGACAGGACAATGCGATAAGCGAAAGGTCTTAGCATTTCCCGTTGAAACGGTTGCGTTTCAACGACAGGACAATGCGACACAGCAAAAGATCTTAACTTTTGCCGTTGAACGAATGCGGTCGAACAAAAAAGGCCGGAGCTGTTTCACCACCGTTATGTGAGAAACAGCACCGGCCTGTGATTTTCATACTGAGTCTTATTCTACGTCTTCAACCTTGGCATCGCTGCCATGAACGCGGTGTGCAAGCGCAGCCTCGATGAATTCGTCGAGATCGCCATCCAGCACCTCTTGCGGCGTAGTATGTTCAACGCCGGTGCGCAGGTCTTTCACAAGCTGATAAGGCTGCAAAACGTAAGAGCGGATCTGATGTCCCCAACCAATTTCGGTTTTGGATGCCGCGGCGGCATTGGCCTTTTCTTCCCGTTTTTTCAGCTCTTCCTCGTAAAGCCGGGCGCGCAGCATGTTCCACGCCGTCGCGCGGTTTTTGTGTTGCGAACGCTCGCTCTGGCATTGCACCACAATGCCAGTGGCCATGTGGGTAATACGCACTGCGGAATCTGTTGTGTTGACGTGCTGCCCACCGGCGCCGGAAGCGCGGTAGGTGTCAATGCGCACATCGGATTCCGAAACATCAACCTCGATCGAGTCATCCACCACGGGGTAAACCCAAACCGAGGCAAAGGATGTGTGGCGACGGGCCTGACTGTCATAAGGTGAAATGCGCACAAGGCGGTGGACGCCGGATTCCACCTTCATTTTGCCATAGGCATTGTGGCCCTTCAGCAGAATGGTGGCAGACTTGATGCCGGCTTCTTCACCGGAGTTTTCTTCCAGCACTTCGATCTTCATGCGGCTGCGCTCACCCCAGCGCATATACATGCGCAGAAGCATGGAAGCCCAATCCTGGCTTTCCGTGCCCCCTGCACCGGAGTGCACTTCGACATAGGTGTCGTTGGCGTCGGCCTCTCCCGAAAGCAACGCATCAATCTGCCGCTGCGCAACCTCTTTCAACAACGTGCGCAAAACCTGCTCGGCTTCATCCACAATGGCAGGATCGTTTTCCTCCTCACCCATTGCTATCAGCTCGATATTATCGGCCAGGGCCTGCTCCAGCTTGCGAATGCCGGTTACAGCATCATCCAGACGCTGACGCTCTTTCATCAGCTTCTGGGCTTCCTGCGGATTGTCCCACAGGGTTGGGTCTTCCGCCTTGGCGTTCAGCCTGTCCAGCTCGACAAGGGATGGCTCCCAGTCAAAGATGCCTCCTCAGCAGGCTTATGGCCTGCTGGATTTCGTCAACAATGGTTTCGATTTCGGCACGCACGCCGCAACCCTCGCTTCAAATGGTTTATCGGGGAAACGCGGCGGACAATACGGACACCGCCACAGGCTGTAAAGGGTATGGACCGGGCCACACCCTCGTTAAGCTTAAAACAGGCCGCCCTGACCGCTGCCGATCGCTTCCTGGGCGCGCTGCGACACACCCGGCGCAACCGCGCCAACATAGGATTCACCAATGACGCTGTAGACATCGGATGGGCCGGTGCCCGGTTTGAAAGCCTCAAGCACTGTTCCGGGGCCGGTGCCACCTGCCGCCATGCCGGTGCGCATATCCACCGCAATCTGCGTCATGCCATCGGGAATGCGGAAATCGGCAACGGGCATGTCCTTCACAGCCTGCGTCATGAACTCGGTGAAAATTGGTGCGGCAAGGCTGCCGCCGGTTGAACTGTCGCCCAACGAAGCGGGGTTGTCGTAGCCAATATACACGCCCGTCACCAGATCAGGCGTATAGCCGACAAACCAGGCATCCTTCACATCATTGGTAGTGCCGGTTTTGCCAGCCACAGGGCGGCCCAGCTTGTTGACCGACGTTGCCGTGCCACGCTGCACAACGCCTTCCATCATCGATGTGATCTGATATGCCGTCATCGGGTCAAGAACTTGCTCACGCGTGTCCACCAGTTCAGGCTCCGGCTGGTTTTCCCAATCCAGCGCCGAACATGTGTCGCAGCGGCGACCATCATGCTTATAGACAGTTAAGCCGTAACGATCCTGCACACGGTCAATCAGCGATGGTTCAATCGAACGGCCACCATTGGCCATAACCGCATAGGCAGACACCATGCGCATGACCGTTGTTTCGCCAGAGCCTAGCGACATGGGCAGATACCGCCCCATTCTGTCGTAAACACCGAAGCGCTGGGCATATTCGGCAACCAGGTCCATACCCATGTCCTGCGCAAGCCGCACGGTCATCAGGTTCCGGCTCTTTTCAATACCCAGCCGCAAAGTTGAAGGCCCGGCAAAAGTGCCGCCATAGTTTTTGGGCTCCCAGACATTGCCGCGCCCATCAGAAATGGAAATTGGCCCGTCCAGAATGACCGATGCGGGCGTATAGCCGTTGTCCAGCGCAGCCGCATAAACGATTGGCTTGAAGGAAGATCCGGGCTGACGCAAGGCCTGGGTTGCGCGATTGAACTCTGATTCCGCGTAGGAAAAGCCACCGACCAGCGCCTTGACGCGTCCGGTGTGCGGATCCATTGCCACCAGAGCGCCTTCGACCTTTGGCGGTTGCCGCAGAAGGTAGCCTGCACCGTCAGGCTTTGCCTCCAGATACACAACATCGCCCGGCTCCAGAACCTCCGAAATGCCCCGGCGACCCAGCGCCCATTGCATATCCGCGGCGGAAAGCTCTGTTGTGTCGCGTTCCGGCCCCAATTGCCCGGAAACCGCGCGGGGCGGCTGCAGGCCCAGGGTCGCGCTGTCTGCACTGGACGAAAGAACAATCGCCAGGCGCCATTCCGGCACATCGGAAAATGCCCGCACTGCGCCCAACGGCACGGCCCAGTCCGCTTCCAGAGAAACTTTTTCCACCGGCCCGCGCCAGCCCTTGCGCTGATCGAACGCAACCAACGCATGCTGCAAGGCGGCCCGCGCAAAAACCTGCATCTCTGGGTCGAGTGTTGTACGTACGGAAAGCCCGCCTTCGTAAAGCTCATCAACGCCATAACGCGCAATGATCTGGCGGCGCACTTCCTCTGTAAAATACTCTGCAGACGCCAGATAGGTGCCTGTAGGACGCGGATTGACATCCAGTGGCTTGGCGGAGGCATCCGCAGCCTGTTCAGCCGTGATGACGCCGTTTTCCAGCATACGCGCTATAACCCAGTTGCGACGGCCGATTGCCGCCTCCGGGTTGCGGAACGGGTTGTAATTCTCCGGTGCCTTGGGCAAAGCCGCCAGATAGGCAGCTTCGTGAATATCCAGCTCGGTTACGCCCTTGTCGAAATAGGCCAGAGACGCAGCGGCCACGCCATAGGCGCCCATGCCGAGGTAAATTTCGTTGAGGTACAGTTCAAGGATGCGGTCTTTGGAATAGGCTTGTTCAATGCGGAGAGCCAGAATCGCCTCCTTGACCTTGCGTTCCATGGAACGCTCGTTGGTCAGGAGAAAATTCTTTGCCACCTGCTGCGTGATGGTAGAGCCGCCCTGCATGGGGCCGCCGCGAGCCAGAATAACCGCGGCGCGCGCAACGCCCTCAATATCAATGCCGGGGTGATGGTAGAAGCTTTTGTCTTCCGCCGACAAAAACGCGTCTTTCAAACCCTGTGGTATTGCCTGAATGGGCAGAAACAACCGGCGCTCCCGGGCATATTCCGCCATAAGCGCACCGTCAGAAGCGTGGAAGCGGGTGGTTACCGGTGGTTCGTACTTGGCCAGAACCTGATAATCCGGCAGGCCTTCGCTCATACGGCTGATATACAGCGCGGCCGCCCCGGCAGCCAGCAGCGCAAAGACAGCCCCTATGCCAAAAAAATAGCCAATAAGCCTTACCATCTGTCCATGCCCTGAGTTTCAGCCGGCCCGGCAGGCCGCAACCACGTCTTACGCTTCACCGCTGCATCAGCTCGTTTCATAGGATCTCAAGATCGCCTGACACGCTCTAACTTCTTGTTATGTCGCATTGTCCTGACGTTAAAGCGATTCCGCTTCAACGGGAAATGCACTAGATGCCCCTTAAATGAGGCGCGGCCATGTTGCGATGCCTTATTAATACTGTTTCAGCCTTTTACCACAGCCTGCGGCAGAGTTGCGACGCCCTTGAGCAACAGTCACATGCAACTTTAGTGCATTTAAGGTTGAAACAGTACGGTATCGGCAACCAGACAATGCAACAAATTAAAGAGGCTTAGTGCTATTGGGCCGGCAAAGCACCTGCGGATGCACGAGATTGCAGATAATCAGAAATTGCATTTGCTGTCAGCATCGCCGCCTTTTTCTGCCATTGCGGCGAACTGACCTGAGCTTCATCTTCCACATTGGAAAGATAACCAAGTTCCAGAAGGACAGATGGCACGTCCGGTGCGCGCAGAACGCGAAAACCGGCTGAGCGGCGCGGGTTGTTGATCATGTGCAAACCACCTTCCTTGATGTGTTTTACAAGATAATCCGCAAAACTATCTGAAAACACTTCAGTTTCCCGTCGCACAAGGTCAACGAGGATGTCGTGGATTTCCGGTGTGTCCTGCTCCCACTCCGGACCCGCAAAGCGGTCTGCTGCATTTTCACCCAGCGCAAGTGTCTGCGACATGGAATCGGAGGCCTTTTCAGACAAGGTGTAAACAGTCGCTCCACGCACCTGCGGATAGTCAATGGAATCAGCATGAATGGAAATCATCAGGTCGGCACGATTTTCCCTGCCAATGCTGGTCCGGCGAGCCAGTCCCACGAACTCGTCCGTTTCGCGGGTCAGAAGAACCCTCACATCTGGGTGATTTTGCAGAATTTCCTGTCGAAGCGTCAGGGCAAATGCAAGATTGACCTGCTTTTCAAGAGTGCCTCCAATGCCGGTTGCACCATTGTCTATGCCACCATGCCCCGGATCGATCACCACCAGAGGCTTGTCACCGTTGCTAGCAAAAGCCGCATCGGACCCGGATTGCCCGGCAGAAACGCGCGCACCCACCGCCTGGGCAAATTCATCTTCCGCAACTGGTCGCAGTTTAACGCGAATCGCCGTAACCCCCGACGTCTCCTGCCCGATTTCCAGAAGAGGAATGGCAGGCTGGCGAAGCGCCATCACAATCCTGTAAAAATTTGCTTGTGCCAGACCTTCCCGAACAGAGCCGATAACGCCGACATTTTCAGCTATCGGCCAGGTTGTTGCCAGCACCGTGTCGTGCAGGTCAAGAACTATGCGTGGCGGCGATTGCAACAGCCGGATTTGCGCCTCTGGCCGCGAACTGGCAAGCATTTCCAATGACGTACCATCGCTGGTCACAGACAGAGAAACATCTGTGATAACTGATGTGGCCGCCTGCGCCTGTGGTGCGACACAGAACAGAAACAGCAGCAACGGCATGAAACGGAAGAGCAGAAGGGGCATTGAACCTGCATTTATCGCAATGTGGCTTTACACTTGTTTCTGACGCAACTGCGCCGTAAAAGCAAAAGTGAGACTTAGGATATACGAAGACGCTCCGTCTCGTCGCTGCTGGCCTGAAGTGGACAAACTTCGGCAGGCATTGCTGGCAAAGGGGCAGGCAGTCGTCCCTCCTGAGCTCTCAAAAAAGATCTCTCCACCCGGCACTTCGGGCTGGAAAAATTGATGTGTGATGGCGGGTTCCCGCGGATACGTCAAAGTCCATCGGTCATCGCAAGATGGCCAGTTATCAAAGTTTCAGGTCGCTAACGCGTGCACACAGCAATATTCGAAAAATTGATGCCACATAACAGGCCGCAAACGCGGCCCGCGTCGGTTAACGCTGTTCCTACCGCCAATAGAGCGATCCGTTCGGGCCACTTCCACCCAAGCTACAGACCGGCGCATCGCGCCGAAGCTGGTGCGACAGACATTGCCCGGGAAAGCATATTACCAAATGGCCAACAAAATGCTGATCGACGCTTCCCACCCGGAAGAAACACGCGTCGTCGTCGTTAAAGGTAACCGCATTGAAGAATTCGACTTTGAGTCGGAACACAAAAAACAGCTTAAAGGCAATATCTATCTGGCCAAGGTCACGCGGGTAGAGCCATCCCTGCAAGCCGCCTTCGTCGAATATGGCGGCAATCGCCATGGTTTCCTGGCGTTCAGCGAAATTCATCCTGACTATTATCAGATTCCTGTCGCGGACCGTCAGGCGCTGATGGAAGAAGAATTCGCACGGGCCTCTGACGACGACGAGTTTGATGACGAAAAGCCGGAAGCCAAGCCTTCGGGCGATCGGAACCGCAAATCACGCCGTGCGAAAGCAGCAAGAGCGCGTAAGACCAAAACCGTTTCGGAAACGGTAGAGGACGCGGAAAAGGCACAGGACGCCCCTGCAACCGCCGAGGCGACAGCGGCAGAAGCAACCGCGCCGGCAGAGGAGCCAGCAGCGCAACCGGCGGATGAAAAACCACCCGTGCGCAAGCGCCGTGGCCGCAAGACCAAAGCTGAACTTGCGGCGGAAAAGGCGGCTGCCGAACTTGCTGCCAATGCAGAAGCTGCCAATCTGGACCAGGATGTCGGGGTTGAAGAACCGGCCGCTGCGGAAGACAAAACCGCGGTTGAAGTGGTGGAAACCGCACCTGTTGAAACAGAGTTAAGCGCTGCGCCGGTGCCGGAGGGGCAGCAGGAAGCGGCCACTGTTGAGGCCGTTGACGAAGGCGAAGCCGAAACTGCACGCGAATCCGATATCGAAACGGTTGAGGAAGATTCCGAGCAGATTGACCAGATCGGCTCCGAAGATGCGATGGAAGAAGTGCCTGTCCGTCAGCGCACGCCACGCAAGCAATACAAAATACAGGAAGTGATCAAACGCCGCCAGATTTTGCTGGTTCAGGTTGTCAAGGAAGAGCGCGGCAACAAGGGCGCGGCCCTCACTACCTACCTCTCACTGGCCGGGCGTTATTCCGTACTGATGCCGAACACTGCGCGTGGCGGTGGCATTTCACGCAAAATCACCAATGTTGCAGACCGTAAGCGCCTGAAAGAAGTGGTGCGGGACCTGGAAGTGCCGCGTGGCATGGGCATTATCCTGCGCACGGCCGGGGCCAACCGCACAAAGGCGGAAGTGAAGCGCGATTATGAGTATCTCATGCGCCTTTGGGAAACCGTCCGCTCACTGACCCTGGGGTCCACCGCTCCCGCCCTGGTCTACGAAGAAGGCAGCCTGATCAAACGGTCGATCCGCGATCTTTATAACAAGGACATAGACCAGATTCTGGTTGCTGGTGATGCAGGGTATCGTGAAGCAAAAGACTTCATGCGCATGTTGATGCCCAGCCAGGCAAAGGTTGTGCAGCGCTATCAGGATCCTACGCCGATTTTCACCCGCCAGGGTATTGAGGCGCAGCTTGACCGTATGTTGCAGCCCAATGTCACGCTGAAATCCGGTGGCTATATCATCATCAACCAGACAGAGGCTCTGGTGGCGATTGACGTCAACTCCGGACGTTCAACACGCGAACATTCGGTTGAAGACACCGCTTTTCAGACCAATCTGGAAGCGGCAGAAGAAGTTGCCCGGCAGCTTCGTCTCCGCGACCTTGCAGGTCTGATTGTCATCGACTTCATCGACATGGAAGAAAAGCGCAACAACAGGGCCGTTGAAAAGCGGCTCAAGGATTGTCTGAAGGATGATCGCGCCCGTATTCAGGTTGGCTCGATTTCACATTTCGGGCTGATGGAAATGAGCCGCCAGCGCATTCGCGCCAGCGTGCTTGAGTCCACAATGCAGGTCTGCCCGACATGCAGCGGCAATGGCTTTATCCGCTCGTCGTCCTCGCTGGCATTGCACGTTCTGCGCACAATAGAAGAGCATATTCTCAAGCAGAGCACGCATGATCTGATTGTTAAGGTGCCTACCGCAACGGCGCTTTACATTCTGAACGAAAAGCGCTCGACCATTGACGAGCTGGAGCGCACCCATGGCCTGAGGATTTCGCTGCAGGCGGATGATGGGCACGGGCATCAGCATGTGGCCATTGAAGCTGGTGCGGAAGCAACACGTAAGCCGCGCATTGCCGTCGTTCAGCCGGAACCCGTTGAAATTGAAGAGCCGGAAGTTGAAGAGCTGCCCGCAGAAGCTGAAGTTGTGCAGGAGGCGCGCGAAGGTGGCGACGACAACCGCCGTCGCAAGCGGCGCAGGCGGCGCCGGCGCGACGATTCAGACAATGGCGATCAATTGGCTGATGGCAATGCGGCTGATGACAATGGCGATGAGGACGAGAGCGAAGCCGCTTCAGATTTGACTGAAGCAGGAGAATCTGTAGCTCAGTCCGACACGGACGAAAACGGTGATGCTTCGCGGGATCGTAAGCGCCGGCGACGCGGGCGGCGTGGTGGCAGACGCTCACGCGACGAAGCCATTGCCGAGGGCACTGCAGTGGCGGATGCAGTTGAGCTGAATTCGGCTGTTGAAGAAGGCCAGATTGTCAGTGACAACGCGGTGGAGCCGTTTGCTGTTGCAACAGATGAGGACACTGAAGCTGATCTGGCGCTGGCTGGCGATTTGCCGGTCGAGAATGACGTTGCTGTGGACGAAAAACTGACAGTCGTCGATGCGGTTGAGGCTTCAGTTACCGAGCCTGCAAACGGCGACATTGCGCCGGAGGCAGTGGTTGAAGCGGCAGTGGAGGAAATCCAGACTGTTGAGGAAGCTGTGCCGACAGAGCCGGTTATAACCCGCAACGGTGATGACAATGCTGCCGAGCAAAAGCCAAAGCGCACCGGGTGGTGGGCACGACGCAGCTTTTTCTAAAAGCGGCGACTGCTCCAATTATAGAATGCTGCGGGTTTCGCGCTGAAAAAGCGCGGGACCCGTTTTTATGTCGGCCGTCCGTTTTTGAAGATTTTGACAAAATGCCACGCTGTGCGTCTGGCAATGAACAACGCCGTGGGTGCCAGGCCATATGTTCCGGCACGTCTTCTGACCGCTCTGATACGATGTGCAAAGCCAGAAGGTTCTTTGACGAGCGGTAGGACGCCGCCTCTTTTCAATTTTTTGATAGCTCTCATTGCATCAGCCAGATCGGCACGTTGACCTTTGACATTGGCTGCAAGTCCACCGCACTTATCAACAACCCGGTCGTGAATAGCGGTCTGCTCTTTAAGAATTTCCAGATAGGCAGCAACGTCAATGGCCCGTGGTGCGCGCCGAACTTCCTCGTAGATTTTAACCAGTTTATTGGCGACCACAGTGGAGCAGTGAACTTGCTCCACATAGGCACGGCCCTTCAATGCGAGAGCCATTCTATCTGACTCATTGGTCAGCAATTGCTCCAGCACATGTTCAACATTCACAGGATTGGCGTTTGCCAGCGGCAGGCCGTGTTCAAATGTGTGGTGCAGGTCATCGCGAATGTAAGCGACAACAGGTTTGCCCAGCGCCATGCATTCCACTGCCAGCACGCCGTACCAGCCAATCCGCAACTGATCGACAACAATATCTGCCTGTTCATAGATCTTGCGCGCCTGCGCCTGCGGCAGGCCTTCCACAAGCTTGAAGTCGAAATCAAATCCGCGCAGGCGCAGGTTTTCGACCGCAGCGATCACGGCGCTGGTTCCTTTAACGCCCCGTCGCGATGGCGCATGAACAATCAATGGCCTGGAATTGGGTTGAATGCCGACATGACGCCACTCTGTCAGATCAATTGCACGCTCAACAACCAGGCTGCCCGGCACATAGCTCTGCAATTCCGGGTCGGGCACCAATACACGATCTGCAACGGCGCCGATCAGACGGATATGCCGTCGTTTTGCATCTTCAGGATATTTGCGAACGGTGTTGTCTTCGTCATCCTCAACATAATTGTAAGGGCTGAAACGCTGAAACATGCTTTGAATGCGTGCTTCACTGCCACGAAAATGCACAATCACGGATTTCCCGGCAGCCTTCAGCGCCACAAGATCATGCCCGGTCGGAAAGGAAGTGTGTTTGCGATCAAACACAAAGCCCCGGCTGTGCATGTGAAAAATGTCGAAATCCTCATGAACGGATTGCATCACATCCAGCATGCTGGCGGCATCCGCGTGCGCCACCGGGTAAAATATGTCGGAAGGATACGCGAATTTCGATCGGGTTATCTGCAGGCTTTTTGCGTATATTCCCGCATGTTGATTGAGCGCCCTTGCCAAGGCGCCCGGCTGGCCCGCTGCTCCAGTTATGCCATGCAACACACGTATTGGGCCACGGGGCACCGGAAATCTGGTTACAGTGTCGATGACCTGCCCATCAAAGCCCAGCGCCATCAGATAGAGTTCCAGCAGATGCCGCTCCTGAACCTCCCAGCAGAAACGCCGCCTCATTCTGGAAAAATCTTCACCTTTCAGTCCGTAACTATCCGTAATCCGTTGCAGGGCATTCGCGACGGATTTCGCATGTGAAAAATCGCAGCAAAGTCCGGCTTCAAATGTTTCCAAAAAGTTTTGAATTGCCGCAAAAGGCTGCGACAAAACCGGCAGCCCGGCAAAGACAAAATCGAAAAATTCTGCCGGAAGAGAAAGGTCAGCCTCTGTACCGTATTGCATTGGCAAAAGGCCGAACGTCGCATCACTGAGATAAGCTACCGCATTTTGAGACGCCAGGGCAGGCAACCAGTGTAAGCGTGCAGCCACTCCCACCTGCTCCGCTTCAGCTTTAACCGCTTCAATATATGGGCCGGAAGAGGCGGTGCAGATTGCGCAGTGAAGATCCGGGACCTCTTGCAAAACAGCAATAAGCCGCTCCGCACCCTGCCCCGCAACCACAGGTCCGGCATAGACACCCAGAGGCGCATCCGGAACGTGAACCGCCCGGCGAACAGTTGCCGGCCCCATCATTTGGCGCAGCAGAGGCGTATTGTAGATGACGTTGATCGGCGGCAACTCGGCATATCGTTTGAGCAGAGCGGCCTTCATCTCGTCAGTTTCGGTGGTGATGCGATCGGCATGAGCCAGGTGTTCGGTCTCCAGCCGAACTGCAAAATCTTTCAAGGGTTCGCACAGGTCCATGGGCAAGACGCGAACATCATGTATCCACTGGACGCGATCCCCCAAGCGACGTTTTATCTCACGGCCAATCGGCAAGGTTGAACTGCCGTGGGTGTGAACGCTTTGCGGAGAAAGCCCTTCAATGTGATCGCAGATAACGGAGGTAAAATAATGCAGACGGGCCTGCAAATGCTCAAGCTCGCTTGCAAGGCCGCCAGCATGTATGGAGCCATCTGGAAATTGCAGGCACTTCAGTTTGCCAACAGTTCTGGCAATTGGTTGCACAGTACCGGATTTTGGATGCGGCAAGGTGCCGATCAACACGAACTCCGGATGTGCCCTGCGCATGGCAGCGGCCATTTTAAGAACGCGATTGTCCAGAACGACATCGCCCATCGCAACCATCACTGCCGAACCGGCCATGCAAAATCTCACAAAATATAAATAGGCTCAGGCAGGGCCAGCATTGGTGGACAATACGCCACATGCGTTGGGACTCGCCAAGCAATGATATTTATTTATCATAATTTTAATTTTATTATATATATTTTTTAGAGGTTTGATTGTTGCTGATGGTGGGTGAGCCGCCCCGGAAACCGGTCTGTCTGTGCCACGATCCGCTGCAACATTAGATCGTTCATCCTTGCCACAACTGGCCCGCACCCATACTCTGACCACGATTCGGACGGTAGATCAGAGAGCCATGGAACGTTATCCTTCAGTTATCGCCGCTATCGGCAACACACCACTAATTCGCTTGCGCAAAGCTTCTGAAGCGACCGGTTGTGAAATCTATGGCAAAGCCGAGTTCATGAACCCCGGGCAATCTGTCAAAGATCGTGCCGGCCTGTTCATCATTCGGGACGCGGAGGCGCGCGGGCTCATTCGACCCGGCGGCATCATTGTGGAAGGCACCGCCGGTAACACCGGCATTGGCCTGACGCTTGTGGCCAAGGCGCTGGGCTACCAGACTGTTATCGTTATCCCCGAAACACAATCGCAGGAAAAGAAAGATGCGCTGCGTTTGATGGGCGCTGAATTGCTGGAGGTTCCTGCCGTTCCCTACCGCAACCCCAACAATTACGTGAAAGTTTCGGGCAGACTCGCGGATCAGATCAGCAAATCGCACGCGGATGGCGCTATCTGGGCCAACCAGTTTGACAATGTGGCCAACCGCGACGGGCATATGGTCACCACGGCGGAAGAAATCTGGTCGCAGACGGGTGGTCAGATTGATGGCTTCGTCTGCGCGGTCGGAACCGGCGGCACGCTTGCCGGCACGGCCGCGGGGCTGAAGCGCCATTCCGGCCACATAAAAATCGGTCTGGCTGACCCGATGGGTGCAGCGCTTTACAGCTATTACACAAATGGCACGCTTGCGTCCGAAGGCTCATCCATCACCGAGGGCATCGGCCAAGGGCGAATTACCGCCAACCTTGAAGATTTCACGCCTGATTTTGCCTACCAGATACCAGATGGCGAAGCAGTTTCAATTTTGTTCGATCTGGTTCAGGAAGAAGGGCTTTGCCTTGGCGGCTCTTCAGGAATAAATATTGCGGGAGCAATGAGAATGGCACGTGATCTGGGCCCCGGCCACACGATTGTCACGGTGCTTTGTGACTCCGGCAATCGTTACCAGACCAAGTTGTACAATCCGGCGTTTCTTCGGTCTCAGGGACTTCCAGAGCCTGACTGGATTGGAACAGCGCCGAAATATGACATTCCTTTCGAACCTGTTTGAGGTGGCAAAGTGAGCACAAATCCGTTTCTGGTGTCGCCAGACGCCCTCGTGACAGAAATGCGCAACGGTGTTGTGAAAATCGTGGATGCGTCCTGGTATCTGCCGCCGCAGAACCGCGACGCAAAAGCCGAATTCCTCCAAGCTCACATTCCAGGCGCCGTGTTTTTCGATCAGGACAGCGTTGTCGATGCCACATCGCCCTACCCGCACACACTTCCATCACAAGACCATTTTGCCCAGGCGGCGGGCGCACTTGGCATAGCGCAGACTGACACGATTGTTGTCTATGATGGAGCGGGCTTGTTTTCGGCACCGCGGGTCTGGTGGCTGTTTCGCACATTCGGCGCGGTCAATGTTCGCATTCTGGATGGCGGTTTTCCGGAATGGAAAAAAGCCGGGCTGGCAACTGAATCCGGGGAGGCATCCCCCGAAGAATGCGAGTTCACCGTTCATTTTCAACCGCAATCTGTGGTTGACCTGCCGCAAATGCGAGATCTGGTGCAGGAAAGGCAAACGCAAATTGCCGATGCCCGTTCGGCAGAGCGTTTTCAGGGCCTGGCTCCCGAGCCCCGTCCGGGGGTCAGATCTGGCCATATGCCCGGCGCGCATTCCCTGCCTTACACCAGCTTGCAGGAAAATGGCCGCCTGAAGGAGCCGGAAGAACTGCGCGAAGCTTTTGCCGCTGCGGGGATTGATCCGAACGAGCCGGTAGTTACAAGCTGCGGCTCGGGTGTTACAGCAGCCGTTATCACTCTGGCGCTGGCAACATTGAACAACCCCCAGTCCAGGCTTTATGATGGCTCCTGGACTGAATGGGGCTCACAAACAGATACACCGGTCGAGACAGGACCAGGGGAATGAGGTTCTGAAACTATGACGACCATAAAAACGCAGGTGACGCAGCTGGTGATTCATTCGCTGCCCGCCGCATCATTGCCGCCGCCCGAGAATGCGGGCGAGCTTGTGCTTTTGCGCGTCAAGCAGATACCGCTGAACTTTTACCGTTATCTGTACAGTGTTGGCCGCCCGCACCACTGGACATCGCGTTGCCTGGGAGACAAGGAACTGGCTCGCGAGATACATGCGCCAAATGTGCGTTTGCAGGTTCTCTACCGCGACGGTGCGCCTGCTGGCTGGTTTGAACTGGATGTTGGCCGGGCTCCGCGTCAGACACGGCTGGTGCATTTTGCAACCATGCCGGAATCCCGGGGCAAAGGGCTGGCACGTTACCTGCTGTCGCAGGCGATTGTTGCCGGGTTTGAGGACGGGCCAAGCGGGCTCGTGGTGGAAACCAACACTCTGGACCACCCCGCCGCATTGCCTTTTTACCGGAAAATGGGTTTTCGCCCTTTGTCGGTGCGTGAAGTCACAACCATCGGCTTTCAGGAAACCGATGCGGAACAGGATCCATGCACAACAAGCCTGCCGCGCCCGGCATGACCAGGTTTGGCCTGGTAAAACGCCGGACCAGCCACGCGCTGGTCATTTTATCGCTGGTCATATTGCTGCTGGTCGGACTGCGGGGCTTCGGCCCGACTGAGCCTGTTCCCGTAGCTGTCAGCTACGATCCGGCTCAGATCGGCCAGGATGTTTCAAGCTATCTTGCTGATAATGAGGCGAAGCTGACGGACATTCGCGCCGATGCGGCCAAGGAAATTGTTTGGGCATATCCGCAGTCGAAAGCCAAGACGCCTCTGGCAATCGTCTACGTGCATGGCTTTTCCGCCTCAAAGGCCGAATTGCGCCCGGTGCCAGATGAGGTTGCGCAACGCCTGAATGCCAATCTGTTTCTGACAAGATTGGCTGGCCATGGGCGCAATGAAGTCGCAATGGCCGAACCTGACGTGGAGGCCTGGCTGAATGATTTGGCGGAAGCCGTTGCCATTGGTCGGCGAATTGGTGAGCGCGTCATTATCATAGGCACATCAAATGGAGGCTCACTGACAACATATGGGGCATCCATTCCAGGCTTGCTGGACGATGTTGCGGGCCTTGTGTTGATATCGCCAAATTATGGCGTGCAGGACTGGCGCAGTTTTCTGCTCACAATGCCGTTCGCGCGTGATCTTGTCCCGACCCTGTATGGCAAGACTTATGGGACTGCGCCCGATTCTCAGGCCGCAGAAGAAGCGGCGGAAACCTATGGGTGGACACGCAGTTTTCCGACAGTCGCTCTATTGCCAATGGCTGCAATTGCACAGGCAGCGGCGGCCGTCGACGTGAATAGTCTGACCGTACCTGCGCTGTTTATATATTCACCGCAGGATAAGGTGGTTGACCCGCAAAAAATTGCCGACTTGGCCAGTCAATGGGGCGGCCCGCATCAGGTTGTGGAAGTGCAGAACAGCACAGACCCGTCGCAACACCTTCTTGCAGGAGACTTGCGCTCGCCAGAAACCACAGAGGCGGTGGTGGAAACTATTGTGATGTGGGTTCAATCTCTGAATTGAACCCACATGGTTCCAACTAGATAAGCAGGTCAGCAATGACCTGATTGTCGGTTATGTCCTGATAGCGGATGCCATCCGCTTCCATACGCTGCAGAAGACCATCAAAATTCGCCGCATCACGGGTTTCAATTCCCAAAAGGATGGAACCGAAGTCGCGGGCAGATTTTTTCAGATATTCAAAACGCGCAATATCGTCATCCGGCCCCAGCAGCCCCAGAAAATCCTTCAGCGCACCGGGGCGTTGTGCCAGTCGCAGAATGAAGTATTTCTTCAAACCCTCATATCGCAGCGCACGTTCCTTTACATCCGGCAGCCGCTCAAAATCAAAATTGCCGCCGGAAACCACAAGCACCAATGTCTTGCCAGCGATATCGCCTTTCAAGGTGCGCAGCGCATCTATTGCCAATGCGCCCGCTGGTTCCAGCACAATGCCTTCGATATTCAGCATTTCCAGCATGGTCTGGCACAGGCGGCCTTCTGGCGAAAGAATGACTTTCTCCGAGCCAAACGTGCTCAACATCTGCAATGGCAAAGCACCAATTTCGGCAACCGCCGCACCATCGACAAAACCATCCAGTTGCGGAAGCTTTATCTGCCGCCCCTGCGTCAGACTGGTTTTCAGGCTTGGTGCGCCCAGAGGTTCAACAAATCTGAATTCCGGTGCATCCGGTCCGGCCAGATAGGCTGTAACACCGGATGCAAGACCGCCGCCGCCAACAGGCATGATAACCATATCAGGTATCTGGCCATCCAGTTGCTCCATGAATTCCAGTGCAACACTGGCCTGCCCTTCCACAATATCCTCGTGGTCGAAGGGCGGCACCAAAGCTGCGCCGCTGGTGGCGGAATAGGCTTTTGCTGCCGTGTAGCAATCATCAAAAAAATCGCCCACCAGTTCAATTTCAATGGCGTCACCGCCGAAAATCCTGGTCTTTTCGATTTTTTGCTGCGGGGTTGTAACCGGCATGAACACCCTGCCCTTCAAGCCGAAGTGGCGGCAGGCAAATGCAAAGCCTTGCGCGTGATTGCCGGCGGAAGCGCAGCAGAACTTTGCCGCAGTCTCCCCAGCCTCCAGCCGTTTGCGCATAAAGTTGAATGCACCGCGAATTTTGTAGGAACGAACCGGCGTCAGGTCTTCGCGCTTGAGATAAATCTGCGCGCCGTAAGCTTTTGAAAGATGTTCGTTATATTGCAGCGGCGTAGCGGGAAACAGAGCGCGCAAAGCGCGCTCCCCTGTGGCAACGCGCTGCCGAAAAGCTGACTGGTCCATGAATGCGTCCGGTTACAATATCGTGTCTGACTGGTTGTAGCTGTGGGGTTAAGACTAATCGCTGCGGTTCACAACCATTTTCATGCATGTTCGACAAAAAGCTCAACCTGTTCAAAGCGCTCGACGTCGATCAGGCCTTTATCGGAAATGCGTAAGGATGGAATGACAACCAGCGCCAGCAATGAATGCTGCATATAGGCATTGTTAAGGGTGCAACCGGCCTCGCGCATAGCTTCCAGAAGCATTTCTGCCTTTGCGGCAACAACTTCTGCGCGTTCATCAGACATCAGACCGGCAATTGGCATTTCAATCAGCGCTTTTTCCTCACCATCGGCAAAAAACACCACGCCGCCGCCGACTTCGCCAAGGCGGTTTGCGGCCAGTGCCATCATTTCGCGGTCGGTTCCCACCACAATCATATGGTGGCTGTCATGCGCAACGGTGGATGCAATGGCGCAGCGGCCCTTATAGCCAAAGCCGGAAACGAAGGCGTTCGTAACCTCGCCTGTGGCGCGGTGCCGTTCCACCAGCGCAATCTGGGCGACATCCTGTTGTTCGTCGGCAACCACAAGGCCGGACTGAACCACAAGCTGCATCGTCAGTGATTTCGTCGGCGCCTGATTTTCTACCACGCCGATCACACGAGCGGTTACACTGTTAGCGCCCTGTGGGGCATGAATGGCAAAGTCCTGCGCGGTCAACGCCCGTTTCAGGTGAACGGTTTGCTTCGCAGAGGCCGGATAGTCATAGGCCGGCAGGTCGGCAACCAGTTTCCCGCCTTCCGCCAGCTTGACTCCGTGGGCGTAGACTTCATCAATCACCAGTTCTGCAAGATTGGAAACCAGCAGGAAGTCGGCACGGCGGCCCGGTGTAACGGAGCCTATTTCCCGTTCAAGTCCAAAATGCTGGGCGGTGTTCAGCGTGGCCATCTGCACCGCGGTCACTGGTGGCAGACCCTGCGCAATTGCGTGGCGCACCACGCGGTCCATATGCCCGTCCCTTACCAGCGTGCCAGAGTGGCAATCATCCGTGCATAGAATGAAGTTGCGGGAATCCAGGCGCATTTCCGTAATGGCCCTGACCTGCTCAGCCACATCGTACCATGCAGAGCCCAGACGCAGCATGGCTTTCATGCCTTGCCGCACCCGCATGGCAGCGTCTTCCATTCGGGTGCCTTCATGATCATCCTGCGGGCCGCCCGCTACATAGCCATGAAACGCCCGGCCAAGATCGAGCGATGCGTAATGCCCGCCAACCACTTTGCCCGCCCGCCGAGTTTGGGCGATAGCGCCCACCATGGTGGGGTCATTCGCCGCGACTCCGGGAAAGTTCATCACCTCGCCCAATCCGATGATGTTACGCCAGCCCATGGCCTCTGCCACATCATTGGCGGTTATGGTGGCTCCGGCCTCTTCCAGTCCGGGCGCAGATGGCACGCAGGATGGCATCTGAACCCAGACATTGACTGGCTGCACCAGCGCCTCATCGTGCATCAGCCTCACACCGGCGAGGCCCAGCACATTTGCGATTTCATGCGGGTCAACAAACATCGATGTCGTGCCATGCGGAATCACCGCACGACAAAATTCGGTTACCGTCACCATACCGCTTTCAACATGCATGTGGGCATCGCACAGACCCGGCATGATAATACGCCCGTTTGCTTCCAGCACCTGCGTATCCGGTCCGATTGTGTGGGAAGCATCCGGTCCGCAATAGGCAAACCGCCCGGCCTTCACTGCAATATCCGTCTGTGGAATAATTTCTCCAGAATGCACGTTCAGCCAGCGTGCGCCGAGCACCACCAGATCAGCGTGCGCACGCCCCATGGCGACATCGACCAATTGCGTTGCGACTTCGTGAAATTCTCTGATCCCGCTATCTGCTGGCGACATTCTGGCAAGCCCTTGTGTGTTGGTCGTGTCGGACCAGCACACTATAGCGCTAATTGCTGAACACGCTATCGAGCCAGTCCAGAACGCGATCGTTCAACAGAGAGCGGTTGCGCATCTCGCAGTGCTCGCCTGCCCCTTCCGCCGTTGTGCATTGGATCAGGGTGGACGGGCAGTTCAACTGCTCGAACAGCGCTGCCGTATTGGCGGCCAGCGGGTCATTTTCCGCCGCCACGAGCAAGGTCGGACAACGGATCATGTCGATCCGGCCTTCCAGCGTATAGGGCTCTACGGCCTTCAGGTAACTGCGCAGATCCTGCACCCCATGAACCCAGAACCCGCGTTGCACGAAACTCCAGTGCAAGCGCCTGTCCGTTTCAACAAATGCGGCCAGCTTGGCCAAAATGGCATCATCCACATCAGCCAGTTTGCCTGACTGGTTTGCCGGAACTCCCAGCTTGGTGGCAAACCCACTGAAAGAGCGAGCAATGCTGATCTGGCCCGGGTCTGCAATGCATGCGGCAAGGCGCGGATCACCTGACGCAGCACGCGGAGACAGGTATCCGCCGAGGCTCCAGCCGGAAATGGCAATTCTCGCCGTGTCTATATTTGGAAGCTCGATGGCAAAATCCAGAACCGCAGACACCACGACTTCCCAGTCGGGCCTCAGCCGAACACCATGCTCGTACAACATTTCGCCCTGCCCGGGACCATCAAAAATCAGGCAGTGGTAGCCACGTTCGCTGGCAGCAACGGCAGAGGCAAAATACATATCCGTTAACTGGCCGTCATACCCATTGGTGAAGATAATCAGCGGGCGCGTTTCGCTTGCGTGGTCTTTGGCCGGGATCAGCCAGCCTGGCATGGTCCGGCCTTCAAACGGAATGCGCAGGGAGCTGGCGGGAACCGGCGAAAGCGACATGGCTTTTTCGAAAGCGGCCATCTGCCTTGTGAAACCGGCCAGCAACCTTTGATCAACCGGCTCGCCGAAGATCGGGTGGTAGGATGTGCCAAAAGCGCAGGTCGCTTTCAGCAATGATGCTCGTGCGCTTTCCCGGTTGCCCTTGCGCAGACTGTTCTCTGCGTCCTGCACCAGCCGATCACCAAGGTCAGACCAGCATTCATAATAGTCGCCATCGTCACCATCGCCTACTGCTTTGGCGACTTGCAGCATTTCGCCAATCTCTGGCCCGCCTGTACGAATATAGGCAAAAAGCCAGCTTGCGAAATCGTCATGAAAGTCCTGCTTGAAAATCAGCCCCATAGCATCCCCCCAGCAACTCAATGCGGACAGTGAAGCAGGTGGGGCCATCACTCAAGAGGCAATTTGGTATGCTGAATTTAATTTACTAACAGCAGCGCAGGCCGCGCATCGCTTGAATGCAGCCATTATCTCTAAGAGCGGAGTTTCTGCATTATTTTGTACCTACAAATAAACTTGAAATGAGATTAAATTGTAGGTACGAATTAATTAATGAGAATCGAATTTGACCGCGCTAAATGTGATAAAAACATTGCTGAAAGGGGGTTGTCCTTTTCACAGGTCGCTGATTTCGATTGGTCCAGCGTACAAGTAGTTCAGGACACCCGTTACGAATATCCCGAACCCAGATTTGTTGGCATCGGCTTTATCGGGGATCGTATCCACGTGGTCTGCTATACACCCGTTAGTGGTGGAATTCGCATAATTTCCTTCCGTAAGGCCAACGCAAGAGAGGTAAAGCGATATGAAAAAACCTTTGACGAATGAAGTTGGCGACGTTCGCGAACTTTCTAAAGGTGATATGCGCCTTATGAAGCCGTTTGCAGAAATGCATCCCGAACTGGCGAAGGAACTGCATTCTCGCGGTCGTGGCCAACGAGGTCCTGGAAAGAAGCTAGCTAAAGAATCTGTCAATCTGCGTCTGAATGCTGAAATTGTTCAGCACTTTCGTTCCGGAGGACCGGGGTGGCAATCACGTATCAATGACGCGCTTTTAAAAATTATTGAAAAACACTAACAGGCCGAGGTTGAACTTTCAGAAGCTCCACGTCCTTACAACATCCATTATAAAACAATATATTTTGCTGAGGGGAAGCACCTGGTGCGGGCTGCGGGACTCGAACCCGCACAGGGAATTCCCCGAGAGATTTTAAGTCTCTTGCGTCTACCATTTCGCCAAGCCCGCCCGCCAGCATGTCCGGTACAATGATTCCGACCGGACATGAAATGCTTTAGCGGAGAAGCCATAGGCTGGGAACCCCGTTCACGCCGATCATCTCTATCATATGCATATTTTGCCGGCGGTACCGGCCTTTAGCCCGAGGCAGCGGCCAGCTGCCCGCCACGATGCGGCGGCAGTGAAGACAGACGTCGTGCAGCAACCGCTGCCTTCAACGCACTGACCCGAAGCGCAACAACCGGCTCTGAACCCAAAGCTGAAAGTCGGATGCCCATCTGCCCACGCCCGGGATGTACAGGCGGCCAGATCTCAACCGAGAAATAACGCGCTGCGCTGCGGTCAATATCGCCCCAGAACTGCAGCAACATGCCATGCGGGATCAAGTCCGGCAGGCGGGAAATTGCATTCAGATCAAGCCGGTAGTCTCGCGAAGGAGTCAGTGCCAGTATCAATGCGTCGTAAACGCCACTTTCCACCTGTTCCAGGGTTTCACGCACCGTTACCTGCGCGCCTGCCCTTGTCAGCCCCCCTGCAAGAGCAGGAGCCATTTCGTTATCGCAAAGCAGAAGGCATTGCAGCCCTGGCAGGGAAAGCCCCGCTTGCTGAATCTGCAATTGGCAAAGCGGTGACAGGAACTCAAGAACTCCAACGCGCGGATCGGCAATATTGATATCGGAAATCTGCAGTTCGTAAGACGAGCGGTTGGTTATATCCAGACCACCGGAAACGGCATTCCGGCTGTCGAACATCAACCCGAGCACAGTGGACGATGGCAATTGCTGCAATATGGCCGGTTTGATCAGTGAAGACTGACGGTCAAGTGCAACGATATCCACCTGATCAAGGTCGACCTCTTTAACCGAGTTCACAAACTGGATACGGCTTTCCAACCCCTCTTCGGCCGCAAACCTGCGCACCATAGCCTCCACTTGCGCACCACGAACTGTGGGTCGTGGCGGCCCAACCGCAATAATACGCCGCGCCCCGGCTCGCGCAGCAGTCAGCAGAGTAATGCCGTCTTCCTCCGTGCGGGCGTCTGTCAGAATGGTCAGATCTCCAAGATCAAGATGACATTCTTCAATTCGCTGCTCGATCAGCTTGACCAGCTTACCGGAGGACAGATCCACCCATATAGTACTGTTATCGTTGAAATCCGACATATTCGCCGCCATAAAAAGATAATTAAATCAAACTGTTAAAGTCTCGATTATGAATTGAGAAACTCGTGTACGGCTTCCCATTTGGGCGTGACATTTCCAGATTCGTCTTCCAGAAGTCCCCACGAGCCCGACTTGGTTGGCTCACCCATGGAGTTGTAGAGCACCATCACCCCGCCACCGGCATCCTGCCAGTTCTGCAGGTAGCGTTTATAAAGCTGCCCCATGCGTGAATCGCGGTTGGCCGCAATGAACAATTGAGTCAGCCGGTCATCATTTTCTGCGCCGCCAATACCCGCCAGATGCTGGCCTGCTTCATAGGCCGCCAGTTCCAACCCGCGCGCCTTGGCAAAATTTGCCTGATCCACCATGCTCTGGCGATTATCGCCATCAACCTCCGCTTCCATTGCCTCAAAAAGCTGATCCAATGACCAGGTGGAAACTTCGGCTGAGCGGTCGGGTGAGCCGTAGCTGTAGCCAAAATAGGGGGCTATCGCCAAAACATCTGCGTGGTCGCGTGCATTACCCCAGTCCAGAACGGTCTCACTGGTCCAGACATTGCCACCCTGCGCTACATAAACGCCCAGAATCCTGTCTTTGTCCTCTCCGAACTCCTGTTCAAATATCGCCAGAACTTCACTTGTTCTCTGAGAGTAAAATCGAAGTTGCGCCTCAAATCGATTCCCCGAAAGTTGCAACCGCTCACCTTCATTCGCAGCATAGGCGGCCTGTTCGAAAATCGAATTCCACACCTCGTTTGAATATTCGACATAGACTGGCAGCTCTGGAGAAAGCTGTTCACGCACCTGTCTGGCGAAGTTGCGCACATAGTCATCATCCGCCAGATGCGGAATGGTGAACCAGGGCGCAGCCTGCTTGGCATTGGCCAGTTCAATCATATGTTCGAGCGGAATGCCTTTTTCAGACAAGCCGAACATTCCGGGCAGCGGCCTTTCATCCCAGGTCTTGATGGGCGAATTGTTGGTCGCCATCCAATCCATGAAGCGAATGACGCTCATGCCGTTCAGCCGCTGCAGAAAAGGCTCGCGAAACACACTTTCGGAATTTTGCGGATCTTCAAGAACCCGCAAATTGTGCAGCGGGTTGTCGGCATTGGTGGAAAACAGCCGGACAGTCACCGGTCCGTCGGTGTTCATCAACCGGATTGTGTCGAAACCTTTTCCGCGCTGGTCCAGCACCGCACCATACTGGTAGTCCATCCTGCCTTCGCCGTCATAGGCAACGGTCAGTACACGCGGAAGATGGCCGCGATGAGATGTGGCAATCAGGAAACTCTCGGCGTAGTTGTCCTGCGGAATCGATTTCGGATAACCGTCCTCTGTCATGGGTGGCAAAGGCTCATCCCATGTGAAAGGCCGATCCCGTGGCTGAAGGCGCCAGCGGGATGCGCTGGTTGCCAGATTGGTGAATGGATGCTCGCTTGTCCAGTAAGGCACCCCGGCAAGGTTGATGCCCAATGGCGACCGCTCAGCCGCATGGCTGGGCAAAAAGCGCATGACTGCGCTGGCCGCCAGTGTTGCAGGAATGAGTTTGAGGAGTTGGCGTCTATCCAGCATTTTTGTTCTTTCGCTCAACCTGAAACCATTGGAATATTGCGGCCCTGCACGATGACGCTGTGGCGGACAAAATCACCGAACAGATGCGGGGGGACGTGGGTGTCCTTGCGCAGGGGGCGCCGAATGCGGCGAAGGCCAAAGCCCGCCATCCAGGCCAGATCTGCCATGAATGTGTAGAAGCGGCCGTGATTGGTCAGAAAATACCGGCGGCGGGATTCAAACCAGTAAGCCGGCCGGCGGGGCAATTCCTCATTGCGCCGGGTGACTTTGGTGGATTGGCCAACAAGATGCACAACTCGACTGGCGGGAACATACCAGCATTGCCAGCCAGCTCGTGCAGCCTTCAGGCAATAGTCCACTTCTTCATAATAGAGAAAGTAGTCTTCATTCATCAGGCCAAGCTGGTCCACCATGCTTGCCCGCACCATGAAGCTTGCCCCGGAAACCCATTCCACTTCGGTGGGCTCATTACTCACCGGTGCAAGATTGGACCATTGCCGCAGAAGCTTTGAAACAGGGCCCAGCCTGATCTCACTCTCAAACTCCCCAATGGGGTTGGGAAAACGGAAGGCACAGGCCTGAGGCGTGCCATCCATATCCTCAAGCCGGCTGCCAGCAATACCCGCAGCCGGGTGCGCATCCAGAAAGCTTGTCAAAGCGGATGCTGCACCAGGCCGGCATACCGTGTCGGGATTGAGCAGCAGAAAATACTCCGGCGCGTGCCCGGCAGCGCGCAAGTGCTCAATGCCTCTGTTGTTGGCATAGGCAAAGCCGCGATTTTCGGTCAAAGCCAGCAGGTCAACCTGCCCTGCCCAACCGCGCGCCGCAATTTCGCGGGCCAGAACTTGCGCAGAATCATCCCCGGAGCCACCGTCCACAACCACAATGCGGGTTCCAGATGGCAATGACGGGTCATCGACCAATGAACCGACCGCATCCACAACCATGAGTGGCGTTCGATAATTGACTATGACCACACTGAGCTTCATTACACCGACATCTCCGAACAAGGCACAAGACTTGAGCCATGTCCTTTATGCGCGACGAAGCGGGTGATATGCGACTTGTCCAAACGGGTGTGTGCATCCTGCCATCGGTGGACAGGCACCCCCCATCGTTCGTGTTGTGCTACGTTGGGGGTGTAACGTAGAAGTAGATACAACGAAATTTGTATCGGTGGCCTCAAACACCACGATCGCAGTGTTGGCTGGAGACACACGCCATGGGCGAGGCCATTGTGGCCGTCATCTATATTTCAATCGGCAGCATGGCACTTTATTTTGCCGCTGGACGTATTGCTAAAGATGTCGTTGATAAAAAAACTTTGAATATCTGGATTGCAAGTTGGATTTCAGCAACAGCCGTGTTGTTCCTGATACCAAATTTCTTCGCATTCGCTGGGTTTCTGGTCCTTATAGCAATTATTACGCGCAAGGTCCTTCCCGCTGGCCAAAATATCTACCTTTATATCATTTTATCCTTTCTCGCCCCGACATTTGTGGTCAGCATGCCAGGCTTTGCCGGCATCAACGGGCTTCTGGATCTGACCGCGCAGCGCGTGCTTGCAATGGCATTTCTGCTTCCGGCAATTCCGGCTGCACTGCGCATGCCGGTATCAGACAGGCTACGCCTTGTGGATAAGCTGGTTATCCTCTTCGTGTTTCTGGTGAGCGTGCTTTACTACCGGCATTATGAAGCCACGGCCACGGATATGGTGCGCCGGGCGATTTCTCACACGCTGGATATCTGGGTTCCCTATTTCGTTTTCAGTCGGCTCGTCAGCCTCGCAGATATCCGCAAAGCCTATTTCGCCTTCATCATTGCGGCCATTCCTTTACCTATTATCGGTTTTCTGGAGTTCAGCCGCACCTGGCGCATGTACAATCTGGTGGCAGAAAGCTGGGGCATTCCGCTGCTGCAGTCCTACCTGTTTCGTGATGGCATGCTGCGCGCTGCTGGCCCCGCTGTGGAGGCCATTGCCTATGGCTTTGTCTGCATGGTTGCCATGGGCTGCATGCTGGCGTTTCTGGCCAAAGGGCAGCGCAATCTTTTTTCACTCGGGCTTCTTGGCGCGTTGACCATGGGCTTAATCATCAGCCTGTCCCGCGGGCCATGGGTGGGCGCCGCTGTCATGGTGGTGGTGTTTGTTGTTGCGCGCCCGAAGGCAGTGTCCAACACCATGCGTGCAACAATTGGCGGCCTGCTGCTGCTGGTTCCGGTTCTCATGTCGCCCCTGGGCGGAAAAATCATTCGCTTCCTGCCATTCGTCGGCACGGTTGAAAACAACAATGTGGACTATCGCCAGCAGCTCTTTGACAATTCGGTTGCCATTATCCAGCGCCACCCGTTTTTCGGCTCTGCGAACTTCCTGACCGAGCCGGAAATGCTGGCCATGCGGCAGGGCCAGGGCATTATCGACGTCGTCAACACCTATCTCGCGATTGCGCTGGAATATGGATATGTGACGCTGGCTGCGTTTATTGGAATATTCGTTCTGATTTCATTTGCCCTGTTCAAGCTTGCGCTCAAGGATGATGAGGCAGGCTTTCTGGCAAGGATATGCCTGACGATTTATGCCGGTATTCTGTTGACGATTGTTACCGTCAGCAGCGTTTCGTTCATTCCGTATATTTACTGGACGTTTGCAGGAATTGGTGTGGCACTTGTGAGGGCAGCCGCACTGAATATCCAGCCTGTAGCAAACACTGCCGCACCCTCAGGTCCGCGCAAAATGCAGGTTATCGGCCCCGATGCGTGGGCTCGGCCCACTGCATTTTCCGGAACGCAGAAGCAGACCTCCAACCTGAAGCTTGTAAGGAACGCCAATGACCGCTGACAGCGTGGCGCAGCCGCTACGGCGGCGTATTTCCTCAGCCGGGCTGTGGAGCATGGGGCAGTTTGGCGCGTCGCTGAGCGTGCGCCTGCTCAGCAACATGATTTTGACACGCATGCTGCTGCCAGAGGCCTTCGGCATGGTTGCGGTGGTCAGCGTGCTGACAATTGCGCTGGCGTTGCTGTCAGATCTTGGAATTGGCCAGAATGTCATCGTGCACAATCGCGGCAATGAACCGGCGTTTCTGAACACCGCATGGACAGTTCAGGTGCTGCGCGGCCTATTCATCTGGAGCCTGGCCATTATGGCGGCGGGCCTGATCACCCTGCTTGCCGCCCGCGGCGTGTTTTCACCCGGCACGGTCTATGTTGACCCGCGTTTGCCTGCAGTCTTGATTGTTGGCTCGTTTATAGTGGTTTTGCAGGGACTTGAATCAACCAAGGTGCATCAGGCGCGCCGCAACCTGCAAATTCGCCGTCTGACAGAGATTGAATTCGGGGTGCAAATTCTGGCGCTGGCAATGACTGTTTTGCTGGCCTGGTACTGGCAATCCATCTGGGCACTGGTATTGGGCTCGGTCTTTTCTTCCACCATCAAAACAATTGCCACCCATTTGTTGCTGTCCGGCCAGCCAAACAGACTCGGTTGGGAACAGCAGGCCTGGTGGGAAATTTTCCGCTTCGGACGCTGGATTTTTTTCAGCTCGATTGTCGGTGTGCTTTTCACCACCGGTGACCGGCTGATCCTTGGCGGGCTGGTGGATGTCAACACGATGGGGCTTTACGCCATAGCCGCGTTGCTGCTGAGCGTCGTGCAGTCTGCTGTTACAACACTGGTGGGCACGGTGGCATTTCCTGCGCTCAGCGAACTGGCGCGCGGCGACAGGCAAGGCTTCCGACAAGCCTATCTTCGCTTTCAGGCCGCGGCCGACGGCATTCTCGGACTGGCAGCCGGCGGCATCTACATTTGCGGGCCGCTGGTTGTGTCAGTTTTATACGATCCGCGTTATGCAGAATCAGGCGCCATGCTTTCGATCCTGGCCGTTGGCCTGATCGGCATGCGCTATTGCATTGTTGAGCAATGCTATATGGCCTGTGACGAGATGCGGTATTTCCTTGCGTCCAACGTGCTGCGGCTGTTGGTCATGGTCGTGCTTCTGCCGCTGGGCCATGCCTATTACGGGTTGGAAGGTGCCCTGACTGCCATTGTGCTGGCTCAGTTTGCCGCATGGCCGGTGGCATGGCTTTTCAAGGCAAAGCATCGGCTGTTTGATTGGCGGACAGAGGGCGCGTTCATTCCTGCAGTTGCCCTGGGCCTGCTTCTGGGAAATCTGCTGCTGATGCTGGTCAACGCTTTTTAGCTTGCAGCTATTTGCAGGCTGTATGGTTTGGTCTCCCCCGTGAAACCCAGCCAGATATCGCTCAGCGTTTCCGGATCATGGATTGTGCGGGTCGGCTGCACCAGTGACGTTGTGTTGGATACGTTGCTGTCGTGGCAGGTGATGAGAAACATCGCTGGTTCGTGAACAAGTTCATGCGGAATCAGCTTTGCTTCGGCCGTAGTGCCGATAGGTTGCAGCACCTTATAATCTTCTGTCCAGGTCTTTACCTGACCAACACGCGCGTAAAAATATTCGTGGGTTGCCCGATACAGCGCCGTTTTTCCTCGATTTGCGTCGAATGCATAGCCCTTCGTAAATGCAAGAAATTGTGTTTCTGGCTTTGGATCATGCCGATGGAGATATTCAACATATTCCCGGTGGTAGAGATTGTCCGAGTCAAGCTTTGTATGGCAGTACCGCTCAAATCCATTCATGGACTTCAACAAAAAATCCGAGTGATCGACACCGTCAATCATCCGAATATTTTCGGGAAGCTCGTAGTATTTCGAGATTTCTGTTTTGATGAAATCAAAAGAGATCGGATCGCACAGCAGAAATGCATCGAAATCCTGATTGCTCTGGTTGATGAGGCACTTGCAGGTGAAGTTCATGAAAATCCGAATTCGATAGGAAATCCATGCCTCTGACAGTCTGCCGGTCAGGGGATTCTGCAATTCGGTGCGCGCCGGAAATCTCTTTATGTTGAATGGTATGGTGAAAACATACTTCGTGGAGCTGCTGGCAACCGGGTTTCGCAGATATGCGCTATAATCAACCGGTTTGCGCATCATGGACTCCGCAATGACCCAGTTGAAATTGCTGATCACGCGGCTGTCCGGGAATTTTTCCTTGGCCCTCTGAGCATATGCATGCGCGGCGTCCAGGCGATTTGCCCTGATGGCAGCTTGAATTGCATCAGCATGATGCGGTTCTGGCTCCGGCGAAATGCCGAGGCATTGTTGGGCATAATCCAGCGCCCGATCGTTTCTTTCCAGCGCCATGCAGGATTTGGCAGCAATTTTCAGCAAAGCAAGATTGGTGGATGACGCCAACAGTCCGGCCTCTGCCATACGCAGGGCGTGCGAGAAATCCTCCAACCCATATGCCGCTTGGGCTTCACGCAGATAACCATCCGGCTTTTCCGGTTCAATCTGCCGTGCCAGTGCGCCGTAATTCAGCGCGGCCTGCAGATCACCCGACTGATAAAATGCCGCACTTGTCAGCAACAGAATGGAAAAATCGTTCGGAAATTGAAGCACCGCCTCCTGTGCCATCAGAAGCGCCTTGTCGTTCTGACGCAGGCGCATATGCAGCCGTATCAGCCGTGCAAAGCTGGATGAGCCGGGGTGCAGGCGGTGCAAAGTCTGCGCAACTTCCAGTGCGGCGTCCACATTGCCTGCCAATGTATGCACCTGCGCCAGAACGCTCAAAAGCCCATTGTCGTTGGCAAAATCTTTAAGGGCCTCTTCCAGTTGCAACCTTGCATCGCCAAGCCGGTCCAGACCAATCAGCATCTGCCCTACTCTCACATGGGAGCGAACATTGGCGGGGCACTCATCGCGAGCCTTCTCAGCCCACATCAATGCGCCAGCCTTGTCTCCAATGCTCTGAGCCTGAGTGAAATTGGCCAGAAGCGTTTTCAGATTTTCCTGCATGACGCGCCTTTCATTCTTATCGTTTGCAGTCTTGACGCAATATGCTTTTTGCAACGCCGCAAAGCCCGGATTGAGAACCTGACTGGCGCAGTCAAGCGCCAGGAGCTGCTGTTCATCAAAGCTTGGTTTCGTAAGGTCAGATCCTGCACCTTGTGATTCAACGCAGTCACTTCGGCGCAATGTTCGGCCTCAAGTCTGGCCATCTGCCGGACCAACTCATTCATCCGCTTCAGCGCATTGGCTTCGGCCGCTGTCTGCTTTTCCAGGTCAGCGGTCAGAATTGCGGTCTCGACAAATCGCGTATGCCGTTCGGCGGCCAGCTCTTTCGTCAGAGAAATCACCTGCTCCCCAAGCTCACCGGCAGCGTCATCGGACAGGTGTAAACTCAACCCGATCGGTAAGGGGCGCATAACCATTCCCATTTAACAGAACGCAACATTGCGCAGTTTTTAGCTGTAGGTTATAATATAAGCTATATGTTTTGTATTGCGCTTGCTACGATTTTTTAGCCCGATATGCCGGTCATTAACCGGCCCCTGGGAACGGAATAACGCGTATGCATGCAAACAAACTGGCCCCTGTCTTCGACCATGGGCTGTTCGATGCTGAATGGTATCAGCAGACCTATCTCGACGTGCAGATGCTCGGCATGTGCAGCGCTAAGCATTATCGAAAATATGGTCACCGCTTGCAGCGTGCGCCCAGCGCCGCAGTTCAGAAAGACCCTGCAATGCTGGCGGCAATTGGCCTGCCCGCTCCAAGGCCTCATGCTGCGCTGCTTGCCGCCAGCAAAATTGCCCAGACGCATGGCTTTGAATGCGGCATCAACTACGCAGCCTTGCATGTCGCCGCCACGCGCAGATACACGATAGATCCTCTGCGGGCCAACGCTGAACTGCATCGCGGTCACGAGACCGGATGGCTAAACCATGTGAACAGGTATTTACAGCACTTCGGCGCAGCCGCAGTGCACCTTCGGCAAGGCAGCACCTTTCTGGACAGACTGGCGTGCGAAACGAAATTGCCCCCGGTTACCGACGGACCACTGGTGTCAATCATCATGCCGGCATGGAATGCGGCACAGACGATTCAGCCGGCTGTGCGCTCAATACTGAATCAGAGCTGGCAAAACCTTGAATTGCTGATCGTCGATGATGCCAGTACAGACGACACCTGGGATAAGCTGCAACATCTGGCAGGCCAGGACAACAGAGTGCGTATATTCAGGAATGCGCGCAATGTCGGCCCATATGTTTCCAAAAACATGGCGCTCAGCTATGTGGCCGGCGAATGGATTACCGGACACGACGCAGATGATTGGGCACATCCACAACGGATAGAGCAGCACATGAACCATGTGCTTGCGGCGCGTGACGAGTACCCAGTCAGCAGCACCTACATGGCGCGCATCGAACCTGACGGAAAATTCACATCATTTTCCAATGTGACAAGCGGCCTGACAAATGATGGAGTGTCGCGTCAGAGCGCAATTTCAACATTGTTTGACAGGCAATTCCTGGAAAACAGGCTCGGCCATTGGGACAGTGTTCGCTTTGGCGCTGACAGTGAAATGCTAAGCCGTGCGGCCTGCGCAACCGGCAGAAAACCGGCGATCCTGCAATTGTTCGGTATGCTTTGTCTTTCAACGGAAGGCAGCCTGACCAACCATCCTGAGTTTGGCATAGTTGCAGGCGGTGGCGGGCTTTCACGCTTGCGCCTGGAATACCGGGACGTCTGGAGCAAAATGCACAAGACGCAATCCATGGACGCGTGTTACCTGCCCTTCCCGCTATCGGCGAGCCTGTACAACAGTCCGGCTTCACATTTCGTCGATATTGATGATGTGCGCCACATACTGGCGCAACATCAGGCAGCGAGGGCGTGAAGTTAGATTGTGCCAGCGACTGGCAGACCCTGTGGGCGGCTGCCAAACACGCCGTGCTCTGCACGATCAGCTATAACCTGATGCACAATGCGCGGGGTCACCAGCGTCGCCTCTTCGGCATAGGCATAAACGAGACAGCGGTCGGCCAGCACGTTCATCAGACGCGGTACACCATTGGAATCTTCGTGAATCATCCGCTTGGCTTCGCTGGTGAACAACTCACGCTCACAGCCGGCCACGCGCAGGCGGTGGTCCATGTAGAACGTCGCTTCAGATGGCTGGAGCGCCGGCAAATGGAAATCGGCTGAAACGCGCTGGGCGAATTGCTCCATGCCCGGCCCCTGCAGGGTGGCGCGCAATTCCGGTTGGCCCACCAGAATAAGCTGCATCATCATGATTTCGGTGTTGACGTTGGAAAGCATACGCAGCTCTTCCAGACGTTCCGCATCAAGATTTTGCGCCTCATCCACAATCAGGACAACACGGCCACGCTGATGGTACTCATTTTCGATGAATTCAGCATAGCGCTTGTACAGGCCGGCATAAGAACCCTCTTCAAACGGCTGGCCAAATGCCATGAGTATCCATTGCAGAATGGGGCCCGCACTGCGCGGCGTATGGCTGATGAGGCCGGTACGCACCTCATTTTCCAGGTTGCCAAGCAATTGCCGTATCAAGGTTGTTTTGCCGGAGCCAATCGCTCCGGTGATGACAGTAAAGCCTGCCTGATTGACGATGCCGTATTCCAGCATCGAAAATGCCATCTGGTGATTACGGCTGAAATATAAAAAACGTGGATCTGGCAGGATGGAAAATGGCTTTTCCCGCAGACCGAAATAAGCTTCGTACATCAAACGGCTCCTATTGCCGAGTATCAAAAACTGGGCACGCCCCTGTCACATGCCGTGCGGGCGAGCGCGGTTCATAACAACCTGCGTCTGGCTGTTGGCTGGCAAAAATGTTTTGCAGGCTTCCAGCTCAGTTACGGTTGAGCGGCCGACGGCCAGCACCAGCAGGATCAGATCCGCCAATGGCAGCATATGCACGGCATCATCACCGGCAAGCATCGGAGGCAGGTCCAGAAGAAGAATGTCCGGGCGCAACTCACGCTTGACGCGTTCGACAAATTCACTCGGATCAACATCATGTGGCGCAGACAACAGGTTGATGACGTGTGCACCGGCCTGAATGCGCCGAACATGCCCCATCAAGCCCACAGCGCCCTCATCCGGAGCCTGCCGTGGCAGGCCGAACAGGCCGGAAAAACCGCCATGCCGGGGTTTGAACTCCACCATCAGCACAGTCAGTGTTTTTAGCCGGGCAAGCGAAAAGGCCAGATTGGCAGCCACCATGCTGACACCGCATTCGGTTGTCGGCGCGGTCACGGCTATCGTCTGTGTTCCATCAGCCGCCATGATATTGGTGACATGGCTGCGCAGGATATCGAAACCGCGGGTCTGCGGATCGGTCTTGTCGAACGCGGCAATATGGTTGGCACTCAGCAATGCAGGCGCCGGCTTATAGGGTGGATTGGCCGGATCGGCTTCCGCCAGAGCCAGAACACCATCCCGCTGGAACAGACCTGCCACGCGGAGCGAACGGCCGGTACGCTGCTCTCTGGCCTGATTGGCAGGAGGCGCGGTCATAGGAGAAAGAGAACGTGCCCGGTGTAGAGCCTCGGTTACGCGGTCCATGAAAAATCCCCACCCATTGCATGGTGTTGAACTGAAAAATGTGTCGTGAAATGCTCATTGGAAGGGCCGGGCAAACCGGCAAGACCGGAAGCGATAGCCAGCGCCAACATGGGGCTGGCAAGACCGATACGGCTCAACCATTTATTTTTGCGGCCAAGTTCAGGAATAACGACCACTGACTGGCCTTCGAGTGAACGTGTCAGATCAAATGTTCCGCGTATGGTGCGGTCCAGGAAATCAGAGGCATACAGGCACGCTGCACCGACTACGCCAGCAAGACCCAGCAAGACCAGAAACAGCTTGCTGCGGCTCGGCTCCGATGCGTAGCGGGGCACTTCCGGTGCCTCGACCACTTGGATCTGATCAGCATTCTGATCTTCCTCAAGACGCAGCCCCACCCGTGCGGTATCAAGCTTGGCGCGCATTTCTTCCAGGCTGCGCTGGGCAGATGCACGGTCCCGATCAAGGGCGGCCATCTGCGCACCAACTTCGGGTGAGCGGGCAATGTTGTCGCGCAGCCAGGTTACACGCTCCTGCAAGTCCTGCTGCTGCTTCACCAATGCTTCGCGGCGAGGCTTGGAAAGCTCGATACGCTCGGCGATCAATGCCAGCTCCGGCGTCAAGGTTGGCGCTTCGGAAGATGCAGGTTGTGCGGCCTGTTCAGCAATCTGCGCCTGCAAAAACTCAATGCGCGATTGCAGGCTGCGAATTTCAGGATGCGCATCGGCCATTGTCGACGATTTGTTGGCAAGGTCGGTTCTCAGCTCATCAAGCTGCCGCTGGCGTGCAGCCGCTGCCGTATCTGCAAGGGGTGCGCTGTAGCGATATTCTGCTTCCAGCAGGCGTATTTCATCATCCAGTGCAGGGATAGCCCGGCCCACTTCGGTCAGTTCCTGCTCCCGGGTGTTCAGCTCGTCTGTTAAAGCGTCCATGCGGCTCGGCAGCGCATTGCTGTTCTGCTCCAGAAACTCGCGCCAGGTCTTGTCCCTCTCATCCAGACGAACCGTCAGTGCATCGACCTCCCGTTCCAGAAACTGCGAAGTCTCTGCGGCACGACCGGTCCGGCTGTCGCGGTTTTCCTGGATGATCATGTTCACCAGTTCAGTTGCAACTGCCGCCGCCAGTTCCCGATCACCATAGGTGAAACGAACATTGAAAACCGAGCGGTTGGCATATTGCAGCGACTCTTCTGTCGCCAGAGGAATGATGGCGATGTGCCCGCGGACAAGGCCCGCCAGACGCGTGTCGGAAAGACCATTCCGCACATCTGGAAACAGGTCCATACGATTGACGAGATCCAGCAGCTTGTCGCGTGCCAGAACGCGCTGTTCAATGAACTGCAAGCGCTCATTGGCAACTGTTGATGAAACAAGCGAATTGGCGTTCTGGTCCGAGCGCACAACGATAATTGCTTCCGCCACATAGCTGCGGGGCAATTGCATGATGACAACCAGACCAACAAGCACAACGGCTATGGCAGGCAGGATGGCATAGAGTGGACGGCGAAGCGCCAACTCCAGATAGTATTTGATGTTTCTGGTGATCTCGTTATCCATGCCACCGCTCCGTCAACGCTGCCGCGCTGCAATATAAATTATAGATAGAGACTGCGCTTGAGCAACCCTTGGTTGCTTTGCAAGATCGCTCAATTCTGCACAGCCGCCGAGCGGGCGTTGCCATTGGTGAAGGTGACCCGAACCAGATCGCCGGGCCGCAGCACGGTGGTCTCATCGGCAGGCTCTTCTGTCACGGCGCCATTATCGGTGCGCACCACTGTGTAGCTGACAACAACGCCGCGCTGTTGAGCCATTTCGGAGTCGATATAGATCGACTGCACACGCTCACCTTCTGCAACGGCTTCCTTGGCGGCACGCAGTTCCCGTTCCGCATCATGCAGTTCGGTCAGCAATGCAGCTTCACGCTGGCTCAAAAATGTGTCCATGCGTGAGCCTTCGGCAATGGCGGTGCTTTCAAGGGCACTCAGATCATTTTGAAACTGATCGCCCTGCTCTTCCAGCTCTGCCACTTCCGCTTCCAGCTCCAGCTTGGCAGACACATGTGCCAGACCCTTGGCCACCAGCACCGAGCTGTTCTGCAACCGCTGACGCGCCAGTTCCACGCGGGAGGCAACGCTGCCTATCTGGCGGCGCATTGCGGCAATGCTGCTGTCGCTCAGCTCTTTCAAACGTGTCTGGCTTGCCAGCTGGGCCTTGACCTCGGCCTGACGGCTTTCCAGTACACGCCGTTCCTGCGCAAGAAAGCGGTTGCGGTCGCCATCCGATATTCCGGCGCTCTCTTCCGGCGTCAGTTCAATATCGGTTCCGTCGGCCAGTTCGGTGTTGATGCGGGCCCTGCGAACCGTCAACTCTGCAATCAACCGGCGAGACTGGGCAAGCTCGCCCTCTACAACCACTGCGCGATCTCGATCCTGGGCCAGCATCGGCGTGCGATACAGGCCACCCGACAGGCTGACTGCGTGCAACACAGTCATCGACGGGCGGAATGGATAGGAGCCGGGTTCGTTGACCTCGCCGACGACAAACACCATTGGCATGTGCTGCGGGCCGGGTTGCAACATAACTGTCAGATCAAGCTGGCCTTTAAAGTAACCGGCGAGCTTGTCCGAGAGTGCTTTTTCAAGCTCATCGACCGTCAGGTCCTGGGCCTGAATCTGCCCCGCCAGCGGCAGTGAAATTCTGCCATCCGGGCTGATCACCGTTTCACGGTTCAAGCGGGAATCCTGCGCAACCCAGATTTCCACCGCATCGCCCGGTTGCAACCGGTAAGCGTCCGCCATGGCCAAACTTGGCAACAGGAAAAAGAGGAAACAAAAAGCTTTTATCATCAATCGCATTGGTCAGCTCCGGGCGAATAAAAATCCCGTGGAAAATTAAGAATGTAACTGTGGCTCGCGCCGCATTTTTACGCGTCTGCGAACAACCCTGAAACTAAAGGAAAGCGAAGCACTTGGCGCGTACGCAATTAGAGGTAATATGCTCATACTCCGGCAGGAAAAAACGCCCCGCCACCTCCCACCGGAGGACTACCGCGCTTCGTTTGAACCAGTCACCTTGCACCCTTGCCGGATAGCCGGACCCGTTCAGTAATCCTCCACAAAGGCAAATCCGCCGATGCCCTATAGCACGAATCAAACCCAGACCCGCCATTCCGGCATCGGGGTTGTGATAATTGGTCGCAATGAAGGCGCCAGACTGGTCGCCTGCCTTGCCTCGCTGGGAGAATTGGCTCCAACGAGCGCCTATGTGGATTCAGGCTCAACCGACAACAGCACTGCCAATGCGAATGGCGCCGGTGTGCAGGTGGTCAATCTGGATATGTCGGCTCCGTTCACCGCTGCCCGCGCGCGCAATGCCGGATATAAAGCGTTGCAGCAGAAATTTCCCGCATTGCAATATGTGCAGTTTGTCGATGGAGATTGTGAACTGGCGTCAGGTTGGGTGGAATCCGCCGCGAATTTTTTGGACGCCAACCCGAAGGTGGCCATTGTTGCCGGCCGAAGACGGGAGCGGTTTCCCCAGGCGACCATCTATAATGCGATGACGGATCGCGAATGGTCGGTGCCTGCCGGAGAGAAGGAAGAGTGCGGCGGGGACTTTTTGATCCGCACCGAAGCATTTTCAGCCGCCAACGGATTCAACCCGGCTTTAATTGCCGGCGAAGAACCGGAACTGTGCGTGCGATTGCGCGCGGCGGGCTGGCAGGTTCACCGGATTGACCATGAAATGACCCGGCATGATGCAGCCATGACGAGATTTGGCCAGTGGTGGAAACGAAATGTGCGGGCAGGCCACGCTTTTGCAGAAGTTTCGCGCATGCACCGTGATACCCCAACCGGTATCTGGCGGCGCAATGTCAGAGGCGCAGTCCTGTGGGCGGGCATTATACCGGCCATTGTGCTGGCTATTACTTTGCTGGTTCACCCGGCTGGCCTACTCCTTCTGGGCGTATATCCTGCACAGATCGCTCGCATGGCAATGAGAGCTGGTGCCAGCAGACCTGAAAACTGGCAGCACTCAGCCTTCCTTGTTCTGGGCAAATTTCCCGAGCTTCAGGGAATACTCCAATATGAATGGAACCGCCTGACCGGAAAGCGCCAAAGGCTTATCGAGTACAAATGACCCCACGTCTTTAGCATCAACCCCCTCTCCGCCTTTGATTCGTGATTCTTCAAGGGGTTAACAGATAGTTAATGCCTGTTTGACCGGGTAAGACCAAAAGCGGGTGCACACTGCATCGGAAACTTTCACCGTGGAATCTTCCGAGGTGTACCCATACACAACTTTTGATTTACAATGTGACTGAAAGACTGCGCGTGCGAGGCACGCAATACGCCTAACCTAATTCGCAAGGACAACTTGTAGGAAACAGCCCCAATTGAGATTCTGCACCCGTTTTTAAGGCCCTGCTTAGCCGGGGCAATTTTCGGGGGCTCCATTCGTGGCTCATTTACTCAATGCATTTTTTCTTACTTTAAATGCCGCGCTGGCCATACCAACCGCCATTTACAGTGTTGAAGTCGCCAGCGGTATGCTGTTGCGTAAACGTGCTGGCATTCAGCCAGGTGCGCGCCGTCCTCAAGTTGCAATTGTTGTGCCGGCGCACAATGAGGCTTCAGTCATTGGCCCCACTCTTGCAGCATTGCACGCACAGATGCAGCCGGATGACCGGATTGTTGTGGTGGCAGACAATTGCGATGACGCCACTGCGCAAATTGCACGCGAGGCCGGGGCCGAAGTCGTCGAGCGTTTCAATACTGAGTTGCGCGGCAAGGGCTATGCGCTGGATGCCGGGATCAGCTACCTGAGAGACAACAACCCACCGGAATGTGTGTTGATTGTTGATGCAGATTGCCGGCTTTCCGCCGGTTCGCTTGATCTTCTGTCAAAACAGGTTGCCGAAACTGAAAAGCCGGCTCAGGCAGTCTACCTGATGTCCGCACCGGAAGGTGCGCCATTGGAAACCCATGTTGCCGCTTTTGCCTATGTCATCAAATGTCTGGCACGCCCACTCGGCGTTTCCCGCCTTGGTTTGCCAACACAATTGCTGGGCACCGGCATGGCCTTTCCATGGAAAGCCCTGGCATCGGTGGATCTGGCAAATGGCCATCTTGCCGAAGACCTGAAGCTGGGACTTGATCTGGCCCAGAACGGTTATGCGCCATATCTGTGCGAGGACGCACTGGTTACCAGTGAGTTCCCCATCTCCAAGGAAGGCTTGCAGGCACAACGTTCGCGTTGGGAAAACGGGCATCTTTCCATGGTGTGGAGCGCCATGAAAATGCTGTTCAGACCCGGCGGCATGCGCCGTCCAGGTGCTGTGGTGCTTGGGCTGGACATGATTGTTCCGCCGCTGTCGCTGCTGCTGCTTCTGCTGATGGCTTCCAGCTTCGCTACAATACTCGTCGCGTTGATACTTGGCGATGTTGGCGGCCTGGAATTCACACTGCTCAATCTTGCACTATTCGGCACAGCTTCTTTTGCCGGCTGGTTGCGTTATGGCCGGGATATACTACCGGCGTCTGACTTTGTTCACATTGCGTCTTATGCATTTTCCAAAGTTCCACTGTATGTCAACAAACTGATCTTGCGCCGCAAGCATACTGGCTGGGTGCGGACAGAGCGTGACCAAACAGAAAGCACATCAGAATTGCGTTCCTGAACATTTAACAGGGCGGCCGCTCTGAGCCTTGGGCGTCAGGCGGCCTGACCACGATTTTCAACATTCAACACCGTAAGCCCGCGCCACCATGC
Organism: Aureimonas fodinaquatilis; assembly: GCF_008369445.1. GTDB lineage: Bacteria > Pseudomonadota > Alphaproteobacteria > Rhizobiales > Rhizobiaceae > Aureimonas > Aureimonas fodinaquatilis. The sequence goes on from NZ_VTWH01000002.1 coordinate 577,902, forward strand.
CGGGCCAATGGTTGCTTTTTGCGAGGCCGCTATGGCGCTTATTCAGAACACGCCCAATACCGCTTTGCCTGCCATTGCCCGTCCGCGGCGGCCAGGAAAGGCGTTTCATTACGATGATATTGCCAAGGTTGTTGCCACGCTTGATGTGGTGCTGATCGTCGCAAGCAGCGTTGTTTCCGGGCTTTTGTATCACTGGCTTGCTTATGGAATGCTGATTGATCCTTCACAATCAATCGGCGTCGGTCTGACACTTGCGGCGGCCTTCGTGCTGGTCATGAGTGCAAGCGGCCTGTACCAGCCTACCGCACTCTTGTCATTCGGCACTCAGTTCAAATCGCTGTTTCTGGCCGGCATCGGCATCGTGACCTTCATGACCGCGGTGGCATTCTTCCTCAAAATCGGCGGTGATTTTTCCCGCGTTTCAATGGGGTCTTTCACCGTACTGGCCTTGAGCACAGTTGCCGTCAGCCGGCTTGTCTGGCGCGACCAGCTGCGCAAGGCCATGTCGCATGGCCTGTTCCAGATGAAGCGGGCTTTGTTGATCTGCGGTGACTCATTCAATCACGATCGGCTTGCGGAAGAAGTTTCGCACTACGGGATGGCGATTCAGCATGTCCTGCGCTGCCCGAACGACGATTTCTCGTCGCTGGCAGGCGCGTTCAGCGCAGGTATCGGCTTTTCGGTCGATGAGGTGCTGGTTGCTACGCCTTACGGCAACCTGCCCCATGTTGACACGCTGTTGACGGAACTGCGTGCCCTGCCTCTGCCCATCAAGGTTGTGGTCAACGACTTTGCTGCCGAACTGGTGAGCCAGCCAATCCAGCATATTGGTGGTCTGGTTGCATTTGAAATCCAGCGCCGCCCGCTGACCCTGACCGAGCGTTTTATGAAGCGCGCTTTTGACATGATGTTTGCGGCAATGGCGCTGATTGCCCTGGCCATTCCATTCATCTTCGTGGCAATCGCCATCAAGCTGGACAGCAAGGGCCCGGTATTTTTCCGCCAGCAGCGCCGCGGTTACAACAACGAAGCGTTCCGCATCGTCAAGTTTCGCTCCATGCGCGTACAGGAAGATGGCGATACGGTAACCCAGGCACGCCGACAGGACAGCCGCATCACCAAGGTTGGCCGGTTCATTCGCGCAACCAGCATTGATGAGTTGCCGCAGTTCTGGAATGTGCTGTGTGGCCATATGTCGATTGTTGGCCCACGTCCGCACGCTGTTGCGCATGACCGTGAATATGACCAGATGATCCGCAAATACACCTTCCGCCGCCATGCCAAGCCGGGCCTGACGGGCTGGGCGCAGATTAATGGTCATCGTGGAGAGACACCAACGCTTGGCCACATGGAAGCGCGCCTTAACTATGACCTGTGGTACATCCACAACTGGTCGCTGTTTCTGGATATGCGCATCATCGGCCGGACTGTTCTGGAGATGATCAACTCCAAATCGGCTTACTAGCGCTTTAAGCGACGAGCGTCAGACCTGTCAGAATGTGGCCGCCTGTGACAAGCAGGCGGCCTTTCCATGTCTGGCCTTTGGTAAAGCCCGCCACATCCATAGCCCAGATTGCCGTGAACCTACCCGCCTGCAGGTCTGGCAACACTCGGAAAGCTTCAAAACCGAAGAGTTCATTCGTCAGCGGATATTGCGCCTTGTAGGCGCATTCCTTGGCGCTGAATATCACCTTGGCCATCAGGCCCGCCTCGTGCTCGGGCAGACCGTGCAGATAGTCCAGTTCGCTGTCAAAGCAGATCTCCTGCCACAGGTCAGGTTCCAGCGGCTGGGCTTCTTCAATATCCAGACCCAGCGCACGCACGCCATCGGCCTGCCGGGCCACTACGGCCCCGCACAGGCTGGCGGAATGGCTGATGCAGCCCACAAGCCCCGCTGGCCATACTGGCGAGCGATCCGGTGCAACGGCCACTGCCTGCGGGTGTAACCCCAGTTGCGCCATGGCAGCGCGTGCACACGCGCGCCCGGTGGCAAACTCTGCCCGGCGTGCAGGCACCGCCGCCGCAACCTGCGCTGCCTCCAGCGCAAAAAGCCCTTCCGCCCGATAGGGTGGAAGGGCCTCGAAGGTTGCAACCGGCCGGTCAAACAGACGCGGCAGCAGCTTCATCCAGTTTCACGCACGCGCACTATTCCCCCGCGTCGCTCGTTCAAGGCATTGCGGCGCATGGCAGCACGATCCGCAACCCGGTTCAAGCGTTCATCTGCTTTGCTGTCGCCATCAATGTGCGCGGCAAGCGCCCCGGCCGTGGGAAAACGGAACAGGTCGGTGATTGTCAGCGCCGGAGCAACGGAAGCCTTGAGCTCGCGGTGCGCCTGCACGGCCAGCAGCGAATGTCCACCCAGTGCAAAGAAGCTGTCGGAAAGCCCAACCCGCTCGACACCCAGAATCCGCTGGAAGGTTTCCACCACCGCCTGCTGGGTTGAATTGTCCGGCGCAACATAGCTCTGCGTGCTGGCAGGAGCCTTTGCGTCTTCCGGACGCGGCAATTGCTTGCGATCCACCTTGGCGTTCGGCGTCAGAGGAAATGCGTCCAGCGTCAGAAAATGCGCCGGTATCATGTAGTCCGGCAAGTCGCGCGTCAGTTCGGTGCGCAACGTCTCGTCTGCCGGTGCTTCACCCTCCACACGCATGTAGGCAACAATCCGCACGTCGTCTTTGCGGTCTTCCCGCGCCATGACAACCGCCTCGACAATGCCCGGCAATGCCGCGAGGCGGGATTCAATCTCGCCCAGCTCAATACGATAGCCACGCACTTTGACCTGATGGTCTGCACGGCCAAGGAAATTCAGTGTGCCATCGGCAGAGAATGAGACCAGATCGCCGGTGCGGTACATGCGCCTGCCGGTAAACGGATCCTGCACAAAGCGCTCTGCCGTCAAGTCCGGCCGCTGAATATAGCCGCGGGTTACACCCTCTCCGCCAATATACAACTCTCCCGGGAAGCCGGGAGGTACAGGCTGTCCGGCCACATCCAGCGCGTAGAGCTGAGTGTTGGCAATTGGCTTGCCCAGTGGCACAACGCCTTCAGACTGGTTGGCTGTCAGCGTGGAAGACCAGATCGTGGTTTCCGTTGGCCCGTACATGTTTTCAACGCTGGCCGAAGACACCGCGGCAATGTCGCCCAACAGCGAGGAGTGCAACGCTTCACCACCAATGAACAGGTGGCGCACACGCGCGAGTGCAGAGCGGTTTTCATCCGAGTCCAGGAACATGCGCGCCATGGATGGCGTGCACTGCAGATGGGTTACGCCGTGGCGAGCGATCAGGCTGGCAAAGCTTTCCGCTTCGCTTGCCTCGGCCTGTGGTGCACGATTGCGAGCCACCACATCGGCCAGATGCGGCAGGCTTTGCAGCACTGTGTCGCTGTTCACGCCGAAATCAATCAGGCAGGCAACATCATCCACGCCAACGGCGGCAATTTCATCCAGCCGACGCGCAGCATCTTCCACCGTGCCAAACAGGCCGGAATCTTCAAAATAACGCTGGAAGGCAAAGTCCAGAATTGCGTCCACCTCGTCCTGATCCAGCGAGCGCAGATCAATATCCATGGCGTTGGTTGCGCCCTGCGGTTTTTTGAAGGCCGGAAACGCCCAGGCATATTGCTTGATCAACGCCGCAGCACTGCGCAAATATTCCTTCAATGGCTCTCTGGCTTGTTGGCGAACAACCTCGCGGTCTGTGCCAACCAGGGTGTGCAGCATCAAGGTAACCTTGAATGCGCTCGGGTCATGACCGCATTCGCGCAATGTTTCGCGGTATATGCGAATCTTGTCGCCAAGTTCGGCAACAGACTGCCCCAGCAAGTGCGTCAGCACGTTGGCGCCGGCACGCGCTGCGTCACGGTAGGTTTCAGGGTTTCCGGCTGTGGTTATCCAGACCGGTAGTTCCTTCTGCACTGGCCGTGGCTGAGTCACCACAGCGGCTTTGCCGGAACCAAAGTCGAATTCAACGGCTTCGCCCCGCCACAAGCGCCGCACCGTTTCAATGTCGCGCAGCATCGCCGCCTTGTTGTTGGGCGGAGTGTTTTCCGGACGCAGCACAAAGTCTTCCGGCATCCAGCCGGAGGCAAAGGCCAGGCCAACACGGCCATTGCTCAGATTGTCCAGAACCGACCATTCTTCCGCAACACGCAGCGGGTGGTGCAGCGGCAGAACGCAGCTGCCCGCACGGATGGCAAGGTTTTTGGTGATAGAGGCTACGGCGGCGCCCGTTACAGCCGGATTTGGATATGGACCGCCAAAAGCATGGAAGTGCCGCTCTGGCGTCCAGATAGACTGGAACCCATGCTCGTCGGCAAATTTTGCGCCTTCCAGCAGCAGGCGATATTTGGCCGGGCCTGCCCCATCGTCATTGCCCCAGTAAAACAGGCCGAAATCCAGCGCCTTCAACGTGCCGGTAAGCCGCTGGGAAGCCGCGGCGGCGGCACTGTAGACCACCACCTTGAAGCCGCGGGTCAGCGTCCAGAAAAGCTCCAGTACAGAAATGTCGAAGGACAGGCTGGTAACAGCCAGCCAAACCGGCTGGTCAGGACCATCCACCCCGGCAATCCGATCATCCATGCCGGCAAAGAAGTTGGCCGCATTGCCATGTTCCACCATCACGCCCTTCGGGCGGCCTGTGGAACCGGATGTGAAAATAACATAGGCCAGATTAGAGGATGTTGAACCGGAAGTCGGGCGGGTGGCCGGCCAATCCTGAGCCAGCACGTCCTCTATCACCATGACGCGCACGCCCGCCAGCGCCGGAGAATTTGCCAGCGAACGGTCGGTCAGCACCACCGGGGCGGCGCTGTCTTCAATCATCAGGGCCAGGCGATCGGCCGGAAATGCCGGATCCAGCGGCACATAGGCGCCGCCAGCCTTGTGAATGGCCAGACCGCCCGTAACAAGGTCCATGCCGCGTGGCAGATGCAGGCCAACCAGCACATCCGGGCCAATACCCGCCGCTTGCAAGGCATGGGCAATGCGGTTGGCGCGCTCATCCAACTGGCGGTAAGTCAGTTGCCCGGCGCTGTCAGCCACTGCAACCAGATCTGGCGTGCGGTCAACCTGCAGCTCGATCAGCGAATGCATGGTGGCCTGCCGGTCATAGTCCCGCTCGGAGCGGTTCCACTCAAACAGCACGCGGTTCTTTTCCGCCTCATCCATCAACGGCAGTGACAGCATGGCCGCATCATCAGCGAAGCCGGCAGCAAAAATGCCGAAACGGTGCGCCAGTTCCTGCGCCTTGTTATGTGAGACGCGGTTGGCATCATAAAAGAGCTGCCCGCCAGAGGTGTTGAATGCGAAGGTCAAGGCAGTGCCCTGCACCGCCTGCCCGTTTTCGCTGATGGCAATTGCCAGACGCGCGGGCGACAGGCCCGGCGTTCTCTGCACCAGATCAGCCGCAAAAACGCCACGCTCTTTCAATGCAGCGACGCGTTGGGCAAAGCCGGAAACAAATTCTGCCACCGTGGCATTGTCCGCAGATTCGATGCGCAGCGGGACCGATGGTGAAAAATATTCCGGGAACTCAGAGGCAAGGCTTGCAATTCCGGCATGGACAAACGCCACATCAAAAGCTGGTTCACCGCCAATGCGCCGCAAAAATGCCGCGGCAACAGCCATGCCGCCATCGGCCGGCGCTGCCAGGTCAAGCGAGCGTATATCGGCCTGCACCGATGGGGCTGCAATACCGGGGATATCCAGATCTGCCGCGGATGCAATGGCCTTTCGGAAAAACGCCTCATGCGTTGCCGCTGCTTCTGTTGCAACTGTCAGACTGGCGCTCTCATCTGCGTTGATGCGCGGCAGCAAATCGCCCTTGCGCAGAAATTGCGTTACCGGCAGCCCCCCGGCGCATTGCGCCGTTACAAGAACGGGCTTGTCTGCTGTGGCAATGACCGCAGCATCTGCACGCAGATCCAGCACCTCACCTGGCAGACCGGGTAACGCCTCGTCCAGCACAGTCAATGTTTGAACCGTCAGCAATCCCCTGCCCGTCTGCAGCTTGGCGGTGGAAAGTGGATTGCGGTAGCCCGCACCAAAACTCAAAGCCCGAACAGTTTGCGACAGCGCCTGTGCGCCCTGGTCAAAATCCAGCGTGCCAGCCGCCACAGGCCGCTTGCTGCGCGCAAAAAGCTGGCGGTTGGTAAAATCCTGCGCCACCGGCTGTACGCCATCTTCCAGCGCAACAAGCACCCGTGCAAAAGAGGCAATGCCTGCTTCAAAGCATTTGGTGTTCAGCGTCAGTGCGGTATCGTCCGCCTCCAGCGCAAACATTTCCTGCGCGTAGATTGCACCCTCATCAATGCCATCGGTAATGGCGTGCCAGGTAACGCCATGCTGCTCTTCGCCAGCCAGCAGAGCCCAGCTTGGGGTGTTCAAACCGGCATAATGCGGCAATGGCCCATCGTGAAAGTTGATTGCACCTCTGTTGGCACCGGCCCACACAGCGTGCGGAATCATCCTCAGATTGGCGACACTGAACAACCAGTCGTATGAGGTGTTACCCAGCACACTCGCCAGATCGCCCTGCCATTGCAGAGCCTCGATCCCTTCGCCCCTGGCCCACTGGCGCACCGATGAATTAGCGGAAACAATAGCAGAGATTGTGTGGCCTCTGGCCAGCACCAGCCTTGCGCATTCCACGAGAAGAGATTCGTCACCCACCATTACGCAATTGAAAGCGGCCATCGCAACAGGCTCCAAAACAACTTAGAATATGAATGCGGCGACTATGCTCATCAGCTGAATTGAAGATCAACGTGTCCTTCCGGTGGCATCGGAAGGTGGGCTATGGGTGCATATTATCCACCAGAAGGCGTATAGGCATCCATAATTTTATCCCTTGGGTATAAGTCATATCTTCCCAAATGCTAGCGTGACGCCTTGCATGATAAAGCTTACCACTGATCGCAGCGGCTAGCTTGTTTTTGGCCGGGAAGACAGCATTTCATTGTTTAAATTCCAAACTATAGATTGCGGGCGGACGATATGGCTGATGAAACTTTTTCACCCAATGACATAGCAATCGTCGGTATGGCGCTTCGCGTACCGGGTGCGAAAGATGCCGCAGGCTTCTGGAAAAACCTATGCGATGGCGTTGAATCCATCAGCACTTTAACCCCGGAAGAGCTTATCCAGCACGGCGAAAGCGCCGAGCGCATGCATCATCCAAATTATGTACCGCGCGCAGCCGTGCTGGATGAAATGGAGTTGTTTGATGCCGATTTCTTTGGGCTCAGCCCCAAGGAAGCGGCGATTATGGACCCGCAGCATCGGCAGTTTCTGGAATGCGCCTGGGAAGCGATGGAAGATGCCGGGCGCACGCCTGATACGGCCAATGGCCCGGTGGGGGTTTTTGCCGGCTGCGGCATGGGAAGCTACTTCTACTTCAACGTTTGCAGCAACCGACAACTTGTTGAAGAAACAGGCATGTTTCTACTTCGCCACACGGGCAACGACAAGGATTTCCTGGCAACCAGAGCCTCGTTCAATTTCGATTTGCGCGGCCCCAGCGTTAACGTGCAGACCGCCTGCTCAACATCTCTGGTCGCCGTGCATTATGCCTGTCAAAGCCTGTTGAATGGCGAGTGTGACATGGCGCTTGCGGGCGGTGTCACCATCGAGCTGCCGCATCGTCGCGGCTATGTGTTTCAGGATGGTGAAATTCTTTCGCCAGATGGCCATTGCCGGGCGTTTGATCACCGCGCGGCTGGCACGGTATTTGGCAGCGGCACGGGCGTTGTGGTGCTGCGCCGTCTTGCCGATGCCATGGAAGATGGCGATGTCATCCACGCGGTCATCAAGGCCAGTGCCTTGAACAATGATGGTGGCACAAAAGCGGGCTACCTCGCCCCCAGTGTTTCCGGTCAGGCAGAAGCAATTGTCGAGGCGCAGGTTCTTTCCGGACTGCCCGTGGAAACCATTGGCTATGTCGAGTGCCATGGCACCGGCACCTATCTTGGCGACCCGATTGAAATTGAAGCTCTGACCCAGGCTTTTCGGCAAAGCACCAGCCAGACCGGCTTCTGCCGGATTGGGTCGGTTAAAACCAATATCGGCCATCTGGACACGGCGGCCGGTGTTGTCGGCCTTATCAAAGCGGCGCTGATTGTGAAGCACGGCCAGATTCCGCCAAGCCTGAATTACGAAAAGCCGAACCCTTCCATTGCGTTTGAAACAACGCCATTCATTGTCAATGACCGTTTGACCGAGTGGCAGGATACAGGCGCGCCGCGCCGTGCCGCCATCAACTCGCTTGGCGTTGGCGGCACCAATGCGCATGTTATTTTGGAACAGCCACCAGTCGCCAGCACGCCCAAGGGCCGCCCGGCTTCGGCAGACAATGACAATGCGCAATTGCTGGTCTTTTCGGCAAAAAGCCGCAAGGCTCTGGATGGCGCAGTCGCCCGTCTGGCAGCGCGATTGGCTGATGACTCCAACCTGTCATTGCGTGACACGGCTTACACATTGCTGCACGGGCGCAAGGCGTTTGAACATCGCCGGGTTGTGGCCGTGCGCGATCGGCAGGATGCCATTGCAACACTGAGTGACACCGAAACACGCCGCGCCTTCACCCACTCGGCAATGGACAGCACCAGCGGAGCAGTGTTTCTGTTTCCTGGCGGAGGGGCGCAGCACACCGGCATGACCGCGCAGCTTTATGCGCAGGATACCGGCTTCCGCGCATTGGTGGATGAGGGCCTTTCCTATCTGCCCGCTGCCGCCGCCACAGAAATCCGTCAGGCCTGGCTGGAAGCATCCGCCGGCAATGAAGCCGCAGCGCAAGCCCTCCTCAAGCCATCGGTTCAGCTTCCTGCCATTCTCATTATCGAAATTGCCATTTCCCGCACGCTGATGGCGGCTGGCATTCGGCCAAGCGCATTGATTGGCCATTCCATGGGCGAAAACGCTGCTGCCTGTCTGGCAGGGGTTTTCAGCTTCAAGGATGCGGTCAACCTTGTGCGCCTGCGTGGTGAGTTGTTTGACACGATTGCCCCAGGCGGCATGCTGAGCGTGCCAATGGATCCGGCATCGCTGCAGGCAATTCTTCCAGAAGCGCTGGACCTTGCTTCCGTCAACGCACCGCAATTCTGCGTCGTTTCCGGCAAGAATGAAGATCTGGAAGCGTTCCGCGCCGATTTGCTGGCGCGTGATATTGAAAGCACCCGGATACAGATCGACATTGCGGCCCATTCGCGAATGCTGGATGATATTCTGCCGCGCTTCGAGGCATTTTTGCGCAGCATCCGGTTGTCGGCACCACGCATTCCAATCATGTCCAACCTGACCGGCGAATGGCTGTCGGACGCGCAGGCCATAGACCCGACATACTGGTGCAGGCATTTGCGCTCCACCGTGGAATTTGCCCGCGGAATGGGCGCATTGGCAGCCGACAAATCCCGCGTCTATATTGAAGTCGGCCCCAGCCGTGCCTTGAGTTCGCTGGCCAAGGCGCAGGGCAATATCGATGCAAACCAGATCATCAATGCATTGCCACACCCGGACGAGGTGGTGGACGATCGGCTTTATCTGCTGACCGCCATTGGCCGCGCTTTTGCCGTGGGCCTGCCGGCTGACCTTTCCGCAATGTTCAAGGACAGCGGCGCGCGCCGCGTGTCTCTGCCAACCTATGCATTTCAGCATCGTCGGTTTTTCATTGAACAGGCAGCAGCCACAACCGCCAAGGCGGGCGAGGCAGCGCCGCTTTTGCGCCGTGCAGACATTTCCGATTGGGGCTACCGCCCGGTCTGGAAGCAATCCCTGCCCGATATTGAAAGCGAAGTGGCAGCAGAACGCCAGTTCTGGCTGGTGTTTGCCGATGAAGGCGGAATAGGCGCAAACCTGACCGAAAGGCTTCGCAAGGCAGGACACAGGGTCGCAACGGTTCGACTGGGCGACAATTTTGGCAAACGCGGCGCTGATGACTATGTGCTGTGCCCGGAAAACGAGCGCGCTGGCTATGACGCTTTGTTCAGCGGGTTGGCGGCTGATGGCGAGATGCCAAGCCAGATTGTGCATTTGTGGCTTTTGACCACGGATGAAAGCCACCGCCCCGGCTCCAGCTTTTTCCACCGCAATCAGGAATGCGGGTTTTACAGTATATTGTATCTATCCCAAGCCATGGCAGATGCCGGGGCTGGTGCACCACTGCACCTGACAATTGCCACCAATGGCATGCAGCGGGTGGCAGATGAGGCCGTGCCATGCCCGGAAAAGGCAACCATATTGGGCCCGGCCCTGGTGCTGCCCAAGGAAATGCCCGGTGTCACCGTGCGCATTGCCGATATGGACCTGCCGGTCAAAGTTGCACAGAAGCAAACGCGCAGCACGCTGTTTGCACGCCGCAGGCCTGAAGCTGACGAACAATTGCCCGATACTGAAGGGCAATTGTGGAACGAGTTGATGGCCGCTCCAGCTACGGAAACACTGGCTTATCGTGCTGAAAAGCGCTGGAAGCGGGCTTATGCGCCGCTGAAGCTTCAGGAAACCGACAAGTTGGCAATCCGGCAGCGCGGTGTCTACATGTTCACCGGCGGTCAGGGTGATCTGGCGCTGGCACTGGCGTCGCAGCTGGTCAATGATTATCAGGCAAAAATTGTTCTGGTTGGCCGTCGGCCTCTGCCGGACCGCAGCCAGTGGCCGCTGCTTTCAAAAGCACTGAACCGCCGCGACCGGACCCGCCGCACCATTGCGGCCATTTCGGCCATGGAAGAAACCGGCGCAAAAGTTCTGTATCTGAATGCCGATGTCGGCAATCAGGTCGAAATGCAGGCTGCGGTTGCAGAAGCTCGCAAGGAGTTCGGCGAACTCAACGGCGTGTTCCACACTGCAGGTCTGGTAAAGGACGATCTGATTCCGCTGAAAACCCATGCGGATGTGGAAGAAGTGTTTGCGCCAAAGGTGCACGGCACTGCCGTTCTTGCCGATAGCCTCGATCAGGAAAAGCTGGATCTTCTGGTGCTTTTCTCTTCCACCAGTACCGATACTGCGCCTGCCGGTCAGGTGGATTACGTTGCCGCCAACGCCTATCTGAACGCCTATGCAGAAAGCTGCCGCAACCGCACAGACCGAAAAACCGTGGCCGTGCATTGGGGTGTGTGGGATGAAACCGGACTTGCTGCCCGTGCCATGGGGCGCAGTGTGGTTGACTCGCAGACACTGGAACCTGCCAGCGGCCCGTTCTTCACCCACTGGGTGGAAGACGAGGATGAAAATCTGTGGCTCGAAACTTCCATAAGCCCCCGCACACACTGGCTTCTGTCTGAGCACAGGCTTGTTTCCGGTACGGCAATTCTGCCCGGCACCGGCTATATCGAACTGTTGCTGCAAGCGGCTCGTGAATACGGCCTGGCCGAGGCAGTGGAAATTCGCGATCTTGTGTTCCTGCGTCCGCTGGATGTGGAAGACAATGCCGAAAAGCTGGTTCGGTTGCGTTTGGAGCCGACCCGTCAGGGGCTGCGGGCCACCATTACGGCGCAGGCCAGCGATGGGGCATTTGTGCGCCATGCCGAAGCGCTGCTTCTGCAGGCCGCGACTGAACAGCCCAGGATCGATATTGCGGCTGTTCAGGCACGCTGCACCGAGCGCACAGCGGCAGAGCCGGGTCAAACCCTGCGCGCTGCGCAGGAGGATCACGTCCGCTTCGGCCCGCGCTGGCGGGTTCTCAAATCCCTTTCCCTGGGCAAAGGCGAGGCACTGGCAGAGCTTGAACTGGCAGAGCAGGCAAAGGGTGATGACACCCGCCTGCACCCTGCCCTGATGGACATTGCCACTGGCTGTGCCATGGATCTGATTGCCGGCTATGGCGACAGCAAGGTTCTGTGGGCACCGGCCTCCTATGCAAAGCTGCGCGTTCTGGCTCCCCTTCCGCAAAAGACCGTCAGCTGGCTAAGGCTGGCTGATGCCGAGGGTCTGGGTGATGGCTATGCGGCGTTTGATGTGGTTCTGGCCGACGAGGCCGGCAATGTCATAGCGCAGGTCGACCACTTCATCATCAAACGTCTGGATGATGATGTCAGCTTTGCCGCGCCGGCTGCCGATACGGCCCGTGCGCCATCTGCTGCTCCACGCAGCACGTCGCCGGCAGTTCTTGCCCTTGCGGCGCAAGTGGCACAGGGCATTCGTCCTGCAGAAGGATTTTCCGCACTGGTTCGTGCCCTCGGCACCGGAGAAAGCCAGCCGATCATTTCTTCCATGGATCTTCCAGCGCTTATATCCCGTGCGAACCAGCCTCTGGAAGAGGTTGAAAAATCATCGCAATTGTTCGAACGGCCGGCACTTGAACGAGATTTTGTCGCCCCACGAAATGCTATTGAACGCAAGCTCGCAGATTTCTGGCGGGAGTTGCTGGGTGTTGACGGAATTGGCGTTGATGACAGCTTTTTCGACATCGGCGGTCACTCGCTGATCGCGGTCCGGCTGTTCCGCATGATCCGGCAGGAATATGGTCTGGACTTTCCGATTTCCGTGCTTTTTGAAGCGCCGACTATTGCAGCCTGCGCCGCATTGATTGGTGAAAAGGTTGGCACGCAGGATGGCGAAGACGGCAGCACGGAACCGCGTCAGGAAGACGCCACCTCCAAGCTGACGCATCTGGTTGTCATGCACAAAGGCAAGAACCCACAGGCAACGCCGTTCTTCCTGTGTGCAGGCATGTTCGGAAACATTCTGAATTTGCGCCATCTGGCACTGCATCTTGGCACCGACCGCCCGGTTTATGGCCTGCAATCGCGTGGGCTGTACGGAATGGAATCCCCTCACGAGACATTTGAGGAAGCTGCACGCGAGATTATTTCCGAAATTCGCACTGTGCAGCCACATGGTCCTTATCTGCTCGGCGGCTTTTCCGGTGGCGGCATAACCGCTTTTGAAATTGCCCGGCAGTTGCAGGAGGCAGGGGAAACCGTAAGCCGCCTGATCATGCTGGATACGCCATTGCCAACCCAGCCGGCTCTGACGCAGATGGACCGTCTGGACATGAAATTGCAGGATCTCAAGCGAAACAAGCTGTCATTTGTATCGCAATGGTGGCGCAACCGGATGCTGTGGGAAAAAGAGCGGCGTGAAAAGGAATCTGCCGCAACCTCCGAAAACTCGACAGAGCAATTCCACAATCACAATATTGAAGCGGCCTTCCGCCGTGCTTTGGAGCTGTATCAGGTCAGGCCCTATGCAGGCACGGTGCATCTGTTCCGCCCGGTTCCCGATGTTGTGTATCAGTTGCGGGATGGCCGCCGCCTGCAGGAAGGCCGCACCATTGTGCTGGATGACAATGGCTGGACCCCGTTTGTCGATGAGCTGGTTGTTGCCATCGTTCCGGGTGATCATGACGGCATGGTGCTGGAACCCTGCGTGCGGGTTTTGGCAGAGCGCATGCGCCAGGTGTTGAATGAGGCGCCGGTCAACACCTCGCAATCGGTTTTGATGGCCGCTGAGTGAATCAGTAAACGACTGCACGGGAGCATATTTTACAGTCAATATTTTTGGATAAATCATTATGATAAACGACGATTTGGATGGCCTCGACGATCATTTTTCCGGTGTCTGCATCGTCGGCGCCGGCCCCGTTGGCATTTCTCTTGCGGTGGAACTGGCACGGCTTTCCGTGCCAGTGCTGCTGCTGGAATCTGGCGGGAAAAAGCGTGATCCCGAAATTCAGGCACTTTCACAAGCCGATTTTTCCAAGGCGGACAGTCATGACGACATGACGATTGCCGTGGCGCGCATGCTGGGCGGCACCTCCAATTTCTGGGGTGCCCGCTGCGTCATCTACGATCCGGTGGATTTCATGCCCCGGCCCGGCCTTGTCGATGCAAAATGGCCAATTGAATATCAGGACGTGTACAAGCATTACGCCCGCGCCTGCGAGCTGGCAGACACTGGCCAACTCGTCTACTCCGCGCCGATTGCCGGATTGGAAACAGACGACAAAAGCTTCAGCTTTGACAGTTTGGAACGCTGGGCCAATGAGCAGAAGCTGCAGGTCACCCACCGCAAAATCCTGAGCGAAAGCCCTTTGATCGATGTGCGTTTGCACAGTGCGGTAACGGATATCGGCCTTGGTGATGATGGCAAGGTGCGTGACGTCGAAATTTCGCGCGCAGATGGCAGCGGCAAGCGCCGCCTTGGTGTCTCAACGCTTGTTCTAACCGCTGGCGGGTTGGAAAGCACTCGCCTGCTTCTGGCCACTCGCCGCAAATCACCCGATCTGTTTGGTGGGCCCGATGGCCCGCTTGGCCGCTATTACATGGGCCACGTCATTGGCGAAATTGCTGATATGACGCTGACGTCTGACCGCCTGGATAAGGCGTTTGACTTTTTTGTCCATGAAAGTGGCTCGTATGTTCGCCGCCGCTTTGTGCCAAGTGTCGAAACGCAATTGCAGGAAGGCATTCTCAACACGTCACTTTGGCCAGTTGTGCCACCGGTTGCCGACCCGCGCCATCAAAGCTCCATTCTGTCACTGGTCTATCTGGTCATGGCTTATGGCCCGGTGGGAAGGCTCATTGTGGCCGAAGCCATTCGACGTCGCCATGTTTCCGACAAGCCGCAGGATGTCTTGAAGCATGTTCGAAATGTTCTTTCCGGCATGCCAGAAGCCGCGCGCCATGCCAGCAATTTTCTGATCCGGCGCTATACCGGTAAGGAAAGGCTGCCAGGCCTTTTTGTGCCGAACAAAAGTCGCCGCTATGGCCTTTCCTATCACTCGGAGCACAGCCCGGATGCATCAAGCCGGGTTTGGTTGACAGACAAGACAGATGCTCTTGGCTTGCCGCGTCTGGAAATTGACCAGCGTTTTCCGGAAGCGGATGCACAGTCGGTGGTCAAGGTGCATGACCTGTTTGAGAAATGGCTGCACACAACCGGCTTTGGCACTCTGGAATACCGCATGCCTCGTGAAGACAGGGTTGCCGGCGTCATGGCGCAGGCACGCCATGGCACACACCAGATCGGCCTGATCCGCATGGCAGACAACCGGCGCGAAGGCGTTGTCGATGCCAATCTGCGCAGTTTTGATCTGGATAATCTATACGTGGCAAGCGCTGCCGTATTGCCTACTTCCGGTCAGGCAAACCCGACCCTGACCGCTATTGCGCTGGCGGTCAGACTTGCCAACCATCTGGCAGAAAGCCGTTTTGCAACTCAGGCGGCCGTTGCCGCCTGATGATTGTACCGCATTGTCCTGTCGTTGAAGCGAGTCCGCTTCAACGGGAAATGCTGAGGCCTTTTATTATCCGCATTGTCCTGTCGTTGAAGCGAGTCCGCTTCAACGGGAAATGAAGGCTTCTCGCTTTTTCGCATTGTCCTGTCGTTGAAGCGGATCCGCTTCAACGGGAAATGAAGGCTTCTCGCTTTTTCGCATTGTCCTGTCGTTGAAGCGAGTCCGCTTCAACGGGAAATGCTCTGTTCCCTAAACAGGCTGGCCAGATAAGCCGCTTCCTGATCCAGATTATGCCGCTCCCGCACCAGCGCCTGCCCACGCCGCCCCATATCAGCGCAGGCAACATCCGGCGCTTCAAGGCAACGCAGCATTGCTGCCGCTGCGGCTTCCACTGACCCGGCAGAAAACAGCCAGCCCGTTTCACCCTCGCGCACCAGTTCCGGTATCGCGGCAATTTCGGTTGCAAGAACCGGGCGGCCCAGCGCATAGGCTTCCATAATCACCACGGGCAGCCCTTCGGCAAAACTGGTCAGGATCATCGCCCGTGCAGCCAGTATCTGATGGCGCACCTCATCGCCACTGGCCCATCCGGTGATGGTAACCGTATCTCCCAACCCTTCCCTGGCAATCAACCCTTCAATATCCGGGCGCAATTCACCATCGCCCACCAGCACCAGTTCAAAATCCACACCGCGCTGCTTAAGCAGCGCCGCAGCCTGAACCAGCAACCAATGGCCCTTTTGCCCACCCAGACGCCCCACCGTCACCAGACGCCGCGGATAAATTGGCGCGGGAGATGGTTCCAGCACATAAGCAGGGTCCAGCCCGCAGCGAACAATTCTGATCTTGCCCCAGTCGGCAAACTCCGCCCAACGATAGATCTGGCTGGCGCAAAAATCGCTGATGGCAGCAACAAACTTGGCGTGGTGCACCTTGTCGCCCAGCTTCATGAAGCGCGGCGCATCAAATTCATCCGGTCCATGCACGGTGAAACTGTAAGGTATGCCGGAAAGCATGCTCGTCAGCATGGCGACTTCGGCGGAGTTGGTGCCAAAATGCGCGTGAATATGCTGGGCCCCGACCTCTGCCAGATGTTCGGCCTGCAAACATGCTTCAGCCAGCGTAATGGCGTGTACAGCAGGGGACCGGTCGCTTTTGCGCATCATGCGCAGGCTCTGGCGCGCCGCTGCCCAGAACTTTTTCGGGTTGCGAAAAAGCTGTTTGGCCGTCGCTGAAACCAGCGGCACAGCTCCACCCTTCAGCAAATAATAGGTCTGTTTCTGCTCTGCTATATCTTCCGGATCAACAAGCTCTGCATCCCAGCCGCGCATGGCAGTGCGGTGCACGCGAACCCCGGCCTTTTCCAGCGCCAGAATTTCACGTCGAATGAAACTGTGGCTGGTCTTGGGATATTGATTGATCAGATACGCAACTTCCATAACTCAACATGTCCTGCACTGTCGAAGACTATCCGCACAGATATACAGGTTTTTACAAGCAGAGGTTAAGTTTTGAAGCTCGATGCATTCGTCAATTTGGCGTAAAAGCCCTTACTCCGCCGCGATGGGCTGGGCACCTTGCAGCACGTCGCCAATCTCAGTACCGGCCATAACCGTCCAGCGGATCAACTCAAAAGTGCCGTCATGGCGCTCCACCACGGCGGTGCAGCTTTCCACCCAATCACCCGTATTCACATAGGTGATGGCGCCGCGCGTGCCGATAATGGCGTGGTGAATGTGCCCGCACACCACACCTTCGCAATTGTGGCGCTTTGCCTCGCTGACCAGAGCATCTTCAAACGCGCCTATGAAATTGACGGCATTTTTAACTTTCAACTTGGCCCAGGATGACAGCGACCAGTATGGAAAGCCCAGCCATGTGCGGATGCGATTGAAAATGTGATTGATGGCAATGGCCATGTCGTAAGCCCAGTCGCCCAGATAGGCGATGATGCGGGCATTGCGAACCACCACGTCAAACTCATCACCATGAATGATCAGCATGCGGCGACCATCAGCCGTCTCGTGCACATCCTGCAACCGCACTTCTATGCCGCCAAAATGTTCGCCGGGAAACTCACGCATGAACTCATCATGGTTTCCCGGTACATAGATAATCTCACTGCCCTTGCGTGCCTTGCTCAGCAGCCTCTGCACCACATCATTGTGCGCAGAGGGCCAGTGCCACGAGCGGCGCAGCCGCCACCCATCCACAATGTCACCCACGAGATAGATTTTTTCCGCATCATGACACTTCAGAAAATCGACCAGCAGATCTGCCTGCGCAGATTTGGAACCCAGATGCACATCGGAAAGAAACAGCGTTCGGAAATGCCGGACAAAGGGCCGGGCGTGTAGCTCTTTCAAAGGCTCTTGCCCATTGCTGACCATGAGGCTGCGCCTTTCATTGCCTGATGGAGCTCAACGTCAGATGGTCGTGTTGATTGATCAAAGACGTTTTTGCTGCACTTCACTTCGTAAAAATCTATGCCCGATATGGCAGATTCTCATGACAAGCATGTGATGTGCGCAGGCCCGCCGGTTTCCCTGTATTGAAAGGCATTCAGCACTCTGTTTACGCATTATTATCGTTAAAATGGTTTTGATTTCCGCACGAATGCAATAGAGCATTCGGGAGATAAGCGTGCCCTTCGCATTTACCCTGAATGCAATCGGGCTTTATCTCTTTGTTATGTCGCAATGCCAGGTTTAGAGCTCTGAGGCTTTTTCTGGAATTGAGCAATGTGCAGGCGCGGAGGCCACATGCCGGGGATTGATGAAACCGTAACCAACACCGTCCCGGATCTTGATGAACAGGCGCTGTTTTACCATCGGCACCCACAGCCCGGTAAGCTGGAAATTCGCCCGACCAAAACGCTCGGCAACCAGCGCGATCTGGCACTGGCCTATTCACCAGGCGTTGCTGCCCCCTGCCGCGAAATTGCCAAAGACCCTGCACTTGCAGCCGAATATACCAGCCGGGCAAACCTGGTTGCTGTCATTTCCAACGGCACAGCCGTGCTGGGCCTGGGAAATATTGGTCCGCTGGCTTCCAAGCCGGTCATGGAAGGCAAGGCGGTTCTGTTCAAGAAGTTCGCCGACATAGATGTTTTCGACATTGAAATCGACGCCCAGGAAATCGACCGGATTGTGGATGTTGTGGCGGCGCTGGAGCCGACCTTCGGCGGCATCAACCTTGAAGATATCAAGGCACCGGAGTGTTTTGAAGTTGAAGAGCGGCTGCGCGCCCGCATGGGAATTCCGGTTTTCCACGACGACCAGCATGGCACTGCAATTATTGTTGCTGCCGCAGTGCGCAACGCGCTTTTGCTTGCCGGCAAAAACATTGAAGACGTCAAGATCGTCACCTCGGGAGCGGGCGCAGCCGCCCTCGCCTGCCTCAATCTGCTGGTTTCGCTGGGTGCCAGGCTCGAAAACATCACCTGCACTGACAAGGATGGCGTGGTCTATCTGGGCCGCAACGACCATATGGATCGGTGGATGTCGGTCTACGCCAAGGAAACCGAAGCCCGAACGCTGGCCGATGTTATTGAAGGCGCAGACATTTTTCTCGGGCTTTCTGCTGGCGGCGTGCTCAAGCCAGAGCTTTTGGAAAAAATGGCCGAGCGCCCGCTGGTTATGGCGCTTGCCAACCCGACGCCGGAAGTTATGCCGGATCTTGCCCGTGCCGTGCGCGCTGATGCGATGATCTGCACAGGGCGGTCGGATTTTCCCAATCAGGTCAACAATGTTATCTGTTTCCCGTTCATCTTTCGGGGCGCGCTGGACTGCGGTGCAACCACCATCAACGAAGAGATGAAAATTGCCGCGGTGGATGCAATTGCCGAATTGTCCCGAGAGGAAGTGTCGGAAGTTGCGGCCAAGGCCTATGGCTCGGAAACTCCGGTCTTCGGGCCGGATTACCTCATTCCATCACCGTTTGACCCACGCCTGATCCTTAAAATCGCACCCGCAGTTGCCAGGGCTGCCGAAAAAAGCGGTGTTGCCGCCCGCCCGATCGCAGATTGGGACGCCTATATGGACAAGCTCAACCGCTTTGTCTTCCGGTCCGGGCTGATCATGAAGCCAATTTTTGCCTTGTCGCGCCGTTCCGGCAAGCGCATCATTTTCGCGGATGGTGAGGATGAGCGGGTATTGCGCGCAGCGCAGGTTCTGCTGGAAGAAAAGATCTGCTGGCCAATTCTGATCGGTCGCCCCAGTGTCTTGCAGACACGGCTGGAGCGGTTTGGCTTGCGCATTCGCCCGGGCAAGGACTTCGAGGTGGTAAACCCTGAAGATGATCCGCGCTATCGCGACTATGTGGAGGATTATTTTGCGAAAGTGGGCAGGCTTGGCGTCAACCCGGATACAGCCCGCACAATCATCCGCACCAACACAACGGCCATTGCCACAATTTCGGTTTCGCGCGGTGAGGCCGATGGCCTGATCTGTGGACTGGCCGGGCGTTTTTCACGCCATATCCGCGACATTCGGCAGGTCATCGGCGCAGCGGACGGTGTTTCCAGAATTTCCGCAATGAGCCTTTTGATCACCCAGTCCGGGCCGATGTTTTTTGCGGACTCCTATGTTCAGGAAGACCCTTCGGCGACCGATATTGCGGAGATTGCGCAGCTTGCGGCAATTGAAGTGCGCCGTTTCGGCATCGAGCCCAAGGTTGCTCTGGTGTCACATTCCAACTTCGGTTCTGCCGATACGGAAGATGCCTGCAAACTGCGTGAGGCGCTGGCTATTGTTCGCAAAGCCATGCCAAACTTGGAAATAGATGGCGAAATGCACGGTGACGCTGCTCTGTCGGAAGATCTGCGCCGCCGCGTGATGCCTCATTCCACGCTCAGCGGCACCGCCAATCTTCTGGTGTTCCCAACGCTGGACGCGGCCAACATCACGCTGAACGTCGTGAAGACCATGACCGACGCCCTGCATGTCGGGCCAATCTTGCTGGGCACCAATTCGCCGGCGCACATTCTCACACCGTCGGCAACATCCAGAGGCGTTGTCAACATGACGGCCATTGCTGTGGCAGAAGCGGTTCAGCGCCGCCGTGGCTGAATCAGTGGCGTTTGCGCATTGCGAAATGCGCAAACGCCAAAGCATCAGGGGATGCGCTGCAACGCAGCCTTGCGCCCGATCAGCGGCAGCAAGGCCGCCATCTCGGGCCCATGGTCAAGTCCGGTCAATGCCAGCCGCAAAGGCAGGAACAGACCACGCCCCTTTCGCCAGGTTGCGGCCTTGACCGCCTGCGTCCACAGACCCCAACTTTCATTGTTCCATGGTTCCGGCGGCAGAAGCGCAAAGGCTTCCCGCACAAACGACAGATCCTCATCGCTGAAAACGAAACTTGCGCTCGGCGCGTGGTAAACAATCGCCTGCCAGCTTGCCGCATCGTCAAGCTTTTCGCAGTTTCCTCGCACTGCCAGCCAGAACGCTTGCGCACTGTCTGTTGGCACCTGCATCTCTGCAAGCCGCGCTGCCACGTCCTCATAACTGAACTTGTGCACCAGCTCTGCGTTCAGCCGCACCAGTTCGGCCGGATCGAATTTGGCATTGGAGGAAGAAATAGCCGAAAGATCCACCCGTGCGCCAAGCTGCGTCAGGTCCTGCATCGCCTCAATAGAGCCGGCACTGCCAACCAGCACCGCAAGTGAGGCCACCGACATGGGTTCCAGCCCTTCCGCTCGCAACATGCGGATTGAAAGCGCGCCAGAGCGCTTGGACAGCCCCTCGCCATCCACCGTCGTCAAAAGATTGTGGTGACCGAAAACCGGCAGCGAATAGCCAAGTGCTTCGAAAATTGCAATTTGCACGCCGCTGTTGGTGACATGGTCATCCCCGCGGATCACATGGGTGATGCCCATTTCTCCGTCATCAACAACCGATGGCAGCGTGTAGAGGTAGGTGCCATCTTCACGGACCAGAACCGGATCGGAGAGAGACGAAAGATCAACCGTCTGCTGCCCACGCACCAGATCATTCCAGCGGACTTCCTTGCGGACCGGTGCAAAAGGATCCGACTCGAAATTCGGCAGCAGAAAGCGCCAGTGTGGACGGCGCCCTTCGGCTTCCAGCTTTGCGCGCTCTTCTGCCGTCAACCGCAGAGCATCCCGCCCGTAAACCGGCGGCTGGCCAAGCGCCATGCGCCGTTTGCGGCGGCGTTCCAACTCGTCGGCTGTTTCATAGCACGGGTAGAGCAATCCCTTCGCGCGCAACGCATCTGCCGCCCGGTCGTAAATTTCCAATCGGTCGGACTGGCGCGCAATCATGTCCGGCACAATGCCGATCCAGCGCAGATCTTCCGCTATAGCGTCGGCATATTCCTGCCGTGACCGCTCCACGTCGGTATCATCGAACCGCAGGACAAACTGCCCCGGTGCCTCGCCCGGGCGGGCCTTGGCAAACAGCCAGTTGAACAATGCCGGCCGGAGATTGCCAATGTGAATATAGCCCGTGGGCGAAGGTGCAAATCTGACAATAACACTCATGTGGCTTCCTGAAACGCCCCGTGCATGGCACATGCTCTGCAAGAGCGCTCTATCTCCTTGATTTCCAGCATTTCCGCTGATGATTGCTTAGAGCAAATGCGGCAGATTGCACAATGGTCATGCGTATGCCAACAGCAATTGGCGCAGGTTCAAATCGGCATGCCACGCTGCACCAGTGGCGACACCAGGCCGGAAATAACCACCCAGCTTGCCAGCAGAAGGCCGCAGGCTGTGAACACCGCCCCCACCGTGAACTGTCGCAGTGCATGGCGACGTTCGGGCTCCGCATCCCGCCCGAAAGCCAGTGGCCGGGTGATCAGCGTGCTGTCTGCCAACATCGTTGTTTTCGTCTGCCGCCCTGTTGCCGCCCTTATCCTGCGCAATGTCAGCATGAATCGAACCAGAAACAGAATGCCGACCACCGTTGCGGCCATGGCGATGTCACCGGCTGGTGGAATTAACATAGTATGCAATGCTCCTCGACCGCTGTGATAAGAGATATTCCAGAATGACCCACGCCGCAGCAGCGCGCAATAACCGGGAAATCCTGCTCAGCTGCGCCTTTGTAGTTGAAATATGCCAGCCGGTCAGCATATGAACCGGGGAATTCCGGCAGATCGCGCCGGATATGCGGAGGCATCGTGTACGAAATCCTCGGACTAATTGATCGGTTCGGCGTTGCCATTGTGTTTGCTGGCACCTTCTTTGAAGGCGAAGTCTTTGCGATCATTGGCGGTTTTCTTGCCTACCGCGGAACTCAAACTTTTCAGCTCATGATCGGTCTGGCGTTTGTCGGATCTTTCTGCGGCGATCTTGCCGTGTTTTTGTTCGCCCGATATTTTTCGAACCATCGATGGGTTCAGCGTTGGATTCGCCGACCGAAATTTGCCAAGGCATTGAAGCTGGTGGACAGGTTCCACGCCTATTTCGTCATCGTGAATCGTTACATCTACGGCTTGCGTATGCCGGGGCTGATAGCTCTGGGACTTTCCAGCATCACCATTCCGCGCTTTCTTGTGCTGAACTTCATTGGCGCAGGTCTGTGGGCTTCAATATTCACCACAATCGGCTACGTGTTCGGTTATTCCATCAGCTCTGTCTTCGCCCAGTTGGAAGCCGTGGAACATATAGCAATATACGTTCTTGGCGGCCTGGCTGTTCTGTTGACGCTGTATGTCGGCTGGCGCCAGTTCAGCCCCATGTGGTTCAAATCCCGCAAGGAAACGGACACCAAGGCTCTGGTGGGTCATGTCGGCCCAACCAGACAAAGCGGTTCGAACGAAACCGACAATTAGGCCACGCACAAAGCCGATGAAACCGCCTTTGTGCGTGGCATTAATGAATCAGGGCGCTGCAAAGGATCTTTCGATCTCATGCAACGCCCCTGGTTCTTGCTTGTCGCGAATTCCCGCCGGTTGAACAAATCCCGTCTCAGCAGGAACTGTTCTAGAAATTGACGACCTGTGCCGCCCTGTCGCCAGCGTGGTGTTCCTTCACCAGCTCTGCGACCATGAATGCCAGTTCCAGAGCCTGGTTGGCGTTCAGGCGCGGGTCGCAATGCGTGTGATACCGGTCGGACAGATCTTCCGCCAGAACCGGACGCGCAGCACCGCCGGTGCACTCTGTCACATCCTTGCCGGTCATTTCGATATGAATGCCACCGGGATGTGTGCCTTCCGCCTGATGCACTTCAAAAAATGCCTTCACTTCAGCCAGAATACGGTCGAAAGGCCGGGTCTTGTAATCGTTGACGGTAATGGTGTTGCCATGCATCGGGTCGCACGACCAGACAACCTTGTGGCCGGACTGCTCTACTGCCCTGATCAGCTTGGGCAAATGCGCTTCTACCCGCTCATGGCCAAAGCGGGTGATCAACGTCATCCGCCCCAGTTCATGATTTGGGTTCAGCCTGTCCAGAAGGCGCACAAGATCATCCGCCTCGAGGCTGGGCCCGCATTTCAGCCCGATCGGGTTGCGAATGCCCCGGCAGTATTCCACATGGGCATTTTCCAGTTGGCGTGTGCGGTCACCAATCCAGATCATGTGACCGGATGTTGCATACCACTCACCACTGGTTGAATCGACGCGGGTTAGCGCCTCTTCGTAGCCCAGAAGCAGTGCTTCGTGGCTGGTGAAAAAATCTGTTTCACGCAGAGATGGATGCGTTTCGGAATTAATACCGATGGCCCGCATGAAATTCATTGTTTCGGAAATGCGGTCGGCAATTTCACCATAGCGCTCAGCCTGCGGCGAGCCGGACAGGAAGCCCAGCATCCACTGATGCACATTGTCGAGATTTGCATAACCGCCCTGCGCGAAAGCACGCAGCAGGTTCAGCGTGGCCGCAGACTGCCGGTACGCCATTTCCTGCCGTTCCGGATTGGGAACACGGGAAGTTTCGTCAAATTCGATACCGTTGATGATGTCGCCCCGGTAAGACGGCAACACAACACCATTTTTCGTTTCGCTGTTGGAAGAGCGTGGCTTGGCGAACTGGCCGGCTATACGGCCAACTTTGACAACCGGTGAAGATGCCGCAAATGTCAGCACAACTGCCATTTGCAGAAACGCACGGAAAAAGTCGCGGATATTGTCCGCGCCATGTTCCACAAAGCTTTCGGCGCAATCGCCTCCCTGCAGAAGAAAGCCCCGCCCCTCGGCGACTTCGCCCAGAGCACGCTTCAGCTTGCGGGCTTCACCTGCAAAAACCAGTGGTGGAAAGGTAGCAAGACGCTTTTCCGTTTCGGCCAAAGCAGCCGGGTCCGGATAGTCCGGAACCTGCTCGATGGCTTTGCTGCGCCAGGTCGAGGGTGTCCAGTCTTTCGTCATCACAAGTCTCCTGCAGATCGTCGCTCAACTTCTATCGGTCAGACGCTCTGATTTATTGTTGCAAGCAATTGCTTTCCGCGCGACAGCCGCGCCGCGCTCTTTAACCATCAATGTGCTGATTTGTCACCGAAAAAAGCGCGTCGAAAAAATCGGCCTCACCGGGTTCAAGCTGTACCGATCGCGGATAGCGCGGCTCCGCCCTGTCGCCCAGTAAAGCAACGCCGAAACCCTCGGTTTCTCTGACGAAACGCATCACGCCTTCCCTGCCATACAGCGCATGAAAGCCTTGCAGGACGGCGTCAAGATAGGATTGCAGTATATAGCCTCCGGCCTGTTCAGCAGTTGGCGTATCGCGTCGCCCTTCATAGATGAACAGAGGAACATCCAAGCCAGGCGGATTTTCCACCCGCACCCGTTCCCGATCCACAACCTGCCGAAGATAGCCAATTTCACGCTCATCCACCAATGGCAGATGCTCGGCAAGCTCGTAGACCACCACGCCCTGCGTGGCGCAGCTGGCCTGTTCTCTAACCGATAATAGCGCTGGCATCGGGTGCGGCCTTGGAATCCAGAAGCGCTGCCAGCCAGTGATTTCGGCGCGTCTGATAGCAAGGAAGCGCGTGCGCAAGGTGCGCTTGTTGACCAGTGAGCCGTAACCGAAATAGGAAACTACCTGGCCCTCGGCAATCAATCGCTGAAGGTCGGGGTGGTCCGCGTGAAAATCATTCACCCGTCTTGACGCTTTCCATCCAACAGGCGGTAACTCGGCTGGTAGATTGTCACCAGTTCCTCCGCCGCGGTGGGATGAAGGGCCATGGTGCGGTCAAAATCATCCTTGGTCAGGCCGGCTTTGACGCACACACCCAAAATCTGCGCCAGTTCACCAGCGTCCGGACCCAGCACATGCGCACCAACCACCTTGCGGCTGGCTCCATCCACCACAAGTTTGACCAGCATTTTTTCATTGCGGCCAGCCAGAATGTTGCGCATGGGCCGAAAGCTGGCACTGTAAATTTCAACATTGGGAAATTGTTCTGCCGCAACCTGCTCTGACAATCCGACTGTACCAATTTCTGGTTGTGAAAACACCGCCGTCGGCACCGTTTCCAGATCAGGCACTGTTGGTTTGTTCAGGAACACCGTGTCCACGAAGCACATGGCCTCGTGTATGGCCACCGGGGTTAGCTGCAGTCGATTGGTCACATCACCCAACGCCCAGATATTGGGTGCGCTCGTTTTCGAATACTCATCGATGCAAACAGCACCCGTATGGTCAAGCTTTACGCCAGCCTTGTCACAGCCCAGATCTTCGGTGTTGGGCAGGCGACCAACCGCCAGCATCACCTCATCGGCATCCAGACAGTCACCGCTTTTCAAATGCGCTTCAAATCGGCCATCAGCCTTCTGCTCTACGCGCACAATTGTATCTTCGCAGCGAATATTGATGCCTTTGGCCTGCATGGCATCGCTCAAGCCCAGACGCAGATCATCGTCAAAGCCCTGCAAAATGCGTTTCCCGCGGTAAATCAGCGTCGTGTCAACGCCAAGGCCGTGAAAAATGTTGGCAAATTCAACTGCAATATAGCCGCCGCCCAGAATGACAATCCGCTCAGGCAAGCGTTTCAGGTGAAACGCCTCATTCGAACTGATGCAATGCTCAGCGCCCGGCAGATCAGCAAATGGATTGGCCCGGCCGCCCGTGGCAATAAGGATTTTTTCGGCGGTCACCACCCTGTCGGTAGCCAGAAGACGAATCTTGTTCGGGCCTTCCAGAACAGCACGGCTTTTTAGAATTTCTGCTCCGGCAGATTCGATATTTCGGCTGTAAATCTGCTCCAGCCGGTCGATTTCTGCATCCTTGGCCGCAATCAAGGTTGGCCAGTCAAAGCGCGTTTCACCCACATTCCAGCCATAGCCGCGGGCATCTTCAAAATGCTCGGAATATTGCGACGCATAGACAAACAGCTTTTTGGGCACACAGCCGCGAATCACACAGGTTCCACCGAAGCGAAACTCTTCTGCAATCGCAACTTTATGCCCCAGGGCAGCCGTGCGGCGGGCGGCGCGCACACCGCCCGAGCCGCCGCCAATCACAAACAAATCGTAGTCAAACTGCGTCATTCATCCCACCGGAGGCCTGAGTTAAAGCGTCCGACTGGTCAACCAGCTACTGTGCTGGTGTACCTTCGACCGCTGGGGCAAGAGTTCTCATGCCCTCGTCAGCGGAATTGCGCAAATCTCGCACAATGCCATTGGCCCAGATATCTGCGGCAGACATGGTTTCACGAACGGCGGCCGGACCCTGCGCAATCAGCTTGCGCCCTGCTTCGGAATCATAAAACTGCGCAATTTCGCGCAATTCCTGCTCCGTGAACATCTTGGCATATATCCGCGCGATTTCGTTTTCCAGATCGGCCCGGCGAGGCGCAAGGGCAATTGCATTGTCATCAACCATCGCCGAAATTTCCGACTGCAGGTTAGGATTGTTGACAATCAATTCCGCTTTGATCTGCGTTGCCGCGTTCAGCAAAATCTGGTCGAACTGCTCTGTCGTATCAATCGCATCTACTGCCTGCCGCGCAGCAGCAAGGTGCGATGGGCTGACCTCCTGAGCTTGCGAAGGCATAGCAATCAGCGCGGTCAGTGCGGCCGCGGCGCATGCGGCCCGACACAAGTCGAGGTTAAAAACCTTCAAAGTCCCATCTCCATGGATTCGAAATGAAGCCTGCTGGCTCACTACCGGACAAACCTTTACCGGGGCAAGCCCCGAATGCAAATCCCACAACCTTTACGATCTGACGCATTTTCGCTTTTTTTCGCCGCGCGAAAAAGCCCCAGCTGTAAATTCACTTTAGCTGTTCAAAACCTTCACACCTTCCGGGTCGGCCAATATCGCCATATTGGCAAGGCCCAGGAAAAGGCCATGTTCGACCACGCCCGGAATGGCATGAATTGCAGCACTCAGCGCTTCTGGATCGGGAATGCGGCCAAAAGATGCATCAATGATCAAGTGTCCACCATCTGTAATGAAGGGCGCATCACCATTCTTGCGCAACGTCAGCGCACCGGAAAGCCCCATCATGCTGGCTGCCCGCTCAATAGCCAGATAGGTGGTCACCGCGCCAAAACCATTCACCTCGATCGGCAGCGGAAAAGCGCCCAAGGTGTCCACCAGCTTGGACGAATCGGCGATGACAATCATCCGCGCTGATGCTGCTGCCACAATTTTTTCGCGCAGCAACGCACCACCGCCGCCTTTGATCAGGCGCAGTTGCGGGTCAACCTCATCCGCGCCATCAATGGCCAGGTCCAGTTCCGGCAGTTCCTCAAGCGTGCTCAAAGGTACGTTCAGCTCACGGCACAGGCTTGCCGTGCGTTCGGATGTGGGCACGCCAACCAGCTGAAGTCCGGCGGCCACGCGCTCGGCCAGAACGCGCACAAAAGCCTCGGCGGTTGAGCCGCTGCCAATGCCAAGGCGCATGCCATCTTCCACATAGTCCAAAGCGTGGCGTGCTGCGTCCTCTTTCAGCCGTGCTGCATCGTTCATTCCGAAATCTCTCCTCTCAGACCAGACTTTCGTCTAGCTGCTTCGCCGCGCCTTGTCGATTCGTTGCTTGACGACATGGGGCATGCCGCGCTTGATGCGGGGCATGAGCGCACTTCAATCGACTGACTTCAAACATGGTATCCGGCCAATTGCGGTCTTTGATCTGGACGGCACGCTGGTAGACACCGCGCCAGACCTGACCGCAAGTCTGAACCATTGCCTCCATCTGCACGGCATGGCGCCGGTGTGTATCGAAACGGTGCGCCCCTTTGCCGGCCACGGATCGCGGGCAATGTTGCGAGCGGCTTATGGCTGGGCCAACACCGAGTTGCCGGAAGACATGCTGGAACGGCACGTTGAAAATTTTCTGACCTATTACGAAGCCAATATTGCGGTTGGGTCCACCGCTTTTCCAGGTGCGGTTGAGGCATTGGACCGGCTGTCCCAAGCCGGCTTCACGCTTGCCGTCTGCACGAACAAGTCAGAACGCCTGGCAAAGGTGCTTCTCGATTCGCTGGGCCTTTCAACACGTTTTGCGGCGATTTGCGGCTATGACAGTTTTCCGGCTCGCAAGCCTGACCCGCGTCATCTGGGCGGCACGATTGCGCAGGCTGGTGCTGAACACAGCAGCAGTGTCATGATCGGCGATACGGTGACGGACATGGAAGCGGCGCGCAATCTTGGCATTGCATCGGTTCTGATGTCCTTCGGTTATGATGCAAATGAACAGGCGCGGGCCATGGCGACAAAAATTTTGCCAACATATGATGATCTGACCGCGAAGCTGCTTCTGGAACTTATGGACAGTGCCGGCTCGGGCAGTTGACGTTCGTCCGGTGCGGCGGGTATATCGGCCCAGCCTTGCAGGAAGCAGGCTGTCCGGGCGCGTAGCTCAGCGGTAGAGCACCTCGTTCACATCGAGGGGGTCACAGGTTCGATCCCTGTCGCGCCCACCATATAAATCAATTGCTTACAATGATTTTACAAGTTTCCCGGTAGGTTCAGCGAACCTGAGGCTTCCAAAATTGCTCTTGCGTTTTATCTAAATTCTCCTGATTTGACTCGGAGGATCCCATGACAAACCCAGGCGATCGATATGCATATGCAGCCGTTGACAAGAACAATGAAGCGCTGAGCGATCAGGAGGTGCTTCGAGGTAGCGCACCGGTCCAGACGATGAGCTGATGCAATCGCTACGCAGTCTGGCCGCCGAGACGCTGGACAAATTCCCAGAGGGCTTTGAGGCGTTTTCGATCGAGCTTGCCAGCAAGATTGGTGAGGCCGATTTCTCGATGTGAGCAAAAAGCCAGATTGGTTCCAAGGCCCTACGAATACGAAAGTAAGTCCGGATGTATGACAGGGCACGCCCGCACGGACCGCGTGTGCACAACAATTGGGCTTTGCCTTTTGTGATTGAGTACAGGTTTCACATGCCTGGCACTTGGCACCGCTTCGACTAAGGGCAAAGCTACTGAGGATAGGTCGGGAAAGGATTATTGAACTGCAGTGATTACAGAGAACGATTCAGAATTCGTTAACCGTTACAACTGCAAAAGCCTGGCCAAGGGTGGAACCAAAACGCAGCTATCGAGAAACTTTCTGAGGTATAAATGAGCGTTCCTAGCTTCCGGCCTAAAGCACCCTCATTTGGCATGACGCCGAAAAGAAAACTTGGGCCAATCGAGCCCGCTAGAAATCGAATACGGACGCTCACAACTGTAACACTATTCGCAATCGCGTATGCGGCTATTACGGCGCGTCTTCTCGCTTTCGGAGTGGCGGATGAGACCTCGACAGCATACTATCCCGTAACACCGTCCGTAGCGCGCCCTGACATTCATGATAGGAATGGGAGTATTCTCGCGACTGATTTGCCATCGTACTCAGCTTTTGCAGAGCCACGGCGAATTGTGGATGTGGACGAGGCTGTGGAGAAGATTCTGGCGGTTTTCCCGGAATTAAATGCTCGCAGCTTGCATAGCCGCCTGAGAGGCGAGAGCGGATTTACGTGGATCAAGCGCTCCGTTACGCCAGCCGAACAGCAATCTTTGTGGCAACAAGGCATTCCGGGAGTTGGATTTAGACGCGAGACAAGTCGGTTGTATCCAAATGGGCCTGCGGCTGCTCAAGTGCTCGGTGCGGTCAATATCGATAATCAAGGGATTTCTGGCATTGAGAAGTGGGTAGATCAAAGTGGCCTTGACGCCCTTCGCTCGGCAGGAATGGATCTGCAAAAGGCTGATCTCACGCCCGTAGAATTAAGTCTGGATCTAAAAGTCCAACAAGCATTCGCGCATGAGCTTCACGCAGAGATCGAAAGATACAATGCTATTGGCGGTGCTGGGCTGGTGCTCAATGTGAATAACGGAGAAGTCATATCGCTCGTGTCAATTCCGGATTTTGATCCGAACGACTCCACACAGGCACTTAAGCCGGAAAACATTAATCGCATTAATGTCGGTGTTTACGAAATGGGCTCGACGTTTAAAGCGCTAACGACTGCGATGTCGTTGGACTCTGGCATTTACAATATGCACTCTGTTCTTGATGCGAGTAAGCCCCTGAGTTTTGGCCGTTTTCGGATCAATGACTTTCGAGGAGAAAATAGACCGTTGAATGTGCCAGAGGCGTTTCTCGCTTCTTCGAACATAGCTTTCGGCCGTATGGCAATGGGTGTAGGCGTAGATCAGCACAAAAGCTTCTTGAAAAAACTGGGGCAATTAGATCGTTTGGTCACAGAATTACCCGAGAATGCAACTCCAATTGTCCCTAAAAATTGGCAGCCGGTGAATACTGCGACGATCGCCTTTGGTCACGGGCTTGCCGTAACCCCACTGCAGGCCGCAATGGGTGTCTCAGCGCTTGTGAATGGTGGCCATTTGATTAGGCCAACTTTCATCAAGGGGTCCGATGTGTCCGCAAGAACTATTCAGGATGCTGTTATTAAGACCGAAACCGTTGAAGAGTTGCGATATCTGATGCGGCTGAATGCACTTTCCGGATCGGCCAAAGGAGCCGACCTGCCAGGATATTACGTTGGAGGAAAAACCGGAACAGCCGAGAAAGTCGTAAATGGGCGCTATGATAAGACCCGAGTGATGACTTCTTTCATGGGCGTTCTACCAGCTAACAATCCGCAATATCTGGTTCTTGTAATTCTCGATGAACCAAAGCCCACAAAAGATACACACGGGTTTCGCACTTCAGGGTGGAACGCGGTACCAGCGGCCTCCCGAATAATGAGGAGAATTCTGCCAATAATGAGGGTGGCTCCAAAGCTTGGAACGCCGGAAAACCCATTCCCTTATGTAACCGCGCAGAGGCCTTTTGGGATCAACCGAATTCAGACTGATCAGCCGAATTTAACCCTGACCAATCTTTAAATAGGATGTCATTAACGTGCCCTCAAAAGCTCATCTCTAGTTGCTGGGTGTCGAAAGTCGCCCCTGTCATCTCATTACATTCTGCCAATGAAAGATGTGCCGAAGGAGCTAAGACGATCCGCGAATTTAGCCGGGCAGCGGCGACCGGTTCAGGCCCAGCAGAATCCGCGTCGAGCAGCCAGAGCGCTCGAAATTTAATGTTTACGAGTTTCCCACAGGTTCGCGGAACCTGTTTAGGGGAACGGAAGCGGAGACCAAAAACGGCCTTTTACAAGTGGCCCTGTTCCCAGAAGCGCAGGGCGGCAGGTTCGATCCCTGTCGCGCCCACCATCGCCCGCCAGTAAATTAAGCTGACGCAGAAAATGCCGCACCTTATGGGAACTCACACGCCCCTGCGTCATTATCCTTTCAACTGCGAAAGGAGAGCTTGTTATGGATTGGAATCGTGTTGAGGGCAGCTGGAAGCAATTTTCCGGTAAAGTCAAAGAACAGTGGGGTAAACTCACCGACGATGATATCACCCAGATCAACGGCAATCGTGAACAGCTTGAGGGGAAGCTTCAGGAACGTTATGGCAAAGCCAAGGACGAAGTGAAGAAAGACGTTGACGATTGGTATGGTCGTCAATCCTGGTAAGCATCAAAGGCCCCGTCCAATCGGGGCCTTTTTCACATCCTGAGATAGATCAGTTTTAGTTGCGTTGGAGTTGGGGAAATGATCTCGATTGGTACTTTGATTTACAGTCTGGTCGCTTTGGCAGGTGGTGCATGGGGCGCCAAAATTGCCAAGGCGAATGTCTTGCATGGTGTTCTGGCCGTCTTGGCCTCAGTTCTTATCGGCCTTGGCCTGCAGGTTATGGCCCAGACCATCATTGTGGTTGGTGTCGCGCAGGTGGTTGTTACCATTCTCGTCGCCATGGCTTTTGGCATGAATTTCCGTCAGGCGGTCATTGTATTGGTGGTGAGCCAGGCCCTGTCCTTCGCTGTAGCATTCCTGATCAACTTTTTCTGGGGGCTGGAAAGCTCTTTGACCAGACAACCAGTTGGCTGATATCTTCGCCGAGCAATCACAGAACCCGCAGCGAAATGCTTTCGCTGCGGGTTTTTTATCATCAAAAAACATCAATATTACTGAAACTTCCCATGTCCATTAAAGGATAAACTACCTCTATTTTTAACGACCCGCGTTCTGTCGTTGCAGTTGCATCACCCTCCAACCAAAGAAGTACTCTCATATTACTCCTGAAAGAGGTTTTCGGACCGGCATTGGGAGAGAGTACTCATGGTAATCAAGGTTACGTCGAAGGCTGATGGATCTTCGCAAAGCACCGTTTCAAATAGTATTCTGCTGAACGACGCCAGCGTAGTGGAAGTTCAGCTATCTCCAGGTGATGTCGCATCCTTAGACCGTGTCGGCAACGATCTTCTGATAAGGCTGGAATCCGGCGAAACAATTCTGATCCAGAACTTCTTTGCTGCTGGCCAGGACAATGACCTTGTCCTGCGCGCGGATGACGGCACGCTATACTGGGCCGAGGGGTTAGATGGTTCGTCGGGAGTGGCTCTGACCGAGATAGGCTCCGTCGACCAGCTTATCGGCGGTGCGGGTGGTTTGGGCGGAATTCCTGCGGGCGCTCTGCTTGGCGCACTCGGGGCCGCGGCCATCGGAGGCGTGGCAATTGCTGCTGGCTCATCAGGCAGCAGCGGTGGCGGCGCGCAGCCGCCAATTTCTCCGCCAGATCCAGTTTTGCCAGTTCCGCCAGTTATGCCATCAACGCCTGCAAATCTCGCAGTAAGCCCGGATGGAACGCTGCTCACTGGCTCAGGACAGCCCGGCACCTCCGTCGTTGTTGTCAGTGCGGATGGCATCAATATCGGTGTCGGCATCGTAAATCCGGACGGGACATTTGCGGTCGTTCTTCAACCTCCACAAGTTGACGGAGAGGTGCTCACCGTCGTCGCCTCAGACAATCAGGGTCAGATGTCATCGCCGGCACTGGTATTGGCACCCGACATCACAGCACCGCCAGCGCCGGATAATCTGTCGGTTTCGGCAGACGGATCGATCCTGACAGGAACCGGCGAACCCGGCTCCACAGTTCAGGTAACGAATGCTGCCGGTGTTATTCTTGGCACGGCGCCTGTCTCTGCTGCCGGTACATTCCAGATTTCCCTCGTTCCGGCTCAGATTGACGGCGAAATTCTCACTGCCACTCAAACTGACGCGTCAGGAAATACGTCCAGCCCTGGCTTTGCGAGTGCACCTGACCTGACTCCCCCCGAAACGGCAACGCCAGACGCTCCAACGGATATTACCGTGGCCGCTAATGGCCTGAGCCTTTCCGGTAACGGAGAAGCGGGAGCCGCTGTTAACGTCACAGGGCCGGATGGCCTTGTTGCGAGCGGCGAGGTCAATGAGGACGGGACATTTGTTATCCCCCTCCCCACGCCCCTGCTCAATGGCGAAGTCGTCACTGTCACTCAGACCAATGCCTCAGGAAACACTTCGGAACCCGGCTTTGGCATTGCACCCGATGTGACGCCGCCGGCCATTCCGGGTGATCTGCTGGTTACGCCCGATGGTCTCAGCCTTACCGGAACCGGTGAAGCCGGAGCGTCTGTCTCCGTCACCGGTCCTGATGGGCTGGACCTTACCGGTACCGTGGACGAGGATGGAACCTTCACCATCGCTCTGCCAACACCGCTGCTCAATGGTGAGGAAATCACCGTTACCCAGACCGATGCCGCAGGCCTTGTCTCACCTCCCGGCGTCGTCAGCGCACCCGATGTGACACCGCCAGCCATTCCGGGTGATCTGCTGATCACGCCCGATGGCCTCAGCCTCACCGGAACCGGTGAAGCCGGAGCGTCTGTCTCTGTCACCGGGCCTGATGGGCTGGACCTCACCGGCACCGTGGACGAGGATGGAACCTTCACCATCGCTCTGCCAACACCGCTGCTCAATGGTGAGGAACTCACCGTTACCCAGACCGATGCTGCGGGCCTTGTCTCACCTCCCGGCGCCGTCAGCGCACCGGATGTGACGCCACCAGCCATTCCGGGTGATCTGCTGGTTGCGCCCGATGGCCTCAGCCTTACCGGAACCGGTGAAGCCGGAGCGTCTGTTTCTGTCACCGGCCCTGATGGGTTGGACCTCACCGGCACCGTGGACGAGGATGGAACCTTCACCATCGCTCTGCCAACACCGCTGCTCAATGGTGAGGAACTCACCGTCACCCAGACCGATGCTGCGGGCCTTGTCTCACCCCCCGGCGCCGTCAGCGCACCGGATGTGATGCCACCAGCCATTCCGGGTGATCTGCTGGTTGCGCCCGATGGCCTCAGCCTTACCGGAACCGGTGAAGCCGGAGCGTCTGTTTCTGTCACCGGGCCTGATGGGCTGGACCTGACCGGCACCGTTGAAGAGGATGGAACCTTCACCATCGCTCTGCCAACACCGCTGCTCAATGGTGAGGAACTCACCGTTACCCAGACCGATGCTGCGGGCCTTGTCTCACCTCCCGGCGCCGTCAGCGCACCCGATGTAACGCCACCGGCCATTCCGGGTGATCTGCTGATCACGCCCGATGGCCTCAGCCTGACCGGAACCGGTGAAGCCGGAGCGTCTGTCTCCGTCACCGGGCCTGATGGGCTGGACCTTACCGGCACCGTCGACGAGGATGGAACCTTCACCATTGCTCTGCCAACGCCGCTGCTCAATGGTGAGGAACTCACTGTTACCCAGACCGATGCTGTGGGCCTTGTCTCACCTCCCGGTGCCGTCAGCGCACCCGATGTGACACTGCCAATTGCACCATTCGGCCTTCAGGTGGATGAAGACGGCGAATTCCTGAGCGGCTTTGGCGAGCCAGACACACGGGTTGTTGCAACAAATTCGGCTGGTGATGTCGTTGGTGAGGGAGTTATTCTGGCTGACGGATCATTTACGATTGAACTGGCGACACCCCAGGTTGAGGGATTGCCGCTGTCGGTCATTTCTATTGACGCAGCGGATAATGAATCGCTGCCCGGGACCGCCAGCACGCCGGACCTGACGGCCCCGGCACCAGTGACAAATCTGGTCGTTTCGGAAGACGGCGCCTTCGTTTCCGGTTCTGGTGAGATTGGCGCCACCGTGGTCGTTTATGGACCGAACAGCCAATTCCTTGGCGATGGTGTGGTGGACCTGGACGGTAGCTTCACCATCGAGCTGAGCGTGCCGCAGCTCAACAATGAGTTGTTGACCCTGACGCAACAGGATGAGGGAGGAAACATTTCGCCCTCCGCCACGGTGAATGCACCCGACGATACACCGCCCTTGCCAGCCGACTTGCTGGTTGTGTCTGCCGACGGGCTGGTTGTCACCGGTCGCGGCGAGCCATTGGCGGCTGTGACTGTTCTTGGGATAGGCGGTGTGCTTCTGGGCACGGGCAGTGTCCTTGCCGATGGAACATTCAGCGTCACTCTTGATCCGGCGCAGATAGACAGTCAGAGTCTCGACGTGTTTTTGACTGACCTTGCCGCCAACACCTCACCCGCCTCGTCCGTGATTGCCCCTGATGTAACACCGCCAGCGCCTCCGGCTGATCTGGAGGTCGTTGAGGGTGGTGCCTTCCTGACTGGAACAGGGGAACCGAACGCATCGGTGCTCGTGCGCGGGGCCGGCGGTGCCACCGTCGGAACTGGCTTTGTTAACACCGACGGCACATTTACAGTGAGTTTGGTGCCGCCGCAGGATAACGGCCAGATTCTTCGGGTATTTCAGACCGATCTGGCCGGAAATGGTTCACCCGCGGCAACCGTCACGGCGCCGGATCTGAACCCGGCGGATGATCTGGTGGCTGCCTATGATGATATAGTGGCAGCGACGATTGTTCTGACACCGGTAACGACGACCCGAGAGGGTTCGCAGGTGGATACCGTCATCCTCAACCTTGGAAACTTCAGCCAGGCGTTCGAGTTTGATGTCGCCGTTGGAACTGAATCCGACGCATCCTTCCTCATCGAAATTTCCAGTCTTGCCGGCGTACTGAGCAATGCCTTTGGTATTCTGGAAGTGTTTATCGACGGCCAGTGGCAGACAGTCGGAGGAACCGGTACCGGAGGTTTGCTTGACCTTCTCTATCTTGGCGGCAATTCCGTGCGCATTGACGCGACGGATCTGCCGGCGAGCTCGTATCGCCTTGTTTACGGCGGCGGCGGACTGCTCGGCGCGTTGACTGAAGTTTCGCTCAGCGCTGACTTTACCGACGCGAGTCTGACCGAATTCATTGCATCTGCAGGACCGCCCGCTGCCGGAAACCTGCTCGACGGTTCAGACGGTTTTCCTGACTCATTGGGTCCGGATGGTCTGGCGGTTCTGCATATTGATACCGGCGACGGCAGTTTTCAGGCAGTCACCACCACGACGATTGTCGAAGGCGCATACGGCATTCTGACCCTGCAACCTGATGGCAGTTTCACTTACGCGCCAAATCCTTCAGCGGCATCCATCGGCCTCGTGGATAGTTTTTCCTACAGCCTTATCCATCCGAACGGCCAGACTTCGCAGGCAACACTTTATGTCAGAGTGGAAAATCCGGAGACAACAACGGTCTGGAGCGATCTTGATCCTGCACAGCCGGCAACGATTGTGACCGCGACGGACAATGCCGGAATTGCTCTGGTGGAAAGCGTGCCGCTTGAGGCGCCGCCCGAGACCCGTGTCGGAGTTATCAACTACACGACACTGCTGTTGGGCGGATCGCAGAACTATCTGTTTTCCATCGACGATGGCATCCAGTCGGACCTGACAATTTCCATCGGCACAGCAAGCGTGGCGGGGCTGCTTCAGAATATTCGCTTCAGTCTGGAGCAATTTATTGACGGACGCTGGGTTCAGATCGGCGCTTCCGGCAACGGTAATCTCATTGATATCGTCGGTCTTGTCGGCGGTCGTGTTCAGGCAGAGATCAACGATCTTGGTGCCGGCAGCTACCGGTTGCGAGTTGCCAACAGCGGCATTGGACTTGTTGAGAACGTCAGGGGCGATATCACATTCGTGGACACGGACCTGGATGTCTTCACCGCAGGGCGAACAACCACGGCCACCGGCAACGTTCTGAGCGATGACACGACTGGTTCTCCGCTGACATTTATCAGTGTGTCGGCGGATGGGACCAACTACCAGCTTGCAGCCCCAGGCGGTACGCTTCTGAGTGGCGACTATGGCGACCTTTTGATCCGTGCTGATGGAAGCTACGTCTACACACCAGACGCAAGTCTGGACAATGTGGGCATGGTAGACGTTTTTTCCTATCGATTGACCGGGCCAAACGGCGAAACAGCAGATGCCCTGCTGACAATCACAATTCAGCAAGGTGTGCCCGAGGTTGTTCCGGTATCCACGGTACAGGCAGCTGACACGCCTGACGATGTCGTTTTGCTGGCAGCGCTTGAAACACATGCAGCTTCCGATGGCGAAGAGCTTTCGGCAGACAGTTTCGACGCTGAGCTGCTTCAGAACACCGCCGAAAGCGAGCAACAGGCAACCACACTGGATGACGTTCTCATCTCCGGCGACGACGCCGGCCTGATCGAAATGGGAGATGAGCCCATACCAATCACCCTGCCCGACAGCAGCACGATTGCAGCAGATTCGATTTTCGATATGGCGTCGCTGCCAGTCGAGGATGAACTGCAACGATCGATCAATGCTCAATCCGGACTGTGAGTCCGGAGTGCCGCGCCTCCGGGCGCGGCACGGCAGTGCGTGCGTTTGGAGATCGTATGGAATTGTTCATTGCATCCCACTTTGAAGAACCTGATCAATCCCGGCAGAAACACATTCCGTTGCGGCTGGAAAACCTGATTAAAATCAAGGGCTACGAGCTTTTGCGCCAATCTGCTGGAAACATGTCTTCCTGGCGTGGGCGCAAGATATTTCCAGCCATTGCCGCAGCACTTTCACTGACAGCCACTGGCTGCACAACCGCCAATCTGGACGCAGCCATGCCGGCAACCGCAAGCACTGTTTCAGCAAAGACAATATCTGAGCCGCGTGCGGCAGCGGAGCAAAGGTCGACACGCCCGGGGGCATCCGGCGAAGGTTTGACGCTGGAAAAAGCGGTTGTCCGGGCGGTGGACTGGCACCCGACGATCAGTGAGGCGGCCAGCCGCACCAATCAGGCCGGCGATGAAATCGACGTTGCGCGTGCGGGCTATTTTCCGCAGGTCCGCGGCGGCGTTTCGTCCGTTCACGACGATGCATCACGGCGAGGCAACTGGAACCCGCAGCTCAGCGTCACCGGGTCGCAGATGCTGTACGACTTTGGAAAAGTGTCGAGCAGCGTGGCTGCAGCCAGAGCGGCGCATGATGCCAGCCGTTCCAGTCTGCTGATCACAGTTGATGATGTTATTCTTGAAACAGCCGCTGCGATGGTTGAGGTTTACAGAAACCGCGAACTGGCTGCCGTTGCGCAAGATCAGGTGCGCGGCATCGCCGACATCACGGATCTGGTCCATCAGCGCACGGATCGGGGTGCCAGCACACGATCTGATGCTGTTCAGGCCAATGCGCGGCTTCAGGCGGCACAATCCACCGAATTACAGATACGCGCCGATCAGGAGCGATGGGAAAGTGAGCTCGTGTCCTTGATCGGAGCAGATAGCCTGCCGGGCCTTGCCCCGAGATTGCCGGCCAGTCTGGCGACGGCATGCGAGAAAGCCTCGCTCTCCATCGATACTGTGCCTGCTGCGCAGCGTGCTCTGGCAGAGCAGCGCGAGGCGCAGGCACAGCTTCGCAGCAACCGCGCACGCGCCCTCCCTACGCTGGCTGTTGAGGTGGGCGCCGGCTACGACATACTCGACAATGGATCGGATGAATTGCTTCTGGGCGAAGACGACTCACGCACGGAAATACGGGGCGGTCTCAGCCTGAGCAGCTCTATTTTTGAAGGCGGTGCATCGGCCGCGCGGAACCGCGCCGCTGCCAATGCATTGCAGGCGGCCAATGCCGGACTGGACAATGCCCGTTTTGAAGCCACACGGAAACTGCGTGAGGCCCGCCAGCAGACACTCTCGCTGTCCCGCCTTCTGGCTTCCCTACGAACGCGCGAACCTACAATGCGGGAAACGCGGGATATGTACCGAAAACAGTATCTGGAGCTTGGCACGCGCTCACTTCTCGATCTGCTCAACGCTGAACAGGAGTTGCATGCCGCAAGGTTCGATGTGGCGCGAACGACAGGCGATATTCAGCGTCTGGGCCTGGACTGCCAATACAGCGCCGGGCAGTTGCGAACCGCCTTCGGATTGCAGGGCGCCTCTTTAAGAGGGGTCACGTTCCAACCATGAAACATGAGGATAAGCTGGTTGTTGCCAGCCCCAAACCCGCAAGCAATGCAAATAATTGGCTTGAAGCGCTTCGGCGCGTTGCACGCCATTACGAACTGCCTTCAGGTTACCGAACTGCAAGACCCGCTCTCACGGAGCTGACCGAACAGGACCGGGACATTCGAGAAATGGCAACCAGCCTTGGCCTGAACGTCAAAATTGTGGCCAGCCTGCCGGCCAAAGCGCAGGGCTGGTCGCTGCCGTTAATCGTCGAGCTGCGGGATGGCAGGACAGGCGTAGTCGAAAGCATCAGCTCCTCGGGCATGGCCCTTATCCGCTTCAGTGGCGACGAGGGTCTTGCATCCCCCTTCCCTGTCTTAAGCCTGTGCTCTGCCTTGTCGCGCGCAGCCATTGCCCGGCCAGCACTTGCAATACCGGATGCCCGTATTGACGCGTACATACAGCCATTTCGTCCCAATTGGCTGCGCAGCATCATCCTGTCCGACATGCGTCCCTACACCCACGTCATGCTGGCCAGCTTCCTGGCCAACTGCCTTGGTCTGGCGGGCGTTATTTTTTCAATGCAGGTTTATGACAGGGTGGTTCCAGCGGAGTCCTATCATACGCTCTATGTTCTTTTTCTGGGCGTCATCGTTGCGCTTCTGTTCGACTTCATTCTTCGCTGCGCCCGAATGAACGTCGTTGACACGCTTGGAAAACGCGCAGACCTGCGCATGTCCGATCTGGTCTTTGGACATGCGCTTCGCGTGCGCAATGATGCGCGACCGGCCGCAACCGGCACATTCATATCTCAATTGCGGGATCTGGAACAGGTTCGCGAGCTTCTGAC
Organism: Aureimonas fodinaquatilis; assembly: GCF_008369445.1. Taxonomy (GTDB): domain Bacteria; phylum Pseudomonadota; class Alphaproteobacteria; order Rhizobiales; family Rhizobiaceae; genus Aureimonas; species Aureimonas fodinaquatilis. The sequence goes on from NZ_VTWH01000002.1 coordinate 618,489, forward strand.
ATCCACCACGGTATCCGCAATTGCCGACATGCCGTTTTTTCTGCTTTTTCTTGTCATTTTCTGGGTCATTGGTGGCCCTCTTGTAGCGGTGCCACTGGTGGCGCTCGTTCTGCTGATAACGCCGGGAATCCTTGCACAGCCGCGTCTTCGACGCTTCACCAGCGAAGCAATGCGGGAATCTGCACTGCGCAATGCTATTCTGGTTGAAGCAGTGCAAGGGCTGGAAGATATAAAATGCCTGCAGGCGGAAGACCGGTTCCAGCGCCGGTGGAACCACTGCAATGCCGTGACCAGCCAGGCCAATTTGAAACTGCGCGGCCTGGCCAACGGTCTTATAGCGTGGACCCAGGTGGTTCAAACCGGGGTTTTTGCCTCGGTGATCTGTCTGGGGGCACCAATGGTCATTTCAGGAGAGATGACAACAGGCGCGCTGATTGCCGCATCGGTTCTGGGTTCACGCATGATGGCGCCCATGGCCCAGATTACGCAGGTGCTCAGCCGCCTGCAGCAGGCCAAAGTCGGCCTGTCAGGGGTCAATGAAATCATGAAAAAGCCGGTGGACAGCCCGGAACTGGAAAGCCGGGTGCCGCTACCGGAAGCAGATGGGCGCTACAAGTTCAAATCAGCGACTTTTCGATATGGCGACCCGACGACACCGACCGTGCTGCACATTGGTGCGCTGACCATAGGCGCTGGAGAAAAGATCGCACTGCTGGGCCGAAACGGGGCCGGAAAGTCGACGCTTCTTCACGCTTTGTCGGGAATGATGCTGCCAGCATCGGGAGAAGTGTTGCTGGACGACCGGTCGATCGGGCAGATCGATCCGGGTGATCTTCGATCGCAGATCGGCTTTGCAAGCCAGAATTCCCGGCTCTTTTACGGGTCCATCAGAGAAAATCTCCTGCTTGGAGCACCGCATGCTTCACACGCCGATATGCACAACGCTGTCAGCATGGTCGGCGCAGATGAGTTTATTGCCCGCCTGCCGCAGGGCATGGACTATCCCATCCAGGAGGGTGGGGCCGGGCTTTCCGGAGGCCAGAAGCAGGCGTTGCTTCTGGCGAGACTGCTGCTGCGTCAGCCCCGTATCATATTGCTGGATGAACCAACAGCCGCCATGGATGAGATTTCCGAACGGCATTTCATCGAGCATTTCAGCAAATGGGCCCGCGGCAGAACGGTCATTGTGGCAACGCACAGAATGCGCGTGCTTGACCTGGCTGACCGGATACTCGTTATCGAAAGGGGGCGCATTTCGCTTGACGATGCCAAGGAGAAAGCCCTCGCCTCTCTCAGGAACGTCAGAAATGTTGCCACGGGTATGGCAGAGCGTGCCAACGCATCCACAGTCCGCATGGAAGGTTAGCACCCGATGACCGCGTGGAACCATCAGACTGACCTTCTGGATGACGCCGACGACGTCACGTTTTCGCGCTCTCGCCGGATAGTGACGCTTGTCGCGGTTTTCTTCTGCATCGCTGCCGCCTGGGCGTATTTCGCCACCCTGGACGAGGTGGCATCCGGCACCGGCCGGGTTGTCCCAACAACGCGCGAGCAGGTCATTCAATCGCTGGAGGGCGGCATCCTGTCGTCTCTTCACGTACGTCAGGATGACGTCGTGGAAGCGGGTCAGTTGCTCGCACAGCTTGATCCGAAGCAATCGCGATCCAACGTCGAGGAAAGTGCCGCACGCTACCGCGCCGCCATGGCCAGCGCAGCCCGCCTGTCGGCTGAAGTCAACCGAACGGAGCTGTCCTTTCCCAGTGAGTTGGATGCCTTTCCGCACCTTATGCGTGCCGAGAGAGAGCTGTTTGAGGCAAGAAGAAGCAGTTTGAATGACGCGCTTCGATGGGTGCGAGAATCGACTGAGCTTGTCCAAAGCGAGCTGTCGATCAACGAAGACCTTTCCACGATAGGCGCAGCCAGCACGGTCGAGGTGCTGCGGCTCAGGCGACAGCTTGTGGAGCTTGAACTTCAACAGGTTGAACTGCGCTCCGAGTACATCGTGCGCTCGCGCGAGGAACTCTCCAAGGCCAACGCGGAAGTGTCGGCGCTCCGACCCGTTGTTGAAGGGCGAAACGATACATTGTCGCGCCTGACCCACCGCTCGCCGGTACGCGGAATTGTGAAAAACATCGAGGTATCAACCGTTGGCGGTGTGGTGCCGCCAAATGGCGTCCTGATGGAGATTGTTCCGCTGGATGATCAACTGTTGATTGAAGCGCGTGTCTCGCCACGCGATATTGCGTTCATCCACCCGGGACAGGCGGCGAACGTCAAGATTACAGCCTATGATTACGCTATATTTGGTGGGCTGGAAGGCTATGTCAGCTCTATCTCTCCCGACACTATTCGTGACGAAATTGATCCGAACATCTTTTACTATCGCGTTTTTGTGAGAACCGCGTCAGACGCTCTCGTTAACACTGAAGGTCAAAGCTTTGCTATAGTTCCCGGAATGATTGCAACTGCTGATATTAGGACTGGAACAAAATCCGTACTTCGATATTTATTGAAACCATTGAACAGAGCAAGCGAAGCGCTCCGTGAACGGTAGCGTACATAGTAGAGGTAACATCTACGCTGACCCTGTTCATTTTCTAGTTAGAGAATAGAAACGGGAGGTGTTGGCATGGGTAGACCTTACAGACCTGGAAGCTTATCGCATATTCCGCCATACCAGATATTAGCAGAGGAATTCTATCGGCGCATTGTCAATGGCCGCTGGCCGCGCGGGCGTATACTGAAAAGCGATGCTCTTGTTGCTGAAGAATTTGGCGTCAGCGTGCCGACCGTGCGTCGCGCATTCGATGTTCTGGAGCAATTGAACCTGATTGTTCGCCTGAAAGGCCATCGCAAAATGGTGGGTGCCGATCCCGACAAACGCGCATCGGCTCTGATGAGCTTCGTGGACCATAATGGCGACCCCGTGGGCGGCAAGGTGGACATCATCTCAATTGAAAAAATCAGCGCAGAACGTGCTGGCTATGCCGCGCGCCGTTTGGGCCATGTGCAGGAGCTGTTGTGCATCATTCGCTCCAGAACATATGGCAACCGCATTTTCGCGGTCGAAACCGCATTTGTTGTTGCCCAGGAACAGATACCCAGTTTGCAGGATCTGCGCCTGTCCGCGGCCCATGGCGTCGTTGCAGGGCAGATTGCCGTCAGCAAGGAAGAGTATGCGTGCGTGAGTGAGCCAACACAGATATCTGCCTCGCTTCTGGAGCTTGATGCGCAGGAGTCTGTTCTGGAGGTGCGGCGCACATTGCTGGGCTTTGACGAGGTGCCACTGGAGGTGGATGTCACGCAATGCGTTCTGGGCCAGGAATTAAGATACCGGACGGCCTGAAAGGTATTTTTCAATATTATAAATGAATGCTCTTTTTAGCCGGCTTTGTTTTGAATGACTTTACGGCAACACCGCATCTACTTCTTTCGGCTTATGATCCATCATCGTCCGGCTGGCAACCCCGGCTGACGCATTTGGAACGGAGTGCCGCATGAACTTGCGTCGAAACACAGTATTTTTTGGTGCGATGGTGTTTTCCGCCATCGCCAGTCAGGCATCAGCTCAAACGAGCACAGCAACCTTGAATGTCACGCTGACAATCGAAGGTGAATGCACCATTGGTGGAGGAACTCTGGCTTTTCCAACTTCGGGTGTGCTGACGGCCAATGTTGACGCCGACACCACGATATCGGTCCAGTGCACTTCAGGCACACCCTATACAATCGAGCTTAATGGCGGCACAGGTGCCGGCGGAACGCCCACGACACGGTTGTTGACCAGTGGAGCGGGTGGCGTCGTGACCTATTCCCTGTTTACGGATGCGGCGCGGACCACCGTGTGGGGCACAACAGCCGAAGGCACGCCACTGGCTGGCACAGGCACCGGTGGCATAGACACAGTGCCAGTTTACGGACGGGTTCCACCTCAGGCCACCGCACCCGCGGCTGGTGTCTACACAGACGTGGTAACAGCCACAATCATCTACTGATCATTTTCCAGACCATGGAACTGCAGGTTCAGCACTCCGCCTGAACTTCCAGTCCCGGAGGTGCAAATCCGCCGCGCTCCACTGATCCTGCTTCACCTCACCATGCCGGGAGGCACGAAATGTTCATTCGACCGATCACTGTGCTGTCAGCCGTTTTATGTATTGCTTTGCCAACGCTGGCTGACGCCAGCTCAATCCGCGTCTCACCTACCAGGGTGGAGCTAAGCGGCGGTGATGCATCTACCGTGCGGGTTCGCAACGAGGATCGCCACCCCGTCAGCGTCCAGGTTCGCGTTTTTCGGTCCATTCCACGCGGCACCGGCTTTCAACTGGAGCCAACACGGGATGTTGTGGCCAGCCCGCCTATAACCACCCTCAGCCCCGGAGCTGAAAACCTTGTGCGGATAGTGCGTGTTTCCCGGGGGCCAGTGGATACCCGGCAGACCTATCGCGTTCTGGTAGATGAAGTGCCCGACAGACGGCGCATGCAACCAGGAACGGTGGCAGTTGTCGTCCGGCACTCTATCCCCGTCGTTTTCTCTGACTGAACCCTTGTAAAATGGCCCGTTCCGGTTATCGGCTCGCGGCATTGCGGTTGACCGCCTTGCTCTGGGTGATGCTCCTGTCGAGTGTGGCTCAGGCTCGAGATTTGTATCTTGAAGTCTTCATCAATGGTGTGTCCACAGAGTACATCGCGGCGTTTCGCGAGACGCCGGACGGACGGCTGGCTGGCGATGCTCTGCAGTTGGACAATGTTGGAATCTCCACCCGGTCGCTGGCGACGGACGCCGACGGCATGGTCAACCTGCAACATCTCCAGGGCGTCAGCTTCCGTTATGACGAGGCCACACAGTCCATCCACTTTGAAGCTGTCGAAAACGCCCGCTCCGAGCGAAAAGTGAGTGCCGTCAGCGCCGCAGTTCAAAGGCCGCAGCCCGATGCGGCGTTGACGGGAGCGCTGGTGAATTACTCGCTTCTTGCCGGTGCAGGCGGCGGCGATGCAACCGACATTTTTACGTTTGAAGGACTTTCCGGTCAGTTTGAACCCAGAATTTTCGGACGCTTCGGGGTGATATCCGGCAGTTTTGTCGCGCAGACCGATGACGAGGGATTTTACGGATCACGGCGGTTGGATACAACCTGGTCCTATTCCGACGTGGATGTCATGCGCAGCTACACTGCCGGTGACCTGATCACCGGCGGTCTTTCCTGGACACGCCCGGTAAGATTGGGCGGTGTCCAGATATCGCGCGATTTCGGCTTGCGGCCGGATCTGGTGACGTTTCCCATTCCGGCAATATCCGGCAGCGCTGCCGTTCCATCCTCGGTTGAAGTCTATATTGACAATGCGCGCCGATATTCGGGCGATGTGCCAGCCGGGCCCTTTCGAATAACGGACTTGCCGGTTGTTACGGGCAGCGGGACCGCCCGTCTGGTTGTGCGCGACGCACAAGGCCAAGAGGTCGTCTCCGATTCAGCGTTTTTTGCTACCGGCAGCCTGCTGGCGCCCGGTCTGTTTGACTATTCGGTTGAGGCAGGGTTTGCCCGGCTTTTCTATGGGGTCAACTCGTTCGACTATGATGATCGTCTGATGGGGTCAGCAACATTTCGCTACGGGTGGAATGACTGGCTGACTGTTGAAGGCCATGTTGAAGGCGGCGAAGACCTGCTGAACGGCGGCGCAGGTGTGGTGTTTGGCTTGGGCCCCTTTGGTGTTGCCAGCCTGGCAGCCGCGGGCAGCACAAGCTCTGCGGGGCAAGGTATGCTGGCAGCCGCTTCGCTGGAGTTTGATATTTTTGAAGCCCGGATTTCCGGTCGGATGCAGCGCAGTTTTGGCGAGTATGACGATATAGCATCCGTCACGGCCGCACCTTTTACGGATGTTTTTGACGACATATGGCTGTTGGGACTTGGTCGCCCTGCGCGCGCAATTGACCAGTTGGCGGTCTCTCTGCCCCTTCCCTTCGACGACAGCTTCATCAACTTCAATTACACACGCCTGGAAACAGCGCTTGGTGACGAAACGGCCCTGTTGGGAGCCACCTATTCGCGTTCAATTCTGAAACACACCAATATCTTCGCCTCTGGCTTTACGTCGCTGAATGATGACGCGTTTGGCGCATTTGTCGGCTTGACTGTTCCCATCGGACAAAAGGTCAGTGTGACCGCCAGCGCATCGGCCGCGGAAGATGGAACATATGGAACTATTGACGCAATTCGACCGGAAGGCTGGGAAACCGGCGACTATGGCTGGCGGATCCGCGCCGGTCAGGGCAGTCGCACAATCCGTGATCTGGCTGGCAGCTATCGAGGCGAATATGCGCGAGTTGCAGCAACAGTTTCACAATTTGACGATCGTTATGACGCCACCATCAATGCGACGGGTTCAATCGTGGCGGCTGGCGGTGGTGTGTTTGCCACCAACTGGGTGGATGATGCATTCGCCATTGTCGACATCGGTGCGCCGGGCGTCGTCGTGTCTCACGAAAACCGACCGGTAGGAACAACAGGGCCCGGCGGACGAATGATTGTGCCGCGCCTTCGCTCCTATGAAGTGAATGCGGTTTCCATCGACCCATCGGCGCTGCCGGTGGATGCAATGGTCGAAGCGACAAACCTGCGGGTAACGCCGCCAGATCGTTCCGGCGTACTGGTGGATTTCGGGGTTGAGGCCGCACCGATGGCCGCTTTGGTCGAGTTTGTCCATGGCACGGAAAATCCATCGGAGCCGATCCCTGTCGGCACCGTTGTTTCGGTAGCAGGTGTCACCGAAGATGCTCTGGTTGGGTATGACGGGCAGGCATATGTCACAGGACTGTCGGCGCGCAATGACGCGACCCTGCAACTGCCCGATGGCCGCCGTTGCCGGGCACAGTTTTTCTACGCGCCATCACCGGGTGAGCAGGTTGTCATAGACCAGGTTGTTTGTGCATTTCTGGAGGAATTTTAGATGAGATTCTGGCTGTCTCTCGGCGCTTTGCTTCTGATCGCCACCCCGGCCGCGGCTCAATGCACCATGAGCGTTTCCAACATTGATTTCGGTTCGATTGACCCGCTGCGAACCACGACAGCCGTGGCGGTGGGACAGGTTGGAGTGAACTGCGGCCTGCTGGGGGTTTTCTGCCCCAGCATCAGCTACGGATCCGGCGGCGTCGGGTCTTCACCACGGCGCAGGCTGCTCGGGCCGGGCGGTGCCTTTCTGGAATTTGATGTGTTTCGCGATGCAGGCTACTCCGTGCCATTTGGCGCACGGGACACCCCGGCACTGGGGCAGCCACAGCTCGTAGCAAACCTGATCAATTACTCCGCGCCGGTCTACGCCAGGCTCTACCGCGGAGCGACTATTCCACCACCGGGCCTCTATGTAGCAAGTTTCACCGGCAACAATGCCTATGTGGACTATGGTCTCACAGCGCTGCTTGGCTGTGGAACCCTGACTGCACGGTCAACAACCAGTTTCAACGTGTCAGCGCGGGTGGAATCGCAGTGCAGCGTCACGGCCGCCCCGTTGAACTTTGGCACCACCGGCGTCATTCGAACCGCAATCGATGCAGCCACCAATCTGTCTGTCCAATGCACTCCCGGCACCACTTATCGAATAACCCTGGATGGCGGCAGAACAGCCGCCACCAACCCTGCGCAGCGAAGGATGCAGGCACCTAATGGCCGGCAGGTTGTCTATGGACTGTATCGCAACGCAGCCAGAACTCAGCCATGGGGGGAAACAGCGGCAGATCTGTTAACGGGCTCTGGCGACGGCACCATTCAGAGCGTTCCGATTTTTGGAAGAGTTCCGCCTCAGGTCACTCCCCCGCCATCTGTCTACACTGACACAGTGCTCGTCACCATTACCTACTGATGGCTCCACGCGCCAATGCGCACGTTTACCCATTACCCGAAGGAACCGAGCGCCCAGAAAGGCCCGCCGAACACGACAAGATAGGCAGCCAGAAGCATCAAAAACCTGCCTGTGCCAACAATCACGTCAACGTCGAAAATCAAGCCGAGCGAATGGGGATGGATTTCGCCAGCGCGATCGCGCTGATCCATCACACTCTCCAATTAAATTCTACCCTGCGATGATGTGCAACTTGTCGGGGTCAAACCCGACATAGTCCACAAGGCGCAGAGTGGCTCCGCAACCATCAGCTACAAGCCATGCTGCCCTTTCCACGCCGCCGCCTGAGGCAGTGACGGAATAGTATTGAAAGTCTTCCACCGCGTCGGTGCGCGCCATCTGCTCGAAATAGACATCTGCCGAAGGAAGGTAATAAATCGGCGTTTCCCGCTGCCCATGCACAAGCAACGCGTGCTCGCTGCTGGCGATGACGGCATCATGATGCTTGACCACGACCGGCCGGTGCTCCACCTCAATCCGCAACTGGTCTCTGTCCATAATTGTCTCCTCTCTGATCAAGAAGAGAACGCAGGACCGCCGTGCCGGTTGTGCGTTGGATTGTCACGGCAGGTCAGGGACGAAAACCTTATTGCAGGTTTACCGGCTCAGGTTTTCTTTTCTATGGCGCCACACGATCCAGAGCAGGGCTGGAAGCAAGATGACATGCAGCAGCGTTATCACCTGCAGCAAGCCAAAATTGTCGGGTGAAAAATCCCCCGCCGCAGCCTGCCTGACATGGCCGATCAGCACACCGGCATATGACAGGGTCATCATGACAACCACGGCACTTTTGAAAGAGAGCGACCGCCAGAACGATATGATGGCCGTGATGCCAAGTGCCAGATCAGAGATGCCGATTTCAAATTCGTAAGGGCTGGGCTGCCAGCCGATTTGAGCTGAAGCAATTTCGGGAAAAAATACGTGGAAAAAACCACCCCAGCTGGCTTCAACACCCACAGACAACAAAAGCAGCCAGGCCAGATACCGCTCTGGCGCATAGGCAGGGGTTCTGGTCAGGGCGGCAATTGCCAGCGCCGCAATGAGCATGACCAGAGGAATGTTTTCAAAGAAGAGCCTTATGCTGTCGCCAATCATAACCATTCCTTAGCAAGCAAATTGAGACAGAAACATTAGACAGATTGATTCAGCAATTCACAAGCGCAGGCTGCTTTATTTCGATGAGGTCAGCACTGTGTCAAAACCGGAATTCCGGCAAATACAAATGCAGTGGCCGGAACTGCGACAAGCCCTGCCCCGAATGAAACCCACCACAGAAAGTCTGTTGCAGACGAGCGGCCCGCATTGTGCCGCATGCGCCGGTAAAGCCAGACCGCCAGCAGCCCGGCTAGGGCGATGTTGACAAGAGCGACCAACAGCAAAAGCAGGCGCTGAAAAGACATTGGACCAATAGAAATGTTTTGCCACCCGAACTCGCAACCGGTGGAAAGCAGGCCATAGACTGCCACAAAGCCAACAGACCACAGGGTAAAACCCGCGGCCATGAGCAGCAGAAGGCGGGGCGAGTTTAATCTCATATTCGCACCGCCAGTCGCGCCACAACGCAAATCAGAATGACGGCAACTGTATAATCATGCCACAGGCTGCCTATTCGCAGATCCAGACTGCGAACAGCAGACAGCATGCCCTGATGGTTGCGCCAGAATGCGTAAATGCCAAGCAAGGCTCCAACCGCCACATGCAACACCGCATAGCACAGCAACACAAATGTTGTTGCAGCCTGTGCATGCAGTGTCACATCACCCAGGCCAGACATGGCAAAACCAAGCGCAACCAATGCCACCAGATGTGCAAAAATCACTCCAGCAATTTGTATCCCTGGGTTGGCTCCACGCGCGAGTTGGTGGATTGCCCAACGTCCCGATGCTGCTGCCGCGGCCGATGACACCAAAGCCACAATCAGCAATGGAAGAAAGGCCGCAACGGTCTGCTCGGGTGGCCACGCCGGCGCAACGACCCACAAGAAAACCGTTGCAAACAACAGCGAGGCAAACAAAGTTGCATCGGCAACCAGCGTGAATGCCATCGCCCACCAACTTGGCGGCCTGGCGGTTTGCCAGTGAGGAGGTGCGGTCTCTCCAAGTCCGATATCCAGATCTGGCATATCCGTTTGACTGCCCGTTGTTCTGGACCAGCAGAAAAACAGCACAACAACGATGGCCAGCGGCACGGCTGCCAATAGATACAGCTTGGCCAGCAGACAGATAACGATAGCCGCGGTGGCAAGACCGCTGAACAGTGGCAGGTAAGTTGGCCGGGGAAGCACAACGACTTCTGTGGGTTTGCCAGTGACCATGTCGACCGCCAAAGTCTCCATCCATCCATTGCGCGTGAAGCCGAGATAACCTTTGCCAGCCGCAAGTTGCGGGCCCAGACGTCCCGGGTCGGCTCTGTCGGCGCGGTCTGTAACCAGTGGCAAGGATGCAAAACCATAGGAAGGCGGCGGAGTGGGCGTTGCCCATTCCAATGTGCGGGCTTGCCAGAAATTGCGGCGTGCCCGCTTGCCGAAGCGAAACTGCACAATGATATCCACGACAAACAGCGCAAAGCCCAGCGCCATGATGAACCCGCCAATGGACGAAATAAGGTTGAGCCAGTCCCACCCTGCTGACTGCGGATAGGTTGGAATGCGCCGTGGCATGCCCAGAAGCCCGGTCAGATGCATGATGAAAAACGTCAGGTTGAACCCGCCGAAAATCATCCAGAATGCCGGAACGGCAAGGCGGTGTTCTGCCGCGCGCCCGGTGATGTGCGGCAGCCAGTAATAGGCCCCCGCCAGCATGGGAAAAATGAATCCGCCCACCAGCACATAATGCAGATGCGCAACCACAAATTGCGTGTCATGTGCCTGAAAATTAAACGGCACCATAGCCAGCATGACGCCGGTCAGCCCGCCGAAAATGAAGACAACGAAGAAACCGCCAAGATACAGCATGGGCACGTCAAATCGCGGCTTGCCCGCCCCGATCGTTGCGATCCACGCAAAAATCTGCACGGCCGTGGGAATTGCCACCAGCCCGCTGGCAGCGGAAAAGAACGACAGCGCCAGATGTGGAATTCCCACTGTGAACATGTGGTGCACCCACAGGCCAAAAGACAGGAATGCGACGGCGATAACCGCGACAATGATAATCCGGTAACCCACAAGCTCGTGTTGCACAAACGTGGGTATCATCATTGAAATGGCCCCCGCCGCAGGCAGAAAGATGATGTAGACCTCCGGATGCCCGAACAGCCAGAAAAGATGCTGCCACAGCAAGGCATCGCCACCGCGTTCCGGGTCAAAAAACGGCAGACCGAACGCGCGCTCCACCTCCAGCAGAATGGACCCCAGGATCAGCGGCGGAAAACCCAGCAGCATCATGAAGGCCGTTATCAGAAGGTACCAGGCCATGATCGGCATGCGGTCTATGGACATTCCGGGTGCGCGCAGCTTCAGAATGCTGACAATAATTTCCACTGCGGCAGACAGGGCGGAAATTTCGACAAAGGTAATGCCAATGAGCCAGATATCGGCATTGATACCCGGCGCATAGGGTTGCGAGTTCAATGGCGTGTACATGAACCAGCCGCCATTGGGTGCCACACCCGCCAGCATGGCGATGACAAGAATGCTGCCACCCAGAAGATAGCACCAGTAGCCATAGGCAGTCAGGCGCGGGAACGCCATGTCGCGCGCACCCAGCATTTTTGGCAACAGATAGATCGCAAATCCCTCAAACATGGGAATTGCAAACAAAAACATCATGATGGTGCCGTGCATGGTGAAGATCTGATTATAGACCTCCGGCTCCAGAAACCCGCTATGCGATGTAGCCAGTTGCGCACGGATGAGCATGGCAAGCACGCCGCCAATGGCGAAAAACACAAAGGCCGTTACGATAAACCGCTTGCCCAGAACGGTGTGGTTCACCGCTGAAAAATGGCCCCAGCCAGGCGCTGTGTCCCAGATGCGTTGCAACTGCTTGTGCAGACGAACAGAAGAGATTGGACCTTGGGGGTGTTCTGCGGTCATTGCGCGCCCCCTGCTGTCAGTTGCATCAGTTGCGCCTCGAATTCTTCCGCGGGATGCGCAATGACGGTGAAGCGCATCGCCTCATGACCCACACCACAAAATTCCGCACACACGCCGCCATAGGTGCCCGCTTTGTCGGCGCGCAACAGCACAGAATTCTCATGGCCGGGGATAGCGTCAATCTTGCCGCCCAGTCGTGGCACCCAGAAACTGTGAATCACATCATCACTGGTGACGGAGAACTCCACATCCCGCCCGACCGGCATGTGCAGAACATCAATCGTTGTTGCATCTGGCATGTCAGGGTAGTGGAATGTCCAGACCCACTGGCTTGACCGGGCCTCGATGCGCAAAGGCGGTTCGCTGCCCTGCCCGGCCATCAGACGCTCACCGGTCAGGAAGGCAAAGAACACCAGCGCGGTCAGCACAATACTAGGCAGAACCACGCCCGCCCACGCAATCAACCGGGTTTGATGGCCGCGCGCCATGCCGGGTGAACGCCACGCGAGAACAAGCACTGCCGTGGTTGCAAGAAAAATGACGGCGCTGCCCGCGAGCATGACCCACCACAAGGTGGCGATTGCGCTCGCTCCAGGCCCGGCAGGGTCCAGCGTGGACAAATTGCCGGAGCAACCCGCCATCAGAAACGCTGCTGAACCAACGGCAGCGGCCCGCAGCGATTTTTTGCAGACATTGCCATGGAACCGGCGGGCATTAATTCTGCTTCTGTTACAAACAGGAGCGCGGTGGTGGAAGAAGTCAAAAATACTGAAAATCCTGTTATTCAGGCGGTGGCGGAAAAAGACATCAGTTCCGCTGTTGCCGTTGCCGGACACCCTCTTCACGCCATGAGCGTGCACTTTCCAATTGCTTTTGTCATCGCCACCTTGGGTTGCGACGTTTTTCTGTGGTGGAGCGGCGACAGCTTCTGGGAGCGCGCCGGACTTTGGGCTTCGGGTATCGCATTTGCTGGCGGCGTAGCTGCGGGTCTCATTGGAAGTGCTGAATTGCTGCTTGTTCCCGGTATCCGCGCACGCGTTGCAAGCTGGACCCATGCCGTTGCCGCAATGACGCTGATTTCCATCTGTGGGATGAATTGGGGTCTGCGCCTGACAGAAGCAGCCCCTGTCCTGCCAAACGGCCTGCTGCTCTCTGGTCTTGCAACCGTGTTCACCGGTCTGGCCGGCTGGCATGGCGGAAAGCTGGTGTTTGATCATGGGGTGGGCCTCATGATCTCGGAAAAGGAATAAGCTGCCCAAGCCCGCCGGGCCGAAACAGATCCTTTGACAGAAAGTCCGGCAGCTCCGGCTTTGCCAGTACCAGAAACAAAACAGCGCAAACGACCAGAAGCGTGAACACGGTAACAGCTATAAACCGCCAGACCGGGTAGACCTGACCTTCGTTGAACAGCCGGATGATCACCAGTCCGGTTAAAATGTGCAGCGTTGCCAGAATGCCGACAAACAACAGTTTGTAGCCGAACCATGGCTGGAATGTCTGGCGCATGAAAATCAACGCGGTGCCGCTGGCAATTGCTGCAAACGCAGAAGGCGACATGAGGCCAACGTAAATAAACCGGACCAGTGCCTGAAGCCGATGCAAGGCGTCCTTCTCTGCATTAACTCGCTGGACGTAGAGTCCAGGCAGACAGACCAGTCCAGCACACCAGATGGAAATTGCCGCAATATGCACAAACTTCATCCAGACCACGGCTGCTCTTTCTCTTCCGGAAGGCCAAGCAGCGGCCACAAACGATAGACCGCCGCCAAAAGGTAAGGCAACGCAGCAGGCACCCACATTGTCAAACCGGCCAGCTGCTGGTCCTGCAGCGGCGTCAGACCAAATGAGAATGTTGTTGCGAAATGCTGGGAATAGAGCGGCGTGCCAGCAAATGTCAGCAACGCGCCCAGCATGCCCATTTGCACAATGGTTGCCAGCATGGCCAGCGCGACTGCGCCGGGATTTTCAAGAGGACTAAACACGCGGCGCCACAACCACACAGCGCTGACCAGAAGGCTTCCCTGCATCGTCCAGTACCACAAGGGTTGTGTGACTGCGTAAGCGTAAACCCCGGGTGCGTGCCAGAACCAGAAAATGCCGGCATGTATTGCCGCGATCCAGCCTATTCCGACAGCCCAGCGCTTTTCTCCGGATGGAAAAGCAAGCGCGAGCAATGGTGCGACGGCTGCCACCAGCAAAATGTGATGCACCACGCGCGCGGAAAACAGGGCGGCTGTCAGGGCGCAAAGAGGAGACATGAACAAAACAACGATGAGAGCCGTCGCGCTCACCACAAACCGGCGCTGACCCAGACCATAAAAATAGTTGGCGCCCAGTATGGTGCCGGCAAGCGCCAGCGCCACCCAATCCATATTCCACGCAAGCATCAAATCCTGAGGCGTTGGCGCTGGTCCGCAATAAATTCTGTCCACCGCCAGCCCCCTGCTTTTGGAATCGCACTTAATTCCTAATGCAGAGCCTGCTGAGTGGTTCCCGACTTGCGTAAGCTTGACCAAGCTGTGACCAGAAGCGCAAAACACATTTCTCTGCTGCTCTGCAATCTGAACGAGGTTCCTATGCCCACTCCGGCCCTGTACATAGCCGCAGCCATTGCTGAAATTGCTGGCTGTTTTGCATTCTGGGCATGGTGGCGGCTGGAAAAATCAATGCTGTGGCTTGCCCCGGGCATGCTGTGTCTGGCCGCTTTTGCATTTTTGCTGGCTATGGTTGAAACCGAAGCCGCAGGCAGGGCCTATGCCGCTTATGGCGGAATTTATGTTGTGGCGTCGCTGGTCTGGTTGTGGAGTGTGGAAGGACTGCGCCCTGACCGCTGGGACACGATTGGTGCCGCACTCTGCATTGCGGGGGCAGCAACCATTCTCTATGGCCCCCGCTCTGCATAACATCGGTCAGGCAATTGCCATGAGGCTGGCATTCCCGCCGGCAGCAGCAGTGTTGATGCTGGTTGCCTTTTCCTCAACCAGCCATTCAAGCTGATAAAACGCCCCGTCAGCCAGCGCCTGCACAGACAGAGCCTGCATCATGGCAATGCCACCATCCTTATCTGCAAGGCGACGTTGCAGAGTAGAAATGAATTCGCCTTCGCCCTCAGCCAGAACGGCATTCACCCGCGCCGGGATGGCACCGTCACGCAGAATTTCCGGCCGCAGATCCGCCGGCAATCTTTCCAGCTCAAACCTGTCATAATCCCTGGCGGAGATGGCCATTCCGTTTCCGGTGGCAAGCGCTGCACCCATTTGCAATGCCAGGCCGCCGGGAGTTTTGGCACACAGCATCACAAGGCCGCGCGGCATAACCTCATAGAGGTTTTTTTCACCCACCGGACCAGGAAGTTCCAGTTGAAGGCCAAGCAGTGACTGCTCTGCCTGTTCGCGCACCTTGTCAGCATCTTCCGCCTGGCCGATCTGCACCAGCCAGTCAGCAAATTGCCGCAGTGCCAATGTCAGCTCTCCGGTGCCGGTAGCGGCCGGGCGTGCGGCCAGCAGGCGCTTCAGATAAAGTGGCCCGCCAGCCTTTGGCCCCGTGCCGGAAAGACCACGCCCACCGAACGGCTGCACGCCAACAACCGCGCCAATAACATTGCGGTTCACATAAACATTGCCCGCGTGCACCCGGCTGGTGACCGCATCAATGGTCTCATCAATGCGCGTGTGCAAACCAAAGGTCAGGCCATAACCTGTGGCGTTGATCGCTTCTATGACATGCGCAAGCGCTTCTCGCCGATAACGGAGCACGTGCAGAACCGGGCCAAAAACCTCACGCTTGAGAGCGCCTATATCGTCAATTTCGACAATTGTCGGCGGCACAAATGTTCCGTGCGCCGCAGCATCTGACAAAGCGGGCTGTGTTACCTTGAAGCCGGCGCCGCGCATTGTTTCGATATGGCGCACTATGTTTGCCTGGGCCTCACTGGAAATAACCGGGCCGATATCTGCAGAAAGCCGATCCGTTGGCCCGACAGCCAACTCGTTCAATGCACCGCGCAGCATGGACAGCGTGCGATCCGCCGCCTCTTCCTGCACGCACAATATGCGCAAGGCAGAGCAACGCTGGCCAGCGCTGTCGAAAGCCGATGAAATCACATCGGCAACCACCTGCTCGGTCAGTGCAGAGGAGTCCACGATCATGGCGTTCTGACCACCGGTTTCCGCCACCAGCGGCACAATCTGGCCCGATTGCGTGCGGCGCCCGGCCAATTCAGCCTCAATCAACCGCGCCACCTCAGTGGAGCCGGTGAACAAAACGCCGCTGATCTGAGGCTGGCCAACCAGCGTGGCGCCCACGTCACCTGCGCCTGGCACCAGTTGCAAGACATCTGAGGGAATGCCGGCGGAATGCAGCAGACGCACGGCTTCTGCTGCCACCAGCGGTGTTTCTTCTGCAGGCTTGGCCAGCACCGTATTGCCAGCGGCCAAGGCTGCCGAAAGCTGACCGGTAAAGATTGCCAGCGGGAAATTCCAAGGGCTGATACAAGCCACTGGGCCAAGCGGCCTGCAGGACGCGTTGGGATAAGAGGCACGTATTTCGGCTGCGTAGTAGCGCAGAAAATCCACCGCCTCCCGCACTTCAGCCACTGCATTCGGCAGGCTCTTTCCCGCCTCCCGGATGATCAGGCCCAGCAAAGTGCCGCTGTTGGTTTCAAACAGGTCGGACGCACGGTCCAGCAGATCCGCACGCTCCTGCGCAGAGCGCTCTGCCCAGTTGCCCAGTGCCTTTTCAGCAGTCTGCACCATTGCGGCTATGCGCCCGACATCGGTGTTGCGCACCTTGCCAACAACATCGCGGTGGTCAGCCGGGTTCAGCACTGGCTCGAAGCCGGCAACACCGGTACCCTCAGGTCCTTCCGCCAGCCATTCGTGCGATGCGCTGGCCTGCATTTCCAGCGAAAGTTGCGCCAGAACGGCCTCATTTGCCAGATCATATCCGGCCGAATTGACCCGGCTTTCAGCAAACAAGGCGCGCGGCGCAGCAATCAGCGGATTGGGACTTCCCAAGGGCTCGATGGCGTTGGCTGCCTGCACAGGGTCGATCGCAAGTTCACTGACCGAAACATCTTCATCAGCAATGCGATTGACGAAAGATGAGTTTGCGCCGTTTTCCAGCAACCGACGCACCAGATAGGCCAACAGGGTTTCATGCGTGCCCACCGGCGCATAGATGCGGCATGGCCGGTCCAGCGCATCGGCACCCACCACTTCTTCGTACAGCGGTTCACCCATGCCGTGCAGGCACTGGAACTCATATTGCCCCGGCCAATAGATTGCCGGATCAGCCATGGCGTAGATGCTGGCCAGGGTTTGGGCGTTGTGGGATGCGAACTGAGGAAACACAGCTTCCGGCGCAGCCAGAAGCTGGCGCGCACAGGCAAGATAAGCCACGTCGGTGTGCACCTTGCGCGTATAAACCGGAAAGTCCGAGTAGCCTTCCACCTGCGCACGCTTGATTTCCGCGTCCCAGTAAGCGCCCTTGACCAAACGGACCATAAGGCGGTGGTGGCTGCGGTTGCCCAGATCAATCAACCAGTCAATGACCCGCGGACAGCGCTTGCCATAGGCTTGCACTACAAAGCCAATACCATCCCAGTCTGCCAGTTCCGGCTCAAACGCCAATTTCTCCAGAAGGTCGAGCGAAATTTCCAGCCGGTCTGCCTCTTCGGCATCGATGTTCAGACCGATTTTATACGTGCGGCACAGCGCAGCCAGCGCAAACACACGCGGGTAAAGCTCGTCCATCACCCGTTCCGCCTTGGCGCGCACATAGCGCGGATGCAAAGCTGAAAGCTTGATGGAAATACCCGGGCCTTCCAGCACGCCTTTGCCAGCGGCGGCCTTGCCAATCGAATGAATGGCCGCTTCATACTCTTTGTAGTAACGGGCGGCGTCCTCCGCAGTCACTGCCGCTTCGCCCAGCATGTCGTAGGAATAGCGGAAGCCCTTGCGCTCAACCGAGCGGCTTTTTTTCAATGCCTCATCAATCGTTTCACCCCGCACAAACTGTTCACCCATAAGACGCATGGCGATATCCAGCCCCTGCCGGATAACGGGCTCACCGAAGCGGGAAACAAGGCGGGACAATGCCCGCGACAGACCGGCCTCGCTGACCGTTGCCGTCAAACGGCCGGTAACCAGCAAGCCCCATGTTGCAGCATTTACAAACAGGGAGTTGTCGCCATCAATGTGCGAGCGCCAGTTACCCTTGGCAATCTTGTCTCGGATCAAGGCGTCACGCGTGGCTGTGTCCGGTATACGCAGCAGTGCCTCCGCCAGACACATAAGGGCAATGCCCTCCTGACTGGACAGGGAGTATTCGTGGATGAGACCTGGCACACCGCCGCGTGTTGCCTTGGCCCGCAAGCGATTCACCAGCGCCTCAGTCATTTCGGCAATGGCGTGGGCCAGCGCCGGCGGCTGCGCTGCTGCCCGCAGCAAGGGGGCAACTGCTTCTGCCTCTGGCAGGCGCGTGGCAGCGGTAATTGCCTGGCGCATTGGGGTCTGCGCCGCCACAGGGGTGGCAAAGTCTGCAAATGCCCTGTTTGCCTGCTGCACTGTACCGCTATCAAATTTCATGGTTAACCCCATATTGTCACGCGTTCACGCAATTATGGCGCGCAAAATAGCCGGTTTTTGCCATATTTATAACGGCATATTTTGCCATAATGCCGAATATTATTTGGCAATATAGCCTTCTTACCGAATTATACTTTATACGATCCGGCCAAACCCTTGTGGCAATTCACTTTCTTCCTGAAGCCCGCTTTCCATAAATCGTAGAAGAGACACAACTTTAGGAGAGCTTGCGGGAAAGCCCGCTTCTGGCGTAGTCAGGAAGAGTGATTTTGCCATTTCAGTTATTTATCGCTTTTCATTTCAACCCCGTTTTTGAGGCATATTATCGTGCACACTTCCGGCCCAATTCCGGACTCTGAAACCAGACCGCAGCATGCGCTCGAAACGCTGGTTTCTCCAGAGGTGCGTTCCAGAATTCTTGAAGTCATTTCGTCTGCCCGCATGGTCGGAAAAGCCGAGTTGCTGGCAAACCTTGCACCCGTCAAAGACCCCACATTGCGTGAGGAATTTGAACGGCAGCTTGAAGCCGCCCGCGAAAATCTGGAGCGCATGCTCGTCAATCCATAAAAAAACGGACTGCTACAGTGCAGCCCGTTGCAATGTACCGGGGCGTTTTCGCAAGGCGAAAATGCCCCGTTTTCATGACCTCAGTGCGCCAGAAAAAGTGTCACCGGCGTTTTGTGCAGAAGCTCGGTTGTTATCCCACCCAGAACAGCCTGCTGCATGCGTGAATGCGCATAGGTTCCCATCACCATCATGTCGGCACCGGATTCCACAGCATGCGTGCGCAATGTTTCCGCCACATTGCGCTTTGCCGCATGCAGCGTGGTTTCCGTGGCGGTAATTCCATGTGCAGCGAGATAGTGAACCGCTTTGGCAGCGGGTTCATGATCAGTCACGTTCTTCTCGCCAAGAACCGTAACGATTTCCACGCTTTTCGCGGCGTGCAACAGCGGCAATGCTTCCCGAACGGCACGTATGGCCGGCACGCTGCCATCCCAGGCAATCAGAATTTTTTCCGGAATTGCGGCACTGCCACCCTCTGGCACACGAATTACCGGCCGTCCGCTGCGGAAAAGCAGCGCTTCAACGATTTCCCGTTCATCGCGCAGAGTGCTGCTGCCACCATCAATGACCACAATATCCTGCAACTGGGCGCGCAGGGCAGCGCGGCCGACAAGCGCCAGAAAGTCCAGCGCAATCACCTTGCTTACAACCGGCACTCCGGCGTCGCGCGCTGAGGTTTCGGCAATTTTTGTGCTGGCCTCTGCAGCGTCTGCCAATTGCTGGCTCTGCTCCGCCATCATCTGACCCGGCAAACTGGTAATCAGGCTGTAAGGCGCCCATGCAGGCTGCGGCGAAAGATAGTCAATCGTCAACTGCCCCTCAAAATGCCGGCTGATTTCAATCGCCAGACGCGTTGCCGGACTGGCAGACTGGCGCACCTCTGCTTCAGGTAGCAAAGTCAGAAGTATGGTTTTGTAAGCGATTGACATCCGTCCCGTTTCCTTATGATCGGTCATTCTGTTGCCAGGCGGCCTGCCCCCAGCAGTGTTTTTTCAACTTCAAGTATGAGCAGAAGCGCCACGCCAATGGCGATGATAACAAGCCCGTCGGCCAAAGGCACCGGCTGACTTGCAAACAATGTGTGCATAATTGGAAGATAAGTGAAGGCTATCTGCGCCAGAGTGACTGCTGCCAGCGCCACCAGCAGAATGGGCGTACCGACAATACCCCGCCAGCTTATTGAAGGCGCGTGCAGATATCGCACATTGAACAGGTAGAAAATCTCCATAACCACCAGAGTGTTCACCACCATTGTGCGGGCGACATCCTGCCCCAGCCCGCGCCACATGGCCCAGTAATAGATGAAGAACACGCCAAGGGTGAACAACAGAGAAACAAACACCACGCGCCACAGCAGGAACCGCGACAGCAATGGCGCATTGGCCGGGCGCGGCGGGCGCGTCATCACATTCGGTTCCGGCGGCTCGAATGCCAGCACCAGCCCCAGAGTTACAGTCAGCACCATATTGATCCACAAAATTTGCGCCGGTGTCATTGGCAGGGCCAAACCCAGCAGCAACGCAACCACAACGGCAATTGCCTCGCCGCCATTGGTCGGCAATGTCCAGGCTATGACTTTGCGAATATTGTCATAAACGGTCCGGCCCTCGCGCACTGCCGCCACAATGGATGCGAAATTGTCATCACCCAGCACCATTTCGGCAGCCTCCTTGGCTGCCTCCGTGCCTTTCCTGCCCATGGCCACGCCGACATTGGCCTGCTTGAGCGACGGTGCATCGTTAACACCGTCCCCGGTCATCGCCACAACATCCCCGCGTGATTGCAGAGCGCGCACTATGCGCAACTTGTGCTCGGGATTGGTTCTGGCAAACACCGCAATATTGCGTGCCACGTCGGGCAGCATTGCGTCGGGCACCTTGTCCAGTTCGGCCCCGGTCATGGCTTGCGGATTGTCTGAAAGGTTGAGCTGGCGGGCAATTGCCAACGCCGTATCTCTATGGTCACCCGTTATCATTTTAACGGCAATGCCCGCAGTACGGCAATCGGCAATGGCGGCTATGGCCTCCTCACGCGGCGGATCTATAAAGCCGACAATTCCCAGAAACTGCAGCTCATGCTGCACCGTCTGCATGTCCAGAGACGCGCCCGCCCCGGCACGCCGCGCTGCAAAGCCCAGCACCCGCTCACCCTGCGCCGCGGCCTGCGCAATTCTGCCTTCCCATTCATCAGCGCTGGCATTCTCGCACATGGCCAGCACCCGCTCCGGTGCGCCTTTAACAAATATCCACTGCCCGTCATCCGGGGTGGTGTGCAGCGTTGCCATGTAACGGTGCTCGGCATCAAACGGAATGGCATCGACCCGCAGCCAGTTTTGCCGAACTGCTTCCACATCCAGACCGGCTTTCATGGCAAGAGCAACAAGTGCCCCCTCCATGGGATCACCCAGCACATGCCAATTGTCATCCAGGGCTTTTAAATCCGCATCGTTGCAAAGCGCAGCGTTATAAAAAAGCAGGTCCTCATCGCTGGCAGGTGTCTGGCCCGACACGGTCAGGCCGTCGCCGATCCGGCCTTCCGGCTTGTAGCCTACACCTGCAACCTGCGCGTGCGTCTGATGAGTCACAAACCGCCGCGCTGTCATTTCATTGCGTGTTAAAGTGCCGGTCTTGTCGGAACAGATAACCGAGGTCGCCCCAAGCGTTTCAACCGCTGGCAGGCGCCGAACAATGGCATGGCGCTGTGCCATGCGCTGAACACCGATCGCCAGGGTGATGGTTATAACCGCAGGCAGGCCCTCTGGCACAACGCCCACTGCCAGTGCAACCACCACCATCAGCGCATCCACCGGCGAATAGCCGCGCACCAGCGTGGCGAAGGCAAACAGCAACACCGAAAGGCCCAGCGCAAAATAGGTGAACAGCTCGCCGAAGCGATTGATCTGCTGCAACAAAGGGGTGGTGAGGCTTTGCACACCGCCCATCAACGCGCTGATTTTGCCAATTTCCGTGGTAGTGCCCGTTGCAACCACCACGCCGCGCGCCTGACCTGTTGCAACAATGGTGCCGGAATACAGCATGGAACCACGGTCGCCCAGGGCGGCAGCCTCGCCAACCGGCAGCACGCCTTTGGCAGCAGGCACAGATTCACCGGTCAGGATGGACTCGTCGACCACGCAGGAATGTGCACTGAACACGCGCATATCTGCGGGCACCTTGTCACCGGCCTCCAGCAGGACCACATCACCCGGCACCAGCCTGTCAACATCAAGCGATTGACGCACCCCGCCACGCAGGACATTGGCATGCGGAGCAATCATGTCACGAAGGGCATTGAGCGCCTGCTCCGCTTTGCCTTCCTGCAAAAAGCCGATGATGGCGTTGATCAGCACAACCGCAACAATGACCGAGGCGTCTATGACATGGCCCAGAATAAACGCTGCAATGGCTGCGGACAAAAGAAAATAGATCAGCACATTGTTGAATTGGGCAAGAAAGCGCACAATTGGCGAAACCGGCTTGCGTTCGGGCAGGCTGTTCGGCCCGAAGGTTTGTAGCCTTGTCTCAGCTTCTTCAGGCGAAAGCCCCGTTGCACTGCTGCCCAGCTCTAGCAAAACCTGCTCGGAATCAAGGCAATGGGCGTTGGGAAGCTGGAGCAACTCAGGCGCGGAATCGAGCATGGGCGGTCGATGTCTCCAATTGGCGCTGGGTCTATCAACAGTAGACCCCGCTGTGTGAAGCCGCAAACCGGCATCGGCCACCCTTCATGCACGATTCAGTTATTGCATGGGTTGATCGGGATCAATTGAAGCCAAGTTTAACAACAGCGCCGGTCTGGCCATTACGGCAGAAAAGGCGTAACCTGCGTTACGGAAGACTTGTTCCCATTCTAAATTCTGGATTATGGTGTGTTGAACACCTGCTCCTCAACCGGGAACAGCCACAATTAAAGGACGCCACAATGCCTGCATATCGCTCCCGCACAACCACGCACGGTCGCAACATGGCCGGTGCACGTGGCCTTTGGCGCGCCACCGGAATGAAGGACGACGATTTCGGCAAGCCCATCATTGCCGTGGTCAACTCCTTTACCCAGTTTGTACCGGGGCATGTGCACCTGAAGGATCTGGGACAGCTGGTTGCACGCGAAATTGAAAAAGCCGGTGGTGTGGCCAAGGAGTTCAACACCATTGCAGTGGATGATGGCATCGCCATGGGGCATGATGGCATGCTCTATTCCCTGCCCTCGCGGGAGTTGATTGCCGATAGCGTGGAATACATGGTCAACGCCCATTGCGCGGATGCAATGGTGTGCATTTCCAACTGCGACAAAATCACCCCCGGCATGTTGATGGCGGCACTGCGGCTTAACATACCGGTCGTGTTTGTTTCCGGCGGACCAATGGAAGCGGGCAAGGTCACCTGGGAAGGCAAAGAGAAAAAGCTGGACCTGGTGGATGCAATGGTTGCCGCCGCAGATGACCGCATTTCGGATGAGGAAGTGCAGGCCATTGAACGGTCTGCCTGCCCGACATGCGGCTCATGCTCAGGCATGTTCACCGCAAATTCCATGAACTGTCTGACAGAGGCGCTTGGCCTTTCCCTGCCTGGCAACGGCTCCACCCTTGCCACCCATGCAGACCGCCGCCGCCTGTTTGTGGAAGCGGGGCACCTGATTGTTGATCTGGCCCGCCGCCACTACGAGCAGGACGATGAGTCCGTTCTGCCACGGGCGATTGCCAATTTCGCCGCGTTTGAAAACGCCATGACGCTGGATATTGCCATGGGCGGTTCCACCAACACGGTGCTGCATCTGCTGGCGGCTGCGTTTGAAGCCGAAATCGACTTCACCATGGAAGACATTGACCGGCTTTCCCGCCGTGTGCCGGTGCTGTGCAAGGTAGCGCCTGCCATTGCCAATGTGCATATGGAAGATGTGCACCATGCCGGCGGCATCATGGGCATCCTGGGTGAACTGGACCGGGGCGGCCTCCTGGATACCAGCGTTGGCTCTATCCACGCGGCATCTTTGAAAGACGCTCTCGACCGCTGGGATATCAAGCGGACAAACAGCAGCAGTGTGCAGGAGTTTTTCCGCGCTGCGCCCGGCGGCGTTCCAACACAGGTTGCTTTCAGTCAGGAGCGCCGCTTTGCCGATCTGGACACGGACCGGGAAAATGGCGTTATCCGCAGTGCCGAGCACGCATTTTCCAAAGATGGCGGCCTGGCCGTTCTCTACGGCAACCTTGCGGAACAGGGCTGCATTGTCAAAACCGCTGGTGTGGACGAGAGCATTCTGAAATTCACCGGTCAGGCCCGGATTTTTGAAAGTCAGGACGCCGCCGTTTACGGCATTCTGAACAACAAGGTTCACGCTGGCGATATTGTTCTTATTCGCTATGAAGGGCCACGTGGTGGCCCCGGCATGCAGGAAATGCTGTACCCGACCAGCTATCTGAAATCCAAGGGTCTGGGCAAGGAGTGCGCGCTCATTACGGATGGCCGGTTCTCCGGTGGTTCGTCAGGCCTGTCCATTGGCCATGTTTCGCCGGAGGCAGCGGAAGGCGGCACAATCGGCCTGGTGCGCGAGGGTGACCGTATCGAAATCGACATTCCAAACCGCACCATTCACCTGGCGGTGAGTGATGAGGAACTGGCCCACCGCCGCGCTGCGCAGGACAAGGCGGGCTGGCACCCGGTTGAACCGCGCAAGCGCAAGGTGACGGCAGCGCTTCGCGCCTACGCTTCCATGACAACCAGCGCCGCCAAGGGTGCGGTTCGCAATATCTGAATCATGCGCAGGGGCCGCTGCACTATTGCACAGCGGCCCCTGAACAATCCTGGTCAGTTGCTTTTCGCGTCTGCCCAGCTTTTCACCAGATCGTCATAGTTCACGGTCTGCGGCTGTTCTTTTTCATTTTCAATTTTCAACTGCGGGGCAAGTGTGCCTTCTTCCTTGGCTTTCTCCGCCCAATAGGCCAGGTCGTGCTCCTCATTCAGCTTCGGACCCTTGTCGCCCTGAATTCCGGCGCGCTCCAGACGGGCCAGAACCTTTTCCTGCTCTTCGCACAGGGAATCCATTGCTTCCTGCGGAGTTTTGGTACCGGCCGAAGCATCGCCAATTGCCTGCCACCACAACTGAGCCAGTTTTGGATAATCCGGCACGTTGGTGCCGGTGGGCGACCATTGCACGCGCGCTGGCGAGCGGTAGAACTCAATCAGCCCGCCCAGATCCGGTGCACGCTCGGTAAAGCTGTCATGGCGAATTGAGCTTTCGCGAATAAGCGTCAGGCCGACATGGCTCTTTTTGACGTCCACTGTCTTGGA
The DNA here is from genome assembly GCF_008369445.1 of Aureimonas fodinaquatilis. Classification (GTDB taxonomy): domain Bacteria; phylum Pseudomonadota; class Alphaproteobacteria; order Rhizobiales; family Rhizobiaceae; genus Aureimonas; species Aureimonas fodinaquatilis. The sequence continues at coordinate 643,856 of NZ_VTWH01000002.1, forward strand.
TGTGACGAACTGCGCATAAAGCCATGCAGCCTTGGCACGGTCTTCCGGTGTTGATTTCATCAACGTCCAGGAGCCCACGTCCTGATAGCCAAGCTTCATGCCATCTTTCCAGTACACCCCGTGTGGCGAAGGTGCCATGCGCCATTTTGGCGTGCCATCCTCATTCACCACCGGCAGGCCCGGTTTCACCGCATCGGCCGTGAAGGCCGTGTACCAGAAGATCTGCTGGGCAATGTTGCCTTGCGCTGGCACTGGTCCGGATTCAGAGAATGTCATGCCCTGCGCTTCCGGCGGGGCATAGGCTTTCAGCCAGTCCAGATATTTGGTTATAGCGTAAACCGAGGCCGGGCCATTGGTGTCACCACCACGCGCCACGCAGGAGCCAACCGGCTGGCTCTGCGCATTGACACGTATGCCCCATTCATCGACCGGAAGACCATTGGGAATGCCCTTGTCGCCATTGCCGGCCATGGACAGCCATGCATCGGTAAACCGCCAGCCAAGGGAAGGATCCTTTTTGCCGTAGTCCATATGGCCGAAGACTTTTTTGCCATCAATCTCCCGCCCAGTGAAGAATTCGGCAATATCCTCATAAGCGGACCAGTTTACCGGAACGCCAAGATCGTAGCCGTATTTGGCCTTGAAATCAGCCTTATTGGTTTCATCATTGAACCAATCGTAACGGAACCAGTACAGGTTGGCGAACTGCTGATCCGGCAGCTGATAAAGCTTTTTGTCAGGTGCGGTTGTAAAGGATGTTCCGATAAAGTCGTCCAGATCAAGCCCCGGATTTGTGACATCCTTACCCTCATTTGCCATCCAGTCTGTCAGGTTGCGCACTTGATCGTAACGCCAGTGAGTGCCGATCAGATCGGAATCGTTGACATAGGCGTCATAGATATTTTCGCCCGACTGCATCTGAGTTTGCAGCTTTTCCACCACGTCACCCTCGCCTATCAGGTCATGGGTGATTTTGATGCCGGTTATGGCGGTGAATGCGGGGGCCAGAACCTTGGACTCATATTCATGCGTGGTAATGGTTTCGGAAACCACTTTAATGTCCATGCCGGCAAAAGGCTGGGCGGCATCAATAAACCACTGAAGCTCCTGTTCCTGCTCTTCACGTGTCAGAACAGACAGATCCTTCACTTCATCATCCAGAAATTTTTTCGCCGCTTCCATATCCGCGAAAGCTGGCCCAGCGCCAATTGTCAATGCAATGGCGGCAGCAGAAACCTTCCATTTCCATCTCATTGGTAAACTCCTCCCAGAGCTTGCGGCCGGTCTTATTTGCCAAATGCATTGCTGCGACCAGCCAGAACCGCATGCATTTTTCGTCGCGCGCCGGTTTCACACGAAGCAGAACACCAGCACTGCATAGAGCAGGCAGACGCCCAGCGCCCACCACAAAGCAAGATCGGATGCCACCAGCCAACCGAGGCAGATGAACGCCGAACCAAGAAGCGAGATGAACAGCCTGTCGCCGCGCGTTGTTTCAAAGCGCAGGACACCAATGCGCGGCCCGCCACCGGGAGAAAGGAACTCCCACACACCCATCATTGCTATCAGGCAGGCAATGGTGATGAAGAAAATGGCCGTCGGCCACGTCCACGCCATCCAGGAAAGGTCCGGCATTTTATACCCTCCCCAGGGCAAAGCCCTTGGCAATGTAGTTGCGTACAAACCAGATCACGATGGCACCTGGGATCAGTGTCAAAACGCCAGCGGCGGCTAACAATCCCCAATCCAGCCCGGAAGCAGACACCGTGCGTGTCATGATGGCCGAAATCGGCTTGGCAGCCGTAACCGTCAATGTTCGGGCAATCAGCAGTTCCACCCATGAAAACATGAAGCAGAAGAATGCTGCCACGCCGATACCGCTGGCAATCAACGGCATGAATATTTTGATGAAAAACTTCGGAAAAGAGTAGCCGTCAATATAGGCGGTTTCGTCGATTTCCTTCGGCACACCGGACATGAAGCCTTCAAGAATCCACACCGCCAGCGGCACATTGAACAGGCAATGGGCCAGCGCCACCGCAATATGCGTGTCGATCAGGCCAAAGGCGGAATAAAGCTGAAAGAAGGGCAACGCGAAAACAGCAGGCGGTGCCATGCGGTTGGTGAGCAACCAGAAAAACAAGTGCTTATCGCCCAGAAAGCGATAACGGGAAAAGGCGTAAGCGGCAGGCAGTGCCACAGCGACAGAAATGCCGGTGTTCATCACCACATAGATGACGGAATTGATATAGCCCGAATACCAGGATGGATCGGTGAATATGATCTCGTAGTTTCTAAGAGTGAAGTCTTCCGGGAACAGCGTGAACTTGTTGAGGATTTCATTATTGGTTTTGAAGCTCATGTTGATCAGCCAATAAATTGGCAGCAACAGAAACAGAATATAGAGGGCTGGTATCAGCGCCTTGAGCTTGAAGCGGCCGGTTTTCAGCCGGGATCTGGCTTTCAGCAGGCTTTCAGAATGTTGGGCTGGCGGCAGTTCGCGCGTGGTCGTGCTCATTTGCCAGCCTCCCCACCCGAACGATCCTGACCGGTCTGGGTCATCACAGTGTAGAACACCCATGACAGCGCCAGAATGATCAGAAAGTAAATCAGCGACATGGCTGCCGCGGGGCCAAGATCGAACTGCCCGACCGCCATTTTCACAAGATCAATCGACAGGAACGTAGTGGAGTTTCCAGGGCCGCCACCAGTGACCACGAAAGGCTCAGTGTAAATCATGAAACTGTCCATAAACCGCAGCAAAACGGCGATGGTCAGCACGCGCTTCATTTTGGGCAGCTCTATGTAGCGAAACACCGCCCAGCGGGATGCACCATCAATGCGCGCCGCCTGATAATAGGCATCGGGAATGGAAACCAGTCCGGCATAGCACAGAAGCACCACCAGGCTTGTCCAGTGCCAGACATCCATGATGACCAGCGTTATCCACGCATGAGTGGCGTTCTGAACATAATTGTACTGAATGCCAAGCGAAGCCAGCGTGTGGCCCAGAAGCCCGATATCAATGCGGCCAAACACCTGCCAGATTGTGCCCACGACATTCCATGGGATCAGCAGCGGCAGCGCCATCAGCACCAGACAGACAGAAACGAACACGCCCTTTTTCGGCATGGCCAGCGCAACGATGATGCCCAGCGGCACTTCAATACACAGTATGATTGCAGAGAAAGCCAGGTTGCGCAGAAGCGCATCATGAAACCTGGATGATGTCAGAATTTCAAGAAACCAGTCGGTTCCGTTCCAGAAAAACACGTTGTTGCCAAATGTATCCTGAACCGAATAATTCACCACAGTCATTAGCGGAATGATGGCGGAAAAGGCCACCAGCAGAAGCACCGGCAGAACTAGAAACCACGCGCGGTTGTCAAAGGCCTTGTTCATGCCCGCTCCCTTTCCACCAGCCATGAATCCGCATAGAGATTCAACGCCTCCGGTGCGAAAGCGATGTCGGCCTCAGCCGGTATTTCACCCGCTTCATCAACAATCGCGCTCAGTGGCTGGCCGGCAAATTCCGCCCGGACAATCTTCTCGGAACCGATATCCTCCACTCGGCGGATGGTTATCGGGTAACCCTGCCCTCGCGGCAGAACCTGAACAAATTCCGGGCGAATTCCCAGTTCCAGCGCTCGGCTGGCGGCAGGAGAGCCAATGGCTTGCGGCAGGTTGATACGGTGCCCACCCACAATGGCCTGCCCGCCTTCCAGCGTGCAGGGCAGAAGGTTCATTCCTGGAGAACCAATGAAATAACCAACGAATGTGTGGCGCGGTCGGGAAAAAAGCTCTTCCGGTGTGCCGACCTGCACCACTTCACCATCCACCATGACAAACACCTTGTCGGCAAAGGTCAGCGCTTCCGTCTGATCATGCGTCACGTAAATCATCGTGCGGCGAAACTCTGCATGCAGTTCCTTGAGCTGCGAACGCAATTGCCATTTCATCTGCGGGTCAATCACCGTCAATGGTTCATCAAACAAAACCGCAGCAACGTCAGAGCGCACCAGCCCGCGCCCAAGGGAAATTTTCTGCTTTTCATCCGCCGTCAATCCGGCAGCACGCCGATTGGCTTTTTCCGCCAAACCAATGCGCTCCAGAATATCGCGCACGCGGCGCTCCGTTTCCTTTGCACCAATGCGCCGGTTGCGAAGTGGAAAGGCCAGGTTCTGCGCCACGGTCATGGTGTCATAGACAACGGGAAACTGAAAAACCTGCGCTATGTTGCGGGCCTGCGTGCTCAGTTCCGTTACGTCCTGCTCGTCAAATAAAATTCGCCCTTCAGAGGGTGCCAGCAAACCGGAAATCAGGTTCAGAAGTGTGGTTTTGCCGCAGCCCGATGGCCCAAGCAGTGCGTAGGCCCCACCATCTTCAAACGTATGGTCAATCTGCCGCAGCGCATATTGGCCGGCTGCCGCCAATTCCGGTGTGTATGCATGCCGAATACGATCAAGTCGAATGCGGGCCATAGGATTCCTTTCAGGCGGCGCGGCTCAGAAACCTTCCGGTCGCGCTGCCATCAACTCCAAAAACAAGCACCTTTTCCGGGTCGACATAAAGCCTTATTGCGTCGCCGGGTGCATGTCGCTCCACCCCGCGAACCAGAGCAATTATGCGGCCATCGCTGATCTGCACGTGCAGAAAGCTTTCCGAACCGGTCATTTCTGAAACAACCACATTGCCCGCAAGGCTGACCGAATGCCCGCTTAGGGGAACAATGGACAGATGATGCGGACGAATGGCCAATTGGTAAGGCCCATCGGCAATGTGAGAAAAATGTCGGGCCACCGGCAGCAGCAACCCGTTCTGCGATACAAAATTGGGTCCGTGTTTGTTGAAAGCCAGCACGTTGAGCGGCGGATCTGAAAATGTCCGTGCCGTTATCAGCAATTCCGGGTTTCTGTAAACTTCCGCGGTTGGGCCAAACTGGGTAATACGGCCCTCACTCAAAGTGCCCGTGTTGCCGCCCAGAAGCAGCGCCTCTGCTGGTTCGGTGGTTGCGTACACCAGCACTGCCGCAGACTGCGCAAAAATTCTTGGCAGCTCTTCCCGCAGTTCCTCCCTCAGCTTGTAGTCCAGATTGGCCAGCGGTTCATCCAGCAGAACCAGCCCTGCCCGTTTGACAAGCGCCCGCGCCAGTGCCGTACGCTGTTGCTGGCCACCCGAAAGATTGGCCGGCAGGCGCTGCAAATAGGGCTCCAGCCGCAACAGGCGGGCTGCCTCTCCCACCCGCTGATCGATATCAGCTTGCCCAACCCCCGCCAGCCGCAGCGGAGAGGCAATGTTTTCAAACACCGTCATGGACGGATAATTGATAAACTGCTGGTAAACCATCGCCACACCACGATGGCGCACGGACACGCCCGTCACATCCTGCCCATCCATGCGGATTTGCCCGGTCTCAGGCTTGTCCAACCCGGCCATAAGCCGCATGAGACTGGTTTTTCCGGAAAGAGTCGGCCCCAGCAAAACGTTCAACGAGCCACGCGCCAGCTTAAGCGTTGCGTTGCTGATATGCGCCTGCCTGCCAACGTTTTTTGAAACGTTTATCAGTTCCAGCATTGCCCCTCCCAAGGCTACAGCCGTCACTTCGTAAGTCTTACAGGGTAATTTATACTTATCGTTTCCTGCTCATTCCGCATTGCAGCAAAAACAACTGCTAATGCCAAACATCAGAGATGGTGATCCAAAGAACGCGGAACGTCAATCTCCATTATCGTGAAGATAAAACCTTCAGTTCTAATGCAGCCGGAAATAGCGCAATGACCGCCCGCCATCTTTCAAATGCAGGTAACTGCCATCAAATTGCGCGATGCCCCGCAGCTTGTGCCAGTCCAGAACAATGGCCTCACGGTTTTGCAAAAGAACGATATTCTGCGATTTCAGCTCCTGCAGCACGCGGTTGACATGCACAACCGAAAGCCCCACCGCATCGCTGAGGTCAGATTGAGTCAGCGGAAAGCTGAAACGGCTTTGATCCACAAGACCCACGCTTTCCAGCCGCACTGCCAGCTCACATAAAAGGTGGCTGATACGCCGCAGCCCGGTGCGCCGCCCGACATTGACAATCCACTCGCGAAACATCGAACCATCGATCAGCGTATCGCGCCAGAGCAAGTTGGCCAGATGCGGGTGTTGCCGCACCCAGTTGCGAAAGGTTGAATGCGGCACAAGCCCAAGCTGACAAGGCGCTGCCGCTGCCAGGCTGTGGTCCATGACATCAACATGCAAGCTGTAGAAATCCGGAAAATCACCCGGGGTGTGAAACGACATGATCTGTCGCTTGCCATCAACAAGAATTTTATACCGGCACGCCAGACCACTGATAATCAGGCAGCAATGTCGCGGATTGGAGCCCTCCGCCGCGATGACGTGACCTTCCGCCACATTCACCAGCGACATTTCAAGCGACGCAATTGCAGCCTCGTCTTCTGCCCATAAATCGCCAATGTTTGCGAGCTTGCGGGCAAGCATCTGCGAACCTGGCTGATGATGAAGCATCATTCACTCGATCTCCCGAACAGGCACGCTTTCGGCAATATCCGAAAGCACAAGAGTATAACCAAGAAAAATCAGTAGGATACACCAGCTCCCGTAAAGTGCAGGAACCGTCTTGTCACAAGCATTTCGAATAGAGCAAACCGCTACCAGCCTGTTCTGCCATGCCGGTATGCCAGTAGCACCAATTGATAATGCAACAATTTTTAAACTATTGATAGCGCTTTACATGCCGTTGTCCCTCTTCACCCAAAGGTGCAAACGCCGTCATCATCGGGCAATGATGACGGGCTGGTAAACCACCGACGGGAACAAAGGATCATCCATTGAATTCAGCCGTGCGCGCTGATCCGCGCGCCTTGCCAGATCCAGGTTTTGCATGCATTGAGCAAAAGCATCGTTTTTGCGCACAAAGCCATATTCGCGACATTGTGCCTCATCCGCCGCCCGCTGCTCTTCCGGCGTCATGGTAACACAGGCCGCAAGCAATGCGGCAAAAGCCAGTAACGCAACCGAACGGAAAAGCCCAGCCATAACACCAAACCACCTTTGCTCACCTGCCTGTTTTGCTTGATATAGCAACTACAATCAGAGTGTGAAGAGGTCAGTTCGCCTATCCGGCATCACTGCCCGGCCGAGTGCCAACCGAAACCCCGCCAGAACTTTCCAATACCTGCTTTACGTGATCGGCTGAGCGAGCCTGCAAAAACTTCAGGCCCTCCAACGCCAGCGGCCGCAACTCTTCGCCACCAGCATCAATATAGGCGTTGATGTCGCGGCGCATCTGCGGCGACCAGAAGGCGGCGATATGGTCTGCCACGCCGGGAACGCCAGCTTCATGGCGCTGGCTTTCAAAAAACCGCGCAATCTGATTGGCCATTCGCACCAGCGTCTGCGTGGTCTGCGCCATATGGTTCACTCCGCCGGTTCCACATTGCTGATCTTGCGGCTTTCAACAGCAAAGGACTGATAGCGTTCCTGCCAGTCCGTTGGCCCGTTGGAAGGTGAAACCTGCACTGCGGTCACCTTGTATTCAGGGCAATTTGTAGCCCAGTCGGAATATTCGGTTGTTACCACATTGGCCTGTGTCAGCGGGTGGTGAAATGTGGTGTAGACCACGCCGGGCGCAACCCTGTCCGTAACCTTCGCACGCAGCGCCGTTTCGCCTGCACGACTGGCCAGCTTGACAAAATCGCCATCCTTGACGCCACGCTCTTCCGCATCATGCGGGTGGATTTCCAGAAGGTCTTCCTCATGCCAAACAACATTGGCAGTGCGGCGTGTCTGTGCACCGACATTGTACTGGCTTAATATGCGCCCCGTTGTCAGCAGCAAAGGATAGCGTGGGCCGGTCTTTTCATCCGTCGCTACATATTCCGTCAGCACGAACAGACCTTTGCCGCGCACAAACCCTTCCATATGCATTGTCGGGGTGCCTTCCGGTGCGGCGGTCGTAACAGGCCATTGCAGCGACCCTGCCGCGTCCAGCCGGGCATAATTCACGCCGGCAAATGTCGGCGTTAAAGCTGCAACCTCATCCATAATTTCCGATGGATGCTCATAATGCATTGGATAGCCGAGAGCATTGGAAAGCATCTGGGTGATTTCCCAGTCAGCGTAGCCATTCAGCGGCGCCATGACGCGGCGGACTCGCTGAATACGCCGTTCAGCATTGGTGAATGTGCCGTCTTTTTCCAGAAAGGTCGAACCCGGCAGAAAAACATGCGCATGCATGGCCGTTTCATTCAGAAACAGGTCCTGAACAACCACACATTCCATTGCCTCAAGCCCTGCCGTCACGTGGCGGGTGTTGGGGTCAGACTGCAATATATCCTCGCCCTGAATGTAGATCGCCTTGAAACGCCCGGCCACCGCCTCGTCCAGCATATTGGGAATGCGCAGGCCCGGCTCGCTGTCCAGCTCAGTCTTCCACATGGCTTCAAACAGCTGGCGCGCCGTATCATCGGATACGTGGCGGTAGCCGGAAAGCTCATGCGGGAAAGAGCCCATATCGCAAGCGCCCTGCACATTGTTCTGCCCACGCAACGGGTTAACGCCAGCACCCAGCTTGCCAACATTGCCAGTCGCCATGGCCAGATTGGCAATGGCCATGACTGTGGTCGAACCCTGGCTGTGCTCTGTTACACCAAGGCCGTAATAAATGGCGGCATTTCCGCCTGTTGCGTACAACCTGGCGGCAGCGCGAACATCTGATGCAGGAACCCGGGTAAAGGCTTCAACGGCTTCCGGGCTGTGGTTTTCCTGCGCCACAAAAGCTGCCCAGTCCTGAAATGCGTCCCAATCGCAGCGCTCCCGCACATAGCTTTCGTTGACCAGCCCTTCTGTCACAACCACATGGGCAAGGGCTGTCAGCATGGCAACATTGGTGCCCGGTTGCAGCGCCAGATGGTGGTCTGCTTCCACATGCGGGGTGCGCACCAGATCAATGCGGCGAGGATCAATCACGATCAGCCTTGCACCTTGCCGCAACCGCTTTTTCATGCGGGAACCAAACACCGGGTGCCCGTCTGTCGGATTGGCGCCAATCACCATGATGACATCGGCATGGTCGACTGAGTCAAAATCCTGAGTGCCGGCCGACGTGCCGAATGTCGTTTTCAGGCCATAGCCGGTGGGCGAGTGGCAAACCCGGGCGCATGTGTCCACATTGTTGTTGCCAAAACCTGCTCGCACCAGCTTCTGAACCAGAAAGGTTTCTTCGTTGGTGCAGCGGGATGAGGTGATGCCACCAACAGAGCCGCGTCCATAGGTCTGTTGAATGCGGCGGAACTCCGAAGCGGTGTAATCAATAGCCTCCTGCCAGGAAACCTCGCGCCATGGATCGGACGTCGAAGCACGGATCATCGGCTGGGTGATGCGCTCCCGGTGGTTGGCATAGCCCCAGGCAAACCGGCCCTTGACACAGGAATGGCCATGATTGGCCTTGCCATCTTTCCACGGCACCATGCGCACAAGTTCTTCACCACGCATTTCAGCCTTGAAAGTGCAACCCACGCCGCAATAGGCGCAGGTGGTGACCACGGAGTGCTCCGGCTGGCCAATGTCAATCACCGCTTTTTCAGTCAGTGTCGCGGTGGGACACGCCTGCACGCAGGCTCCGCAGGACACGCATTCGGAAGAAAAGAAATCCTGTGACTGGCTGGGCGAAACCCGGCTTTCAAATCCGCGGCCTGAAATGGTCAGTGCAAATGTGCCTTGCACTTCGGCGCAGGCCCGCACGCAGCGCGAGCATACAATGCATTTTGAAGGGTCATAGGTGAAATAGGGATTGGATTCATCCTTGGGCATGAATGCCGGATTTTCCGAGCCGCTCTGGCGGGCATGCACATGGTTTTCACCATCATAACCATAGCGTACATCGAGCAGACCAACAGCCCCGGCCATGTCCTGCAATTCGCAGTCACCATTGGCAGCACATGTCAGGCAGTCCAGCGGATGGTCGGAAATATACAGCTCCATAACCCCGCGCCGCAGCCTTTTCAGCCGTTCCGTCTGGGTGTGCACCACCATGCCTTCTGCCACCGGCGTGGTGCAGGAAGCGGGCGTGCCGGCCCGCCCTTCCACTTCAACCAGGCACATGCGGCACGAACCAAAAGCCTCCAGGCTGTCAGTGGCGCAGAGCTTTGGAACACTGGTGCCCATTTCTGCCGCCGCGCGCATGATGGAATCGCCAGCATTGACGGTGATCCGCTGGCCATCGATGGTCAGGGTTACTGTCTGGGAGGATTGACCGGCCGGGGTGCCGAAATCGCGTTCGTGAACGAGAGACATGACTGCTCCTTACCCCGCAACAGCAAGCGAAGCCGGCAATGGCCGGACACCGCGCTGAAAATCTTCTGGAAAATGCCGCATGGCGCTGGAAACGGGGTACGGCGTGAAGCCACCCAGCGCACACAAAGACCCGAATTTCATTGTCTCGCACAGATCTGTCAGCAGACTAAGATCTGCCGCAACGTCAGCACCGGATTGCCGAGCGGCAATGACCCGGTCCATGACCTCCTGCCCGCGCACCGCGCCGATCCGACAGGGAGTGCATTTGCCACAGCTTTCGATTGCGCAGAATTCCAGCGCAAAGCGCGCCATAATCGCCATGTCCACCGTGTCGTCAAACACGGTGATGCCGCCATGCCCGATCAGCCCATCCCGTGCTGCAAAGGCTTCATAATCGAACGGCGTGTCAAACAGCGATGGCGGAAAATATGCGCCCAGCGGGCCGCCCACCTGCACGGCGCGCACCGGGCGGCCAGAGGCCGTACCGCCGCCAATCGTTTCCACCAGTTCGCCCAGGGTGATGCCAAACGGCACCTCGTAGAGACCACCATAACGGATATTGCCGGCAAGCTGCACCGGCATGGTCCCGCGCGAACGGCCAAAGCCCAGCGCCTGATACTGGTCCGGCCCCTGCGCAAACAAGGCTGGCACCGCGCCCAGGCTAAGCACATTGTTGATGACGGTCGGCTTGCCAAACAGGCCCTGCAGGGCGGGCAGCGGTGGCTTGGCCCGAACTACTCCGCGCTTGCCCTCAATGGAATTGAGCAGAGACGTTTCCTCACCGCAGACATAGGCACCTGCGCCAACCCGCACCTCCATATCAAATGCCAGATCAGATCCGCCGATAGCCTGGCCGAGCCAGCCAGCGCGCCGCGCTCCGATGATGGCCCTTTCCATGGCAGCAATGGCATGCGGATATTCCGACCTTATGTAGATGTAGCCATAGTTGGCGCCGACGCTGACCCCGCAGATCGCCATTCCCTCCACCAGCCGGAACGGGTCACCCTCCATCAACATGCGGTCGGCGAATGTGCCGCTGTCACCCTCATCCGCATTGCAGACAACATATTTTTCCGGGCCCGACGCGCGAAACACCGTTTCCCATTTGATGCCGGTCGGAAAGCCTGCACCGCCGCGCCCGCGCAAACCGGAGGTCTTGACGGCGCCGATCCGGTCTTCGCCAGCCATGGCCAGTGCTGCTCGCAACCCGGCCCAACCGCCATGCCGCGCATAGTCGCTTTCCGATCGAGGATCGACAATGCCGCATAGGGCGAAGGTGGAACGGATCTGCGGTTTCAGAAACTTATGCTCGTCCGGATTTCCAATGCACAGGGGATGCGGCGCAGCCTCAAACAACCCGCTGGAAATCAGCCCCGAGATGTCTTCAGGCATGACCGGGCCATAGCCAATGCGGCCCTGCGGCGTTTCCACCTCGACCAGCGGTTCCAGAAAATGCGCACCGCGTGACCCATTGCGCACCAGCTCAATGCTGCGGCCGCTGGCAACAGCAGCCCGATCGATGGCGGAAGCCACATCATCCGCGCCCATTGCGACGGCAGCCGCATCACCGGGAACAAAAATCCGCTGCCTCATTTTGCAACCTCTGCCAGAAGGCGGTCGAGCTTTTCCTGAGTTAATCGACCGTACACCCGGCCGTTCACCATGGCTGAGGGAGAAAGCGAACAAAGGCCAAGGCAGTAAACCGGCTCCAGCGTTACAGCCGCGTCACCCGACGTTGAGTGCATCGGCAGGCCCAGTCGTTTTTCAGCATAGGCTGCCAGATCATCTGCACCCATGGCCTTGCACGCTTCCGCGACGCAAAGCCGCACGATGAGGCCGCCCGCGGGCTGGCGACGGAAATCATGGTAGAAAGTGACAACGCCGTGAACATCAGCTCGGGACAGGTTCAGCCCTTCAGCGATGGCAGGAACCATGGCGTCGTCGACATAGCCAAATTCCTGGACGACATCATGCAGGATGGGCAGCAATCCGCCCTTACGGGCAACATGAACTGCTATGATTTCCGCCAGTCGCTTGTCGTCAAAGTTTTCACCCCCGCGCGAGTGATCCAGCATCTGACAGAGCCTCCTCGTTTTGACCGAGAATCTGCCGTTTTTTAGAACCAGTCAAATAGTTGGAGCCACTGGTTGATAGACAATCTCTATCATGGCGCGATGAAACTGGCGTGAGCGGACGCAGGCCAGTGCCACCCGCGCCATGATGGAACTGGGGTGGCGATTTGGCACCACAAGCCCGACTGCCTGCGCACCTGCCGGCTTGTCAAACGGCAAAAGCGTAATGTCCGGATCGAATGCGATGGTCTGGGCGTATGTGTGCGGCAATATGCAGGACAAGCCGCCCCGGCGCACCATTGAAAGCAGCGCGGCATAGGAATTGGCCATTGCCACTGGATGGACCGCCAGCCCGATGCCGTGCAGATGTGAATCCAGAATGCGTCGGTTCTGCATATCCTGCGCCAGAAGGCACAGGGGCATGGCCACGGCTTCTTTCCAGCTGATGCTGCCTCTGCCTGCAAGCGGCCCGTGCCCCGGCGTCGCAAATACGTAGTGTTCTTTGTAAATCGTGGCTGCAATGACATCGGGCAGCGGCTCATTGTCCAGATAGGTTATGCCAACATCAATTTCAAAACCGGAAAGGGCCCGGTCAATCTCGCGTGAGGTCAGCGACTGGATCTGAACGGTGACCGCCGGATGAAGCTGACGCAGCGCGGCCACCAATGTGCCGCAAACCGGCATGGCCGCAGGAATAACGCCCAGTCGCAACAACCCGCTGATATCCCCGCCCAGCGGCGTTTCAGTTGCTTCCTTCAACCCTGCCCTGTCGGCCAGCATTTGCTGCGCCCAGGGCAATGCGGCCTCACCCTCAGGCGTCAAACCGGCAAAACGCCGGTCGCGGAGCACAAGCCTGACGCCCAGATCGTCTTCCAGCGCGCCAATTCCAGCGGAAAGCGTCGGCTGTGTCACACCACAGGCTGCCGCGGCGCGGCTGAAATGGCGTTCGCGCGCAAGGGCAACAAAATATTCGATATTGCGAAGCTGCATGGTTTCCTCTTGGCACCATTATGGAGCCAATTGCAGAAGCACCGTCAACCATTTCCGGTGCTGGCAGAACTGCCATAAATGTTTAGCTACAGACGAGCGATTTTGAACAGGGGCCATGCCATGACCAACACGGGCAGCAATTTCATTCACCATTACACGCCAGCAACCAAAACCGGCCATTCGCCGCTTCTGCTTCTGCACGGCACTGGCGGCGATGAAAACGACCTTGTGCCAATGGGCCAGGCCGTTGCGCCCGGTGCAGCGCTGGTTTCGCCACGAGGCAAGGTTCTGGAAAACGGCATGCCACGCTTTTTCCGCCGGCTTGCGGAAGGGGTGTTCGACGAAGACGACCTGCGGTTGCGTGCCGCCGAGCTGGCCGAATTCATTGCACAGGCTCGCAATGATTATGCCCTGCCCGCTCCGTTTGCGCTTGGCTTTTCCAATGGTGCCAACATGGCAGCAGCCTTGCTGCTTCTTCACCCCGAGGCTCTGGCCGGAGCGGTGTTGCTGCGGGCCATGAAGCCACTGCAAACCATGCCGACGCCGGATCTAACGGGGAAGCGCATCTTGCTGCTGGCCGGGGCAACGGATCCGATTATTCCCGCAGACAATGCAAGAGGCCTTGCCGAGCATTTGCAAAATTGTGGGGCAGCGGTGGAATTTCACACATTGCCGGTTGGGCACGGACTATCGCAAGCCGACCTTCGATTGACGAGTGAATTTCTGAGCTAGCGCTTGTACATCCGGTTTTTTGACCAGCCCGCAATTTGACACTGGCCGTTGATTGATTACCAAGAATAGTTCCAACGAATCGATGGCCAGTTTTTGCGAGGCACCATTTCCAGCTTCTCTTTCCATGCTTCTGAAACACCCGAAGCCCAGAACGCAGTGCAGCGGCTGGAAAGGCTTTACGGTGCTCAAACGCCGGACGATGCCAACATTATCGTTGCGCTGGGCGGTGATGGTTTCATGCTGCAGGTGCTGCACCGCTTCATGAACAGCGGCAAGGCAATTTACGGTATGAACCGCGGCACGGTGGGTTTTCTGATGAATGCCTATCGCGAGGAAGGGCTACCGGAGCGTTTGGCCCACGCCCTGCGCAGCGTCATTCATCCGCTGCACATGACCGCGGTGGATGAAAACGGCAATGAGCACGAAGCGCTGGCCATCAACGAAGTTGCGCTGTTCCGCCAGTCTTACCAGATAGCACGGCTGCGAATTTCCATCGATCAGCAGGTGCGGCTGGAAGAATTGGCCTGTGATGGCGTTATGGTGGCCACGCCCACCGGTTCCACGGCCTACAACCTGTCCGCAGCAGGGCCAATTATTCCCATTGATGCGCCACTGCTGGCACTGACCCCAGTGAGCCCTTTTCGCCCGCGACGTTGGCGCGGCGCGCTGTTGCCCAATCGGCAAACCGTGGACATAGAGGTTCTGGAACCGTGCAAACGGCCCGTCAATGCCGTGGCCGACCACTATGAAGTCAAATCCATTCGGCGCATTCAAATCAGGGAAGAGCGCCGGTCCCGATGCGTCATATTGTTTGATCGGGACCACAGCTGGGATGAGCGTATTCTGGCCGAGCAGTTCCGCTACTAGGCATTTCGCCTTGTGCGGTTGCGTTTCAACTGCAAGACAATGCGACACTAAAAATAGCGGAACAGTTTCTGGCGATCAGGAGATCGCCTGAAACTGTCTGATATGCGGATCAGTCTTCCAGAATTGTCAGAACATCAGCAACATCAGGCCTTGGACGCTCCACCGGAGGTTCACCCGGGGTTCCGACATACAGAAACCCGACAATCTTTTCTTCCGGCAAAATGCTCAGCGCTGCCTTTGCGTCATCATCATAGGTGACCCATTCGGTAATCCAGGTTGCGGCATAACCGAAGGCGTTCAGCGCATGCACGAGGTTCATTGTGAACGCTCCGGCAGACAGTTGCTGCTCCCATTCCGGAATTTTGAAATGCGGTGCCGCTTTGGAAATCACAGCCAGCACCAGCGGCGCGCGTGAAAAGCGTGCTTCTTCAAAAGCGCGGCGGGCATCGCTCAACCCACCCTCCTTGCGCGTGGCCAGTTCGGCCATTTCCAAGCCCAGCCTATGCGCCGCCTGCCCGCGAATGGCCACTACGCGCCACGGCGCCAATTTGCCATGATCGGGAACCCGAACTGCCAGACGCAAAATCTCTTCAAGTTCTGCCCCTTCCGGCGCAGGCGCACGCAATGCCGGAATCGGAATGGAACGGCGTGTCGCCAGATGCTCTTTCAAATTCGTCATCAGCGGTCGAATCCTTTTTCAATCCATGATATTTCGGGTTCAATCATCATTTTTTCCGCTATTTTGAAAGAGGTTGCTTGCGCTGCCATAAAAAGGTCCGCCATATCGCCATTATGGCGGCAAAACAGCGGCAAACAGCATGAGCAAGTCAGAGGAATTGAGTTGAAGGTGCGAAATTTCGCGGCGCTGGTAGCGTTTCTGTTTCTGGGTGCCAGCACTGGTGCGTGGGCGCAGGACAATGGTGATGGCCCAGGAGCCTATGCCTCACCCTCTGGGATTCCCGACGCCGCATTAAATGAAAAATTCGGCATACCCGATGGGCCCGGTCGCAGCAGATATCGCCCGATCGAACTGCCAAACATGCCGGACAGCGATCTGAACAGCTTTTCGGCACCCAATCTGCCAGCCTTTCCCGATGATGCATTTGCGCCGACAGGCATTGACACCAATGCCCTGACTTTGACGGCGAAGCTGGGTGCGGATGGAGACGCCATTCCGGATGGTGTGGTGTGGCGGCTGTTTTCCACACGGCTGAACCGCGAAGGCAAATTGCAGTTGATTGGCGTTGCCAAGGGTGGCCAGGCAAACTTCAACGTTGGCGCAGGCTCCTATCTGCTGCATGCCGGTTATGGCCGCGCCGGCATCACCAAACGCATTGAGTTTTCCGGGCTGCCCACAACGGAAACAGTGGTGATCGAGGCTGGTGGTTTGCGGCTGAACGCCACGACCGGCGACGGACAGTTGATCGACTCCCGGTTGCTGACATTTGATATCTATACCGATGCAGAGCAATCTCAGAACCGACGCTTGATAGCCAATAATGTCAAAGCCGGGGTTGTCGTGCGGCTGAACGCCGGAAACTATTACATTGTGTGCAATTACGGCTCGGTCAATGCCATTGTCCGTGCCGAAATCCGGGTCGAAAGCGGCCGTGTTACAGATGCCCGGCTCAAGCAGCGCGCAGCAGAAATAACACTCAAGCTGGTTCGGGAATCCGGCGGAGAAGCGCTGGCCGACACTGCATGGTCAATCTCATCCTCACAGGGCGACATCATCCGTGAAAGCGTTGGCGCATTCTCATCCATGGTGCTGGCAGAAGGCGAATATGTCATCGTCGCCAAGAACAAGGACCGAATCTACCAGATGGAATACAATGTCGCAGCAGGTATGAACGAGGAAGTTGAAGTTGTGGCCAACGGAAATGGCAACAGCAACGGTTCACCTGCTCAAAATGGCAGCGGCGATGATGCACCGGTCCAGTCAGTGCCCGCCTTTGAAGAACTTGAACAGGCGGCTGATGACTTGCAGCAACCGCCTGCGGGTTCCGGAGATTAAAGCGGCGTCTTTTCAACAACGTGAGAGCGTTTTTCACCACAAGGCTTGAACAGCAAGCCACTGTTGTCGAACTACATTTTGGGACCTTTCGTGCGATCATTGGATCGGGCGAAAGGTCCCTTCAACGTATTTACTCAGCCGCTGCGCGTTTCAAATCCGGTGCAACAGCCTCGTCACCCAGCAGTTTCAGCGCCGCGTCGAGCGACATTGCTTCCTGATCGCGGGAGCCAAGACGCCGGATATTCACCGAGCGCTCCTCAGCCTCACGACGGCCGCAAACCAGAATAACCGGTACCTTCGCCAGCGAATGCTCGCGAACCTTGTAGTTGATTTTCTCGTTGCGGAAGTCCGTCTCGACGCGCAAACCGGCACGCTGCAGAATATCTGCCACCTCCTGGCCATAGCTATCGGCTTCGGACGTGATCGTGGCGACGACAATCTGCACCGGCGCAAGCCAAAGTGGAAAATGCCCGGCATAGTTTTCAATCAATATGCCAAGGAAACGCTCCATCGAGCCGCAAATGGCGCGGTGGATCATAACCGGTTGGCGTTTGTCCGACGCCTGATCAATGTAGAATGCGCCGAACCGCTCCGGCAGATTGAAGTCCACCTGAGTGGTGCCACACTGCCATTCACGGCCGATGGCGTCCTTCAGCGTATACTCAAACTTCGGGCCATAAAATGCGCCCTCACCTGGCAGAATTCCGGTTTTGATCCGGCCTTCGGACTGGCTCTCAATTGTCTTGAGCACATCTGTCATCACACTTTCGGCGCGGTCCCACAGCTCGTCGGAACCCACTCGCTTTTCCGGGCGGGTGGAAAGCTTGACCACCACCTCTTCAAAGCCGAAATCCTTGTAGACCGACAGGATCAGGTCGTTGATCCGCAGACATTCCGCAGCCATCTGCTCATCCGTGCAGAACACATGCGCATCATCCTGCGTAAACCCGCGCACCCGCATCAATCCATGCAATGCGCCCGAAGGTTCATACCGGTGTACGTTGCCGAATTCTGCAAGTCTTATAGGCAGTTCCCGGTAAGACTTGAGACCATGCTTGAATATCATGACATGCCCGGGGCAGTTCATCGGCTTCAGGGCAAAGACCCGCTCATCTTCCGTTTCTTCCGACGCAACGGTGACCTGAAACATGTTGTCCCGGTACCATCCCCAGTGACCGGATGTTTCCCAGAGTGATTTGTCCAGGACCTGCGGCGCGTTCACCTCTTCATAGGTGTGTTCAAGGCGGCGACGCATATAGGCCACCAGAGTCTGGAAAATCCGCCAGCCCTTGCCGTGCCAGAACACAACTCCCGGACCTTCCTCCTGGAAATGAAACAGGTCCATTTCCCGGCCCAGCCGTCTGTGATCGCGCTTTTCTGCCTCTTCCAACATGTGCAGATAGGCATTCAACTGTTCGGCCGTGGCCCATGCAGTGCCGTAAATGCGCGTCAGCATCGGGTTGTTGGAATCGCCGCGCCAGTATGCTCCCGCAACCTTCATCAGTTTGAAGTGCTCGCCAACCTGCCCGGTTGCAGCCATATGCGGCCCGCGACAAAGATCGAACCACTCACCCTGATGATAAATCTTCAGGTCCTGACCTGCCGGGATGGCATCCACCAGCTCGACCTTATAAGCCTCACCCTTGCTGGCAAAAACTTCGCGTGCCTTTTCCCGCGACCAGACCTGCTTGGTAAACGGCGCGTTGCGGCGGATAATCTCCAGCATCTTTTTCTCGATGACAGGCAGATCATCCGGCGTGAATGGCGTTTCCTTCGCAAAGTCGTAGTAAAAACCGTTCTCGATAACCGGGCCGATTGTCACCTGAGTTCCGGGCCAGATTTCCTGTACTGCTTCGGCCATGACGTGCGCAGCATCGTGGCGGATCAGTTCCAGAGCACGCGGATCGTCTCGGGTGATGATTTCCAGCTTGCCCGCCTGTGCAAGCGGATCTGCAAGGTCACGCAGTTCGCCATCCAGCGCATAGGCCACTGCTTTTTTGAGCAGGGATTTGGAAATGCCGCCTGCCACATCGGCACCGGTTGCAGTTGCCTCATACTGGCGAATGGAACCATCGGGAAATTCAAGGTCGATCATCATTGTCCTTTCTGCTCACCCCCGCCTACCATGCGGGAAAGCTTATCGATCGAAACAGTTTGTCATGTCGCAATTTCTGGAACTGCTTGTGCAGGCACGTTCGCCGCGCCCGCTTTCTACCACTGCAACCGGCAAGAGCAAGAGTGCTGATGCATCAGGCGTGAGGTTCTTTATCGTGCCTCCCGCAGGTGTGCGGCACCGGGTCCAGGCCTGCCTTGCCGAAAGGCCCGCACCGGGCTACCCGGCGCGCTGAAAGCCAGCCGCCTCGCCACAAACCATGCCGCGCAATTGCTTCATAGGCATATTCGGAACAGGTCGGTATGTGGCGGCAGTGGCCGCCAATCAACGGGGAAAGCGTTATCTGGTAAAGCCGTACTGCCGCCAGTCCAAAAATGCGCGCTGGCGTGCGGGGAAAGCGGCCAGTGTAGTTCCGGTTCAGGCGCTGATCACCCATGGTTCGGGCTGCCTTACTTGCTACGCTGAGTCAGGTGAGCTTTCGACCACCTGCTTCAGCGGAAGCTTCTGCTTTGTCGCATTTTCCTGCAGTTGAAGCGGCTCCACCTCAGCCGGGGTGGCGGTTGCATACTCATCCAATGCCGCAGCAACCGCGTCGAATGTTAGCATTGTTGAGGCGTGCCTGGCACGAAACTCCCGCACCGGCTCCAGAAACTTCAAATCGGCAAAACGCCCGGATGGCGGCGGCCCATTTTCCTTCAGCATTGCCAGCATGTCTGTGCGCAACTGCTGCAACTCATCAACACGACAGCCAATGATGTGATTGGCCATGATTGCGGAGGATGCCTGCCCAAGAGCGCAGGCCCGCACTTCATGGGCAAAATCCGTTACCACGCCATTTTGCAGTTTCAGGTAAACTGTTACAGTCGAGCCGCACAGGCGCGAATGCGCGGTTGCCGTTGCGTCGGGTGACTCCAGCTTGCCAATCCGCCCGATATTGCCCGCAAATTCGAGAATTCGGCTGTTGTACATTTCGTCAATCATCGGCGCTTTTCCAAATCCGCATTCACGGCCTACACACGGGGCCTCTGACGCCGTATATAAGAGCGAGTTGGCACCATCGGAAGCAGGAAACATAAGGTATTCTGGCATGGATTGGCCAGACGCTGGATAATTGGCCGGCCGGAACACCATTTGAATGGCATGTTCCGGGGTGGCAGACTTCGCAAACGTCTTGCTTGCGGGCGACTGATAAGGGTTTGAAATGGACGCCACTCTGAGCAAATTTTCCGGTTTCCCCGGACAGGAGAAACCGGCACGCCCCACTCGTGAAGAGGCAGAGGCTGCGGTTGAAGTGCTGATACGCTGGGCCGGGGATGATCCGCGCCGCGAAGGGCTGATTGAAACACCTGCCCGCGTTGTGCGCGCCTATGAAGAAATCTATGGCGGCTATCAACTGGACCCGGCAGAGGTTCTGAACCGAACCTTCAGCGAAGTGTCGGGCTATGACGACATGGTTCTTGTGCGAGACATTGATTTCACCTCGCATTGCGAACACCACATGGTGCCCATCATCGGCAAGGCGCATGTTGCCTATATGCCGGATGGCAGCGTGCTCGGCCTTTCCAAAATTGCCCGGGTTGTCGACATGTTTGCGCGGCGGCTGCAAACGCAGGAAGCCATGACAGAGGAAATCGCCGCGGTCATTGACAGCGCGTTTGCCCCACGCGGCGTGGCGGTGTTGATCGAGTCCGAACATATGTGCATGTCCATGCGCGGCATTCGCACCAAGGGTTCAACCACATCCACCAGCGCATTTTACGGCGTTTTCAAAGATGACAAGGCCGAGCGTGACAGGTTCCTATCCATGATTCTCAATCGATGAACGAACAGTCTGTGGAACTTGAAGAAGGCGATCGGCTGACGCCTCGTTTTGATGCTGCCGGCCTTATAACCGCAGTGGTAACAGATGCGGGCAGTGGCGAGTTGCTGATGCTGGCGCACATGAACGCGCAGGCGCTGGAGCTTTCCATCCAGACTGGCATTGCGCACTATTTCAGCCGTTCGCGCCAGTCGCTCTGGAAAAAGGGTGAAACATCCGGCGCGTTACAAACTATCCATGAAATGCGGATAGACTGCGACCAGGACGCGGTCTGGCTGAAAGTGGAAGTGGCGCGCCCTGAGGAAACTTGCCACACAGGGCGCAGCACATGTTTTTACCGCAAGGTGGAGTTGGTGAATGGAACGCCGAGGCTCGTGACAAGTCTTCCGCGCAAACGCTAGAGCAGTGTTTCGAAACTGCCAAAAACAAGAAACTTAAATAGCAGGCCGCGCAATGTTCAAACGTGTTTTCCGGCGCCCCGAACAAGTGACCAATCTGCCCACGGCAATTGTGCCAGTGGAACCGGCGCGCCGGGGCATAGCCCTTGCCTTGGGTGGTGGCGCAGCACGCGGCTGGGCGCATATCGGCGTGTTGAAAGCGCTGGATGAAGCGCAGGTTCCTGTGACCATGATTGCCGGCACATCCATTGGCGCACTGGTGGGCGGCTGCTACCTTGCCGGCAAACTGCGTGAAGTGGAAGAGTTCGCCTGTTCCCTCACACGGCGTGGCCTCATTCGCTTTCTGGATTTCAGCATAACCGGTGCAGGCCTGATTGGCGGCATGCGGCTCAACCGCCGATTGATCGAGGCATTGGGCCAGACCATGATTGATGATCTGCCGCGCAAACTGGTTTGCGTGGCAACCGAAGCGCGCACCGGGCACGAGGTGTGGCTGGATTCCGGCTCCATGGTTCTGGCCATGCGGGCATCCTATGCGCTTCCTGGTGTGTTTCTGCCGGTAGAGTGCGGCGGCAGACGCCTAATGGACGGCGCACTGGTCAATCCGGTGCCCGTTGCGGTTTGCCGCGCATATGAAGAGCCGCTGGTTGTGGCCGTTAACCTGAACTATGACTTGTTTG
Organism: Aureimonas fodinaquatilis; assembly: GCF_008369445.1. Taxonomy (GTDB): domain Bacteria; phylum Pseudomonadota; class Alphaproteobacteria; order Rhizobiales; family Rhizobiaceae; genus Aureimonas; species Aureimonas fodinaquatilis. The sequence goes on from NZ_VTWH01000002.1 coordinate 665,843, forward strand.
GCCGCGCTGCTGTTTTGCGCCTGCGCGCAAGTTCTCCGACGCCAAACCTGCACGGAGAGGCTCTGACGTCGGAGTCGGAGTTGCGCCGGGAAAAGGTCGGCATCGCTCGCTCAATGGTGGATGCGTTCGGCATTATTCAGGATCGCATTTCAAGGGCGCGGCTGGCAGGCGATCCGCCAGACCTGGCCATACACCCCCGGGTCCGCGACATTGGCATGTCCGAGTTTTTCCGGGCAGAAGAAGCCATTGAACTTGGCTATGTTGAAACAATGCGCCATCTGCCGGAAATCGCCCGGTTGCAGGAAAGTCTCGACCGCCGATAGGACGGCGATGCGGCCAAGCCGGTATTTAAAACCTCAGCCAATCGAACGACGCTTTGAATGCCTTATCCGGCAGCGGTGTGAATATAGGCGCGCATGTCTTCCGCCTCACGCTCCACGGTTTCGATACGTCGCTTCACCACGTCGCCAATGGAAATAACGCCGACCAGAACATCGTCTTCACACACAGGCAGGTGGCGGAATCTGCCACGGGTCATCAATTCCATAACCTCGTCCACTGTCATGTCTTCGCGCGCGGTTATAACTTTTGTTGTCATGACGGCAGAAACGCTTTGACCCAGACACTCGGCGCCATCTCTGCCCAGGATACGCACAATATCGCGCTCGGACAGAATGCCCGTCACACGCCCGTGGCCATCGGTGGCGATCAGAGCTCCAATTCTTTTTTCAGACAATATGGCCGCAGCATCGGCAACAGTTGATTGCGGGTCAATCGTGGCAACATCCCTGCCTTTTTCTTCCAGTATTTGCCTGACCGTCATGTCTTCCTCCCATTCAACCTTCTGTTTTGTTGAATGGTGCGTCAGTCACTGCCATTCGGCAAGGGGCTTGTTTCAACGAAACCGCTGCGTGCGAACTGGATCGAAATAGCCAAAGAGCAGGAAACCGACCGCAAACCCGCCGAGATGGGCCTCCCAGGCAATTGTATTGCCACCGGCGAAGCCTGCCGAACCGATGGCAAGATTTGTGCCAAAAAATATGAGAATGAACATCAGCACGGTTCGGTTGGTCAGTGATTCTTGCACGGTCAGCCGCGGCGCGTAGGAATGCACGGCAGAACCCAGTTGCCCGGGAAGGGTCAATGCAAACCGGCAGGCGCCCCCCATCAATGCAGAAACCACGCCGGATGCGCCGATCATCGGCTGCAACAAAGTTGGCTGCATAATATAGAACAGGGCCGAGGCACCCAGTGCTCCGGCCAGCGAAAAGGCGATGAAACGCGCGACCCCCAGCCTGCGGGCAACGGGCGTGCCGAATGCCAGCAGCCACAACGCATTGGCAGCCACATGCCCCCAGCTTGCATGCAGCAAGGCATAGGTTACAGGTGTCCAGAAATTTGCTCCCGGCAGCCTTTCCCCACAATCGGGCACCGGCACATTGTAGCACCCCGGAATCAACGAAAAATCGATCAGCACCTTAAAGTCCGTGCTTGGCGAAAGCACGTATTCGCGGATGAGGTGAATGCCGACAATCAGCGCCAGAGCGCCAAGAATAATGCCCGGAATATTGAAGATGGGCGGGTTGGCGGTTCTATATTGCGGTGTCACGCTGGGTTTCCCGGTTGAATATATCGGCAATGATGCCCCGATTGTGGCTTTCTGCAACCATTCATAAAGGCTGTTTTGCGGCTTTGACAAAAAACACCGGCTGCAAAACCCGGCAGAATCACGCTTTTTCAGGCCTGTTGTTAACTCGCTCCTAGCGGCCTGTTAAGACCCCTTTCCTGCCCGTTAGGAATTGCCGAGTGCAGGTTTCGCGGTCTGGTTAACGGCGTTTCATCCCATCCACAGGCCGCCGTTAACTTTTGAAGCCGCATTTGCGCCATTGTCCGGGTGGGCTGGAAACTTCTGTGAATTTGCGCCTTCTTAAGCTTCACAAGACCTTACCGAAGCGCCCAAAATGCCGCGTTTGTGGTTCAAAAAAATGCAAGCACAAGGTCTGAACGCAGCCATTCAGATTTAAGACAGATTGTCGGGCGGTTTTTGGATTCCCGGTAAAGTGGCCCTGTCATTGTTGTTTCCGAAGACGGGAGACAACCATCGTGATCAACATTCTACGCAAAGCAGCCATTGCCATCGCAGTCAGCCTGTTCACTTTGCCGGGCGTTGCCAAGGCGGATATGCCGGTGATGGGGCCAACCAGCCAGCCGATTGGTCACTATGTCTTCTGTCAGTCCTACCCGGCCCAATGCCAGGCAAATCCATCAGGCAACTCGGTCCGGTTCAATGATGCCGTGTGGAACATGCTGGTTGAGGTCAACAGTGCCGTCAATTTCGCCATAACCGCCCGTACGGATATGGAAATGCACAATGTACCCGAGCTCTGGTCCTATCCGACCACAGAAGGCGACTGCGAGGATTATGCGCTTTTGAAGCAGCATATGCTGGAAACGGCTGGCCTGCCCCGCTCTGCTCTGCTGATCACAGTTGTCCAGCAACCCAATGGTGAAGGTCATGCGGTTCTGACCGTGCGCACCACCGGCGGTGACTTCGTGCTCGACAATCTGGACGACCGGGTTTTGAAGTGGAAGGAAACACCGTACCGCTACATCAAGCGCCAGTCTGAAAAGCACTGGGGCAAATGGGCAGCGATTAACGACGATCGCGACATGATGCTGGTGGGCAGCGTGCGCTGATCAGACGAAGAGGTCCCCCCGCGAAGCCCGGATCGAAAGATCCGGGCTTTTGCATTTTCTGATGTCGGATAACCGGTCAGTCTGCACTTGCGGAAAACAGCGTCTGACCGTTGCGACGACGCCGTCTCAACGAAAAACTTTAGTGATCGTGCTTTTCCCCGGAGCCGCCCACAGCAACGATGTTGAACGGTTTGCCATCCAGCGAAATTGAACCCGCTGGCTCGAATATCTCGGCGTTGACCAGATGAATGAGCCCTTTCAGCGGATCAGTCACTGCAATTTCTGTGCCTGAAACCGCAATTCTGGGCCGTGGATCGCTCCAATGGCCATCCATTGAATATGGATCTGTCAGTTTGAGCGATTGAACCAGTGTGCCGCTCAACACGTCCAACTGATGGAGCTGCCCATCCTCGGTGAAAATATAGGCAAATTTTGACCGCACCGGATCAACAGCAAAATGGACCCGCCTGACCGGAAGCTCAATCAGCCGGAATGCTTCCGCTTCGGCCGGGTCTATCAGCACAATCCTGTCTGGCCCATAATTGCCCAGAAAATACTGCAATCCCCGGCCACCGATCAGTGTGGTTGATTTGCCGGCCGGCAGGGCTTCCGCGTATGGCAGATGACGGACCTGCGGCCCGTTGTCACCATGGGTTACCAGCAAAAGCCCCGTTGCACAGGCAAATGCCAGGAGATTGCCGGATGATGCCTCCCCATGCAGATCGGGACATGCGTGAACATCTCCCACCATATCACCCGCACGATCCACAACGCGAATGCCGACCGGCAATTCATCCGGCTTTTCTTCATTCGGTTCTGAAAGCAGCACGTGATCACCATAAGCCACGGACACACCATGGTGAGGCGCTTTGGTTTTATATTCAACAAAGGTCGCATCACCTTGCAGCACTGCGTCTTCCATCACATTGCGGGAAATTCCTTCCCCATCAAAAAACAACGCAATTGCGCCGCCATGTTCAACAAAGTGCGATGGTTTGGCGCCTGCAAAGCTGACATCCAACAGGCTCGCATCTTCCACTTTCAGATCACCATGGTCGCCATGGTCATGAACCGAAATGCCGGTCGAAACGACGTTGACGACGCCAGCAGCGCCTTGAATGGCAAACACGCTTTCACCGCTGCTCGTGCGATGCAATGCGGCAGGGCCGTTGACGGTGAGAGTATCAAGCGTCTGTTTCGACACCGCATCCACCACGGTGATGGACGGTTGTGCATGATCGGACACAAAATAGCGCCAGGCCTGCAATTCTTCTGCTTGCGATGCGCCCGCAAATCCTAGTGCAAAAGCCAAAGCGGTTGAGCATTTCAACAATCTCATCATTCACTCCAATTAAATGTTATTACATTACATAGTGTTGGCAAAAAAAGGGCGGAGTCCCGCCTTGTGGTTCGGCTGATCATTGTCCTCGCATGGCATTTGCCATCTGCTGGGCGTTAAACCGCATCATCTCTACATATGTGGCGGCCGGGCCGTTGGCGTCCGAAAGCGCGTCTGAATACAGCGTTCCGCCAACCTGAATTCCGGTTTCAGCCGCAATCTGCTCAATCAACCGTGGGTTGGTGATGTTTTCCACGAAAATTGCAGTCGCGTGTTTCTCACGTGCCAGCGTTATCAGCTGCGCAATTTCGGCCGCTGAAACCTCTGACTCCGTGGACACGGATTCTGCCGCCAGAAATGTTACGCCATACTCATGTGCAAAATATCCGAAAGCATCATGCGAGGTGATGGCGATACGACGCGCCTCGGGAATCTGCGAAAGAGAAGCGTGGATTTCAGCGTCCAGAGCCGCCAGCTCCTGCAAATAGGCTTCGCCATTTGTCCGAAACACATCGCAACTTGAAGCATCCGCCGCACAGAAAGCCTCGACAATGTTTTTCACGTAGACAGAGGCATTTGGCACAGACTGCCAGGCATGCGGATCAAACTCACCATGATGGTGATGCCCTTCATGGCCATGCCCATGATCGTCGTGATCGTCGGCGCCCTTCAGCATTTCGCCGCCCTTTGTCAGCTCCACTATCGGCGCCTTCGTGCCGCTTGCCTGGACCAGCCGGGGGATAAAACCTTCAAACTGCAAGCCGTTGGTCAAAACAACATCTGCATTTGCCATAGCGGCGGCGTCGGCAGGACGCGGCTCATAAACATGGGCGTCACCATTTGGCCCCACCAGGGTGGTGATTGAAACATGCTCTCCACCCACATTCGCCGCCAGATCGGCAATGATCGAAAAGCTGGCGAGAACATTGAGCTGTTCCGCCCTGGCAGACCCGGTGGATACGGAAAACAATGCCAACGCACTGACAGCTGCTGTCATGCGGTATGAAATGCGCATCAAAAACTCCTTAGTTGTCATTTCGCTCTCAGGAATAGCGGACCCGGCGCAGACGCATGTTCAGCGCACCGCGCGTGCCAATCACGATCGAAACCAGGTAGATTGTTCCGGCGGAAAGAATGATCGAAGGGCCGGAAGGCAGAGACCCGTGATAGGACAACAGCAGACCGGCAACGCAGGATATTGCCCCAAAGCCCGCCGCAAGAAAGCACATTGGCAACACCCTGACGGTCCAGAACCTTGCTGCAGCAGCGGGAAGCACCATCAACCCCACAGACAGAAGCGTGCCAAGTGCCTGAAAGCCACCGACCAGATTCAGCACGACCAGAGTGAGGAAGACGAAGTGCACCGGCGTTCCCAGGCCTGAAACCGAGCGGAAAAACAGCGGGTCCATGCATTCTGCAACCAGTGCGCGCCAGAATATCGCCAACATGGATACAGTCACGAGATTGACCAGCCCGATCAGCACCAGCGCATCATTGTTCAACGCCAGCACCGTGCCGAAAAGCACGTGCAGCAGATCGACGCTGGATCCGCGCAGGGAAACAAGCATAACCCCCAATGCCAGCGAAATCAGATAGAATGCCGCAAGTGAGGAATCTTCTTTCTGAATGGTGAAGCGAGCCACCGCTCCGGAAACAAGCGCCACAACAACCCCTGCCGCCATTCCGCCAAGGGTCATCGGAATGATTTGCAGACCAAACAGCAGGAAGCCCGCTGCCGCGCCCGGCAATATGGCGTGCGCCATGGCGTCACCCGTCAGGCTCATGCGCCGCAGCATCAGAAACACACCGATGGGGCATGCGCTGGCAGCAAGCAGCAGGCCACCCGCCAGCGCTCTTTGCATAAAGGCAAAATCCACAAACGGCGTTATCAGAAGCTCATACAAAAATGTCATGACTGTGCAGCCTGTGCGTAATGTCCCGATGCGCAAAACGCATTTTGCGCGGCCGCAACCCGGTCCATTTCCACCTGTCGGGCCAGCCGAAGATTTTTTTCACACAGCACATCCGCGGTTTCGCCCCACGCGATCGGCTGACCGGCCAACAGCAGAGTTTGCGGAAAATGGCGCCGCACCAGCTCAATGTCATGCACCACCACCATGATGGTGCGGCCTTCCGCGTGCCAATGACGAATCAACCGGACAAGATCAGCCGTGGTGGCGGAATCGACAGCATTGAACGGCTCATCCAGCAAAATCAGCCCGGCATCCTGCAGGATCACACGTGCAAACAGGCACCGTTGCAGCTGCCCGCCGGAAAGCGCGTCTATCGGGGTGTTTTCCAGCCCGTCCATGCCCACCGCGTGCAATGCCCTGACAATCGCCAGCTTGTCCTGCTTTGTGTGCCAGCCAAGAAGCCCCCGCTTTGGCCAAAGCCCCAGACCGACAAGCTCATGCACCTGCGCCGGAAAAGACCGGTCAAGCTCCGCCTGCTGAGGCAGATAGGCGATGCGTGAAGCATCATGGCGGCACAGGCCCGACATTGGCTGCAGAATTCCAGCCACCGCCTTCATCAGCGTGGATTTTCCAGAGCCATTTGCCCCGACAACTGCCGTTAATGAGCCTTTGCAGAGCTCGCCAGTCAGATCGTGCAGCACCACACGGCGGTCATATCCCAGCGCCAAACGATCAAATGTCAAACAGGTTTCGCTCATGGGATTACAGTCCGCCACTCTTTCGCTATGCTTGTTTGACCCGGCTTGTGATGTTATTACATATCGGATGAATTCGACTTATGGAAGCGGCGGTTGAGGAATTTTTATGGCGTCGGAAAAATCTCTGACCAAAAACCAAAGTCAGGTCATGAATGCCCTGTCTCAGGCAAAAGGCCCGTTAAGCGCGTATGCCCTGCTGGACCAACTGCGGGACCAGGGTTTCAAGGCACCACTGCAGGTTTACCGCGCGCTGGAAAAGCTGGTGGACTATGGCATGGTTCACCGGCTGGAAAGTTTGAACTCCTTTGTCGCCTGCGCGCATCCGCACCACCATTCACATGGGTTGATTGCATTTGCGATTTGCGAGAACTGCGGCCACACCGACGAGTTCACGGATTCAAAGCTTGAGCAGACACTGGGTGGCTGGGCCAGCGCCAATAATTTTAAAGTTGAAAAAACCACGATAGAATTGCGTGGACAGTGCGGTCGCTGCCTGGCGGCCCACTGATTGCGACTGCATTTATTTTGGCACAAAGTCCCATGCACTCTTTCCCGAGGCAGCGAAATCTCACATAAAGGTTTGAGATCCTTTATGATCACAGATTGAAAGCACGCCTCTCACGCATTGGAATATCCGCCATTCCCGACAATCCGGAAATACTGAGCGCTGCGCTGGAGCCGCGCAAAAGGAATTTTATTCTTTTTGCGGTGGCCCAGTTTGTCAGCTTTGCCGGAACGTGGATGCAAAAAGCAGCCGTTGGCTGGCTGATCTGGGAATTGACTCACTCCCCCGGCTGGGTTGGTGCCATTGCATTAAGCGACCTGATCGCCGCCCTGTGGGTTGCCCCACTGGCTGGCGCGGTAACAGACCGCAGCAACCCCTATCGATTGATACAACTGACGCAGTTTCTGGCCCTGTCCAACACGCTGTTGCTCATGGCGCTTGTGTTTTCGGGCGGCGTCACACCCTGGCTGTTGCTGGTCTGGGCAATCATAGATGCCACGATACAAGGTTTTAACCAGCCAGTTCGCATGCTGATTACAGGCACACTGGCGCCCCGAGGATTGCTGAACCAGGCTATTGCCTCCAATTCCATTGCCGCAAATCTGGCTCGCATTGGTGGTCCGGCACTGGCGGGAATTCTCATGCTCAAATCCGGCATAGAATCCGTGCTTTTGCTGAATGCCATCAGCTTTATCGCAATGTTCGGCATTATCTGGCATTTGCGCATCTGGATCGATCAGCCGCGAGCCGGTGGAGCCCACCGCTCGCTTTTCGCCGATATGCAGGCCGGCTTTTCCTATATTCGCAACACGCGCGAAATCGCCATGCTGTTCGTTTTTGCACTGTCATTTTCCCTGCTGGGACGCCCGTTCATCGAGTTGTTCCCGGCAATTGCCGGTGAGACATTTCAGGGCGGCCCGGGTATGCTGGCATCCCTGATGAGCGCGCAGGGTGTGGGCGCCCTTGTTGGAGCAACCTGCATGCTCACACCATGGCGGCGCAATGTGTTGATTGCCATTACCTATTGCGCGGGCATCAGCGTCTGCCTGAGCCTGATATATTTTTCCACCACCACCAACCCGTATTTTGCGCTGCCCGCCATCGCCTTTGCCGGCATGTTCCACGTTGTCTGCAACATTGGCATGCAGTCGATGGCCCAGACCATGAGTGAAATGGCAATGCGTGGCCGTGTGCTGGCGCTTTACTGGATGGTGTTTCGCGCAGTCCCTGCCCTGGGCGCATTCACCATCGGGCTGGCCGCACACTGGTTCAATCTGCAAGTGCTGATCGGGCTGGCGGCCTGCGTGTTTATTGTGTTCACGCTGATCAAGCTGCCGCTTGTACGGCAGGTGTATTTCAACAAGCCGATGGCCAGCGGCAAGGATTGAATGGCGGGATTTAGCGAACCTGGTCCAGCAGGCGCTTGAGCTCAAGAAGCTCCATCAAAACCTGATTCAGCCGGGCAACGGATTCCGGTGGCAGGGCAGACGCGGTTCCAGACATGTCCCGGTCGCGGCGCAACAGGTTTGAAAGCCCACTGCGAGGACGTTCCGGCAGCTTTTCGCCTGCCTCGTCATATCCACCGGCCGGTTGCACATGTCCTTCGGCAGGCACCGGAATATCGTCCAGCCCTGCGGTGTCGCCCGCCCCTATCGCAGTGACAAAACGATTGCCCTGCTCTTTCAGGATTTTCTGGACGCCTTTGATCGTATAGCCCTTCACATAGAGAAGGTGCTGAATACCCTTGAGAAGATCAATATCATCCGGTCGGTAGTATCGCCGCCCGCCGCCCCGTTTCAACGGCTTGATCTGGGGAAAGCGCGTTTCCCAGAAACGCAGAACGTGTTGCGGAAGATCCAGATCTTCCGCAACTTCGCTGATTGTTCTGAACGCTTGCGCGCTTTTATCGTTCATATCGGCTTTCCGCGAAAATCGGTTTACTCGGCAGCCTTCAGAACTGAACTGCTTCGGGCAGTGTGCGCTTCAAGAATACGCTCTTTCATCACGTTGGATGGTTTGAAAACCGTAACCTGACGAGGGCTGATCGGCACCTCTTCACCCGTTTTCGGGTTGCGGCCGATACGTTCATTCTTGCTGCGCACCAGAAACGAACCGAACGACGAAATCTTCACGCTTTCGCCGCGCGCAATGGTGGCGCAAACTTCCTCAAGAATGGACTCGACCAGATAAGCCGATTCCGTCCGCGAAAGTCCGATCTTGCGAAAGACCGCCTCTGCCAGATCGGCTCGTGTGACCGTTTTGTCACCCATTCTAACCCCTCAACTTTGAAAGGAAACGCTCCGCATACCCCACGCGAAAACGTCGCCCGAATATTATTAACATATCGAATAGGCAAATGAAATCAAGGAGCTTCACGACCAGCGGACGACACAAGCGCCCCAGGTGAAGCCGCCACCCATTGCCTCAAGCAACACAAGATCACCCTTGCGGATGCGACCGTCCCGGGCAGCGATGTCCAAAGCCAGCGGAATCGACGCAGCAGATGTGTTGCCGTGCTGCTCGACCGTTATCACCACTTTTTCGGGCGCAATGCCAAGCTTTTTTGCTGAGGCATCGATAATTCTTCTGTTGGCCTGGTGCGGCACAAACCACTTGATATCGTCCGGGCCAATACCCAGTCCTTCAAAGGAATCCTCAATCACATCGGTGATCATGCCGACCGCGTGTTTGAAGACCTCGCGCCCCTCCATGCGGAGCTTTCCAACCGTGCCGGTGGTGGAAGGACCGCCATCAACGAACAGCTTGTCCTTGTGGCTGCCGTCAGAGCGCAACCGCGAAATCAACACACCCTCATCTGCCAATCCACCTTCGCCGGTGGAAGCTTCAAGCACTACGGCGCCTGCGCCGTCGCCAAACAGCACGCATGTGGTGCGATCGTTCCAATCCAGAATTCTGGAAAAAGTTTCCGAGCCTATCACCAGCGCACGCTTTGCCAGCCCGCCCTTGATGTACTGGTCCGCTGTTGTCAGCGCATAAACAAAGCCGCTGCAAACCGCCTGCAGATCGAAGGCAAATCCGTGTTTTATGCCAAGCAGATTTTGCACCTGCACCGCAGATGCCGGAAATGTGTTGTCGGGTGTGGCCGTTGCCAGCACAATCAGGTCAATGTCCTGCGGCTCCAGACCCGCAGCAGCAAGCGCTCTGCGTGATGCCGCCTCCGCCATGGAAACCGTTGTTTCCGTTTCTCCGGCAATGTGGCGGTTGGCAATTCCCGTGCGCTGGCGAATCCACTCGTCAGACGTCTCCAGCACGCCCTCAAAGTCACTGTTGCTCATCGAGCGTGAGGGAAGATAAGACCCCGTTCCACGTATAATGGACCGTATAACACTCATATTACGCGCTCTCCGCGGTCTTGCCACTGTCTGGCAGATGCGCAGACAGGCTGGAATAAAATTCTGCCAGATCCTGTTCAATTTTCTGAATCAGATCTGCTTTTGCCATGGCGTAGGCAATATCGATTGCCGATGCTGTTCCCTCTGCATCGGAACTGCCATGGCTTTTGATGACAATGCCGTTCAACCCGAGAAACACACCGCCATTAACCTTGCCGGGATCCAGCTTCTCGCGCAGCCTTTTGAACGCGCCCCGCGCCAGAAGATAGCCAAGCCGCGCCATCAATGTGTGGGTCATGGACGCGCGCAAATAGGACGCAACCTGCTTGACCGTGCCTTCAGCCGTCTTCAGCGCCACATTGCCGGTAAACCCTTCGGTCACCACAACATCCACCGTTCCGCGGCCCAGATCGTTGCCCTCGACAAATCCGTGGTAATTCAGCCCGTCTATCGGGCTTTCCTTCAAAAGGCGACCTGCCTCACGGATTTCATCCTGCCCTTTGACCTCTTCAACGCCAATGTTCAACAGCCCGATGGTGGGCCTGGAAATAGCCAGGACGGCCCTTGCCATCGCCGCGCCCATAACCGAAAAATCCACCAGTTGCTGCGCATCTGCTCCAATGGTGGCGCCCACATCCAGCACGATGCTTTCGCCGCGCAGGGTCGGCCATATACAGGCGATCGCAGGCCGCTCGATATTGGCCATTGTGCGCAGGCAGAATTTTGCCATTGCCATCAGTGCCCCGGTGTTGCCAGCAGAAACTGCAACATCAGCCTCATGCGTTTTGACAGAATCAATCGCCCGCCACATCGACGATTTGTAGCGCCCCTGGCGCAAAGCCTGAGACGGCTTTTCGTCCATGCGCACCGAAACTTCGCAATGATGAAAGGTACTGGCAGCCTTCAGCCGTGGCATTGTTTCCAGTATCGGCAGCACTTCGCTGTCACGGCCAAACAGAATAAATTTAATGTCCGGATGACGTTCTAGAGCAATCTGAGCGCCTGGAAGTATGATTGCCGGGCCATGATCGCCACCCATGACATCCAGCGCGATGCGGATTCCGGTTTTTGAATTCAACTTTAATTCACCTTCCATCGCGGCAACACGACCGGAACCTTGCCCAGGCGAAGCCAAAATCGTCATGAGAGTCTAAACAGCAACTGCGGCCAAAGATAAAGCGTTGGTCAATTGGAATTTTCGGAAGAGTCTTTTCGCCACCCCTGCAGGCTGGCAAACGGCGAAGGCTCCTTTTCCTGCACTGTGTTATCAGTGCTATACTCATTAAATGTTGCGGTCTCTTCTCGCGGATAAGGATTGATGGCCAGTGCCAGAAGCTCCTGCAGCGATGCACCAAGATTGATCCTGTCGCCAGAAAAACTTTCCGGTATCTCATCGCCTTCCGGGTCCAGATGCAACTCACCATCATGTTCCGGCGCAATGCGAGCCAGCCGCGATCCGTCTGGCACAAAGACCAGGTCCACACGTTCGTTGATCGATTCAGGTATCGGATCAAGCGTCAGGACCGAGGCCTGCTGCAGCCTTGCTTTCATAACACCTTTTACACTGACTCCGTCACGCCGCCATGGCATGACGGTCAGTTCAGCACTCATTTCCTCAACGGTTAAAACGCCCAGAAACTCCGCAAGCCTGATCAGCTCCTGATCAGATGCCTTGAAACCGAGGTCCAGACCGCTTTTCGGCAGGCGGCTTATCACAACGTCAAAATCCAGCACGCAATCATCCGCTGTCTGCTTACGATCCTGCATAGTTAAGACTGCCTCGATTCGATTACCACCGGCTCACCAGCCAGAATGACCGCGTCAGGAATACGGGCATAAGCAGCCGATGCGGCAAGTATATGGTCTGCCCAAAAATCGGAAGCGCCTTCCGGCATGCCGCCCTCAGGAAACAATTCCGATGCGACAGCAGCCTCCAGACTGTTTCTGTCAGCCTGCTCCACCGGCTTGGAAAACGCCCGCACACGCTGGTAGAACAGCCCGGCAAGCTTTCGCATGCGCTTTGGCACCGCCATGTAGCCGATTCCGATTTCGCGGATTGAGTGGTCAAGGTCGGTCATGAACCTGTCCACCAGATCCTGTGCCAATGGTGAAAGTGCGCTGTCCTGCCGGCAGCGGTGCAAAAACAGAAACATTTCAATCGACAGTGAATCAAACCTGCCCATGACCGTGTCCGGCAAACCGCCGGCCAGAAAAAAGCGGGGCTGGCGCGCACGTTCGACCACGCCAGCATAGAGCTGGTCGATGACGTCCCTGTTTTTGCGCCCCCTGCGAAATCTTTCGAACATTTCCGTTTCCACCAAGAAATCGTGTTGCCAACGCGTTCGCACGACCTGCGTGCGATTGCAACGCTCCCTTATGTGCTTTACCAAGTCGTTACGCTTCTCTGAGTTGAAGATGCCGCAATTGCACTATCTTTAACTACCAGAGGTGAATTGCCAGAATGCTCCGATCTCAGGGAGACCAAACGCGTGACCAGAATGACCCCTTCCTTCCGCTCCTTATTGGCGGCCCTCGGGCTTGCCTCGACTGTAGCACTGGCAGGTTGCCAGACTGCGGAAGTCTTTAATCAAGGTTACATTATTGACGAACAGGCCTTGTCGCTGGTTCCGGTTGGCTCCAGCCGTGAGCAGGTTCTGCTGGCATTGGGCTCTCCGTCGACCACAGCAACATTTGACAATGAAGTGTTTTATTACATTTCGCAAAAACGGGTCCGGCAATTTGCTTTCCAGCAGCCACATATCGTCGACCAGCGCATTCTTGCCATCTATTTCGGCAGTGACAATCGCGTGAGCCGACTGGCGAATTACGGACTGCAGAACGGGCAGATCTTCGATTTCGTCACCAGAACCACACCGACCGGCGGTAGCGATGCCAGCTTCCTGGGCTCGATTCTCACCGAGCAGCCTTCGAATGATGGTCTCAGCAACATGATCCGCGGCGACACTGGCCCGGCTGGTTTCTGATTGCACAGACAACTGGCTTCAGGCGCCATGAGCGCTTGAAGCCGCTGACAAAAAATATGCCGCGATCCCGGGCTTGGGGTCGCGGCATATTTTTTAGACCTGAAATGCTGCCTCAGCCAAAGTCTGCCGGAACTATCTTGCCGTCAGCAAGCGTCACAACCCTGTCCATCCGCTGGGCAAGTTCGTGATTGTGCGTTGCTATCAACGCCGCCACTCCGGACTGGCGAACCAGCGCTGTCAACGCATCAAACACATAATGCGAAGTCACCGGATCCAGATTGCCGGTAGGCTCATCTGCCAGCAGCACATGGGGGCTGTTGGCCACCGCCCGCGCAATGGCTACACGCTGCTGCTCACCGCCCGAAAGTTCTGCCGGGCGGTGCTCTGCCCGTTTGCCAATCCGCATATAATCCAGCAATTGTGCGGCACGAGCACTGGCCTGACGCCGTGACAGACCCGAAATCATCTGTGGCATCATGACATTTTCCAGCGCGGAAAATTCTGGCAGCAAATGGTGGAACTGGTAGACGAAGCCAATTGAGTTGCGCCGCGTCTGCGTGCGCTGCTGATCAGTGAACGTGCCGCACGCCTGATCGCCAATGTAAACCTCGCCGCTGTCTGGCCGCTCCAGCAAACCGGCAATATGCAGCAAGGTCGATTTGCCTGCCCCCGAAGGTGCAACCAGCGCAACCATCTCGCCCGATTCCATGGAAAAATCGGCCTGATCCAGAATGACCAGCCGGTTTTCACCCTGCACAAAGTGCCGTTCTACCGCTTCAAGCTTCAGCATGCGTGCTCACTCATACCGCAGCGCTTCAACCGGATCGAGCCGGGATGCCTGCCATGACGGAAACAATGTCGCAACAAACGACATGCCAATTGCCATCGCCACAACCGTTATGACCTCTCCTGCCTGCACTTCTGCCGGAAGGCGGCTCAAGAAGTAAAATTCCGGATTGAATATTGTCGTGCCGGATATCCAGGAGAAAAACTGCCGCAGGTTTTCGATATTCAGGCAGAACAACACTCCCAGCGCGAAGCCCGCCAGTGTTCCGGCAATGCCGATGGACGCCCCGGTTATCAGGAAAACCCGCATGACCGCGCCCTTGCTGGCACCCATGGTGCGCAGAATGGCGATATCGCGCCCTTTATCCTTAACCAGCATGAACAGGCCGGAGATAATATTCAGCGCCGCCACCAGAACAATCAGCGTCAGGATGATGAACATGACGTTTCTTTCCACCTCCAAGGCGGAAAAGAAGCTTTCGTTCTGCTGCTGCCAGGTGATGGTATAGGCCGGGCGCCCGGCCGCTTGCTCTATCGGCCCTTGCAGGGCGACAACATTGTCTGGTCGGTCAACAAAAATTTCAATCTGCTGAACCTGATCCTCGCTGTTGAAGAACAGCCCCGCTTCCTGCAACGGCATATAAACATAGGCGGCATCATATTCCGACAAGCCAATTTCGAAAATTGCGCTGACTGGATAGGATTTGACGCGGGGCGACGTACCAAACGGTGTCACATCACCTTCCGGCGCGACCAGCCGGATGAGATCGCCGGTCACCAAACCCAGAGACGCGGCCAGCCTGCTGCCCACTGCCACGCCTTCACCAGCGTCAAAGCCATCCAGCGTGCCGCTGCGTATATTGCCGGAAACCGGCGTCAGCCGCTGCAAATCCGCCTCGCGAACACCTTTGACCAGGGCCCCGGCATTCGCGGCAGTTTCACCCGTTGCCAGCACCTGCCCTTGAATCAACGGCATGGTGAATTTGACACCCGGAACACCGTTGATCCGCTGCGCCACTTCGTCATAATCGGTCAGTGGGGTGTCCATTGCCATGAGCACCACATGGCCGTTCACACCGAGAATGCGTGTCAGAAGCTCGGTCCGAAAGCCATTCATCACCGACATGACGATGATCAGCGCCGCTACACCCAGCATGATACCGATGAATGAGAAACCGGCGATCACCGACACACCGGCATCGCGCCGCCGCGAGCGCAGATAGCGGCTCGCAATCATCCACTCGAACCGCGAGAACGGCCGGGTTTTGCCACTTGCCTCCATACCGCCCGCTTTCTCGATCATCCGGCAAACCGGTTCAGAAGGTCTGACAGCGGCACAACCTCGCGCTCGCCAGTGGCGCGGTGCTTGATTTCCACCTCACCCGCCTTGACGCCGCGCGGACCGGCAATAATCTGAATTGGCAATCCAATCAGGTCCATAGTGGCGAATTTGGCTCCAGCGCGTGTGTCCTGGTCATCATAAAGCACGTCCAATCCGGCATTTTGCAGGTCGGCGTAGATTTTTTCGCACGCGGCATCGCAGTCTGCATCGCCCGGCTTCATGTTGATCAAACCAACGTCAAATGGCGCAACGCCCTTTGGCCAGATGATGCCGTTTTCATCGTGCGAGGCTTCAATAATGGCAGCAATCAACCGGCTTGGCCCAATTCCGTAAGAGCCCATGAACACCGGCGTGTCCTTGCCATCCGGTCCGGTGACAACGGCCTTCATCGGCTCTGAGTATTTTGTGCCAAAATGAAAAATATGGCCCACTTCAATACCGCGTGCAGCCACCTTTTCATCTTCAGGCAATGCATTCCATGCGGTTTCGTCGTGCATTTCTTCCGTTGCCGCATATGGCGTTGTCCACTGCCGCACAATGTCAGCCAGTTCGCCTTCATCAGCGAAATTCACCGCTTGCGAAGGCACGGCCATGTTCAGGTAATCACGGTGGCAGAAAACTTCGCTTTCGCCGGTGGACGCCAGAATGATGAACTCATGGCTCAACTCTCCGCCAATCGGCCCGGTATCGGCGCGCATTGGAATAGCCTTGAGGCCACAGCGCTCGAACGTGCGCAAATAGGCAACAAACATCCGGTCATAAGACACTTTGGCGGATTCATAATCCACATCGAAGGAGTAGGCATCCTTCATCAGGAATTCACGAGAGCGCATGACCCCGAAGCGTGGCCGAACCTCATCGCGGAACTTCCATTGAATATGGTAGAGATTGAGCGGCAGGTCCTTGTAGGACCGCACGTAGGACCGGAAAATATCCGTGACCATTTCCTCATTGGTCGGACCATAGAGCAAATCACGCTCATGCCGGTCCTCAATGCGCAGCATTTCCTTGCCATAGTCATCATAACGTCCACTTTCGCGCCAGAGATCGGCGGATTGAATGGTCGGCATCATGATTTCAATGGCGCCAGCGCGGTTCTGCTCCTCACGCACAATATTGCAGATTTTGTCGAGAACCTTTTTGCCCAGAGGCAACCAGGAATAGATGCCCGCCGTCTGCTGGCGAATCATCCCCGCCCGCAGCATCAACCGATGCGAAACAATCTCTGCTTCTTTCGGTGTCTCTTTGAGAATCGGAAGGAAATATTGAGTGAGACGCATACTGCCCCGAACTGAAAATTGTTTCATGAGCCTGCCCCGCAGGCTCGCTGACCGACTTCTAACGACTGTGACGATTCTTGCAAAGCGTTACATGCGTTCAAGGCGGCATCTTTCTCCACGGAGTGTGCCTCAGAAAACGCTGAGAATTTACCGGGTTACCACAAAAGCATTAGGCGAGGATCAGGCCATCACAACCACTAATTTTGAATGCTTAAACCACTGATATAATGAGATATTTTTCCAGTCCAAATTGCAGATTGAATAAATTTGATCAGATAAAAGGCATTTTGTTTAAAAAAGTGCCCGAAACAGAAAAATTCCTGATGACAAACATTAAACTCTTGTAATATGGTTTCGTCATACCAAGGTATCGGGGCTCGATACCATACTGAACGGTCTAGTCTTGGGAGGACGTGACTTCTGGCGCAAGCAATTGCCGCCCTTGGCTTTCAGCCAGGTATGAAGTCCAGACCTGCAATTCAAATGCGAGGCGAAAGCCTCGCATTTTTTTTGCCTGTCATGACCCTGAGTGATGGGGCGGCTTATGTGCCGGGGATGATATGCGGCAGGCTGTTGAAGGTGATGCCAAATACCTCTACCGCCACATAAAGCGCAGCCATCACAAGGGCCGAAACCAGTGTGGTCAGCAAAGCCTTGAACAACAATCTTGGCTGCTGGGGTGCACTGTGGGTTGTGCCGAGGATGATGTCGTTATCATCGGCCTGCGAACGCACGCCAATCGGCAGTATGGCAAACAGCACGGTCCACCAGATCACGAAATAGATCGCGATGAGCGATAGAACTCCCATTAGCCAACCTCTTCCAGTTCCACCAAAGTGCCTAAAAAATCAGCAGGGTGCAAAAACAGCACCGGATTGCCATGGGCACCTTTTCGCGGCTTGCCATCCCCCAGAACTCTGGCGCCCTTGGCCACAAGTTCTGCGCTGGATATGGCAATGTCTTTCACTTCATAACAGATATGATGAATACCGCCGCGACCGTTCTTTTCCAGAAAAGCTGCGATGGGCGATTTTTCGCCCAATGGCTCCATCAACTCGATACGGGTGTTCGGCAGATCCACAAACACAAGCCGCACGCCGTGTTCTGGAAGCGACTGGCTGTCAGAAACCTCGGCACCAAGCATATCGCGATACAATGCCACTGCGGATTCCAGATTTGGCACGGCAATGGCAACATGGTTGAGACGGCCGATCAATGGATTATCCCCCGACAACAAACACCGTGACGACAGGCTTCTTGCCCCAGGCGTCGTTGGCCTCTGCCCGCACTGCCCGGCGCACGGCCTCTTTCACCAGCTCAAAATCCTTGCGGCGTGCGCGTGGAATGCTTTCGATCGCGCCTGCTGCGGCATCGATCAGAAGTTCTTCCATGCTGTCACCCTCAATGTCTTCCTTTGGCAGACCCAGAAGCGCTACCTCAGGATCGTGGCGCATTTCGTGCTTGCCAGTCAATTCCACGACAACGCAAACCTGACCGGCATAAGAAAGCTTCCGCCGCTCGGAAATGCCCATCGCTTCCTGTGAACCGATGAGATAGCCGTCCTTGTAGATGCGGCCAAATGGCACTTCGTCAATGATTTCGGCGTTGCCGGGGGCAAGCCGCACCATATCGCCATTGCGCATCGACACCACCTGCTTGATGCCAAGACTTCTGGCAAAAGCAGCATGTGCCACAAGGTGCTGTGCCTCACCATGTGCCGGAATGGCAATTTTCGGTTTGACCCAGTCATACATCTGCTTGAGTTCACTGCGGCGCGGATGGCCGGAAACATGCACAAGCATATCCCGGTCCTCGATCACCCTGACACCCATATCAACCAGATTGTTCTTGATATCGTTGATGGCTTTTTCATTGCCCGGAATGGCGCGGGAAGAAAATATCACCGTGTCGCCCTTGGACAAGGCAACGGCCGGATGCTCGTCATTGGCCAGACGCGCCAGCGCTGCGCGGGATTCTCCCTGGCTGCCGGTCAACACGATCACGGCCTTTTCGCGCGGGATGTAGCCGAAATCCTGCTCGGACAGAAATGGCGGCAGATTTTCCATATAGCCAAGTTCGGCAGCCACATCGGCCATGCGCTTCATGGAACGGCCCATGAGCAGCACTTGCCTGCCCGCTTCGGCAGCAGCCTGCGCAATCGAGCGAATGCGCCCGACATTGGAAGAAAATGTCGTCAGCGCAACGCGGCCTTCCGACATTTTGATGATTTCGGCCAGACTGCGGTTTACATCCTGCTCACTGGGCGAAACGCCGTCGCGCATGGCATTGGTGGAATCACAGATCAGTGCGAGCACACCCTCTTCGCCAATTTCACGAAATCGCTTTTCGTCCGTTGGTTTACCCAAAGCCGGTGTCAGATCTATTTTCCAGTCGCCCGTGTGGAGAACTGTGCCAAGGCTCGTACGGATTGCAAGCGACACCGGCTCCGGAATTGAGTGCGTAACGTTGATCGCCTCGATTTCAAACGGCCCGCACCGGAAGCGATCTCCTGGCGTGAAAATCGTGACCGGAATTTTCGGCGCACCGGGCTCTCCCTCTCGCTTTGCCTCAAGCAAAGCTGCAGTGAACGGTGTGGCATAGACCGGCACTTTCAATTTGGGCCAGAGACTCATCAACCCGCCATAATGGTCTTCATGAGCATGGGTGATGATAATCGCCTTCAGGCTGTGCCGTTCCTGCTCCAGAAACCGGATGTCGGGGAAAACCAGATCCACCCCCGGCAGTTCCGGTCCGGCAAAGGAAACGCCACAATCGACCGCAATCCATTCGCGGTTATTTTCCGGGCCAAACCCGTACAGAGCGAGGTTCATTCCTATCTCGCCAATGCCGCCTAGCGGCACAAATACCATTTCATTCACGCGACGTTACTTCCATAACAGGACCAGCGGAGCGTGAGGCTTTCGCGACCTCACCCTCCACTGTAAAAAGCAGGCCGAAAAGCCCACATGGTTTATGCCCAGGATAACGGCGGGCGACCGAATTCTTGATGGATCGAAGATTACCGGATCTTAGCCGAGCAGAAAAACATCCCCTGCGGAAAACACTTCCAGCGCGCCATTTGCGCCCTCAAGAAGCAGCCGCCCCTGCAAGTCCAGATCCACAAATCTTCCTGAAACAGATCGATCCGGCAGATTCACCGTGATCATTTGCCCCAGACCGGCGGAGCGGTCCAGCCAGAGACGCCGGACTTCCCCAAAATTTTCGCCTCGCCGCCACAGCGCCAGAGCCTCATTAATGCCAAGGGCAACGGCATGGAATACATCTTCCACAGTACCGGAAAATCCGCATTCGCGCAGCGTTGCCACTTTATAAGGCTGGCCCTCTGGTTTGAGGGCAACATTGATCCCCGTTCCAATAACCACGGCTTGCTGGCCGGTGGCCAGCCTTTCGCTTTCTATCAGAATGCCGACGCATTTGGCTCCATGAAGCAGAATATCATTGGGCCATTTAATTCTTACTGCGTCCCGATCAAGTGCCGGCAATCCGGCAAGTGCTGTCTGTAACCCAACGGCCACAACCAGCGGCAACTGCCCCAGAACCGACAACGGTGCCGGTTCCATCAGCAACAGGCTTGAATAAAGATTGCCCGGTTCCGATGCCCAGGCCCGGCCGCGACGGCCCCTGCCCTCCAACTGGCGGGTGGCCGTGACCCAGAGGTTGCCCGGATCCCCCGCTCTTGCGGCTTCCATCGCCACAGTGTTGGTTGAGCCGACATCCTGCAAAGCAAGGTGCCGACCCTTATAGTGCTGAGTTGAGCTTTTGATCAGAAGAATGTTCCGGCAGCAGAGGCAGCTGCAGCAAACATCGGAGCTGCCAGAACAATGTAAGCCGGGAACACAAACACTGTGGAAAGGCCAAGCACCACGCGCAATTCCATGGGCATTGGCACAAAGCCGGTTGCGGGCTCGTCCACCCACATGACTTTGACAATGCGCAGGTAATAGAACAGGCCGATAGTGCTGGCCACAACGCCAATAATGGCCAACGGGTAGAGACCTGCGCCCACTGCCGCCATGAAGACGTAGTATTTGCCCCAGAAACCCAGCAGAGGCGGCAAACCAGCCAGCGAGAACATCAGAATTGTCATGGCCAGCGCCATAACCGGATGAGTGCGGGAAAGACCTGCAAGGTCAGACACTTCCTCAACCATTCCATCCTTACGGCGCATGGACAATATGACCGCAAATGTGCCGACCGTCATGGTCATGTAAATGACCATGTAGATCAGAACACCTGTCACACCGGCCTCATCCCCTGCGGCCAGACCAACCAGCGCATAGCCCATATGGCCGATGGACGAATAGGCCATCAGGCGCTTGATATTGCGCTGACCGATGGCAGCAAACGCACCAAACACCATGGATGCAATGGACACAAAGACGATGATCTGTTGCCAGTCGGTTGTGTATGGCTGGAAGCTCTGCACGGTAAACCGCGTCAGCAGCGCCATGGCTGCAACCTTGGGTGCGGCGGCGAAAAATGCAGTCACCGGTGTCGGCGCGCCTTCATACACGTCCGGTGTCCACATGTGGAAAGGCACGGCGGAGATTTTAAACGCAAGTCCGGCAATGACAAAGACCAGACCGACCAGCAGACCAAACGAGCGCCCTTCTGAACTCAAAGCAGCGGCAATGGCGGAAAACTCGATCTGTCCGGTGAAGCCGTATACCAGCGAAGCGCCATAGAGCAGCATGCCGGAGGACAGCGCGCCCAGAACGAAATATTTCAGGCCAGCTTCGGAAGAGCGCGCATTGTCGCGGTTGATAGCGGCAATCACGTATAGCGCCAGAGACTGCAATTCCAGCCCCAGATACAGCGCAATCAGATCGCCGGCGGAAACCATGACCATCATGCCGGTCGTGGCCAGCAGCACCAGCACCGGGAACTCGAACTTGTCGAAATTCTCGTTGCGGGCAAAGCTGACGGACATCAGCAATGTCACGGCCGAACCGAGCAGTACCGCCACTTTCATGAAACGGGCAAACGGATCAAGAATGATTGAGCCACCGAACGCCACACCATTAGGCGTGGAGCCGATAAGCCAAAGCGCGGCAAACAGCAGCAATCCGACAGAAAGCAGCGTGACCATTCGGCCGCTGCGCTCGCCCGCAAAGGTGCCCAGCATCAGCAGCGCCATGGCGCCTACGCTGACGATCAGTTCGGGCCCCACAATTGGGAGGCTTGCAGCAATGAACTCGGAAATCATGGCTATTGCCCGCCCGTTTGTTTATTGAACCGCTGCAACGGCCGAGGCCGCTTGCAGCGCAGAATTGTAACCATTCAACAGCGCTTCGACCGAAGCGGATGTGACATTGAAGACCGGCATCGGGTACACCCCGAAGAAAATCACCAGTGCAGCCAGCGGATACAGCATCAGCTTTTCCCGCCGCGACAGATCCAGAATGCTGCGCAGACTGTCTTTATCCAGCGCACCGAAGATCACCCGGCGATACAGCCAGAGCGCATAGGCAGCCGACAGGATAACACCGGTCGCCGCGAAGATCGCCACCCAGCTGTTGGCCTGGTACACACCCATGAGCGTCAGAAACTCGCCAACGAAACCGCTTGTGCCTGGCAGCCCGACATTGGCCATGGTGAGCAGCAAAAACACCGTGGCATAGGCCGGCATGCGGCTAACCAGCCCGCCATAGGCGTCAATATCACGCGTGTGCATGCGATCATAAACGACACCAACGCACAGGAAGAGCGCACCTGCGACGAGACCGTGCGACAACATCTGGAAGATAGCGCCATCGATGCCCTGCTCGTTGCCGGCGAAAATGCCCATCGTCACAAACCCCATATGAGCAACGGACGAATAGGCAATCAGCTTCTTGATGTCTTCCTGCATCAGCGCCACCAGCGAGGTGTAGATGATGGCAATGACCGACAATGCGAAGACGAGAGGTGCAAAATCAGCGGAAGCCAGTGGGAACATTGGCAGGGAGAACCGCAACATGCCGTAGCCGCCGAGCTTGAGCAGGATGCCCGCCAGGATGACAGAGCCCGCAGTGGGCGCTTCAACGTGCGCATCCGGCAGCCACGTGTGCACCGGCCACATCGGCATTTTCACGGCAAACGAGGCAAAAAATGCCAGCCACAGCCACGTCTGCATGCTCACCGGGAAGTCGTAGGCCAGCAGCTCGGGTATCGAGGTTGTGCCGCTGTTCCAGTACATGGCCATGATGGCAACCAGCATCAGAACCGAGCCAAGGAATGTGTAGAGGAAGAATTTGTAGCTGGCATAGACCCGGCGTTTGCCGCCCCAGACACCGATGATCAGGAACATCGGAATGAGACTGCCTTCAAAGAAGACATAGAACAGCACAATATCCAGCGCGCAGAACACGCCGATGACCAGCGTTTCCAGCACCAGAAACGCGATCATGTATTCTTTCAGCCGGGTCTGGACAGTTTCCCAGCTCGCAAGGACACAGATCGGCAGCAGAAACGTTGTCAGAATGACAAACAGCATTGAAATACCGTCAATGCCCATATGGTAGCTGACGCCGCCCAGACCCAACCAGTCTGCCTTTTCGACAAACTGGAAACCTGCCTGCGAATAATCAAAGCCGAACCACAGGCCCAGAGACAAGATGAAGGTGAAAACCGTGGTCAGCAACGCCACATTGCGAATGTTGCGGCGCGCCAGTTCGTTGTCGTCGCGGATAAAAAGTATCAACGCCGCGCCGACAAGCGGCAAAAAAGTTACGGTCGAGAGGATCGGCCAGCCGGACATCAGTTCATTCCCCCGAACATCATGAATGTGACAAGCGCCGCAACGCCGATCAGCATGACGAAGGCATAGTGGTAAAGGTAGCCGGTCTGCAACTTAACAACCCGGTTGGTAACATCGACAACGCGTGCGGAGATCCCGTTTGGCCCGAAACCGTCAATGACAGTTCCATCGCCCGTTTTCCAGAGAAAGCGCCCAAGCGCCTTGGCAGGTCGCACGAACAGAAAGTCGTACAGCTCGTCGAAATACCATTTGTTGAGCAGAAACTTGTACAGGCCCTCGTTGCGTGCCGCGATCTGACCCGGAATCTGCGGACTGCGAATGTAAAACCAATAGGCAAACGCAAATCCCAGAACCATCATGATGGTCGGCGACCAGACCACCAGCGCCGGCACCTCATGCGCATCGTGAAGAACGTGGTTGTCCGGCCCGGTGAACAGCGCGCCGTGCCAGAAGCTCTCGTAACTGGCACCCAGGAAGTAAGGATAGAACACAATGCCTGCCAGCAACGCACCGGCGGCCAGAACGAACAGCGGCACTGTCATGATCGGCGGCGATTCATGAACATGGTGCATGACTTCGTGGCTGGCACGCGGCTTGCCATGGAAGGTCATGAATATGAGCCGCCAGGAGTAGAAGCTGGTCAACAGAGCAGCAATTACGGTCATGGCATAGCCGTACATTGCAAAGCTGTTGGTTCCGGCAAAGGCGCTTTCAATAATCGCGTCTTTGGAGAAATAGCCGGCTGTGAATGGAAAGCCTGTCAGTGCCAATGTGCCGATCACCATCATCCAGTAAGTGACCGGAATGTGCTTGCGCAGCCCACCCATGTTTCGCATGTCCTGTTCGTCGGACACGGCGTGAATAACCGAGCCAGCACCCAGGAACAGAAGCGCCTTGAAGAAGGCGTGCGTGAAAAGGTGGAAAACCGCGGCACCATATGCGCCAACACCCAATGCCACGAACATGTAGCCGAGCTGAGAACAGGTTGAATAGGCGATAACCCGCTTGATGTCGTTCTGCACCATGCCAACCGTTGCAGCGAAGAAAGCCGTTGTTGCGCCAACAAAGGTAACAACGGTCAGCGCGTCGGTTGACAGCTCGAACACTGGCGACATGCGGGCCAGCATGAACACACCGGCGGTGACCATGGTTGCCGCGTGAATCAGCGCGGAAACCGGTGTCGGGCCTTCCATCGCATCTGGAAGCCATGTGTGCAGGCCAAGCTGGGCGGATTTGCCCATTGCGCCCATGAACAGCAGAAGACAGATAACCGTCATCGCGCCGCCAAAGGTGAAGGACCAGCTCCCAAACTGAAACACCGTGTCGGTTGCCGCCAGAGGTGAAACGACAGCCGCTGCCGCTTCTGCAGCGCCGTGCCCGACTGCCTCGCCGAACATGCCGGTGGCGGCGGCAAAAATCACATCAAGCTGCACCGACCCGAACATGACGAACAGGCCGAAAATACCGAGCAGAAAACCGAAATCTCCGACGCGGTTGACGATAAACGCTTTCATCGCCGCTTTGTTTGCCGAAGGCTTTTTGTACCAGAACCCGATCAGCAGGTAGGAGGCGAGGCCCACCCCTTCCCAGCCGAAGAACATTTGCACCAGATTGTCGGCAGTGACCAGCATCAGCATGGCGAAGGTGAACAGCGACAGATATGCGAAGAAGCGCGGCCGATGCGGATCATGATGCATGTAGCCGATGGAATAGAGGTGCACCAGTGCCGAGACGGTATTGATCACCACCAGCATCACCAGTGTCAGCCGGTCAACATAAAGCGACCAGGAGAAATCCAGCGAGCCGGTTTTGACCCATTGCAGAAGCGTGATGCGAACAGGCTCGCCGTCCCCCATGCCAAAGCTGATGAAACCGACCCAGGACAGGAGTGCGGAAACAACGACAAATCCGCTGGTGATGAACTCGCAAGCCTTGGCGCCAATGCTGCGGCCAAACAGGCCGGCAATCAAAAAACCCAAAAGCGGTAGAAGGACGATTGTCTGGTACATGATGATGTCCCGTCTCAGCCTTTCAACGCGCTGACGTCATCGACAGCAATCGAGCTGCGATTTCGGAAGAATGTGACCAGAATGGCAAGGCCGATCGCAGCCTCTGCGGCTGCCACGGTCAGGATGAACAGCGCGAAAATCTGTCCCGCCAGATCGTTCAGGAAGGCCGAAAAGGCCACCAGATTGATG
The DNA here is from genome assembly GCF_008369445.1 of Aureimonas fodinaquatilis. Classification (GTDB taxonomy): domain Bacteria; phylum Pseudomonadota; class Alphaproteobacteria; order Rhizobiales; family Rhizobiaceae; genus Aureimonas; species Aureimonas fodinaquatilis. The sequence continues at coordinate 691,758 of NZ_VTWH01000002.1, forward strand.
TTGACAGACAGCAGTATCAGCTCAACCGACATCAGGATGGTGATAATGCTCTTGCGGTTCATGAAGATGCCGAAAACGCCGATAACAAAAAGCATGGCGCCAACGGTGAGAAAATGTCCAAGACCTACTTCCATGATGATGCCCTCAGATACCCTTGCCGCTCTCGACCTTGCGGATCTCGATCGATGTTTCCGGCGTACGGCGTACCTGTTCCGGAATAGACTGACGTTTCAGCCCTTCTTTGTGACGAAGTGTCAGGACGATTGCGCCGATCATGGCGACAAACAGCACAAGACCCGCCATCTGGAAGAAGAAGATGTAGCGCGTGTACAGCACCTGCCCGATCGCCTCAATGTTAGAGACCTGATCCAGCGGCGGTGTTGGCAACACGGTGTTACCAGCAAGCTGCGGTTCGAAGTAATTGCCCGTCACTGCGATAACCAGCTGCGCCAGAAGCACAAGAGCAAGAATTGCACCGATGGGAGCGTATTTCAGTGCGCCCTTTCTAACCTGGCCAATGTCCAGATCCAGCATCATGACAACGAACAGGAACAGGATTGCCACTGCGCCCACATAGACGACAATGAGGATAAGCGCCAGAAACTCTGCCCCGGTCAGAAGGAACAACCCGGCAGCACTGACAAAGGCCAGTATCAGAAACAGCACGGAATGGACCGGGTTGCGTGACAACACGACCATGAGCGCGGAACCAACGGTGATTGCCGCAAAAAAATAAAAGAAGAGTGCCTGAAGGCCAAGCATCCTCGGGCTCCTTTGGTCGAGCATAATAACCGCGCAGATTGCGTCACGGCCATCGGGTTTCCAGTTGCTGCAGGCCCCTCGTTCAATTGGCGAGGAACCTGCCCTAAAGCATTCCTGAACCTCAGGAATGCCCATTCACGTCAGTCAGATTGTTTCATCTGATCGTCTGATCATCCGACACTTTCCGACACCTTGTCTGCGTTGAAGGCGCGCGCGCATCAACGGCAAAATGCTTCAGCGGTATGGCGCGTCCATGGTCATGTTGCGAGCTATTTCACGCTCCCAACGGTCACCATTCGCAAGCAGCTTTTCCTTATCATAATAAAGTTCTTCGCGGGTCTCAGTGGAGAACTCGAAGTTCGGCCCTTCAACAATCGCGTCCACCGGGCATGCTTCCTGGCAGAACCCGCAATAGATGCACTTCACCATATCAATGTCATAGCGCACCGTCCGGCGTGTACCATCATTGCGCCGAGGGCCAGCTTCAATAGTGATGGCCTGTGCCGGGCAGATTGCCTCGCAGAGCTTGCAGGCAATGCAACGCTCTTCACCGTTGGGATATCGGCGCAATGCATGCTCCCCACGAAAACGCGGACTGACAGGCCCTTTTTCGAACGGATAGTTCACGGTTGTCTTGGGCGAAAAGAAATATCGCATCGACAAGAAAAACGCGCTTACGAATTCCAGCAGAAACAGCGACTTGATAGATTGAGTTAATGCAGTCATCGAGCACTCGCCTCCTTATTCGGAAGCATTTTTCCGGTGAGTTTCTGGGTGAATTTCATCATGCCTGGTTCCACCCTGTGAACTGCAGAACGAAAGCAACGATTACGACCATTGCCAGCGACAGCGGCAGGAACACTTTCCAGCCAAGCCGCATGAGCTGATCATAGCGGTAGCGCGGCACGAACGCCTTGACCATTGCAAACAGGAAGAAACAGAACGAAACCTTGATCAGGAACCAGATGACGCCCGGCACCCAGGTGAACGGCACAAAATCAAACGGTGGCAGCCATCCGCCCAGGAACAGAATGGTCATCAGCGAGCACATCAGCGTAATCGCCGCATATTCGCCGAGCATGAACATCATGTAGGGAGTTGAGCCATACTCAACCATGAAGCCGGCAACCAGTTCGGATTCCGCTTCCGGCAGGTCAAACGGTGGACGGTTGGTTTCTGCCAGAGCGGAAATGAAGAAGATCACGAACATTGGGAACAGGGCCAGCCAGTGCCAATCCAGAAAGCTGGAAGGCAAGCCCATCATAGTGCCAGCGCCTGTTGACTGCGCCAGAACAATGTCCGTCAGGTTCAACGAGCCGACGCACAGCAACACGGTCACAATGACGAAGCCGATGGAGACTTCGTAGGAAACCATCTGAGCGGCAGAACGCAAGGCACCCAGAAACGCGTATTTGGAGTTGGATGCCCAACCGCCCATGATGACGCCGTAAACTTCCAGCGACGAAATCGCGAAAATGTAAAGGATGCCGATGTTGATGTCGGCGATCACCCAGCCATCGGCCACAGGCACCACGGCAAACGTTGCCAGCGCCAGTGTTACGGCGATCAGTGGTGCCAGCAGAAACACCACCTTGTCGGACGAAGCCGGAACAACAGGCTCCTTCAGAACAAATTTGAGCAGATCGGCAAAGGATTGGAACAACCCCCAGGGGCCGACGACATTGGGACCGCGACGCAGTTGCACAGCCGCCCAGATCTTGCGATCAGCCAGAAGAATGTAAGCGATCAGAACCAGCAGGACGACAAGAAACAACAGGCTTTGCGCCAGTATCACCAGGGCCGGCCATATATAGAGCCAGAAGAATTCCATCACTATCGCTTCCTACTCAGCCGCTTCGACATGCGCCTGCTGCGCAAGTCTCGAACATTCGGCCATGACTTTAGAGGCCCGCGCAATTGGGTTGGTCAGATAAAAGTCTGCAACGCCGGATACAAAGGCAGCACCTGCAAGCTTGCCGGTTGCCTGCTGCGACAGATCGGCAAGAACCGATGCATCCGCAAGTTCACGCCCTTCGCGCGCAAGAACAGGATGTGCCTTATGCAGCGCCACGCGCAGAGCCATCAGGGAGTCGAACGGCAATGTCTGGCCGACCACGGCGGAAAGCGCACGAACAATCGCCCAGTCTTCCCGTGCCTCTCCGGGAGGGAAAGCCGCCCGTTGGCCAACCTGAACACGCCCTTCCAGATTGACATAGGTGCCTGATTTTTCGGTATAGGCAGCGCCGGGCAGGATCACATCGGCGCGGTGAGCACCCTTGTCTCCGTGGGTGCCGATGTAAATGACAAACGGGCCAGCAGCCACATCCAGTTCATCAGCACCCAGATTGAACAGAACGTCAACGCCGCCGGCAGCCATTTCAACCGCCGATACGCTGCCCTCACCCGGAACAAAGCCAATGTCCAGTCCGCCAACACGCGAAGCCGCGCTGTGCAGAATGTTGAAGCCGTTCCAGCCCTCGGAAACTGCGCCCACTGCCCGCGCCAAGGCGGCAGCGCTGGCCAGAACCTCAGCTCCGTCATCGCCTGTCAGCGCGTTGCCACCGACGATGATCATCGGCCGCTCGGCCTTGCTCAATACGTCGAAGAACTCGCTGTTGTCCGCGGCGAAGTTGCCTAGGCTGGCCGATCCTGCGCCAAGATATGTGGTGCGATAACGCAAATTCGCGGCTTCACCAATCAGGCCAACCGGGAAATTGCCCTGCCTGACCCGCTTCAGAATGCGCGCATTCAACACAGAAGCTTCAAAACGTGGGTTGGAGCCAATCAACAGCAGTGCATCTGCGTGCTCAATGCCCGCAATGCCGGAGTTAAAGACATAGCTTGCACGGCCAAATGCCGGGTTCAGTCTGCTGCCGTCCTGCCGGCAATCCACATTGCTGCTGCCAAGTCCGGCCAGCAACTGCTTCAGTGCCCACATTTCTTCAACCGCAGCAAGATCGCCGGCAACTGCCCCGACGCGTGAACCCGCCACGCCCGCCAGCTTCGATTGAATCGCAGCAAACGCTTCCGGCCAGGTCGCCGCTTCCAGCCGGCCATTGCGCCGAACATAGGGACGGTCCAGACGCTGCGTGCGCAGGCCATCCCAGATGAAGCGGGTTTTATCGGAAATCCACTCCTCGTTCACATCGTCATTGGCGCGAGGCAAAATTCGCATGACCTCTCGACCGCGCGAATCCACGCGGATGGACGATCCAACGGCATCCATCACATCGACGGTTTCGGTCTTGGTCAATTCCCATGGCCGCGCCTGAAACGCATAAGGGCGCGAAGTCAGTGCGCCAACCGGGCAAAGATCAATCACATTGCCCTGCAGTTCAGACGTCATGGCATGTTCAAGATAGGTCGTGATCTCTGCATCCTCACCCCGGCCAATCAGGCCCAGTTCCGAAATTCCTGCGACTTCGGTGGTGAAGCGGACACAACGCGTGCAGTGAATGCAGCGCGTCATGATGGTTTTCACCAGCGGGCCAATATATTTGTCTTCAACCGCGCGCTTGTTTTCGCGGTATCTTGATGCGTCCACGCCAAATGCCATCGCCTGGTCCTGCAGATCACATTCACCGCCCTGATCGCAAATAGGGCAATCCAGCGGGTGATTGATCAGCAAAAACTCCATCACACCTTCACGGGCCTTCTTGACCATTGGCGTGTTGGTGAAAATTTCCGGCGTCTCGCCGTTGGGGCCCGGGCGCAAATCGCGCACGCCCATGGCACAGGAGGCTGCAGGCTTTGGCGGGCCGCCCTTTACCTCAACCAGGCACATGCGGCAATTGCCCGCTACCGACAACCGCTCATGAAAGCAGAAACGCGGAATCTCGGCACCAGCCTCCTCCGCCGCCTGCAGCAGCGTGTAGTGATCTGGAACTTCAACTTCGGTGCCGTCAACTTTGATCTTTGCCATCTGCTTTTTCTCAAGTTCCGAGCCGCTGGCGGTAAAACCGCGCAATCACACCCAACCCTTCAACCTATTCCGCCGCTTCCAGAATTGGGCTCGGGCCTTTGTCCGCATTGCGGGTGTATTCATCAATCCGCCGCTCGATTTCCGGGCGGAAGTTGCGGATCAGGCCCTGGATTGGCCAGGCCGCCGCATCGCCCAGTGCACAGATCGTGTGACCTTCCACCTGCTTCGTCACGTCCAGAAGCATGTCAATTTCACGCTTCTGGGCATTGCCGGTCACCATTCTTTCCATCAAACGCCACATCCAGCCTGTGCCTTCCCGGCATGGGGTGCACTGGCCGCAGCTTTCATGTTTGAAGAAGTACGACAGTCTGGCAATGGCGCGCACAATGTCTGTGCTCTTGTCCATGACAATCACCGCTGCCGTTCCGAACGATGACTGGACAGAGCGCAGGCCGTCAAAATCCATCGGGCAGTCCATAATGTCTTCGGCCTTGACCACGGGGCAGGATGCGCCGCCGGGAATGACTGCGAGCAGATTGTCCCAGCCACCGCGAACGCCACCGGCGTGCTTTTCGACCAGTTCCCGGAAGCTGATGCCCATCGCCTCTTCAACGGTGCACGGGCGTTCAACATGGCCGGAAATCATGAACAGCTTGGTGCCGACATTGTTTGGACGGCCAATACCGGCAAACCATGCACCGCCCCGCCGCAGAATGGTGGGCGCAACTGCGACCGATTCCACATTGTTGACCGTGGTTGGGCAACCATAAAGGCCCATATTTGCCGGGAAAGGCGGCTTCAGGCGTGGCTGGCCTTTTTTGCCTTCCAGGCTTTCCAGCAGCGCGGTTTCTTCACCACAAATATACGCACCGGCGCCGTGATGGACATAGATGTCGAAATCCCAGCCGCATTTGTTGTTTTTACCAAGGAGGCCGGCATCATAGCATTCGTCAATGGCAAGCTGCAGCGCCTCACGTTCGCGGATATATTCGCCGCGCACGTAAATGTAGGCTGCATGTGCGCTCATCGCGAAGCCGGCAATCACGCAGCCTTCAATCAGTGTGAACGGATCGTTGCGCAGGATCTCGCGGTCCTTGCAGGTTCCCGGCTCAGACTCGTCGGCATTGATAACCAGGTAATGTGGCCGCTCGCCCACTTCCTTCGGCATGAAGGACCATTTGAGGCCGGTGGGGAAACCCGCGCCGCCACGGCCACGCAGACCAGAGGCCTTCATTTCATTGATGATCCAGTCACGCCCCTTGGCAATGATTGCATCGGTCCCATCAAAATGGCCACGCGCCATCGCACCTTTGAGACTTTTGTCCCGAAGGCCGTAAATATTGGTGAAGATGCGGTCCTGATCTTGAAGCATCACCGTCTCTCAACTATCCGCGCCGGATTTTGGCGTCTTTCCCGAAGGATCCGCACTTGCGGCATTTTCCTCGGCCTGATCGACCTTGGCATCCGCATCATTGGGACCCTTGATTGATGGGTCCGTTTCATCCGCATGGGTGTCCACCCGTGCAGCTTCCGAAGGCGCGATATTGTCTTCTTCGCCCGTATGCGAAGCGCCCGCCGCAGGGCCACCGGATGTGGCCGAGCCCGCTGCCTTGTCGTCTTTGAAACTGGTGAGCGTTGTTGCGCCGCCAATCGGCGCGCAGAGGTGGCGGTCAATTTGCGGGCCAACGGGCACGTTCGCACCGTCACCAGCTTCAAACGCATCAATTATTTCCGCCAGTCGCTCCGGCGTCAGATCTTCATAAGTGTCCTTGAAGATCATCACCATCGGCGCGTTCACGCACGCACCAAGGCATTCCACCTCTTCCCAGGACAGCGTGCCGCTTTCGTTCAGATGGAAAGGGTCATGGTGAATTTTCTTCTGGCAGACAGCCTTCAGCGCTTCCGCGCCGCGCAACATGCAGGGCGTCGTACCACAAACCTGAATATGCGCCTTGGTGCCAACCGGCGCCAATTGGAACTGCGTGTAAAATGTCGCCACTTCCAGAACACGGATCAGCGGCATTTCCAGACGCGCGGCAACAAACTCTATTGCCGAGCGGGTAACCCAGCCATCCTGCTCCTGCGCGCGCATCAACAGCGGAATCACCGCAGACTGCTGGCGACCTTCCGGATACTTGCGGATCGTGTGCTCAGCCCACGCCTCATTCTCGCTTGTGAAAGCGAAATTTTGTGGTTGTACGGTTTCTTCCGCGAGACGCCTGACCGACATCGGACCTCTACTTGAGAACGATTATACGTTCTTGTTGCGGCGCGTTCTATCATAGACCGCGCAAAACGCCAGCACTTCGCCATGCCGGCATTCAACAGACTGAAGGTCACCGCGAATTCAATGCGATGACCGGCGAAACAAAACTCGCGCGCCTAGCGATCAACCTCGCCAAACACGATATCGCAAGACCCCAGAATGGCCGAAACGTCGGCCAGCATGTGCTTGCGGCAAAGGAAATCCATGGCCTGAAGATGGGCAAAACCCGGCGCCTTGATCTTGCAGCGATATGGCTTGTTGGTGCCATCCGCAACCAGATAGACGCCAAACTCGCCCTTAGGTGCTTCCACTGCCGCGTAAACTTCGCCAGCCGGCACGTGAAAACCTTCAGTGTAAAGCTTGAAGTGATGAATCAGCGCTTCCATCGACCGCTTCATCTCGCCCCGCTTAGGCGGAACGATTTTCCCGTCATTAGCGGAAACCGGGCCGGAACGATCGCGGCCCGACAGGCGCTCCACACACTGCTTCATAATGTATGTCGACTGGCGCATCTCTTCCATGCGGATGAGATAACGGTCGTAGCAGTCGCCGTTCTTGCCGATCGGAATATCAAATTCCATTTCCGAATAGCATTCATATGGCTGGGATTTTCGCAAATCCCATGCAGCGCCAGAACCGCGCACCATGACGCCCGAGAAGCCAAGCGCCCACGCATCATCAATATCGACCACGCCGATATCGACATTGCGCTGCTTGAAAATGCGGTTGCCGGTCAAAAGCTGGTCGATATCGTCAACGCGCTTCAGGAACGGGTCACACCATGCGCCGATATCGTCAATCAACGCCTGCGGCAGGTCCTGGTGTACGCCACCGGGGCGGAAATAAGCCGCGTGCAAACGCGCGCCGCATGCCCGCTCGTAAAACACCATCAGCTTTTCACGCTCTTCAAAGCCCCAGAGCGGCGGCGTCAGAGCGCCCACATCCATCGCCTGCGTTGTTACGTTCAACAGATGCGAAAGAATGCGGCCGATTTCGCTGTAAAGCACGCGGATAAGCTGGCCACGGATCGGGACATCCAGACCTGTCAGCCGCTCAATTGCCAGGCAGAATGCATGCTCCTGATTCATCGGAGCCACATAGTCCAGCCGGTCGAAATACGGGATGGCCTGAAGATAGGTTTTCTGTTCAATCAGCTTTTCAGTGCCGCGGTGCAAAAGACCGATATGCGGGTCTACCCGCTCGACATTTTCGCCGTCCAACTCCAGCACCAGACGCAAAACGCCGTGCGCTGCGGGGTGCTGCGGTCCGAAATTGATGTTGAAATTGCGTACGTCTATCTCAGCCATTGTCAGACCCCTGACCCGCTGCGAAAGCAGCCATAACTTCTGCCCCGGTCAGCTTGCGCGTATCATTGCTGAATGAGTAATGAGCCGGCTTTTCGTCGATGAAAATTTCTTCGGCAAAGTGAAACTGCGAAATGTCGTCAAAGGCGTGCATCGCAACAACGTATTGATGTGGTGATTGCAGACGCCAAAAAAGGCTGCTGCCGCAGGCACGGCAGAACAGCCGCTCGCCCCATTCCGAAGATTTGTAAGTTTCCAGCGTATCGCTTTTTACAAACTCGACACTGTCTCCACACGGCACGGCCATGAACACGCCGCCGCTCCATTTGCGGCACATGCTGCAATGGCAGACATCCATTTCCAGCTTTTCAGGCACAGCGGAAAAACGCACATTACCGCAGAGGCAACCGCCGGACAGCCTTGGGTGGTCAACAGCCGCCATCAGCTTGGCCCTGCTTTTTCATCGCCCGGAAGAACGTATTCGGGTCCTTCCCATGGCGACAGAAAATCAAAATTGCGAAATTCCTGACGCAATTCCACCGGTTCATAGACGACGCGCTTCAGACGCTCGTCATAATGCACCTCGACAAAACCGGTCAGCGGAAAATCCTTGCGCAGCGGATGACCTTCAAAGCCGTAATCGGTCAGAATACGGCGCAGATCCGGGTGGCCCTGAAACAGGATGCCGTAAAGATCATAGGCCTCACGCTCAAACCAATCAGCCCCGGCGAAAACCGCGGTGGTTGAAGGCACCGCATCATCTTCACCGGCGTATACCTTGACGCGGATCCGTTGGTTGAGGCGAGGCGAAAGCAGGTGATAGACCACCTCGAACCGCTCTGCCCTTTCCGGGTAATCGACCCCACACAGATCCACAAAGTTGCGGAACAGGCAGGATGGGTCGTCACGCAGAAATGTCAGCACAGCCAGAATGTCCTGCCGAGCCGTAACCACTGTCAATTCACCGAAGGCGATATCAGACCCGATCAGCTTTTTGCCAATCGGCGATTCTGCCAGATAACTCGCGAGTTCTTCCATCAGACCGACCTCAACGCTCTATCGTGCCGGTGCGACGGATTTTTTTCTGCAGAAGCAGAACACCGTACAAAAGCGCTTCTGCTGTGGGCGGACATCCCGGAACGTAAATGTCCACTGGCACCACCCGGTCACAACCACGCACAACCGAATAGGAATAATGATAATAGCCGCCACCATTGGCGCATGAACCCATGGAAATGACATAACGCGGCTCTGGCATCTGGTCATAAACCTTGCGCAGAGCCGGAGCCATTTTGTTGGTGAGCGTGCCTGCGACGATCATCACATCGGACTGGCGTGGACTGGCGCGAGGCGCAAAGCCGAATCTTTCCGCATCATAACGCGGCATAGACATCTGCATCATCTCAACGGCGCAGCAAGCCAGACCGAACGTCATCCACATCAGCGAGCCTGTACGAGCCCACTGGATCAGGTCTTCGGTGGAAGTGACCAGAAAGCCTTTATCGGCCAGTTCATTGTTCACATCGGTTACAAATGGATCAGACGCTTGCGGAACGGTCAGGTTCGACCGCTCGGACAAAGCGTTGGAGCTGTCGGTCAATCCCATTCGAGGGCACCTTTCTTCCATTCATAGATAAAGCCGACGGTCAGCACGCCAAGAAACACCATCATCGACCAGAAGCCGGCCCATCCAAGGTCGCCAAAAGTCGCAGCCCAGGGAAACAGGAACGCAACTTCGAGATCGAAAATAATGAAGAGAATCGACACCAGATAAAACCGGACATCAAACCGCATCCGGGAATCATCGAAGGCGTTAAATCCACACTCGTATGCCGAGAGCTTTTCATCCGTTGGCGCTTTGAATGCCACCAGGAAAGGAGCAGCCAGAAGGGCCACCCCGATCAGAAGCGCAACGCCCACAAAAATGACAATTGGCAAATAGGACGCGAGAAGTTCGTTCACCGGGATCAACCTTCCGATCCGTAGCCTTCGCCCAGGGAACCGGGGCACCCTGCGCGGCACGGAAATTCGACGCTGACGTCTAACAACAGAATTATTGCCACGCCAAAGGCGGGCCCCAAGGACCTATCCCGCAGCGCAGCGCATTGAGGCGACGATTAGACCCTTCCTAAACTGGAAGCAAGGGGAAGACCGATCAAGTCTTGCCGAATATCGGAATGAGAGAAAATATGACACGCCCAAAGGCAATTTCGCCCTCGCCCACTCATGCAGCGGAATGGCTTGGCCAGATCGAAAATTCCCGGACCCGAATCTCCGGCACCTCAGGCAATGATGACTGCGCCCTGCCCGATCACAAGATTCCACTTGTCACCAAAACTGCTCGCTCCGGATTCTGCGAGGGATTTTGAATGTGGAAGCCTGAAGCGTGGAATAGAGTTCGGTCGCGGATTCTTTTTGCGACTCGCGGTCATCAGGCTCAAACGTCAAATCGAGTTTGCTCCAGGACCAGCGAACAATCAGTCAAACTGTAATGGGGGATATTCGGGAAGCATTTTCCTAAGCAATCAGTAAATTGCTTAGGAAAATGGCGCGAGTGACGGGGCTCGAACCCGCGACCTCCGGCGTGACAGGCCGGCACTCTAACCGACTGAGCTACACCCGCGCTTTGTGCCGCTGGCGTGTTCGTCAGCGGCATGAGCGGTCGTTTAAGGGAGCCCCGTCGGACTGTCAAGCGACCTGAAAAATTTCTGACAACATTTCGTTCAAACCATTGTTTTATCGTGCGCCACGGCGTGTCAGATTCCGGGCCGATATCCGGGCGATTCCTCTAAATGATACGAATCATGAGATTTCGTGATTCATCGGCAAATTTTCTCAAAAGAACCGCTTGCAAAATCTCTTTCGAGCCTTTAGGCAGACGTCACGAACGCGGTGCGGCGAAGTTGTTTGCACCAGCGGATCGGGCGATTAGCTCAGTTGGTAGAGCGCCTCGTTTACACCGAGGATGTCGGGAGTTCGAGTCTCTCATCGCCCACCATTTTCTTCTAAAAATCGTTGGCCTTGTGTGTTCTTGCGCGTTGTTGCTTGCAATCGCGGATACACGATCACGCGCGCCAGCCCTGCAACTGCTCAAAAACTCGTACAGACGCCCTGCAGCGCGCCGGCGGGATTTCTCAACATCGGCTCGGCATAACCACCAAACGCGCACCCACGCCCTTCCCTGCCTCAACATGTGCCAAAAAACAGAAAGGGTGGCCGCGGAATTCGCGGCCACCCTTTCTGCAAGTCACATCAAGCTTGATTAGCGGTTGTTAACCGCATCCTTCAAGCCTTTGCCTGGCGCGAACTTTGGAACGTTGCGTGCAGGAATATCTACTTCGGCGCCCGTCGAAGGGTTACGCCCCTTGGAGGCTTCACGATGCGAAACCGAGAAAGTCCCGAAGCCGACCAGGCGAAGGTCGTCGCCCTTGGCCAATGCACCCTCGATGGTGGTGAATACAGCGTCAACCGCATCGGTTGCATGCTGCTTGGAAAGGCCAGACTTCTCCGCAACAGCGGAAACGAGTTCATTTTTGTTCATCAGCTATCCTCCTGACTACGGCGCACCGCACCGGTTGGCTGGAGACGATGGTCAAAACTGCGGCATCATTCAAGCTCTCAATGCGCTAAAACGCCCGGAATCTCGTGGTTTCACACAAAAAATGCCGCCCGAAGGCGGCATTTTCCAATTTCAGGGCATCAAAACAGCTCTAATGTGCTGTTGTTGTCGCACCTTCATCGGCTGAGTCGACCGCTGGCAAAGGCGCTGCCGACTCATCCCATTCGATCGGTTCCGGCATTCTCACAAGGGCGTGGGACAGCACTTCACCGATTCTCGACACAGGCACGATCTCCAGATTGTTCTTCACATTGTCCGGAATATCGACCAGATCCTTGGCGTTATCCTGCGGGATAAGCACCTTCTTGATGCCACCCCTGAGAGCAGCCAGAAGCTTTTCCTTGAGGCCACCAATAGGCAGTACCCGGCCACGCAGCGTGATTTCACCTGTCATCGCCACATCACTGCGAACAGGAATGCCGGTCATGACGGAAATGATTGCCGTTGCCATTGCCACACCCGCGGACGGACCGTCTTTTGGTGTAGCGCCTTCCGGCACGTGCACGTGAATGTCACGCTTTTCGAAAAGCGGCGGTTCAATTCCGTAATCAATGGCCCTGCTGCGGACATAAGACGCCGCAGCGGAAATTGATTCCTTCATGACATCGCGCAGATTGCCGGTGACAGTCATGCGGCCCTTGCCGGGCATCATGACACCTTCAATCGTCAGCAATTCACCGCCAACCTCTGTCCAGGCAAGTCCGGTAACCACACCAAGCTGATCGTCCTGCTCCGCCTCGCCGTAGCGATAGCGTGGCACACCCAGGTAATCGGCCAGATTTTCAGCGGTGATATCCACCTTTGTAATCTCGCCCTTGAGGATGCGCGTGACCGCTTTGCGTGCCAGCGTCATCAGGTCACGCTCATAGGAACGCACACCTGCTTCACGCGTGTAACGCCGTGCAATCTCGCGCAATGCATCCTCGCTGACAGAGAACTCCTCTGCCTGCAAAGCGTGGTCGCGAATGGCCTTCGGCAGCAAATGCCGCTTGGCAATCTCAACCTTCTCGTCCTCGGTGTAACCCGCAATCCGGATAATCTCCATGCGGTCCATCAGCGGCCCTGGAATGTTCAGGGTGTTGGCGGTGGTTACGAACATGACCGACGAAAGATCAAACTCGACCTCAAGGTAATGATCCATGAACGTGGAATTCTGTTCCGGATCCAGAACCTCAAGAAGAGCCGACGACGGGTCGCCGCGATAATCCTGGCCAAGCTTGTCAATCTCATCCAGCAGGAAGAGCGGATTTGCCCGCTTCGCCTTCTTCATTGACTGCACGACCTTGCCGGGCATCGATCCGATATAGGTTCTGCGATGGCCGCGAATCTCGGCCTCGTCCCGTACACCGCCCAAAGCAACACGCACATACTCACGTCCGGTCGCACGTGCGATCGACTTGGCAAGTGAGGTCTTACCCACGCCAGGAGGGCCGACAAGGCACAGGATAGGCCCCTTCATCTTGGACTGGCGGCTTTGAACAGCGAGATATTCAACAATCCGCTCTTTCACCTTTTCCAGACCAAAATGTTCGGTGTCCAGAATTTCCTCTGCCTTTTTCAGGTCAATCTTGGCACGGGAAAGCTTGCCCCATGGCAGGCCAAGCAACCAGTCCAGATAATTGCGAACCACTGTTGCTTCCGCCGACATCGGACTCATCTGCCGAAGCTTTTTCAGCTCGGCACTGGCTTTTTCCTTGGCTTCTTTTGAAAGGCGGGTTTTCTTGATCCGCTCTTCAATCTCGGCCAGCTCGTCCCGACCCTCTTCGCCGTCACCAAGCTCTTTCTGAATCGCCTTCATCTGCTCGTTCAGATAGTACTCGCGCTGCGTCTTCTCCATCTGCCGCTTGACGCGGGAACGGATGCGCTTTTCCACCTGCAGGACCGATATCTCTGATTCCATGAACGCCAGCGCTTTTTCCAGTCGCTCGCGAACACCGATCAGGCTCAGCATTTCCTGTTTTTCAGAAATCTTGATGGCCAGATGTGATGCAATCGTATCTGCCAGCTTGGAATAGTCTTCAATCTGCCCGGCCGCGTTCACGACTTCCGGCGAAATCTTCTTGTTGAGCTTGACGTAGTTTTCAAACTCGGAAATCACCGAACGCGCCAGAGCTTCAACTTCAACCGGGTTGCCCAGCTCGGGCGAAATCATCTCGGCGCCAGCCTCATGCCATTCGGCACGCGGGGTAAAGGCTGAAATGCGCACGCGCGAAATGCCCTCGACAAGAACCTTGACGGTTCCGTCAGGCAGTTTCAGAAGCTGCAATACGTTGGCAAGCGTACCGATGTCATAGATGGCATCGGGCGCAGGATCTTCATCGCTGGCATTGCGTTGGGTCGCCAGCAAAATCTGCTTGTCGGCTCCCATAACTTCTTCAAGAGCCTTGATGGACTTTTCCCGGCCTACAAACAGGGGAACAATCATGTGCGGGAATACGACGATATCCCGTAAAGGAAGAACAGGATAAATTCCGCTTACTTTCTGATCCGAAAGTTCTCTTTGATCAATCGACATAAACTACTACCCTTTCTGCGGCGTTGCCGCCTCGGGCTGACTCATCCGGGCCTCACAGGAGCACCCACGCGCGAACCACCCATTTCAACGTTCAATGTGGTCCCATCGCCAACGATATTCAAGCGCAACAACCCGCCCAATGTGCATGTTCACCGGGTTGTACCCCACGGATGGTAAACAAAAGCCCGCGCTGGTTGTTCCAGCGCGGGCCGCATCAGACAAGCTCTGATAAAAATCAGGCGCTGACATTCTCTTTCTCGTCTGTCCGCTCGGCGTAAATATACAATGGCCGGGCATTTCCATCGATCACGTCTTCGGAAATGACGACTTCACGCACACCTTCCAGTGTCGGCAGATCAAACATCGTGTCCAGCAGCATCGATTCCATAATGGAACGCAGGCCGCGAGCACCTGTCTTGCGCTCAATAGCCTTGCGGGCAATTGCACGCAGAGCATCCTCATGGAAGGAAAGCTCTACATTTTCCATTTCAAACAGCCGCTGGTACTGCTTGACCAGAGCGTTCTTCGGCTGCACCAGAATTTGCACCAGTGCAACTTCGTCCAGATCTTCCAGCGTAGCCAGAACCGGCAAACGCCCGACAAATTCGGGTATGAGCCCGAACTTCAACAGATCTTCAGGTTCAACCTGACGGAACAGCTCACCCGTACGACGATCTTCCGGCGACTGAACATTGGCCGAAAAGCCGATCGACGTCTTGCGGCCGCGGTCAGAGATAATTCTGTCCAGCCCGGCGAAAGCACCGCCGCAGATGAACAGAATGTTGGCTGTGTCCACCTGCAGGAATTCCTGCTGCGGATGCTTGCGGCCACCCTGTGGCGGCACCGATGCTACAGTGCCTTCCATGATCTTCAGCAATGCCTGCTGCACACCTTCGCCTGAAACGTCGCGGGTGATGGAAGGATTGTCCGATTTCCGGCTGATCTTGTCGATTTCGTCAATATAGACGATGCCGCGCTGCGCCCGCTCGACATTATAGTCCGCCGACTGCAGCAGCTTGAGAATGATGTTTTCAACATCCTCACCCACATAGCCAGCTTCTGTCAGCGTTGTTGCGTCAGCCATGGTGAACGGCACATCCAGAATGCGAGCCAAGGTCTGCGCAAGCAGCGTCTTGCCGCAACCGGTTGGCCCGATCAGCAGGATGTTGGACTTTGCCAGTTCCACATCGTTGTTCTTGGTGGCATGGGCCAGACGCTTGTAGTGGTTATGCACCGCAACCGACAGGACCTTTTTGGCGAATGACTGGCCGATCACATAGTCATCCAGCACCGCGATGATTTCCTGCGGAGTCGGCACACCCTCACGCGACTTCACCATGGAGGATTTGTTTTCCTCCCGGATGATGTCCATGCACAGCTCGACACATTCGTCGCAGATAAAAACCGTTGGTCCCGCAATCAGCTTGCGGACTTCATGCTGGCTCTTTCCGCAGAAAGAGCAATAGAGCGTATTCTTCGAGTCGCCGCCGCTGATCTTGCTCATCTTCCATTCCTTCCGCTCGTAGGGTGCCTCCCAATCCGGCCCCTACTCGTGGTCCTTACGGAAAGCCTATTAGCTTCCCGCAGTGCCCACAATATGACCTTACGGCCAATACCGCATTCATGCTGCGTATGTTACAGTTTTGCATAGGCAGCATATGCCCGCTTGCCTTACCCTTTTGTTACCGGGGCAAGGCAAACGCACGGGCTATTCACTCGCTGCGATTGCGTTTTCCAGTGCATCGCGCGATGAGTAGACCTTATCAATCAGGCCATAATCGCGCGCTTCATCTGCCGTCATAAAGTGGTCGCGGTCCAGCGTGCGTTCAATAGTCTCGTAGTCCTGGCCTGTGTGCTGAACATAAACTTCGTTCAGCCGGCGCTTCAGCTTGATGATGTCCTGCGCGTGGCGTTCAATGTCCGATGCCTGACCAGAGAAGCCGCCTGACGGCTGATGCACCATGATTCGAGCATTTGGCGTGGCAAAGCGCATGTCTTTGTGACCTGCGCACAGCAGAAGTGAGCCCATCGATGCCGCCTGGCCAATGCACAAGGTCGAGACCACCGGCTTGATGAACTGCATGGTGTCATAAATCGCCATGCCGCTCGTGACCACGCCGCCGGGCGAGTTGATGTAGAGCGAAATTTCCTTTTTGGGATTTTCGGCCTCAAGGAACAGAAGCTGCGCACAAACCAGCGTCGCCATTGAATCTTCAATTGGCCCGGTGATGAAAATGATACGCTCTTTCAACAGCCTTGAGAAAATATCATAGGCGCGTTCACCGCGATTGGTTTGCTCGACCACCATGGGGACAAGGTTCAGCGCGGTTTCGATCGGATGCTTCATAAACAGGACTTTCGTCTTGAGGGTGTTCCCGGTGATTCAGTTTCAGCCAGAATCACACAGGAAGCGTCTGCCACGTTAAATAGGGCCGAAGCACCGCCTTGTGCAAGGCATCGGAACTCCACTGAGCAATTCCTTCATAGAAAATAGAACAGGGGCAGCATAGCCACCCCTGTCAAAACCACCTCTGCCGTTAAAACGGTCGGGCTTTCAGGCCATCAGGCCGCGTCTTCTTCTTCCTTCATCAGCTCTTCACGCGTGACAGTCTTGTCCGTCACGGTGACAGATCCGAGCAGGTGATCGACAACTTTTTCCTCATAGATCGGGGCACGCAGGCTCTGAATTGCTTCCGGCGTTTTGCGGAAATATTCAAAGATCTGCTGCTCCTGACCTGGGAACTGACGAATCTGCTCGAACATGGCGCGCTGCAATTCCTCATCGGAAATGGTTACGCCAGCCTTTTCACCGATTTCAGAAAGAACCAGTCCGAGACGAACGCGACGCTCAGCAAGCTTGCTGTACTCTTCGCGTGCCTTTTCCTCAGTGGTGTCCTCGTCCTCGAACGACTTGTTGTTCTGAGCAAGTTCCTGCGTAACCTGATTCCAGATATTGTTGAACTCTGCCTCGACCAGCTTCTGCGGCAGCTCGAACTGGTAATCGCTGTCCAGCGCATCCAGCAACTGCCGCTTGACCTTCTGGCGTGTCATTGCGCCAAACTGGCTTTCAATCTGGCTGCGGACAATTTCCCGCAGACGGTCGATTGATTCCAGACCAAGCTGCTTGGCCAGTTCGTCGTTCAGTTCCAGCTCGCCAGGAGCGGCCACTTCCTTGACTGTTACATCAAAGACCGCGTCTTTGCCGGCCAAATGGCTTGCGCCGTATTCTTCCGGGAAAGTGACCTTCACTTCCAGGCTGTCGCCCGCCTTGGCGCCGACAAGCTGGTCTTCAAAGCCGGGAATGAACTGGCCGGAGCCCAGAACAAGGTTGGAATCCTGCGCGGTTCCGCCCTGGAAGGCCTCTCCGTCAACCTTGCCGACGAAATCCATCGTGACCCGGTCGCCATTTTCAGCCTTGCCGTCTTTTGCTTCGTAAGTGCGAGCGTTCTCCGCAACGCGCTTGACCTGCTCTTCCACTTCCTCGTCGCCGATTTCGACAACTGGCCGCTCGATTGTCAGGCCGGATGTGTCCTTCAACTCGAAAGTCGGAAGAGTTTCATAGTTCAGCGTAAAGCGGAAATCCGCCTCACCGCGCAGAACCTTGTCGGCCTCTGCCTCATCCTCGGACATGACGACCTGAGGCTGCATTGCCGAACGCTCATTGCGGTCTGCAATAACCTTGCGCGGTGTTTCATTGAGAATCTGATTCACAATTTCTGCCATGAGCGAACGCCCATAGGTCTTGCGAATATGGGAGACCGGCACCTTGCCCGGGCGGAAACCCTTGAGCTTGATCTGGTCCTTGGTCTCGAAGAGACGCGTCTGGAGCCGTGCTTCAAGATCTGCGGCTGGCACGACAACCTCGATCTCGCGCTTCAGGCCCTCCGCCTTGGTTTCCGTTACCTGCATTCTAAACCCTTTGATCTCACGGCGACCGGCTGCCTACCAACCGACCTGCCCCTACCTTAACGAAATATTTCATGAAGCTGGTGCGGGTGGAGGGACTCGAACCCCCACACCTAAGGCGCTAGAACCTAAATCTAGTGCGTCTACCAATTCCGCCACACCCGCCCGGCACCATGCTCTCATCAAGCGGCGCGCGTCTCTATAACATCGTAGAGAACCGCGTCAAACAGGAAACTGACCGCGCGCATAGGATTTGTGACAATCCCGACATATTGCATTGCACAACTTGCAAGGCAGCTATGCGAAACGCGCTCTGGTAAGGCCAGTTCCCAATAGCTAGATTGAGAACATCGAAGCGGGCCAAACAACACAGCAAGCTTCAATCGATTTAACACCAACCTGGCAGGGGCAGTTTGTAACATGAACATTGTTCGCTCATACAATAACTGGCGCCGTTACCGCGAGACCTGCAACGAACTCAATCGTTTGTCTCAGCGTGAACTTTTCGATGTGGGTATTTCCCGTTCCGAAATCCGCTCGGTAGCCAAAGCGTCGATCGGCTGATCATAGAATTTCAGGACCGTTACTTCAGGTGGTCCTGAGCATAGATTTCGCAACGGCAATCTCCTCCCTCCGCCGAAGCGAATAAAATCTGCGAACTTCCTCCCAATATCGCAGGTTTTCCAAACGACACCCGCCGGTCCTCCCCCGGCGGGTGTTGTTGTTTCAGAACCCGCTTTGCCTGCGAGGTTGGCGGTGCTAAAGACCGCCGCATGGCTGATCAATCAATTCACATTATCGGCGGCGGTCTCGCCGGATCCGAAGCTGCCTGGCAGATTGCACAGGCGGGCATTCCTGTTGTTCTGCATGAAATGCGTGGTGTGCGCGGAACAGACGCCCACAAGACCACCGATCTGGCAGAACTTGTCTGCTCCAACTCATTCCGCTCGGACGATGCCGAAGCAAACGCCGTTGGCGTACTTCACGCGGAATTGCGGCTGGGCGGCAGTCTGGTGCTGAAAAGTGCCGATGCGCATCAGGTTCCCGCCGGCAGCGCCCTGGCGGTTGACCGGGACGGTTTTGCAGCGGCGGTTACCAAAGCTTTGGAAGACCACCCTCTTGTGACAATTGTTCGAGAGGAAATTTCCGGGCTGCCAGACGAATCGTGGGGCAATTGCATCATTGCGACCGGCCCGCTCACGGCGCCGGGTCTGGCCCAGGCCATTGCAGAGATCACCGGCACAGAATCCCTCGCCTTTTTTGATGCCATTGCGCCGATTGTCCATTTTGATTCGATAGATCTGGATAAGGCATGGTTTCAAAGCCGCTATGACAAGGTTGGCCCCGGCGGCAACGGAAAGGACTATCTGAATTGCCCGATGGACAAGCCCCAATATGAGGCGTTCATTCAGGCATTGCGTGATGGTGAAAAGACTGAGTTTCGCGAATGGGAGGGCACGCCCTATTTCGATGGCTGCCTGCCGATTGAAGTTATGGCCGAACGGGGCGTGGAAACATTGCGCCATGGCCCGATGAAGCCAATGGGCCTGACCAATTCGCACCAGCCGGATATCAAGGCCTACGCCGTCGTGCAGTTACGTCAGGACAACGCGCTTGGTACCCTGTACAATATGGTGGGTTTTCAGACGAAGCTGAAATATGCCGAGCAGGTCCGCATATTCCATATGATTCCCGGACTGGAGTCCGCTGATTTTGCCCGGCTCGGCGGTCTGCATCGCAACACATATCTCAACTCGCCACAGGTTCTCGATTCATCGCTGCGGTTGAAAGCCCGGCCTTCCCTGCGGTTTGCCGGACAGATCACCGGCTGCGAGGGCTATGTGGAATCGGCTGCTGTCGGAATGATGGCAGGTCGTTTTGCGGTGGCCGAGGCACGCGGCGCAGAGGCAAATCTGCCTCCCGTCACAACCGCAATGGGCGCTTTGCTGAACCACATCACCGGTGGGCATCTGAGCACGGATGAAGAACAGGGCAAGCGGTCATTTCAACCGATGAACATCAATTTCGGGCTGTTTCCGCCGATTGATGCGCCGACGACCGAAGGCAAGCGCCTGAGGGGTAAGGAAAAAACCATTGCAAAAAGAAAGGCCATGGCTGTCCGTGCCCTGGCTGATTTCCAATCATGGCTGAAAGAGCCGGCTTAAAAAATCTCCCGTTGAAACGGTACCGCTTCAACGGGAGGTCCACGGGAATTACAAAACGCCAGATTGCGTCTGCTGGGCTGAACGATTTCCAGAACGATCGACTGCGACATTGATGTTTGCGGCGCTGCGTGCAGCAGACGAATGCGCCAGACCATTCTGTTGTCACCGTTGCCAGTCGGCTCTTTTTAGAAGAAGCATCACTGCCGCCAGTTGTACTGCCTGTCCTTTTATGGAAAGCGCATTGACGCGCAGGCTTATCCGGCGGCCTTCAGGCGAACTCAACTCGACCATCAGCGGTTTCCCGGTAGGAATAGTGCCCGCGATATCGATCAACGGCGCAAGGCTGAATCGGTCTTCCTGTCCGTTGAACATGACATACAACACATCCCGCTCCAGCCGGGCGCCATTGCCATCGCCCAGAAGCGGCGTGGAGGGTGTCAGATGCATTTCCGGAAAAGCCAGATCAAAATCGCCAATATCCCAGACGGTCTGTTCAGTGGCGCCGAAATGTGTGACCGGCTCTGACGGTCTTGCTACGGACGTAAAACCGGTTTGTGCCGGTTGATGTGCCAGCGCCGCAGCGCTCCACGGTCCAACCAGAGAAAACAGCAGCAGAACCGCCGGCACCGCCATGAAATAGCGGATATCACCGCGAGTTATCCGCGGCAGTTGCAACAGCGCAATCACCACAGCGGTAACCGCTATAAGGCCGGAATAATACAATTCGATTGTGAAGCGCCCTGCCGCAGCTCTTTGCAACAGTGCAATAACCAGCAAGCCGACCGGAACGAGGATAGCCAGCGTCCAGAACCGCGCAAACCAACCCGTGAAAACCTGCGCGTCCTGTTGAAATGGATAGAGCGTCAGGCGCAATGCCAGCACCGACATCAGCATGAAGGGCACAATCCACAGTATGTCATCTGCAGGAGCCTGCCAGGTCACCAGAAGCTTCAATGCATAGAGGTGCAGCACCAGCAAGGTGAGCGCGCTGATGGGCATGGCCACCCAGTTGACCAATGGGCGCAAAATGCCCGTAAGCCTTGTGCCGGGGCCGACAATATCCGTCCGAGGCACGAACCCCAGCGCCGCCAACGGTCCGACCAGACTGATAGCCGTGATATAGATATAGAGATACAGGCGTCGATTGGGTCCGATTTCAAACAGCAATCGCACCAGCTCTGCCAGCAGCACCATGCTGGATACAAATATCAGAACCGAAAGAAAACCGACTGCGCAGCCAGCCAGCGTGCGAAACACAAAGGCCCAGAACCCTGCAGCCGTGCCGCGCCGGATAAACGGCGCCAGAAACACGCACAGTACCGCAATGGTTTGCCAAATGTAGTGTGCATCATCAAAAGGCCGGTAGAAGCTGGTGAGCAGGCCGAAGCCAGCACCGGCAACGATCGACGCTGGCAGCCGGATGAAGGTTGCGATGGACCGAGTTTCACAGAAGAGCGTGACGGCAACTGAGAATGCAGCAGCGGCATTCAATCCATGCACGAACGTCCAAAGGCGACCATCTGCCGTCAATCGGTATCCGGCAGCATCGAGATTGAGCAATACGCACAGAATGACCAGGCAAACTATTGCAAACGGAAAGCGGCCAGCCGCCTGTCCTGCACCGAGCAACATGATACGGCATTCCCGCGCAATGCGGGCGGCCAGCCCTTCTCCTGCCGCCATATAGTTGCTCCTGCCTGCTGGAGCGCTTCAGATGATGCCTCGATCGACCCGAACGCTCTCACTCTTTGTGCTATCGCATTGCCCTGACGTTGAAACACAGTGTTTCAACTAGAAATGCCTGGCTTTTGACTTATCGCATTGTCTTGACGTTGAAACACAGTGTTTCAACTAGAAATGCTTTAACGCCGCATGGCCCGCCAATAGAGCCAGCTTCGCCTGACAGGACCAATACCCTGTGTAACCTGCGTCCCGCCACCCGCAACAATGCGGTTCAGCAAAGTCCTGCAACAAAGCGCCGGAAGAATGGCAGGACGAATTTTAGAAGCCAGTGAAGGTAGTTGCGCCTCAACCTGTCGCAGATGTTCGCTGGCATATGCCGCGATGGCCAGACGTGCCGGTCGCAGCGTTGCGGAATCTTCAGTGAGCCAGTCACCTCCCTGCAAACCGGTTGACGCCAACACATCGCCGGGAACAAAGTTCTGGCGCAAAGCCCTGTGCCTTTCCTCATGCATCAGCGCAGACGATGCCAGACAGGCGACCCCGGCATGGCCGGCGGCATCAGCTATCTGATTTGCAACCTCCCGATCCAGCACCATCGCAACCAGCATGATGACCGTTGCGGTTGTTTCGCCGGCATAAGCCTCGAATTCCGATCGTCCCGGCATTGGATCATTATAAAGATCGAAAATTCGCGCTTCCAGAAACCGTTCGAAAGCGTCGAGTGGCAGGGAAAAACGCTCGACCGTGGCCAACAATGCCTGAGCAACGGGAGAGCCCTGCCCCAGATCGTCCGGATTGTTGAGCCGATCACGCCACCATTGCAGGCGAATTTCTCCCGGCAAAGGCTGGCTGACCATTGCGGCAATGCGCGCTGTTTCAATATCGAAAGCATAGAGCGCAGCCACCGGCCCTTGAAGCTCAGGTGGTACGAAGCTCAGGGATACCGCCCGATCCGCGTCTGCCTGCTCAACAATCTTGCGGCATTCCTGAAAGGCGGCTGGCAATTTGTCAGCCAGTTCAGTCAGCAGAGCCATATCAATCCACCGCGACCAAAGCCGCGCCAACCGGGCGCCCTTCAGACAGCATGATGTTGTAGGTTCTGACAGCCGCGCCCGTCGACATCGCGTCACAGGAAATGCCGCTCTTGCGAAACCTGTCAGCCAGCGCTGCCGGCAATCTGCGCAGGTCTACGCCCGTGCCGAACAGCATGAAGCTAAGCTCACTCGCCTCCTCCAGCGCCAGCAAAAGTCTGTCACCGGAAAATGGCTGGGTTGACGAAGCTTCCCAGCCATATAGACCCGATGGCAGACACAGCAGAGAGCCCTGGTGCGACATGCCGGCGAACCTGAAGCCGCCATTGCCATAGGCGTCAATGGCAACCTGCCTTGGCAGGTGAGCATCGCGCCTTTGCGGCTCCACTGCCATGTATCAGGCTTCCTTCGCCGTGTTTGCCTGCGCCGCCTCAACCATGTCGGCCTTTTCAGGACGCAGTTTGAAGTAGATCAACATCGGGCCAGCGATAAACACCGAAGAGTAAACGCCCACCAGAACACCCACAATCATCGGTGCAACGAAATTCCGGATAACATCTCCGCCGAAGAAATAGAGCGCCGCAAGAGCCAGGATCATCGTTACGCCAGTCATGATGGTGCGATTGAGCGTTTCGTTCAACGAAAGATCAATCAGAGTATCAATCGGCATCTTTTTGTATTTTCGCAGGTTCTCACGCATTCGGTCGAACACGACAATCGTATCATTGAGCGAATAGCCGACGATTGTCAGAATCGCCGCAATACTGGTCAGGTTGAATTCTGCCTGAGTGATGACGAGAAAGCCGATCGTCATGATCACATCATGCGCGGTGGAAACGATAGCGCCGACGGCAAACTGCCACTCGAACCGCACCCAGACATAGATCATGATGCCAAGCATGGCCCCGACCACGCCCAGTACAGCGGCCACTGCAAGCTCGCCCGAAACAGACGGTCCAACCACTTCGACACGCTCGAAGTCGTAGTCTGCCTGCAGTGCACCACGCACCGCATTGATGCTGGTTTGCGGCGTTTCCAGATCAGCCGGCTGCGAGCCAAACCGTATCAACACATCACGGGCCGAGCCGAACTCCTGAACCTGAACCTCGCCTTCGATAATATTGGACAACGAACTGCGGATTTGCGCCAGATCAGCCTCAGGTGCCTTTGATCTCGCTTCAATAACCGTGCCGCCGGTGAAGTCGATGCCGTAATTCAGCCCCATCCCTGCCAGACCGGCGATCGACGCCAGTGACAATGCAATTGTCAGCGCAAAAGCCACGCGGCGCATCGCCATGAACGGAATTCGGGTTGTCTTGTTGACGAAGGTGAAGAAGCCGCGCTTCACTTCCTTCGGGCGACGAACCTTGACCCAGTAGGCAACCAGCCAGCGGGTCAGGGTAATGGCAGTGAACAGAGTTGTCAGAATGCCGAGCGCCAGGGTGACGGCAAAACCACGAACCGGCCCGGATCCAAGGAAGAACAGCACCGCCGCTGCAATCAGCGAGGTGATGTTGGCATCCATAATGGTGCCAAAAGCCTTGTGAAAACCGGCGTCGATTGACTGTATGACCGATCGGCCAGCTTTTCGCTCTTCCAGTATTCGCTCGTAAATCAGCACGTTGGAGTCCACCGCCATGCCCATCGTCAGAACGATACCGGCAATGCCCGGCAGGGTCAGCGTTGCCCCGAGCCAGGACAGGAGTGCTACCAGCAGCACCACGTTGAAGAACAGTGCGACATTCGCAATCAGGCCGAGAAAGCCGTAAGCCGCCAGCATGAACACGACAACGAAGATGGCACCGATGATGCCGGCATTCTGGCCGGCTGCCACCGAATCCGCACCCAGGCCGGGGCCGACGGTGCGCTCTTCCATGATGTTCAGATTGGCCGGCAGTGCACCTGCGCGCAGCAGAACAGACAGATCATTGGCGCTCTGCACGGTGAAATTGCCGGATATCTGCGCCTGACCGCCCAGAATTGGTTCGCGAATATTGGGTGCGGACAGCACCTGATTGTCGAGAACGATTGCAAATGGCCGGCCAACATTCTGCTGCGTTACGGCACCAAAGCGCTGCGCGCCCCGCGCGTCGAAGCGGATGCTGACCACCGCCTCATTCGTCTGCTGGTCAAAACTTGTCTGGGCATCGGTCAGGTTTTCACCCGAGACCATGATTTGCCGCTGCACAAGGAAGGGCTGTGGTGGATTGTCGGTGGAATAAAGCAACTCCGACCCGGCGGGTGCAGGCTGCTGCCCGGCTGCCACAGCCTGAGCGGAATTTTGCGTATCAACCAACCGGAATGTCAGCTGCGCGGTCTGGTTCAGCAAAGCCTTCAGACGGGCGGGATCCTGCAGGCCAGGAACCTGCACCATGATCCGGTCCATGCCCTGACGCTGAATGATCGGTTCTGTCGTTCCAAGCTCATCAACACGTCGGCGCACGACTTCAATAGACTGCGCCACCGCGGTGGACAGGCGGTAATTGATGCCCTGCTCTGTCAGGCTCAGGCGGAAAACCCCCGGTTGCGGCTCTTCCAGATTGGTTTCCACAACGGAACCACCTGTCAGCAAACCGCCCGATACAGGCTCGGTCAGCGTACGCAGCGCCTCACGCGTGGCCGCCGATTGCGCAGGGTCACGCAGGCGGAACTCCACAACCTGACCGGTTTCCGTCAGAGCGGTGTAACCAATATTCGCCGTGCGCAATTGCAGGCGCACATCGTCGCGCACCGAATTGAGTCGCGCTGCAACAAGAGATGCCCTGTCTACTTCCAAAAGAATGTAGGAGCCGCCCTGCAGATCCAGCCCAAGCGTCATGGGCTGGCTTGGTAACCAGGACGGTAATGCGTCAAGCTGGCGCTGGGTAAGAATATTGGGCATGGCAAAGACCACACCCAACAGGACGATGAACCAGATGATAGTGGTTTTCCAGCGCGAAAAATGAAGCATATTTGTCCTGAAAAGCGATGGCGGCGTTAACAGCCTGCCACGCCAGATCTATAGGCCGGGATAATGTCCGGATGCCTTATGACACCCGGCATCGCAACCTGATTAACCCCAACAACGGCTATTTCGTGTTGTCGGCCGTCGGTTCGCCCTTAACACGCACATCGGCAATGGTTGAAAGCAGAACGCGGATTTTAACCTGCTCGGAAATCTGCACTTCAACTTCGCCATTATCATGGACTTTCGTCACCTTGCCAAGAATACCGCCGCCGGTAACAACCGTGTCACCACGACGGATCGACTTGAGCATTTCTTCACGCTTCGACATCTGGCGGCGCTGCGGGCGGATAATCAGGAAATACATGATCGCAAAAACTGCGACAAAAGGCAGAATGGTGAAGATCATGCCATCCATTCCACCGGCGGCACCTGTGGTTTGGGCATAAGCCGGGGATATGAACATAGTTTCTCCTGTGTTTAAGCAGCTGAAGGGTTTACGAACTGGCCGCAATATACGAACGGTTAGGCCGAATGCAACACGCCGTGCATCAGTGCGCACCGGAGACGACGCGATTCCACAGGGAAGTCATGAAATGAACCAGCTAGCCGAGCCAGATTTGATAGCAACCTTGCGTCGGATTGCCGACTCCCTGGAGCGCGTCGCGCCGCCGCCACCCGCACTGCCAGACCTGTCTTCGGCTGACTGTTTTGTATTCGAACCGCCGCTGAATCTGCGCCCGGTTCAAAAAGTCAGCCGCGTGCCGATTGAGCTTCTGACCGGCATTGACCGGGCAAAAGACATTCTGATGACCAATACAAAACGATTTGCGGAAGGCTTGCCTGCCAACAATGCGCTGCTCTGGGGAGCGCGTGGCATGGGGAAATCTTCTCTGGTCAAGGCAGCGCATGCTGCTGTCAACGCAGCCAATCCCGAACGGCCGTTGAAGCTGATTGAGATTCATCGCGAAGATATCAGCCACCTTCCGGACCTTATGTCCTTTCTAAGAAAATCTGATTATCCTATTGTTTTGTTTTGCGATGATTTGTCATTCGATCATGATGATACAAGCTACAAGTCGCTGAAAACCGTGCTTGATGGCGGCGTCGAGGGTCGCCCGGCCAATGTTCTGTTCTACGCAACCTCCAATCGCAGACATCTTTTGCCACGCAATATGATGGAGAATGAGCAGGCAACTGCCATCACTCCCGGAGAGGCTGTGGAGGAGAAAGTCTCGCTTTCAGATCGCTTTGGTCTCTGGCTGGGCTTTCATGCCTGTTCACAAGATGACTACCTGGCGATGGTCGAAGGATATCTGAACGCCTTCGGCATTCCCTATGACTCGGACACCACAAGACCCGCTGCTCTGGAATGGTATACGACGCGTGGCAGCCGCTCGGGCCGGGTCGCATGGCAGTTTGTGCAGGATTATGCCGCTGGCCTCGGCAAAAGGCTGGACTGACAAAAAGTCGGGAGTTGCGCTCTATCACTTTGTTTTGTCGCATCGCTTGCCGGTGGACTGATTCTGTTCAACGTCAGCGCTCCGGCGAGACTGAAAAGCGCTGCAACGACTTGACCAAAACAACAAAGGCCTGATTCCCTCGCGGGAATCAGGCCTTTTCAATTCGTGCACTATGCATCTATTGCAAGTAGGTCATCGGATTGACTGGCGATGAGTCCTTGCGAACCTCAAAATGCAGCATTGGAGCATCGGTGTCGCCCGTCATGCCGGCTTTGGCAATGTCCTGCCCGCGCCGCACCGTAGCTCCGCGCTCCACCAGAATCTCATCGGCATGGCCGTAAACTGTCACCAGGCCATTGTCATGCTTGACCAAAACGGTCTTGCCAAACTCTTTCAGCCCCTCACCCGCATAGATGACGACGCCGTTTTCTGCCGCCTTGACCGGTGTGCCGCGCGGCACTGAAATGTCCAGACCATCATTGCGGCGAGTGCCTACCTTGTCGCCGAAGTTTTTGACAACACGGCCCTGCACCGGCCAGCGAAACTGTTCAATTCCCGTCGATGCCGGGGCAAGTGCTGCGGTTTCACGCTCGGCTTCCTGCGTTACGGTAGAGCTTGCAGCCGGTGGCGCGGCAGGGGTTTGCGCTGGTGCAGCCTGAGTGGCGGCTGGCGTTTGCGCCGGTGCCGCCCCTGTAGCCGGTGCTGCGGAAGGTGCAGCAACGCGGTTTGCCTGGTCCTGCAACGTGGTGGGCGGAGAGCCCAGTGCAGCAACGCGGGTGTTTCCAGAGCCGTTCGGCACCTGCAACACCTGTCCAATTCGAATATTGTCAGATGCCAACCCGTTGGCGGCGCGCAAATCAGCAACGCTTACACCCGCACGGCTGGCAATCAGGTTCAGCGAATCGCCTGGTGTTACCGTGATTGTCGACCCGTCAGATGCGGCGGCAACCGCGGTTTGCGTTGGAGCAGGTGTCTGCGCTGGTGCCGCGTTGTAAACTGGCTGCTGCGCTGGCGCGCTGGCAATTGTTGATTGCGCTGGCGAAGCGGATGGTGGCGGCAACTGAGAACGCGAAACCTGAGCGCTGGTCTGCTGCGGCTCATACATTGCGCCTGACTGTGCAGGATAAGACGGCTGGCTTGCTGCATAAGCGGGCTGCTGAACCGGCTGCGGCGCCGAACTTTGCGGTATGGCACCCGTGTAGAAGCCATCCTGCAATCTTGTTACATCGCTGCTGCATGCGGCAAGGGCCGTGGTTAAAGCCAACAGACCGATGGCCCGCAACAAGCTGTTACGTGATTTTTTTATAACGCCAAAAGCCATCTTGGTCCCCATGCCCGTACAACGACATCTGACCTATAAAAGCGCGTTAATGTTACCGCACGGTTAAATATGAAGCTTCATTGCCATGTTTATTTTTAATTTTGCGCTTCGGAAGGTTAAAGCCGGGCCGCCAGACCGGCCTTCAGCGGCACCCACCAGACGGTGCCAACAACTTCTTCCTCAAACCGGCTGCCGGCCTTTTCGTGGCGGATCAGCCGTTGCGCACCGCGCTCTGGCCCTATCGCGCAAAGCAGCGTGGCATGCGATGCCATCTGATCGGAAAAGGCCTTGGGCAGCTTTTCAAACACGCCGTGAACAATGACCCGGTCATACGGCCCCCCTTCGGCCCAACCCAGCGATCCGTCTTCGGTCAGCACCGTCACATTCTCTATGCCCAGTGTTGTCATCCGCTGTGCCGCCAGCTTGCTAAGGGTCTTATAGCGGTCAAGCGTCGTCACCCGGGCGCCCATGCGCGCCAGAAGTGCCGTTGTGTAACCGCTGCCTGTACCGATTTCCAGAATGCGGCTGTCCGGCTGAATGCGCATCGCCATGACGCACCGCCACGCCAGTTCAGCGCTGCCAATGGTTTCGCCGCAGGGAAGCGGAAAGGATTCCGCAGTGTAAACATTGCCCTTGATGTCGGGCAGAAACAGCCGCCGAGGCACCGCTTCCACTGCCTCCATCAATCTTGCCTCAACCCCGCCCTGAGAGCGCATGGCCAGCAGAAATGCAGCAAGATGTTCGCGGTCTGTTTCCTGCACGTTCAAAACAAATACTCCAACGCAAATTCGCGGCGTGCTCTAACTCGTACTTCGTCGCATTGTCTTGCCGTCGAAACGTGAACGTTTCAACGAGAAATGCTTGACTTTCAGGAAAACAGCCCCTGCATTTTCTGACGTAACTCATGATCAGTCAGATCAAGTTGCAAAGGCGTTACCGACACATAGCCACTGCGAATTGCCCCGATGTCGGAATGCTCCATATCCGGCCCGGCCTCGCGACCGAACTTGAGCCAAAAATAGGGAAAGCCCCGGCCATCCCGCCGCTCTTCAATGCCAAGGCTGTATTCCAGCTTGCCCTGACGCGTCACCTGCACGCCGCGCACATCTTCCGGCTGCACCGCAGGGAAATTGATGTTGAACAGCGTTCCAGCTCGTACCGGCATTGTCATCAGACGTTGCAAAATGTCCGGCGCAGTCGCTTCTGCAGTCTGCCACAGCGTTTCTCTGTCCGAGCCGGGAACAAAAGCCTGGCTGAGGGCAACCGACCTGAAACCCAGCATCGTGCCCTCTATCGCCCCGGCAACAGTGCCTGAATAGGTGACATCATCGCAGAGGTTCTGCCCGGCATTCACCCCTGACAGAATAAGATCGGGCGCCTCCGGCATCAGATACTTCACGGCCATGATCACGCAGTCTGTTGGCGTGCCGGATATTGCAAATTTCTGTTCGCCGGCCCGGCGTATCCTGAGTGGAGATGACAGCGTCAACGAATGTGAAAGGCCACTCTGGTCTGTTTCCGGTGCAGCGACCCAGATATCGTCGGACAATTGCCGTGCAATACGCTCCAGCACTTCCAGCCCTTCGGCATGGATGCCATCATCATTGGTCAGGAGAATTCGCATTCCTTCAGCCCACCCTGTCAATCCGCTCAACGCCATGCATGTAAGCCCGCAAGGCTTCAGGAATTACGACACTTCCATCACTTTGCTGGTAATTTTCCATGACGGCTATCAAGGCCCGGCCAACCGCAGTGCCAGAACCATTCAGCGTATGCACGAAGCGCGTCGCCTGCTTTTCACCCGCCGGGCGATATCTGGCCTGCATGCGGCGTGCCTGAAAATCACCGCAGACCGAGCAGGAGGAAATTTCCCGATAGGTGTTCTGCCCTGGCAACCACACCTCTATGTCGTAGGTCTTGCGGGAGGAAAAGCCCATGTCGCCCGTGCAGAGCATCATGACGCGGTAGTGCAGACCAAGGCGCTTCAGCACCTCTTCCGCGCAACCCGTCATCCGCTCCAGTTCCTGCTCTGATGTTTCCGCTGTCGTGACGGAAACAAGCTCGGTTTTGTAAAACTGGTGCTGGCGCAGCATGCCTTTGGTGTCGCGCCCGGCAGACCCGGCTTCAGAACGGAAAGACGGCGTCAGCGCGCTGACCCGGATCGGCAATTCGGCCTCATCAAGAATCTGGTCGCGAACAAGGTTGGTCAGTGCAACCTCTGCAGTTGGAATCAGCCACCGGCCATCATTGGTGTTGAACAGATCTTCAGAAAATTTGGGCAGCTGACCGGTGCCGAACAGCGCATCATCGCGGACAAGCAACGGCGGCGAAACTTCAGTGTAGCCGAATTCCTCCGTGGCCAGGTCAAGCATGAACTGGCCCAGTGCCCGCTCCAGTCGCGCAAGCTTTCCGCGCAGCACTGTAAAGCGTGAACCAGACATGCGGGCGGCAGCCTCAAAGTCCATGAGGCCCAGATTTTCACCCAGCTCGAAATGCTCTTTCGGGGAAAAATCGAAGGATGGCTTGCTGCCAACTTTCCGCACCTCGAGATTGTCACTCTCGTCTTTGCCAACCGGCACGTCGTCCAGAGGCACGTTGGCAATGCGGGAGACAAGATCATTCAGGCTGGCATCAATGCGCCGCTCAGTCTCTTCGCCTTCCTGAATGGCACCTTTAAGCTCTGCCACTTCCTGCATCACAGCCTTGGCACGCTGCTCGTCACCGGAAGCCTTGGCCTTGCCAATTTCCCTCGAAGCATCGTTACGCCGCCCCTGCAGCTCCTGCAAAGTGCGCAAATGGGCGCGGCGTGATTCATCCAACTGCAAAAGTTCAGCCGACACCGGCTCTGCATCACGCTTGCGAAGCGCCGCATCCAGCGCTTCCGGGTTTTCACGAATCCACTTGATATCCAGCATAGTCTCTCGCCCTCGCCCGGTTCGGTGTCAAAAAAGGCGCAGCGAATGCCTGAACCGCCTTATGCCTCCCGCTCGGCAAGGCTTGCGGCTCGCTTCTTCTCGATCATCCGGGCCATATAGATGGAAATCTCGTAGAGAATGATGGTCGGGATCGCAAGGCCGATCTGAGACAATGGATCGGGCGGGGTTATCACCGCCGCAACAACAAAGGCGATGACGATGGCGTATTTGCGTTTGGACGCCAGCCCATCAGCGCTGACAATGCCAGCGCGCACCAGAAGTGTGGCCACCACCGGCAACTGAAAAACCAGGCCGAAAGCAAAGATCAATGTCATGATCAAAGACAGGTATTCTGAAACGCGTGGCAACAGCGCAATCGTTGCCTGCCCATCGCCGCCTGCCTGCTGCATGGACAGGAAGAACCACATCACCATGGGGGTGAAGAAGAAATAAACCAACGCTGCACCAATCAGGAACAGCACAGGTGTGGCGATGAGGAATGGCAGAAACGCCGAACGCTCATCGCGGTAAAGCCCCGGCGCGATGAATTTGTAAAGCTGCGATGCAATGAT
Source organism: Aureimonas fodinaquatilis (assembly GCF_008369445.1). GTDB lineage: Bacteria > Pseudomonadota > Alphaproteobacteria > Rhizobiales > Rhizobiaceae > Aureimonas > Aureimonas fodinaquatilis. Next base: position 724,146 of record NZ_VTWH01000002.1, read on the forward strand.
AGGAAATGCTAGGAAGAAACCGCCAAACGCGGCGATTTTGACCTGAGTAAAGAAAAACTCCTGCGGTGCCGTGTAGATCAGCTCAACCTTGGAAGCGTCCAACCCCGCCCATGCCGTTGCAATCTGATATGGAATGACCAGAAGATTGAAAAGCTGTTTGGCGAAGAAGAAACAGAACACAAAAGCCAGAAAAAAGCCGAGAAGCGACCAGATCAACCTCCGCCGCAACTCAATCAGGTGCTCAATCAGCGGTGCTGATGATGCTTCGATTTCCTCATGTCCCTTTTTCATGATGATTCTCTGGATACCGCAGGTATTTTCTCTTCAACCGGTGTCGGCTCTGCCACCGGTGCCGACGTGGCAGGAGCTGTTTCCACAGCCTCTGCAGAAGGTTCCGCTGCTACAGGGGATGCAGATGCCTTCGGCGCAGGTGAAGTAGCGGCAGCGCGCAAGGATGAGCGGATTTCGTCGCCCACAGCCTTGACCGGGTTCATGGCCTTTCGAATGTTTTCAGTCGGGTCCAGCTTCTGCAGGTCGCTGGCCGCCTTGCGCACTTCGTCCAGCTCCGCCTCTTTCAAGGCGTCATCAAACTGCTTGCGAAAATCTCCCGCCATACGCCGCAGCTGCGTCGTCGTGCGGCCAAATGTGCGCAGCATACCCGGCAGGTCCTTCGGACCTACGACCACGATCATCACCACCGCAATGACCAGCAGTTCCAGCCAACCGATCTCAAACATTCAATGCCAAACTTCCGGTAAACCGCCGCTTTTGCCCGCAGCCAAAACGGCAAAAGCAGTCTTAGCTGTGAGACTTTTCAGCCGTGGTGTCACGACGAACCGTTTCGCCTTCCTGATGATCAAGCGTCTTGCCGGTTTGCACCGGAGGCGTTTCGTCGTCCGTCATGCCCTTTTTGAAGCTTTTGATGCCTTTGGCAACGTCGCCCATCAACTCGGGAATTTTGCCACGTCCGAAAAGCAAAAGCACGACTGCCAGAACAATCAGCCAGTGCCAAATGCTGAAACTACCCATCGCCATTCTCCTGTATGCAACCTTGGATGCCTGTCGAACAGGCTTTCGATTCAACTTCAAACACGATACAGGCCGGATATCAACGCGCTGTCGCTGAGATTTCACGCGAATGCGCTACCATCTGCCTGTTTGTCATTTCAATTTATCAGTATCGGTTAATCGTGGCCAAGCTGCGACCGGCGTTTCAAGCGGCAGGATCACGCTTCGCCAAACTTATACAGTCAGCGCCATAAGCTGCTGATAATCATCCCAAAGATTCTCAAAATCCGGAATGTCGGCGGGCTGACCTATGATGGCCATGGCACTCTCTGCGCGGTGAGCAGCATCGCCATTCAATTCCGGCACGGAACCGGCAACGGCCCGCATTTCGGCCAGATCGCCATTACAGTGCAAAACAATATCGCAACCCGCTTCGATGGCCATGGCCGCCGATTCCCCCAGATTGCCCTTCAGGGCCTTCATGGAAATGTCATCAGACATCAACAATCCATCAAAACCAATTGTCTGGCGAATGATCTGTGAAATGATGGTTGGGGACAAAGTGGCTGGCCAGAGCGGGTCGATGGCCGAAAACAGCACATGCGCCGTCATCGCGGCTGGAAGGTCAGCCAGTTCCGCAAAAGGCAGGAAATCAGTCTTCGCCAACTCGGCGAAAGTGGCGTCCACATGCGGGAGATTGAAATGGCTGTCCGCATTGGCTCGCCCGTGGCCGGGAATATGCTTCATGACTGGCAGCACGCCGCCCGCCATGGCACCTTCAGCCATTTTGCGGCCTAGCAGCGCTACGACCTGAACGTCATCGTTCAATGCCCTGTCACCTATGACGGAATGGCCATCTTCGCACGCAATATCAAGACATGGGATACAATCAGCATTGATGCCGTACTGCTTCAGATTGGCTGCAATGAGCGCGCCATGCAGAAATGCCGCCTGTTGGCCAGCGTGCGCATCCCGGCCATACAGATCGCCGATGGCCTTGGCTGCTGGAAGCACTGGAGCCAGTGGCGGGCGCAGACGTTGAACCCTGCCCCCTTCCTGATCCACAAAAATTGGCACTGTGCCCCCGGCCAAAGCAGACAATTCAGCGCAAAGCGCTTGAAGTTGCGGTGCGTCGGCAATGTTGCGTGCAAACAGGATAAAGCCCCACGGACGCTCATCGGCAAAAAACCGCCGCTCATCATCAGTGAGCGCCGGTCCCTTGCAACCAGATATCCAGGCTTTGCGTTCAGCGGCTGACAATGCAGTCTGCCCCAGCGGATTTAAGCCTTGTGCAGATTGCATCTGCATCCCGGTTGGTCGCGGTGCCAACCCGCACCCGATAGAATGTCCCGCGATTGTCCAACTCTGCCGTGTGAATGCTCAAGGTCGTACCGGCCAGAATATTGGCGTAACGCAAAGAGACATCACGCAAGGCCGTACGAGCCTGCGCCTCGGTCGGATGAGAGGAAAGCTGAACATAAAAATTCGCGTTGGATGCGCTGACCGGCGCAGGCGGCTGAGACGGTGATGGCGTTGCCGTTGACGGAACTGCTGCAACGACGGCCGGTGCAGCCGAACGGCGCGCAGGACTTGGGATAACCGAAACCTGCTGAGGCAGTTGCACCGCAGGCGGAGTGGTTTCAGTCAATGCGGCTTCTGCTGCGGCCTCGGCAGCCGGAGGCGCAATTGGTTGTTCTGCCACCAGTGGCGTTGCCGGCGAAACAGGCGACGTAGCCAGACCTGCTTCGGCAATCGCCGCCTGAATAGGGTCAACCGGTTCAGGCGCAACGGCTGCAGGCGCTGCCGCCTCAGGCGCCACTGGCATTACGGGCACGGCAGGCTGTGCGGCATCAACCACTTCGCTCGGCACCAGTGTTCCATCCGGCCGCACTTCCACCGTGCGCACACGGCGTGGCGCAAGGGTTGTTGGCGGCGGGCTGCCTTCAAGATTGCCGAAGCGTTCGCTTAAAGCCTCGTTTTCATCCTCAGACAGAATCACGTCCCGCCCGAGCGAGACACCCGGCAAGGCTTCCTGCTCGTCCTGCGCGTTGATATCAATCGGTTCTTCCGCAGCAGAAAGCAGCATTTCCTGTTCGGTTGCAGGCTGGTTGTCATTGCCGGTGGCACGCTGGTAGACAGCTTTGTTCTGATTGGGAACCAGCCTGCCGCCAGGGTCCTGCGGTTGCACCTTGTAAGGCTCGGTGTCGGCTGCAACGACAACTGGCCCACTGTCGCCCTCTCCGCCGGTTACCCCGTTCCATATCAACAGCGCAGCTATACAGACCAAAGCCCCACCCAGAACGGTGGAAATGAACCGCACGCCCTGTTTGATATCGCCGCCGTGGCCGCCGATTTTGCGACCTGGCCGCGGCGCATAGGGCGCGACGGTTTCCGCTGGCTCAAACTCTTCCGGCTGCGCGGCCTGGGCGGCCTGAGCGTGCGTTTCGAAACGCACGTCATAATCATCAAATGCCGGCTGACCCTGCGGCGCAGCCATGGCGGCGCGCTCGCTTGCGATCAGTTGATCAAAGTCGTCCATCACCTCGGCAGGCGCATTCTGATGGTGATTCTGCGAAGCGGGCACAAAAGATGGGCTCTCCGCCGGGGCATTCTGCCGCGGGCTTGCAGGGCCGCTCAGGCCCCACAGAGCCGGATCAAGATCACCAGACGCGTTCTCAACCGGCTTTTCCACAGCTGGCCGCGCAGCAGCCGCCTTTGCAGCCGGTGCACCCGCAGCCTGTGGTGTTGCCCTGCTGATAAAGCGTGTTGCCAACTGGCTCATTGCCGAAGTGGCGCTTCCCTTCTTAGGGTCAACACCGCCACCATCGGCATTGTCCAACGCCGAATTATCCGGCTCACCCATTGCCACAACTCCGACTTACAGCCACACCCGAAGGCATGAAACATTTATAGATTTATCCTCTATAGATCTCGATTTTCGAAGTTACAAGATCTATAAGATTCAACGCGTTACAGCCATCTGCACGAGCTTGAAATGAAAACAGGCCGCAACAGCCGTGAGTTTGGCTAGCATCGAATACTGTTTAAAAAATGTCCAGTCAGCGCATTTCGTCCGGTGCAGAAACGCCCAAAAGCGCCAGGCCGCCGGCCAGAACAAACGCCACTGCCTGAACAAGCCCCAGACGCGCAGACGTCAATATCGGCGCATCGGCTCTAACAAACCGTAAATCCGGATTGTCCTTGCCGCGATTGTATTGGCCGTGGAACAATTGAGCCAGATCGTAGAGGTAAAATGCAACGCGGTGTGGCTCGCGGGTTTGGGCAGAGCTTTTTACCAGCCGCGGGAATTCCGCAAGCTTGCGGATCAGCATCAACTCACCCTCGTCGCCCAGCAGTTCCAGTGTCGAGCTGTCCAGCGTATCAGGGGCAGCAATATCAATGCCCTCACCGGCTGCCTGCCTTTGTATCGAGGCAGACCGCGCATGTGCGTACTGCACGTAGAACACCGGATTGTCGCGTGATTGCTCTGTCACCTTGCGGAAATCGAAGTCCAGCGGCGCGTCGCTTTTGCGGTACAACATCATGAAGCGAACCGGATCACGCCCGACCTCGGAAACGACATCTGCAAGCGTGACAAATTCGCCAGCGCGCTTGGACATGCGCACCGGCTCACCATCGCGGAACAATTTGACCAACTGGCACAGCACAACATCCAGATGCGCCTGACCGCCGGAGATGGCTTTGGCAACAGCTTCCAGCCGTTTGACATAGCCACCGTGGTCCGCGCCCAGCACATAGACCATCTCGTTGAAGCCGCGAGCGTATTTGTCGGCAAAATAAGCAACGTCGGCCGCGAAATATGTGAATGTACCGTCGGATTTGATCAATGGGCGGTCCATGTCATCGCCCACTTCGGTCGAGCGGAACAATGTCTGTTCCCGGTCTTCCCACTCTTCGGGCACCTGGCCTTTTGGCGGCGGCAAGGTGCCTTGGTACACAAAGCCACGAGCCTGCAATGCCTCAATGGCGCTGGCAATCGGCCCGCCATTGTCCGCATGCAGGGTCTTCTCCGAGAAGAAAACATCGTGTTCGATGCCAAGAAGCTTCAAATCGTCACGGATCGACATCATCATCGCGTCGATTGTGTAGCTGGACACAATCGGTAGCCATTCTTCTTCCGGCATGTCCAGCAATGTGGTCTGGTAGCGGATTGAAAGCGCGATCCCGACTGCCTTGAGGTAGTCACCGGGGTACAGTCCGGCAGGAATTTCGCCAATATCCTCGCCCAATGCCTCGCGGTATCGCAAATAGGCGGAGCGAGCCAGCACGCCAATCTGCGCACCAGCATCGTTGATGTAATATTCCTTGGTAACCTCGTCTCCGGCAAAGGCGGCAATATTTGCGATTGCATCACCCACAACCGCCCCGCGGCAATGACCGACATGCATTGGCCCGGTTGGATTGGCGGAAACATATTCAACATTGAGCTTGTGGCCCGTGGCGGCGCAGCGCCCGTAATCTGCTCCCAGGCGCAGAATATCGCCGAGATGGCTGGTCCAATACTGTGCGTTCAGCCGCAAATTGATAAAGCCGGGCCCGGCAACGTCCGCACTGACAATGGTCGGGTCTGGCCGCAATTTTTCGCAAATCGCCTCGGCAAGGTCGCGCGGCTTCTGCCCCAAGGGCTTCGCCAGCACCATTGCAGCATTGGTTGCCAGATCGCCATGCGACGGATCACGGGGCGGCTCCACCGTGATTTTTGTCAGGTCAGCATCGCCCTGATTTAGTTCGGCAAGCACAGCTTCAACCGCGGCGCGAATACGACCCTCAAAGTCGATGAAGATATTCATGGCAAATCCAGCACAAGTTAAAAGGCGCATCCAGTGCGCAAAGCATTCCGGCGAACCCGAAAAACAAATCTAAGACATTGTTTTCAAAACGTTATTTCTTAAAAACATGTCTTCAAATCCAGCGCAGATGATCTAAAGCAATTTCGGACTTTCGTCAAACAAACGCGCATGTTCCGCCAGCGCGTAATTGTCTGTCATCCCTGCGAGGTAATCGGCCACGCGCACCGCCGCGCGGTCCACTGGCGCATCCACCAGTGCCGCGCTCCATGCCACACCCATTTCTGCCGGTCGTTCGAAATAGACATCGAACAGGCGCCCGACAACCACTTCCGCCTTGCGCATAACCCGCATCACACTTTCATTGCGGTACACGCGCTGGAACAGAAAGCACCGCGTTTCATCCACGGCCTCACGCATGTCGGCAGAAAATTCAACCAGCGTCCGATGATTGGCATGCACTGCTTCCAGAGTGCCTGCGCCATCCTGCGCAATGCGCCGTGTTGTTTCAGAAAGCACATCCTCTACCATGAGGGTAATATGCCGCCGCATGATTTCATGCCGTGTGCGTGCCGTTTCAAGGCCGGGATAAAGCTGCCGAACTTCCCGAAGGATCGAGCCTGCCAGGCGCAATTCCTCAAGGTCATCCAACTCGATCAGGCCGGCACGCAGCCCGTCGTCCAGATCATGCGTGTTATAGGCAATGTCGTCCGATATCGCGGCCGCCTGCGCCTCAAGACTGGCAAACCGGCCAAGTTCCAGCGGAAACATCTGATCAAATTGCGCAATGGCTGGCGGCACCGGATCCGAACCCGCGTAAGGGCCTGAGAGCGGGCCGTTGTGCTTCACCAGACCTTCCAGGGTTTCATAGCTCAGGTTAAGACCGTCAAACGCCGCATAGTGACGCTCCAGCGCAGTCACAATGCGCAAGGTCTGCGCGTTATGGTCGAAGCCGCCATAGGCCGCCATTCGGCTGGCAAGCGCCCGTTCTCCAGCATGACCAAACGGTGTGTGGCCAAAATCATGCGCCAGTGCCAATGCCTCGGCCAGATCTTCGTCCAGCCGCAAAGCCCGCGCCAGCGCACGCGCAATTTGCGAAACCTCGATTGTGTGGGTCAGTCGTGTGCGGAAATGGTCCCCTTCATGCGAAACGAAAACCTGCGTTTTGTGTTTCAGGCGGCGAAACGCAGTCGAGTGAACAATCCGGTCCCTGTCGCGCTGAAAAGGCGTGCGCGTCGGGCTGTCCGACTCGGCCACCTGCCTTCCGCGTGAAAGGTTCGCGTCTGTGGCATATGGCGCCAGAACCTCGCGCCCAAGACCATAGGACTGTGTTGGCATGAAATGAAATTTTCCGCTGGCTTTCAGAGTGATTGATTATATTGCTTCGCGTCCATACTTTAAGGGCAGGCTTCCAACAAGCAGAGGCTGAAAGACCGAAGCATTCCTTGTTGTAACGTTTGCGTTTCAACGGCAAGACAATGCGATGAGACAAAGAGTCAGAGCGTCACAGGTGATCAAAAGTTCACATGGAGCGCTCTAAAGTTTCGGGAAAGCACATTATGGATCAGGATATTTCGGGGCAGGCACCTGTTGCAGTGTCCGACGCCGCCGTTGCCCGCATTGCCACCATTTTGCGGTCGGCTGACGGGTCTGACGCATTGCGCATTTCGGTGGAAGGTGGCGGCTGTTCCGGCTTTTCATACAAATATGATCTGACCAGCGGTGCGGATCCTGATGACGTTGTGATTGAGCGGGATGGTGCACGCGTCTTGATCGATCAGGTATCATTGCCGTATCTCAGCGGCTCGATCGTTGATTTTGTTGACGACCTGATGGGGCAATCCTTTCAAATTCGCAATCCCAATGCAGTGGCCGCCTGCGGCTGCGGAACGAGCTTTTCGATCTGATGCTGGTTGCTACCTGGAATATAAACGGCGTCAAGGCGCGGCTGGAAACGCTTCTGGCCTGGCTGGATGAGAGACGACCCGACGTTGCCTGCCTGCAGGAAATCAAAAGCGTTGATGAAGCTTTTCCAGGAGCGGAAATCGAGAAGCTGGGCTATCATATTGAAACCCATGGCCAAAAGGGCTTCAACGGTGTTGCGCTGCTCTCTCGTTCCGCGCCGTTGGCAGGCAGTGTGCTACGTGGTTTGCCGGGTGATCCGGCCGATGAACAATCGCGGTTCATCGAGGCGCTGTTTGCAGTCCCCGGCTCTGAAACACCGATACGTGTCGCCTGCCTGTATCTGCCGAATGGCAACCCGCTCGGCACAGAAAAATTTCCGTACAAACTGGGCTGGATGGATCGGCTGGAGAAGCATGCCGCCTTGCGCCTTGCAGAAGAGACGCCCTGCATTTTCGCCGGCGATTACAATGTGATTCCAGAGCCTGAAGATGCTCGCAACCCGGCGGACTGGCTGGGGGATGCACTTTTCCAGCCTGAAAGCCGCGCAGCTTACCGTCGCCTGATCAATCTTGGATACACGGATGCTTTGCGCGCAACGACTGAACAGGCAGGCGTCTACACTTTCTGGGACTATCAGGCAGGTGCGTGGCCTCGCAACAATGGCATTCGAATAGACCACCTGCTGCTTTCGCCCGAGGCCGCATCAAACCTGCGGTCTGTGGCTATCGACAAGCATGTTCGCGGTTGGGAAAAACCATCCGACCATGTACCGGTGATTGCCGAGATTGCTTAAGCCAATTCCGGCAGACAATTTACCGAACCTGCAGACCATCAGCAGCGCAGAGTGAGCGCAAAGTCGCTGTGCGCTGATTGTTTTGCCCCTTGCCCGGCGCAGCGAATGGCGTGAACTTGTAAGGTGGAACTGGCTCGATCTGCCCGCCAAACAGGGCCGGCCTTGACCTTGTTCCCGCCGGCGTGATGCCTGTCACATAGCCGCAAACTGTCAAGACACCGGTCTGGCGATGTTCGCTCCCTTCGATATGTTCAATCATAATACCCGGCGCGCTCGGGTCACTTGCAAGTCGATGCAATACGGCTGCTTTTTCCGATTGATTGACCTCCCGGCTGCTATGCGTCGGCACCTCGATTCGGGCGGTGTCGCAGCCAGCCAGCAGCATGGTGGCGGCAAGCAAAACAACATTCTGAGCCTTCATTCAAAATCTCTCTGACAAGTAATTTGCAAATGATGCTTGAAACAGCATGTCATTGCGTTCACACCCGATTGAGGATCGATGCCGGGAGAAGAAAAGCGTGGCAGGTTCGCAGGATCTGGCAGAAGACCTGATTGCAGCCGTTTATGCCGCTTTGCTTGGCGAAACGAGTTGGCAGAGCTTTCTTGAAAAGCTGAACGGCACCTATCCCGGAGCGCTTTCCACCCTGTTCTTTCACAACCGGCGCAGCCACAAAGGCGCCATCACCTATGTTGCAGGCGTCGAGGGCCGCACTGGAGCCCTGGCGCAGTACGAATCCTACTACGCCAATCTGAATCCGTGGATGAAGAAGGTGGAGTTGACGCCCGTGGGCATGGGCATTGTTGGTGAGCAGATCATTGCTCGAAATCACTTCAACCGCAGTGAATATTACAGCGATTATCTCCACCGGAATGGTTTGGAAACCGGAACCGGCGTCACGGTGTTCAAGGATGAAGACTGCTATTTTTTGCTCAGCACGCTCACCGACGATACAAATGATGACCGCAACATCGAGCGCGCGGCTTTGCTGACTCGGATCGCTCCGCATTTGCAACGGGCTTTCAACTATTATCGTTCGGGTGATTTGCGTTCGGCGGCAGTCAATCTTGGCCAGGACATTGCCGATTCCGCCAATCTGGCCCTTGTGGTGATCAACGAAAACTTCAAACCGGTGAAAATTTCGCCAACAGCGCAGCAGATGCTGGCAACGGGCAATCCCGCAGGCATCACACCCGTTGGCCGTCTGCGTTTTCGCGACTCCGTGTTGCAATCGGCTCTGCAGGTTTTGTTGCAGAGAGGATCGCTGAACACCCGCACCTGCAGTTTCAACAGTGGCGGCCGCAATATTCGCCTCATCCGCATTGGTGCAGGCACCGCGGCAGATTACTTTGCCGGGCCAATGGTGGCGATGCTGATTGAAAATGAGCCGGTGCCATTGTTGCCAGCCAATGTGCAGCATGTTGCAGCGACTTATTCTCTCACTTCTGCAGAAACCCGCGTGTTCGCTGCCATTGCAGCAGGAAGCTCGGTCTCCACAATTGCCAGAGACGCCGGCCTTTCGCGCGAAACTGTCCGCTCGCAGTTGAAAGCCATATTCAGCAAGGTTGGAATCCACAGCCAGAAAGATCTGGTGCGTGTGGCTGCCGGAATCAGAACCACATTCTGAACCGAGGGCATCAACAAACGCGAATATCTCTGTCATGTCCTGCCCCCCTGCAGACCAATGTGTGGCCAAGTGTGCCAACAGGTCATTCAGGAGACATCACCCATACGGGGTAAGCACAGACGGTGGACAAGATGATGTAGCGAATCTGAAGTTTATGATGTGCAAGAGACTGGATGATCATTTGAGAGCAAGCGCATCTCAAGGAAGATCGATCAAAGGCCCCTCGACCTGCGAGTACATTCGCGCAGTCTGTCGATCTTCTTCGTTGCTAAGAGCAAAAACCTCTTCCTGCAACGGGCGTATCCACTCCTGCTCTTCAGCGGATGCAGCGCGCAGCGCGCGTGTCAGCATTGCCAGTCCACGCACGGGTTCCGAGCGAATTGAAATCGCCTTGCCATCAAAAATCAGATAGCCAAGCAAAGCCTCTGCCTTTGGGTAACCCTTGTGAGAGGCAAGCTTCAACCACTGAGCGGCCTGCCGTGGGTTTGGTCTGCCACCCTCACCTGCCAGCAGCATCCGCCCGAGTTCGAACTGAGCTCGCGCATCGCCGAAATAGGAAGCGGCCTGATTGTAAAGTGCACGTGCCTGCCCCGCATCGGCAACGACAGGCGTACCGGGAATGCCTTTGCGCACATATTCCGCCAGAGCCACAAGAGCGCTGGAGATATAGGCCGCATTGGGCGAAGAAGCCGAATCATCGTCCTGATCACGAATGATGCGCTCGAACATTCGAAACGCCTCGTAATCATCCTCCGGCACGCCATCCCCGTCCGCATACATCTGGCCAAGCTTCCAGCGTGCTCCAGGATGTCCCTTGTCCGCAGCAAAGCTCAAAGCCTGGAAGGCCTCCTGTTTTTCACCGCGCTTGTAAGCGTTGAAGCCAAGGCTGAACATTTCACGTGGAGAAGCGCCCGAATCGGCAATGGGATCCAGCGCACGCGATGCTCCGACGCTGCCCAGAAAGCATGTGCAAACAGCCAGTGCACGGATTACGCTTGTCGAAACCCGCATCACAGCTGCGCTCTACCTGAATGAGAACATATTCCGCGAAAACAGATCATCGCCGTCGCTTTCACCTTCCTGCCGCCATTGGCACCTTGTGCCTGAGAATTGCGATTGTTTATGGCGGCAACACGGCATTTCGAGAGCCTGTGACAATCGCCGATGCAGTTTTGCAATATTGTTGCCGAAATATCACGTAAACAATGGTTGACATCGAGACATGAAAACGCCAGATCGCCTTCACGGTGATCTGGCGTTAAATCATGGATAACAAGCAATTAACATGCGTTGTTAGAAAGTCAGTTTAATTGACGCGTTGCCAGCAAACACCCAGTCATTGCCCACTGTTGCATCAAATATCGCACCATTGGCAACCGACTGGGAGCCGGATGTCCAGTAGCCGACGAGACCACCGAAACGTATTTCTCCGAAGCCTTGTTTGAAAGACAGACCGCCCGACAATGAATAGAGGTCGGTATATGTCGTTTCCGCGCCAGTGGACACGCCACTATCGTAGCCAAGGGTGACAAGACCGGAAATGTTCTCGTTAAAGGCCTTACCAATACCGATGGTCGCAGTGTAACCGTCATCCCAGTAATAGGGGCTGTTGTTAACGCTGGTGCCGATTGCGGACACATAGCTCGTCAACACGTTCCGGTTGGTGCTCCAGTCTGTCCAGCGGAATGAGCCCACAAGCAATGTGCCTTCCGCAATTCCGGTCTGGAAATTGACGTACAGGCTTTGCGGGCTGATGACCGTGTTCTGGAACGCCGTGCCGGAGCTGACCTGTGTTCCCACCGGCAGCAAGGGGCTTGGTGGCAGAATCACCGTCCCGCCGGTCGCAGGATTGATGATGAAGGCATCGCCCGTTGTGACCGCATAGCCAGTGCCTTCTGGACGGTCGTGCTTGATTTCAGACCGATAGAGAACCTGAGCCCGCAGAGCGATTTCCGGCTTTTCATAGGCGAAACCGACACGGTAGCCTGTCTCGTAGCTGTTGCTCGTGTCCACGGAAAGCGCCACAGGCACCAGTACAGGGGCGCCACCTGGCCCTGTACGGCCCGTTGGCGCGGCACCCAGACTTGTGCCCTGAAAGTTGAAGTCTTCCACAAACAGGCCAGCAAGCAAGCTGAAACGGCCGACGTCCGCCTCATAGCTCAAACGGCAGGTGGCTGACCATTCATTGGAATTGAACTCAAGGCTCTGGACGCGCGATCCTGTGGTGCTGATGGGCTGCGCGCCACCCGGCAGGCTTGAGTAATCCGCCTCTGCGGCAAAGCTTTCCGCGTAACTGCCTGCGCATGCAACCGGACCATCACCAAACTTCAGCGATGCGGTCGGCAGGTTATAGCTGCCCGTATAGTTGTTCCAGCTTCCGGAGACGCCGTTAATCGAGTCAAATCCGCGCTCCGGGCTCACATAGGTCATGCCGGTGCGCATGGAAACCATGCCAGGCTCGTAGAGAATATCGGTATCAGCAGTGCTTCGCTGAAAGCCACCTGCCTGCGCAGCGGACAAAGACGCCAAGGTCAGCAATGAAGCAGAACCCAGAATTTTTGAAAGTTTTAGCATGTTTCCCCCCTGCCATTTCACTGCAACGAACAACCAGCGAATGCAGCCCACGTTGGTTCAAATGCAAACACGAAGCGAGAAGAAATGCCACCCAAGCCGCGATTTGCCGCATGGTTAAGGTGAACAATCACATAACAGCTATCAAGCTATTGATTTTAATTGATTTAATCGGAAAATATTTTCAGTTTCCGCAGGTTTATGCCGGTCAACCGAAGCAAACAACACCGTGCTTGTTACATATTTACAATCATATTTGTGGCCCTGAGGTAACTCCACCACAGGGCCACAAGGAGTGTGTTCAGCAATTGATCAATCTATACTGAGTAGATGTGAAATCCTCAGCCCAGCCTGGCAGCGGCTGCACCCAACGCCGCCAGCTCAACTTCCAGAGCCTGAACTCTCTCCCGCTCCTGTGCCACGATTTCTGCCGGCGCACTGGATACGAATCTTTCATTCTGCAACTTGGCAGAGATGCGTTCAATTTCGGTCCGGGTTTTCAGCATGGCCTTATTCAGGCGTGCCCGTTCGGCCTCGATGTCGATGACACCTGCCAGCGGCATTGCGTAACAAATACCGTTGAGAACAAGCTGAGCCGACTGCCCAGGTGTTTCGCTGCCATGCTCGATGGACTTGACCCGTGCAAGACGCTTGAGCGAAGCCGCATGCCGCAACAGGCTTTCGCGGGTTTGCGCATCAGCATCAATGACGAGCAGGTCCACTTCTGCCCCAGCCGGCACGTTCATTTGTGAACGCACCGAACGCACCTCACTCACCAGACCTATCAGCCAGTTGATGTCGGCTGCTGCGCCCTCATCCTCATACGTTACCTGCGGCCAGGATGTGTGGCAGAGCAACTGTGTTCTCGCCCGGCCGGCCGGAGCCGTCACCGCCCACAGCTCTTCTGTCAGGAATGGCATGAAGGGATGCAGCAATGCATAGACGCGGTCCAGGACAAAGCCCGTCACCAGTCTGGTTTCAGCCTGCGCAGCGGCATCCTCTCCCATGAACACAGGCTTGGACAGTTCCAGATACCAGTCACAGAAGAAGTTCCAGGTAAACCGGTAAAGCGCGCCCGCCGCATCGTTGAAGCGATATGTGGCAAGGGCGTTGTCGGTTTCGGCGATAGCGCGCCCCAGCTCTGTCAGTATCCAGCGATTGAGCGGCAACTCGACGGTTTGCGGATCCAGCTCGGCACCATGCACGGCGCCGTTCATCTCTGCAAAACGCGTCGCGTTCCAGAGCTTGGTGCCGAAATTGCGATAGCCGGCAATGCGCTGGGTATCCAGCTTCACATCGCGCCCCTGCGCCGCCATGATGGCCAGCGTGAAACGCAATGCATCCGCGCCATATTCATCAATCAGTTCCAGCGGATCAATGACATTGCCCTTGGACTTGGACATCTTGGCACCGTGCTTGTCGCGGACAAGCGCGTGAACATAAACAGTTTCAAACGGTTCCTTGCCCATGAAGTGCAGGCTCATCATCATCATTCTGGCAACCCAGAAAAAGATGATGTCAAAGCCGGTCACAAGAACATTGGTCGGGTAGTAGTTTGAAAGTTCCGGCGTTTTTTCCGGCCAGCCAAGGGTTGAAAACGGCCAGAGCGCCGATGAGAACCAGGTGTCCAGCACATCTTCGTCGCGGCGCAACAGAGATTCCCGTGCTGTCGGGTCTTCGGCCATTCGGCGGGCTTCTTCGTCCGTCAGCGTGCCGTTGATGACATAATGCGCCAATGCCGCAGCTACAGCGGTTTCTTCTTCCTCGGCTACAAAAATTTCGCCATCGGGCCCGTACCACGCGGGAATCTGATGCCCCCACCAAAGCTGCCGGGAAATGCACCATGGCTGGATGTTTTCCATCCAGTCAAAATAGGTCTTTTCCCAATTGCGCGGCACGAAACTGGTCCGCCCTTCGCGCACGCTGGCAATCGCCGGTTTGGCAAGCGTTGCCGCATCGACATACCACTGGTCGGTCAGGAAGGGCTCAATCGGCACTCCGCCGCGGTCACCATGCGGCACCATGTGCAAATGCGCATCAACCTTTGCCAGGTATCCTTCCTCTTCCAGCCAGTCGACCAGCAGCTTGCGCGCGGTGAACCGGTCCAGTCCCTCGAACATTCCAATCGCCCGTTCGCCGTCTTCTGCAAACAGGCCTTCCAGAAACTCCGCGTTGTCGCGCAGGGAAATGGTGCCATCCGGTGCCATGACGTTGATCTGGGCGAGGTTGTGCCGTCGCCCGACTTCAAAGTCGTTGAAGTCATGCGCCGGGGTAATCTTAACCGCACCGGAGCCCGCTTCCGGGTCCGCATAATCATCAGCGACAACCGGGATTAATCTGCCGACCAGAGGAATGCGCACCTTGCGGCCAACCAGATCTTCAAAACGCTGGTCATCCGGATTAACGGCAACGCCGCTGTCGCCGAGCATTGTTTCAGGCCGCGTGGTGGCAACGGTCACATAGGTTGAAGAATTTTCCGGGTCGTAGATCATACCATCGACCGGATAGCGAAGGTGCCACAGGTGACCCTCCACTTCCCGCTGCTCAACTTCCAGGTCGGAAATTGCGGTGCGCAATTTCGGATCCCAGTTAACCAGCCGCTTGTCCTTGTAAATCAGACCTTCGCGATAAAGCTGGACAAACACCTTTCGTACAGCCGCCGAAAGTCCGTCATCCATGGTGAACCGCTCACGCGACCAGTCGCACGAAGCGCCCAGACGCCTTAGCTGGGTCAGGATCGAGCCGCCCGATTCCGCTTTCCACTGCCAGATCTTGTCGATAAAGGCCTGCCTGCCTATTTCCCGCCGGTTCGGTTCACCGGCGGCGGCCATCTGCCGTTCAACAACCATCTGTGTGGCGATGCCCGCATGATCAAGACCCGGCTGCCACAACACATTGAGGCCAAGCATGCGCTTCTGCCGAACCAGAATGTCCTGCAAGGTATTGTTCAACGCATGACCAATATGCAGCGAGCCGGTAACATTGGGTGGCGGAATGACAATCGTAAACGGATCAGCGCCGGGCGCAGCCCCGGCCCCCGCACGAAAAGCGTCCGCCTGTTCCCAGTTCTGGGCGATGCGAGGTTCAACGTCGGCAGCGTCGTAGGTTTTTTCGATCATCGTGAAGGTCCATTATGTCTTGCCTTCGGTTACAGGCAAGCTTTCGGCCCTGTCAACGCCATCTGATCATTGCGTTCGAGCAGAATTGAATTAACGCCCCCGCAAAACCGCCCGACGAATTTCCTCCCGGACAATTTCAGCCACCACATCGGGCAGGTTTTCGTCCAGCCATTCCTTCATCATTGGCCGCAGAATATCCTGCGCCATTTCTTCCAGCGAGCGCAGTTCGCCGGAACGGATAGCCTGTGTCAGCTCGGCAAAAGACGCGCTGATCTGCGATTCAGTTTCATCTGAAATCAATGGATCGTAGCGGAAAGCAGGAACGCCCTGTCCTGCCGCCTCCTCCAAAATCGCAGAGCGAAAATCCCGCATTCTGGGCTCATCATTGTTTGCGGCCATGGCGGAAGGTGGTGCGGCTGGAAAGTCCGGCATTAGGGTTTCTTCACTGTCATCCGGTTCAGTTGGCAGATAATGCCCGGTTGGCTCAGGCTCGATGTCGTGTGAAAATTCTGCCTGCAGTGCAGCTTGTATGTCAAAGACATCCTCTTCAGCAACATCAACATTTTGAGCCACAGCAGCCTCCGCCGCACCATCATTCACCGCGCTTTCCACTATACCTGCTGCGGCAACAGCTTCATCGTCTTCCAGCTCGTGCCGAAGATCGAAAGCCACGGATCCGCTGTAGGCGGACCGCGCTGGTGTGACATAGACGGGCGATGAGAACACGGGCACCGGGCGCGCTGGTGCCGATGCCGGCGTTTCATCTGCAATTTCAGGTGATGTCTTTTCCTTTGAAGCGGACTGCACGGTGCGCCCCGCCTCTCCCTGTTCGATAATCTGACGGATGGAGGCCAGAATTTCCTCCATCGACGGCTCTGCTGAAGAGCTGCTTTTTTTCATCAAGGCATTTCCCGAATGACATTCGCGACCACCCCGCGAATCGTGCATTCAGGCTAGCCAAAATCATTATTCAAATGAATCCCGTTAACGGAATTTTATGACTTGGAAACACTTTATCAACAAATACGATTGCGCAGATTGTTTCCACCAAAGGTGTAGAGCGCGGGATCCTGCTGATTTTCGACAAAGCTATTGGTTAGAGCGCCCGGCGATTCGAGACGCTCAGGATTTTTAAGCCAAAAGAACTAGGCACCTATTTGCGGACCTAGCGGCCGTCCGGGGTGCGCATACCATACGCCTTACGATCAACTGCGTTGAAATGCTGGTTCGGATCGTAAACGGGGACATTCAGGCCCAGATGCGTCGGTGAAAGACGACCCAGTGCCGAAAGAAGCTGATAAGACGCCACGACAGAATCGCGCTGCGCACCAACCAGCAAAATCTGACCATCAATAACATCCGCCTGCGCGTCCAACACGTCCAGTGTGGTGCGCTGACCAACAGTGCGTTCTTCCTGCACACCAACCAGAGCAAGGCGAGCAGCCGCAACCTGGGCGCGATAGCCGGTCACGTTTGCCTCAGATGCCTGAATGTTGGCCCATGCAGTGGCAACCGCCGCTCGCACCTGATCTCGATAGTTGTCCACCTCGATCCGGCGCTGGCCAAGCACTTGTTTGGCCTGACGAACCTGAGAGGAAACCAGACCGCCCTGGTAAAGAGGAATTGTCAGCGATGCGCCAACACTGGCCGAAACCTCGTTCTGGGTGCCGACATTGACGCCCGGCAAACCGGTGGCTGGACGGCTCAGGCCATAGGTGTTGTCAACTGAGGCACCTACAGAAAGCTGGGGCAGAGATTGCCCCTCGAATGACTTGACCGAATAGGAGGCATCATCGACTGCGAAAAGTCCGGCCTGAATGGCGGGATGTTCAGCCTGCGAAATTGCCAGACCTTGCGAAATGCTGCCGGGCATCAGGCGCTCAGGCGGCTTCTGCCCGGGCTCAAGACTGTTGGCAGGATCGCCGATCACATCAAAATAAACGGCTTCACTGGTTGCCACAGCGGCAAGCGAACTGTTCAGCAGCGCAGTGGCAAGCGCTTCGCGCGAGTCGGCCTGTGCCACGTCTGTGCGGGTACCCTCACCCACTTCAAACCGGGCATTGGCGGCACGCACCTGCTCCCGGAGGAATGCCAGGTTCTGGCGGCGCAATTCAGAAATCTGCCGGTCACGAATAACATCCATGTAAGCCATGGCTGCATCCATCAACGTGTTCTGCACCGTGTTGCTGAGTGTTGCCTGCGCCGAGCGCACACGAGCTTGCGCGGCCTGAATGTTGTTTGGTGTCTGGAAACCGTCGAACACCGTCTGGCTGATTTCAATTCCCACGCCAAGGCTGCTGCTGCGGGAATTCAAATGCGGAACACCGTCACCGTAGGTTGTGCGACCTCTGGCGGCCGCTGCCGAACCACCAACAATAACTGTAGGGCGCATACCGGCTCGCGCCTGCGGAACCGATTCATCGGTCGCGCGCAACGCTGCCCGCGCCGCATTCAACGACTGGTTGTTGGCGTAAGCCTTGGCCATCGCTTCCCGCAACGTTTCAGCTTCGGCGGCGCCCATGCTTGTAAACAGCACACCCAATGTCAGCGCCGTTGATAGCCAGCTTGCCCTACGCATAAAAACACCCCGCTTGCAGGAAGGCTTGAAGGCCATCCTCAGTATTCCGCGCGATGCGGATATTATTCTGTATCGCGCCTTTATGACACGAAATGCACCGCCTGACGCAACTACGCCAGCCCGCGACGCCCCAACAAATGTCTTTTGCCCACAAGTGTGACCGATCGATAACACTTGTTAACACTTTTAGCCGTAAACCGATATTATAATTAACCACATTATAGCTGTTTAGAAAACAAATTCGGGCTTCAAACCAAAGCCCGGCAGTTGGCTCACCCCATAGTTGAAGGCAAAACGACCGGAAACAACTCCACCTTCTTTAGAGTAAAGCTTTGCAGCGGCCGAAAATCCCCGACCTTCAATAACCACCAGCCTTCCGCGTTCTTTCAACTGCTCAAACAGAGCCGCAGGTACCTGGTCCACACCACCGTCGATGATGATGACGTCGTAAGGCCCTTCTTTGGCGTATCCCTCAGCCAGCGGCGCCTGAACCACAACTGCAGATACAATGCCCAGACTTGCGAGCGCATCAGATGCCGCTTGCGCCAGTGCGGGGTCTTCTTCCACGGCAACAACCGAAGCTGCCAGATGTGACAAAACCGCCGCGGAGTAGCCTGCGCCGCACCCGATGTTCAGCACGACATCGTCTTTTTCAATTTCGGCAAGCTGCAAAAGCCGGGCAAAAGGCGCAACTTCCATGAGATGCCGCCCGCCGCCCAAGGCAATTTCGCCGCCCATATATGCAAATGGCCGTTTCGATTCCGGCACGAAGATTTCCCGCGGAACAGTCAGCAATGCACGAAGAATGTCATGGTCCGTCACATCAACAGTGCGAACCTGATTATCGACCATTTTGGTGCGTGCCTGGACAAAATCCATGACCAATGCCTTTCGAGAGTTTCCTGCCGTTCCCATAAGCGTCGCCTCGCCCGGAAGCAAGTCGCAAGCCGCTTTGCAGCATGCCTTGAGGCATGCGGGAGAGTGTATGACTGATAATGTCTCTGGAAAAGTGGCTCCCCGGGCCGGATTCGAACCAGCGACCAATCGATTAACAGTCGATTGCTCTACCGCTGAGCTACCGGGGAATGCCGTAACGTTGCCGTCAGCGAGGGTGCCTATAGCAACCCGTTTCACTCTTGCCAAGCG
Source organism: Aureimonas fodinaquatilis (assembly GCF_008369445.1). Taxonomy (GTDB): domain Bacteria; phylum Pseudomonadota; class Alphaproteobacteria; order Rhizobiales; family Rhizobiaceae; genus Aureimonas; species Aureimonas fodinaquatilis. The sequence goes on from NZ_VTWH01000002.1 coordinate 743,699, forward strand.
TCAGCCCGATAAAAAACGTGAACTTCCGCCCTAAGCCTGGCAAAAATTTTGCCCTCCCAGTAAGCCGCGACATTATGCGGCACCGCAATTACGATCATAAGCCACTGAATTCAAACCAGACTTCGCACAATCCATTGTCAACGGTCAGAAGTTTCGTCTATAGATGGCCGCGGCGAATTCCTTTAGATGATCCAGAGTCTTTTGGATAAGGTAGAAATTTCAACCACAAGTTGCCATTATTCTAAGGTACTTACCCAAGGGTTGCGGCTATGCCGCCAGTTGCCTGCTGAAAGATTTTGCAGAAAATGAAACAGGACAAGCCGGCCAGACGCGACTTTATCAGGTTGCGCGGCAATTCAATTGAGGTGTTCGGGCGTTCAATCAAGCTTCCCTCTTCCCGACCAGCGCGTGTTGCCGTAGGCGTGGCATTCGTGATCGGCGGAATTTTCAGCTTTTTGCCGGTTCTCGGGCTCTGGATGCTGCCCGTTGGAATTTTGATTCTGTCGATAGATTTCGTCATGGTTCGCCGCTGGCGCCGCCGCGCCAGCGTTAAATGGGGCCGCCGACAACGCCGGGCATAATTATTGTCTGACGAATCGTCCATAGCTGCAAATGCCCCCTTGCCTAATGCGCCGCGGGCCAGTAGGTACAGCCTCGTTGGGGCCTCGTGGCGGAGTGGTTACGCAGAGGACTGCAAATCCTTGCACGCCGGTTCGATTCCGGCCGAGGCCTCCACTGCCACATCTAAGCCATCGTTATTACAGAATAAGTTGGCTTAAGCCTGCGATCTGAATCGCGGCGTTTTTAACAATGTGGCAGATTTTTTCCGCAATATGATTCACGCTTGCGCCATGCCACTCGACATGCGTGACATTTCGCTGGTCACCACATGTTCGGGCCATAAGACTTGAATCACTGTCTGACGAAGCAATATACCACGCAACCATCTGAGGTAGCGTGGAGCACCACATGTCAGTTTTTCGACCCGTCTTGTCGGGCTGCCTGGTTGCTGCAGCAATCACGTTCTCTGGCTTTGCCGTTCCAAAAATGGCGATAGCGCAGGATTTGAACACACTGGACCGACACCTCGACTCCCAGCGGTGGAACAGACTGCAGGATCACCAGAACCAGACGCGAACGATGGGTCCAAGATCGCAGCAGACCCGACCTTCGAAAAATCTGGCAAAATGCACTGAAAACCACGTTCCACGCGGCGACTACCGTCGCATGGAGGCGGAATATCATAAAAAGCGGAGGGCGGAGGGCAAGCGCAATGCGGATCGCTGGTCCAGACAGCAGGCTGATGCCTGGTATCAGCGGCTGAAGGCGCGGGGTGTCTGTCGTTAAACGACTTGCAGGATCCAGGCCTTTTCAACAGCAATCGCACTTTGAATTGCGCATCCGGCAAGCATCGCGGCAGCCAGACGGCCTTTCATTGCAATGTGCTGGAAGGCACGCCGCTCGGCCAGTGGCGGTCGCCGCCCTGTCGACACCAGGCTGATTTTTTCAGATTTCGAACGACGTCACGGCAGGCGTTGCGCCTGCCGTAACTGAACTCAAATTCGTTGGTTCAGAATGCGAACTTCAATCTCGCATTGACGCCCTGCTCTGTGCTGCCATCACCAAACTGGCCGCTGTAGGAAACGCCGAAGGTGGCGCTTTCGGAAATTGCGGCGTCAAAGCCCACTTCCAGTACTGCCGCATCTTTGGCAATTGGTGTGCCAACGGTTGTAAACGGGCTTCCTGTGTCAAAAGCCAGCGTTGCCTGTGGGTCAATATCCCCGAAGGCATGTCGCCAACCCACCATTCCCATGAACGTCACCGGAATTTCACCGGCAACGATGCTGTGCGATGCACGCAGGCCCAGCGTTGTGAATGTGGTTTCCGTGGTGTCTTTGCCGCTTGTCAAAGCTGCACTGCCACCCGTTTCCGAAAAGGCATCTGTGCGCAGATTCACATAGGCGATGTTGGCGAATGGTTCGAGTGAAACGAACCCGGTTTCAATGCCATATGCAACTTCACCAAATGCCTCAAACGCACCTGCGTCATAGTCCGCAGTCAGAACCTGTGAGGTAGCTGGAAGGAAGACGCTGCGTTCGGACTCCACATTATGCCACGTGTAGGAGAGGCCGCCGCGTAGTGACACAGGACCTGCCATGGTTCCGGCGTAGATGCCCAGATGGTAGCTATCAACATCAGCCTTGTAAGCGCGTTCGTTGACGTTGAATGTTGACTGGCTGTATCCGGCAAAAAGTCCCAGCCGCGCAGTTTCAAAGGCCATGGCATCCAGTCCGACAATTGCGCCACCAGTGTTGCGCTTCAGCCGGGAATAATTGCCATCACCGCTGGAACGGCCCCACGAACCGAAGGCCTCACCCCAACCCACCACTTCAGACAAAGGCGTAGCTTCGCCGCCGCTGGCATAATCGATTGCGACCCCGTTTGTGGAGGAAGCTGCCACCGGTCCATCTGCAGATTGCCGAAGCCGATTGACGGGCATGGCACGAACCACCCCGCCAAGTTCAACAAGACCCCCGCGAACGGACGCCTGCCCCTCGCCTGAAAGGCTGTCGAAAGCCCTTCTGGCCTCGTCGCCGTTGGCAAACAGCATCTGATTGTAGAGGTTCAACGAGGCAGAACCTGCTGTCTGATCCAAAGTGTCGAGAGCAGTGGCAACCGCATACTGGTTCGCCGTGCGTGCTTCACGCGGGAACAGCGGCGCGCCTGGAGCCAATGGGGGCACCGGCTGCACTGGTGGCAATGGTGGCTCACCCGGAATGACCGGTGGTTCCGGATCAATCTGATTGGCCAGGCGCAGGTTCAGCGAAACCTGCTGATCTGTATAAGAGAGTGAAGGCGTCAGAAAAGCGGAGTCAAAGCCTGTGGGACTTGAAAACGCACCTGAAAGACCACCAGCAGCATCAAGCACCAGATAGCTCTGGCCATTCTGATAGCTGACGGTTGGATCAAGGGCCGCAATGACAAAATTTGCACCACCAAGCGTCGCCGTACCGGCAACATTGATCAGGTCTGCTGCGCCACCCGATTCAATTTCCACCGAATAGGACGAGCCGGGCTGAAATGCCAGGTCACCCGAAATGGCCATTGAGCCGGCACCGTAGCCCGGTGAGATGGTTGAACCTGCGGCCAGCGTGGTGGAGCCCACCATTCCAGTGCCACCCAGTGTGGCGCCCGCTCCTACCTGAACACTGGCATTAAACAGACCATCCACATTCAACGACCCGCCGCGCACTGCCATGGTGCCCGTAAAGCCTGTGCCATCACCCGCCAGTATGGTCTGGCCGCTGCCTTCGAAAGCCAGCGAGCCATCGCCAGCCAATGCACCGGCAAAAAACTGCGTCGTGTCACGATCAACCGTCAAAGAGCTCGACATCGATGGCACGTCCATATTTGGACCTACAACGACCAGTGTACCCCCTGAGGATGATTGCAGCCCGGAGACCGTCTGAGTGTAACCATTGATGTTCAAGACGCCGCTTTCGGAAAGTATGACAGTGCTCGAACCAAGCGCGCCATCGGCATTCACGATGACTTCGGCATTGTCTCCAATCACGGTCCAACCGGAATAGCTGTTGGTGTTGGACAACCACAAAGTTGAGTAATTGCGCACAGCAAGGCTGCCTGAACCACTGATAACGCCGTTGAATTCTGGACTGCTGGTGCCATTGACCTCAATTCCGGATCCGTCGCCGTTCAGAATGATGTTGCCTGCACCGGCCAACCGCCGAACTTGCTGCACATAGCCGTTGGTATCGAATGTCGCTCCAGGCGTTACCGAAAGCAGATCGGAACCGACTGCATTGTCTGCGCCCAGCCGAAGCGTACCGCCCTCAACCCACGTGAAGCCGGCGAAGCCAGGCATTGCAGTGCGAGTCATGGTGGTGGTGCCGGCAACATGGCGAATTTCACCAAGTCCGGCCAACGAGTTGTTGAACTGATAGTTCTGATCTGTGTGATTGAAAACCAGCATGCTGCGGGCCGGATCGCTGCTGAACGCGGCTTCCAGCAGAAGTATGCCCGCATCGAGCCAACCGGCGCTTTCAGCAGCCTGTCCATACCAGCCGCCAATGGCGAGGCTCTGATTTTCCGCAACCCGGAAGTTAGGAACGGGTGACATGCTGATCGTGGCGTCGGAAACACGCACGCTGCCGGTAAAACCGGTGGAAGTGCCGCTGAGGGTCAATGTCCCATCACCGACCACAGATAGCCGGCCATCTCCGGTCATGACTGAAAACGGCGTCAGTGTGACATTGGCTGCGTTGCTGAGGTTAACCGTGCTTTCGGTGCCTGTGGAAACGTTGAAAACCTGGGACAGGTACACGTCTCGGTCGAAAGCCAGCGCTCCACCTGCCAAGGTAACTGCGCCGTCACCAAGCGAGGTATTTCCCGTTACGCCCAGTGTACCGGATGATACGGTCGTACCGCCTGTATAGGTGTTAGCTATATTCAGCGTAACGAAACCCGAACCAGTCTTATTGAGTGAACCGGTGCCGGTGATGAAGTTATCAAGAACAAGATCGCCATTCTGGCTTAAGTTTAAAACACCGCTGGTTGTTATTGCACCAGTCAGATGATCGCTTGAGCTCGTAACGCCGCTACCAAAAGTGAGCGTTCCACCGCCATCAAACACGATTGCTGCAGCTCTTGTCAGGCCACTCACGCCGCCCGTAATCTGAGCTGAATCCTGGATGATGAGATTCATCCCACTGCCGGACACCCCTGCGCCGGCAAATCCTGCCACCGAGTTACCGCCGCCACCAGCCAGGCCGCCATTTCCGCCAGTTATGGTTCCGGAGATAGTTAGCGGCGCGTTTGAGCCAGTAACGTTGAGGCCAATGCCGCCCGATCCGCCGCTGCCGCCGCTGAATGATGAAAATGGCACTCCGCCATTGCCGCCATTACCGCCGGAAATCGTCCCCGACATGGCTGTTGGCGTGAACATCAGGTCAATTAATACGGCACCATAGCCACCTGCGCCGCCGCCGCCGCCACTTCCACCGCTTGTGCCTGCATTGGCGCCATTTCCACCATTGCCGCCAACAAAAACGCCACCCAACCCGGTAGTCGTAACGATGCCATGAGCACCGCCGCCACCGCCGCCGCCGCCGTTGAAGCTCGCGGCCCCATCACCGCCATTGCCGCCATTCACTCCGGCAACACCTCCGGCACCACCCAGGGACGGGCCATAACCACCATTGCCGCCTTGTCCGCCCATGAAGCCAGCGCCACCGCCGCCGCCGCCGCCAGCATTAGGTGTGCCGTTGCCGCCAGTGCCACCAACGGTGCCCTGGCTGTCCTGTCCGCCAGCGCCGCCGGATGTTCCACCAATGCCCCCGGCAGCAAAAGCCTGCCCCAGGCCCAGCCCGGATCCTGCAAGCGGCAAGGCAAATGTTAAAGCCGTCGTGCACAAAAGTGCGGCAATAACATTAGCGCTTCCAACTGAACGGCGCCGCTGAATGAACAATTCTGAATGATCGCTATAAACTGGCAGTGGCAATGTCTCATCCTCAACGAGTGCGGGCATAATTGCCAGCGCAACTGTTGATAGCGAAACCGCTTGGAAAATGATGATACTTTTGCGCAACATGCGTACCAATTATGCGGTACTTGGTATAGGTCTCGCTGCGGCTGTTGCCTGCCATCCTCAGAGCAGCTGTTTGAACGCCAGTCTCTGACCACGAAGCGACAGGGCAAGCCACGGCACGTGCCCGCGTGTCGCCTCGATTGTAACCAACCCCATCTGGTGCAATTCCCGAAGCGCTTCCCAATGATCAGGGTTAAGCTCCGACAACGGAATGCAGACTGTGGAGAGATGCAATAAAATTTCTGCTTGTCTGTGAGACAAGACCTTATTCCTAGGCATTCAACTTACGGCCCCACCTGTACATGGTAGGTATGACGAAAAGAATGACACCAATGCGTTAACGCATGTGGCAAAGCTTTGGCTAAATTGCGCCGGGGGCAGGACAAAGGTCCTGTCTTGAGCAGGACGGCAAAAGGCCTTCGAGCTTTGTCAGAAGCTCGAAGGCCGCCTATGTCATTCATACTGCTGCCATTATCCGAATCAGAACTTGATGCGCAGTCCGGCAGTTCCGTTGATCAGAAAGCTGTCGCCAAAGTTTTCAACGTCTGAGCGCAGAGCTACCTCTCCAAAGAGTGAATAGGCATCATTTCCCCAATTGTAGGTTCCACCTGCGCCGATTCCCGCCCAGACCCGACCGTCGGTTGATTCCAGCTGAGTGCCGGAAACAGCCACGGAATAGTCACCCAGAAACTCATAAGTCACATCCACCAGCCCGTAGACCTGCATGCGCTTCACATCTCCGGAGGCGTCTTCCCACGTCATTTCGCGGTCTAGCGAAACGCCAAGCCGACCCAGCAGACTGTTGCCGCCGCCATAAGACACTTCGGCGCCAAACGCGTCGATGAACGGATCAAAGTCCACATTGCTCCAGATCAACTGTGCCTGCGGGGTAACGGCCCAGCCATACGCCACGGCGTAGCTTTTGCCGACCTCAATGCTGGCGGCATAACCCATGCCGTTGTTGGAATCGGCTTCCAGCAAGTTCAAAGTGTCAGAATAAATATCCGTATCGAACCATGTAACCTGCGCCTGACCATCGATGTAAAGGCCGGACTGATCATACCAGGTAAGGGAGCCACCCAAACCGTAACCTGAAGTATCAAGCGAACCAGCGCCATAGAATGATGTGATATCGGACTTTGCCTGACCGTAATGGACAGAAAGCCCGCCAATCAAAGCCGATCCTTCGGCATTTTCGTACAGCGAGAAATCCAGACCGGTCTGCAGGCGCCAACCGTTGAAATCCTGCTCCCACAGGCTGGATGAGGCGTCGGGTGAAATTTTTCCGCCCCAACCTTCCACACGCCCCCAGGCCGCACGGCTCTCAATGATATCGATGGGTGCGGTGGCTGTCAGCGCGCCTTTTTTGAAGGGTTTGGGATCATCCGTGCCGCTCCATATCCGGTTTCCGACCCGCTGCCGAAGCGTCGGCAATCTGTTCATCTGGAACAGATGGCCCGCATAGGCTTCGTAAAGCGGAACCCCTGGCTGATACAGGCCGGGAACGTAGCCACCCGGCCCGCCCGGTGCGGGCGAAGTTGGATCGACTGGAAAAACCGGAATCGTTGGATCGGTCGGATCGGTGGGGTCTGTCGGGTCTGTCGGGTCCGTGGGATCAGTCGGATCGGTTGGATCAACCGGATCCGTCTTGATCAGAGACCGAAGATACCAGTTGCCATTTGCAGGATCCGTTGGAGTTCCCTGGTAGAGGCCGTAGGAATAGGCGCCATTGATGATGCCCATCGTGCCATCGGGCAGTTCATAGTAACCCATGAGGGTGAAAACGGCGTCGGATGAACCGCCAACATCCACCAGCAGAATACCGTCGGTGGTAAGGCCGCCAAGACCGCCACGGTTGGCAACCCAGACGATGGTGCTGCCACTTGTGTTGCCGGTTACAACCAGTCGATCGGTGAGCGAGGCATCGCCCTCAAGCACAGAGTCAATTTCAAGCCAACTGCCGGTTTCGCCTATATAGTCGCCATCAATGGTCAATGTACCAAACATTGAATCCGGCGACCCCGGACGAATGACACCAAAGCTCTGCGTATCGCCAACCGTGCCACGACCCGCCAGCCACGCCGTGCTTTCAATCATCAGGCTGCCGCCCAGAGTGCCATCAACCTGCAGGGTTGTACCGACACCGGATACGGAGCCGAAACTTCCGCGAGCGATTGTGGAGCCGGTAAATCCTGAGGAATCGCCAGTGAAAATTGTGTAGCCGGAAATCAGCTCGATAAGACTCCCCGGTCCGCCACTGACCGCGGAGTCGAAACTGTAATTGTCGCTGTCATGGTTGAATATCAGCTCCCCCGCACCATCACCAAAGGAAACGGTTGGTGCAACAAAAGCGCCGGGCGCAATTTCGTCAAAACCGCGCAAGGCGCCGATGGCAAGGGTGCCTACGGATCCGGCTGCCGGGGCAATCACCACAGGGCCGCTGGCCGTCAGGCTTCCGCCGGAGCCGATTTGCAGATTGCCCGTTGACGGAATACCAGGCGCACCGTCCGCCCCGATATATACCCCGCCGGCCGTGACAGTTTCACCAGCTATAATTGAACGAGTTGCTCCACCACTCACAAATAAATCCGGCGCAGTCTGAGCAAAAACCGGAGAAACAGACAATATCAAAATAGAAGAAAAGGCCGAACCGGCCATTAGCTTGGACTTAATCATGACAGTTTCTACCATTTTCAAAAAAATAGTTAAAATTCAAAGATATAATCTATGTTTGCCTACAAAACAGGCTAAGATTGCTGAACATGTATGCCATGGGATGATTTAAAACAGTTAGCTTTAAGGAGTGGAATCGGCGCGAATCTAACTCCAAAGACTCAACCGGTTGCCGCTAAACGGTGAGTTTTCGACAACCATAACGATTGAGGCCGCCCACTCATCTGAATGGACGGCCTCCGAAGAACTATGAATTTAAATCAAGTGATAAGCGTGAACCGTTCAGGCAGCATGACCTCTCAATGCTTTTTCCTTGTCAAGGAAAGCAATTTTGAGATGGCAGCTTCTCCAACGTTTCGGATCGAATGTCGCATCACAAATCTCGTCCAGCGCGCGTTCGGATTCCTCAAATGTCAGATCGCTCAGCTCGTATACATCCCAAAAAAGCGAGTAGCGATCGTCGCACTGCCTTATGTCCACCAGAGGACTGATCTTCTGTGCCATCGTCAACTCCCATACGGTATATGCTCCCATAATTCAGAACTGGCGCTAAAGTTCCGTCCGTCTCATAATTTTCAGGTGCGACCCTCTGTCACCGAAAGGATTTGTCTTGAAGCTCTTTTACGACCTCCGTCAGTCTGCCCATCAACCGAAGCAGTACATGGTTCACGGACGGATAGTTGAGCCGCTGGAAAACCCTTCCAGACTGGACACACTGATTGCCGCACTGAAAACCTGCGGTGCAGCGCCCAAGCAGCCGGAAGATGCAGGACTGGGGCCGATCCTGGCGGTTCATTGCAACTCCTACGTGGCGTTTCTGCAAACTGCGTATGAAAAGTTCACAGCCCTGCCAAATGCCGGGCCGGAGGTCTTGCCAAATGTACATCCATATATGGCGGCACCACATGATGGTTTCGCACGCGCGCTGCCCCGCACGACCGGCATTCTGGGTTTAACTGGCTGGTATATTGGCGACTTGTCCTGCGCGATGATGGCACGCACCTATGAAGCCGCCTATGCATCAGCACAAAGCGCCATCGCCGCAGCGGACGACGTGCTGCGTGGGGCAGATGCGGCTTTTGCACTATGTCGGCCACCCGGGCACCACGCTTATCGTGACCGGGCATCCGGTTTTTGTTTTCTTAACAACGCGGCGATTGCGGCGCAGCGACTTCGTGACCGGTTTGGCAAAGTGGCCATTGTTGATTTTGATACGCATCATGGCGATGGCACACAGGCGATCTTCTACAATCGCAGCGATGTGTTTTTTGCATCCACGCACACGGACCCGGCATCATACTATCCGCACTATTACGGCTATGACGATGAAATTGGTCAGGGCGAAGGTGAAGGTTACAACCTTAACCTGCCGCTTGCGCCGGGATCGGGTGACCGGCAATTTGTCGAAGCCGTTCGGCGGCTGGCTGACAGGGTGACCGCCTATGGTGCGGAAGCACTGGTTCTGTCTGCCGGGTGGGATGCCCATCGAGATGACCCGCTTTCGCGGCTGGACGTCTCGACCGCTGCATATCACCAGATTGGTGAGATATTGGCCGAGCTTGGGCTGCCCACAGTGATTGTGCAGGAAGGTGGTTACTCGTTAAGCGCAGTTGCAGAGGTTGCCCCAACCTTTCTAACGGCATTTCAACAGACACATCACGTCAGGTAGTGCCGGCCCTTCATGTGGCGGCGCGCGGCAGAAGCCCGGCCCAACCCTGCCCGGCGTGATCAAAGCGAAAAAACAGATTGCGGCTGGCAAGCCATCGGCCAACTGCAATGGCGGTCAATGCGCCAATGGCAAATCCCGCAACCACATCACTTGGATAATGCGCACGCACCACAATGCGGCTAAGCGCAATGCAAAAGCCCGCGATAAGGATTGCAACCCGCTGCGATGGTGCCAGAACTGCAGCAACGAGAGTTACTGCACCAATCGTCGTGGAATGGCCCGATGGAAAGCTGGAATAGTCGTGGCCGAACCGGCCGAGGCTGAAGCTGAAATTGCCGTAGTCATCCATCAGCAACGGTCGCGCACGACCGAACACAATCTTCAGAAAATTTGTGACAATGGCCGCCAGTGCAACACTGCTGAACAGATAGGCCGCCACCCCTGTAGCAGCGCTGGGCCAGAATGCTCTGATCTCCTGCCGGCTCGACCACTCTATAAGAAAGGCTGCCAGCAGGACCAGAATTGACGGATAGAGGTACCAGCGCACAAGAGCAGCATCGGTTGCAATGTTCCAGAACGCAATCACTCCAACGGGTTCATGCAGCATTGCAAGGCTGATCTGGCGGTCCAGCGCAAAGCAGACCACAGACAGCGCGCTGGCACCAGCCCCCAGAATCAACATCTGGCTTGTGAATATGGGGGGTGTTTCCGCCTGCGGGCGAGCTGTTAGCGCTTTGGCGATTCGACTTAAAACCACGCTGATATGCTGCAAAATTCCGGGCTCCCGGTTGTCCTCTTTCGCCCAGATAGGCAGATTTTTTGAAAGAGAAAGCATGAAAAACCTGAGAAATTTCCACTTCGAGATGCCGATGCTGTGAAGTTATTCAAAATCGGGCTTGCTTCTGCGCAATCACATCGCTAGTAACCGCATTGCTTGCCGGGTGTGAGCAATTGAGCGGAGCGTAGCGCAGTCTGGTAGCGCATCTGGTTTGGGACCAGAGGGTCGCAGGTTCGAATCCTGCCGCTCCGACCAAGATGCTTTTCCGGCATTTTGGTAGTGCCCGACGCAAGGATTCCACATGGTTGCCAGAATTTACCGGCCGGCACGCAACGCGATGCAATCTGGCAAGGCAAAAACCCATGCGTGGGTGCTTGATTACGAACCTGTGCGCGCCAAGCAGGTCGAGCCTTTGATGGGCTACACATCCACATCCGATATGCGCCAGCAGGTTCGTCTGAAGTTTGAAACTCAGGAACAGGCGGTTGAATACTGCCAGCGCAATGGCATTGCGTTTGAGGTGGAAGAAACTCCGCGGATTGCCCGCTCGAAGGTTTCCTATTCCGACAATTTCCGCTACGACCGTTCGCAGCCCTGGACACACTGACGGCCGTTTCGCCGTTGCCTACGGCCCCGTAGCTCAGAGGATAGAGCACCGGCCTTCTAAGCCGATGGTCGCAGGTTCGAATCCTGCCGGGGTCGCCATTAAAATCAATAAGTTAGCTGAATTACCGCCATTTTTTATTCCGCAGTTCACTGCGACATATTTCTATTCAACGCCCATCGCCATTTTACGAAGTCAGCCATCTGCTGCAAAGGCCGATATCGCGTAAATGCGTGCAAGTTGAACCATTTATACAATTGCACGTTACTGGCTCACTCTATCCATCACCGCGCGCTGATAGCGCCAATCGGGGCATTGAGCCATGAGTGATAATTATCGCACCACTAGAGACGGAACTGTTCGAGACAACGTGTCCGTTGACACTGCAGTTGCTGCCGACGCACACGCAATCATGGCCAACAAGGTTTCATGGGGCGCGATCTTCGCCGGCGTCGCAGTTGCTCTGGTCGTTCAAGTGCTATTGACGATGCTCGGGGTCGGGCTTGGCGTGGCAACGCTTGATCCAGGCACTGGCGACAATCCGGGCGTCACCACTTTCTCTGTGGTCGCCGGGATCTGGTATTTATTGAGCGGTTTGATTGCTGCTTTCATCGGCGGATACATTGCCGCGCGAATGTCCGGCAAAACCATTCCCACCACAGGCGCCTTGCATGGACTTGCAACCTGGGCTGTCACCACATTGCTGGTTCTCTATTTCCTCACATCTTCCGTCGGCAGTCTGGTAGGCGGCGTATTTAGCGGCGTTTCCACTGCGGTTGGCGGCATTGCCTCCACGGTTGCGCAGACCGCCGCACCCGCTTTGGCAGATGCCGACCCATTGCAGGCTATTGACGATCAGGTTGCCGCAACAGGCACAGATCCTGAAGCCCTGCGCGCAAATGCAGTCAATGCACTGAGAGCGCTGGCCATGAGCGACGAGGCCGGGGCTGAGCAGGCAAGGCAACAAGCCGTTCAGGCACTTGCCAATGCTCGCGGAATTCCGCCGGAACAGGCTCAGGAACAAGTTGCCCAGATAGAGCAGCGCTATCGTCAGACAGTTGCTCAGGCTCAACAGGCTGCAACCGAGGCAGCGGACGCAGCAGCGTCGGTCATTTCCACTGGCGCGATTCTGGCCTTCTTCTCACTGGTGCTGGGAGCAGTGGCAGCGTGGCTGGGCGGACGCTCGGGAGTTGTTCACCCGATTTATGCTGATCGGGTCATTCCGGCACGACGCCCGCTGTAAACTGAAAACAACCTAGCGAGCCCGGCAACACCGGGTTCGCTCTCACGCTTAGAAACGTCCGGAAGCCATGGAGATCAGAGTTGACCCTGCCGTTTTCTGCGATCAGCCACTCCACCGGATACAGCGTGAAGACCAATTCTCCAATTCACCATTTCTATCCCGTTATTGCCATTCCAGCGCGAAATGAAGAACAGCGCCTGCCGCTGTTGCTTTCTGCCCTTGGCTCACAAACATGGCTGCGTGCTACTGCTCGCCCCATCGTGGTGAAAATCGTCATCAACAACAGCACTGACAAAAGTCTGGAGATGGCGCGTCTGGCGCTTGATAACCAGCCCGGGCTTAGCGCCGAGATTGCGGTTGTCAATTTTCCACCTGATCTGGCGCATGTCGGCTCGGCCAGAAAATTGGCCATGGACCTTGCCTCGTCGGCCTGTCCGGCCGAGGGCGGCGTGATACTGACAACAGATGCCGATGCCATTCCGGAAGCAAACTGGATTGAGGCAAATCTGGCAGCCATTTCATCCGGGGCGGACCTTGTTGGCGGTTGCCTGAACGGCAATCGAAAGGAAGAAGCGCAACTTGGACCAGGCTTTGCCGCCCGTGCAAGAGCGGTCATGCAATATTCAAGACTGTGCGATCGTCTGGCTTCTCTCATCGACCCGCTGGAGCATGACCCCTGGCCGCGCCACAGCGACAACACTGGTGGAAGCCTGGCCATCAAAGCGCAGCTATATCAGTCCTTGGGTGGCCTTCCGGCAATTCCGCTCCGTGAGGATCTGGCCCTTGTTTCCATGGCCCGATCGGCTGGCGGCAAACTTGTGCATCCTCTGAACGTGCGGGTTGAGGTTTCGGCACGCTTGGCCGGGCGCGCTCAAGGTGGCATGGCGGATTGCCTCAAAAACTGGATCCGCGCCGAAGCCGAAGGTGCCCCCATTCTGGTGGAGGACCCGGAGCGTGTTTTGGCGCGGCTGGCGCGTCGGCGGGCAATTCGTGAAAGCGCGGATTCTTCCTGTGCACTGGTTGAGCTGCTGGCACCGGATGAGCCGGACGCACCGGCCACCGTGAAAGTGGCCGAGGCAACACAACTCATATGCAGGATTATTTCGGAAGTTGAAGGAACGACAGATGCTGCATAATCCATTGCTGCTGGCTGAAAATGATCGTCCGCTGCATCTGGAACTGAGGGCGGAATCAGCCGAACGGGACGTTGACGGCGGATTTCCGTCTGCTGGTTTTGCCGCTCTGGAAGCACGTGGATTGACGACGCCTTCCCTGAAGCCAGACGGCTTCAGGCATCTGCTGCGGCTTCTGGCTGAAGTCGGAAGGGGTGACTTGCCTGTTGGCCGGATATTTGAGGGGCATGTCAACGTGCTTGCGCTTCTCGAACGTCACAGCCCAGCGGCTCAATCAAGCCACTATCAGGACCTCGCCCGGAAGGGACATCTGTTTGGTATCTGGAACACCGATCACCCCGAGCATCCTTTGAAGCTGGTTAACGGTCGCCTGGTCGGCCGCAAAACATATGCTTCAGGGATTGACGGGCTGTCGCATGCCATTGTTACGGCGCATGTGCCACAGGGAAGGCTGATGATTGTGGTGCCGCTAGAGGATCTGCCTGTTGACAGATCGTGGTGGCAACCGATGGGAATGCGCGCGTCGGGTAGCCACATCGTCGATTTCACCGGCATGGAGGTGCAGGATGACATGATTCTGGGTGCACCGGATGCCTATCTGGAACGTCCATGGTTTGCGGCAGGCGCAATTCGCTTTGTTGCCGTTCATGTCGGTGGCATGCACGCAGTTCTGGATATTGTTCTGGAACATTTGCGAAAGACCAGACGCATTGAAGCACCTTATCAGTTGCAGCGCATTGCCCGCATGGGGGCGGCAGTCGAAAGCGGCTATGGCTGGCTGGACAGAGCAGCGGCAGAGTGGTCGGCGGTGGCGGCAGGCTCCCATCCGGCTGCAGGATTGATTGCGACGGTTAATGCCGCCCGTGGATTTGTTGAAGCGGCGGCCATGTCAGTCCTGGAAGACGGAGAAAAGTCAGTTGGTGCAGCAGGCATGATCGCGCCGCATCCGCTGGAACGCATTATTCGTGATCTTCGCACCTATCTTCGCCAGCCTGATCCGGATGGAGCACAGGCCGCGCTTGGAAGCGCGCTGGCTGCGGGCGATTGGCACCCGGGTGCTTGCTACCAGCAGCCGCGCACATGAACCCTCCTGCCCTCAGTTTTAAGGAATTGCCGGCCGACCGTATATTGGTGGTTGCCCCGCATCCGGACGACGAAAGTCTGGGTTGTGGCGGATTGCTCTGGCATTTTCAGCGCCTGAACCGGGAGGTGCATTTTGCATTTGTGACGGATGGCGGCGCATCACACCCGAATTCGCCAACCTGGCCGCGCCATCGCCTTGCCGATGAACGCGAGAAAGAGGCTGAGAAAGCGCTGTTTCGGCTTGGACATGCGCATTCAGTCCGGCATTTCATGAGGTTGCGTGATGCCGATATGCCCATGGAGGGCAGTGATCAATATGCAACCGCGCTTGCCACGGCGGCGGACATAGTTCTGCATGCGCGGCCTGATCTGGTGATTTTGCCGTGGCGTCGCGATCCTCATAGAGACCACCGCGATGCATGGAAGCTTTTCACAGAGGCTGTTGCGCAGACAGGGTTAAAGCCTTCAACAATGGAATATGCCATATGGCTGGATGAGCTTGGGACTCCGCAGGACCGCCCCGAACAAAGCGAAATGGAGCGGATCAACTTTCACATTGGAGAAGCTGAAGCAGCCAAACGCCAAGCGGTTGAAGCGCATTTGACGCAGACAGGCCATGTCATAACGGATGATGAGCAGGCGTTCTGTCTGAAGCCGCACACCATCGACAGGCTTGTTGGACCCATCGAAAGCTATTGGCGGCCTCTGCCATGAAACCAATTGATCTGGATGGTTTCGAGAAACTGTTTCGCGCTTCCGGCGACCCATGGAATTATCGATCTTCCCGGTTTGAAGCCATCAAGCGCCGTCATCTGATACAGGCATGTGGCAGCCGAAAAGCAGGCCGAGCTTTGGAAGTCGCCTGCGCCAATGGCGAAACATCACGCGCCCTGCTGCCGCACTGCCTGACGCTGACTGCGGTGGATGGCGCTCCGACAGCGCTTGCCGAAGCAAGGCGACTGACAAATCCGAACCTGCGTATCCAGTACAGATATGCGGTCCTTCCTCAGGATACTCCGCGCGGTCCCTTCGATCTGATCGTCGTGTCAGAGATCGCCTATTACCTTTCAACCCGCGCATTGAACCAATTGATCAAGGCCCTTGAACATGCCCTTGCGCCGGGTGGTCGAATCGTGATTCTTCACCATCTGGTGCCATTTGATGACGCTGCAAGGTTGCCAGAACTTGCCCACGGTAAAATGCGCCAGGCTTTTTCAAGATCAATGATCAAAGTCTTTATGAAGCGGTGCAGCCGATACGAGGTCGTCGCATTTGTGCGCCGCAAATGACCTTCAGGCTTCAGTCGATTCAGGCAATCGGATTTTAACCATAAAGCTTCACAATTGCTCATCAACACCCGGAGCGGAGGAGCAAAATGGAAGCCACTATCAGCAGGTTGGCGCAGGCAATGATCTCCGCGGAAACCGAAAAGCGCGCGTGGAACGCGGGAAAGCTCGGCTATCGCGAAAAAGGCGAGATCGCCATGAACCCTTTTCCACCCGGCACGGCCGATCATAATTTCTGGGTAGACGGGTTTCGGTACGAAAAGAAAGCTTCGACCCTTTCGACAAAAGGCTCTCAGGCCCGATCATGATGAAGCATTGAATCGCTGAGACGTAGTATGAAACCATTCCTTGCACTGCCTGTCGCGCTGGCAATGGCGACAATGTCTCACGCCGAACCAGTCTCCGGGCGTTACGGGCCAGCCCTCCTTGTCGTTGATGGCGATCGTTTGAGCGGGGTGATCAGCGATGTGGCAAGAGGCAATGGCTCGGACGATGCGCCGCAATTCATGTGCAAGGCGCTGATGTCCGGCCTTCTTGCCAAAGATAGCGCGCAGATGAAAGCCTGGCTGCCTGATGATACATCGCGGATTTCGGGAACATTGACGATGGAGGGAGATCAGATTCGAGTGCGGTTTGAAGAAAACCCTCCGGGCTGCGCTATGGTTTCCAACATGACCGGCGACGGACAGCAATGGTGGCTTGAGAAAGCGCACCCTGAATGGACAGCGGTTGGGCTCATTACTTCCAACCGCACCGTTCTGCACGATGAACCGCATGAAGATGCCCGGCGCAGTAAGCCGTATTTGGTGAAATGGGACACGGTTGCAGTGCTCGACCAACAAGACGGCTGGGCGCGGGTTGAGTATGTTGAAAGCGTTCCGCCCGCACGCGGATGGATCAAGGCCGCCGATCTTGCCCTTGCTGCGCCGAGCGGCGGATGAGCCCGCCGGATCAACCTGATGCCACGCGGGCACGAGACCGCGCCCGCAAAGCCCGTGCGCGGCGCAAAGTCGAAGCGGAATTCAAAATTCTTGCACGGCAGGCAGGACACTGGTGGAAGCCCGCCGTGTTCAGCCTCTGTTTTCTGATTCCAGCTCTTCTGATCATCTTCTACGTACTGACAAGAATCGAGGCCTTGCTTACATCTCTGCGCGTCCGGGATGCGATTGTTCAGACATCCAGCGATATGATCGGCATCATCTTCGTTGCGGTATCACTTTTTGGAATCGGAATTGTCGGGCTGTTGGGAGCCATGCGGATTTCGTGGGCCTATCTCCATGCTGGCGCAATATTCGGCGGTGTTCTTGCATGCCTCGCGCTCGGGGTCGGGCTGATGATGGGAGGCAATTTCGTCAATGCGCTGCTGATGCGTCACAACTCGTATGACTTATGTGACACCAAAAGCTACTACCGCATGACAACCACCTTGTGGGCTGCGCAGGAAAGGGGCTGCACCGGTGTGGATTACACAACGTGGCAGAGATCCAGGTGAAGACCTTTCTCGCCCGACTGCTCACACCAATGCTCGTGCGCTTCAAACTGCTCAATAGAGAACCTGAACTGACAAGCTTTAAACATCTTGAACCTGGCAAACGCTATCGGGTGACGAAAGGCTTTACAGACTACGATGGCCGATACCACCCGACAGGTGAGAGCTGGACGTTCCTGCGCCACAGCTTTCTGCCCTATGATGACGGCTTGACTCTGTTTGTGCGATTAGACGACGGCATCTTAAACACGGTTCGGCTGCAATGGCGCCCGGATGAGCAAGGTCCAGTCATTGACACAATCGAAAAGCACATCGTGCCGAATTGAAAAGCGAACCACTGTCCCGCGCCTGCGACGCTTGGTCAAAGATCAGCAGGTCTGGCTGGCAGATAGTCAGCTACTTTTCCCAACGATCCTTGTCCGGGTCTTCCTCTTCCTCCCATGGGTCGCGGTCTTCATCCTCTTCCTCTTCGGGAAGGTCATGACCAATGAGGGATGGATCGTTCGGCACACCGCGATAGCGATTTTCGACCCGCTGAATCGCATTTGAGATCACGCTTATTTTTTCGTCAGATTCCAATTGGTCTTCTGGCGCTTCAGGCTTGGGGAATTTCGGATCTTTCGGACTCATGGCACTCTCCTGACAGGGCAACCCATAAACGCCTGCCGGGGCCTGCAGTTCCAATGCGAACTAACCTCGCCGACGGCAAGGCCAATTCCAATCCCGCTGCCGCCCCACGTCAACATGGATCGCTGCTGTATGGCAGTAGGTGCCTACGCCACCGCGCCCTGGCAGAGCCCTTACGAAACGAGCAACTTCCTGACCACTCACACCGGGAACGTGCAAATCAGCAGCCTTGCAAGCCATATGCATCGAAGCTTTTGCACCGCGCACCCGGCGGTTGTGCGAAGGAGAACGGTATCCGGAGGTTATAACGACCTGCTTGCCGAAACGGCCTTCAATCTGGCGCAGCAAGCGCACCAGATCCGTCCCGAAGCAACTGGTGTTCACATCGTCGCGCTGAACCATGAGGCCGTTTGGCGCCAATCGCGCCATGCCGCCCAATGATGCAATCTGATAGGAGCCACCAATATCGTCCATCAGATCTTCTGAATCCACGGAAGCGCGACGGCCAATCTGGAACAGTGAGGATGGGTCGACGCCAGGCAGAGCTTCGTTAACGCTTGGCTTTCCCGCGCCATTGGTCTGTGTAACCACGACACGGTGCGAAACAGGCTCTGCCAGCGGCTCTGCGGCAGGCTGCTCACGTTCGGCTCTTTCGAAAAGCGTGGCGTAAAGCGAGCTTTCAGCGCGGCGAGCAGGTGCAGGTGTTGAAGAATAGGCAGCAAGCACCTGCGGCTTGGCCGGAGTTTCTGCTGCCGGCGCTGCGGGTGCGGCAGGTTCTGCGGCAGAAACCTCAACTGGTTTTGCCTCAGCCGTTGCTGTTTCCGGCTTCGTGGCAGCGGCTGCAAGAAGATTTTCGGCGCTGTTCTGTTCCGCTCCGGCGGTCGCCACGGTTGCAGTGTCTGCGGCTTCGCCGGCGTCTTTCGCCTCTGCGGCAGCCTGAGATTGATTGAAGCCAAATGCAGAAGATTCGTCCAGTGCAGACATGCAACCGGAAAGCGCAACGAGCATCATGGACAACGCCGTTCCGCGCAGAAGATTACGCCCCCTCGAAGATCCCCGCAAAATCAAAATCTGCTCCACCTTCTTCTGTGTCTGAACACAGGACAGACCGCATTCCGGTTCGGATATGGTGCCTCGATAAAAACGATCAAAATCCGCCCCTACCCCAGAATGCAGTCTGGCATTTGCCGAGACATGCATGAAGGAACTGCGCCGCATAACCATTCACAATGATGGCAATCTTGCGGCAACATTACCGTAAGTTAATTTATCTCGGGTGTTAAAAGCAACTGCAGTTTACCATTCGCCGGTGTTTTTCATGGAAACCCATGGCTCAGCGGGAGCTTTTGCACTGCCTTTTTGCAGAAATTCGATGGAAATTCCATCTGGGGAGCGGACGAAAGCCATGTTGCCGTCGCGCGGCGGACGATTGATGGTGACGCCGGCATTCTGCAGGTTGAGGCATGTCTCATAAATATCGTCTACTTCATAAGCGAGATGGCCGAAGTTTCTGCCACCGGAATAGTCTTCTGCGTCCCAGTTGAAAGTAAGTTCAAGAATGGGTGCGCGATTCGCTTTGGCAGCGTCGATATCATGAGGTGCAGCCAGATAGACAAGGGTGAAGCGTCCAGCTTCATGCTCGCTGCGCCGAACTTCCTGCATGCCGAGCAGGCCGCAGTAGAATTCGAGGGAGGCGTCCAGATCCGTGACACGGACCATAGTGTGAAGATAGCGCATGGTTCATCCTTCGATTGGCAGTTTGCTATTGTTGATTGCTTGGCAGCGAACCAACAATAGCGATTGTCAGGAGGGTTATAAGAGCAATTCAGCAAAAGTGTGAAACGGTTTTGCGCCCGGAATTGCGATTGGGAAAAACCAAATTCAGCAAAAGTGTGAAACGGTTCTGCGCTCGGAATTGCGACAGGAAAAACCAAATTCAGCAAAAGTGTGAAACGGTTCTGCGCTCGGAATTGCGATTGGGAAAAACCAAATTCAGCAAGTGTGAAACGGTGCTGCGCTGGGAATTGCGATAGGAAAAAACCAAATTCGGCGAAAGTGTGAAACGGTTTTGCGTTCGGAATTGCGGAAAGAAAAAACCAAATTCAGCAAAAGTGCACAATGGTTCAGGGCCGGGAACTGGGCCGGGAGTTGAACGACGATGCAGGCTCCGGGAATTTTTCCCGTTCAAACGAGAGGCAGACATTCCCGTTTCGTGAATGTGGCCCAGATAATGCATGAGGCACTGGCAGGAACTGGCCGTGGTCTGAGTTAGGCTACAATGACAAAACGGCTTGGCGCAGGGCTTCATTCATGCTTGATTCGCCTTGCAGGAGAAATGGACGTTTGCAGATGGCGGAACCCACAGCTTTGACAGATATGGAAAAGCAAGTTGGCCAGCAGGCTGAAGGCGTGGAAAGCTGGACGGTCTCGGGGCAGATCAAGTGGTTCGATGTTGCCAAGGGTTTTGGTTTCATCGTTCCGGACGATGCGGGGGAGGATATACTTCTGCACGTTACGTGTCTTCGCCGCGACGGTTTTTCAACCGCGGTTGAAGGTGCGCGGCTTGTTTGCGAGGTTCAACGGTCTGCGCGTGGATTGCAGGCAACGCGCATCATTTCGCTTGAGCAACCGGATAATGGGCCGGCGCATAACCCGCCGCCTGCACGCACGCGTATTCAGGTGGAGCCGACAAGTGACCTGGAACATGTCACGGTAAAGTGGTTTAACCGGACAAAAGGCTATGGTTTTGTGTCTCGCGGTTCGGGCACGGAAGATATATTCGTGCATATGGAAACGCTGCGGCTTTACGGCATGACGGAATTGCGCCCGGGACAGGAATTGCTGGTTCGATTTGGTACAGGCGCCAAAGGCTTGATGGCTGCGGAAGTGCGACCGGCAACCCCGGAAGAATAGAGATCGAATTTTATGAAAACTGCTGCTGCTCCTGCGCGAAACCGAATTCTGGTTGGCGCATTCGCCATTGTGCTGGCTATCGCTTCCTATTTCATTTTCACATCCGGCACGGTTGGTTCAACCGTGGTGCTGTTCACGGATAGTGGTGCTCATCGCGTTTCGGTGGAAATTGCCGATACCGACTCCAGCCGTGCCACAGGGCTGATGAACCGCGAAACGCTAAGAGCTGGCCACGGCATGCTGTTTGATTTTGAAACCCCGCGTCCGGTGACAATGTGGATGAAAAATACCCTCATTCCGCTGGATATGATTTTCATCGGCGCTGATGGAAAAATCACCAATATTGCAAGAAACGCGCAGCCACTTTCCTTGAACACCATAGCCTCTGATGGGCCTGTGCGTTTTGTGCTGGAGATTAACGGCGGCGCCGCTGCTACCTATGGGGCCAAGGCTGGGGATGAAGTTAAACACCCACTGATAGGCAACAATCGATAGAGTGAAAAAACTCGGATAATTTCCTGCAAAACCCGCTTTTGGTGGGTTGCGCATCCCGCCGACTCACCCTATACACGCCCTTGCCGCGCCCATCGTCTAGCGGTTAGGACGGCGCCCTTTCACGGCGCAAACAGGGGTTCGATTCCCCTTGGGCGTACCAACCTTTTCTACAGGTTCGGTCGGCAAATTTATTCTCGTGTAATCTACGTGATAAAATGTCCGCGACGGACGCGCACTACGGCGTCCTGTCCTGGACGAACACTATTTCACGAATACCCTTCCCCTTATGCGATCCCCTCCGGTCTATGTCAGCTTCAAACGATGAAGTTAGGAAATAGCCAACAGAATCGATCAGTGGCGGGCTCTAAAATTGCTTCTAGGGATCGTAAGGCAGAAAGCCCGTCCCCTGCAAAAGGCCGATGATACCCAAAGCGCCGATAAGCGTGGCTGCCAAGGCAACTATAGTCACGGCTGTAATGGCGCCCCAAAAGACAAATGGACGTCGCGATCGGGTGATTTCAACGCTTCGAAAGGTCCACGCACCATTTCGGAGAGAGCGGGCAATCCTTGGCGCGAGAAACAACGCCCCCAGCCATAGGCAGAGAGCGGAAAACATGGTCCCAGGTAAAATTTCCCACATGTCCAGGAAGCTTTTCCGAATGGTATTGAGTGATCGAGGTTTGGATGATTCCCGCACGCTGTCCAGGTCAGGTTCGTCAGCATCGCCCGCTCAAGCAACGTAAGGAATCAACCTATGCGATACTACACAGCGATCATCCATCAGGAAGGTGCCAGCGCGTACGGGCTTACTTTCCCTGACCTTCCAGGCTGCTTTGCCGCCGCAGACTCTTGGGATGCTATACCTGCTGCAGCGACGGAGGCACTTGATCTTTGGTTTGAAGATCAGCCAGACGTGGCTCCAATGTCACTCAGCGTTGTTCGTGAGCGCAAGGACGTGACTGATGGATTGGCGGCTGGAGGCGTATTGCTGCTTGTGCCTTATATTCCTGCCGATACTGCGGTTGAACGCATAAATGTTAAACTGGAGCGCGGCTTGCTGCGCGCCATTGACGAAACTGCCAAAGGTCGTGGCATGACACGTTCCGCATTTCTGGCCTCTGCAACAAGGCGTGAACTGATTGGCGTTTAGCCATCAGAGCATTTATGCTGGCAGCTGCTGGTGATTGAAGAATAGTCGTGCAGCGTCAATAGGCCGCGCCGCTTTGAATAATATCTTCAATGGACATGGCCGGCATGGCTGATGGTGTGGCTGACACGGCCAATACACGCGGCTGGGTGCGGGGCGAAGCCCGAGGCACCGGCTCTCTGCGCGGTGTTACCATCGCCTGAGTCTGCGTCGGGTTTTTGCGCTTTTCGTAAAAGGCGTTTCCACCAGCAATCACAACATAATGCATGTTGTTGTATGGGAAGGAGTAACCGGCCGTGTGGAAAAACAAGGCGTTGGATCCAACTCCCGAATGGCGCGCGCCACGCATGACTTTGGTGGCGGTTCGTTCGGCAAGCTCACGCCCTGCGGCCATGGGTTTGCTGAGAACACCGGGTGCGAACTGGTTTTTTTGTCCGACAACGGCGCAAATGCTGTTCGGGTATTTCTCGGACTTCACCCGGTTCATGACAACGGTGCCGACAGCCACCATCCCGTCTTCGCTCGAGCGGTTGGATTCGAAATACATGACGCGTGCCATACACTCGTGCTCGCTCATACGACCCGGCTTGGAAGCGCAGCCCGATACAGCAAGAAGGGCGAAAAGAATTAGAGCATTCCGCGCGTGGGGGTGAAGCATAAGCTTCTCTCTGGCTGAGTTCCGGTGCAGCCAGACCCTAATGACAGACGATTAAGACTCTGTTGACGTAAAAGCTTCAATCCACCGTATCTGCCGCATCGACAATTCGAAAAGCCACCGACTGGCGACCCTGATAATGGTCTATCGACACTGTGCCGGCCACATGCAACGGACGGTCACTGCCAGCCAGCAGCCTCTGGCCAAGAGGTGTGTCTGCCGCCCGGAACGCCACTGCACCAATGGCCGCGCCTTCCAGCGCCTTCAACTGCACCCGGACATGGCCACCATTGCCAAATGACTGCGCTGAAACAACGCGGTGCCGCGGCAGAGCAAAGATCGGTTGCGGGTGGCCCGAGCCATAGGGCCCTGCCTTCTGCAACGTTTCAACCAGTTGCTGGGTCAGGCCCATTGCGCTCACTGCGCCATCTATCTTCAATCCATCGGCTGCGCGAAGGCGACTCACTGTCTGTTGCGCGTTGTCTTCAACAAAGGCGCGAAACTCTCCCAGTTTCGCCCGCTGAATGGTCAAGCCAGCGGCCATGCCGTGCCCGCCGCCCTTGACCAACAGCCCACGCGCAACTGCCTCGCGCACCAGTGCGCCTATGTCAAAGCCGGAGATTGAGCGGCCCGAACCGGTGCCGGTTCCCGCAGCATCGAACGCTATGGCGAACGCGGGCCGGTTGTAACGCTCCTTCAACCGCGCGGCCAGCAAACCAACGATCCCTGGATGCCAGTTGTCACGCCCGGTTATCAGCACCGGCGGGCCTTCGCCTTTGCCAATTTCGGCAAAAACCTCTGCCTCCGCCTCTTCCAGCATGGCGCGTTCCATGGCCTGACGCTCTTCATTCAGCATGTGAAGCTGAGCAGCAATGGTTTCGGCCTCGGCCGAGCTGTCCAGTGTCAAAAGCCTGCTGCCAAGCGCCGCATCGCCAATCCGCCCTCCGGCATTGATGCGGGGCCCGAGCAGAAAACCCAGATGATAAGCGTCGATAGGCCCTGAAAGCCGGGCAACCCGTGCCAGAGCGGCAATGCCGACATTGTTTTGCGCGCGCATGGCCACAAGCCCGCGCACAACCAAAGCCCGGTTGAAGCCGACCAGCGGCACGACATCGCAAATTGTTGCAAGCGCCGCCAGGTCAACCATCTGCATCAGGTTGGGCAGCGGCCCAACGCCTCGTGCGCGCAGCACTCTGGAAGTGGCAACCAACGTCAGGAACACCACGCCTGCTGCGCACAAATGCCCCTGCCCGGACAAATCATCCTGACGATTGGGGTTCACAATAGCCTTCGCCTGCGGCAGATCCGGGCCAGTCTGGTGATGGTCCAGCACCAGAACATCCGCCCTGCCGCTCACCGCATCTATGGCCGCATGACTGGTCGTGCCGCAATCCACCGTTATGATGAGGCTTGCGCCATCTTCCGCGAGGTCTCGCATGGCTGCCGGAGTTGGCCCATAGCCTTCCGTCAGCCGGTCTGGAATGCGCACCGGCGCAGACATGCCGAAATGCCGCAGATAACGGTGCATCAAGGCCGAAGACGCTGCGCCATCCACGTCGTAATCGCCAAAGATTGCCACGGATTCCCGGCGCGCAATAGCATCTGCCAACCGCGCCGCTGCCTTGTCCATGTCGGTCAGCAGCGAGGGGTCGGGCATCAGATCGCGAAGGGTTGGCGAAAGAAATCCCTGCGCCTCATCCGGGGAAATTCCACGCCCGGCCAAAACCCTTGCGACAATATCCGGCAAGCCAAATTTCTGCGCCATCTGCATGGCCATCGCGTCTGCTCGCGGGTCCAGCGCATGCAGCCATCTGCGCCCGCTCAACGATGCCTTTACATCCAGAAATGCCCGTTCGGCACTCTGTTCAGATTGAAAAGCGCTAGACTTCAACACCAAACTTCCCCCGGTTGTAATGCCGGGCGCGAATATCTCGAACCGTGTGCGAATAAGACCGCATAACCAGAGTGTGGGTCTCTATGCGATTTGCGTAAATCCGCACGCCATCCAGCAAATTGCCGTCCGTCACCCCGGTTGCCGCAAATATGACATCGCCGCCAGCCAGGTCTTCAAGAGTGTAGATCCGATAAGGGTCGAACACTCCCATTTCTTCCGCCCGAGCGCGCTTTTCATTGGTGTTCAGCTGCAAACGGCATTGCATCTGCCCGCCGGTGCACCGCAACGCTGCCGCAGCCAGCACGCCTTCAGGCGCGCCGCCAATGCCCATGTACACGTCGATTCCGGTCTCTTCCGGGTCCGTGGTGTGGATAACACCGGCCACATCGCCGTCGCCGATGAGCCGGATGGATGCCCCAAGCGTGCGGATTTCCTCTATCAGTTTGGCATGGCGCGGCCTGTCCAGAATACAGGCGGTAATGCGCGAAACCGGCACCCCTTTTGCCTTGGCCATTGCTGTCAGGTTTTCCGTTGCGCTTTGTTCCAGATTGACAAGATCTGCCGGATAGCCGGGTCCGATGGCAATTTTTTCCATATAGACATCGGGCGCTTTCAACAGGCTGCCTTTTGCGGCAATAGCAATGACGGTCAAGGCATTTGGCAGGTTTTTGGCACAGATGGTCGTGCCCTCAAGCGGGTCCAGAGCAATATCGACCCCCGGCCCTTCCGGATTGCCAACGGATTCGCCGATGAACAGGGACGAAGCCTCGCCTCGCTCTCCCTCACCAATGACAATTTCACCATCGACGTCCAGTTTGTCGAGCTCCTGACGCATTGCGTCTACCGCCGCCTGATCCGCCGCCCTTTCATCTCCACGCCCGCGCCAGAGAGCCGCCGCAACAGCGGCCCGTTCCGTCACCCGGGCAATTTCAATGGAAAGCACGCGGTCAAGTGGGTTGGATCTGTTGGTGTCTGCACTCATGATGATGCCTCCCCCGCCAGCAAGGTCTTATGCCAGAGTTTCAATCCGGATCGTCTGTGGCTCGCCCCGCAAATGGCCATCGCGTGACACAGCCTCAAGTGCCTTGCGCACCGCTGCCTCAGTTGTTTCATGCGTGATAAGAATGATCGGTGCAACGCTTCCATCATCATCCGAGGCCTTACGCTGAACAATTGATTCCAGCGAAATCTGGTTTTCCGCCATGCGGCGGGCAATGGAGGCAAATGCTCCGACCTCATCCGCAACGCGCAGCCGAATGTAATAGCCGCCTTCATGCGCTCGCATCCTGGCGCGTTTGTATGCGGTCAGACTTTGCGGAACCACGGTAAAGGTAGACACGTACACACCATTTGCCGCGTCAATAATATCGGACAAAACGGCAGAAGCCGTGGCGTTGCCGCCGGCACCGGGTCCGGCAATCAGGATAGAGCCGAGCAGGTCGGTATCAACCGCCACTGCATTGGTGACACCATCCACCTGCGCCAGTGCCGAGCCTGCCGGAATCATTGTCGGGTGAACGCGCTGCTCAATGCCGCTATCGGTGCGCTGTGCCACCGCCAGCAGCTTGATGCGATATCCAAGCTCCGCCGCCGCCTTGATGTCATCGAGCGAAATTTCGGAAATGCCTTCGATGAAAATCGAGGCCAGATCTATTTCAGTGCCGAACGCCAGAGAGGTCAGAATGGCAAGTTTGTGAGCCGCATCAAAGCCGCCAATATCGAACGTCGGGTCAGCCTCTGCATAACCCAGTGCCTGTGCCTCGCGGAGCACGTCTTCGAACGCCACGCCCTCACGCTCCATGCGTGTCAGCATGTAGTTGCAGGTGCCGTTGAGAATTCCATAGACCCGGCTGACGGTGTTGCCACGCAATGCCTCGCGCATGGTCTTGATGATCGGAATGCCACCGGCAACGGCCGCTTCAAACAGGATGGTGACGTTTTTGCGCTGCGCCAGACGCGCCAGCGAAACCCCATGATGAGCCAGCAGCGCCTTGTTGGCGGTGACAACCGGAATGCCGCGCCCCAGCGCCGCTTTGACACTTTCCAGCGCCGGGCCATCCGCTCCGCCAATAAGCTCGACGAAAAGATCGATATCGGCTTCCTGCGCCAGACGGACCGGGTCATCGAACCAATCAACACCGGAGAGATCGACGCCGCGATCACGGTTGCGATCCCGCGCACTGACCGCCTTGATCTCAATAGGCCGCCCGGTCATCTTTGAAAAATGTTCCTGCTTCTCGGTCAGAATACGGGCCACCGAGGCACCAACAGTTCCAATTCCGGCCAATCCTAAGTTCAAGGGGCGATCCATATGATCCTCAATGCACTCTCGCGGCCCGAAGGCCTGTTACAAAATCGGTTGCCAACAAATTCGAAATATCTCTGAAGAGTTTCAGATGATGCTTCGACCACCTGAAACACTCTGACTCTGTACTTTGCCGCATTGACCTGTCGTGGAAGCGATCCCCGTTCAAAGGAAAATGCTCTGTCTTTTGCTGCATCCATGGCTGATTTGCTGCAAAGCACTCAGCCAGCGGTGACAACCTTTTGCCCCGCATCAGCCTCGCTTGCAAGGAAACGCTTGATATTTCGCGCAGCCTGTCGAATTCGATGCTCGTTCTCAACCAGGGCAATGCGCACATAGTCATCACCGTGCTCGCCAAAGCCGATTCCCGGGGCCACGGCGACATCAGCCTTTTCAATCAGCAGCTTGGAAAATTCCAGCGAACCCATTTCGCGATATGCCTGCGGAATTGGCACCCAGGCAAACATTGTCGCCTCCGGCGCTGGCACGCTCCAACCGGCACGCGCAAAGGAATCCACCAGAACATCCCGGCGATGGCGGTACACATCCCGCACCTCTGCAACCGCTGCGTCACCCGCGTTCAGTGCAGCCGTTGCCGCAACCTGAATGGGCGTGAATGCACCATAATCAAGATAGGATTTAACCCGCGCCAAAGCCGCGATCAGCCGTTCATTTCCAACGGCAAAGCCAACGCGCCAGCCCGGCATGGAAAATGTCTTGGACATGGATGTGAACTCAACCGCCACATCCATGGCACCCGGAACCTGCAACACGGATGGCGGCTGGAAATCGCCAAAATAAATTTCCGAATAGGCCAGGTCGGACAGAAGAATGATTTCGTGTTTGCGAGCAAAATCCACAATCTCGCGATAGAAATCGAGGTCCGCCAGATAGGCCGTGGGATTGGCGGGAAAGTTCAGCACAATGGCAATCGGCTTGGGAATGGAATGGCGCACTGCCCGATCCACCGCCCGCAAAAACTCCTCGTCGGGTTTGGCAGGAATGGAACGGATGGTGCCGCCCGTCATCAGAAAGCCGAATGCATGAATGGGGTAAGTCGGATTTGGGCACAAGACCACATCGCCCGGCGCGGTAATGGCCTGCGCCATATTGGCAAACCCTTCCTTGGAACCCAGCGTCGCCACAACCTGCGTGTCGTGATTCAGCTTCACGCCAAAGCGCCGCTCGTAATAGCCAGCCTGAGCCCGGCGCAGGCCGGCAATGCCTTTTGATGCAGAGTAGCGGTGCGTGCGTGGATCACGAATCGCTTCACACAGTTTATCGACAACAAAGCTCGGCGTCGGCAGATCCGGGTTGCCCATGCCCAGGTCGATAATGTCCACCCCACGGGCCCGCGCGGCGGCCTTTTTGCGGTTCACTTCTTCGAAAACATAGGGGGGAAGCCTGCGAACCTTATGAAATTCTTCCATGACAGGAACGTCCTTGCACTAATGTTGGGGGCGGCATTCGCAACGGAACAGACGGGTGGCGAGAGCCGGTTCAGGGCTGCTTTTACCAGTGTAAAAGCATCAGCCCCTAGTTGGTAATGGCCGGATTGGCTGCCCGCTGACGGGCCGCGGTAGCCTGCAACTCGGCAAGCTTGCGCTGATAGTCTCCGGCAGAACCTGCATTGGCACGATTGGCTGCGCCTGCGTACTGAGCCTGCGTTTGCGCCACCACTTCATCGGCCACCTGCTGCGTGGCAGCCCTGGGGTATGCACCAATAATCGGATAGCCCTTGTCGTCCAGCCGCTGGCCGGAAGGCCCCCGCTCCATACGATCCGCAACGGGTGACATGCGCACCGGCGTATCGTTTTGCGGCAGGTAGCTTTGGCAACCGGCCGCAAGCGGCAGGCACAAAGCCAATGCCACCAACATCCTGTGTTTGCCCGTTGCCATCATGACGCTTAAACCTCGCATTTTATACACCATCCTTAATGGTGCGGCGCGGTGCTGAAAAGCGCAAAAATTAAATCCGGCATCATGTTCTGCGCAAATGTATCGCTGCAATCGAATTGCGCTATATGTTTTCTTGTTAATGAGGGAGCTTGGCCATGAGCGAATCTGAAAAACCGCGCCAAGGTGATTTTGCACCCTATGTCGTGCGGGATCCGCAGGCTTTCGCACTTAACGTGGCCCGCGCTGTTGAACAGGCCGGCAAGGCAGCTTCGGCATGGCTTGCACCGCGCGATGCCAGCAATGCCCCGGTTGATCCGAGCAATGCAATTTATGGCGAAATGGTTTCGGCATTTTCTGAAATCGGCAATTACTGGCTGGCAGATCCTCACCGCGCACTGGAAGCGCAAACCCGGCTTTTGGCTGGCTACATGGACATCTGGTCCAGATCCATTCGCAAGGTTTCAGGTGACGCCACACACGACACTGCAGTCGAAACGCCGGACAAGCGATTCAACGATCCCGAATGGCGGGAAAACCTGTTTTTTGACTTCATGCGCCAGGTTTACATTCTGACCGGCGCCTGGGCCCGAAGTCTCGTAACGGAAGCAGAAGGGCTGGACGAGGAAACCCGCAACAAGGCGGATTTCTATGTAAATCAGATTGTTAACGCCATTTCTCCATCCAATTTCATTGCCACCAACCCCGAGTTATATCGCCAGACGGTCGAGGAAAATGGTGCCAACCTCGTGCGCGGTATGCAGATGTTTGCCGAAGACATGACGCGGGGCGCAGGAAACCTGAAACTGCGTCAGACCCGGCCGGGCAGTTTTGAGGTGGGCGTCAATCTGGCAGTTACACCAGGCAGCGTGGTAGCAGAGAACGACCTCTGCCAGATCATCCAATACGCGCCGACCACACAAGCCGTATTCAAGCGCCCGATCCTGATTTGCCCGCCCTGGATAAACCGGTTCTACATTCTGGATCTGACGCCGGAGAAAAGCTTTATCGCCTGGCTGGTGGATCAGGGGCACACGGTTTTTGTCATTTCATGGATCAACCCGGACCTGCGCCATGCGGACAAGGACTGGCTGTCCTATATTGACGAAGGACTGGTCTTCGCACTCGACACGATTGCCAAAGCCACGCGTGAGACAGAGGTGAACGCCATTGGCTATTGTGTTGGCGGCACGCTGCTTTCCGCTGGCATGGCACTTTTGAAACGACGTGGTGATACGCGCATTCAAACAGCAACGCTTTTGGCCACGCAGGTGGATTTTGAGCATGCGGGCGATTTGAAAGTGTTTGTGGATGAGCGCCAGATCGCGGCACTGGAAGCGGTCATGACGCCATCCGGCACTCTGGATGGCGGGCATATGGCCACGGCATTCAACCTTTTGCGTTCCAGCGATTTGATATGGCCATATGTTGTGGGCAACTACATGAAGGGACGGGAGCCACCGCCCTTTGATCTGTTGTACTGGAATTCAGACGCCACGCGCATGGCGAAGGCCAATCACTCTTTCTACCTGCGCAAATTCTATCTTGAAAATCAGCTGACCGCCGGGTTGATGGAGCTTGATGGCGGCCGGATCAGCCTGTCGGACGTTACAGTGCCGGTGTACAGCCTCGCCACGCGTGAAGACCACATTGCGCCGGCGCGCAGCGTGTATCAGGGGTGTCTGGCGTTTGGCGGCGAGGTTACTTATGTTCTTGCCGGATCGGGCCACATAGCCGGAGTTATCAATCCGCCGCACAAGAACAAGTACCAATATCTGACAGGCCCGGCACCCAAAGCCGATGTGGCATTTGCGGACTGGGTGGCAGATGCGCCGGAACAGCCGGGATCCTGGTGGCCGCATTGGCAATCATGGGTTGAGCCGCACGCAGGCCCGAAGGTCAAAGCCCGGAAACCGGGTGTGCGTGGCAAGACAATTGAACCGGCACCCGGGCGATATGTTCGAGAATAGACAATGACCAGAATGCCGAAGATCAGGCCCGGAGCATAAAGCTTTAGAGTTTCCTCGCCGGCCAAAACAGACTAAGTACAACAGCCATGCCGCAAGGCCCTGAACTTAACCAGACGATCGATTGCGTTTAGATGATCACATACCTGCAAGCCGAAGCTAACCCGCAGCGCAATACCGGCACTATCCGCCTGTATGACGAAGCCGCATTTGAAGGCATGCGCCGCGCATGCCAGTTGACGGCGCGTTGTCTGGACGAGTTGGCGGAACTGGTGGCGCCTGGAGTGCCAACGCAGGTGATTGATGACTTTGTGCTGCGCTTTGCCATGGACAACGGCGCCCTGCCCGCCACGCTGAATTATCGCGGCTACATGAAGAGCGTCTGCACGTCCATCAACCACGTTGTCTGCCACGGAATTCCGAGTGAAAAGCCGCTGCGTGAGGGCGACATTGTCAATATCGACGTTACGCTGATAGTTGACGGCTTTTACGGCGATTCCTCACGTATGTACCCGGTTGGCAAGATCAAGCGTGCTGCAGAACGTCTGTGCGAAATCACCTACCACTCGCTCATGCTGGCAATTGACGAGGTGCGCCCCGGCAACCGTCTGGGTGATATCGGCGCTGCCATACAGGACTATGCCGAGGCGGAGCGTTGCTCGGTTGTCCGGGATTTTTGTGGCCACGGTGTTGGCAAGATCTTTCATGACGCCCCCAACATTCTGCATTACGGGCGTCGGGGCGAAGGTGCGGAATTGCGCCCGGGCATGATTTTCACCATCGAACCGATGATCAATCTGGGACGCCCGCATGTCAAGGTTCTGTCGGACGGCTGGACTGCGGTGACCCGCGACCGTTCACTGACGGCCCAGTATGAGCACACGGTCGGCGTAACAGAAACCGGGTGTGAGGTTTTCACCTTCTCTCCCGGCGGATTGGACACGCCCGGACTGGTATTCGACAACAAAAACATCTGAGCAGAAATCATGGTAAAGCGGGCCAGGACTGGCCTTGAAGAGAGCACGGGACTGGACTTCGGCCAGGCTCGCCCTCGCGAGCCGATGCGCGTCAGGCCCACGGTCGAGGATGCTGCCGTCCCTCATCATGCCGGGCATCGCGACCGGCTGCGGGAACGATTTTCAAAGGCCGGGCCGAACGCCGTAGCTGATTATGAGCTGCTGGAGCTTGTGCTGTTTCGTTCGATCCCCCGGCGGGATGTCAAGCCGATAGCCAAGGCGCTTCTGGCGCGTTTTGGCAATCTGGCAGAAATTGTCGCCGCCCCTGTGCCGCTGCTGGCAGAGGTGGAAGGTGTCGGCAATGCCACAGCGCTGGACATCAAAATCATAGCCGCGTTTAACCAGCGTACATTGCGGACCGAGGTCAGCGATCGCGATATCATCGGCTCATTTGACCGGATGATGGATTACATCCGTGCGGTGATGGCGCATGAAGCGCGCGAACAATTCCGGTTGTTGTTTCTGGACAGGAAAAACGGGTTGATCGCCGATGAAGTGCAGCATATCGGCACGGTTGATTTTACGCCCGTCACTCCGCGCGAGGTGGTGCGCCGGGCGCTGGAATTGCACGCATCGGCCATTATTCTGGTCCATAATCACCCGTCGGGAGACGTG
This sequence comes from Aureimonas fodinaquatilis, assembly GCF_008369445.1. Taxonomy (GTDB): domain Bacteria; phylum Pseudomonadota; class Alphaproteobacteria; order Rhizobiales; family Rhizobiaceae; genus Aureimonas; species Aureimonas fodinaquatilis. The sequence goes on from NZ_VTWH01000002.1 coordinate 776,792, forward strand.
ACACCTTCCATGGCCGATATTGAGATGACGCGCCAGATCATTGATATGGCTCAGCCTTTGGGCATCAAGGTTCATGACCATGTGATTGTGGGCCGTGCCAATTCAGTAAGCTTGCGCAAATCCCGCTACATCTGAAACTCAAATGCTATTGCAATTGATGTTCTGCCGCAAAGCGCAGCTCTCGCGGGGTTATCAAGCCATGATGCATGACGTGCACTGAATGGATCCGCGCGTGAACTTCCACCTGCCAATAGCCCAGAAACCGCCGAAGGCGCGGAAAGCCGGGAGCCAGATCCTCAAACTGCCAAAGAAAGCTTTGTAAAAAATCCGGATGGTCAGGAATATGGTAAAGAACCTCGGCTGTGGTGGCAGAAAAGCCGGACAGCATCTTTTCAAACGCAGGGTCTGCAACGCGAACGCTCATTTTACGCTCCTTCCGCTACAAAAGCGCCAGACCGCTAACGCAAGGGAGCTGGCGCTCCAGTGTCTAACTCCATGACTTTACATCGGCAGCGAAGGGCTAAAAACCCCGGCTGTTGATACGCGTGGCAACTGGCGCGCACACCCATGCTGCGCCTGACTGGTTAACCAACCCTTGCGAAGAATGGACTTAAAGGGTGTGAAAATGCCGTTCCTTGTAGACAAGACCCGGGGCGGACGGCGCAACATTGAGACCAACCACCTCGCCAATCAGAACCCGGTGCGTGGCAACAATGCGCGCATCGGTCAAGCGACAGTCAAAACTGGCCAGCGCATTTTCCAGAATCGGCGCGCCAGTCACCAGTGGCGCCCAATTGGCCAGCGCAAAGCGCTCGTCCAGACTTAGCTTGCCTTCACCGGCAAAGGCCTTCGCCAGGCTCTCATGCTCCGCCGCCAGAATGTTCACTGCAAAGCAGCCGTTTTTCTCGTACCGGTCGTTAACCGCGCTGGAAGCATTGAGGCAAACCAGCAAGGTCGCCGGCATATCTGACACCGAGCAGACGGATGTTACGGTTGTGCCGCGAATGCCCGCACGCCCGTCGGTTGTGACGATGTGGACGGCAGCAGCAAAATGGCTCATCGCATTGCGAAAGTCGAAGCGGTCTATCAATGGCTCAGTCAACAAATCCATTTTCCAGTCTCCCCCTTGAAGGGCGTCGCTTCCAGAGGCACCGCTAACATAGCCCAGCCTTACAGGAAATGTTAAGCGCAAGTCTAAATATCGCAATGTGGCAATTCGGTTGAACTTGTATACCCTGCCCTACGCCCGGCCTCATGCTTTCAGGCGAAGCAACGGGCTGCTGCCATCTGGAGTTCCACCTTTCAATGAAGCAACTTTTGAAGCCCGCCCACCGCAGATTGCAACTGGCATTCGCAGCGCTTCTGTTCTGCTGCGGCACCGGCATGGCCGCAGAAAACACCATTGGCGTTGCAGCTCCACTGTCCGGGTCCGGCTCGATTCTGGGCCAGCAACTGCTTAGCGGGGTGCAGCACGGCGTTGCACCAGCAGGTCAGGATGTGCTCGCCGTGGACACAAGCTGCACGCCAGAGGGCGGGCGGGCCACGGCGGAAGCGATGAAGCAGGCAGATGTGCGCATTGCGGTGGGCTTTTTATGCTCGCCTGCACTGGAAGCCGCCTTGCCGATTCTGCGGGAAGCAGGCATTTCCACAATAGCCGTTGGTCCGCGCAAGGTGCGGCTGACAGCACAGCGGGAAAAGACCGGCAATCTCGTCTGGCGGCTGGCTCCCGAGGCAGATGCGGAAGCCCGGGCATTGGCGACCTATGTTCGCGAGAACTGGAGCGGAACTCCGTTCACGATTGCCGAAGATGGCTCCTTGCAGGCGCGCGAACTGGCTGACCAGTTGCGTATTGTGCTTGCCGAATCCGGCATTGAGCCAAACGCGATTGAAAATTACAGCCCGGCAGAAGGGCGCCAGTTTCCCTTGGCGCGGCGGTTGGCGCAAAGCGGCGTGACACGCCTTCTGGCGCTTGGCACCAGAGAAGACACTGCAATTATTTTGCGCGACGCCGCATCACTGGACGTTCAAATAGAAACGCTGGGCGGTGAAAACCTGCTGGACGATGCCGGCACTGTGGAACTGCCCCAAGGTGTCAGGGCCGTTGCCATTGTTTCGATGGCTTATGCCGCCGACCCGGCACTGGAAGGTTATTTTTCACAAGGTCAGGCGGCTGGCGAAATCGCCGCAACGGCTTTGCAGCAATCGGCAGATACGGCCATCAGCGACACACTGAACTCCGCGGAATTTGCCACCACAATCGGACCGGTTCGATTTGATGGTGAGGGTAACGCCAACCTGCCCGCATTCGGGGTCGTGGAATGGCGCAATGGACGTTTCAACCCCGTACCGGAAGGCTGATGAATGGCAGCGTGGCAGGCAGGAAAACGCAATCTCATAACCGACATTGCCGGCATCAGCGTTGGCAATGCGCATGATGCAACAATCAACAGCGGTTCAACCGCGATTCTGTTCGACAATGCTGTTACCGCCTCTGTCGCCATTCATGGCGGCGCACCCGGCACCCGGGAAACGCCCCTGCTGGATGCCGAAAATCTGGTTTCCGGCATCGATGCACTCAGTCTTTCCGGCGGCTCTGCCTATGGACTGGATGCACCTTCCGGCATTCAGGCTTTTCTCCGGCAAATGGAACGTGGCTTTGAGGTCGCCGGGGTTCGGGTGCCAATTGTGCCCGGGGCAATTCTGTTTGATCTGATCAATGGCGGAAACAAGGATTGGGGCCTGCATTCCCCCTATCGCGAACTGGGCTATCTGGCAGCACAGAATGCGGGTCGCAGCTTTGACATCGGCTCTTCTGGTGCGGGCTATGGTGCCACCACCGCCCAGTGCAAAGGCGGCCTTGGCTCAGCCTCTACCGTGCTGCCCAATGGCATCACCATTGGTGCGCTGGTCGCGGTTAATGCCGTTGGCTCACCCCTGTTTCCAACGGGCAAGCATTTTCGTGCTGCGGGTTTTGAGCTGAACGGTGAATTTGGCAATCTGGGCCTGCCCCGGACAACTTACATTCATGACGGCTCGCCGCCAACGAAGTTCAACCCGACGCCCGGCGGCAACACGACAATCGGGGTGATTGCCACCAACGCTCGGCTGGACAAAGGCGGAGCCAAGCGTCTGGCTATTGCCGCGCATGATGGTTTTGCCCATGCTCTTTGGCCAGCCCATACCAATTTCGACGGAGATCTGGTGTTCGGCGTTGCCACTGGCGAGCTGGACGGCCCATTGGACCCTGTCTCGCAGGTTGACCTTGGCGCTGCGGCGGCGGCAACTATGGCAAGAGCCATTGCCCGTGGCGTTTACGCAGCCCGCCCTGCAACCGGAGATTTTTTGCCATGCTGGTCCGAACTCTGATTGCCTGTCTGTTGCTTACGGCAGGTACGGCCCGTGCCGGGGATTTTGCAACGCTGGAAACACTGGGCTTCTCTCCCGAAGGCAATGTTTTCGCCTTTGAGCAGCACGGCATTCAGGATGGTTCCGGCTTTCCTTATTCCGAAATATTTTTCGTTGACCTCGACCGTGACGATTTTGTTGCCGGGTCGCCGATCAGGATCAGGCTGGACGACGAGTCTGCAGATCTGGCAGACGCGCGGCAGGCCGCAGCCAGTCAGGCGGCAAAACTGCTGGAAGAACATGGCCCGTTTAAACCCGGCCTTGTGGTTGCGGCCAATCTGCCCACCCACCTGAACACCACGCCGGACCTGATTCGTTTTTTGCCGCGCGCGGTCGAACCGACGCCCGACACGCCGATTGTTCTGAAGCTTGAGACCTTTCCCCTGGAAACGCAGGAGCATTGCACGGCCTTTGGTCATGAGATTTCCGGCTTTCGTCTGATCCAGGAACTGGATGGCGAAAACCGCGTGCTGTTTGAAGATGAAACCATACCGGACAGTCGCAGATGCCCGTATGACTACACACTAGCCCAGGTACAGGTGCATGGCACCATGCCGGGTGAATGGCGGGCTGTGGTTCTGATTGGCGTTCGCAGCGTTGGTTTTGAAGGACCGGACATGCGCTACATCGCCCTGCCGGTACCTTTGCCGGATGAAAGTTGAGGCGCGGCCATTGGTCTGTTAGACGGCAGGCAGATATTTCAACATTGATGTGAGACCCCCGCCAATGATCCCTCGCTACTCCCGCCCCGAAATGGTGTCTGTCTGGTCGCAGGAGACAAAATTCCGGATCTGGTTTGAAATCGAGGCGCATGCCTGTGACGCCCTGGCCGAAATTGGCGTGATACCGGTGGAATCGGCGAAAAAAATCTGGGAAGCCGGCAATGCGGCGACATTTGACGTTGACCGGATTGACGAGATTGAGCGTGAGACAAAGCATGACGTGATTGCGTTTCTGACGCATCTTGCCGAGTTTGTCGGCCCGGACTCACGCTTCATCCATCAAGGCATGACGTCATCGGACGTGCTGGACACCTGCTTCAACATTCAGCTCAAGCGCGCCAGCGACATTTTGCTGGCGGATATGGATGCGCTGCTGGCGGCCTTGAAGCGGCGGGCATTTGAACACCGCGACACCGTTACCATCGGGCGCAGCCACGGCATTCATGCTGAACCAACGACCTTTGGCGTAAAACTGGCACTTGCCTATGCCGAATTTGAGCGTTGCCGCACCCGCCTTGTTGCTGCGCGGGAGGAAATCTCCACCGCGGCCATTTCCGGCGCGGTCGGCACTTTTGCCAATATTGACCCGCGAGTGGAAGAGCATGTGGCGAAGGCACTGGGCCTGAAGCCGGAACCGGTTTCCACGCAGGTGATCCCGCGTGATCGGCATGCCATGTATTTTGCCACGCTGGGCGTCATCGCTTCCAGCATTGAGCGTCTGGCAACAGAGATCCGTCATCTGCAGCGCACCGAAGTGCTTGAGGTTGAGGAATATTTCTCACCAGGGCAAAAAGGTTCTTCCGCCATGCCGCACAAGCGCAATCCGGTGTTGACGGAAAATCTCACCGGTCTGGCCCGCATGGTCCGCTCTTACGCCATGCCTGCAATGGAAAATGTTGCCCTCTGGCATGAGCGCGACATTTCGCACTCTTCAGTTGAACGCATGATCGGGCCGGATGCCACGATTACGCTGGATTTCGCACTGGCCCGCCTGACCAACGTCATCGACAAGCTGCTGGTTTATCCAGAGCGTATGGACCGCAATCTTAACCAGTTCCGTGGGCTGGTTCACTCGCAGCGCGTGCTGCTGGCGCTGACGCAGGCTGGCCTGTCGCGTGAGGATTCCTACCGGCTGGTGCAGCGCAATGCCATGAAGGTCTGGGAGCATGGCGCAGATTTCATGACCGAGCTTCTGGCCGATAAGGAAGTGATGGCCGCGCTGTCGGAAAGCGATATTCGAGAAAAGTTCGACATTGGCTATCACACCAAGCATGTCGGCACGATTTTCGACAGAGTGTTTGGCTGATACGTCTCGTTGCGAAATTGCCTCATTGTCCAACCGTTGAAGCGAGCCAGCTTCAACGGCAGCCGTTTCAACCGGCTCTGGCCAGATCCGGTTTGGCCAGACTCGTCTGCAGCTCGTGTGGCTCACCAATATCCAGCATCAGCATCTGATGGTCGGAAAAAGGCATATCGACAATTTCGACACGGCAGCGCGAGGCCAGATCACTGGAAACCAGACATGGGTCCAGGCTGGCACGCCATGGCCCCAGCCGGAATGTCGGGCCAAGCGCTTCATTCAAATAAGTGAACCGCCCGTCCTTCAGCAGGGGTGCAAGTTCTCGCGGCCCGCGAAACATGTTGAAATCACCGATGACAATGGTTGGTGTGTCGCGCTCGCTTGCCCAATCCGCCAGTTGATGCAACTGCCGCTCACGCACTTTGCCCAGCAGCGAACAATGCGCCAGCAGCACGCGAACTCCCGGCAGGTCAATATCGTAAACCAGCCGCTTCTTGCCGTGCTGCAGATAGCGCGCTGTATAGGGTAGCTGTCCGGTTGCCAGAAAGGCGCTGGATTTGCCCCGTGAGATGGAAAGCCGCCGGAACTGCTTGTCGGCGCTGTACTTGCCGTCAATCCGCACAGTCTGGTGATGGGCTTCACACAGCAGGGGAAACTGATCGAAAAAGCCGTTGGTCAGCGACCCCTGATCAATTTCCAGAAAGCACGAGAGATCGGGTTGCAGCTCCCGCAAGGTCTGCTTCAAAAAATGCAGACCACGAAGCTGTACATCCCTTGGCGTGAATATGTGATGGTGGACCCGCTTAACATGTTTGGTGAAAGAACCGTCGATATCCCGGGCATAGCCCAAATTGGCATAAACAATCCGCACTGCTTTACCTTCCCGGATTTTCCGGCCCAGCCCACATCAGAGGGTTTGCCTTATATTGGCACAGTCTTTGCCGGTTTCAACTCATGCTGGCGATGCAGACTATGTGATAAGGTTGGGCAAATTTTGTTTCCGGGTCGCGCGTTTCATGCAGTTTGACGGTTCACACTGGTCATATTGGTCCATCGCAATAGCGATTGCCAACTGGACCATCATCTTCGGTTCGCTGATTTACATTCCGTTCCGCCGGTCGCCGGCGGCGGCGCAAGCCTGGATGATTCTGTTCTTTTTTCTGCCGATTGCCGCATTGCTCATCTACCTCCTGTTTGGCCATACAGAACATCCGCGCTGGCGGCAGCAGCGGTTGAAAAAGCTGCCGGGCATTCTCCAGCAAGCTCTGGGGCATCTTTCACTGGATGAAAAATCCGGCCGCGTCGGCCTTGCACCGCGCCACCAGATGACGGCCAATCTGGTTCGCAACATTGGGCGCCTGCCCTGCCTTGCCGGCAACCACATTGATCTGGATGCGGATTACAACCGCGTGGTGGACAGGATAGCCGGGGATATCGACCGCGCCACCCATCACGTGCACCTGATGTTTTACATTTTGCAGAATGACGAGGCTGGCAACAAAGTGCTGAGCGCGCTGGAGCGAGCCGCGGAACGCGGCGTGCAATGCCGCCTGTTGATCGATGCCATCGGCTCAAGCGGTGACCGGCGCGCCATTGCGCGCAGGCTCGCCGGAACCGGCGTGCAGTTACGGGTGATTCTGCCCCTCAGCATCTGGAACCGCGCCACACGGGCAGATCTGCGCAATCACCGGAAAATTGTGGTCGTAGACGGCATGCTTGGCTGGGTCGGTTCTCAAAACATGCATCGCATTGAATATGAACCCAAGACCTTTTACCGCGAAGTCATGGCCCGCGTCATCGGCCCAGTGGTTCTGGAATTGCAGGCCATCTTCATCGGCGATTGGTATCTGGAAACCGGCGAGGATATCAGTTCGCCGGAGTTGATGCCGTTTTCAGATTTTATCGACATGACCGATGGCGCAAAGGCGCAGGTCCTGCCGTCTGGTCCCGATTACCCCGGTTCCCAGGTAGACATTCTTTTCACGGACCTGATTTACAATGCGCGTGAAAAAGTGGTGCTTGCCACGCCCTATTTCATTCCCAACGAGCCATTGTTACAGGCGTTTCAGACTGCGGTGTCAAAGGGTGTGCAGGTGACGTTGTTTGTCACCTCCACCACCAATTCCTTTCTCATCGACCATGCCCAACGCTCTTACTATGAAGAGTTGCTGACCGCCGGTGTGGAGGTCATGCTGTATCGCGAGCGGTTTTTGCACGCAAAACATCTTTCGATCGACGAAGACATAGCGGTTATCGGCTCGGCCAATATGGACCGGCGGTCTTTTGAGCTGAACTCGGAAGTGACGCTGCTGGTCTACGACAACGGACTTGTCACCCGGTTGCGGAAGATTGAGCAGGACTACCGCACCAAAAGTCATCGACTGGATGCGGACCAATGGGCCAAACGCGGTTTTGCCACGCAATTGATGGAAAATATCATGCGCCTCATCAGCCCGCTGCTGTAGATGCCGGTGCGTTCTGAACTTGACATCCGACTGCCTACCGCACATTTGCGCAGGCATGCGAGCATCAGAAACAGACATCATCATCATTCCCGGCTATATGGGCGCTTCTGAGAACCACTGGCAAAGCCGCTGGGAAAGCAAGCTTTCCACTGCGCGTCGGGTGCAGCAGGCCGAATGGACCAAGCCGGTTCGTGAAGACTGGGTTCATGAAGTGGCAGACGCCGTGAACCAGGCACAGAAACCCGTGGTTCTCGTGGCCCATTCGCTGGGTGTGGCCATCGCCGTCCAGGCATTGCCATTGTTCAAACGCCCGATTGCCGGTGCGTTTTTTGTAGCGCCGCCAGACGTGGCAGACCCGGATATTCGGCCAAAGCACCTGATGACGTTTGGCCCCTATCCGCGCGACCTACTGCCATTTCCGTCAATTGTCGTGGCCAGCCGCAATGACGGCTATTCAAAATTTGAAGCCGCTGAAGACATTGCTGCCGCCTGGGGCTCACTGTTCATTGATGCCGGAGAGGTGGGCCATATCAACGCAGAGAGCGGGCATGGTCCGTGGCCAGAAGGGCTTTTGACCTTCGGCAAGTTTTTGTCACAGTTAAAGGCGCCACCGCACCATCACTGATGTATCTGTCGGCGGAACGGAGTTGTTCCACGGCTGGACATTCAGACGAAACTGAAACTCTGAAGCGGTTTATGGACCAGACAATGACCTGACCGCTTTGAAACGGCCCTGCATGACCTGCAAGGCCGAATCGCTTTTAATTAGTCATTCTCAGATTCAGGCGGCGCGAACCTGCGCCTCAGCCTCGATCAGCAACTCCGCCATCTGGCGACGAATCTGGTGCTCGGACTGCTGCACGCCAGCGGCCGCAAAGTCGCCGTGCACCTTGGCGTAAACGTCTTCCTCGCCGTGGCTTGCAAGGTCAGCCTTCACCACTTCCATGGCGTAAGCGTCTGCATCTGCGCCGCTGCGCCCCATTTTTTCAGCCGCCCACAAGCCCAGCAGTTTGTTACGTCGCGCCTCAATTCGGAACTTCAATTCCGCATCATGGGCATAACGGTTCTCGAACTCGTTCTTACGGTCATCAAAAGTCATGGAAACGTGCTCTCCTCGTTGCTGCCATGTCGGAAATTATTTAGTCGCTCATACCGCGCATTAGAAGGCGTGACATGATAAGAATTATGTCAGGGCGCAGGAATTTTGGCATAGTGATTGTGAAAATGCGCGCTTTGGTCTATTGACCCGGCTTAATCTAGTTTTCGACGGGGCCTCCCACCCGCGCCGACCCACCACGATAGAGCTTTATCCATGACACGTCGCCGCCGTATATACGAAGGCAAGGGCAAAATTCTCTATGAAGGCCCGGAACCTGGCACTTTAGTTCAGTTTTTCAAGGACGACGCTACGGCGTTCAACAAGAAAAAACATGAAGTCGTGGATGGCAAGGGAGTCCTGAACAACAGGATTTCCGAGTATATCTTCACGCATCTGAACCGGATCGGCATTCCGACGCATTTCATCCGCCGGCTGAACATGCGTGAGCAGTTGATCAAGGAAGTGGAAATCATTCCGCTTGAGGTTGTGGTGCGCAACATCGCAGCCGGGTCTTTGGCCAAACGGCTGGGAATCGAGGAAGGCACGGTTCTGCCTCGCTCGATCATCGAGTTTTACTATAAGGCCGATGCGTTGGACGACCCTATGGTGTCCGAAGAGCATATCACGGCTTTCGGCTGGGCAAGCCCGCAGGAGATTGACGACATCATGGCTCTGGCCATTCGCGTCAACGACTTCCTGTCCGGCCTGTTCCTTGGCGTTGGCATTCAACTGGTGGATTTCAAGATTGAAACCGGCCGGCTGTTTGAAGGCGACATGATGCGAATCATCGTCGCGGACGAGATTTCACCTGACTCCTGCCGCCTTTGGGATGTGAACACCCAGGACAAGCTCGACAAGGACCGTTTCCGGCGGGACATGGGCGGCCTGGTGGAAGCCTATCAAGAGGTTGCACGGCGGCTTGGCATCATGAACGAAAATGACCAGCCCCGCCCCTCAGGGCCGGTGTTGGTGAAGTAACGTCAAGTCCTCCGTTACGCTCAACTCCGGCTGTTAGACTCATATATTCGCAAGGCAGGCTTAAACAGTGATCAAGGCGCGCATTGTTATCACACTGAAAAACGGCGTACTGGACCCGCAGGGCAAGGCAATCGAGGGTGCACTCGGCAATCTCGGCTTTTCCGGCGTGGGTTCAGTGCGGCAAGGCAAGGTTTTTGATCTGGAGCTGGAAGGCACAGACAAGGCAAAGGCCGAAGCTGAATTGAAAGCCATGTGCGAAAAGCTGCTGGCAAACACCGTGATAGAAAATTTCGCAGTGGAAATTCTCTGACCTGTTGTGGCCTTCGCCTGACAGGTCTTTTCTGATCCGGAGCATTCCCATGAAATCCGCCGTCGTTCTTTTGCCGGGTTTGAACCGCGACCGCGACATGATCGCCGCGCTGACCAAAATTTCCGGACAAGCGCCTCTGACAATCTGGCAAACTGAAACCAGAATTCCGGAAGTTGACCTGATTGTCATACCGGGCGGCTTTTCATTTGGCGATTATCTGAGGTGTGGGGCCATTGCCGCTCGCTCCCCTGTCATGCAGGCGGTGGCGGAGCGTGCACGGGCCGGTGTGCCGGTTCTTGGCGTTTGCAACGGTTTCCAGATTCTGTGTGAAACCGGTTTGTTGCCAGGCGCTTTGATGCGCAACACCAGCCTGAACTTCGTTTGCCGCGAGGTTAAGCTGGAAGTGGCCAATGCCAACACTCGCTTCACCTCGGCCTATACACAGGGGCAGATCATTCGCTGCCCGGTGGCGCATCATGATGGCAATTATTTTGCCGATACCGCCACTCTTGATCGGCTGGAGGGTGATGGCAGGGTTGTGTTCCGTTACGCTGAAAACACCAATCCAAATGGGTCCATCAACAATATTGCCGGCATTCTCAATGAAAGTGGCAATGTGCTGGGCCTGATGCCGCATCCGGAAAACCTTATCGAGCCGGAGCATGGCGGCGTAGATGGGCGCGGCCTTTTTGAAAGTGTGTTGGGTCTGGCACAAAAAGGTTTGGCAGCGTGAAGCGTGCGCTGAGCATTGCACTTCTAGCGGGCATCGCACTTGGTCTTGGCGCTTGCGCCAGCAAGGCTCCACAGCAGCCAGTAGCTGCCCCCGGCGGTGAAACGGCGCTGAAAATCATGGAACGAGTCGCGCTTTCAGCCCGTGATTGCTGGTTTCGTGCCAAAGACCCGGCCTTTGCCCGCTATACCCTGGCCCCAGAGCTGGATTCGCATTCCGGCCGTCCACGCATTCTGATTGTTCCAGCCAGCAATCCCGGCGGCTTGCCGCTTCTGGTGGTTGAGGGACAGGGCAAACCTGCCCGTATCAGCAGTTTCGGTCCGATGCTGCACGGAAAAGACGGCAAACGCATTGCCGATGATATAGCGCGCTGGCAGGGTGGCAACCGCACCTGCTCCGATGCCTGACGCCATGCGCAACCGGTTTTGCCAAATCAGTCTTGCGCTGGCACTGATGTTGAGTGGTTGTGCATCAACCAGCGAACCAGAGCTGGCGTTGACCCCTGCAGAGCACAATTATGTCATGCAGACGGGCAGATCCCTGTTTCGCGGCAAGCCGATAGAGCGGGCACGAGGCTTCCTCTTCACCGGTGGCAGCGGTTATGCGGTATGTGTACGTGCGCCGGCCACAGGTTCGCAGCCAGCGGACTATGCGTTGCTGGTTCTGCAAAGACGTGTGACCGATGACTATATCCCGCAGGCAGCGGATGACGTGGTGATTTTGCGTTCGGCCACAGAAACCCTGCCCTGCCGGAAGCTGGGCGAACGCCCCGGCAACTGGACTACATTGTGAATGAACGCTGCCTTTGAGCATTCCCCGTTGAAACGGTTACGGTTCAGCGGCAAGACAATACAGAATTGGACCGGTTCAACTGATCATGAGATCGCCTGAAACGGTCCAGACATCAACCTCCGCAAGCCACTGACCAACCATTGCCGCCTCAGGAAACCGCACTATGACCGAGATCGCCATCACCTCCGATTTGATCGCCGCACATGGTTTGAAGCCGGATGAGTATCAGCGGATTCTGGATTTGATCGGGCGTGTGCCAAGCATTACCGAGCTCGGTATTTTCTCAGCGATGTGGAATGAGCATTGCTCTTACAAGTCATCCAAGCGGTGGTTGCGCACGCTGCCGACAAAGGGCCCTCGCGTTATTCAAGGCCCGGGCGAAAATGCCGGCGTGGTGGATATTGGTGATGGCGACTGCGTGGTTTTCAAGATGGAAAGCCACAACCACCCCTCTTTTATTGAGCCATATCAAGGCGCGGCAACTGGTGTCGGCGGCATTCTGCGCGACGTGTTCACCATGGGCGCGCGACCAATTGCTGCCATGAATGCCCTGCGCTTTGGCGACCCGAACCATGAAAAAACCCGTCATCTGGTGGCGGGCGTGGTGGCCGGTGTCGGCGGTTACGGCAACTCCTTCGGCGTGCCGACGGTGGGAGGCGAGGTGAATTTCCACCCTCGATACAACGGCAATTGCCTGGTCAACGCCTTTGCTGCCGGACTGGCCAAGAGCAATGCCATTTTTTATTCCAAGGCAGAAGGCATTGGTTTGCCGGTGGTTTATCTGGGTGCGAAAACCGGCCGTGATGGCGTTGGCGGCGCAACCATGGCCTCGGCAGAGTTCGACGAGAAGATTGAAGAAAAGCGCCCCACGGTTCAGGTTGGTGATCCGTTTACGGAAAAATGCCTGCTGGAAGCCTGTCTGGAATTGATGGCCACCGGCTCGGTCATTGCCATTCAGGACATGGGTGCAGCCGGACTGACGTGTTCGGCCGTGGAAATGGGTGCCAAGGGCGATCTGGGTATCGAGCTCAACCTGAATGCGGTGCCGGTCCGCGAAGAAAACATGACTCCGTATGAGATGATGCTCTCTGAAAGTCAGGAGCGGATGCTGATGGTTCTGGAACCATCACGTCAGGCAGAGGCAGAAGCGATCTTCCGCAAATGGGGTCTGGACTTTGCGGTCGTTGGCCACACCACGGATGATTTGCGGTTCCGCATCCTGTTTGACGGGGTCGAGGTCGCCAATCTGCCGATCAAAGAACTGGGCGACGAGGCACCGGAATATGATCGCCCATGGATGGAGCCGCGCCCTGCTGCCGCGGTTCACGCCGTGGATGTTTCCGAGCCGAAGGACTATGGACAGGCGCTGTTGTCGGTGATCGGATCACCGGACATCGCATCCCGTCGTTGGGTTTTTGAACAATATGACACCCTGATTCAGGGCAACTCGCTGCAACGCCCGGGCGGCAATGCCGGGGTTGTTCGGGTCGATGGCCATGCCACCAAGGCACTCGCCTTTTCGTCCGACGTTACGCCGCGCTATTGCGAGGCAGATCCCTATCAAGGCGGCGCACAGGCCGTGGCAGAGTGCTGGCGCAACCTGACTGCCGTTGGCGCCGAACCATTGGCTGCCACCGACAATCTGAACTTCGGCAATCCGGAAAAGCCTGAGGCGATGGGGCAGTTCGTCAAAGCCGTTCAGGGCATAGGCGCAGCCTGTGAAGCATTGGAGTTCCCAATCGTTTCAGGCAATGTCTCGCTTTACAACGAAACTCAGGGAACAGGCATTCTGCCAACGCCGACTATTGGTGGTGTCGGGCTGATCGATGACCGCGCATTCACTGCGCGCACCGACACTTTGCAAGCCGGGCAGGAACTTTTGCTGATCGGTGTGGATGGCAGCCACCTCGGCTCCAGCATTTTCCTGCGGGAGATTGCGGGAAGTGAGGCCGGCGCCCCGCCAATGGTCGACCTTGCCGCTGAAAAACGGCACGGTGATCTGGTCCGCGGCCTCATCCGCTCCGGTACGGTCAAAACCTGCCACGATCTGTCAGATGGCGGGCTGGCTGTAGCGCTGGCGGAAATGTGCATGGCTTCCGGCGTTGGTGCTGCCATTGCTCTGGGCACTGGCCCACGCCATGCAGAGCTGTTTGGTGAAGATCAGGCCCGTTATGTCATTGCCGTTGATTCTGCGGCCCTGCAGACGACGGTGACTGCGGCCCAAAGCGCAGGCGTACCAGTGCGACACCTCGGCACGGCTGGCGGCACAAATCTTGTTGTGCAGGGCGTGCTTGATCTGCCATTGGCAGCGCTGTCCCAGGCGCATGAGAGCTGGTTCCCGAATTACATGGCAGGCAATTCGCCTGTGCGGGAAGCAGCAGAATAGCGTCAGACATTGCGAGACCTGCTGTGAATGCCTATTCTTTGTTGAACGGCAATCTCGCGGCGCGCGTGGTGGGTTGGTTACGAGTTTAAAAGAGGGAGCTGCTTGGCAATGGCTATGAACGCCCAAGACATCGAAAAGATGATCCGAGAGTTCATCCCGGACGCGGTTGTGTCTATCCGCGATCTGGCAGGCGACGGCGACCACTATGCCGCAGAGGTTGTGGCTGAAAGCTTTCGCGGCAAAACGCGCGTTCAGCAGCATCAGATGGTGTATCAGGCTTTGCAGGGCAATATGGGCGGCGTGTTGCATGCTCTGGCACTGCAAACCAGCGTCCCGGAAAAATCCTAAACTATCTCGAAATTGGAGCCCGATATGAGCGGCATTCAGGAATGGATTGATAATGAAGTGAAGACGAATGATGTCATCGTCTTCATGAAAGGAACGCCGGCATTTCCGCAATGCGGCTTTTCCGGTCAGGTTGTTCAGATCATGGACTATCTGGGCGTGACTTATAAGGGCGTCAACGTCCTGGCTTCAGACGAGCTGCGCAATGGCATCAAGGAATATGGTTCCTGGCCGACAATTCCGCAGATTTACGTCAAGGGTGAATTTGTCGGCGGTTGCGACATTATCCGCGAAATGTTCCAGTCTGGCGAATTGCAGGATTTTCTAGCACAAAAGGGCGTTGCTACCGGAAATCAGGAAGCGGCCAACGCTTAAGACCACTGCCAGAGCGCAAATTCTTTGCCTCTGGCAGTCATCATTGCATCACGAAATGCGCCGCCCCTGCCGATCGAAAAAATGCGCATGACCTGCTTCCGGCAGAATTGCTATCTTATCGCCTGCCCGCACGTGCAGTCTGGTTCTGAACACCCCGGTTATAAGCTGTTCTCCCATACGCATGATGAGTTGGGTTTCTGAGCCGGTAGGCTCAACCACAGCCACTTCGACCGGCACGCCCGAGTGATCTATTATAATATGCTCGGGTCGGATGCCGTATGTTACCGCTTCAGGTGGCACTCTGTCGTTGTAAGGCACGATCAAGCCATCCAGAGTGCAGAAGCCTGCTTCCGCTGCCTTACCTTTGATAAGATTCATTGACGGTGAACCGATAAAACCGGCAACGAACAGATTTTCCGGGCTGTCATACAATTCAATTGGCGGGCCAATCTGCTCAATAACGCCATCTCGCATAACCACTATCTTATCTGCCATGGTCATGGCCTCAACCTGATCATGAGTTACATAAACAATTGTTGTCTTCAGACGCTGGTGCAGCTCTTTGATTTCAGATCGCATTTGAACCCGCAACTTGGCGTCCAGATTGGATAGCGGCTCATCGAACAGAAATATCTTTGGATCCCGTACAATGGCACGCCCCATGGCGACGCGCTGGCGCTGGCCGCCTGAAAGCTGGCGGGGGTAGCGGTCCAACAAGGTCTCCAGGCTCAGGATACCAGCGGCCTTGCTGACTTTTGTCTGAATTTCCTGACGCGAAGTACCCTGAATTTTAAGCGCGAAGCCCATATTCTGCGCTACCGTCATGTGGGGATACAAAGCATAGCTCTGGAACACCATGGCAATGTCGCGCTCTTTGGGCGGCAGCTCGTTCACCACCGTGTCATCAATCCGTATGGTGCCGGAAGAAATCGCCTCCAACCCGGCAATCATGCGCAACAATGTGGACTTGCCGCAGCCGGATGGCCCGACCAGAATAACAAACTCGCCATCTGCAATCTCGACCGAAACATTCTTCATTGCCTCGTGACTGCCGTAAAATTTGCCGACATTATCGACGCTCAGATTTGCCATTTTTTCACCTCCCTTTTTCTAACGCTGCCGCGTCTCACCCTTTGACAGCGCCGGCGGTGAGCCCTTCAATGAAATGCTTCTGAAGAAACATGAAGCAGATCATCACGGGCAGTGCCGTAACAAAGGAGGCCGCCATGAGATCCGGCCAGAGCGACCGGAACTCGCCGCCGAACTGCAACACAAGACCCGGCGGCAGGGTCATGCGCGTCTGGCCACCTAAGGTAAGCGCGTAGATGAAGTCGTTCCACGCACGGATGAAGGCAAACAGCCCCACGGCCACGAGACCCGGGCGGGCAAGCGGCAGAAAAATCTGTGTCATGATCTGGAAATTCGATGCGCCATCAATGCGCCCGGCTTCAAGCAAATCGTCTGGAATATTGTCGAAGTATGATTTGAGCATGAAGATGCATAGAGGCAGCGTGAAAGTGGCGAATGACAGGATCAGCGCCGCATAAGTTTCAATCAGCCCGAGTGAGTCGAACAGAAGGTAAAGAGCCACAAGTAGTAACACCTCCGGAATCATCTGCCCCGCAAGAATCAAATACATCAGGCTGTTGCGACCGCTGAACCGGAATTTCGAAAAGGAATATGCGGCAAATGTCGCCACGATAAGGCTTCCCAACGCACTCAGAACTGACACGATGAGACTGTTCTTCATGAAATTCAGCAGTGTCGCGTTGTCCATGAGCCGAGAGTAAGCGTCGATCGTCCAATCACTGGAGAAAAAGCGTGGGGGAAATTCAAAGACATCTTCCAAAGGTGTCAGTGACGTCTTGATCATCCAATACATCGGGAAAACAGCAAAACCCACCAACACAATCAGGCTGACGGCAACACCAAACTGGTTGGCAAGCGAAGAGCGCATTGCAGGGCTTGAGGAATTGGCAAACGAGATCATCAGATTGCTCCCTCACGGCGTGCAGTGCGTTCTGAAACCCAGAAATATGCGATTGCCAGAACGCTGAGCACAACCATCCACAGCAGTCCGAGCGCTCCGGCCATTCCAAGATCGTATGACTGGAATGCGCGCCGATACATTTCCACAGCCAGAGTGGTGGTTGAACCAAAGGGCCCACCCTCGGTCAGCACATAGATTGTTTCGAAGTGCTGAAAATTGCCAATCGTGCCGAGCAGCAGCACTACAGCAAAGAGATTGCGCAAATGTGGAATGGTCACATACCAGAGGCGGCGTACCGGCCCTGCACCATCAATCGCCGATGCCTCAACCAGTTCTCGCGGCACTGTTTGCAAACCCGCAAGAAACATCGTCATCATCCACGGAAAGGTGGACCAGGTTTTGGCAACAATCAGCCCGATCATTGCTGGCGTTGGAGATCCAAGCCAGTGAACGTTGGTGTCGATAACCTCCATAACCCGCAGCGCGCCATTGAGAACGCCGTAGTTGGGATTGTAGATCCACAGCCAGATAAAGGCGACGACCGCACTGGGTGTAACCCAGGGGAAGAGCAATATGCCGCGCAGAACAGCCTGCCCGTGAATGCCCCGATTTAACAGCAGCGCCGCTATGAATCCAAGAAAGGTCGAACACAGGACAGAGCCGACAGAAAAGACAATTGTGTTCCAGAGAACGGGCAGGAATGACGCGTTAAACACGCGAACAATATTGCTCACCCCGACAAAGCGCATGTCGGAAGAGAGCAGGCTTCTCTCAAAAAACGCGAGCGAAAGCGAGGAAAACAGCGGATAAAGCGACACCAGAGCAAAAAGCGCCATCGCTGGGACGACCAGAAAGATTGCAAACTGTGTGTCACTGAAGCCGCGTCTTTTAACGGTTCTGGACATCGTTTCTCTCAGTAATGCGGCTTGATTGGAATGTAACCATCAACCCGTGCGGGTGGCCGGTAAGAAGATGGAATGCTGGTGACCGCGTATTTTTCGACCTTGTCGATATCAATCTCGACGCCCAGGCCCGGCGCCGTGGGCACGGAAACAAAGCCACCTTCCGGCAAATACTGAATATTGGTGCACAGCACATCGCTCATGTGTTCCGCCGACCAGTCAATCGCCAGCCACATGTTTGGAGTGCAGGCAGCAAGCTGTATGTAGGCGGCGATGGAAGGCCCCATCTCTCCCCCGGAGTGCAAGCCCACCGGCAGAAAGGCTGCCTCGGCTGCCGCAGCCTGCTTGCGCACTTCCCACATGCCGCCCGCCTGACTCGGGTCCAGCAGCAGCGCATCCGCCGCCCGGGCGGCGATTATGGCACCCACATCCCCCGTGGTGTAGGCACTTTCATCCAGTGCCACCGGCACCGACTGCACATTGCGAAGTTCTGCGTGGCCAGCAAGGTCGGAAACCGGAAGCGGCTGCTCAATGTATTGCAGGTCGCAATCTGCCAGTTTCGACAAGATTCTGCGCGCGGTTGCCTGAGTCCACACACCATTCACATCAGCCCGCAATTTTCGGTTGCCAACAAGCTTGCGCGCCAACCGAACCATATCCAGATCAAGCTCTTCACCAAATCCGATCTTGATCTTGAATGTTTGGTAGCCGCGCTCAAGCATGGCGCGCAGATGCGTTTCAAACGCCCGAATGTCGCCGGACATGGTGTAGGCCGCGATCTCCACCTTATCGCGGAAGCGCCCGCCCCAAAGCTGATGGCATGGCACACCCAGCGTTTTGCCGAATGCGTCCCACATCGCCATCTCAACAGCGCTCGTTGCCATGACCCCTGCACGCTGGTGGTGGTAGTAACCGCTCGCCTCCACAAGCCGAAACAGCCGCTCAATTTCGTGCACCTCAAGCTCAAGCGCCGTCGGAATGACCGTTGATCTGAGCACAGGTTCGATAAAGTCCAAGAGACAGAGCGTCTCCCCCCAACCAACAACACCCGATTGCGTTTCAAGCCGCACGACAAGCCGCGTGGCATTGTTGCGGGCGGTGGAAGAGAAGGCGATCTGTTCACGGTAGGGAATGCTCACGACCCAATGGTCAATGGACTTGATCTTCACCTGCTCCTCCACCCTTATTTCACATTATGAACCACTGTTTTACATAATGATAACGGTGAGCGCAAGCGATGGCAAGACATGTCGCTGCTGCCAGCCCCAAATCTGAAGCCGGGAAATCTGTTGAACATAGGAAAGAGACAGGTTGCGAAGCGGTAAAATCAGCCGTGGAACGGCACTTCCGGCAGACCGCTCACCCCTGGGGTAAAGGCAAAGATGCTGCCAGAGAGCGGTGCTGCCTTAAGGCTGGCCTCGCTAAGGCGAATGCGCGCGGAAGTTATGGCCAAAATGTCCAGTTTTTCACCCACAAATGAGCAGCTTGTAGGGCGCGGCACCGGCAGTGTGATTGTGCGATCCAGCTGCCCGTCTGGACGCAGACGAATGACCGACCATCCGTCCCAGATTGCGCACCACACCGCACCCTCTGCATCCACGGTCAAACCTGAAGGTCTGCCTTGCAGGCGACTGCCGTTGTAAAACTCTCGACGCCCGGAAATTTCCCCGGTTTCGAAGTCGAAATCATAAGCGTAGATTGTTTGCTTGCCGGAATCGGCAAAATACATGGTTCGATTGTCCGGGCTCCACGCAAGGCCATTGCTGATCGTAACATCAGAGACCATGCGCTTAAGCCGAAGGTTTTTATCCAGACTGTAAAGACTGCCTTTTTCAGGCGCTACGTCCATACTCATTGTTCCGGCCCACAGCCGCCCGGCCCTGTCACACTTGCCATCGTTGAAACGGATGAAGGCGCGAGTTTCGCCGGGGTCAGCAATAGCAGTCAGGGCGCCGCTTTCAAAATGCAGCCCCTGCACACCACTCTGGGTGGCAATGACACAGCCGCCGGCCTGACGATCTGCCACAAAGCCGACAAGCTCAGTCAATGCTACAGTTTCTACATCGCTGCCGCCAAGAGTCATGCGGCTTACTGACGGATGAAGAATATCCACCCAGTAAAATTTCTGGTCGCGCATGGACCAGTAGGGTGAATCCCCCAGCAACGCATGTGTTTCATAAAGCAGCTCAACACCGCGAGTCGGGACCGCTGCGGCTTCTGGCGTATCCAGATGCAAGGCAGTTCCGCCCAGATTGCCGGTGATGCGATGCGCGACCTTCATCAGGTCACGCCCGACAATGTGCAGACGCTCCATATCAAGGCGCACAGTGGGCCCTGAAACAAATATGGCTGCGGTTGCTATACCGTTCGGCGCAAACACCGGGGCAGCGACCGATCGCACGCCCGCAATCTGCTCTTGATCTGAAATTGCGTAACCTCTCGCCCGGCAAAGTTCCAGTTCCGCCTCAAAGGCACGGGCATCGGTTAAAGTCTTGTCCGTAAATGCTTGAAACGGAATGGCATTCAGCAGCTCTGTCCGTTGCTCTGCATCCCGATAGGCCAGCATAATCTTGCCCGGTGCGGTACAGAATGCCGGATCCCGGCGACCAACGGCAAAACGCACGCCCAGCGGCGCATCAGTCTCCCGCTCGTCAACAATGGTGATGTTCAGCTCATCCAGCTGCGCCAGCCCTACCGTTTCCTGCAACTCAATGACCAGCCGCTCCATTTCCGAAGCGGCAACGCTGCGCACATCCACATTGCCCCAAACGGAATGAGCCAGAGCCAGAAAGCGCGGGCCAAGCACATAAACCTGCTCGCTGGAATCATAGCGAACCAAATCAAACCGTGCGAGTGCAGAGAGAATTCTGTGCAAAGTTGCCTTGCTGAGGCCAAGCCTGTTTGCAAGGTCCGTAAAGCGCATGGCCTGGGATTCTTCACCGAGAAGAAGCAGAACCTGCAAACCCTTGGTCAGGGAAGCGGTGCCTGCTACAGGCGAGTCAGAAACCTTGGCTTTATCCGGCGATGTTTTGGCTTTGCGCATATCGTCCCCCAACAGCACGCCCGGTGTAAAGCATTTTCAGGAAAGTTGGAAAGCCACTCCAGTTTAAAATGCACCCGCCGCAAAACCCGCCCTGGGCAAGGGCCGCTTCTACAGAGGTTGAGCGCGATGCACGTTCGGCCCGGGTTTGAGCTACATTGCCAGATGATAGTCGGTGCTGCGCTGAACCCAGACACCAGAAGCCAGCAATTCCACTTCACTGCCGCGGTGGCCGACAAGCTGAAAACCGGTTGGCAGGCCGTTATGGTTTGGCCCTTGCAAAGCCAGTGCCGGATGACCACTCAAATTGAACGGCAGACACAACTCACCCCATTTCGCAGTGATTTCCGCGATATCCGAGTCATTCCGACGCGGAACAGCTGACCAGGCGCTTGCGCACATAAGGGCGTCTAAGCCTTCCAATACACGATCCAGTCCTGCAGCAAATTGCGCGCCGAAAGCCAAGGCAGCCTGATAGGCTGTTGCGGTGATGGAAAGCCCTTTTTCAACATATTTCAGATAGCTCGTCGGGGAATTGCGCAAAGCAGGAAGCATGTCGGCCATGTTGTGCGCTGCTTCATAACACAGGACTGTCCAGCCAGCTTCCGCCGAAAGCGCAAAGTCCGGAATATTTCGCCTGACCACAAATGCGCCCTGCGCACCAAGTCTATTGGCGACCTCATTCAGGTGCTGCATCATGGCTGGTGGAAGTGAGGCATCGTCGAAAATCCCGAAAATCGGTGGCTTTGCAAGAGGCTCGCCTGCGGCCTGTCCGCTCATTGCCGCATAAAGCAAAGCTGCGTCCTCAACCGACCGTGCCATGGGCCCGATCTCACACAGCGTGGGAGACAAACCTTGCAGGGCGGGCCCGAGCGCACCCCGGCTCGGCTTTAGCCCCACAACATGACAGCACAGGCTGGGAATGCGTATGGAGCCCGCCGCATCCGAGCCAATAGCTGCAGGAACATGCCGGCATGCAAGCGCGATCGCTGAGCCAGTGGAGGAGCCGCCCGGCATGTGAGCTTCAGCCCCAGGGTTTGTAGGGTCCATGCCCTCCGGTTGATTGAGCGGAGTACCACCTGCATTTGGAACAACCACGCACTGCATGTAAGCCCCCGCATCTGCCAGCAGATTGGAAAACTCAACGCTGCCCTTTGATGCGATTGGTATTCCCTCCAGCGGGCGCGCTGTGCCTGTTTTCCATCGGTTCTCGCTCAGCCTTGCGCTGGCGATAACTGCATCAGCATCCATGGCCAGAATGTGGTGATGTCGTTCGCCCGCAAGCCGCGCTTCAGCCAGCAGTTCCTCGGCAACTGTAACAGGCGACAAACCGTCGGAAAAACTGCGCAGCAACTGGCCAATCCCCATTTGCCGCGTAGCTTCCGTCATTTTACAGCAGCGGAAGTGGGTGCCAGTGTAGCGCTGATACGGCTGATGATCGAGTGTACTTTTGCCTCAAGAGAGTCGCGGGTGCCGGACGACAAATGCGGCGTTACCAGCACATTGGGCAGCCCAAGCAATGGATGATCTGCTGGCGGCGGTTCTGGCACCACCACGTCAAGCGCTGCAGCCGCCAGACGCCCATCCGCAAGCCTCTCGGCAAGGGCTATTTCGTCAATCAATTGACCGCGACCCGTATTGACCAGCATGGCACCATGCGGAAGGCAATCAAGCATCTTCGCGTCAACCATTCCCGCTGTATCAGCCCGCAATGGCACATGAAGACTCAACAGGTCGACCGCCCTGCAAAGAGCCTCCAGCGATGGTGCCGTGTTAACACGGCCCTGCCAATCGACAGAAAGGTCACGCCCCGGCCCAGGAAAAACATGCACATGCGCTTTCATGGCAAGCAGTCTGCTCGCTACAGCCTGACCTATCCTGCCAAAGCCCACCAACCCGACATTGCGACCGGCCAGACTCCGCGAAACCGAGCGGTAGTTCCATGTCGGCCATCGCCTCGCGTCTACCTCGCCACTGATTGCCTTCAGAAAGCGGGATGATGCAAGCATCAGCATGATTGCATATTCGGCAACCTCTTCGGTTGTGCCTGCTGAGGTTACATCAAGCGGAATGCCTCTCTGAAGGAGCCGGTCAACATCCACATTGTCTGTGCCGACGCCCTGATGAACCACCAATTTGCAGTGTTCCAGCACGTCTATCTCGCTTGCAGTAAAATCGAGATTGACGACAATAACGGCGTCAGCCCTGCGTAACTCTTCATGTCGCTCAAGATCAGAAAGCGTGCGCGCCGAAATGTAGCGCCAGTTGGCGGGTGCCAGGCTTTTGAAAACAGATTCAACACTGTCATTCGTGTCGGCCCAATGGAGAATATTTAACACGGGGATCGCGGTCCTATGCCAGAATATTGCGAACTTCGGAGGCACATTGCTCCAGCGCTTCCTTGGCCGGAATTCCGCCCAGAAGTATGCGCTGCACTGCCTCACCAACCAGCCCTTCCAATCGAAGCACCTGGGGAAAACGGCCGAAAGGCTTGATGTCCGCATAGGCGGTGATCTGGTTGCTCCAGATGGATGTGTATTCGTCCTCGGCAATTTCGGGCAGCTTCAATCCCGCCTCGGTGGCAGGTGGCAGGCCGATGCCATTGTAGAGCGCCACAGACGTGTCGGTGTTTGCAGTCAGATAGGTTGCAAGCTCAACGCCATTGGCAGCTCCGTCATCGTCAATCACGGTCATAACATTGCCCCATAGCGAAGAGCGCGGCCTGTCTCCAGCCTTTAGCCCCGGCCGCGGAACTGGCACAACCTTGCGTCCAAAATCCGGATTGCCGGAAACGGCAATGGCGTTTGAACGGGCAACAATTGCATCCTCATAAAAGCCGGTTCGCTCCTGTGCAAACATTGCGCGAGCATCGGCTCGTGTCACGCTAGGTGCCATGTAGCCGGCATCATAGAGCCCTTTGATCCACTCCATCGCATTGACGCTCGGCTCATCGCCAATCAGACATTCGCGCCCCCGCATGACCTCGGAGCCAAATTGCCACATCCACACAAGGTAATCGATGGATTCAGACGGAACGGTGCTCAGCGCGTAGGGGATCATATCCGCCTTGAGCACCTTCAGCTTGTCCAGCGCCACCTCGAATTCGGCAGTTGTGGACGGAACTGCAGCGATGCCAGCCGCCTCGAGTAAATCGCTATTGGTGACCATATTGATGGTGGCCGCTGTAACAGGCAGGCCCAGCGATTTGCCGTCCAAAGTGCCCAGTTGCTTGCCGGCTTGCGTATACCCCAGCGTTTCCATCAGGTCGTCCATTGGGCGCAGAATTCCAAGCTGCGACATGGCAGGAAGCCAATTGAAGTCCAGATGCAGCACACCGGACAGGCGGCGCGAGCGCGCGGCAAGAATGGCCTGGTCGAGATATGAGTTAAACGCGACCCCGGATGTAGACACCTGTCCGCCACCCTGCGTCGCATAGGCAGAAAGTATCGCTTGCAGAACAGTGTTGTTAGGTTCCTGCGCAAAATACCATGAGTTCAGGTTTGTAGGCCCCGATGTCTGTGCAAATGCTGCAAAGGCTCCCCCGAACAAGCCCAAGGCTGCTCCCGCTCCACCCGCCATCAAAATTCGTCTGCGAGTAATCTCGATCTTCGACATTTCTTCCTCCGAACGTGTTCCCGGTATCATATCAGCCAATCTCTTTATCAATATATAAAACACAGTTTCATATTTTGTCCAGATTAGCCCGTAGCCGTTTTTGGTTTTTGACTGCCCCGTGCAAGGATGAAGCGGGCGGCTCGACAACTCCGGCGCAAAAATGTATTTTTATGGAAGCGACCGGATAGATTTTTGAATGCAATATGGAGGTGAGATGAGCGCCGACACTCTTCCGACAGAGGAAAGCAGCCTTCATTCTGAGGTGCTCAACAGCCTTCGCACCAAAATAATTGAAGGTCAGTTCAATGCCGGAGAGCGCATACCGGAACGGGAATTGTGCGAAACTCTAAAAATCTCGCGCACGCCTCTGCGTGAGGCAATGAAGGTGCTGGCGGCAGAAGGACTAATTGAATTGCTGCCCAATCGCGGTGCCAGAGTGCCAGTTCTTACCGGCCAGGAATTGAGCGACCTCTTCGATATTATGGGAGGCATAGAATCCATGGCAGGCAGAATTGCCTGCGAGCGGATAACAGATGCAGAGGTACTGGAAATCGAAACCCTCCACTATGAGATGTACGGTCACTACATGCGCCGGAATTTGCCGGAGTATTTTCGCTGCAATCAGGCAATTCACAGTGCCATTGTTGACGCCACACGCAACAGGGCTCTTGCGAGCCTGCATCAGAGCTACTCCACTCGGCTGCAACGAGCGCGCTTCGCAGCAAACCAGTCCAACTCCTACGACCGCTGGGCACAGGCCATGCGCGAGCATGAAACGATTTTGGACTGCCTGAAGCGCCGCGACTCAGCAGCTCTCGGCGATGTCCTTTTTTGCCACCTGCGAAACAAGTCTCGGGCATCTGACGCAATCGCACAAAATTAAATCAAATTCAAAGTCGCGCGGGGATCCAGATTGCCATTCACGCCGAAATCTCTTCGTTTTCGGCAATCAAAACGTCGCGCAGATTTTAAGCGGCCATCAGAAATATTGCTTAAAAAATCATCATAAAATTTAGTAGTTGAATTATTCATCATGGGTGGTACGAATACCATTCATACAGTGCATCCCCTAATTTTGCATGCAATACGCCCCGCGATAGCGGATCGTGTCCATCTGAATCACACTCGAAAAAAGCTGGTGGCCACACTGGCTGCAACACAGCCAAGCATGGCCTGTGGCAGACCCTGCACACCTGCACCAAAGGAGTTGGGAATGACCGGAAGCATCAATCGTCGCATGGTATTGGCTGGCGGTGCCGCAACAATAGGCGCTTTGGCTATGCCGTCCATTGCCCGCGGGGCTCCCCGTACATTTGTCATCGGTACAAATGGCGGCACCGCTTATGAAGGTTTCTATCGCGGCGTTCTTCAGCATTTTGAACAGCGCTACAATGCAAAGGTTGTTCCGGTTTTCGGCAGCGGCACAGAATTGCTGAACCGGGTCCTGGCGGAACGGGCGCAGCCAACGCTGGATTGCGTAACAACCTATATTGGCGATTGGGATGTGGGCAAAGCGGAGGGCGTTTTTGAAAAGGTCAATTATGACAAGATCGAGCGCGTGGATGAAATTTATGATTTCATGCACGACAAGGACGGCTATGCGCCTTTCATCAATTTCGGCGTGTGGGGCATCGTTTATGATGGCAGCATGGTCTCCGCCCCGCCCAAATCCTTCAAAGAGCTTTGGGACGAGCAATACGCACGGCAGATCATGATCGGTGGCTTGAACCACCACCAGATCCACCTTGCCGCCTTTGCTCATGCCTGGACAGGAGACCAGCACAATATCGATGCTGCCTTTGACAAGCTGAAGGAACTTGCACCGCGCCTTGCCGGATATTACGGCCTCAATTCGGATACGCAGTCAAAATTTCAGCAGGGTTGGGCTTCCATTGCCAGTTGGTACAGCCACCATGCGCACCGCGTTCGCAACTCCGGAATACCGCTGGAATTTGCCTTCCCTGAAGAGGGCGCGTGGATTTATCCGCAAGCCTATCATGCCATCAAAGGCACAGAGAATGTTGATCTGGTCGAGGGCCTGATCAGCACTTTCTTTGATCCGGAAATCGCGTCTGCCTATGCGCAGACTGATGGCTATATTCCCGGCAATCCCAATGCGGTTATCGAGGGTGAGTTGCGGCAGTTCATCCCAACCATTGATCAGGTCATGGAAAGCAACAGCTGGGACTTCGATTTCATCAACGCCAACGAAGGCGAATGGCTGAACCGCTGGAATGCGGAAATTACACCTCTGATTAAATCCTAATTCCAGTTCAAAACCCTGAGTTCAGTTCTTTACGCAAAATCAAACTTCGCTTTTGCGTGGATTTTCAGAGCCATTTCAATGCCAGGGGATAAGCCTGATGCGTGCCGGTGAAAAGCAATGGGTAGGGCGTGCACTGCTCGTACTGCCCACAGCATATTTTCTGCTTCTGGTTGCCTATCCGCTCTACATACTGGCGCGGATGAGCTTTTCCAGGCCAGAAACGGGAAGAGTGTTTGGAGACGGTTTTTCTGTTGAGAACTATATAGAAATTTTCTTCAATCAGGTCTTTCTCAACAGTCTGATCACAACAGCACGCATTGGCGCTCTGGTCGCATTTTTTACCCTGCTGCTGGCGTTTCCGCTCGCTGTCTTCATCTGGCGTTCGCGCTCAGGTTTGCGCAATGTTGTGCTGCTTATAACCCTTGCACCCTTGTTCATCAGCGTCATTGTACGGGCCTATGGCTGGATGGTGCTCTTGTCCAATCGCGGTGTGGTCAATTCCGCATTGATGAACATGGGACTTATCGACCGCCCGATATCGCTGATCTTCAACGAAACGGGCGTCATCATCGGCACTACGCATGTTTTGCTGCCATTCATGGTTCTGCCAATCCTCAGCACGCTGCAATCCATAGACAAATCACTGGAATACGCAGCCGCCAGCCTGGGCGCCCGGCCTTCCCGCGTCAGTCTGGATGTGATTTTTCCGCTGGTCCTGCCGGGTGTTGTTACCGGGCTGGTGCTGGTTTTCATTCTTGCAGTCGGGTCATTCATCACGCCGGTTCTTCTAGGTGGGCAATTGGTGCTCACCCTCCCGGTTCTTGCGCTGCAGCAGTTCAACGCAACCTTCAACTGGGCCCTGGGTTCGGCCTATGTCGTCCTTCTGCTGGCCTTTGTGCTCATCATTACACTCACCTTTGAGCGTCTTGTGCGCTCAAGCCTCAACAAAGGAGTGCAGAGATGAAACGCCCCGGTCTGCAACGGCTCTTTGCCAATCTGCTGGTTGTCGCAATTCTGATCTTCATTCTTGCGCCCATTCTTGTGGTCGTCGTGGCCAGCTTCTCCAAAACGCCATATCTTGTCTTTCCACCAGCGGGTTTTACCCTGCAATGGTACAGCGACATCATATTGCTCAGCCAGTATATCGATGCTTTCCGCTTCAGCCTGATTGTCGCTTCCTTGACGACAGTGCTGTCGGTTGCGCTGGCACTGGTCATTGCCCTGGCGCTGGCACGCACGGATTTTCGTGGCAAAAACGCGCTTCAGGCGTTTTTTCTCTCTCCGATAATCTTGCCGGAATTGGCACTGGCTTTGGGCCTGCTGCAATATTTCAGCCAGATGGGGTTCCTGCGCGGCCTTATCCCGATCGTGCTTGCACACACGGTTATTTGTGCTCCATACGCCGTGCGTACCATTCAGGCCACGACATACCGGCTGGATCGCAATCTGGAACACAGCGCTTTCAGCCTTGGCGCCCGGCCGTTCCAGGTTCTGCGCGATGTGACTATACCTCTGGTAATGCCCGGCATCGCCACCGGCGCAATCATGGCTTTCGTCACCTCTTTTGACAACGTCACCATCTCCATGTTTCTGGCGACGCCCGGCTCCACACCACTTCCCGCGCTTCTTTACAACCAGGCGGCGGAAAGCGGGCTCAACACGACGCTTGCCGTGGTTTCCACCCTCCTCATCCTTTTCATGGTGGCGGTTATTCTGCTGATCGAGCGCTTCATCGGCCTTGGCCATCTGACCGGCAGCACAATCGAGGCGCACGGCTCTGCCAAATAGCAGAGCTTCCATGCGCCCTTCCCTTCATCCGGCCCCGGACATTGATCAATGACAGATTCTTCTACGCTGACCCTGACTTCACTTACGAAGACTTATGGCTCGCACAAGGCGGTGGATGGTGTTGACCTGTTTGTCGGCAATGGTGAGTTTCTAAGCCTGCTAGGTCCAAGCGGCTGCGGCAAAACCTCACTTCTGCGGCTGATTGCCGGCTTTATCCAACCTGATCACGGCAGGATCCATTGTGGCGGTGACGACATCACCGAGCTGCCGCCCTATTCCCGGAATCTGGGCGTCGTGTTTCAGAATTACGCGCTTTTCCCTCATATGACGGCTGCGGAAAATGTCGGTTACGGGCTTAAAATTCGGCGTGTGCCCCGTGCCAGCGCGCAAGAGCGCATCACCCGCGCACTGGATCGGGTCGGCCTTCAAAATGCGGGCGGGCGCTACCCTTCACAACTTTCCGGTGGCATGCAGCAGCGCGTGGCGCTGGCCCGTGCCCTGGTCATCGAACCAAAAATTCTGCTGCTCGATGAGCCACTCTCCGCATTGGACAAGCATCTGCGTGAGGACATGCAGGTTGAATTGCGGCTGCTTCAGCAGCGCATCGGCGTCACCACTATTTTCGTCACCCATGATCAGGAAGAAGCCATGACGCTTTCCAACCGGGTTGCTGTGATGCAAGGCGGTCGCGTTCAACAGATCGGCACTCCCAACGAGGTGTATCTGCAGCCATCCAACAAGTTTGTTGCGACCTTTCTGGGTACGACAAATCTGATGCAGAGCAAGGTTCTTTCATCTGCCGGATCGGAAGTCACTGTCATGATCGACGGCTGGGCAGCGCAAGTTTCTGACACCGGCGCTGTTAATCCCGGCGACGAGGTGCAGATAGCCGTCCGTCCGGAAAACCTGCTGATCACCCGTGAGGGCAACGGCATCGCCGGAACCATCAGCGACATCATTTTTCAGGGCCATCGACTCATCGTGCTGTTCACCAGCCATGAGGGCAAGGAATTGCGGTCATTCACCAGTCCATCACCTTTGGGCTTTTCCAAAGGTGATGCTGTCGTGGCCCGCTTTGCCTCCGACCACGCTTCGGTTCTCTCTGCATAAAGCGACATCAACACTGATCAGGAAGGAAAGGAACCCGACCATGCGACCGGAAACCCGAATTTTGAACGAGGCTCGACTTCACGCCAGGATGGATGCGGACGGCATCGACATGCTGATCCTGCGTGGAAACGAGAATTCAAAATACCTTTCAGGATTTTTTCACAATGGCGGCCACCTGGCATATCGACCGTTCTGCGTATTCTATTTCCGGGACCCAGCAATCAAACCGGCTTTTGTTGTGCCGGCAGTTGATCTTCACCTGGCCATGGACTCGACCTGGATAGAAGATGTTCGCGCCTATGCAATGGCCGAGTTTTTCACCGACATTGACACTCATTTCTACGCCGATTTTGCCGAGGCGGCCCGCGCCATTCTTCAGGAACGCGGCGTTAACAAAATGACCATCGGCACCGAAGGTGACAGCCTGCCCGCCGGCTTCAAACTGCAGCTTGAAAGCCTTTTGGCCGGCAACAGAATTGTTGATGTCAGCCAGATGATGGAAATCGTTCGCATGGTGAAAACGCCGGAAGAAATACGGCGCATCAAGTTTGCCACCGACGTTACCATCACCGCTCACGCCGCTTTCCGCGACGCTATTCGCATTGGATCCAAAGATTCGGATCTGTTGCGCGCCGCCTCTGGCTCAATGATGGAAAACGGCGCCCACGGCGTAAAATTCATCAATGTCGGCTGCGGCCCTGAAACCTCCTACGCCGCACACGCACCATTTCCGGTGGAGAAAATCATTGAACATGGCGACTTTGTCAAAGTCGATATGGGCGCATTTTACTACGGCTATGGCGCGGATTTTGTCCGTTCCTACTTTGTTGGCGACACCACCCAGCGCCATAAAGACATATGGAAATGGCTGAACGAAGTTCAGATGGAACTGGGCATGAGCCTGCGCGCAGGCATGACCGGCGGCGAGGCATTTGACCGTGGATATGCGATGATCGACAAATATCTTCCGAAATTTCCGAGAGAGTTTGTTGGCCATGGCATCGGCATCGGCGCTCATGAACCGCCGCGGATGAACGCCGTTAACCGGACCGTTCTGGAACCAGGCACGGTGTATTGCATCGAGTACAGCTACTACCATGATGGTTGCCGGCACCACACCGAAGAGACATTTCTGTTAACGGAAAATGGAGTGGAATGCTGGACTGAAAGTTGCCCGCGGGATTTGATCGTCAAGGTCTAGATCTGTCTCTAGATTGTTTTTAAAACAAATCCTTATCAGAGATATTTGACCCAGTTAACAAGTCTGCCGGAAGCGGAATTCCGCGTGCGGCAGGCTGGACTGCTAGATTGGCAGGCAGTTCCGCAATTCCTGCCAGCTTTGGGCATCCGGTGCGCACAGCACCCCGCCGCTGATGTGCGTGGGCAGGTAGCGAGAGCCATCCAGCCGCCGCACATAGCCACCCGACTCCTCAACCATCAGTGCGCCTGCCAGATGATCCCACGGCATCAGCCGCCAGTAGAACAGATAATGCAGCGCGCCAGACGCAGCCAAACGGTATTCCTGAGCCGCCGCCCGGTAGCTGCACAGGATTCTGGTTTCGGCGAAACCGGCCAGAAGCTTGCGCCGTTCAGTCAGTGAAAACTGGCTGGTGGATGCAGCGCCGACCATTTCGGCAACCGGCACCGGCGACGCATAATGCTGTCGCACCGACGCTCCACCTGTTTGCCAGACATATGTGCCTGCACCGCGCTCGGCCATGATAAAATCATCGCCCATCGGGTCGTAGATTATACCACCGACCAACTCACCCCTGCGCACCACCGCCGCCATGACACCGAAGACCGGAGACCCCGCAGCAAAATTGGCGGTGCCATCGATCGGGTCCACGACAATTGCCAGATCGCATTCCGCAACTTTCTCAATCAGTTCCGGTGTGGCCGAAACTCCCTCTTCGCCTATGAAGACTGCCTGTGGAAAAGCCGATGCACATTCCCGACTGATCAGCAGTTCCGCGCGCTCGTCAGCCTCGGTAACCAGATCCACAGCAGAGGTTTTTTCACGAATGTCGCCCGCCGCCAGACGGCGAAAACGAGGCATGATCTCCGCCTTGGCAGCACTGCGCAAAATTTCTGCCAGACGAACAATATCAAACTCAGACACAGCTATTCCTCGGAACGGGGAGAAAGCGACTGGAAATCGAACAGTCGCGGATCCAGCAAATGGCTCGGGTTCACATGGGCCAACGCCTTGCCGATCGTTTCCTTTCGGCCGGGAAACTGCCTTTCCATGTTACTTAGAAAGGCTTTCAGCGCGTTGCGCTGCAAGCCATCCTGACTGCCGCAAAGGTCGCAAGGAATGATTGGAAAGGCCATCGCCTGCGAAAATTTCGCGAGGTCCGCTTCTGTCGAGTGGATGAGCGGGCGAAGCACCAGAATATCGCCCTCATCGTTCAAAAGCTTTGCTGGCATGGCCGCCATTTTGCCGCCATGGAACAGATTGAGAAAAAATGTCTCCAGGCTGTCATCGAGATGGTGGCCAAGGACCAGCGCCTCGCATCCCTCTTCCCTTGCCACCCGGTAGAGATTGCCTCGTCGCAAGCGGGAACATAACGAGCAATAGGTCGCCCCTGCGGGCATTTTTTCTTTCACTACGCTATAGGTATCGCGATACTCTATGCGATGCGCAATGCCGTGCCGGGTCAGAAATTCCGGCAAGATATGTTTGGGAAAACCCGGCTGCCCCTGGTCAAGGTTGCAGGCCAGAATATCCACAGGCAGAAGACCGCGCCATTTCATATCCATCAGCAGCGCCAGAAGGCTGTAGGAATCCTTGCCGCCAGAAATGCCCACCAGCCAGCGCGCACCGGGCCGAGCCATCGCATATCTGGAGATGCTTTCCCGCACTTCCCGCAGAAGGCGTTTTCTCAGCTTTTTGAATGCAACACTGGTCGGTGCCTGCGCAAAAAGTGATGGTCCGCCGTCAACCTCTGCCTCATCCGCCAACGGATTTTCCGCCAATGCATCATCCAACATGCTTCGCGCCTCCGGCATTCTGTTTCATGCGGCTTTTAAAGCATGTCCGCTGATCTTTCGATCTCCCGGAGCGCTCTAACCTGATTTGTCGCATTGTCCCGCTGTTGGAACAATTTGCGTTTGAGAGGACAAAGCTCTCAATACAAAAACAAAAGGCCACCCGAAGGCAGCCTTTCGCGAAACCATGTAGCAACTCTGGTGATGAGAGCCATTGATGATCTTTCGATCGCCGCAAGCCTCCAACTCTCTGTTTGCCGCATTACCCCTGGCTGAAACAATTCTGTTTCAACCGGAAATGCTTTAACGCGAGTAGAATTCGACCACCAGGTTTGGTTCCATCTGCACCGGATACGGCACATCGCCCAGGCCAGGAATGCGGTTATATGTAGCGACCATCTTGTTATGATCAGCTTCGATATAATCCGGCACATCACGCTCGGCGAGTTGCACAGAATCCATAACAATGGTCAGCTGCTTCGACTTCTGACGCACTTCAATCACGTCACCCGCCTTGCAGCGGTATGAACCGATATTGGTGCGAACGCCATTTACGTTAACGTGGCCGTGGTTGATGAACTGACGTGCAGCAAAAACCGTTGGCACGAACTTGGCACGGTAGACAATCGCGTCCAGACGCGATTCCAGCAGGCCGATCAGGTTTTCCGACGTATCACCACGACGGCGAGCCGCCTCTTCGTAGGTGCGGCGGAACTGCTTTTCCGACACATCACCATAATAGCCCTTGAGCTTCTGCTTGGCGCGCAACTGCGTACCAAAGTCGGAAAGCTTGGACTTGCGGCGCTGACCATGCTGGCCAGGACCGTATTGGCGACGGTTAACCGGAGATTTCGGGCGACCCCAGATGTTTTCGCCCAGGCGGCGGTCGATTTTGTATTTCGACGATTCGCGCTTGCTCATCGCATTTCCTTATGATGAACCACCCGGACAAACCATTTTGACCGGGTAAGGAAACGCGCCCTCCTTTGCCCTTGTTTAAGGGGCTGACAGACCAGCACCAAGGCTGCTCACGGGACACGTAAAAAACCGGCGGATTTTGAAGCCCGCCGATGCAGCGTTTCTCTAGAAGAATGGCCTGCCCATGTCAACCAGACAGGGTGCGCTGCCCCTGCCGGCGCGAAATGAACCAGACAGCGTGCACGACACCCGGGATGTAGCCAAGCAGCGTCAGAAGCAGATTGATCCAGAAGTGCTTGCCAAGCCCGGTGGTCAGGAAAACCGCAAGCGGCGGAATGAAGATGGCGATGACGATACGCAAAAGGTCCATTTTGTTCCTGCCATGGAAGTTATTCGATACTGACCCAGATATGGGTACAAAGCACAGCTTTCCAAGAGTTGAAGCCACAAATGGAGCAGCGGATGGCGTACAAATGCACAATTGCACTGGTCACGTTTGCCGCCTTGGCTGGAACGGCCTACGCGCAGGCAAACAATTCCTATCTGCAACGGTTTGAAGGGCAGTTTCGCGGTGGCGGCACAGTCCAGCGCGATGTGGACCCAAGCCCGCGCCGCGTGACGTGCACTCTCGATGGGCAGTTGCAGGGAGCAAATGCTCTGGCAATTCAGGGAACCTGCCGTGCGGCGGTCATCTTTACCCGGCGCATCGGTGCAGATATTCGCTTCGACCCGGCCAGCAACAGTTTTTCCGGCATTTATACAGGCTCAACCACCGGCCCTGCCCAGCTTTCCAATGGGCGGCTGCAAAACAATCAGCTCGTGTTTGATCTGACCTATGCCAAGGCTGTCTATGGTGACCGCAATGCCACCATGAAGATCAACAATGCCGGCGATGGGAAACTGTCGATGATCGTAACCGACCAGATCAACGGCCAGACCACACAAACGTCTGCCATTTCCTTACAAAAATAAGGCAAAGTCAGCAGTGCAGACCAAAGCCGTGAATGAGGCGGCGCGTGGTGTAGTCCGGATGCCCTGCGGTGAACACTGCAAGATCAAAACCCTCCGGAAGTGTTGATGGCGCGCCCGTCATCAGCTTCCCCGCCTGACGGGCAATGGCCTCTGCCGGGTCAAGCCAGTCCACCGGCCAGGGCGCCACTTTTCGAAACGCATTGGTCAAAAACGGGTAATGCGTGCACGCCAGAACCACAATGTCTGTTCGCCGCCCGTCCTTCTCCACAAATGCCGGGGCGATCTCCTGGTGGATTGCCGCCTCATCCAGCGCACCCCCGCGCAAATAGGCTTCTGCCATGGCAGCAAGCCGCACAGAGCCGACCAGTTGCACCTCACAATCCGCAGCGAAGCTTTCGATCAGGCCGCGCGTGTATTGCCGCTGCACAGTGCCAGGCGTTGCCAACACGCTGACCAGTCGCGATCGGGTTTGTTCCGCCGCGGGCTTGATCGCCGGTACCGTGCCGACGAAAGGAACGGCAAACCGTTCGCGAAGCTGGCTGAGAACCAATGTGGAAGCCGTGTTGCAGGCAATAACCACCAGTTGCGGCTGATGCGTTTCGAGCAGCCCTGCAAACAGGTCCAGAATCCGCGTTGCAAGAGCCTCTTCCTGCCAGTCTCCGTAAGGAAAGCCAGCATCATCTACTATGTACAGATAGCGTCGGTCCGGCATTCTGACCCGCAACTCGCGCAGCACAGACAGGCCACCCAGGCCAGAGTCAAATACCAGAACCGGCCTGTCACTCATCTTTGCCCGACCTTTTTTCAAACGCACGAATAACGCCGCGCAATGCGCGCACCTCGGTATCGGAAAAACTCGCCCGGGTGAGCATGTTGCGCAAATTGTGCACCATCACATCACGCTTTTCCGGCGGAAAAAAGTAGCCGGTTTCGTCAAGCGCAGATTCAAGATGGTCAAAAAGCCGAAACAGGTCTTCCTTGCCCGCTGTGTTGATGACCGGGGCATAGAAACGTGGCCTGCCCTCAAACAAGGTACCGGACTTCATCCACTCATAGCTCATCAACAACACGGCCTGCGCAATATTCAGTGAAGCAAACGCCGGGTTCACCGGAAACGTCACAATCTCGTCGGCCAGATCGACCTCTTCGTTGGAAAGGCCGAACCGCTCGCGGCCGAACAATATGCCGCAGCCATGCTGCGCTTCCATCCGCTCACGCATTTTACCGCTGGCAACGTCCGGCCCTATCACCGGTTTTGTTGAATAGCGTGGCCGTGCTGTTGTTGCCGCCACATAATTCAAGTCCGCAATTGACTGCTCCACAGTGTCAAACACCTGCGCCGCAGCAATAACATGGTCGGCGCGGGAAGCCGCCGCAATGGCCTTTTCATTGGGCCAGCCATCACGCGGGGCAACAAGGCGCAAATCCGAAAGGCCAAAATTGGCCATGGCGCGCGCCACCATGCCGATGTTTTCGCCCAGTTGCGGCTCTACCAGAACGATCGCCGGCCCACCGGTGATCATGGTGCTATTTCTATCAGTTCCGGCCACGCTGTCCTCTCTGCCTGTCAATTTTCGGGTGATAGCCCCTCTGCCGCTTGTGCGAAAGGGCGTGATTGAGGCCTATCCTTACTTTGCACCTGCGAAGGTCTTTGCTATAGCCCAACCAGACAGTCAGTCCGGCCACAACCGCGCGGCGGGGCTTCAACTCCCGGAGGGAAGGCATAGATGGCGAAAATTAAGGTCGCAAACCCAGTCGTTGAACTCGACGGCGACGAAATGACCCGTATCATCTGGCATTTTATCAAAGACAAGTTGATTCACCCCTATCTCGATATCGATCTTGAGTACTACGATCTCTCGGTCGAAAATCGCGATGCGACGGATGATCAGGTGACGATTGATGCCGCAAACGCCATTAAAAAGCACGGCGTGGGTGTAAAATGCGCAACCATCACCCCGGATGAAGCGCGCGTTGAAGAATTTGATCTGAAAAAGATGTGGAAGTCGCCTAACGGCACAATCCGCAACATTCTGGGCGGCGTCATCTTCCGTGAGCCCATCATCATGCAGAACGTTCCACGTCTCGTACCGGGCTGGACCCAGCCGATTGTGGTTGGCCGCCATGCTTTTGGCGATCAGTATCGTGCAACGGATTTCAAATTTCCCGGCAAGGGCACCTTGTCGATCAAGTTTGTTGGCGAAGACGGCCAGACGATTGAACATGAGGTTTATCAGGCACCCAGCGCTGGTGTTGCCATGGCCATGTACAACCTGGACGATTCAATTCGCGATTTTGCCAGGGCCTCGCTGAACTATGGTCTGCAGCGCAACTTCCCCGTTTACCTTTCGACCAAGAACACCATTCTGAAAGTGTATGACGGACGCTTCAAGGACATTTTCCAGGAAGTTTATGACAACGAGTTCAAGGCTGAGTTTGAAAAGCGCAAGCTGACATACGAACACCGCCTGATCGATGACATGGTTGCTTCTGCGCTGAAATGGTCCGGCGGTTATGTCTGGGCGTGCAAAAACTATGATGGTGACGTGCAGTCCGATATCGTGGCGCAGGGCTTCGGCTCACTGGGCCTGATGACCTCGGTTCTGATGACGCCGGATGGCAAGACAGTGGAAGCCGAAGCTGCGCACGGCACCGTGACGCGCCACTATCGCCAGCATCAGAAGGGGCAGGAAACGTCCACCAATTCCATCGCCTCGATTTTTGCCTGGACACGTGGCCTTTCACACCGCGCCAAGCTGGACAACAATCCGGAACTGGCAAAGTTTGCCCAGACGCTTGAATCCGTTTGCATTCAGACCGTCGAGTCCGGCCACATGACCAAGGATCTGGCTTTGCTGATTGGCCCGGATCAGCCATGGCTGTCCACCAGCGGCTTCCTCGATAAAGTCGACGAAAATCTGCAAAAGGCCATGGCCTGATCGGAAATGAAGCAGGGGCGGTCTACCGCCCCTGTTGCTTTTTAAGGGCCGCTTGGGTCCGGAAGAAAGGATTTTGCGCCTCAGGCTCTGGTTGGAGAGCTTTTGACCATGCTGCCCCGGGCATAGGGATGGCTGTTTCTTGTTTGTCTGCCTCAAGTGCTTGAAATTACCGGTACGATTTGTAACGGACATGGCAATGGCTGACACAGACACTTTCGATGGCCGCACAAGACAACCGATGCGCATGGGCAATCTGGCCAGCCTGCCGGTGTTCTTCGATCTTACGGGAAAGCGGGCAATAGTGGTGGGCGGAGCCAATGCTTCCGCCTGGAAAGCCGAACTTCTGGCTGCGGCCGGCGCCAAGGTTGAGCTGTATGCTGCACCGGCCGAGCTTTCGGTGGAAATGCACACCGTTCTATCCAATGATTACGCAGGCAGTATTCAGCATCGCTCACGAGACTGGCGGGATGCCGAATTCGAAGGCGCGGCCATGGCGGTGGCAGACTTTGAAACGAATGGCGAAGCGGAACGCTTTGTCAAAGCCGCAACGCAGGCGGGTGTGCCGGTCAACATTATCGACAAACCGGAATTCTGTCAGTTCCGCTTTGGCACCATCGTCAACCGTTCCCCGGTGGTGATCGGCATTGCGACCGATGGCGCAGCGCCAATTTTGGGACAAGCCATTCGCCGCCGGATTGAGACCCTGCTGCCGCACGCGTTGAGTGACTGGGCGGCCCTGGCAGCCCGGCTGCGGGGCGAAGTTATGGCCCGTTTGCAGCCCGGCCCGCAACGCCGTGCATTCTGGGAAAAACTGTCAGACATGGCGTTCACCCGGCGGGTGCCCAATGCCCAGCAGGAAGCCGAGTTGCACGATCTGGTTGAAAGTCTTCACCATACGCAAGCTGCGCAAGGCCGTGTGACGCTGGTTGGCGCTGGCCCCGGCGATGCAGAACTTCTGACACTGAAAGCCGTTCGCGCCTTGCAGGCGGCGGATGTCATTCTGTTTGATGATCTGGTTTCGGATGAGGTTCTGGAACTGGCGCGGCGGGAGGCTCGTCGCATGCTGGTGGGAAAGCGGGCCGGACGCGACTCCTGCAGACAGGAAGACATCAACCGGACAATGGTGCAGCTTGCTCTGGCGGGCAAACACGTCGTGCGGCTGAAGGGCGGCGATGTCTCCGTTTTTGGTCGCTCTGGCGAAGAAATTGCCGAGTTGAAGCAGCGTGGAATTCCGGTCAGCATTGTGCCGGGCATCACCGCCGCATCAGCCATGGCCGCCGGATTTGGCGTTTCGCTGACCCACCGCGACCATGCCCAGCAGGTGCGCCTTGTCACCGGCCACTCCCGCAAGGGCGGGTTGCCGCAAGACGTGGATTGGAAGGCATTGGCAGGCAGCAACGCCACGACAATCTTTTACATGGGCGGGCGAATGGCCGCGCAGATTTCCGCGCAGTTGCAGCAGGAAGGAATGGCGGCCAGCACTCCGGTTGCCATAGCTGCCAACATTTCCCGTGAGGATGAGGCCCGCAATGTTGGCACATTGGCGCAACTGCCCGAGCTGGTTGCGGCTGTGGGCCTTGATCGACCAATTCTGATCGGGGTGGGCCAGGTTTTTGCGCAATGTCTGGCAGTGCAACCAGGCAATTGGCAGCCTGAAACCGACCTTCTTGCCAAAACGGCTTAAACATCCTGCCATTTAAGCCGCGTTACTTCAACGGCAATTTCATGAGACAATACCGAGAGTTAAAGCGAAACTCTCTAGTAATAGGCTTCCGGTTTTTTCTGTCGGTAGCCAAGATGTGCATTTAGCTTGTCCATCAGTTCCAGCGCGGCTTGCGCAATCGGCGTTCCGGGCGGAAAAATCGCCGCTGCCCCGGCAGAGCGCAATTCATCAAAATCCTGCGGGGGAATGACACCACCAACAACGACCAGAATGTCTGGCCGCCCAAGCTTGCGCAATTCCTCGCGAAGCTCCGGCACCAGCGTCAGATGCCCGGCGGCCAGTGACGAAACGCCAATCACGTGCACATCTTCTGCCAGCGCCTGTTCAGCCACTTCGCCGGGCGTGGCAAAGAGTGCACCAATCACCACGTCGAAACCAAGGTCACCAAAGGCGGAGGCGACAACCTTCTGGCCGCGATCATGGCCATCCTGCCCCATTTTCGCGACAAGAATTTTGGGCAGCATGCCCTCAACATTGCGAAAATCCTCAACAAGGGACTGCACACGCCGGGTTGCCTCATCGGGGGTTCCGAATTCGCGCTTGTAAACGCCCTTGTTGATTTTGATGTCGGCCTTGTGCCGGTTCCACGCGGTTTCCAGCGCCAGGGAAATTTCACCGACTGTCGCCCGCGCCCGTGCCGCATCCACCGCCAGTGCCAGCAAATTGCCCTGCCCTGATGTCGCGCTTCGGGTCAAAGCCTGCAGGGCCGCATCCACCTCCGCCTGATTGCGGGAGCCACGCAGCCGTTCCAGCTTTTCAATCTGCCGGGCGCGCACTGCCGAATTGTCAACTTTCAGCACGTCAATCGGCTGCTCATCACTCACCCTGTAGCGGTTCACCCCGACCACGGTTTGCAGGCCGGCATCAATTCGAGCCTGGGTGCGCGCTGCCGCCTCTTCAATTCTCAGCTTCGGCACGCCTGCCTCAATGGCTTTTGCCATGCCGCCCAGAGTTTCCACCTCGTCAATATGCGCCATGGCGCGAGACGCCAGATCTGCCGTCAGGCGCTCGACATACCAGGAGCCACCCCACGGATCGATGATCCGGCTGGTGCCACTTTCCAGTTGCAGCAGCAATTGCGTGTTGCGGGCAATGCGTGCGGAAAAATCGGTTGGAAGCGCCAGTGCCTCATCCAGCGAGTTGGTGTGCAGCGACTGTGTGTGGCCTTGGGTTGCCGCCATGGCCTCAATGGCCGTGCGTCCGACATTGTTGAACACATCCTGCGCGGTCAGCGACCAGCCAGAGGTCTGGCAATGGGCCCGCAATGCCAGCGATTTTTCACTTTGCGGGTTAAACCTTGAAACCAGCTCGGTCCACAGCAGCCTGCCTGCGCGCAGCTTGGCCACTTCCATGAAAAAGTTCATGCCAACTGCCCAGAAGAAGGAAAGGCGCGGCGCAAAACTGTCAATCGGCAGGCCTGCATCGACCCCGGCGCGCATATATTCGACACCATCCGCCAGCGTATAGGCCAGTTCCAGATCGGCGGTCGCTCCCGCTTCCTGCATATGGTAGCCGGAAATGGAAATGGAGTTGAAACGCGGCATATGCTGCGATGTGTAGGCAAAAATATCGGAGACAATGCGCATCGACCCGGCCGGCGGGTAAATATAGGTGTTGCGCACCATAAACTCTTTGAGAATATCGTTCTGAATGGTCCCGGACAGCTTGTCCGCAGATACACCCTGTTCTTCACCCGCAACAATGTACAAAGCAAGAATGGGCAACACAGCGCCATTCATGGTCATGGATACGCTCATCTGATCCAGCGGGATGCCATCGAACAGCGTCTGCATGTCATAGATGGAATCAATGGCAACGCCCGCCATGCCGACATCGCCCGCAACGCGCGGGTGGTCGCTGTCGTAACCACGATGCGTTGCCAGATCAAAGGCCACTGACAGCCCCTTCTGACCCGCGGCAAGGTTGCGCCGGTAAAAGGCGTTGGATTCCTCGGCGGTTGAAAAACCGGCATATTGCCGGATTGTCCATGGCTGGTTCACATACATCGTAGGATAAGGCCCGCGAACGAACGGCGGCACGCCAGGAAAAGAACTGGCAAAGTTCAGGCCCCGGCAATCCTGCGGCCCGTAACAGGAGGCAACGGCAATTCCTTCGGGTGTTTCCCACGGTTCCGCCATCCGGGCTTTGGCCGGCATGGCAACTCCCTTGCGCGCCAGAGTGGAAAAATCAGGGATCGCGCTCATGCCACCACCTCGCTTTCGCTCTCAAATGACTGCGCGTCACGATACACACCCAATGGAGAGGTGAACCTGGGCCCTGGCAACAGAACGGACGGTTGACGATCGTCAGGGTTGATAAATCTGGTGGTACCCAGAATTGGCTGCTGGCCGGATTCAATAGCCGCCAGCCGCGCAGCCCTTGTGTTGGCCAGTTCTGCCTGCCAGGCGCCAGAACCCATTGCGGCCACTATGCCGCCCTGCGCTTCCAGTTCCTGAAACAGCGCCCATGCTTCGCCCACAAGAGAGGCCGTGATGCTTTCAAAAGCACCCGAGCCTGCGGCGGGGTCCGCAACTGCTGCCAGATGGCTTTCTTCCAGCAACAGAATTTGCAGATTGCGGGCGGTGCGCCGGGACATGGCATCACCCAGCCCCACGGCAATTGTGTGCGGCAAAATGGAAATGCTGTCTGCGCCGCCAATCGCCGCCGAAAAAGCACCAAGCATATTGCGCAGAAGATTTGTTGCCGCGTCCTGCCGCGTTACCATGCGCAAAGAGGTTTCTGCGCCAATCAGTGGCTGTTGAGCGGGCATGTTGCATGCGGCGGCAACCTCCCCCCACAATTGCCGCAAGGCGCGAAACTTTGCCACGCCAATAAATTCATCCGCATCGGCTGAAAGATGCAGCGAAATCAGATCCGAAGCATTTTCCAGAGACTCGCCCAACGTTTCCAGGCATCGCAAGGCAGCAACTGACGTTGATAGAACTGCTGCCAGTTCCTGCGCGGCCGACGCTCCGGCATTGTGGTGCACGCGGCCATCTGCCCGCCAGATCGGCCCGCCAAATCCACACGCCAAAAGCTTTTGTGCAAGGTTGGCATTGGCAGCCAGCGGGTTGAGGCCGAAACTGATATGGACAAGGTCTGGTGTCAGGCGCTGGTTGGCCATTACGGCCAATACCGCCTCAACGCAGGCCGCCTCATCACCATCCGGCAAAGCAAGCGCAAGCGAAATACGGTCCAGTTCCACCGGGCGAAGTGCTTCTGCCAAATCACGCGCAGCAATGCCGAAGCCGTAAGCCGCCGGTGCGCCGTCAAAGCAGATTTCCAGACCCGTTGCACCTCCGGCAAGATCGGCCAAGGCTAGATCCGCAGCCGCAAGCGGCTCGGGATGGTCCAACCGTTGAAAGATTTTCCATGGCAAATCTGGCCTTTGCCTTGTGGAACGGGCCGTTTCAACCTCAACAGCCCGATAAAGTGGTTGCAGCGCAAAACCTTCCAGGGTTTGCGAACAGAGCGTTTCAAAGTCTGCATCTTTCAAGACTTTGGCTACCCGTGACCGCCAGGCTGCCTCCTGCTCTTCGTAACCCTGACCTGCCTGCACCTGACGCGTCCTTCCAGCCCATTGACGAAAAGCATTTTACGCATTGTGCGGCTTATTAGCCAATCAGCTACGCTGGACTTTCAGAAATTCAACCAGTCCTGTGCACGCGCCCATGATGTGATCATGGGTCAGGCGCGCCGCCAGATCCGCATCCGCATCCTTGCAGGCCTGCAGGATTTCAGCATGTTCGGCGCGCGCACGGGCCATGCCATCAGTCAGCACCAGTTGCGCGCGCAAATATCGCCCCACCTTGTCCAAAGCGGCCCCTGCCACCTGTAAAAAATAGGGTCTGCCCGCATCCTGATACAGCGTTTCATGGAATCGCCGATTCAGCGTGGCCCAGTTCGCGCTGTTTTTTTCCGCTGCAAACTGCTTGTGAAACAATGTCGCCTCACGCAGCGATTCCGGGCGCAGATTGCGCACCGAGTGTCGAATGACTTCGGATTCCAGAAGCGCCCGAAATTCAAATGTTTCAGCAATTTCTGCCAGCGACAGCGAGGAGACGACGGCGCCCTTGTAGCGCTGGTTGGTCACAAGCCCCTGCTCTTCCAGCCTTGCAAGCGCCTCGCGCACTGGAATGCGGCTGACATTGAACATGGTGGCAAGCTGGTCCTGGCGCAACAGATCACCATCCTGCAAATCACCATCGACGATGGATTCACGCAATGCCTCAAAAATCAGATCGGCGGCTGACGCCATGGTGCCGATGTTTTTTGCCTTGATATTGAGCATCGCATTCTCACAATGACGCTTAGAGACTTAAACCTCGTACACATGATGCCGCAAAAGAGCGAAAAAAGAAAGATATCCGATATTGCAAATTGGATCCAATCTGCAATAATCAATCCAATCATTGGTTCTCGATAGGAGTTTTTTGCCATGTGGAAGGGCGTCATCCCCGCCGTTACAACCAAGTTTCTGGAAAACGGCGGTCTGGACAATGACGAGAATGTTCGTTGCTGGGGCCTGCAAATGGATGCAGGCTGTGACGGGCTGATCGTCTGCGGCTCTTTGGGCGAAGGGCCAATGCTAACCCTGAGCGAAAAGATCGAGCTGTTGAAAACCGCCAGATCTGTCAGCAATGGCAAGCCGGTGCTGATGACAGTTGCCGCGGCGTCGACAGCGGAAAGCTGCGAGATTGCCAAAGCTGCCGCCAAGGCTGGCGCTGACGGACTGATGGTTGTGCCAAGCCTGATTTACCACACAAACCGGCAGGAAACGCTGGACAGCATGCGCGCGGTGGCAGCGGCAGGTGACCTGCCCGTCATGATCTATTCCAACCGCGTTGCCTATAAGGTCGATATCACGCCGGACATCATGGAAGAGCTGGCTGAAGACAGTCGCTTCGTCGCCATCAAGGAATCATCCGACGATATTCGCCGCACCTCGGAAATCTTCAGCCGGCTGGGTGACCGTTACGCCGTTCTGACCGGCGTTGACAATCTGGCATTCGAAGCCCTGTCGGTGGGTGCAGTTGGCTGGGTTGCCGGGCTTGTGGTGGCCTTTCCGAAGGAAACGGTTGCCATTTACCAGTTGCTTCAGCAGGGCCGCACGCAGGAGGCACTGGCCATTTATCGCTGGTTCCGCCCATTGCTGGACCTAGATGTTTCCAGCTATCTTGTGCAAAATATCAAGCTGGCGGAAGTTATGGCCATAGGCTCCAATGACCGGGTTCGCGCACCACGTCAGCCACTGGCGGGCGAAGAGCGTGCACGGGTCGAGAAAATCATTTCTCAGGCGCTTGCCACTCGGCCAGCTCTTCCCTCCCTTTCCTGAAAACAGGGCAACCCAATGACGCAGGAAGCCAGGGCCGATATTGTCGTTATCGGCGCTGGCGTCGTTGGCCTGATGGCGGCGCTGGCACTGTCTGCCACCGGTCGGACGGTCACGATTGTTGAAAAAAATGCTCCGGCGCGCGGTGCCAGTTTTGGCAATGCCGGAATCCTGGCATTTTCCGAGATCATGCCCCTCGCCTCACCCGGCATCATTCGTCAGGCACCGAAATGGCTGCTGGATCCGCTTGGCCCTCTGAGCATCCGCCCCTCCTACGCACACAGAATTGCCCCCTGGTTGTGGCGCTTCTGGCAAGCCAGCAG
The DNA here is from genome assembly GCF_008369445.1 of Aureimonas fodinaquatilis. Lineage (GTDB taxonomy): Bacteria > Pseudomonadota > Alphaproteobacteria > Rhizobiales > Rhizobiaceae > Aureimonas > Aureimonas fodinaquatilis. Next base: position 821,608 of record NZ_VTWH01000002.1, read on the forward strand.
GCCCCAGGCCTATGGCAAAATCATGCAGGCGCAGGCCGCTTTGATGCAGCTTTCCCGGCAGGAAATGCAGCGTGCCAGTGCCAGTGCAGAGCTTGGCCAGCACATTGAAACCACCGGCACTCTGGACCTTTACGATGGCGAGGCAGCCTTTAACGCCGCAAGGCGGGACTGGACAGCCAAGGAAAAGGCCGGGATTGGCTTTCAAGTGATTTCCGGAAGCGAAATTGAAACGCTGCAGCCCGGACTGGCCAAGCGGTTTCTGAGCCATGCGGTTTACGATCCAACGGGTCAGCAGGTCAAAAGCCCCTATGATTTCACCATGGCCCTGGCCAGCCAGTTCACCGCGCAAGGTGGCTCGATTGTGCGCGATGAGGTGCTGAAGATTGAGCCACAAGGCACAGGCGCGCGTGTCATCTGTCCTGGCGGCCGCGTGCTGACAGCCAATTGCGTGGTTCTTGCCGCCGGTGCGTGGTCGGGAAAGCTGGCCGCTGCGCTTGGAGACAAATTGCCGCTTGAAACCGAGCGCGGATACAACACCACACTGCCTCCGGGCGCCTTTGATCTGAAATGTCAGCTCTATTTCAACGGCCACGGCTTTGTCGCCACGCCCGTTGAAGGAGGCGTAAGAATTGGTGGCGCGGTGGAGCTGGGCGGCCTGTTTTTAGCCCCCAACTATGCGCGCTCCGCTGCAATGCTGGCAAAAGCGCAGGAATTTCTGCCGGGGCTGAATCCGGCTGGCGGTACGCAGTGGATGGGTTTCCGCCCATCCATGGCAGATACGCTGGCCGTTATTGGCCATTCCAGCGCCAGCCGCTCCATTGTTTACGCATTCGGCCACGGCCACCTTGGCCTGACGCAGTCAGCCGGTACGGCGCGTCTGGTGCGAGATCTGGTTCTGGGCAGTGAGCCGGCTATTCCGATGGCTGCCTACTCACCTGCACGTTTCAAACATCACGAGTAAAGAACATATGGCGCGGCATTCATTTTTCTGCATAGACGGTCACACATGCGGCAATCCCGTGCGTCTGGTGGCGGGTGGTGGCCCCAACCTTTCAGGCGCGAACATGCTGGAAAAGCGGGCGCATTTTCTGGCGGAATATGACTGGATTCGCACCGGCTTGATGTTTGAGCCACGTGGCCATGACATGATGTCAGGCTCTATGCTGTACCCGCCCACGCGTGATGATTGCGATGTCGCGATATTGTTCATTGAAACATCCGGCTGCCTGCCAATGTGCGGGCATGGCACTATCGGCACGGTAACCATGGCGCTGGAACATGGACTGGTGACTCCGAAAGAACCCGGAGTGCTTCGCCTCGACACCCCTGCCGGTCTGGTTGTGGCGACCTATCGGCAGGAAGGCCAGTATGTTGAGGAAGTCCGGTTGGTCAATGTGCCGGCTTTTGTGCATTCCACAGGTCTGGAAGTCGAATGTCCCGGCCTTGGCAGCCTGACTGTGGATGTCGCCTTTGGCGGAAACTTTTACGCAATTGTCGAGGCGCAACCCGGTTTCCGCGATATGGCTGATTACACAGCGTCTCAACTGGTGCAGTTTTCCGGCCCTCTGCGCCGCGCGCTGAATGAAAAATACAGTTTTGTTCACCCGGAAAAGCCAGAGATCAGCGGCCTGTCACATATTCTCTGGACCGGTGCGCCAACCAACCCTGAATCCCATGCGCGCAATGCAGTTTTTTACGGGGACAAGGCCATCGACCGCTCTCCGTGCGGCACAGGCACATCCGCCCGTATTGCGCATTGGGCTTCGCGGGGAAAATTGCAGGTTGGAGATCCGTTTGTGCATGAAAGTATTATTGGATCATTGTTCAAAGGCAGGGTGGAGGCTGCGGCCGAGGTGGCTGGCATACCGGCAATTGTCCCATCCATTGCGGGATGGGCTCGCATGACAGGTTACAACACGATTTTCATTGACGACAGAGACCCGTTTGCACACGGCTTTCAGGTTTTGTAACCGGCAGGCACAAGGCAAGACCAAAGATCTATTATTCATTGTTTATTTTTTAGTTTCGCTGCTGAAAACTGCCTGTATGTTCACGCAAAAGGTTTTCACAGCGGAGCGCTCATGATCAGTGGCCATTTTTTTAAACTGCTGCGTTCTGTCAAACCTCTTGTCACTGCACAGGTACCAGTCCCAACGCGGGAGCCGGAAGCAGATGTATCAGCCAGAAAAAAGCCTCTGGCCCTGTGTATTGTCAGCAACCCGGGAACACATGACAGTCGGGTTCTGAAGCAGGCAGCAAGTCTTGTGACCGGCGGATATGACGTGCTGGTTTATGCTCGTTCTGCAAGTGACGTGCCAGACCGCGAAGTGGTTGATGGGATACGATTTGAGCGTCTGCCGATGTTTGACTTCGATCCACCGACGACGACCAGTTTGAGAGAACGGGCATTCGAACTCTTCGGAGAAGAGGCGTGCGGCTTGCGATCGCTGTATATGCGGGTCATAGGCCTGAAACTTTCCGCAGAACAGCTTGAGCGCGCTTTGCCGGCGTTCAAAAGGCGTATCAAGAATTGTCCCTCCGGCACGCCCGAACGTGACGCCGCGTCAGAAGCTTTTCAACGCAAACGAAGCGAATGGCAAACTGCATATCAATTATACGACAGCGAGCGCAGGGCAGCCTTTCCGCAACTGAAATTCTATCTTTTTACGCTGAACCTTATGACCTACGGGCTTCGGGAGAAGCCCTCAATCATCCATTCCCATGATCTCTACCCACTGGCAATTGCCACATGCTGGGCGGAAGAGAACAGTGCTGCCGTGGTGTTTGATGCGCATGAACTTGAGACAGCGCGTATGCCGCAACTCTCGGACGAGAATGCGAGTTTCGTTGACCGGATAGAGCGCCATCTTCTGAAAAAGACCGACGGTTTGATCACCGTTTCTGATGGTATCGCACGGATCTATGCGGGGAAATTCACAAATGGCACGCCGCTCGTGATCCACAATGCGCCTGATCTTCGCCAGAAAAATCATGATGGGCCGGATATTCGCTCTCTCGCCGGAATTCATCCGCACACACCGCTGATTGCCTATACTGGCAATGTGGGACGGGAAGGTCGCGGCCTTCACCTCGTAACAGAAGCTCTCAGAAGCCTGCCGGAATATCATCTGGCCATTCTTGGCCCGCGCCACGCGGCCAATGATGCGTGGTTGATGGAAAAAGCCGCGGAGCATGGCGTTGCGGAACGTGTGCATCTTCTCGCGCCCGTGGCACCGCATGCGGTGGTAATGGCCACCCGGACCGCTGATATCGGCATCTGCCCGATACAGGATGCATCGCTCAGCTATCGCCTTTCCATGCCCAACAAGCTTTTTGAAATGGCTCTGTCCGGCATTCCGCTCTGCGTTTCAGACCTTCCGGAAATGAAGCGTTTCGTTGAGCGAAACCGCCTTGGCGTCAGCATGGACCAGACTGACCCTTCAGCCATAGCAGCCGCTATTGAGCATGTTTATCACAACAGAGCAGCTTACACTCCCGATGCCGTGGCCGGCGCTTCTCTGATGAAAAACTACTCCTGGGCTGCCCAGGAAAAAAAGCTGCTTCGAGGTTATCGAGCGTTCAAGCTGAACAGCCTTAATAACTGAACCAGTCTCCAGACTATAAACAAAATGGCCGATGCACAAATGACCCAAGTTTTTCTTGCAACATTAGTTTCTGACGAAGATGGCTTTCTGGTTACATTTGAGGATGTTCCTGAAGCGATCACATGTGGAAAAGATGAGGCAGAGGCTTTGGCCTCTGCAAGGGAAGCCCTGGGACTTGCACTCCGCGGCCGGGTTCGTTCCGGCGATCCCATGCCGTCGCCAATTGCAAGGTCAGGCGTGCCTGTGGCGACTGCCGTGTTCGACACACTCAAGCTGGCCACCATCGCGGCCTTCAATGAAGCAGGCATCAGCAAAACCGAGCTTGCGTTGCTTTTGGGAAAGCAGGAAACAGAGGCACGGCGTATTCTTGATCCAATGCACTGGACCAAGGTTCAGACACTGGAGGAGGCCCTGACCGTACTGGGCAAGAGTGTTGCTGTTGAAATATCCGATATCGGGCGGGATCGCTCGACCCGAACCGGCAGAGCTGTTTAGACTGGCCGCCACTGCTCGTTGCGTCTATCAGATAATTGCAGCCTGCAATTGATTGATGAGCGCGGGCGTGCCGACACAATCATCAGTGCAGGAACAGTCTGAATTCATGCTGACACTTTTAAGCCTACCTCAAACTGCGCTGATCATCGCGATATTTGTGTTTGTAGCAACCATGGCGGGCGTAGCCTTGCTGATCCTTGCAGTCGGACAGAGGCTGCCCGCCTACCGTTACCTGTTAATTCCTGCTCCCCCATTCATCGGAGTGATTGCCACCATGTGGGCGTTGGCGCTGGGCTTTGCTGCATCTGACCTTTGGGTTCTTGCCAACAAGGCAGATCAGGCTCTGACCACCGAACGGTCTGCGATCATTCGCCTGGCCGACCTTGCCTCGCCCGGCGCCTTGAACTGGGCTGAACTTCGCGATGAAATCAGCAATTATGTGGGTGCGGTTGAAAAGCATGAGCATGCGCGGTCGGATCTGGACGCGGGCCATGAAGAAGTCGACCAAACGCTTCAGAACATACTCCAGATCGCAATTCACCCGCCAATGATCGTTTCTTCGATTGCTGAATTGAAGCTTGTGGGTGCGTTGGACGATTTGCATGAAGCACGAAGCCAGCGGCTGGCCGTCAACAAAAGCGCGATCGACGCATCCAAATGGTATCTGATGTTCTCGCTGAGTTTTCTGACGATGATCACCATTGCTCTGGTGCATCTGGACAAGCCCGTTGCGGGTTACAGCGCAATTGCGATTTACTCAATCGCGTGTCTGGCCGGTTTCTGGATACTGGTGGTGCATCTCGACCCGCTGTCCGATACCCGGCCCAACTTCCTCTCGCAGCACCTCAGTGAGGCAAGACCAACTGACGGACTGTGGAACAGAACAGGTTGATAGCGAACAAAAGAAAAAGCCGCTGGGGATCTCACCCAACGGCTCCGGCTCCTCTTGGTAGAGGAATGACCTTGCATCTAAACTCGCCAGTACATCCGTGGTCGGAAAAAATGCCAAGATCAAACTGCGCATCAGCTTCATAGCGACGCGCGATGACGCTCTGATGACAGGCCATTGTGTTGATTTTATGTTTGGAGACATTTCCATCTGCGGAACATGAAATCTGCACTGGAGGTAATGCTTCGCTAATCAGGGCTGGCTTCAACCCAGATGCATCATGTCCATGTGATCCAAAGCATTTTTGATACTAGCACCGTTTCGCACCCGGAAAGCCCGCATTGGTAAAGTGCAAAAGGGAGCCTTCGTCACCGAAACGTTGATAATTCCCCCGCACCTTTTCCATAAGATGCTGACAAACCAATGCCTTTCGAGGGGAAAAACACAACTGGTGCGGTCGAGAATTGTGCCAGATGTCAATCAATTCAGAGGCTTGTCTAAAAGTGCGGGGAAGTGTGGACCATTGATATCAAACGATAATTTTGAGCGACCCCCGCACCTACTTTACTGCAGATCCGGCCTCAGCTCCACATACCGACGGCAGATTTATCGCACGACAGCGAGTCGGAGATCGAGCCAAGTGAATACCAATCTGATCGATGATGACTCTTCATTATGAGGCTGGTAGTTTGCCGTATCGCAAATGACTAGGCGCCGACATGTCTATTCAACCTCCCTCACCTTTTAGGCCTGACCGAAAACAAGAATGCGCCAAGGCCATCTCGGAAGCGATGTCTGTGCTAGAACACGAGGCATTGGCAGTGGGATGGACTCAGGAAGAACTGGCTGCAGCCTTCAGACAGTTTACACATGGTGCAGAACTGCGTGCGCTACCCAAGGAAAAATACGCCAGCGTTGCAAAACAAATAGTGGACCGACTGATCCGAGAATAACCCTCTTAGAACATACTGCGAGCTTCCAGAGCGCCGTACGCACCCTCTATCAAGCACTTTTACAAACGCGGAGTTTGGTGTAGTTTAGAATGGCTACATCGGTGGATTCGTTCACTGATTGGTGCCCGCCCGCAGCAGAATTAGACCTCAGCTGCGGGCATTTTATTGCGCTGTAGCTCCTAAGCGTTCGGCAACGAGGGCAGGCATTCGCCGCGGTTTTCCTCCAGGAGAAATTACTGCGACTTTGACCTTTGCCTTTATCAAAAGCACATCATCCAAGAGAATCGACTGTTCGAGCATAATCCTTGCTCCGCCTAGGAGTGAAGTCTGAGTTTTCACCAAAAGGACGTCATCAATTCTAGCGGGGCGCAAAAAATCTATATCCATATGGCGCACAGCGAATGCCATGGGTTCGCCAAAAGTGCCGTCCAGCAGCTCGCGATGCCCAATACCATGCTGGCGCAGATAATCTGTTCGGCCACGTTCCAGGAAATGCAGATAACGGGCATGGTACACCACGCCAGAAAAGTCAGTATCCTCGAAATACACCCGTACTGGAAGGCAGTGCCCTTCCGGCGTCAAATAACCTGCCAGATTTGCGGCATAATTCACGAACTCATCGCCAGCCATGGCTGTTTACTCCTCGCCCGGTCCGTCAAACAAACCGGTTTGCACGCCGGGCAAAGTAGGAACAGCAAGCCCGAGATGGCGAAACGCCACCGCAGTCAAAACCCGACCCCGGGGCGTGCGCTGCAAAAAGCCCTGCTGTAAGAGATAAGGCTCGACAATATCCTCAATCGCATCTCGCGGCTCGGAAAGGGCGGCGGCTATGGTTTCAATGCCAACAGGCCCACCGCCGAAATTAAGTGAGATCAGGTCCAGATATCGGCGATCCAGCTGGTCCAGCCCAAGACTATCAACTTCCAGTCGAATTAATGCCTCATCTGCAATCTTCCGGTCCACAATCTCCGCATTAGCCATGGTGGCAAAGTCGCGCACACGGCGCAGCAACCTGCCGGCAATACGCGGCGTGCCACGCGCACGGCGGGCAACTTCACGTGCGCCATCTTCACTCATGGGCAACTGCATCAACCGCGCCCCGCGTTTGACAATCAGCTCAAGCTCTTCAACTGTGTAAAAGTTCAAACGAACCGGAATGCCAAAACGGTCACGCAATGGCGTGGTCAAAAGGCCAATGCGCGTGGTGGCAGCCACCAGCGTAAATTTGGCCAGATCAATCTTCACCGAGCGGGCGGCTGGCCCTTCTCCGATAATAAGATCCAGCTGAAAATCCTCCATCGCCGGATAAAGAATTTCCTCCACCGCCGGGTTAAGCCGGTGAATTTCGTCGATGAACAAGACGTCCCGGTCTTCCAGATTGGTCAGCAGCGCCGCCAAGTCTCCGGCCTTGGCAATCACCGGCCCGCTGGTCGAGCGGAAATTAACGCCAAGTTCCTTGGCCATAATTTGCGCCAATGTGGTTTTGCCCAAGCCCGGCGGACCAACAAACAGCACATGATCGAGTGCTTCCTGCCGCGCCTTTGCAGCATGAATAAACACTTTCAGGTTTGCGCGTGCGGCAGCCTGGCCAATGAAATCGTCCAGCCGTTGCGGACGCAAGGTCACATCATCCTCGCCCCGCTTTTCCGCAGAAATCAGTCTCTCCGCATCGCTCATCGGCTCAGAGCCTTCAATCCAAGTCGAATAAGCTTGGCAGAATCAGCATTGTCTCCCGCTTCACTTACGGCAGCGGCAACCGCACTGGCTGCCTGGTCGCGCCCATAGCCAAGGTTCACAAGCGCTGAAATTGCATCCAACACCGCACCACCTGCAACGCCATCCCCTACGTCTCGCTTCAGGGCAAAGGCAGCCGCATCGCTGGCGCCGGTCAAGGCAGGCACTTTGTCCTTCAATTCACTCACGATGCGGGCGGCTACCTTTGGGCCAACGCCAGGGGCGCGCGCAACCATAGCCTTGTCCTGCAAGGCCACCGCATTGGCCAGTTCCGAGGCCGAGAGTGTGCTCATCACTGCCAGAGCTACCTTTGCTCCGACCCCCTGAACATTTTGCAACAGACGAAACCATCCTCGCTCGCCATCCGTGGCAAACCCATAAAGACGGATCATGTCCTCCCGCACATACGTTTCAATGAACAGCACCATGGCCTCACCCACCGCGGGTGCATTCATCAAAGTGCGTGCGCCGCAAAAGGCAATGTAGCCAACGCCATGCACATCAAGCACGATATGGTCTTCGCCCAGCGTATCCACTGTGCCCTTTAACTTGCCAATCAAACCACGACTCCAACTGCCGCTATAAAGAAGACATCATAGCGCGCACGCGCGCCGATTGCCGGTGGTGCGAATGGCAAATCGCTATTGCCAACGCATCAGCCGCATCGTCTGTATTAAAACTGGCCAGCGGCATCAGCACCTTTACCATCATATGGATCTGGGTCTTTTCGCCGTGCCCGACTCCAATGACTGCTTTTTTTACGGCATTAGGCGCGTATTCCGCTACGGGCAAACCCGCAAGTGCAGGAACAAGCATAGCAATGCCTCGCGCCTGTCCCAGCTTCAAAGTCGCAACAGCATCCTTGTTTACAAAGGTCTGTTCAACCGCTGCCTCACCTGGGGAAAACTGCGCAAAGACCTCGGCTAAACCATCATGTAGCTGCCGCAACCGTAAGGCCAGTTCCGCCTTGCTGTCGGAAGTCACCGTGCCAGATGCGACGAAACGCAGGCTGTTGCCCACGCTCTCCACCACGCCCCAACCAGTGCGCCGCAAACCTGGATCAATGCCAATGATGCGAATTGCCCTTACCCCTGCCTGTCATCTTCCTTCCTTATAGCCACAGATACTTACGTGGAACAAACGGAATAAGAACATAAGCGAAACGAAATTCGATCGCGGCAGCGGTCATGCCTGAGGTTGATAATGAGACACGGCATCCCGCGCGTGAAGTTTCCACGGTATAAATCGAGCTTGTCAGCGAAACTGGCGATGCTGATTGGACGACGAAATAAATCCCATTTTCGCGGCTGCTGAAATAGCCACTTGTCGAATCTCTTTCTCTGCCCGAAATGGAACAGAAGGAGAACACAATGGGCAGACTTCCTGACGGCGGCTATTCTGTTGACACGCTTCGCGACGTTATAGAGTCGGGCGGGAGCATCACCGCGTACTGCGGCAATCGCGAATGCAACCGTACTCTGGATATGGATGTGTTCGATCTTGCAGAGCATTTTGGCTTAGATGCCACCACCCACAAGGCAAAGTTCCGGGTCAGGTGTGCGGCTTGCAGTTCGCGAGACATCACATACATCTATGCTCCCAACACGCGGGGCTATCACTCCACAGACAAAACCCCACCGGTGAATACGCGGCCTACGCGAACAAGCATCCCACAGCACCTTAATTTGTGGAGGCTACAAAAATAGCCCAGCCCAGCCCAGCCAAAGCCGAGCGGGGAAGCAGCAACGACGCCCGAAGCAATCACATACCAGCGCGGGGGGCCGGATGCCTTCCTTGGTTGCGTCTGGGCTGATGATCAACAGCACAAACCCGGCAGTGGATAATGCGCGGCCTAACGAGCTGAATGGCGTTCCCGTCCATTCTGACGGCTGACCAGCCAGCGCCCACGCCAGGCCAAACGTGCCTGAGTAGGAAGAGCCTGCCGCCAGTAACGTCACACCCAGAAGCGCGAGATGGCTCCCTTCAATGTCGCCCTCTTTGGCATCACGGTAAGCATCTGGAACCCATCTGCCGAAGACAATGAGCCCTGCAACCAGGGGCTGCAGCTTCGCGTTGCCAGTGTGAAGGAGAAAACGATGATGCCGAATAAAAAAGATGGCACCCGCAAGGGACCAAAGGACGATGCGGAAGGCCAATTCGTTGGCACGCAACACGGTGGGGACAATGACGGCGTTATAAGCGCTGACCCCCGAGTAATATCCGGAAAGAAGGATGGCGACGCAACGTTCCCAATCCGTAAAGCCGCAGCAAAGGATTAGATCACGGCTTCTTTGAAGGAATAACCAGTCCTCGCACGATTAAATACGGCGTTAAACGCAATGAGGCCTAACCATTTGGAGTATTTCGTTTTTGGGGATATGCTAAATATTGAAAGAAGCACCCGACGGACCTAAAACGATCTGGTGTTGTTGAGAGAGCTGTGGCTTCTCCCGTAAATGATCTGGCGCCTTCAATGCGCCTGATCTTAAACCGCCTTACCCCAGGCGAGCTTTCCATGAGATCCTTTTCTTCTGAAGAGATTTCATTTGTCCAAGTGCTTGAGGTTCGAGGTTTGGTTGAGTGTCGTCAGATCCCTGATCAGGACATTTTCGTTCGCCTAACGAGCGAGGGCCGAGCATTGCACGGGCAAGGACGTTTCTAAAGAGCCCGAAATAACCGACCTGATTTGTGTTGGCGGGGCGTCACTTGAAGCCTTGGTCGGAATGCGAGTGAGACAGAAGGCCCGTCACAGGATCACTCTGAGTTTTTGGATTTCGTCTTAAGCGGGGGAACTCGTTTGACAAACGGAGAGTTCTTTTCGGCAGTGATCGCTGACACCATTTCAAATAGTTGAGGGAACAAGATGATGAGAAAGGGCAATACGCAAGAGTTTCGTCGCGAACGTGCACAAAATACGGATCTCGCTGCAAACTCGATTATAGCGGTTGAAAGAGAGAAGAAGGCATTGAAGACAGAACGTTTGCGAGCAGCGCGCCTGGAAGAGGCAAAAAAGTCTGCTGGTAAGGATCAACAATAATGAGAGAACGTATACATAGCGCGCCCCGTATGGTCAGCAGGGACCGAGCGCTGTGATAATGGTAGTTGGCCCATTTCGATGCTGGCCCATTATGCTCATGAACAACCATAGCCGGGTCCGGTGTTCCAGTGCTCCAAGTGAGGCTTAATAATCAGGAGGTTATAATGGGAAGCAGAGAAGAACTCATTCGTCAGAGGGCGCATGAAATATGGGAAGATGCGGGATGCCCTGAAGGTCAGGCGAATGTTCACTGGGATCAAGCAACCGCAGAGATTGTTGCGGCAGAAGGGTCAAGCGGATCGCCGAAGTTTGCAGAAGACGATCTTCCCGAGGGATTGATAAGAGCTCCCAAGGGCCCTAATCGGCAGCCTAAACAGACCATATAGATAGCTGTGAGCCCTAGAATTACGCTCGATAGGCGGCGAAACTGCTTCGAATTCGACGCCGTCGTCGAATAGCATACCGCGCGTCTCCAGACCAAATACCGCCAGAAGTGAAGCCCCCGTTTGCTGTTCTATTCGTAAAAATCTCCTATTGCGTAGGCTTCCACTCGCGCACTATAGACTCAACGTCTGTCAGTAAGATTTGCTGAGAAAAGCGGGTTCGATAAAGCTCCATCAACGCGTCATGAGTTGAATCCGCCGAACTGCAGAGCGCATCCTCAGGTAGTACTACCCAAAACCCAGCATCAACTGCGTCTATTACCGCAGCCAATACGCAGACATCTGTCTCAGCCCCACTGATGATCAGTGTTTTTATTCCCCGTTCGTGAAGGTCTGCGAGCAAGGCTGTGCCTTTGAAAGGCGAGTAACGTGGTTTGCAAAGAACTTGTGCAGGCGGAACCAGATGAGCAAGTTCCGGCACCAACTCAAGGAGTTGAGGGTCTATAACGTTTTGGGTAAACTGCGACCATCGCTCAAAATAGGATTGCCAAGCGCCGGAGGCCTTACTCGCATCAGCAGGTGGCATGAATTTGGTGAAGATAGTATGGGTGGGCGCATGGGAGGCCAGAATTGACACGAATGGCAACACCCGGCTCATCCAAGGTGTATTCCAGTCGGTATCGAGCGCGAACATCAGTTGCATGTCAATGCACAAGTGGGCGCAAGGCTTTAGCAGCCACCTCTCAAGTTTGTCACAGTTTCGAGAATTTACTTCCTCATCGCTCATTCCAGATACTTGGCATAGCCCGAACAAAAATAAAGCCCCGCGCAGCCGGTGCTAAGCGCTCGCGAGAGCGATGAAGAAAACTATTCAGCCAAGAATGTGCCTATTCAGTCCAAAGGTTGATTTAGACCTTTTCCGCGTATCATACTTGAGCCAGACTGAATTGGATCTGGTCTGTGGAGGTATGAGGTGGCTCTTAACATTCGAAAGTGGAGGCGACTGAAAGAAAATGAAGTTGCTTTCGATCGGTACCTGAACCAGCCCACCGCCACACCTGAACAATTATACGATGTGAATTTCCATTTAATGGAGATAGCAACACTATTGCGTTACATTCTATATGCACTTACCGTCGGCCTAGCATTTTATCTAGGTTCAATTTTAGGCATAATTCGTTCAATCTCATAATCGTATTTGTGATATTGGATTGGGTTCCAACTACTTAACTCGGCGGTAGCTGTATTTTCTTCTCGTGAACACAGAACGGCCCGAACTTTGTGGCGGCTTGCCAGAAGAAGCCGGTGTCGTGGAAGTATGTGCCGATGAAGCACTGAGGACCTTCCGGCAATGGCAGGAATATCTGCCGGCCAACACGCGGGCCAACTGGGCCAGTCTCAGGTGCGGTGAAGACAACGGGCAACTGAGCCTGCACGCGGACGTTGGATCCGTCCTCGTTCACAACTTCCCACGATGAGCCCTGATAAAACGCCGTGCGCTGCTTGTAGAAGTGCGGAGTGAACAGCACGCCTGTCGGAGTTCGCACCACATCCTCAATCGTAAAATCCTTGATCACTGGGTAGAAGCGCGCTTCGATTACCGGGCCGACCATCAGGATGACAGCCCAGAAGCCTATACCGACCATCGCCCCATACATGACAGAGAGAGCCCGCCCTATCGCGAACTTGGCCGCTACCTTTGCCTTGTTCCTCATGTCGTCGGCCCCTTGTCGGTTTCCGATGGTACGATCTTGCCACGCCTCACATTCCAGAAGTCGATGATGAGGCCGGTCAGTCCTATGCCCACCACACCAGCCAGAAACCCGCCCAGAGTGTCTTCACTGGTTCCCGTTGGCGTGATGGCTCCAAGGATCGGAGACAGCCAGTTTGTGAAGTGCGGGCCGAGATAGACTGAGGTCAGAGCGCCAACCAGAAGAGTTGGCAGAAGGCTCCGCCAGCTCTCCCTAAGCGTCAGCCAACGAACAAGGCCCCCGGCAATACCGGCGACCACCAATTGCGTGTTTTTTCCGAAGAGGTCGCCGTTCAAATCCATGGGTACAGTATTCCTTGCTGCGCATGGGTTCAGGTGCCGAGTGGTTGCTTGGCAACCCACCTTCCCCACAGGGCCACAATTCCGCCGATCACCGGCCCAGCAGCAACCAACAGTTCGAGGACTTCCCCGCGAAGTTCATCTGGCATCACGTAGCCCATCGTTCCGGCGACGCCTGAGAACAAAGCCAGCAGCGCGCCAAGCGTGACGCGTGAGCGCCACCAAGGCTCAGTGTTAGTGACGTGCTGGATAATGGGCTCCATACGAGCCGCAATGGTTTCGGCTACAGGCTGAATGGCCGAACGGTCAATTGCGATATTCGGGCTGGCCGCCGCGCTCGCAGCACCTGAGACGGCAGCCTTGATGACTGCAGTTTTCAAACTGGACATATCAGCTCTCCTGCTCAGCGGCTTTGGCACGAGCAGACAATACCCGCGCATAGGCTTCGGCCGCGGTAGCCAGAGCCGTAGCGGTATCAGTCGGAGGATTGGCGCAGATCGCTGCAATCGTGGTGTGCGCTTCAAGCTCAGCCTGGACAATGCGTTTTGAGATGCTGCCGTCAGCAGCGATTGCGACAAAGGCGGCGTGAATGATCGGCTCGGTGCGGCAGATCTGTGCAAGTTCATCCTGCTTTGACTGGATGAGTCCGTCCATATTTGCGCAGCCGGTGAGAGCCAGCGCCGCAGCAGCGGCAATGAGTACACGTTTCATAACGATGTTTCCTTTGGAGATGTCAGCGAATGGCTTCTTCAAGCTCTTCATGGAGAGCCCGGATTTCTGCGAGGATGATGGACGGGGTGCGGGGTGGTGACGAAACGCCGTCATTTGGCCCTGAAACACCTGAATTGTCGGGGTTAGAAGGTGGTGACGTGGAAGCATTAGTCTCCAGCATCTTCAATACATCGATGCGCGTGCCCTTGCCCCACTGGACCGCGCCAGATGACGAAGCAGGATAGACGTTTGCCATTCCATTGTTCGAATAGACGCCGCTCTGAAACAGCTTCTGCTCTTTCTGTCGGCGAGGGATTATCTCAGCCGGCTTGGACCAGCCCATGAACTGCTCACCGGCCAACTTGAAATTCTTGGCGTTTAGCGACTTGGTGAGCTGTGCATTCGCGATGCCGCCGGTGTTGTAGTGGAAGGAAACCAGCGCATCGAACTGCGTCTGTGTCAGGTGCACTTTCACAGCCCGGAGCACATCCGACTCGTATTTCGCCACATCCTTCCGGAATAGTTCGATCAACTCTTGGACTTCATATGTTCGCGTGTCCTTTGCAGGATCGGGCGGTCCAGCAGGTTTGGTATGGCCTACGCCTACGGTCCAGACACCGACACTGTCCTTGTACCGGGACGTGACAATTCCTTCGTGCCCGGCCAATTCGGCCAGACCGCGATTGCTCATTTTCATGGATGCGCCCTACTTTGATTGATGTGTGGTGTAAGGAGATGGATATGAACGGTTTACTTATGGAATATGTGCCTTGGATATGGGCACTCTTCGCAACAGGTGCGTGGATGAGAAGCGCAGCAAAAGCTGATTTCCTTGCTATTGAGAATGAGCTCGCGCAAAGAGAAATTGGTGAGAACTACGTCGAAATCTTAAATCGTCTGAAGGCCATTGATTTGGCCGTGTTGCCCAGATCACGAGAGTAAGCGGCAATCAAATGAATCGCGAAGTTTGCTGCACGTCCGAAGCGGCCATGAGCTCAGGCGAGAACAGCATCAGATCGTAGCCGCCCGCGCCGGCATCCTGTGCCTGGAACCAGTTTGGAACACGGGCGAGCGTAAAGCCCGTATGATCTCCAGGCCCGCCCTGCCATGGATGAGCATGTTGAGCCACGGCTCCACCGTTGGCCGCCACGCGCCTTATGCCATCGCCACCTGCCAAGTCACGCTCAAGGAAACTGAACACCAAGCGGAATGGGTCGTAGCTGTCGCCAGAACCCATCGGCGTTGAGAGAAGATTGCCATGGCCGGTGTTATTAACCACGTTCCCGGAACCATCTATGCCGAGATAGGCATCGTGATCCCATCCGACGATAACGCGGCGGTTGTTGCCGCCAGGCACGAGATTGTTGACGCCGGTCGTGAACTGCCCCTGGATGAGCATTGATCCCGCCTGCCCCAGCATCGCAACGATATCCGGTGCCAGAACGGCATGCTCACGTGCACGATCAACACGCTCGCTTGCTGTTGGAATGAAGTTGGTTGGATAGTTCGGGTCAAGGCCTGTGACGCCGTGGGTATCGACGTTGATGAAGCGGACATCACCATGCGGTGTGACAGTAACATCTCCGGAATCGGGATGAGGCAAGAATGCCCACACCATTTCATCCGCGCCAGTGCCATCAAGACGCCATGAACCGCCCGGCACAGTGTCGCCGGTGCATTCCACATATCCAGTTCCGTAGAAGCTGAACAGGTAGCTGTAATTGATCATGTGAATGGTTACGGGCGTGATGAAGATTGCAGCGTTGTAGATGCGATTGAAGCGCGGGACGGGATCAATCCACCACTGCCGCCGGCCACGCTGCCAATCATAGCGGGGCGCGTTCTCAAGTGTATCATATGAGAAGGGTAAACCGTTCACGGGTATGTAGCTGCGACCGGCTGGGCCTTCGATCGTAATGATCTCGCTGATTGCGGCTTCGCGTTTTGGATACTTGCCGCCAACCTTTGGCCCGACGGGCATAAAGGCGCGGTCATTGTTCCAGTCCACACCGGCTGCCCAGGTATCAAATAGCGGATCGTCATACCAAGGCGCAGCGATTGAGAAATGCGGGGCGTATACGATGGCCGTTGACGCGAGCAGGATCGGTGCAACGTTGACCGGTCCTGCGCTCATTGTCACCGGATGAACAAGCGACGTGGATGAGACGTGAGTGGGAAGCACATCGACGGGCCCGGCCTCGACAGTTGGCTCATGCACCACGACCGAAGAGGTAATCTCAGCCGGCGCAATCGTGACAGATCCAGCCGAAACGGCTACCGGGTGAACAACAGCCGCGGCCGGGATGTGCGCAGGCGTCATATCCTGAGCTGGGTTTGACGCAAGCTCGAAGGTTGGTTCGTAAACTACAGCAGTGGATTGGATTCTGGCTAGCCGGATAGTCTGGCGATTGCCTTCCTCAACCGGTGCGGCGCTGATGGCTACACCGCTGATGCCCGCCGAAATGACGACAGTCGCCAGACCCATCGTGCGAGAGATGCGCACCGTCTCCATTATGGATGGCCCCTGGTTATTGGCGACATGACCGGCAGGCTGAGCCTCAGGTAGAGATAGTTCTCAGGCTGAACATCCGTGCGAACCAGATCCAACACGACCGAGCAGCCGCTGATGCTGGCCGTCTGTACTGCGCTAATCCGAATCTCCACCGTCTCATCATCGATCCGCAGCAGCCCGCCGTTGTCGGTTGTCAGATCTGCAATTCTGTCGGTGGAGTACGAAAAACGCCGAACATCGGCGCGCAACTCGCAGGCTTCCGGGAACACCGGCTCTGCACTCGATACGGCCACGCGCACAGCATATTCAAAGCCAGGCACAACCGAAGGCGCAGGGGTCGTTACAGCCATGACGCGCTTCCTTACAGGGAGAAGATGCCGCTTTCGGACCAGTTCAGATTGATATCGCCACCATTTGGCGTGATGGGCAGGTTTGAGCCGGTATCGATATAGGCGATGAGAGGAGATGTGCTCTCGGTGCCGGTATCGACGTAGATGATGACTGCGCCAACAACTGCACCGCCAGGCACTGCCGGAAAGGTCAGATTGGCTGCATCGAGCGTGCCATTCAAAATGGTTTTCGAAGCCAATGGTTGAGGGCCGGAAATACGCGCACCCGCCGAAACATCGTTCAGCGCATCATGGGTGGCGCTGAAGGTGTATTCGCTCACGTCAATGAGAACTGCGCGAACGCTGTCTTCCGGAATATCGATGTCGCCCGCAAGAAGAGCTTCTTTGAATTTGGGATAAAGTGCGTTGGCCATGGTGGCTCCAATAAAAAAGCCGCCTCGATGGGCGGCGGACATTGGCAGAATTAGAGGATAATCAGTCTATAAGAGCGGCTGCTTCAAATAGTTCGTCAATCTGCTCGACAGACAGACCCAGCTGAGAACCGAGTGCATCCACAAGTGGATGAGCACGGCGGAGTGTCGTGGCATATTGCCATTCGATCCGCGCTTCCTCGCCCTGCTGCCCAGGCATTGACTGTATTGCCGCATCAGCCTGTGTCAGGATCCCAGCACGGCTAAGCTGGATCTTGGCCTGCCGCATGGTCACTTCCGTCACGGGTATTGGCTCTGGCGCAGGCGGCACATACTCTACGGGTTTCTCGCCGTCCCAACGACGCAAGCCAGAGTGATAGATGAATTCGCGCCATTGATCTTCGGTAAGCTCTACCGCGCCATCTGGCACCATTGGCCATGCGTCACTTCTGAAATATGTGATCGGTAAGCCCTGCTCATCAAACATGCCGTGATAAACAAATTCTTCCATTTAGAACCCCACTGCGTCCCAATAACCGCCGATAGTCGTCGTGGTCACAGTTCCGCCGTTGGAGATCAAGCGCCGCCGAACTGTGAATGATGATGTGCTGACGCTCTCGACGTTACACGTCACTGCGTTTAGCCCAGCGCCAGAACTGAACATCTGCGTCTGCGGTTTCAAAAGGCCGTTGGGGAATTGCATCGGGAAATTGACGACATAATCAGCCGTCGCTCCCAACAAGGTGCCCCATTGATAAATCAGGCTCCGCCTAATTCCCAGAACGTTGATAGGCAGCACAATGGCGCCAGACGGGCCAAAATCACCTGACTGCCCCGCAATCATGTTCCAGAGTGCATCCATAGATAGAGGCATCAGCGGGCCAGTGCCCGATGAACGTCCAACTATGATCGGCCCTGTGAAGTTAATCAGCTTTGCCAAGCTAAAAGCGCCATCAGGCACTTTGGGCCCAGTTACCGCACCATCGCGAATTTTGGGAGTCTCTATGGCATTGTCAGCAATCTGAGCGGTATCCCATCTGGCATTGTTGAATGCGTTCGCCAGTAGAAGAAAATCAGAAAGATTGGCTTTGCCGGTTTGTAAGGCTTGGAGTGATGAACCTACATTCGTTTGCTCGAATGAGATTTCAGAGGCATCAAACTCCATTATATCGCGAACTTGTCGAAGCCGAAGCTTGTGAGTCTCGCCTGCCCGAGACGCTGGAAACTCATGTTCCAGCGAAGGAAAGTCTGTCGTGGGATATTCGCTAATTTTAGGCATAGATTACCCCCTACGCCGCAAGCGTAAATTCAATATGGCCGGTGGGTGAGGCAACCGAGATTACGTTATGCCAATCGGTCGTGATGCGCGCAGCAGCTGAGTATCGGGAGTGAGTTTTATTCTCGATGGCATTTGCAATCCCATCCATGACACCGCCCGGGTTGATTGCCGCGACTCCGAGAAACCCGCTCGCCGCAAAAATTCGCGGGGTCCTGGACCAATTTTGCTGCACAGTTCCGGTGAACAGATACGCGTCCAAGTTGGCCGGGTTTCGTGTTGCCGGACCACCTGAAGCTTGCGTCAAAAACAGCCGATCAAGATTGGCGAGATTGGTAATTGTAGCAATGTTCGAGCTGCTGGTGATAACGCGCGCGATAAGCATGTCATCGTAGCCAGAGTCGAAGACTGGATGCGTCTCGGCCAACGCGCTGGGATTATAGATCGGGTCCGCCAGATCGCGGAAAACGATCCCCTCCACTGAATGCCAGCGTACATGGTAAATTTTACTCGGTGCGGTGGCAAAATCCGTCTGCACGGTGGTTACCGGCCATATCCCCCGGTGAAGAAACTCCACACCTCCGGGCACACGTATAGATGAACCACCCGACGTTATGACGGTAATCCGACCATCCACGGTCTGAACGTGAGGGAAGATTGGTAGGCGTCCTCGAGCCTGCGCAATGAGAATGTAGTCATTTGGCTCGCCGCCACCACTGGCCGCTGCAATATGAGCGAGAATAGCCTGATATAGCTGTGTGAGATCCGTATTGGACTGAGGAATACCCGCAGCGGTAATGACGGCCCCAATCTCAGCCTCAATCCGATGGAACATGCCCCGGAACAGCTCGATGTCAGCACCACCGCAGGTGAAGCCCTGTTGCTGCTCATCGCTTGTTGGATAACGTTTATCCGCCACGTTCCCGAAGGGCGGGTCAAAGTCTGCCATGGTTCAACCTTTCAACAATCGTAAGCGCGGACATCGACTGGGCATATCCACTCGGAATCGGCACCCATGCCATCGGCCATAATCTGCTGCCCGTCTTCCGACAGAATTTCCTGATCATCTTCGGAGGTAATCGCATTGCCGGTGAGTGATGGCCGATCGCAGAACCCGCCCCATCCCTCTCCAAATCCGAAGGGTCGGAGAGATCCGAAATGAAATCTGACAGCAATACCAAGGGGGACCGGCAGCACCCTCGGGTAGAGCTGCACCACAGCCTGTTCAGCTGTCGTTAGTGGACGACCGGGCGCAAGGATCACTCTGCCTCGACCATGCTCCATAATCATTGCCTGCTCACCCCAGAGCGTCCTGATGGCAGTGTTGAGGCTGCTGCGATCGAAGTAGGCCTGTATTTGGTATCTTCGCACTCGAAGAAACTTCCGGTAAAGCTCGTCATCGTTGATGGTGACATAAGCAATGCCGACATCTGAACACGCCAACCAGTTAGCCTCGGCACAGAACCCAAAGATCGTTAGCGCTTCATCAGGATTACAATCAAAGCCGAACACTGGCTGGGTAGAGCAAACGCAGTGGCGCCGCGGAAAGCCCATGTGCTTACCGAGGATAGTGAGTTGGTCGCCGACAGCCGTGTCGAGATCAAAATACGAGGCCAGATTACAGATGGCCTGCTGGATCACCTCGACTTGCCGCAAATACGAGCGGATCAAATGGAGGAGTTTAGGGCTCTCGCGATATTGCGTGAGTATGCGGGCCAGTCGTTGATCGACAGCCTGAAAGTCTACTGGACACTGGGCCATTTTCACCCCGGCACTACAGTGACTTCGGTCACATTCGCGATCTCGAAGAATTCAAAGGGAATTGAGTTGTAGAAGGGGTCCGTAAACTCGTCCTTGTATCCGAAAAGGCCGACGAACTCGACGCCATCAAAGGTGGATTCGATGAATTGCCGGATCAGATAGGCATCAATGTTCTGGCCATTCCACGGGCGAGTTTCCGGAGAAACTAGGTATTCGGCCAAAGCTGCCGCAACGACGCTTGGAGATGGTGCAGGACAGCCACGACGATTGGCAGATGCCGTAATCTGAACGGTCAGCCGGACATCCATTTCAACTGGCCGTATGAGCCGCACCGACCGGCAATAGCCCTCTTCAATAATGTTCACGATGAGGCCGCCATAGGTCGAAATACCCATGGGAATGTATCGGTTGATGACCGTGGCGATTTCCGCGTCGTCACCACCCAACACAGCCACAGCGATTGTGTTGGGGGGCATCTGGTTTTCATCGTTGGTCGAAGTTTCGTTGACGAAAACCTGACGATAGCGCACCCCGTCCACATTCTGGACTGCACGGGCCAGATCGGCGAGGATTACCCGGGCTGTTCCCTCGTTGGTAATTGCCTGACGATAGGAACCATCCTGCTCCCCTGGGCCCCTCTCGGTAAGACGAATACGCCCAACACGATCCAGATTTGCGCCTTCTGCCTGATCAGGGTCAATTGACTGATATACGTCCTCAGCCAGCTCCCACATCCCGGAAGTCATGTCGGCAAACAACCCATTTATCTGCCCCATGGGAGACTGCGGCGTCTGGATAATTCCGGGCCCAAATTCGGTAACCAAGCTTTGCTCGATTTCATCAAGTATCCGGCCCAGCGGCTTAACCACAAAGCCGGTCGGCCTCACACCGTACTCGCTCATATCCCGGTGTCCTCATCGTATACTGTTGAGACAGAGGCATTGGGAACATCCAGCCGCCGGGTTTGACGGAAATGGCGAATGGAAAAGTCGGTAATCCCAGTCACCCCATCCGTATCCAGAATCTCAGCTTTGATCACAGCCTCTGCCAGAGGCAAATTTTCGGGCGAACCCAATATCTGAGGTATCCAAGGCACGCCGGCGCTCGTATCGAGAAACCATTCACCTTCATGCGTCATTAGCCGCTGCCTGGCGTGCTGACCAATTGCCTGCGCGTCGTGAACCAAAACGAGGTTTCCGTTGGGATCCAAATACAGATCAGCTGGATCGCCGGTCAGGGCGAGGCCAATTCGCTTTACCATTGCAAACCTCAGAGAGACATTTCGTCGAATTTGTCAGCGATCGCGAGGATGTTATCGCGGTTGGCCAATGAGTGGTTTGTCCCCGATGATGATCCATAAGCGATGACAAGCTCATCAGAGCCGATCAAGCGTAAAGCTTCAGCCAAAAGCGTGAACCAGTTTCCTGCCGCGCCTCGCATGCGAAACTTGCCGTCCTCACTCATTTCGATGGCGAATTGCCCATCGGCCGAGCGAATTTCCATGTTCTGGGAATTGAAGTTCTGGATTGGCGCAGTGAGACTTTCACCACCCTCAAGATGGGCCTCGTAGTCTGACAGGCTGAACGAGCGGCTGTCTGCCGCGGTGTAACCTTCGCCGTCCTGTTGGTAGCCTTCAGTTGATCTCATCTGGGGCCGCAAGGTCACCTTATCGCCCGCTTTGATCGGCGACGTTATGACAAAGCCGCCAGCACGCGGGAAGCGGATTGGCACCTCGAGCAATGCCGGTATTTCGTGTTCTTTGCCCCGGTGCAGCTTCTTGATCAAAGGCTGGATCGTGGCGGTCTGCGTCGAGGGGTCGAATGCAACCACCCTACCCGGCATCTCCCCCCACTGCTCGGCCCGATCTGCGGCGATGCGGCTGTCGATAATGTCTTCCAACCTTGAAGTGGTTTTGCCGATGTGTCCGCCCATCAGTTTTTCACCCCCTCATCAACCTTGCCGCCCTCTATCCGCTCGCCCGTGACGATCACTCGGAAGTCACCATCCTTATTATCGCCAGTGTAGACGACCTCCGAAACTCGATAGGCGCCGCCTTCAGCATTCATCGAAAGAGTTTGGCTTTCGATGACAACCTTTCGGTTTGGCCGGATTTCCGGGTTGAGCAGTGCCTCAACCTGGACGCCATTGTCCGTGATGGTTGGCGTTCCGATCAGGCCTGTGGAAGGGCTCAGAAAGGCAGCAGCTTCAATGTAGCCATTGCCTGGCACGATCTCCAATGCCTCATTCTGCAACGACCAATAGAGCTTGTTCTGTCGAGAAATACGGTCCATCTCCTGTGTGCACGAACTGCAAACGGAATATGGCCTCCGGAAAGGAGGAAGGTCGTCCAGACCCTTCCACTCGCCCCGATCAATCCCATCTTTCTCGAACTCTTTATAGAGGTCATCGATTACAGTGCCGACACGCGTGCCTGCGGGATAAGTTTTGCTCAGGAATGCGTTTCGCAGTGCTTTCACACCATCGCCGCACGAAAGAGTTGTGATGATATCAGCGCCCTCACGGCGATGACGAACGTCGCGCAAAACCCCTTTGAAGATGATGCCGACATTCGAGCTTGAAGCTGAAGCTTCTGTCTGCGCCCCGCCGGAGGTGAACGGCAATGTTCCCATTGCGCTTATGCCAGCGGGCGGCATGTAACCAGCTTCTAAGGTGACAAGATCGAGCTCTTTGCCGACAGCGTTCCGGTTGCCCTCAGCCAAATTCCAGATCTCAATTTCCGCGGTGTTGGCGTTTCCGGATATATCCTTGGCAATGTTGAATGCGACCCTCATCTGAGGCCCATTCTCACCACCAGGATTAACCGTGAAGCCTCCGCCGGAGCCTTGGAATGTGGCTCTGACTTTCCGAATATACTGGAGCATGTTTCCTCAACCGACCACAGCCGCAATCTCCGCCGGAGTAGCGTGATACATCCTCACCATCCCGCCGGGCAGTTCATCCCGGCCCGGGTTGGTTTCTCCTGTCTCGGAAAGCAGGAAGATCGAGCCCAGGCCAAAATCATAGGCAGCCAGTAGATCGCTTCCGACCACTAGGCGGCGTCCTGTCAGAACTGGCGTATCGTCGATGGACAGATCCATCATCCAGCGTTCAGCAGTGACATTGTAGCGAATGCGGATTGTGCAGCGACGGCCGTTAAGGACGACGGTGAACTGCTGATCAGCATCATTGGTAACAACAAACTCTCGCATGGTCATTCTCCGAACATGCTGTAGAGCAGCGAGGAACCGCGGCTTGCTTCGACCGGCTTAGTGGCACTATCGCCCCTTTGTACTGTGCTCGACGCCCGATCAGATGTCTGCCTGTCACCTGATCGTTCCGACGTTGGCGCGGCCGACCGGCGGCTGTCTTTGCCGCCCGGGTCAGCTTTTCCGCCCCGCTCGCTTTTGCGCTGTCCGCTGGAATCGGATGCTGCTGCCTGAGCGGTATCGACCAGAATGACTTCCTGTAGTTCAACCGTTCCACGAAACACTTGGCTGTAAGTCGCATCACGTTCGGCTGTCAGTCGGCGGATCAGCAAATTCCGGTAGATATCAAGCCCGGATACCATCGTGAATGGTACACGGCTTTCCTGCAGCCGGCGTAATGCTTGCCACGTTGCTGCAGCGCTGCGGTCAGCGACTTCCATCACCAACCGACGCGGCTGCATGTAGGCATGATCTGTGATGTCAGCCGAAGCCTCAACCGGGTTCAGCGTGATCTCAAGCTCAGTCTCGTGTTGCTCACGGATGATCACGTCGAGCGATACCGGGCCAATCAGCCGACTGAATGCAATGGCTGTCATAATCAGTCCGCCACCATCTCACGAGCCGGGGTAACAACAGGGCCGACGCGACCACCCTTGCCAATGTTGATGTTCTCAAGCGACCGAGCAGCCTGCTTAGCCTGCTCCACCTTCTGCAAGAATGGTGTGATATTAAGGTCGGCCTTTGCCTCAATGTTTCGCTCAAGATCACTCAAGGCCTCTCTTGCCGCACGAGCTGGGTCGAGGATGCCGCTGTCGAGGTTCGCCTTAATTCTTTCAAGGCCCTGAATCATAGGGTCAGGGTCAAGCTGCATGCCCTCTGCTGTGGAGAAGGCCCCGCGCACACGGTCATCAGGAGTACGTTTGAACCCAAGCATTTGAGGAACCAAGCTGTTCCTAAACTCCAGCGCATTGCGTCTCGTCCGGCCCGGCGCTGATGATGGTGAGCCAGAACCAGTGTCATTCGCCTCGAAACTGGCGCCCCCTACAACACCGCGGATCGAATTCATGACTTCGATAGTCCGCTGAATGGCGGCGGTGATGCGGTCAATGGATTCAGCTATAATCTTTAAGGCCAAACCCACTGGGTCAGTAAAAAGACGAGTAAAGTTTTCTCCTGCGTTCTTTGCCCATCCTTCCATTGCCGTCATCGCGTCGGAAATGGACCCCTGCTCAAATCCGGCAATGGTGATCGGCTGATCCCACTCCTTCTTCAGGTTCTGCCAACTGTCTGAGAGTCCCTTTAGCCAACCAAAATCTCCGCTTCCTTCAGACCAGCCGGAGGACAGAGACTCTCTGGCGCGTGCAATGGCATCTGCAAATCGGCTGGCGGATTGCTCCAACTCCTTAAACTTCGCCTGAAGGTTGGCGATAGCCTTTTGGCCCTGATCCGTAGATCCAATCAGGCTGTCATCCCCATTAAGAGCAGCGAGAACATCCTCGAATGCTAGAAGCGCTGCAATCATTGGCACTCGCCGGGCCATGGCGATGAGTGCTCCCCGGCCAACAGCAGAAGACGCAAGCAGACCAACGCCTAGACCAGCGGCTGTCATGCCTTTGCTCAATCCCAGCATTTTAGCGGTCAAGGCAACTACACCGTCGGCAGCCTGATAAAATCCACGGCCAATTCGGTATGCTTGCGTGGCAAGTTGTGAAGCGGTGTTCATGGAGCCGACGAGAGCGCGGGAAATGTTACGCGCAAGACGCTGTGCAAAGCCATTTGCCCACAGGCCATTCACCCATTCAAGCAATGACTGAAGCCTACGCTTAACATCGTCGTAGTACCCAGCATCTGAGATGGTGAGGAGAAAGTTTTTCCAGTTGTCTGAGAGGTTTGACAGAATGCCGTCAAAGGTCTTGGCAGCTTCCTCAGAGGCACCGAGATATTTCTTTCCGAGAGCATCAATGAGGAGCTGGATGGTTTCCCGTCCCAGTTTTCCCTTGGATGACAACTCTTGCAGTTGAGCCGCAGTCTGCCCAGTCGCCTCTGAGAGCAACTCCCAAACTGGAACACCGCGCTCCAAGAGCTGCATAGCCTCCTCGCCTTGAAGCTTTCCTTTCGTCCAAGCTTGTCCAAGAGCAAGAACAATGCCGTTCAGTTTGTCTGCGCCACCACCGGTAGCGGCCATGGTATCGACAATAGCACGCAGCGAACCATTCGTGGGGTCAAGCCCGAACGAGCGCATGTTCGCAAAGGCATTGACCACTTCATCAAGCTCAAGTGGCGTTTCAATAGCGAACTGCTTGATCCAGCCCATTGCCTTTTCGGCAGCCTCGGATGATCCCTCAAGCGCACGAAGGCGGACGCCGAAATTCTCGAACTCACGGCCTGTCGATGTAATGCCGGTTATGAAGTTGCTGATCCCGCGACCAATGGCATTGGCCCCACCTATTGCGGCGTAGGCAGCCGCCACACCGGCACCTATACGAGCAACCGCTGATGCAAAGCCGCGTGCGTTGCCTTCAGCGTTTTTCAGCCCGTCATTGAACCTCTTGAGATCGGCCTCACCACGAAGATCAAACCCCAGAACAGCAACAAGTTCATCGACAATCATGGTAGCCTCACAAAAAAGGCCGACCTCGTTGGAGGTCAGCCTATAGATTTCTTATGATCAAGCGTACTACTCAGAGGACTTCGCGTCAGGCCGAGTGATCATTCGAAGATAAACTTGACGTCCGTTAGGATCGGTCGCTCCATGACGGATTCGCCGGTCACCATAGCCTCAATCGTTATCGTACACGCATCATCCTGTTCTGGCGCACGATAGTGCTTTTCAACGCAAGTAGGAATGAGGTGCCTAAAATCTGACCGATCTATCCATGGTGGCCTGAGGAAAACATCACCGCCTGGCAATCTAAGCATAGTGGTGTCAAACGCAGCATCATCTACTCTGCCGCCTTCAATCCGCACTCGTTGCCCCGCCAACTCTGGAGCCATAATCATAAAATCCAACCCTGAGAGGGTCCGGACCTCTTGCGCTGTTGAAGCGCCGGCAACAGCGAAAAACGCAATGAATATCAGACCAGTCCGCATTATTTTTCTCCAACCCATTCCCTATGTGTAAAGGGCGTAAGGGAGAAAGCAACACGCTAATCCTTTTCGGCAGCCCGGGCTTGCATTGCTCCACGAAGATTGAGTGCCTCGTGAGCGTCCATCACATCGGATAGCGTGACCCATTCTTTCAGATCACGCTGGCTGTATATTGGCGGCTCCGAGAGAACTGGCCGCCAAAGATACATGTTCAATGTAGGCGCGGCGCGAAGTTGTTCGCTGTGGGTTAAGCCGCGGCTGTTCCCATACCCCTCCCACTCGCCACGGCTCCGGAGAAAAAATCGCCAAATACCTCGCGGACTACAAAGGTGATGACCGGAATGACTTCACCCAGGCGACCGGAGAAATCCCCGTCAAAGTCCACCGGCTCATAATGGCCGGACGGACGCTTTATGAGAGCCATTTCCGTGAGGTCTTTCAGGAGCCCTGCAACGTCTTCAGGCTTCAGCCCGGAAAGGATTCCTGTCAGAGCTTGCACAGCGGCAGCGTTACCACGATCCTTCTCCGCCGTTCCTTCCGACGCGCGCGCGCCTGCAAAGATGTCGGGCAGTTTGTCGATTGCTGGGCCCACCGCTTTCATGAGGCGGGCCTGCATGACGATGGCGACAGTTGCCAATGGTGGATCGACCTTAAACGTCCGGTCGCCAATTTTCTTCTCAGCCATAATTGCCTCAGCCGTTCGGGATCATTTCGTTCCAGTCGCCGCAAACGAGCACCCACACTCGCACAGCAGCGTTCCGGCCTTTGGAATTATCCGGACCGGTCTTGATGTATGCCTGTGGGGTAGACCCGCCTTCGCCGCTGGACTTGTCTTTAAAGTCGAACGGGAAGCCCCGGCCACCGGCCAGAGCGCGTTGACGCTTTTCCTTCTGCAGCAGCATGCGGTGCGTTGGACTGGTGTGCATAAGACGAAGGGTGATCGTGGCTGCACGGCTCATGTTCTGACTGAACAGGAACGATGCATCAGCGCCGACAACTTCCGTGCCTATGTCATCACGGCGGGTTACGACGAGGGCGTCATCACCCTCCCAGAAACCCGAAACTGGCTGACCATCGAGTGTGGCTGCAACGGCCCCAAAGCCGTAGCTTGATACCTGCGGCATATGGGCCTCCTTAGAAGTTCATCGTGTAGTTAATGGTGGAGTAGTGCACCGCGCCGCGATAGCGGAACGTTACCGGAATATTCGGCGCAACACGGGCAACACGCTGGCTGGCTGGCACATCGAAAGCACTTGGCACATCGACCGTGTAGTTCGGCGCATATTCACCAGTTTCCGGATCCAGATCGATTGCAATTAGACCTGCCCGGTCTGCCAGCCCCATTACAATGCGCGGTGCACTGGCCAAAAGCTCCATACCGCCATCATCGAAAGGAACGGCATTATTATTGAGGTAGATGCCGAGCACTTCCTCTTCAGTCCGAGCGATGATCCAGTCTGTGACATGGATTTCGTCGATGAAGACGTTGGCGGTGAGGGTCGAACCTTCAACCACGAATATCTTGTCGCCGATGTCGATCTGCACATTAGCCATGTGTCCGGCTGGCCCAGACTGACCAAGCTGAGGCACGAAGCCGGAGATCGCCTGGATTGCAGATGATGGCAGATTGACCGGCGGCACTCCCCGAAGCCGCTTATATTTGCCTGTGTAGTTCGACTGGCTGTTGTCGAAGTTGAATGTGCCAAGCAAGGCTGCCAGAGCAAAGGCCCCATAAATATCTTCATCGGTGTGATAGAAGACCGCCGTGCGCTCCACAGTGCCTTTGTGGCGAGCCGCGACGTTGGTGGTGTTCGATGGGTTCTGCAACAGCGGATCGTTGCTGTCGATGATCGCCATCTTCCTGCGGCTTTCGGTCCAGGAAATCAGACCGTCAATCGCCGGAACATCACGAAGGCCCTTATCGATAGTGAGCCAGTACCAGCCGTTGTCAGCATCTTCGATGAGGTTGAGCTGCGCTGTAAGAGCTGCAGCATCAAATGTTTCAGCAGGAGCCACCGGCGTGGGGCTGTAATATCCAACCTTGATCTGGATCGGACGCGGGTTCTGGGCGAAGGCAAAGGTTGCGGCCTGATAGAACTCGTCCGTGGTATCCCAATCTGCCGCGACTTCATCAATCGAGCCATAGACCTTTGTGCGATGGGTGGCATCGACTTTGCCAGTCTTGGCTACCCGGGTCAGGAACAATGGCACCCCGAACCCTCGGCGGCTGGGGAATGCGTCGGTCCGCGTGAGGGTCACGTTGACGACGCGCGAGTACGGGATCTTCGCCATGAGCGAGCTGTCCTCTCACGTTGTGCCCTCGGCGGGCGTTCTGGTTGGAAATTCAGGCGCGATCTACGCTGAAGCTGTATTCTTCGATCGTATCGATCGGCAGGGCATCACGATGGATGCCTCGGATCTCGATATCCATCTGAGCCCTCGTTTGCCATTCTTCATTGAGAAGCTCTGTGGCATCGCGGATTTGGCTTGTTTCATGCACGATAAGCGGGCGTATGGGCGCGGTCGCTGTCTCGATCTTTTCGGCCGTCTTCACCCTGCGAAGGATGGTGGCTGCTTCCGGGCCGTAAACGTTGATGGAAAAGCGCCAGTACCAGTCGCGCACCGGCGCCTGATAGGCCTGATCATCAATCTGTCGAAACTCATCGACAATCGCATGAGGATGAAGCGCATCGCTCATGGTCAGATTTAGAACCCCATATGGTTCTGCCGGCTCCGTCCCGCCTTGGTAGGTATGGATGACGGTGACACCCATGATTGAAAATAGCCACCGCTGGAGAGCATCGCGGACTTCTTTTTCCGTCATGCGGATGCCCTCAGCTCACCAAGTATCGCCTTGGTGTAGCCGCCCAATGCTTGCCAGTCATCGACTGACAAAACCTTGTAGCGGCGAACTCCATCAACAATCTCATCGTCGGATTGCAGCCCTGCCTCTGTGAAAATCTTGGCCTTTGCCTCGTTTCGCAACCCTTCAGGCAGATTGCGAAACTCATCGCCGGACAGCGGCTGCAGAGAGCCGATGATTTCTTCTCTGACTTCGGGACCGTCCACAAAGTAACCGTCAACATATCCGCCGCCGAAACGGCGTATGTGAACCAGCATAGTGCCTGTGCGCAGGTTTATGGATCGCCGAACATTAAGCATTGTCGACCTTCCACGTGACTCCCTGACGCATGGCGCCCGTGTCTATAAGCGGATTGCTGGAGCCCTTGAGCTTGACCGTGACTGGGCTGTTCGGCGGACTGGATAGCGAAGTGATCTCGGACTGAATATCGCCTTGGGCCATGCCGCCAAGCCGCGCCAATATGGCATGCAGGCTGGTGCCGCCATGCAGCAGTTCATATGCAGCGTGACGCATAGCCTCGCGATATCGGTTCTGGTTGGCGCGCATAGCATTACGCAGAAACGGTCGTTCCGGAATCGGCCCGCCCCACCCGCCACCGCGTGTGCCAAACTCATTCCAGATCGCTTTTTGAATGGTGTCATTTCCTGCCTCCCCGGCAGGAAATCCAACCTTTACATGCGACCCACGAAACGAATGTGCAAACACCCGGTGCAAGATATTGTGGTGCTCTCGCCGCTCAACTTGAACATTGAACACGTCACACCACCAATGGCCCGGCGAAGTTTGCTCGCATCAGCAGCAGAAACCGCCGCCCATAAACAGTGCTGGAATAGCCCCATGGATCGTATAGGTCAGAACCAGAGCTACCGGCACCAGCGCCGCCGTAAGTCGTCTCGACCTCGCCGACCTTCTCTCTGGTGATTGGGCCAGCATATTCGCCACCCACAGCGCCGGGATTGCCCGGCAACATGCCTTCAACCGTCAACAGGTGAGCAGTGAGGAGCATGATCGCCGGCTGATAATCGCGTTCGACCCACCGAGTATGATCCGGCTGGCCTATCACCCCGACCGCTTCTTCCATCACGGCATCGATCTGATCCTGACAGACAGTCGCAAATCGTGGATAGCGCGTGAGGAATTGCTCATAGGTCGGGATGATATAAGGCATAGATCAAGAGCCTTTCCGAGGCCGTTCAATCTTGGTTTCAGGAGTGAACCGTTCGACCTCGACTTCCACAGCCTTGGCAGCAAGCCAGCCTTTGATGGTCGGGTGAGACTTCAACGTGTCCCAGTTCTTGACCTTCACAGCGCGACCGGCGGGAATGATCCCACCGGTTGGAAGCGCCAAAGGTCGATCGGTGCCGTTTTTGACGTTTGCCATGGGTCAGGCCTCCGCCTTGTTCGCCTGAACAAAGGCCTTCTTATCCGCGTCAGACAGTTTTTCGAAGCGTTCGACGGCATCCTTGCGGAGGCCCTTGGTGACTTCCTTGCCGTCAAACGTGATGGAGAACCAGCCCGGTCCTCTCTCGGCAATGGCGTAGCCGCATCCAGCCTGGTTGGCCGGTGCTTTCGGACCGTCTTGCTCAGATTGGCCGACAGCAAGCCGCGCTTCGAGATCGCCGACCTTAGATTTCTCGGCCTGCAACTCGGTTGTCAACGCGGCGAATGAGGCGTCAAAACGCTTCCGCATCTCAGCCATTTCCGGCGTGTCGCCGTTCTCATCCCTAACGTCCGATGCTTCAGGCTGCTTCCTGCCCTTGCCGTCGACGATGATGGCGCCGGCCTTCACCTGAGCCGCGACCACAGGATGATCCTTGGACGCCTCCCAGATTTCCGGCTCTACGACGATGGAACCGCGCCCTGGGATGACCTGCCCCGTCGGAAGGCCGAAGCCTCCCGGCAGCAGGTTTTCGAGAGTGACCTGTTTGGACATATTGCCCTCCTCAAATGCCGTCGAGATAGCGAGCGGCGCCCGGACGGCGTACTTCCACGCCGCCGGTGCGGAAGATGCCCGGAACCTCGAATTTCAGGAGACGCTGCTCTGCCTGAAGCCAGCGTAGCGGCATGGGGACGTGCATCTTCACGACGTCAGGCGTGCGACGGTACGCCATCATACGCTGAGTGCCGCCAGCGCCAGCCGTTTCCAGCCCGAACACTGCTCGGATGGTCAGCGGGCGACCGGTGCGCGCCGTGTAGACGTTGGCTCGCAGGATGTAATCCAAGAGGTTCGTCTCGGATGTTGGGTCGAGGCGACGGCCGATCAGGTAATTATAGCGATCCTGACTGATCAGGACCGTGTCAGCCGTCTCGATGCCGTTCGATTCAGTGAAGATCACACCGAGAACACGGTTGAAATCGGCAACGACCTCATCCGGAGTCTTGGTCGGCCACGTCGCGGTGCCGGCAGCACCGTTCGCCGCGGTGAGCGCCGTAATGCTCGTTGTGTTAATCAGACCCGCCATTCCGAGCTTTGGACGACCAACGAACGCGAGGTTATCGATGAACTGCTCATACTTGCGGCGGGCAGCATCGGCGCGCTCGTCCTTCAGGCGAATACCGTATGCCTGTGCATGGGCGAGTTCCTGAAGGTTGTAGCGATAACCGATGCCGACCATGACGACACGGCTTGAGCCCTTGTCGAGCTTGAAATCGACAAAGTTGATATCGTCGCCGTCCGGCGCGAACTCACGAGCCTCGCCGACGTCATCCCCCATGGAGAAAAAGTCGATGGCCGTGGTCCACTCTGGCGCCGAGTTGTCGACCGGCACCAGTTCGCGGTACTGAAAATCCGGGTAAGCGCGGGCGTAAATGCCCGGCTCAATGTAGTTCTGCGCAGTGCGCAGGAAGTTAAGCGCCAGTGCGGGCGCGTCATTGACGAACATGATGATGTTCCCTTACTTGGTCACGCCGAGGCGGAGCTTAGCGAGCTGATTTGCGCCGGACGTAACCGTGGCCCACTCAGCGCCGACAAGGAGCTGGTTGGCGTCGGAGTTCGACACGTTGGTGAAGGTTCCGGTCGGCGTCATGTAGACGTCGTCACCCTGAGCGACTGCGACGAGCGCCGTGACCCAGATGGTGCCATTCTTCATCACGCTGATCTGGTCAAACGGCTTGTAGGCCTCGCCCTGCTCATGCGGGATAGTCCGGTCGACGACAGCAACGCCAGCGAATTTGCCAATGGCAGTCGGCAGCGCAACGGTGTCTTCAACAGTGCCGAACAGCACACCCCGGCCAAAGGGGATATTCGCCGAAGCCTGCGCCACGACCATCGAGATGATGTGGTGCGGTTCGGTCGTTGCGATCATGCCGGGATAACCCTTAGGCGTGTCGCGGCTGTAAGAGACAGGCGGGATGGCCATTATGCAGACTCCTTCTTGCCCTGCCAGGCGTTGCGATCACGCTCCAGCATCTGTGCATATGCGTCGTTGACAGTGAGGCTGTCGGTGGTCTTCACGCCGCCGCGCAGGGCATCACGCATGCCGTCTGCTGGCTCGACTTCCCGTAGAAGATCGAAAGCAGCGTCGATGTAAGCCTCGGACTTGTCCTTGATCGCGTCTTCGCCACGTACTGCAACTACGGCAGCGCGACGAATTGCGGCGTCGGAGAGTCCCTTGATCTCAATGTTGGGAGCGACCTTCTTGGCGGCATCGATGAGGTCAGCCCGCCCCTGTACGAGCGCGTCGAGGGCGCTGGCGTCAACGATCTTAGCCTTGGCATCATCGCGCTCAGCGTGCGCCTTCGCGAGTTCGGCATCCTTGCTGGCGAGTGCCGCAGCATGATTGATTTCCGCATCCAACAGCTTGGCCTCGATAGCCTGCTTGTCATTCTGGAGCTTGTCGATGGCAGCAGCGCCCGCGTCGGTCGTCTCGACCTGGAGCCCGTCGACCATCACCTTACGTAGATCGGCCATACGGCCCTCCTTTGGTGCATTGTCAAAAATCGGGGCAATGCCCCATGCAACCGCACCGTCTCCGATGCGGCATTCCATTCCCGCCCGCCCGCGATGGACAATGGCGAGGTGGTTGGCTCGAATGTTTCTTTGAACCGCGTCATAGGCCTCACCTGAGGGCGTGGTGCCGCTTTCAAAGGCCAAGTCGCAGGTGTACCCGGCAGATAGCTCACGCTTGCCGCCTTTGACTTTGAGAACTGCGCCGGCATCTTTGACTATAAGTGGGATACGCATTCGGTGACCGTCGCGAAGGACTTCGCCACCAGTCTCACCGACCGCCAAATCTTTCCAGTTTTCAGACGTGACGGCCACACTCGGGTGATCATCCGTGACCGGAATGTGCGAGAAGGAGGCAAGGCTGCGGTCTGAGAAGACTTCGGCTTCCGGGCGATACACCCGCACCCTATCAAGCTCAGGCTTCCCGACCTCAGCACCAGTGTAAATCTGGATGCCGGTACGCACGGCACGAGCTTCAGCCACGAGGTAGCCGTCACCGGTCAGCCGGACGCCATCGATCGGCGCCGCATCGATAAAATTCATGGCCGAAGCCCTCGCTTCTCTGTATGATGAGGCCAATGTCAAACGATCAGCTCGACCGCATTGAAAAGTTGCTGCGCGATATCCGCCAGCATCAGTTGGACCTGATGATGCGCGTCATGGCCGTTGAAAGCACATTGAAGCGGCATGAAGACACGGCCACGCAACGGCAGTTGCTGCTTTACGAATGGTGCGCGCCGTCCAGCTACAAGCAATCTCTCGAAGCGCTGCACTACGAAGAGATCAATACGCCGGCTGATCTCAGCAACGTTCTGGCCAGATTTAAATCCTGATCCCGTTAAAGCGTATGATGCCTTTGGCTATGCATCGGCAGTTGATCGGCTGACCTGGTGGAAGCCCCTGCTCTGCCCCAGTCGGCTCAGCGTATTTGTATTCCTTGCCTTCAAGCGAGAGATGCAGTGATCTGACCCTCTCATCCTGACTGGTCATCCAAACATATTCTGTGATGCCCGCCTGCTCATGCCGCTTGCGGTTCAGATCAGACGTAACCTTCGAAATCTGATCCCGCGCAATTGTCTTGGCGCGCCGGTCGCTGATCCCGAATAGGCCAGTCAGATCCTTGCGAAGTTGAGGTGCTGTTCTTCCCCGCAAGATTGCGTTTGTCACTGCCGTCTGCACGGCGGCGACGGTGTCGTCTGCCAGCCTTCGGATCAGGCCGACATTTCTGGTTACCGAAGTTTCCAGAAACCACTCCAGATCTTCCTCTCGCACCACTGCAGCAATATCGATGCCCAGTGCAGAGCGCACAGACTGTAACCACTTGCGGCGATGTCTCCGGGTTTCCGCTCGCAAAATGCGTTCAACCAGCTGCTCAGCGATGTTTGCCAGTCCGCGAGCCACAGCAGCCAGCAGGTCAAATGCGCGAATGTTCATATCCCGCTGCAACCGATCGCGCGCTGTGGCCAACTCAGTCTCTGCTGCCGGCAGAATGTTTTGCTTCACCTCTGCTGCAATGCCCCGAAGCATTGTTCTGAGCTCCCTCAGATACTCCAACTGTGCGCCTTGGCTGTCGGCGATGGGCGGCAGAATGACTGATGACCGGCGACGATCAGAAACGAGCTCGGCGAGGTTGAAGGTTTGCATAAGCCCAAAATTCCGATAGTCATATTTCAACAATTAGAAGAGGAAAGCGATATGCGTTTGGTCCGACTTGAGACGTCTGGCGGAGTGGCTTACATAAATCCCGACCACGTTATTGCTGTTGAAAGCCAAGGACGTGCCGGTTCTTTTATAGTCGTTAACGGATATGCTCAGAACCAAACCAGTTTGCGTTATGGTGTTCAGCTAGAACCCGACCAAGTTGCTGCTATATTGCAAGGTTGAAGGTTCGTCCGATACCCGCTATATTCATTGTAAGCCGCGCGTCGTTTCGGACGTGTCAGCTCAGGCTTCGGCATCGAGCAGCGCGGTCTATTTCTTCCACATCGTTACCATGTCGATCCGACGCTTTCCGCGCCGCACCTCAGCCACGTATGTGTAACGGTCACCATCAATCGTAGCATTTATCTGCACGCGTGGCGGGCCGAATGCTCGTTGCTTTGCAGGTGCGTACGCTCCGCCCTTTATGACTGCTGGAAGCTTAGCGAAGTCACCCATCGATACCGGCTTCTGGCCTCGTGACAATTCAGACTTGCCGCCATGCTTGCTCAAAGAGTGTTGGATGGCCTGATTGCTGACCGAATGCTTGAACCCCTTTACGTCAATGCCGACAAGTTTGGACAATTCGGCAGGACGACGCACTGAGGCAAACTCGACATGCGAGGCTTGGTTCGTCCCGGCCATGCCCGCAAGAATTGCAATACGTGACCCGGACGATACCCACCGCCCATCACCTCCCCGCGGCTGGCGCGGGTTATAAGCATCATCAAAAGGGCGGGCGGCATCGCCCACCTCCCGATCGACAGGAACTGGCTGTTCAAAATCGATCTCGCCGATTTCCCTGCCACTTTCAGCCTGTGCAGCTTCAAGTCCAGGATAGGTCCCGGCCTCAACGCATTGGTTAAAGCGAGCCTTGGCCAGCACTTGGCTATCGAATGCACCGGACTGGCTGTCGATGTTGAATGCCTGGGCATTCTTGAGGTTGATCTCTGCCCGGTCCTTCTCGCTATGCTGCCAGAGTGGCGCCCAGCGATAGTGTATCTCCGGCGGTCGCGATCCAAGCGCTGAGCGAATGATGCATTCGTCCAGGATGGACATGGCCGGACGAAGCTCCAGCTCTTGCCCTGAACTTATCCGGTCGTAATAGTTGATCAAATCGCTTTCGCCAGTGCTGTTCTGACCGGCAGGAGACTGGCCCAGAAAGCGGGTTGCAGGGATATCCGCAGCGCCAGACGCAATCTGCAGGAAGCGATCAAGCACGTCAGGCAAGGTCGCAAAGCTAAGCTGCTTTGAATCCCATTCTTCTTCTTTATCCAGGAGCAGCGTGTTGTGCATGCTCTTGGCCATCGAAGCCAGTTGCGTGCGCTTGAGAAAGCGCGACTCATAATCCGCCTGCGATACCAGCGACATCAGGCCCGGCACTCTGACAACATCAATCTTTGCCTCGTGCGTCATATCCGAGATGTTGGTAGCTGAGCCTTCTGCGTCTTTCAACGCACGGTTCACCGCATCAAGAATGCTGTCGCCCCAGCCGTCATTGACTGATGAAACAAACCCGTCCGGCTTTGGCGATCCGATATGGCGCACCATCCGCGATGGGTGGATAACAACCTCTCCGTTCGTCGTCTGCATGCGATAGAATTTCGGCAGGCCGTACCAGTGGGATTGAGGATCTGTCTCCA
Organism: Aureimonas fodinaquatilis; assembly: GCF_008369445.1. GTDB lineage: Bacteria > Pseudomonadota > Alphaproteobacteria > Rhizobiales > Rhizobiaceae > Aureimonas > Aureimonas fodinaquatilis. The sequence continues at coordinate 858,217 of NZ_VTWH01000002.1, forward strand.
GCTCACCAGCAGATAGCCCCTGGTTGGTGACCACAGTCAGGAACTTCAGCCCGCCTTTTTTGATACGCTCAGGCCGTAGCTCCTGATCAAGGTTGACGCTGCCGTCGCTGATCAGGATTGCAGCGCCGCCATACAGCCGGGCCATTGTCTTCGCTTTGAGCGTGGCCAGCTGTACACCAAGCCGACGCTCTTCCTGCTCTATCAGCTCAATCTGGCTCTTGTCTGCCTGCCAGAGCCGCCATGCACGGCACATATCCATGGCTGGCACATCAACAGCCTTGCGGGCCATCCATGAGCCTCGATAAGCCGCCTCAAGTTCCGCCGGGGTCATCGGGACAAATGTAAAAACCGAAGCCTGCCCCTTGGACTTCAGTGTTCCCATACCTGTGATGAGATTCGTCAGGCTGTCGAAGAACTTGAGAGCATTCATGTCTTCGATCCAGCCTTACAGATTATTCAACGTATATTGTGATCCCGTCAGCATGAGATCGGTCAGCGCCCACACGGCGGCATCAACCCGGTCAGGTGAACCATCACCCATGTATCCATCGCCGGTCATGGCGCACATTTGATCTTCCAGATGCTCAAGCCCGCCCACATGTTTGATGCGGTCCTGCTCATAAAGAGCAGCGATAGGCTCAGCCCTCACGACTTTGCCGCGGCTGGCCACCACCTCAGTATACGAAACCTGCGCATCGACCGTGCGAATGACGTGCTCAACCATCGCGCCGCCAAAGTTGCGCTCAGCGACAATCCGGTCTGCATTGAACTCGTGATATGCAGCCACTGCCCGCCGTCCCCATCCATCAGGAGATAGCTTGCAGGTGCGATCGGCCAATATGTAGCCCGCCCCGTCCACACCCTTGCCAGCAACAACGATTCCAACGCTATCGCCGTCGTCTGAATCGCCCGCGGTGCCAGATGGATCAATCGAAACGACAATGCGCTGCATGTCTGGCAACGAACTGCCGTCCTTGGCACTATCGATCATATCCCGCGTCCAGAGAGCGCCCGGCACATCATCCAGAAGCTCTGCGTTCAGTTCTTGCCGGCCAAGCCTTGTGCCCTCGTATTTGTCCTTGATTGCCTGCAGAAATGTCGGCGCCAAATTGCCAGCATTATCGAAGGTCGAGCCTCGCGTGATGATCGTGCGAGCGTCCCGTATAATTTCCCGCAGCACCTGGTTCGGCTTTGGCGTCGTTGTGATGCACGTTCGCGGTCTATCACCAAGGCGCAGACCGAACATTGCCATGTCCCACGTCTCACGCAGGTATTTCCATGCCGCCAGCTCATCGCACCACAGCCGGTCATGCTGCGGACCACGAAGACGCTCCGGCTCCTCAGCTGAGAACAATGTTGCAATGGCACCGTTCGCCCAGGTCAGCCGCCGTTTGGACGGCTCATATTGAGGTCGCCCCAACGCTTCGCCTGTATGTGTCCGGTCCCCAGCCCAGCACACTGCAAGCAGACCGCTTTCACCTTCAACCATAACGTCACGAGCATCAGAGGCAGTTGGAGCAATCAGCCCCAGACGGGTAGCCCCGGCTTTCAGTTCCTCTCGCGCCCACTCTGCCCCCGTGCGTGTCTTGCCAAACCCACGGCCCGCAAGAATTAGCCAGTTTTGCCAGTCACCATCCGGTGGCAGTTGGCTCGACCGTGCCAGAAATCGCCAATCATGAAGAAGCGCCTGGCACTCCCTATCAGTCAGCCCCGCCAGTATCGCGCTTTGCTGCGCCGGTGGGAGCTTGGCGAGCGAGGAGAGATTGAAGCTTGGAGCGGGCATCGGTGATCGTGATGTCTCCTGAGACTTCCGCCTCAATCCTGTCTGTGAACAATTTGTGGTATTTGCCGAGGAGCCCCCAAGCGCTCACACGAGCCCCGTGAGACGACCCTTCGCCGGTGCGAGTCGCCTCCTCAAGAAGTCCGCGAAGCACTCTACCTGCCGACAGATCGAGCTCTGAGGCGTGTTTGTTTTTCCGCTCTGCGATCTCGGCTGCGATCCCAACATTTCCCAACATCCGCGGACCGGTTACGTCCGCGTTCTTCGCACTGTATCCCGCCCGTATTGCAGCCTGCGTTGCATTGAGGTCGATCAGGTATTCCTCAACGAACCGCTGTTGGCGGGCGGTCAGTGCCATTTGTCTCTCGCTTCAGTTTTGGCGGGTGTTTGACAATGTGCCGGCCAACCGCCGGCAGGACTTTGACAACAGCTTTCAAGCCACCGGTTCGCTTCGCATCAACCAGCATTTGGCGGCGGGCTTGGCAGGGAGCGCAGGTCATGAAAGCACCGCTCGTTGTCCGGTGGCCGCAACAAGCTTGCCGTCGCGCTCCACTTTTGATCTTCTATAACTTTAGTAAATGAGATTCGGTATGACGAGCGAACCAATAGGCCAACGATTCAGCCAAGTGTATTTGAGGGAGCCCAATTTTCTTCCGGACAGTGAAAGACTTCGAAATAGGCTTGGGATTATTTACGGAATTTTTGAGGATCGCACATTATTTGGCAATAAATTAGAAAGCGAACTTGGCGTTATGCTAAGTAGAGACCATAGCTATACGTCGAGTTGGCCGGTAATACTGAGACAACTTCAATTACGCGACGTTTTAGATTCCATTACTATTCGGTGGAACTCCATAAGCAGCGTTTATCCCGATCGTCGAGAAGCAGACCGAAAAAGGTTCATCGCGCAAGTTCGCAGGGTATTCGTGGAAGAGCAGGTGCGTTATAGGATCGACGACAGTGCTGGAGTCCATTTTACACAAGATTCAGAGTTTGAAAGGTCTCGCATTGCGACGATCACCATACTGGGCAATCCTCGATACAATTCAGTAAGGCAACTGTATGAAGAAGCATTCATCTGCTTAGACAGTTTGCCACCAGACGGCAAAGGTGCAATTCGGCACTCATTCTTTGCGATCGAGGCACTCTTTCGTTTAATGTTCCCGAAAGCTTTGCAGCTAAACGGCTCAGAGGTGAACAAATATGTTCGACCTCAATCAGATGTAAAATACTCTGAACAAGAGGCTGCTAAAAATCTTGCACGAAAACAAATTTCATCTTTCATAGACTGGATCGACGGCGCTCATTTTTACAGGCATGAGCCTGGAACAGAAGACCCCGCGCAGCCTCCGCTAGAACTGGCCGTTTTTATGGTATCTCAAGTCAGCGGGTTTATCAGATGGCTTGTTACGTTCGACCAAACAGAAGGTGAAACCCCTAGTTGAAAATCCCCAATATCTACAAATCAAGTCCGAACGCGGCGCCGTTCGTTGCGCCGATCGGCCCATGATGTGTCTCGTAAGCTGTTGTCGAATAGTGGTCTGAGCGATGGATCAGCGCGCCATGAAAAGTCTCGTCGGCTCTTTAACGCATCATCCTCGATTGTATACTCAATGTATGCTTTTTCGGCATGGTCAGCCAACACCCCAAAAGCCCGCATATTGTCCGGCAGGACGGTCGTGCCGGACAGGTTGATCGAAATCTGTGCAACAGCGCGATCTTTTCGTCGTCTGCCTGTTTCTGGATGAATGCCTTCCTCGTTGAAGCACCAGTTCTTGAATGAGCCCTTCCCGGCCTTTGAGAATGCCCATGCCCAGAGCGCGCGGCGCTGACTTTCATCTTGTATCGTTCCGGTCAGGTCGAGGCAGCATTGCCATTCTGTCACTTCACTGGTGGACGCACGTGCGCCTTTACCTTCCCAGAACTCGGCCCTGTGTGCGGAATGCCGTTCGCGATCTTCGGGCTTCAACTGGTCGCGTTCCCCAGGCCGCGACCCCCAGCCGTTCATGTCGGACTGAGTGTGGACATAAGGCAAGGCATAGGAGCCATAGCCCTTTGGCCGTGTGCCGGTACGGGGCAATTTGAGCTCTGTCTGTGCGGCTCGGATGAACATCTCTGCGACTTCAGCTTCTGTCATGGCGTCCTTCTGTCGTCGAAAAGATCAGGCTGCGCGGCACCGGGACCAAAAACCCGGACAATCCTTTCGTACATCATACCACCAAGAGCGTATCGCTGCGGGATAATGCCAGATAAGTCTCTGGTTATCCTCTGCAAATCGCTCACCGGTGCCCTGTCCCAGAGTTCAAGCCATTCTGCTGTTCGGGTATCGACGATGCCACGGCATGCCCTGATAAGATCGGAGGCAGCCCACAAACCCGGCTCGTCCAGATATCGCTTGGTGTTGTCAGTCTCGGCCACCGTTGTCATGAGCATTCGGAAATGGTCTTCGCCATATCGCCGGAGGATGCGTTCAAGTGTTTTCCCGGCACGCGTCTGCCCCGGCTCTGGATCGCGGTGCTTGTCCACGATCTCAACGCCATACTCGGCGCAGATTGAGGCAACGCGTGGATCGATCATGCAGCAACGCCGCTCCTCACTTCGGCCTCACGCTCTCTGATCATCTTCAGGATGACGCCAGCGAAGCCTTCCGCTTGGCCAGTTTCGTCCATGGTCAAAGAGCGTTCGAGAATGGGCGGTGTGACGCCATATTGAAGAGAGATCGAGATCAGCACCGCCGTGTCTCGGACCATCGTATCTACGCTGGTTCCCACCTTCCTCGTGGAAGCAAAAACTTCTGTGATCCGTTCATCGTCGGTCCAGCCGAAGGAAACCTGAACCTCCATACCCTGGAACCAGATATCGCAATTCTCAGCCGGGCGGCGATTTGGAAGATGTTTCCGGCTCATATTCCTCGCCTCCTGGTTTCAACAGTAATTGAGCCTTTGCCCAGACCGCGGAAAACAGTGCGGCGTTCAATCGACTGGTTCATGGCGCGCTCTTTTGCCCATGTCTCTGGATTTAGGAATGCTGGCACATGTTCTTCAGGTTGTTCGCCTCGATCTACCCGGATATCTGGCTCGCAGTGCTTCCTAACCTTGAGCTGCGCGGCGGCTATCGCCTCGGCATAGGTGGGGAAAACAACGATCTTGCCGTCTTTGCTGAGCATCCTCGTTCTGCGATTGCCTGGGAATGCGTACTCGGCAGCATAGCCGCGGCCAAACGCGACAAACCAAGCGAAAGATTTTCCGACCTCATAATGCATCAGAACAACTCCGGCGTCGTCGGGCGCTCTGACACATACCGAGTGTAGCGGCCTTCGAATTTGACGAACTCTTTCACGCCGCCTGCGCCGTATCGGGTTTTAATCGCACCGATTTCAGCCATTCCAGCAGGGTCGCGCGGTGTATCCTCCCAGTTCTTTCTGAGCATGAAGCGTTGAGTGATCTTGCCGGCCTCAGCAGCATCACGGGCTACACTCAACTGCTCATCCCGCCAGCGCTCTGGCCGGTAGATGTAGAGAATGGAATCGTAGTCCTCTTTGGCCTGCTCACCGCCGAACAAATCCTCAGCAATCGGCCTTGGGACATACCGCTCCATTCCCTTGCCGTTTCTCTGGTTGAGGAACAGCACCACTGCCTCAAGGTCGCGAGCCAGGGCCTTGCCCGCACCATTGACGATAGCCGCCTTTGAACCTGCGTCTGCTCTTGGATCTTCGGCCCTCACCTTGCGGTTGTGATCCAGAATGATGAGCGGTGCGCCCCAATGAGAGCCGTCGGGTCGTGCCATCTTTTTCAGTGTCTTTGCCCAGCGTTTGGTCAATGACACGATTGCTCCAATCTTGTGATCTGACAGAGAGCGCACATGGAATGGCGCCAGCTTTTTGATCCTCAAGCCTTCATCGGCGACCATCTGAAATTCGTGGTCGTTGATGCGGCGCTGAATCATCTGCGAGACGGATATGCCGGTGGCCTGGCTGATCATCTGACGCAGCACCTGCTCATCCGTCTGATCGTAGCTCATCAACAGAACTGGATGACCTGCATCTAGAGCCGACCGGACTACTTGGAGCACGAGCGAGGTCTTCCCTTCACCTGAAGCACCAAGCAATCCATACAGATTGCCAACCTGAAACCCTGGCTCCTGCAGGACCGTGCCAATCTCAGGCAATGGGAATGGGATAGCCCGCTGTTTAACCTGGGGCTCTTCACCGATGTTTCTGAGCAATCGATCGAGCGCACTGTCTACGTCGGTGTCGGCGGGCGCCTGCGGTGCCAAGGCCCGAAGCTCTGCAACTCTCTCCTCAAGGTCGCTGATGATCGACAAAATCGAGGTGTCGTATCCCTTCTCCGCAAACATCTTCCACATGTCGCGGGCGAGGGAGAGGCCGTTGCGAACTACAAAGCCTGACACGACCTCAATTGCATAGTCGCGAGCATTTGCCACGGTTGAAGCTGCGCCTGCGAGGCGAGCGACATATGCGACACCATTAATCTCGCCTACTTGCATGGTGCGAAGGTCACTCAGCATAGTGATGGGATCGGCCCTTAATCCCTGAGCCAACTTTCCACGAATGCAGGCAAATATCTGCTGGTGGATCTGTTCGCTGAAATGCTGTGGCTCGATGAAGCTCACATGATCAAGCACATCATTGTTGAGCATTATTGCTCCGAGAAGCGCTTGCTCTGCCTCAACGTTGATGCCGGCGTCGACTTCCCCATCACGCACATTGTGCATGTCGTAGGGAACGCTTGGATTGTCGGCCATATCTGGGTGATAAGCGTTCATTCTGCCGCCTCAGTTGCCCGCGGGAATACCACGCTGATGAAATCCTTGGCTTCGCCGCCCTGATTGCGGGCCATGCGAAAAATGCCGCGCGCTTCCATATCCTTTGTGATCTTTTTCAGCAGGTGCGCAGATCCGGCCAGCCTGTAGAGACGCTCGCGTTCGACAGATGAAATCAAGCCCGTTCGCTCTTTCTCGAAGACCGCTAGAATGCGGTTTGCCTTCGCCTGGGCAGCGGGCGTGAGATCGGGCTTATCGACAGGAACAGCAATTGCTGGCTGCTCAGGTTCCGGCTCTGGTGCTTGAACTTCTGGCTGTAGCTTGTCGTGCACGAGAAAGCGGCCAGCGCCGAGGTTTTTGATATGGCCTGTGGCTGCAAGGCGGCGCAGAGAGCCAACGTTCAAGGCACCCACATGCATGCCCAGTTCTTTGGCGATTTGGGATGGTCGCAACAGGCATAGCCCATCTGAGCTACGGTTCGCCCGCATGATAAGAAGGACGTCATTGTCTGTGGCTGGCTCTGTGAGTGCAGGCTTGGCTGGTGCCGTTATCAGCTCTGGATTGCTTTGATATTGGTCAACGCTCTTCACCGGCCTTGGTGCGTCTTCCAACACTTCCAGTCTCGATGGTTCAGGTGCCGCCTCTGTTGTGGCGCCAATTGCATGCAGCAAAGGGGCGGGAAGGTTTTGGATCGTCTCAGCAAACTGCGCCTGGGCAGACAGAAGGGCGTCAATTGCCTGAATCGCAGGCACAAGGCTTTGGCCCGTCTTTTCGCACTCCAGTTGCTGCTCGCGATGGAACTGCATCTGCTCCTGTGCATGTACCTGATGCCGGACAGCTCTATCTCTTATCTCATGGAGGTTCATGCTGCCCTCCTGCTTTGTTCGTAGGCGATCTGTTTGAATTCGGGTGTGTTCTTGGCGGCAATTGCTATTCCAACGGCATCGGCCATGTCGTCATTGGTGACAACGATCCTCTCCCGAGCACACTGTTCTCGGACGGCCTTCTTCCAATCCTTGCGCTCCCAGCCAGGATGGCGAGCAAATCCAAGAAATGCTTTACGCCAGGTAGCTGCCGGGATGCAGACGCGGGGCAATGCCTTCCAACCGCATAGAGCTGAAATCGCGCCGACTAACTGGTTTGAAGAGATCATAGCGTTGGTGCCGCCGCCACTCGTGACGATTATCTCCTTCTCACCCATCATCTTCGTTGTACGTTTGCCCTGAGGAAGCGTTCGAAGCGGTGTTTCTATCGCGACGAGGTCTGGGCGACCGACTTGCTTCAAGAGCAATCCGAACTGTCGGCCCAACGATTCAGATCGATCTTCAAAATCCTCGCCTACAGCCTTCAGGACTCCAGCCTGAATGGCCGAGATACTGCGATCGGTGTCGTAAAGAGCCCATCCGGTCGTTTTTGCGATATCGAGGCCGATTACGATCATTTGCTCAGCCCCCTCGCCACATGAAGCGCTCCACGCTCGGACGGTGTGCCGATGCCTCGGGACAATTCCTGATGTTCAGGGCAGTATGCTTGCTTCCTGTTTGGTCGCGCAGCACCGCAGAAATAAGTGGCTGCTTCCTTCAACGGGTTGCCGTGAGGATGAACCGGCCACCGGCAGCCGTCAGCTTGGTGCACAGGCACTGGGGTGCATCCCGGAAGTGGTCTGAAAGCTCCCGCCTTGGGATCTTCGGCCTTTGCTATATCGGGGGATTGGCTCATTCCTCATCCCCTTCGTCTAAGTCTCCGCCGTCGTCGTGGCCTGGACCTTCAATGAGCGAGTCTTCCTGCTCAGCTTTCATTTCGTGTATTTCTTCCATGACTTGATGGCCGCGCTGCCAGCCACGAGCGTAATCTTCATGGTCCACGGTCCCTGCGCCATACGGATTGCGGAGCGGCTCATCGTCCATTCCGGCAATCTTGCCCTCATGAAAGGCTCGGGTTTCATCTGGTTTCGGTTGGCCGCTAAACATATCAAGCTGCCCATCTTCTCCAGATGCCCACGATTTGGCTTCTGCTGTAGCGCGTAACTCTGCTTCCAGAGCTTCCCGGCCTTCCTCGGTTTCAGCCCGGATCATGGTTTTGATCTGAAGCATACCCGTGTCGCCGAGATCGACCTTCACTACCTTGCCGAGGTTACGCTTCTCCGCCTTGATCAGCTTCTCGCGGGCATCGATTTCCTTGAACTTGCGACGATGCATAAGCGCCAGAGCATGACGCTGATCTGGGGATAGGCCGGAGTTATGCCCGATGCCTGGGCTGTCATTGAATGCGGCTGCACTTCTGGCCATTATTGGGCTCCCTTGAAATATTGAACACGAACGGTTCTGGCTTTGCCTTGGACGCGGGTGATTGCGCCGCGATCCTCAAGGCCGGTGATGATGCGGTGGACGCCTGAGGTAGATTTCAGGCAGAGGGCTTCTGCGATCTGGCGATAGGTTGGGGCGCTGCCTGTGCGGGTTTCATGATCGTGAATGAACTGAAGTGCGTCGGCTTGGCGCTGGGTTAACCCTTCATGTGCTTCCTGCTGCTGGAGCCTGAATGCCGCTTCCCGCAACTCGGCTTTGTGCAGCAGCATCTGATGAACCAAATCCATGTCGAGATCGGAAATGATCCGGTTTACGACGCTGCCGAGGCGCTGAAACGGAGCAACGGTATCGGCGTCATTTGCGTGTGTTGGAGGGGTCATGCATCCTCCTTCCCGGCATAAAGCATCACGGGAGGTGAAGTGGCATCGCCCGCCCCACGCCAAACATACCAAGCGTGATCCTCAGTACCGGTACTGTCTCCAGGGAACCACTGGATACGATCCACCAGTGCGATCTTCGCCGCGAACCGTGGGTTATCCCGTGTCAGGTGCAGGCGAGTTTTCCCAAAATCGAACTTGGCCGTCAGCAGCATTGCAACAAGTCCGTCGCAGCGCTCCAATGCCAAGTTGCAGAACTTCACCGCGATACGGTTTCCCCGCCCATATGGCGGGTTGGTGATGATGGAGTTGTGCTTTGGTAGTCGGTAGCTGAAACGCGGCTCAAGAAAATCCATTATCGCATCATGGCGCCGATCGTATGTTTCAACGTCCGACGTAACGACATCAGCACCGGCGTCTCGCAGCACATCGGCCATCAAATGATTGCCGGCTGCTGCCTCCCACACTGTCTTGCCAGCCACAGGAAAGTGTTTGATCAGCGCACGCGTTGCCCAGGGCTCTGTCTGGTAGAGGTCATTCTGCTGACGGGCATAGTTAGAAGCGCCAACAGTCATCGCGCCTCTCCCGTCATTCGCACCACGGTGCCAATCTGGCCGCTCTCATGCTTGGCTCGGGCTGCCTCAACCATTCGATTTATGTTGCTGACAGCAGTCTTTGCCTCAGCCTCGATGAGATTCATCTCTCGGCCTGTGATTATCATGTCGGATTTTGCATCAAGGACTGTGCGAACAGCACGTCCGCTATCCTCCGCAACCAGGCCGGCCAGTTGGATCAGAGAAAGATCACAGCTCGTGACATCCTCGCGCCGTATGCTGTATCCGCAGAGCGCTGCAGAGGTTTCCAGCATGCATGGGTAGCCTGCCGCCGCGTCAACCTTAGAATGCAGACCCGCCGGCACATGCTCGTTGTGATGCAAGTGCTTCCAGCGAGAGACTTGCCCTTCGCTGATCCCGAGCAACTCCGCCATTCTGCGGTTACTGCCGACGAGAATTATTGCCCTGCCGAAAGCGTTCTTAAACGCCTCCTGCTCATGTGTGGGCTTCCACTTATCTGGTGTCTCGGACATGGATACCCCGAAATCTTATTGTTTCGAATTTCGCTGACTTCCCTGCCGCCATGCGGCATTCAGTCAGGCATGGAAAAAGATGACCTCACCGAAGAAGACATGACGATCGGCGCTGCCGTTGATCGTGTTCTTGCGAGGTTGAAAGAGTTCCCGGCTTGTACCGATGCGGCGCCGGGAAACCGCAATACGCGACAGGGAGGAGAAGTTGTCGCTTCGGATCTGCTTATGTTGGATATGAACGCTGATCTCACGACGACGAACCTCGCCTATCGAAGGGGATCACTGATGCCGATCGAGTATTCTTTGCTCTTTCGAATATCTCTTTGCCCGCCTCGTCCCACCACTGATGGATCTTTGCCTTCTGAAAAACCCACGGCCCAGCGGCGTGCGCTCTATCCGGGCGATGAGTGAAACCATGGCTTGCAAACCACCGGATGGCATTGGCGGACAAGTTTTGCGAAAGACGAGGCGATCTATGCTTTGTCGGAACGCCCATCATGGTCTGAGCCACGTATATCGAAACGCATTCCTCGGCGTCGTGCTTAGCGGCAAGAGATTCTATCAAAAGCTTGTCGCGTTGATGGATTGCTTGAAACCGCATCTCATTCCAGCGCTGGTTCTCTTCCAGCCTCGACAGGATCGGTCGACCGATGTGCTTTATTATCGATCCTATGATTGCCCCAGTGACGGTATCAATCTTTGCGCCGAGGCCGGTGCTGATGGAATGAAGGTGACGTTCAATGTTCGAAAGGCTATCGTTCGTATCGAGCGCCAGAGCGAGAGAACCTTGAGCGGGGCCAGATTGAATTTGCGCCCGGCGAGCGATCTTTTCCTCCATCTGATTGAAGGCGGCGATATAATCTTCCTTGAACTTCGCAGCTCTCTTCCCGGTGAAGCCAAAAGCGATGAACACGAACCCGTCGCGCGTCATATCCACGGAGCGGCGGGTCTCTCCTTTTTCATCAATGTATTCGACGGGCTGAAAATTCAGCCGGTTGAAATCCTCCGAGCAGTCGAGCCCATAGTATTTCTGAAGCACGTTCTTGTGCTCCTTATGAAAGAAGGCAGCGACGTCACGGCTGTTCGCGAATGTCTGCCCGTCCTTCACGCGAACAACAGCAAAAACGTTTGGGTTCGGATCGAAGGCTTCGGTCATGCCGCCACCTCGTCCATGAAATCATCAGCCGTGACTAAGCCACCAGTTTTCTCTCGGATTAGCCGGATAAGATCGAGGCGGGGCGAACGCTCCCCCTTGATCAATCGTGTGATAGTCGACGGTGCAACGCCAATTTCAGCCGCAAAAGCCGATGGCTTGATGTCGTTCTGGGAAAGGTAATGTTCGAGCCTCATGGTCAATATTTGCCATGTGGCAATAATATTGTCAATTGGCATTTGCCATTTGGCGGTGGTTATTTTTTGCCAATTGGCTAAAGGCTATTTTCTATGGCAAACCAAGTTCGAAAACTCCGGAAAGACCGGGAAATGACACTGGAGAGGCTCTCGGAATTGACCGGGATCTCGACCAGCTTCCTATCGCGTATTGAGAAGGGAGATCGTGGTCTCAGCTTGGAGAACCTTGTTAAAATTGCCAAGGTTCTGAAAGTGGAGCCTTTGGAGGTCTCTAACGATTTCCATGAAGAAGATTTGGAGCATGCCGCCTCTTTTCCGGTAGCAGACACAGAAAAGGGCGACATTCCTAATCTCACGATTTATGGCGGTATGGGTCTTGGTAGTACGCTGACAGTCACCGCGAATGATCAGGGCGAAATTTATTCTGAGCATATCGATGGCTTCTGGAGCTTCCCGCCGGCTGTGAAAGCGGGGTGGAGGCATATGAAGAGCATCCATGCACTGCCGGTAATCGGTGATAGCATGGAGCCGACACTTGCAAGTGGATCGTTCGTTTTTATCGACACCACACACGTCGTTCCTAGTCCTGCTGACTTATATGCCTTGGACTACGGTGATGGATTGGTGATTAAACGAGTAAAACTTATTCCGCGCTCAGATAAAATCCAGATCATCTCTGACAATCCTGCCTACGGCGCAGACGAACTTTCCCGGGGAGATGTCCGTGTTTACGGTCGGGTAGTCGCATGGTTCCAATGGCGCGGGTGAATGGCGACTGTGGCGGGAGAAAGCTTCCATGTTAGAGCCTGAGAATTTAGACCAGTGGGTGCGCGAAAACTCTGCATTACCGCCATTGGTAATGCACGCGTTGGGTAACATCGTCTTTAAATGGAATGTCTGTGAATATTGGACCAATGCGATATTTTGCGATGTTTTAGGTGTATCAGAAAACGATGCAAGGGCCCTCACATACGATATGAGCTCAGCTTCAATATGGGATAAAATCAAATATTTTGCCAAGAAACGCGGCATCAATGAGGAGGTGCTCGGTCATTTGGATCATGCCTCACTGATGTTTGACCGCTGTCGAATAAATCGGAACCGTTACGTTCATGCTATCGGCATAACTACCGGCGAAAGACGTGGCTTGCAGATGGCCAAAGCGGATAAAAAGTCCACTGGATCTCAACCCATTCCGGACGATTTAGAAACAATTCGATCGGTGTCTGACAGCATCAAGAGCCTTATCCAATATCTTTCCTCTGTCGACTTGGTTGTTGCTGATCCTGAGCGCGCAGCATTGCCTCAAAAACCATTGTTGCCAGAGTTGATTGAGAAACTTCCCCTTCAATCTCATCAAGAACTTTAGTCCCTGCGCAAACCATTTCCGCGGTGATGCCATCGGCTATGATGGATGACTTATCGACCGTCATGACATTCTCCTTTTTCCATGGCGAGACATTGAGAACTTGGAACCAAAATGTATGGTCGAGTTGAGTTCGAAAGACATTTCAACGAGCAAGGCCTCCCAATGTGCACCCACTTCAGCAGGCAATTATCGCTCGGTTGTATATGGATTCAACTCAGAGCCTTATATCAATCAAATAACCTTTTACGAATTTGCCTTTATATATTCGGGTGCAAGATCGTGCAGGGGTAGTGGTGCACGATTCCGCATGGGTTAGATGAATGGTGCACGAAGGTGATAGCTGTTGGCCTTTCCCTTTGATGGGACCACCATCATCACGCCCGCAGTCTCCAATTCTCGTATAGCGTACTGCACCTGGCGAACGCTGCGGTTCATTTCTTTGGCAATTCTAGGGACTGAATACCAGCAACATTGATCATCGCCGTTCATTCTACGCGAGAGCCAGAAGCCCACACGGAAAGCGCGATCAGTTACGCCAGCATGCGTCGAGCAGTATTCCGCCCACATCCTACGCTTTTCGTAAAATTCTAAAGCCACTTGGCCGGTGTCGTTTCGCTTGAGCATTGCGAAGCTATATAGCACCGTCTATTTTTTGCCAATCGGCAATTTGCCTATTGACACATTAATTGCCACGTGGCAAAAATCCATCATCGAACACCGGCGATGGAGTCAGAGATGCAAAACCGACAGACACTGGAAGATGCGTTGCATGAGGCCCGCGGCGATCTTGATGACGCGATTGCTGCCAACCGCATGATGTTGAAGCTTGTGTATGTGTCAGCCTTGTTCGGCGCCTGCCTGGGCTTTGCAGTCACCATCGCCGCCTTCCGCATTGGAGGTGTATTCTGATGGCCCAATATTCAGCAGGTAATGTTGACCTCGTGAGTGTCCGAATCCGCGCTCTCGAAATCGTGCTGGCTTCCGAGGTTCTGTACTGGACTGACAACCCTGCGAACGCAAAGCACATATCGGAGACGATGGAAGAGAACTTCCAGATGCTCTCGGCGCAACTCGGATACAAGCCCGTCAAAGTCGATGAAGCAGCTACGGCGACATACTTCGCTGTTGATGCTGACGGGACTTTCTTCGAAGCGCCGCGCGGTTCACCTCGGTCCGATGTTGTAAACGAGATCGCCACCGGCGGGGTCAATGCCTATCAGGTTTTCAGGCAGCAAGGCGCTCTATTCGAAGAGGTCACGCTTGAAATCGCCCGTGAGGCCTTGCAGGTCGTCAAGGCAAAAGGTCCTGATGCATTCATCCCTGCCCTCGTCTGCGATCTTCTCGACGAAGAAGTGGAAAGCCTTCGCAATTCCTGGATGACGCAGGAGCAGCACAAGCTGGATCGTGAAGCTTGCTCGGCTGATGCTCGCTATGCCACGGCCCGTGAAGAACTGGTGGCAGCGGAATGACCGATTTTCTCACATGCGCAATGGCTGCATGGGCAGTGATCGCTGTTGTTGCAGCTGGCTTCTTGGCCTTTCGACCACAAAAGGGTCCAGGCGGATGGTGATTGATCGCGATCTTGCCCTCCAAGCGCAGCGCAAACTCACAGCGCCTTTTGATCCGGATAGAGGGCAAGGCACTCGTTCCAACCAGACCAGAGACGAAACGATCGAAGCCGGTGCCAAGGCAATCTACGGCATTGTCACCCAGACAAACGACCCGCGTGAAGTGGAGCGGAAATGGAAATCGGTAGCCAAGCCGCTAACGCGGGACAGGCACCGGGCCGAAGCAGAAGCATGCCTACGAGCAGCGACCTAATCAGATTTTCAAAGGAATATGCGCATGAGCGATTACGATTGGTACTTCGCGGCCCTGGCAAACCCTTCGGGTATCGGTCGCGCCCCCAACATACCTGTGCATGAAAGCGAGCCACAGCCGGGGTTCTATCGGAAGCGGCGTGGAAAGGACGGCCCGTTAGACCCAGTCGCAATCTGGCTTCAAGACGGCACATTGGTTGCAGCCGTCGGAGACAAAATGGTTGATCCACATGACGTATGGACATGGTGCTGCCGTACGCCTGTGAC
This sequence comes from Aureimonas fodinaquatilis, assembly GCF_008369445.1. GTDB lineage: Bacteria > Pseudomonadota > Alphaproteobacteria > Rhizobiales > Rhizobiaceae > Aureimonas > Aureimonas fodinaquatilis. Next base: position 873,355 of record NZ_VTWH01000002.1, read on the forward strand.
GGAAGAAGCCTATCGGAAGGCCCGCGCTGGAGAAGGTTGGAATGACGAGCCACCTGCGCCGCAATCTGATGTCGATCCTATGGCGGGCCACAACATCAATGCTTCTGACCCGCATGAAGCGTTGAAGATCGAATATCTTGGCGAAGCCGAGATGGCAAAAGAGTTTTTGAAGTCGCCAATCAAGACCCAAGACGACGCTGACAAGGCTGCCGTTTGGTCTAAGCGTTTGGCGACGATCGCGAAGAAGGCCACCGATCAGCACAGGGTTGAAAAGCAACCATCTCTGGACGAAGGCCGTCGCGTGGACGAACGCTGGCGCGATCTAAAAGACGGGGCGAAGGATCTATCCACCGCTTTGAAGCGGCATATGGATGAGTTCCTGCGAGAGCAGGATCGGCTTGAGCGTGAACGGCAGCGCAAGGCAGCTGAAGATGCTGAACGCACACGTCGGGAAGCTGAAGAAGCTGCCAAAGCTGCGAGCGCTATCGAAAACGAAGCCGAACGTGCGAAGGCGGATGAAGCCGCAGCTGCAGCCAAAAAAGCAGCCTATGAAGCCGAGAAAGAAGCTGCTGCACGTAACTCGTCAGCAGGGCGAACAGGCGCCAAAGTTGCACTGCGGACGTTCGTTTCAGCCCAGATCACTGATTTCGATGCGCTGCTGGCCGCTCTCAAAGGCCGGGCAGAGGTAAAGGAGCTTGTCCAGAGCCTGGCCAATCGCGCTGCCAAATCTGGCGTGGATCTTCCTGGCATGAAGATCGTCGAGGAAAGGCGCGCGGCATGAGCAACGTAACCTCAATGAGCCCGCCTGCATTACAGTCAGGTGGCCGGGTGTCGGCAATTGTCCCGCAATCAATGGAGGACGCTTATCGTCTGGGCAAGGCGGTCTGTGTTGCTGGCATGGCGCCGAAAGGAATGGACACTCCAGAGAAGTGCATGATCGCAATCATGCAAGGCATGGAGGTCGGATTGACGCCAATGCAGTCACTCCAGCGGATTGCGGTGGTCAACGGGCGGCCAACGATATGGGGCGATGGAGCAATGGCCTTGGTCCGGGCATCAGGGCTGTGTGAATACGTTCGCGAAACCGTTCGCGGTGAAGGCGATGCGCGTGTCGCCGGTTGTGTAGTGAAGCGTCGCAATGAGCCCGATGAAGTTACGCGAACCTTCTCTGTCGCCGATGCCAAAAAGGCAGGACTGTGGGGCAAGCAAGGCCCATGGCAACAATATCCTGAGCGAATGTTGCAGATGCGTGCACGTGCCTTTGCCCTGCGAGATGTCTTCGCCGACGTTCTTGGCGGTCTTTATGTTCGCGAGGAAGTGGACGACGGCAGAGCGGAGCCTGTATCGGGTCCGACACCACCATCGCCGCCATCGGCAGAGCGAACCACGATTGCAACGCAGCCGCCGTCGCCAACCATTACCAGTGAGCAGCCTCAAACGGACGTCAATGATCAGGTGAATGCAACTCAGTTTTTCGAAGACTTGGAACTTGCACTTGCCGGGGCGAAAAGCATCGAAGACGTTGAGGAAGCCTGGAATGAGTTTGATCCTGGCGGCACCTTCGACGGCGACGACGACAGTCTGACAATCGCGCAAAAAATCAAAGATCGCAGACTGAGAGATTTCCAATGAGCAGGAGATCTTTCGTCGTTCGTCATCCTGTAGATAGAGAACGCATCGCAGAGCTGGCCTGGAAGATAGCTGACGGCTCTCGTGTCGACTTCAGTGGCCCGCGCCGGTCGAACGATCAGAACGCCAAGCTTTGGGTAATGCTGACGAAAGTGTCCGAACAGGTCGAATGGTACGGCAAAAAGTTGTCGACCGAAGACTGGAAAGACATGTTCACAGCATCGCTACGGAAGGCTCGCGTGGTGCCTGGCATCGATAACGGCAGCTTCGTCCCACTTGGCATGCGCACAAGCGATATGGATTCCGCAGAGTTCAGCGACCTGATTGAACTTATAAATGCGTTCGCAGCCGAGCGTGGCGTCAACCTCAGCGCCGAGGACGATATCAACCAGCCGGAGGTCACCGGCTGATGAAAACGCCCATGATCAACAACCCGCACGGCGGCAGGGACGTGAAGGAATGGATCGGATCCAGTCCGAATGCGCAGATCCCGCAATACGTGCGTGACCGTGTTCTCCTTCGGTTTGGTGGCTGTTGCGCGCTCACAGGCTGGAAGCTGCGAAAAGGCGAATACGACATCGACCACGAGAAGGCCTTGGCAGACGGTGGCGAGCACCGCGAGAGCAATCTCAGGCCGGTCTATCGCCCTGCCCACCGAGAGAAGACCTCAGCCGAAAACAAACTGCGGGCCGATGCTGATCGCAAAGGCCGCAAGCACCGTGGCGAGTGGCCAAAGTCCCGCCGCCCAATCCCCATCCGACCATTCCAATCATCAAGGGAGACGCAACCATGATTACCGCATGCCTCCTGCTCATCCCGCCATACGTCGCCGCCGTCGCATTTCTCTGCGGTCTGGCTGGCTTCAACAACCGTCCAGCTCGCACAGGAGCAAAGCCATGACACAAGCAAAGCACACGCCGGGGCCATGGAAAATCATCGCAACTAATGTCAGCTTTACGATTGTTGGGGCGGATGGCGTCCACGTCATGAAAACATCGTGGCACGGTCATGTTAGAGAACATTATCCACTAATGGCCGAAGCGTTGGTAAACATCACGTTGGCAAGCGCTGCGCTTGAGTTGCTAGCCGTAGCAAAAAGGCTTGAATACGCTGCGAGGATGGAGCCGGGGAAAGATAGGCTGGCCGCGTTTCAAACCGTGGCAGAGGAAGCCCGCGCAGCTATCGCAAAAGCGGAGGGCCGGCCATGAGGCTCGCGATCATCCTTACCGGCATCGTGCTGGCATCCCCGGCTTTGGCCGAGAACTATCCGCCCAAGCCTGTCGAGCAGCCCAAGCAGACACTGGTGCAGAAGTGGTTCAGCAAGAACCAACAGTCTCAGCACCAGGCGCAGATTCAAAGTCAGGGTCAGGCCCAGCAGCAGAGCGCGTCGGCCAATGCGACCGGAGGCAATGCTGCCGCATCAGCCAACAACGGAGGCGTAAATGTCACGTCGAAAAACGTCACGGTTGTCGCGCCGTCCATCAGCGGCAATGGCGACACGAATGCGGTATCGGTCGGAACACCGTTCGGCGCGCTCGGATTTGCCCTGCCAACAGTCGGATATCGATCAGGCCAGGCCGCAGGAAACATCATTGCCATCGGCAACGACCGCGCCCTGCTCTACACACAATGCAGCATCCGAGAAGCACACGCAACGCTTATGCTCAAAGGCGTCCGCTGCGATCTTGCGAGAGCTGGACGTTATCAGGAGCTGGCCGCTTACGAAGCGTCATTGAAGCCGGTTGCCGTCAAGAGAGCCCCTGCGAAAAAGAAGGTGCGCAAGGCGAAAGCCAAGCCTGCATGTGGCTGCAAATGAGTTCGCTCCGCATCCTTATCGGCTGCGAAACCTCTGGCATTGCCCGACGCGCGTTTTCAGCACTGGGGCATGATGTCTGGTCATGTGATCTGGAGCCCGCAGAAGACGGCAGCAACCGGCATATCGTCTGCGATATCCGAGGCGGCATTCTGAATGACGGATGGGATTTGCTGGCAGTCATGCATCCGCCCTGCACCCGGCTTTGCCGGTCCGGCAGACGCTGGATGAGTGGCCCCGGCAAGTGGACGCCACCCGGCAAGCTACCGGCAGGCAGGACATGGGAAAGCATGCGGGACGAATTCGAAACCGGCGTCGATATCTTCGTCACCTGCTGGAATGCACCGATTGATCGCGTTGCCATCGAAAACCCGGAGATGAACGACCTTGCGAAAGATCGCATGCCGGCAGACCTGCCAGCGCCCCAGATGGTCCAGCCGTTCTGGTTCGGGCAACCCGAATACAAGGCAACCGGCTGGTATCTGCGCGGCCTGCCTGAACTTACCGCAACAGATCAACTGGGCGAGCCGGAACGTAACTCGGACGAATGGAAACAATGGAACCGGGTGCACCGGATGCCACCAGGACCGGAGCGAGCACGGCTTAGAAGCCGAAGCTTCCCCGGAATGATGAACGCAGCCGCACAGCAATGGGCCGGGCCAGCAATTGAGGAAATCGCAGCATGACCACAGACACAAAGCCATTGGCTGTGAGTGACGCGGAACTGAAGCGGTCTTTCTCTATTCTGGAGGCTGGGGAATGAGTAGGCGTCCTGCAATCGTCACTCAGGCCGATGTGGCGCGGACAATTCGCGCTGCAAAGCAGGCTGGCGCGGTCAATGTGGAAGTCCGCCCTGATGGCACACTCTTGGTTCACCTCGACAAGAGCACAGTCCCGCTTAGCCAGTCTGAGAAGATTGAGCACAAGCGGGAGATCGTGCTGTAGGTTACAAATGACCCGCCCCCGACCGCCTTACCTAATGCGTGAAAGAACGCGTCACGGCAAAGTGGTGTGGTATGTCCGCAAGGGCGACGGGCCGCGTATAAGAATTCCGGGTGAATACGGTTCTGGCGAATTCACCGAAGCTTATCACGCTGCAATCTCTGGACAAAGCCCCGCATCGAAGAAGGCACAATCTGATACGTTAGAGTGGCTGATCACCCGCTACAGAGAAACGAGCGCTTGGCTGACCCTGGCTGCTGCCACCCGTAGACAGCGGGAAAACATCTTCAAGCACGTCATTGATAAATCAGGCCATGAGCGCTTCGCAGATATCACCAGAAGCCACATGGTCGCCGGACGTGAAAGACGAGCGTCAACCCCAGCACAGGCACGTAATTTTCTAGATGCCATGCGCGGGGTTTTCCGATGGGCTCTCGACGCAGGAATGATCGAAGTTGATCCGACCGCTGGAGTGAAAAATATAGCCAGAGTGAAAGGTGAAGGCTTCGAAGTGTGGACGGAGGATGAGGTCGCGCAGTATGAGCAGCGCTGGCCCATTGGCACGAAGGAGCGTGTCTGGCTTGATGTGATCCTCTACACAGGGTTGAGACGCGGCGACGCGGTCCGAATAGGCAAGCAGCATGTGCGTGACGGTGTCGCTTCAATCAAAACGGAAAAAAGTCGGTACACGATAGAAGTTACGATACCGATTTTGTCGACGCTTCAAGCAACCCTTGATGCAGGTCCAACCGGTGATCTGGCTTTCATTTGCGGAGACAAAGGGCAGCCTTTGACCAAGGAATCATTTGGCAACGTCTTTCGGGAGGCCTGCAGAAAAGCAGGCGTACAGAAGTCTGCACATGGTGTCCGTAAAATCGGCGCAACACGAGCGGCTAATGCCGGGGCAACTGTTGCCGAACTGGAGGCATTATTTGGTTGGCAGGGTGGTGCGATGGCTTCCCTCTACACACGATCAGCAGATCGAAGAAGGCTCGCAAAAGGGGCGATTAACAAGCTCGATAGAGGCACGAACTGAAATCCTATCCCCGCACCTTTTATGATCTTCCCCGCACCTTTAAAAAAGCGCTGATAAATCAATAGCTTATGAGGGAGAAAAACACGAATGGTGCGGTCGAGAAGACTCGAACTTCCACGGGTTGCCCCACAGCGACCTCAACGCTGCGCGTCTACCAATTCCGCCACGACCGCACGCCGTGTTCCGGCAGCTTTGCCGGCGCCAGTCTTTCGACCGGTGGCGGGCATGTAACAAAGCCACGGCATTGGCACAAGCCCCTCTCTGCCCTTCCCTTGATCTTTTCTATAAATAACGTTGGAACACTTCCGAAAATCGCACAATCGCATTAGATATCCGGCATGGACGATCACCAGACTTCATTGCATTCAGCCCGGTTGAACACCCTGCCGGTTACGTTTTTGCCGCTGCAGGAATCAGCCCCTGTTCGATGGTTGATTCGTGATGGCCTGACGCAGTATCAGGACTCACTGGCTTTCATGGAAAAGACGGTGGCGGAGATTGCTGCCGGGACTGCGCCCGAAACGGTTCTGCTTCTGGAGCATCCGCCCCTCTATACCTCGGGCACCAGCGCCCACGCTGCCGATTTGACGGAGCCTAACCGCTTTCCGGTTTATGAGGCAGGACGTGGCGGTGAATACACCTATCACGGCCCGGGCCAGCGGGTTGCCTATGTCATGCTGGATCTGAAACGCCGCAACCCGGATATTCGTGCCTTTGTCAGTGCGTTGGAACAATGGATCATCCGCACGCTGGCCGACTTTCAGATACGTGGAGAGCGCCGGGAAGAAAGAGTTGGAGTGTGGGTTTCACGGCCGGAACGCCCCGCAACGGCAAACGGAATGCCGGCGGAGGATAAGGTTGCCGCGATTGGCATAAGACTGCGGCGCTGGGTGACCTTCCACGGCATAAGCCTGAACATTGATCCGGACCTCTCGCATTTTTCCGGCATCATCCCCTGCGGCGTACGCGACTTCGGAGTTACCAGCCTGACCGATCTTGGAATTCTTGCCTCTACCGCAGAGGTGGACATTGCCTTGCGCCGGAACTTTGAGGCGATATTTGGCGCAACGGAAACAAGCACGGAATGATCATTTACATTGATGCCGACGCATGCCCCGTAAAAGACGAGGTGCTGGAAATAGCCAATCGGTATGAGCGCGATCTGGTCATGGTTTCCAATGGCGGCATTCGCCCTTCCCGCTATCCCGGAGCGCGCATTGTGGTTGTTTCCGACGGAGCCGATGCGGCCGATGACTGGATTGTGGAGAATGTTGCGGCGGGCGATGTTGTTGTCACAGGCGACATTCCGTTGGCCGCTCGGGCACTGGAACAATCCGCCCATGTGTTGGGGCCGAACGGCCGCCCCTTCACCAATGAATCCATCGGAGCGGCCCTGTCTATCCGTGCATTCAACCAGCATTTGCGCGAAACTGGAGAAAGCAAGGGGTTCAATGCGGCCTTTACTTCAGCCGATCGCGCCCGATTTAAACAGGAACTGAACCGACTGGTGATGCCACAGAATCGATAGAGCGAATGGCTGCTGAGAGAAGGTCTGTCTATCGCCACGCATTTACGACGCGGATGGCTCATTGGTTGTGGGCTGCCTGCCTGTTTTTCCTTTTGCTGTCCGGCCTTCAGATTTTTACGGCACATCCAACCCTTTACATCGGAAACCAGTCGGGTTTCTCCTTCAACAATTCGGTGTTTTCCATCGGCGCCTTTTATCAGGGCAGCGAGATGAAAGGCATTCTCAGTTTCGGGGGAATGCAGTTCGACACAACGGGATGGCTGGGCGCGGTGGAAGAGCAAGGCCGGCTTGTTGCCAAGACCTTCCCCGGCTGGCTGACCATCCCATCCTATCGCGACCTTGCGACTGGCCGAGTGGTGCACTTTTTCTTTGCATGGCTGCTGGTGGCAACATTGTTGCTGTGGTTTGTCGCCAGTGTTTTCAACCGCCATATTTCGCGCGATCTGGTGCCGCGCGGTGATGATTTCCGATCGCTTGGCCAGGATGTAGTGGATCATGCTCGGTTGAATTTCCACAAACGGTCAAGCTATGGCCCGTTGCAGAAAATGACGTATTTCGGTGTGCTGTTCGTTGCAATGCCGCTGATGGTGGCTACCGGGCTGACAATGTCGCCCGGCATGAATGCGGCCCTGCCATTTCTGGCAGATCTGTTCGGCGGGCGGCAGACTGCACGCACATTGCACTTTGTCATCATGCTTTTTCTGGTCGGCTTTTTTGCCATTCACATCATCATGGTTTTGCTGTCTGGCCCAATCAGTTCACTGCGCGCGATGATAACCGGGTGGTCCTCGGTGGAGCAGGAAAAGCCATGAAGCACAAACCAGCCCGACGCCGATTTTTAACGGGTGGAGCGGCGTTTTTCGGCGCAATGCCACTCAGCGGCTGTTTTGACGCGTCGGTACAGCGGGATAGCACCACACGCACTATTCTGGAATCCGCCAACGATCTGACATATCGCGTGCAGCGTTTGCTTTTGGGAACGAATTCGCTGGCGCAAGAATTTTCCGCCAGTGAAATACGTCAACCCATGCGACCGAACGGCGTCACCAACCCGCAGGACAGCGAGTACCTGACACAGGTAGCAAGCGATTTCAGCAATTACCGGCTGACAGTGGGTGGCATGGTTGCCCAACCGCTCAGCCTTTCACTTGAGCAATTGCAGGGAATGCCAAGCCGCACCCAGATTACGCGGCATGATTGTGTGGAGGGCTGGAGTTGCATTGCCATGTGGACCGGCACCCCGCTGGCGGCAATTCTGGACATGGCGCAACCGGCTGACAATGCGCGTTATGTGGTATTTTCATGCTTCGACACGATGGAATCCGGGCTTTCCGGTCCTGTGCGTTATTACGAGTCCATAGATATGCTGGATGCTCGCCACCCACAGACGATATTGGCCTATGCAATGAATGGACAGCGGTTGCCGGTTGCCAATGGCGCGCCTCTTCGGGTTCGGGTGGAGCGGCAGCTTGGCTATAAAATGGCCAAGTATATTCACACCATAACGCTGGCGGACTCCCTGCAACCGTTTGGCCGCGGCAATGGCGGATATTGGGAAGACCACGGCTATGAATGGTTTGCCGGCATTTGACCGGGGCAGTCTATTCTTCCGCAGTCAGGACAATTCCAGCCGCCGCAGCGTCCGCGTGGCGGCGCCGCCGACGGTCCGCTGCCTCCTCGTCTTCGCCCCACAATTCGATGTTCCAATCTTCATCAATCTGCGAAAGTTCAAAAGCTGCCTCCGCTGATAGGCGACCCTCCAGAACGGCAAATCCAAGAATTGCTGAACCGGTTATCGTTACCAGTTGATGTAAGGCAGCGATGACAAACGGGTCATCCAGCCTGTCTGCAATTTGCCAAAAGCCCGCCAGCGCCTCATCAGACTGGCTGATATGCATGACGCCGGCGGTTGATCGAAATTCGTTCCCAACTCTGTCAGACGCCCATTTCACGACAGGATCCCAGCCGGATTTCTGCTTTTCAATCAGGCGTTCGGGCCCCTCTGCTCTATAGAACAGAAGGTCGGTTTCAATGTAATTCGCCAGATCCTGCTTCACCGGTTCCGGATTGGCCATCACCCCGTCAATAACCGTGTTGGCAAGACGCGTCAGCGGCATGGTTTGCGGGTTTATCCGCTCTTCCTGTGCATTCCATTCCTGCACAATCTTTTCCGCAACACGGGCATTGGTCACATGCAGAACATTGCGCGCCGGTGTACGAACAGGGCGCTCATCCAGCAGAATATTGAACCGGCCTGGCTCAGCGATCACAAAAGACGCTGTCTTGTAAAATCGCTTGGGAAGTTCAGGTGCGGCAGGGGCCGTTTGACTCATGAGAAAGTTCCAGTCCGAGAGGCTGGCGCGCCAGCCCAATTGTGCAAAAGCAGTTCAAGATGGGCAACATCTTCTGCGACGTGGGCCGCACCCGCCTGCAGCAGTTGCTCCGGCGTGCACGCACCCCACGCAACACCAAGGCCCATTGCGCCTGCCGCGCTTGCCATAGCCATGTCAAAACTCGCATCACCAACAACCACGGTGCGCGCCGGTGCCACAGCCACCGCTTCGCAGCATTCCAGTACCATGGCCGGATCGGGCTTTGACGGGCAGTCATCCGCCGTGCGCACAACCTGAAACAAATCTTCCAGCCCGTGAGCTTCCAGCACATTGCGAGCACCAATACGAGATTTGCCGGTCACCATGCCGATCACAACATCATGCTGCTGCGCCAATTGCCTTACAAGGTCGGCCATCCCGTCATACAAAGGCTCGTCCACCAGCCCGGCCTGCCGGGCGGCGCGAAAGCTTTCACGGTAACGTTCAGCCAGTTCCTGCGCCTGTGTCATACTGATACCGCCCACCAGCCGATGCATTGCTTCCGGCAATGACAGGCCGATTATTCGGTGAATTGCCTCATCAGACGGCGGCGCAACGCCCTGCCTGACCAAGGCATCCCGCATGGTGCTGCAGATAACGGCAAAACTATCGGCAATTGTTCCATCACAATCAAACAGAACCAGCCGCATCAGTCCTGCTCCGCCGCTTCGTCAAAGCCGAACAGATTCCAGGTTTGAACCATATGCGGCGGCAATGGCGCAATCTGGTCGACAAAACCACCGGAAGGATGAGGAATGATGATGCGCCGCGCATGCAAATGCAGTTTCTTCTGCACCCCGCCCGGAAAATCCCAATTGGTGTCATGCTCAAAATATTTCGGATCACCCAGAATCGGATGGCCGATGTGCAAGGCGTGCACCCGCAACTGGTGAGTGCGGCCAGTGTGCGGCTCCATTTCCAGCCATGCGAAATTCTGCGCCACCTGATCGATAACCCGATAGTGGCTGAGCGCATGGTCAGCCCCGGTTTCACCATGACGCGCCACCCGCATACGGTCGCCATCCAGGGTCTGCTCTTTCACCAGATAGGTGGAAATCCGGCCCTCTCGCGGTGCGGGCACGCCCTTGACCAGCGCCCAATATGTTTTGCGTGTTTCCCGTTCACGAAACGCCTTTGTCAGCGCCACGGCTGCGCCTCTTGTGCGGGCAACGACCAGAATTCCGGTGGTGTCACGGTCAATCCGGTGAACCAGACGCGGCTTTTCGCCCCGCTTGCTGCGCCAGGATTCCAGCATGCCATCCACGTGGCGGGCAACGCCAGAGCCGCCCTGAACGGCAAGTCCAGCGGGCTTGTTGAAGACGAACAGTTTGTCATCCTCGTAAATCAGCATTTGCGACAGAACATCGACGTCATGCTGATCGCGAATGGTGTTGGCCGTCAGCGGAGCCACCTTGAGGCGGGCGGAATCGCCGCCCATCGGCGGCACGCGAACCACCTGCCCTGCTTCCAGTCGCGTATCGGTTTTTGCCCGGCCGCCATCCACCCGCACCTGGCCAGAGCGGAGCAACTTTTGCAAATGGCCAAATCCAAGGCCGGGATAGTGAAGCTTGAACCAGCGGTCGAGCCGCAAGCCAGACTCGTCCGCCTCTACTGTGACCTGTTCGACGGCCGACATGATGCATTCCTTATAACTGTTTGCACTCCGATAACCGAAAGCCGATATTTAAGCGAGGCTTCTTACCAGCCAAATACCAGCCGCCATGCTGAGCAGGCCAGCAATCAGCGTGCATGATATGTAGAGCAGCGCCGCAGCCGCCTGCCCCCGCTCCCATAGAAATGCGACATCCAGGGAAAAGGACGAAAATGTTGTGTAGCCGCCCAAAAGGCCTGTTGCCAGCAGCAGCCGCAACTCATTGGACACTCCGGCGCGGCGGGCCAGAACCTCGACCAGAACGCCCATCAGAAACGAGCCGGTGACATTGACAAACAGCGTGCCAAAGGGAAACCCGAAGCCAAGCCACCGCCCCGCCAAAACTCCGACGCCATATCGCAGAACCGAACCGGCAGCGCCGCCAACAGCCACCAGAATAATGTTCAGCATGTATCAGCGCTCCGGCTTGCCGCGCCGCAATTGGGCCCAGCGCTGCATTCTTTCACCAATGGCTATTTCTGCCCCTCGGGCCACCGGGCGATAAAAACTTTGTCGGCCCAGAGCTTCCGGAAAGTAGTCCTGCCCGGAAAATGCCTCTGGTTGGTCATGGTCATACTGATAATCGCGGCCATAGCCCTCATCCTGCATCAACCGGGTGGGCGCATTGAGAATATGGCGCGGCGGCAACAGGGACCCGGCCTCTCGCGCGGTGCGCATCGCCGCTTTATAAGCTGTGTAGACCGCATTGGATTTGGGTGCTGTTGCCAGATAAACGGCAGCCTGTGCCAATGCCAGTTCGCCTTCAGGGCTGCCCAGATAGTCATAAGCATCTTTGGCGGCATTGGCGACAACCAGCGCCTGCGGGTCGGCAAGGCCGATATCCTCCACTGCCATCCGCACCAGTCTTCGGCCAAGATAAAGCGGATCTTCGCCCGCATCGAGCATTCGGCACAAATAATACAAAGTGGCGTCCGGATCAGACCCCCGCACTGATTTATGCAGCGCAGAGATCAGATTGTAGTGCCCGTCCTGCCCTTTGTCGTAAATCGGCGCACGCCGCTGTACAACCTGGACCAGCTCTTCCGCGGTGAAGACCTCGCCTTTGCGGGCAGAACGCCAGATTTCCTCCGACAGCGTTAGAATTGCCCGGCCGTCACCATCCGCCATGCGCAGCAAAATCTCACGCGCACCTTCATCCACCGGCAGCGGCCTGCCTTCAATTGCCTCTGCCCGCTCCAGAAGCTGCAAAAGGCTGGCATGATCGTGCGATTGAAAGGTCAGCACCCGCGCCCGGGACAACAAAGCGGCATTCAACTCAAAGGACGGATTTTCCGTGGTGGCACCAATCAGAACCACCGTGCCGTCTTCCATCACCGGCAGAAACGAATCCTGCTGTGCGCGGTTGAACCGGTGAATTTCATCAACAAACAAAAGCGTCTGCCGGCCGTTTGCACGACGCAGCCTTGCGCTCTCAAACACTTTTTTCAGATCTGCCACACCGGAAAAAATTGCAGATATCTGCTCGAAGCCAAAATCAACTTCTTTGGCCATCAGCCGCGCCACGGTGGTTTTGCCCGTGCCCGGCGGACCCCAGAATATAACCGAGCCCAGAGTGCCGGTTTCCAGCATGCGGGTCAGCACGCCATCCGGCCCGGTCAAATGGTCCTGCCCCACCACCTCGGCAAGTGTCTTTGGTCGCAGCCTGTCAGCAAGCGGCCGCGCAGTCTGCGGGGCACTCGCGTCCTGGCCCGCAGGCCTGGATGAAGGTGCCGGAGTTCCAAACAAATCGGCCATAACAGTCTCAAGCTCCAGCCGGCAGCTTACCGGATTGACTGCGTCAACCGCTTGCCGTCCCGTTCAATTGCATAGTTCCAGCCACGCGCACGCGCTTGCGCTATCTCTACAAATTCGCTCGTGTCCTCAATCTGGGCGCCATTGACCTCCAGAATGATATCGCCCACCTGCAAACGCAAACGCGAAGCAATCGAGCCGCTTTTGACATCGGTTACGACCACGCCGGTTGTCAGCGTCTGCAGTTCCAGCTCGTCCGCTACACGCGGCGAAATATTGGCCACTGTTACACCGGAAAACGGATTGTTGCCTTCAATAAACTGCTCCTCACGCGGTGGCAGTTCTGGCGCTGCAACAAGCTGTATAGCAACATCGCGCTCTTCATCCTGCGTCAGGATTTTCATCCGCGAGGTGCGGTCAATGCCTGCGGTTGCCAGCCGGTAGCCCAGAGAATCCGGGCTATCAATGGCGAAACCGTCCATTTGCAGAACAACATCGCCCGGCCGCAACCCGGCGCGGTCGGCCGCGGCACCCGCGGCAACCGATTGCACCAGCGCACCAGACGGCCGCGTCATACCCAGTGCTTCAGCAACATCGCCCGTCACCTGCGCAAAGGATGCACCAATGTATGGCCGTTCAAATCTGCCACCACGTTTGGCTGCTTCGACGAACACCCGAACCATGTTGGAAGGAATGGCAAACCCTATGCCATTGGACCCGCCCGAACGAGAAAATATGGCTGTGTTGATGCCGATCAGCCTGCCCTGCATATCGATGAGCGCGCCACCGGAATTTCCCGGATTGATGGCTGCGTCGGTCTGGATGAAGTAGCCGAAATCGGCAACGCCGACATGCGTTCTGGCCAGAGCCGACACAATGCCACTGGTCACCGTCTGGCCGATTGCAAACGGATTGCCGATGGCAAGCACCAGATCGCCCGTTTCAATGGAGTCAGAATCCGCAATCGGCACGGTCGGAAACGCTTCGTCCGCATCGATGCGCAACACCGCAAGATCGGCCCGCGCGTCCTTCATCAGGATGGTGGAGGTGAATTCTCGCCCGTCACTCAGAGCGATTTTCACCTCATCTGCCCCATCCACCACATGATTGTTGGTGACAACCAGACCAGACGAATCAACCAGAACGCCGGAGCCCAGCGAGGACTGCATACGGCTGCGCCCGGACAGGCTGTTGCCAAAAAACTGCCCGAAAAACGGATCACCGGCAAATGGCGAACGCTCGGCCACCTGGCGTGCAGCATAAACATTGACCACCGCCGGCGCCGCATTTCGAACCAGCGGGGCAAAGCTGAGGGTGATTTCCGAATTGTTTTGCGGAACCTGAACATTTTCACGCTGGGAAGGCACAGGCACCGGAGCATTTTGTGCTGAAGCAGGCAGACCCGCACCACCAATCACAACACCCGACGCAACGACAAAAGACAACAGTTTTGAAATCACTGGCGACACCCGAATTGCAACACATCAAGAAACAGAAAACCGCCATATGGCGAGGATTGTCTTATCGGCGCACAGTGGCACAAAAAAAGGGCCAAACGGCCCTTAAATTGCTGAAAGATGCAAAATTTGCCTACTGGCTGTCAGCAGAACCGACTGCAACTTCAAGTTCAACCGTTCTGGTTGGCAATTCCGATGTGGTCGCATAGCTGGCCGTTAAAATGGCAAATGCAGCGACAGCCCCGAGAAGAATAAAAATAGTGCGACGCATCGAGAACTCGCTTGCGGTTGGGTGTGGGGTCCCATTGTCCATGACAGTCGTTTAATCCGGGTAAACAGCGCGGCAAAAAACTTTGCCGCAGCTAAAGTTGAAATTACCACTACAATGCGGAACGCTGTGCCTTGGTTGCTGTGTTCCGGAAATATACTTGGTCCGTCCGCCCTATCGCACGAAGTTCGAGACTTAGCTATCACCCGTTTGCAACAGTCTCACATTCTCGAAATTACAATTATAGGTTGTGATTTTTCCGGTGCTTCTGCTCAGGAAGTTCGACCAGACCATAACGTATCAAACTGTCTGCCAGAGCCAGCACGCCTTCCTGCGCCGAGCGAAAATGAAGACCGAGAATCGATTCTGCGGGCTGGGTGTCCAGAATACGATCCGATGCGACTTCGTCTGCCAGCATGGCCGCTTTGCTGGAGAAAAGCGCAGCCATGCGAATTGTCCAGTCAGGAATCGTCAAACGTGGCATCCGCTTTTTCAGCTCCGGATATTGCGCCACAATGATTGGCGCCAAAGCCTGCAGAGGCAAAGTCTGCGAACTGACAATGAAGCGCCGGCCCGCCGCGTTCTTGTTTCCCATAGCGCGAATATGAGCCTCTGCCACATCGCGCACATCCACCATTCCGAACCGCATATTTGGCAAAGCCGGAAGCCGCCCGTTCATCAGCATTGCAACCAGTTTCGCAGATGTACCGGTAACAGAGTCCAGCACCGGGCCGAAAACCAGAGAGGGATTGATTGTCGTCAACTGGGTGGTGCTGCCCTGCACAGAAGCCCACGCCGCCTGTTCTGCCCTGGTTTTGGATATGGCATATGCAGAAATGTGCGGGCTTTGCGTGTTTGAAAAATCTGCTTCGCCATATGCCGTCGCGCGTTTGCGTTCATGGCCGTAGAAGACTGATGCAACCGACGAAGTCAGAACAATACGTTCAACTCCCGCTGCCTTGGCAGCCTCCACCACACGCAAAGTGCCACCAACCGCTGCTGGTACCAGCGCCTCCCTGTCATTGGGCTGCGACTGCGGAAATGGCGATGCCGTGTGCATGACATATCTGCAATCTTTTGCGGCCTGCGCCCATCCCTCATCCTGTAAAAGGTCGGCTTCCACGGTTTCCAGCCGATTAACCGGTACTGCATGGTCCTGCATGGTCTGCCGCAACTGACGAGCCTTTTCAGCATTGCGGACCGTGCCACGCACGGTATGTCCCGCGCCAAGAAGCCCCGCAACGATGTGCTTGGCTATGAAGCCGGAAGCACCGCTTACCAGTACCCTGCCATCATCCACTTCCTGCATGCTCAGTCTCCATCAACGCAAAACCGCCACTTCAACCGGCAGGAGCCTGCAACAGACTTCTGTTCTTCCGGTTAAAATGGCGGTGATTTCATTTCATGAGAGCGCCGCTTCTTACAGCGCTCTGTTTATGGCCCATCAGGCCGCAGCAGTGTCCAGAACCTTATTGGCGTTACCAGCGGTGGCAATTTCAATACGGCGCGGTTTCATGGCTTCCGGAATGACACGCTCCAGATCAATGTGCAGCAAACCATTTTTCAGGTTCGCGCCTTTAACCTCGACATGTTCAGCCAGTTGGAAGCGGCGCTCAAATGTCCGGGCAGCTATGCCGCGATGCAGATACTGGGCGTTGGAGTTTTCTGTTTCAGACCGCTCACCCTTTACCGTCAATACATTTTCGCGCAACTCGATGTTGAGTTCGTTTCCGTCAAAACCGGCAACTGCCATGGTAATGCGGTAGGCGTGCTCGCCAGTGCGTTCGATGTTGTAAGGCGGATAGCTTTGGGCATTTTCAACACCGCTGACGCTGTCGAGCTTGGAAAAAAGCCGGTCAAAACCAACGGTGGAGCGATAGAGCGGAGCAAAATCTACATGACGCATTGTGTGTGTCCTCTTAGAGCAACGTTTGTAACTGAACATCGCCATTAGAACCCCCGGATTTGGCGGGTTCGACCTGTTCAACGGCCCCTTGACGGCGGCCGTGACATTCAGATGGGGAGCCATTTTCAACGGTTCAAGCCCCCTGTTGCAAAGATGAACCCTGGATGAATGCCGCCGTCCGAGAGCGTTCATCCTGCGGCCGATATGGTGGACTTCAACTGCAATACGATCGCGCCGTCCCGTCCCTTCCGACGCGATCGTCAAAGTGCTTCAGGTGGTTTTTTTCGATCACCTGAAGCACCCCAATTTGCGAACACAACACTTCGCAATTGCGTCAGAACGAGCCAACAGAATATTCCTCGCTGTTCTCAAGGGCGGAAATGATCTAGAAGCCGACCGAACCTGTGATGAAGATCTGAAGTTGCATGGCTGATAGCGGCATTTTCTTTTTAAGTGACATGAACCCGCATCCCGAACGGCTTTCGGGAGGGTTTGTCGCTACGCCCAATCGCCGTCGATTGCGGTATGCAATATCGCGGCCCGTTGGCCAAAGCCGGGGCACAACCATCATTTTTCCCGGCCGCAACGAATATCTTGAAAAATATTTCGAGACGATGGCTGATCTGAACAAGCGTGGCTTCACGGCATTAATTTTTGACTGGCGCGGTCAGGGTGGATCCGACCGTATTCTCCGCAACCCGGCCAAAGGGCACATTGGCAAGCTGGATGAGTATTTCGCTGATTTTGAAATGATTTTCAAAAACGTCGCCTTGCCGGATTGCCCGCGCCCCTACTCCATTCTTGCGCATTCCCTGGGTGGCCTGGTGGCGTTGCGGTTCATGCCACGTCTGGTAAGCCGGGTTGAAAGGCTTGTTTGCTCCGCTCCGCTGATAGCCATTCCGGGCAGCCCTCGTCGTCAGGGCCTTCTGGCATTTCTTGTTGCAAGTCTGCGCTATTCAGGCCTGGGGCGCCTGCCATTCCGCCGGCTTAACAGAACCGGCGCTGACTGGAATGTTGCCACCAATCCGCTGACCAGCGATCCACACCGATTTGAGCGCAACCGGCAGATGAGCCTGCAAGCGCCACATCTGGGCGTTTCCATGCTGACAGCAGGGTGGTTGCATGCCTCCTTCCGCGCCATGCGGAAACTGCGGAATTCCGATGTTATTGCCACAATGCATTTGCCAACACTTTTTGTGCTGGCCGGTGCAGACACCGTTGTTGACACGGCGGCGGCGGAGAAACTTGCCTGGCGCATGCGCTCCGGTCATTCATTGACCATACCCTATGCCCGGCATGAGCTTTTGCAGGAAAAAGACGAGTATCGCGAACAGCTTCTTGCCGCATATGAAGGTTTCGTCGAAAGCTCCATGCCGCTCATTTCATATGAAACAGCCGGTCTGGAGCCAGAAAACCTGCCCGAGCCCACAGTTTAGTCCGGCAGCAAATCTCACCGATTGAGGATTTCGAGAACTTGTGAATGCAGTTTCGGTGTTGCGGCTGCCAGGACATCACCACCGTTTTCCGCACGCTCGCCAGACAGAGTGGTTATAATGCCCCCCGCCTGCTCAATCAGCGGAATCAAGGCCACAATGTCGTAGGGCTTGAGCCCGGCCTCAAAGCAAATGTCCACATGCCCGGCAGCCAGCATGGCAAAGGCATAGCAATCCAGCCCGAAACGGGTGAGCTGCACCTCTGCCTCCAGCGCTTCAAACCGCTCTTTTGCTTTACCGGCAAACATTCGGGGATTGGTGGTGGTTAATGTTGCACCCGCCAACGAGCCGACGTCTCGAACGGCAAGCTTTGACTGGCCCCCCGGCCCTTCCAGAAAAGCACCCTCGCCTACGGTCCAGAAATTTTCACCAATATAGGGCTGGCTCATGATCCCGGCTTGCGCCACGCCATCATAGGTCATGCCAATCAGCGTGCCCCAGGCTGGAACACCGGAAATGAACAGTCGGGTCCCATCAATCGGATCTATCACCCAGCGCGCACGGTCATTTCCATGCTCGCCAAACTCTTCACCCAAAATCGCATGCTGGGGAAACTCGGTCTGTATCAAACTTACAATGGCGCGTTCCGCCTCCCGGTCAGCTTCGGTAACCGGGTCAAAATCTGCTGCAATCTTGTTATCAACCACCAGCTTCTGCCGAAACCTCGGCAGGGTTTCAGCCGCGGCAGCGGCAGCAAGTCGGAACAGAAATTCCCGCGTGGGTATCTGGCTCATTGGCTGGCGCTCACTTTCACTTCGCTTCTGGATTGGAGATCATTCAGCCGCGGCTCGCCGGGGAATGCTGGCAAGCGCCTCTTCCGCGAATGCCGCTACGAACAATTGCAGGTCATAACGCAGCATGGAAAAGCGCGGAGTTGGAATAAATGCGGATTCATCCGCGTAAAGCGCGCGATTGATCTCGATCTGGACTGCATGAACATTGTGGTGCGGCTGCCCGTAATGCTCGGTGATATAGCCACCGGCGTAAGGCTTATTGCGCGAGATATTGTAGCCCAGACCTGACAGGCAGGACTGCATCGCAGTGACAAGCTGACCTGAAGAGCTGGTGCCGAAACGATCGCCGAGCACAAAGTCCGGCTTGGAGTTTCCCGGCATGGCGCGCACTGCCGAAGGCATGGAGTGACAATCAATCAGAATTGCAATGCCAAAATGCTTGAGTGTGCGGTCAATCAACGCGCGCAAGGCAGCATGAAACGGAAAATAGATCGTCTCGATGCGCTGCATGGCATCGGCGACGGGAATCCTGTCGCGGTAAATTTCCTGCTTTTCAGCCACAATACGTGGAATAGTGCCCAGACCACCAGCAACCCGCACCGAGGCCGTATTGATGTTCGGCGGCAGCTCGCCCTCGAACATCCCCGGGTCAAGCTCATAAGGCTCGCGGTTCAGGTCCAGAAAGGCTCGTGGAAAGCGTGCCATCAGCAAAGGCGCGCCCATGCCCGGCACAAAGTCAAAAAGGCGATCGACAAACAGATCTTCCGAACGTCGAACAGCATCCCCCTTCAGTCTGGAGGATGTGATGAAATCCAGCGGATAGGCCCGCCCGCTGTGAGGTGAGCAAAAGACAATCGGCAGGGTCTGGAGCTCAGGCTCAAAAACTTCAAATGCCGGACATGGGCCATCTGAGGTTTCAAATGTTGGAATGTCCTGCAGCAAACCGACCCGTTCTCCCCGTTTCACCCGCGCATGCTTTTTGTCAGTTTATAGAATGTGCAACCTGCAAAGCCAATAATGCACTTCAAATCAAGCGGGCTTATCTGCTAGAGCACATTTACGTTCAATCTGTGCCGCCGAATTAATGGCCGGTGGCATTTTCGCGTTTCTTCGAATCGCATAAAGGCTCCTGAGCAGTCTTGGTGCGATAGTGCGAAACGGCTTTGCATCTGGAATTGCATTAAACCAATGAGTTAGGGTGCGAGGCAATTTCCTGGAAAAGCGACGCCGCCCTAACGCACTGGAAACTGTTTTATGCAAAGTTGCAGCTTGGCCGGCATTCGAGACCGGTGCAGTAGGTAGATACGATGTCGAAAATTCTTTTGGCCGAAGACGACAACGACATGCGCCGGTTTTTGGCCAAGGCGCTGGAAAAAGCGGGTTACGAAGTAACTGCGTTTGACAATGGCAGCAGCGCTTACGAGCGCCTGCGTGAAGAGCCGTTTTCGTTGCTTCTGACGGATATCGTCATGCCTGAAATGGATGGCATTGAACTGGCGCGTCGGGCAACCGAGCTGGACCCGGATTTAAAGGTCATGTTCATCACCGGTTTTGCTGCTGTGGCGCTGAATCCGGACTCGAAAGCACCCAAGGATGCACGGATTTTATCCAAACCGTTTCACCTGCGCGAACTTGTAGAAGAAGTGGGCAAAATGCTGCAGGACGCAGCCTGAACTAATTTTTTGGATATGAGAATTTGAGGCACGGAATCACTTGACCGTCTAACGCTCGTGTGGTCTATCCCGCCTCGTTGAATGGGCGTGTAGCTCAGCGGGAGAGCACTACGTTGACATCGTAGGGGTCACAGGTTCAATCCCTGTCACGCCCACCATTCAAATCAACAACTTAGCGTCTGACTGCGAAGTTCTCCACAGGTTCGATGAACCTGAGACCTCCGAATTTGCTTCTAAGTTTGATCTGAACCCTCCTGAATTGGCCCGGAGGATGAAATGCCAAACCCATCCAATCGATATGCTTCAGCGCTCGTGACAGGACCAATAAGCCACTGAGCGATCAAGAGGTGCTGCAAAGTTGCACACCGTTCTTTGATGATCAGCTTTTGCAATTGCTGCGCAATCTTGCATCCGAGAAGCTGGACAATTTCCCATAGGGGTTTTTGACGCTTTTTCGATCGAGCTTGTCAGCAAGATTGGCGATGCTGATTGGACGACGAAATACATCCCGTTTTGTGGCTGCTGAAAAAGCCCCTTGCCGGAACTATTCGATTGTCAGACTTCGGAAGGCGGCGCGGTCTCGTTCAGGCCGGTCGGGAGCGTTTCCCGATGTGGCAGCGGGCAACGCCGGTCGTTAAGCGAACAGTGGATCGCTCTATTCTATGGACACCGCGAGGATTTCGTTTGAGATACTGTCGCCGCACTGGGGACCACCAGCCATGAAATAGGCCTCGCCGGCGACGGTGGCAGCTCCATTGCCATGACGGGCCTCTGGTAGGCTGGTAACAGTCGTCCATTCATCCGACTCGGCGTCGTAAATGTAGGCGTCGGCAAAAGCGAGGTTGTCAGCACCGCATTCGCCGCCGGCATAGATGATCTTGCCATCGACAACGGTTGCAGCCCCTGCAGAGCGCGGTGCAGGAAGTGGTGCAGCTTCGGCCCACAGCTGCGTTGCTGGATCATATACGTCGTGGCGGTCGACATTCTCATCATACCCATCCAGCCGCCCGCCGATGACGTGAATTTTGCCATCGAGCTCAACTGCAGCCAAGTGGTCCCTAGCCGGACCAGGAAGGTTACCAGCGCTGGCCCACTGGCCGGTGGCCGGGTCGAATATCTGATGTGAGGAGTCCGTCCCGATACCCTGCAGCATTGGCGTTTCGGCAAAGGGCAGAGGAAGCTCGGCAGTTTCCCGCGAGTGCCTGCCAGCGATAGCATGGATTTTGCCGCCGGCAGCGACCACCGAAACCGAACCGCGAGGGTGAGAAATTGCTGGAATACCGAACCAGGTGTCCGTCGCGATATCGTAGACGAAGGCGGCATTGGTTGGGTTCATGTGAATGATGTTGGTGAAGCCGCCAACGGCATAGATCCTCCCATCGAGGTAGGCTGCACCCACATGCGTAAGGGGTTGAGGTAGAGGCGTAAGCTCAGTCCAACTGTCGGTTTCAGGATTGTAGCTCATGTTCAAGGTCGATGCCCATTGAGGGTCGGCTCCCTCTACTTCCATGGTGCCCGCGAGGGCGTAAATGCGTTCGTTGTCGCTGGCGACACCCACTTGCGATCGCTTCACATCGGCAGGTGTGCGCGGCTCCCAGGTTACTTCGGCGCTCGCCGCTGCAGTCGTTACAAGCAGGCTCGCGCACAGGATCGCGAGGCTCCTGAAATGTACGCCTGGAACATAGCGAGGAAAATCAATCTTCATTTCAGACTCCAAAATGTTTGCCTTTGCGCTCACAGATCGGGAGCGCATACCGCGACAATTGCCTCGGGCCACGGCATGTGGATTCGATGCAGTGCTGACTGAAGGTTGAAGCTGAAGTCCACCTGAAGGCCAGAACGTTCGGATTGGCGTCCGGCTGAATTGCAGTGAATCGCAATCACCGATATCTGGCGCTGGAGAGTGCAATGAGAGGCTTGCTCGTCGAAGACGACAACACGGTCGGGGACAAAAGTGCGAACCGCCTAATGCGAGGGCGGTATGCTGTTTCCTGAATGGGAAGCATCGCCGATGCCCTCTGGGCAGCGGGTGCAGATGATCATGATCTGATGATTCTGGGTTTGGGGCTGACCGATGCCCGACAGTTCAATGACATCGCTGGTACGCAGGCTCAATCCCTGTCACGCCTACCATTTAAACAATAAATTGAAACTCGAGCACATATTGCTCGGCAGGCTTATTCAACCTGCCCCTGCAAAAAACTGTGGCAGTCTCACTTCATCAACGGGACTGGTTCCCTGTTCCGGTGACCATGAGAAACCGGCTTTGCCAGCGGCCGCCCCGGTTAAGGGGCGCCCGCCTGCTCGATTTGAGTTTCGCTTAGTTAAAGCGATAGGAAATCTTGGCAGTGATGGTGTGGAAGTCGAAATCGCTTGAACCGGTGAAGTCGGTGAAGCCACCAACGCCGCCACCAAATGCGCCCGAAACGAAGCGTGTGTAGGAATCATCATCGCCGAGGTTGGTGTAGAGATATTCTACGCCGAACGAGATGTTGTCGGTTACGAGGAAGTCCATGCCGCCACCGACGGTATAGCCCCAACGGTCGCTGCTGTCCGGAAATGCCGACGCTGTTGCGAACGGTGCCGAGTTGGCAGAGAAACGGTAGCTGACATCACCGTAAGCCACACCACCTGTTGCGTAGAACAGGGTGGTTGGTGTTACGAGGTAACCTGCACGCAGACGACCCGTGGCGAAGTAATCAAGCTCGCGCTCAGCCGTGTAAAAGGCAGGCGTGCTTGAGAAAGCGCTCTGGCTCTGGCTGAGATTTGCAGCGTTGATATCGAGTACGGCGCCGAGAACCCAGTTGTTGATCTGGTAGTCGTAACCGACGTGACCGCCGCCGACGAAGCCGGAACCGAAGCTCGACTCGTAGTTGCTGCCGAATGCACTGGCAGGAAATGCGCCAGGAAAGCTTGGCACGATGCTGAAATTATCCGGGCTTGACGGGTTGAAACCGCCGCCGCCCTGAACGCCGAGATAGAAGCCCGTCCATGACGGTACTTCAAGCGCTGCAATCGGGGTTACGATCGGCTCGTTGTAAATGACGTCAGCCGCTGCAGCAGGAAATGTCATGGCAGCAACAAAGCCTGCCGCGAGAAATTTCTTCATGTTAACTCCATGAGATCACATATCATTTTTGATATTCTCATGTCGTCGCAAGTTTCAGCGTTACACAACAAGGAAAAAACACGCTAAAATTGTACACATTCATCAAAACATCGTGCTTACTGAGTACACTTGATTTTAAGAGTTTCAGTTCCACCCAATGAACCTCGAAGGAAAATCACGCATTGTGAGCGGCGGCGATCTGAACGCTCTCATAACCAGTTTCGACAGCGAAGTTACTGAGCAGCGGACATTTCATCCCTGACCATGGACCGCGCAACTGCCGCCAGGTGGCCGCTCGTTCAAATCAATTCGACGAAAACTCAAGCCTTGAAAAAATGTTGAATCATGCTGAACCTCTCCGCGCCGAAGAAGCGGTAGCCATAGACTTCGGGGCCGCGATCAGGCCTTCCCTCTGCGCATGCTTGCGCATCAGCTTTCTTGCCCGGCGTATAGCCTCGCCCTTTTGCCTGACGCGTTTTTCCGAAGGTTTCTCGTAAGCACGGCGCGCTTTCAACTCTCGAAAAATCCCTTCGCGTTGCATTTTCTTTTTCAACACTCGGAGGGCCTGATCAACGTTATTGTCTCTGACTAGAACCTGCAAAATATCTCCTGTTCGTGGTGTACCCGATCGGCATATCGATGCTTCAATACGGCGAAGGGACGTAGATGACGCAATAAAGAAATTATAGCACGGCAAGAACGGCAATAAAAATATAAATAAATATTTCTCATTGTAATTTCACAAAAAATTCCATATATGCAAGTAGTGATAATTATCACATCCGGGTTTTCCACGCCACTTGCGTGACTAGATCAATCGCCCGGCCTGAAAGTTTACATGAAAAATATTAATCAACTCCGAGCTGACGCTGAGCGTTTATTTTTGCCTGTTGTCAGTTCCAGTGGTTCCAGCGCTGTCGCTTGCCAGTCTGACGCGGGCCAAGCCCGCGCCAAAAGCGTCAGGTTGAAAGCACTTCGCCTCGCAAGAGATGCCGGACCAGCTTACGTCAAGTGTGAAACATGAGTGTTTCCCAGAACTGGTCGGAGGACTGGATACGCTCAATATCACTCGCAGGATTTTTGAGCGCCTGCTTGCTCGCTCATCTGCTCTTTTAAAAACAACCAGCAGCCTATAGGAAAATTGCCATGGCACTTGCGAAGATCGGGTTCTATCGGCAACGTGTTGCCGAATGTGACGCGCAGCTTGAAAGCGTGACACTCGCCAATATCAAGGAAAAGATCATTCAATCGCGAAACGCGTGGGCTGCAATGGCTGATGCGGAGGCTGCTCGGGAAAACGAGCGCCTTTCGGCGATTGGCACGTTGGATTTGCAACAGAAAGATCCTGCAGCGACGCGCGCATAGACGATTGCGAAGGCGACAGAGCAAGTCTGCCTTGCCAAGCCCTGCAACCTGCACCTTCAAATATCGGACCTTGAGGCAATGTGCGGGGTGTAATAGTCGCCTGCCTGGCCATCGAAACATCATTCCGTCAAGGCTGAATGGCGCCTGCCATAGAGATCGAGTGAGTGACCACTTCGCCGATCGGACATCACTGACACTCACTCACACTGGCCATTTCGGCGCAATACAATCACCCTGCCCGTCAGCGCAAATGTTGCAGCTGCAAAATGATGCGTGACCGCTGGTAGAAGCCGCAGTCATCAGCAGTTTAAGAGACTCCACACCCGGATGGCTGGCACAACCTCTGCCGGGTTTGCAATTCAGTCGCTCATTCCATCAAGGAAACCAATGATGAGTTCGCTGTGATGACCCCAACCGCTCAACATCTTCGCGTCGTCGCTCAAGCTTCACATGAACGTGGCGGCCTTGAAAAACATTTGAACGCACCGGCGCAATCAATTCACTTGCGAAGATTGCGTATGGAACAGGAAGACCTGGATAATGCGATACCATATCCAACCAAATCGAATGCAGTATTCTCAACGATTTAGGTGATGTCGCCTGGCTGGCCTCGGTGATACCGAAAAGTGAGCCATTGGGGAACTTCAGATGATGCAAGCTAAGGCTTGCCCGCAAGAGCCGGATCGTCGCGAGCCAGGGACGTCAGCAGCCTCTGAAAGAACTGTTGTTAAAGCAGCATGGCAAGTCTGCCAATGTCATTTGCCCGCCTGGCCATCAAGCGTTGAGCAAAACGGAGATAAATGGCGACAGGTTAACATCCGGCGTTGGCAAGTGCTCGCCGGGATCCTGCGCCATCAAATCTGTTGCGCAGACTACTTCTTTGAAATGTTCAAAGATGAAACGCCGCCCTTCAAGCTGGGTGCAGCCGCAACAACCTTCTCTTTGACTTTTTTGGGTTTGCGCACTTCTTTCGTTCCACGTCTTTTCTCAGTAGCCATATCCTGCATCCTCCCATGGGCGGCGAAACCTCAACCCAGCCGAATTCTCCGGCCCGGCAATCCTATTTCCGTCCAACAGCGCGTTTCTTTTTCACGACTGCTGCAGGCGCTTCTGCAAGGTTAACCTCGGCTGTGAGCCTTTGCGCGCGCAGCCGATCAGACTTTGCAACGCGCGCAGACTTTTCGTCCGCGATCAACGCCAAAGCCGAACCCTTCGGATGCTCGTCACCGACCTTACGAGGGAAAACCTTTGAAACTCCAGATGTCATTGATGCCTCCAAGTAAAAAGGCCGGGCAATTGCCCAGCCTTCTGATTCACACCGTGCCAGTACATCCGTGGTCACGGCGTGAGTTAACTTCAAGCAGCCTGCAGGTCTGACGCGGCCTGTTTGCCATTCCGCGGCTCAGTTACCAGGGTGTAGCCGATCTTCTGACCTTCGCGGAGCGGCTGCATTCCAGCAGACTCAACTGCCGTTGCGTGCACGAATACATCAGGGCCACCCTCATCCGGGGCGATAAAGCCAAAACCCTTGATTGTATTGAAGAATTTTACGGTACCAATAACCATTTTCTCAGCCTTTCAATAAGACATAGTTGAACATTCGGACCAACACGTGCTGACCCGCTAAATTGTCGAGATTGAAAGAAAGAAACGAGGCGGTCGATACGCGCCAAAAGTACAAAAAAACAAAATCGATAAACGATATATAGGGGTAATGGTAATTTTTTGCAATGGGCAAACTGTAATCACGTTTTTTCGACTTGGAACCTTTTAAAAAAAATTAGTAAATTTGCCGAAATTAATTCGCATGTGAACGGTTTTGCACTTCGCGATGGAGATTTTTCTGCCGCCCGCTATGGCTCATTGAGGCGGTGGGTCGACAGGGACTGTTCTAATTGAACGTCCGCAGGCGGTTATTTCGCTTCGTTCTGAATCCGGCTCATTGGCAAAGCGACGGCATTTTCCGTCAGTTGCTGTGCAATGCGGTATTCTCTGACGATGGTTTCGCCGAGTTTGGAAAGCCGCGCTCCCCCACCCTGCTTGCCGCCGTGCTGCTTTTCAACCGTTGGCTTGCCAAACAGTTCGTCAGTCTCGGCAACCAGCAGCCATGCACGCTTGTAAGACATGCCCATCGCTCGACCGGCCGCGGCGATGGAGCCGTATTTGCTGATCCCTTCCAGCAGCTCCACTTTGCCCGGACCAAGTGCCTTATCGTCGAAATAGATGCGCAAGCTTATTCTCTGCATCCGACAGCCTCGCCAATACCCTTCAACAACCCGCTGAACCCTTATCACACCGTTAGCGTGACGCGACAACCGATACGCTTTTTACCTGAGCGTAGACGTTATCTGCGACTTTCAGGCCAAGCCTTGTTACGGATCTTGCGCTGATACGGGATCGAATATGAGCGGGCCCCGCCCCCAACTTCAGCCGAATGCTGCGTTCGTGCTCACCGACATCTTCAACATCGATAACCGTTGATGGCAGCACATTCAGGATACTGGTATCGGGTGCAGCGCTTCTGGTTATCGATACATCGCTGGCCGCGATACGGACGCGCACAACGTCGCCCACATTCAAGCTATGAGCTACGGTTCTGATCTTCGTTCCCGCCACCTCAAGCGTTGCGATACCGTCATTTTCCACCAGACAGACCGTTCCGGCCAGAACCGTGGCAAAATCCTTTCGCGCCGACAGGGATGATCCTGGCGCGGAGAGCACATCATCAAGACGGCCAGAGGCAATCACTCTGCCGTTCTGGAGAAGAACCAGATGATCGGCGAGCCGTTCAACCTCTGAAATATCGTGGGTTACCAGGATCATCGGAATTTTCAGCCTGGCGTGCAGGGCTTCAAAATAAGGCAGGATTTCATCCTTCGCCATTCTGTCGAGGGCGGACAGAGGTTCGTCCATCAACAGAAGGCGGGGTTGCCGCAGCAGCGCTCTGCCGAGGGACACCCGTTGCCGCTCGCCACCTGAAAGATGCGTTGGCAAGCGATTGATCAGACGGCTCAGGCCAAGCAGATCAACGACCTCGTCAAACTCGATGTTTGTTTGACTGGCCTTTGAGCGATGAGCGCCATAGAGAAGGTTTTTCTGAACCGAGAGATGCGGAAACAGGCTGGCTTCCTGAAAAACGTAGCCAATCGATCTTTTGTGCGTGGGAAGAAAAAAGCGGCTGTTCTGCCAGACATCAGTGCCCACCTGAACAGTGCCGGGAACGGTGTTCAATCCGGCTATAGAGCGCAGGATTGTTGTTTTTCCGCACCCGGACGGACCGAACAATGCGGAGATGCCATGCATTGGAATTGCAAAATCAACATCAAGCTTGAAACCGCCGACCATTCCGGCAAGGCTGACATGTATTGTATCTTCCATCAGTAGGCTTTCTGCCCTGAACGCCGAGCGATCAGAGACACCGAAAGAA
This sequence comes from Aureimonas fodinaquatilis, assembly GCF_008369445.1. GTDB lineage: Bacteria > Pseudomonadota > Alphaproteobacteria > Rhizobiales > Rhizobiaceae > Aureimonas > Aureimonas fodinaquatilis. The sequence continues at coordinate 901,510 of NZ_VTWH01000002.1, forward strand.
TAACGATGAATGCAAACACCAGCATGCCTGCTGACAGAATATGCGCCTCCCGCCACCGCAGAGTTTCAACAAAGTCATAAATTGCGACCGAAAGCACTTTGGTTTCACCGGGGATATTGCCGCCGATCATCAGAATAACACCGAACTCTCCCACCGTGTGCGCGAAGCCGAGAACTGCCGCCGTCAAAAATCCCGGAATGGCCAGCGGCAGGGCGACGGTGAAAAAGCGATCCCACGGTGATGCCCCCAAAGTTGCAGCGACCTCAAGGGGGCGCGGTCCAATGGCTTCAAAGGCATTTCGCACCGGTTGAACCACGAATGGCATGGAATAGATGACCGAGCCGAACACCAGACCCTCGAACGTGAACGCAAAGGTTCGAAGGCCCACTAGGCCTCCGAACCAGCCGCCGAGGCCGCTTGGACCCAAAGCAACCAGAAGATAAAAGCCCAAAACCGTTGGCGGCAGAACCAGTGGCAGAGCAACAATGGTGGCAACGACTTCCCGCCATCTGGACGTTGACCAGGCAAGCCACCAGGCAATTGGCGTGCCGACCACCAGCAGGATCAACGTCGAAATTGTTGCCAACTCGATTGTCAGTCTGATCGGCGTCCATAAATCGCTAGACAGAACTAAATCCCCCAATCATCAACGAAGCCGGTGGACCACTTCAGCGATCGAGCGCGTAGCCATATTTTTCGATGATAGTGGTCGCTTCGTCACCCTTCAGAAACTCCAGAAATGCGACAGCAGCGGGATTGCTCTCACCCGATTTCAGAAGCACTGCATCCTGTTTGATCGGCTGATACAGATCCTGTGGAACAACCCACCTTGAACCGGCGTCTGTCTGCGACACCTGCCCGAGAGCGACAAAACCCAATTCGGCATTTCCGGTTTCTACAAATTGATAGGTCTGGCCGATATTCTGCCCCTGTACCAGCTTACCACTAAGAGCATCGTAAACGTTCAGCGCCTTCATGGTTTCAACGGCCGCAACACCGTAGGGCGCTGTTTCCGGGTTGGCGATGGCAATCTTTTGGAACTCGCCTTTCTCCAGCGTCTCAGGCCCCGTAATCCTGTCCGGCTGGGCGGAGTAGAGCACGAGCTGGCCGACGGCGTAAGTGAACACAGACCCATCGACGCCATACCCTTCCGTCACGGCCAATGACGGCCTTTCGTCATCAGCGGCCAGAAAGACTTGAAACGGAGCGCCCTGGGTTATCTGCGTGTAGAACTGCCCGGTGGCACCGAATGAAAGTTGCGCCTCGTGATCTGTGGCAGCCGCAAACGCCTGCGCAATCTCATTCGCAGCATCCGTGAAATTGGCAGCAACAGCCACATTTACCGTTTCTGCCTGTGCTGCTGACGCAATCAATGCACTCGCCAAAAAAGTTGGAATCAGATGTTTCATTTGTCCCCCTCGATATAGCCATTCGGAAATATTGCTTATTGTTAGCGACAGGCCGCACGCCAGACAAGAGGCTCGTTGATGAGCCGCCTTCAATATGAACGGAGCGATCCGAAGCTTCGCTTGCTGTCAGTCGAGACGTGTAGCTGCAATTGCAGATAGCAGTCTTTTCAAGTCTCCCGTGGCTGTGGTAGGTAGATGACCAACAAGTGTCCAACTTACACGGATATAAAGCGCCACAATGCCGGACGAAGGCGACAGTACAGGCGAAAGTCGATACCGAATGAGGCTGGTCTTCCATAGTGAAGGCCAGCCTCGTTTTATCAGCTTTTATTCTCATATGGCGATTGACCGCCTCGGATGTTCCATCCGGGGCTTTTTGCGTTTGCGCTACACTCTCTAAAAGGCTCAGTCATGGACTTCCTCGCAGATCCCAATATCTGGATCGGCCTCATAACCCTCATCATTCTCGAAGTCGTTCTCGGCATCGACAATCTGGTGTTCATTGCCATTCTTGCGGACAAACTGCCTCCGCATCAGCGAAACAAGGCACGCATCATCGGCCTGTCGCTGGCTCTTGGCATGCGGGTCGCCTTGCTCTTCTCGATCTCATGGATCGTAACACTGACACAGCCGCTGTTTTCCATTGCCGGGTTCGATTTTTCGGGAAGAGACATCATCCTGATTCTGGGTGGTGTGTTTCTGCTGGCGAAGGGCACGATGGAACTGCATGAGCGACTGGAAGGCGCGCTCAAGCCGAAAGAGGGCAAGGTTGTTCACGCCGTTTTCTGGCAGGTGATTGTTCAGATCGTCGTGCTTGACGCGGTGTTTTCCCTCGACAGCGTGATCACCGCCGTGGGCATGGTCAACAATCTCTGGGTCATGATCACCGCCGTCTGTGTGGCAATGGCTGTCATGATAGCTGCGTCCAAACCGCTGATGGCCTTTGTTTCCAAACATCCGACCGTTGTTATCCTCTGCCTCGGCTTCCTTTTGATGATCGGTTTCAGCCTGGTTGTCGAAGGCTTCGGTTTCCACATTCCGAAGGGTTACCTCTACGCAGCGATTGGCTTCTCGGTGTTGATTGAGGCGGCCAATCAGATTGGCAGGCACAATCGGGAAAAACGCATCACCACCGGCGATCTGAGAGAGCGCACTTCAGAAGCCGTTCTGCGGCTTTTGGGCGGGCGCGTGGGTGAGCAACCGCTTGGCGAGACGATGGATGTCATTGCCGAGCGCTCATTGCAGGGCGAACTGTTCAAGCCCGAGGAAAAAGAGATGATCCGCGGAGTGCTGGACCTGGGCGAACGGCCTGTCAGTTCGATCATGACACCCGGGAATGAACTGGAATGGCTTGATCTGGATGACAGTCCTGAAGAGTTGCACGAGGCAATTCGCAAATTGACGCACACGCGCGTCATTCTTGCCCGCGATAATGTTGACGATTTTGTCGGTGTTGCGATCACCAAGGAACTGCTGAACACGCTGATTGACGGCAAGACAATCGACTGGACGCGCGTGGCACGCCAGCCGGCCATCGTTCATGAATCCACCGACGTTCTGAAGGTAATGGAACAGTTGCGGCGCTCGCCGGTGCAGATGGCCATGATTGTCGACGAGCATGGAGCGCTGGAAGGCATTGCCACCCCGACTGACGTTCTGGAGGCCATAGCAGGCGAATTTCCTGACATCGGCGAGGAAGCCGCATCGCTTGAAGCGCAAGAAGAAGGCGGATGGATTGCAGACGGTTTTATCGACATCCGCCAGCTCAGAGGCGCGATTGGCCATGATCTGGTGGACGAGGCCAACCGCTATTCCACGCTGGCCGGCTATATCCTGACGCAGATGGGACATCTGCCGCGAGAGGGTGACTGTGTGGAGGCGGAAGGTTTGCGGCTCGAAGTCATCTCTGTTGACAAGCGCAGCATCGGCAAGGTGCGCATATCTGAAATGCTGGTTCCCGCATAACAAATAAGGCAGCGGGAACAAATTCCTTACCAGGCAATTAATAATGAAACTTGGTAAGGGGACGAAACGATGGCTTTCACCAACACTGTCTATATCAGCATCGCACTGGGACTGGGCATGACTGTTGCAGGCTTGATCTAAAGCCGCATTGTTATTCGGGCGGCGCAGTGCCGCCCCTGCCCTCGAGGCTTTTTGAGCCTCGTGCCAACAACTGCAAATTGTAAGCAAGGAACTCCCTATGCTACCGCTGGGGAATGATTCCATTCTATGCACTCGCCGCTGTTCTGTATCTGTCCGCCCCTGCTCAAGCGTTGGAAATCAACGGTCGGGCTGAAGTGATTGATGGGGATACAATATCCGTTGCGGGCACAAGCGAACGCATTCGCCTCTACGGCATAGATGCGCCAGAAGGTCAGCAGACTTGTGAGACATCTTCAGGCAAAATTTATCTGTGCGGAAACAGTTCAGCACAATTTCTGACAGATCTGATTGGTCGAAATGGTCGCGTGTCCTGTGTGGAGCACACGCGCGACAGGTATGGCCGGATTGTTGCCGAGTGCAGAACCTCAGGCGGCAAAAATCTCAACAATGAAATGGTGCGCGCCGGCTGGGCTGTGCATTACGAGAGATACAGCGACGGTCGATATGGCCGCGCACAGAATGATGGGCGTGAAAATAAGCGCGGCATGTGGAGTGGCAACTTCCTGTTGCCGGAAGAGTGGCGCCGGGGTGAGCGCCTGCAATCCGAACCGACAGCAGGCAACGGATTGGGTGATTGCCAGATCAAGGGAAACATCAGCAAGAGCGGCAAGATTTATCACTTGCCCGGGAGCCGCGCATATGCCGGGGTGAAGATTGATCTGGAACGCGGCGAAAAATGGTTCTGTACCGAGCGCGAAGCATTGGATGCCGGCTGGAGAGCCGTTCGCGGTTAATGAGGGACACCAGCTCCAGAGTGTTCAGCCTCACACCCTTTCATGTTCCGAGACCAGGCTTTCCAGATGGTCCAGCAGGGCACTGGCTGGAGAGCGTACAATTTCGCGGTGAGGCAGGATCGCGTACAGCCCGACCGGATCTTGCTGATCCTGCGGTAAAACCCGCACCAACGTTCCTGAAACAAGGTCTCGTCGCGCGTAAAATTCGTAAAGATTGGCGATGCCCATCCCCGCAACGCAGGCAGACCGCAGCATGTCGCCATTGTCGCACGACAGCACAGGGTCAATCGGCACCGCCGTTCGCCTGCCGCCTCGGCCCAGCACCCACGGGTCTGCCTTGCCGCCGATCAGACTGACCAGACATGTGTGTTGCAGAAGATCCGATGCAGTTGCCGGGGCGCCTTTTTCCTCGAGGTAGCCGGGAGATGCGCAAAGGACCCGGGAAAGCCGCGCCACCAGTCGGTTGGCCATCTTGACCTCTGGCCAGCCGCGCAGAACCAAAGCGACATCAATGCGGTCCTTGACAATGTCCGGCAATGCGCTTGTCACGAACAGATCCACCTTCAAATGCGGGTGAGCGGCCAGAAAACTGCGAAGGCCCGGCCCCAGCAACTCGGACGCAACGGATGGCGGAGCGCTGATGCGAAGATGCCCCCTCATGCCGTCGGCCTGCGCCACAGCAACACTGTCGACTTCTTTGAGAATCGTCAGGCAATGCTCGTAAAAGCGTAAGCCAGCTTCTGTTACGCTGACCTTGCGCGTCGTGCGAAAAAGCAGTGCCGCACCCAGCGCCCTTTCCAAAGCCGACACGGTTTTGCTGACGGACGAAACCGAAACCTTCATGTGCCGTGCTGCTGCAGAATAGCCTTCCGCATCCACAACTGCGCGAAAAATGCGCAATGCGGACAACGGTGTTTCATCAAGCGGAAAGCGCTGGCGATCTGTCACCATATTTTCCTGATTGGAAACAATCCTTTCTTGATTGGGTATATTGTGCATGTCGTCAACCCTATTCAAAATTGCATCAGATGAAGTTTTGGGAGGAACATCATGTCATTTGCACTCGGTTCAGCCGATTTGCAACGCAAGGGTTTTGCAGGACGCTCCGGCGTTGGCGCTCGACCAGCTTTGATCGTCATAGATTTCACCAGAGCGTTCACGGACCCCCAGCATCGCCTGGGTTCTGACGCGCAGCGCGAGATCGCGGCAACCAACGACGTTATTGCACAGTTCAGGTCAAAAGGTCTGCCTGTCATCTTCACTGCAATCGAGTATGGCACAGCAGCTCAGGCCGCCGCTTCGAACTGGCGTTTGAAGATAGAGGGAATTGTCAGCCTGTATAGCGGCAGCCCGGACACCGTGCAGGATGATCGGCTGGCCCGTGAGCCAACGGACCCCATCATCAACAAGCAATTTGCCAGTGCATTTTTTCGCACCGATCTTGAGGAACTGTTGAACAGCCTGGCCGTCGACACCGTCGTGCTTGCCGGCTGCAGCACCAGCGGATGCGTCAGAGCAACGGCAGTTGATGCCTGCCAGCTTGGTTTCAAAACCATTGTCTGCCGGGAAGCGGTTGCCGACCGCGATCGCACTGCGCACGAACAGGCGCTGGTGGATATTGACCTCAAATACGGCGATGTACTGAGTGGCAAAGAGGTTGCCGACAGCCTGAAGACGAAATGAACTGAAAACCGCTTTAAGGGAGGAGCGATCATGAACGCATCCATAAAAACTCGGCTCTATGCCGCGGCATCCTTTGGCCTGTTGGCCCTGGCGATGCCATCCACATCCATAGCGCAGGAATCCGTTCGCATCGGACTGGCAACCCAGGCGTGGTGGCCGACGGTTGTTGCCGAAGTGGCGTCCCGACAGGGCCTTTTTGAAAAAGAAGGTCTTTCAGCCGAACTGACCGTGTATCAGAGCGGCGGCGAAACATTCACGGCTCTGGCGGCGGGTGCAGCCGACGTCATTTCAATTCAGCCCTCCATCGTGGCAACCGGCCGCAACAAGGGTGTTGCATCAAAAATCGTTGGCCTTGGCTCCACTGCCAATTACGGCTGGAATCTTATTGTTCCCACCGACAGCGATATTCAGAGTGTCGCCGACCTTGATGGCAAGAATGTCGGCATTACGGCATCGGGAAGTCTGTCGGATTTTCTGGCGCTCTGGACCGTCAAGGAACACGATGTCACTTTCACCAGCATTCCCCTTGGCGGTGCCGGGCTGGTGCCGAACCTGATATCCGGCAATGTGGATGCGGCTGTCGTCTTTTCTCCACTAAGCTTTCAAATCATTGAATCGGGCGACGGACGCAGCATTCTGGATTACGGCGGGGCCATACCCGAACATCTGAATTCCGGTTGGGCAGCCAGCGACACTTTCATCGAAAACAACGGCCCTGTTTTGCAGAAGACACTCAATGCCCTTTATGGTGGCGTGGCGTGGCTTCAGGCCAATGAAGATGAAGCCATTGATCTGCTTGTTGAACTGAACCAGATCGACCGCGAAGTTGCCGCACGCGATTATGCCGAACAATTCACCAAGCTTTCAGCCGAAGGCGTTCCGACAGTCGAAGGCGCGCAGGCTGCTCTTGATCTGGCGGTTATCGGCGGCATGACCGACCTTGCTCCGGCAGCAGACATTGTCGAGGAGCGGTTCCCTCCGGTACCGACACAGCCTTGAGTGCTTCATCCGGAATGCGGTCAGCTTCGGCTGACCGCTACCTGCGAACGGCCATCATCGTCGGCCTGTTTGCGGCATGGGAAATCGCCTCACGCACGGGCCTTGTCGATCCAAGATTGCTGCCTCCGGCCAGCACTGTTTTTGTTGCCGCGGCCAATCTCTTATCCACACCGGTTTTCTGGGGGCATCTTGGCACAACATTGGCGCAGACAATGGTGGCCTTCATCATTGCCGTTCCAGTCGGTGCGATCCTCGGCCTGATCATTGCGGAAAATCGTTATGTGAGTGAGGTTCTCAAGCCTCTGGTCTTCTTCGTCTTCAGCATTCCAAAGTCGATTTTTCTGCCGATGTTCATCCTGGCCTTCGGCATCGGGTTTGGGCAGAAGGTCGCATTTGGTGTGTTCTCGGCCATTTTCATCATGATGATGACAGCCTTTGCCGCAGTTGATTCAGTCAAACGCGAGCATCTGCTTGTGGCCAGGGCAATGGGTGCAAAGCTTCCGCAGGTCGTCCGGCGGGTTTATCTGCCAAGTATGGCACCGGTTTTGCTGGAAGCGGTCCGCCTGGCCATGATTTTTAACTTCACCGGCATTCTGCTCGCCGAAATGTACGCGTCGCGCAAGGGCATCGGCAACCAGATCGGGCTCTGGGGCCAGAGCTTCATGATAGATCGCCTGCTTGCCGGAATTCTCATTGTCTCGGTTCTTGCCATCGTTTTCAACGAATGCGTCCGGGCGGTGGAAACGCATGTCGGCCACTGGAGAACATGAAGATGAACACTCTTCACCGCGGCGAGGTCGTCGTCAGCCACCTTACGCAAATTCATGAGTCCAACGGACGCAAGACCCACGCTATTGACGATATTTCCTTCACCATTCCGGCTGGCAAATTTGTCTCGGTGGTCGGCCCAAGCGGCTGCGGAAAATCGTCACTTCTCATGATGCTGGTGGGGCTGGCCGAACAGACATCCGGCACGCTGTCGGTTGCGGGTGCGCCGATCAAAGGCCCGGACCCGGACCGGATAGGCGTGGTTTTCCAGGAGGCCAATCTTTATCCATGGCTCAGCGCGCGCAAAAACGTCGAGTTTCCGCTGATGCTCAAAGGCATTTCAACGGACAAGCGGGCCGACATGGCGCTGAAGGCGCTGGAACTCGTTGGTCTGCGGGAGTTTGCCGACCGTTACCCGCATGAGCTTTCCGGTGGCATGAAGCAGCGCGTCTCGATTGCCCGCGGCATTGTGCAGGACCCGGATGTTCTGATGATGGACGAGCCGTTTGCCGCGCTGGATGAGCAAACACGGATGGTCATGGGTGACGAGCTTTTGAACATCTGGGAGCGAACAGGCAAAACCGTGATGTTCGTCACGCACAGCCTGACCGAAGCGATTTACCTTTCCGACCACGTGATCGTCATGTCGGCCCGACCCGGACGCATCGTAGACCGGATCGACATTGATCTGCCGCGTCCCAGAACCTTCGAAATGACATCCTCGCCCGAGTTTACCCGGATCCGCAACCGGATCTGGGAGCAGATCAGGTCGGCGTGAGATGAGAGCACCGACATCACGCGAGACCAGATGGCTGATCATTGCCACTCTTCTGGTGCTTTGGGAAACCCTGCCCAGATTTGGCGTTATTCCGCCACTGTTTCTGCCTCCCCTTTCCACAACAGCTTACGCGCTTTGGGCGAATGGGCCGGAATATATAAGTCATTTGTGGGTTACCCTCAGAGAGGTTGGCGTTGCGCTGCTGTTTGCATGTGGCGGGGGCATAGCCGCGGGCATAGCACTTGGCACATCGCCAGCCCTTCGGCGCTTGCTGCTGCCCATCGTATCCTCCGCTTACGCCATTCCTCTGGTGGTGCTTTACCCGCTTTTCACGGCGTGGTTTGGCATTGGCGAGCCGTCCAAGATTGTGTTTGCCAGCGTCTATGGTTTTCTGCCCACGTTGCTAGGAGCGGCCGCAGGCGCGCAGACCATTGATCGTGGAATGCTTGTTACTGCAAAAAGCATGGGCGCAACGCGCATGCAGCAAATCGTTCATGTCCTGCTTCCCGCAACCATGCCTACAGTGCTTACCTCTCTGCGCATTGGCGGTGCGCTTGTTATTGTCGGTGTTGTTGTCGCGGAAATGCTGATGTCCACGGCCGGCATCGGCTTCCTCATCTCGCGTTATCGCACCTTGCTGGACAGCCCAAAGGTCTTCGCCGCCATTCTTCTCGTACTGGCACTGGCAATCGCCTTCGACCTTCTGGTTCAGGCGGCAGAACGACGCTTCAGCCAGAGAGGAAGCAGCGGCACGGTAGCGGACCCCCAATCTGAAGGCGCAAAATGAAGAAAATAACTCTCAGCTTTGACAATGGCCCAGACCCGGAGACCACGCCGCTGGTGCTGGATATTCTGGCCAGGCACGGCATCAAATCCACCTTCTTTGTTGTTGGCGATAAACTGCGTGATCCCGAACGGCATGCACTTTGCCAGCGCGCTCAGGCAGAGGGGCACTGGATAGGCAATCACACCTTCAACCATCTGGTTCCACTTGGCCTGAGCAAACATGTTGGCGCTTCAACATTTGAAATCGGTCGCACGCAGGAGCTGATGGGTGACCTTGCAGGAGACAAAAAACTGTTTCGCCCATTCGGCGGCGGCGGCCACATCAACACCAGCCTTCTGGACCGCGAAGCGTTGGAGTTTCTTCAAGACGGACAATACACCTGTGTTCTGTGGAATGTTGTGCCACGGGATTGGGAAACGCCGGACAACTGGCACCAGACTGCCATGCAAATGTGCGCCGATGTTGATTGGCCGCTCGTGGTCGTTCACGACCTGACCACCGGAGCAATGAAACGCCTGGACGAATTTATCGAAATGGCCGAAGCGGCCGGCATGACATTCGTCCAGGAGTTTTCACCGGACTGCCTGCCGATAGTTGATGGCAATTTGCGGCGCGATGTCAGCGGGATCGTTGCCAGTTAAGTAAAATCCAGCTTCACCAAAACGCCGAATATTGGGGCCTTCAGGCCCCTTTGTTCATTGCAGGCAGCCTGAACAACACTGATTTTATACGCCGTGAAAGTAAAATGCGCCTTTGTGAAATACAGAAGCCATTCACTTCATCTTCTCCAATATAAATTCAACACAACTCTAAATATGCGACATTTTGTCATTCAGCAGACAGCGGATCCAGCCGCATTCTGAGGCCCCTCAGCAGGCGCAACCGATAGTTTAAGTGACTTTCAGGCATCAAAATCTCATACTCGCGATATCATAGGAGTATGTTCCATGTGATGCGATTGCTTTAACAACTTTTAATGTGTGTTAACGGCATGTATCTTAATCGCAACAATGCTCCTGCCACTTCATTCAGCACCTCAATTTCTGATTGCGCCCGAAAAATCCGCGGCTAATGTGTGGATAGAAAGTATGGGGACACGACAGAATTACTTTTTGGAAACTCCCAATCCCAAGTTCTGCCGTACAATGCATACTATAAATTGACTGGAGGTCAGCAAATGAATATTAAGAGCATTCTTCTTGGCTCGGCTGCGGCCCTTGTAGCAGTTTCTGGCGCACGTGCTGCGGATGCTATTGTTATTGTAGAGCCGGAACCGGTTGAATATGTTCGCGTCTGCGACGTATACGGCACGGGTTTCTACTACATTCCGGGCACTGAGACCTGCATCAAGACCAGCGGCTATGTACGCTTCCAATATAACGTTGCCGGTTCTCCTGCGACAAACCTCGAAGGTGACGACTACCAGGCCGGTTCATCGGTTCGTGCTCGTCTGAACTTCGACGTTCGTGAAGAGACCGACCTTGGCACCCTGCGCGGCTACATTCGCCTTCAGGCAACCAACGGTATTGACGCTGGCGACGGCATTCGCATGGAACATGCCTACCTTCAGTTGGGCGGCTTTCTTGCTGGTTACCGTGACACGCTGTGGTCAAACGACATTGGCGGCATCGAAGATGGCCTCCTGACCGACAGCGATCTTGTTGTTGGCGATTTCCGCACCAACCAGATTTCCTACACATTTGCTTCGGGCGGCTTTGCGGCAACTCTTGGTCTTGAAGACGACCGCACAGGCGACATTGCACCAGACGTTCATGGTAAGATTTCTTACACTGGCGCATGGGGCGGCGTTTACCTGTCAGGTGTTTACGACGAGACCTACAATGCTGGCGACATCAACCGTTATGTTGAGTTCGGCGGCACCGAGTATCTGGCCTACGGCTTCCCCTTCCTGCCTGAAATTGGTGTAGATGGAAGCAACGATGCGTTTGCATTGAAGGCCGGCCTGTTGCTGGAAGATCTGCTGGTTGCAGACTCGCAGTTCAAGATCGAAGGTCACTACGCATTTGACCCAACGGTCTATGCAGAGATCGACGGCGTCGGCAATGCTTTCTCGATCAGCTCATCGGGCACGGGCACCATTGTCAACGCGACACCAGGCGCAATTCCGCTGGTTCTTGAATGGGCAGTTGGCGCTGGTTACACGCAGGGCTTCGGCAAGCTGGCAGTTGGTGTTGCCGGTCAGTACGGCCACACATTCGACACAGCATTCCTCACAGGCTTCTCGCCAACTGCTGTGCCGCTCTACACCACAGCAACGGGTGACTACTACTCGCTCGTTGGTAACGTTGGCTATGACCTGACGGACAACCTCAACCTGCTGGCTGAAGTTCAGTACACCAATGTCGACTTCGGATCGGCTGTTGGCGAAATCGACCAGACCAAGGGCTTTGTCCGCATTCAGCGCAACTTCTAATCGGTTATCCGATTTGAATGAAAAAGGGCTGGTCGAAAGACCGGCCCTTTTGCTTTTGCAGGTCTGGTGAGACCACTTGTGAGAGCGACCCCCAGCCGAAAATCAAGCTGCCTTGCCAGTGGCGACAACACAGTCAAAATTTGCTTCAACCGGCAAAAAATTGAAATTTTTAGTCTACTGATTTGATGTACATTTGAACTATCGTGACCTGATTGTGGTTACGAGGCTCGGTTAAATGGCACTGGATCTGTTCGGCTCTCTTCATTCCGGCTATTTTTCCGAAACGATTGCGGCATCGTCCAAGCCGTTCGATGTGGAACATATCGCCCGCGTGGCGACGTCTCACGAAGCGGCTGGCTTTGATGGGGTTCTGGTTCCGTTTTCCTCCACCGCCCCCGACAATTTCCTGACGATAGCCGCGGTAGCAGCAGCGACTCAAAAGCTGCGCTTTCTGATTTCACATCGGCCTGGCTTTGTTGCGCCAACACTGGCCGCGCGCATGCTGGCAACGCTGGATCAATTGACTGGCGGGCGGCTGGCCCTGCATCTGATAGCCGGCAGCCGCAATTTCGAACAGCGCCGGGATGGCGACTATCTCGACCATGACGCACGCTTTGAGCGGATGGAAGAGTATCTGACCATCCTGCGTCAGTTATGGACGAGTGAACATCCGATTGATCATGTGGGCAAATATTATCGCTTTGAGCGCGGATTGAGTGATGTTCGCCCGGTCAACGGTCAGTTGCCGGTTTCAATCGGCGGCGCGTCCCCCGCTGCCATCGCTGTGGCTGCCCGCCACGCGGATGCCTATCCCATATGGGCCGAAACGCTGGGCGGCGTCAGTGAGATGATCAGCGCAGTGCGCGCATCGGTTCCTGCCAACCAGCAACCACCACGCTTTGGTTTGTCTTTGCGCATCATTCTGGGTGGCACGGAGGAAGAAGCCTGGCGCAATGCCCGACACGCGGTTGAGAAGGTTGAGGAAATCGGGCTTTGGGCAAAGCGGGGCTACAATTCGCCCGTGGAAAACACCGGGACGAAACGTCTGCTGGGTCTGGTGGACAAAGGGGAGGTCCTGGACAGCCGGCTTTACACCGGACTGGCCCGCGCCACAGGAGCGCCGGGCAGCGTAACTGCTCTTGTCGGCACGGGCGAACAGGTTGCCCAAGCCATGTGGGATTACCGCCAGATCGGCATTGAGTCATTCTGGTTTCGCGGCCTCGACCCGCATCGGGATGCAGAAATTTTCGGCGCCGAGTTGATACCGCTGTTGCGTGCTCAACCAGATGCCGTTGCGCAGGCTGCCTGAATTTTCATCTCCCCTGACCGTCCCGCAGGAACTGTACCATGCCTCAGCAATCACTTTCCGTCGCAATCATTGGCGCCGGCCCCGGCGGCCTTGCCCTTGCCCAGGGTCTGGGCAAGGCCGGCATCACCTACAGGATTTACGATCGCGACCTGCACCGCGAGGATTTCATGCAGGCCTTTCGCCTGAGCCTGCGCGATATTGGCGTCGATGCGCTTCAGGAACTGCTAAACCCGGAGCTTTACGCGGCATTTCTGGCAACGTCCGGCGAAACGAGTGATGGCGCAGGCTTTTACGATCGGGACCTCAATCTTTTAACCCCATCGCAGGGAGCACCCACCCGGGACGATTTCACTTTTGCACGTGCGGTCAGCCGCATCACTCTGCGCCAGATTCTGCTGGCAAATATTGGCGACCGGCTGCAAACGGGACGCATTTTTCAGGCCTATCGTGAGCGCCCGGATGGCAGGATAGACCTTGAGTTTTCCGACGGCTCAACTGAAATCTGCGACATCCTCGTTGGCGCAGATGGTGTTGCCTCGCGGGTGCGGGCGCAACTTCTGCCGCATGTTCGCACGATTGATACCGGTGCACGCCGCATCGCAGCCAAGGTTCGGCTGACGGATGAAAACCGCAAGGTTCTGGATCCGCTTTTTCTGGAGCGCACCATCATTGCCAAAGGCTCCCGCGGCAACAACCTGTTCATATCCGCCTATAACCACCGGCACCAGGATACAAAAGGCCTTGGCAGTTTTGGCGGCAATGACAGTGCCTTTGAACGCCAGCCCGGGCTGCTGTTTGACAACAGCTCCAGCTATGTCATGTGGGCCTTCAGTGCGCGTGCCGACGAATTGCCGCCTGCCGATGTTCTGGAGACACTGGATCGCCGCGGCCTGTTTTCGATAGCAGAAAGTGCCGTTGCGAACTGGCATCCAGCTATTCAAACACTGGTTGAAAGAACCGACCGTTCAACGGTTGGCCTTATTCGCATTCGCTCCTCCGTGCCGTTCGAAGCCTGGGAAACCGGCGCGGTCACACTGCTTGGCGATGCCGTCCACTCAATGACGTATTTCCGCGGCCAGGGCGCGACCACCGCGCTGCATGATGCACGGCTCCTCACCCGCGCCATCAGCGCCATCGCCTCTGGCCGCCGGCAAGTGCGCGAAGCCTTGGCCGCATATGAACATGAAATGCGAATGACGGGCTTCAGGGCCGTGCGCGAATCCATGGATGCCTGTGAACGGGCACTGGATTTCCGCCAGCCCGAGTTTCACCAACCCGAGTTTCAAGCTGGCGCGGTCCCTCTTGAGCCGCCCCAACTGATACCCGCTCACATCAGCTAACAAACCATCAGTCCACCGGAGCCTTCTGAAATGTCGCTGTTTACCATCAACCGCCGCGCTGCCCTTTTGGCTTTTGCCGCTGCCGTGGCGTTGCCCATGTTTGCGCCGGGCGCAGCCAATGCCCAGGAGTGGCCAGAGGTTATCCGCATCGGCGCGGTGCCTTCGGCTTCAGGCAAGGCATTTGCAACCGGGCTGACCGGTGTTGCCCATGTCAAGGAATTCGTCGAAGCCGAGTTCAAAGACACGCCCGTTAAGGTCGAGTGGGTTTATCTCACCGGCGCCGGACCAGCCATCAACGAAGCTTTTGCCAACAAACAGGTTGAGTTTGGCCAATATGGCATTCTTCCCTCGCTGCTCGGCCATTCGCGAGGTTTGCCGACCAAAGCCGTGCTTGCCTATGGCGGGGTCAGCACCTTTGCCGTTGTGCCGAAAGATTCGCCCGTGCAAAGCCTGAAGGACCTGAAAGGCAAACGCATTGGCACGATGTTGACCACGATGATGCACTGGGCATTGCTGGAAGCACTGGCCCAGGAAGGAATTGCGCCCGATGAGGTGACAATCGTCGGCCTGCAGGGACTTGATCTGCTGCCCGCTGTGACGTCGGGCCAGGTCGATGCAGTGTTCAGCGCCAGCGAGTTGCTGACACTGGAAGAACAAGGTTTGGCCAAAGTCGTCTTTTCATCCCGCAATGGAAACCCGCTGACCGCCGGTCAGGGCAATTACGTGGCGGACAAAGACTTCATCGAACAATATCCGGAGGCGACGCAAAGGGTTGTGAACGGCCTTTTGAAAGCCGGGTACTGGCTGGCCCAGCCGGAAAACCGTGAAGAAAATTTCGAGATCTGGGCAAAGAGCGGTGTCAGCCCTTCCATTCTGGCAGCAGAGTTGGACGGTGTGGACCTCAAGTCACTGATCAATCCTCGGCTGGATGAATTTTACCGGGGCCGGGTTGCTGCCGCCGTTGATTTTGCCCAGCAGGAAAAGCTGTTGCGCGGCGACGTAAACCCTGAAGACTTTTATGACGACCGCTTCTACCAGAAGGCGATTGTAGAACTTGGCTATGAAAATTTCTGGCCGGACCGCACGGCTGACGGCCGCGTCAAGTAAGGTACAGGGACAGCAGATATGACCAACCAAAGCCCAATTCTTGAGCCGGAGGCCTTTGCGTCCTGGCAGCACCACCACATTCTGGATGCGCGTGAACCCGCCGCCTTCGAGGCGGGCCATCTGCCCGGCGCTGTGCCGGTTTCCGCCAAAGCGTGGGACCAGGCAGCAAAAGCGACTGAAACCGGCCCGGCAAACTTGGATTACTGGGCCAAACTGATCGGCGGCCTTGGAATTGACGGCAGCAAAACCGTTGTTGTGATTGACGATGGCAAGCTGACCGACGCGGCGCGCATCTGGTTCTTCCTGCAGCATTTTGGTGTCGATGCACGCGTGGTTGATGGCGGCTGGCCTGTGCTGACGAAACAGGAGCTCACTGTTGAAACTGGCCCGGCATCACCGCCAGCCAGTGCAACCTTTCAGCCAGAACCGGCTGTCTACGCAACCTATTACGACCGGGCAGCGCTGGCAGACGTTCTGGGCGATGACGTTCAGATCTGGGATGCGCGGACTCCGGCAGAATATGCCGGAGACGATGCGCGTCGCAATCCGCGCCCGGGGCGAATTCCCGGCGCGAAACTTCTCAACCACGTTGCTTTGACCAATTCGGCAACCGGACGGCTGGAACAGCCGGACGTCCTTTCAAAACTGCTGGAGGACGCGGGTTTTCTGCCAGGCAAGCCCATTATTGCCTATTGCGAAGGAGGTGGCCGGGCCGCTCTTGCTGTTCTGGTCGCCACCTCGCTTGGCTACCCCGAACCGGGTGCCTACTACTCGAGTTTCGCCGATTGGTCGCCTGATTTGTCCGTGCCTGTAGAGCGTTGATGCAATGAGGGGCGCGGCAACCTCCCTATTCACGCTGCGTGGACCGTTTCCACGCAGCTTTGCGCTGGCATTGCCGTTTGTGCTGCCTCTCGCTTTGCTGCTTTTGTGGCAGTTAGCCGTTGTCCGCAACTGGGTTTCGCCGCTGATCCTGCCGCCGCCTCTGCGCATCTGGCAGACTTTTGTCGAGCTCTGGCAGAACGGGCAGATCGCCGAAGCATTCATGATCAGCCTGTTTCGAATTGCGGTCGGCTTTGCCGCTGGTGCAGCCGGCGGCCTTATCGTCGGCATGGCCATGGGTTTGTCCGACACGTTCGACAGGATTTTCGGCCCGACATTGCGAACCCTGGCTCAGGTGCCGACGATCGGGTGGATGCCCATTCTGATATTGGTTCTGGGGCTGAGCGAGGCTGTAAAATACATCATCATCGCCAAGGCCAGCTTTCTGCTTGTGCTGATTGCAACTGCCGATGCCATTCGCAATGTTCCTCGTGATCAGGTGGATGCGATGCGGGTGCTGCGGCTTCGGCCGATGACGCAGCTGACAAAATTCTGGATTCCCGCTGTTCTGCCCTCCATCGTCACCGGCTTTCGTCTGGCGCTGGGTGCGGCCTGGATTGCACTGGTGATTGTTGAAATGTTGGCCTCAACGGCTGGGATCGGATATCTCATGGTCTGGGGCCGAACCGTGTTCCAGCTTGATGTGGTTGTGGTTGGAATGATCATTATCGGCCTTGCCGGGCTTTCGCTGGACAGGGTGATGGCGCTTCTGGAACGGCGTGTCAGCCATGGAGTGCACGGACATGGCTGATGTTTCCGCTGGCACCTTCATACCCGTCGCTGCTTCCGCGCCACGCATTCACCGCGGTCTTGCAAGGTGGGCACCGCTGACGCTTCTGCTTCCCGTTATCATATTGCTTCTGTGGTGGCTGGCGGCCTATTTCGAGCTTGGCTCGCCGCAGTTGCTGGTATCACCGCAAACCGTGTTTCTGGCGGCATTCACTGACCCGGCAGGCAGCAGCGTATGGCTCTCCGCTGTGCAGAGCCTTGCACGCCTGGCATCCGGTTTCGCCATTGGAGCGAGCGCCGGTCTTGCAGTTGGTTTGCTGACAGGACTGGCCTCCCTTGCGGATCGATCCTTATCACCCACTTTGGCAGCGCTTCGCCAGATCACGCTGTTTGCGTGGATTCCACTGCTGACAGGCTGGTTTGGCAATGGGGAAGTGACGCGCCAGATCTATATTGCGCTCACTGCGTTTTTCCCCGTGGCACTGTGTGCGCATGACGCGTTTCGCCGCATTCCCCTTGCGTGGCTGGAGGCGGCAAGTGTGTTGCGCCTCAAGCCGCTGACGCGCCTGCGCCGCCTTGTGTTGCCTGCCGCCCTGCCCGGCATTTGCACCGGCCTGCAGATTGGCCTTGTTGGTGCATGGCTGGGCACAATCAGCTCGGAATATGCGATCGGCATCAGCGATGGCCTTGGAGGACTGATTGTTCTGGGCCGGCAGCAGTTCCGTATGGATATTGTTCTTCTGGGCGTCACTGCTCTGACGCTCGTTGGCTATGGCATTGGTGCAGCGGCCAGCCGCACGCGCAGTTATTTGTTACGTCACCATGGTTTATCTAAATGAGTTCCGTTGCCTTGCCAACCAGTCAGCCGCCGCTTTTGTCATTGCACGACCTGTCGCTCAGCCACCAGATAGACGGCAAACCATTTCAGGTGCTGCGCAATATTGATCTCGATATCAGCAACGGCACTTTTGTCAGTATTGTTGGCCCGTCGGGCTGTGGAAAATCCAGCCTGCTTCGGCTGATAGTCGGGCTGGACACCGGTTTTGAAGGTACAATCGCTTTCGAAGGCGCCCCGGTGCGTGGCCTTGGTTCAGGCAGAGGCATGGCTTTCCAGGACCATCGGCTGTTTCCCTGGCTGACAGTGGAACAGAATATCGACCTTGGCCTTGACGCCACGAACCCACCCGCGGAAGAGCGCCGAAAGGCCGTGCGTGAGCACATCGCGCTGGTTGGCCTGACCGGATTTGAAAAAGCATATCCGGCCCAGCTTTCCGGTGGCATGGCACAAAGGGCGGCCATCGCTCGTGCACTGGTAACACGCCCAAGCCTGCTGCTGCTGGACGAGCCGTTGGGTGCGCTGGACTCGCTGAACCGCACCCACATGCAGAACGAACTGCTTAAAATCTGGCGAACGGAAAAGATCACCTTTCTCATGGTAACCCATGATGTGGAAGAAGCGGTCTATCTGAGCAATGAAGTTGTTGTCATGGGCTCCCGGCCGGGGCGCATTCGCGCCAGAGTGCCAATTGACCTGCCGCATCTGCGCCAACGCGACAGCGCTGCCTTTGTTGCCTTGCGCAAGAGAATAGTGGACGAACTTGAATAATCCTGGCAACCCGGCACAAGGAAAAGTTGAGGCGCAGGCCCCTCTCTCTGGTACCCGATCAAAGCTCAGTCTCATCTCCGTTCTGATCGGCACCTCGGTTGTTGTGCTTGATAGCGGCCTTGTGAATATTGCTTTGCCGACCCTTGCACGACAATACGACATCGACCCCGGCCGAGCTGTGTGGATTGTCATTGCACATCAACTTGTTACGGCAATGCTGATCATTCCGGCTGCAGGAATCGGCCGCCGATTTGGTCAGCGCGACACCTATCTGGCAGGTCTGTTTCTGGTTCTTCTTGGCGCGGTTGGATGCCTGCTCGCGCCGAATTTTGCCGCATTGCTGCTGGCGCGGGCCATTCAGGGCGCTGGCACAGCCGCTATTGTGGCGCTTGGCATGGCATTGGTGCGCAGCAGCTATTCCGGCCCGCAACTGGCTGTCATGCTGGGTTGGTATGCCATGTCTGTTGCCGTCAGCAATGCCGCCGCCCCGGTGTTTGGTGGTGTGCTTCTGGCCACTTTGGGCTGGCGCTGGATTTTCGCAATTGCAATTCTGCCGGCATTGATCAGCGCAACATTGATGCTGGCCGGGCCGCAAAACCGCCGCCACCGCGATGAAACGCTGGATCTGCCGGGGTTTCTGTTTTCCGCCATGGCAATGGCGGCATTCATGCTTTCCGTCGACAGGGTCAGCACGTCCCCGCAATGGGCAATTGTGGGCATGGCAGTTTTTGCAACGTCTGGCGTCTTGTTCATTCGCCGGCAAAAAACTGCCTTCTTTCCAGCACTTTATATCAAAGCTTTTGAAAACCGCCGGTTTTCCTGGGCCGTCACGACATCATTTCTGTCTTTTGCCGCGGCAACCATGACGCTGATTGGCTGCGTGTTCCTGGTTGAAGTTGGCCGCGGCATGAGTGCGCTGGAAACATCGCTCATTCTTTGTCTGTGGCCGATAGGTACGGCAGTCACTGCCCCGATATCAGGCAGGCTGACCGGGCGCTTCGCGCCCGGACGCATCAGCAGTACAGGCCTTGGCCTGTTTGCCATAGGGGCCGGACTGGTAGCCATGCTGCCGAGTGATTTTTCAGCAATCGACCTCGCATGGCGCGTTGGCCTCTGCGGGCTTGGATTTGGCCTGTACCAATCTCCAAACAATCTGGAAATGCTGTCTGCTGTACCGCGTGAGCACAGTGGCACCGCTGCCGCAATTCTGGCTTGCACGCGCACAATGGCCATGTCGTTCGGTGCATCACTGGCCGGAATGCTGCTTGCCAGTGGCGACCCCGGAGTGGTGGCTTACAAGGTCATATCCCTGGGCTGCCTCACATCTCTGCTGGCAATACTGGCAAGTGAACAACGCTGATGATCACCAGATTTCGGCCATGACCCGGTTTCGCCCCCCAGCTTTCGCGGCATAAAGCAGCTTGTCGGCCCGCTGGAGGGCCTGATCCAGATGAGTGCTGCCCAATGCCGCCGAGCTGATGCCGATGCTGACAGTCATGTTGAAGGCTGTGCGGCCTGACCGCGTTATCGGCGTGTCGGCAACCCGCTCCCGCAACAGATTGGCGAAATGCACTGCCTCCCGAACCGCAACACCGGGCAGCACCAGAGCGAACTCCTCACCGCCCAGGCGCCCGAAATGTCCCTCGCGCCCAAGCGCACTGCGCACAACTTCGGCAAATCTGGTCAGAGCCAGATCACCGGCCGCATGGCCATAAGTGTCGTTGATTTCCTTGAAATGGTCGATATCGATAATCAGCACGGCGCAATTCTGCTCTGCCATGGAATGTGTGGACAGGCGCACGAATTCGCCGCGAGACAAGGCACCCGTCAGTGTATCCGTTGCCAGCGCGCGGCGAAGCTGACGCACGAGCGAGCGCTGCCTGGCTGTGATGGCCGCAACAGCAAGAGGACCCAGCACAATGAGGCTGATGGCAAATCTAAGCGAAACAATGGTTCGTGGATCAGTCAGATCCAGGCGCAGATCGATATAGCCCGCGGAAAGAACAAGTTGCGCCAACACGACATAGACCAGCAGAAAGACTGTGCTGGCAAACAGGTGCATTGCCATTGCAAACCACAACAGCGCCGGCAATGGAAACAGGGTTGCGCCCGGCCCGCCAACCAGAACACCGAAGGCACAGCACATTGCAAAGGCCACTGCAGGCGGCCCCATCCGCGCAAACGACCTTTGCGATGGCGTGGTCACCCGCCGCAGATTTCGCCAGCGATGCGGCATTGTCGCTATAAAGGGCAGAATGGTGACATAGCTTGTCAGCTCTGACGACAGCCACAGAGCAAACTCTTTTTCAAAGCTGGCACCAAAAACCAGATTGGCGGCAATTGCACCGAAAAACGAGGTGACGGTTGCAGGCACACAGCTTGCCGCTGCCATTTTGATAACAGAAAACGGCCTGCCCAGTTTGAAATCCCTTGGGGAAAGTGTTCTGAACACGGCTATTCCGGCAACCCCGCCAACAATGTTGGCCGCAGAAAGCGAAACCGCTGCAACAACACTGCTGCCAGTCAACAGGTCGGGTAGAATATAGGCGGCCACCACTGCCAGCATGTCCAGAGGCGAGCCTAAGGACCGGTCACGCGTAAACAACCCGACCAGCAAAGCGTTTGCGGGCCAGAAGGCCGCAAGCAAACCTGCCGGCCTTGACACTATGCCGGCCAGACAGGCCAGAAATATAATTATAAAAAGGGCGGCAGCCCGGGTGGTCTGTGCCCGAAGCGCAGTGTTATTCATCGCCTCTCCGCTCTGCGCCGAACAAAGCCGAAAGGCTTTGGCCCGCTGTCCAGGTGCCAATGAATGCATACAACAGAATACCGGCATTGCCGCGCTGCACAATACCCGGCATGTCACAACCTGTAATTATGTCTCTATTGCCCCCTTCTATAACTCTCCTTAGCCGGGCAGCAACCGTTTCACGCCGAAATACGGAGGTTCAGATGTCACAATTATCGACCCGTCGTCTCACTCAACAGGACGGGCGTGACCTCAGGCGCTTGAATGAGCTGTTCGGCCAGGCTTTTGACGATCCGCAGACCTACACTGGCACCCCGCCGGACAGTGACTATGTGGCCCGGCTTTTGGCAAAAGACCATGTCATTGTTCTTGTTACGGAACATGAGGGGGAAGTTGTTGGTGGGCTGGTCGCATATGAACTGGAGAAGTTCGAGAGCGAGCGCCGCGAAATCTATATTTATGATCTGGCTGTTTCCCAGACGCACCGGCGCCAAGGGATAGCCCGAAATCTCATCAATTTTTTAAAGGAAATTGCCCGGCTGAAAAATGTGTGGGTCATCTATGTTCAGGCAGATTATGGAGACGGCCCAGCCGTTGCTCTCTACACCAGTCTGGGCGTGCGTGAGGACGTCATGCATTTTGACATCGCCATTGAGACAATGGATTGACTGGGACAAAGCCCCCACACCAAGCGTGGGGGCTTTGTAGGTGATGACGGTTCACCAGACGCCGTAGTAATCCTGTACCCGCCTGCCCTTATCGGCAGACCAGTCAAATTTTTCTTCAGCGCTGTAATGTGGTGCGCCCTCCACCTGCTCACGCGTCACATCTGTACGGTATCCGCCGAGCCTCTCATCATATGTCAGCTTCTGCCATGGCAGGGGATAATGATCGTGACCGATGCCTAGAAAGCCGCCAAAGCTCATCACTGCATAAGCGACGCGACCGCCACGTTTTTCCAGAATGAGCCGTTCAATTTTACCGACATGCTCATCACCTGCTCCGTAGACATCGGTTCCCACAACCATGTCGCTTGCAATCATATCGTGAGTTTCATGGATGTCTGGGTTCTGACTCATGTGATCTCTCCTGTTTCATAGAGTTGAGTAGAGCTAACTCGCGCAGGCAATGACGGTTCCCGGTCAGATTGCCACAGCAACTGCAATGCAGCTGAAACTGCGTCACTCGATATTCGGACATTTTCGGATGTGGTATAAGCCGGCTTGTGGGCAAGATCGAAAACCAATCGTCGCAATCCTGAGTGGGAGGAAGAAATGGCGACATTCGGACTTGGCATTTCACTTATGGGTCGTCAAACAATCAGCCGATGGGGCGTGCTGACCCTTCTGATAACTTCAACAGCCGCCGCCAATGCGCAAACGGAACCTGCAGCGCAGGAAGCCTATGAAATCGGCGTTGAAGCTTATGTTTACTTCTATCCGCTTGTGACAACTGATGTTACGCGCCGGATATCGACAAATGTCGCACCGGATCAAATCCCCGGATTTGGTCCGATGAATCAATTCTCCAATTTCCGGGAATATCCGGACGCAGACACGAAGATCGTCGTCAGGGTCAACTTCGACACGCTCTATTCTTCAGCATGGTTGGACCTGACGAAAGAGCCAATGGTTCTTTCCGCCCCCGACACTGCGGGCCGATACTACCTGTTACCGATGCTGGATATGTGGTCGGATGTCTTCGCAGTGCCCGGAAAGCGCACTTCGGGTACAGAAGCCGGGCATTGGGCCGTAGTACCGCCCGGCTGGGTCGGGCAACTTCCCGAAGGCGTCTCGCGCATTGATGCACCGACGCCGCATGTCTGGATCATCGGGCGCACTCAGACCAATGGTCCCAAAGACTACTCCGCCGTTCACCAAATTCAGGATGGCTATCTGATCACTCCCCTGTCGCAGTGGGGAAAACCTCCTCAGCCCGTGGAGGCCGCAGTTGACCCCAGCGTTGATATGAAAACGCCGCCGCTGGAGCAGGTTAACAACATGCCGCCGCTGGACTATTTCAAATATGCAGCCGAGTTGATGAAGGTGAACCCGCCGCATGTCACGGACTGGTCAACCATTGCACGGTTGAAACGCATCGGCATCGAACCCGGGCAGAGCTTTTCGCCGGAAAAGCTTGACCCGGCCATACAGGACGCATTGAGCAAAGCCGCCAAGGATGGATTGCAGCAATTGCGCCAGAATGCCCCGACAATAACCCCCATTGTCAATGGCTGGCAGATGAGCACCAACACGATGGGGGTCTATGGCAACTTCTATTTGAAACGTGCAATCGTTGCCATGGTTGGATTGGGCGCCAATCAACCCGAAGATGCAATCTATCCTAACAACCTGACCGACGCCGATGGCAAGCCCCTGACCGGGGAAAACAACTATGTGCTGCACTTTGCCAAAGACGAAATTCCGCCGGTCAATGCCTTCTGGTCACTGACGATGTATGATGCTGAAGGCTTTCAAGTTGCCAACTCCATCAACCGCTTTGCCATAGGTGACCGGGACGCACTCACGTTCAACGCCGACGGATCCCTTGATCTGTATATCCAGCATGACAATCCCGGCGCGGACAAGGAAAGCAACTGGCTGCCCGCGCCCGATTCAGGCGTTCTGGGCATGACCATGCGCCTCTATTCGCCAAAGCCGGAAGTGCTGACTGGAGGCTGGGCACCACCACCGGTACGCCACCAGCCATGATGAACCATAAGCTGCAACAGCAACACTTATGGTGAAAGCGTGTCGGCTGCCGGGTTTCTCTGATGCCCGGCAGTTGCACCCGCTGTCCGGCCTTTCGAACGGCAGCTTTATGGCACGATTGAACCACCCTCGAAAATTCGATAGCTCAGGTCGGATCCCGTTCCGCGCGGCTTGGCGTTTTTCCAGCCCATTTCGCGGCGAAAACTGCCAAGAAGACCTTGGGCCAGCAGGTCCGCTTCACTCAATTGCTGCAACTCCTCTGAAAGTGGAGAAACATACAAAGCGTCGGCCGGGCAATAAAGCTCGCACAAAAAACACGTCTGGCAGTCTTCCTGACGTGCAATAACAGGCGGTGCATCCGGCACTGCATCAAATACATTGTCCGGGCAGGCAGCAACACACAGATTGCAGAGAATGCACCGGTCCTCACTTACCAGCTCAATCATCCCGCCAGTCTCCGTTCCACCGGTTCTTCGGCTCCGCCAACTCGAATATGGTCAAGCCCCTGGATCTGCAGCGACCTCGCAGAAAGCGGATCTGTGAGCGGAAAATCGGTGCGGCGATGGACGCCCCGACTTTCCTTTCGCGCCAGGCTGCCGGCAGTTGCCCACCGCGCTGTTGCCAGCATTGCTTCAACCTCGCGCATGCGCCCCAGCTTTCGCCAACCGGTTTCCCGCCACATCTGACCAAGCACGGCCTCGCTTTCCTGCAGCGACTGCGCATCACGAAAAAAGCCGCGATCCAGCGGAAGCATCCGATCCTGAACCGTGTTGATCAAAGGCCGCAATTCCTCGATCGTATGTTCAGCAGGCGTCAAATCTGCCACTTCAGCGGCCGGCCGGACACGGGAGGGCACGCCATTCCTGCGGGCAAAAGCCACTGCAGCGGCGCCCGCCCACCGCCCGGTTGCTATTGCATAGCTGGCATTGGGCCCGCCACCACCGCTGACCGCCCCCGACATCAGCTCCCGCGAGCTCGCATCACCCGCGGCGAACAGCCCGGGCACACTGGTTGCCGCCTGATTGTCTATCAACAGGCCACCGGTGCCGCGCACCGTGCCTTCGTGGCGCAAAGTAACAGGGAAGCGCTGCGTAAAGGGGTCGATGCCCATTCGGTCAAACGGCACAAAGATATTGGGCTGTCCGCGTCGGAACCCTTCCTGCAAACGCGGCTCCACCTTATCCAGCACGGCATAGACCGGCCCGCGCAACAGATACTTCGCCACTGCATGCCGATCGCCGCTTGTGTCGATAACCGCGCCATCGCTGTCTGAAAAGGTCGCCCAGAAATAAATAATTCCTTTGGTAACGCTGGAAAAGGCAGGGGCAATACCGTACTGCGCGGAAAATTCCATACCTGAAAGCACAGCACCTGCTTCTGCGCCAAGCAGATACCCATCTCCGGTCAGGTTGTTGGTGCCGAGCGCGCCGCTCATATAGGCGCAGCCCCCTGTCGCGATTATTGTTGCCCCTGCCACCACCTGCCAACGCGCGCCCCCGCGACGCTCATAACCGGCTGCTCCGGAAACGACGCCATCTGCCACCAGCAGATGGTCTGCGGGCATGTGGTCGCAGACAACAGCTCCGCCTTTGATCAGCCTTTGCCGCATGAAACGCAGATAGTCAGCGCCTCTGAGCATGCCGCGATATGGGCGTCCGTCCTCGAATGACGGAAAGTCATATCCCCAATCCGCCAGGCGATCGAGGTTGAACCGCGCTTCATCCAGTACACGCTCGACAAAGCCGCCATCTGCCAGACCGGCACCAAGCCGCACCCGCTGGTCAACCGACATTCCGCGTTCGGCTGTTCCGCGCGCGGAATAAATCATTGTCGTGTTGCCCGCGGCTGTGGCGCCGCTGGTTCCCACATAGCCTTTCTCAATCAGCATCACGCTCGCCCCCGCCTCAAGTGCGGTCAGCGCGGCCCAGCATCCGGCCGGCCCGCCCCCAATAACCAGAACATCGGTTTTCCG
The DNA here is from genome assembly GCF_008369445.1 of Aureimonas fodinaquatilis. Taxonomy (GTDB): domain Bacteria; phylum Pseudomonadota; class Alphaproteobacteria; order Rhizobiales; family Rhizobiaceae; genus Aureimonas; species Aureimonas fodinaquatilis. The sequence goes on from NZ_VTWH01000002.1 coordinate 927,670, forward strand.
GTTCTGCACTTCGTTACGGGTCGGCGCAAAGCTGCTTCTCACCGTGCTTGCTACCGTCATGCCACACCGCGCCATGCGTCCAGCCTGCGGCTGAGAGCGTAAATCGACCTGTCCATGATAATGCCGAACGCGGCGATGATGAAAACACCCACAAACACCACGTCAATGCGGAAGGTAGCCCCGGCATATTCAATCATGAAGCCAATGCCCTGCCCGCCGCCGAAGACCTCGGCCGCAACCACGCCCAGAAGCGCACGCCCCATGGCCAGCCGAAGCCCTGTCAGCAGAAAAGGAACCGACGCCGGCAGGGCAATTGTGCGAAAGAGCTGCCACTGCGTTGCGCCATAAGCCTGGCCCACACGCTTCAGGTCCGCATCGGTGTTCTGCATCGCCACCTGCATGTTGACGATAAGTGGGAAAATTGCACTGAGGAAAACAAGCGCAAGCTTGGACCCGAAGCCCAGCCCGAACCAGATGATGAAGAGCGGCATCATGGCAATGCGCGGTGTTGTGTAAAATGCTGACACAAGCGGGCTGAACGCCCGATTGGCCCAATCATACCAGCCAATCACAACGCCGATTGGAACGCCAACCAGAATGGCCAGCCCGAAACCAGCCAGAAAAACCTGCCCGCTTGCTACAGTGTTTCGCCACAAGGTGCCATCGCGCGCCAGTTCAACACCGGCAAGCCAGATGCGTGAGGGCGAACTGGAAAACATCGGATTGGCAATGCCGGTCTGCACGGCAAGTTCCCACAGCAGGATAAGGCCGAGAATGACGCCTATTCCGGTTCCGTTGCGGGACAGCCAGCGGAACAACCGAACCCCGGCCGTAGGATCCGCTGGCAGCGACTGAGCCACAACTGTCATGGTCGCTCCCTCCGCCGCGCGGTCTTGTGAATTTGATCCCAGATGCCGTTTTCCAGCTCGGCGAAATAGCTTGAACTTTTGACTTCAGGTGACCGCGGACGAGGAATGTTGATGGCGACTTCCTGCATGATGCGGGCAGGCCGATCGGAAAAGACCAGAACCCGATCTGACAAAAGCACGGCTTCGTCGATCTGGTGAGTGACCATAAGCACGGTCTTGCGCGTCTTTTCCCAAATGCGCAGCAACTCTTCCTGCATGGTTTCGCGCGTTATGGCATCCAGCGCGCCGAATGGCTCATCCAGCAGCAATATATCAGGATCACAAACCAGCGCCCGCGCCAGGTTGACCCTCTGCTGCATGCCGCCCGACAATGCGCCCGGCAGAAAATGCTCAACGCCGGTCAGCTGCACCAGCTCAATATAATCCCGCGCCCTTTCCCGCGCCTTCTTCCGGGAAACTCCCTGCAGCTCAAGCCCATAGATGATGTTGTCGATGACACTGCGCCAGGGCAGAAGCGATGGCCGCTGAAAGACCACCGCGCGGTCCGGGCCAGGCTTGCTGACCAGAACACCACCCGCCTTCAGCGCTCCGCCGGTAATCGGCACCAGACCCGCAATAGCATTCAGAAAACTGGATTTGCCGCAGCCGCTGAGGCCAACAACCGTTACAAATTCGCCTGGTGCAATTTTCAGGCTGATGTCATCGACGGCTTTCGTTACCTCCCCCGTGCGAGAGTTGTGATAGGCAATGGAAACCCCTTGAGCATCCAGCGCCCAGCCAGATTTTGCTGGATCAGGAACCCGCCGGGCGACTTCCGCTTCCTGCCTTGCATAGGCATTGATGTTTGCAGCCAGTTTTGTCGTCGGCACGCCCCGCCCTGACATTTCACGCAGTGTTATCGAACTCGGCATTGAAACCTCCTGTTATGTCAGAGCTGTCACGCCACCGCGTGCAAGCCTCGTGCTGTTTCAGCACTGGATTTCAGTTGAGCAGCTTCGTGACCGGCAATTCGGCCACTGATGATCAACTCGCTCAGATTGCCGCCCAGAAGGTAGAGGTGGGCGAAGAAGGAGCCGAGCTCTCCGACGGCGAAGAGACGTGGAATTGGCGCACCAAATGCATCCAGAACACGCTGTTTTTCATCGTGCTCCGGCCCGCCCTGGGTGTTGGTCAGCAACGGCCATACCGGCACGGCATAAAATGGCCCGGTATCTATTGACACTCGTGTGCCGGCAGGCCGGTGAAACTCATCTTCTCCGCCACTGCGCACAATCCTGTTCCAGTTCTCCACCGTTTCGTGCAGCGTCTCCACGCTCCATCCATGGGCAGTGGCAAGCTCTTCCAAACTGTCAAACCGCTTTATCCAACCCCGCTCAATTTCAGCCAAATTGTCCTCACTCCAGACATAGCGATGGTCAGGATGTGTGGTCAGAGGATTGGCTATGCGGCCAATTTTCCGCCCCTCTTCATCAAAGATCAGATAGGCCGGAATGCGGGTATAAGCCGGCACATCAGGGTCATAGACCCCCAGAGGCCGGGCGGCGGTGTCCTGCGTGGCCGGGTGCAATTCATTCATGAAACGTTTGCCGGAACTGTCGACAACAATCCACGAAACCGGGCGGTTGGAATTGCGCGCACCGCCCGGGGCTATTCTGAAGGCCGTATCAAAATCGTCGAATTTGAAACCGTATGAGCCGTGAAAGTGCCACATGTGCCAGAGAGCCGCCCCGGCTTTCTGCGCCATTAAAATGCCGTCGCCGGTATTTCCCGGATTGCCAACGGCATAGACCGGCGTCGCCTCGAAGAATTCCTTTTTCAGCTTTTCATTGAACTCGAAACCACCAGAGGCGAGGATAACGCCGCGATTGGCGCGCACAGCCCGCTTTTCGCCATCGATCAAGGCCCACAGGCCCACCACTTCGCCATTGTCGATGATCAGTTCGCTTGCCGGACTGTCGGTGCGGATTTCGATGTCACGCTTGCGCACATTGTCCAGCAGAATTTTGAAAAAGCGCTGCCCTGCAAGATTCTTGCCGGTATATGCCCAGTGATAACCGTCAAAATCATCCAGATCCGTCACGGTCAGTGAATAGAGCGACTCTGCCCCCGGAAATGGGTATATTCCCTCATGGGTCTCATTGCGTTCGGTAACCGTGGCACCGTTGACCTCTGCAAGTCCCCGCAGATAGTCCGGCAGTTCCACCAATCCTTCCGCAAATGTGCGGATCAATTGTTCCGAAACACGGCCACCCTGGGTGTGCGTGAGATAGGATACCGCACCTTCCACATCTCTTGCGGCCTTGACGCCGCCACCCGCCAGAATGGTGATGCCGCCGGGATTGCTCATTTTTTCCAGCACGAGCACGCTGCTTCCGGCGTCATATGCGTTGATGGCGCTGACCAGTCCCGCCCCGCCCGCACCAACGACAACAACATCGGCTGTCAGATACCAATCAAATCTGCCTGTCATGACCTCAACTCCCCGCGCCAACAAAGCTTGTGTTCACAATGGTGCTCAGTTCGGGCTCAAAGCTCTGGTCGATGTCGCCCACTTCCTTCAGAATTCGCACCGCATTGACGAGGCCTTCTTCATCGACAACCTGCGTGTCGTCCCATTCCGGCAGGTATTTGTCGTAAATCGTATTCAGAAGGTCACGGTCGAGGTTCAGTGTCTTTTCCGAGAAATCGAGCAGCTCTTCCCGATTATCGCGCGCGTAGCGAATGGCTTCCGCGCTCGCCTCAAAGAATTTGCGAATGGCTTCCGGATTGCTGGCAATGAAGGCATCTGATGCGAAGATGTAGCTGTGCTGGTATCGACCGTAGTAATCTTTTGCCTCGGCCAGCAGCTTGCCGTTGCCTTCCTGAATCAACCTTGTTGCGTAAGGTTCTGAAAATATTGCTGCTTTGATCTGTCCAGACGCGAAAGCGGCATAGCCGTTTCCGCCACCGCCATAGGCGATCTCGTTGACGGACTGGGCATCCACATTGTGCGCAGCCAGAATATACCGCAGAGCCTGAGACTGGCCGCCACCCACAGACGCCACGGCCACTGTCGCGCCGGCCAGATCTTCAACCTTTTCCGTATCGTTGGTGCCGACAAGCAGAAACTCCTGGCCCTTGAGCGCGGGTGAACCCACAACCTTGATGGGAACCTGCCTGCTGATACCGATGATGATCGGCGTGCCAAGCGTGCCTATGTCCACCTGACCGCTTGCCGCCGCAGCAATGACTTCCGGCCCGCCGCGCAGAAAGGTCGTTGGCTGCACATCCAGTCCGTGGGCTTCGTAAATGCCTTTTTCCACACCCAGGAAGAAGTAGATATTGCTGGAAGACGGCGCCAGAATTCCAAAGCGCACAGGGATTTTGTCCTGTGCCTGAGCAAGCGAAACACCGCTTGCCAGAAGCATGAACGCCAGCGCGGATTTGCCCAGGCTTCGCCGCGATAAGTCTTTTGAAAACAATGTCATGGATTGGCTCCTTAAAAGCCGCTGTCAGGCCGGCTGCAGGCGCAGACCGGGTTGAAACAGACGAGCCTAGATGTATTTGCGGATGGACAGGTCGTGCAGTTTCACACGCACCTTGTCGTTGGGATCTGGTTTGCGCTGGAACTTCAGAAGAACGCCCGGATCATCTTCCGAGCCGCCGGGCCGCGCCCTGTTCCACCCCAGAGCACGCTGATAGCTGCCCAGTATTCCGGAGGCGATCAGTTCCGCCTCGTTGATCTGGGTGGGTGAGCCCTGCGGCGCAACATACAATGCGTCCACCGGGCAGTGCAGTTCGCAGGACATGCAGGTGTGGCAATCTTCCTGCCGGGCGATGATGGGCACGCCCGTTTCCGTTGCATCAAAAACGTCAGTGGGGCAAACAACCACGCATCGGTTGCAACCAATGCACAGATCTTCAATCACGGCCTCGATCATGATGCTGCGCGCTCCTCACGCAGGGCCATGCCCACTGGCTGACGCTCTACCCAGGGGTTGTCCAAACCGCCGGAGATCAGATGATGGGTTTGTGCCGGATCAAGGTCTGGAAAATCACTGCGGCGGTGAAGCCCACGCGTTTCCGGGCGTTGCAGTGCGCTGGCATTGATAAAGCGCGCCGTGACCAGCATGGCTGCCGCCTCACGCGTGCGCAGTGTCTGCCGCAACCCGTTCAGGCCCGTGTCTTGCGATGCGGCAAAACTGTTGCGCACTTCATTCCATTCATCGGCAAAACGGCTGAGAGAGGACGCCAGTGCCGGACCGTTGCGCCAGTAGTTCCGGTCGAATGGCAGCATCTCCGACTGAACGCTGGCCAGAATATCCGCATTTGAAAGCACCTGCTGGCGCGACGTTCCTGGCCGCAGACCAGCCTGACCAAGCGGCTCCAGCTTGCGCCCGCCTGTTCCCACCTGCCGCGCAAAAACAGCGGCTGACCGCCCTGCCCAACTGCCAGATGCAAAGGCCCAGGACGCAGCCGGTCCTCCCCCCGGAGGACCGGCACCGGTAACCCGCTCACGCGTGGCCAGATCACCCGCCACAAACAAACCGGGCGTATCCGTCGACAGGTCGTGGTCAAACAGCACACCGCCCGCTGCGCGAATGGTTCCCTCTGAGCGAAAATCGATCGGGAAACGCTGGGTGAAGGGATCTATCCCCAGCCGCTCCAGATGAAGGATGATGTGAGCATGGGTCTTGCGCACCATGTCGCGCGTTTCGGCATCCCGCGCCTTATCCAGAATTGCCCAGGCACCCCCGGTGCGGATAATGGCTTCGACCGTCTGCCGGCCTCGCATGATGGGCTGGCCATCATTGTCAAACAGCGATCCGTAGTCCAGATGCGCGCCGCGGCTCAGCACACCGCCAAGCGCGGTTGGTGCATATTGGCTGCTGAATTCCATGCCGGAAAAGCGTGCTCCGGCCTCTGCTGCCATCAGGTAGCCATCGCCAGTGTTTCCGCGTCCGCCTGCGATGGGAGACAGAAATGCAGTTCCGCCGGTGGCCAGAACGGTTGCCCCCGCTTCCACTCGCCAGTGGCCACCCTTCTGGCGCTGAATGCCCGCCGCTCCGGCAACCAGTCCGCGGCTGGACAGCAATTCCAGCGCCGGGCAGTGATCCAGTATCCGCACTCCCAGTTTCTGCAGCCTGCGCCGCAGAAAAATCAGAACATCTGGCCCACGCAACCGACCGCGATACTCCTGGTCATTCTCGTTTCGCGGCCATTTGTAACCCCAGCGCGCCATTGCATCGAGATTTGCATAACTCTGGTCAAAGGTGCGCTCTATCCAGAGCTTGTCTGCCAGACCAAACGCCAATGGCAGCCTGGCCTCTACCGTGCCATCGCGGTGCACGGGGTCATCCGGCTTGATGTAATAGATGCCGGTATTGGCACTGCTGAACGGGCCTGACGTCCCGACATAGCCCTTTTCGACAATTGCCACTCTGGCGCCGGTTTGGGCTGCGGAAATAGCGGCCCACAATCCAGCCGGGCCACCGCCGACCACCAGCACATCTACGGCAAGATCCAAATCCAGTGATTTCATGTCTGGCCACCATAAATCTATTTCATCTATCTAATTAGTAGATTTATAGATCGGCCTTCAGAAGGAAGCATATTGCGAAGGTATGGCAGAGGTCAGAATATTTTACTCTGTTTCTAACGTCCACACCATGACGAATGCTTCAGACCGCGCATGTGCTCAGGCAGTCAGGCTGTGTTCCGCGGCAAAATCGGGAACGAGCTGATGTTGGGAAAAACGCAGAAAGTGCAGAAGATCGGACAAACGGCCACCCAGCAGGGTGACATGCTGGCGCATGATGCTGCTGGCTTGCCCGCCGTCTCCGGCAAAGATTGCATCCATCACCGCACAATGTTCCGGGACAGAGCTTGCCATACGGCCCGGTTGATCGGTCAACGCACGGCGATAGGGCGCGACTTTGAGAGTCAACCGGCGCAACTCTTCCTGCAAGGTTATATTATGGCTGGCTGCCGCTATGGTTGTGTGGAACTCTCGGTTGGCTTGGCAGAAAAGCGGCGCATCGCCACTGGCATTCGCCGCCTCGCACAGCTCATGCGCTTTCAACAGAAGTCTGCGCTGATCCGCGGTAATACGCCTTGCCGCCTGCCGGGCCGCAAGTGCCTCCAACTCTGCAACCGCGCTGAACGCATCCAGCAGATCAGCGAGTGACAGATGGGCGACCTGCAACCCCTGCCTGCCACGCGAGACCGCCAGACCACTGGCCGCCAGCCGATGCAGCGCTTCCCGCACAGGAGTGCGTGACATGCCGAAGTGCTCGGCAAGCTGGCGTTCATCCAGCCGATCTCCCGGCATGCGCAGCCCGTTCAGAATTTCTTCCTCAAGACGCACAACCACCTCTGCCGAAAGGGACTCCGCCCCTTCGACACTCCCGACATTGCGGGTTCTTTCAGTCGCTTGGCGCATATTAGCGGCTATCTGCCGAATAAAAGCGGTTGGCGATGGCTTCCGCCACGGCAACCATGCCGTACAGCAACAGACCGCAGATACACAGAACAACTATCGCCGCCATTGAAACTTCAGTGTCTGCCCGCGCCGTTGCGAAGATGATCAGGTAGCCGAGGCCGGCCTGCGCAGTGATGAACTCGCCGATGATGACGCCGATAATCGACAGAGTAATTGCGATTTTCATGCCGCTGAAAATATGCGGAAGCGCGGCAGGGAAGCGAACGCTGGTGAATATCTGCCATTCAGTGGCTGTCAGCGAACGGCACAGGCGAAGAATGCTTTTGTCCACGCTCAACAGCCCGGCTGTCGTGGCGATGACCACGGGAAAGAATGCGATGAATATGGAAAACGCAATTCGCGATTGCGGCCCGATACCCAGCCAGATGATGAACAGAGGCGCCAGAGCGATTTTGGGAATGAGCTGGAAAAACACAAGGTTGGGGTAAAGGGCTTCGCGCGCCACTGGCGAGTAGGTTATCAGAATGGCAATGGACACCCCAAGCGCCAGCGCCAGCAGAAAGCCAACTGCCGATTCAACCGTGGTTGGTATTGCATGCATCAGAAGAATATCATGCCGGTCGACAATGTAATACGCGATCGAAATTGGCGAAGGCAGAATGACCGAAGGAATGTCGGCAACGGTAACGTAGATCTGCCAGACGGCCAGGACAAAAAATGCCAGCCCCAGCGGCAGCAGAATGCTGCGCATGCCGGCAGCGGTGCGGCTTTTGGCAGCCGGGTTAACCAGCACAGCGCCGGTTTCTGTTCCTATGGTTGCAGCCATGATACGCCCCCTCTACTCAATTACTGCCGCGCCCTTGGGGGCAGCATGGTTGGATGAAGCATGACCGTGTGCAGCTTCAATTGTCAGGCGCAGCTCACGGCAGACCTGCGTGAACTCGACCGTTTCCTCGACTTCAAAGCGCCGGGGTCTGGCAAACGGCATCGGCATATCCAGCATGATGCCGGAAGGCCGGCCGCCCATAACCACCACGCGATCGGAAAGGAACGCCGCCTCGCGAATGGAGTGCGTTACGAAAATCACGGTCTTGCGGTAGGTTTCCAGAATTTCGGAAAGAGCAACATTCATCTGGTCGCGGGTGATGGCGTCGAGCGCGCTGAACGGCTCGTCCATCAGCAAAATGTCCGGATCATGGATCAACGACCGGCATATGGCCACGCGCTGACGCATGCCACCGGAAAGCTCGCCAGGCTTTTTATGTTCAAAGCCTGTCAAGCCAACCATATCCAGCAGCTCTTGCGCCCGCTGCCGGTATTTGTGAACGGGAAGCTTGAGAATGCGGATCGGGAAAAGAACATTGTCCATTGCGCTTTTCCACGGGAGCAATGTGGCATCCTGAAAAATAATGCCGATGTCTCTGCGGGGCGCAAGCACCGGTGAACCCAGGAGATCGATACTGCCGGCAGTTGGTTTTTCCAGACCGGCGATCATCATCAGAAGCGTGCTTTTGCCGCAACCGGATGGACCAAGAAGTGAGACGAATTCGCCGCGCCGAACATCCAGCGAGGCAGAAGCGACAGCGTGCACTGCAGACTGGCCGGTAAAATAGGTTTTGCCGACATCCTTCACTGAAACAAGCGGTGGTTCAGACTTGGGTATCGCTGCGACTTCCTGCAAATTCCGGATCGTCATTAGACCTCCAATGCGTGTTTGCCGACAAATTGCGGCATCATGTGCCAGCATCTTTGCGAACAGAGCTCAATTCAAGATAATTATACAAAAATAGATTTTTTGCATTCAATTTCCTGAATTATCCCCGTCAGGTGTGGAAAACGGCTGTTGATCTCAGCAATATTCGATAAATCGACGTTCACAAAGACCCACTCTGCCTAAAATTAGAACAGAGTTCATGGGCAATTGATCAAAATGCATGCTAAATGAATTTTTTTGCATAAAATAACTTGTGATAATCAAAATATGAGGTGAAGCTAGGTCGATAGCCGCACTTACGCTCCAAAAGGGAAACGGGTTAATGATATTTTCTCGACGCACAGCGCTTAAGGCACTCGGTATCGGAGCTGTTACCGCAGCACTGCCGCTTTCAATGCCAAATATTGCCCGTGGGGCAAGCAAGGTCACCTTTACGACATCGTGGTTGCCGGAAGGGCCAAACCTGTTTGCCTATGTCGCGCGCGATAAGGGCTTCTGGAAAAATGCAGGCCTGGATGTCAGCGTCGCCCGCGGCTCCGGCTCCAACGCCGCCGCGCAGGCTGTCAGTGCCGGCACATTCGACTTCGGCATGGCCCCTACCCCAACCGTTATCATTCAGGCAGCGCGCGGCCTTCCCATCACCTGCATCGGCCAGGTCAATTATGAAGTTCTGATGGGCATCGGCATGCTGGCCGACTCCCCGATCAAGGAACCCAAGGATCTTGAAGGCAAGCGCCTTGGTGCCAGCGTTACTTCTGGCGAGTTTCCGTTCCTGCCGCTCTATGCGGCCAAGGCGGGCTTTGACCTTGAAACGGTTGAGATTGTGCAGCTTGACGGCAAGGTGCGTGAACGTTCGCTCGCGGAAGGCCAGGTCGATGCTGTGTCCGCTTTTGCCACCAGCACCGTGCCTTCGCTTGCACCGCTCGGCACCGATGTCCGGTTCATGCTGTTCAAGAATGCCGGCATAGATTTTTACGGCCAGGCGCTGACAACCCAGCCAGACCGTCTGCAGAATGATCCGGAACTGTGCGAAGCACTGGTTCAGGGTGCAATGGAAGCCGTCAAGTTCACGCAGACGGATTTTGATGAATCCATTGATATTTTCCTGAAAGCCAATTCTGAAGTGGCGATTTCCGGAACAGGCGAGGAATATGCCCGCATCGGTCTGGGCCTTGTGAACCTGACAAATCTGGTTCCGGAATTGATTGACCACGGCTTTGGCTATGCAGACCCTGCCAAGGTGGAAGCCATGGCCGATTTTGTGATGGAGTATGGCGCTGGAGAAGGCGCATCCCGCCCGGATCTTGAAGCCCTTATCACCAACCGGTTTGCTGGCAAGGTCAAGTTTACACCAGAGGAACTGGCAGCCGCTGAAGCACGCTCGCAAGAGTTCAAGAAATTCCTCCTGTAGACTTTTACCAGCTTTCAATCTGCCTGCGCATGACAATGGAGACGATCGGTGAGCAATGGACGTTTGAATGGCAGAACGGCCATTGTCACCGGTGGCGCCAAAGGAATTGGGCGGGCGATTGCACAGGCCTATGCCGCAGAAGGCGCGAGTCTGATGATTGCCGACCGCAACTTTTCAGGCGCCCAGGCCACCGCGCAAGCCATTGAGGCGGAAGGCGGCGTCGCAGCAGCCTTCGCAACCGATGTGACAAGCACTGCCGATGTTGTGGACATGGTGGCAGCCACCGTGCAGCGATTTGGCACTGTGGATATTCTGGTCAACAATGCCGGACTGCTGAACGCCTGCTTGTTGACCGACATGTCACCAGAAATCTGGGACGACATGATTGCCGTGCATATGCGCGGAATGTTTTTGTGCTGCCGATTTGCCGTACCGCATATGCAGGCTGGAGGCCGTGGCACCATCATCAATATGTCCGGAAGTTTTGGCGTCAGCGGAGCTGCCAGCTTCACCCATCTTTCTGCTGCAAAGGCAGGCATGATCGGCTTTACCCAGGCTCTTGCCCGCGAGGTAGGCCCAGACAATATTCGTGTTAACGCCATTGCTCCGGCCATTGTGGAAACTGATCTTGCCACGGGGATGAGCAATGATGCCATTGCCGCAACGGTTGCGACCTACCCTTTGCGGCGCGCCGGCACGGTCAGCGATATTGTCCCCACTGCTGTTTTTCTGGCAAGCGACGATTCCGCGTTCTATACCGGCCAGACATTATGCCCGGCGGGCGGTGCGGTGATGGCAGCCTGACATTCCATTCAATCTTTCAGACTATCATTTGCCTGTCATATGCAACCACTAGAGGTGCACTTCTCACCAATAAAGGTTTGGAGCGAACTTCATGAAATCCCGTATTTTGGCCGCAATGGTTCTGGCATTTTCGGCGACCGCCGCTTTGGCGGATTACAAGCATCCATTTGCTTACCCACAACCGGAAGATTCATCGGAATTTTTTACGGTCATCGAAATTCCGGCAGGCAGCTTCACCAAATACGAGATCGACGCAGAACACGGCTATGTGCTGGTGGACCGTTATCAGTCAATGCCTGTCGTATATCCAGCCAATTACGGCTCTATCCCCTCTTCCCTTGGTGGCGATGGCGACCCGCTGGACGGCCTGGTTTTCACCCGCGAACCCATTGTTCCGGGCGCAGTGATCAAAGTGCGCGCCATTGGCGTATTGCACATGATTGATGGCGGCGAGGAAGACGACAAGATTATTGCCGTACCTGCATCCGACATCGACCCGCAATATGATGAAATTCGCAATATTGACGACCTGCCTGCCATTGAACGCCAGCGCATCGAGGCGTTCTTCCGGGTTTACAAGCAGCTGCCCGAGGGCCGCAAAGTTGTCGAGCTCAACGGCTTCAGCGGAGTAAACGAAGCTCAGGCGCTGGTAGACACCGCCATCAAAGCCTATCGCGACAAAGCAAACTGATTTCGCTTTACACTCCCGTTACAATTGTATGATGAAAAGGCGGCCATTTCGAAAATGGCTGCCTTTTTATTTAGTATCCAAAGTTTCAGCAAACAGTAAGCAAGCAATCCAAGTGTCAAGATCGTCGGCGCGCATTGCCCTATGGGTTGTTGACGGCCAGAAGTTGCATAAATATTACTGAACCACGCAACCGCCATGCCCGGATTGTTACGGGATAAACCCGGAAAAACCACCTGCATACCAGAATTTGCATTTGGCGCGCCGGAGCTGAAAATTGCGTCAAACGGCCTGAACTTCACCCATAAAACAAACTTCGCTGTAGAAATTATATATATTTATATGTTAGGTTAGCTCATTGGATTAATCCAATGGTTTGTAAATAATCGGCGAAAGGGACTGTGTGCCCGGTTGCGTGTTCCGCCCATGGCTGAGCTTGCTCAACCATAGGTAAGAGGTCTTTTTGATGCCTGCGGATCCGCCAAGGGAGAAAGTCGTTTTTCCGGATAATCGGGGAATCGCATCCGCATGACGTCGCAAGAATTCAAGGCATGGCGCTCCGCGCTTAGCCTTTCTAAAAAAGAGGCCGCCATGGCCCTGGGACTGTCTATTCCTTCTATTTATAATTACGAGCTGGGGTACAGGCGGGAGGATGGGCGCCCAGTTATAATTCCCCGGCCGGTAGCACTGGCTTGCGCCGCGCTGGCCAATGGTCTGGAACCATGGAGAGCTGTTGCCTGACCGCCTGCCCGTGCATTGCAGCATAGGTTGGGCATGGACGCATTTGATAATTCTGTCTAACCTGCAGGGCAATCAACAGCGCCGCGCTGACATTGATCGTCAGGTCGGCAAACGCATTCGAGACGGGTATTGAACGGACCTCCGGCAATATCCGTCCCTTTTACCAGATAGACCATATTTTCAGCTTTTTCCGAGCCGTTGATATGCTCTATCTGATTTGAGTTCTGCCTGCTTCTTTTGGGAGGAAGGAGTTGTCCGGTAAAAACGGCCAGCATGCCCATCTGGTGGAAGCCTCACTTGCGGCTGGCGATGCCGCGAGGTCGGCGCTTGCGGCCTCCTGGCAGCGCTCTTCCAAACTTCATCACCTTGATCCTTCGGAGCAGCGGCCGCCCGAGCGGTTGAGCGATGCTGAGTTGAAGCATGCAAAAGTGCCGCTTGAGCCACTGCTTGCTGTAGCTGAGGAAACTCTTGATCGCTTGTATCTAGCGGTTGGAGGCATAGGCTGTTGTGTTTTGCTGGCAGATACCAATGGCATTCCAATGGAAAGGCGCGGCGCGGCAGCCGACGATGCAACGTTTGAGAACTGGGGTCTGTGGACAGGCACCGTCTGGAGTGAGCGCTACGAGGGCACAAACGGCATTGGCACTTGCCTTGTGGAAGAGCGCGGGGTTACGATTCATCGGGACCAGCATTTCTTTTCTCGCAACACGCTTTTAAGCTGCACAACCGCCCCGATCTTTGACCAGCACGGCAGGTTGCTGGCGGCGTTGGATGTCTCTTCCTGCCGCAAAGACCTGACATTGGAATTTGCTCAGCTTATCGCGCTTTCGGTTGCGGATGCGGCGCGCCGTATTGAGGCGGATTACTTCCGGCAGGCATTCAGCGACGCCCGCATTTTTCTTGCTCCTTCAACGGGCTCCGGTCCGGGCGGGTTGGTTGCCGTGGATGCGGACGACCTTGTTGTGGGTGCAAGCCGGGCGGCAAGGCAGCAATTTGCGCTCTCTGATGAGGCGCTGGCCCGTCGCATCCCTGCTTCACAAGTGCTTGGGCTTCCCGCAGACAGTCTTGAAAGTGCCGAGCGGGCAACATTGTTGCGAGCATTGGCGCGTTGTGGCGGGCAGGTTTCATCTGCTGCGCGAGACCTTGGTATCAGCCGCGCAACACTCCATCGCAAGTTGAACCGGCTGAACATTCGCCGCGTGCAGTAGTTTTACCGGAAGACCTGTCGCACGAATGCGACAGACCGTGCGCCAGCCTGTTTTGCGTATCCTGACAAATGCTTTTGTTTCCGTCAGGCTTTCAATCTGACCAAAGCATTTCCCGTTGAAACGACTTCGTTTCGACGCGAAGACGATGCGAGAGAACACGGAGTCAGAGCGTTTCTGGTGGTGAAGAAGTCCGCGGAACGCTCTGACCTGAATTGCCAAATTTTTTCGGGAGGAAAGAATGAACAAGGCCGAATTTTCACACACACGCAAATCGCCGTTCAAAAGCAGCTACGGCAATTTTATCGGCGGCAAATTTGTTGAGCCACGCTCTGGCCAGTATTTTGACAACACCTCTCCGGTGAATGGCCAGTTGCTGTGCAAGGTGGCGCGTTCCAATGCCGATGATGTGGAAGCCGCACTGGATGCCGCCCATGCGGCCAAGGAAGCCTGGGGTCGTTCCAGCGTGACTGAAAGAGCGCTGCTGTTGAACCGCATCGCCGACAGAATGGAAGAAAACCTCGACACACTGGCTTTGGCGGAAACCTGGGATAACGGTAAGCCTATTCGCGAAACAACCGCTGCGGACGTGCCGCTGGCAATTGACCATTTCCGCTACTTTGCCGGTGCCATTCGCTCACAGGAAGGCGCGCTGTCAGAAATTGATCATGACACTGTCGCCTATCACTTCCATGAGCCTCTGGGCGTTGTCGGGCAGATCATCCCATGGAATTTTCCGCTGCTCATGGCTTGCTGGAAGCTGGCGCCCGCATTGGCCGCAGGAAACTGCGTTGTCATCAAACCGGCAGAGCAGACACCGGCTTCAATCCTTGTCTGGATTGAACTGATTGCCGATCTTCTGCCGCCCGGCGTCCTGAACATTGTCAATGGCTTTGGACTGGAGGCGGGAAAGCCACTGGCGTCATCACCGCGAATCGCAAAAATCGCCTTTACGGGCGAAACAACGACCGGCCGCCTGATCAGCCAATATGCCAGCCAGAATCTCATTCCTGTAACACTGGAGCTTGGCGGCAAATCACCCAACATCTTTTTCAAGGATGTTACAGCCGAGGATGATGATTTTTTCGACAAGGCGATCGAAGGTTTTGTGCTGTTTGCCTTCAATCAGGGTGAAGTCTGCACCTGCCCAAGCCGTGCGCTGATCCATGAATCAATCTATGATCAGTTCATGGAACGCGCTTTGCAGCGGGTGGCGGCAATCGTGCAGGGTGACCCACTGGATCCGGCCACGATGGTCGGCGCGCAGGCCTCCAGCGAGCAGCTAGAAAAAATCCTCTCCTATTTCGACATTGGCCGTCAGGAAGGCGCGGAAGTGCTGGCGGGCGGAGAGCGAAACGAGTTGGGTGGCGACCTGAACGGCGGCTACTACATCAAGCCAACCGTGTTCAAAGGCCACAACAAGATGCGGGTTTTCCAGGAGGAAATCTTTGGCCCAGTGGTTTCTGTCACCACTTTCAAAGATGAGGATGAAGCGCTCTCCATTGCCAATGACACGCTTTATGGCCTTGGCGCGGGTGTCTGGACACGCGATGGCAATCGGGCTTATCGTTTTGGCCGCAACATTCAGGCGGGTCGCGTCTGGACGAACTGCTACCATGCCTATCCTGCCCATGCGGCCTTTGGTGGCTACAAACAATCTGGCATCGGCCGTGAAAATCACAAGATGATGTTGGATCACTACCAGCAAACGAAGAACCTTCTCGTCAGCTACAGCCCGAAAAAGCTTGGCTTTTTCTAAGACCTGACGAGATTTTTCCCACAATCGCCGGAGCGACCCTTGTGAAGCGCTCCGGCACAAAGGCTGGATATCATGAGCACCGTTTCTGCAACGCCTGCCGCCCTGCAACTGCTTGAGCAGATCATCGCCGACCACGGCCCTGTGCTGTTTCACCAGTCAGGCGGTTGTTGTGACGGCTCTTCGCCAATGTGTTACCCGCAGAACGAGTTTTTGATTGGCGATCAGGATGTGAAACTGGGTGAAATCGGCGGTGCGCCGTTCTACATCAGCGCTTCGCAAAACGAGGCGTGGAAGCACACTGACCTGATTATTGATGCCGTGCCGGGCCGCGGGGGCATGTTTTCTCTGGACAACGGCCGCGAGCAGAGATTTCTGACCCGGTCCACAGTCTGCGCGGTTCCAACTGGCCCTTAGGCTTCCGGCCGACCCAGCCACCAGTAGGCCACGGCCTGATGCTGGTTGCGCCGAAGCCCCCTGACCTTGCGATATTCATGCCGCAGCAATTTGTAGGTTTCAAATTCGGCTCCGGCAAAAGCAAACACGCTGCCACTGCCGGGCCAAGGCAAATTGCGCACGGCCTCAACCAGCAGGGAAGACCGCCCGGGCGCCACTCCGTTTCGCAACAGCCAGACAATTTCGACGCCTTCCGGCGCTTGCAGGTCCTGCATCTCGCGCGCATTGTCCACTTCCAGAAGCGCAAAGCCACAAGTTGCGGGCGGAAGATTTTCCAGAATACGCGCAATTGCGGGCAGCGCCGTTTCATCGCCCGCAAGGCAAACCCAATCGGCCTTTGGAACGCCACCGCCGCCCGGCCCCATTATTCCCAGAAGGTCGCCAGCCACGGCATGGTCCAGCCAGTTCTGAACTGCGCCCTCTGGCTGATGCCGAAAGATGTCGATGCTGACCAGGCCCTGATCCGGCAAGACCTGCCGCAGCGTGTAAGTGCGCAGGATCAAACGGTCGCGATCTCGCGGCCAGATGGGCAAGCCACCCGGCCCTGCATGGGGCCAGACCGGGGTTCTGCCGCGCGGCGGCAGAAGCAGGCGAACATGAAACCCGCCCTGTGCAAAACGGTGCAGGTCTTCGCCTGCAAGCTCCAGCCGGCAGAAACCAGGAGTTATATTCTGCACGTTCACCAGCCGCATCTGCCGAAAATGCGGCAGATCCACCGGGCCTGCGCCATCCCCCATCCACACTATGGAGGCGAAGTCGGTGCCCGGCCAGTTCTGCAACTGGTAGGCAAGAATACCCTTGAGATTGCGCAGTGATGCATCATCACTTGCCATGACGGTGATGATCATTGAATTTTTGATAAAGCTTATCCGGGCAACCGCCTCGCCCAGCACGAAGCAACCGTCAGTTGGATCAAAACTTTCCGGATAGTGCCGCCAGAGGTGATTCAGGAAGCGCCCGGAATCCACCCGCCGCACCACGGCCTTGGAAAAAAGATGTGCCGCGCTTTCCAGCACGCGGGCTTCCTCAACAAGCGTTTCAGCCAAAATATGTCTTCCACGGCATGGCTTATGGAAAAGGCTTCAAAAACCACGCAAAAATTTCTATCATTCTGATCAACCGTTCAAGTATTTCTCCGGCTTGAAGTCGTCAAGCAGACAAGTTTAAACATGCCCACCCATTTAAGGTTGATGCGGTGCCTTGAATGTAAATCTTGCGGGGGAAATACGATGCAACGTTTGGCGCCTTTTGTGTTGGCTGCCGCTTTGGCGGTCGGTCTTTCAGCCACGGCTTTGGCCGCACCGCGAGACGATGTTACCATCGGCATGACGATTGAGCCGACTGGTATGGACCCGACCGCCGCAGCACCAGTGGCCATTGGTCAGGTGGTCTGGCAGAACCTGTTTCAAGGGTTGACGCGGATTGACGAAAAGGGAGCAGTCGAGCCGCAACTGGCAAAAAGCTGGGAAATATCGGCCGACGGGCTGCAATATACCTTCCATCTGCAGGACAATGTTCAATTTCACAATGGCGCGGCTTTCAATGCGCAAACTGCCAAGTTTTCGTTGGATAGGGCAAGGGGCGACCAGTCCACCAATCCGCAGAAGCAGTTTTTTGCCGCCATTGAGGCGGTGGAAACGCCCGACGACAATACGCTGCTCGTGCGCCTGTCGGAACCGGCTGGCAATCTGCTCTACTGGCTTGCATGGCCTGCATCGGTGATGGTGGAACCGGGTTCGGCTGACGCCAACCGGACGAACCCGATTGGCACAGGCCCATTTAGCTTTGGCGAATGGCGGCAGGGGGATCGGGCAACGCTGGAGCGATTTGACGGATATTGGGGCACGCACCCGGCATTGGCAAAGGCAACGTTCCGGTTCATCAATGACCCACAGGCACAATTGGCAGCTCTGAAATCCGGTCAGGTGGATGCCTTTCCCGAATTTGCCGCGCCAGAACTGTTTTACGAACTGGAAACCGACCCGAATTTCGAAACATCCGTCGGCAACACCGAGCTGAAGGTTGTTGCGGGCATGAACAACCGCAATCCACCTTTCAACGATGTGCGGGTGCGTCAGGCGCTGATGCTGGCGGTCAACCGGGGAGAGTTGATCACCGGTGCGTGGTCTGGCTACGGGCAGGCAATCGGCAGCCACTATACGCCCAATGACCCTGGCTACATATCGCTGGAAGATGTGTTGAGCCATGATCAGGAAAAAGCCCGCGCCTTGCTGGCAGAGGCTGGCTATCCGGAAGGGTTCAATGCCACCATCAAGACGCCGCAAATGGCATATGCCCGCCGGTCGGCAGAGATTTTGCAGGCCTTTCTGGCAGATGTCGGCGTTCAGCTGACCATTGTGCCGACCGAGTTTCCGGCCGTATGGGTGAGCGAGGTTTTGCAAGGGCATGATTTTGACATGACCATTGTTGCCCATGCCGAACCGATGGACATCGGCATTTATGCCCGGCCGGATTATTACTTCGGATATGAGAATGCCGACTTTGCCGGGATCATCAACAAGGCGGAAACCACCACCGACGAAGCCACCCGGCTGGAGCTTTACGGGCAAGCGCAGCGCAAGCTGGCCAACGATGTTCCTGCCCTTTACCTCTTTGTCATGCCTAAACTCGGCGTGTGGAAAAACGGCCTGCAAGGTTTGTGGGATAATGAGCCAATACCCTCCAACGATCTGACCGCCGTTCAGTGGAGCGACTGAATGCAGAAATTGCTGGTAGGGCGCATCGCGGGCATGGCTGCGACCCTTCTGGCGGTTAGCGCATTTGTGTTTTATGCCCTGTCTGTTTTGCCGGGTGACCCGGCAGCCATTGCGCTTGGCACATCCCTGCGGCCCGACACACTGGTGGCGCTGCAGAAGGAAATGGGGCTGGACCAACCGGTATGGCTGCGTTTTGGCCATTGGCTGACAGGGGTGCTGACCGGAGATTTCGGCACCTCCATCACCTATCATACCCCGGTTGGCCAAATGGTCGCTGCGCGCCTTGCCGTAACCCTGCCTCTGGCCTGTCTGTCGCTGGTGATTGCCATGGCCATTGCGCTGCCGCTCGGCATGCTGGCCGCGCGGGGCAGCCGGCTCGCAGAAGGCGGCGCAACACTGCTGGCGCAATTGGGCATCGCACTGCCGAATTTCTTCATTGGCCTTCTGCTCATATTGCTGTTTACCCGCACTGGTGGCCTGCCCTCCGGTGGATTTCCCGGCTGGGAGGCCGGGCTCTATTCTGCCTTTGCTGCACTGATTTTACCCGCAACCGCGCTGGCCCTGCCGCAGGCCGCTGTTCTGGTGCGCGTTACCAGAGCGGCTTTTCTGGAAATTCTTGCCGGAGACTATATTCGCACAGCGCGAGCCAAGGGGTTGGGTGAAACAGCAATTCTGGTGCGCCATGCTGCGGGCCATGCTCTGGTGCCTGTTCTGACCATCATCGGGCTGCAGTTTTCGTTTCTGGTGGCCGGGGCCATTCTGGTGGAAAATGTTTTTGTTTTGCCCGGATTGGGACAACTGGCTTTTCAAGCGCTGGCGCAGCGCGACATTCCAGTGCTGCAAGCCTGTATTCTGATATTTGCCAGCCTTGTCATTCTCGTCAATTTTCTTGTCGATCTGGCAGCCTTGCTCATTGATCCACGGCTGCGCCAATGACACGGCTGACCTTTGGCAGTGTTTTACTGGCGCTGATTGCTGCATTGGCGGTCCTGTCGTTTTTCTGGACGCCCGTGAGTGAGCCGCTGCGCATGAACATTGCGATGCGGCTGACACCACCCTCATCCATAGCGATTTTAGGCACTGACCAATTGGGGCGCGATGTTGCGTCCCTCGTGATGCTAGGCGCTGGAAACTCGCTGTTTGTTGCCGTTCTGGCCACGGCGCTCGGCGCCTTTGCGGGAATTGTTGCCGGGCTTTACAGCGCCGCAAGCTCCGGTGTGGTGCAGGCATGTCTCATGCGCTGTCTTGACGTGCTCTTTGCCTTTCCGCCTTTGCTGTCCGCCATGATGCTGGCGCTGGCGCTTGGCTTTGGCAGAGTGAATGCCATCCTGGCCATTGCTCTGTTTATCATTCCGGTGTTCGCCAGATTAACACGCGCCAGCGCCCGCACCGCTTTGGCCAGCGACTATGCCAGGGCGGCACGCGCGCTTGGCGCCAGCCAGCGCCAGATCATGACGCGGCATGTTCTGCCCAACATCATTGGCCTGTTAAGCGTGCAGGTTTCAATTCAGTTCGGACTGGCCATTCTGACAGAAGCCGGACTGGGCTTTCTGGGCTTTGGCGCGGCACCGCCCGCCCCGTCATGGGGGCGCATGCTGGCCGAATCCCAAACCTATCTTCTGTCCGCGCCATGGCTGGCGCTGGCGCCGGGGCTGGCAATTGCCACCACTGTGCTGGCTGCCAATCTGTTTGGCGATGGGCTGCGCCGCAAGCTGGACCCGCGCAAAAGCTAGCCCGAAAAACTACGTCAGAAATACTGCGTCTGCTGCATCCAGCCGCGCGCGAATGCGTGTCACATTCAACCTTTGATCTGGCGCGCAATTGTCATGCGTCAGCAGGTCCCCGGCGCGCACGGGCTTTACCACCCTGGACCCTTCTGCAAGGCCCAGTGGCAAGGCGTGTTTTGCCCGCCCCTCATGCCATGTCATGGCAAAGCCGCGATAGTCTTCCGTACCAATACGGCCCAGAATTTCGCCCACTGCCAGATTGCGTTTGGCAACTGCGCCGCATTCAGCCACTGGCCTGTCCAACGGCAGCATATCCGGCTTGCGGTGCATAACCGCGCGCACTGCGGAAAGGGGCGTTTCAAGACTCGTCAGGTGAAATGGCCGGGTCAGTGCAAAACATGGTCCGGGCCCAACCTTCAAGTCAGCCATCCGCTCTACCGCTCGCTCATGCCGTGGTTTGACAATGCAGAACACTCCCGGCGCCACGCCCTTGCCAATCGTATAATCCACCCTGCCGGAAGCAGACAGAAGACCGCCATCTTCCTGCGTGCAGAGTATCTGCGCCAGATTATCCAGCGTGGCCGCGGGACCATGCATGCCGGGAACATCGGGAACCAGGCCGGTGCAATTGGCAATGGCGGTCATTTCCACCATGGTTTTGGAGCCGTCGACAAATTCGACCAGAATTCGCGCATTCATATTGCGCGCATTGGCTTCCGCTTCGAAATCAGCAGGCACAGCGTTGAAATCGAGCGCATTGTTTTTGCCTTTGCCGGCTGAAACAACTTCCATGCCCAGGGATTGCGCAAAGGAAATCAACTCCAGTGTCGCCGCCGGTTCATCCCCCGCCGAACCGGTGTAGACCACCCCTGCCCCGCGGGCTTCCGCTGCCAGATAGCGGCCCACCGTAATGTCGGCTTCGACATTGAGCATCACAATGTGCTTGCCATTACGAATGGATTCCAGCGCCAGCAAAGTGCCGATTTCCGGACTGCCCGTAGCATCCACCACGACGTCAATTCGTCCGGCCCGGGTCAGCGCCGTCAAATCATCGGTGATGGCGATGCGCCCCGCCTCGATCGCCCGGTCGATTGCCGTTTCATTATTTGCAACTACGCCCGTATCCCGCGGGTGGCGCGCCATCTCAATAGCTTCGAACGGGCGGGTCGGGCGGCTTGCGCCAATGGCACCAATACGCACCCCGGCCATCAGCGCAGCCTGCACCACAATATCAGTGCCCATCTGCCCGGCCCCGGCAAGGCCAATGGTTATCGGGCCATGCAGCTGTGCAAAGGCGGCAAGCTCGGCAGCGAACCCGATGTGGTCAATGCGTGTCATATGCATGTCCTGATGAATGGTGCGATTCGAAAATGGCGCAAAGACTATAGGGTTTATCTAGGCCACCCGATCACCGCGACCACGCCCTGTCATTGTTTGCAAAATCAACTTGAGGTCGAGCCAGATAGTGCGGCGCGCAGCATAGGCGGCATCTATTGTCGCCAGACGCTCCGGTTCCGACATATCCACCCCCTGCACCTGCGCCAGCCCGGTTATCCCCGGCCTGAGTGCAAAGACGCCGCGTTTGCGCCGCTCTTCAATCAACATTTCCTGCATTGGCAGGCAGGGCCTGGGGCCAACAAAGCTCATGTCGCCCTTCAGCACATTCCAGAGCTGTGGCAGTTCATCCAGTTTCCAGCGCCGAAGCACCGCACCCAGCCGGGTGACGGCTGATCGCGGCGTTTCATGCGAAGCGGCTGACACCGTGTCACTGGCCATTGTGCGCAGCTTGTAGCAAACAAACACGCGCTCACCCTTGCCAACCCGCTTCTGAGCGAACAGGCCCGGCCCCGGACTGTCGCGCGCAATAGCAACAGTCAGCAGCAGAATGAGCCAGCCGAACGCCATGAGACCGAAAAAGCTCGATACGATGTCAAAAATACGTTTCATACTGCTAGCGATTGCCGCAAAGCTGCGAATTGGGCAAGGAAGAATAAAATCGTTCTACAGATTCTAGAATTGTGCAGATAATCTTATGCGTATCCTCGTTTCCGGATCGACTGGCTTTATAGGACGCAAACTCGTGCAGCGGCTGCTGGACGACGGGCATGACGTGATTGTTCTTCTGCGGGAAGACAGCGCGGACGCCGACCCACGCGTTGATGTGTTGCGCGTGCCGCGCGACCTTTCAACCTTGAAGCGTCGCGACGACTGGCCGGCCCGAGTGGACGCCGTGGTGCATCTTGGCGGCCTGAACCCGGAGCGGGGCGACCCGGCCATGGATGATTCGCTGGCACTGATGCGCGCCAATGCGGAAGGAACCGCCGCCCTTGCCCGCATATCTGCCGGCAAAGGCGCTCGTCGGCTGATATTTGCCAGCTCTGCCAATATTCACTCGATGTTTGACGGCAAGCCGATCATTGAGGATGACAAGCCCGCACCGGTGGATTTCTATGCCGCATCCAAGCTGGAAGCCGAGCGACGTTTGCGCGCAGAGCTGGAAGACAGCAGCACCGAATTTACCATTTTGCGGCTACCGGCAGTTTACGGGCCAGGTGGCCGGGGCGCCATTTCCATGCTGGAACGGCTGGCCAAAAGCCGAATGCCCTTGCCGTTTCGCAGCGCCACCAACCGCCGCAGCGTGCTGGCGCTGGACAATGCAGTGGACGCGTTTGTCAGCTGCCTGACTCATCCCGGCGCAGCGGGCCGCACATTTCTTGTCGCCGACAGAGATCCGGTGACACTTGCGGAACTGGTGGCCCCTGTTCGCGCGGCACGTGGCCGAGGCCCGGGCATGTTTTCCATGCCGGTGGCGTTGTTGAAGCTGATGGCTCGAATGATCGGGCGTGGCGCAACGGCAGACCGGCTTTTTTCCACCTTTGTCATCGACACATCGCGTATACGCTCGCGCATTGGTTGGCGACCACGGCTTTCCACCGCTGAGGCACTGATGCAATACAACAAGCCGGGAGCGAGCAACAATGAGCGATCATAAGCCGATATACCCCGCCAAAGTGCAGCGTCAGAAGCGTCTGGAGCAGGTGCTCAAAGACAATCTGAAACGCCGCAAAGTTCAGTCAAAAGCCCGAAAATCCCTGATGGACCAGACTGATGATGGCGAAGACGCGCCAGAGGGCGAACCTCAGGATTCGCCCGAGGAGAACGGCTGATCACGAATCAGCCAACTTGCATCAAAAAAAGCATTTTTCGGAAAATTCATTGATTCAACGCATGGACTTGGCGTCTCGACAATCTTAGAACCCTTCTTACGAAGGAGTTTCGGATGTTCGACTATCAGAGCCACTTCACTTCCGCGATTGACGCTCTCCACACAGAGAAGCGTTACCGGGTGTTTGCCGACCTTGAGCGCATAGCCGGCCGGTTTCCGCAAGCCATATGGCGGCATGACGGCAGTGCGGTGGAGATTACCGTCTGGTGCTCCAATGACTATCTGGGCATGGGCCAGCACGAAAAAGTTGTGGCCGCAATGCAGCAGACGGCGACATCCATGGGCACCGGCGCAGGTGGCACACGCAACATTTCCGGCACCACACATCCGCTGGTGGAACTGGAGCAGGAGCTGGCAGATCTGCATGGCAAGGAAGCGGCGCTGGTTTTCACCTCCGGCTATGTTTCCAATGAGGCGTCGATTTCCACCATCGCGCGCCTTTTGCCAGACTGCCTTATCCTGTCTGATGAACTGAACCACGCTTCAATGATTGAAGGTGTGCGCAAGGCTGGTGGCCGGAAACAGATTTTCCGGCATAATGACGTGGCGCATCTGGAAGAACTTTTAAAAGCTGCCGACCCTGCCCGTCCCAAGCTGATTGTGTTTGAAAGCGTCTATTCCATGGACGGCGACATTGCCCCGGTAGCGGCAATCTGCGATCTGGCTGAACGCTACAACGCCATGACCTATATTGATGAAGTGCATTCCGTTGGCATGTACGGCCCGCGAGGGGGCGGAATTTGCGAGCGGGAGGGTCTTGCACACCGGGTTGACGTGATTGAAGGCACACTGGCAAAAGCCATTGGCGTGCTGGGTGGTTACATTACCGGATCACGCGCAGTTATCGACGCAGTGCGGTCCTATGCACCCGGCTTTATATTCACCACTGCATTGCCGCCTGCATTGGCCGCAGCAGCCACGGCTTCCATCCGCCACCTCAAGCAATCCCAGGTTGAACGGCAGGGCCAGCAGCGGCAAGCAGCGCAAACCAAAGCGGTTCTGGCACAGGCTGATCTGCCGGTCATGGCCTCTGAAACGCACATCGTTCCTGTGCTGGTGGGCGACGCTGACCTCTGCAAAAGAGCGTCTGACCACCTTCTGGAAAAGCATGGCATCTACATTCAACCAATCAATTACCCGACGGTGCCGCGCGGTACGGAACGTCTGCGTATAACGCCGACACCACTGCATGACGATGCGTTGATTGAGCGCCTGCGCGATGCGCTGGTTGAAACCTGGCAGAGTGTGGGTATTGCCTTTGCAAGCACGCGGCAGGAAACCAGTGCCGAAAGCAATTTTGCTACGCCGCTGGTCGTTTCCAAAGCGGGCGGCTGAGCCTGCATAGCGCGGACTGGCTTCTCGTTGAAACGGTTTCGTTTCAGCGGAAGAACATGTGACCAGACAGAGAGCCAGACCGTTTGGGCAATCAGGGATTGTCCAGAACAGTCAGTTCCGTGTGTCGTCCCGGCCAGTTGCTTCAGTATCAAACGGCATATCCGACTGCGCAGCATTTAACTGCGCAGTATCCTGCTCTGTGGTATCGCGGCGCGGCAGCCGTTTTGCCAAAATCGGCACCAGAAGCGCAATGGCGATAAACCGCACCATGTGGTGCGAAGCCACATAGGCCGGATCAATATTGAACTGGAACGCCAGCACAGTCAGCGCCTCCAGCGCGCCGGGTGCATAGGCCAGAGCAACACGGCCGACATCCAGTTCCAAGGCCCAGACGGCCACAAGTCCGGCGAGTGCTGACATTGCCAGCCCGATGACGAAAGCTCCCACCGCCGCCGGAAGCAGTTGCACAAGTGCAGATCTGTCTTCCATCTTCAGGCGTGAGCCAATCAGCGCGCCGATACAGACCAGGCTAGGTACGGCGAGAAAGGCCGGCACTCCGACATTGATCAAATCAGAGCCGTGCAATACGGCGCTGCCGAACAGCGCACCCAGTATCAAACCACCGGGCACGCGGGATTTAATGCCGATGAACGAGCAAATGGCGCAGATGCCTGCCATCATCACATAATCCAGCGGGGTGCCGGTGTGCACCACCCACCCCTCTCCGGCAGGCGTTTCGCCCTCCAGCCAACCCAGCAGAGGAACCAGAACGGCAATCAGAAAAAACAGCCTGACGGTCTGAAGAATGGTGACACGGGTTATATCAGCCCGGGTTTCCGATGCGGCTGCCAGCACAAATGACAGGGCTCCGGGCAGTGACGAGAACAAGGCCGTTTCCCGATCCCAGCCAAGAACTTTTTCCAGAAACAGTTTGGTGGCAATGACAACGAGAACCACGCCACCCATTTGAATGGCGAAAGAAAGCGGCCAGAGACCAATCTGGCTGACAGCCTCTGGCGTAACCCCGGACCCGGCCTGAATGCCCAGAATGAAAAAGGTTGTATCGCGAAGCCAGTTGGGCACGCGCGGCCTGAAACCAAGCGCAAAAGCCAGAAGCGTAGCCAGAAGCGAACCAAGCAACCAGCTTGCCGGCAGTCCGAGATAATCTACAATCAGACCGCCACATGCCCCGATCAGCATGGTCAAAGCGACTTGCCTCGCCCGCGCCAGGGTCAGTTTGTTGATATGCAGCAATGAAGTCACAATGCGCGCCTGATCCAGCCTGTCAGACGGTCTGCTGCCTCTTCCACCTCGTCCAGGCGGCGATGAAAACATGCCCGCATATAGTTGGGCGCGCTGTTGCCAAATGCGCCACCCGGTGCAAGGCCAACATTTGCCTCATCCACAATGCGCATCGCAGCCGCGCGCGCATTCTGAACCCCGTCAATTGCGAAAAAGGCATAAAACGCGCCGGAGGGCATTGCCAGTTGCACGCGATTGGTCGCCAGCAGTGCCTCGCAGAAAATTGCTCTGGCTTTCGTCGCACGTTCAATCTGCGATTTCAGAAAGACTTCACCTTCCTCCAAAGCAGCCGTGGCGGCGCGCTGCATGAAAGCGGCAACGCCGGACGTTGAATATTGCACCAGATTTTCAATCAAGTCGCCAAATTCCGCGGGCGCCTCGATCCACCCCACCCGCCAACCGGTCATCGCCCAGTTTTTCGAGAAGGAATTTACAAATATGACAGCGTCATCCACCGTCATGACGTCGTGAAATGATGGCGCCCGCCCGCCCGCATAATAAAACCGGGAATAAATTTCATCGGCAATGATGAACACCCCCGCCTCACGGGCAATATCCAGAATGCCGCGCAGAGTTTCCACATCCGCTGTCCAGCCAGTTGGATTGTTGGGCGTATTGACGAAAATTGCCTTGGTGCGCGGGCTGATTGCAGCTTTCAACCGGTCAAGGTCCAGGTGCCACGCGCCATCCTGCTGGTCCAGCAGCACCTCGATTGCCTGCGCCTGAGACAGATTGGCCGCTGCGGCAAAGTTGGGCCAGAGTGGGCCAATATAAACCAGCTCATCACATTGCCCAGCCAAAGCCGTCACCACGGTATGAATGGCGTGCATGCCTGACCCCGTTACAAAAAACCGGTCCGGCGTCTGGGCAAATCCGTAGAGATTTTGCGTATAGGTTGCCAATGCCTGCCGAAGTTCGGGCAGGCCGCGTTGCCATGTGTAGAATGTTTCACCCGCCGCAAGACTTTGCGTGGCGGCTTGCGCAATAAAGGCCGGGGTTGGCATGTCGCCTTCACCCACCCAGAGTGGAATCAGGCCAGGCTTGTTTCTGGCATAATTGACCAGCGACACAATGCCGCTTTCCGGTGCCGCCAATGCACCCGGGCGCAGATGGGATTTCAGACTCATTCTTCCAAACTCACAAAAAAGGCGGCGCAGGATGTCAAATCTGCCTGCGCCGCCCGAATCGCAACACTGCGCACATGATCCAATCAGAACTCTGTGCCAGGAATGCGTCCCGGTCCACTGCCTGGACGCGGCGAATTGCTGACTGCCAGAATGTCGCGGATTTCTTCCAGAAGCTTTTCTTCCCGTGGAACTTCCGCAACCTCAACTGGCTTTGCTTCTTCCTGCCGCTTCAACCTGTTCATTGCTTTGACAACCATGAACAGCACAAAAGCAACAATCATGAAATTTATGAACAAAGTCAGAAAGTTACCGTAAGCCAGAACTGGCCCCTGCTCGCGTGCCAATGTCAGGCCGGCGGCGGTAACATTGCTGCTAAGCGGTATGAAAAGATTGGAAAAATCGACCCCACCACCGGTCATGACACCGATGATTGGCATGATGATGTCTGCCACGACCGAATTGACCAGCCCGGAGAAGGCAGCGCCAATAATGATACCGATGGCCAGATCCACCATATTGCCCTTGAGGGCAAATTCCCGAAACTCTTTCAACATCACAACACCTTTTCAAACAAGGCGCCAGCGTTCACCGGCTTTTGATTTTCAAGATCTTTGTTCTGCCACAACTCTGACCGCAACGGCAAATTGTGTATAGCAGCATTGCATCTTCGTCTCTTTGAACCATAGAAAAGATGAGATAGAACGCGGGTTTGTTCGCAGCTAAACAGTGCGTCCACTCGCCCTTTCCACCGGGACACAAGATGAACCGACACGACCCCATTTATAAAATTGTTCCCGCCGCGCTTTGGCTGCAAGCCGAGGCAGCCGGGCAGTTTGATGGCTCCCCTGTCGATGTTCAGGATGGCTTCATCCATTTTTCCACCAGCCAGCAGCTTCGGGAAACTGCCGAAAAGCACTTTCAGGGGCAGTCCGATCTTTTGCTTGTGGCAGTGGATCCCCGTATGCTGGGAGAGAAACTGCAGTGGGAACCTTCCAGGGGCGGCGCACTTTTTCCTCATCTGTACGGTCCGTTGCATCTTGGCGCAGTTATCTTCGCCAGTGATCTGCCAATGACACCGGACGGACGCCACATCATTCCGGAGTCGATCCGATGAACATTGCCTATCGTTGGGCCAGACCATTTCTGTTTCGCATGGATCCGGAGCGGGCTCACTCCTTGTCCATTCGCGCTTTGCAAACCGGCCTTGTACCCGGTGCAGAACCACCGCTCGACAACCGCCTGAAAACCAGGCTGGCAGGGATCTGCTTTCCCAACCCTTTGGGTCTGGCTGCCGGCTATGACAAAAATGCGCAGGTTCCAGACGCCATGTTGCGGTTGGGCTTTGGTTTTGTGGAAGTTGGTACGGTTACCCCGTTGCCGCAGGATGGCAATCCGAAGCCACGCATTTTTCGCCTGCCGGAATCGGGCGCGATTATCAATCGTCTCGGTTTCAACAATGAAGGCCACGCCGAAGCTCTGGCCAGACTGACCCGCCGAAAGCACAAGGGCGGAATTGTGGGTGTTAATATTGGCGCCAACAAAGACAGCGCCAACCGGATTGATGACTACGTTGCCGGCGTTCACTGTTTTGCAGCGATTGCCAGCTACATGACCGTCAACATATCCTCACCCAATACCCCGGGCCTGCGCTCGCTGCAAAAGGGTGATGAGTTGCTGGAGCTTCTGAGCGCGGTTATGGCCGCACGCGATGGTGCAGCAGCCTTGAACGCACTGAAGCCTTGCCCGATTTTCCTGAAAGTTGCGCCGGATCTTTCACTTGACGAAATCAGCGCAATTTCCGGCGCGTTGAAAAAATACAAACTGGACGGTCTGATTGTTTCCAACACCACTTTGTCACGGCGCGGTGTTGAGGGGCGTGAGCACGCACTGGAAGCTGGCGGCCTTTCCGGTCGCCCGCTCATCACCGGTTCCAGCTTTGCGCTTGCGGCATTTCGCAAGGAAATGGGACCAGACTTTCCGTTGATTGGTGCTGGCGGGGTGGAAAGCGCGCGCACTGCACTGGCCAAAATGGAAGCTGGCGCTGATCTGGTGCAGCTTTACACTTCACTGGTTTACAACGGCCCGAGGTTACCGCTGCGCATTCTGAATGGCATGATCCATTATCTTGATCGCTGCGGCGCGCCAAACCTGCAGCGCATTCGCGATACACGTGTGGACGAAATTCTGGAACGCGGGCCACCGCCCGCCGAGTGACCTGATCGGCGTCGAACGTTGCTCGTTAAAGCGAACGGATTAACCGCAGTAAAGCACGATACGGCAAAGGCTGCCGCCTGCACATATCATGCTTTAACGCGCCACCCGCATCAGCACCACACCGGTGAGCGTTACAAAGCTTGATAGAATACGCCGCCAGTCCATTTTTTCGTGCAGGACAAACGTCCCGATCAGCACGGCGAACACGATGGACACCTCGCGCAGCGCGGAAACCATGGCTATTGGAGCATGGGCAAACGCCCATGTTACCAATGCATAGGCAATGAATGACACCGGCCCGCCGATCAGCAGCGAACGCCTGCCAACGGTGAAGCAGTTGCGCAAGGCTGCGGGCTGCCGGAGCGCGAAGTAAATCGCCATGAGAATTGCGTTCAGTGTGGCGGATGCGCCGTAAAACGCGAAACTATTGCCCGCCAGCCGCGCACCTGCCCCATCATTCAACGAATAGGTTGCAATAATTGCGCTGGTGGCCAACGCCCAGCACAGACCTGATGCACTGAGGCTTTTGCCACCGCGCCCGGCAAAAACCAGGCTCATGACGCCGCAGGCGATAATTGCGACAGCGGTTGCCTGAAGCGGTGAAAGCACCTCGCCCAGCAGGGCTCCGCTGGCCAACGCTGTGAACACCGGCGCTGCACCCCGAGCAATCGGATAGACCTGGGTAAAATCTGCGGCGCGATAAGCGTTCAGGAGGCACAGGAAATAGAATGTGTGAATAATTGCCGACGACACCACATAGGGCCAGCTTTCGACCGCAGGCAGACCGGCATAAGCCAGACAGGCAAGCCCCAGCGGCACGCCGCCCAGCGAAACCGCGAAGGCACCAGCATATTTGTCCGGCTGCGCCTTTAACAGCGCATTCCACAATGCGTGCAACAGCGCTGCCAGAATGACAGCGCTGAACACCAAAAGCGACATTAGCGTTTGCCCATCCGCGAAAGCCGCGACAGCAGGAAAATCGGCACGACGACCATTGCGCCTATCAGAAAATAGTTCACTGCCCGATTGAGCGAACCAAACACAGACACCCAGAGATACTGGACAAAATTGACCACCCAATCCACCAGGTCCAATGGGCTCAGATCAAGCCAGCTCAGCAGAATGCCGACCAGCAGTGACAAGATCACCAGACGTATGATGATGGACAGCGGCGAACCGCCAAGGAAATTGGACACGGAATCCGACATCAACAAAACTCCCACCGGTTCAACGGCCATATATTACGAAATTTCAGCAAAACTGTCTAAACCGCAACTATGCCCCCAAAGGGGCAGTAACAGGGCCGCGTGCCATTCGCTCCAGCATTTCCCGCCTGCGACGGCGCAAATGGTGATGGGCGGTGAAAACAACATCCGCATCCATATTGGGCTGGCCGGTCAACCATTCAAGATAGTCCATAGGCACGTCACAAAGGGCAATTCCCTTGTATTTGCCGAACCGCAATTTCGCCAGAAGCGCCGGCTCGTCTGAAACCCGCGACGAGCGTTCGATGAAATCCTGAACATCATAGCAGGCCGGCATCAGAACATCTGCAATGCGTGCCAATAGAACCGCTGTGCACAGCGCATCGTACAAAGCGCGGTGCGGGTGCAGGTTTTTCATCAATGGCGATACATGCGAAAGGTCGAGCGGCACGTTTTTGACCAATGATTGCAGGCCATGCGAGCGCACATTTGGAAACGCACGCAAGGCAAGCTTGTAGGTGCAAAGCCACCGGCCGCTGAACCGAAGCCGTGAGCGGTCGAAGCTTGCGCGTTGAGCCGCAAAGCTTTCGGCCGCTTCAATGAACGGCGCTGCCGCATCCTTGAACGGCGGCGCGTTCAGCAGCATTTCGTCGCTGATACGGTGGATTTTGCGGGCATGCGGGCTGATCTCTATTCCACCCGGATCCACCAGAGTCTGCATCGGGTTGAATATACGGCCCGTTGCCAGATCAAGATCCACCGACCCGATTTCAATGACCGCATCGTCTTCCGGTCGCGGCTGGCCAGCCGTTTCCGTGTCAATAACCCGGATGACGGTTGAAACAGGCTCGACAAACAGCGGCAACGTGCCGACCAGTGGCGGGAAAAAATTGTCCATCAGCCGCAAGATCAATCTTCACCACGGCAAACGCAAGAGCAATCAGCCGCCAATTGCCAATACCCAAAAGAAACTCTCGTCGGGTTTTTCATGGCCGCGCTGTTCGCTGGACAAGAGATACATCTGCCCGCCCATCTGTGTTGCCAAACCAACGGAATTGCCAAAGTTTTCATTACCCGCATTGACAGGATTGCTGGCGTCATAGTCCCGTTCGCTCTGATCTGCCAGAAAGTTGCGGCCAATGAATGCTGAAAACCCGTCTGTCAGCGGGTGAATTTCGGCACGCAAGCGTTCGCCCGTGTTTTTCTCCACCAGCAGCGCACCGCCCTCAAGCTCGGTTACAGAGCATGTGTGATTGCCAACCAGTTTCGCCGGCTCATCCAGAAAGCCATAGAAGTAAACCGAGCAGGCAACCTTGCCGCCAAGCGCGCCCTGCGGCCGCTGCAGTTGTTCGGATGGCACACCGGAAACCCGCTCGCTGAGTGACAGCGCCATTTCCCGTACATTATCGACCTTCGCCTCGCCAGTCGGCTCCGGGTTTTCAACAATGGTGCGCGCAATAATCTCGGGCAGATCGGTCAGCTTCTCCCGGTCTTCCTCTGCCAGAAGTGCCAGCGTCGCTTCGCACTCTTCGCCGCATTGTCCGCCAAAAGGACCACCCGGCCCAACCGTGCCGTCGCTGACTTCCGGTTCTGCCGTTTCGCGGCCAGATGCAGCGGTGGTTGCCGTATTCAACGGGTTGCCAAGCTCAACGCTTTTGGCAGCCTTGTCATAAACACAAATGATCGAGCGCAGCTCCGTGCCCTGTTGCTCCACCCCTGTCAGCAGCGCCAGGCCGTATTTTTCACTGCCGAACGGGTCCACCACAATGGCCGGATCCTGCAGTTGCTGCTGACCTGCGGCAAGGCAGGCTGACTGCACGTCTTGTCGAAACTGTTCCCAGGCCTCCGGCGCTGCGGCTTTTACAGGCATTGCCAAAGCCAGCGAGAGCGCAACGCCGCAACCGAGCCGTGGAAGCATACGGAGTTTCGACTGAACATTCTGCATTTGCGTTGTTTCCTTTTCCGGCGGCCACAGCATGTCCCGTTGCAACGGAATCGTTTCAACGGCTCCAGAACCTGCGGCGGTGCATATCACCCGTCGATGAAGGCGGAGTGTTGTCCTTGTCAAACAGATTCGATCTGTTACCCCTGTAATTTACCTTTACGTCAAATTAGTTGAAGGATGGCATAATGCCGCTTCCAGACATTATGAAAAGCCGCGTCAGACTCCCCGTCATCGGCGCACCGCTGTTTATCATTTCCAATCCGGCTCTGGTGCTTGCGCAAGTCACATCCGGCATTGTCGGAGCGTTTCCGGCACTGAACGCCCGGCCAGCCGAACAATTGGCCGACTGGCTGGACGAATTGCAGGAAGGCATTGCCAGCCACGACCAGCGCAACCCCGACCGCCCGGCCGCGCCATTTGCTGTCAACCAGATTGTCCACCGTTCCAACAATCGTCTGGAAGCAGACCTGCAGATGTGCGTGCAGCACAAAGTGCCAATTGTCATTACGTCGCTTGGGGCAGTGCAGGAAGTGAATGACGCGGTTCATTCCTATGGCGGTATTGTTCTTCATGATGTGATCAATAACCGCTTTGCGCATAAGGCTATTGAAAAGGGAGCCGATGGGCTGATAGCGGTTGCCGCAGGCGCCGGCGGGCATGCTGGCCAGATTTCGCCTTTTGCACTGGTGCAGGAAATACGTGAGTGGTTTGCCGGGCCACTGTTTCTTTCAGGTGCCATTGCCACCGGCAAAGCCATTCTGGCAGCACAGGCCATGGGTGCGGATGGCGCCTATATCGGATCGCCCTTCATTGCTACGGATGAGGCGCAGGCAACGGAAGCACATAAGCAGGCCATTGTTGACGGCCATGCCGCCGACATTGTCAACAGCAGCTATTTCACCGGCGTTTCAGGCAATTATCTGCGCGCTTCCATAATTGCTGCCGGAATGGACCCGGACCATTTGCCAGACGCTGACAAATCCAAAATGGATTTTTCAGCAACAACCGCTCCGGGACAGGCAAAAGCGTGGAAAGATATCTGGGGTGCAGGGCAAGGCATTGGTGCTGTTGACCACATTGTACCAGCGGCGGATTTTATTGATCGGCTAGCCAGCGAATACAGACAGGCGCGGCAGGATTTGTGCAATCAGCCCTT
Organism: Aureimonas fodinaquatilis; assembly: GCF_008369445.1. Taxonomy (GTDB): domain Bacteria; phylum Pseudomonadota; class Alphaproteobacteria; order Rhizobiales; family Rhizobiaceae; genus Aureimonas; species Aureimonas fodinaquatilis. Next base: position 961,689 of record NZ_VTWH01000002.1, read on the forward strand.
CACACCAGCAGGCTGATGCCTATTGCCACCATGACTGCCGCTATCAAAACATCCAGAACACGCCAGGCGATGGGCCGTGCAAACAGTGGCCGCAAAAAGCGTGCGCCATATCCAAGTGAGAAAAAGAACAGAAACGAAGCGGTCATGGCACCAAGTGCAAAGCCTTTCTCGTAACCGGTATATTGCGTGGATATTGAACCGAGCAGCACCACCGTATCCAGATAGACATGCGGGTTTGCCCAGGTCAGCATCAGACAGATTGCCAATGTTGCCGCCAATGATGCTGCTGGCTGATCTGCTGGCTGATCTGCTGGCTTCAGACTGCCCTGCCCCTGCACCACGGCAATGATGTTTCGCAGCGCGTAGGCAAACAGAAATGCCGCACCTGCATAACGCATGACCGGCTCCAGCCACGGCGCGCGGGTTGAAATGAGACCAAAGCCAGAAACGCCGGCGGCTATTAACAGCGCATCGGATATGGCGCATGTCAGGCACACGGCAAATACGTGATGGCCTCGAAGCCCCTGCTGCAAAACAAAGGCATTCTGTGCGCCAATCGCAACAATAAGGCTGAAGCCGAGAAACAGGCCGGACGTGTATGCAGCAATCATCGAACTCTCCTGATTGCCCGTTGACTAGCCCTAAACCGATGATTAGAAAAATTCATAATTCTAATTCAAGTTTAAAATTTTTAATTATGATCGACTATGCAAATCTCAGCGCCGTGGCTGCCGTTGTGCGCACAGGCAGTTTCGAGAAAGCCGCGCAAAGCCTGAACATCACAGCTTCCGCGGTTTCCCAGCGTGTGAAACTGCTGGAGGAGAAGCTGGGCACGTCATTGGTGGTTCGCGGGCAACCCTGCACCGCCACACCGGCGGGAAACCGCCTGTGTCGCCATCTGGAAGATGTTGGACTTCTGGAAAACAATTTGCGCGCCGATCTGGGCGCGCTGGTACCGGCGGGCCCTTGGCCGACCATTCGCATAGCAGTGAATGCTGACAGCCTTGCAACGTGGTTCATAAAGGCTTTGGCGCAGACGAATGAGTTGTTGTTCGAGCTCATAGTTGATGATCAGGACCACAGCGCGGATTGGCTGCGCAAAGGCGAAGTTGCCGCCGCCGTGACCGCAAGTCCTGTTGCTGTGCGCGGCTGTGACATACTGCCTTTGGGGTCACTGCGTTACTTCGCTACCGCCACCCCGCAATTCGTTGCCACATGGTTTGCCGACGGTGTCAACGAAGGCACATTGCAAAACGCCCCTTCCATCTGCTTTGATAAAAAGGATGAACTCCAGTCACGTTGGATCAAGCAACAGACCGGCAAGCATTTTTCCCTGCCTGTGCACTGGATGCCGTCATCGCATGCATTCATTGACGGAGCCCTGGCGGGGCTTGGATGGGGTATGAACCCGGAATTGTTGATCTCTGAGCATCTGGCTGCGCAGACGCTGCAAAAACTTCCGCCCGGCACGCCGCTCGACACGCCTCTATACTGGCAATATTCACGCGTGATCGGGAAAACCCTTGCACCCCTTACGAAGGCGGTGACAGAGACGGCGCGTGCCGCTCTGGTGCAATAGATCGTTCACTTCCAGACATTCTGGAGGAAATTTCTCGTCCGCTCGGTTTTCGGATTTTTTAAAAGCGATTCAGGCGTGTCGCATTCAACAATCCGCCCGCCATCCATAAAGGCGATGCGGTCTGCCACTTCCTGCGCAAAGCCGATTTCATGCGTCACCACCACCATGGTCATGCCCTCTGCCGCCAGATCACGCATCACCTGCAAAACCTCTCCCACCAGTTCCGGGTCCAGCGCCGAGGTTGGTTCGTCAAACAGCATCAGCTTCGGCTTCATTGCCAAAGCCCTGGCGATCGCCACACGCTGCTGCTGTCCGGTGGACATATTATCAGGATATGAGTCCGCCCGATCCTCCAGCCCCACACGCCGCAGCAGAAGCAGCGCCTCTTCCCGTGCCTTTTTCGGAGAAATGCCATTCACATGAATTGGCCCTTCGGTGATATTCTGAAGCGCTGTTTTATGGCGGAACAGGTTGAACCGCTGAAAAACCATGCCAATGCTGCGTCGCTGTCTGGCAATCGCCCCTTCCGGCATTTCCCATAAGGCACCGTTCTTCTCCCGGTAGCCTATCAGGTCGCCTTCAACATATAGCCGCCCGCCATCATAGGTTTCCAGATTATTGATGCAACGCAGAAGCGTGGATTTTCCGGAACCGGAAGGCCCGATAACGCACAAAACCTCACCTTTTCGGATGGTCAGGTCAACTCCGGCCAGCGCAAGAAATGACTGGAAATGTTTTTGCAGGCCTTTGATTTCGACCAGAACATCATTCGGCATGTTTTACCTTTGGTGGCAGTTGAAAAGCCGGAACACGACGAAATATCGCCTTCAGGCAGCTACACCCTTGCCCAGCTTCTTTTCTATCCGCGATTGGATCAGCGACAGAATGGACGTGACGATGAAGTACCAGATACTGGCAACAAGCAGCAGCGGTATAACCTCATAGGTTCGCAGATAGATTGTCTGTGAAGAGTACAACAGGTCTGACAAGCCGATAATGCTGACAATGGACGTCATCTTGAGCATGCCGATCAACTGGTTGCCGGTTGGCGGAATAACCAGCTTCATCACCTGTGGCATGACGATGCGGTAAAACGTCTTCCGGGGCGAAAGGCCAATGGCCTTGGCAGCCTCGATCTGCCCCTTGTCGACCGATTGCAGCCCTGCCCGAATGATTTCTGCCATATAGGCACCCTCATTCAGGCTCAGCGCAAGGATTGCCGCTACAACCGGCGTCATGACGCTGTTCATGCTGACTTCAAACAATTGCGGCCCGAACGGAATGCCCAGTGAAAACACAGGGTACAAGGCAGCGATATTGTAGCAAAGGAACAATTGGACCAGAAGTGGCGTGCCACGAATGACCGTTATGAAGGCGGTGCTGGCTCCGCGCGCCAGCGGGTTGTCCGACAGCCGCATGACCGCCAGCAGGATGCCCAGCAAAATGCCCAGAACCATTGCAACAGCGGTTAACGTCAATGTCAGCGCAAGGCCACGCAGAATGCTGGGAGCCGTGAAATATTTTGCGACGACATCCCATTGGTAACCCGGATTGGTGACCAGAGACTGGGCAAGCAGCACCAGGCCAACGGCAATCAGGATGCCGAAAATCCAGCGTCCTGGCCGCCGTAGTTTGCGGACTGCTATTCGTTCCGCCGCAAGCGGAACGAAGCCGCCACCTGTTTCATGCATGGCCATGTTGATGCCTATTTAGCGCGCTCTGCGGCGCCATTGATGACAGCCTCCGGCACCGCAAGGGACGTCATATTCCACTTTTCCAGAATGTCACCATAGACGCCGTTCTCAATCAAAGTGTTCAAGGCGCGCTCAAGCGGAGCAACCAGTGGGCTGCCTTTTGGCACAGTAATGCCGGAATAGCTCTGCCCTATCTGCTCGCTGTCCGGAATTTCAAACGCATCTGGCTGCATGGAAACCAGATACAATGCCTGTGGTGATGGAATCAGCGCGCCATCGGCCCGGCCGGAATTCACTGCGGCAGGTGCGTCGGAAGATTCGGGGAAGCGCACAATGTCGATCGCCGGTTTACCATCTGCCGCGCATTGTTCATCCAGCTTGGGAACCACCAGTTCCATCTGCGTGCTGCCACCCACAACAGCAATTTTCTCGCCGCACAGTTCGGCTGACTTCAAACCTGAAGGGTTGCCCTTTTTTGAGATCAGATACGTGCCAGTGGTGCGGTAATTGACAAAGTCCATCACCTTCTCACGCTCGACCGTGTTGCCGAAAGATGAAAACAGAATGTCGTAGCGGCCCGAGGTCAGACCAGGGATCAGCGTGGGAAAGCTGGCATGGACGATTTCCATGTCTACACCCAGCGTGGCGGCCATTGCCTTGGCCAGATCAACATCCATGCCGATGATGGTCGTGCCATCCTCATCGAAATACTCAAATGGCGGAAACGCTGCATTCAGGCCGTTCACCAGCTTTTTGCTGTTCTGAATATTTTCTGGAAGCAGGCTGACAGCCTCCTCATCCACTGTGACCTTTGCCATCCACGGTTCATCAGCCTGTGTTGCAAGCGCCGACGAAACGATTGCGCCGCTTGCAACGCCCAAAGCCAGAACCGCCGCAACACCGGTGGTACGGGTCGCCGTCAAAAATCCCTGCCATGTCAAATTCAGTACGGTCACGCTGCAGCTCCTGTCAGCAAGTGGTTGCTCTTCCATGGGAAATTTCATCGCCTGCATGCCAGAGGAACCAGAGCTTCACGGCGGTCAGGATGAATTTGCGTCAATGCCCTTATCACAGGCATCCACACTTCGTCTGCCCGGCACTGCACTCTTCCAATCCCCTGAAACCTACAGGAAACAGCCGTTTCATGACCATGTTGCGACAAGGGGATTGAAAATTCAATTGAGATTGTTGTAGCTCTGAATGTGATTTTTTCTCACATATTCGAGTCACCTGTGGCCAAACGCCTTCCTCCATTGAATCCCCTCCGCGCGTTTGAAGCCGCTGGACGCAACCATTCGCTCACGCGTGCGGCCCACGAACTGAACGTGACCCACGGCGCTATCAGCCACCAAATCAAGGCTTTAGAAGCCACGATGCAGGTTCAGCTTCTGGACAGGAGCTCACATCGCCTTCGGCTGACAGCTCATGGGGCGGAATTGCTTCCGGCTATTTCAGCAGCATTTGAAACAATTGCTGCTGCCGCAGAAAAGATGAAACGTCCCACCAGCGCTGGGTCACTGACAATTTCCTGCGCGCCTGCCCTTCTGTCTTTCTGGGTGATTCCGCGCCTTTCGAGCTTCACCGCCCAGTATCCGGACATTCGGCTGCGATTTAACGCGTCGAACGACATTCAGAACCTGCGAGACAAGAACAATGACATTGCCATTCTCTACGGAGACGGCAACTGGCCAGACTGCTGGATCCGACGCTGGTCAGACCTTGAGCTGTTTCCGATTGTCAGCTCGACCCGAATGAACACAAATCCCATCCGCTCCGTTCGGGACTTGAGCGGGCATGTGATGTTGCACACCGATGACGGGCGCGAATGGCAAACCTGGCTGGCAGCAGCCGACGCGCTGGACCTGCCCAGAGGACCTCAACACCACTATTCCGATGCACGGCTGGGAATAGATGCCGCCATGCACGGGCATGGTGTGGCGTTGGGTGACACGCTGACGGCTGCCAGCCTGCTCGCCAAAGGGCAGCTCATTGCACCGTTCAACCTTTCCGTGCCCGCTGCCGATGCCTTCTATGTCGCGTGCTCCAACGATGTTCGTGCCACACCCATAGTCACCGTGTTCATTGACTGGCTGTTCGCCCAACTGGATGAAAGTGGTTCTCGGGCAGAGCCCCAAAGTCTGGCACGGCGCACCTTGCGGCGATCGCAATTCAGCGAACCGCCGCCACCCAGAAAATCCAGGCCCCAGGGTACCCGAATTCGCCAGGGATAAAGCTTCGCCACCCGGAAAATGCTTCAATTCGAAAGATGTGCCATGCCGATGCCCGCATTCAATCCTCTGGTGGAAACGCTGACCGCTCCGCCAATACCCCACGTTCAGTCGTGGGCACGCGCTTACTCTGGCGCATGCGGCCCGCTGATCGACCTCTCGCAGGCAGTGCCGGGATATGCCCCGCATCACGACCTACTGGCAGCACTTGGCCAATGCGCAAGCGACCCCAGACTGGCTGGCTATGGCGCGATTGAAGGCGAGCCGGAGCTGCGAACCGCATATGCAAAACACGTTGCCGGGCTGTACGGCACATCAGTTCACATGGGCAGCGTGCAGATCACTGCTGGCTGCAATCAGGCCTTCACGGCAGCTTTGATGGCCGTTGCGTCTGCGGGCGACGCAGTGTTGCTGACCAACCCCTGCTACTTCAACCATGAAACAACTCTGACAATGCTGGGAATTTCGGCAAACACTGTTGCGTGCAAGCCGGAGCTCGGCTTTGTACCCGGTGCGGCCGATATCGATACCGCCATCACGCCGAAAACGAAGGCTGTCGTGCTTGTGTCGCCCAACAATCCGACCGGCGCGGTTTACCCCGCTGAGCTCCTGTGTGAAATCTTCGACCTTTGCAAACGGCGCGGAATCTGGCTGATCCTTGACGAAACCTATCGTGATTTCATGGATCCGCTCGATCTTGCCTCCGGACCTATGGGTCGTGAAGACTGGCGGGAAAATCTGATCCAGCTCTACAGCTTCTCCAAATCCTTTTGCATTCCAGGCCATCGACTGGGCGCTGTAACTGCCGGTGAGGCCGTTATTCGCCAGATGGCCAAGGTCATGGACAATCTGCAAATTTGCGCTCCCCGCGCGGTCCAGCATGCGGTTGCGCCCCTCATTCCTGTGCTGGAAAACTGGCGAGAGCAGAACCGTCAGGAAATCAACCGACGCGCCAGTGCCATGCAATCTTCCATTGCACTCGTTCCGGGATGGAAGTTGAACTCGATCGGAGCCTATTTTGCTTTTGTGCGCCACCCCTACCCCGGACGCACCTCTGCCGATGTGGCACAGCAACTGGCCAAGCAACTGGGGCTCATCACACTGCCTGGCTCATACTTTGGCGAGGAACTGGATGACTTCTTGCGACTGGCTTTTGCCAATGTTGAAGTCAGCCCAATTCAGGAGGCGTGCGCTCGCCTGAAAAGTTTGACGTAGGCACGGATTTTCCGGACGCTGTACAACAGAAATGCCCCCGCACCGGAGTGACAGGGGCTTGCGAAATCACCGGAACCTTAATGGTCGCAGACCAACTTTTCCTCAGCCGCAATACGGCAATTGGAAAAGCGATAATTCAGTGCGCCGCAGCATGCGGTTCCGCCCCACCTTCCTGTGCTGGAAAACTGGCGGGAGCAGAACCGTCAGGAAATCAACCGACGCGCCAGTGCCATGCAATCTTGCATTGCGCCCGTGCCAGGATGGAAGCTGAACTCGATCGGAGCCTATTTTGCTTTCGTGCGACACCCTTACTCCGGACGCACCTCTGCCGATGTGGCACAGCAACTGGCTGAGCAACTGGGGCTCATCACACTGCCCGGCTCATACTTCGGCGAGAATCTGGATGATTTCTTGCGACTTGCTTTTGCCAATGTTGAAGTCAGCCCAATTCAGGAAGCGTGCACTCGCCTGAAAAGTTTGACATAAAGCCCCGGATTTTTTCGAACGCTGTACAACAGAAAAGCCCCCGCACCGGTGTGGCAAAGGCTTGCAAAGCCATCGTAGCTTTAATGGTCACATACCAACTTTTCCTCAGCCGCTATAAGGCAATTGGAAAAGCGAAAAAATCGGTGCGCCGCAGCATGCGGTTGCGTCCCTCATTCCTGTGCTGGAAAACTGGCGGGAGCAGAACCGTCAGGAAATCAATCGACGCGCTAGTGCCATGCAAATCGTCCATTGCGCTCGTGCCAGGATGGAAGTTGAACTTGATCGGAGCCTATTTTGCTGTCGTGCGTCATCCCTACACCGGACGCACCTCTGCCGATGTAGCACAGCAACTGGCCGAACAACTGGGACTCATTACACTGCCCGGCTCATATTTCGGCGAGAATCTGGATGACTTCCTGCGACTTGCTTTTGCCAATGTTGAAGTCAGCCAAATTCGGGAAGCGTGCACTCGCCTGAACAATTTGACATACAGCCCCGGATTTTTTCGAACGCTGCACAACAGAAAAGCCCCCGCACCGGAGTGACAGGGGCTTTCTAATCCATCGTAACCTTACTGGTCACAGGCCAACTTTTCCGCAGCCGCTAAACGGCAGACGAAAAAGCGGAAAATCAGTCTTCCGAACCGCCTTCGGCTTCAACCCGTGCGCGATCGCCAGCGCCACGTGCTTCCGGATCACGATCAACGAATTCAATAACAGCCAGAGGGGCGTTGTCACCACGGCGGAAACCAGCCTTGAGAACGCGGGTGTAACCGCCGTTGCGCTCGCTATAACGGCTGGCCAAGGTGTCAAACAGCTTGCGGACAGCAGCCTCATCACGAATCTGGCTGATAGCCTGACGACGTGCATGAAGGTCGCCACGCTTGCCGAGTGTGATCAGCTTATCTGCGATTGGGCGCAGATCCTTGGCCTTTGGCAAAGTTGTGACGATCTGCTCGTGCTCGATCAGCGAGGCTGCCATGTTGGCAAACATTGCCTTTCGGTGAGAAGCTGTACGATTAAGTTTACGGCCGCGATTTCCGTGACGCATTGTGAATCTCCATTAAAGGGCCGGACTTTAATCCGGCGGTCGGCATCCTCGCATCCCGAAAATCGGCTGCATGTGCCTTTAAATGATTGTTCCCGTAGTGTTCGCCGCTCCGAAGGGCGGCGAATGCAGTTCAGATCAGTACTGATCTTCGTAACGCTTGGCCAGATCGTCGATATTCTCAGGTGGCCAGGCGTTCACTTCCATGCCCAGATGCAAGCCCATGGAAGCCAGAACTTCCTTGATCTCGTTCAGGGACTTACGACCGAAATTCGGAGTCCGAAGCATTTCGGCCTCAGTCTTCTGAATCAGATCGCCGATGTAAACAATGTTGTCGTTCTTCAGGCAGTTAGCCGAACGCACAGACAGTTCGAGCTCATCAACCTTTTTCAACAGAGCAGGATTGAATGCCAGTTCGGCAATCTGCTCTTCGGCACCGCGAGCGTCGCGCTGTGGTTCTTCGAAGTTGATGAAGACAGCCAGCTGATCCTGAAGAATGCGGGCAGCATAAGCCACCGCATCCTCACCGGAGATTGAGCCATCCGTCTCAATCTGCATGGTGAGCTTGTCCTTGTTCAGGTCCTGCCCTTCACGCGTGTTCTCAACCTTGTAGGAAACCTTCTTTACAGGCGAAAACAACGCGTCGACAGGGATCAACCCGATCGGTGCATCTTCGGCACGATTCTGGTCAGCAGGAACATAGCCCTTGCCGGTGTTGACCGTGAATTCCATGCGGATTTCCGCGCCCTCATCGAGAGTGCAGATTTCATGGTCCGGGTTCAGAATTTCAATATCGCCAACGGTTTGAATATCGCCGGCGGTAACAACGCAAGGTCCGGACTTGCGAAGCACCATGCGCTTCGGCCCTTCACCCGGCATTGCGATATTGATTTCCTTGATGTTCAGAACAATGTCCGTCACATCTTCACGCACGCCGGCGATTGAGGAAAACTCGTGCAGCACACCGTCGATCTGAACCGCGGTGACCGCTGCGCCCTGCAGTGAAGACAGAAGAACACGACGCAGGGCGTTGCCCAGCGTCAGTCCGAAACCGCGCTCCAGCGGCTCGGCGGTCAAAGACGTGCGAGTGCGACCCGAACCGGTGAATACCACCTGATTTGGCTTCGTTAGGTCTTGCCAGTTGCTGGCGATCATGACTTTGGCCTTTCAGCTACCCCGTCACCATCCAATCGTGACGCCGGGTCTCCAATAAGAGGGATGCCCCTCCAGCACGCATTTGCCGTTATTTGGACTGGCAAATGCGCTAAAATTCTAATGTCTGACACTGCACAGCTTGCAAACGGCCAGGTAACGCGACCAGTTGAGCCAAAAGCGTCAAAGCCGCAACGCCGGCAGAGGCGGTGCGGCCAAATTGTAGCAAACTTTAGACGCGGCGCTTTTTGCGCGGACGCACACCATTGTGCGGAATTGGCGTGACATCACGAATAGAGGTGATGGTGAAGCCAGCAGACTGCAGAGCGCGAAGCGCGGATTCACGACCGGAACCTGGGCCGGAGACTTCAACTTCCAAGGTCCGCATGCCATGCTCCTGCGCCTTCTTGGCAGCATCTTCAGCAGCAATCTGCGCCGCGAAAGGAGTGGACTTACGTGAACCCTTGAACCCCTGCGCACCAGCCGAGGACCAGGCAATCGCATTGCCCTGCGCGTCGGTTATGGTGATCAAGGTGTTGTTGAAGGAAGAATTTACGTGCGCTACACCGGACGTAATGTTCTTGCGCTCTCTACGACGAACGCGTTGCTGCTCTTTAGCCATTTATCTGCCTTTATGAGATATCGACACCGCCGTTATTCCAGCGGCTCCACCGTTCGGGCAAATTCACCCGAACACAAATTCCATCGCCCCTGCCCGCATGGACAGAGACTGATCAGAAATTACTTCTTCTTGCCTGCAATCGCCTTTGCAGGACCCTTGCGGGTGCGTGCATTGGTGTGCGTGCGCTGACCGCGGACCGGCAGACCGCGACGATGACGAAGACCGCGGTAGCAGCCAAGGTCCATCAGTCGCTTGATGTTCATCGATGTTTCACGACGAAGATCGCCCTCGACCTGATAGTCACGATCGATAAGCTCACGGACCTGCAGAATTTCTGCGTCCGTCAGATCATTAACCCGACGCTCTGGAGCGAGGTTGGCCTTCTGCACGATTTCCTGCGCAAAGCGCGGGCCGATGCCATGAATGTACTGAAGCGCAATAACAACGCGCTTGTTTGTCGGGATGTTGACGCCAGCGATACGGGCCACGTCGTTACTCCTAAGTTAGGGGCCAGCCGGCGCCCAAGAAAAATAAGGCACTGATAAGCCAAAGCGACCGGTGCCAGCACTGTGTAGGTGCCACGCCAGCCGCAAAGATTCGCGAATGTGCAGCATATAAAGAAACCATTAAATTGAGTCAACCGGAGAGGACTCAGGCAACTCCAACCGACGCCTTTGAATCCAGCGCCTGGCGGATCTGAGATGTCACAGAGTCGACACTCGCCATTCCGTCGACCACTGAAACAAGACCACGGTCGCGATAGAATGGCGCAACCGCCGCGGTCGCTTCACGAAACTCATTCAGGCGGCGAAGAAACACATCCGGATTATCGTCCTTACGAGGTGGCAAGCCTTGAGCCTCTGCCTCAGACGCACGCCGCAGGATGCGCTCGACGAGCTTGTCTTCATCGACCTTGAACTCGATCACCCGGTCAATCGCCACGCCCTTGCCAGACAATAGGCCCTGCAGCGCTTCTGCCTGAGCGACAGTCCTTGGAAAACCGTCCAGAATGAAGCCATTGCGTGCATCCGGCTGATCAATACGGTCCGCAACAATGCCGATCACGACCTCATCGGAAACCAGCTGGCCGGCTTCCATGATCGCCTTGGCCTTCCGGCCAATCTCGGTCTCATTGGCCACGGCTTCCCGTAGCATGTCACCGGTTGAAAGCTGCGGAATTCCGTATGCCTCAATCAGCCTTTGTGCCTGCGTGCCTTTTCCAGCCCCTGGCGGGCCAAGAAGAATCAATCTCATCGGGATCCTCGCTTACCGCCACGGAGTTTCGCCTTCTTCACCAGCCCTTCATATTGATGAGCAAGCAAATGGCCCTGAACCTGCGCAACGGTGTCCATTGTCACCGAAACAACAATGAGAAGTGAAGTGCCCCCCAGGTAGAATGGTATGCCAACAGCGGTGATCAAAACTTCCGGCAGCAAACATATCGCCACGAGGTAAATCGCACCAAGGACCGTGATACGCGTCAGAACGTAATCGATATACTCAGCCGTGCGCTCACCCGGACGAATACCCAGAATGAACCCGCCATGCTTTTTCAGATTGTCTGCGGTGTCCTTCGGGCTAAAAACGATGGCCGTGTAGAAAAACGCAAAGAAGGCGATCATCGACGCATACAGGATCATGTACAGCGGCTGACCATGACCAAGCGAAGCAACAATAGCCGTGGCCCAACCCGGCAGCTGGCTTGTGTCCGAAAAATTCGCGATGGTCACAGGCAAAAGCAGAAGCGACGACGCGAAAATCGGCGGAATGACACCGGCAGTGTTGAGCTTCAGCGGCAGGTGCGATGTATCGCCCTGGAACATACGGTTGCCAACCTGGCGCTTGGGATACTGAATCAGCAAGCGACGCTGTGCACGCTCGAAAAACACGATCAGCGCGATACAGCCAATGGCAACAATGATCACCATCAGAATTACGAATGCGGATAGCGCACCGGTGCGACCAAGCTCAAGCAGATTGGCTACGGCAGACGGCAGGTTGGCCACAATGCCAGCAAAAATGATCAGCGAAATTCCGTTGCCAATACCACGGGCCGTGATCTGTTCACCCAGCCACATCAGGAACATGGTGCCACCAACCAGCGTGATCACGCTGGAAAGCAGGAAGAACATTCCCGGATCGGTGACGATACCACCAGATGACTGCAGACCGACTGCAATTCCGTAAGCCTGGACGGTTGCCAGAAGCACCGTTCCATAACGCGTGTACTGGTTGATGATCTTGCGGCCTTGCTCACCCTCTTTTTTCAGGGCTTCGAGCGTAGGCACCACAGACGTCATAAGCTGAATGATAATCGACGCCGAGATATATGGCATGATGCCGAGCGCGAATATGGCCATACGGCCAACAGCGCCACCAGCAAACATGTTGAACAACCCCAGAATACCGGTCGATTGTTGCTGAAACGCCTGTGCCATAGCATCAGGGTCGATACCTGGCATCGGAATATATGTTCCAAGCCGGTAGACGAGCAAAGCACCCAGTGTAAACCAGATGCGCTTTTTCAAATCTTCTGCTTTAGAGAAAGCAGCGAAATTCAGATTTGCGGCAAGTTGTTCCGCGGCCGATGCCATCTTCGAAATCTCTCCGGGTTACCCCAAGGAGCGCGCATAGTCTGAAATCCTGTCAGGATGTCACGCGCCCTGTTGCCTCAGCCCCCTGCCCCTTCACTTCCAGCTGAACGCGACACAGCCACCTTCATCCGGGAATATCTCGATCTGAGCGGCCGAGCGTCTGGCTTGAAGCAAGAAGAAGAATCTTATGTGAAAAGCGACCTGAGCCGCTTCTCACTCAACGTAATCTGGCAATGAAAGCCAGACTGTGCAAGAGCCTTCGCTCTTTAAGCTTCAGCGCTGACAGGCAGGTTGACAGCACCACCAGCCTTGGAGATCTTTTCGACCGCCGACTTGGATGCACCATCAACAGTGATCTGCAACTTGGACTTCACTTCACCATCGCCAAGCAAACGCACGCCATCGCGCGCTTTGCTGACAAGGCCAGCAAGCTTCAACGCAGCAACGTCGATCGTGGCTGCGCCGTCCAGCTTGCCAGCGTCAACAGCCTGCTGAATCCGGCCAACGGACACAACATTGAAGTTCTTGGCGAAGATGTTGACAAAACCGCGCTTGGGCAAGCGGCGATAAAGTGGCATCTGCCCACCTTCGAAGCCGTTGATCGCTACGCCGGACCGGGACTTCTGACCCTTGACACCGCGACCGCCGGTTTTACCCGAACCTGAACCAATACCACGACCTACCCGCTTGCGGGCGTGCGTAGCACCGGCAACATCGGCAATTTCGTTGAGTTTCATTTTGGCTTCTCCCGGCTCACTGGCCGTCAACAACGCGGACGAGGTGGTTGACCTTGCGGATCATCCCACGAACGGAAGGCGTATCTTCCAAAGTCCGGCGCTTGTGCATCTTATTGAGACCGAGACCGACAAGCGTCTGGCGCTGGTCATCCGGGCGGCGAAGCGGGCTACCGATCTGTTCGACTGTGATCGTCTTCCCGGCCTGTTTTTTGTTAGCCATGTGAAGGCTCCTTCTGATTCAAAAACAAAAGCATGAACAAAACTGGCAGATGCCAGCAGAGATCAACCTTCGCTTTCCGGCCCAACCTGATCACGACGACGAGCTTGCAGCGTCGAGTACTTGAGACCACGGCGAGCAGCAACATCCTTAGGATGCATCTGACCCTTCAACGCGTCAAAAGTTGCACGAACCATGTTGTACGGGTTGGACGAACCAAGAGACTTGGCAACCACATCGTGCATGCCAACGGCCTCGAACACGGCGCGCATCGGGCCACCGGCAATGATCCCGGTACCAGCATCGGCCGCGCGCAGAATCACTTTACCAGCGCCATGGCGACCGTGAACATCGTGGTGCAGAGTGCGTGCATCGCGCAGCGGAACGAAAATCAGCTCACGCTTGGCAGCTTCAGTTGCCTTGCGGATAGCCTCAGGCACTTCACGAGCCTTGCCGTGACCGAAACCAACGCGACCCTTCAGATCACCAACTACAACCAATGCGGCGAAGCCGAAGCGACGACCACCCTTCACAACCTTGGCAACGCGGTTGATGTGAACCAGCTTGTCTACGAAGCCGTCATCACGCTCTTCGCGTTCATTCTTCTCATTACGAGGCGCCATATCCTGTTCCTTGTTTTTTTCCGGAGGCGACTATTGGTGGGCAGACACACGCTGCCCGGCGAAATTTCCATCGACATGGCGTCCACCAAACGCTGGATGCACATGATCGATTTTGCCCAACCTGCGCAGATCCCGACGGCTAACGGAAAACTGGCGAAGCGGTGCAATCAAGCAAGCGGCTTAAAGCATAATCCGGCGCGCAGGAAAACCCGCGGCACCGGAAAACTTAATCGCGAACTGACAGAATGACGAAGACGTCATTCTTAGAAGGAGAGACCGCCCTCACGAGCGGAGTCTGCCAGGGCCTTAACGCGGCCATGGTAAATGAATGCGCCACGATCAAAGATGACCTCGTTGACGCCGGCTTCTTTGGCACGCTCTGCAACGAGCTTACCAACAGCCTGAGCGGCAGCGACGTCTGCGCCGGTCTTCAAGGAAGAACGGAGCGACGCTTCCAATGTGGAAGCTGCTGCAAGAGTGCGCCCTGCAGCGTCGTCAATGACCTGGGCATAGATATTCTTGGAAGACCGGTGAACCGATAGACGCGGACGTCCATTGGCCACTGCCTTAAGCGAACGGCGAACACGACCTGCGCGGCGCCGAAGGATTTCTTTCTGGCTAGCCATATCGGGACCTTACTTCTTCTTACCTTCCTTGCGGACGATCTTTTCGCCAGCGTAACGCACGCCCTTGCCTTTGTAAGGCTCAGGGCCACGATACTCGCGAATTTCGGCCGCAACCTGACCAACGCGCTGCTTGTCGATACCAACGATGACAATCTCAGTCGGCTTTGGAACCGAAATCTGGATGCCTTCTGGTACGTCGTAAAGCACGTCATGACTAAAGCCGAGAGCGAGCTGAAGCTTGCTACCCTGCATAGATGCGCGATAACCAACGCCGGTGATTTCAAGACGCTTTTCAAAACCGTCCTTAACACCCGTCAGAATGTTGGAAATCATGGTGCGCGACATGCCCCATTTGGCACGCGCATCCTTGGATGTATCACGCGGATCGACTTTGATCCCGTCATCACCCAACTGTACCAGAACCTCGTCATTCACAACGTAGGTCAATTCGCCTTTCGGGCCCTTGGCCCGGACGGTCTGTCCGTCAACGGACGCCGTCACGCCGCTCGGAAGAGAGACCGGCTTTTTACCAATACGAGACATTGTCAAACCTGTCCGTTAAGCGAGAACTGGGTTCACACGCGCATCAGATGATGCGGCAGAGAACCTCACCCCCGACATTCTGTTCACGTGCATTGTGATCGGCCATCACACCCTTAGGGGTGGAAAGAACCGAAATACCAAGACCATTCGCAACCTGCGGGATTGTCTTGGACGAAACGTAAACGCGCCGACCAGGCTTGGACACACGAGCGATCTCGCGGATAACCGAAGCGCCTTCGTAATATTTCAGCTCAATGCTGAACTCTGCCGTTCCGTTCTCAAAACGGGTTTCGGTATATCCGCGGATATAACCTTCATCCTTGAGAACATCCAGAACACGAGCGCGAAGCTTTGAAGCCGGCGTCAAAACTGTCTGCTTGTTACGCATGATCGCATTGCGAATGCGTGTCAGCATATCACCGAGTGGATCTGAAAGAGCCATTTTCTTCTCTCCTTACCAGCTCGACTTCACAACGCCGGGGATTTGGCCATTGTTGCCAAGTTCCCGAAGTGCGATACGTGACATTTTAAGTTTGCGGTAATAGGCGCGTGGGCGACCAGTTACTTCACAACGATTGCGGATGCGAACCTTGGTCGAATTGCGTGGCAATTCGGCAAGCTTCAGCTGTGCACGGAAACGATCTTCCATGCTGGCAGCCTGATCTGTGGTGATCGCCTTCAGCGCAGCCCGTTTGGCGGCAAATTGTGCCACCAGACGCTCGCGGCGCTTGTTCTTTTCGATCGCGCTCTTTTTAGCCATTGTCTATGTCCTTTTCGCCTGCCGTTACTGGCGGAAGGGGAAGTTGAACGCTTTCAGCAAAGCGCGCGCTTCCTCATCTGATTTCGCCGTCGTACACACGATGATGTCCATGCCCCAGGTCTGATCAACCTTATCGTAGTTGATTTCCGGGAACACGAGGTGTTCTTTGATGCCCATAGCAAAATTGCCACGACCGTCAAAGCTTTTTGGGTTCAAACCACGAAAATCGCGAACCCGCGGCAATGCGATTTGAATCAAACGGTCCAGAAACTCATACATGCGGTCTTTGCGGAGCGTGACCTTTGTGCCAATCGGCATACCTTCACGAACCTTGAAACCGGCAATCGAGTTGCGAGCCCGCGTAATAACCGGTTTCTGACCGGAAATCAAAGCAAGATCTTCAGCCGCAACAGATGGCTTCTTGGAATCGGCAGTCGCTTCACCAACACCCATGTTGATGACGATCTTGTCGATCCGGGGAACCTGCATGTTGTTGGCGTACTTAAACTGCTCAACCATCTTTTCGCGAATTTCATCGCGATAAACCGCTTTAAGGCGCGGCTCGTACGTGGCCTCAACCATCGATCTGATCTCCCGAACGCTTGGCGACACGCACTTTCCGGCCATCATCGAGCAGCTTGATACCGACGCGCGTAGGCTTTCCGTCAGTGTCTGCTACCGCCAGATTCGAAAGATGAATCGAGGCTTCCTTGGAGATGATACCTGCTTCCTGCGAAGCGGTCTGGCGCTGATGACGCTTAACCAGGTTGATACCGCGAACGACCGCACGGTCTTCCTTTGGCATGACCTGAATGACTTCGCCGGAACGACCCTTGTCCTTGCCAGCGAGAACGACGACCTTGTCGCCTTTACGAATTTTCTGCATGATCCCGGTTCCTTAGAGCACTTCCGGTGCCAGCGAAATGATCTTCATGTGGTTCCGACCGCGCAATTCGCGAGGAACTGGTCCGAAGATACGGGTGCCGACCGGCTCTTTCTTGTTATCAATAAGAACTGCAGCGTTACGGTCGAACCGGATCACCGAACCATCGGCTCTACGAATATCCTTGGCGGTACGAACCACCACGGCTTTCATAACGTCACCTTTTTTTACGCGGCCCCGCGGAATAGCTTCCTTGATGGAAACGACAATGATGTCGCCTACAGAAGCATATTTACGCTTTGAGCCACCCAGCACCTTGATGCACATGACACGACGGGCGCCGGAATTATCCGCCACATCGAGGTTTGTTTGCATCTGAATCATGTCAGGCCGCCTTCATTAACGGACCGGGGAGCTGTGCCATATGCCGCTCACCCGGGCAAAAACTTCAGTTAGCCGCCGCTTCATTAGCGACGACGATCCAGGTCTTGTCACGAGAGATCGGACGGGTTTCCTCAATGGAAACGACGTCACCGACCTTATATTGATTGGTCTCGTCGTGCGCCTTGTACTTCTTGGACCGACGAACGGTCTTCTTGAAGAGAGGGTGCGTGAAGCGACGCTCCACGAGCACGACGACCGTCTTGTCATTCTTATCGGAGACCACGGTCCCCTGCAAAACGCGTTTCGGCATAATCTTCTACCTTCAGGCCTTCTTCCCGGCCGCCTTTTGGCGCGCGATTGTCTTGATCCGTGCAATATCGCGACGGATCTCCTTAACGCGCGTTGTGTTCTCAAGCTGTCCGGTAGCACGCTGGAAGCGCAGATTAAACTGCTCTTTTTTCAGATTGCCAAGGTCGGTGTTCAGCTCGTCGGAGGTCTTGGACCTGATATCGGAGGCTTTCATCTCATGCTCTCCCTTATTCAGCAATGCGCTGAATGAAACGCGTTCTGACAGGCAGCTTGGCTGCACCCAGACGAAGCGCTTCACGCGCCACATCTTCGGCAACGCCGTCTATCTCGAACATGATACGGCCAGGAGCGACGCGCGCTGCCCAGTACTCGATTGCGCCCTTGCCCTTACCCATACGAACTTCCGTAGGTTTGGCAGTGACTGGCACGTCAGGGAAAATACGGATCCAGACCCGACCCTGACGTTTCATTTGACGCGTAATCGCACGGCGAGCCGCTTCGATCTGACGGGCAGTGACGCGCTCTGGTTCCAGTGCCTTTAATCCAAAGGCACCAAAATTGAGCAACGAACCTCCCTTGGAGGCGCCGTGAATGCGTCCTTTGAACGCCTTACGGAACTTCGTGCGCTTTGGTTGCAACATTTCGTTCTACTCCGAAACCATCTGATCAGGCGTGGTCGCGCTCACGACGACGGTTACCACCGCCACCGGAAGCCTCGCCCTCGACCGCGCGGCGCTCGGAGGCCAACGGATCATGTTCGAGGATCTCGCCTTTGAAAATCCAAACTTTGACGCCACATACGCCATAAGCCGTGTGTGCCTCGGCAGTACCGTAATCCACGTCGGCGCGCAATGTGTGCAGTGGAACTCGTCCCTCGCGGTACCATTCCATGCGCGCGATTTCCGCGCCGCCCAAACGGCCACCACAATTGATACGAATGCCTTCCGCGCCCAGACGCATCGCAGACTGAACTGCCCGCTTCATGGCACGACGGAATGCAACGCGACGTTCAAGCTGCTGAGCAATCGACTGAGCAACCAGGGTTGCATCTGTCTCAGGCTTACGAATTTCAACAATGTTGATATGCGTCTCAGCATTTGTCAGCTGCCCAAGCTTCTTGCGAAGCTTTTCGATGTCTGCGCCTTTTTTGCCGATGACGATGCCCGGACGAGCCGAGTGAATCGTGACGCGGCACTTCTTGTGAGGACGCTCGATAACAATCTTGGACACCGCAGCCTGCTTGAGCTCTTCGAGCAGGTATTTGCGGATTGCCAGGTCTTCGTGAAGAAGCTGACCATACTCGCCAGTATTTGCATACCAGCGGGAATCCCACGTACGATTGATACCAAGCCGCAAACCGGTCGGATTAACTTTCTGACCCATTACGCAGCCTCCTCTTCAGCAACTTCGCGCACAATGATGGTCAAGTGTGAGAATGGCTTCTCAACCCGGCTGGACCGGCCACGACCGCGTGCATGAAAACGCTTCATCGTGATTGATTTGCCGACATATGCCTCGGCAACAACCAGCGCGTCAATGTCGAGATCGTGATTGTTCTCGGCGTTGGCGATTGCGCTTTCAAGTGTCTTCTTAACCGTCTCGGCTATCCGCTTGCGCGAGAATGTCAAATCGGCAAGCGCACGATCGACCTTCTTGCCACGAATTAACTGCGCGACGAGATTTAGTTTCTGCGGGCTGACACGAAGCGTGCGGGCGACTGCCCTCGCTTCGTTATCTTTCAGCACGCGCTCGGCCTTGGCCTTGCCCATTGTTACTTCCTCTTCGCCTTCTTGTCGGCGCCGTGGCCGTAATAGGTGCGGGTTGGGGAAAACTCGCCAAACTTGTGACCAACCATATCCTCGCTCACCGAGACCGGGATGTGCTTGGAACCGTTGTAGACACCAAATGTGAGCCCAACAAACTGCGGCAGGATCGTGGAACGGCGGCTCCAGATCTTGATCACTTCGTTGCGGCCGCCGGTGCGAACCTTCTCTGCCTTCTTCAGAAGGTAGCCATCAACGAACGGACCCTTCCAGACGGAACGTGTCATAGGAAAATCCTTCTCTTACTTCTTACGCTGATGGCGCGAACGCATGATGAACTTGTCCGTGGACTTGTTCTGACGTGTCCGCTTGCCCTTCGTCGGCTTGCCCCATGGGCTGACCGGATGACGACCACCGGATGTACGACCTTCACCACCACCGTGCGGGTGATCGACCGGGTTCATGGCTACACCGCGAACATGCGGACGCTTGCCAAGCCATACTGCACGACCAGCCTTGCCCAGATTGATGTTGCCGTGATCCGGGTTGGATACAGCACCAACAGTGGCAAGACATGCGCCAGGAACAAGCCTCTGTTCGCCGGAGTTCAGCCGAAGGATCGCCATGCCCTGATCACGACCGACCAGCTGAGCATAAGCGCCAGCCGAACGAGCAATCTGACCGCCTTTTTCCGGCTTCATTTCCACGTTGTGGATAATGGTGCCGACCGGCATTGCCGACAGTGGCATTGCGTTGCCTGGCTTAACGTCAATTCCAGACAGACCCGAAACAATCTGGTCGCCAGCAGCCAAACGCTGCGGAGCCAGAATGTAGCTCAGCTCACCGTCCTGATAACGCACCAAAGCGATAAAGGCTGTGCGGTTCGGATCATATTCAATCCGCTCAACCGTAGCAACCGAGTCAAACTTACGCCGTTTGAAGTCAATCTTGCGATACGAGCGCTTGTGTCCACCGCCTTGATAACGGGCAGTAATACGACCTGTATTGTTTCGACCGCCCTTATTGGTCAGGCCCTCAGTCAATTGCTTGACTGGCTTGCCCTTCCAGAGGCCGGAGCGGTCAACGATAACCAGCTGGCGCTGGCTTGGCGTTACCGGTTTGAAATTTTTCAATGCCATCGATCTATTTCCTCAGGGCTCGCTCTCAGAGGCCGGTGGAGACGTCGATGCTCTGGCCTTCGGCCAAAGTTACGATCGCTCTCTTCTGGTCGCTCTGACGGCCTATCCGGCCCTTGAAACGACGAACCTTGCCTTTACGGACCAACGTGTTCACCGCCGTGACCTTCACACCGAACAGCTGTTCAACTGCGGCCTTGATCTCCGGCTTGGAAGCCTTGCCGGGAACATTGAAGATCACCTGATTGTATTCAGACACCAGTGTCGACTTCTCAGTGATCACCGGGCTTGTAATAATGTCATAGTGGCGCAGATCGGTCATTTGAAGCGCTCCTCAAGAGCTTCGACAGCAGCCTTGGACAGAACCAGCGTTTGACGACGCAGAATGTCGTAAACGTTGATGCCCTGAACCGGCAGCACGTCAATGTTCGGAATGGAACGAGCCGAGCGAGAGAAATTCGCATCAAGCTCTGTGCCACCAATGAAAAGCGCATTCTTCAGGCCCAGGCCGCCGAACTGTGCAAACGTTGCCTTTGTCTTGCCGTCCTCTGACCGCAGATCATCAATGATGATCAGGCTGTCAGATTTGACCTTGGCTGACAGCGCATGACGCAGCGCCAGCTGACGAAGCTTCTTCGGCAGGTCATGCGCATGGCTGCGCGAAACCGGACCATGTGCCTTACCACCACCGCGGAACTGAGGAGCGCGAGCCGAGCCGTGACGTGCACGACCAGTGCCCTTCTGCTTGTAGAGCTTTGCACCGGTCCGAGCGATTTCCGCCCGGCCCAGAGTCTGATGTGTGCCCTGCTGACGCTTTGCAAGCTGATAGCGCACCATCCGCTGCAAGATGTCTTCACGTGGCTCAAGACCGAAGATCTCTTCCGCCAGGGTCACTGTTCCGGCGTCTCCACCGGCCAGCGTCTTTACTTTAATATCAACCATTACTCGGCTCCTTCAGCAGCCGTGGCTTCAACGCCGGCTTTGGCCACCGACTGACGCAGTGCAGCCGGCTTTGGTGCGGTGTCCGGAAGCGCAGACTTGACTGCGTCGCGAATGTAGATCCAGCCGCCCTTGGAACCCGGAACAGCGCCGCGGATCAAAATGAGACCCTTATCGACATCGGTCCGAACAACCTCGAGGTTCTGCGTGGTCACCCGCGTCTGACCCATATGGCCGGCCATCTTCTTGTTCTTGAAGACCTTGCCTGGATCCTGACGCTGACCTGTCGAACCATGCGAACGGTGCGATACGGAAACGCCGTGCGTTGCGCGCAGACCACCGAAGTTGTGCCGCTTCATAACGCCGGCAAAACCTTTACCGATCGACGTACCGGTCACATCCACCAACTGCCCGGCAACGAAGTGCTCAGCAGTGATTTCTGCACCCAGATCAACCAGATTTTCGGGGGAAACCCGAAATTCTGCGACCTTACGCTTTGGCTCTACCGAGGCCTGAGCGAATACACCGCGCATAGCCTTGGACGTGTTCTTGACCTTTGCAAGTCCGACACCAAGCTGAACAGCAGTATAGCCGTTCTTTTCCTGGGTCCGCTGACCTACAACCTGAAGATTCTCAATCTTGAGAACCGTTACCGGAACATGTTCACCAGCGTCGTTATAAACGCGGGTCATGCCGACCTTCTGTGCTATCACACCTGAACGCATGGGCGTTATCCTTCCCGTGCTCGGATCAGAGCTTGATCTCGACATCAACGCCAGCGGCGAGGTCGAGCTTCATGAGGGCGTCGACCGTCTGTGGGGTCGGATCGACAATGTCGAGAAGACGCTTATGCGTCCGCATTTCGAACTGCTCACGCGACTTCTTGTCGATGTGCGGAGAGCGGTTCACCGTGAATTTCTCGATACGCGTTGGCAGCGGGATAGGCCCGCGCACATTCGCGCCAGTACGCTTTGCCGTTGATACGATCTCGCGTGTCGATGCGTCCAGGACCCGATGGTCGAACGCCTTCAGGCGGATGCGGATATTCTGGCCGTTCATTGCATTCGTCCTCTCGTCGGAGTCTTGCCGGAGTGCCGGCGCTTTCCGAGCGCTATCAGTCTTCAGCCAATTTGAAAGAAACGCATTCTCTGCGCTCCTGTCGCCCCACGTGGGGCACGATCATAAGGTGACACGGCTAAATTCAACCGTGCCACCTTCAATTCAACAGGTGTTATTCGACGATTGACGAAACAACACCGGCGCCCACTGTGCGGCCGCCTTCGCGGATAGCAAAGCGAAGCTTTTCTTCCATCGCGATCGGAACGATCAACTTGACGTCCATCGTTACGTTGTCGCCCGGCATCACCATTTCCGTGCCTTCAGGAAGCGTTACAACACCGGTAACGTCCGTCGTGCGGAAATAAAACTGCGGACGATAGTTCGTGAAGAATGGCGTATGACGGCCACCCTCTTCCTTCGTCAGAATGTAGGCCTCGGCCATGAAGCGAGTGTGCGGCTTCACCGAACCTGGCTTGCACAGAACCTGACCACGCTCAACGCCTTCACGGTCAACACCACGAACCAGCGCCCCGATGTTGTCGCCTGCCTGACCCTGGTCAAGAAGCTTGCGGAACATTTCAACGCCGGTAACCGTCGTCTTCTTGGAATCGCGGATACCCACGATCTCAACTTCTTCACCGACCTTGACAATCCCGCGCTCAACACGACCCGTGACAACCGTGCCGCGGCCCGAAATCGAGAACACGTCTTCGATGGGCATCAGGAATGGCTGGTCAATCGGGCGCTCCGGGGTCGGAATGTAGGCATCAACCGCTGCCATCAATTCGCGAACCGCATCTTCACCAATCGTCTTGTTGGAATCTTCAAGCGCTGCGAGTGCTGAACCCTTGACAATCGGAATGTCGTCGCCAGGAAAATCATAGCTCGACAGAAGTTCACGAACTTCAAGCTCTACAAGCTCAAGAAGCTCTGGATCGTCAACCTGATCAACCTTGTTCAGGAAAACCACAATCGCTGGAACACCAACCTGACGGGCAAGCAGAATGTGCTCACGCGTCTGGGGCATCGGGCCATCTGCAGCCGAACATACCAGGATCGCGCCATCCATCTGCGCTGCACCCGTGATCATGTTCTTCACATAGTCCGCGTGGCCTGGGCAATCAACGTGCGCATAGTGACGCGCTTCCGTCTCATACTCAACGTGTGCCGTCGAAATCGTGATGCCGCGGGCCTTTTCTTCCGGCGCGGCGTCGATCTGATCATACGCACGAAACTCGCCAAAATACTTCGTAATCGCAGCCGTCAAAGACGTCTTGCCATGGTCAACGTGACCAATCGTACCAATGTTCACGTGCGGCTTGTTCCGCTCGAATTTGCTCTTCGCCATTTTGGCTCTCCATTCAATCTCGTTTAGCCCCTGGGTGGGCCTGAAAAACTACAGCTGACGAAAAGGTCAGGCGTACTTCTTCTGAATCTCTTCGGCGACCTGGTTTGGCACCTGCTCATAGTGGTCAAACTGCATCGTGTACTGCGCGCGACCCTGCGACATCGACCGCAACGAGTTCACATAGCCGAACATGTTGGCCAATGGAACCATTGCATTGACCGAAGTCGCGATACCGCGTGCCTCAGTGCCCTGAATCTGACCCCGGCGGGAGTTCAAATCGCCGATAACGTCACCGACGTAATCTTCAGGCGTAACCACTTCAACCTTCATGATCGGCTCAAGCAGCTTAGGACCAGCCTTCTGGATGGCTTCACGGAAACCTGCGCGAGCAGCGATTTCAAAAGCCAGAACAGAAGAGTCAACATCGTGGTAGGCGCCGTCGATCAGCTCAGCCTTGATGTCGACCATCGGGAAGCCAGCCAGCGGACCAGAGGTCATGACAGACTGAACACCCTTCTGTACGCCTGGAATATATTCCTTCGGTACAGCGCCGCCGACAATCTTGGACTCGAAGGCAAAACCTTCGCCAATTTCAGCGGGAGCGAACGTCATCTTCACACGAGCAAACTGACCTGTACCACCGGTCTGCTTCTTGTGAGTGTAATCAATTTCCGTAGCACGGCTGATCGTCTCACGATAAGCAACCTGCGGAGCACCGATATTCGCCTCAACCTTGAACTCGCGACGCATGCGGTCGACGAGAATGTCCAGGTGAAGCTCACCCATGCCAGCAATGATCGTCTGACCTGACTCTTCGTCTGTCTTGACGCGGAAAGAAGGATCTTCCGCCGCAAGACGGTTCAAAGCCAGACCCATCTTTTCCTGGTCACCCTTGGTCTTCGGCTCGATAGCAATTTCGATAACCGGCTCAGGGAATTCCATACGCTCAAGAATAACAGGCTTCAGAGGATCACAAAGCGTATCGCCCGTGGTCACTTCTTTCAGGCCAGCCAGAGCAACGATGTCGCCAGCAAATGCTTCCTCGATATCCTCACGGGAATTCGAGTGCATCTGCAGCATCCGACCGATGCGCTCTTTCTTGTCCTTGACGGTGTTCTGAAGGGACACGCCCTTGGTCATTTTGCCGGAATAAATGCGGCAGAATGTCAGCGAACCGACGAAAGGATCGTTCATGATCTTGAACGCGAGCATTGAAAGCGGCTCTTCGTCCGAAGACAGACGAACCGTTTCCTGATCGGTCTTGGGATCGATACCCTTGATCGCAGGAACTTCAACCGGCGAAGGCAGGAAGTCTACAACCGCATCCAACAGAGGCTGAACGCCCTTGTTCTTGAACGACGAACCGCAGAGAACCGGTGTAAACCAGACATCGCAAGTTCCCTTGCGGATCAGTTTACGCAGTTCTTCATTCGAAGGCATGTTACCTTCGAGGTAAGCTTCCGTTGCGGCCTCATCAACCTCAACAGCGGCTTCAATCATCGCTTCGCGATATTCAACAGCCTGATCTGCAAGATCCGCAGGGATTTCAACAACATCCCACTTCGCACCCAGCGACTCATCACGCCAGATCAAGGCCTTCATCTCGATCAGATCGACAACGCCCTTGAAATCGCTCTCTGCGCCGATTGGCAGCTGAACAACGATAGGACGAGCGCCAAGACGCGACTTGACCATTTCGACGCAGCGGAAGAAATCTGCACCGATCTTGTCCATCTTGTTGACGAAGATCATGCGCGGGACATGATACTTGTCAGCCTGACGCCAAACGGTTTCCGTCTGCGGCTCAACGCCGGCATTGGCGTCCAGCAGAGCAATGGCACCGTCCAGAACGCGAAGTGAACGCTCTACTTCAATGGTGAAATCCACGTGACCAGGAGTGTCAATGATGTTGAAGCGACGCTTCTTGCCATCACGGCCTTCCCAGAAAGTTGTGGTCGCAGCAGAAGTGATCGTGATGCCACGCTCCTGCTCCTGCTCCATCCAGTCCATCGTCGCAGCGCCGTCATGCACTTCGCCGATCTTGTGCGACTTGCCCGTGTAGAACAGAATGCGTTCAGTGGTCGTCGTCTTGCCAGCATCAATGTGAGCCATGATGCCGAAGTTACGGTAATCCTCAATCAGATACTCGCGGGCCATAAGGGTCGCCTTTCAATATTCTTTTCAGGGTTACCAGCGGTAGTGCGAGAACGCGCGGTTCGCTTCCGCCATGCGGTGCGTATCTTCACGCTTCTTGACTGCCGTACCCCGATTGTTCGCAGCGTCGAGAATTTCACCCGACAAGCGGTCAACCATCGTTGTCTCATTGCGATTGCGCGCGGCTGTGATCAGCCAGCGAATTGCAAGAGCCTGACGACGCTCCGGACGAACATCAACCGGAACCTGATAGGTTGCACCACCTACACGCCGTGACCGAACTTCAACGTGCGGGGCAACGTTGTCCAATGCCTGATGAAAAATGGTCAGAGATTCCTGACGGCTCTTTTCATGCACAACATCGAACGCGCCATAGACGATACGTTCAGCAACGGACTTCTTGCCATCATACATGATGGCATTCATGAACTTCGTGACAACCAGGTCACCGAATTTTGGATCCGGATTGATCTCACGCTTTTCAGCAGAATGACGACGGGACATCTAAAGGTCTCTCGATCTTGATAGAACGTTCGGGCTTACTTAGGACGCTTGGCGCCGTACTTGGAACGACGCTGCTTGCGATCCTTGACGCCCTGAGTATCGAGCACGCCACGAATGATGTGATAACGAACACCGGGAAGATCCTTCACGCGGCCACCACGGATCATGACGACCGAGTGCTCCTGAAGGTTGTGCCCCTCACCGGGAATGTAGCCAATGACTTCAAAGCCATTGACGAGACGAACCTTGGCAACCTTACGCAGAGCCGAGTTAGGCTTCTTTGGCGTGGTTGTGTAAACGCGAGTGCAAACACCGCGCTTCTGCGGATTGGCCTGGAGAGCCGGAACCGTATTGCGCTCTGACGGACGTACCCGCGGCTTACGGATCAGCTGGTTAATGGTAGGCATCCCAACCTTCCCTCTTCTTTCTAAACTCGGTTCCAAACGCGATATTGCACGACTGGCCCCAATTGGCTCATGCACGAAACCGGGCGTTCCGCCCACCTTATGTGGACTGCCCGGGAAAAGCAGAGGATCAGCAAGCTGATCATGCGCCAGTCTATATGCATCTCGTTGAACTGAACCTTGTTTGAAGCGTTAGTCCTGGACGCGGCGTCCGTGACTCGTTTGGCTTCACATCGGTTCTGTTGTGGGCTGTTTAACGATTCCTGCTGTCATCGTCAAGCCCTTGCATCAGCATGTGTTAACGACATTGGCTTGACGTCAATTTACACCAAAGGCCACCACGTTTCCGAGGCGGCCTCTGGTTAACTCTCTTTGAACAGCAAGGCCTACAGGGCGGACTTTGCCATTTCATCGCCGCCTTTTGACCGGTCCGACAACAGGTTGTCCGGACGACCGCTTTGCGAGGTTTTGCGACGATCATCAATGATGAGATCATCACGCGAGGTCGCAATGCGACGCACCTGTGTCATCATTCCGCCGGTGCCGGCAGGAATCAGACGTCCGACAATCACGTTTTCCTTCAGACCCTGCAGCGTGTCCATTTTACCAGCAACAGCGGCCTCTGTGAGAACGCGTGTGGTTTCCTGGAACGATGCCGCCGAAATGAACGATGGCGTTTGCAGTGAGGCCTTGGTGATGCCGAGAAGTACCGGCACGCCGGAAGCTGGCTTCTTGCCCTCTTCCTCCAGACGCTCGTTCAGCTCAGCCAGCTCAATCCGGTCAACATTGTCGCCCGGAATGTAGCCACTGTCGCCCGACTCCAGAATCTCGACCTTCTGAAGCATCTGCCGAACGATGACTTCAATGTGCTTGTCGTTGATCAACACGCCCTGCAGACGGTAGACTTCCTGAATCTCATTCACGAGATAGGACGCCAGCGCCTCAACACCCCGAATGGCGAGAATGTCGTGTGGTGCAGGATTGCCGTCGAGGATGTAGTCGCCCTTTTCAATGATATCGCCTTCCTGAAGGTGGAATGGCTTACCTTTCGGGATCAGATACTCGACTGGTTCAACACCGTCTTCATGCGGCTCGATGACGATACGACGCTTGTTCTTGTAGTCGCGACCAAAGCGCACCGTTCCGTCGATCTCGGCGATAACCGCATTGTCCTTCGGACGACGTGCCTCGAACAGTTCGGCAACGCGTGGAAGACCACCGGTGATGTCCTTGGTTTTCGCGCTTTCCATTGGAATACGCGAAAGAACGTCACCTGCCTTGACACGCGAACCGGGCTCGACAGACAGAATGGCATCCACCGACAGGAAGTAGCGAGCATCCGAACCACGAGCCAGTTTGAGAACCTGTCCGTCCGCACCCTTGATGACAAGTGCCGGCTTCAGGTCTGAACCACGTGGATTTGCCCGCCAGTCAATAACCTGACGCTTGGTGATACCGGTCGACTCATCCGCCTGTTCAGCAACGGACAAGCCGTCCACCAGATCTTCGAACTCAACGATACCTTCAAGCTCCGTCAGAACTGGTCTGGTGTACGGATCCCACTCGGCAATACGCTGACCACGGCGAACCTGATCACCATCATCCACGAACACACGCGAACCGTAGGTTACCCGGTGCGATGCGCGCTCCTTGCCGCCCTGATCCATGATCAGGATCGCCATATTGCGGCCCATGGCTACCAGACGCCCGTCCGAATCCCGAACAACGTTGCGGTTGCGGATCTTGACCGTGCCTTCATACGAAGCTTCGAGGAACGACTGGTCAACCACCTGTGCCGTACCACCCATGTGGAAGGTACGCATGGTTAGCTGGGTACCCGGCTCACCAATGGACTGTGCGGCAATAACACCGACAGCTTCACCCATGTTGACCGGTGTTCCCCGTGCCAGATCGCGCCCGTAGCAGACTGCGCAGATACCGGTGCGCACTTCACAAGTGAGTGCGGAACGGATCTTCACAGACTGAACCCCAGCCTTTTCGATGATCTCGACGTCCTTTTCTTCAACCGTATGACCGGCATCCGCAAGGACCTCGCCAGACACTGGATGAAGAACAGGCTCAAGTATCGTACGACCCAGAATACGCTGACCCAGGCTGGCCACAACCTGACCGGCATCGACGATCGGCTGCATTGTCAGGCCACTCGTCGTTCCGCAATCGGCCTGCGTGATAATGCAGTCCTGCGCCACGTCCACGAGACGACGTGTCAAGTAGCCGGAGTTCGCGGTTTTCAACGCCGTATCAGCAAGACCCTTACGAGCACCGTGTGTCGAGTTGAAGTACTCAAGAACGGTCAGACCTTCCTTGAAGTTCGAAATGATCGGCGTTTCGATGATTTCGCCCGAAGGCTTTGTCATCAGGCCGCGCATTGCTGCAAGCTGACGCATCTGAGTGGGCGAACCACGAGCACCAGAGTGCGACATCATGTAAATCGAGTTCATTGGCCGCTGGCGGCCATTGTCATCAAATTCCACGGCTTTAATGCGCAACATCATTTCGTCAGCGATTTTGTCTGTGCACTTTGCCCAGGCATCAACCACCTTGTTGTACTTCTCGCCCTGAGTGATCAGACCGTCATTGTACTGCTGCTCATATTCCTTGGCCAAAGCCTGCGTTTCGGCAATCATCCGCTCCTTGGTATCCGGAATGACCATGTCATCCTTACCGAAGGAAATGCCCGCCATGCACGCATGCTTGAAACCAAGCTGCATGATGCGGTCACAGAAGATGACCGTCTCTTTCTGACCGCAATGGCGATAGACCTGATCGATCAGACGAGAAATATTCTTTTTCGTCATCAGATCATTGGCGATATCGAACGAGATCTTCGGATGCTTGGGCAGCAACTGCGCGATGAGCATACGGCCAGGCGTGGTTTCATAGACCTTCGAAACCAGCTCACCAGCATCATTGACCGACTTGTAGCGGCCACGAATTTTGGTGTGGAGCGTGATAGCCTTGGCGTGCAAGGCATGCTCCATCTCGCCAATGTCCGAAAACGCCATGCCCTGGCCGACTTCGTTCTCATTGATGATCGATAGATAATAGAGCCCCAGAACCATGTCCTGCGACGGCACAATGATCGGCTGACCATTGGCTGGATGCAGAATGTTGTTCGTGGACATCATCAGAACGCGTGCTTCAAGCTGCGCTTCGATCGACAGAGGAACGTGTACCGCCATCTGGTCGCCGTCGAAGTCAGCGTTAAACGCTGTACAAACGAGCGGATGCAGCTGAATAGCCTTGCCTTCGATAAGGATCGGCTCAAACGCCTGAATACCCAGACGGTGCAATGTCGGGGCGCGGTTCAGGAGAACCGGGTGCTCACGAATGACCTCGTCAAGAATATCCCAGACTTCGGGACGTTCTTTTTCAACCAGCTTCTTCGCCTGCTTGACCGTTGATGAATAGCCCTTGGCGTCAAGACGCGCATAGATGAACGGCTTGAACAGCTCCAGAGCCATCTTCTTGGGAAGACCGCACTGATGAAGCTTCAATTCCGGACCTGTCACGATAACGGAACGTCCGGAATAGTCCACGCGCTTGCCGAGAAGGTTCTGACGGAACCGCCCCTGCTTTCCTTTCAGCATGTCGGACAATGACTTCAACGGACGCTTGTTGGCGCCCGTGATGACACGGCCGCGACGACCATTGTCGAACAACGCATCAACAGCTTCCTGAAGCATGCGCTTTTCATTGCGGATAATGATACCCGGCGCACGCAGCTCAATCAGCCGCTTCAGACGGTTGTTACGGTTGATCACACGGCGATAGAGATCGTTCAGATCCGACGTGGCAAAGCGACCACCATCCAGCGGCACCAGAGGGCGCAGGTCTGGCGGAATAACCGGTACGACGCTGAGGATCATCCATTCAGGCCGGTTGCCCGACTCCAGAAAATTCTCAACGATCTTCAGACGCTTCATCAGCTTCTTGGTCTTCAGATCGGACGTCGTTGTTGCCAGTTCCGAACGCAGATCACCGGCGATCTTTTCCAGATCCATGGAAGCCAGAAGCTCTTGAATGGCTTCCGCACCAATGAGTGCAGTGAAGGAATCCTCACCATACTCTTCGGTCGCGATGATATACTCTTCTTCCGTGAGGAGCTGATGCTCCTTCAACGCCGTCAGGCCGGGCTCGGTGACGATGTAGTTTTCGAAATACAGAACCCGCTCAATATCCTTGAGCGTCATGTCCAGAAGCGTGCCGATGCGGCTTGGCAGTGACTTCAGGAACCAGATATGCGCAACCGGCGCAGCAAGTTCGATGTGCCCCATCCGCTCACGCCGAACGCGTGACAAGGTCACCTCGACGCCGCACTTTTCGCAGATGATGCCTTTGTACTTCATGCGCTTGTACTTGCCGCACAAGCATTCGTAATCCTTGATCGGACCGAAGATGCGCGCGCAGAACAGGCCATCGCGCTCGGGCTTGAAAGTCCGGTAGTTGATCGTTTCCGGCTTCTTGATCTCACCGAATGACCACGACAGGATTTTCTCCGGGCTCGCTAGCGAGATCCGAATGGAATCAAATGACTGGGCCTGCACCTGAGGATTGAAGAGATTCATGACCTCTTGATTCATGGTGCCTTCTCCTTCTGGGGTTTCGCACCCCGCAACGCCGATAAAACTGGCGTAAAACCAAAATCCCGAAAATCACTGGCTGGCATTGCCTTGCGGAAATGCCAGCCGAAGCACCGGCTCAACAGCCGGTGCTCAAGTTCTACTCAGCTGCATCGGGCAGTTGTTCGTCCCGCCTGGCAGAGGCCTGATCCTTGCCGGTGTTCGACAGATCAACATCCAGACCCAGCGAACGCATTTCCTTGACCAGAACGTTGAAGCTCTCAGGAATGCCGGATTCGAACGCGTCATCGCCACGAACAATCGACTCATAGACCTTGGTACGGCCAGCCACGTCATCCGACTTGACGGTCAGCATTTCCTGCAAGGTATAGGCCGCGCCGTAAGCTTCGAGCGCCCAGACTTCCATTTCACCGAAGCGCTGCCCACCGAACTGCGCCTTGCCACCCAGCGGCTGCTGCGTGACCAGCGAATACGGGCCAATGGACCGTGCGTGGATCTTGTCATCGACCAGATGGTGAAGCTTGAGCATGTAGATGTAGCCCACAGTCACCTGCCGATCGAACGGATCACCCGTACGACCATCGTAAAGCGTAACCTGTCCGGAACCATCCAGACCCGCCTTTTCCAGCATTTCGACGATGTCGTGCTCTACCGCACCATCGAACACCGGAGTGGCAATGGAAACGCCGCGCTTCATCTGACGTGCCAGCATCAACACTGACTCGTCATCGTAGTTCTTGACTGGCTCATTGCGGTCATTGTCGCCCAACAATCCGGCGATTTCCTGACGCAGAGGATCAACGTCCAGACTCTCCTGATAAGCTTCCAGCAGATCACCGATCCGCCGGCCCATACCAGCACAGGCCCAGCCAAGATGCGTTTCCAGAATCTGACCGACGTTCATGCGTGACGGCACGCCCAGCGGGTTCAGCACGATATCGACATGCGTGCCATCTTCGTTGAACGGCATGTCTTCAACCGGCACGATGCGGGAAACCACACCCTTGTTGCCGTGACGGCCAGCCATCTTGTCGCCCGGCTGGATCTTGCGCTTCACAGCCACAAAGACCTTGACCTGCTTCATGACGCCTGGTGGCAGTTCGTCACCGCGCTGCACCTTCTCGACCTTGTCCATGAAGCGGCCTTCCAGCGTCTTCTTGGAGTCGTCATAGACGCTGCGCAGGTCTTCCAGTTCGCCTTGCAGACGCTCGTCCTCAACAGCGAACATCCACCATTGCGACCGCGGGAACTCCTGGATCAGCGCAGGTGACAGAACTGTGCCCTTCTTGAAGCCCTTGGGACCAGCCACAGCCGACTTGCCATCCAGCATATCAACCAGACGACCATAGACGTTGCGGTCAAGAATTGCCTGCTCGTCATCACGATCCTTGGCGAGGCGCTCAATTTCCTCACGCTCGATCGCCATGGCACGTTCGTCCTTCTCGACACCATGTCGATTGAACACCCGCACTTCCACGACCGTTCCGTAGGTGCCTGGCGGCATACGGTTCGAGGTGTCGCGAACGTCTGACGCCTTCTCTCCGAAAATCGCCCGCAGGAGCTTTTCTTCCGGTGTCATCGGACTCTCGCCCTTAGGTGTGATCTTACCCACCAGAATGTCGCCCGGCTGCACTTCAGCGCCGATATAGACAATGCCCGCTTCGTCCAGATTCTTCAGCGCTTCTTCCGAGACGTTTGGAATGTCGCGCGTGATTTCTTCCGGTCCAAGCTTGGTGTCACGAGCCATCACCTCAAATTCTTCAATGTGAATTGAGGTAAAGACGTCATCAGCCACGATCCGCTCGGAAAGCAGGATTGAATCTTCGTAGTTGTAGCCATTCCATGGCATGAACGCCACGAGCACGTTACGGCCCAAGGCCAGATCGCCCAGATCAGTGGACGGACCATCTGCAATGATGTCGCCCTTCTGCACCCGGTCGCCCATTTTTACGAGTGGGCGCTGGTTGATGCAGGTTGACTGGTTCGAACGCTGGAACTTCATCAGGCGATAAATGTCCACGCCCGAGCGACCTGCTTCCAGGTCTTCCGTTGCGCGAACAACAATACGGGTCGCATCCACCTGATCGACAATGCCAGTCCGGCGAGCAGCAATAGCCGCACCGGAGTCACGCGCGACCACGGGCTCCATGCCGGTGCCAACAAATGGCGCTTCCGCGCGCACCAGTGGCACAGCCTGACGCTGCATGTTCGAACCCATCAGCGCGCGGTTCGCGTCATCGTTTTCCAGGAACGGAATCAACGCAGCAGCAACCGACACGATCTGCTTAGGCGAAACGTCCATCAGATCGATGTTTTCACGCGGAGTGATAACGTTGTCACCGGCATGACGGCAGACCACCAGATCGTCAACGAATGTGTTTTCATCCGTCAGCAATGCGTTCGCCTGAGCCACGTGGTGCTTGGCTTCTTCCATGGCGGAAAGATAGACAACATCAAGCGTGACCTTGCCATCCACCACGCGACGATACGGGCTTTCAATGAAGCCGTATTTGTTAACGCGGGCGAACGTCGCCAATGAGTTGATCAGACCGATATTCGGGCCTTCAGGCGTTTCAATCGGGCAGATACGTCCGTAGTGCGTCGGGTGAACGTCGCGGACTTCAAAGCCGGCACGCTCACGCGTCAAACCGCCCGGTCCAAGAGCCGAGATACGGCGCTTGTGGGTGATTTCCGACAGCGGGTTCGTCTGATCCATAAACTGCGAAAGCTGCGATGATCCGAAGAACTCGCGAACAGCGGCAGCCGCCGGCTTGGCATTGATCAGATCCTGCGGCATCACCGTGTCGATTTCGACCGAGGACATACGCTCCTTGATCGCCCGCTCCATACGAAGCAGACCGACGCGGTACTGATTTTCCATCAACTCGCCAACCGAGCGAACACGACGGTTGCCCAGATTGTCGATGTCGTCGATTTCGCCTTTGCCATCGCGCAGGTCAACCAGC
This sequence comes from Aureimonas fodinaquatilis, assembly GCF_008369445.1. GTDB lineage: Bacteria > Pseudomonadota > Alphaproteobacteria > Rhizobiales > Rhizobiaceae > Aureimonas > Aureimonas fodinaquatilis. Next base: position 996,265 of record NZ_VTWH01000002.1, read on the forward strand.
GTGCGAACAACAGCCAGAATGTCTTCCTTGCGCAGGACACGAACCGTGTCCTCGGCATTGACATCAAGGCGCATGTTCATCTTCACGCGGCCAACAGCCGAGAGATCGTAACGCTCTGAATCGAAGAACAGCGAATGGAACATTGCTTCCGCTGTTTCGATGGTTGGCGGTTCACCCGGACGCATGACCCGGTAGATGTCGAACAGCGCATCCTGACGCGTTTCGTTCTTGTCCGAAGCCAGAGTGTTGCGGATGTATGCGCCGACGGTCACATGGTCGATGTCGAGAACTGAAATTTCCTCATGGCCGGCATCAACCAGCACTTTGAGGGTCTTCTCGTCAATTTCATCTCCGGCTTCGAGATAAATCTCACCCGTCTGATAGTTGACGATGTCTTCAGCCAGATAGTTGCCATACAGATCATCTTCAGAAGCCCGGAGCGCTTTTACGCCCTTCTCCTTCATCTGACGGGCCTGACGTGCAGTCACCTTCTTACCGGCTTCAACCAGCACTTCGCCGGAATCGGCATCAATCAGATCCGTCAAGGACTTCTGACCGCGAACACGTTCAACGGAGAACGGGATACGCCAGCCGCCACGGTCCTTCTCGAATTTGACGATGTTGTAGAATGTGGAAAGGATTTCCTCTCCATCCATTCCCAGCGCCATCAGCAAGCTGGTGACTGGAATTTTGCGGCGACGATCGATACGCGCAAAGACGATGTCCTTGGCATCGAATTCGATGTCAAGCCACGAACCACGATACGGAATGACGCGAGCGGCAAACAGCAACTTGCCTGACGAGTGGCTCTTGCCCTTGTCATGATCGAAGAACACGCCCGGCGAACGGTGCATCTGCGAAACAATAACGCGCTCCGTGCCGTTGACGATGAACGTTCCGTTCAGCGTCATCAGCGGCATATCGCCCATGTAGACGTCCTGCTCCTTGATGTCCTTGATGGACTTCGAGCCGGTGTCTTCGTCGACATCAAACACGATGAGGCGCAATGTAACCTTGAGGGGCGCGGCGAACGTCATGTCGCGCTGGCGGCACTCTTCCACGTCAAACTTCGGCGCTTCAAACTCGTACTTGACGAATTCGAGCATGGAATGACCGGAAAAGTCCGAAATCGGGAACACCGATTTGAATACGGCCTGAAGCCCCTCATCCGGGCGACCGCCTTCCGGCTCTTCCACCATAAGAAACTGATCGTAAGAGGCCTTCTGGACCTCGATCAGGTTCGGCATTTCGGCAACCTCGGGGATATGCCCGAAGAATTTGCGTACGCGCCTGCGACCGCTAAACGTCGTCGTCTGAGACATCGTCGCTCCTTGCTCTCGACAGTGCCCTCGCCGAAGGGCTTCAATTCCAAAACCTCCCTTGCAGGAGGTACGCTGCGTCTTAACCGATCACAGCTTCGACCTATGCGGACCATCGGCCCATCCGCGTCTTCCAGAAATCTTTGCGAGGTTCGGCAAACATCTCTGAAAGTCGCGGCCAGTCTGCTGAAACCACCCACCCCGGCATGGCCGGTCGTTTCGAGCACGGAAAGCGGAACGGCAAAATGCCGTCCCGCCCGCCAATTTCATGCGTCTTTGCGCCTGAGGCGCAATTACTTAACGTCGACCTTTGCGCCGGCCTTCTCAAGAACGTCCTTGATCTTGGCAGCTTCGTCCTTGGAAACAGCTTCCTTGACTGGCTTAGGAGCGCCGTCAACCAGATCCTTGGCTTCCTTGAGGCCAAGACCGGTGATGGCACGAACTTCCTTGATGACGTTGATTTTCTGTGCGCCTGCGTCCGTCAGGATCACGTCAAACTCGGTCTTTTCTTCTTCAACAGCAGCAGCAGCGCCACCGCCAGCAGCAGCAACTGCAACAGGAGCAGCGGCTGAAACGCCCCACTTCTCTTCAAGCAGCTTCGAAAGCTCAGCGGCCTCCAGAACTGTCAGGTTGGAGAGGTCTTCAACGATCTTTGCGAGATCTGTCATTGTCTTAATTCCCTATGGTTCGAATAGTTTGAATGCAGCGAGGACCCAGCCTCACGCCGCTTCGTCCTTCTTGGCATATGCCCCGAAAACCCGTGCAAGCTGCGATGCAGGTGCAGCCACGACGCCAGCGATCCGTGTCGCCGGTGTCTGGATCATGCCCACCAACTTGGCGCGCAGTTCGTCGAGCGATGGCAGCGAGGCAAGAGCCTTCACGCCTTCCGCGTCGAGAGGGGTGGTGCCCATGGCTCCGCCGAGAATGACAAGCTTGTCATTACCCTTGGCGAAATCATTAGCCACCTTTGGCGCCGCAATCGGATCGCTTGAATAAGCGATCAGTGTCTGTCCCTGGAAAAGACCAGTGATAGACTCGGCGTCAGTGCCTAGAAGAGCAATTTTGGCGAGGCGGTTCTTCGCAACCTTAACGGTGCCACCTTGTTCACGCATTTTAGAACGAAGATCGTTCATCTGCGCGACGGTAAGACCGGCGTAACGAGCCACCACGATAGCTCCCGAAACTTTGAAAGTTTCGTTCAGCTCGGTGACGAACTCGCGTTTTTCCGCTCTGTCCACTGCCACTCTCCAGTTAGGGCTTCCTTTCGGATAGCCCCGGTTGCCATTAACCATCTGGCTTGCACCAAATGGCATTGAGGACCTGTCCCCTTGGCGTCACCGGAGCTGTAAGCCCCATCTCGTCGGCACAAGGCATTCAGAGGTTCGAACCAAATACCGGCAAGCCGGACATTCAGCACTCTCCCCGTCTCATGAGGGCTACTATTAAGAAAACCGGCTGACCGGCCCTCGCCCACAATCTCGGACAGGAGCAAAAGCCCTTTGCAGAGCATTTGCAGCCCGGCGGTTAAGCCGGGATTCTTGCAGGAAAGCGACGCATATAGTGTCGCTTTCCCGAAATGTTAAGAGCCGATGGCGATCAGGCCTGTGGCTGAACTGTCGAAAGCTCGATCTTCAGACCAGGGCCCATTGTTGAAGACACTGCGACGCGCTGAACATAAGTTCCCTTTGCGCCGGATGGCTTCGCCTTCTGAACCGCATCAGCGAAGGCGCGGATATTTTCCAGAAGCGCGTCGGCCCCGAATGACACCTTGCCAACACCAGCATGAACAATACCGGCCTTTTCGACGCGGAACTCTACAGCGCCGCCCTTGGAGGCTTTAACCGCAGCCGCAACATCTGGCGTAACGGTACCAACGCGTGGGTTCGGCATCAGGCCGCGAGGACCAAGAACCTTACCCAGACGACCGACCAGGCCCATCATATCCGGGGTAGCAATGGCGCGATCGAAATCGATCTGGCCGGACTGCACCTTTTCAACCAGCTCTTCCGCGCCGACAATGTCAGCACCGGCAGCCTTGGCTTCTTCAGCCTTATCGCCACGCGCAAACACGGCAACACGAACAGTGCGGCCCGTGCCGTTTGGCAGATTCACAACACCACGAACCATCTGGTCCGCATGGCGAGGGTCAACACCAAGATTGATCGCAACTTCGACAGTCTCGTCGAATTTTGCAGTCGCGCGCTCTTTCAGAATGCCTACAGCCTCAGGAAGACCATACAGCTTGTCCCGATCCAGACCTTCGCGCGCCTTAACAGTACGTTTGCCAACTTTTGCCATGGTTTCAGCCCACCACTTCCAGACCCATGGAGCGGGCAGAACCCTCAACCATCAACATTGCTGCATCGATATCGTTTGCGTTCAGATCTTTGAACTTCTTTTCAGCGATCTCACGAACCTGCTCACGAGTGACCTTTCCGCCACCAACCTTGCCCGGCTCTTTCGAACCAGACTTGATTCCGGCTGCCTTCTTGAGGAAGAAGCTGACCGGAGCGGTCTTCATGATAAAGGTGAAGGACTTGTCCTGGTAATAGGTGATGACCACCGGTACCGGCGAACCCTTTTCCATTTCCTGCGTCTGGGCGTTGAACGCCTTGCAGAATTCCATGATGTTAATGCCGCGCTGACCCAATGCCGGACCGATAGGCGGCGACGGGGTTGCTGACCCAGCAGAAACCTGCAGCTTAAGCTGCCCTGCGATTTTCTTAGCCATTTTTCTCTGCCTTTTCAGTATGCCGTTTCCGGCCTTCAGGCCACAACACCGTGACCTCTTGCAGTTGCGCGGTGCGGTTGGACCCAGCCGGCAAAAGCCGGACAACCTCCCGCGCAGTCGGGCTGCAATGCAGCCCCAATCCGATCAGACCTTTTCGACCTGACCAAAATCCAGATCAACCGGAGTTGCCCGCCCGAAGATGGAGACTTCCACCTTGAGCCGCGCCCGCTCCTGATCAACCTCTTGAACGACACCGTTGAACGAGGCAAACGGTCCATCCGAAACTCTGACCTGCTCACCGACATCAAACGATATGCTGGCCTTTGGCCGCTCAACCCCATCCTGAACCTGAGACAGAATGCGCAGCGCCTCCGCCTCTGAAATCGGCACCGGGCGATTGTCCGGACCCAGGAAGCCAGTGACCTTCGGAGTGTTCTTGATCAGGGAAAACACCTGATCCGTCAGATCAACCTTGACCAGAACATATCCAGGGAAAAACTTGCGCTCGGCATCAACCTTCCGGCCACGCCGAATCTCCACAACCTTTTCGGTCGGAACAAGTATTTTCTCGAACTTATCCGTAAGACCCTTCTGACGGGCCTGCTCCTCAATGGATTCGGCGACCTTCTTTTCGAAGTTCGAATAAGCGTGAACAATATACCAACGAGCTGTCATAAAATTCAGTCATCTCCTGCGGTCAGCGGCCGGCACTCATAATGTAGCCGACGATAAAGCCAAGCGCCTGATCTGCTAGAAAAAAGAACGCAGCTGCAAACACCACCATGATCAACACCATGATTGTGGAGATGAACGTCTCCTTCCGGGTGGGCCAAGTTACTTTAGCAACTTCGCTCCGCACCTGCTGAAGGAACGTAAAAGGATTCGCTTTAGAGGCCATATACCGCTCATGGCATTAGGCGCGTAAAAGCTGACTGCCAGCCCCACGCACCTCGTGTCCGTTGGATGTGTAATACCCGCAGCCCCACTGATTCACAAGAGGCCTGCGCGATATTTCGTGAATGGGCTTGATACACCAATGCCCGGTAAAGCGCAAACGCTTTGCACAAAACAGGCGAGGGACAAGGCGGAAAACGACGATGATTGCTATGAGTGAAATGGCAGGGGCAGAGGGACTCGAACCCACGACCTGCGGTTTTGGAGACCGCCGCTCTACCAACTGAGCTATACCCCTTCGCCGGGAAGCGGACACTGCGCATCAACCGGTTTCGTGTTCGCAATAAGGCCATATCTGCCCCATTGCAAGTGCTAAAACGCCCCGGACAAGCCAGTTTGCTGCATTTGTTTGGAAATAAAAATGCGGCGCCACCTGCATGACGCCGCATCAACAGAAATTGGTGTTTTAACGGTCGTTGGTCCGTGCCACCTTCAATTCAACAGGTGTTATTCGACGATTGACGAAACAACACCGGCGCCCACTGTGCGGCCGCCTTCGCGGATAGCAAAGCGAAGCTTTTCTTCCATCGCGATCGGAACGATCAACTTGACGTCCATCGTTACATTGTCGCCCGGCATCACCATTTCCGTGCCTTCCGGAAGCGTTACAACACCGGTAACGTCCGTCGTGCGGAAATAAAACTGCGGACGATAGTTCGTGAAGAATGGCGTATGACGGCCACCCTCTTCCTTCGTCAGAATGTAGGCCTCGGCCATGAAGCGAGTGTGCGGCTTTACCGAACCGGGCTTGCACAGAACCTGACCACGCTCAACGCCTTCACGGTCAACACCACGAACCAGCGCGCCGATGTTGTCGCCGGCCTGACCCTGGTCAAGAAGCTTGCGGAACATTTCAACGCCGGTAACCGTCGTCTTCTTGGAATCGCGGATACCCACGATCTCAACTTCTTCACCGACCTTGACAATCCCGCGCTCAACACGACCCGTGACAACCGTACCGCGGCCCGAAATCGAGAACACGTCTTCGATGGGCATCAGGAATGGCTGGTCAATCGGGCGCTCCGGGGTCGGAATGTAGGCATCAACCGCTGCCATCAATTCGCGAACCGCATCTTCACCAATCGTCTTGTTGGAATCTTCAAGCGCTGCAAGCGCTGAACCCTTGACAATCGGAATGTCGTCGCCCGGAAAATCATAGCTCGACAGAAGTTCACGAACTTCAAGCTCCACAAGCTCAAGAAGCTCTGGATCGTCAACCTGATCAACCTTGTTCAGGAAAACCACAATGGCTGGAACGCCAACCTGACGGGCAAGCAGAATGTGCTCACGCGTCTGGGGCATCGGGCCATCTGCAGCCGAACATACCAGGATCGCGCCATCCATCTGCGCTGCACCCGTGATCATGTTCTTCACATAGTCCGCGTGGCCTGGGCAATCAACGTGCGCATAGTGACGCGCTTCCGTCTCATACTCAACGTGTGCCGTCGAAATCGTGATGCCGCGGGCCTTTTCTTCCGGCGCGGCGTCGATCTGATCATACGCACGAAACTCGCCAAAATACTTCGTAATCGCAGCCGTCAAAGACGTCTTGCCATGGTCAACGTGACCAATCGTACCAATGTTCACGTGCGGCTTGTTCCGCTCGAATTTGCTCTTCGCCAT